>NZ_JBBORV010000001.1:935000-4158536 GCF_038004745.1 Bacillus sp. FSL R5-0434
AGCTCTTCAGCGCCGATGGTAGTCGGGGGGTTCCCCCTGTGAGAGTAGGACATCGCCAGGCAGACTTCATTCCGCAGTAGCTCAGTGGTAGAGCTATCGGCTGTTAACCGATCGGTCGTAGGTTCGAATCCTACCTGCGGAGCCATTATTGGAGAGCTGTCCGAGTGGTCGAAGGAGCACGATTGGAAATCGTGTAGGCGGTCAACTCCGTCTCAAGGGTTCGAATCCCTTGCTCTCCGCCACTGATATTTATACATAATCACAATTGAAAGTCTGGGCCCGTTGGTCAAGCGGTTAAGACACCGCCCTTTCACGGCGGTAACACGGGTTCGAATCCCGTACGGGTCATTATATGATGGAGGATTAGCTCAGCTGGGAGAGCATCTGCCTTACAAGCAGAGGGTCGGCGGTTCGAGCCCGTCATCCTCCACCATTATCATCGCGGGGTGGAGCAGTTCGGTAGCTCGTCGGGCTCATAACCCGAAGGTCGCAGGTTCAAATCCTGCCCCCGCAACCAATTAAAATCAAATGGTCCGGTAGTTCAGTTGGTTAGAATGCCTGCCTGTCACGCAGGAGGTCGCGGGTTCGAGTCCCGTCCGGACCGCCATTTAAATAATAAGGCTCGGTAGCTCAGTTGGTAGAGCAACGGACTGAAAATCCGTGTGTCGGCGGTTCGATTCCGTCCCGAGCCACCACCTATGCCGGTGTAGCTCAATTGGTAGAGCAACTGACTTGTAATCAGTAGGTTGGGGGTTCAAGTCCTCTTGCCGGCACTGTTTTTTCAAAACTTAATGTGGAGGGGTAGCGAAGTGGCTAAACGCGGCGGACTGTAAATCCGCTCCCTCAGGGTTCGGCAGTTCGAATCTGCCCCCCTCCACCATTTATAGGGGCATAGTTTAACGGTAGAACAGAGGTCTCCAAAACCTCCGGTGTGGGTTCGATTCCTACTGCCCCTGCCAAATTTATGACATCTTGAGATTATGGCGGTTGTGGCGAAGTGGTTAACGCACCAGATTGTGGCTCTGGCACTCGTGGGTTCGATTCCCATCAATCGCCCCATATTATCATTGGGCTATAGCCAAGCGGTAAGGCAACGGACTTTGACTCCGTCATGCGTTGGTTCGAATCCAGCTAGCCCAGTCTCACTTTTTTATATCAATTGAATATAATGTATTAAGTCCCTTAAGATGCGGAAGTAGTTCAGTGGTAGAACACCACCTTGCCAAGGTGGGGGTCGCGGGTTCGAATCCCGTCTTCCGCTCCAATTACGGCGGCATAGCCAAGTGGTAAGGCAGAGGTCTGCAAAACCTTTATCCCCGGTTCGAATCCGGGTGTCGCCTTTCTTTTGCCGGGGTGGTGGAATTGGCAGACACACAGGACTTAAAATCCTGCGGTAGGTGACTACCGTGCCGGTTCAAGTCCGGCCCTCGGCACCAATTTTACTTACTTGATAAGTTAAATTGGTGTTTGTGCTTAAAAATATAATGAAGCTAATCATATCAATGATCTACTTATGTAGATCATTTTTTTATTGTATGAAAGTGTCGAAGTAAGCATTGGGCTGTATTTCATAAAAAGTCGCTTTAGCCCTTTATTATTATATTTCCCAAAAAACTTTTTTGAAATACATTGACACTTTATCATATCCATGATATATTTATATTCGTCGGTTAGATACGACGTAAAACTTGCCGGTGTGGCGGAATTGGCAGACGCGCACGACTCAAAATCGTGTTCCTTCTGGAGTGTCGGTTCGACCCCGACCACCGGTATACAAAAGAACCCCGTTTCTTACTTATGTAAGAAACGGGGTTTCGTTTTTATTAAAAGAAGGAGCCTATATTAATAAGCAGAGGCTCCTTTTTGTTATTTACTCAGCATATTGGTCGATGATCTCTTCTAAGACCTCTTCAAGTTGTTCGATATCATCAAGCTCTGATTGTCTGAAACGGACACGTACAAGCTGCTCTCCGTCATTATATATCTCTTCCAGCCATCCACGCAGGCCTCTTGCCCGGCGATCAACTTCGAAAATAATTTCTAAACCGTCTTCCTCTAAAAGAAAAATAAGCTCTAATTCATCAAGCATCTGACGGTAATAGCCTGATGTTGGAACAAACTCAAATTCTTGAACGAAAGGCAGACGGCGCTGGAAGTAAGATGCCTGTTCACAGTCTGCTTCGTTAAGACGGAAGCCAAGGTTCTCAATTGCTTCTAATACATTTTCAACCCAAGGATGTGCTTCTACGAAGATACGATCGTGATCTGATTTATCAATACCGCCTTGAATGTCAAGGTCTGTCACTACTACGACTTCTACCTTCCCTACAGTAATCGGTGTATCAAGAGGCAGGATGAAGGAGAACGGAAATCGGTGTTCTTCTCCAGGCTGAATGGTGAATGAACCAGTTACCCGAAAAGAATGAATTGTTGCGTGTTTCCGGTGCTCTTCATCGTCTTTTACAATGACATATCTTGTGTTGAGCTGTAAGTCAATATAACGGATATCCTGGGCGATTTTCCCGCCTTTTACATGTACAGTTCCGCGGACTTCTTCTCCTGGACAATACGCATCTTTCTCCAAAATGGTATCGACTTTTGCTGCACCGATGCCGGCACTTGCGGCAAGTTTCTTAAAAAATGACATATTAGATCTTCCCCTTTTTCTTTTTCTCAACAGTTATACGTGGGAAGAAGGAAAAAAGGTTCATTTATTTTGAAATAAATGAACCTTTTTTCCTATATTCGTTTATCTGAGGGACAGACTAAAAGTGATGCTTAAGTATAGGAGGAGATATGAATGAATAAAGAAACGATGGTCGCTGATGAATTACATAGAATGTTTTTAGCTGGTGAGCTGCAAATCACAGTCGAGGAGGACATTAACAATCTTTCAGAAAGACTGAGAAGCGGTGAACTCAGATTAGACAGTTTGACCGGGGAAGATGCGTTTATAAAAGAAACAGTAAACGAAGCGTTAAGAAGAGTGGAGCAATAAAATAGAGAGACGGCTTCTCAAAATGAGAGACCGTCTTTTTTTATGGTTTAAGAAGCACTTTAATGGCTCCGTCTGTTTTCGTATCAAACACCTCATAACCGTGCTTTGCTTGATCTAACGGCAGAACATGGGTAATGATGTCGCCCGGATCTACTTTACCTGTAGCAATCAGTTCATACAGGTACGGCATATAATGAATGACGGGGGCTTGGCCGGTTCTAATATTTACGTTCCTTTGGAAGATGTCTCCGAATGGAAATGCATTGTATCTCATTCCGTACACACCTGTCACTTGAATTGTGCCGCATTTTCTGACAGCCTGTGCCGCCGTTACCAGCGCACCCATGGCTCCGCCGTGCATTTTAACACCGGTGGCGAGAAATTCAAGCGGGGACATTTTGCCGTCCATTCCGACGCAGTCGATGACGACATCTGCACCGCCCTGTGTGATTTCTTTCAAATATGAACCAGCGTTTTCATGATGCTCGAAATTAACGATTTCTACATTGTTTGTTTTTTTTGCGTGCTGAAGGCGATAGTCTACATAATCCACTGCAATGACTCTTTTGGCGCCTTTCATCCATGCGAATTTTTGCGCGAGCAGCCCGACAGGACCGCAGCCGAGAATAATGACGGTATTTGCCTCTTTTACTCCTGCGTTGTCTACGCTCCAATAGGCTGTCGACATAGCGTCTGAAAGCAATACCAATTTCTCATCTTCTACTTCACAGTCATCAGGAAGTTTAAAGGGAGTGAAGTTAGCATAGGGGACGCGCATGTATTCAGCCTGGCCTCCGGGATAGCCGCCTGCTGAGTCTGAATAGCCAAAATAAGCACCGACTTCGCCGTTTGCATTTGAATTGTCACATTGGCTTTCAAGCTGGTTTTTGCAGAAAAAACATTCGCCGCAGCTGACGTTAAACGGTATGATGACACGATCGCCTTTTTTAACCTTGTGAACGTCGGGGCCTGTTTCTTCAACAATGCCCATTGGTTCATGGCCGATGATATAATCTTCAGGAAAATTGGGAACCATGCCGTGAATTAGGTGTAAATCAGATCCGCAGATTGCTGTGGTTGTCAGTTTGACGATGATATCATCAGGTTTTTTGATTTCTGGCGCTTTTACCTCTTTGACGCGGACGTCTTTAATGCCTTGATACGTAACAGCTTTCATTCATGATGTCTCCTTATTGTTTAGTGATCGGGCGTTGCGAATGTTCCGAGACGGTTCGTGTTATCGGGGAAAAGTTTTAGTCCGGCGATATCAACGGCTGTTTGTGCTGATTTCATATCGATTTGAAATTGTTTGTCCAAGTCAGAAGGGAAAAGCCAGCCTTTTTCCATCATGAGCTGTGATAGTTCTCCGTGCAGGTAAATAGCGGCGTCTAATTGATTTCGCAATGCTGTTCTGAGTTCTGGGCTTGCGGTTTCCGTGATGGCGACAGCATAATTTTTGATGCCGGTTTTTACGGAAATTAAGAAATCTAGGGCAAGTGCTGAATCAGCAAGGTCAGGCATGCCTTTTGCGTTTTTCGGGTCTAAGAAATCGTTCAATGATAGTCACCTCCTGTTATTGTCGGGGCCTTTTGATAGAGGCTCTGAAGCTCAGTTACGTCCCGTACAGACTGCTGTACATCCTTCTCCATAAGGGCTCTCAGTTCCTGATCGAACACCAGTCCCTGCATCATTTTTGATTTAAGTAAACATACGGTTTTGAAGTTGAGGATTTCGTGTAAATCAACTGTTTCGTGGTTTGCCAAACGGTCTTGTTCCATTTATTCGGTCACCTCCTGATTCAAAGGTATTTTTACCTTGTATCATGCTTTTATGCGAAAGTGCTATAATGGGGAAAATATTTTCTTGGGGGAGTCGGATGATGAAACAGATTATTGCGATGGGTGGCGGAGGTTTTTCAATGGAACCAGATCATCTGGTTCTTGATCAATTTATCATTAATCAGTTAAAGCAGCCCTCACCTCGCATTTGTTTTTTGCCAACGGCAAGCGGGGATGCGGAGAACTATGTTCAGCGGTTTTACCATGCTTTTCAAAAGCTTGATTGTGACCCGTCTCATTTGTCTTTATTTAAGCCGCCGACAACAGATTTAGCCTCCTTTATTATGGAGAAAGATGTGATTTATGTCGGCGGGGGAAATACAAGAAATTTGCTGGTGCTGTGGAAGGAGTGGGGACTGGATCACATATTGAAAAAAGCTTGGGAGAACGGGATTATTTTAGCGGGATTAAGTGCAGGTGCGATCTGCTGGTTTGAAGAAGGTGTGACGGATTCTGCCGGACCGCTGACCGGTTTGAAAAGCTTGGGTTTTTTGCAAGGCAGTTTTTGTCCTCATTATGATGGAGAAAAGGATCGGAGACCTACATATCATCACATGATATCAGAGAAAGCGTTGAGCAGCGGTTATGCGGCGGATGATGGAGCAGCTCTTCATTTTATTGATGATCATTTTTTTCAGGCTGTGAGTTCAAGATCTGATGCAAATGCGTATCAGGTGGTGCTTCATGAAAATGAAATCTCCGAAATAGCATTGCCGATTACATATTTGTCTTGAATTTGCTGAATATTTTATACATTGCTCTTTTTTTCAGTTTGTTTTTATGATACGATAAGTGCGAAATTAATAGTTACTGGGGGTGCCCGCTGACGGGCTGAGAGAGAAGATATGCTTCTTAACCCTTTGGACCTGATCTGGTTCGTACCAGCGTGGGGAAGTAGAGGAATTGTTTTTATTATTGCTGAATACTGCAATAATATGTTTCTTTCTGACTGTAACCGGGTTCATTCAATTGAATCCGGTTTTTTGTGCTGGTTATGGGCTTGATTTTGTCCTTTCAAACAAAGAGAGGGGAAGGATAAGTGATGCAAAATCATTCAGTGCAGCAAGCCAACATTTCCATTATGTCGAGTTTTTCGGGGAGTAAAAAAGTATATGTAGAGGGGGCTTCGCCGGATATTCAAGTGCCGATGAGAGAAATTGAACTCAGTCCGACAACAGGATCATTCGGCGAAGAGGAAAACGCGCCGGTTCGTGTCTATGATACAAGCGGACCGTATACGGACCCCGATGTAAAAATTAATATTCAAGAAGGTTTAAAACCGCTTCGGCACAAGTGGATCACTGGGCGCGGCGATGTTGAAGAATACGATGGACGTGCTGTGAAGCCAGAAGACAACGGCTATAAAAAGGCTAACCCTAATGTAAGCTATCCCGGGTTAAAACGGAAACCGCTGCGGGCGAAAACAGGCCAAAATGTCACTCAAATGCATTATGCGAAAAAGGGGATAATTACCCCTGAAATGGAGTTTATCGCTATTCGTGAGCATGTGTCTCCCGAATTTGTCAGAGATGAAGTAGCCAGCGGCCGGGCGATTATTCCAGCAAATATTAATCATCCGGAAAGTGAACCAATGATAATCGGCCGAAATTTCCATGTGAAAATTAACGCGAATATCGGGAATTCAGCCGTTACATCTTCGATTGAAGAAGAAGTGGAAAAAATGACGTGGGCGATTCGCTGGGGAGCAGATACGATGATGGATCTTTCCACGGGGAAAGATATTCATACGACGCGTGAATGGATTATCCGAAATTGTCCGGTTCCGGTTGGCACCGTTCCGATCTATCAAGCGCTTGAAAAAGTAAACGGTGTAGCGGAGGATTTAACGTGGGAAATCTACCGTGACACGCTGATTGAGCAGGCTGAACAGGGTGTGGATTATTTTACGATTCACGCGGGTGTTTTGCTGCGATATGTGCCGCTAACTGCTAAACGGACAACGGGAATTGTGTCACGCGGCGGAGCGATTATGGCCCAGTGGTGTCTGGCTCATCATCAGGAAAGCTTTCTGTATACTCATTTTGAAGAAATCTGTGAAATTATGAAAACGTATGATATTGCCTTTTCTCTTGGAGACGGGCTTCGCCCAGGGTCAATTGCCGATGCCAATGACGAAGCGCAGTTTGCTGAATTAGAGACTCTCGGAGAACTCACGCAAATTGCCTGGAAGCATGATGTTCAGGTGATGATTGAGGGGCCGGGTCATGTGCCGATGCATAAAATCAAGGAGAACGTCGATAAACAAATGGAAATCTGTAAAGAAGCGCCTTTTTACACGCTAGGACCGCTGACGACGGATATTGCACCGGGCTATGACCACATTACATCAGCGATCGGAGCGGCGATGATCGGCTGGTACGGTACGGCCATGCTTTGTTATGTGACGCCGAAGGAGCATCTCGGGCTGCCAAACCGTGAAGATGTGCGGGAAGGGGTTATTACATACAAAATTGCGGCGCATGCGGCTGACCTTGCAAAAGGGCATCCGGGAGCGCAAATACGAGATGACGCTTTATCAAAAGCCCGCTTTGAATTCCGCTGGCGAGACCAATTTAACCTGTCGCTTGATCCGGAAAGAGCGCTTGAATATCATGATGAGACCCTGCCTGCTGAAGGGGCGAAAACGGCTCATTTCTGTTCGATGTGCGGGCCGAAATTTTGCAGCATGAGAATTTCTCAGGATATCCGTGATTATGCCAAAGACAAAGAGCTTAATGAGTGGGATGCCATTCAAGAGGGCATGAAAGAAAAAGCCGAGGAATTTGTGAATCAAGGGAGCAAACTTTATAAGTAACAGTATAGAAAGTCATTGACAGGCCGAATTGAATACGTTTAAATATAGCTAATATACATTTCCAACATTTGCTGATCGGATCACCGAAGGCTCTTATCTTTTGAGATAAGAGCCTTTTTTATTTTTAAAGGAGGGAGAAATGATGGGAACCAAAAAAGAGAAAGGGAGAAGACGCTTCAGAAAACGAAAAACATATGGCAATCAGATGCTGCCGCTGGCGCTTCTTATTGAAAAGAACAAGCGGGAGATAATGAATAGTGAGGAGTTAATGGAAAAAATTTATATGAAGATTGACGAGAAGCATACGGCAATCCGTAAATCTATGTAAAAAACCCGCTGAATAAACAGCGGGTTTTTTTCTATGCTATTAAACTTCTTTTTTAATTGGCAAACCTAAGCCCTCTGCTACGCGTCTTCCGTATTCAGGATCAGCTTTGTAAAAGTGCTCGATTTGGCGGAGTTTGATTTCTTCTTTTTCTACCGGTTTCATTGCATTTACGATATTTTCTACAAGGCGGGTGCGTTCCTCTTCGCTCATTAAACGGTAGAGATCGCCAGCTTGTGTGTAGTGATCATTGTGATCGTAGCTTACGCTGTCAGCCCTTCCTTGTACTGGATAAGCCGCTTGTTTATCCTCAGGTGACTCAGTCGGTCCGCCGAAGCTGTTTGGCTCGTAGTAGACGGAGCCGCCGCCGTTATTGTCAAAGCGCATTTGTCCGTCACGCTGATAGTTTCTTACTTCGTTGCGTGCGCGGTTGATCGGCAGGGCCTGGTGGTTTGCTCCCACACGGTAGCGATGCGCATCATGATACGCAAACAGACGCCCTTGAAGCATTTTATCCGGTGATACATCAATACCGGGGACCAGTGTTCCAGGTGAGAATGTTGCTTGTTCTACTTCTGCAAAGTAGTTTTCCGGATTTCTGTCAAGAACCATACGGCCGACTTCAATGAGCGGATAGTCTTTTTGAGACCATACTTTTGTGACATCAAACGGATTGAAGCGGTACGTATTTGCATCTTCTAAAGGCATGATTTGCACATATAATTTCCATGCAGGGAAATCGCCGTTTTCGATTGCATTGAACAGATCTTCAGTATGATAATCGGGGTTTTCACCGGCAATTTTTGCTGCTGTCTTCACATCAAGGTTCTTCACGCCTTGTTCTGTTTTAAAGTGATACTTGATCCATACGCCTTCGCCTTCGGCATTTGTCCATTTGAATGTATGGCTACCAAAACCGTGCATGTGGCGAAGTGTAGCAGGAATTCCGCGGTCAGACATCAGGATCGTCACTTGGTGTAGAGATTCCGGTGAAAGTGACCAGAAATCCCATACAGCTGTAGGATTTTTCAAGTGTGTTTTTGGATCTCTTTTTTGTGTATGGATAAAATCAGGGAACTTAATCGCATCGCGGATGAAGAATACCGGCGTATTGTTGCCGACGATGTCATAGTTTCCTTCTTCTGTATAAAACTTAACAGCAAATCCGCGCGGGTCGCGAACGGTGTCAGCAGAGCCAAGTTCACCGGCAACTGTTGAGAAACGGATGAACAAAGGTGTGCGTTTGCCGACTTCTGATAAGAAAGCAGCTTTTGTATATTTTGTTACATCGTTTGTCACTTCAAAATAACCGTGTGCGCCTGCACCTTTAGCATGAACGACACGCTCAGGAACACGTTCTCTGTTAAAATGGGCCAATTTTTCGAGTAAGTGTACATCTTGGATTAAAGTTGGTCCGCGAGAACCGGCAGTCATTGAATTTTGATTATCTCCAACTGGAGCTCCCCAGCTAGTTGTCAGTTTATTTGAACTCATGTCATCACCTCTTGGAATTGATAAGAACATAATATCATCTATAAGTAAAAAGTCAATATTATTTTATAATGATTATAAAATAATCATTTTTATAATACGATAAAAACTATTGAAAAAAGCAGAAAACCCTTGGCAGAACAGTTTAATAGAGATGATCGAGGGTTCATAGAAATAAGCGCTATTTGCGAATATGAAAAGTAAGTGATAAACATTAATCCAAAAAATGTTGAATAAAAAAGAGTTGACATATCGGAATAATTTGAATTAACATGATATTCAAACAAAAAAACAATTGGGCAGCTGATCGGACCGCCGAAGGCTCTCATCTCTACAAAAACAGAGATGGGGGCCTTTTTGTTTTTTTAGAAGGCGGGGTTGGCAGAAGGAGAGGGATAAAAGTGGCTGTGACCATCAACATCAAGGAAAAAGCATTTGCTCAAGAAGGCCGCCAAACTACGGTCTTGGAGAATATTCAATTATCAATTGCACCGGGTGAGTTTTTAACGATCATCGGACCGAGCGGATGCGGAAAAAGCACACTTTTAAAGATAATTGCAGGACTTGATTCTGATTTTAGCGGGAGTGTCGAAATTAACGGACGCCATGTGACTGCACCAGGTATTCAGCAAGGATTTATTTTTCAGGAACACCGTCTTTTTCCTTGGCTGACGGTTGAGCAGAATATTGCCGCCGATTTGAATTTGAAAGATCCTAAAGTCAAACAGAAGGTAGATGAACTGATCGAGATTGTCAGATTAAAAGGATCGGAGAAAGCATATCCGCGTGAGCTGTCGGGCGGTATGTCTCAAAGAGTGGCCATCGCACGAGCTCTTCTGCGGGAGCCGGAGGTGCTGCTTTTGGATGAACCGTTCGGTGCGTTAGACGCGTTTACTCGAAAACACCTTCAAGACGTGCTGCTGGATATATGGCGGAGGAAAAAGACAACGATGATACTCGTCACTCATGATATAGATGAATCTGTTTATTTAGGGAATGAGATTGCGATCCTAAAAGCCAAACCGGGAAAAATTCACAAGCTGATGCCAATTCATCTGGCTTATCCCCGAAACAGGACGACGACTGATTTCCAAGCGATCAGACAGAAAGTGCTGTCGGAATTCGAAAAAACAGAAGACTTTGAGTATGCAGAAGGATCAGGGATATAGAAAGGGCTGAAGCAGAGATGAAAAAAGGAATCATTGTATTGGCATCTATTTTTTTTCTGCTGGCAGGGTGCGGAGCAAATGGAGCCAGCGGTGATAAAAAACCATTGAAAGAAATTCGGATCGGAATACAGCAAAGCTTAAGCCCGCTTTTAATTGCCAAGGAAAAAGGCTGGTTTGAAAAGGCTTTTGAAAAAGAAGGCATCAAGGTGAAATGGGTGGAGTTTCAAAGCGGGCCGCCACAATTTGAAGGGCTTGCAGCAGATAAACTTGACTTTTCTCAAGTCGGCAATTCACCAGTGATCGCTGGACAGGCGGCAGGCATTGATTTTAAAGAAATCGGCTTGTCTCAGGACGGATTAAAGGCGAACGGAATACTTGTGAATCCAGCCAGCGGGATTAAGGAGGTCAAAGATTTAAAAGGAAAGAAAATTGCTGTAGCGAAAGGCAGCAGCGGCTTTGACTTTTTGTATAAAGCGCTTGATCAATCAGGCTTGTCAGCTGATGACGTGACCATTATTCAGCTGCAGCCTGATGAAGCGGCCTCTGCGTTTGAAAACGGTTCGGTTGACGCTTGGTCCATCTGGGAGCCGTACCTATCCTTAGAAACAATCAAACACGGAGCGAAACTTCTTGTGAACGGGGAAAGCACCGATTTATATTCACCAGGGTTTACATTAGTGAGAACAACATTCTCTAAGGAACATCCAGACGAAGTGGTCCGTTTTCTGAAGGTATTTAATCAGGCGGTTGTATGGCAAAAGGAACATCCGGATGAAGCGGCTGACTTGTATGCAAAAATAAAAGATCTCGATAAAAAGGTCGTTGAAAATGTGCTGAAAAATACGGAGCCTCTGAATGAGGTTATTAGTGAAGACATTATAAAAGCGCAGCAGGAGACAGCGGATTTTCAATTTAAAACAAAAGCGATAGATAAGAAAATTGATGTGAGAGAAGTTGTTGATAATTCATTTATCAAAAAAGCGTTAAAGGAAAAAGTCTCTGGAGGTGATCCATCATGAAAGCAGAGGCTGCAGGTTCACTGCCGAAAGCAAATGCTGAAGCGATACAAAGAAAGCCCCATAGAATCAAATACGGGTGGGCAAAGGGGCTTCTGCTGCCTGCTGTGATCATAGCCATCTGGCAGGTGATCGGCAGTCTTGGCATCGTGTCGGCGACAGTGCTCCCTACACCTGTTGCGATCTTGCTGACGTTTAAAGAGCTCATTTTGACAGGCGAGCTCTTTGGCCATCTGCAAATCAGTATATACCGGGCAGCGCTTGGTTTTGTACTTGGTGCGGGGCTTGGACTTTTGATCGGAATTTTGGCCGGATTTTCAAAACGGACGGAATTGTATCTTGACCCATCATTGCAAATGCTCAGAACTGTTCCGCATCTGGCTGTCACGCCGCTGTTTATTTTATGGTTCGGTTTTGATGAAATATCTAAAATTTTGCTGATTGCGCTCGGCGCTTTCTTCCCTGTGTATATCAATACATTTAACGGCATTCGCGGAGTTGACGCTAAGCTGTTCGAAGTTGCCCGGGTGCTTGAATTTAAATGGCACCAGCAGATGACAAAAGTGATTGTGCCGGCATCCCTGCCCAATATATTGCTCGGCATTCGCTTATCGCTGGGTATTGCATGGCTTGGGCTTGTTGTAGCGGAGCTGATGGGTTCAAGCTCAGGGGTCGGTTATATGATCATGGATGCCAGACAATTTTCACAAACAAATAAAGTGTTTGCCGGGATTATCATTTTTGCGGTGGTTGGAAAGCTGACGGATTCTTTTGTCAGACTGCTTGAACGAAAGCTATTAAAGTGGAGAAACAGTTACGAGGGAAAATAGACGAAAAGGAGAGATTGATATGGACATTCTTTGGTTTATTCCGACACATGGAGATGCAAGGTATTTAGGGTCGGAAAGCGATGGACGGACGGCGGATCATGAATACTTTAAACAAGTGGCGCAGGCCGCTGACAGGCTGGGGTATACAGGAGTCCTTCTGCCTACGGGAAGATCGTGCGAGGACCCTTGGCTCACAGCCGCGGCGTTAGCCGGGGAAACAAAGGACTTAAAGTTTTTAGTCGCGGTACGGCCTGGGTTAATGCAGCCTTCTCTTGCAGCCAGAATGACCTCTACCTTAGATCACATTTCAGATGGACGGCTGCTGATTAATGTTGTGGCAGGGGGCGATCCGTACGAGCTAGCCGGGGACGGACTGTTTATCAGTCATGATGAGCGCTATGAAGCAACGGACGAATTTTTAACTGTTTGGCGGGGGCTTTTGCGCGGAGAAACGGTTACCTATGAAGGAAACCATATAAAAGTGGAAAACAGCAATCTGCTATTCCCGCCGCGGCAAGCACCGCACCCGCCTATCTATTTCGGCGGGTCCTCACAGGCTGGAATTGAAGTCGCGGCAAAGCATACAGATGTGTATTTAACGTGGGGTGAGCCGCCTGAGCAGGTAAAAGAAAAGATCGAGAGAGTCAAAAAGCAAGCGGAAAAAGAGGGAAGAACAGTGCGGTTCGGCATTAGGCTGCATGTGATCGCCCGTGAAACAGAACATGAGGCGTGGGAAGCGGCTGAGCGTTTAATCAGCCATTTGGATGATGACACGATTGCCAAAGCACAGAACGCTTTGCGCCGTGCTGATTCTTCGGGTCAAAAGCGGATGGCGGAGCTTCATCGAGGCGATCGGACAAAGCTTGAAATCAGCCCGAATCTGTGGGCGGGTATCGGCCTGGTCAGAGGAGGGGCAGGCACGGCTCTTGTCGGAGATCCGCAGACTATTGCCGACCGTATAGCGGAGTACCAGGCCCTCGGCATTGAATCATTTATTTTTTCCGGCTATCCTCATTTAGAAGAAGCGTACTATTTTGCAGAGCTCGTCTTCCCGCTTTTGCCGTTCGAAAATGAGCGGACAAGGAAACTTCAGAAAAAAAGAGGAGAAGCCGTCGGTAACACTTATTTTGTCAAAGAGAATCATGCGTCAGTTTAAGTGAAAACACAGCCTCCGAACATGGTATGATAATCAAAAAAGGGGGCTGTTTTTTCTGAAAATACTTATAAGTGCCGTTACTCTGTTGGTCATGCTGTCAGCATGCGGAAATACGAAGCACATGGAAATCAAAGAGGCAGATGTTTCAGATATTGAAAAAAACAGAATGAAGATTGCGGCTCCGCATTCATTCGCTGCTGAAGTTACTAATATCAATGAAAGCATTTCTGAGGCAGACATGTACATTGAACATTACCAAAACGGAAAGCTTGTTGAAACGATAGGTCCGGTAACGGCTGATTACACGGAAGAAAATCCCGATACATTACAATTTGTTTATTTTGAGAATGAGGAAGGGCAGAAAAAAATGAGCACCGTTCACTTTGGCATTGTTGATGAACAAGGGAGCAGCACGGCTGCTTCATCGTTTCAGCGTGACGTCAGCGCTGCACAGGAAATGACTCAAAATATTTCATCAGCGGAGCCAATTTCTTTCGGGAAACCGGTATTGATCGGCAGCAGCATAAAGGATTCTAACGGTACAATGAAAACCTCTGAAAACAAAAATGAACTGATTAAACATAAAGATGCTCTGCTTTATTATGTTGAATTGCATAAATAAAATGGACGGCTTCGGCCGTCTGTTTTACCGAGCGGTGTGCTTGCATTTTAGAATACATCGTGATACATTTTAAATCGTAAATATTACGATTTAAAGGAGGCTTTTTCTTGGCTAAGAAATCAAAAGTGGCAAAAGAATTAAAACGCCAGAAGCTTGTTGAACAATATGTTGCTATCAGACAAGAGTTAAAGGCAAAAGGAGATTACGAAGCACTCAGCAAGCTGCCGAGAGATTCAGCACCGGGAAGACTCCATAACCGCAGTATGGTAACGGGCCGCCCGAGAGGATATATGAGAAAATTTAAAATGTCCAGAATTGCATTTAGGGAGCTGGCGCATAAAGGTCAAATTCCGGGTGTGAAAAAAGCAAGCTGGTAAGAAAAAACTCCGGACGATTACACCGCGCCGGAGTTTTTTTCATTTTTCTTGAAGGAAATGACGTAGGATATGTGCTGGATGATCATGATGATAAACACGATAATAATAGGGAAAAAGGGAATGTGTGACTGAAACAGCGGATAAAAAATGAGCAGGACAGCGGCGGCAGGCAGTGAAAAGTAGACGGCGATATATGACGCACGGCAGGCTTTTGCCGTCATCATCTGCTCTCTTTCATCCTGTTCCTCAAATTCATCTGGCAGCAGGAGATTTTTTGACGCAGGTCGGCTTTTCTTTTGTAAATAGATATAAACTGCAGCTGCCGCAATAAAAAGAATAAACGGGGTGATGTTTATTTCAAACATCATCTGGCCGTTCCTTGTGCTGAAAAAGGCTTCAATGCCTTCCGAAGCTTCAAAGTATGCAATCAGTGTCCAGCATGCAAGGCCGAACAAAACGAGGTGAAATGCTGCTTTTGTTTTCATGCCCATATTAGTCTTCCTCCTCTAGCCAAAAGACATCCTCCATTTTCATGGAGAAGGCTTTGCAGATTTTTAATGCTAATAACAGTGAGGGAACATAGTCTCCTTTTTCAATTGCTGCTACCGTTTGTCTCGTGACGTCGACCGTTTCTCCGAGTTTTTCCTGAGAATAGCTGAAACGCGCTCTGAGCTCTTTCACTTTATTTTTCATCATGACGTCTGCCACCTTCACATTCTCACTTTCTTCCATTGTATAGTTTATTTAACATTATGTAAATGTAACTTAACAATATTACAAAAATAAAAATTTTTTTCGACAAATTTTTTATATTCTCTTGACGAAAAATTAATAAACGTGTAACATAATAAAAGTCAAAGCGGTGCTGACACCGCCAATAATAAATGCGGGTGTAGTTTAGTGGTAAAACCTCAGCCTTCCAAGCTGATGTCGTGAGTTCGATTCTCATCACCCGCTCCATACATACGTTATTAACGCAGTGTTTCGTTTCTCAGATAAACGAAGTATTGCGTTTTTTTATGTGTAAAAGAACACGAATCTCGTGTTCTTTTACGTAAGCCAATGTACTGTATGGCAGCCGCCGTGAATTTGTTCAAACATTTTCGTTAATGATGTTAATAGGTTAACGGCGTTTTCTTTTTTAATCGATGGCGGGAAAAAGATGATTTGCAGCATGCTTTTTGTATCTGCTGTGACGGGTTTTTGATTGACTTTGTTTTTGAAATCGCCGAATACCCCGTCTTCATCAGAATAAATCAGTATGTTATCTTTTTCTCCTATTGAAATCCGGACTGGCTCCTGAAGCTTGCCAGCATCATAGATCATAATGGGGAGAGAATATTTTAACGCGAAAAAATGTATGGTATCATGGGCTGAATCCTCGCTTTCCATGAATTGTTCTTTGGATATCGGGATCAGCATTTGCTCCATCGGCGTTTTTTCTCCCTCGAATGAAGGGTCAAGCTGCTTAAAGATTGTCTGCCATTCTTTGACGTAAGGCTGGCTGGAAATTCCGCCGTCCGCATAGTCAAAAAACAGGGACTCTTGAAATAAACGAAGTCTGCCTTTCAGCATTTGCGGAGAGGGGCCGACTTCAATATTTTCATATATCACAGCGGCTGCATTTATTCCTGCCGCGCGTTCAGTAATAACAGGATCAAGTTTGATATTCACATGCATTCACTCCAATTACGGGATATCAACCTATTATACAACGGCTTATTGTTTTATCACAAAGAAAGGAGGCTGTGCAAACCATGAACGTTTATCAGCTGAAAGAAGAATTAATTGAATACGCGAAAAGCATTGGCGTGGACAAGATCGGTTTTACGACCGCTGATACATTTGCCAGTTTAAAAGACCGTTTGATTCTTCAGGAGTCACTCGGATATCTTTCCGGTTTTGAAGAGCCTGATATTGAAAAAAGAGTGACGCCGACGCTGCTTTTGCCGAAAGCGAAATCAATCGTGGCGATTGCACTTGCTTATCCTTCGAGAATGAAGGATGCGCCAAGAAGCACGCGAACTGAGCGCAGAGGCATTTTTTGCAGAGCCTCCTGGGGAAAGGACTATCATGACGTCCTGCGGGAAAAGCTCGATCTTCTGGAGGATTTCCTGAGAAGCAAGCATGAGGATATCAGGACAAAATCAATGGTCGATACGGGTGAATTGTCTGATCGGGCAGTGGCGGAACGGGCCGGAATTGGGTTCAGCGCCAAAAATTGTATGATTACAACGCCAGAGTACGGGTCTTATGTGTATTTGGCGGAAATGATTACAAATATACCTTTCGAGCCGGATGTGCCGATTGAGGATATGTGCGGATCATGCACCAAATGTTTAGATGCTTGCCCGACGGGAGCGCTTGTGAACCCTGGGCAGCTTAACGCTCAGCGCTGTATATCTTTTCTGACCCAGACAAAAGGATTTTTGCCGGATGAATTCCGCACGAAAATCGGAAACCGACTGTATGGATGCGATACGTGCCAAACGGTATGTCCAATCAATAAAGCGAAGGATTTTCATCTGCATCCTGAAATGGAACCGGACCCCGAGATTGCAAAACCGTTGCTGAAGCCGCTTTTAACCATCAGCAACCGTGAATTTAAAGAGAAATTCGGACATGTTTCAGGCTCGTGGCGCGGAAAAAAACCGATTCAGCGGAATGCGATTCTGGCGCTTGCCCACTTTAAAGACACCTCCGCACTGTCTGAACTGACGGAGCTTATGCATAAAGATCCGCGCCCGGTCATCAGGGGAACGGCTGCCTGGGCTATCGGGAAAATCGGAGACAACACATACGCGGAGGAGCTTGAAAAAGCACTGGAAAAAGAAAATGATGAAGAGGCAAAGCAGGAAATTGAAAAAGGAATTGAATTGCTAAAAGCCGGCATGACTAAATAAGTCTTGTCCTGACATACGTATAGAGCAGAAGGAAAAAACACTTGAGATGCAGCCAAGTGTTTTTTCTCTATAAAAAAGTATGTCGGGTGGGGTGAGCTTGAAGCACATATTAGAACAACTAGCGGAGGAGCGTCTCAGCTATCTGGTCAACGGGCATGATCTGAGACAGGAGCCTCAAGTCGGAGACCTGGAAGTCATGGAACGAAAGAAAAAGCTTCTGGAAAAACGTAAGATTGAGATGATAAAAGCGAAAGCAAAAGCTGTCATAGACTATGTGCAGGTTGAGGATGACGGAACCGCCTGCATCAGGTATATCATACACTTCGAATATCTATACAAGGAGCAGGATGACAGTCTGTATATGGAAGAGCAGATAGAAGAAAGAGTCGCTTTTGTTTATGATCAAATTCTGATTAAGGATCAGGAAGTGATAAAAAAACCGGCGGGGTTTAGTGAAGGCCAAAGCATTATTGACTATTCACAGGAAGAAAGGGAAGCGTTTGGCCGAGCTTTTCAATATGACCGGCTCGGAGCGGTACAATATGCCGAAAAATATTGGAACAAGCGTAATCCGGCTTATAAGAATTTCAGCGATAATTGTACGAATTTTATTTCTCAGTGTCTTCATGCAGGAGGAGCGCCAATGCGCGGTCACCCGAACAGAGGATCTGGCTGGTGGATGAAACAAAGCTCTTGGAGCTATAGCTGGACGGTGGCGCACTCGATGAAAATGTATTTGACGAATTCCAAGGCCGGCCTTCGGGCGGTTCGGGTGAAATCAGCGGAAGACCTGGTGCCGGGTGATGTGATTTGCTATGATTTTGAGGGAGACGGCCGGTTTAATCATACAACGATTGTGGTGGCGAAGGACAAAGGCAATATGCCGCTTGTCAACGCCCAGTCCTATGACAGCCGGATGAGGTATTGGTCATACGAGGATTCAACTGCATACACACCGTCTATCCGATATGCCTTTTTTCATATCGTTGATGATACGACAAAAGAGTAATTAATGATATAATGATGAGCGGATAAGAAAAATAGAGGTGAACACAGTGGCATTACATGTCGTTTTATATCAACCAGAAATTCCTGCTAATACAGGGAATATCGCACGTACTTGCGCAGCAACAGATACAACGCTCCACCTGATTCGTCCGCTCGGCTTTTCAACAGATGATAAAATGCTGAAGCGCGCCGGACTTGATTATTGGGAGTTTGTAAACGTAGTGTATCATGACTCGTTAGAAGAATTGTTTGAGGCATATAAAAAAGGGCAGTTTTTCTTCATCACGAAATTCGGCCAAAAGCCGCATACATCTTTTGACTACACGGATATTGACGAGGATTATTTCTTTGTGTTCGGAAGAGAAACAAGCGGCTTGCCAAAGGAATTAATTCAAAATAATATGGACCGATGCCTGCGCCTTCCGATGACAGAGCATGTCAGATCGCTAAATCTGTCCAATACCGCAGCGATTCTTGTGTATGAGGCGCTGCGTCAGCAAAATTACCGAGATTTAAAATAGTGAAAAACCCGCTCATGTGTATGGGCGGGTTTTTTTTATAGAACTGTGTTTTGTTATTTTAGGCTTAACAACGTAACAGTGTTATGTTACAATGTATCCATCAAAGGAGCTGGACTTATGGAAGATCAATTAATCTCTAAAAAAGAATTGCTTGAAGAAACATCCATCTCATACGGTCAGCTGTATCGATGGAAACGAAAAAATTTAATCCCTGAGGAGTGGTTTATACGTAAATCCACATTTACAGGGCAAGAGACGTTTTTTCCTAGAGAGGATATTTTAAAGCGCATTTCAATCATTCAAAAGATGAAAGAAAATTTGTCTTTGGATGAGATGCGGGAGATGCTGTCACCGAAAATGAAGGATGTGAGCATGACAGCTGATGAATTGCTGACGAAAGGTTTGATATCAAAGCCGGCTCTGCATGTCTTTTCAGAAGGCGGAGCAGACACGGTGTTTTCTTCTCGGGAGCTGTTGTCGCTGTATGTGCTTGAAGGGCTTTTACAATCCGGAAATGTCAGCTTGGAAGAAGCGAAAATGGCTGCTGAGGTATTGAGGAAGTATGATACAGCGGAGATCAAGAAGCAGACGGAACTGATCATTTTACGCAAGCTGGGTGTAACGACTTGTTTTATAGCGGCTGCCGCGGACAGCATCCTTTTTGAGTCGTCCGTCAAGATTGTCGAAAGAGTGGATTTAGCAAATGCTTCAGAGGAACTAAAGACAAAATATATGCAGGAGGGCCATCAATGGAAATAATGGATAATCTGGTGATAAACGGTACGGGGAGTTCAAAGGGCGGAAAATTTCAATCAGTTGAGATTAATGGCAGCGGAACCGTGGCCGGAGACGTGGAGTGTGACTCTTTTTCATTTAACGGGACCGGTAAAGCGGATGGGAGCGTCAAGGCAAAAACAGTAACCATCAGCGGTTCAGGGAAAATTCATGGGGATGTTGAAGCAGAATCCATCCGCATGAATGGAACAGGCTTTATTCAAGGTGATACCGCCGCTAAACAATTGAAGGTTGCGGGATCGTCAACATTTGGCGGAACAGTCAAGGCTGATGACATTGTGATCACCGGAAAGGCGGTCATGGAAGCTGATTGTGAAACGGAAACATTTCAGACCGAAGGGAAATGCAAAGTCAGCGGTCTTTTAAATGCTGATCAGGTGAATATCAAGCTTTCTTCCGGAGAGAGTTATGTGCGGGAAATCGGCTGCCGCCATCTTCAAGTGACGGGCAGAAAAGGGATGCTGACATTGCTGAAGCTGATGCCGACCCCTGTGTTAACGGCTGAATTGATCGAGGGGGACGTGATTGAGCTGACAAATACGAACGCCAAGACTGTGCGGGGAAACACAGTGAAAATCGGTCCGAACTGCCGGATTGAGACCGTGGAATACAGCGGTGATTATACTTGTTATCCGAACGCTTCGGTAGGCATGTACACAAGAATGTAAGGAGGATCATATGGAAACAGTAAAATTAGGGAATTTAAAATTATATGGTGCCGGGCACGCTGCGGGAGGTGCCTATCACCATGTCAGCATCAAAGGTGAAGGTACGGTTGGAGAAGGACTGTCCGCTGCAGGCTGCCGCATATACGGCACAGGCCGTTTTCTCGGGAACGCGGAGACTGAACGGCTGAAAGTATTCGGAGAAAGCGAGTTTGAAGGCGATTTGACTGCGGACAAAATCAGCATATATGGGACGATGCAAGTCAGAGGAGCTCTTCATGTTGGCCGATTGAAGCTGAAGGGTCTGACTGAGATCGGCGGCAATATGGCAGGGGATTCGTGTGAAGCAAAAGGAAAGCTCAGCGTGAAAGGCGATTGTGAAATCGAATCGTTTCATATCACTGGCTGTGTGGACGTAACAGGTTTGTTGAATGCAGGCGAGATTGATATCGGATTGAGCCATGATGCCAGCCGGGTTCGGGAAATAGGCGGAACGTCCATTACTGTAAAAAAACGTGCGCGCTTTTTTACGCGAAAAAAAGCGAAACTAACTGCGGAGCTGATTGAAGGAGATAAAATCTATTTGGAAAATACCGAGGCGGCGGTTGTCAGAGGGAAAGAAGTCGTTATCGGGCCTGGCTGTAAAATCGGCACAGTTGAGTTTGAAAACAAATGCGAATGCGATCAGCATTCAAAAATGATGAAAAGAATTAAGTTGTAAAACATTGTTCTGTTACAAAGAAAAAGGGCGCTCTCAGGAGGGAGCACCCTTTTCTTTTTATTCTTTTCCCGGCTTGCTATCGTACCCTGCGGTAAAAATTGATACTAAAAAAGTGACAATGACTCCCATCATGATGATTGTTTTCACCGTCTCTCCCCCTCTTCAATTTTTCCTGCTGTCCGAGTCTGGATGATTCTGTATTTTCTTTATTATGAACGCACGCAGTCTGCCTTGTCAACGCTGTATAAGGTATCTTTATTTTTAAGAAACCAAAGCATGTATCACGAGCTGACGGCATAGATTGTATCAAAGTACCTTTTTTTGCACAGCGCATCAAACATGATAGAGGAGGTCCTTATGGATATATTAAAGAAAATTGAAAAGTACAGAGAGGAAGAGCAGCGTCTGAAATGGGAAGGAACATTCGCTGATTATTTGGAGATTATTAAAGAGAATCCAATGGTCGCGCAATCTGCTCATTCTCGTGTTTTTAATATGATAAAAGACAGCGGGATAGAGGAGATTGACGGACGGAAGAAGTACAGCTTTTTTGACCGCGAGCTGTTCGGGCTTGAAGAATCCCTCGAGCGCCTTGTGGAAGAATATTTTCATCCGGCTGCGAAAAGGCTTGATGTCAGAAAGCGGATTCTGCTTTTAATGGGCCCTGTGAGCGGCGGTAAGTCAACGCTGGTCACGATGCTCAAAAAAGGTCTTGAAGCGTACACGCTGACGGATAATGGTGCTGTATATGCGATTAAAGGCTGCCCGATGCACGAGGACCCCCTTCATTTAATCCCTCATCATTTGCGGGAGGATTTTTACAGAGAATACGGCATTAGAATAGAAGGAAGTCTTTCACCATTAAATGTGATGAGGCTGGAGGAAGAGTACGGAGGGCGTATTGAAGATGTGAGGGTGGAGCGAATCTTCTTTTCTGAGGATAAGCGTACGGGAATCGGCACCTTTAGCCCGTCTGACCCGAAATCTCAGGATATTGCCGATTTGACGGGAAGTATTGATTTTTCAACCATTGCCGAGTACGGTTCTGAATCTGATCCGCGAGCCTACCGGTTTGACGGAGAGCTGAACAAGGCGAACCGAGGCATGATGGAGTTTCAGGAGATGCTGAAATGTGATGAGAAGTTTCTCTGGCATTTGCTCTCACTGACACAGGAAGGGAATTTTAAAGCCGGGCGATTTGCGTTAATTTCTGCTGATGAGCTGATCGTAGCTCACACGAATGAAACGGAGTATCGCTCATTTATTTCTAATAAGAAAAACGAAGCCTTGCACTCCAGAATTATTGTGATGCCTGTTCCTTATAACTTAAAAGTGTCTGAGGAAGAAAGAATTTATGAAAAAATGATCGCAGAAAGTGATGTATCGGATGTTCATATTGCTCCTCACACCCTTAAGGTCGCCGCGATGTTTTCAATCCTTACGAGATTAAAAGAGCCGAAGCGGTCTGATATTGATCTGGTGAAGAAAATGAGACTGTATGACGGAGAAAGTGTGGAAGGCTTTAATTCAGTAGACGTTGAGGACATGAAGAAAGAATATAATGATGAGGGTATGAGCGGAATTGACCCGCGCTACGTGATCAACCGCATTTCTTCAACCATTATCAGAAAAAATATGGAGTCGATCAATTCCCTTGATGTTCTCCGTTCTTTAAAAGAAGGACTTGATCAGCATCCGTCTATTTCAAACGAGGATCGGGAGCGGTACTTGAATTTTATTTCTGCAGCCCGTAAGGAATATGATGATATTGCGAAGAAGGAAGTCCAAAAAGCGTTTGTGTATTCATATGAAGAATCAGCCAAAACGCTCATGGATAATTATCTCGACAACGTAGAGGCTTATTGCAATAAAAATAAGCTGCGTGATCCTTTGACAGGGGAAGAAATGAATCCGGACGAAAAGCTGATGAGATCGATCGAAGAACAGATCGGCATTTCCGAAAACGCGAAAAAAGCGTTCCGCGAAGAAATCTTAATCCGCATCTCCGCTTATGCGAGAAAAGGAAAGCGGTTTGACTACAATTCCCACGAAAGACTGCGTGAAGCCATTCAGAAAAAATTGTTTGCTGATTTGAAGGATGTCGTTAAAATTACGACCTCAACGAAAACGCCTGATGAGCAGCAGCTGAAGAAAGTAAATGAAGTCGTAGCCCGTTTAATTGATGAGCACGGCTACAACTCGACGAGTGCCAATGAGCTGCTGAAATACGTCGGCAGCCTGCTGAACCGATAAGCAAGTGACCCGTCCGAACAGGGCGGGTTGTTTTGTGCCATTTTCTAAATAGTTTGTCAATTAACTGTACTTATGCGCATATGATGAATATAAATCTTTTCGAAAGACTTGTTTCATAATCTGGCACAAGCCGGAATAGGTATGTATCACGACCACAAATGGTTAAGGAGGGGAATTCATGTCCCAAAATGACAGCGGCCATTTTTTAATTTCTGAGGAAAACTGGTCCCTCCATCGCAAAGGCTTCGATGACCAGCAGCGCCACCAGAAAAAAGTACAGGAAGCCATAAAAAACAATCTCCCGGATCTCGTAACCGAGGAAAGCATTATTATGTCTAACGGCAAAGATGTAGTGAAAATTCCAATCCGATCACTGGATGAGTATAAAATCCGCTATAACTACGATAAAAATAAACATGTAGGGCAAGGGGACGGCGACAGCCAGGTTGGAGATGTTGTAGCCCGGGACGGATCAGACAAAAAGCAGGGGCCGGGTAAAGGCCAGGGAGCCGGAGATCAGGCAGGCGAGGATTATTATGAAGCAGAAGTTTCACTAATGGATTTAGAAGAAGCGCTCTTCAAAGAATTAGAGCTTCCGAATCTTCAGCAAAAAGAAAGAGATAATATCATCCACACGGATATTGAGTTTAACGATATCCGTAAAACAGGGTTAACCGGTAATATTGATAAGAAAAGAACAATGATGTCGGCTTTTAAACGCAACGCGATGACAGGGAAGCCGTCTTTCTATCCGATTTATCCGGAGGACTTAAAATATAAAACATGGAATGATGTCACGAAGCCTGAGTCAAAAGCTGTCGTGTTAGCAATGATGGATACGAGCGGCAGTATGGGCGTGTGGGAAAAGTACATGGCGAGAAGCTTCTTTTTCTGGATGACCCGCTTTTTACGGACGAAATATGAAACAGTTGAAATTGAATTTATTGCCCATCATACAGAAGCAAAAGTTGTGTCTGAGGAAGATTTCTTTTCAAAGGGAGAAAGCGGCGGAACAATCTGTTCTTCCGTATATCGAAAGTCGCTTGAGCTGATCGATGAAAAATACAGCCCCGCCCGTTATAATATTTACCCTTTTCATTTCTCCGACGGCGACAATCTCACATCTGATAATGCCCGGTGCGTGAAATTGGTGAATGATATTATGAAGAAAGCGAATTTGTTCTGTTATGGCGAGGTTAATCAATACAATAGACACTCGACGTTAATGTCGGCTTATAAAAATGTGAAAGACGAGAAATTCAAGTACTATATTTTAAAGCAGAAGTCAGACGTTTTTCAGGCGCTGAAGAACTTTTTTAGAAATGAAGAAACTGGCATCAGCCATCAATTATCCTAGTGAAGAGCCCATTTCAGGGCTTTTTTTTATTTAAAAAAAGTAAGAAAGCGATTACGAAAAAAATAAGAAGAAAAAAGGAATTTTTCCTTTGACAAATCTTCTTTCATTTATTAATATTTTATCTTGTGAACTATTATTGAGGAATGAGGTGAAAAGGAGTTGACTGAATCAGAACGTGCTTTGCTCACTTTTGAACAGCTCTTCGATACGTCTCGGTCTATCTATAAAAAACAGAAGAAGATATTGGAGATTGTGCTTGAGCCTTTTGATATTACAGTCCTTCAATATTTACTGATGTTTAAAATTCATCAAAGCGGAAGCACGCCGCTCAGCAAGCTGGCCATGTCTCTTGATCTTAAGCCTGCTTCTGTGACCCGGATGACCGATATCCTATATAACCGGCAATTGATGAATCGATATGACAGTCCGGATGACCGCCGTATCGTCATGATTCAGTTAACCGAAGAGGGGGAAAAACTTTTACAGAAAGCCGCTGTGCAATACGCAAAAATGGGCGCGAGCCTGTATCAGAAGCTTGACACGTCTCAGCTTCAATATTTGCGTAAGCTTGCCGGGAGTTTATCAAAACTCGCTGAAGGCTGTGCAGAAAAAAGCGGTAATTGAAAACTTCCCACATATTTTCACCAGCTTTCCACAAAATGATAGAGGAAGAAACGAAAGGAGAAAAACAAAATGAACAGAGGACGTTTAATTCTGACCAACATTATCGGTTTGATTGTTGTTCTTGCAATTATAGGCGGAGGTGCTTACTACTATTATCAAAGCACAAACTACGTAAAAACAGATGAAGCAAAAGTAGCCGGCGATATGGCAGCTATCTCAGCTCCAGCAGCAGGTAAAGTATCCGACTGGGATCTTGAAGAAGGAAAAACAGTGAAAAAAGGCGATACAGTTGCAAAAATCAAAGGTGAACAAACGGTTGATGTGAAATCCATCATGGATGGAACAATTGTGAAAAACGAAGTGAAAAACGGACAAACCGTACAGGCTGGTACAACAATTGCGCAAACGATTGACATGGACAACCTGTACATCACAGCAAATATTAAAGAAACAGATATTGCGGATGTTGAAGTAGGAAATAGTGTAGACGTAGTAGTTGACGGAGATCCTGATACAACTTTTGACGGTACTGTAGAAGAAATTGGCTATGCGACGAACTCAACTTTTGATATGCTTCCATCTACAAATTCAAGCGGAAACTACACAAAAGTAACGCAAAAAGTTCCTGTTAAAATTTCAATCAAAAACCCATCTGATAAGGTGCTTCCAGGTATGAATGCATCTGTTAAGATTTCTGAGTAAAACAGATCAGTCATCAAACCATGAAAGGAGGTTGTCTTAGATGGCTACAGGCAAAGAAAAAAATACAAAAAGCCCTATGACATTGCTGATTGTGCTAATGGCGGGTTTGTTTTTGGCAATACTAAACCAAACATTGCTTAACGTCGCAATGCCGCACTTAATGACTGAATTTGGCGTAAGTGCAACGACGATTCAGTGGCTGACAACAGGTTACATGCTTGTTAACGGCGTATTGATTCCGTTATCTGCCTTCCTGATTACACGTTTTGGCCAACGGAGTCTCTTTCTCGTTGCGATGTTCTGTTTTACGCTCGGTACGTTAGTCTGCGGTATCGCACCTAACTTCTCTGTAATGCTGATCGGCCGTTTGATCCAGGCCGTGGGCGGAGGTATCTTGCAGCCGCTCGTTATGACAACCATTCTGTTAATCTTCCCGCCTGAAAGCAGGGGGAAAGGAATGGGGATTTTCGGACTTGCGATGATGTTTGCTCCAGCGGTCGGCCCGACTCTTTCTGGGTGGATTATTGAGCATTACACATGGCGCATTATGTTTTACGGACTTGTGCCGGTCGGCGCAATTGTTATCATCGTGGCTTTCTTCATCTTTAAGAATCTGGTGGAGCCGCAAAAAATCAAACTTGACACACTTGGAGCGATCCTCTCAATTGTCGGTTTCGCATCCTTATTATACGGAGTCAGTGAAGCGGGTTCTGACGGCTGGACCGACCCGGTTGTACTGTCTACAGTTATAATCGGCGTCATTGCAATTATTGCTTTTGTTGTTCAGCAATTGCGCCATGATGATCCGATGCTTGATTTCAGAGTGTTTAAATACGACATTTTCTCACTCTCAAGTGTTATTAATATCATTATTACAGTGGCACTTTACACTGGTATGTTCCTGTTACCGATCTATCTGCAAAACCTGGTCGGATTTACGGCGCTTCAATCCGGTCTGCTTCTGCTTCCGGGTGCGATCGTGATGCTGATCATGTCTCCGATTTCAGGTATTTTGTTTGATAAATTCGGCCCGAGACCGCTTGCGATTATCGGTCTGGTCGTGACAGTGGTGACAACATTCCAATATACGCAATTGACCATCGATACACCGTATACACACATTATGCTTGTATACTCAATTCGCGCATTCGGTATGTCACTCTTAATGATGCCTGTCATGACAGCCGGGATGAACCAGCTTCCTGCCCGTCTGAACAGTCACGGAACGGCGATGAGCAACACGCTCCGCCAAATCAGCGGATCAATTGGAACAAGCTTAATTACGACGATTTATACAAACCGCACGACATTCCATTATTCACAAATTGCAGATAAAACAAGCACGGCGGACCCGAACTTCCTCCATGCGTTCCAAAATGCAGTTTCGAATATAATGGTGAATATGAATGTGCCTTATGAAACAGCGAAAACGTATGTTTACTCACATATTTATAAACACGCGACACTCGATTCAAACGTCATGGGGATTAATGACGCCTTTATGTGGGCGACATTATTCTGTGTGGCAGGTGTGATTCTCAGTCTTTTCCTGCGTGATGTCAGAAAAGATAAATTGCGTGCGGAGAAAAAGAAAAAAGAGGAGCTTTCATTGCTTCCGGCTCCAAAAGAAGTTAAGGAATCTTAAACTGTACAGGGAGGTTTCCTGAATGAAAATTTATGTAGTGTATGACAGTGAAGGCGAACATACAAAGGTATTGGCAGAAGCGATTGCTGAAGGCGCTCGGGAAAACGACGCGGCTGAAGTATTCATCGACCACGTAGATCAGGCGGATATCCGCAAGCTTAAAGACATGGACGCGATTATTTGGGGATGCCCCGGGCATTTCGGAACAATCAGTGCAGGTCTGAAAACTTGGATCGACAGACTCGGCTACTTATGGGCTGAAGGCGAGCTGATCAACAAAGTCGGCGCAGTATTCTGCACAACGGCAACAACACACGGCGGCTTGGAAATGACAATGCACAACTTAATCACGCCAATGTTCCACCAAGGGATGATTGTTGTCGGTCTGCCTGGCAATGTGCCTGAAAACGCGCTGTACGGTTCTTACTACGGAGCGGGCGTCACTTGCCCGGTAGACAGTGATGAGTTAATGTCTGAGGAAGGTATCCAGCTGGGCCGCGCATTAGGAAGACGCGTCAGCCAAGTTACAGGAAACTTAACAGCCGGACAGTAAGGAGAGGTTAAAATGGCCATTATTATAGCAATTATTGCTGCTGTCATTGTGATTGCGGGCCTTATCACGTATAACGTCCGCAACGCCTCTGCTGGACTCGAGAAGCGAGAAACAGCTGAAAAAATCGCCCCTCCAGAAGAGGAAGAAAACGAAGCACAATACCCTGCTGAAGCACGGGCTGCTGAGCATGTCCCAGCCGTTGTAAAAACTGACTCTGAAAAAGAGAAAAGTGACTCAATTGGGGATGACTTCTACAGGCAGGCGCTTCAAAAGTTTAAGCATTCTGAGGAAGATCAGAAAGACAAAGAGGTCACTGAAAAAAGTGACAAAATGCAGGACAGCAGTTATCGTGATGCGCTGCTCTCCATGAAAAATAAAAAGAAATAATATCAAAGGCAAATCCGTTTACTCATGGCGGGTTTGCTTTTTTTATGCTGTTTAAATGCATAAAACTTGGTTTTTTATAAAATAAATCCATGGAATATGTTGTATTTCAGAAAGTTCTAGTGTACTATTTGAGTCATACACTTCATAAGTGTTTTTAGGAGGAAAAACAATGAAACCGTTTTGGGGTTTAGTAAAAAAGGATCTGAGACTGTCAAAAATGCGGTTTTTTGCATGTCTCGGTGCAGTCATACTTTTAGCTGCCGGAAGCTTTTTATTGGAACGATTGACTGAAGAACCT
Organism: Bacillus sp. FSL R5-0434; assembly: GCF_038004745.1. Classification (NCBI taxonomy): domain Bacteria; kingdom Bacillati; phylum Bacillota; class Bacilli; order Caryophanales; family Bacillaceae; genus Bacillus; species Bacillus sp. FSL R5-0434. The sequence goes on from NZ_JBBORV010000001.1 coordinate 964,070, forward strand.
TTAGCTGCTTTTGGATGCTGGGTAATGCTTGCCATTTTTCAAGTGTTTTTAGCTCCTTTGCTGATCTACAATAGTCTTCGTGTAGAGGGGAAAAATCAGCTATGGTTATATAATCCAAACGGCGCAGCCGCGCTTTTACTCTCGAAGCTGACTACCGGTCTTGTCTATCAATTTATTTTTCAGTTTTTGATTTCAGTTTATGGAGTCTTTCTTTATCAGTACCTTGACTCAAAAGCGCTCATTGCTGATCAAGTTCCGCTTGCAGGCACTATACTGATCTTTAATCTTTATGGGCTGGTATTTACTGCTTATCTTTCCTGTGCGGTGATCCTGCTGTGGAATGTGTTTCATTCTTTAAAATCGAGTTCTTCCTTCATCAGGCGGTTTCGCTGGTTCATTTGTATGTTACTGGGGATAGGGTGGTTTTATGTAGAGGACCATTTGATCATGCCTTGGGTGACACCGCTGGATAAACTGTATTATTTCACAACGTATGGAGATGTCGGTTTTACATACAAGGGATCCTTAGGGTGGAGCGTGGAATTAAACATCTTCCATCTTCCCTATCCGTCTATTATAGTCATGCTGGTTTTGGCAGCTGTATTTCTTTTTCTGGCTTCCAGGCTCCTGCAGCGAAAAGTTGAGGTGTAGAGAACATGAGACAAGACTTTCAATCCTCTAAACCGATTTATTTGCAAATTGCTGATCAAATCTTTTATAGGCTGGTCAGACAGGAGCTTGTTCCCGGAGACAAGCTGCCGTCTGTCAGAGAAATGGCAATTCAAACAAAAGTAAATCCGAATACGATTCAAAGAACCTACAGTGAAATGGAAAGGCTGGGAATTGTGGAGACAAGAAGAGGGCAAGGGACGTTTATCGCTGACAAAGCTGAACTCGTGGATGAACTGAAAGAGAGGCTTACCCGTGAAGTGTTTGAAAGCTTTATTCATCAAATGGCAGAGCTGGGATTAACAAAAGAAGAAATGCTGGCAGGCATTAAAAAATACACGGGAGGAGGACAGGAATGAATATTGTATTTGACAATGTGTCTAAGAGATACGGCGGCCACACGGCGCTAAACAATATATCATTCACTTTATATCCGGGAAAAATTTACGGATTTTTGGGCTCGAATGGCAGCGGGAAATCGACAACCTTGAAATTAATGGCCGGATTGATGTTTCCTACTACAGGTTCAGTAAAAGCGGGTGAACAGCCTGTAACAAGAGACATGATCAAGCAGACGGCTTATCTAACAGAGTTAGACATGTTTTATCCCGGATTTACGGTGAAAGATATGCTCGATTTTTACGAATCACAGTTCCCTGACTTTCAGATGGAAAAAGCCTATCAGCTGCTTGAGGAAATGCAGCTGAAGCCTGAAAAAAAGATAAAGCAGCTTTCTAAGGGGAATCGAGGCCGTCTTAAAATCGTGCTGGCACTATCAAGAAAAGCTTCCGTCATTCTGCTGGATGAGCCTTTTTCCGGTCTTGATCCAATGGTCAGGGATTCAATCGTAAACAGCCTCGTTTCTTATATTGATTTTGAGCAGCAGATCGTTGTCATTGCGACACACGAAATTGATGAAATTGAAATCCTGCTTGACGAGGTCATCGTGCTCGCCGACGGAGAAAAAATGGCACAGCGTGATGTAGAAGAGATTCGCGAGCAGGAAGGTATGTCCGTGCTGCAATGGTTTAAAACGAATATGGAAGTTTACTAGAAAGAGGAGGAATTTGATGAAAACAGTATTGGAATTAAAAAATGTGACAAAAAACATCAGAGGCCGGACGATCATTGATCATCTGAGCTTTACGATTCGCGAAGGCGAAGTATTTGGATTTCTGGGACCAAACGGAGCAGGGAAAACGACGACAATCAGAATGATGGTCGGTTTAATGAAGCTGTCACAAGGTGACGTGCTCATTTGCGGCCAATCAATCACAAAAGATTATGCCAAGGCAATCAAACATATCGGGGCTATTGTAGAGAATCCAGAGCTGTATAAATTCTTAAGCGGATATAAAAATCTCCAGCAATACGCAAGGATGGTAAAGGGTGTCACGAAGGAAAAAATTGATGAAGTGGTAGAACTGGTAGGCCTCAAAGAAAGAATCCATGATAAAGTGAAAACCTACTCTCTGGGAATGAGACAGCGTCTCGGCTTGGCACAATGCCTTCTGCACGATCCGAAAGTGCTGATTTTGGATGAACCGACTAACGGCCTTGATCCGGCGGGAATCAGAGAAATCAGAGACCATTTAAAGAAGCTGACGCGAGAAAGAGGAATGTCTGTCATCGTATCAAGCCATCTGCTGTCAGAAATGGAACTAATGTGTGACCGAATTGCGATTATCCAAAAAGGAAAACTTATCGATATTCAGAATGTAAGAGATGAAATAACTGATGAAAAGGATACATATTTCTTCCATGTGGAGCAGCCGAAAGAAGCTGCTGCGATTCTAAAAGAATATGATTCGGTAATCAAGACAAACGGTTTGGAAATCAAACTGGCTAAAGAGGACGTCCCTGCAGTCATTGAATTGCTGGTCATGCAGCAAATCCGCATTTATGAAGTCAAAGTGATTACAAAATCATTAGAGGATCGTTTCTTAGAAATCACAGGCGAAGCAAAAGAGGAGGTTCAACATGCTTAATTTGATTTATAATGAGTGGATCAAAATTTTCAGCCGTGTCGGAACATGGGTGATGATCGGAATCCTGGCTTTGACAATGATCGGGTGGGCATTTTTAACAAACCACTTTTCAACCGATGAAGCAAATCCGAAGTGGGAAGAAACGCTTCAAGCACAAAATGCTGATTTGAAGAAGGCGATGAAAGAAGATCCTTCCCTAAAAGGACAATATGAAGAAACGATTACAATCAATAACTATCGCATTGAACATAATATCCCGAGTGACACTGGATATACCGTTTGGTCTTATGTAACGGATTCTGCCGGTTTTACAATCCTTACTGGGCTGTTCACGATTATAATTGCAGCTGGCATCGTCGCAAACGAATTTAACTGGGGTACGGTTAAGCTGTTAATGATTCGGCCGCTCAGCCGTTTTCAAATTCTGCTTTCTAAATATATTACCGTTCTTTTATTTGGTCTCTTATTGCTGTTTATATTATTTATAGGTTCAACTTTGCTGGGACTGGTCTTTTTTGGAACAGGCGGGGACACTGCCGCGAATGTTCATTTAATCTATAAAGATGGTCATGTATTGGAACAAAACATGTTAGGATATTTGGCCAAAACGTATCTCTCAGAATCTGTTGCGGCTTTAATGCTGGCTACGATGGCATTTATGCTGTCCGCAGTATTCAGAAACAGCTCTCTTGCTGTAGGGTTTTCTATCTTTTTATTGGTAACGGGCACGACAGCCACTACATTTATGGCGATGAAGTTTGACTGGGCGAAGTATATTTTATTTGCCAATGTTGATCTGATGCAGTATGTAGAAGGAACACCGTTAGTGGAAGGGATGACAATCACTTTTTCTATTGTGATGCTGGTGATTTACTTTGTCGTCTTTCTGTTGCTTGCTTTCGGAATCTTTATGAAACGGGATATTGCGAACTAATGAAAAAAGCTGTTTTGCATAAGCAAAACAGCTTTTTCTTTTAAATAAAAACTGCAGGCTTGCACCTGCAGTTTTTATTATCAATTTATGCTTACGCTTCTTTAGTAACGTTAGCAGCTTGTGGTCCACGGTTTCCTTCAACGATTTCGAAAGAAACTGATTGGCCTTCTTCTAAAGTTTTGAAGCCTTCGCCTTGAATAGCAGAGAAATGAACGAATACATCGTCTTGACCTTCTACTTCGATGAATCCGAAACCTTTTTCAGAGTTGAACCATTTTACTTTACCTTCTAACATGAAATTTCCTCCTAAAGCGATCATAACGCTTAAATTCACTATTCTTGCTCTAAAACAAACTTCCAAGACGAAAACTCTTACAAAACTTTCTTCTTAAAGATAGTTCGAACAAAAATAATTACCTTTACTCTACCAGTAATTTTGAGAAAAAACAACTGTTAAACGAAACTTTTTTCGGAAAATAACATATTATTTTTCATTTTGATATTTATTTGCCGAAATGTATCTGTTTTTTCGATACGTGATCATATGTTTGCAGGACTTTTTACTTTAATTTCTCTTTACGCAAAGGTAGGGTAATAGTAATTGACAACCCTATCTGATATGAGTAAGGTAAAGTTAACCAATGTTACAAATGACAACGTTTATCAACTAAGAGCGTCTGATTTTTATGTCTGATATTGCTTGCATGCTCTAATAAATAGATAGGAGTATGGTGTCACAATGAAAAAGTGGCTTGTATGCAGTTTTGTTCTTATTCTTTTCATTTCATTTTCTGCATGCTCACCGTCAGCAGAACATGAAACGATAAAAATTGGAATTGCTGAGTCGGACGAAGCGATATGGAACTATATCGTAAAAAAGGCTGAAGCGGAAGGGCTTAATATTCAGCTGATTCCATTCTCTGATTATGCAGAATCAGATATTGCGCTGGCTAACAAAGAGATTGATGCCAATGCTATTCAATCCATTTCATATTTTCAGTCGTTTTCAAAGAAATACAAACATAAACTGGCACCGCTCGGCACGACATACATAGCGCCTATGGGCATTTATTCAAAACGATATCAGCGAATCAAAGATATTCCGCGCGGTGCTGTTGTTGCTGTCCCAGATGAAGCGCTCGATTTTGGGCGAGCCCTTACGCTGCTGCAGGAAGCGGGTTTGCTTACTTTGAAGAACGGATTTAACGGAACCGGTTCAATTGATGTGATAAAAGATAATCCGAAACACTTGAAATTGAAAACCGTACGCCGACAGGATGTATTGAGCGGAGCCGACGTGTTTGTGATGAATACAGCCGCCGCAAAAAAAGCGGGGCTGAACCCGCAGAAGCATACATTAAAGGGCGGCAGACAAACCGGGAAGGAAGATATGAATGTAATTGTTGTCAGAGCTGAGGACAGAGATCGCGAAACACTGCAAACCATCCTTGAACTCTATCAATCAGATGATACAGCGGCATTTATAGAGAAAGAGTATCAAGGGATGCTTGTTCCCGCTTTTTTGCCTTTACATCGTCTTTCAGATTGGAAGAATGAATTCAAAAAATGAATTCATTCTTTTTTTTCAGAAAACCATACTTTGTTTCGGCCGCTTTCTTTCGCTTTATACAGCATTTGATCAGCAAGAACCGGCAAGGTTTCCGGCTTATCTGTGTTTCGGGGGTAATGGGCTACCCCCAGTGAGGCCGTAACGGCAAGCTTTTCCCCGTTTGTTAATACAATCGGTGTATGACTAATCGAGTGCCTGATCCGTTCGGCGATTTGGAATGCTTTCTCGGGCGTGCAATTTGGCAAGAGGACGGCAAATTCCTCGCCGCCGATCCGTGCGGCAGGATCAGTGTTGCGGATATTTTGTTTTAGTCGGGATCCCAGCTCTTTTAGAACCTGATCCCCCTCATGATGGCCGTATTGATCGTTAATGGTTTTAAAGTGATCGATATCCATATAAATAAGCGAAAATTGTAAAGATGGAGTGTGTGCAGCCTGTTGATACAGGTCTTGTGTGATTTCTTCAAACTTTCTGCGGTTATAAATACCTGTCAAAAAGTCAAAGTGCGCCTGGAACTTATACTGTTTAAATAAAAGATGTGCATTTGTTTCATGCTCGATAATATATAGGCTGAGCATGCCGCCGATAATTGAAATCAGCCAAAAGTAAAAGTGAAGCTTAAGTGAATAGATATCAACAAATACATAGAAGAAAAAGGAGATGAAACCATTTGAAATGATTAAAAGTAACAGAACGTGTTTCAGCTGAACTTTTTCTCTCCTTGATGCAATAAGTGACAGCACGGCAGCGATACAAATTGTAATCATGGAATACAGCGCTGATTCATTCAAGCTGATCAGCATGCGTCCTGCTGCGATTATCATCAGGGCTGCCGCCGTAGACACCCAGCCTCCATAAAGAGCGGCGATCATAATAGGGATATTTCTAAAATCTATGATTGAATGGTGATACGTCAAACCAAAATTCATAAGAATAACCCCGAGGAGACCGCAGGCAGTTCCTTTTATTAACTGAAAGGACAGGCGGTCTTTTTTATGTATTAACCTTTCTTTAAACAGGTGGGTGAACAGATAATTAAATGTGATTAAAATGGTCAAATTTACGAACAGTTCTTTCAGCAATATTATCACCCTTATATAAGTTACTAAAGAAAGGGGGGAATGAAAAGAACAAAAACGGTATTCATTGGGTTTTTTTATCCAAATATTGATGCTGAAATAATTCTTACTTGAACTATCGGAATTTGTGTAATATAGTATATAAGAAAAATTTTGAAGGGAGAGTTTGCCTCAATTGGAGACTTTGCTAGTCATTTTGCACGTATTTATTTTACTTTTACTCATTATTGGGCTATTTGCCATGCAGAAGAAACATGTTTCTTTTTCAAAACGTGTGTTTACTGCCCTGGGGCTGGGGATCGTTTTTGGATTTGCGCTTCAGCTGATATACGGTCCGACTTCAAACATTGTGGTTCAAACAGCCGACTGGTTTAATATTGCCGGGGGCGGATATGTCAAATTGCTTGAAATGATTGTCATGCCGCTTGTTTTTATTTCCATTCTAGGCGCTTTTACAAAGATGAAGCTGACAAAAAATCTCGGGAAAATCAGCGGTTTGATTATCGGGATTTTGGTTGCGACTACAGCGGTAGCCGCGGCGGTTGGTATTGCGTCCGCCCTTTCCTTTGATCTTCAGGCGATTCAGGTTGACCAAGGAAATACAGAGCTTTCTCGGGGACAGGAGCTTGAACAGAAATCAGAGGAGATGACAGCGAAAACACTGCCGCAGCAAATGATTGAGCTGCTTCCTGGAAATCCGTTTTTGGATTTTACAGGGGCTAGACCGACATCAACTATCGGAGTCGTTATTTTTGCCGCTTTTCTGGGCATTGCATTTCTAGGTGTGAGACGGAAACAGCCGGAACAGGCTGAAACGTTCAAAAAATTGATTGATGCTGTTTACGCCATTGTCATGCGTGTTGTTACTCTCATCTTGAGACTGACGCCTTACGGTGTGCTGGCCATTATGACAAAAACGATTGCGACAAGTGATATTGACAGCATTTTGAAACTGGGTATGTTTGTCATTGCTTCATATGCCGCGTTAATTGTAATGTTTATCATCCACTTGCTTCTGCTGACGATCAGCGGATTAAATCCGGTTGTTTATTTGAAAAAAGCGCTGCCTGTACTCGTGTTTGCATTTACGTCACGATCAAGCGCAGGCGCTTTGCCGCTGAATATTAAAACACAAAGAAGCTTGGGTGTCCCGGAAGGAATTGCGAATTTCGCCGGCTCGTTCGGGCTATCTATCGGCCAAAATGGCTGTGCAGGCATTTATCCGGCTATGCTGGCGATGATGATTGCCCCGACAATCGGTCAAAATCCGTTTGATCCGGCGTTTATTATCTCAGTTATCGCGGTTGTTGCCATCAGTTCGTTTGGTGTCGCCGGGGTTGGCGGCGGAGCTACATTCGCTGCGCTGCTCGTTTTATCAGCGTTAAATATGCCTGTCGCGCTCGCCGGTTTATTAATCTCTATCGAACCGTTGATTGACATGGGACGTACTGCGCTGAATGTCAGCGGAAGTATGACATCAGGCCTGATTACCAGCAAAGTCACGAAGGAAATAGATTCTGGTGTATTCCAAGATCGATCCAATGTGATCGAAGCGGAAGAAGCCTAGTCATATTAAACGTGTAATCCCGCGGGGGATTACACGTTTTTTTTAACGGCCGGGTTCTAAGTCTTCCAGCATTTCCATTACAGTGTTGTCATCCATTACATTCATTGCGCTTTGTTCGAAATGGATTGGCTCTGCATATTGCTGCTGTCTATTTCTGGCTGTTGTTGTGTCCGTTTGGCGATTATGCTTAGACTGAGACTGATGCTGTTGAGGGTGGCTTTGCTGCTGGCCTGCATGCTGATGCTGCCGGCCATTTTGCTGACGATTTTGAGATTGATCTTGATTATTCCCGCCAAACGCCTGTTTCATCATATCTCCAACATTAGAAACATCAAACGACTTATTTTGAGAATTCCGGTTGCTCATTTGACCTGTAATAAACCCGCTGATTTTTTGCCGGATCTGCGGTGATAAAGCAGCAACAAGCACAGTTGAACCGATAACTAAGGCTGTCGGACTGATTCCTTTTCGCTGATTGAACAACGTGATCCCTCCTTTATAAGTGTATTGATATTTTCCCCTCTGATTAGACAAATTAACCGTTTTATTTCCCGGGAAAGCATTTCCGTTATTTTTTCATGCATATTTAGAGCCAATTAGAAAAACCTATAAGTAAAGTGATAAAGGAGGAATTCACATGCTTGGAAAAAAACAAGTCCTTGCGTCCATGCTTCTTATCCCTTTGCTTATGACTGGCTGCAGTATGGCCAATCAGGGTGAGGGCAGACGTGATAATGCAGAGCCTGAAAATGTTAACTACCGCAATCCGGCAAATGATAACGGCACAAGAAATATCAACAATGCAAATGATAGCCGTGACAACGTTGACAATAATATGACGAATAATGGTAATGACAATAACGGTAATGATAACCGTAAGTTGGAAGTTGCTGATGATGCAGCCGATAAAATTACCGATATGAAAGAAGTTAAACACGCGAATGTGATTGTTGCCGGAAATCAAGCGTATGTTGCAGTTGTATTAACAAATGGGAAAAAAGAAGTTGGAAAAGATCTGAAAAAGAAAATTTCCGATAAAGTTAGAGACACTGATAAGAACATGGACAATGTTTATGTTTCTGCAAATCCAGACTTTGTTGATCGGATGCAGGGGTATGGCGAACGGATTCAAAATGGTGATCCGATTGCAGGATTCTTTGATGAATTCAGTCAAACAGTACAACGTGTCTTTCCGCAAGCTGAATAACAGATAAAAAGCCGCATAACTTGTGCGGCTTTTTTCTTTGCAGAAATGACACGCTGTGAACTAAGGCTGCATAGAGTAAAAATAAAAGGTACAAGACGGACCGGCTCAGGGAGGGAGACGTTTGCAGGGTGGCATAGGAAAGCGTGCGGCATCCGCTCTATTCCTGTGCGGAGTCCTTGTGATGCTGGCCGTAAGCTCGGCCATCGTATCAAGCACGATGTATATTCTGTCTTTGCCAGGGCAGACATCTGGGATAACGAAAGAACAAGTGACGAAGCACATGAAGAAAGAGTCATTTAAACAGGCCGATGTTTATTACACTTCTAAGGAAAAATCCTTACTGCCATTAACGAAAGAAACGCTTGAATATGCGGTGAGTATTAATCAGGTCATGCTTGACTATTCGAATCATAAGCCTATTGATATTATTTTTTTTCCTAATGAAAAACAGATGGAGGCTTATTCCGGTTTATTGGATGTTGTCGGCTTTTATTCTGAGCGGGAGCAGCTGATCGGATTATTGCCTGAAGAGAAAAAGCAGCTTTTAGAAGGTGATGATGTAGCGGTTTATCTGTATCAGAGATTATTGATTCATGAGTACACACACCATGCGTTTCATCAGAAATTACGGGAGCTCGAAGCAGGTCCTGATGAGTTCCCCTTATGGTTCCATGAAGGATTAAGCGAGTGGATCGCGAACTATGAATTGCTCATAGATCCGATCACGTTTACTGTCGTGCCGTTTGACCGTTTGCAGACAGATCAGAACTGGCAGGAAGCTCGATCGGAATATGAAACCGATGTTTATTTGCAAAGCTTTTATATGATCAATGAGCTGACGGAAACATACGGGAAAGACATTATTTTGGAGATTATAAAGGAAACAGCGAAAAAAGGGGATTTTAAAAAAGGGTTTAAAGCGGCGACGCAGGATAGTCTTGATCAATTTGAAAAAGATTTTACCAGAACGTTTGAAGAAAATGCGGCATTGGATAGTTTCTATCCAATGCCTTTTTTATTTAATGAAGTCCCTGCTGGCCCATACCGCCTTGAGTCGGAGGCATTTGTCCTTGTGCAGGGGCAAATGAATTTCTCAGTTGTTCCATATCCTGCGCGTCAAGCTGCGGAACTTGGTAATAACCATGTTTGTTTTGGTAAAGGAAAATCTCAAAAGCCATTTCGACATACTGCTGAATTTGCGCAGACAGTACACGTCTTACGGCCGGATTTGTCATTTCTAGAGAAGCCATCGTCAGCATAGATGCCTGTGCCTTAACAGCGCAAAGCATTTGGCGGCTGATGATGCTGTCATCAATGTCATTCATGGATTGAACAGGTTTCTTAGGCTGTGCCGGCTGCATACCGTAAACAGTCTGGTTGTCTTCTTTCATCATATAAGTTGCCGTTTTTTGTGAAGGCTCGCTTCCTGTTTTGAAGCACTCTGCCGTTAAGTTATATTGAGATGTAATGAATTGATATTGACGGTCAAGGATGTTTAATAATTCCTGATCCTTACAGAATTGTCTCAGCATCATAAACTGATCAAGCACAGTAAGCGTTCCGGAAAGCACCTCGTGCATATCAAACATTTCATGTCCGCCGTGATTTTGATGCGGTTTGCCTGGTATCCCTTTATTCTGTGATTGCTGCTGAAATTGCTGATCCAAACCGAATTCCTCCTTTTTTTTCAGATCAGCTGTATTTTGTGCTTGTCTGCGGTGTTTTATGCAGCGCCTGACAGGATTTATATACTGATTGTCGAAGTGATTATCAAATAAACGAATGATGCAAGATGTAAGGGAGGAAAACTGATGAGGCGTTTTTTGCATGTTGTTTTGATCATACTTTTCATTTTCTTGAATGTCATGTCCGCTTATGAAGCTGTAAGAGCTGCTGAGCCAGAACCAATATCGGTTGAAAAAGCGATACAGCAAAAAGAGGGGCAAGCTCTTGTCGAAGGATATACAATCGGCCAAGCCGTTTCACCCCAGCATTACAATCTGACAAGCCCTTTTTCAAATGATTATAACGTTGCTATAGCGGACAGCAAAAACGAGACATCACCCGATCACATTCTTCCCGTGCAAATCCCCTCAGCGTTTAGAAGCCAATTCGGACTGCAAACGAACCCGCTGCTTCTTGGGAAAAAGATAGCTGTTCAAGGTGAGCTTGAACATTATTTTAATACGGCAGGTCTTAAGAAGGTTCAGTCAATGGTCTTAAAGGATGACGCTGAATCTCCGCCGGCAGCACAGCCTATTACAATACAGGAAGCGCGCGGCCGAATGAATGAACATGTCACGATTAAAGGCGTTGTTACTGCCGATCAGAGCGCAATCGGAGGCGGAAAGCTGTCGACCTTTATGCAGGATGACACAGGCGGCATCAACATTTATTCGGCAGCACCAGAGAATTTCCCTGAGTTAAAAGAAGGAATGGACATTACGGTGACAGGGAAAATAACGACTTACCAAGGGCTTACTGAAATAGTTCCGGATACATCAGGCATCCGTATTACCCAATCAAATCAGCCTCTCCCTGTCCCTGAATTTTCAACGATCAATGAACTGGTCAATGGCAGCTTGGGTGATCAATATGAAGGGCGTCTTGTAACAGTCAAAGCTTATATTTCTTCCATTCCAAATTCTCAAGCAGGCGGCGGTTACAATGTTACGATGATTGATAATGATCACCACGCAATGACACTGCGTGTTATGAGTGAGACAGGTATCATTGATGAACTGACTGAGGATAAATGGTATGAAATCACTGGCGTGTTGAGCAGATATCAATCCTTTCAGCTTCTTCCGCGAAAATCAGCAGACATGAAGCTGCTTCAAGAGCAGCCTGCCCCGCCGCCTTCAGAAGGCGAATATGAAACTGTGGTTGATCGCGTTGTAGACGGTGACACCATTCATGTCAAAAAACCGATACTTGGCACGGCAAAAATCCGCTTTGTAAATGTAGACACGCCAGAAACATACCACACACCAAAAAATGAAGCGGATGAAAATCAATTAAGATTTGGAAAAAAAGCCTCTGACTATTTAAAAACTGTTTTGTCTCCAGGAGATCACATTACTGTAAAAGTCGGCAGCGAAGCCATGGACAGCTATGGGAGACTTCTTGGACAGGTTGTGACTGAGACAGGGGCAAATGTAAATTTAGAACTCGTGAAAAATGGCTATGCTCCAACATATTTTATTTGGCCTGTTGAAAATGAAGAGGATTATCAGGAATTTCAGGCCGCAGCCGCCAATGCTAAAAAGGAGCAAAAAGGCATTTGGAATGAAGCGGATCCTCTAATGGAAATGCCGTTTGAATTTAGAGCCAGAGAGCAGGGAAAAGGGCTGACAAGGTATGTGGGAGACTCATCAAACAAGACCTATGTTTCGCCAGCAGACTGGAAGCAGGTGGCTGTGGAAAACAGGATCTTCTTTGCTTCAGCAGCTGAAGCAGAGAGTGCCGGTTACAAGAAAAAGCAAACCTCTCTCCAAGAAAATATACCGCTTAGAATTTTAAGCATGAACGATTTACATGGGAAAATCGATCAGCAATACGAGCTTGACCTTGATGGAGACGGCAGTCCAGATGGCACATTCGGACGCATGGACTATGCAGCTGCCTATTTGAAAGAAAAAAAGGCGGAAAAGAAAAACACGCTCACTGTGCACGCCGGGGATATGATCGGAGGAAGTTCGCCCGTATCATCTCTTCTTCAAGACGAACCAACTGTCGAGCTGATGGAGGATATCGGATTTGATGTCGGAACTGTGGGCAATCACGAGTTCGATGAAGGTACGGATGAACTCATGAGAATGTTAAAAGGGGGAGATCACCCGAAAGGCACTAGCGGCTATGACGGACAAAACTTTCCCCTTGTGTGCGCCAATTGTAAAATGAAGTCTACCGGAGAACCCTTTTTGCCGGCTTATGACATTATAAACGTAGAGGGCATACCAGTTGCTTTTATTGGGGTTGTCACACAGTCGGCGGCCGGAATGGTCATGCCTGACGGAATAAAGGATATTGAGTTTACCGATGAAATACAAGCGGTAAATGACGCTGCCGAAGAGTTGAAGAAAAAAGGCATCAGGGCCATTGCAGTGCTCGCACATATGTCTGCCGAACAAAATGGCAGTACAATAACAGGCGAATCTGCTGACCTTGCAAACAAATCAGATTCTGAGATAGACATCATTTTTGCAGCGCATAACCATAAGGTCGTCAATGGTGAAGTGAACGGCAAGCTGATCGTTCAGGCGTTTGAATACGGAAAAGCGATAGGTGTTGTAGATCTGGAAATCAATAAACAGACAAAAGACATCGTCAAAAAATCGGCTGATATCGAATATGTCGATCAAAGCAAGAAAAAACCTGATGCCAGCGCCTCAGCTATTTTAAGCAAGTATCAGGCCCTTGCTGAACCGATTATCAGCGAAGTAGTCGGTGAGGCGGCTGTTGATATGGAAGGCGGTTATTCTAATGATGGCGACACACCACTTGGGAATTTGATTGCTGATGGCATGAGAGCGGCGATGAAAACGGATTTTGCGCTAATGAATGGCGGCGGGATACGGGAAGGACTGAAGAAAGGCCCAATTACATGGGGAGACCTTTATAACATTCAGCCGTTTGGAAATGTGCTGACGAAGCTTGAGATTAAAGGAAAAGATTTGCGGGAGATCATCAATGCGCAAATCTCACCGATTTTCGGCCCTGACTACAGCATAAGCGGGTTTACGTATACGTGGGATACAGAAACAGGCAAAGCGGTTGATATAAAGATGGCAGACGGAACCGAAATCCAGCCGGATGCCACATACACATTGACCGTTAATCATTTTATGGCGACGGCGACAGGAGCCAAATACCAGCCAATCGGATTGCTTGGGAAACATCCGGTTACAGGGCCTGAGGATTTAGAAGCGACTGTAGAGTATGTAAAAAGCTTTGATAAGCCGATTTCATATACGAAAGAAGGCAGAATAAAACTGGCTGAAGACAGTCAGGCTGAAGACCCAGTCACTGAAGACCCGGCAGACAGTCCGGGAACAGACGATCCGGGCAAGGTAAATCCGACACCTGGGGAAGAACAGCCTGATCTAAGAGAGACCCCGGGGACAGCTCCGGTCCATCAGCTGCCGCCTGCAGTCATTTCGACCTTTGAAGAATTAACAGAGACCAAACAGCCTGCCACTGCCGCCGGCCGTATAAACACACTGCCTTTGCATAAAGAAAGTGAGGAAAGCGGTTCTGATCATAAGCTTCCGGATACATCAGCAGGATACTACAACTTCATTGTGATCGGCGCAGCGGTCTCACTGTCCGGAACGTATTTATATATCAGAAGGAAAAGGAGTGCCGCTACGACGTGAAAAAATATATTCCTCTTGTGATCATTGTGATCGGTCTTGTGATCACAGGCTACGGGGGCTTCAAGCTGATAGATACCAGCATGAAAACAGAGCAGACATTAAAAGAAGCAAAAAAGGCGGCTGAACAGCCGCAGGCCATTGCAGGCACGAAGAAAAACGATAATCAAGCCGAGAAAAAATCATCGTTTAAGCCGAAGACCGGCCAAGCAAGCGGCATACTGGAAATACCGAAAATCAATGCGGAGCTTCCGATCGTGGAAGGGACCGATGCAGATGATTTAGAAAAGGGTGTGGGGCATTACAAGGACAGCTATTATCCAGATGAAAACGGGCAAATTGTACTGTCAGGACATCGGGACACCGTTTTTCGCCGGACAGGAGAGCTTGAAAAAGGTGACCGGCTCAACATCATCCTTTCATATGGTGATTTCACATATGAAATTGAAAAAACAAAAATCGTGGATAAGGATGATACCTCCATTATTACGCTGCAGCACGAAAAGGAAGAGCTCATTCTGACCACCTGCTATCCTTTTTCATACGTCGGGGATGCCCCGAAACGTTATATTATTTACGGAAAACGTATTTCGTAAAAAAAAGCCGCAGGACAATCCCTGCGGCTTTTCTTTCATGATAAATACGTATGGCAAAGGCTTTCTATATCAGCGGGAAGAGGTGCTTCGGCAACGACCAGCTCTTCGGTAATTGGATGAACAGCCTGTACCTTTTTGGCATGCAGTGCCTGCCTGTTAAGAAATTGGCTCCCGCCTCCGTAAAGTGTATCCCCAGTAAGCGGATGGCCGATGCTTGCCATATGCACACGGATTTGATGTGTTCTGCCTGTTTCCAGCTCTAATTCAGCAAGCGAGAGCTGTTCTCTCGCATTGATAGAAAGGGTACGGTAATGGGTGACGGCGGCTTGTCCGCCTGGCGAAACCCGCCGTCTTGTCGGATGTGATCTGTCTCTTCCAATCGGCGAATCGATCTTGCCTTTTTTCGGTTTCAGTTTTCCTTCAACAATTGCGAGATACGTACGCTTCAGCGTTTTTTTCTCTAACTGCTGGTCTAAGATGGCATGCGCCAGACGGTGCTTGGCGAATACGACAGCGCCTGATGTATCCTGATCAAGACGGTGGACATGGCGCACTTTGATTGTTTCGCCATTCACCTGAAAGTGATATGCGATCAAATTGGCGAGTGTGCCGGTTTGGCCTTCTTCATTTGGATGAGTGGAAATGCCAGCTGGTTTATTGACGATTAACATGTGGCGGTCTTCAAATAAGATATCAAGCTCTCCATACTCAGGTATGACGGAGGACTCTTCGTTTTCCTGAAGATCAATAAACAGGCGGTCACCCTTTTTTACGAGTATGTTGTTTTTGACATGCTCGTGATTGACCTTTATATTGTGATAAGTCATCCATTCTTGGATAACGGGTTTAGAAGCTTTGAGCTCTGTTTTCAGCACAGAAAACAGCCATTGTCCGTCCTGTTTTTCACTGATTATCAGCTCTAGCCCTTTGCCTTTTTCTTTCATGATCAAATGGCTCCTTTTTTGCGCGAAAGGCCGCTGCTTCTCATAGGAAACACTTACCTTAGCTTTCGCGTTTTTTTCTGTGATATTCTTGAGAAAGACTTTGGATATTCGATGGCAAGAAAGGTGATAGACGTGAGAATCGTGAACGCAGCAACTGAAGAACAGGAAAGCTTTATCAAGGAACTGTCAATGGAGCTTTTCCATCATGTATTTCCTCTTTATTTCTCCGAACTGGACATTCAGCGCTTTAAAAAGAAAGGCGTTCTGTCTTTAAATAACCAATATTACCAAGGAACATTAAAAGAAGCTTTTCAAATTATGGCTTGTCTGCAAATGATACATATTATTCTGACAAAGCCTTCACCGCACGATGACTTGAGTGATCAAGCCATTTTTGATAAAAACAGCAAGATGCTGAATGATTGCGGAGTATATTTTCCGTTTGCTTTATCTGATTTTCAACCGAAAACAAACAATGCCTTTTCGGGTCACAGAAGGCTGATATAATCTGCGGCAAGAGCTTTTCCGTTTCGAGAAAAGCTCTTTTTGCATCAGAGAAATCATACCACAAAACCTTTCCTGCAACTCCCTTTTTAATCATCCGGTGTCTGAACATACTAATGATTGAAAGGGGTGCTGACCAATGAGTTCAGTTAAACATTCAATGACAACGCAGGTAGCAACCGTTTCTCCGAATCAAACGATTCAGGAAGCGGCTTCTCTGATGAAACAGCATAACGTCGGGGCGGTTCCCGTGGTAGAGCAAGGTGTTTTAAAAGGAATGCTGACTGACCGTGACATTGCATTGAGAACCACAGCTCAAGGCCGAGATGGCCAGACACCCGTTTCAGAAGTGATGTCAACAGACCTCGTATCAGGAAATCCTAATATGAGTCTGGAAGACGCGTCGCATCTGATGGCCCAGCACCAAATCCGCCGCCTTCCTATTGTAGATCAAAACAATCTAGTCGGGATCGTTGCGCTTGGAGACCTGGCTGTCAATCAGATGTCGAACGAGTCTGCTGGAGAAGCGCTGACAAACATTTCTCATCAAAACTTGCATTAATAAGAAAGAGCTTGCAATGTGCAGGCTCTTTCTTCACATAAACCCTTACTTTTTGAAAGCAGAGACGTTTCGGGGTATAGTGTATACATATGTCTCAATTCGGGCCAAAGGAGTTGTACGCAGTGATAAAAGCGTTAATTTTTGATTTTGATGGGCTTATTCTTGATACAGAAACCCATGAATATGAAGTCCTTCAGGAAATTTTTGAAGAACATGGCTCAGTTCTGCCGTTATCCGTTTGGGGCAAGGTTATCGGAACAGCGGCGGGATTTCGGCCATTTGAATACTTAGAAGAGCAGATAGGCAAAAAGCTGAACCATGAAGAGCTGACAAAACTGAGAAGAGACCGGTTTGCAAAACGCATGGAAACAGAAAAAGCGAGACCTGGTGTTGAAGCGTATCTGAATGCGGCAAAGGATTTAGGCTTAAAAGTAGGACTGGCTTCCAGCTCAGATTATAAATGGGTATCCGGCCATTTGAAGCAACTTGGCCTGTTTGACGAATTCGAAGTGATTCAGACAGCTGATGATGTAGAAGAGGTCAAGCCCAATCCCGAGCTGTATTTGTTAGCGGCAAAGAATCTTGGAGTATCGCCGTCGGAATGCCTCGCATTCGAGGATTCCGTCAATGGTTCGATTGCTGCCAAGCGAGCGGGCATGAAGTGTGTCATCGTTCCAAATCAAGTAACAGGCACCTTGATGTTTGAAGAATACGATCACAGGCTCGAATCAATGGCGGAGATGGAGCTCGCCCTATTGCTTGATCATCTGAACGCACAAAACTAGAAAGGAGCGAGTAGATTGTCTGAGAAATTAGATTTGACCCGTTTTGAAAAGAAAATGGTCATCCGTAATATCGAAGAGAAAGATATCGACAACATTATCGACCTTCAAAAGGACTGCTTTCCAGGCATGGAGCCGTGGAAGCGCGAGCATTTAATCAGCCATCTGGAGCATTTTCCGGAAGGGCAGTTTTGTGCAGAATTCGAAGGTGAAATTATCGGTTCGTGCTCAAGCCTCCTGATTAACTTTGATGAATATGATGACCGCCATACGTGGCAGGACATTACAGATGACGGATACATCACCAATCACAATCCGGATGGCTTAAACATGTACGGGATCGAGGTCATGGTGCATCCTGATTACAGACGGATGAAAATCGGCCATCGTTTGTATGAGGCAAGAAAGGATTTGGCAAGACGTTTAAATCTGAAAAGCATCATCATAGGCGGACGGATACCGAACTATCATAAATATGCTGATGAAATGACTGCGAGAGAGTATGTTGAACAGGTTACACGCCATCAAATTTACGATCCTGTCCTTTCTTTTCAGCTGATGAACGGTTTTACCCTGATGCGGATTAACCCGGATTATCTTCCGGATGATACAGCTTCAATCAAATATGCGACGCTCATGGAATGGAATAATGTCGATTATCTGCCGCAGCAGACAAAGCGTTATTATAAATCGGCCTTCCCTGTGAGAATTTGTGTCATTCAATACGAAATGAAAAAAATCTATTCCTTTGAGGAATTTGCAAATCAAGTAGAGTACTATGTCGATGTCGCATCTGACGCGAGGTCTGATTTTGCAGTGTTCCCGGAAATTTTCACAACCCAGCTGATGTCCTTCCTTGAGGAACGTTCACCAAGTTTGGCGGTACAGAGAATTACCGAGTATACTGAGGATTACATCAGTCTGTTTACAGACTTGGCTGTTAAGTATAATGTCAACATTATCGGCGGATCTCATTTTGTAGAAGAGGAAGGGAAAATTTATAATATCGCCTACCTGTTCAGACGTGATGGAACGATTGAGAAGCAATATAAACTGCATATTACGCCGAATGAACGCAAATGGTGGGGAATCAGCGCGGGCGACCAGGTACGTGTGTTTGATACGGACTGCGGGAAAATTGCGATCCAAATTTGCTATGACATTGAGTTTCCTGAGCTTGCCCGCATTGCGGCCGATAAAGGCGCAAAAATTATTTTTACGCCATTTTGTACGGAAGACCGCCAAGGCTACTTGCGTGTCAGATACTGTTCACAGGCAAGAGCAGTCGAAAATCAAATTTATACCGTCATTTCCGGAACGGTTGGAAACCTGCCGCAAACGGAAAATATGGATATCCAATATGCTCAGTCCGGCATCTTTGCCCCTTCTGATTTTGAATTCGCAAGAGACGGCATCGTTGGGGAAACCAATCCGAATATTGAAATGGTTGTCATTGGCGATGTTGACTTAGAAATTCTCAGAAGACAGCGCCAAAACGGAACAGTGCGTCAGCTCAAAGACAGACGCCGCGATATTTATCATATTCACTATAAAAAATAATGCGAAAGCCCGCCTGAATTGGCGGGCTTTTTTAAAAAAAGCGGAATTGAAACGCTTCCGTGCTTTCTTTAAAATAGAAATAAATGTGTGTACATCGGAAAAGAAGGTGCCCTATGGAGCCCTATGGAGTTTCTGCTTGTTTTAGTTCCTGTTTTCGGAATCTTCGCAATTGGTTATATCGGACAGAAAACACTCGGTTTTGATATACAGACACTGTCCAAAATGTCATTATATTTAATGTCTCCTTTTTATCCTTTTTTCATAAGTATCCGAACCAAGATCACTGTGCCATGATTCTCTCATCAGCCTTTATGAATAACGGTAATTACGGCACGCCTGTCATATTGCTTGTGTTTGGGACGGCGGGGCTGGATACGGCTGTTGTGTTAATGGTGCTGCAGCAGTTAATTATGAGTACTATCGGCATGTATTACGCTGCAAAGGGCGGTTCGGAGGAAGGCGGATGTAAAACGGTGATGACTCGGGTTATCCGTATGCCTGTGGCGTACGGAGCACTTTTAGGCGCAATACTTCAGCTTATGCATATTTCAATCCCTAAAGAGTTAATGACAGGCATTGAACTGGTCGGAAATGCGACGATTCCGACGATCATGATTATTCTTGGCATGCAGCTTGCGCTGATCTCTTTCAGGAATATTGAATATAGAAAAATTTCTTATTCTCTGCTGCTGAAGCTTATGGTATCACCGTTAATTGCGCTGGCATTCACATTGATTTTGCCTGTGGATGACATGACGAAGCAAATCATGATTCTCGTAGCGGCCATGCCGACCGCTGCCAATACGACCTTAATGGCCGTTCAGTTTAATACAAGGCCCGAAGTCGTTTCCAGTGCCACTTTTATCAGCACAATGCTGAGCATAGTCACTTTGCCGGTCCTGCTTTGGATGCTGCATCCTCTTTCTTCTTGATGAAAGAGGATGTTTTAATTACCCGGCGGTTTATTGACTCCTTTGTCGTCTGGCTTTATATTGAAGTCAGGGAAATCATCACCTAGACATCACATAAGAGAAGGTCTGTTTCAATTTATTTATTGAACGCTAATGAAATGGAGATGATGGGGATGGAAAACATTCAGCAAAATCAGGGATTAAAGCAAAAGGATGAGCAATTCGTGTGGCATGCTATGAAGGGAGCGCATCAAGCGGACAGTCTGATTGCCCAAAAGGCGGAAGGAGCCTGGGTGACTGATATAGACGGACGCCGCTATCTTGATGCGATGTCCGGTTTGTGGTGCGTTAATGTTGGTTACGGCAGAAAAGAGCTTGCGGAGGCTGCTTATGAACAATTAAAGGAACTGCCGTATTACCCGTTAACGCAAAGTCACGCACCTGCGATTCACTTGGCGGAGAAGCTGAATGAGTGGCTTGGCGGCGATTATGTGATTTTCTTTTCCAACAGCGGATCGGAAGCAAATGAAACCGCTTTTAAGATCGCTCGCCAGTACCATCTGGAAAACGGCGACCACAGCCGTTATAAATTCATCTCTAGATATAGAGCCTATCACGGCAATACGTTGGGAGCACTCTCTGCAACCGGCCAGGCACAGCGGAAATATAAATATGAACCGTTAAGCCAAGGATTCTTGCACGCCGCCCCGCCTGATGTCTACCGAAATCCTGAAGACGCCGATACGCTAGAGAGCGCAAATGAAATTGACCGCATCATGACATGGGAATTAAGCGAAACGATTGCCGGTGTCATTATGGAGCCCATTATTACTGGCGGAGGCATTTTAATGCCGCCGGACGGATATATGAAGAAAGTGGAGGAAATCTGCCGCCGCCACGGCGCCCTGCTGATTTGTGACGAAGTCATCTGCGGATTTGGGCGGACTGGCGAGCCGTTCGGATTTATGCACTACGGCGTGAAGCCCGATATCATTACAATGGCGAAAGGGATTACAAGCGCGTATCTGCCATTGTCAGCGACCGCAGTTAAACGGGAGATTTTTGAAGCATACCAAGGAGAAGCTCCTTATGACCGTTTCCGCCACGTCAACACATTCGGCGGCAGCCCGGCAGCCTGCGCATTGGCTTTGAAAAACCTGCAAATTATGGAGGATGAACAGCTGATTCAGCGATCCCGCGATCTCGGAGCAAAGCTTTTAGGTGAGCTTCAGTCGTTGAGAGAACACCCTGCAGTAGGAGATGTAAGGGGAAAAGGGCTGCTGGTCGGAATCGAACTTGTCAAAGATAAGCTGACTAAAGAGCCGGCTGGCGCTGACCAAGTGAACCAAGTGGTTGCGGCATGCAAAGAGAAAGGGCTGATCATCGGCAAAAACGGCGATACAGTCGCCGGATATAACAATGTCATTCAGCTCGCCCCGCCATTTTGTCTGACAGAAGAAGACCTTGCATTTATCGTAAAAACGGTGAAGGAAAGCATACTGACGATTTGATACAAAAGTGATTTGTTAAAGGAGCACACTATGAGTTTTCACAACCAGCCTATTTTACCGGCTATTCGCAATATGAAGCAATTTGATGAGTTTTTAAACAGCTCGTTTTCGTACGGCGTGATACTTGATATTCATCTCGGACAATTAAAGGGCGTGATCAGAGAGGCGCAAAAGCACGGGAAGAAGATGATGGTGCATGTCGATTTAATCCAAGGGATCAAACATGATGAATACGGAGCGGAATTTATCTGCCAGGATATCAAGCCAGCGGGGATTATCTCAACAAGATCAAACGTGATTGCAAAAGCGAAGCAAAAGAAAATCTATGCGATCCAGCGTTTGTTTCTGCTTGATACAAGCGCAATGGAAAAAAGCATGGAGTTTGTCGGCAAGCATAAGCCTGACTTCATTGAAGTGCTGCCGGGCATCGTGCCGTCACTTATTCAGGAAATTAAAGAGAAAACAGGTATCCCTATCTTTGCGGGAGGTTTCATCCGCACAGAACAAGATGTAGAACAGGCACTGAAAGCTGGTGCCGTTGCTGTCACCACATCTAACACCAAATTATGGAAAAAATATGAAAACTTTTTGACAAAAAGTGATTGACACCGCTTTCATCCACTGATACAATTGAACTAGGTTAATACAATGTGATGGAGAATCCGGAGACCCACAGCAGCTCTTTACGGTAAAAGTTATACATCCGTAAAGCGGTTTGTTGTGGTTTTTTTATACTCTATCATACTTCTTAATCGCAACCTTAGGAGGAATTATCTATGACAGCATTTTGGGGAGAACTAATCGGTACGATGCTGCTTGTTATTTTTGGCGCAGGTGTTTGTGCAGGAGTCAATTTGAAGAAATCGCTTTCATATCAATCTGGCTGGATTGTTGTTGTATTTGGATGGGGATTAGGTGTGGCAATGGCCGCTTATGCGGTCGGCGGCATCAGCGGCGCCCATCTCAATCCCGCGTTAACGATAGCATTAGCTTTTGTTGGTGATTTTCCGTGGAAAGAGGTTCCGGTTTACATTGCGGCGCAAATGATCGGTGCAATGATCGGTGCGGTGATTGTTTACCTTCATTACCTGCCGCATTGGAAGTCTACCGATGATCCCGCTGCCAAGCTGGGTGTTTTTTCAACCGGACCCAGCATTCCGCATACGTTTGCAAACGTTTTAAGTGAGGTTATTGGGACATTTGTCCTTGTGCTTGGAATTTTGGCGATTGGGGCAAATGAGTTTACAGAGGGACTTAACCCTTTAATCGTCGGTTTTCTCATCGTTGCTATCGGTATTTCTCTTGGAGGAACCACGGGATATGCAATTAATCCCGCCCGCGACTTAGGCCCGCGGATTGCCCATGCACTTCTGCCGATTCCGGGGAAAGGCTCATCAAACTGGAAGTACGCATGGGTTCCTGTTGCCGGCCCGATTTTGGGCGGATCATTCGGCGGTGTATTTTACAGCGCAGCGTTTCAGGGGCAGATTACAAGCAGTTTCTGGATTGTAAGCGTTGTTTTGGTTGTGGTATTGTTAGGACTCTATGGCTATACGAAAAAACATGCAGCTAAAACACTATCAAATTCAAAATATATTTAAGCAAAGGGGAGACATCTTATGGAAACTTACATTTTATCCTTAGATCAAGGGACAACAAGTTCAAGAGCGATTCTGTTTAATAAAGAAGGCAAAATCGTTCACTCCGCTCAAAAGGAATTTACACAATACTTCCCGCATCCAGGGTGGGTTGAGCATAATGCAAATGAAATTTGGGGATCTGTCCTTGCTGTTATCGCATCTGTCATTTCTGAATCGGGAATCAGCGCTTCTCAAATTGCCGGAATCGGCATTACCAACCAAAGGGAAACAGCGGTTGTTTGGGATAAGGATACAGGAAAGCCTGTGTATAATGCGATCGTTTGGCAGTCACGACAGACGTCTGGAATCTGCGAGGAGCTTCGTGAAAAAGGATATAATGATACATTCAGAGAGAAAACAGGCCTTTTGATAGATCCATATTTTTCTGGCACGAAGGTGAAATGGATTTTAGACAATGTGGAAGGCGCAAGAGAAAAAGCGGAAAAAGGCGAGCTGTTGTTTGGAACGATTGACACATGGCTCATTTGGAAAATGTCAGGCGGAAAAGCCCACGTGACGGATTATTCCAACGCCTCAAGAACGCTGATGTTTAATATTTACGATTTGAAATGGGACGATGAGCTGCTTGAGATTTTAGGCGTTCCGAAATCAATGCTCCCTGAAGTGAAACCGTCCTCTCATGTGTATGCGGAGACAGTTGATTATCACTTCTTCGGAAAAAATATTCCGATTGCTGGAGCGGCAGGCGACCAGCAGTCCGCGCTGTTCGGCCAGGCGTGCTTTGAAGCAGGCATGGGGAAAAACACATACGGCACAGGATGTTTCATGCTGATGAATACAGGGGAAAAAGCAATTAAGTCGGAACACGGGCTGCTAACAACAATCGCCTGGGGCATTGACGGTAAAGTTGAATATGCTTTAGAAGGAAGTATTTTTGTCGCAGGCTCAGCCATCCAATGGCTCAGAGATGGAATGAGAATGTTCCAGGACTCTTCGCTTAGCGAATCATACGCGGAGAAAGTTGATTCAACTGACGGCGTATATGTCGTTCCGGCCTTTGTCGGCTTGGGAACGCCTTACTGGGACAGCGATGTGCGCGGTTCAGTTTTCGGCCTGACAAGAGGCACAACAAAAGAACATTTTATCCGTGCCACGCTGGAGTCATTGGCTTATCAGACGAAAGATGTGCTTGATGCAATGGAAGCGGATTCTAACATTTCATTGAAAACGCTTCGTGTGGATGGCGGCGCTGTTAAAAATAACTTTTTGATGCAGTTTCAAGGGGATATTTTGGATGTGCCTGTGGAACGACCGGAAATCAATGAAACAACTGCGCTTGGCGCGGCATATTTGGCAGGTATCGCTGTGGGGTTCTGGAAGGATCGTTCTGAAATTATTAACCAGTGGAATCTGGATAAGCGTTTTGAACCTAAATTGGAAGAAGAAAAACGAAATGAGCTGTATACAGGCTGGCAAAAAGCCGTTAAAGCAGCTATGGCTTTTAAATAAAATAAGAGTATGTTATAATGGTTACAAGTTAATAAGAACGGTCCTGAGATGAGGAGAGACCACAGCACCAAAGTGTGAACATGCACTTTGGCTGTTGTGGTCTCTTTTTCTATTTACTTACCGTGACAACAAGGAGGAAACGTAATAATGAAAAATCAATTTTCAAGTCTTGAGCGGGATCGCATGCTGACAGACATGACGAAAAAAACATATGATCTATTTATTATCGGAGGAGGAATTACAGGAGCTGGTACAGCTCTTGACGCGGCATCAAGGGGCATGAAGGTCGCACTCAGCGAAATGCAGGATTTCGCGGCTGGAACATCAAGCAGATCAACAAAATTGGTTCATGGCGGATTGCGCTATTTAAAACAATTTGAAGTGAAAATGGTCGCTGAGGTAGGGAAAGAGCGGGCGATTGTCTATGAAAACGGCCCGCACGTTACCACACCGGAATGGATGCTGCTTCCGTTTCATAAAGGCGGCACATTCGGTTCATTCACAACCTCTATCGGTTTAAGAGTTTATGACTTCTTAGCCGGCGTAAAAAAATCAGAACGCAGAAGTATGCTTTCAGCAAAAGAAACGCTGCAAAAAGAGCCTTTGGTGAAAAAAGACGGCTTAAAAGGCGGCGGCTACTATGTTGAATACCGCACTGACGATGCGAGACTGACAATCGAAGTCATGAAGGAAGCGGTCAAATTCGGGGCAGAGCCTGTGAATTATTCCAAAGTAAAAGAACTCCTTTATGAAAAAGGCAAAGCAGTCGGTGTATTAATTGAAGACGTTTTGACGAAAAAAGAATATAAAGTATACGCGAAAAAAATCGTCAATGCGACAGGCCCTTGGGTAGACCAGCTCAGAGAAAAAGACCATTCTAAAAACGGAAAGCACCTTCAGCATACAAAAGGTATTCACCTTGTATTTGACCAATCTGTCTTTCCTTTGAAACAAGCGGTATATTTCGATACACCGGACGGCCGCATGGTGTTTGCTATTCCGCGTGAAGGCAAAACATACGTGGGCACAACCGATACCGTTTACAAAGAGGCCCTGGAGCATCCGCGCATGACAACTGAGGATCGCGATTACGTCATCAATTCAATCAATTACATGTTCCCGGAACTGAATCTTAAAGCGGATGATATCGAATCAAGCTGGGCTGGTCTGCGTCCGCTCATTCATGAAGAAGGAAAGGACCCTTCCGAGATTTCACGCAAAGATGAAATTTGGACGTCAGATTCAGGCTTGATCACTATTGCCGGCGGTAAGCTGACCGGGTACAGAAAAATGGCGGAGCACATTGTCGATCTTGTTCGTGATCGATTAAAAGAGGAAGGCGAAAAGGATTTCGGCCCATGCAAAACGAAAAACATGCCGATTTCAGGCGGGCACGTCGGCGGTTCTAAAAACCTTGCATCCTTCGTGACGGCGAAAACGAAAGAAGGCATTGCGGCCGGCTTATCAGAAAAAGATGCGAAACAGCTGGCTATCAGATACGGCTCCAACGTAGAGCGTGTCTTTAATCGGGTCGAGGCACTGAAAGACGAGGCTGCGAAGCGAAATATCCCGGTTCATATCCTTGCCGAGGCAGAATACAGCATTGAAGAAGAATTGACTGCAACGCCTGCTGACTTCTTTGTCCGCAGAACGGGACGTTTATTTTTTGATATCAATTGGGTAAAAACATATAAAGACGCCGTTATTGATTTTATGAGCGAGCGATTCCAGTGGGATGAGCAGACGCAAAACAAACATACAGAAAACCTTAACAAGCTATTACACGATGCGGTTGTACCGGTCGAACAATAAAAATAACGGGCTGTCTGCAGCCCGTTTTTTCTTTTATGAGCCAGAAAGCGTCAGATCTCAAGATATCAAGTGACAGAGACGCTCTCTTCATATTAAAATAATGGCATATGGCTGATACATAGGAGGACGAATTATGACTTGGAGAAAGAGCTATGAACGCTGGAAACAGACAGAAAATTTAGATCCTGAATTAAAAAAGCTCCTCACTGAATTAGAGAGGAATGATCAGGCTCTTGAAGACTGCTTCTATAAAAACCTTGAATTCGGAACTGGGGGTATGCGCGGAGAAATTGGCGCCGGTACGAATCGGATGAATATTTACACGGTGCGCAAGGCATCAGCGGGATTTGCGGCATACATCTTGCAGCAGGGTGAGGAAGCGAAAAAACGGGGCGTTGTCATTGCGTATGATTCCCGCCATAAATCACCGGAGTTTGCGATGGAAGCGGCAAAAACGCTTGCTACACAAGGCATCCAAACGTACGTATTTGATGAGCTTCGCCCGACGCCGGAGCTGTCATTCGCTGTCAGACAACTGAACGCTTACGGAGGAATTGTTGTGACGGCTAGCCATAACCCGCCTGAATATAATGGGTACAAAGTGTACGGTGATGACGGCGGCCAGCTGCCTCCGCGTGAAGCAGACATCGTCATTGAGCAGGTAAACGCCATCGAAAATGAACTGACAATCACGGTCGATGATGAAGAAGCGTTAAAAGAAAAAGGCTTAATAAAGATCATCGGTGAAGAGATTGATAAGGTCTATACTGAAAAACTGACATCTATTTCCGTTCATCCTGAGTTATCCGGAGAAGTGGATGTGAAAGTGGTTTTCACTCCGCTGCATGGAACCGCAAACAAACCGGTCAGACGCGGGCTCGAAGCCCTTGGCTATCAAAATGTCACGGTCGTGAAGGAACAGGAACGGCCAGATCCGGACTTTTCAACTGTAACATCTCCGAACCCGGAAGAGCATGCTGCATTTGAATACGCTATTAAGCTCGGCGAAGAGCAAAATGCAGATATTCTTATTGCAACAGATCCGGATGCGGACCGCCTTGGCATTGCGGTGAAAAATGATGAAGGCAAATATACAGTGCTGACAGGAAACCAAACCGGCGCGTTGCTGCTTCATTATTTGCTTTCTGAAAAGAAAAAACAAGGAATCCTGCCTGAGAATGGCGTCGTTCTCAAAACAATCGTAACAAGTGAAATCGGCCGCGATGTCGCATCTTCATTCGGACTCGATACGATTGATACACTGACGGGCTTTAAGTTTATCGGGGAAAAGATTAAACAATACGAAGCCTCAGGCCAGTACACTTTCCAATTCGGATATGAAGAAAGCTATGGTTATTTAATCGGAGATTTCGCCCGCGACAAGGATGCCATTCAGGCCGCACTTTTGGCAGTTGAGGTTTGCGCGTTCTATAAGAAACAAGGAACGTCATTATACGAAGCGTTAATGAATATCTTCAAAGAATATGGTTTTTACCGTGAAGGGCTGAAATCACTGACGCTGAAAGGAAAACAGGGAGCGGAGCAGATTGAAGCGATTCTTGCTTCCTTCAGACAAAATCCGCCGCAAACAATGGCCGGTAAACAGGTTTTCTCAGCAGAGGATTACGCTTTAAGCAAACGGATGGTTTTGACGGAAAATAAAGAAGAAGCCATCGACCTGCCAAAATCAAATGTATTGAAATATTTCTTGGAAGACGGATCTTGGTTCTGCCTCCGTCCTTCTGGTACTGAGCCGAAGGTCAAATTTTATTTCGCCGTAAAAGGAACATCCCTACAAGACAGTGAACAGCGTCTTGCCGCACTTTCTGACGATGTCATGAAGACAGTTGACGAAATTGTCGAAGCAACAGCAAATTAATTCTAAAAAAGCTGGATCACGCAATGTGATCCAGCTTTTTTCTATTTCTCATCCAAAAGTCTGAAAGAAAATCATCCTTCATGTGAAGTAACAATATTCAAAAAACTGGTATAATCTTAGATAATAACCATAGCCGGAGTGAGAGACGTGACCAAACCGAGGGTGGAAAAATTAAGAACGCTGAAAACCATTGCCGAGACTTTGAATCAAGGACACGATGTCAAAGCAACGCTGAATGAAGTTTTAAAAGAATTGCTGAGCTTAACGAATCTTCAGTCTGGATGGATCTTTCTCATTGAAGAGGACGGTTCCTATACGTTAGCAGCAGACGCATACCTGCCGCCTGCTTTAAGCCGCAGGGAAAAAGTGCTGATGTGTGAAGGGGAGTGCTATTGCCTGACGAAATTCAATAACGGCGGACTTAGAAAAGCAGCCAATATTATGAACTGTAAACGCATAGAATCAGCTGAAGAGCTGCATTGTTTTGACACAGAAGGGATTACGCATCATGCAACCGTTCCCTTAGAAGATGGAGACAGACGGTTTGGTTTATTAAATGTGGCGGCGGCTGGAAAGACACTTTTTGATGAGGAGGAGCTTCATTTGCTGGAGGCGGTTGCTTTTCAGATCGGAACGGCGATACAGCGGATGAGACTTGCTGAATACAAACAAAAAAACGCTCTTTTAATGGAGCGGAACCGTCTTGCTCAGGAGCTGCATGATTCAGTCAACCAGATGCTGTTTTCCGTCAGTTTAACAGCAAAAGCGGCAAAGACATTAACACAAGAAGAGACCCTGCAGCAAATGATTGATTTTATTCAAACGTTAACGCAGGACGCGCTGGCTGAAATGAAGTCCTTAATCTGGCAGCTTCGTCCCGGAGGATTGGAAAAAGGGCTGGCTGAAGCCATTAAAAGCTACGGCACTCTGATCGGATTGAATGTCGTCTTTACACAAAAAGGATGTCCGGCCCTTCGTGATGAAGAGGAGCATATGCTGTGGCGTGTCGTGCAGGAAGCCCTCAATAATTGCAAAAAGCATGCCGGGACTGATACAGCGTATGTCAGAATTACTGCTTCTTCGTCCTATGCAGAACTGGATATTATTGATCATGGGGCAGGGTTTCGTTATGAAGCGCACGACGGCCTGCCTTCACTTGGCATCAAAGGAATGAAAGAGCGGGCAGAAAAAGCCGGCGCGGAATTTTTCATTGAGTCAGAGCTTGGAGCTGGCACGAAGCTGTCTGTCAGACTTCCGCTTACCAATCAGAAAGGAAGGACAGTGAGATGAGAATTGTAATAGCGGATGATCACCATGTTGTCCGGAAGGGGCTTCGTTTTTTCTTTGCCACCAAGGACGACATTGAAGTTGTCGGAGAAGCGGCAACCGGAATTGAGGCCCTCCGTGTCATCGAAGAAACAAAGCCTGATCTCGTTCTGATGGATCTGTCGATGCCGGATATGGATGGAATAGCAGCAACAAAAAAAGCAGTACAGCAATTTCCCGGTGTCCATATCGTCGTGCTGACGAGCTACTCTGATCAGGAGCATGTAATCCCTGCGCTTCAGGCAGGAGCGAAGGCGTATCAGCTAAAGGATACGGAGCCGGAGGAATTGGTGAAAACACTGAGACAGGTTGATTCAGGCGAATATATGCTGTCTTCAGCTATTATGCCCCATGTCCTGACACATATGAAAAAACAGAATGAACCGGAAAAAGAAAAATTTTATCAATTAACCCGGCGGGAAAGAGATGTGCTAAACGAAATTGCTTGCGGAAAAAGCAATAAAGAAATCGCAGCATCGTTGTTTATTTCAGAAAAAACAGTAAAAACCCATGTGTCTAATCTTTTAGCAAAGCTTGAGCTGGCGGATCGCACACAAGCAGCGCTTTTTGCAGTGAAATACAACCTGAATGGAGAGACTACAAAGTGAACATATTAGTGATTAGCGGCTCGCCGAGAACACATGGCAGGACAAGAATTGCGGCAGCCTATATTTCATCTGTGTATCAAACGGATTTGATTGATTTGAGCGAATTTATATTGCCGTTATTTAACGGTGAAGCCGAACAGGCCGAGCTTATGCGGGTACAAGAGCTGAAGCAGCGCGTCAGCAAAGCGGATGCGATTGTATTACTATCTCCTGAATATCACAGCGGCATGAGCGGCGCTTTAAAAAATGCACTGGATTTTTTAAGCAGCGAACAATTTAAATATAAGCCAGTAGCTCTTTTGGCAGCAGCAGGCGGCGGAAAAGGCGGAATCAATGCGCTGAACAATATGAGAACCGTGATGCGGGGCTTATATGCCAATGCTATTCCGAGGCAGCTTGTGCTTGATCCGGTAACGATTGATGTGGAAAACGCAACAGTAACGGAACATATGGCGGCCAGCATAAAAGAGCTGATGGAAGAATTGCACATGTTCGCAAATGCAGGAACCCCCGGCGTCTAAACACCGGGGGTTTTTTTATGTGAGAAGCGCTAATTGATCCTCATATGTCAGCTCAGTGGCATGGTCAATATAGCGGAGAAGAGAATACAGCACCTTTTCTAATACAGCATAATCCTGTTCAAAATGGTATGCATGCAAAAAATGCTCAATTCTTTTTGATAACAAATCATCCTCTGTCCGCACCATTAAAATTAATAAATTATCCCATTGGGAACGATGGGTGTAATACAATGCTTTGTCGTAATCAGCATAATCCATATCAATCGCTTCTCCTTTCCTGTGTGAGAAGTTCAGGATTAGTTTATGCCGCATCAGCTGTTATTGACGGGGCAAAACTTGGCGTCTGCGTCAGAACTGGGGTAGCAATATGAGGGAGACATAAAATGAAAATGTCTGAATGAAGCAAGCGGTTTTGGAAAACCTAAGATGAAAATAATCTGGGTACAGGAGACTGAAAACATGAAATCTCTGCCGTATGCCATTGCGCTTCTGTTTTGCGGTTTCATCATCTTATCGATGGCTGCAAAAGGGCATTCAGAAAACATGAACGAGTCTGTTCAAAAGTGGGAACAGCTCGCTTGGAGTAAAATTCAAGATGAATATAAAGTGGCTTCTTTTTCCGATTACGCCTATATGGGGCGGACCGAGGTGAATGATCAGCAGACAAAGGATGTCTTTCGGGTGACCGTCAAACAGAATGATGAAACATTTTCCGTGCGCGCGGAAGTATATTTTCACCCTGTGACAAAACATATGATCAGCATCAATGTGTTTCGTCTTTAATAACAAAACTGTACAGCCGACAAAGGCCATACAGTTTTGTTTTTAGAAATAACGCTTTGCTCCGAGGTAGCGCTGTTTCCAGTATGAGTTGTTCATATTTGAAATGACAACCCCTGAGTCGTTGGCATTAATGAATTCCCCGTTTCCGAGGTAAATCCCGACATGAGAAGGGCCGGCTTTGTATGTCGAAAAGAAGACAAAGTCTCCGACTGCAGGCTGGCTGACAGATTTCATGGTGTTCCAGTAGCCGGCCGCCGTTAATCTGGACACAGATGTCACTTTGTTTAGCGCATAGTAAATGAATCCGCTGCAGTCAAATCCGGCCGGTGTCGTTCCTCCCCAGCGATATGGAACGCCAAGCTGCTCCTTAGCGGCCGCGATCATTTTGTTAATCTTCGCGCTTGTTGAGATCGTGCTGCCTGAAGATCCGGAACTTGAATTTGAAGATGAAGCTTTGCCTGTAATCGTGAGCTTCTGGCCGATTTGTAAGACATCGTTTTTCAAGTTGTTTTTCTCCCGGATCTGCTGGGCTGTCACATTGAACTTTTGAGCGATCACCCATAAGGAATCCCCGCTCTTCACCGTATATGTAGTCGTCGTTGTGCCGGAGCTTGAATTTGACGAAGACGGTGTTGTTGATGTGCCGGAACTTGATTTGCCGGTCAGCTTCAGCACTTGTCCGACGTACAGAACGTCTGATTTCAGATTGTTGCTGTTTCGGATTTGCTGTACAGTCAGGTTATATTTGTTTGCGATCTTCCAAAGTGAGTCTCCGCTTTTTACGGTGTACTTCGTTGTTGCTGATGCTGATTGATTCGATTTGGATGAATTGTCTTTGGATGACGAATTAGAACCCGCTGATTTTGTTTTTAACACTTGATTCACATAAATGGTATCTGATTTTAAATTGTTCAATACCTTCAATTCAGCGATGGACATATTGACTTTGTTCGCGATTTTCCAAAGCGAATCACCTAGCTGCACTTTGTAAGTGCCAGTCGAAGCTGAAGAGCTTGAGCTCGATTTAGATGATTTAGAGCTGCTTGAAGTGCCGGAACTGGAATTTGAAGAAACCTTTCCGGATACTTTTAATTTTTGCCCTGCACGAATCATGTCGCTGCTCAATCCGTTTAACTTTTTCAGTTCCTGTACCGGCATCTTATACTCATTGGCAATCAGCCATAGTGAATCGCCGCTTTTCACTGTGTAAACAGAATTTCCGCTCTTCTTTGCTGTTGAGCCTGAAGAAGATGATGAAGTGCCGGAATTGCTGCCTGGGATGGTAAGCGTCTGGCCGATTGACAGGACGGTAGTCGAAAGATGGTTGGCGGATGTGATGGCCGCTACACTTGTGTTGTAGTTTTGCGCCAGCTTCCATAAGGAATCTCCGCTTTTGACTTTAATCGTTGCTGCTTCAGCGGGTGTAATCGCTAGTGTTGTGCTGACAATCGCGGATGCTGTCAGCCCTGCTGCTAATTTCTTTTTCATCTGAGCTCTCCTTTTTCCCCCAATGATTTTGAATATGCTGTTTCTTTTTTATATCGGCAGATTCAACTCATCGTTTTGCCTTTTTTAAAAATCAGTCATATTATCTTAACAGAAAGCAGGAAAAAGGACATAAAAAAAGAAGGAATCATCAACTATTCCTTCATTTTCAAAAGCTGCATAATTTCCTCTTTGTTTTTGACAAGGTCTCGCAGCGTATATTTGTTTAAAACGGCAAGATAGGCCATAAGCGCTTCATTAAGCACGTGTTTTAAGCCGCACACTGGAGAAATAATGCAGAGATTTCTATTCGCATCAAAACATTCAACAATATTAAAATCGTCTTCTGTTTTTCTGACGACCTCTCCAATATTAATGTCTTCAGGATCCATGCCTAAACGTATGCCGCCTCCACGTCCGCGTATCGTTTCTACATATCCGAGCTGACCGAGCCTGTATATGACTTTCATGAGATGATTTTTTGAAATAGAATACGTTTCGGCGATCTGTTTTATATTTGAAAGTTCTCCGGGACGTTCTGCAGCAAGAAAAATCAAAACTCGTAATGAATAATCTGTATAATTTGTTAACTTCATATTAAGACCTCGGAATAAGACATTTTCTATATCTTATCATAATCTATTATAAAATGAAAAAAAAGGAATTTCCCTAAAAAAGCGTGCACCCTGCTGGGCACACGCATTTTTTTAATTCATGTCATTGGAAGGATTTTGTTTTGAACGGTTTTTCGTATCAACCTCGGTGTTTTGAATTTTGCGTTCGAATTTAGAAAGATAACGTGAAGCAAAATCCTTTCCGCCAAGACCGAATGATAAACCGAATGCAAGTGCGAATCCGCCAAGCACGATGATAAATGCGGAATTGACAATTGTGTCAGCGACTCCGAGCTGATCTAGTGCCATAAAGAAAGCCAGTGCGATGATTGTATACTTTGCAATCGCAGCTAAAGATTTGAACTCCTGACCTTTGATCATGCTGGCCAGTACCTTGCGCACCAATTCTCCGGCGTAAAGGCCGATTCCAAGGATAAATACTGCGACAAGGACATTCGGCAGATACGCGATGATGCCTCCTGCGATCTCAACGAGTAAATGCAGCTGAACAATTTGCAGCGCCTCGGCTGTAAACAGCAGGATCACAATGATTTGCGCAATCATACCGACAACTTGGGAGAGTGACAGCTTTGCGGATGCGCCAGGTTCTACGCCCATTTTTCCTAATAAAGAATCAAATCCTGCACGGCGGAGCAGTCCGGACACCATTGTGTTTACCCATTTTCCGGCCCATATACCGGCTAAAATCAGTACGATGGCGATAATGATATTCGGAAGCATGTTTAAGATGGTATTGAGCATAGAGACGGCTGGCTGAGAAATGCCGGCGACATCAAGACGATCAAGCGCTGAAATGACAACCGGAATTAAAATCAGCACATAAGCAATGGTCCCGATGACAGCTGAAAGGCTTGTATCCTTTAAGTAAATGGATAACCCCATACGAGCAGCGAATCTTTCTGTACCGATGCTTGCTAGGAAATTTGTGATGATGTCACGGACCAGACGGGCGATGAGCCAGCCGATTAAAACGATCAGCGCCGCAGCGAATAATTTCGGCAGAAAAGCGAGTACGCTTTCCGTCATATTTGTAAACGGGCCTGAAATTCCGCTGATATTCAGTGAAGATAAGACTCCCGGCAAGAATATGAGCAGCACGAGGTAAAAGACAATTTGTGAAGCGGCGTTAACTGCCTGGTGAATATCTTTCCCTTCAGATACCAAGTTCCATTTGCGCAGTTTTTCGCTCGTGTTCAGCTTCATCCCGATTTTTTTGACAAGAAAGCTTAACACAGAAGCTGCCGCCCAGCCTAACAGCAGAATCAATCCGGCCTTCAGCACGCTCGGAACAGCTGCTGCAATAGCAGAAAGCATGCTGACAAAAGGCGAAGCCACTGTTGTCAGGTGCAAAATGTTAAAGAATAAAATAAAGACGATAATCAAAGCGATAAAATAAACGACCTTGCTTACGATTTTTTCCGATGAATAGCGTGACGGCTTTTTCTCAGCAAAGATCTTGTCGTCGATTTTTGTTTTTCTGAGCCCTTTGTACACCGCTTTTTCAATGATTTTGGCGATAGCCCATCCGATTAATAAGACAAGCAAAGCAATGATGAGGTTTGGCAATTTACTGAGATAAGAAGAAAACATGTCTGCTGCGTTCAATTGGTATCGCTCCTTTTTTTCGTAATATGGTCTGTTTTTACCCACTGACACATTTGGCAAACAAGCCAATGTGCAGGGCAAGTTTTTTTCAGGCGGAAATGTGACTTATCATCTTTTATCAGGCGGGCTCATACATTATAGATAAGTCCAAGTAGGGGGGATTCGGTTGAACGCGGAGGAGAAAAAGGGATTACAGCGGGCAATTGAGGAAATTACCGAAGTTGCAAAAGGATTCGGCCTTGATTTCTATCCGATGAGATATGAAATCTGCCCGGCTGAAATTATTTATACATTCGGCGCGTACGGGATGCCGACAAGATTCAGCCACTGGAGCTTCGGGAAACAGTTTCACAAAATGAAACTGCATTATGACCTTGGATTAAGCAAAATTTATGAGCTTGTCATTAACTCAGACCCATGCTACGCCTTTTTGCTGGACAGCAATTCACTGATTCAAAATAAATTGATTGTCGCCCATGTACTCGCCCACTGTGACTTTTTCAAAAACAACTGCCGCTTCCAAAACACGAAGCGTGACATGGTGGAAAGCATGGCGGCAACGGCGGAGCGGATTAAGTATTATGAACGGATTCACGGAATAAAGGAAGTGGAGGCCTTTTTAGACGCGATCCTTTCAATCCAGGAGCATATCGATCCTTCTTTGGTGCGTCCGAAGCTCCAGTGGAGTGTGGATGATGAGGAAGAAGAGTTTGAGGAAATGGCTACGCCGTACGATGATCTATGGAATTTAGATGGAAAGAAACCGAGAAAACAACTGAAAAAATCAAAAAAACCTTTCCCGCCGCGGCCCGAGAAAGATATTCTGCTTTTTATTGAAGAGCATTCAAGGGAACTTGAGCCGTGGCAGCGTGATATTTTGACGATGATGAGAGAAGAAATGCTTTATTTTTGGCCTCAGCTGGAAACGAAAATTATGAATGAAGGATGGGCCTCATACTGGCATCAAAGAATTATCCGGGAGCTTGATTTAACCTCTGATGAAGCGATAGAGTTCGCCAAGCTGAATGCCGGGGTTGTCCAGCCGTCAAAAACGGGAATCAACCCTTATTATTTGGGACTGAAGATTTTTGAAGATATTGAGGAACGGTATAACAATCCGACTGAGGAAATGAAGAAAATGGGCGTCAAGCCGAACTCAGGCCGGGAGAAAATGTTTGAGGTCAGAGAGATTGAATCAGATATCTCATTCATCCGCAATTATTTAACAAAAGATTTAGTGATGCGCGAGGATCTTTACCTGTTCCAAAAGCAGGGCAGAGACTACAAAATCGTCGATAAAGAGTGGGAGGCTGTCCGCGATCAGCTTGTGAGCATGCGGGTAAACGGAGGATTTCCGTATTTGACAGTAAACGAAGGCGATTATCTGAAAAATAACGAGCTCTTAATTAAGCATTGGTATGAGGGCATAGAACTGGATTTGAAATACTTGGAGAAAGTGCTTCCTTATTTATACCAGCTGTGGGGAAGAAGCGTGCATATCGAATCTGTGCTGGAGGATAAGCAAGTGATGTTTTCGTATGACGGAAAAGGGGTTCACCGCAGGTATTTATAAGAAAAAAGGATGCAGTGTTCTGCATCCTTTTTATTTTCCTGTTTTCAAAATGTTAAATATGATTTTTGCCTGGTCGGTATTGTTGATCAGTCCGCTGAATTTCTCTTTTCCGGGGCCGTACGCGTATACCGGTACTTCTTCACCGGTATGATCGGTACTGGTCCAGCCGCTGTTAGAGCGGGTGTTGAAAATTTTGATGATGGCTTTGTAGGCGCCTTTGCTTTTGTCAGCCTGTGAAGCGGCTTCAATACTTTTCATTTCTTCACGTGTGAAATCCAGATCTGTATAGCGGGCGAGCACATCTTTGACCGGTTTGCCTTCGCTGATTTTTTTGGCCATAAACTCAGGTGTTTTTTTCGCGGCCAAAATCGGCTCCGCATGCCAATTTTTTTCGCCGTTTGCACCGATGGTAAATCCGCCTGTTGTATGATCAGCAGCTGCAATCACAAGCGTATGTTTATCTTTTTTCGCAAATTCAATAGCGGCTTTATAGGCCTGTTCAAAATCCTTAACCTCGCTCATGGCTCCGACAGTATCATTGTCGTGAGCGGCCCAGTCAATTTGGCTGCCTTCGACCATCAAGAAAAATCCTTTTTTATTTTGATTCAGCCGGTCAATTGCTGAAACAGTCATATCTTTCAGGGATGGGGTTTTGCTGTCGCGGTCGAGCGCTTTATCAAGCCCACCGTCTGCAAAAAGCCCGAGCACCTGCTGATCTTTATTTTTCTTCAGCGCTTGTTTTGTTGTCACATAGCTGTAGCCCGCTTGTTTAAATTCTTTCGTTAAATTTCTGTCCTTGCGGGTAAAGTAGGATTTTCCGCCGCCAAGCAAAACGTCAATTTTTTGTTTGCCTTTTATTTTATCATCCATATAGCTGTTGGCGATTTGGTTCATATTTTTCCGCGATTCATTGTGAGCGCCGTATGCTGCGGGTGTGGCGTGGTTAATTTCAGAAGTTGCGACAAGCCCTGTTGACTTGCCTTGCTGCTTGGCTTCTTCGAGTATTGATTTCACTTTTTTTCCGTTTTTATCGACGCCAATTGCATTGTTATATGTCTTAACGCCTGTCGCCAATGCTGTTCCGGCGGCTGCTGAATCTGTAATATTATAGTCAGGGTCATCCGGGTGCGTCATCATCATGCCTGTCAGGTTCCGGTCAAATTCAGTTAACTTCGGGTTGTTCGGTGTTTCACCGTTATTTTTCATGGAACGGTAGGCGTTTATGTACGATGCTCCCATGCCGTCCCCAATCATCACAATGACATTTCTGATCTCATCTTTGTTTTGTTTTTTGGCGCTTGCTTTTTCGGTCTGCTGCAGCTCTGCACCGGCGAATATACCGGCTGTAAGCACGGAAACAGCTGCGACTGGCAGCAATTTTGATTTCATTTTTTGAAACAGACTCATTTTTTTGCAGGCCTCCTTTAATTTGTTCTGCTTATTACGATAGGGAATGTTTGTTAAGTGCGGCTGTTGATCCTGTAAACATTAAGTAAAGGATTGTGATGAATATAAATTGTCTGTGTCCGTTATCTTGCCTTTCTTTCATCAAAGCATTCATTTTTCCGGAAAAATCTTTACCTCATGGTTTATGCGTGATATGGTTGATTAAATAAAAAAACTGCGGATACCCGCAGTTTTTATCGAAACCTATAAGTTCAACATTCTTTTGCTATGTCATAAATCCCCAAAACCTTCTTCAATTATTTCCTAAATGTTGATAAACCGCCCAAAAAACATGACAAAAGCACTCGTTTTTTGTCACCTTTGAAATGAAAATGAAATATTTAATACCCTTAAAAACTTTTTTTGAAAACGAATAATTAAGAAATTTGTCACGTGAAGTCAAGACTATTTCTGTTGGGAATCCATCCTTATAATAGAAAACAAGATGATTAATTAAAAAAAGAGATAATAATAGATATACATATTTAGGGAGGAAAACATGAAAAAGCAAATCATTACAGCTACAACAGCAGTAGTTTTAGGATCGACCTTATTTGCAGGAGCGGCATCTGCACAAAGCGTCAAGGTGAAAAAAGGCGACACGTTATGGGATCTTTCAAAAAAATACGGCACCACAATAAGTAAAATTAAATCAGAAAACAAGCTTCATTCCGATATTATTTACGCAGGACAGACTTTATCTATTAACGGTAAATCGGCAGCATCAGGTTCAAAAAGCAGTTCATCTTCTTCTACATACAAAGTAGTGAGCGGCGACAGTCTTTGGAAGATTTCGAAAAAATACGGCATGACGATCAATGAACTGAAAAAACTGAACGGCTTAAAATCAGATCTTCTGCGTATCGGACAAGTTCTGAAAGTGAAGGGCTCAAGCAGTTCAAGCAGCTCCGGCTCATCAAGCGTGTCTACGTCTGCAACTTCTACATACAAAGTAGTAAGCGGCGACAGTCTATCTAAAATCGCGAAAAAATACGGCACAACGGTTAGCAAAATAAAGAGTCTCAACGGCTTAAAATCAGATTTAATCTATGTCGGACAAGTATTGAAGGTGAAAGGAACAAGTTCAAAACCTGTCACTTCCTCTAAACCTTCATCTAGTTCAAGCAGCAAAGTATCATCTACATCACTTAACGTAAGCAAACTGGTTTCTGATGCAAAAGCGCTAACTGGAACGCCGTACAAATGGGGCGGAACAACAACTTCCGGTTTTGACTGCAGCGGATTCATTTGGTACGTATTAAACAAACAAACAAGTGTGGCAAGAACGAGCACTGCGGGATACTGGAGTTCCATGAAGAGCATTGCCAGCCCGTCTGTCGGTGATTTCGTATTCTTTACAACATATAAATCCGGCCCTTCTCACATGGGGATTTACATTGGAAACAACAGTTTCGTTCATGCAGGATCTGACGGTGTACAAATCAGCAGCCTGAACAACAGCTACTGGAAGCCTCGCTACCTCGGTGCGAAAAGATTCTAATTTTACGAAGTAACCCGTTCATAGAACGGGTTTTTTTCATTAGACGGAGCATCTTCGTTTTGGTTACATTTAAAAATGAAAATGTGATAAAAAGTCCAAAAACTTTTTTTCCTTCTTATTTTCATAAAGGGCGATCGCATAAGCACCGGCATAAGGCAACTGCACAGAATGGTAAGGAATTCTGATCATCTGTTTTTCCTCTAATTCGCGCTTTACTGTAGATAAGGGGAGGAATGAAACGCCAAGTCCTTCTTTTATAAACCGTTTCGTTATATGGGTTTGTGTGACTTTCATTGTTCTCACAAATGGAAAAGTCACTCTGACTTGACGGAGTAAGTCGTCCCAGTAGTCAGGATGATTGTGGGTCAAAAGCAGGTATTGCTCAAGCACCTCTTTGGCATCAATTTCTTCGTCTGATGTGAAACGCTGATCAGGAGGCGCAACGAGGACGACAGGGTCCTTATATAAACAGTGGCATGTTAAAGAAGAAGACTGGACTTTTAAACAGCTCAGTCCGATATCCGCCTCGCCGGCTTTAATCAGAGACGAGATTTCTGCCGATTCAAAAATTTTCACTGCAATTTCTGTTTCGGTATTCATTGAAGTGTATCGTTTCATAACAG
The DNA here is from genome assembly GCF_038004745.1 of Bacillus sp. FSL R5-0434. Lineage (NCBI taxonomy): Bacteria > Bacillati > Bacillota > Bacilli > Caryophanales > Bacillaceae > Bacillus > Bacillus sp. FSL R5-0434. The sequence goes on from NZ_JBBORV010000001.1 coordinate 1,004,736, forward strand.
ATGGAAGCACGGTATCGGCAATAAGCGGCGAAACCGCGAGCTGTAAGGTTTGAGAGTAGCCTTGTCTCACTCTGTGGAGCTCTGCCATGCTGTTTTCATAGTCATCAAGCAGCCTCAGTGCGAACGGCAAATAAGCCCTGCCTTCATCGGTTAACTGAATCTGCCTGCCTTTTCGCTCGAACAGCTTGCAGCTGATTTCTTTTTCTAATTGCTTGATATGAACGGTTACAGTGGGCTGAGATAAAAAAAGCGTTTCTGCTGTTTTTCTGAAGTTTTCATATTTCGCTGCGGTCACAAAGGTGTGAAGCCATTTGAAATCCATTTCCATTCTCCCTCTGATTAAGATTTTTAATTAATTCCCTTTAAAATATTCAATATTTTTTAAATATTATATTTACTATAATAACAGAAAAGGATAGGGGGAATACAAATGGTACATTACGGATTAAAGGGAATTACATGTGTGGACACATCAATCAGCCATATTGATGGCGAAAAAGGTCGGCTTATCTACAGAGGGCATCATGCAAAAGACATCGCGCTGCATCACAGCTTTGAAGAAGCCGCTTACTTGATTTTATTTGGAAAACTGCCGGCATCAGATGAATTACAGACATTTGAAAAAAAGCTGATTGCGGAGCGAAACCTGCCTGACCGCATCGGGCGTTTGATTCAGTCGCTGCCAAACAACATGGACGACATGTCGGTACTGAGAACGGTTGTTTCAGCATTAGGGGAAAATACGTACACGTTTTATCCAAAAATAGAAGAAGCGATTCGGCTGATTGCCATCACGCCGTCCATTATCGCTTACAGAAAACGCTGGGTGCGCGGCGAGCAATCCATTGAGCCATCTTCCCAGTATGGACATGTCGAAAACTATTATTATATGCTCACAGGTGAGCAGCCTTCAGAAGCAAAAAAGAAAGCGCTTGAAACATATATGATTCTGGCCATGGAGCACGGCATGAACGCATCAACTTTCTCAGCACGGGTCACTTTGTCTACAGAGAGTGATTTGGTATCGGCCATTACCGCGGCGCTTGGCACGATGAAAGGCCCGCTGCACGGAGGGGCTCCATCTGCTGTGACGAAAATGCTTGAAGACATTGGAGAAAAAGCGAAAGCTGCAGCGTATTTGACAGCAAAGCTTGAAAAAGGAGAACGCCTGATGGGATTTGGGCACCGCGTGTATAAGACGAAAGATCCGCGGGCAGAAGCTTTGAGACAGAAAGCTGAAGAGGTTGCAGGCGATGACCGTGATTTGGATCTGGCGCTGCATGTAGAGGCAGAAGCGATTCGTTTGCTGGACATCTACAAACCGGGCCGCAAGCTGTACACAAATGTTGAATTTTATGCAGCGGCTGTCATGAAGGCGATTGATTTTGATGATGAATTGTTTACACCGACGTTTTCAGCAAGCCGAATGGTAGGCTGGTGCGCACACGTGCTGGAACAAGCAGAAAACAACATGATTTTCCGCCCGTCAGCTAAATATACAGGGGCTATTCCTGAAGAAGTACTTTTATAAACATATTTTGCGGTTTATTCGCTGCTGTGATGTGGTAAACGATCAGTATTATCATGTCTAGGAGTGATCAATATGAACCCAATGGACAGACAAACAGAAGGACAAGAACCGCAGCGGCAGGACCGGCAGCCGGGTATTGAGTCCGAAATGAATCCTCTTCCTTTATCAGAGGACCGTGATTATAAAGGAAGCGGAAAACTGAAAGGAAAAGTCGCGATCATTACAGGAGGCGACAGCGGAATCGGGAGAGCGGCAGCAATCGCGTACGCAAAAGAAGGGGCGGACGTCTCCATTCTTTATCTGGACGAACATTCTGACGCGGAGAAAACGCGAAAACAGATTGAACATGAAAACGTCCGCTGCCTGCTGATTCCGGGTGACGTCGGAGATGAGAAGCATTGTGAACAGGCTGTACAGCAAACCGTAGACCATTTTGGGAAGCTGGATATTTTGGTTAACAACGCAGCTGAACAGCACCCGCAGGACAGTATTCTTGATATTTCAACAGAACAGCTTGAAAAAACCTTCCGCACGAACATTTTTTCAATGTTTCATATGACGAAGAAAGCTTTGCCTCATTTGAAAGAAGGGAGCGCAATCATTAATACGACCTCGATTACCGCTTATGAAGGGGATACCGCATTAATTGATTATTCCAGTACAAAGGGGGCAATTGTCTCCTTTACACGATCAATGAGCAAATCTCTTGCGGACAAAGGCATCAGAGTGAATGCGGTGGCGCCCGGTCCGATTTGGACACCGCTGATTCCGGCGACATTCCCGGAAGAAAAAGTGAAGCAGCATGGACTTGATACACCGATGGGCAGACCGGGACAGCCGGTTGAGCATGCGGGGGCGTACGTCTTGCTCGCATCTGACGAATCTTCCTATATGACGGGACAGACGATTCATGTAAATGGCGGCCGTTTTATTTCAACATAATGTACAAAAAACCAGCAGATTTGCTGGTTTTTTTGTGCATGAAAATATGTTACCGCAGAAATTTGTCGAATTTTTTAAAAATTTAGTTTTCATTTTCAGATTTTTATATATAATATTGAGTAGGAGAAAGGAATGATTCATCACCAGTACAAATATAGTAGAAAAAAAGAAAAACGGCCATTACCGCTCATGAATTCAGAAAATTCAAATAAAATATAAAGAAAACATCAGCTAGGAGTTGAAGGGGAATGAAAGGAAGCGTATTTAGGAAGAAAAGCATACAAGATTTAATCGCTGCAACAAATGGAGAAAAATCCTTAAAAAGAGAATTAGGGGCGTTTGACTTAACATTGCTTGGGATTGGGGCCATTATTGGTACTGGGATTTTTGTACTGACGGGGACAGGGGCAGTAACTGCCGGACCCGGACTGACCATTTCATTTGTTGTCGCAGCGCTGGCTTGTTTATTCGCTGCATTGTCTTATGCTGAATTTGCTTCAAGTGTGCCTGTCTCAGGTTCCGTGTACACATTTACTTATGCTACAATGGGAGAACTTTTGGCCTTCATTATCGGGTGGGATTTAATTTTAGAGTATATGCTGGCGGTAAGTGCCGTTTCAGTCGGGTGGTCCGGGTATTTTCAATCATTTTTGTCCGGGCTGGGCATTCATCTTCCGGTTGCCTTAACGGCTGCTCCGGGGGCTGTAAAAGGAACATTTACCATTTTTAATCTGCCTGCGTTTGTCATTGTTCTTGCGATTACGTATTTGCTTTATTTAGGTATCAGAGAATCTAAAAGAGTCAACAACATAATGGTCATTTTAAAAGTGCTGGTCGTTCTCTTATTTATTGCGGTGGCAGCTGTTTACGTGAAGCCGGATAACTGGCAGCCGTTTATGCCAATGGGCTTTGGCGGCGTATTCAGCGCAGCGGCGCTCGTTTTCTTTGCTTTTATCGGATTTGACGCTGTATCCTCTGCTGCGGAAGAGACGAAAAACCCTGGGAAGGATCTGCCGAAAGGAATTATTTTCTCATTATTGGCTTGTACGATTTTATATGTTACTGTATCAGCCATCATGACAGGGGTTGTTCCGTTTGCCCAGTTTGCAGGCATCGATCATCCGGTTTCTCTCGTTCTTCAAAGCGCGGGGCAAAACTGGGTGGCAGGCATTATCGATATCGGCGCGGTTTTGGGAATGACAACGGTTATGCTTGTGATGCTTTATGGACAGACACGCGTTATGTTTGCTATGTCTCGTGACGGCCTGGTTCCGGGCTCGCTTTCTAAGGTTCATCCGAAGCATAAAACACCTTATGTTGCGACTTGGTTTTTCGGCATTATGTCGGCGCTTCTCGGTTCACTTGTTCCGCTTGATGAGCTTGCCAAGCTGGTAAACATCGGAACGCTGTCAGCGTTTGTGCTGATTTCTGTGGCGGTTATCGTATTGAGAAAGAAACAGCCTGATCTCCCGAGAGCTTTTAAATGCCCAGGGGTTCCGGTTATCCCGGGCTTAGCAATTCTTTTCTGCCTGTTCTTAATTTTTAATCTTGGATGGGTGACGATTGTCCGCTTCCTTGTGTGGCTGTTAATTGGCATGGCGATCTATTTCTTATATTCAAGAAAGCATTCAAAATTAAATCAATAACTCTCAAAGAAGAGAGCGGCTTACACTGGCCGCTCTCTTTTCTATTCTCATCAAATGAATGTATAGAAATAAGCATGAAAATAAGAGATAATATAGGCTGGAAAGGAAGTGACATCATTGTCTGAGCAAAAACCAGTCCAATGGGCTTCAAAAATCGGTTTCGTCATGGCTGCCGCTGGATCAGCCATCGGCTTAGGCGCGATTTGGAAGTTCCCTTATGTAGCGGGGACGAATGGAGGAGGCGCCTTTTTCCTTATTTTTGTGCTATTTACCATTCTCTTGGGCTATCCGCTTTTAGTGGGAGAATTTATCTTTGGGAGACGGAACCAAACGAATGCCATTGATGCATATAAAAAAGAAGCGCCGCGAACAGCTTGGTTTCTCACAGGATGGGTCGGCGTAGTGGCTTGTTTCTTAGTTTTATCGTTTTACAGTGTTATCGGAGGATGGATTTTACTATATATAGTGAAAACAGCATCAGGTTCACTGTCAGGACTCACCCAGGAACAGTACGGTGCACTTTTTGGTTCTGTTATTCAAAATCCCGTGCAGACGCTCGCGGCTCAGCTTATCTTTATGGTGCTGACTGTGCTGGTTGTCGCCAGAGGGGTTCAAAAAGGGATTGAACGGGTAAGCGCGGTGATGATGCCGATTTTGTTTATATTGTTTGTCCTGCTTGTTCTTCGGTCGCTCACGCTGGATCATGCGATTGAAGGCGTGAAATTTTTGCTTGTGCCTCATTTCGGCGATTTGACGCCGGAGTCTGTTTTATTTGCGCTGGGACAGGCTTTCTTTACGTTAACACTGGGGGTTTCGGTCATGGTGACTTACAGCTCCTATCTGCCGAAAACGCAAAATATCCCGCGGTCTGCAGCCTCCATTGTCGTCATGAATATCATTGTGACACTTTTGGCAGGCCTGGCTATTTTTCCTGCGGTTTTCTCCTTCGGATTGGAGCCGAATGAAGGTCCGACTTTGCTGTTTACAGTGCTTCCGGCCGTTTTTGAACAGCTTCCGTTCGGCATCCTGTTTTTCATCGGCTTTCTTGTCGCATTTTTATTTGCCGCACTGACCTCTGCCTTTTCAATGGTGGAAATGATTGTAGCCATTATCGGCAAAGGCGATGAAACGAAGAGGAAAAAACTGTCATGGACAAGCGGGTTTTTAATCTTCTTAGTCGGTATCCCATCTTGCTTATCTTATGGCATGCTGAGCGATGTGCGCATATTTGATAAGACGTTTTTTGACGTTGTCGATTTTACTGTCAGCAATGTTCTGCTGCCATTAGGCGCCCTGTTAATTTCTATTTTTATTCCGCTGAAAATATCGAAACAGGAGTTGTGGGCAGAAATGAGACAAGGATCGCATCCCGGAAAAGCATTCTTTTATATATGGTTTTATTTGCTCCGTTTCGTTGTGCCGCTGGCTATTATTATTGTGTTCTTAAATTTAATCGGGATTATATCCTTTTAGAAAAACAGGCTCTGTTGGGGGCCTGTTTTTTTGTTTTTTATGATTTCATCAGCGGCTCCCATGCGGTTTTCAGCTTTTTGATACCGAGCCGGATGTCCTCTTCAGAAAGCCCTCCATAACCGATTAAGACAGAAACAAACGGCGGCTGGCTTTTGTACGATGGAGATACCGGATAGACATTCACTCTGTTTTTGGCAGCGGCTTTTATTGCATCAACCTCACTGGCTGAAAACATGAGCCGGAGCAGGATGTGAAGCCCCGAGTTTTTTCCGAGAACCTCCACACTGTCTCCCAGTTCAGTTCGTATCGCTTCCAGCAGAACAGCGTGTTTTTTTCGATACAAGGATCTCATCCTGTTCAAATGCTTTTGCCATTCGCCGTTTTCAATGAAATCTGCCAATGCCAATTGATTATGAGAAGAGACGGTCTGTTTCATCAAAAGCGCATTTTTTCTTACGGGTTCAATAAGTGCAGCAGGAAGAATCATATAGCTGATCCGCAAGGAAGGGAGCAATGATTTTGAAAAAGTGCCGAGATAAATGACCCTGCCATTCGGGTCAAGGCCTTGCAGAGATGGAATGGGCTGCCCGCTGTAGCGAAATTCTCCATCATAATCATCCTCAATAATAAATGAGTTTGCCTCTTTTGCCCAAGACAACAGCTCCTGTCTTCGGGCGATCGTCATTATGCTCCCGAGCGGGAATTGATGCGAGGGAGTCGTATAGACAAGATGCGGGCTCTCGGGTTTAAGGATAGCCGGCAGGACTCCTTCTTCATCAGTGCAAATGGGAATCACGTTCATGTGATTGGCCTCAAACATTCGTCTTGAACGGTGAAATCCCGGTTCTTCAATCCCGATTTTTGTTCCCGGCTGAAGCGTAAGGCAAAGAATTTGCAGAAGGACAGTAGTGCCTGCTCCGATAATAATCTGGCTGGGGTCACAATTGACACCCCGTGACAGTCTGACAAATCGGGCTATCATTTCTCTGAGTGCAGGTTCTCCTTGAGGATCGCCTGAGGTGTAAAATTGTTCAGAATACAGATCGAGACTTTTCACTATGCTTTTTCGCCAAGCGTTAAAGGGAAAGTGGACCGGATCGACATTTCCTTGATGAAAGTTAATAACAGGTTCTATTTCTTTATGAGTGACCGATTGAGGAGGCGGTTGATATGATACTGGAGCAGCCGGAAACTCAGGTTCAATTTCTGCCGCAAACCAGCCGATTTTAGGCTTGCTTTTGACATATCCTTCAGCGGTTAATTGCTCGTAGGCGCGTTCTACCGTTGCCGTGCTGACACCGAGCAAGCCGGAGAGCCTGCGTTTTGACGGAAGCCTCATTCCCTTGGTGATTCTGGCATGTGTCATTTCTTGTTTGAAATAGGTGTAAAGCTGTTCATACAGCGGTGTTTTGCTTGTTTTGTCCAGAAACGGCGTGATATCCATTTTATCTCTCCTTTGCATCTGGCGTGGTCATTTTTTCAGGTTTTGGCTATTTGGTGAATGCCATAAATCGGATATTATCATTGTAACGAATGGAGAGGGGATTGATAAGATGCTTCATATCAAACAATTAACGACTAGAGAAGAATGGATGGAAGCATATCCGGTAATGCGTGAATTAAGAACAGAGCTGGATGAAAAGACGTATTTACATAGGCTGGAGCGCTGTGTCCAAAAAGAGTCGTATATGCTGTTTGCCTTATATGAGGATAAAGCGATCAGGGCGCTGTGCGGCGCACTGCCAAGGGTCTCGCTTCATAAAGGAGAGTACGTATGGATAGCGGATCTTGTCACAAGCGGGTCTCACAGATCTAAAGGGTACGGCAAACTTCTTTTGGATTATGCGGCAAACTGGGCGAGAGATGCGGGCTATCCTCTTGTCAGTCTTTCATCAGGCCTTCAGCGCAAAGACGCCCACAGATTTTATAAGGATAAAATGGGATTTACGATTGAAAGTTATTTATTCAGAAAACAGCTGTAATAAAAAAGACGCCGTTTCAGGCGTCTTTTCTGCTAAAAGCCAAACTGTAAGTTGGTATCCACTGATACGATGGTATACACACAGATAATCACAAAGAGATTAAGTACAACGCCGAGCAGGCCGGGACCCGTGCGTCCTCTTTTGATGAAAAGCTCGATAACGCCAAACGGAACGGCGGCCATGGCAAACGGCAGCATTTGATAAGAATAAGAGGTCACATTGCTGATAATCGCCAAATTAAGCAAGAGCAAAGACAGAATTGCTGTCCCGACAGATATCCAGCCAAATACATTATGTTCTTTAAAAATTCTTACCAATTCCATAATTCCACCTCGCCGACATTTGCTGATTTTACTGATTTGTTTTTCAGCATGCGCTGGATTTCCTTGGTCGGTCCTGTAACGACTGAGCCGTATACATTAACACCATTTTTCTCTACATAATCCAAGCGGGAGTCCACTTTTAAATCTTTTCGTTTTGAGATGACCTGCGCCCATTTCTCGTGCTTCGATATGTAAGTTAAAGCATCGATAAATTGGTCGCCGTTTGACTTGCCTTTTGTATCAAGAGCAGTCAGGAACTTTGAATCTTTCCCTGGGTAGCCAAGCGGCTCTGCGTAAGGGGTATCCTTTGTATTGTTCTCTGTTTCAACTGCGTTCCACAAAAAGCTTACATCATAGCCGCTGAATTTTTGATACACTTCTTTTGTCGGATATGCCCGGTCATAAGAAAGGTAGACCTCGGAAACAGTCCCTTCAGGCAAAGTTTTTAATGTTTTTTCTGCTTTTGCGGTTGTTTGTTCAGATCCGCTTGATGGGTGTGTAAAGTAATGGCCGGCTTTATGGATTTCTAAGTCATAGTAGTTGACGACCGGCGCTTTCACTCTGTCATAAAACATTTCCACCCGTTCATTCCCCACGGCGGCCGTTTTTGTGCCAATCTGTTTTTGCAGCGGGAATTCTGTATTCATGCCAAACAGCTTCACCTGGCTCTTCAGTCCAGAAGTATCGACAAGAACATTTGGCATAGTCAGGGCTACAGTGACTGCGGCAGTTTCCATAAATTCATTGCCGGTGCTGTGTTTTCCTCCCATTCCGTAATAGAGGTAGCTTCCCAGCGTACATAGCGGCAAAATCATTAATGTCGAAATGACGGCAAGCGCGGAAATACGCAAATAAGACTTCCGTTTGCCGTAGGCCAGAATGGCTTTTTGTTTTTCAGGACTGATGTCGACATCCCAATCATGATCGTCTGGCAGCTCACTATCAATCATTTCCTGATACACTTCGAGCTTCTCAAGTTCCTCTTCAAACGCGGTCATTTCCTGATCGCTCATTTCACCGTTTTTATATTGATCAAAACGCTTTTTAAATTCTTCATTCATCATTAACACCTCTATTATAAAGTGCTTTCAGCCGCTGTCTGGCACGAAACAAAACACTTTTAAAATTCGCCTCTGAAATATTCATAATATGGGATGCTTCTTTGTAATTTAATTCTTTTAAATAATATAGTGTTAACGCCTCCCGATAGTTATCGGGGAGCTCGGACATATAACCAGTCAGCACTTCCTTTATCTCTACCTGATGGGCAGGGCTCTGAACAGCAGTTTGAAAGAGACTTCCAATCAAATCATCAGAAATGGTTACTTCTTTCTTATGCTTTCTGACGTAATCAATGAAGGCGTTCCGCGCCACTTGAAAAAGCCAGGGCTTTACTTTGCTGTGATCATAGGAGTGAATGTGTATGTATGCCCGCATAAAGGTTTCCTGCAGCAAGTCTTCGGCAAGATGCTTGTCTTTTGTCATGGAGAGCAGGAACCTGTAAACATCATTCATGTACATTTGGTAAATTTCATCGATCGTCACTGCCTTTTCTCCCCTCTATGTTATACACGCATAAGAAAGGTTTAAAGTTGCACATTACATGCAAACGGCTTTTTAATACGTAATTAAACACCATTACTCTATAGTACCTAAAATTTGCCCTGAAAGATAGTGGTGAGAAATGTTTAACATTTTTTCCATCAGGGAAACCATAGTGAAAAAGTGAAGGAGTGGCACAATGGAATATACCAGTATCTCAGACACAGGAATAAAAGCCTCCCGAATTGGACTCGGCACATGGGCGATCGGCGGAACCATGTGGGGAGGCACTGATGAAAAAACATCGATCGAAACCATCCGCGCCGCTCTTGATAAGGGGATCACACTGATTGACACCGCGCCGGCGTATGGGTTCGGGCAGTCCGAAGAAATTGTCGGGAAGGCGATCAAGCAGCATGGGGCAAGAGATCAGGTTGTTCTTGCCACTAAAACGGCGCTGGATTGGAAAAACAATCAGCTGTTCCGCCATGCTAACAGAGCGAGAATTATACAGGAGGTCGAGGATTCCCTGCAACGTCTTCAGACGGATTATATCGATCTATATCAGGTGCACTGGCCTGATCCGCTTGTCCCGATAGAGGAAACAGCAGAAGTGATGAAGGAATTATATGATGCCGGGAAAATCCGCGCGATCGGCGTCAGTAATTTTTCGGTTGAACAAATGGATACATTTCGGGCTGTTGCTCCGCTTCATACAATCCAGCCTCCTTACAATCTGTTTGAAAGGGAAATTGAAGAGAATGTGCTTCCGTATGCGAAAGACAAACAGATGACAACACTATTGTACGGCAGTTTATGCAGAGGGCTGTTAACAGGAAAAATGACAGAAGATCATTCGTTTGAGGGAGACGATCTCCGAAATCACGATCCGAAATTCCAGAAGCCAAGATTTAAAGAGTATCTTTCTGCTGTCAATCAATTAGATGAGCTGGCGAAGACACGGTATGGAAAATCAGTGATTCATCTGGCCGTCAGATGGATTTTAGACCAGCCGGGAGCTGGGATCGCCCTTTGGGGGGCTAGAAAACCTGAGCAAATAGAGGCGGTATCAGAAATTACCGGCTGGACGCTGAGCAGTCAAGATAAAAAAGACATCAATACCATATTGGAACAGACGATATCAAACCCGGTCGGACCGGAATTTATGGCGCCTCCGACAAGAGAGGGCATATAACAAAAAGCTGAGGATGATTCCTCAGCTTTTTGACGTTAAGAAAAGAGAAATCTTAAAAATTAGTACCAGGTAATAAAAAATGTTGTTATAATAAGTAACAGAAAGAATCATTGATTACGACAAAGGAAGTGCGATATGTATAAGTTTTGTGCAAATGCTTTAAAAGTTATTCTTTCTCTTCGCGGAGGAGTGAAGGTGTATAACAAAGAAAACCTTCCGGCCGATTCAGGTTTTGTCATCGCGTGTACACACTCTGGCTGGGTTGATGTGATCACACTCGGAGTCGGGATTCTTCCTTATCAAATACACTACATGGCGAAAAAAGAGCTTTTTCAAAATAAATGGATCGGTTCGTTTCTGAAGAAAATTCATGCCTTTCCGGTAGATCGGGAAAATCCCGGCCCAAGCAGCATTAAAACGCCGATTAAGCTGCTGAAAGAAGGAGAAATTGTCGGAATCTTCCCAAGCGGAACAAGAACCTCTGAGGATGTGCCTTTAAAAAGAGGCGCAGTGACAATTGCGCAAATGGGGAAAGCGCCCCTTGTTCCGGCCGCTTATAAAGGACCTTCAAGCGGAAAGGCGTTGTTCAAAAAAGGAAAAATGAAGCTGATTATCGGTAAACCTTTGCAGCAGGCTGATTTTGCCCACCTTCCGTCTAAGGAAAGGCTAGCGGCTATGACAGAGGCTTTGAATAACAGCATTAAAGAGCTTGAAAAGAAGCTGGAACAACTTTAATTCATCAGTCATTGCATTCATCCATTTCCCGATTGTTTATAATTTCCTGGGCCATTAGCTATACTAAATGAGGTATTGATCATTGGGAAAGGTTACGGATCATGAAAAAAATGATAATAGTCGGGGCTGGAATTTTGGGAGCATCAACAGCATATCAGCTAGCCAAAATGGGTGCAGAGGTTCTTGTTATAGATCGGAAAGATAAGGGCCAGGCCACCCATGCAGCGAAAGGCATTATCTGTCCATGGCTGTCTCCTCGCCGTGATCAGGCTTGGTACCGGCTGGCAAAGGACGGAGCGCGCTTTTATCCTCGGTTCATAGAAGAACTTAGAAAAGAAGGCGAGACGGACATTGGTTATGCTCAAGTCGGTGCTCTTAGTATTCATCAAGATATAGAAAAGATAGAAAAGATCGAAAAACGTGTGCGGGAGCGTAAACAAGCTGCCGCGGAAATTGGTGAGATTACCTTTCTTCATGAAAACCAAACCGCTGATTTGTTTCCTCTGCTGGCTGAACGGTACCATTCTGTTCATATAAGCGGAGCCGCCCGCGTGGATGGAGAAGTGCTGCGAGATACATTGTTGAGATCTGCTCAAAGAAACGGTGCAGTCATTTTAAAAGGTGATGCTGCGCTTCGACATCATTCGAATCGTGTCACAGGCGTAACTGTCGGTAATGAAATCTATTCTTCTGACGAGGTTATTGTTTGTGCCGGTGTTTGGGCAGACCAATTGTTAGCGCCTTTGGGAATTCACTTCAAAGTAAGTGTGCAAAAAGCGCAAATTGTGTATGTGCAGGTGCCGAATGTAAATCATATCGACAGCTGGCCTGCAGTGATGCCGCCTTCCAAAGAATATCTTTTAGCTTATCATGATAATAGAATAGCGATCGGTGCGACACGTGAAGATGAGATAGGCGGACGTGATGTGCGGGTAACGGCTGGCGGGCTGCAGGAACTTCTGAGCAAAGGATTAGAAATGGCTCCCGGCTTAGCGAACAGCACCTTTCAAGAGGCAAGAGTCGGCTTACGCCCCTTTACACCAGGCGATGTGCCGGTGATCGGATCTCTTCCCGGCTGGAATGGGATCATAGTGGCAAACGGCCTTGGATCGTCTGGTTTAACAATGGGCCCCTATATGGGGGAGCAGTTGGCGAAGATGGCCCTCAAAATGGATTTGGATATCAATTTAGATGATTATGATATAAAAAAAGCAGCAGGGGTCCGGTGATCGCCTGCTGCTCTTTTGTGGTGTTTATATTTTTGATAATGATAGCTGATCCTCTGGCAGTGCTTTAAGAGAGCCGTCATTATTTAATACAGAACGCCATGTATAACGCGGTTCATAGCCAAGGACCTTTTTGGCTTTATCGATTGCCATCAGCGTTTCATATCCCTTTATATCTCTCTTTAAAGATACATCGGGGAAAAATCGTTTTACTAAGTCTTCACTCGGCTCTTTCATGATGGTATCGGGTGCAGTAATATGGAAGACGTCATTTCCGAGATTGTTTTTTTCGAGTGCTAGAAGGCAAGCATGTGCAGCATCCCTGACATCACAATACGCCCATGCGTTTTTCTTTTGAATATCCTTTTGCTGCTCGTTCCAGTGCATGCCTGGGATTTTTTCGTACTCATCAGGCTCATATATATTCGCAAAGCGGAGAGTGACAATTTGTGTATTGATCAGCTTTGAATACATATCTGAGAGGATTTCGGTCAGCCGTTTTGCCATCGCATAAGATGACTTTACGATCGTTGGATGCTCCTCGTCTACGGGAAGGTAACTGAGCTCGTCCGGCACAAATGGATATCCCAGCACTGTTTCACTTGAAGCCCACACAAGCTTACGGATTTTAAAATCTTTACAGGCTTCCAGGATATTAAAATTAACAAGCATATTATTTTCAAATATCGCCTGTGATGTATTCCTGACATCTGTAGGGATATTCCCAAGGTGAATCACAGCGTCACAGCCCATAATTAGCTGACATACCTGACCGTAATCCCGTAAATCAGCTTGAATAAATTTTTTCGATGCGGATTCTTCTTTTAATACTCTGTCTGATGCTGTCACATCATGGCCGGCCTCTAATATTGTTCTTACAGCCCAGCGTCCGATTTTACCTGCTGCTCCAGTTACGACAACTTTCATGTTTTCGCTCCTTTTCGATAATAATGCAGAGATGTTCGTTTTTCTCGCAGTTGCACCTTTTTAGAGTTCCCGCGGATGACCGATTTATTAGCAGCAGTTTTCAGAAGAGAGGTATGATCACGTCAAAAACGAACCAGAATAAAAAAAGACACCCCAATAAAGGGTGTCTTTTTTTATTCTGGTTCTTTCGACTCTCCAACTTCTATCAGCTCTTCTGCTGCGAGCTTTTTCACTTCAATATAAGCGACGTGGTGGCCGTCAATTTCATTAATAATAAATTCACAGCCTTCTTCGATAATTGAATCGTTCTTTTCAACATCGTATTTCTGAGTAAGGAACCAGCCGCCGATCGTATCGACTTCTTCATTCTCTAAATGAATGCCGAGCAGGTCGTTCACTTGGTCGATCAAGACTTTACCGTCCAGCATGTAATGGCCTTCGCCGATTTTGCGGATTTCGCTGATTTCATCAATATCAAACTCATCGCGGATTTCGCCAACGATTTCTTCAATAATGTCCTCTACCGTCACCAGTCCGGCAGTGCCGCCGTATTCATCTGACAGGATTGCCATGTGGACTCTTTCTTTTTGCATTTTGACAAGCAAATCATGGATCGGCGCAGATTCAATCACATGAATGATCGGATTCACGAATTGAGAGATGGTGGAATCAACAGAAACCTCGCCGCTGATGCAGGCGGTCAGCACTTCTTTAATATTAATAACCCCGATAATATTATCTTTATCGCCCTCTTCTACTGGGTAGCGGGTATATTTTTCAATTTGAATGATTTCCATCATTTCAGAAATCTTAATGTCGTGCGGAAGGCTGACAATCTCGGTCCGCGGGATCATAATTTCTTTCGCGAGCCTGTCGTCAAATTCAAAGATTTTATTCACATATTTAAACTCTGACTGGTTAATTTCACCGCTTTTATAGCTTTCCGACAGAATGATTCTTAGCTCTTCTTCAGAGTGAGCCAATTCGTTTTCTGATACGGTCTCCAGGCCAAAAGCTTTTGTCAATAACCGTGCGGAATTGTTCAAAAGCCAGATGAACGGGAACATGATGCGGTAAAACCAAATCAGCGGTTTCGCAAACAGCATAGACACTGCTTCCGCCTTTTGGATGGCAACTGTCTTAGGTGCAAGTTCTCCGACAACAACGTGCAGGAACGTGATAATGGCATACGCCAAAATAAACGATATGATATGTGAAAGGGAACTTGGTACGTCCAATTGTACGAAAAGCGGATGAACAAGCCTTTCAATCGTTGATTCCCCTAAAACCCCTAATCCAATGGAAGTCAATGTAATTCCAAGCTGACACGCAGATAGATACTCATCAAGATGCGTGGTCACTCTTTTTGCGGCAATTGCTGCTTTATTTCCTTCCGCGATCAGCTGATCAATCCGTGAGCCTCTGATTCTGATAATGGCAAACTCAGATGCTACGAAAAACGCCGTCAGGGCGATTAAAACAGCGACTAAAATCAAATTCACTATGTCCAATTAGAACCTTCACTCTACAATGAGAATGAAGGTAACACCTCCTGTTAGTAAAATGGTTTTAACTTAACAGCAGCATAAATGATTGGAACACGGCGAGCTTTTCGGGTGTAAGTTTGCTTTTTAGCTTGTCACGCTCCTCAGGCTCCAGCCGTTCAAACCGATGCAAGATTCCGGAGATGTTTTGATTCATATAATCAATTTCAGATGCCAGATTTCCAATTTCGTCATGAGCTATGGCTGAAGAGGGAAACTGGTTCTCCAGTCGATCTTTAATATCGGACAGGGCCAATCTCTGCTGCTTGCAATCTACAATAAATATGAGTCGTTTAAGTGCGTTTTCATCGTAGTAACGATAATTTGAACAGGATCTGGCCGGCGTCAGCAGACCAAGATTCGTATAATAATCAACTGTTCGTTTCGTTACTCCGGCAAGTGCCGCTAGTTCACTGATACGATAAGTCTCAGCCCCATCTAAATCCCTCCCAACCATCACGTTATAGTTATGAGAATAGTTTAATATATGAAGGGTGCCTTACACAAGTTTATTGTTTTTTTGAGATGCCGGATATGGAAATTGTGGCATCCGAATTCTGATTGAAGTAACATAGATAGATAGAATGTTCAATTTATATGTGCAGAAGGGACAGATGAGATTGGCTGGTTTATCGCGGGAAATTGAAGAGAACCTTAATAAAGGATCGTGGATTCGAAAGCTGTTCGATGAAGGAGCGAGACTGAAGAAAGAGTTCGGGAATGACCAGGTGTTTGATTTTTCAATCGGCAACCCGGTCGTTGAACCGCCTGAAGCCTTTACGAGAGCATTAATAGAAGAAGCTGAAAAAGGAAACCACGGATACATACAAAATCAGGGCCTTCCTGAAGCTAGAGAAAAAGTCGCGCAATTTCTGGCAGGCCGCTTTGCTGCCGAGTTTTCAGCTGAGCGCGTTGTCATGACAGTAGGTGCGGGCGGCGCATTGAATGTGGCGTTAAAAAGTATATTAAATCCGGGAGAAGAGGTCATCATTCTCGCTCCTTACTTTGCAGAATATAAATTGTATATTGAGAACTATGGCGGGAAGGCTGTCAGCTGCCCGCTGACAGCCCGGTTCGAGATTGATATTGAAGCGGTCAGGCAGGCGATCACCCCGCAGACGAAGGGTCTCATTCTGAATACACCGCATAACCCGACGGGAACCGTACTCAGCCAGAAAAATATAGATGATCTAGGCGCTCTGTTAAAAGAGATCGAAGAGACAAACGGCCAAACCATCTATGTGCTGTTTGATGAACCGTACAGTCAGCTGATTTATGATGAAGAACTGGCAAATCCGTTTCAAACGTATCACCGTGTCATTTTGGCGAGCTCATTCAGTAAAGACCTCGGCATAGCAGGGGAGCGGCTCGGTTATATCGGCTTAGACAGCAGCATGCCGGATGCTGACCTTTTGATAAACGCTTTTGTGTACTGCAATCGAACGCTTGGATTTGTAAATGCGCCTGTCATGATGCAGCGGGCTGTGGCGAGAATGGACGATTTAAGAATAGACGCAAGCGCTTATAAAGAGCGCAGGGATCTCATGGTTGATATTTTAAAGGAAGCCGGTTTTGAATTTGAAATGCCAAAAGGCGGTTTCTTCGTTTTTCCGAAGTCGCCAATTGAAGATGAAGTCGCATTTTGTGTGCATGCAGCGCAAAAATATAAATTGTTAATTGTACCGAGCAGCGGTTTTGGGATGAAAGGGCACTTCCGTTTATCCTTCAGTGTGCCGCTGGAGCAGATCAAAAAATCACGCGACATCTTTATTGCCTTATTTAAAGATTTTTCATAGGCCGTCTCAGACAAAAAGATAACAGCTAGTTGAGGCTGTTATCTTTTTTATTTGTCGTATGCCCCAAGCTTTGCCCCGTTCTTCAATTCCTGATTTTAACTCTCCCTCGGATAAACCGCCAAATTCAATCATAACAGCAGAGCCAGCAAAATGAAGGAAAAACCATTTATAACCACCTTGCCTGCGCTGCGTGATCGACGCATCTTTTAAGCATTCAAATGATCTAACGGTCACCAATTGTCCCATTTTAAACGAGCTTCATCCTATGCACGCCTCTAAATCAGTATACGAACGAATGAGCTGTATGAGCTTCAACAAATCAATGCCCGATATTTCAGCGAACAGCGTCTTGCCAATAGTTTTAGCATCTTAACAGGTGCAGAGTCAGAGATTGAAAGGCTATACACGGATATCGAGAACTTGCTGGCCGGATGAATCAATAGTTTGTCCCATGATAAAAGTCTAAAAATTAAAAATCATTTTTGGAATGAGTTGTGTTACAATAAAATATACAATTTATAATCAAACTTTGACTTGGAGGTGGTATGATGGGGCCCTCTGCTTAGGCAACAATACACCGCGTACCTCAATGTTAAGGAAAAATGATTATATCAGGAGGTGACTCCTTATCCTTTAATGAGGGGATAAGGTTAAATGGACGATATTGACAGTCTGATTTTAATTGGTGTGCTCATTGCTTTAACTGCATTTTTCGTCGCAAGTGAGTTTGCGATAGTTAGAGTAAGGAGATCCAAAATTGATCAGCTTATAACAGAAGGAAACAAACGGGCGATACTCGCAAAGCGTGTCATTACAGATTTGGATGAATATTTATCTGCATCCCAGCTGGGCATTACAGTGACATCGATTGGACTCGGCGTGCTGGGGGAGCCGGCATTTGAACGGCTGCTGCACCCATTGTTTGAACCGCTCGGCCTGCCGGAATCGGTTTCTCATGCAGTCTCTTTTGCGGTCGCGTACGGCTTGATTACATTTCTGCATGTTGTTGTAGGTGAACTGGCCCCGAAAACGGTCGCGATTCAAAAGGCTGAACAGCTAACCTTGCTGATAGCGGGTCCGCTGCGACTATTCTATTTGCTCCTGTTTCCGTTTATTTGGATCCTGAATGGATCGGCGCGGCTTTTATGCGGCATGTTTGGTTTAAAGCCGGCGTCAGAACATGAGGGTTCTCATTCTGAAGAAGAACTCAGAATGCTGTTGTCTGAGAGTTTAAAAAACGGAGAGATTAATCCGTCTGAATATAAATATGTGAATAAGATTTTTGAATTTGATAACCGCATTGCCAAAGAAATTATGATACCGCGGAAGGAAATGGCCGCTGTATCAACAGATATGACAATGGCCGAGATGCTGGAGGTTATGCTGAAAGAAAAATACACCCGCTGGCCTGTCACGGATGGGGACAAAGACAGTGTAATCGGCTTGGTCAATACGAAGCATTTGTTTTCTGATTTGCTGTTTATGACAGAAGAGGAAAGAATGAAAATGACGATCCATCCGTATGTGCGGCCAGTGATCGAAGTCATTGAAACAATTCCGGTTCATGATCTGCTGATTAAAATGCAGCGTGAACGCATTCATATGGCGATTTTGTCGGATGAATACGGCGGAACCTCGGGACTTGTTACGACAGAGGACATTCTTGAAGAAATTGTCGGCGAGATCAGAGATGAATTTGATGAAGACGAACAGCCGCTGATCCAAAAGCTTGGTGACCGCCATTATATTATGGATGGAAAGGTTCGCATGGATCAGGTGAACAGCCTTCTTGGCGCATCGATTCAAGAAGACGTGGACACCATCGGCGGACTGATATTGAAAGAAAACATTGATATTGAGGCTGGTGAATCCATTCGCATCGGATCATATACAATAAAGGTGCTGAAAATGGATGGCCGTTTGATTAAGCAAATAGATATAAAAGAAGAAATCAGCAAAACAACCGGGGTTACGGCCCACCATACGCTGCCGATGCCCGAGCCGGTCATGCTGAACAGTGCAACCTTGAGCGAGAAATAAGCTCAAGGTTTTTTTATGTCAGCAGCGTCCAGCCGCACCAAAACGCCAAGAGAGACCCGCAAAGCGTTAAGCCGATATATAGGATGCTTTCCTTTACACGCTTGGCCAGCAAGAGCTGAACACTTTCAACGCTGAAAGTGGAAAAAGTGGTAAAGGCGCCAAAAAAGCCGGTGCCGATGATGAGTGCTGCAGATGAATTTGTCACGTGAAGCCCTGTAAAAAGACCAAGACCGAGGGCACCCAGTATATTAACGGTCAAAATGCCGACTGGAAAACGAAGGCTTTCGGTTTTAGATGTTATGACATTGCCGAGCCAAAAACGCAGCACAGCACCGAGTCCTCCCGCTGCGAAAATACCAGCTAGTGTCATCATTGCTCCCGCCCCTTTCCTATTTGAAATCGGGCTAGTTGCCGTCCTGCCAAAACGCCAAAGAGGGCAAGCACGATTCCGGATATGAATGAGGAAGCCATATACAAAACAGCTAATGACGAATGGGATTGCAATAGCATGACCGTTTCTTTAGAAAATGTTGACATGGTTGTAAAGCCTCCGCAAAAACCGGTGCCTAAAAAAGCCGATAGCAAAGGCCGTTTCGCCCTAATTATAAAAAAGCCGGTCAGAACGCCTAGTAGAAGGCTGCCTGCCGCGTTCTCCAGCCAAGTTGCAGCCGGGAATATGTCATTGTTTATGCCGATGTTCAATCCGTATCGGAGACAAGCGCCAAGGGCGCCTCCGATAAAAACTGCACTATATCTATTCATGTTTTCCATCCTTTAATACGTAGTCCGGGTAGTCTGTGACAATACCGTCCACGCCTATGGCCTGCAATTTGGCTGCTGTTTTCTGATGCCTTACTGTCCATGCAAACACTTTTAATCCGTTTTTATGGGCGGAAGCGATCATGAGACGATTGAGACGTGTGTATTTGATGTTGACATAATTTGCGAAAGATTTGCAGGCTTTCAGCTGATTTCTGGACAGCATGCCAAAATTCGGCCTTGTAATAACGGCTGTCGGAATCGATGGATAAAGTTCGCGGAACCTTTGGATGGAGCGGAACCCAAAGGATTGAACAATATTGTTAATAGAAAAAGAAAATTGTCCTAACAGCTGTCCCACTTCTTCTTCAATCCCGATTTGCGAAGGATGGCCTTTTAGTTCAATTAAAAGTCCGATTTTTTTATGGTAGCGCTTGAGCACGTCCTCCAGAGTCGGGATTTTTTCTCCTTGAAAAGCGGGGCCGTACCAGCTTCCTGCATCGAGTGCCTGCAGCTCCTTCAGCGTAAAATCCTTAACAAAGCCTGAACCGTTTGTTGTCCGGTCCACTCTGTCATCGTGTATAACGACAATCTGCCTGTCTTTTGTTAGCTGGACATCCAGCTCAATCATATCTGCATTCATTTCTGCCGCGAGATCAAATGCAGCAATTGTATTTTCGGGAGCGTAGCCGGATGCTCCGCGGTGGGCAATGGTGTACAAGCTTGTCAGCTCCTCATATGGGCATTTCTGTTATTGTATCAAATCCATATATGCACCGCGATACCAACTTGTGAATTTTTTTCTGTCATATTTGAATAGTCCAAGCTGAAAACAACGTATAACTGAAACAAGAACACTCACCGTATCCGAGCATATTTCGGCAGAAAAATAGTGCTTTCGACATGTTCACAAAATATTCTGTTACTTTATAATAGCAAAAAAGGAGGCGAGATCATGGGAAAAGGGAGAATCAGAGTGGAGGAAAGAATTAAAGCCGAAACAGATGTTGAAATGCAAAAAGCAACTCTCCTTGATCAGACACAAACGAAAAAAAGTAAGTGACTGTCCCTATTGAATCTGGCTGAATGGTTAAAATGAGAAATTGCCCCGGCGCTCCGCCGGGGTTTTGTGTTTTATAAAGACATTTAGAGAAGCATTCTGCCGAATATTTTAGTATAATAAACATTCGATTGGGATAGAGGGGAGACTGCCATGCTAGATCATCTGCAGCAATATTTCACGCTTGATAAAATCATACAAACCGGCATCAGTTTGGCAATTTTGCTGTTGTTTCTTATACTAAGAAAACTGTTTACAAGATATTTCTTTAATTTGCTTTTTAATATGACAAACAAACCGAAAACCGAAATTTTTAAACAGGTGGTTGTGGCATTCGATAAGCCTGCCAGGTGGTTTTTTGTTGCCTTAGGGCTGTTTTTAGCGATCCGCTATTCACCGTTTTTAGATGCACAGATGCCGCTGATCAGCAAAATATACCGCTCGCTGATTGTGGCGCTGTTGAGCTGGGGGCTTTGTAATTTGACCGCTACATCATCTTTTATTTTTCATAAAGTGAATCAGCGCTTCGAACTGGATATGGATGATATTCTGGCGCCATTTTTGTCTAAGCTGCTCCGTTTTGTCATTATAGCGCTCAGTGTGAGCGTGATCGCGCAGGAATTTAATTATGACGTCAATGGGTTTGTAGCGGGCCTTGGGCTTGGCGGATTGGCTTTTGCGCTAGCAGCGAAAGACACGATCAGCAACTTCTTTGGCGGAATCATCATTATCACTGAAAAGCCGTTTACGATCGGTGATTGGGTGGAGACGGCGACAGTGACCGGATCAGTGGAGGATATTACCTTCAGAAGCACAAGATTCAGAACAGCGCAGGGTGCGCTTGTAACGGTGCCGAATTCCACGCTGTCGATGGAAGCCATCACGAACTGGACGAGAATGACCAAGCGCCAGATTACGTTTTCCATTCATGTATCCTACGCAACGCCGATTGAGAATTTGGAACGCTGCATTCGTTCGCTCAGAAAGATGCTGCTTGAACATGAAGGCGTCGATAATGATACAATCATGGTCAATTTCGATACGTTTGCTGACAGCTATTACAATTTATTTTTCAACTTCTATACAAAAACAACGGTTTGGGCGGAGAACCTTCATGTCAGAGAGGATATCAACTATAAAATTATTGAAATCCTCGGCGCTGAAGGGGTTGAATTTGCTTATCCCGGACAAATGGTGTATGTCAACCAGAAGCACCAGCACGATCCGTTTCAAGTAAATCTCAATAAAGGGGAAAAGGAACGGGCTTAAAAAAGAAAGACTTCGTCTCAAAGAGGCGGGGTCTTTTTCATGGTAAAATAAGAAAAAAGACTGTAAGGCGGTGTTGAATTGGAAGCATTCAGAAACATGTTGAATGAAGCACAGCGAATTGTCGTGCTGACCGGAGCGGGAATGAGCACAGAATCAGGCATACCCGATTTTCGCTCAGCCGGCGGCATCTGGACTGAGGATGCCTCAAGGATGGAGGCGATGAGCCTTGATTATTTTTTAAGCTATCCGCGTCTGTTTTGGCCTAAGTTCAAAGAATTGTTTCAAATGAAAATGAGCGGGAGCTATGAACCGAATGAAGGGCATTTGCTTTTGGCTGAACTGGAGAAACAAGGGAAGCAGGTGGATATATTCACACAAAACATTGACGGCCTTCATAGAAAAGCCGGAAGCAGACATGTATACGAGTTGCATGGCTCTATCCAAACAGCGAGCTGTCTCTCATGCGGCGCCCGATATGATCTCCCTCATTTGCTGAAGCATGATGTGCCGGAGTGTACAGCGGTCGGAAATGACGGTGAGGTGTGCGGAACGGTATTAAAAACCGATGTCGTTCTGTTTGGCGATGCCGTTTTGCATTTTGACACGCTTTATGAAAAGCTGGATAAAGCCGACCTATTATTGGTGATCGGCACGTCTCTTGAGGTTGCTCCCGCCAGATTTGTGCCTGAGGATGCAAGCCGGATTCCAGGCATAAAAAAAGCCATTATTAACCTGGAGCCGACGTACTGCGACAGTTTGTTTGATTTCGTCATCCATCAAAAAATCGGAGAGTTTGCCCGGAGCTTGGGCATAAAAAAGTGAGGCCGCAGATAAGCGCCTCACTTTTTATTCATGAACCGGAACCATTGTATCCTTTAACACACCGAAGGAATAGCCCTTTTCTTTCAGTTTATGGATTAGCACCGGCAGTGCGTTTACTGTAGCAGGAAGATCGTGCATGAGAATCACATACGGCCGATTAGAATGGCTGTGTTCCATATTGTCAAGCTGCTGCAATACTTCTGCTACGTATTTTGAGTTGCGGTATTTCCAGTCCATGCTGTCAATCGTCCAATCCCAGTACACAAAACCGTCTTTTTCTAGATTGCGAATTTGTGAATCTGTAAGAGACGGCTTGCTGCCGTAGGGCGTTCTGACGAGATCAGTGCGATAGCCTGTAATGCTTTCCAGCGTGTCACGCGCCTGCTGCATTTCTTTTAGCGGTGATGTCGGCGTTTGATAAAACAATTTGTTATTATGCGTGACCCCGTGTAAACCGAGTGCATGCCCTTCATTTCCGGCCCTTTTAACCGCGTGTTTGAATTCGTTCATTCGCGGTGACAGCATAAAAAATGTCGCCTTTACATCGGCGCTTTTCAGTACGTCCAGCAAGCGGTTTGTAGAGGCTGACGGGCCATCATCGAAGGTTAAATAAACCGTTTTGTCTCCCATATTCTGCTCGGTCTGCAAATGTTTTATCAGCAGGCCTGGGGAGTCGTCTTTCAGCTTCAGGCTTTCCTTCTCATCACGAAGCTGGCTGTTTGTTGTGACAGTGATCTCCTTTGCTTTCGAGGAGCTGTTGGAATAACCTAAAATCACCATAAGCAAAAGCAGCACACATAAAACTGCTAAACTTGCAAATTTAAAAGCAAGCGAAACTGCAGAAGGAGAAGCGTCTCCTCTCGTTTGTCGCATAACAATCTCTCCATTGGCATAAAATCTCTACATACCGCTGTATTGGCAGCTCTGAAGGTGCCATTGTTTACAACCTATGTATTACGAGTCAAGTATACAGGAATAAAACTGGAAAGAACATAGAAAAAATGTCGAAATGTCAGATTTTAAGGAAAAAATAATCTCCTTCCCAGCTATTGAGTTCTTCATCTTTCTGTTTTTCAGCTGGTTCGATATGGTAGAATGAGTGACAATGACAGCTTGATTAGACATCAGGATAAATACGAAAAAGGGAGGGCTTATATGAAGATTTTAGTCAATGGCCAACTGGTGGAGCGGAACGAGGCATCCGTTGATGTGGAAGATCGCGGTTATCAGTTTGGAGACGGAATCTATGAGGTTATCAGGGTGTATAAAGGGGTATTATTCGGCTTGCGCGAGCATGCGGAGCGTTTATTCAGAAGCGCGGGTGAGATCGGAATTTCACTGCCGTTCAGTTTAGAAGATTTAGAGTGGGACCTGCAAAAGCTTGTGCAGGAAAATGCGGTCAGCGACGGAGCGGTTTACATTCAAACCACAAGAGGGGTTGCTCCGCGAAAACACCAATATGAAGCGGGCCTTGAGCCGCAGACGACGGCCTATACATTTTCTGTTAAAAAGCCGGAACAGGAGCAGACATACGGCGTTTCAGCCATCACGGATGAGGATCTTCGCTGGCTGAGATGCGATATTAAAAGTCTGAATTTACTGTATAATGTGATGGCAAAGCAGAAAGCCTACGAAGTGGGAGCATTTGAAGGCATTTTAATAAGAGACGGAATTGTTACAGAAGGTACATCTTCTAATGTTTATGCTGTTTTAAACGGTACGGTGCGGACGCATCCGGCTAACCGAATGATTCTCAATGGGATTACACGAATGAAGATTTTGGATCTCATCGTAAAGAACGGCATAGAGCTTGATGAAAAGCCCGTTACTGAAGAAGAGCTGAGACAGGCGGAGGAAATCTTTATTTCTTCAACGACGGCAGAGATTGTTCCGGTTGTGACGCTTGATGGAAAATCAGTCGGAAGCGGAGTGCCCGGACCGGTGACAAAACAGCTGCAGGCGGCTTTTCAAGAAAGCATTCAGCAGGCAGCCCGCGTATCATTTTAATGATAAAAAAGAGCCCGCTTTGCAAGCGGCGCTCTTTTTATTTTTTTACAAATCCAACTAAAATCGAGATGATCGGCGATATATAGAGGAAGAACGTAAATGGGATATAGTCAATGACGGGAACACCAAGCGCGGTTGCCATAAAAGCCCCGCTGACGCCCCAAGGGATTAATGGATTAATCAATGTTCCGCCGTCCTCTAATGATCTTGATAAAAACTTCCGCTGAATGTTTTGTTTGTCATATAAGGATTTATATGACTGTCCCGGTATTAATATAGATAAATACTGTTCGCCTGTTGCAAGATTGACACCGATACTGGAGCAGACAGTTGCTGCAATGAGACTGCCCTTTGAACGGATTCCTTTCATCACACCCTCCAATAGTGCGGAGATCAGGCCGATTTTCTCCATTAAACCGCCGAGTGCAAAAGCGATCATAATAAGAGAAACTGAGCCCATCATGGATTGCAGTCCGCCTCTGTTGATGATTTTAGCGGCAGCCTCATTGTCAGTTTCGAACATGGTGCCATTTTGCAGGGCTGACATAAAAGCCTGAATGCTGCTGTCGGGAACAAAGATGGCTGTCAAAATTCCCGAGGAAATAATACCGGCAGTCAGAACGGGAATAACGGACACGCGCTTAATCGCCAGCAAAACAACTAAGAGCGGAGAAAGAAGCGCCCACGGTGTGACGTTTGCTGCATCTTTTATTCCGGCAATAACATGTGCAATATCATCTGTTGAAGCAGCGTCCGCTGAGACTGATAAACCAAGAAAGTAAAAAAGGACAACGGTGATCAGCAAGGCGGGAATAGTTGTGCCCATCATGTGGCGAATGTGTTCAAAGATCGATATTTCGCCTATACCCGCAGCAAAATTTGTTGTATCCGACATCGGTGACATTTTATCACCAAAGCAGGCTCCGCAAATGACTGCCCCCGCCGTCCATTCGAGCGGAACGCCCGCCGCGCTCGCCACGCCGATCAGTGCCACGCCAATTGTGCTTACAGTTGTCAGGCTTGAGCCGACAAGCGTGCTGATGATCATGCAGGAAAACAAAGCAGTCAACAGAAGATGGCTCGGTTCAATAAAGGACAAAGCATAAACTGTAACGGACGGTATGGCGCCGCTGTACATCCAAGCGCCGATTAAGATACCGATCAGTGCCAGAACAATGATCGGCTGTACACCGTTTTTAATCCCGTTTACAATTCCTTTTTCAAGGCTGTTCCAGGAAAAACCGTACCATAAACCGGCTGCTGAAAGCAGGACAACACATAGGAACAGCGGGATATGCGGTTCTGTATGAAGAAAAAATAAGCAGGAGGTAATGACTCCTAACATTAATATAAATAAACCGACGGCTAACGGAAACGTCAGCTTTTTTTGAGAATCCAAAACAACACCCCATCATTTTCTTTAATGCTTTTGTGCTTTTGGGCACGAAAGCATTATATCAGAAAAAAACGAAAATCCGTGTTTTTTCACAATTATGAATATAAAAAAGCGAGCACGTGGCGTGCTCACTTTACGATCAGAACCGGTATATCTGATTTCGCCGAAAGCTTTTCACTTACACTTCCAAACAAAAGTTTCTTCAGTCTGTTTTGGTCTCTGCTTCCGGTTACAATCAGATCGGCTGAAACCCGGTTGGCATGCTCGATAATTGATTCAGCCGGGTCACCTTCCAATATATCGATATCTCCCTCTGTCTGCTGATCATTCAGCATCATTCTGGCTTCTGCGATGACTTCTTCCGTACGGTCTTCATAAATCATTGGCTCCGGTGGCGCAACATCTGATATCAGCGGGTCAGGAACACTTGTCATGCCTCCGCCAATATAGCTTGCCCCTGCTGCGGGCCTCGGCGGGTCGATGATGGTCTGGCTGTCTTTCATATCATGTGAATGGGCGACTGTAATGGCTGCATTTACCGTTTTCGCAAGATCAATGGCTGTCTGAAGCGCTTTCTTACTGTTTTCACTTCCGTCAAACGCAACAATAATACGGTCAGCATGAAACATCATTCTCACCCTTTCAAAAAACGTCGTACAATACAATACCCGACATCATATCTATTTAATCTTTTCTCTGTTCAAGTAATGATTGACAAAAAAAGGTTTTGTTTATATTATGAAAAAAGAGTGAAAAACCAGAATGAATGGAGGGTTTGCTATGCCAAGGAATGATATGTCTTACAGAACAGTTTCATATTGGCGCGGCAAACCCTTATTCTGTTTTTTTGAATTGGGTTAATCCGCGCGCCGAAAAGCGCTCTGTACATCATAATCGATAACAAAAGGCATGGAGCTGACGCTTCATGCCTTTTTTATATACAAAATCTTAAGAAAGACAGGTGTATCGGATGTGAAGACAAATACAGAGGCAAGGATTGGTTATGACAACCTGAACGAAAAGAGCTGCAAGGAAAAAATAGAAGGCGGCTGACGAGATAAAGGAGATGGGGATGGATGTTTTCAGTATTGAAAAAGCTAGGCTGGTTTTTTAAAGCCTACTGGCTGCGCTATACCATTGCGATTGTGCTTTTATTATGTGTAAATGTACTTGAGATGTTTCCGCCTAAATTGTTGGGGAACGCCATCGATGATATGAAATCGGGGGAGTTTACCTCAGGCGGGCTGCTGTTTTATGTCAGCGTATTTTTAGGTTTGACGGCGGTGGTGTATATCATGTCTTATTTTTGGATGCACCAGCTGTTCGGCGGAGCGAATGTGATGGAAAAAATTCTCCGCTCTAAGCTGATGGGCCATTTGCTGAAAATGGCGCCGCCGTTTTATGAAAAATACAGAACAGGAGATTTAATGGCGCGGGGGACAAATGATCTCCAGGCTGTCAGTTTAACGACGGGTTTTGGCATTTTGACATTAGTCGATTCCACAATGTTTATGATGACGATCTTTTTGACGATGGGGTTTTTGATCAGCTGGAAGCTGACGCTTGCGGCTATAATACCGCTTCCCATTATGGCTGTTGCGATCAGCATATACGGAAGTAAAATTCATGAAAGGTTTACAGAGGCACAACATTCTTTCGGAGCGCTGAATGACAGGGTGCTCGAATCGGTCTCGGGTGTGAGAGTGATTCGCGCTTATGTGCAGGAAACGAATGATGAACGCCGTTTTAATGAAATGACGGCCGATGTGTATCGGAAGAATATGAAGGTAGCCTTTATTGATTCTCTGTTTGAGCCGACTGTTAAGCTGCTTGTCGGCGCCAGCTATCTGATTGGGCTGGGGTATGGAGCGTTTCTTGTTTTCCGTAATGAGCTGACGCTTGGCGAGCTTGTTTCCTTTAATGTCTATTTGGGCATGATGATTTGGCCGATGTTTGCGATCGGTGAATTAATTAATGTGATGCAGCGCGGCAACGCGTCCTTAGATCGGGTAAATGAAACCCTTTCTTATGAACCGGACGTAACAGATCCGAAGCGGCCGTCTGATTTAAAAGAGCCTGGAGATATTGTTTTCAGCCATGTCAGCTTTACATATCCAAGCTCAACAAATGTGAATATTCAAGATATTTCTTTTGCCGTGCGAAAAGGGCAGACTGTCGGGATTGCAGGTAAAACAGGGAGCGGTAAAACGACGATCATTAAGCAGCTTTTGCGCCAGTATCCAGCCGGTGAAGGGAGCATCACATGTTCAGGTGTGCCGATTGAGCAGATTCCTCTTGACCGGCTCCGCGGATGGATTGGATATGTGCCGCAGGATCATTTGCTGTTTTCCCGGTCTGTAAAAGAAAACATCTTGTACGGAAAGCTTGAAGCAAGTGATGCTGAGGTAAAGAAGGCTGTTTCAGAAGCTCATTTTGAAAAAGACTTGCAAATGCTTCCGGCCGGTCTGGAGACAATGGTGGGTGAAAAAGGCGTCGCACTCTCTGGAGGGCAAAAACAAAGAATTTCAATCGCGAGGGCGCTGATGGCGAATCCGGAGATTTTAATCCTGGATGATTCTCTTTCCGCTGTAGATGCAAAAACGGAGGCGGCTATTATCAGCAATATCAGGAAAAACCGCCAAGAGAAAACGACATTTATTCTGACGCATCGTTTATCAGCTGTGGAGCATGCCGATCTCATCCTTGTGATGGACGGCGGCGTGATTTCTGAGAGAGGCACACATCAAGAGCTGATGGCCAATAACGGATGGTATCGGGAACAATACGAAAGGCAGCAGCTGTTCACTGCAGAAGAAGGGGGAGCAGGGGCATGAACACGGGAAAAACATTATGGAGATACGCACTCCTATATAAAAAATTGCTGATCACTGCCGTCCTGTTGCTTGCGATTGCAGTCGAGGCAGAGCTGACCGGACCGTTTATCGGCAAAAAAATGATTGACGACCACATCCTCGGCATTGAAAAAACATGGTATGAGGTCTCGGAAAAAGATAAAAATGCAGTTGAATTTGACGGCACCTCCTATGTCAGGGAGGACCGGATGCAGGGAGCGGCTGCTAAAGAGAAAGAAGCGCATATTTATCAAGTGGGAATGGCGTTTTATTTCGTTGATCAGGCTGTCAGCTTTGACGGGAACAGAACAGTTTCTGACGGAAAGCTGACGATCACTAATGGGAACGAAAGCCGGACGTATCCTGCTGAAAAGCTGACAAAGCAGGAGATTTTTCAGTTCTATAAGCCGGAAATGAAGGGTATGACGTTTCTTATTTTTCTGTATGCCGGTTTGCTTGTCTTCTCGGTATTTTTCCAATATGGGCAGCATTATTTATTGCAGATGAGTGCCAACCGCATTATTCAAAAGATGAGACAGGATGTGTTTTCCCGCATTCAGAGACTGCCGATCCGCTATTTTGATAATCTTCCCGCGGGCAAAGTAGTCGCAAGAATTACAAATGATACCGAGGCAATCAGAGATTTATATGTGACAGTGCTGTCGACGTTTGTGACAAGCGGCATATATATGATCGGGATATTTACGGCGTTGTTCCTGCTGGATGTAAAGCTCGCGTTTTTATGCTTGGCGATTGTGCCGATCATCTGGCTGTGGTCGATTATCTACCGGAAATACGCTTCCTATTACAATCATCAAATCCGTTCGATCAATAGTGACATTAATGCAAAAATGAATGAGTCTATTCAAGGCATGCCGATCATCCAAGCTTTTCGCCATCAAAAAGAAACAATGAGAGAGTTTGAGGAATTAAATGAATCTCATTATTACTATCAGAACAGGATGCTGAATTTAAATTCCTTAATGTCACACAATCTTGTGAATGTGATCCGCAACCTTGCGTTTGTCTGTCTGATCTGGCATTTTGGCGGCGCAAGTCTAAACGCGGCAGGAATTGTTTCCATCGGTGTGCTGTACGCGTTTGTGGATTACTTAAACCGCTTATTCCAGCCGATTACAGGTATCGTCAATCAGTTTTCTAAGCTGGAACTGGCGCGGGTGTCCGCCGGGCGTGTTTTTGAACTGCTTGAAGAAAAGGAAACGGAAGAAACGGGTGAACCGGCGAAGGAGCGCGCGCTAGGGCGGGTTGAATTTCGAGACGCATCATTTGCTTATCAAGAAGGAGAAAATGTTTTGAAACACATTTCCTTTACAGCACAAAAAGGCGAAACTGTAGCGCTTGTCGGCCATACCGGATCAGGCAAGAGCTCGATTTTGAATATCCTCTTCCGCTTTTATGATGCGCAAAAAGGGGATGTGCTCATCGATGGGAGAAGCATTTACAGCATGTCAAGGCAGGAACTTAGATCCCATATGGGGATTGTGCTGCAGGACCCGTACTTATTTTCAGGAACAATCGGTTCTAACGTCAGTCTGGAGGATGAAAGAATTTCAGAAGAAGACATCATAGAAGCACTGCGGCAAGTCGGGGCTGAGTCGCTTCTTGAAAAGCTTCCGAAAGGCATCAGCGAACCTGTCATAGAAAAAGGCAGCACGCTATCCTCAGGAGAGCGGCAGCTCATTTCCTTTGCAAGAGCTCTGGCGTACGATCCCGCCATTTTGATTTTGGATGAAGCAACGGCGCATATTGACACGGAGACAGAGGCTTTGATCCAGAAGGCACTGGATGTAGTGAAACAAGGGCGCACGACATTTGTCATTGCTCATCGGCTTTCAACCATCAGAAACGCGGATCAAATTTTAGTGCTTGAAAAAGGAGAAATTGTTGAGAAAGGGAATCATGAGGAACTAATGGCGTTAAAAGGGCAATATTATCAAATGTATGAGCTGCAAAAAGGACAGAGGCACTCCATTGCATAGTTTTCAAAAACCCAAGACATTCAATGTTTTGGGTTTTTGTACGCATTAATAAGCCAGTCCTACCCGGCAGCCGATATAGTCTCCTGTAAGAAGCTCGTGATACAGAAAAGCCGCAGTGTCGCCGACAGTGATCTTTTTGCCTTCCGCCGGCAAGACGTTGCGCTCTGCACGGTATTCACCTGCTGCTTCTCCGTCGGGGAGATATGTGGGGCAGATCATGGTCCAGTCTAAGGACGAAGCTCTGAGCATTTCATATACCCTTGCATGCTCCTTGGCAGCGCGGGTCAGCTTTCGTTTTGATTCATTTGTTTCAAATCGGTATTTTCCTGGTTCAAATCGTGAATTAAGAATGCCCGCGGTGCCGATCGTTATGAGCCGTTTGATATGCTGTTCCTGCATAATGGCAAGAATATGTGTCATGGCAGCTGACAACGTATCGTCGCCATCTGTACCGAGACAGCTGATGACGATCTCAGCATCCTTCATAACTTCTTTCACATCTTCTCGGCAGCGGGCATTCCCGATAACGATCCGTTCTTTCGGCAGGCCAAGTTTATCATTCGATGATCTGATCAGAGCGTAAATATCGAGTTGTTCATTGGTGCCTGCCAATCTTAAAAAGGCTTGTCCGACACGGCCGGTTGCGCCAAATAAGGCAATTTTCATGAAAAAACCTCCTCGCCCCTCATTATAAAAGGATGTACTCAGTTTGAACAGCGCGGGAAAGAATACCTGTACAAAAAGACAGAGCGATGGGAAACATATTCATTAATCATGGATATACTTACGAACTGCACCAGCTCCCAATTCACAATAGCGATGAATGGCACCTTGATTCCCTCCCTTTTCTCCTAGGATATGTGGTGTAGGAAAAAAGGGTGACAAATATAAAGAAGGCGCGGAAACCGCGCCTTCTGTCAGCCATTTATTGAATTGTTATTGTACGCGTCCGCCCATGTTCTGCTGAGCGAAAGATACTAAACGTTTTGTGATTTCTCCTCCGACAGAACCGTTAGCGCGGGAAGTCGTATCCGCTCCAAGGTTAACGCCGAATTCAGAAGCGATTTCAAGTTTCATTTGGTCGATAGCCTGAGCTGCGCCAGGTACTAGTAATTGATTTGAAGAGTTTTGGTTTGCCATGTGTAAAATCTCCTTTTTTATTTGATATGGTTGGGTTAACTGGAGTTGCACCAGTCTGTGGACCCGTCTCGGGTGTCACTGCCGTCTCGGCGTAACCCAATGCTTTGCCGGCTTGTTACTACGTATTATGTTAGATTTGACTGAAACTCATGCGGGGATTTTAGTGGTAAATCTTGAGAAGGCATAAAAAAAGCTTAGCCGCTCAGGCTAAGCTAATCGTAAATATGAAAAAGCATCAATTCATGTATCTCGTTTTTGAGTGCAGGCTCATCAGCACGGGCGGGAAACAAATCTCCCCATTCAATCTCGCCGCTTTTATGATAGATGCCCTCGTAATGCATGCCTTTATAGTAAAAGGAAATTGTCCATCCGGGCAGTTTTTGTTTTTGAAACAAAGGTTTCCAGCTGAAATGAGAAATCATCAGGGGCCACGCTCCTTGAAATTGATATCAATTGACATGGATACGGACGAATTACATTCATTGTATCATTGTTGCAAAACATCATTGAAGGGGCTTTATGATGAACTTGTCCTTGCGTTGAATAAACTTCAAGCCCGCTTTTACATAAAGCGGGCAAATTAGGATGGCCACAGCGATTCATGGGAGGTAATGGCCATCTTCGAAAGATATGAAGCATATTCAAAGCTTCTTCGTTTTGTCAAAGAATCGACAGATTGCAGACTCGGATGAGAAAAAATACTGCGGCCCGGACGTGAATTCGCTTCAAACATCCATACCTTACCGTTTTGGTCAATGCCAAAATCAAAACCAATCTCGCCGATGAACCCTTCGATATGGTCATGGAGCACTTGGCTGGCGGTCAATGCCGCCGCAGAAAGCTTTTTAATGACATGTATTCGTTCCGCCGGATCATCGTATACTTCGGCCAGC
The DNA here is from genome assembly GCF_038004745.1 of Bacillus sp. FSL R5-0434. NCBI lineage: Bacteria > Bacillati > Bacillota > Bacilli > Caryophanales > Bacillaceae > Bacillus > Bacillus sp. FSL R5-0434. The sequence continues at coordinate 1,037,836 of NZ_JBBORV010000001.1, forward strand.
GTTTTCACTTTTCCGCCATTCGATAGGTGTGTTGTAATGCTGTTTTCTCCTGAAATTTTTACTGCGATAGCGGTCACAGTCCATTTCCCTTTACTGTTTTTATTCGTATGAACGCGGAAATCGGCTGGTTTTCCCTGAAATTCAATCAAATTTACCCCTTGCTGAACGAGAAAGACAGCGGGATCATGCTGTTTTTGAAATTCATCCAGAAATGCGGAAGCATCGGGATAGTCGATTGAAGAAAAAGATTTGGCATCATTTGTATGTTTCACAGTCAAACCGGATTCCGTTTTGGCGAGCTGATAAATCCCGGTGCCGAGTGCTCCGTCCGCCGGTTTTATATAAACCTTGCCGAATGAATCACTCAGCTCTTCAATCCGCTCAACAGTAGGATGAAGGATTGATTTCGGTAAGTAAGGAGCCGTTCTCGGGTCTTTTTCCAGCAATTGATGAACATCCCATTTGTTGAAAAATGTTTTATTGAACCATGGGATTTGATATTCATTGATCAGCCGGTTTTTTGTATTCTGCAAGACAATTGAGTTCTCGATTTTTCTATTCGGCAAACGGTCATACACGACGTTCGGCAGCGGGACAATGTGTTTCTCCCAGCCATTTTCCCTGTATAGAAGCGCTTCAATCGTCCCTTCCTGCCAATTGATTTGGTGCGCGCCGAACACGAAGCAATAGCTTCCTGTTTGTTCATGCAAAGTGAGCAGTTTAGAAAAAAAGAGAGAACGGTCCTTAAAAGGGCGCTCAAGTGATGCGGTAAACCCTGCGGTGAAGATGCCGATTAACGGACCAATGTGCACCGAATGATCATGAATGAGAATATCAGCCCGGCTGCGATGCGGTATCAGCAGTTCGTGAAACAGATTTTCAGAGAGGAGCACTGTCTGTTCGAGATTTCGTCTGAAAGTAACATGGCATCTGACAACCTTCGTTCCGAATGAGGCAGACAAAAGGCCGTCTTGCTTCATTGCGGAGGGCAGAAACAGAGTATTTTCACTGTTTTTGTCTATGCCGATCAAAAACCGTTTACGATTCACGCGGAAGGACTCCTTTCTGGTTTTGCAGCGAAAATAGATATTTGCACCGCTTAAGAGGACAAGTATATAGATGTTCTTTTTTCTCAGGAGAAACATGAAGTATTGATTTTCTGCCTGGTTTAGAATTGATATCCAGGATCCAGATCCTCCCGTCCTTCGCAAGGCATATATCCAGACCGAGTTCAAATAATGGCCCGTATCGCTCATCAAGATAATACGGAACCGATTGGGTAATCGAGAATACGTCATCCAGTAAGACTACCTGCTGTTTTTTCGGGATATTTTCAAACCATGTATCAAATGTAAGCGTATCCGATCCGCCTGATAAATTGGCCAGCAGCCCGTTTTTGTATCCGCGTCTCACTGCCTTTCCGACGGTATGCCATTCACCGTCCTCATTTTTTTGCATAAACAGCCGGATATCACAAGGGTATTGCTCCTTATCTTGGATATTTAAATAAGGCTGCATCAAATATTGGTGCTGAAGCACTTTTTTGCACCAAGTTTTAAATGAAGCTTGGTTGGAAAAGGATTTTGTCTGTTTATCCTTTCCGATATGGTAGGTGGCGGTTATGTTTTTCTTGCCAAGCTCCAGAAGTATCACGCCTCTGCCGCCAGCACCGAACGCTGGCTTTAAAATACAGGCTTTTTCTTTCAATAAATACGAATGGATTTGTTCAAATCGGCTCACTTTCATGGTTTCCGGAATGTAAGGATTGATCACAGAATGCTCCTGCAAATCTTGAAACACAGTCCATTTATCAGGAAGACCCCGCCCGATAAATTCGGTTTTCGGATATTTTTTGAGCCATTCAACGATCGGTTTTGCTTTTTGTGATTGTGAATCCTTCCCATAAAAGCAGCGGTCATAAATATAATCGGGAATCGCAAGTTCTGTTTCATTCCAATTGCTGCTGGCGGGATGATAAACCAGCGCTTTGACACGCAGGGTGTCGGGCAAAATGTCAAACGGTGTAAAGCGGATCAAACGTATGCCGAATTCGGGCGCTCTTGTGGCCAATTCTGCGGAATAATCCTGCTCGTGCTGGCGGGTTAAGGACATAAAACCGAGTGTTATCATGGTGAGACTCCCCCTTTTATTAAAAAGCTGCCGGCGGGTGTCAGCAGCTTTACGCTTCAAAAAACATCAGGAACACAGCTGTCGGTAGTCTACTTTACAGATTACGATTCAGCATCTTGCCCTATTCCTGTTAAACAAGCTGATTTTATGGCCATATGTTTTGTCTCCTTGTTTGCTAAGTGATCACACCAACCTCTATAATACAAATAGGTCATTCTATTTATGAAAAAGTAAAAGCACAGATGGAGGCAGATGAGCAGGAATGGGTATTGCAGGAACCTTTATATTTATGATCGTGATCGGCGCAGTTATCGGCGCGGTGACCAATCATTTAGCAATTCAAATGCTATTTAGGCCGTATAAGGCATATTATTTGTTTGGAAAACGAGTCCCTTTTACTCCGGGATTGATTCCAAGAAGACGTGATGAGCTTGCGAAACAAATGGGGCTGATGGTGGTAAACCATTTATTAACGCCTGAGGGTATTAAAAAGCGGCTTGTTTCAGATTCAGCCAAAAAGCAGGCGCTTCAAGTCGGAGAACAGCTGATTCAAAACCTGTCGCTATCTGAAATGACAGTAAAAGAAGCGCTTGAAAAAGCCGGAGTAAAGCATCCGGGTGAAGCGGCAGACGCCTGGATCAGCCGCTGGACGGATGATAAATTGAATGAACTTTTCCGCCGATATGAGCATCAAACGTTAAAGGAAGCACTGCCATTGGAAGTGCAGGAAAAGCTAGAAGAGAAGATACCGATGATTTCAGGCTATATTTTGGCGCGAAGCATTCATTATTTTGAAAGTGAAGAAGGAAAAATCCGTCTCGGCAATATGATTGATGATTTCTTAAAAGAACGCGGTATGCTTGGAAGCATGGTGCAAATGTTTCTCGGCAATTCAAGCCTTGCTGATCGCGTGCTGCCGGAGCTTCTGAAGTTTTTGCGGAATGAGGAAACGAATAAGCTGCTTTCTGATCTTCTGAAAAACGAATGGGGCAAGCTGAAGGAGTATACATTTAATGAAGCGGACGAAAAATGGAACGCAAAAGTACTAATCTTTAGCCTGAAACAAAGAGTGCTGCAAGCATTTTCAACTGCTCCGTTTTTTGAAAATACGATTGGCTCGCTTACAGCCCGCTATGAAAATGACCTGAACCATCGTATCCTGCCGGCGCTTTTAGACAAATTGCTTGAGGGGATTTCAACCAATCTTGAAAGTGTATTAAAACGAATGCGCCTTGAGGAAATTGTAAAGGAGCAGGTGGATCAGTTCCCGGTACAGCGTCTTGAAGAAATGGTGCTGTCGATTTCGAAAAAAGAATTTAAAATGATAACCTATTTGGGCGGCCTTCTCGGCGGAATCATAGGTGCAATTCAAGCGTTGTTTGTCATCCTTTTTTAAGAAGAAACGGGTTTCGATTAATGAAAGGAGCTCCATAGTCTGTTATAGTGGAGTGGTATGTCAATCGGCAATAATGAAAGGAGCTCCATAGTCTGTTATAGTGGAGTGGTATGTCAATCGGCAATAATGAAAGGAGCTACTTACAATGGCTGTTAATTTTTATGATGTAGCGTATGATCTGGAAAATGCATTGCGCGGGAGCGAAGAGTTTACCCGTTTAAAAAACCTGTACGATGAAGTAAACGCAGACGAGTCTGCGAAACGAATGTTCGAAAACTTCCGTGATGTGCAGCTGAGACTTCAGCAAAAACAAATGGCTGGAGAAGAAATTACAGAAGACGAAGTGCAGCAGGCTCAAAAAACCGTTGCGCTTGTGCAGCAGCACGAAAAAATCTCTCAGCTGATGGAAGCGGAGCAGCGTATGAGTATGCTGATCGGCGAATTAAACAAAATCATCATGAAGCCTTTAGAAGAGCTTTACGGCAGTGTCGAAGGCTAATCATTCAAAATCCCTTCTGGAAAAGAAGGGATTTTTTTATTCGTTCAGCAAACTAGAAAATCCAGCGATTTCTTTACCTCTCCATTGATGATTACTGATAATGTATGAATTCCTTTGTAATGTTTTCTTGTAGATAAATCCTTAAAGGTTTGTGTTTTGGTATATGATTTTGTTTCGTTTTTTCGTATATTCGTTTCTGTTATTTTAAATACCTTTCGATGATGCTGGCCTCTGGCTTTTACGTAATCAATGGCGTACTCAATTCTTACTTTCTGATCCCTGTCTGAATGAATGTGAAAAGTAAACTTGAGGGTTTCGCCAATAGAAATACGGCTGGACTCGCACGTTAAATCTTGCAGTTGAATCGAGTCAGCATCGTGATAGCCAAAAAGCGATAAAGCCTGTTTATCGCCTTTTTTTAACAAGGTCCGGTAAGCGTGTTTGATGATCCAGTCTGTATGAGGATGTGTTCCATACCATTGTTCTGCGACTTTTCTCAGCAAGTGAGGATGCGTTTTTGATATATCATTAAGGTTGTTGGCCACACTTTTTCTCACATACAAAGACTCGTCCTGCATCAGCTGCTCAAGGATCGGCAGCACGGGGGAGGGGTCCGATTTCAAAGCGGGTATCGATTTTCCCCATGGGAGGCGGGGCCTGCTTCCTTCACTCGCAAGTCTTCTTACGTGCTCATTTTCATGCTTAGACCATATCAGGAATTGTGCAATCATTTTTTCCTGATTTAAAAGCAAAAAAGGTCTCACAGCAAATTCTGAAGTGGAATATGCCGTAAAGTATTCTAACGCCTTCATTGAATCATCCCAATGCTCTAACCCATACTGCTCCACATAATCAGGAAATATGATTCCGCTGAGTCCCTTAAAATGAGGAGCTGCATCCCATAATACTGCAAGCGCTTCGCCATAATGTTTCGGCAGTGTTTCGTATAAAGCAACGGTAATGCGGCGCATGCGTTCTTTTAATGCGAGCCCAGGCCATTCTCCCGTCATTAAGAGTTCCTCGAATTTGTCTTTGTTGAATGCAGGATAGGTTTCTTTTACAGTATCTGTAAATCGAGAGATCAGTTCTTGATTATAAATTTCTTTTAATACAGTCATTGGACCACCGCTTTTTTCATTTAATGTTTATATTGTATACGAATGTACGTTCCTATTCAAGTGGAAGAATCCAATAATTAACATTACACGCTACCTTAGTTACACAGATATTGGTTACTTTTTTTAGTTAAAAAAACCCTTGTCATCTGCAGAGAAAACTGGGATAATAACATTGAAAGCGCCTACACTTACCTATTTCAAATGGATACGGTCGCATATCATGCCGTTATATAGAGGGGATAAGCAACAGAGAGTAAGTGTTCGGAGCGCATCATTGGTCAAATAAGGGGTTCCTGATACATGATTTTTCGTAAGTAAATCGAAATAACGATATTAGGGAGAATGGCTGCTTCGATCGTATCCTATTATGATTGCGTATATAAAGTCTGCTGAGTCAGGCTTTTTTTGCTGTACAGAAAAGGTTGTTCTAAACACAGAGACAGGGTCATATCCTATACACAAGTACAGTCATCAAGGAGGGGGACATCTCTGTGTCTAAACAATTGCTTGCCTTAAACATAGATGGAGCGCTGCTTCGGTCGAACGGGAAAATTCATCAGGCAACGAAAGACGCGATTGAATATGTTAAGAAAAAAGGGATTTACGTCACACTTGTCACCAACCGCCATTTTCGCTCAGCTCAGAAAATAGCAAAATCGCTGAAGCTTGATGCAAAGCTAATCACCCACAGCGGCGCCTATATCGCTGAGAAAATAGACGCGCCCTTTTTTGAAAAAAGAATTTCTGACGATCATACTTTTAATATCGTTCAAGTGCTTGAGAGCTATCAATGCAACATCAGGCTTCTTCACGAGAAATATTCGATTGGAAACAAGAAAAAGGTCAATTCAAATTTGCTTGGGAAAGCGCTGATCCACCCGTCAGATCCCATCTTTTACCCGGTTCAGTTTGTTGAATCGTTAAGTGATCTTCTGATGGATGAACCGGTGAGTGCGCCCGTCATCGAAGTATATACAGAACAAGATATTCAGCAAGACATTACAGAAACGATTACAAAAGCATTCCCGGCGGTTGACGTGATTCGCGTAAACGATGAGAAGATGAACATTGTTCCAAAGGGAGTTTCGAAGGAAGCGGGCCTTGCACTTGTTGCTTCGGAACTGGGGCTGGGGATGGAGGATGTAGTCGCTATCGGCCATCAGCAAGACGATCTTCCGATGATTGAGCTTGCCGGACTTGGGGTTGCAATGGGGAACGCTGCACCGGAAATAAAGAGAAAAGCAGATTGGGTCACAAGGTCAAATGACGAGCAAGGCGTCGCATATATGATGAAGGAATATTTCCGTATGCAGCAGCGAAAAGGGTTCCTCGATAAGTTCCACATGAAACGCGTATAAAAAAAGCCGCTCGCGCCCAAACAGGTGCGGCGGCTTTTTTGCCGGATTGATTTTAGCTGTTTATTTCTGTACACTAAAGAAAGTTTTGAATCTGATAAATTAGGTGATGAAGTTGCAAATTAAAATAGAAGGCATACACGATGACCGCCTTCATCGGCCATTGCAAAATATCGCAAATTTGTTTTATGAGGAATGCGATCTTGTCTACGGCGGAGAGGAGCCGGCGGATCTTGTCATCTCTTTAGCCTGCACGCAAACGGATGAGCATGTGACGGTTTCAGGAGAAGTGAAAGGAACCGGAATTAAGGAACACCATACTAAATCTTTTTCTCCTGATATGAATGAAAAAGAAGCTTTCAAACAAGTAAAAAACACAATTTCTTATGTTTACTTAAATCTACTTCAAGCGCATACGGGCATGACGCAAAAGTGGGGAATTCTCACGGGAATCCGCCCGACGAAGCTGCTTCATAAAAAGCTGCAAAGCGGGATGCCGAAGGAACAGGCGCATGCAGAATTGAAAAAAGACTATTTAATTCATGATGAGAAAATCGAATTGATGCAGCAAATTGTCGACAGGCAGCTGGCGGCAGTTCCTGATTTGTATCAAGTAAAGGACGAAGTCAGTATTTATATCGGCATTCCTTTCTGCCCGACCAAATGTGCGTATTGCACATTCCCTGCATACGCCATCCAAGGACAAGCAGGCAGAGTCGGCTCATTTTTATGGGGGCTGCATTACGAAATGCAGAAAATCGGCGAATGGCTGAAGGAGCATGACGTCAAGGTCACAACCATATATTTTGGCGGCGGGACGCCTACAAGCATTACAGCGGAAGAGATGGATCTACTGTATGAAGAAATGGTCCGCTCCTTCCCGGATGTGAAAAACATTCGGGAAATTACTGTGGAAGCCGGCCGCCCCGACACGATTACTGAAGAAAAACTTGCCGTGTTGAACAAATATGATATTGACCGGATCAGCATTAACCCGCAATCCTATGAAAACGAAACGCTCAAAGCAATCGGCCGTCATCATACGGTGGAAGAGACCATTGAAAAATATCATCTGTCACGCCAGCACGGCATGAATAATATCAATATGGATTTAATTATCGGTTTGCCTGGCGAAGGCGTGAAGGAGTTCAGACACAGCCTCTCAGAAACCGAGAAACTGATGCCGGAATCGCTGACTGTTCATACCCTTTCCTTTAAGCGGGCGTCAGAAATGACAAGAAACAAACATAAATACAAAGTTGCCGGGAGAGAAGAGGTTTCTCAAATGATGGATGATGCGGTAGCTTGGACGAAAGAACATGGATACGTGCCTTATTATTTATACCGCCAGAAAAATATTCTTGGAAATCTGGAAAACGTCGGGTACTCGATTCCGGGCCAGGAAAGCATCTACAACATTATGATTATGGAAGAAGTGCAGACGATTATCGGCATCGGCTGCGGTGCGGCAAGTAAATTTATTGATCCGGATACAGGGAAAATCACACACTTTGCCAATCCGAAAGACCCGAAATCATACAATGACCGATTTGAACACTACACGGACGAAAAGATCAAATATTTAGAGCAGATTTTTCAGAGAACGACAAAGCAGCACTGATCACAGTGCTGCTTTTTTTTATCCCCGCTGTTTTTTCACAGGCTGAACGTCCGGCTTCCATTTAAACACCTTGTTTAGCTGGCGGTAAATCCATTTTGACTCTTTTGTTAATAATGGCCCCAAAATCGCCAGAATGAGGACATATAATGCGGCGAACGGCTTTAATGTGGCTGACAGGCCGCCGGCTATGCCGAGGTTGGCAACGATAATCGAAAACTCACCCCGTGATACGATCGTAAGACCGATATTGGATGAGGCTTTATGAGAAAGCCCTGCGCGGCGTCCAGCCACCATTCCGGCGATAAAGTTTCCGAATATGGTCAGGATCACAGCTCCCAATGCCAGCCAAACCGCTTCACCAAGTGAAAAAGGGTCTATGCTGAGGCCGAAGCTGAAAAAGAACATCGCGCCGAAAAAGTCGCGAAACGGAACGACAAGGTGCTCAATCCGATCGGAATGCTCTGTTTCCGAAAATACCAAACCGAGCAGCAGCGCGCCGATGGCTTCTGCCACATGAATTGTCTCTGAAAATCCGGCGATGAAAAAGAGCGCTGCAAAAATGACGATAATAAACACTTCGTTCGAGCGAATGTCCAACAGCTTATTCAAAAGCGGCGGGAGCTTTCTGGCCGCGATAAAAAACAGCAGCATATAGCCAAATGCGATCAGAATGGACAAAAGCGCACTCCCGACTGATGTCGCGTCTCCAAGCACAAGGCCGGAAACAACAGACAGATACACGGCAAGGAAGATATCCTCAAACATAATAATGCCGAGAATCAGCTCTGTTTCCGGGTTGGCCGTTCTTTTTAAATCGACCAGCACTTTTGCGACGATCGCGCTTGAAGAAATGGTGATGACGCCTGCCAGCACGAGGACTTCCAGAAAAGAAAACCCGGTGATAAAGCCATAAAGCAGTCCGAGGCTGAAGTTAATCAAAATATAAATTGATCCGCCAATTGCGATGGATTTTCCAGACTTGATCAGCTTTCCGACAGAGAATTCAAGTCCGAGATAGAAAAGGAGGAAAAGCACGCCCATCCGCCCGAAAAACTCAATGATTTCACTGCTTTCTATAAACGTGAGGTCAATGATCCCGACTTTAGGGGCATGAGGGCCAAGCAGCATCCCTAAAATAATGAGAAACGGGATAATTGAAAACTTAATTTTATTTGCGATGACACTGGCAATTGCCACAAGCACAAGCGCTGTTCCGACTTCAAAAACAAGATGATCCATCCGCTGATCACACGCCCTCTCTAGAAAGAAAATCATGAGTCAGTTTTTTCAGATGCTTTCTTTCACCTGAGAGGACAAGGGTATCATCTTCTTCAATCACCGAGTCAGCGCCTGGATTTAAAAACTTTTGCTGGTTGTGTTTAATGATGGCGATGACAGTGACATCATAGTTTTGACGGACATCAAGTTCGCCGAGGGTGCGCCCGATTGACTTCGCGCCTTTTTCCACCTTAAACCATTCAATAATGAGGTCGCTAAACGCCATCTCGATGGATTCCAGCGCCTGCGGCTTATAGACCATGCCGCCTAAAATGGCTGCAATTTGCCTTGCTTCAGAATCATCCAATGAAATATTGGAAAGAAGCTCATCCGGATCCCGATCATCAAATCGATAGATTTCTCTTCTTCCGTCATCATGAATGATAATCGTCATTTTTTCGCGGTTTCTTGTTTCAATTTCAAATTTTTTGCCGATTCCCGGCAGATCGTTTTCTTTTATATTCAATGAAAATCCCTCCGAATGTAGTGTTGGCATAAAAGATAGGGTACAAACAAAACGATATACATTCATATTCGGAGGTAATTAGACTGGTATTTGACAGGGACGGCACAAACCCTTTCCAGCCTGTTGATGTGAGGATCATCAAGCGGCTTGACAGATAACGTTCTGATAGACTGCGCCAATGGATTGTACTCTTTAATAAACTCCGCCAGATGCAGACTGCCCGGTGACGGCGTTTTGGCTGATTGTGATTCTTTCGGATATGAGGACATTGGCACATAGCTGTCAGTGCTTGCATCAAACTGGGAGGGCAGGGCCACGTCAGAAGGGGGAAAGCACACCATAAATAAGCTTAATAGAAAGCTGATCAGCAATTTATCCATGTTACCTTCCCCCTTTCTCATTCTATATCCCTTCCATTTCACTATATAAAACTTTATGTTCCCATTCAAATGATATGCATTTTTCAGTATCTATTGACCTTGAAAAATAAAAAAGGTTTCTTTAAGGACGGTGGGGAATGTATATGAGAAAGAAAAAAAGAAAGCGTATACATGGAGGTGTTTCATATGGATTATATTCAATATGAACTGAAGGGGCCTGTGGCAGAAATTGTGCTGAATCGTCCTGATGCTCATCACGCCTTGAATGAGCAAATGCTTTTCGAGCTGAAGGAGGCGTGTGAAAAGGTTTCTGAAAGCGAGGCGCTCATCGTCCTCCTGAGAGGTACCGGAAAAGGTTTTTCGGCAGGCGGCGATATACGGATGATGACCTCTGAGCATGATCCTGATCAATTTAGGCAGCTGATGGATACGATCGAAGCCATTACTTTAACGTTATACGAAATGAAAAAAGTGACAATTGCCGCTGTTCATGGTGCTGCCGCTGGGCTGGGCTTGAGTTTAGCACTTTGTGCTGACATTGTGCTTGCGGAGAAAAATGCCGTCCTTGCAATGAACTTTATCGGCATCGGCCTTGTTCCTGATGGCGGGGGACATTATTTGCTGAAAAAAAGGATTGGGGAAGCGAAAGCGAAAAAGCTGATTTGGAGCGGGAAAAAGCTATCCGCTGAAGAAGCGGCTGGCATGGGTCTCTTGGATGGAACATTTAACGGAGATCCTGCGGAAGGTGCAAGACCTTATGTTGAAACGCTTTTAGCCTCGCCCTTATTGGCAATGATTGAGACGAAAGCCATTTTTCAAAGCCTCCATATTGATGAATTGAAGAAGGTGCTGGCTCTTGAACGAAGTGCCCAGGAGAGAATGAGGAGGACAAAAGATCACCAGGAAGGAATCCGTGCATTTTTAGAGAAACGGGAGCCGAAGTTTCAAGCATAACAGATCAGCCGGGAAGCTGATCATCTCTGAAACAAAATCAGCTTTCCGGCTGCATTCACTAAACGATGGGTATGACGATGAAGCTCTTTTTCCTTTAACAGGGCTTCACCCTGCTGTTTTGCCGCATCTTCGTTTTCCGCCTCAAATCGCTCGTTTATCAGTGTTTCTCCCGAAGGATCAAAAGCCGTAAGAAAATACTCCGCCATCATATTTCGCCTCCAACTTCATCATTTATCGTTCTTTCTTCATTTATATTCTAAATAGCAAACCAAAATCCTTTATTATGTTTTAACCAAATATAGTATATAATGGGGCAGGGAAGGAGGAGATTCGGTGCTGACGATTGATCACGTAACGAAGACATTTGGAGATTATAAAGCGGTTGACGGTTTGAATCTGGAAATTCCGGAACAGCAAATGTTTGGCCTCTTAGGCGCAAACGGAGCGGGAAAAACGACGACCTTTCGCATGATTCTCGGTTTATTAAGCATTACGGAGGGTACGATCAGCTGGAAAGACCGTCCCGTCAACTACAGTATGAGCAACAAAATCGGATATTTGCCGGAAGAGCGCGGACTTTATCCGAAAATGAAGGTAAAGGACCAGCTTGTCTATCTGGCAAGATTAAAAGGCATGGAGAAACGCGAAGCCGTAAAAGAGCTCGGAACATGGCTTGAACGCTTCAATATAACAGAATACGAGAATAAAAAAGTAGAAGAGCTTTCAAAAGGAAACCAGCAGAAAATCCAGTTTATTTCGTCGGTTTTGCATAAGCCTGAGCTGCTGATTCTCGATGAGCCATTCAGCGGGCTGGACCCTGTCAATGTCGAGCTGTTGAAGGAGGCTGTTATCTCTTTGAAAAACAGCGGTGTCTCGATTTTATTTTCCAGCCATCGGATGGAGCATGTCGAGGAGCTGTGTGAGCACCTTTGTATTTTGCAAAAAGGGAAGCCTGTTGTGCAAGGCAGACTGAAGGAAATTAAACGTTCATTCGGCAAAAAGAATGTGACCATTCATTCCGATGACGATCTGCATTTTTTACAGGGGCACGAAGGAATTACGCAATGGAAAGAAACGGCCGGCGGCGTAAAGCTGCAAATTGCCAATGAAGACATCTCTCAAGAGATCTTCGCCATGCTACAAGGAAAAGGATTTATTCGAAAGTTTGAGCTTGAAGAGCCGTCACTCCATGATATTTTTATAGAAAAGGTGGGGGCCGTCTATGAATAAATTTTTGATCATGCTTTCTCATACATACAAAAATAAGATTATGGCAAAGTCTTTTATTATTTCTACTGTCATCACGGTTCTGCTTGTATTGGCTGTCACCAATTTAGAATCGATCATTTCTATGTTTCAAGGAGAAGATACAAAAGAGAAAATTGCTGTTATTGATGAAACAAACGAATTATATCCGATTTTCTCAAAGCAGCTGAAAGCAGTCGATACAGACAGCGATCTTGATGTGAAGCAGTCTAAGCAATCAGAGGAAAAGGTTATAAAGCAAGTCAAAGAGGAAACGCTTGATGGGATGCTCATTATCAAAAGAGATGAAAAAGGGACGATCTCAGGGACGTACAAAGCGTTAACGATTTCGGATGAAAGCACGTACCAAACACTGCAGCAGGCGTTAACACAAACAAAAACCGCTGTTGGAACAGAGGAGCTCGGCGTTTCGCAGGAAACCATCAGCAGCCTCTATGCGCCTGTCACTGTCGGGCAGGAGGCGCTGAAAGAGGGTGCAAAGTCTGAGGAAGAGCTGGGGCAGGCGATGGGGCTTGTTTACATTATGCTGTTTGTCATATATTTCTCCGTTATTATGTATGCCAGTATGATTGCGATGGAGGTTGCGACTGAAAAATCTTCGCGTGTCATGGAAATCCTCATCTCAAGCATGCCGCCGATCCAGCAAATGTTTGCAAAGCTGTTAGGCATCGGGCTTGTCGGAATAACACAGCTTGCTGTCATTATTTCTGCCGGATATCTATCGCTGAAGCTGAACAAAACGAGCGAAACGGCTTCATCTGTCGGCGGTTTTCTTAATCTGACCGACGTTCCCGTTTCTACCGTGATATATGCTGTTATTTTCTTTTTGCTCGGTTACTTTTTATATGCGACACTGGCCGCGTTTCTTGGCAGCGTCGTCAGCAGAATAGAGGACGTGCAGCAAACGATCACACCGATGACGCTTTTGGTGGTTGCCGGTTTTATGATTGCCATGTTCGGACTAAACGCTCCGGACGCAGGATTTATTACGGTCACATCGTTTATCCCGTTCTTTACGCCGATGATTATGTTCTTGCGCGTCGGCATGCTTGATATTCCGTTTTGGCAGGCGGCTGCCGGCATCGGGATAACATTGCTCACCATTATCATACTTGCCGTCATTGGCGCCAGAATCTATAAAGGCGGCGTCTTGATTTACGGCAACTCAAGCGCGTTTAAAGCAATCAAACAAGCGCTGCGTTTGTCAAAAAGCTGATTGGAAAACAGCCTGGGGATGCTCAGGCTGTTTTTGATTGTATTCGTTTTGACAGAACGTGCATTCGCAAGAAATCGGTGCTAAAATAAGGGTACTTCATCCTGGAAAGGAGCAGAATGTTGACTGATCTAACCTTTATTCATGCGGCAGATCTTCATCTCGACAGCCCGTTTTACGGGATATCGCATCTGCCGGAACCCATTTTTGCCCGGATCAAAGAAAGCACGTTTTCAAGCGTGAGACATATTATAGACGCTGCAATCACAGAGAACGTTGATTTCGTTTTGCTGGCGGGGGATCTGTTTGATGAGGCCAATCGAAGTTTAAAGGCGCAGCTCTTTTTGAAAAAACAGTTCGATAGACTTAGAGAGTACAGGATTTCAGTCTATGTGATTTTTGGGAACCATGATCATCTCGGCGGAGAATGGACGCCGATTGAATGGCCGGAGAATGTTCACATGTTTACATCCCCAGTCCCTGAAGAAAAATTGTTTTATAAGAATGACAGGCGCGCAGCAAGCATTTACGGTTTCAGCTATCAGACCAGAGCCGTGACGGAAAACCAAGCCGCCCGCTACCGGAGATCAACTGACGCGCCCTTTCATATCGGGATGCTCCACGGCACGTTATCAGGATCTGAAGGACACGATCCATATTGCCCGTTTACTCAGGATGATCTTGTGAAAAGCGGGATGGATTATTGGGCGCTTGGCCATATTCACAAACGCCAGGTTGTTTCTGCCGGGAATCCGGCCGTGATATATCCGGGAAATCCTCAAGCGCGCCATATGAAGGAAACAGGAGATAAAGGCTTTTATCTTGTCCGTGTGGAGCGCGGAAATATTTCCTATGAATTTAAGAAAGCGCATGACGTCCTGTGGGAGAAAGCAGAAGTTGATGTGTCAGCGATAGAGAATATGACCGCGCTCTTTCAAATTGTCGAGGATACGTTTTCAAAGCTGCGGAAAAAAGGGACTCCTGCTTGTGTGAAGCTCGTATTACAGGGGATCGCGCCAGAATGGTTATCGGATGCGCCGAGAGGTTCACTGGACGAGCTCCTTGAAGCCTTTCAGGAGCAAGAGGTAGACGAGGAGAATTTTATATGGCCGCTCTCATTAGAAGATGAGACGGAAAATGAAGCAGAGCTTAAGAGCCTTGATCCTTTTTTCGGCGGTTTATTGGAAGACATTGAACAGACTGATCTTGCAGGCGTGCTGGAAGGACTTGAACGGCATCCTGTATATAGGAGACACGCAGACCGGTTTAGTCAAGAGGAGATAAAGGAAATAAAAGAGCAGGCACAGGTTTTATTGAAAAGACAGCTTAAGGTGCTTGAGTCATGAGGCGGTGAAAGCAATGCGAATCATATCAATACATATCTACCAATACGGAAAATTTTCAAATCGAACCTTTCACTTTTCCGCCTCGCCTGTCCAATTAATCTACGGATTAAATGAGGCAGGAAAAACGACGATGATGTCATTTATCGAAAGCATGCTGTTTGGTTTTCCGAAATCGAAAAAATATGAACCGAAATCCGGCGGTGTGTATGGCGGTGTTCTTGAGGCTGAGCACTCTGAATACGGCGTGATGAAGATTGAACGGACGAAAGGAACCGCTGAGAAGGTAAGGGTGTACACAGAAACCGGAGAGGTAAAGCAGGAAGATTTTCTGAAGCAGCTGTTCCAGGGTACGGACAGGGCGCTGTACAAAGCCATTTATTCGTTTGACGTATTCGGATTGCAGGAAATTCACGCCTTTAATCGGGACAAGATTGGAGAATTCCTGCTGTTTTCCAGCCTGTTTGGCGCTGAATCCGTATCAAAGCTTGATTCAAGATTGATGAAGGAAAGCGAAAGGCTCTTTAAACCAAACGGCCGAAATCCTCATTTGAATCAGGAGCTGGAAACGCTGAAGCAGCTGGCAGCAAAGCTGAAGCAGGCTGAAGCGGAGGAGGCGGGCTATCATCAGCTTCTTGAGGAGAAAAGAACGCTCGAGTCCCGTCTTGCTGTTGCTGAAACAGAGCTGAAAGAGACTGCGGAACATATTCGAAACATCGACAGGGCCATTGAACTGAAGCCGGTGCTAACCGAAAAAACTGCGCTGGAACAGGCGATTGAACAATATCCGGAGCATGCGGGGCAATTCCCTGCTGACGGGTTACATCGTTTAGAAAAGTATGAATCCCATCTTCATCCGAAATCCGCACAGCTGGAGGCGCTTCGGGTAAAGCTTGCAGAGTTGGACAAACAGCTGCAAAAGCTTAACCCGAATGAGGATATATTGGCGAATGAAGCGCTTATCCTAGAGCTATCATCAGCGTATCATATGTACCAATCCTACGGGGAACAGCTTGCCGCCATCCAGGCTCAGCTGCGTCAGTCCTCTTCACAGGCAGCGGCTGGGCTGGAGCAGCTGAATAAAACAGATGAAAATGAACTGCTGAATATGAACACGTCTTATGACTATGAATGGCAGCTCCAGCAGGCGGTGCGGCATTACGTACAGGCAAGAGACAGAAAAAGACAGCTTGATGAAGCGTTTGAAGCGGCGCGGCGCGAGCTGGAAGACGCTGAAAGGGCAATTCGTGACGTATCTACCGCCATACTTGAAAACAGCCAAAGAAAAGAAAAAGAAGCCGCTCTTAAAGCATATGATGAAGCACAGGGACAGCATCAAGAGCAGATGAAACTGAGGGAACAGCTGAAGTTCTTCGAAAGGCAGCAGGCGAAACAAAAGAAGATCGTGATTGCAGCAGGCATTCTCTTCATGGTTCTCTTTCTGCTGCTGGGGCAATGGATTCCAGCCATATGCGTCGGCGCTGCACTCATGCTGTATGCCTTTACAACTGGCAGAAAGCCGCTGTCTTCTGAAGAAGTAAGGGAGAGGGAAGAGCCAGAGACGGATATTTCTCCGCGAGAAGCCGAAGCGATTAGAGAAGCGCTATGGGAGGATGACCGCAATAAACAGCACCTCACATCGTTGCGGGCAGAGCTCCAGCAGAAAGAGGCAGCTTACGAAAGGATCATCCAGCAATTCGAACAGTGGGAGGCCGATATGGCTCCCTCCTTCAGCCAAGCTGAGCAATTCATGAATGAACTCGGATTTAAGGAAGACCCTTCCTTCTTACTGGATGCTTACAATGTAATGAAGGATGTAAAAAAAGAAGTGAAGAAAAAACATGAGCTGACGATCGAAGCCGGGAGATTACAAAAGCATCGGCGGACATTTGAGGAACGCGTCAGAATGCTGCTTTCTGACAAAAACGATTCTCAAACCCCCGTGGCTGATGTCCTTCACGCACTGCGGAAAAATGCGGAACGCGAAAAAGAGATCGAGAAGCAAAAAAGAGAAATTGAAACAGATATCCAATTTCACGAAGAGCAGGTGCTGGAGCTGGAGCAAGAGATACGGTATTTCCAAGCGCAGATCGAACAATTATTCACTGAGGCGGGTGCAAAAAACAGAAATGAGTTTTTCGCCATAGCCGACATCAGCAAGAAATTGAAGGATACTGAAATAAGGCTGTATAACGTTAATGCACAGCTTCAAGGTGTCAGCTCAGCAGAACTTCATCTGGCGGACTCCGGCACTCTTTCTGAATTGGAACAAAAACGACTGCAGGAACATGAAAAAAAAGAACGGCTCGATGAGGAGCTGAAACAGCTGCGCGCTCAAATCGCAATGCTTTTGGTCAAACAGGAACAGTTAGAGGCTTCGGGATTGGTCTCAGATCTCAAATTGCAAAATGAAATGCAAAAAGAGCGTGTAAAAGAAGCTGCAAAAAAATGGGCATCGATTCAAATGGTCAGACATGTGATCAGAAACAAAATGGAGCGGCATAAAAAAGTCGGCCTGCCGCGTCTTTTGGAGACGGCTGGAGAATTCTTCCGCCCGCTGACTGACGGCAGCTATCAATCGATTTATTTTTCCGAAACAGATGATTCCATCATGGTTATGAACAGCGCTGGAACGGTATTTCAGGCGGAAGAGCTGTCTCAGGGCACGTGTGAACAGCTGTATACAGCAATTCGTTTCGCTCTGGCCGTTACTCGTCAGGATGGGGCAATGCTGCCATTCCAGCTCGACGACAGCTTTGTACATTTCGATCAGAAACGTCTGAACCGCGTGCTGGAAATGCTTGCTGTTTTATCAGGAGGAGAACGGCAGATTTTCTATTTTACATGCCATGAACATGTAAAAAATGCGTTTCAAAGTGATCAAATCATCCATTTAGTATCATAAATGAGGTTATATAGCTGAAAATCGGTATGTGATATACTGATATTATGTAAGATACGGAGGGAGCTTTAATAGTATGGCTAAAGGGATTATGCTACATGAGGTTGGCGAACAGGTTGACCAATATCTATTGATCAAATCCTTAACAAAAGGGATTGCAAGCAATGGAAAACCGTTTTTAACTCTGATGCTTCAAGACCAGTCAGGTGATATTGAAGCCAAGCTGTGGGATGCCAAGCAAAGTGATGAAGTAACCTATGCGCCGCAGACGATCGTTAAGGTTGTGGGGGATGTCCACCATTACCGCGGACGCACCCAGCTGAAGCTGAGAAATATCAGACCGGTGAGCGAGAATGAAAACGTCAATATTGATGATTTTTTGGAAACTGCGCCGATTCCGAAAAATGAAATGCTGGATACCATCACTCAATATATATTTGAAATGAAAAATCCAAATATCCAGCGGATAACAAGATATTTGGTCAAAAAGCACGAAGCAGAATTTATGGATTACCCGGCGGCTACGAAAAATCATCACGAGTTTGTCTCAGGTTTAGCGTATCACGTCGTCTCTATGCTGAATCTGGCAAAAGCAATTGCTGATTTATATCCGTCTCTTGACCGTGATCTTCTTTATGCAGGAGTTATCCTTCACGATCTCGGAAAAGTGAAAGAGCTGTCCGGGCCCGTTTCCACTTCCTATACAGTAGAAGGCAATCTGCTCGGCCATATTTCCATTATGGTCACAGAGCTGTCAAAAGCGGCTGAGGAGCTTCAAATCGATTCTGAAGAGGTGTTGATCCTTCAGCACTTGATCCTGAGCCATCACGGCAAAGCAGAGTGGGGCAGCCCAAAACCACCGATGGTAAAAGAAGCGGAAATTTTGCACTATATTGATAATCTGGATGCGAAAATGAATATGATGGACAGAGCGCTGGAGCGCGTGAAGCCGGGTGAGTACACTGAACGTGTATTTGCACTTGAAAACCGTTCCTTTTATAAACCGACTTTTCATCAATAATCAAAAAGGACTGATGCTGACATGTTCAGCTCAGTCCTTTTTTACATGCTTTTCCCGCTCATAACCTGTCTCATTCCTGCATAAGGTTAAAAATAAAGAATCTATGCAAAAGGGGGAGAAGCCCGTGTTGTTTTTTCCATGGTGGGTATATCTTTGTATTGTGGGTATCATTTTCAGTGCATATAAGCTGGTTTCAGCAGCCAAAGAGGAAGATAAGTTAGACCAGTCTTTTATTGAAAAAGAAGGTCAGATTTATATTGAAAGGATGGAAAAAGAAAAAGAACGCCGCACGTCCCAGCAGCGTGAGGAAGAAAACCAAAATCATTCCATCGCATAAAAAAAGCTGCGCAGCTCCGGAGAGCCTGCACAGCTTTTTTTTATTATTTAGAACTGCTTGAAGGACTGCTAGTAGAAGCAGAAGTGTTAAATGTATCCTTCAAATCTTTATCCTTCACATCGATGTCAGCTTTTTTCATTACTTTTTGAACGGCTGCCTGCACAGCTGTATTGTCATTAAGTTTTTGCTCAAGAACTTCAGATTTCAGCTCTTTTTTCATATCTTCATATTTTCCGCGTTCTTCAGTCTTTTTGATGATATGGTAGCCATATTGTGTTTTCACAGGATCACTGACTTCGCCAGTTTTTAATTTGAATGCAGCTTTGCTGAATTCAGCGACCATACCGTCTTTCGCAAACCAGCCAAGGTCCCCGCCTTGTGAAGCAGAGTTGTCTGTAGAGTATTCTTTCGCAAGGTCTTCAAATTTCTCGCCTTTTTTCAGCTTTTTCTCCACTTCTTCAGCTGTCTTTTTATCAGCGACAAGGATGTGGCTTGCGCGGATTTTATTTTTTAAGCCTTCCCAGTATTCTTTTATATCGTCATCTGTAACCTTGATGTTATCTTTAGCTGCTTTTTGTGTAAGCAATTCAAATTTAACTTGTTCTTTAAGGTAATCTTTTCCATATTGATCTTCTAACGCAGTATATTGATCCCCGAGCTGTGTTTTGTATTCTTTCAGCTTGTTGTCAATTTCTTTATCTGATACTTTGTATTTCTTGTCCAAAACTTTTTCTTGCACCAGCTGAGTCAGGACGCTCGCTCCAGCTTGTTTTTTCATGTTTGTGTAAAGTTCGCCTTTTGTTACATCGCCTGCGTCTGTTTTTGCGATGACTTCTTTGTCGCCGCTGCTGCAAGCACTGAGAGCGAGGATGCTTGTAGCAGTGATAGCTGCTATTGCGATTTTCTTCATTGTTTCAAACACTCCTAATCATTCCAAATTGAATTGCCTATGCGTATCATAACATATTGTGGCTTTCTGTAAAAAGATTTTAAATAAAGGGCATTCGTCTAGTCAAACTTTTCCTGATGACATACAAATATATTGATCAAGAAAAGGAGGTATGTAACATGAGCGGAGGATATTCAAACGGTTTCGCTTTGCTTGTTGTACTGTTCATTTTGCTTATCATTGTAGGTGCAGCTTACATCTACTAAGCAGCAAAAGGGATCGCTTGTTGAATAAGCGATCCTTTACTTTCACAAGCGCCTAATCGTTTCATCAATTAACTGCATAAGATGTAATTGGAAAATAAAGCTTTTTACAGGAGGTGCTTTTTAAGATGGGTGAAGTATTTGCAGGCGGTTTCGCTTTATTGGTCGTCTTATTTATCTTGTTGATTATCATCGGCGCTTCTTGGCTTTACTAATCAATGCAAAAAAGCATAGCTGCCGGTTCTAGCGAGACCGGCAGCTATGCTTTCTTTACTTCCTTCATATTTAAACAGTAAAGGATATCTCCACAAATGAAGAGATCAGTAAAATTAATATACATACATTGATAAATCGAAATACCTTATCCTGGCGCTCTTCAGGAATCTCTCTGACAAGGCATAATGTATTGGTGAGCCTGTTTATAAAGTAAACAATAAACAAGGCAGTCACGATAAAATAGAATAAAATGATGGGAGATTCCCCCTCTCTCTGAACTGCTCCCATATTACATTACCAAATATTTATCAAAAAAGATAGAATGTAAACTGAAAAATCGGCACAGCGCCAAGCGTCCGCTACTTTTCGACCAAAATATCCAAGCCGTCTGCTTCCTGATCGATAAAGCATGCTTTCGGTGCTTGCATCAGCTTCAGAGCCAGCAAAAAGTCAGGCAGACAGTAGCCTGCATGAATGCCTGAAATCATGCAGAAGTAATGGGCGTGATTCGGAAACGCCAGCGCGGCGTAAAATAATACAGGTGTTATCAGCATAAAAGGGCTTAACAGTGAAATCAGCATCGTCGTTTTCGGTATTCGTTTCCACGTTCGCATACGCCATATATAAATCTTTTTTTCTATTTTTCTTTTTTTGCAGATGATCGGCAGGACATGGATGACTTTATGTACAAATAAAATAACGACGAGCAAAACGCCGAACAGCGGTACATATTCATCGCTCAAGCTTGTTTTAGGCCGCAACAGCTCAAATGCTAAGAAGTTAGATATAAAAACCATAATCATGAAACACACAGCAATCAATATTATGCGAACGGCACCATAATCTTTCATCAGATTTATGGTTTTCCAGCAATTCATCAAAGTCATCCTTCCGTACATCTTGAATAGAATCTCAAAATAATTTACTCCTCCCAAGAAAAAAAATCAATGCTTTTTTAAGAAAAAATATCTTTCAATAGGTATTTTTTTGAAAGGAGCAAACAATCTATGAAATATGGGGTTAGAACTTTCTTCTCAGTGAATTATCAGCTAAAATAAGATTAAAGATAGAAAGAAGTGGTGTGGATGGATTCGATGGATCATCGCATTGAGCGATTGGAATATTACATACAATTATTAGTGAAAACAGTGGATATGGACAGGTACCCTTTCTATGCGCTGCTGATTGATAAAGGGCTGAGCAGAGAAGAAGGGGAAGAGGTTGTGCGCATATGCGGTGAATTGTCGGAGGAGCTGGCAGCACAAAAAGCGCAAGGATTTGTAACCTTTGATAAGCTCCTTGCGCTTTTTGCCGGACAGCTGAACGAAAAATTAGATGTTCATGAAACGATTTTTGCCCTGTATGAGCAGGGGCTTTATAAAGAACTGATGGAAGTTTTTATAGACATTATCAGACACTTTGATTAACTGTTTACAGGTTCAAGTTCTTCGGCTGATTTATCCGCAGCAGTGTCCGTTGCTTTTTTCTTCAGTTTTCCGTTTACGCTTTCAAAGTCGTTGTCGATATTTGTGAGTGATGTTTCAAAGATTTCCATAAAATCATCGCCGTATATATGGCGGATCATACACATCATTTCTGCCACTTCAGGGAACTTTCCGAATAAATGATACAGAGGCTGTGACCCTTTAAAAACCGCGTTGCGCGTCGGATCAAATTCTTCAAGCAAGCTCCAGAATACCTCAGTTCCTTCCTCAGTCAGCTGAACATATGTGTTTCGTTTATCGTTCAGCCGTTTTGAAAACCTTAAATACCCGCGTTCCTCAAGCTTTTTTGAAAAGTTAAATGCAGTTGAAACGTGCATGACTCCGAACTTTGCAATTTCAGAAATGGAAGCTCCATTCAGCTGATAAGCAATCCATAAAATATGGTGCTCATTAATATTCAGGTCATACGGTTTGAGCCATTGCTGCCAATCCTTCTCAATCGATTTCCAAAGAGCTTTGCTAAGCTGAGCCATTTTCTGGGTGAAGACCAGAGCCTCTTTCACATCATAAGGCGGTTCCACTTGATTCATTACGTCACCTGCTTCTCTTTATCTTTTTCTCTATTATGCCAATAAAATAAAGATTAATAAAGATGAAAATGTAAGAATTTTTTAATAAATTCTTGAGCCGTTGCTAGGAAAGGCTTTTGCGAATAAAAAAAGTGCAGGTCATGTTTTGACCCGCACTTTTTTCCTTTGAATAGGATATTAGTTTTGTAAGGTTTTCTCCAGCTGTTTGATTTTTTCTTCAATATCGGCGATTTCTTTTTGAAGATCCTGCTGATGAGGTTTGATCTCTTCCTGCCATTTTTTAATTGAGGTTTGCAGTTCACCGCTCACGTCTTTAATGACATCTGCACTTTCTTTTGCCGCTTTCACTAGCTGGTCCTTTAAAGTTAAGCCGTCTGATTTTAAGCGCTTGATCGTTTCTTCAAAAGAATCGCAATTGGTTTTGATTTTTTCACGCAGCTGTTTACCTGAAGAAGGTGCTGATAGAAGAACTGCAGCACCACCGATGATGCCGCCCACGAATAGTCCTGTTAATAGAGAACGTCCGTCCGCCATTAAAATCACCCCGTTTTTTTCTTGAAATATGATACGTGCAGCTTTTTCAATTTTGTTCGAAGAATGAACTTCTATACATAGCTTGCTTTATTTTAGCATATTTTTTAAGTGAAAAGGAGGGAGAAGGTTGTCTGTCTTTATGATTGTGTTATCCTGCATCACCCTTGCCTTTGCAACAGGCGCCATTTACTATATCAGACTTCTCAGCCAGGCTGCTTCTTATCCGCCGAAGAAAGTCATCCGGCAGAAAGCGCTTGTTTGTTCAACCGGAACCGCCTTTACACTATGTCTTATCTTTTTCACAAAACTCCTCGCTTAAAACATGCTGACATGCTGCGGGCTCTTTTTTAAAAAAACCTCTCCCGGAAGCGGAAGAGGTTTTGTGTCACATTTATTTTGCAGCTTCCATAAAACTTGAGCGTCTTAAAATGGTTTGCACAATCGGATACATTATGATCATGGCAATTGTATTCAATACAGCTGCCGGAAGAACGACTGCGGCGAATAATGCGGCGAAACCGCCAGGCAAACCGACGATAAATAAAGCTGACGTTAAAAATACAGTTCCTGATAAGATGGTGCCGATGACTGTCAGCACTGTGGCTGCAGCTGTTTTCTGGCTCTTTCTGACCAGAAGGAACAGGAAGAAAAACAGAAACGCTGATACAGGTTTGTCAATGATATTCGGAATCTGTCCGGCCGGAAATGCGGTTGTAAGAGCTGAAATGATCCCGGTCACAATCCCGATAACGAGTACATTTTGCACCCGCGGGAACAGAAGGATGCCCATAAACATCATGATCAGCATCATATCTGGTTTCATCCCGCCTAAAAAGGGCGGAATAATGGAATGGAGCGCTGCGCCGATTGCGGCAAACAGAGCCATAATGACTAACTCTTTTGTTTTCATAACTATGCTCTCCTCTGCTAAGCTTTTTGCCCTCCAATAATATGCTCATCATTTATTGCGAAGGCTTAAAGAATTTGTTATGCAAACAGTATACCAAACGAATGGTTTGCACAGCCAGACTTTTTACTCATTTTCCTGCTGGAATTTCTTCATGAACGCAGCTAATTTTTCACAGTCTTCCAGTGACACCGCATTATAAATGGAAGCACGGCAGCCTCCTACTGAACGGTGTCCGCCAAGGCCTACCATTTTTGTTTCTTTTGCCTCCTGAACGAACTTTTTCGTTAAACCGTCATCACGGAGCGTAAAGGTAACGTTCATGCGTGAACGGCTATCCTTTCTGGCATGGCCTTTATAGAAGCCATTGCTTTCGTCAATGCAGCTGTAAAGAACCTGTGCTTTTTGTTCGTTGCGCTGTTCAGCGGCTTCAACTCCGCCGTTTTTCTTCAGCCACTCAAGGACGAGGCTCAGCATATAAATGGCAAATGTAGGCGGAGTGTTGTAAAGAGAATCCGCTTTGACATGTGTTGAATATTTAAGGATTTTCGGAACGTTGGCATTTTCATTTTGCAGCCATGATTTTTTCATTACGACAACGGTAACACCTGAAGGACCAAGGTTTTTTTGGGCACCGCCGTAAATGACGTCAAATTTGGATACATCGATTTTTCGGCTTAAAATATCGCTGGACATGTCAGCGACAAGCGGAATTGGAGAATTCGGGAATTCTTGCCACTGTGTGCCGAAAATCGTATTGTTAGATGTAATATGTAAATATGCGCCGTCTTTTACATCTGTAAGGTCAACCTTGGGAATGTAGCTGTAATTGTCTGATTCGCTTGTCGCCGTCACAGATGTGTTTCCGAACAGTTTCGCTTCAGCGAGCGCTTTTTCAGACCAAGCGCCTGTCATCACAAAATGAGCGGTTTTTTCAGGTGTTAAAAAGTTCATCGGAAGCATTGAGAATTGAAGGCTTGCCCCGCCTTGAAGAAACAGAATGTCATAGTCTTCCGGGATGCCCATCAGTTCAATCAGCAAGCTTTTCGCTTTTTGATGCACCGCTTCATATTCTTTGCTGCGGTGGGAAAGCTCCATAACGGACATGCCGGATTCATTAAAATCAATAAACTCTTTCTGTGCTGTTTGCAGAACTTCTAATGGCAGCGCTGCAGGACCTGCGTTAAAATTCGTTGTACGTTCCATCATGATCTCTCCCTGTTTTCCACGTTAATGTAATAAATAATACAATTATCCTATCACAAAAATTCAGTTTTTTTGATAAAAAATTAGAATTATCAAAAGAAAATGACGAATATTTGCGAATTGTTCACAAATAAAAAAACCTCATCTTTATGATGAGGCCAGGCGTTTGGCAATGGATGAAGAAATGTCTTGGAGATCTTCCGGTTTGTAATCATCTGCATGTGTTTTCCACACTGCTCCGAATCCGTCTCCTTTTCCGTAGCGCGGGATAATATGCATATGGTAATGGAAAACAGATTGTCCTGCTTTTTCGCCGTTGTTGTTTAACGTATTTAAGCCGATCGGTTCAAATTCATCCCTGATGGCGCGGGCAATTTTCGGAACGGCGTGAAAATATTGTTTCGCTAATTCGTCTGTAAATTCGTAAACATTTTCAATATGGGTTTTCGGGATAACAAGGGTGTGGCCTTTCGTCACTTGGCTGATATCGAGAAATGCCAGCACATGTTCATCTTCATAAACCTTTGCTGACGGGATTTCGCCGGCGATAATTTTACAAAAGATACAATTCTCTGCACTATGCATGAGGGTTCCTCCTTATGAAATTGTTTTTTTATGTATAAACTCATCGTACCACAGAAATGAAGAAAATAGAAAACAGGATGAACGGCGGAGCGTTCACCCTGAATGCAGAGGAATCAGCTTTATGAAGAAAATGTGATATGCCTTTGGTAAGCACCTCATTTGTCAATAAAATGAAGACTTGTTTAATGCCTAACGATTCCTGCGATAAACACCTCATTTGATAGTCAGCTTCAGAAATGAAGATTCATCAATTCAGTGAATGCAAAAAGGTTTGAGCATAGGACATGTTATTTTCTATCCAACTGTGCCTAAGACGTCTTTGACAAACACCTCATTTTTCAGTTGATATGCTTTTTCCTCTACAACGATTATATTGTCCAGAAACCTGTCTCTTTATTACAGCAAATTCATCATTTGTTAAAAGGGAATTGTTTCAAATCAGGCTTTGTTTTTGGTACTATGAAGAAAAACAATATAAGGGGAGAAACTATGTCTCTGCTATCGGTAAAAGACTTAACCGGCGGTTATACGAGAAATCCGGTTTTGAAAAACGTGTCATTCACCCTTGAGCCGAACCAAATTGTCGGTTTAATCGGTTTAAATGGTGCAGGTAAAAGTACAACAATCAGACATATCATCGGGCTGATGGACCCGCATAAAGGATCTATTGAGTTAAACGGGAAAACCTTTGCTGAGGATCGGGAAGGCTATCGGTCCCAATTCACTTATATTCCTGAGACACCCGTCTTATATGAAGAACTGACGCTGATGGAACACCTTGAATTGACGGCGATGGCATACGGCCTTTCAAAAGAAACGATGGAAAAAAGATTGCCGCCGCTGTTAAAGGAATTTCGAATGGAAAAAAGGCTGAAATGGTTCCCGGCGCATTTTTCTAAAGGAATGAAGCAGAAGGTCATGATCATGTGTGCGTTTTTGGCAGAGCCTGCGCTCTACATCATTGATGAGCCGTTTCTGGGACTTGATCCGCTGGCAATTAATGCTCTGCTTGAGCGGATGAATGAAGCGAAGAAAAGCGGGGCGAGCGTGCTGATGTCAACGCACATCCTGGCAACGGCGGAGCGCTATTGCGATTCGTTTATCATTTTACATAACGGCGAAGTGCGGGCGCGCGGCACGCTGTCCGAGCTCAGAGAGCAGTTTGGAATGAAGGACGCGGCGCTGGATGATTTGTATCTAGAGCTCACAAAGGAAGACGCTGGCCATGAATAACATGCTGGATATTTGGCAGTCACGGCTGCAGGAGCATATTAAAGAAACAAGAATGTATATGAAATATATGCTCAACGATCACCTCGTTATCGTTTTGATCTTTTTTATCGCAGGTGCGGCGAGCTGGTACAGCAAATGGGTACGGGACATTCCCGCTCACTTTCCGTCCTTTTGGGTGATGGCCGTTCTGTTTTCACTCGTTCTGACAGGATCTTATGTGCGGACGCTTTTAAAGGAGGCTGACCTTGTCTTCTTATTGCCGCTTGAGGCTAAGATGGAGCCGTATTTGAGACAGGCGTTTGTTTACAGCTATGTGTCCCAGCTGTTTCCGCTGATTGCACTGAGCCTTGTAGCGATGCCGCTTTATTTCGCTGTCACGCCGGGAGCATCGCTCGTGTCGTACGCGGCGGTATTTGTACAGCTTCTGCTGCTGAAAGCGTGGAATCAGGCCTTGGAATGGCGTATGACGTTTCAAAATGACCGAAGCGTGAAACAGATGGATCTTGTCATTCGTTTTGCCGCTAATACACTCGTTCTGTATTTTGTTTTTCAGTCTGTTTATGTGTATGCGCTTGTGATCTATATCATTATGGCGGCTCTTTATCTTTATGTGTCTTCCGCTGCAAAAGGAAAAACATTTAAATGGGAAAGCCATATTGAATACGAATTGAGACGCAAGCAGCGTTTTTACCGGATTGCCAATCTGTTTACGGATGTGCCGCATTTAAAGAAACAAGCGAAACGGAGAGCGTATCTCGACTTTTTGCTGCGGTTTGTGCCGTTTGAACAGCGTAAAACGTTCGCCTATATGTTTGCCCGCGCGTTTTTGCGTTCAAGTGATTATCTGGGCATTCAAGTCAGATTAACCGTTATTTTCGCGCTGATTATTATGTATGCGTCTGCAAGCCCGATGATCGCAGGGATTTTGACTGTGTTTACCGTCTTTATCACAGGCATTCAGCTTCTGCCGCTGTTTGGCCACTTTGACCATCTGGCGCTTCAAGAGCTATATCCTGTCAAAAAGGAAGCGAAGCTGAAAAGCTATTTTTCTCTATTAAAAACTGCGCTTAGCGTGCAGGCTCTGCTCATGGCAGCGGCCTCTGCATATGCTGCGGGCGCTGCAGGTTTTCTGTACGCGCTGATCGGCTCTGCCGTCTTGATCTTTGTCGTTCTGCCGTCTTACATGACCGCCAGATTAAAAAAACACGGAAAGCTGTGAGCTGAAAAAAGGGGTAGGTCAAATGAGCGAGAATCTGCTGATGCAGGAAGCTCTTCAATGGAAAATGCATTTTTTGCGAAAGGATTCCATGTTTGAACGCTTCTCAAAGCGTGTGCAAACAAAGGTGAATGAACGAATACCTGAAAAAATTCATGCAGCGGTAACTGAAAGCGTGAAAAAAATGGTGGAAGCAACGATGGCAGGATCTAATATCACCACTTATAAGAAGGATACAAGCACGCTTTCACTCAGTGAAAAAAACGAGCTTGCGAAAAAAACGATTGCTTCTTATCAGAAAGTGGCGGCTGCTGAAGGAGTCGGCACCGGGGCGGGCGGCATCTTTTTAGGTATTGCCGATTTCCCGCTGCTGCTTTCCATTAAGATGAAATGTTTATTCACTTTGTCCTCGATATACGGCTTTGATGTGAAGAATGCAGAAGAAAGGATGTTTTTGCTTCTTGTATTTCAGCTTGCTTTTTCAAGTGCTGACTGCCGCAAATCGCTTTTTTCTGTCATTGAAAACTGGGAGACGGAGAAAAAGGATATTGACTGGAGAGTGTTTCAGCAGGAGTATCGCGATTATATTGATGTCGTCAAGCTTTTTCAGCTTTTACCAGGGGTAGGGGCTGCAGTCGGCGGAATTGCCAATTATAAACTGCTTGCTCAGCTTGGAGATACAGCAAGACACGTTTTTCATCTGAGAATATTAAAGGAAACAGCCGGAGAGTAAAACTCCGGCTGTTTTTTTAAGATAAATGGTAAGTGATTGCAGCGCCCGCAAGCACTTTTGCAGCAGTCAGCATCGCTTTTTCATTGATATCAAATTTTGGATGGTGGTGGGAAAAGATACGTTCAGGCTGTTCAGGAGCGGCGCCGGTAAAGAAAAAGGTTCCTTTGACATGCTGTAAGTAATAAGAAAAATCTTCGCCGCCCATTTGCGGTTCACCTTGAAGAACCTGATGAACGCCGTCTGTGGCTTTTGCGACGTTTACCAGATGGTCGGTCTCCGCAGGGTGATTGACTACCGCCGGGTAGCCGCGTTCATAGTTGTAGTCATAGGAAGCGCCGTGCATGCTGCACACTCCTTTTACAACAGCTTCGATTTCTTTTTCCAGAATGTCGCGGACATTTTCATTAAACGAACGAGCTGTGCCAATGAGAGTTGCATGGTCTGCAATCACATTAAACGGGTTATCAGCCATGAAAGAGCCTGTCGATATGACAGCGGAGTGAATCGGATTGACTTTACGGCTGACAATATGCTGCAGCGAGGAAACGATTTGCGAGCCGATTAGGACGGCGTCTTTTGTATCATGGGGGTGAGCGCCATGGCCGCCCTTTCCGTGAATGCTGATTGTAAATCTGTCAGCTGCGGCCATTACGGCACCGGAGCGGCAGAGAATGGTACCGATCGGCTCAGTCGCCCAAAGATGGGTGCCGAATATGACGTCTGCGTTTTCAAGACAGCCGTCTTCAATCATCGGTTTTGCGCCCCCTGGCGCGTACTCCTCAGCGTGCTGGTGGATCATAATAAATGTTCCTTTCAGATCATGCCTGTTCTGATAAAGCACCTTTCCGACGGCAAGCAGAGCCGCTGTATGGCCGTCATGGCCGCATGCATGCATGACACCGGGCACTTTGGAGGCGTAAGGAACATCTTTTTCATCCTGGATGGGAAGGGCGTCAAAATCGGCCCGCAATGCGACAGCAGGACCGGGCTCGCTGCCTTCAATATAAGCCAAAACTCCATTGCCGCCGACTTTGGTGCGGATCGGGACTCCTAACGATTCGTAATAGGAAGCAATAAAAGCGGCTGTTTTTTCTTCCTGATTGGACAGTTCAGGGTACATATGGAAATGGCGCCTGATTTCCACCATTTCATCGAAACAGCTGTCGAGCTGTTTGTTTATCTCTTTTTGCAGCGTCTTTATGGACAAAGCCGCTTCCCCCTTTTCTAAGCTTTTCCATGATTGTATAGAAAAAGTCTGAATATTTCAACTGGTCGGGTTTCAAAGCATGATCATCGCTGCAATGGTTGTCACCGAAAGTCCGATCACAACGGGGAGGAAGTTCTTTCTGGCAAGCTCAAATGGATCGACCTTGCAAATGGCTGCGGCGGGAATGAGCGCCCATGGAATAAGCGTACCGCCGCCCACCCAGATAGCTGATATTTGCCCGAGTGCGGTCAGGACGGCTGGATCAGCATGGAGAGCGGATGAAAAGAGCTTGGCGATGGAGCCGGCGAGGGAAATGCCTGAAAAACCTGAACCGTCGAGTCCGGTTACGGCTCCAGCGGCAGTCAAGGCTGCGGCGGCAAGCTCCTTAGACATAGGCATGGCGTGGGATAAGGCGATGCCGAGATCATTGACAATGCCGTGTGAATGTTTAGGGAGTTCAGTACCCAAGATGCTCTCATAGCCGGAATCACCAAGATAAAAGAAAGCGGCAATTGGAATGACGGGACCGAAAACCTTAAAGCCGAATTGAAACCCCTCGATAAAATATCCAGTGATTTTTTCAAGCCCTTTCTGTTTATACACAAGGAAATGAACGATCAGCAGGATGCAAATGGCCGATCCGCCAATTAACGCGGTTGCATCATTTCCTTGAAGGTTGAATATGACCATGCACGCGATATCGGCGCCAAATACAAGAGGAATCAAAAGAGCCAGCAATGACCGAAGACGTTTCGGCAAATACATTGAAGTGTCATGTTCTTCTGACATCATCGGGGAAAAAGAAGCGGGCCGCAATTGTTTTTTGCGTTCACGCTGAATCATAAAGAAAGCGGCAGTTGTTGTGGTCACGCCCATAATCAGAACGAGCGGAATGCTTGCTGAGATGACATCACCGACAGGGATGCCTGCTGCATCAGCTGTCAGTTTTGGCGCTGCCTGAATGACAAAGTCTCCTGAAAGGGCAAAGCCGTGCCCGAATAAATTCATTGCCATGGCGGCAGCGATAGGCGGCAGGCCGGCACGGGCGGCTGCCGGAAGCAGAACGGCGCCGATTAAAGCGACACCCGGCGAAGGCCAGAAGAATAGAGAAATGGCAAACATCAGTCCGCCAATCAGCCAGTATGCAATTACAGGACCTTTAACAAGACGGACAAAGGGAGAAATCATCGCTTCATTTATCCCTGTTTTCGTTAACACATCACTCATAGACACGATAAAACAGATGATGAAAATCGTAGGGAGCAGCTCAGATGCCGCATAGATGAAGCTGTGGAATAAACTGCTGACCGAAGCTGAAAGCGAATGGCTGGCCCATAACGAAATGATGAAAATCCCAAATAACGAAATAAAGGTTGTATCTTTTCGCAACAGCATAAAAAGAATGATCGCTCCAATAAAAAACACATAAAGAACATGAACAGACATAATCCCGATTTCCATCATTGATCACTCCTTCCGCTTCCTACAGATTATTCATAGGCGGGCGGAAGGTGCCGGGACAGATAGCATCTGACCGCAGATATTACTTCAGATAGACATGAATATGTTTTAGCTGCTCGATCAACTCGTGCTTCAATACTTTTTTAGCCTGCTGCTGATGCTGCGGGTAGCATTCGGGTGAAAAAATAACGGCACCGACAGCAAGCCAGTTTTTTCGGTAGGCGATTATGCTTTCCGAAGGCTCTAAATATGAACCGTCCTCACGCGTCATTTCAAAATCGTCAAATCCGAATTGGAAGCCGCAGCACGAGCAGATTTCATAGGAGTGATGCCCTTGGTCATCATATGCCGGTTCTGTCAGCCCTTTAAACCCGCAGACTGGGCAAATATACTTCATCTAGCTTCCCTCCCTTTCGCCATAAAAAAAGCTGCCGGACATTCCGGCAGCTATTCGACAGCAACATATGTGGTGACATACGAAGGCCGGGAGAAAATGGACGTTGTGTCAACTCTGGCAGACGTGCCGCGTTTTTTGTGGGCTTCTTTGTATGAGCCTGACTGCTGCCAGTCTTGGAAGGCTCTTTCTGTTTCCCACAAGGTGAGAATGACGTACGTGTCGCTGTCAAGCGGACGCAGGACACGAATGGCTTCAAAACCGGGCTCGTTTTCGACTTTTCCCGCTCTGTTTTTAAATCTGTTTTCAAACAGCGGCCGTCCTTCCTGTGTGACGGCTATATTGTTCAATACTGCGAAACCGGGATGCTTCAAGTCCCCGACTCGGTCAATGACTTCATAGGAATGGGGGGCCTGAAAAACCGTTTCTCCGTTTGTTTCGTGAATTAAAATCGCATTTTCCTGTCCCTGCATCAAAAGCATATTTTCCGAGAAATGTTTTTGCACGATGTTTTTCAAAAAATCGGCTGTCCCATATGTAATATAAACCTTCATATCAGCCACCTCCTGCTTGCTAGTATATCAAAACAATGGTATAAGTTTCTATTGGCGACTGCTTCAAACATAAATCCAAACAATTTTTCCCATACTACCTTTAGAAAGGCGAGGTGAGTTCATGTTTAAGATAAAGAAAAAGAAACTTTTCATTCCCATCATTATTTTAGTGTTAACTGCTTTTCTCGCTTTAATAGGATATATTTCAATTATTTTTCTCGGTCATTATGTCATAGATGAAAAGAAGCTGATCCTTCACGCATCTTCAAAAATTGTTGACCAAAACGAGGATGAGGTCGCAAGTCTGTATACAGAAAATCGTGAACCGGTCTCTATCAATGAAATTCCGAAAGAGGTCAGAGAAGCGTTTATCTCAGTGGAAGATAAGAGATTTTATGAACACCACGGTATCGATGTGAAATCTGTCGGAAGAGCGGTGTACCGCGATATATTAGCAGGAGGAAAAGTAGAAGGCGCGAGCACGATCACCCAGCAGCTTGCCAAAAATATTTTTCTGACACATGACAAAACGTTTTTAAGAAAAACGAAAGAAGTGATCATAGCGATCAACCTTGAACGGGATTACAGCAAGGACAAGCTGCTGGAAATGTATCTGAACCAGCTATACTTCGGACACGGGGTTTATGGAATTCAAGCTGCATCCCATTATTATTTTAATAAGGAAGTTAAAGATTTAACCGTGTCAGAAGGCGCGGTCTTGGCTGCTATTCCGAAGGCGCCTTCTACGTATTCTCCTGTTTTGCATCCTGATAAAAGCAAGGAGCGGCGTGATACGATTCTCGGCATGATGAATGACCAAGGCTATATCAGTGCGAAAGAGGCTGTCAGCGCGCAGGGGAGGACGCTCGGGCTGAACGTGAAAAAACAGTCGGAAACACCTTGGTTTGACAGCTATATTGACCTTGTGATCCAAGAAGCGGAGGACAAGTATTCCATTTCCGGAGAGCAGCTGCTTCAAGGCGGGTACACGATTAAGGTGCCGCTTGATTCAAAACTGCAAAAAACGGCATATCAAGTCATGAAGGAAGGCAGCTATTATCCCGGAACAGATCAAGATGCTGAAGGAAGCGCAGTCTTTATCAACAATAAAACGGGCGGTGTGGAAGCAGCGATCGGCGGAAGAGATTACACGGCTAAAGGATATAATCGTGTGACAGCTGTGCGCCAGCCGGGGTCAACGTTTAAGCCGCTGGCCGTATACGGACCTGCGATGCAGGAAAAGAAATTCAAGCCGTACTCTCTGTTAAAGGATGAATTACAATCCTACGGAGATTACACACCGAAAAACTATGACGGCCGTTATGAAGGGGAAGTCACGATGTCTGATGCCATCACTTACAGCAAAAACGCGCCTGCAGTGTGGACGCTGAATGAGATCGGTGTGGAAACGGGGAAATCTTATTTGAAGGCAAACGGCATTGATATACCGGATGAAGGGCTTGCTCTGGCTCTCGGCGGTTTGGAAAAAGGCGTGTCACCCCTCCAGCTTGCCGGCGCTTTTCATACGTTTGCCGCGAATGGAACATACACCGAGCCGTACTTTATTTCAAACATAACAGATGAAGACGGGGAAACAATAGCCGATCATAAAGAAGAAGGAAAACGAGTATTCAGCAAACAGACGTCTTGGAACATGACGAGAATGCTTCAGCAGGTGGTTAAGAAGGGAACAGCAACGTCCGGCACCTATCACGGCGATCTTGCCGGGAAAACCGGTTCTACTTCATATACAGGCGTTTCCGGCGCAACAAAGGATGCCTGGTTTGCAGGTTATACGCCGAACATAACGGGAGCTGTCTGGATGGGCTATGACAAAACAGATCAAAACCATTACTTAAAAGGCGGAAGCGCATATCCGACCAGAATGTTTAAGGATATTTTGACACAGGCTGGCGAAACGGGTTCTGCGTTTGCGAAGCCTAAAAAAGTAAAAGAACTTGAAAGCCCAATTGAGCTTGAGCCTGTCAAAACGCTGACGGCTGACTATACATTTAGGGCAGCGGGGCTGTTTACGATTGAATTAAAATGGGATGCGCAAGAGGATGATCGGGCAGTGTACAGAATTTATGTAAATAAGGACGGCAAGGAAACGCTTCTTGATTCTGTTGAAGGAAAGGGAAGCTATGAGATCCCATATGCCAATTTGTTTTCGGGCGCTTCCTATAAAGTGGTGCCTTATAATACACAGACAAAAAAAGAAGGAGAAGGAACCGATTACGTTCAGCCGAAACTGTTTTCCTCTTAATGGAATTCGGCGATTTTTTGAACTTTGAGCCGCATTTCTATACCATTTGCCCAAAACGAGGTATAGTGTAATGGTCAAGGAACACGAACGTATGGTTGCAGTATGAAAGGTGGAAATCAGATGAGGAAACGAGAAACGTTTAACGAGACGTTTTTAAAAGCTGCGCGGGGAGAAAAAGCGGATCACACGCCTGTTTGGTACATGAGACAAGCCGGGCGCTCACAGCCGGAGTACCGTAAGCTGAAGGAAAAATACGGATTGTTCGAAATTACACATCAGCCCGAATTGTGTGCGTACGTCACAAGACTTCCGGTCGAGCAATACGGAGTCGATGCTGCAATCCTTTATAAAGATATTATGACGCCGCTTCCGTCGATCGGTGTAGATGTTGAAATTAAAAATGGAATCGGGCCGGTGATTGATCAGCCGATTCGTTCTCTGCAGGACATTGAAAAGCTCGGCAAGCTTGAGCCGGAACAGGACGTGCCGTATGTGCTCGAAACGATCAAACTGCTTGTCAATGAACAGCTTGACGTCCCGCTAATCGGTTTCTCTGGTGCGCCTTTTACGCTTGCCAGCTATATGATCGAAGGCGGGCCTTCGAAAAACTACAATAAAACAAAAGCCTTTATGTACAGCATGCCGGATGCCTGGAACCTGCTGATGACAAAGCTTGCCGACATGATTATCGT
Organism: Bacillus sp. FSL R5-0434; assembly: GCF_038004745.1. Lineage (NCBI taxonomy): Bacteria > Bacillati > Bacillota > Bacilli > Caryophanales > Bacillaceae > Bacillus > Bacillus sp. FSL R5-0434. The sequence continues at coordinate 1,073,506 of NZ_JBBORV010000001.1, forward strand.
GTACGCGAAAGCGCAAATTAAGGCGGGCGCAAAAGCCATTCAAATCTTTGATTCATGGGTTGGCGCGCTGAATCAAGCGGATTACAGAACGTACATCAAACCGGTGATGAACCGAATTTTTTCTGAGCTGGCATCGGAAAATGTGCCGCTTATCATGTTTGGTGTAGGTGCCAGCCATTTAGCAACGGATTGGCATGACCTGCCTCTCGATGTTGTGGGGCTCGATTGGAGACTCGGCATTGATGAAGCCAGATCAAAAGGCATCACCAAAACGGTGCAAGGCAACCTGGACCCGTCCATTTTGCTTGCTCCTTGGGAAGTGATCGAGAAGAGAACGAAAGAGATTCTTGATCAAGGCTTAAAATCGGACAGCTTCATTTTTAACCTCGGGCACGGTGTATTTCCTGATGTCAGTCCGGAAGTGCTGAAAAAGCTGACTGCATTTGTACATGAATATTCTCAATCAAAGAAAATAGGCCAATACTCCTGAGCATATTTTTTGGTATCAGGATAAAAGCCTGTCAAAATTGTTTTGTGATAGATCATCTAAAGAGGGTGTAAACAGTGGGTAAAAAGAAAATGGGGCTTCTCATTATGGCGTACGGCACGCCTTACAAAGAAGAAGATATAGAGCGTTATTATACACATATCAGAAGAGGCAGAAAGCCTGAGCCTGAAATGCTTCAGGATCTGAAAGACAGATATGAAGCAATCGGGGGCATTTCGCCGCTTGCCAAAATCACAGAAGAACAGGCTTATAAGCTTGAACAGCACTTAAACGAGATTCAGGATGAGATTACGTTTAAAGCGTATATCGGGCTGAAGCATATCGAGCCGTTTATTGAAGACGCTGTGGCAGAGATGCATAAGGACGGCATTACAGAGGCGGTCAGCCTTGTATTGGCACCGCACTTCTCCACATTCAGCGTGCAGTCTTACAACAAACGTGCGAAGGAAGAGGCTGAAAAACTCGGGGGCTTAACAATTACGTCTGTCGAAAGCTGGTACGATGAACCGAAGTTTGTGAAATATTGGGTTGACCAAGTGAAGGACACGTACGCGTCAATGCCGAAGGAAGAAAGAGAAAACGCGATGCTCATCGTTTCCGCGCACAGCCTTCCGGAAAAAATTAAAGAGTACGGAGATCCGTACCCGGATCAGCTTCATGAATCCGCGAAGCTGATCGCTGAAGGCGCAGGCGTATCTGAATACGCTGTCGGCTGGCAAAGTGAAGGCAATACGCCTGATCCGTGGCTCGGACCTGACGTGCAAGATCTGACACGTGATTTATTTGAACAAAAAGGCTATCAAGCATTTGTATATGCGCCTGTCGGATTTGTCGCGGACCATCTAGAAGTGCTTTATGACAATGACTATGAATGCAAAGTGGTGACTGACGATATCGGCGCCAGCTATTACCGGCCGGAAATGCCAAACGCTAAGCCGGCATTTATTGATGCTTTAGCAACAGTCGTTTTGAAAAAATTAGGACGTTAAAGAAGGCGATGAACATGAGTGACGGCAAAAAACATGTAGTCATCATCGGCGGCGGCATTACCGGTTTAGCCGCCGCCTTCTACATGGAAAAAGAAATCAGAGACAAAGATTTGCCGCTTGAGCTGACGCTTATTGAGGCAAGTCCGAGAGTAGGCGGAAAAATCCAGACAGTCAAGAAGGACGGCTATATCATCGAAAGAGGGCCTGATTCATTCCTGGAACGGAAAAAAAGCGCTCCGCAGCTTGTCAAAGACTTAGGTCTTGACCATCTGCTTGTGAACAATGCGACCGGACAATCTTACGTGCTTGTCAACCGCACTTTGCATCCGATGCCGAAGGGGGCTGTAATGGGAATACCGACAAAAATCGCGCCGTTCGTGTCAACGGGGCTGTTTTCTCTGTCAGGGAAGGCGCGAGCTGCAATGGATTTCATCCTGCCCGCAAGTAAATCAAAAGAGGATCAGTCACTGGGAGAATTTTTCCGCAGACGTGTCGGGGATGAAGTTGTCGAGAATTTAATCGAGCCGCTTTTATCAGGCATCTATGCAGGTGATATCGACAAACTCAGCCTGATGTCAACATTCCCGCAATTCTATCAGACGGAACAAAAGCACAGAAGCCTGATCCTTGGGATGAAAAAAACAAGACCTCAAGGCTCCGGCCAGCAGCTGACAGCCAAAAAACAAGGGCAGTTTCAGACGCTGACAACAGGCCTGCAGACGCTTGTCGAAGAGATCGAAAGTCAACTAAAGCTGACAAAGGTATACAAAGGCACAAAGGTTACTAAGATTAGCCGAGAAGGCACGGGCTACTCGCTTGATCTTGATAACGGCGTATCCCTTGATGCCGAATCTGTGATTGTAACAGCCCCGCATAAAGCTGCCGCAGGAATGATTTCCGATTTGCCGGCTGTTGCAAATCTGAAAAACATGCATTCCACATCTGTGGCGAATGTCGCCTTGGGCTTCCCGGAAGGCGCCGTTCAAATGGAGCATGAGGGCACGGGCTTTGTCATCTCAAGAAACAGTGATTTCGCGATCACAGCTTGTACGTGGACGAACAAAAAATGGCCGCACGCAGCGCCGGAAGGAAAAACACTGCTTCGGGCATATGTCGGAAAAGCCGGAGACGAATCCATCGTCGACCTCTCAGATAACGACATTATCAATATTGTGCTGGAAGACTTAAAGAAAGTAATGAAAATCAACGGTGAGCCGGAAATGACATGTGTCACGCGCTGGCATGAAAGCATGCCTCAGTACCATGTCGGCCATAAACGCCGTATCAATGAGCTCCGTGAAGCGCTGGCTTCCTCATATCCTGGTGTGTACATGACGGGCGCATCCTTCGAGGGTGTTGGAATCCCGGACTGTATCGATCAAGGAAAAGCAGCTGTGTCAGACGCGCTGAAATATTTATTCGACTAAAAACCTCCGTACCTCGTACGGAGGTTTTTTGTGCCTAGATGATGGCAATATTGTGTAAAAAATGTTTGAATTGTTCAGCATGGTATGATACATTTGCATATGTACTTATTGACTAAAATGTTCAAATGGTCAGTTTTGAGGTGATATACAATGTCAATAGATCGAAAAAAGCTCATTTTGGAGGCTGCCACAAAGTCTTTCACACAGTTTGGCTATAAAGCGACGACAATGGATTTGGTGGCGAAGCTTGCGAACGTGGGAAAAGGAACCATCTATACGTTTTTCAAAAATAAAGAAGAGCTGTTTGATGATATTTTCTCTACGTTATTAAAAGAAATGAAGCAAAAAGCTGACGAAGCGATGGAGCCTGATCTCCCGTTCCATGAAAATGTTCACAGAGCGCTGTTTGCCATTCTTGAATTCAGGAAAACACATCAGCTGACGATTAAAATTTTTCAAGAAAATGCTGAGATTGGTACAATGGCAGTTCAGGACGTGATTCAGAAAATGGAGCGTTCCATTCTTTCTTATATTAAAAATAAGATAGAAGAGGGTGTCGAAAACGGAGATATCAAGCCGTGTGATCCTGAGCTGACGGCTTTTGTCATGTTGAAGCTTTATATCGCGCTCATTTTTGATTGGGAAAAACAGCATCCCCCGCTTGATAAAGAAACGATTGCGGAACTGCTTGAGTTGTATGTTGTCAAAGGATTGTCAGCCAACTAGATAATCCTTTCTCTTTACAAGAAAATGACCATTTTTCATGATGAGTCAGTTTTAGAATGGAGGCATCAGGATGAACACAATACGAAGTCAATGGAAAGACATCGTAACGAGTAAAAAATTATTGATTCCCATCATCGCCATTTTGTTTGTCCCGCTTATTTACAGCGGTGTTTTCTTAAAGGCCTATTGGGACCCGTACGGCACAGTTGACCAGCTGCCTGTCGTTGTCGTCAACCAGGATAAAGGAACGACATATGAGGGAGAAAAGCTACAAATCGGTGATGATCTGGTAAAAGAATTAAAGGATAATAAAAGCTTTGACTGGCATTTTTCCACTGATCTCGACCAATCGTTAAAGGACTTATTAAATCAAAAATACTATTTAGTAGTCGAGATTCCAGAAGACTTTTCTAAAAACGCCAGCACTGTAATGGACAAAAATCCGAAAAAACTGGATTTGAAATACCATACGAATGCCGGTTCAAACTATGTAGGAGCAACGATTGGCGAAAAAGCGATTGATAAACTGAAAGCTTCTGTTTCTAAAGAAGTGACCGAGCAATATACGAAAGTGATTTTTGATAACTTTAAAGATATTGCCAAAGGTCTCAGCGACGCGAGCAGCGGAGCGAAAAAAATTGATGACGGCACTAAGGACGCAAAAAACGGAAGCGCCAAGCTGAAAGAAAATCTGGAGAAGCTGACAGAAAGCACTGCGACAATCAGTGACAAAACGGCACAGCTTGCAGCAGGAGCAGCTAAAGTAACAAGCGGCATTCAATCGCTTGACAGCTCGCTCGGCAAATTCCAGGACAGCAGCAATACCATTTATGAAAATTCAGGAAAAATTGCCGCGGGGTCAAGTGAGCTGACAGGCAAGCTGAATGAACTTCTTGCCGGCCAGCAGACATTGCAGCAGGGATTTCCAAAGATTACAAACGGGCTGGATCAGCTTAATACAAAGGCCGCAGAGGCTTCTCAGAAAGTAGAAAAAGCAGAGAAGGTCATAAACGCAGTCGATTTGACACAGCTTGAAACAGCTGTCAGCAACCTTGAAAAATCTGAAACTGCCATGAATGAATTTAAAAAGCAGCTGACAGAGTTTGAAAACAGCTTGAAAAACCGTGATCAGGCATTTAAAAATGTGATCAATTCAAGCGAGTTCTTAACAGCGGAACAAAAAAGCCAGCTGATCAATTCTGTTGAGAAGAAGCTTCCGCAAGTAGATGCGCCTGATTTTGATCAAATCATTAGCCGGCTCCCTTCAGTGGACCAGCTTCCTGACATTTCAACGATTAAAGCCTCTCTGGAAGATGTAAAAGAGCAGGCGGCACAGCTGAAAGCAATGCCGGAAGCTACATCTAAGCTTTATAACGGTGCAAAAGCGACGCAAGATGCAATTGACAAATTAACTGAAGGAACCGAGAAGATATACAACGGTTCACAGCAGATCACAGATAGCCAAAATAAACTGACAGCCGGTATTGGAGAATACAATAAACAGTTTGCAAAAGCAAAAGCGGGCTCAGAACAATTGGTGACAGGCGGCAGCCAAGTGTCGGGCGGCTTACTGAAACTGTTAGACGGTTCTAAACAAGTTCAAAATGGATCATCAAAACTCGCTGAGGGATCTGAATCGCTTGATACAGGTTTAGGCAAGCTATTGGACGGCACAGGACAGCTGTCTAATAAGCTGAATGATGCGGCTGATCAAACAGGGGATATCAGCGCTGATGATAAAACATACGGTATGTTTGCGGATCCGGTCAAAACTAATGACGACGCGATTCATTCCGTCCCTAACTACGGAACAGGGCTGACGCCTTATATCCTATCAATGGGTTTGTATGTCGGCGGCATTATGCTGACGGTCGTATTCCCGCTGAAGGAAGCGTCAGGACGCCCTAGAAACGGTTTTGAGTGGTTCTTCAGCAAATTTAATGTCATGATGCTCGTTGGAATCATTCAATCGCTGATTGTGGCGACGGTCTTGCTTCTGGGAATTGGTCTCGAGGTTGAGAGCACGTGGAGGTTTTACGTGTTTACGATCATTACGAGTCTCGCTTTCCTTGCGATGATTCAATTTTTGGCCACGACGATGGGCAATCCGGGCCGGTTTATTGCAGTCATTATTTTAGTGCTGCAGCTCGGGGCCAGCGGAGGAACCTTCCCATTAGAATTGCTTCCGAATTTCTATCAGGTGATCCATGGCGCGCTGCCGATGACCTACAGCATAAACGGGTTCAGAGCGGTGATTTCAAACGGAGATTTCGGCTACATGTGGCAGATGGCCGGTGTCTTAATCGGCATTGCTCTAGTCATGATCGCGCTGAGCATTACCTACTTTACGATCTTAAGCCGGAAGGAAGACACTTCAGAAGAACAGCCGGCTTCCTAATGAAAAAGACCTTGTTTCTCAGGAAACAAGGTCTTTTTTGATTTAACATCCCCATTTAATCAGAAGTCCGGTATACGTTAATCCTCCGCCGAATCCGAAAAGCATCAGGGTTTGGTCTTTTTTCAGCTTCCCGGCTTTCACTGCCAGATCAAGGGCCAAAACAATAGAGACTGAAGATGTATTTCCGTAGTATTCGACACTGGTGAGTGTTTGTTCAATCGGAAACGGTGTTTTTTCACAAATCGATTCGATCATGCGCAAGTTGGCGCTGTGGGGAACAAACCAATCAAGATCATCACGGCTGAGCCCTGCTTTGTGTAAAAGATGTTCAAATTCACGGGGAATGGTTCTTGCGGCCCACTTATACACTTCGCGTCCGTTTTGTACCATTTTCCCGGAATCCGCAAGCGGCATGCCGTTGAGTTCGCTCCGCAGTCCTGCCCTATACAAAATATCTGCACCTTTTCCATATGTTCCTTGGACGGAGGCGAGGAATCCCGGTGCCTCTTCAGTTCGTTCAACCAATAGTGCGCCCGCAGCATCGCCGAACAGCACGCATGTCGTTCGATCTGTATAATCAGTCACTTTTGACAATGTTTCTCCGGCGATGACGAGAATTTTTTGATGAAGCCCGGATGTAATCAATCCGTTTGCCAAATGGAGACCGTATGTCAGTCCTGCGCATGTCGCATTGATATCTAACGCGCCGGTGTTCTCCCAGCCGAAATATTCCTGCACCCGGCAAGCCGTACTCGGAAAGGCATAATCTGCTGTTGTTGTGGCGACGAGAATCATATCCACATCTTCAAGTGTTCCTTCGTAACGGCTCTCGAGATCTTTGACTGCTTCAATGCATAAGTCTGAAGTGAACTGCTGCTCATCGGCAATCCGCCGTTCTCTCATTCCTGTGCGCTGAACAATCCATTCATCAGACGTATCTACGATTTTTTCCAGATCCGCATTGGTTAAACGCCGGGTCGGCGCATAGGTGCCGATTGCTGTAATGTTTGCTTTTGACATAATAACACAACTCCTTTTATTATCAGATTATAACACTAGATATTAGTATCTGGTACTAAAAAGAGGATTTTTGATAAAAAAAGAGAAACTGTCAGTAGAAAACCAGAAAAGGAGGAAAAAAATGGTCAGTCAAGGAGCGATAGCCTCTATGATTATTTCCGGGGTTATTGCGTTTTTGTTGCCGATCGGACTGATGATATGGTTTAGGCGAAAGTATCATGCTCCGATTAAGGTGTTTTTTATTGGCGCTCTTACGTTTTTTGTCTTTGCTCAGCTGTTGGAGGGCGGCGTTCATGTTTATGTGCTGCAAATGAATGAAACGACGAAAGAAGTGATGAAGCATCCAGTCTGGTATGCCATTTACGGATGCTTGATGGCCGGGATTTTTGAGGAGTGCGGAAGGTATATCATGATGCGTTTCTTTATGAAGCGCCGTCTTTCTTGGGCGGACGGTCTGGCCTTCGGAGCGGGCCACGGCGGTCTGGAGGCGATACTAATAACCGGCTTGTCCAGCATTACGCTTATCGTGTACGCTTTTGCGATCAATAGCGGCACTTTTGAACAGCTTTTGATTAATCAAGATGTGAAGCAGGCACTTATGCCGATTCAGGCGCAGCTGCTGAATACACCTTCGTATGAATGGCTGCTCGGCGGAATTGAAAGAATCAGCGCCATCTCTGTTCAAATCGGTCTGTCACTATTTGTGCTGTATGCGGTTAAAAGCCGCCGGCCGCTGTTTTTGCTGTATTCGATTCTCTTACACGGGCTGTTTAATGTACCGGCGGTTTTATACCAAAAAGGAGTGATAGAACATGCGGCGGCTGTTGAACTCATCGTTGCTGGGATAGCCGCGGCATCAGTGGTTTGGATTGTAAAGGCAAAAAGGCTGTTTCAATAAAAAATCCAAGCAGCAGTAACAGCCCGCTTGGAAAAATGTGAATGAAATATTCGTTTAGGCATGGGTATCAGAATATTTCTGATTCAGTCCTTAGCAATGACAGCAAGAGTGGCAGCGTTTTTTGCAAGAGCAATGTCTTTTCTTTTTCTTCTTTTTCTCGCAAGGGTCATGGCATTCTTTCTCTTTCTTGCAATGGTCGTGGAAATCCTTATCGAACCACTCGTCAAAGAACCAAAAATCATCAAACCAAAAATTACAATGATGTTTCCGTTCATGTGAATGACGACAGCACATAGATATCCCTCCTCTTCCCATGCTCTCTACAGCATATGCTAGATTGATAGGAAAAGATTGGACGGGTCTATCAGGAAAAGAGTATATTTTAAATAGAAAATAAAAGGAGGAATGTCCTATGACGTCCGTTCGTAAAACAATGGAGCTGATTAAAGAACTCGTTTCTATTCCAAGTCCGACAGGGAATACATATGAGGTGATCAAATACGTTGAAAACCTTTTAAAAGAATGGAAGGTCGAAACGGTTCTGAATCATAAGGGCGGTTTGATTGCCACGCTTCCGGGCCGCGATACATCCCGTCATCGAATGCTGACGGCGCACGTTGACACCTTGGGCGCGATGGTGAAAGAAATTAAAGCTGACGGCCGGCTGAAAATCGATTTGATCGGCGGTTTCCGCTATAACTCGATCGAAGGGGAGTATTGCCAAATTGAAACGGCTTCAGGGAAAACGTATACGGGCACCATTTTAATGCATCAAACGTCTGTGCACGTGTACAAAGACGCGGGAAAAGCGGAGCGCAATCAAGAGAATATGGAAATCCGCCTGGATGAGCCTGTACACTGCCGTAAGGATACGGAAGAGCTTGGCATTGGCGTCGGAGATTTTGTTTCGTTTGATCCCCGTGTTGAGATCACATCCAGCGGATTCATTAAATCACGCCATTTAGATGACAAAGCAAGTGTGGCCTTGTTGCTTCGCTTAATCCATCAAATTCAAACAGAAGAAATTGAACTGCCGTATACGACTCATTTTCTGATTTCTAATAATGAAGAAATCGGATACGGCGGGAACTCTAATATTCCTGCTGAAACTGTTGAATACTTGGCGGTGGATATGGGGGCTATCGGCGACGGCCAGGCGACAGACGAATATTCGGTTTCGATTTGTGTGAAGGATTCGAGCGGTCCGTATCATTATCAGCTGAGAAAGCATTTGGTCGATTTAGCTGAAAAGCACCATATTGACTATAAGCTTGATATTTACCCGTATTACGGGTCGGACGCCTCAGCAGCGATCAAATCCGGGCATGATATTGTGCACGGCCTGATCGGGCCGGGAATTGACGCTTCGCACGCTTTTGAGCGAACGCATAAGTCTTCTCTCCGCCATACAGCGAAGCTCCTGTATTATTATGTGCAATCACCGATGGTATAAGAGGGAGAAAACAAATGAAAATCTATGAACTGAAAAGCACTTTCGGCTGGGAAGGCGATGAAGGTCTTGGAGAACAGCTGATCCAGCAAATCCTTGCTGGAGAAAAAACGGCCACCTGCGCGCCGAAATCATTATATTCAAAAGATGAACTGAGTGATGTATATCAAACAGCGGGACAGCTTGTAACCGTTTATGATAAACATGATCATCCGAGATGCAATATAAAAGTGACAGATGTGTTTGAAACGACATTTGGAGCGCCTGATATGAGGTTAGTCAAAGGAGAGGGCAACGGAGACCGAATTGATGAATTTCAAGAGGACCATCGAAGAGCATGGGCGGATCTGATCAAAAATGGCGAAATGGAACTGAATGAGGACACTGTTTTGATTACAGAGCTGTTTGAGCTTGTCCAAGATTAAAAAAAGCCTGCGGGGCGTTGAGAACCCCGCAGGCTTTTTGATTAACCGGAAATGGTTGCGTTTTGATCTGCTTTAGATTGGCTCATGACAGCTTCCGCTTTTGCAGGATTAAACATGCCTTCCCATTTAGACATGACAACGGCAGCAAGTGCGTTACCAGTCAGGTTTACAACTGTACGTGCCATGTCCATAATGCGGTCTACACCGGCAATAAAGGCAAGTCCTTCTGCCGGAACACCGATCGTGCCCAGTGTTGCAAGCAAGACGACAAAAGAAGTTCCCGGAACGGCAGCCATTCCTTTAGATGTCACCATCAAAACTAATACAAGCGTAATTTGGTGCCAAATTGTTAAATCAATGCCGTATACTTGTGCAAGAAACAGCGCTGCAATAGATTGATAGAGAACGGAGCCGTCTAAGTTAAACGTATATCCAATCGGGATAACGAAAGACACAATACCTTTCGGACAGCCGATTTTCTCCATTTTTTCCATGATGCGCGGAAGAACGGTTTCAGAGCTGGACGTACTGAACGCCAATAAAATTTCGTCCTTCATGTAAGCTAGGAATTTGAAGATGCTGATACCGGCAATTTTTCCGACAATCCCAAAAATGACAATTAAGAAGAAAGCCAGTGCGACATATACCAATCCGACAAGCTTTCCGAGAGATAGAAGAGAACCGAGTCCGAATTTAGAGACAGTAACTCCGATTAGAGCAAAAACCCCGAATGGCGCTACTTTCATCACAAGGTTTACCACATGGAACATCGAATGGGAAACGCCTTCAAAAAAGGCTAATACTGGCTTGCCTCTTTCACCGATCGCGGAAATTCCCAATGCAAATAGTACGGTAAAGAAGATGATGGCAAGAAGATCCCCTTCGACCAAGGATTGGAAGAAGTTTGTCGGCACAATGTGCAGGAATGTCTCTGCCACTGATTTATTGCTTTGTTCTTTTTCTGTTTCAACATATTGACTGATGTCTGTTTTTTGAGCTTCGTGTATATTAACTCCTGTACCCGGGTGGAAGATGTTTGCAAGGGCTAGTCCGAGAATGATGGCAAAGGTCGTAATGATCTCAAAGTACAGAATTGTTCTGAAGCCTAATTTACCAACTTGCTTTCCATTTCCAGCTCCGGCTACACCGATGATTAAACTGGAGACAACAATAGGAATCACTATCATTTTGATTAAGCGTAAAAAGAGATCCCCGATTGGCTGCAGATAAGTAGGCAGTGCTGGGTTGCCGTACCAAATAACGCCAGCAATAACACCTAGAATAAGTCCAACGAATATTTGCGTGGCTAATCCAAACCTAATTCTTTTCATAGATTACCTCCCAAAAAACAAAGTATCAACATATATCATGAATAGACATATATTTAATCTCACTATTAGATCAAATTATAATAGATAAGAAATAGGTTCGTCTATAGTAAATTATATTTTGAAAATATAGAATATTCAAAAATATAAAGTGAATCACCATAATTATCTAAAAACAGGTGAGCTTTGACCCAACCTGACTATTATTTCAATATAAAGAGAAGTTAGAAGAATGAAGAAAATCTCACACTGTATGCGTGAGATTTTCGCCCCTTTACATATCGCTTACTTTTATACAGTCGTTGCAAATATTACCATAACACTCATGCTGCTCATCAATCTTTTTTCCGCATTCCGCGCACTTTTTCGAAGGCAGGTTTCTAAAAAATTCAGTAATTTTCCCTAGCATAACCAATCCCTCTTTCCCCTTTGTAATGTTTTCATTGTAATATAACAGAAAGTGAAATTCAACATCTGTTTTGATACAATGTTTAAAACATGCTTTTTTTTAGAAAAATGGGTATATTGAAGGAGGATCAATTTTCTTTGAAAAGAAGGAGGACATTATGAAAGTTACAGTTATCGGATGCTACGGCGGTTTTCCGGCCGCAAATGAAGCGACGTCGGGTTACTTGTTTCAATCGGGGGATTTTTCATTGTTAGTGGACTGCGGAAGTGCCGTGTTATCTAAGCTGTTTGGATATGTCCCGGCGGAAAAGCTGGACGCGGTGGTTCTGTCTCATTATCACCATGACCATATTGCCGACATCGGGCCGCTGCAATTTGCGAAGCAAGTCGGATCATTCCTCGGCAAAGGAGAGCACTCGCTTCCGATTTACGGACATGATGCTGATATAGAACAGTTTCAAAAGCTTACATATAAAACGCATACGAAAGGGATTGCCTATCAGCCTGATCAGCAGCTGACTGTCGGTCCGTTTACGATCACCTTTTTAAAGACGGTTCACCCGGTGACTTGTTATGCGATGCGGATTACTGACGGCAGCCATACTGTTGTGTATACTGCTGATTCCAGCTATCAGGATTCATTTATTCCGTTTTCGAAAAACGCTGATTTATTGATCTCAGAATGTAATTTTTATGCTGATCAAGACGGGACAAGCGCAGGCCATATGAACAGCTTGGAAGCAGGGCGAATTGCAGAAGAAGCGGGAGCGGGCGAGCTGCTTCTGACCCATCTGCCTCATTTCGGCGTGCATGACAACCTTCGCAAAGAAGCCAAGACCGTTTTTAACGGGAAAGTGAACATTGCGAAATCTGGTTTTGTGTGGGAAGGATAAAGGAGGAGCACCATGTTATTTATTGACAATCAAAATATCAATGATCCGCGGATCAATCTTGCTATCGAGGAGTATTGCCTTAAATATTTAGACCCTGAACAGCCGTATTTGCTTTTTTACGTGAATCAGCCGTCTATCATCATCGGAAAAAACCAAAATACAATAGAAGAAATCAATACAAAGTATGTAGAGGAAAACGGAATTATCGTCGTTCGCCGTTTATCTGGCGGCGGGGCTGTGTATCATGATTTAGGGAATTTAAACTTCAGCTTTATCACGAAGGATGACGGTGAAAGCTTTCATAACTTCAAAAAATTCACTGAGCCGGTGATTCAAGCGCTACAACAGCTCGGAGTTGAAGCGGAATTAAGCGGCCGGAATGATATTGTGGTAGATGGCCGCAAGATATCAGGGAACGCCCAATTTGCCACAAGAGGCCGCATCTTCAGCCATGGCACCCTCATGTTTGATTCAGCCATTGATCATGTTGTGTCCGCTTTAAAAGTCAAAAAGGATAAAATTGAATCAAAGGGCATCAAATCAATCAGAAGCCGTGTGGCAAACATCAGTGAGTTTCTTGATGATAAAATGACGACCGAAGATTTCCGCAGTCATTTGCTCAGACATATTTTCAATACAAATCACATTGAAGATGTGCCGGAGTATAAGCTGACTGAAAAAGATTGGGAAGTCATTCGCAAAATCTCGGAAGAACGCTATCAAAATTGGGACTGGAACTACGGCCGCTCACCTAAATTTAACCTGAACCATTCAAAGCGTTATCCGGTCGGGTCCATTGATTTGCGTTTGGAAGTAAAAAAAGGGAAAATTGAAGACTGCAAAATTTTCGGCGATTTCTTCGGTGTGGGCGATGTGTCGGAAATCGAAAACCTGCTGATTGGAAAGCAATATGAGCGCAGTGTGATCGCTGATGCGCTGGCTGATGTGAATCTGAAGCATTATTTTGGGAACATTACGAAAGAAGATTTTCTTGATCTGATTTATTAATGTCAAACACATTGTTTGAAAGGAAATTTGTGTTTTGAAATAATGGAGGCAGGGGGGATTCACATGAAAGTGTTTTTAATCGGAGCGAACGGACAAATCGGACAAAGACTTGTTTCTTTATTCAAAGAGAATGCTGATCATTCCGTCAGAGCGATGGTCAGAAAAGAAGAACAGAAAGCATCTTTGGAAGCGGCCGGCGCGGAAGCTGTGCTAGCAAATCTAGAAGGAAGCCCGGAAGAAATCGCAGCCGCGGCAAAAGGCTGTGACGCGATTATTTTTACGGCGGGTTCCGGCGGGAGCACAGGCTATGATAAAACGCTGCTGGTGGATCTTGACGGAGCGGCAAAAGCAATAGAGGCTGCGGAAATCGCGGGAATCAAACGTTTTATTATGGTCAGCGCCCTGCAGGCCCACCGCCGTGAAAATTGGAATGAGGCACTTAAACCTTATTACGTGGCCAAGCATTATGCTGATAAAATTTTGGAATCCAGCGGCTTAGCCTATACGATTATGCGTCCGGGAGGCCTTCGCAATGAACCGGGAACAGGAACGGTTTCCGCAGCCGCAGATCTAGAGCGGGGTGATATATCACGTGATGACGTTGCGGCAGCAGTCATTGCCTCTTTAGATGAAACCAACACGGAAAATCGGGCTTTTGATCTCACTGAAGGAGATACACCGATTGCCGAAGCTTTGAAGAATCTATAACACTACTGACACTCGGGGCTTTTTGCTCTTGAGTGTTTTTTTGTGTTTCTCTATAATGAAAAGGAAAGCTTATCTTCAATAATGAATGACTACTCATTCACTTTAAGGGGTGGGAGAATGAATCTGGTTTCAAAATTAGAAGAGACAGCATCTGAGAAGCCGGACAGCATCGCATGCAGGTTTAGGGATCAAGTGATTACTTACAAGGATCTGAATGACAATATTCAGCGTTTTGCGGACGGCCTTCAAAAAGCGGGTATGGAAAAAGGGGATCACCTTGCTTTGCTGCTTGGCAATTCGCCTGATTTTGTCATCGCATTTTTCGGCGCATTAAAGGCCGGTATTGTGGTGGTGCCGATCAATCCGACGTACACGCCGACAGAAATCGGCTATATGCTGACAAACGGCGATGTCAAAGCAATCGTAGGAGTAGATCAGCTTTTGCCGATTTATGAAAGCATGCACGAATCTTTGCCAAAGGTCGAACTCGTCATTTTATGCCGGACGGGAGAAACTGAGCTGGAAGTTTCAGATCCCGAAGTCAGAATGAAAATGACAACGTTTACAAAAATGTTGCGTCCGACACCCGGTGCTGCACGCCATCCAGAGGTTGTGCCTGATGATACTGCGGTAATTTTATATACGTCAGGAACAACGGGAAGACCGAAAGGCGCGATGCTGACCCACCAGAATTTGTTCAGCAATGCAAACGATGTCGCCGGGTATTTGGGAATGGATGAGAAAGACAATGTGGTTTGCGCTCTTCCGATGTTTCATGTTTTTTGCTTAACTGTCTGCATGAACGCTCCGCTGATGAGCGGCGCATGCGTGCTGATTGAACCGCAGTTCAGCCCCGCATCTGTTTTTAAGCTTGTAAAGCAGCGGCAGGCAACGATTTTTGCCGGCGTGCCTACGATGTATAACTATTTATTCCAGCATGAAGAAGGCAAGGCAGATGATTTTTCTTCTATTCGCCTGTGCATCTCGGGTGGTGCGGCCATGCCGGTCGCGCTGCTTACGGCATTTGAAGAGAAATTCGGCGTCACCATTTTGGAGGGCTACGGGCTTTCGGAAGCATCGCCTGTCACATGCTTTAACCCGTTTGACAGAGGGAGAAAACCAGGCTCCATCGGGACAAGTATTTTGCATGTCGAAAACAAGGTCGTCGATCCGCTCGGCCGAGAGGTCCCTGATCACCAGGTGGGCGAATTGATCGTAAAAGGGCCCAATGTGATGAAGGGCTATTATAATATGCCGATGGAAACGGAGCACGCTTTAAAGGACGGATGGCTTTATACGGGAGACCTGGCAAGGCGGGATGAGGACGGTTATTTTTACATTGTTGACCGGAAAAAAGACATGATTATTGTAGGCGGCTACAATGTGTATCCGCGTGAAGTGGAAGAGGTCCTGTACAGCCACCCGGACGTAAAGGAGGCTGTTGTCATCGGCGTGCCTGATGCTGAAAGCGGCGAAGCGGTAAAGGGATATGTCGTACCGAAACGGTCTGGTGTCACAGAAGAAGAAATGATGGCGCATTGTGAAAAGCATCTGGCAAAATACAAACGGCCTGCCGAGATCATCTTTCTTGATGAGATTCCGAAAAATGCGACAGGCAAAATGCTCAGACGGGCGCTCAAAGATATGCTGCCTCATTAATGTGAAAAAAGCGAAGCCAGTGGGCTTCGCTTTTTTCATTGTTAATCCTTTGCTTCTTTTTTAATGATAGTTTGCAGCGCTTTGGTATCGTTTCGCGTTAATTTGTAATACGTGCCGTCTTTCAAAAAAATGGCCTGCTCGCTGTCGTCAATCCATAATCTGAATGAGTCAAATCTGTCTTTATGAAATTTAATCGTGCCTTCGTAATCAGGAGCTGATGTTTTTTCGGTTTTCAGCTGCTTTCCCTGATTCATAATGTCCAGCATATCTTTGACGTGCTGTCTTTTTTCGATTTCAATCTTTTCCCGCCCGTCTGAAGACAGGGTGATCAATTCCGCATCAACCGATTGATATACATCGCCTGACCGGCTGTAAAGGTAGAAAAATGCAATAAACACAAGACCGATAACAACGATGGCTGCTACTATTTTTTTCATCTGCATCACTCCAAACATTTGCTAGTTTCTCCAGCAAAGGGCGATTCCATGCGAAAAAGTCCGAACTCACAGCTTGGTTCTAAGAAATTGAATTTATGATTACAATAGAAGTAATGGGTCTAGATGTGAGGAGTGAGGCGTTATGCGCAAGTGGATTGCGGGTGCAGGGCTTGCATATGTGCTGTATGGGCTTTTTTTCTATTGGTATTTCTTTATGTCCGGCGATTCCGCTGTGCCGGAGGCCGTGAAAGGAACACAGGCTGACCCGGCTTCTTTCATGAAGCCGTCTCAATTGGCTGTCGCCGAACAGTATTCTGATGTGAAGAACTTTTTATTTTTTATCAGTATTCCTCTTGATTGGTTTCTGTTTTTTGTATTGCTGACCAGCGGTGTTTCAAAGAAAATCAAGCAATGGATGGAAGCGGCTGTGCGTTTTCGTTTTTTGCAGATCATCGGTTTCGTGTTTGTGCTTTCGCTGATCACGGCTCTGGTGACGCTGCCTTTGGATTGGATAGGCTATCAGGTATCACTTGATTACAATATTTCGACGCAGACAGCCTCCAGCTGGGCTAAAGATCAAGTCATTGATTTTTGGATCAGTTTTCCGATCTTTACACTTTGCGTGCTGGTGTTTTATTGGCTGATCAAAAAGCATGAAAAAAAATGGTGGTTTTACGCCTGGCTGTTAACAGTGCCGTTTTCGCTGTTTCTGTTTTTTATTCAGCCGGTGATTATTGATCCTTTATACAATGATTTTTATCCGCTGAAAAACAAAGAGCTGGAAAGCAAAATTTTAGCACTGGCCGAAGAAGCAGATATTCCGGCTGATCATGTATATGAAGTGAATATGTCAGAGAAAACAAACGCGCTTAATGCCTATGTGACAGGAATTGGGGCTAATAAGCGGATTGTTCTATGGGATACGACGCTCAATAAACTCGACGATTCAGAAATTCTCTTTATTATGGGGCACGAAATGGGCCATTATGTCATGAAGCACGTGTATATCGGAGTGGCTGGCTATTTAATCGTGTCGCTAGCGGGATTTTATATGGTTGATAAGCTTTACAAGCGGGGGGTACGGCTTGCACGCAATCTGTTTCATGTAGAGAGCCGGCGTGATCTTGCGGCATTGCCGCTGTTATTGCTTATCGTATCTGTTTTGAGCTTTGCTGTTACGCCTTTTTCTAATGCTGTTTCCCGCTATCAGGAGAATAAGGCTGACCAATATGGGATTGAGCTGACAGGGGACAGCGAAGCCGCAGTCAGAACGTTTCAGGATTTGGCTGTTACGGGGCTGAGCCAGGTTGATCCGCCTTTTCTCGTGAAACTTTTCAGAGGGAGCCATCCTTCGATCATGGAACGGATTCAACATGCGGAAACCGAAGAAAATACCTCAGAACACCCGGCCTCAGAACAGGGGGACGACCAATAAAAAAAGAAGCAGGTATGGAGGGGACTGACCCCATAAGATGAGACAAATAAAAAACACCTTCAAGTTTGAAAACGGATAGTTGTTATCCGAAATAAGACTTGGAGGTGTTTTTTGTATGGGAACAAGAATGAGTTATCCGATTGAAGTCAAACAGAAGGCTGTAGAAATGAGATTGGCAGGCGTGCCTATGAAAGAGATCATGCAGGAATTGAATATCAGGAATAAGACGCAGGTTCAGACATGGGTTAGATGGCATAAAGCTGGGGATACACATCGATTTGAACAGCCTGTTGGTAAGCAATACACTTACGGAAAAGGTCCGGAGTATTCTTCCGAATTAGAGAAACTGCAGGCAGAGAACCGTTATCTGAGACAACAAAATGAAGTTTTAAAAAAGTACAACGAATTGGAAAGGAAGTTGATAGCCAAACGTCAGTCGAACTTGTAGAAGTATTGCACGGCACAATGACCGTACAGAATATCTGTGTTCATTTAGGTATCTCACGAGCGTCTTATTATCGTTGGAAGAAGAACCTGATGAAAGATCATCCCAAGCGCCATTTGGAAAAACAAATCGGCACGTTGTGCCGAGAGCACAAGTATCGATATGGATATCGAAAAATTACAGCTATATTAAAAAAGGAAATGCGTATTAACCATAAAACGGTTCAGCGTATCATGCAGAAAAATCAGTGGCAGTGCCGGGTTAAGGTGAAAAAGCGCAAGAAGAATGGGCAGCCATATGCCGTGGTTGATAATATATTAGATCGAAACTTTCAGTCCGATCATCCTCTTGAAAAACTAGTAACGGATATCACGTATTTGCCTTATGGACAGAAACAATTGTACCTTTCCAGTATATTGGATGTATACAATGGAGAAGTAATTGCTTTCACGATTGGAGATAAGCAGGACACAGACTTTGTCTTAAACACACTTGATCAGCTGCCAACACTGCCTCAGAACTGCGTGTTACATAGTGACCAAGGATCTGTGTATACATCTTATGAGTATCAGAAAGCTGTTAAAACAAAAGGCATTACCATGAGCATGTCCCGCAAAGGGACGCCCGCTGATAATGCCTCCATCGAATCGTTTCATTCCTCACTAAAGTCTGAAACGTTCTATCTTAACAGCATTAATCGAACCACGACCGCCATCGTAGAACGCACTGTCAAAGAATACATTTATTATTATAACAACATTCGTATTCAAACGAAACTAAACAGCCAATCACCGATAAGCTATCGGCAATTGGCTGTTTAAAAGGTGTTTTGATCCCTGTCTCAAAAACGGGGGTCAGTCCCGGAGTGACCTGCTTCTCTTTTATCTTATTGTGCAGCTGCTTGAACGTTGATTAACCCTTTTCCATAGTAGAAAGAGCTGCCAAGGTTTGTCGCAGTGCTTTCTAAACGATCACGGACTTGCGCATTTGACCAAGTCGGATGTTTAGAAAGGATTAAAGCTGCTGCTCCGGCAACGTGAGGTGTCGCCATTGAGGTTCCGTTGTAAGAGCCGTATGTGCCGCCAGGAAGTGTGCTTTGGATCGACACGCCGGGAGCCATAACGTCAAGCTCAGAACCTGCGCTTGAGAAGGAAGCTCTTTGGTTGCTGCTGTTTACTGCGCCTACTGCAATAGTAGAAGGATATTTTGCAGGGTAGCCGACTGTGCTTGAGCTGCCTGAACTTCCTTCGTTTCCGGCTGCGGCAACAACGACGATACCGCTTGCAACCGCTTTATCGACTACTGTTTTCAACGCTGTAGATCCAGTAGGTCCGCCAAGACTCATATTGATGACATCCATGTTGTTAGAAATCGCCCATTCAATACCGTTAATAATCCAGCTGTATTGGCCGCTTCCTGTAGAATCAAGCACTTTTACTGCATATAATGATGCGCTAGGCGCTACGCCCAGAACACCAATTGTGTTATTAAGAGCGGCAACAGTACCGGCTACATGCGTGCCGTGAGAACTGCCGTCTTGGTATGGGTTTGTTTCAGAAGGTACGAAGCTTGCTCCGCCTCGAACGTTTAAGTCAGGATGAGAAGAGTCAATTCCGCTGTCGATGACAGCTACTTTTACATTAGAGCCTGTGTAGCCTTGAGAGTGAAGAGCCGGCGCTTTAATTTGAGAAATGCCGTAAGGAACAGATTGCGCATATTCATGTGCAACATGATCTTCTTCCACATAAGCAACACTCGGATCTTTTTTCAGTTCTTTTACAGCTTTTTCATCCAATGTTGCTGTGGCTGCATTTACATACTTAAATTGCTTTTGAACTTTCCCGCCTTTTTCAGAAATAACATCTTTTTTCTTGGCGGTGCTCATAGCTCCCATTGTCTGTTTAAACCCGACAATGTACTTCTTTTCTTCACTGTTTTTTCCGGCAGCCTGTGCAGACATGTTGCTGAATGCCATCGTGAAGATTAGCGTGAACGCAAACAACAAGCTGATCCACAATTTTTTGCTTCTCACTCTTTACCCTCTCCTTTACGATTTCAGAGCAGCCCATTAATAGACTATTCTGTGAATTTATTGTAATAGATTGGATGCTATTTTAGTAGACCCATTTTTTTGAGATTGTTTTATTTCTATTTAGGTATATCATCTCTCGTTATTTCTATAGAGACTCGAAATAACTGCATTCATACAGAAAAGAACGAAAATAGACATGAGTAAATAATCATTATGTTGAAATTTCATGTTTTTTCAGGTTAAATCCTCCCGCGACCAGAAAAAACCCTGTCGAATAAATCAGTTCCATTGACCTGCATGTTTTTCTATGAGATCAATGGATATTATCGTGATATTTTTTCCATGCATGCTGAAAAAAGTATTCTGATCAATATGGTTTACAGAAAATTCTATTAAATATAAAATGTAATTCTTAACAGTATATAGAGAGAAGGAAACGAGATGAACATTCGTCAAGCTTTACCAGCAGATGCGGCAGCTATAGCACCGCTGTTTAATCAGTATCGAGAATTTTATAAGCAGGCGTCGGATCTGGAAGGAGCGGAGGCTTTTTTGAAAGCACGCCTGGAAAAGGAAGAGTCTGTTATTTTTATCGCAGAAGAAAATGGGGAATTCATTGGTTTTACACAGCTTTATCCAGCCTTTTCTTCCGTGGCTATGAAAAGAATCTACATATTAAATGATTTATTCGTCGCTTCTTCTGTACGAAAAAAGGGAGTTGGCCGGCGGCTGCTTTCCGCTGCAAAGGATTATGCCGCGGAAAACGGAGCGAAATGTTTAAAGCTGCAGACGGAACATCACAACCGGACGGCAAGAAGTTTATATGAGCAAAACGGCTATGAAGAGGAAACCGCATTTGTGCATTACAGCCTTAATGTGCCGGAGAAATGAAAATAGAGGCCTCATGATTTGGTTTTTTGGCCGATGTTCGGTTACGATAAAAATGAAAAGGAGTGTGCCGAATGTCAACGTTATTTCAAGCATTGCTGGCAGAAAAAAATGCAGATGATGTTTCAGTCAATATCAAAACCATATCAACAGAGGATTTGCCGAAAGACGGCGTGCTGATTAAAACAGCATATTCAGGCATCAACTACAAAGACGGCTTGGCCGGAAAAGCGGGCGGCAATATTGTCAGAGAATATCCGCTTATTTTAGGCATTGATGCTGCAGGTACGGTTGTCTCTTCAAATGATCCGCGTTTTGCCGAAGGGGATGAAGTCATTGCGACAAGCTATGAGCTTGGTGTCTCACGTCATGGCGGATTAAGCGAATATGTTTCAGTGCCTGGCGACTGGCTGGTGCCTTTGCCAAAGAACCTTTCGCTGCAGGAAGCGATGGCGTACGGAACGGCGGGGTTTACAGCGGCGTTATCTGTGCATCGTCTTGAACAGAACGGACTCTCTCCTGAAAAAGGGAGCGTGCTTGTCACCGGAGCAACCGGCGGTGTCGGCGGAATTGCAATAACGATGCTCAGCAAACGCGGCTACAACGTGGTCGCAAGCACAGGAAACCGGGAGGCGGCTGACTATTTGAAGCAGCTCGGTGCTGATGAAGTAATCAGCAGGGAAGATGTCTATGACGGTAAACGTAAGGCGCTGTCCAAGCAGCAATGGCAAGGAGCTGTCGATCCTGTAGGCGGTAAGCAGCTTGCCTCGCTTTTAAGCAAAATCCAATACGGCGGATCTGTCGCGGTGAGCGGTTTAACGGGCGGGGGAGAGGTTCCTGCAACGGTGTATCCGTTTATTCTTCGCGGAGTCAGCCTGCTGGGGATAGACTCAGTCTATTGTCCAATGGATCTTAGAGCGGCGGTTTGGGAGCGCATGGCCTCCGATCTTAAGCCTGAACAGCTTCTGACAATCATAGACAAGGAAGTCTCATTAACAGAAGCACCTGATGCGCTAAAAGATATTTTGCAAAATCACATTCAAGGAAGAGTCCTTGTAAAACTGTAAAATTGAAGTTTCAGCTTGCAGAAAAAACGATGCTTTTTCTGCAAGCTTTTTTGTTTGATTCTAGAATATGCAAGTGCATCTCATAGCAACAGAGAAACGTTCCTTCGATGTGAAACTTTCTATACTGATTTTCAATAATAATAGTGATAATGATTATCATTCCGTGTTATACTATCTTTTGGACATCTTAATTGAGAAACTACATACAGGAGAGACTGGAATGTTATGAAAAAAACACTGATTATTCTTACAGTTTTACTTCTTTCTGTTTTGACTGCGGCTTGTTCTTCTTCAGCCGGCCATCAAAACAGTGAAGAAAATAAAGCAGCGGTAACACATGATTTAGGGAAAACGAACGTGCCTGAGCATCCGAAGCGGGTCGTTGTGCTTGAGCTTGGCTTTATCGACACTTTGCTTGATCTCGGCATTACGCCTGTTGGAGTGGCGGATGACAATAAAGCAAAGCAGCTGATCAACAAGGATGTACTGAAAAAAATTGACGGCTACACCTCTGTCGGCACACGGTCACAGCCAAGCATGGAAAAAATCGCTTCGCTAAAACCGGATTTGATTATTGCAGACACGACCCGTCATAAGAAGATATATGATCAGCTGAAAAACATCGCGCCGACGATCGCGCTTAATAATTTAAATGCTGATTATCAGGATACAATTGACGCTTCTCTTACCATTGCCAAAGCAGTCGGCAAAGAGAAGGAAATGGAGAAAAAGCTGACAGCGCATGAAGAAAAAGTGAATGAAACAAAGAGAAAGATCAGTGCGAACAGCCAATCTGTGCTTTTGATTGGAAATACAAATGATACGATTATGGCCAGAGATGAAAATTTCTTCACATCGAGACTTTTAACACAAGTCGGCTATCAATATGCGATCAGCACGTCCGATAACAAAAAAACCGGTAATGGCGGCGACTCTGTGAACATGAAAATGACACTTGAGCAGCTGCTGAAAACAGACCCGGATGTAATCATACTGATGACAGGAAAAACAGACGACATTGACGCGGACGGCAAACGCCCGATCGAAAAAAATGTTCTGTGGAAGAAGCTGAAAGCAGTGAAAAACGGACATGTGTACCATGTTGATCGTCAGGTATGGTCTCTGCGCCGCAGTGTGGACGGAGCGAATGCGATTTTAGATGAGCTTCAAAATGATATGGCAGCAGAAAATAAATAAGAAAAGACAGGCAAACGCCTGTCTTTTCTTATTGAATAAAACCGGATAAGTGGCTATTGATGTTATAATCTTTAATTTTCCATTTTTCTTCTGCAAATTCAATGTTACTGAGGCAGGCATTGACAAGGCGCGTATTTTGAAGCTCGGCATCACCGCCGGAAATCTCTGTCAGCAGTGCGTGAATCGCTGCGCCGTGCGCGACAATCAGTACCTTTTGATTTGGATATGCGTGGTTTACTTTCACCAATCCGCCCATCAGCCTGTCCGTGAGCTCTTTTAGCGTTTCCATGTTTGGATAGTTCTTGTCCGGATAGCGCTTTGTCCGTTCTTCAAGCGGCATGCCCTCCGCGTCCCCGTAATCACGCTCCTTAAAGTCATCCATCTCAACGATAGGAAGATTGAGGTATTCATTAATAATGTCCGCGGTCCTTCTGGCTCTTTTCAGCGGGCTGGTGACAATGATATCCCAAGAGAAATCTTTTAAGTATTCTCCGGTTTCTTTTGCTTGGCGTTCGCCTGTCGCGTTCAGCGGGATATCTGTTTTCCCTTGGCATTTTTGCTGCAGGTTCCAATCGGTTTCTCCGTGTCTTACTAAGCAAACGGCTGTCATAAAATTCCCCTTCCTGACTTTGATCTTATCGCTATTATACTAAATCAGAGGCATGCATCCTATGAAAAAGCCTATGCCAAAACCTCAAATAATAAAGCCAAGCCGATTCCGCCGCCGCTTCCGATGGCGGCGACAGCATATTGACAGCCTGTCCGTCTCTGCGCTTCATAAAACAATCTGGTGACCAGTGCCGCCCCGGAAGCGCCGTAAGGATGGCCGAGAGCTAACGCGCCGCCCCGCACATTGATCTTCGTATAGGGAATGCCAAGTTCTTGTGAGCAGACACATATTTTAACGGCAAAGGCTTCGTTGATTTCGTATAAACCGATATCGTCACTTGTCAACGCGTTTGCAGCTAAAAGCTTTTTGATCGCTTCAACCGGCGCGGCGGACGGATAGTTGGGATGAGTGCCGCTAACGGCGCTTCCGATAAAGCGCAGCACAGGTTTATAGCCGAGGGATGCAGCTTTTTTCTCTTCCATGACAAGGAGTGCAGCCGCTCCATCTGAAATGCCGCTGCTATTGGCGGCTGTAACCGTTCCGGAGCTGGTGTCAAACACCGGCTTTGCACGAGAAATGATCGCTTCCATCGGCCGTCTTTTCAGAAAAGCTTCGTCTGTTTCCAACTCCCCGAGAGGAACAATCTCTTCACGGTACAATCCTTCGGTATGAGCACTCCAGCTGCGTTGAAAGCTGAGAAGCGCGTATTCGTCCTGCATGTTTCTTGGGATGGCATAGCGTGCTGCTGTATATTCGGCCGCCATGCCCATATCGGGATCACCAACAGTGTCCGGCGAAAAGCGGGCTCTTTCTGAAAAAGGCGATCGGCTGCTGCTTTCTGCGCCGCCTGCGATATAAATGTTTCCGGCACCCGCTTTGATAAGATTGCATGCGGAACGCACTGCTTCAAGCCCGGAGCCGCATTGTCTATCAATCGTCATGCCGGGAACAGATAAAGGAAGTCCAGCTTGAAGTGCTGACAGACGGGCGAGGTTGCCGCCTCTGCCAGTGGCGTTTCCCAAAATCACCTCGTCAATTTGATCCTCTAACTTTCGGCCGAGACAGCTGATGAGAGGAGCGGCCAAATCCTCCGGCAGAAACTGCTTCAGCAGTCCGTTTTCTTTTCCGAAAATCGTTCGTTTTGCATCTGCAATAACCGCGTTCAATTCACCATACCCCGCAGCCATTTTTTTACGTTCGAACGGGCAATTTTGCCGCTGCTTGTTTCCGGCATACTGTCTGTAAATACCCATTTTTTCGGGATTTTGTAGGATGCCAGTTTCTGCTTGCACCAGGCTTTCAGCTTTTTGGCGTCTGTATTCCCGCAAATGACGGCCGCGGCGATTTCTCCCCAATACTCGTCCGGAATGCCTGCCACAGCTGCTTTTTCAACCTCTGGGCAGGAGAGAAGCACGCGCTCAATTTCTTCAGGGAAAATATTTAATCCGCCATATACGATCATCCCGTTTTCCCGTCCTGCTATGTACAGAAATCCCTCTGCATCAACATAGCCCATGTCATCTACTGTCATCCATTCCGATTGATCTGGTGTGCGGCTGTTTACATAGCCTGAGAACTTCATCGGGCTTTTGACGAATATTTTCCCGATTTCCCCCGGCTGACAGATGTCCCCGGCGGCGCTGCGGATCTCTATGCGGACATTATGAAAAGGGCGGCCCGCTGAATGAGGTTTTCGTTTGCTGTCTTCTGGTGAGAGATACGCAACAAAGCTAAGCTCAGATGTGCCGTAAAAATCGTACAGCTTCAAATGAGGCCATTTTGATGCAAGCTTCTCCTTGGATGCTGCCGGCCAGTCCGCTCCCGAAGAAATGATTTTAACGGAGCTGTCAGGGAAAGCGTGAATGTTGGCGAGGGCATCTGTCATTGTCGGTACGGTATAGAGTACGCTGATGGATTTCTGTGTTAACCACTCCTTCGTTTGAGCGGGAATGAATTTTTTAAGCAAACAAACGGTACCCCCGAGATACAGAGTGCTGACAGCACCGTATAAAAAGTGAGAGGACAGTAATGTTCCCTGAATCAGAACTTTGTCATTTGAAGAGACCAAAAAATCAGTATTTGTACAATGAAAGCTTTCAATCCAAGAGCGATGAGAGCGCGTAAATGCTTTCGGCTTGCCTGTTGAGCCTGATGTAAAGCCCATATAAAAGGGAAGCTCCGGATCAACGGCTGGGGCCGGGGCAGCGGATGCCTCTGAGATATGCGCCATACAGTCTTCCAGCCAAACTACGGGTGTCAGACAATCTGTCAGTTTGTTCTTAAAAAGAGATGAAGCCACCACAAAATCAGCACCGCTTAATGCCAGCCGCTCACCGCATTCAGCCGCACTCCAGCGTGTATCAATAGGAACCGCCGTACATCCGGCCGCGGCAGCTCCGGCAAACAGCTGTAAAAATGCAAGGCTGTTTGGGAGCAGGATGGCTACACGTTTTGGAACGTTTGGCTGCGCCCGCAGCCAATTGGCAGTTTGGGTGACGAGCCGGTTCCAATCCCGATATGTAATATGTTCAGATTCAGTCTGGATCGCAATCCGGCTTGGATTTTTATTGGCAAAGGATAGATATGTATGTGTAATGGTCACAGAATGTCAGCCTCCTTTTGTATACATCGTATCAGAAAGAGACAAGGCTTGGGTGATCTTAATGGCAAGCAGCGCAGATGCTGCCGCTTTTAATAAATCGCCGGGCACAAATGAAAGACTTATAAAACTGGCCTGTAACAGATCAATATGCATGATAAAAGCTTGTACAGGAATGCCAAGCAGGTAAATAAAGGCGATGCCGAATACAATATGAATGAAAAAGAGACGGAACACTGTCACCTTACGCAGTCTGTGAACAGCTAGGCTGATCAGCCACGAGGCGAACGGATAAGCAATCAGAAAACCCGCGCTCGGTCCGAAAAAAACGCCAAACCCGCCGCGGCCGCCGGGCAATAGCGGCGCTCCAAAGGCGACGAGCAGCAAAAAGACAAGCTGGCTTAAAAAAGCGGCTTTGGGTCTGAGAATGCTGCCGGCCAGCATGACACCGAGCGTCTGCAGTGTAATGGGGACAGGTGTAAAGGATAAGAAAAGAGGGGGGATAAAACCAAGCACTGCCATCAGTGCAGTAAAGATTGCAATGTGCATCATGTTTAGTAATTTCATATAAAATCCTCCAGCTAACGAATAAAATATGGTTATACAATAAATGCAGACAGCTTTTATGTCAACTTAATTTTAATTAGGGTTTACAAACGGGCGCAAAAAAACCGGCCCTGCGGTCGGCCGGTTTTTGATGATTATTCTTCTGTAAGAATGACAAGCGAATCAACAGAAGCAGCCACATGAGAAACGGCGCGGCTGACCTCCTGGAGCCCTCCGAGAAAAGCCTGCAGATCGACGTCAATTTTTCCTGATTGTTCTTTGCTGACTTTCATGCTGTGAACGATTTCATCGAATAAACGGTTAATTTGTGTCATTTTTTCTTTGCTTTCGCTGACAAGTCCGTTCACGTCTTTAATATGCTTCGACACGATGTTGATTTGTGTATTGGTGTTGTTCACAAGCTCGGACACTGTAGAAACGGTTTTTTTCGTATCTTCAGACAGCTTTCGCACTTCATTGGCCACAACGGCAAAGCCTTTGCCGTGTTCGCCTGCACGGGCTGATTCAATAGATGCGTTTAGCGACAGAAGATTCGTTTGTTCGGCGATGCCTGTGACGATGCCGAAGATTTTTTCAATTTGCTGTGCGATTTCATCCAGCTTGACCATTTCTTTTTCGATTTGGACGAGGCTCGTATCGATCTGGTTCATCTGTTTTTGCTGGATTTCAAGCTCTTTTTTCCCGCCGATCGACTTTTCTTCAACGGTGCTGGATGTCACTGTGCCGGCTTTGGATGCTTCGGAAATGCCTTCAGATTTGTCAACAAGCTCTTGAACGGATCGGCTTGTTTCTGAGAACAAATTTGCGATCGACCCGGAGGTTTCTTGGATTCTCTGATGCAGAAGATTTTTCCTTTCTTCTTGTTCATCGCGGGTTTGGTTGTACTCATTCTGAAACGCTTCAAGGACAAGCTGCTGTTCTAAGTTCAAGATTTTAGTTGTTGCTTTGATTGCTTTCAGCAGTTCCTGGTGATCTGTAATTGATTTTTCATAAATGTCAATCATTGATAGAAGCAATTCCTGAAACGCCCCCATGTACCATTTTGGCAGAAGGCCGATTCGTAAATGGATAGAAGCAATTTTATTTCGTTTTTCAATAAATTCATCATCAATGACACCGGCAAACATTTCTTGAATATGCCGTTTTAACGTTTGTTTTAAGCGGTCAACTGAGCTGTGGTCGTTAATGATATCCATTAATGAGCTTTCATGATCAAGATTTTTATAGAAAGCGTCAACGATGTAAACAATGTTTTGTTGGATTAAGGGCTGTAGCTCCTGCAGCACGTGCAGCTCTGGATCTCCCAGTCTGACCATTTTGAGCTGTTTTTTCACATCTGAGAACTTGTTTGTGAGCTGAATGCGGTTTTTTTGCTGGTCGTTTGAATCTGAAAAATAAGCCGTTTCTTTTTTTCTATCTTTTTTAAATAACAATACAGTGATCCCCCTTGGGAAAATATAATTTTATCTTTTGGCTTTTTAAGCCTTTTTCTTTTTTATCGGTCAAGGGAAGCACGAATGAAGACGGCAGATAGAAAATATTTATAAAAAAACCGTTCAGTTATATGAACGGTTTAATCAAGGTCAATTCGTTTTAGTGGTTTGATGGCCGGTCCTTCAACTACCTCGCCAGTTGGTTTAAAGCGTGATCCATGGCACGGACAATCCCATGTGTGCTCTCCATCGTTCCATTCCACTTCACAGCCTAAATGGGTGCAGGTTGTATCAACAAGATGCAGGCAGCCCGTTTCATCTCTGAATGCCCCCGCGCGTCTGCCGTTAATGGTGACGGCTTTTCCTTCACCTGGCGCGATCTCTTCAAACTCGACGTCCGGTTTTTCAAGCTTCCCTTTAATGAAATGCTTAGCCACATCTGCATTGTAAGAAATCACCTTTTGCAAGCCGGGATTCAGATGGAAACGAGACGGTGTAAAAATACTCTCATATGGATTGTCTTTTTTCTCCACAAGGTCTGACAAAAGCTGAGCTGCGACAGCTGCTGATGTCATGCCCCATTTTTTGAAGCCGGTCGCAACGAGAATATTGTCTTCGTTTTCAGACATAGGCCCGATGAATGGGATTTTATCGATTGTCACGAGATCCTGTGTGGACCAGTAATAGGGAATGCTTTCGATTCCAATTGTGCTTTCTGCCAATTGTCTCAGCGTTTCGTAATGGGTCGACATGTCTTTGCCTTGGCCTGTTTTATGGCTTACTCCGCTGAAGAGAATCAGCTTTTCTCCGTTCACAATGGTGTAGCGAAGGGCAACTGACGGCTGGTCTATACTTAAATACATGCCCTCAGGATAGTCGATTTTCGGCTTGACGGCGAGGACATAGGATCTATCAGAATACATTCTTGCTGCATATAACCCGCCTCCGTCATAAAAAGGGAAATGGGAGCAGCATACGATAAATCGGCTTTTAATGGCGTGCCGGCTTTTTGTAACAACTTCAGGCATTTCTCCTTTTTTAATATCAAGCGCAACAGTCTCTTCATAAATCCGTCCGCCCTTTTGCACGATCTGATCAAGGAGCCCGGTTAAAAAGTGAAGCGGGTGAAATTGGGCCTGATTCTTCATCACGAGCGCCAGCTTAGAGCCGACGGGAAGCGGAAGATCTTTTAAGAGATCCCTTTCAATCCCGAGTTTTGTGTATGCCTCATGCTCAGTGCGGATTTTTTGTACAGCATCTTCACTTGTTGTGTAAAGGTAAGCGTCTTGTTCGGCCCATTCGCAATCGATCTGAAGTTCATCAACAATTCCTTTTATATAATCAATTGCATTCTGGTTCGCTTCATAATAAAGCCTTGCGTGGTTCAGTCCGAAATTGCGGATTAATTCATCATAAATCATGTCGTGCTGCGCTGTAATTTTTGCCGTTGTGTGGGCCGTTGTGCCATTGAGAACCTGATTCGCTTCAATCAGAATGACACGGAAGCCTCTTTTGGACAGCTCATAGGCCGTCGTGATTCCTGTAATGCCTCCTCCAATAATGGTGACATCACATTCCGTATCTTCTTGCAGCGCCGGAAAAGAAGGCAAGTCCGCCGATGTTTTCCAATATGTTTCGGGAGCTTCTTTTGAAAAAGGTTGATTAGCCAAACCATTGTACCTCCAATATCATTTATTCTTAATTTTTCCATTTTCTATCTTTTCATACATAGGAAGCAGGCTTTGTTCATACCATAATAGGGTTGAAAAGGAGTGATTGCATTGGCGAATGAGAAAAAGAAAACATTGCCGCCGCAGCATCAGGACCAGCAGCCGGGATTCGAATATCTGATGGATCCCCGTCCGGTATTTGATAAGCCGAAGAAGGCAAAAAAACTAGCGGGCAAAACGGCCATTATTACAGGCGGAGACAGCGGGATCGGACGCGCTGTATCGGTGTTATTCGCAAAAGAAGGGGCGAATGTGGTCATTGTGTATTTTAATGAACATCAGGACGCCGAAGAAACAAAGGAGTATGTAGAGAAAGAAGGGGTGAAGTGCCTGCTGATTGCAGGAGATGTCGGAGATGAAGCCTTATGTAATGAAGTGGTAAGACAGGCCAGCCAGGCTTTTCCAACCATAGATATTTTGGTTAATAATGCCGCTGAGCAGCATGTGCAGCCGAGCATTGAAAAAATCACTAGCCACCAGCTGATCAGAACCTTCCAGACGAACATTTTCTCTATGTTTTATTTAACGAAGGCTGTGCTGCCTCATTTGAAAAAAGGAAGCAGTATTATCAATACAGCATCGATCACCGCGTACAAAGGCAATAAAACACTGATCGATTATTCAGCGACGAAAGGAGCCATTGTCACTTTTACAAGATCCCTTTCCCAATCGCTTGTCCAGCAAGGCATTCGTGTCAATGCGGTTGCGCCGGGGCCAATCTGGACACCGCTCATTCCGGCTAGCTTTGCTGCAAAAGATGTGGAAGTGTTTGGTTCGGATGTGCCGATGGAACGGCCGGGCCAGCCGGTGGAAGTGGCGCCGAGCTATTTATATCTTGCCAGCGATGATTCCACTTACGTCACCGGCCAGACCATTCATGTCAACGGGGGAACGATTGTAAATGGGTAATTAAAAAAGCCAATCCTTAAGGATTGGCTTATTCGCTCTGTTTGAGCGCTGCATATTCTTTAGAGAGCGTAAGAAACGCATCTTTATCTTTTTCGTCCAAGGCTTTGTTGATTTGGTCAGTCAGCATGGTCAACCGACGCTTAAACAAGGATTCATCGAGCACCATTTGAATGTAAATATCCATCATTGTTACATCAAATTCTTTTGTTTTTTGCGTGTTGCGGGACTTCATGAGCTCAGTGTACGACTTTTTCTCTTTCATAAAGAATCCCCCCAATGCCTTTTTTATAGTATATGGATAACGGTCGAAAAAATCAATAAATTTTTATAATCTTTAGACAACTAATACTTGGCAATCTATCGACATATCCTGCGAAATGCTGTGATCTGAAATCATGCAGTAAAGTAAAATCGGTTTATTACTAGTAAAATAGAACTAAAAAATATAAATAAAAGATGATTTTAGTTCATTTGTTAAAAAATCCTGTCGTTTTATAAACACAGATGATAGATTATTAGTATAAATTTTGCAGAAAAAGGATGGAGGCCATAACATGAGTCAGAAAACTGACGCACCATTAGAATCGTATGAAGTAAACAGCGCAACAATTGCCGTTTTGCCAGAAGAAATCGACGGCAAAATCTGTTCAAAAATCATTGAAAAAGACTGTATGTTTTACGTCAGCATGAAGCCGCTGCAAATTGTCGACCGAAGCTGCCGATTTTTCGGATCAAGCTACGCGGGAAGAAAAGCGGGAACTTATGAAGTGACAAAAATTTCTCACAAACCGCCAATCATGGTGGACCCTTCGAACCAAATCTTTTTATTCCCTACACTTTCTTCGACTAGACCCCAATGCGGCTGGATTTCCCATGTGCATGTAAAAGAATTCAAACCGACTGAATTCGACGATACGGAAGTGACGTTTTCAAACGGAAAAACGATGGAACTGCCGGTCTCCTGCAATTCGTTCGAGAATCAGGTATACCGGACAGCCTGGCTCAGAACCAAATTTCAGGACAGAATCGAACACCGTGTCCCGAAACGGCAGGAATTTATGCTGTACCCGAAGGAAGAGCGGACGAAGATGATTTATGATTTTATTTTGCGTGAGCTCGGGGAGCGGTATTAGAAAATAGAAAGGAGCTGACCAAATAGGGCAGCTCCTTCTAAAACGCTAGGCCGTCGGAATTCCGCCAGTGATGCCGTATATTTGAGATGTCACATAGCTTGAATTCTCTGAAGCTAAGAATACATAAACATCTGCCAGTTCCACCGGCTGTCCCGCGCGGTTTAATGGTGACGGCGGCGTCCCTTTGCCGAATTTCGGAATGTTTTCAGTTGGCTGTCCGCCGGAAATTTGCAGCGGAGTCCAGATTGGTCCTGGCGCAACAGAGTTCACTCTGATGCCTTTGGGCGCCAGCTGTTTTCCGAGCGCAACGGTAAAGCCGATAATGGCGTTTTTCGTCGCCGCATAATCTAACAGCATCGGGCTTGGGTTGTAGCCTTCAACTGAAGTTGTGGTAATAATAGACGCGCCCTCCGGCAAATACGGTAGCGCCGCTTTAACAACCCAATATAGCGAGAAGACGTTCACTTCAAACGTTTTATAGATTTGTTCAGTAGGAAGGTCTTCGATGTTTTGCACTGCTTGCTGTTTACCGGCAACGAGCGCTAACACATCCAGCCCGCCGAGTTCGTTATGCGCTTGTTTGACTAAATCGTGACAAAACGATTCGTCACTCAGATCACCTGGAATCAGGACTGCCTTGCGTCCTTCTGCTTCAATCAGTTCTTTTACTTCTTTTGCATCAGGCTGTTCCGCGGGCAAATAGTTAATTGCCACATCGGCGCCTTCCCGCGCATAAGCGATGGCGGCAGCGCGGCCAATACCGGAATCACCGCCGGTGACAAGAGCTTTTCGGCCATTTAGTTTGCCAGCTCCTTTATAGCTTTTTTCTCCGCAGTCCGGAACCGGCTTCATTTTTTGCTGCAGACCGGGCGGTTCTTGGTATTGTTCAGGAAATTCATCGTGAAAAAATGCTGTTAAAGGATTGTTTCGTTTTGTATCAGACATCATCAACGCTCCTTTTTGTGTGGTGTACATTCGTATGTGTACCCTTGAGCAAAGTGAGAAAAACATGTTTTGGCAGTTTGCATCTCTGCAAGACAAAGAAACTGCCGCTCCTTCCATATTTATCTTGTAAAATATGACGAATTGAATTATGATAAAATCGCTATAAAACAACTAAATATTGGGTATGGGGGAGTATATTGTCATGAAAAAAGCCGCGGCGCTTTTGCTGTCACTCGGTCTCGTTTTCGGTTTTTCATACGGAGCTGACCATGTGGCGGAAGCCAAAACGAAGGTAAAGACGTATAAGAACTGCAAGGAATTAAACAAAGTGTACAAAGGCGGGGTAGCCCGTACGTCCAAGGTGAAAAATAAAGGCGGAAAAACGAAGTACAAGCCTTACGTATCTAAGGCGCTTTATGATGCCAATAAAAAGAGCGACCGTGATAAAGATTTTATCGCCTGCGAACGCTAAACAAAAAAGCAATCTGTTGTCCAGATTGCTTTTTTCTTGTTTAAGCGGCTTGATCAGCAGCTGTGCTTTTCGTTTTTCTTGTCACGAGACTTACCGCTATCATGACCGTAACATTCAGCAGCAAAGCGACAATGCCGACGTTTAAGTCTTTCGCCGCTTGCGGCAGCGCCGGAAATAAAGTGCCGATTGTTGTTTCCGTAACCGTAATATAAGAAACCGCTCCGACTCCCGTTATAATGCCGGCAAAGGCTCCTTGTTTGGTCACGATCTTATGCTTGAACAGGCTGAACAGCAGGGCCGGAAATAGCTGTGTGACGAGGCTGTATCCCATAAGGAGAAGCGTAACGATTGTGTTCCCGCCTTTGAATGTAAAGTACACAGCAATCAGCGCAATCACAGGCACTAAACATTTAGCTAATAATGACACCTGCTGTTCCGTCGTGCGGGGAGCAAACACTTGATAAACATTTTTGGCAAACAAAGTGGAGGCCGACATTAAAATCATGGAACCCGGCACAAGCGCTGTCAGCAGTCCGGCTGCACCGATGATTCCGACAAACCAAGGATCAAAGGTTTGAAGAGACAGTCTCAAAAGTGATAAATCCGCGTCTGCGCCTTTCAGACCGGGAACTTGCAGGATAGCCGCAAAGCCGACGAAAAGGACGAATAGAAGGACCAGCTGGTATAAAGGCATAATAATGGCGTTTTTTCGAAAGACTTTTGGGTTTTCTGCTGAATAGGAAGCGGAAAACGTATGGGGCCACATGTAAAAGCCCAGCGCCGTCAGCAGCACGGTTGAACTGAACCATGCAGCACTTTGCCCTGTTTCGGGCAGGGTAATAAAACCGGGATTTGCGTTTTCAATCTGCTGAAACATGTCTTGAAATCCGCCGTAGTAATGAATCGGCAGATATATGCCTAAGAATAAAACGACGGCCAAAATCATGATGTCTTTGACAACGGATATCCAGGCGGACCCGTGGATGCCGGATACCATAACGTAAACTGTGATTGAAATGACGCCGATCCAAATGGCAGCAGTAGGAGAAATTTTTCCGTAAGACGTTTCCGATACAATCAATCCAAGCCCTTTCAGCTGCAGCACAAGATAAGGAATAAGCGCGGCAATGCCGACAAGTGAGACGAGCACGCCAAGCAGCGGGCTGTTGTACTTTTTGATGAAAAAATCGGACTGCGACATCAGCTTATGCTGTTTCGCATAGGACCATACCGCCGGCAGGAGCCAATAAGAAAGAATATAGGCCAGACAGCCGTAGGCGATGATGTAAAAGGCAGGCCCGCCTTTTCCGTAAGCCCAGCCGCTTCCGCCGAGAAACGTAAACGTCGTATAAATCTCTCCTGCCATCAATAGGAAAACAAAAACAGTACCGAAGCCGCGGCCTCCAACCGTCCACTGCTCAAGGTCCATGTCTTTTCCTTTTTGGGCGCGTACACCGAGAAACATGCTGAATAGCAGGACACCAAAAATGATGATGAGAGCTGCGTTCATTCTGCTTCCTCCCTTTTATTTTCTTTGTCGAGGACATACACGATCGCCATCAGGACAGAGGTCAGCAAAGCCCACATGACGACATAGGCGAGAATGAATGGCATGCCAAACAGATAGGGTGTCACTTTGTTTGCAAAAGGGATGCCAAGCAAAAGTCCGATGAAGGGCAAAGCGGCAAGAATGTGAATCAGTTTCATAAAATCCTCCTTTGATCAAAAGTTGGGCGGTGCGTGTCATGTGCAGGCTGCAAATCATGTCGCTAATTTGGCGGCACATGTCATTTTTTGGGGAGTGAAAGGCTGTGGTACGAATTATAAATAAATTTATTTTGTTTGTATAGTGCGAATTGTCAGAAATTTATTCTTGAGGAGCTAGAAGAGGGGACGGGCGCAAGGAGGGGAATACAGAATGATTCGAAAGACTCATGGCGAGTCCGGCGAAAATAAATAGTATGTTAACAAACTGCTTACTTGCTCCCGGATTCGCGGGTTAAAATAGCGGTGTTTTTCTTCGTAGCCATCGATGACAAATAAATAAAGCGTAAAGGCTTCATCACGCTCAGCCTCGTGGATGGCGATTTTTCTTTTCCTCAGCTCTTTTCTGACCTCAATCAGATCCTTTTGTGCTATTTTTAATGATTCGTTGATAAGTTGTATATAAGGGTGTTTCAATTTTAATGAGCTTTTCTCAATTCCGCCGAGATCGCGGTTTAAAATGGTAATGACCATAGGCAAAAAGAGAGCCCGCTCTATCAATTCATATCCTTCCGGCTGCAAATGCGGCATGGTAACTCCTTCTTTCTTAAGGGAACGTTTGTTCTTGTTATATTCTATATCGGCTGGTGAAATGTTTCAAGACAGAAAAAATCACCAAAACTTTTTAGTTTTTCGCCGAGAATGTGTAGAATAAGGATAGACAAACCCGGTGAGGAGTATAAACGTTGGAGCAATTTTTATCCTATTTGACAGAGGATCGTTTAACTGAATTATTTCAAAGCTATAGGGCTTTCGGTCCGCTTATTGCTGTGCTGCTGCCTTTAGTTGAAGCATTTCTTCCGTTTTTGCCGCTTATCGTTTTTGTAGTGGCGAATACAAATTCGTTTGGATTGTGGGAAGGCTTCATCCTGTCATGGGCCGGATCAACAGCGGGGTCCATTCTCGTGTTTTTCATTGTCCGTCATTATGGACAAAGAAGGGCTCTTGGATTCATCCGCAGGCATCCGTCTGTCAGAAAGCTTATGTTATGGGTGGAAAGACACGGTTTTGGCCCGATGTTTCTGCTGCTTTGTTTTCCATTTACACCGTCTGCCGCGGTGAATGTGGTCGCCGGTTTGTCAAGGATCGGGACGCGGCCGTTTGTTTTGGCGGCAGCTTCGGGAAAGCTCGTCATGATTTTTATGATCAGCTTCATCGGATATGATCTTCACGCGCTGATCACACAGCCGATTCGCACGGTGATTGCCGTTCTGGTGATTGCTGTCTTATGGTATGTCGGCAAAAGGGTGGAACGGCATCTGCATGTGAGAGCCAGCCAGCGTGAGCATGATGGAGGGAGACAGTAACATGAAAAAACGGTTTTGGTTTCTTGCCGGTGTCGTGTCCGTAGTTCTCGCCATTCAAGTCAAAAATGCCGTCTTTATTGATTACAAAGTAGAAGGCATCAGCATGAACCCGACTTTTCAGGAAGGGAACGAACTGTTGGTCAATAAATTTTCACATCGATTCAAAACCATCCATCGTTTTGATATTGTTTTGTTTAAAGGCCCTGATCAAAAAGTGCTGATAAAGCGAGTCATTGGATTGCCCGGTGAATCGATCAAATATAATGACGATCAGCTGTATGTGAACGGAAAACAGGTGGCTGAACCATTTTTGAAACCATTGAAATCTGTATCTGCCGGAAGCCATGTAACGGGAGATTTTTCACTGAAAGAAACGACAGGGAAAAAGACGTTATCGAAGGGGCAATATTTTGTAATCGGAGATAATCGCATATATAGCTTTGACAGCCGGCATTTCGGTCCGATCAGGGAAAAAGACATTGTCGGAGTCATTTCGGATTAGGAACTGTACACTGAGAAAAAGGCGCCATTTGAAAGGCGTCTTTTTTGTGCTGGTTGGAAAAATATGTTGCGAGATCATTTGTCACCCGATATAATTATTTTTGTTACGTGTGTAACAAAATGAAATATTTATTAACACTTATTTCTTTTTTCTTAGGGTTTTTGTTTAGTTGCTGATAAAACAAAAGGAGTGATCTCATGATGGATTACAAAACAGTTATTATCGGAGGCGGACCGGTTGGATTGATGCTGGCTTCTGAGCTGGCATTGGCAGGGGTAAAAACATGCGTGCTTGAGCGGCTTGAACAGCCAGTGCCGTATTCGAAGGCGTTGACGCTGCACCCCCGCACGCTTGAGCTTTTTGAAATGAGAGGGCTGCTTGAGCGTTTTGCGTCTCGTGGGAAAAAGATATCTTCCGGCCATTTTTCAATGCTCGATACCCGTCTTGATTTTTCCAGTCTGGATACGAGCTGTCCTTATACGCTATTGCTTCCGCAGACCGAGACTGAACAGCTGCTTGAGGAACGTGCGCGAAGCCTGGGGGCAGAGGTGTTACGGGGGGCAGAGGTGCTAACGGTAACGCAAAACGAAGAGGCAGTGCAAACCGTTTTCAAGGATCGGGAAGGCATTGTGCGGACGCTGAGCAGCCTGTTTGCCGTTGGCGCTGACGGAGCAGGGAGCGTCGTTAGGAAACAGGCGGGAATTGCGTTTCCTGGAACAGACAGCACCGTCACCGCAGCTCTTGGTGATGTGAAGCTTCTTTCTCCGCCGCCATCAGGAGTTTTGTCGCTTTGTACGACAGAGGGAGGAGTCATGATTGTTCCGCTTTCTCCTGACCGGTACCGCGTTGTGTTGATCAGCCCTTACCGCACGCAGACGCCGAAAGATGCTCCTGTCACAGAAGAGGAGCTGAAAACAGATCTCATCCGGATATGCGGAACTGATTTTGGCTTAAACGAGCCTACGTGGATGTCCCGATTCGGGAATGCCTCCCGTCAAGCGAAGGAGTATCGGAGCGGCAGACTCTTTCTTGCGGGCGATGCAGCACATATTCATTTTCCTGCTGGCGGCCAAGGGCTGAATGTCGGTCTTCAGGATGCCATGAACCTTGGATGGAAGCTTGCGGCGGCTGTCGGCGGCTCTGCACCTTCATGGCTTTTGGACAGCTATCACGCAGAGCGGCATCCGGTGGCGGAAGATCTTCTTCGGAACACAGAGGCGCAGACGCGGCTGATGGATTTCACGAAGGCCGGTCTCCATTTGCGAAGCATGGTGTCCGATATGCTTGCTTTTTCCGATGTGAATCGCTTTATAGCGGGCCAAATTTCTGCAATCGATGTCGGGTATGAAGCTGACCAAAACATGCCGCCGCATCGGTTGAACGGCAAAAGACTTCCGGATGTGGAACTGCGGCTTTCTGATGGCAGTATGGAACGCCTCTATAACTGCCTGCATAATGGGTCATACGTTTTGCTGTCACTGAAACAAGGAGCTGATAATGACCACATCCCATTTAAAGGCTTGCACACAGTGTGTGCTTCTCTTGCAGAACCTCGTGAAGAGTGGAGAGACGTGCATACTGTATTGGTTCGGCCTGATGGCCATGCCGCCTGGGCAGTCGATGCCGCAGGGCCAGATGCGGCAGAAGTGATTCAAACAGGTATCAGGCGCTGGCTGCCGATTGCCAGCCGTGTGTAACACAAATCGATTGTTTCATCTGTAACAAAACGTTATGATATAAGAAACAATTGATTAATAAAGGATGGAAGAGCCGTATGGATACAGAACATACTAAGCGATCACTTTTTGAATTATAT
Organism: Bacillus sp. FSL R5-0434; assembly: GCF_038004745.1. Lineage (NCBI taxonomy): Bacteria > Bacillati > Bacillota > Bacilli > Caryophanales > Bacillaceae > Bacillus > Bacillus sp. FSL R5-0434. The sequence goes on from NZ_JBBORV010000001.1 coordinate 1,112,639, forward strand.
ACGGAACTCATTCATCAGCAGGAGAAATGGGAGGGGCTCATAAAAGTCTTTTTGGCTGATGAAATGAAGAAGCTGGATCAGGAGCACGGACAAAAATCTCAATTAACGATGACAGAAATTCATGTTCTTTCCTGTGTGGGGGAGCATGAGCCGATCAATGTCACTTCGATTGCCGACAAAATGAATACGACGAAAGCGACGGTGTCACGCATCAGCACAAAATTGCTTGGCGCCGGCTTCCTTCACAGAACACAGCTCAGCGATAATAAGAAGGAGGTCTACTTCCGTTTGACGCCGGCAGGGAAGAAGCTGCACAACTTGCATCAATACTATCATCAAAAGGTTGAGCAGCGTTTTCTTTCCTTTTTTGACCGTTATACAGAGGAAGAGATTCTGTTTGCGGAAAGGCTGTTCCGGGATCTGGCGACGAAATGGTATCCGTCCTCAGAAGAAATGGAAGAGGGGTTTCACAACGTTTTTAAATAAAAAACACGCACTGAGGTGGGTGTTTTTTACGTTTCTTCTTTCTTTTTCAAGATTGTAAGGTAAATCAGATTTCCTCCGGCTAAAATGATAAGCGGCAGTCCAGGGGAACTGGATGTCACCAAATTATAAATCAGCCAGATTCCTAAACATATTCCATAATATAAGTGCATTGCTTTCTCGGGGTTGTCGCGCAGCAAACTCCCTTTAAAAATCTTTTTCATCATAACGCCCCTATTAATTTTATGATTTCTCCTTTAGTTTACATGCATCTTCGGTTAATCTCAAAATTCGATCTTTGGCTTTTGATGCTTCCTCAGAATATGCTGAGGAAATTTAGGAATTATTTTTGATGGGGAGCAACAGTCTAGTATACCTTGATTTATGGATGTATCATAAAACAATTCTGTAAATACCTTTGCTTGTTACCTGAACGTATCTCGGACAGGTACAGAATCATAATCACTTCTATCATCTACTATCTCCCTTGCTAAAACACTGTTTTCTCCTGATAAAAAAGAGGACATTAAGTCCTCTTCTTACTTACGATACGCCTATTAGTATCTTTAATTTTTTTACTGTGTTTTTGAAGCTTTGCTTTCAAGTGAAATAGGGTCTTCTGTTTTAGTTCTCCTAATCTTTACAGAAATACCTACTAGAATTACCGCCATCGTTGTAAATATTCCCATGGTTAATAAGATCGTATCATGATTTAAACTCCATCCAATTAAGAAAGAGATTATCGCTCCACCGAAACTTGCCGAAGCAATAAATAAACTTGTAACTTCGTCAACGTACTTTTGAATAATGATTGATGCTAGTGTTAAAGCAATGGGAAATATGCCCGCTATACTTAGACCAATCAAAAATGTGCCACCCAATTGAAGTATTGGGTTATTTATATAAGAGAAGGCGATCAACAAAACTATTAAACAACTGCAACTAAATAGGAGGTACTTAGAAAAATCAAGCCTTCTGCTTACGAAACCAATCAGTATTCTTCCTATGATGATCCCTACCCAGAAAAAGGAGACACTGATAAGACTGATTTGTTCATTGTCTTGGTTTATCATAATTGAAGGTAAAAAGTTGGCGAAATTTGTTTCGATACCAGCATATAGAAAAGCAAAAAATACAAAAAAGCCTAATTGCTTTGATTTTTTTCTATCTCCTATAAAGTATTGAAATGCTCCTACATTTGGCAAGGCCACTTGCTGGTTAGCATTCTTAGCGTACTTTCGGTTCTTGGATAAGAAAATTAACCACCCTGCTAATAGGACGAACAAAAAGGTGAATATGCAGTAATACGGTAAAAACCAGTTATTGATATTGATGAAGGAATTAATTAATAATGGGAAAGTTAAAGCGCCTAATCCAAAGAGGACTTCCAGCTTACTCATTTTTTCTGCATTACTTTCGAAATTAGCAATAACAAAGGAACCAACTGTCGTTTCTAATGTACCTGCTCCATATCCTAAGAGAAAAGCCATTACAACAATATAATACCAATCCTTAGTGAGAAAAAAGATACTTAACGCTACAAGCATAATTGTCAAAGCTAAAGTAAGTGTCCTAAAGTGACTGTATTTCTTAATCATTAACGGTGCGATTAATACTCCGCTTAGGAATCCGGTAAACTGAAAGAAAATGATGATCGAAATATCATCTGTTGTCTTGTTAAAAGACTCTAAAAGAAATGGTGTCAAACTTCCTGTTGATATATGGATAATACCCACTGTGAAAAAGAAAGCATATCCAAATAAATATGTCCCTCTTAACATTCATTACACCCCTATATGAAAAAGCAGGAAAATAAATTCCTGCTTTTTCAGTAACTTATCTCTTCGAAATACTAGTTGACTGCTAAAACAGACATTGTTTGAGAGTTGCTATCTTTCTCAAAGAACATTTCTAATACTTCCTGAGATCTAAAACCATCGTTAAAAGAAGGGATCTCAACCCAATCTTTCTGAGTTGATGAAATCCAATTGATTAACTCGCTTCTAAAAGAATCAGCCCAACCATAAAATTCGTTTGGCGGATCGTTTAAGAGACTTTGCGGCACTGGGCAGTCTACCACGTTCAAGCCATCTATGAGCTTGTAAACGTGAGGATTGCCTGTGTGGTATTTAAACTCTTTTTTGTGTCCAACTACCTCAATGCTAAAACCGCAGTCTTCAGGTACAGAACATTTTGATGTGATGATATTTACAAATACCTTGTTCTTCAGTTGACCATAAATTTCTGCATAGTCATCTACAAGTACCTGTTTATCCTCTTTTGTTTTTACATTTGTGTTCATCTTTGCCCTTACTGATTCTGTGATGAAATCACTCTCGAACAAATACCATACCATGTCGATAAGGTGAATACCCAGATCCCCCAATGACCCGCTGGTCTTCTTACTATTAGCGTCATCTCTCCAAGTAAACTTCTTACGTCTAAGTGCACTATTTTTCTTGAAGTGTACTTTTATGGACAGTATGTTACCTAGTTCATTATTGATAATTAAGCTTTTTAAGATATTTACGTAAGACAAATATCTATAATTAAATCCCATACTAGCTCTTACGTCTAACCTTTCAGCAGTATCTTTCATAATGCTTGCTTCTTCAAGAGAAATAGCCATAGGCTTTTCACACAATACATGCTTATGTTTTGCTAATGCTTGCAAAGCATGTTCTTTATGGCAAAAGTTTGGAGATGCTACAATTAAACCTTCTGAGACATCAATTAGTTCATCTACATTTTCATATGTCTTCCCACCGAAAGTTTTAACAAAGCTTTCCGCATTTTGTTGATTTATGTCATACACCCCTACTAACTCTGCATTTTTAATTGTAGATAAAGCAGTTGCGTGCGCTCTTGCAATACCACCTGCACCTATGATACCAATCTTCTTCATACTCTATTTCCTCCTCATGATCCAATTAATTTTTTCAAGGTATTGGTAATTCCTTTTGAGTACTCACTATCGGTTATCAATTGATGCAGATTTTTGGCTTCTTGTGTTGCATTTTTAAGTAGATATCCATTTCCTACTGCCTGTAACATACGAACATCATTTCCGCTATCTCCAAATGCGATAGCTTTTTCAGTATTTAGGTTGTATTTCTCTAACATAAACTTTACAATTTCATTCTTTCCTGTTCCCATGGGTATAAAATCTACATCATAGCTGTCTTCTGGATCACCTGCTAAGGGATTGCAACGATTTATATTAACTGAAACTCCGTATTCCTCGCAGATCTTTTCAATTGCTAATAGGTTTTTCTTGTCGTTTATTTCATCTTGTTCCTGATAATAAAAATTATGCTTATACCGTGACGTTCCTAATTGAGTTTGCGGATTCAAAAGAATGTTATGATTTTCATGTAACTGTTTTACAAGTATCTCAATCTTTTCTTTACTAAACTCTTCATTTATACGACTGTTCCACTCATTATCTTGCTGTCCGAAATTATGCTCTGAAAAGTACGTAATTTCAGTTCCAAGATCACTAGCTATAAAATGCGGGAAATATCTAAATTTTCCTCGTCCCATTTTATCCAGAATAGATTCTATACTGCTCCCGGTAACCCATCCGATGAGTAGTTCCCCATCTTTACTTTTTTGTTCTAGATAATCTTCGAGTTCATATATGTCTCGTTGTTTTTGTTCATCGATTGTATGCGGAAAATACGTTTCATCAAAATCACAAAAAACAATATACTTAGGATGGTCAACCTTGGATAACGTTTTATACTCTGACTTCTTGCTTAATAACATGAAACAGACCCTCCACTACTCTGTCTTGTTCTTCTAAAGTAAATGACGGATATAATGGCAAATGCAGTACCTGGCTATGAGCTTTTTCCGTATGGACCAATTGGAGTTTTGTATACTTGTCCTGTACTAAAGGAGTTTTTTGCATATGAGACAGGATTGGATAATATACATCTGTTTGAACACCAAACTCTTCATTTAATTTCGTCATGATATTTGTCCTATCTTCTGTTCTTACCTTAATAGGAAACAGATGCCACACATGATCTTCACTTAATTCCGGTAATTCAATAAGACCTTTATTCTGTAATTCTGCTAATTGAGTAATGTATCTATCCGCCAAAAACAGTCTTTTGAAGTTGTTTAATGAAAGATACTTCATTCTCTCTAAACCAATAGCTGCTTGTAAATTGTCCATTTTTGAGTTAAGTCCAAAATCGATGACTTTCTTATTTTTCACATTTACTTCAAAACCATGATAACTAAATTGAATGCATTTTTTAGCGAGTTCTTCATTATCAGTTGCTATTGCTCCAGCCTTACCACATACACCAAAATTCTTATATGGATTAAAACTTAATGTAGTGATGTCTGCATCCTTTCCTAAGTCTGTCAGTCCAATTCCTTGGCAAGCATCCTCAATTACTTTCAATTGATAACGATTGGCTATTTGACGGATATGCTTCATTTCTGAATGTTTTCCGTATAAATGCACAGGCAGAATAAATTTTGTATAAGGAGTTATTGCTTCCTCGATTTTGTTAGGATCGATGCAGAATGTTTGCGGGTTAATATCTACATAGACAGGAACGCCTCCCAAAGCTAACACAGCATTTTCAGTAGCTGCAAAGCTATTAGCTGGCATGATCACTTCATCCCCACGATTTAACCCTAAAGCCAATAATCCTATCATAATAGCATCCGTTCCACTGCTAGTTGCAATTACATACCTTTTATGTAAATATGTAGATAAAACATCTTCGAATTGCTCTAAATAGGAACCACTCGTAAATTTTCCAGTTGGCAAAACTGCAGTTAATGTATTTAAGATATCATCCACTTCATCATTGGTTATTAATCTGTCTACAGGCATAAAAGGGACTTTACTGATTTCACGATTTTTTTGGTAGTTGAAAAGGTCGTTTTCAATATCTGTATTTTCTTTTAATACTTGTTTCCACCGCTCGTTTGCAATACTGTCTTCAATAACAAGTTCTTTTCCTTGCATGTCACCTTTTAAGTGTTTTAGCAATAACATGTTTTCTTTACTTTTACCTGAAACTCTAACCTGTTTTTGCATGAACAGTACCTCCAATGATTTTTATAATCTGGAAAATTTGATACAAATTTATCCTAATTTCTGAAACCGATAACATGTCAATAACTTTTTTGAGGAAGGGAAAATATGCCTACAATTGATGAAATAGCAAAATTGTGCAATGTGTCTAAAACCACAGTATCAAGAGTATTGAATAATCATCCTTATGTATCAAAAGAAAAAAGAGATATGATCTTAGAGGCTATTAACGATCTTGACTACACTCCCAATTATTTAGCTCGGAATTTTAGGAGAAATAAGACACAAACGATAGCTTTATCGGTTCCGAGTATCGACCATCCATTTTTTGCTCAATTAATAAAAGGGGTCTCTCATGAAGCGCTGTTTAAGAATTACAAGGTCATTGTATTTCAAACCTTTTATGACCAACAGACAGAGCTGGAATTATTAGAGTTATTGAAACATAAAGAAGTTGATGGCATTATTCTTGGAACTTTAGAAAATGAATGGGATAAGATATCCCCTTTCTTAAAGTATGGTCCTATCTTATTGTGTAATGAATATCATCACTCAGCGGACATAACGATCATTGGGTATGATGAATTTGAAGCCGCATACATGGGGGTAGCACATTTAATTGAAAGAGGACATAAAAAAATTGGATTTTGTTTTGATACTCCATATAGCGAAGCTCAATGTCAGAGGAGAGAGGGTTACTTGAAAGCTTTACAAGATTACAATTTACATCATAGAAACGAATGGATATTCGGCGAATTGTTTAATATCGAGGATGGCTTTCGTGTTTTTCATAAGATAAAGGATCTAAAGGACAGACCCTCAGCAATATTTACAGGAAATGATCAAGTCGCCGCAGGGATTATTAAACAGGCGATAAAAAATGGCTTTAAAGTTCCAGAAGACTTAGCTGTAATTGGTTTTGACAACCATTCGATTTGCCAAGTCGTTACTCCGACCATAACAACAATTGATATTCCCATAATAGAATTAGGTCAACAGGCTGTGTTGAAAATAATCGAGTATATTTCGGGGAACACTTCTTTAAACAGAAAAATTATTAAACTGCCAACAAATCTTATTATAAGAGAATCAACGTAACTAGAGATTTTCACTTCCTTATCATTTTATCACTTTGTATAGAAAAAAGAGGTTATCATATATAACCTCTTTTTCAATCAGGAAATTTCACTTTCCTGCCTCATTTTGAAGTCTCCATACTCTGCAGAATAGAGTCGCTCCTGCCCTTTTCTTCCTAAGTATTCCTTTTTTTAACTAGGCATTGCTGCCGCTTATCGAACTCTCTTTGCCTTTTTTTTCACCATGAAGATGGTGAAGCAGACGATAAAACGGCGGCAAGAGGGCGATGACAAGGATGACGCGTATGACCTGAACCGCAACGACAAAGGTGGAATCGGCATGCAATGTAACAGACGTGGTCGCCATTTCTGCAATGCCGCCGGGTGCAAATGCCAAAACAGAGGTGATCAGCGAAATCCCTGTCAGTTTGGAAACGATCACCGCGCTTAAAAGCATAGCGGCAATTAAGCCGACTGATGAAATGAAACCGACGATCATGATACGTGTAACGCCGGCAAACATGCTTTTGTACATCTTAGAACCGATTGTAGCCCCCAGAAATATCTGCGAAAGATGGTTGGCCTGTGACGGCCACCATGCAAGCATGTCATGGCCTGTTATTGAAGCGCCGCCTATGTGCACGGCCGCTACACCGAGCATACTGCCGAGCAGCCACGGAGCGGGAAATTTTAAATATTTTGCCGCTTTACAAGCTCCCCAGGCAATGAAAATGAGAACGCCGGTCCACAGTACGGGAGCGAGCCCGATTTCTGTCGTAGCAGCGGATACCGTTTGTGTTGCGGCACTTGCAGGGCCATCTTGTTTAGCGTAAATCAGGATAACCAAAAACGGAATAGACAGGACCACGAGCAGCACCCGCATCATTTGAACGAGACTGACAATAGCGGTATTGGCACCGACCTCCTGAGCAATACTCGGCATGGCGGACAGTCCGCCGGGAGCCGTGCCGACAAAGCTGGTCATCATATCCGTTTTGCTGAAACGCCAAAGCACATAGCCTGACAGCATGGCAAGAAGTATCGATAAAATCAGCATGATGCCGACCGAAAACCAATGATCTTTGAGGACAGACAGAACGGATAGGTTCAGCTTTTGGCCCAATTCAATGCCGAGGATCATCTGCCCGAGAGCGAGCCACCGGCGGTTAATTCCTTTTTGGTCTGGCGCCATCATCAGCCAAGCCGGCCGTATCATAGCAAGACAGCAGGCGACAATCAGCGTTCCGATCATCCATCCGATCGATATTCCGGTTAACGAAAGAATAAACCCCCCGGCTGCACTGATTGCGATAAACCATAGATCTGTGAGGAGATTTTTGTCTTTCTTCAATATAAAACCCTTCTTCCTATAAACTTACAGCTCCAATTGTTCATGTAGTGAATGTATGATTACTATAGTATATTTTTGTTGATAAAGAAATTATGAATTTTTTTCTGTCAGCCATTGATTTTTCTTATGACCTTATATTCAATCCTCTCCATGATATGAGACTGCAAGAAACCGGCGGCGAGAAGACACACGGAAAGAGTGTAAAACATGATTTCTCCGCCAAACGAAGTCAGGATCAGTCCGCCGGCCAGCGGTCCGATTGACCGTGAAATATCCCAATGCAAGCCGTATATCGCATAGAAACGGCCGAGCATATGCGGCGGCGCCAGCCGGGAAATAAAGGTTTGGATATGAGTGAGTCCGATGCTTTCTCCAACCGTCATCACGGCAGCAGTCAGCATAAGCAGCGTTAAAGATGTTGAGAATGCAAAGCCGGCGGCCGCAAGTGAGTAGCTAATATAGGTAATGAGAAGAATCGTTTTCATCGATAACTTTTCTGTCCATTTTACTAGAGGTACTTGAAGAACAAAGCTTAATAAAGCTTTTGCTGCCGAATAGATTGCCAGCATGGACAGGTAATCAGAAAACATACTTTTGCTGAACAGCCTGTATGTCGTTTCTGTTTGCGCGTATAACATGCTGATTGGGAGAGAAAGCAGCAAAAGGATCAAAACAGGCCGATATCTTGTGAAACGCGCGGATAATGCTGCGGGATGATCGGCTTTTAGCGGCTTTGTTTCTGGTAATTTAAAGGCGGCGATAAGAAAATAAATGAACAGCGCCGCGGCATCTAATGCAAATATCCAAACGGGATCATGAGCGTACAGCAGCAGCCCAAGCAGCGGACCTGCCGTCAAGCCTGCTGAGTAGATGGCATTGATGACGGCAAAAACTTCCGAACGTCTGCTTTCCGGCGTGCTTTCGGCGATCTGTGCGCGTGATGCAGGAATGTACAGGGATCTGCCGATGCCGTTGAGGATATAAAGGAAAGCGAAAAAATACGCATCATGAGCAAAAACAAAACCCGCCATTGCCGCTGTTTGCAGAAGCAGGGCAGTCAGGATCGCTGTTCGCCGTCCGAGCTGATCTGTCACACGTCCCGCTATGAGTGTCAGGCAAATATCAGCGAAGGGCTGAAGACTGATGATAAGCATGGGAAGCATCACGCTTCCGTTTAATTGCTCATGCAGATACAGCACCATAAACGGCCCCATCATGGCCCCTGTCAGGCTTGTGAGCATTTCGCCGAAAAATCGGAGCCAAACGGGTGCTGTGTAGCGGGATTTAATTGATTGGAAGAGGATAAACATATGATTTCCGCCTTTCGCTGTTTGATATAGTAGTAGTGTATAGAAGGGGCGGCGGGCCAAAAAGAGAAGAAAATAAGAGAAAAAGATTCCCCTTTTTTGTCAGGAGGTGCAGGGATTGAAGCTGATTGACCACTATGTGGCGCTCGCAAAAGCTGAGAGCGGCGAACCGGGACAGATGAAGGAAATGCCGCTCAGTGAGATTGCGGCTTGTTTATATTGTACAGAGCGAAATGCGAAGCTGATTTTACATAAGATGGAGAGCAAAAAGTGGATCATTCGCGAAAGCGGATCGGGGCGCGGCCATAAATCAAAAATCGCTTTTCTCCGTCAGCCGGAAGATTTGCTGCTTCAAACTGCCAAGGAATATACAACAGCCGGTAAACTTGAAAAAGCAAAAGAACTGCTTGACCATTATCAGCCGGCATTTCCGGGGATTCAAAATATGTATGACTTGTGGTTTTCTGAGGTGTTCGGTTTTGTAACAGAAACCGGACAGGATGGTGAACAGGATGTGCTGCGCTTGTTTATAGCCCCAGCAGCGGTAAGCAGTTTTGATCCGTGCAGGATCTTTCTGCGATCAGAGGGCCATTTTGTCAAGCAGATTTATGATACACTGCTCCGGTTTGATCGGGAAAAGAGAGAGCCGCAGCCGCATTTAATCCACGGATGGAATAAGGCGGGGGAAAAACGCTGGCGATTTTTTCTTCGGAAAGGCGTTTCTTTTCATAATGGAAAGCCATTGACGTCAAGGGATGTTGTATTTACGTTTCAGCGTTTTATGGATCATGATGAAAATCCATATAAATGGCTGCTGAAAGGTGTTGAACGGATTTCAGAGAAAGGGCCTTTTTGTGTGGACATTGAGCTCGATCAGCCGAATGAGCTTTTGCCATATATTCTTTGTGATGAACGGCTGTCTATCCTGCCGGCAGAAATGAACGGCGGGGTGAATGGGACGGGACCTTTTTGCCTTGTTCAGCATGACGAACACATGCTCATTCTTCAAGCCAACGAGCGTTATTTTAAGGGCCGGGCATTCTTAGATCGTATTGAGTTTGTGTTTACTGAGCAAGCAGATGATATGTACGGATTTACCCTTCGAGAAAAACAGAAACCTCCTGAGCGGCAAACTGTTTTTGAAGAACGGCATGTTCAATACTTGTCACTAAACCTTAGAAAGATAGGACCGCTTCAGCATCCAAGCTTGAGAAAAGCCCTTCGGCTGCTGATTTCATCTGAACAGCTCGTTCGTGAGGCGGGAGGAAACAGAAGCATTCCGGTATCATCTTTTTTCCACCCCGGCGCCTTTTGACTGGGGAGATGCTTCCCCTGCGGAATTAATGAAAAAAAGCGGATATGCGGGGGAAACGCTGTCACTGTTTACCTTTTCTGAAACGGATCATCGCGAGGACGCAGCGTGGATTCAAGAGGTTTGTGAACGGAACGGTATTAGGCTTGACCTGGAATTTTGTGCTGCTGCCGATTTGCGCCGCCCGGAAATCGTACAAATGGCTGACATCATTCATGACAGCGCAACGTTTTATGAAGAAAGCGAGTTTGGTTTTTTGCATTTGCTGCTTTCGGAGAACAGCTTTTTGCATCAGCATCTTTCAGATGAACAGAAACGGACATTTTCAGAAATGATAGAACGGTTTTTTTCATTGCCCGACCGGCCTTCCAGAATGAATATAGTAAAACAAATTGACCGTCAGCTTATAGGCGATTTCAGCGCGATTCCGCTGTATCAAAATGTGCTTGAGGTTGCATCGAGTGAAACTGTTGAGGGTCTGATGCTGGATGAAGAGGGGTGGATTGATTTTTACTCTGTATGGCTGTCAAAAGAGTGAAGAGGGCTCTCATTTGACCCCTCTCATGCTTCGTTACGCAGTCATTTTGCGGCAGTGATCGGCGCATGCAAAGCAAGACGTCGCGCACGCTTGGCAATGATCATGATCATGCTTTTCGCATTCAGTGCCGCAGGCTTCACAAATATCGGCGCAAAGTGCGCAAATTTCTTTCATAAAGGGGCTGTCCGTTTGCATGGCTTTCACTGCCAGCGCGCAAATATCCGCACATTCCCTGTCAAGCCGGATGCAGCCGCTCAGATCGTGGTGCGCACTTTCTTCTAAACATTTTGTAAAACAATGGTTGCAAGCTTCCATACATTCGATACAAGCTTCAATGGTTTGCTGCATGCTTGATTCCCCCTCATATGTTCGTGTATGATGTTATGTTTCCCGGCTGAGGTTAAGAAAAACAGTGGAGTGTGTTTTAGGGGGAGAGGGTGTAAATATAATCTGATCGTGTCTATCAAAATCGTGTGCTAGCGATCCATCAAATAGTATAAAAACCAGACAGCATGGTTTTGTTCATCTCGTGCGGCGCGCGTAAAGATACCCTTTGCCTTTACATTTGAGGTTTCCTCAGCTGCGCGTAAGTAAAAGTCAACGGTTTTTTGTTCATCTTTAAAAGCGGCATCAAGTCCTCTTGTAAAAGTGTCCGGGCATTTCTCTGTTTGTTTCGGCATGATATGTTTGCCTGTAATGGCTCCGTATAATGAGGAGAAATCACGGAGATGGCGGATCTCATCGCGCCTGATTTCTTCAATTTGTTTTCTGACATCGGCAGGGTGGGCAAGTTCAGCAAGCCTGCGGTAGCATTGAACCGCGCTGAATTCTCCGTTGATGGCTTTCTGGAGATTTTGAATCAAAACAGGGTCTTCCCGGTATTGCGCTGGATAAGGAAAATAGCTGTAATACAAGGGGGTTCAACTCCATTCTTAAGGAATTGGGCTTCTGTAAAAGTATATGTGAGGCCAGAAAACATGTGCGGAGAAATTCACTTCTCATAAGTGAAAAGGCCGTTTTTACCAATAGATCAGATTGGTCATTTTCGTCAATATTCGATAAAATATAAACAGATAAAAAGAGAGGGGTCTTCTAATTTGGGAGCAGAGTTTTTAGTAGGCAGGTCCGGGAGTGGAAAAACGAAGCTGATCATCGACAGCATTCAAGATGAACTGCGCCGGGCTCCATTCGGGAAACCGATCATTTTTCTAGTCCCGGATCAAATGACGTTTTTAATGGAATACGAGCTTGCTAAAACGCCTGATACGGGCGGCATGATTCGTGCTCAAGTCTTCAGCTTTTCACGACTGGCCTGGCGCGTCCTCCAGCATACGGGAGGAATGAGCAGGCCGTTTCTTACGAGCACGGGCGTACAGATGCTCCTGCGGAAGCTCATTGAAGAGCACAAACAGGAGTTTAAAGTCTATCAAAAAGCAAGTGATAAAAGCGGTTTTACCGCACAGGTAGAACGGATGCTGACTGAGTTTAAGAGATACTGTCTGGAACCGGAAGATATTCGACGGATGGCGGATAGCGGAACAGCTTCCGAGTATCGGGGGGAACGTATTTTATCTGAAAAGCTTCATGATTTATCGATCCTGTACCAGCAGATGGAAAAAAGCCTTGAGGATCAGTATCTTCATTCTGAGGATTATTTGACACTATTGGCAGAGCATATCCCGCAGGCGGAAGATTTGAAAGGGGCACATGTCTATGTAGACGGCTTTTATCAGTTTACACCGCAGGAATTCAGGGTGTTAGAGCAGCTTATGCTTCAGGCAGAGCATATCACGTTTTCACTCACAGCGGACAAGCCGTCACATGAGGGGGAGCCGCAGGAACTTGATTTGTTCAGAATGACGGGAAAAACGTATTATCGCCTCCACCAGACGGCAAAGGAACTGAATCTGGACATCACCTATAAAGAGCTTGATGAATCAAAGCGGCACAAGCGCGCACCGGAATTAGCCCATTTAGAAGCACAGTATGAAGCGCGTCCGGTTATTCCGTTTACTGAGAAACAAGAGGCTTTTACCGTGATGCAGGCCGCTAACAGACGAGCAGAGCTGGAAGGTATTGCCCGGGAAATCCACAGCCTTGTCAGAGAGAAGGGCTACCGTTACAAGGATATGGCGATTCTAGCGCGTCAGCCGGAAGACTATAAGGATATGGTCAAGGAAGTATTTGCAGATTACGAGATTCCTTATTTTATTGACGGGAAAACATCTATGCTGAACCACCCGTTAGTAGAATTTATCCGGTCAAGCCTTGACGTATTAAAGGGAAATTGGCGTTATGAAGCGGTGTTCCGCTGCGTGAAAACCGAACTGTTATTCCCGCTTAACCAGCCGAAGGCCAAGGTAAGAGAGCAGGTTGATCAGCTGGAGAATTACTGTATCGCTTACGGGATCAAAGGCGATCGCTGGACAAAGGATGATCGTTTCCATTACAGACGTTTTGTGTCGTTAGATGATGAATTTGCGCAGACCGATCAAGAAATCGAAATGGAAAACATGCTGAATGACACGCGCGATTGGATTGTTCCGCCGCTGTTCCAGCTGCAGAAACGAATGAAAAAAGCAAAAACGGTTCAAGAGAAGGCGGAGGCGCTTTACCGTTATTTAGAAGAGACAGATGTGCCGCTGAAGCTGGATCAGGAAAGACAGCGGGCTGAGGAAGACGGCAGAATCATTGAAGCACAGCAGCACCAGCAGGCGTGGGATGCAGTCATTCAGCTGCTTGAGGAGTTTGTGGAAATGATGGGCGAAGATGAAATTTCTCTCGATTTGTTTCAGCAAATGATGGAGACCGGTGCAGAGTCGCTGACATTCTCTCTCATCCCTCCGGCGCTTGATCAGGTGTTTGTCGGCAATATGGATTTGTCCAGAATATACGGCACCTCATGCACCTTTGTGATCGGGGCAAACGACGGCGTCCTGCCGGCTCGCCCTGACGAAAACGGGGTGCTGTCGGATGATGATCGTGAGTGGCTGAAGACGATAGGTATTGAGCTTTCCTCCGGCGGGCGGGAGCGTCTGCTTGATGAGCATTTCCTCATCTATATGGCGCTTTCAAGCCCGTCTGACCGCCTTTATGTGACGTATCCGATTGCTGATGCGGAAGGGAAAACGCTTTTGTCGTCGATTGTAATCAAGCGGCTGGAAGAACTGTTTCCGCAGCATCGTGAGCGTCTATTGACAAATGAACCGGAGCAGGTCAGCGATGAGGAACAGCTTATGTACCTTGTCAATAAAAGCGTGGCACAATCATACACCGCTAGCCAGCTCAGATTATGGACGAGGGAATATGAAATCAGCGACGTATGGTGGAGCGCGTACAATGCGCTGATGAATGAACCTGACAGGCTGGAGTCGAAAAAGCTTTTCTCAAGCCTGTTTTTCCGAAATGAAGTCAAGCAGCTTGAACGCTCTGTATCGAGACAGCTCTATGGTGAACGCATTCAAGGGAGCGTGTCGAGGATGGAAACCTTTAACGCTTGTCCGTTCTCCCATTTTGCGTCTCACGGGCTGCATCTGAAGGAACGTCAATTTTTCAAGCTTGAAGCACCGGATATCGGGCAGCTCTTTCATTCGAGTTTAAAACTGATTTCAGACCGGCTGCGCGAGCACAAAATAGATTGGCGCGACCTAACGAAGGAGCAGTGCGAGCTGTTTTCTTATGATGCGGTCGAGCGGCTGGCGCCGAAACTGCAAAAAGAAATTCTGCTCAGTTCAAACAGACATTATTACGTGAAGGAAAAACTGCAAAAAATTGTGACACGCGTGTCCGGCATTTTAAGCGAGCATGCAAAAGCGAGCGGATTCGTGCCGATCGGCCTTGAATTGGGCTTTGGCGGAAAGGGCCCGCTCCCGCCGCTTACCTTTAAGCTGAAAAACGGCTGTACGATGGAGCTCGTCGGGCGGATTGACCGCGTGGATAAAGCGGAAAGCTCTAAAGGCCTGCTCCTCCGAATTGTCGACTATAAATCCAGCGATAAAGGCCTTGACTTGGCGGAAGTGTATTACGGACTTGCGCTGCAAATGCTGACGTATCTGGATTTATCGATTACACATTCGTTAGACTGGCTAGGAATGAAAGCCACGCCGGCCGGAGTGCTGTATTTCCATATTCATGACCCGATGATACAATCGAATCTTCCGCTCGGACTTGATGAAATTGAACAGGAAATTTTTAAGAAATTTAAGATGAAGGGCCTCCTCCTCGGTGATCAGGAAGCGATTCGCCTCATGGATACAACCCTTCAAGAAGGAAGATCAAATATCATCAATGCGGGCCTGAAGAAAGACGGCTCACTCAGATCGGATTCAGCGGCAGTCGGTGAAAAAGAATTTGAGCTGTTGACGAAGCATGTGCGCCGCACCTTCCAAGAAGCAGGCGAGCAAATCACTGACGGGCGCGTATCCATTGAGCCGTATAAAATGAAGAACAAGACGCCTTGCACATACTGTGCGTTCAAATCAGTATGCCAATTTGATGAATCATTAGAAGAAAACGAGTATCGTCTGTTAAAGGCCGAAAAGGACAAGACGGTACTTGATTGGATAAAGAAGGAGGCTGATGGCAATGAACATTCCTAAACCGGCAGACAGCACATGGACAGATGACCAGTGGAATGCCATCGTCTCAACCGGCCAGGATATCCTTGTGGCAGCGGCGGCAGGCTCCGGTAAAACCGCTGTTCTTGTCGAAAGAATGATCCGGAAAATCACGGCGGAAGAAAATCCGATTGATGTAGACCGGCTTCTCGTTGTCACCTTTACAAACGCCTCAGCGGCAGAGATGAAACACCGGATCGCGGATGCACTGGAAAAAGAGCTGGTGAAACGCCCAGGATCACTGCATATCCGACGCCAGCTGTCGCTGTTAAACCGGGCCAGCATTTCAACGCTTCATTCGTTTTGCCTGCAGGTGCTGAAAAAATATTACTACCTGATTGATCTTGATCCGGGCTTTCGGATTGCTGATCAGACAGAAGGCGAGCTTCTCGGGGACGAGGTGCTTGATGAGCTGTTTGAGGATGAATATGCAAAGGGTGATAAGGCGTTCTTTGAGCTTGTCGACCGCTACACGACTGACCGGCATGACTTAGATCTGCAATATCTCGTGAAACAGGTGTACGAGTATTCCCGTTCCCATCCTGATCCGGAGACATGGCTGAAAAGCTTTGTTCATTTGTATGATGTAACAGAAAAGAGCGCGATCGAGGAACTGCCGTTTTATCCGTATGTACAAGAAGATATTGCGATGGTGCTGGACGGAGCAAAGGAAAAGCTGCAGCGTGCCCTTGAGCTGACAATAGCGCCGGGCGGACCTGCGCCGCGCGCTGAAAATTTTCTCGATGATCTCGCGCAGATTGATGACCTGATTCAGCATCAGGATGACTTCAATGAACTTTATCAACGCGTGCCCGCTGTCTCCTTTAAGCGTGCTAAAGCGGTGAAAGGGGACGAGTTCGATCCCGTCTTGCTTGATGAAGCGACAGACTTAAGAAATGGCGCCAAAAAACTGCTTGAAAAACTTAAAACCGATTACTTCACCAGAAGCCCGGAGCAGCATGTAAAAAGTTTGGCTGACATGGAGCCTGTCATTGAAACACTCGTCCAGCTTGTTATCAGCTACGGGAAACGGTTTGAAGCCGCGAAGCAGGAGAAATCGCTTATCAATTTTTCTGATTTGGAGCATTATTGCCTGTCCATCTTGACCGCTGTGAACGAAAAAGGCGAACGTGAGCCGAGTGAGGCGGCAAGATTTTATCAAGAGCAGTTTCATGAGGTGCTTGTCGATGAATATCAGGATACCAACCTGGTGCAAGAATCCATTCTTCAGCTCCTCACAAGCGGGCCGGAAGAGACAGGCAACCTGTTTATGGTAGGAGATGTCAAACAGTCGATTTATCGATTCAGGCTTGCGGAGCCGCTTCTTTTTCTTTCAAAGTACAAACGGTTTACAGAGAGCGGAGAAGGTACGGGCCGGAAAATCGACTTGAACAAAAACTTTCGAAGCAGGGCTGATATTTTAGACAGCACAAACTTCTTGTTCAAACAGCTGATGGGCGGCAAAATCGGCGAGGTCGATTATGATGAACAGGCTGAGCTGAAACTCGGAGCGGCGTATCCGGAAAACAACGAAACGGAAACAGAGCTGCTGCTGATTGACAAGTCAGAGGAGGCGGACGCAGGCGAGGAAGCGGAAGAGCTGGAAACGGTGCAGTTCGAAGCTAAAGCGATCGCTAAAGAAATACGCAAGCTGATCTCATCGCCATTTAAAGTATATGACGGGAAAACGAAGACACATCGCAATATTCAATACCGCGATATCGTGATTTTGCTGCGATCGATGCCGTGGGCGCCGCAAATCATGGAGGAACTGCGAGCTCAGGGCATACCGGTTTACGCCAATTTAACATCAGGATACTTTGATGCGGTAGAAGTGTCTGTGGTGCTTTCTGTCCTGAAGGTGATTGATAACCCGTATCAGGATATTCCGCTTGCTTCCGTTCTGCGTTCACCGATTGTCGGTGCTGACGAGAACGAGCTGTCTTTGATCCGGCTTGAAAACAAAAAGGCGCCGTACTATGAAGCAATGAAAGACTATCTGGCAGCCGGCGACCGAAACGATGAGCTCTATCAAAAGCTGCAAACGTTTTACGGACATTTGCAAAAGTGGCGCGCTTTTTCGAAAAACCATTCGGTGTCAGAGCTGATCTGGGAAGTGTACCGCGACACAAAATATATGGATTATGTCGGCGGGATGCCCGGCGGAAAACAGCGCCAGGCTAACTTGCGTGTCCTTTATGACCGGGCGCGCCAATATGAATCGACGGCATTTCGCGGCCTGTTTCGATTCTTGAGGTTTATCGAACGCATGCAGGAACGCGGCGATGATCTGGGAACGGCGAGAGCGTTGACCGAACAGGAGGATGTTGTCCGTTTGATGACGATTCACAGCAGCAAAGGGCTCGAATTTCCAGTCGTCTTCACAGCGGGACTCGGCCGGAATTTCAACATGATGGATCTCAACAAATCCTACCTGCTGGACAAGGAGCTTGGGTTTGGCACGAAATTTATCCATCCAGAATGGCGCATCAGCTATCCGACGCTTCCGCTCATCGCGATGAAGAAAAAAATGCGCAGGGAATTGCTGTCTGAGGAATTGCGTGTCCTCTATGTTGCTTTAACGAGGGCAAAGGAAAAGCTGTTTCTTGTAGGCTCATGCAAGGATCATCAGAAACAGCTGGCAAAATGGCAGGCATCCGCGTCCCAAGCTGACTGGCTTCTGCCGGAATTTGACCGCTATCAGGCGAAAACGTATTTGGATTTCATCGGACCTGCTCTTGTCAGACACAGAGACTTGGAGTCTTTAGCTGAGGGCGGTACGGCAGCGGTTTCTGATATATCAGGCCATCCGGCCCGCTTTGCTATTCAAATGATTCATTCATATGATCTGCTTGATGATGAGCTGGAAGAGAGACTGGAAGAAAAAAGCGAACGCCTTGAAGCGATCCGCCGTGGTGAACCGGTTCCCGGCCCGTTTGCATTTGAGGAAAAAGCTCGGGAGCGGCTGGTCTGGAAGTATTCGCATCACGAGGTGACACAAATTCGCACGAAGCAGTCCGTTTCTGAGATTAAGAGAAGAAGAGAGTACGAAGACGAATACAGCGGACGGGCGCCCGTTAAACCGGCTGATGGAAGCATTCTGTACAGACGCCCGGCTTTCATGATGAAAAAAGGCCTGACAGCAGCAGAAAAAGGAACAGCTATGCATACGGTCATGCAGCATATTCCGCTGACACATGTGCCGACGATAGAAGAAGCGGAACGGACAGTGCAGCATCTTTATGAAAAAGAGCTGCTCACCGAAGAACAGCAATCCGCTATCAATATCGAGGAAATCGTTCAATTTTTCCATACGGAAATTGGCGAAAAACTGATCGGCGCTAAATGGAAGAACCGCGAAGTTCCATTCAGTTTGGCGCTTCCGGCAAAAGAGATTTATCCTGATGCGAAAGAGGCGGATGAGCCGCTATTGGTGCAGGGGATCATCGATTGTCTCTACGAAACAGAGGATGGCTTATATTTGCTGGACTATAAAACAGACCGAATTGAGGGTAAATTCCAGCACGGCTTTGAAGGAGCAGCCCCGATCCTGAAAAAGAGATATGAAACGCAAATTAAGCTGTACACAAGGGCCGTTGAACAAATTGCTCAAACGAAGGTAAGAGGGTGTGCGCTTTATTTCTTTGACGGAGGGCACATTCTGACTTTATAACGAGATCCATAAGCTCCGGGAATTCAGACGGAGCGGATCTCGTTTTCTATACAAAAGAGAGGTGAACGCATTTGCGGATTTTACATACGGCTGACTGGCATCTAGGAAAAACCCTTGAAGGAAGAAGCAGGCTGAGTGAACAGGCGGATGTATTGGACGAACTGAATACAATCGTAAAGGAAGAGCAGATCGATGCTATTGTGATGGCGGGAGACGCGTTTGATACCGTGAACCCGCCGGCTTTAGCCGAGCAGTTATTTTATGAAAGCCTGTCCGCTCTCAGTGACAGAGGAAAGCGCCCGATCGTTGTCATTGCCGGAAACCATGATAATCCTGACAGATTGTCCGCTGCTTCACCGCTGACACATGAGAACGGCATTTATTTAATCGGCTATCCGACAACTGAACCGCTTCATATAGAAGTGCCTTCAGCAGGTGAGCTTTTGGCTGTCGGAGCGCTGGCATATCCGTCTGAGGCACGGTTAAATGAAGTTCTTTCCGATACATTTGATGAGAAACTTCTCCGTGATCACTATGATGTGAAAATCAGGCAGGCGTTTGAACAGATTACAAGCCGCTTCCGAAAAGACGCCGTAAAGATTGCCGCCAGCCATATTTATGTTGCGGGCGGCAACCAAACGGACTCGGAGCGGCCGATTGAAGTCGGCGGCGCTTATACGGTGGCCGCTGAAAGCCTGCCGGCGGATGCCGCTTACGTGGCGCTTGGCCATTTGCATCGGCCGCAAACGATTAAACGGGCGCGAACGCTTGCGCGGTATTCTGGATCTCCGCTGGCCTACAGCTTTTCTGAGGCAGGCTACGCCAAATCGGTGACCATTGTAGACGCAAAGCCTGGCGAAGAGGCCTCATGGCATGAGGTTTTATTATCAAGCGGCAAGTCTCTCGTGAAATGGAAAGCGCAAAATGGTTTAAGCGAGGTATACAGCTGGCTCGATGAAGGCAGGGATCAGAATGCCTGGATTGATCTTGAAATCCGTGTGACGGACCAGCTGTCACTTGAAGACATTCACAGACTGCGAAAAGCACATCCGGGCTTTATCCATATCAGGCCGGTCTTTGAAGAACAAAATAGTGAGCGCGAACGGATCGAGGTTAAGCATGTGTCCATCGAAGACCGTTTTAAGAAATTTTATGAAAAACAGACAGGCGGCGCAGTGCCGGATGATGAAATGGTGAAGCTGTTTTTAGAGCTTGCATCAGGCGCAGAAGATGAGGAGGAAGCAAGATGAAGCCGATCGCCTTAACGATAAAAGGGCTCCACAGCTTTAGGGAGGAGCAGACGATAGATTTTGACAGCCTTTCCGGTGCGGGTGTCTTCGGTATTTTCGGGCCGACAGGAAGCGGTAAATCCTCGATCCTTGATGCGATGACCCTTGCTTTATACGGAAAGGTAGAGCGGGCGGCGAACAATACGCACGGGATCTTAAACCATGCGGAAGATTCGCTGACTGTTTCCTTTACCTTTGCGCTTCAGACCAATCATCAAACCTCTTACAAAGTCGAGCGTGTGTTTAAGAGAACGGATGAAATGAAAGTGAAAACAGCGCTTTGCCGTTTCATCGAGATCAAGGATGAGCAAACTGTGCTTGCTGATAAGGCCAATGAAGTGAACAAAAGAGTCGAGGAGCTCTTGGGGCTGACCATCGACGACTTTACGAGAGCGGTTGTGCTGCCGCAAGGGAAGTTTGCTGAATTTCTTTCCTTAAAAGGGGCGGAACGCAGGCATATGCTTCAGCGTTTATTCAATTTGGAACAGTATGGAGACCGCCTTGTGAAAAAGCTGAGACGGCAGGCGCAGGAAGCCAATGCGAGAAAAAACGAAATGCTTGCAGAGCAATCGGGTCTCGGCGAGGCGAGTTCAGAAGCGGTTGAACAAGCTGAACAAGCGGTTGAACAAGCGGAAGCCAAACTGGAATCAGTGAGAAAAAATCGTGATCAAATAAAAGAACGGTTTGCGGAGCATCAAGAGATCTGGAATGTCCAAAAGGAAAAAATCGTTTATGAAGCAGAGAAAAAGCAGCTTGAAGAGAAAGAACCGCATGTCGGCAGCATGCAAAAACGCCTGGCGGAAGCGGAAACAGCAGCCGCTTTAAAGCCGTATGCGGACCGATACTTGGAAGCGGTACAGCATGAGGAGAAGGCCGCGAGGGAAGAAGTGCTTGCCCAAAAGGATTTAACAGAACGCACCGCTTTCTTTCAGCAAAAGAATGGAGAATATGAAGCGTGGCGCCGCCATAAAAGCGAGAAAGAGCCAGAGCTTTTAGCTGAGCAGGAACAGCTCTTCCGCTTGCAGGAGATCGAAATCAAATTGAGAGAGGCCCAGCAGGAGGCAGAGCGCAAACAGGCTGAACTTCAGCAGAAGGCCGAAAATCTTCAATCTGTCATGAAGGAATTAGAAACCGTAACTGACCGTCTTACAAGGGGACAAAACAGACAGACGGAATTAAAACAGCAGCTCAAAACCTTGCAGGTAACCACTGATGAGCGGAAAAGCTGCCAGCAGGCCGCTGAAATGGCTTTGCGGATCAGACAGACTGAGGAGCAGCTGGCAAAAGAGAAAAAACGCATTGACGCATTGAACCTTGTATTACAGAAGATGAATGAGGAAAAGAACACACTCGTTCAAAAGGCTGAAGCGGAAGAAAATAAAATCATACAGGCATATGAGGCTGTGCAAGCTGTGTATCATATGGTCTGCGAGACGGAACGATCCCTTACGCGTACTGCTGATCAGGCAAAACAGCGACAAAACACACTTCATACTCAGCGTGAGAAAGCAAGAATGGCAGCACTAACTAAAGAGTTATCGGAAAAACTGATTGCCGGAAAACCTTGCCCGGTCTGCGGTTCAACCGATCATGACCCGTCTGCCTCAGCACATGGGACATATGAGCCGGATCACAATGTTAAAGCAGAAATCAAACAGACAGAAGATTTGCTGTCAGAAACGGCGGCGCTCAGTCAGGAGGTTCTTTCTGCCAAAATCACACTTGAAGAGCAGTCCGCCCGCTTTCTCGAGCAGTGTCCGTTTTTGAAATCGATTCAAGCGCCGACTCTTGAGGCAGCTGCTTCCTGCGAGAATCAGCCGGTGCAGGAAGCTTTTCATGCCGCAAAAATTGAATGGAAGCAAATCAAACAGGACATCCTGTCAGTCAAAACACGAATGACCCAAATGATTGGCGCATATCAGGAATCATTAAAAAAAGTCGAGCAGCTTAATGAAAGAATGAGTTTTGAAAAAAGAGAGGCTGACCGTATTGGCAGCATGATCGCAGAGCTTCAGTCCTCGATGGACAGCCAGCAGAAGATGTTTCATGAAGCATTTGAAGGCCAATCCCTGGATGAAGCGGAAAAATGGCAGCAAGCCATTGAAGAAAAGGATCGGGCCGCGGAAGAGTGCGAGAAACGAATTGAACGCAGTATCGCTTTTCTTTCTGAGCATGAGTCACAAAAGGAGCGGCTGCGGGAATCGAGCCATCAGCTTGAAAGGGAAAAACTGGAGCTTCACTATGCCGCAGAACGTACGAAGGGCGTCGTAGCTGATTATAAGCAGGAACTCGGAGACTATGTAAAAGAGGATTCCATCCAAACGAAGCTCCGCTCAGTTCAGCAGGATCTGAAATGTTTAAAGGAAAAAGAACAATCTCTATATGAAGAGCTGCAAAGCGCCCAAATGATGCTCAATCAGGCAAAAAGCCGCGCTTCAGCAAGCGAGCATACGCTTAAGGAAGCGGAAGAAAGGTTGAAAAAAGCGGAAGCGGATTGGCTTGAACATGCGAAAAGCACCAGCTTTGTCCGGGCTGACGAGGTGGAGCGCAGTCTCATCCCAGCCGATGAGCTTGAAAAGATCAAAGGCAGCATTGACCAGTTTCTGGATAAATGTAAGCAAAATGCCGCAAACTTAAAACGTGTGTCTGATAAGCTCGCCGGCAGATCCTTATCCGAAAGTGAATGGAACGAAACCGTCACGTCCTTAAAAGAAGCCGAGGAGGCATTTGGGACTGCTATGGAAGAAAAAGGAGCGGCGGCCAAAGCGCTGGCTGTGATCCGCGACCATCACAAACGTTTCAATGAAATTGAAGCTGAGCTGAAAAAATGGCAGACCCATATCGACAGGCTGGACAAGCTTCAAGCGGTGTTTAAAGGCAATACGTTCGTTGAATTTTTAGCTGAGGAACAGCTTGAAAGTGTTGCACGGGATGCGTCAGCACGGCTCGGCGTGCTGACAAGACAGCGTTATGCCATTGAAGTGGATTCAGAAGGGGGATTTGTGATGCGGGATGATGCCAATGGAGGCGTTAAGCGCCCGGTATCAAGCTTGTCAGGAGGGGAGACCTTCCTTACCTCGCTTTCTCTTGCTCTCGCGCTGTCTGCGCAGATTCAGCTTCGCGGTGAATACCCGCTTCAGTTCTTTTTCTTGGATGAAGGGTTTGGAACGCTTGACCAAGATCTGCTTGATACGGTTGTCACCGCCTTGGAAAAACTGCAGTCAGACAATCTGTCTGTCGGCGTGATCAGCCATGTGCAGGAACTGCGGGCGCGGCTTCCGAAAAAGCTGATCGTACATCCGGCTGAACCTAGCGGACGCGGCACAAGGATAACACTTGAGATGATGTAAGGGGGCGCGGATGTGGCAAAACAGACTGTCGGGATATGTGAGCTATGCGGGCGGAGCGATGTCCAGCTGACAGAGCACCACCTCACACCGAAGGAAGAAGGCGGAACGTTCCTGCCGACTGCGATGCTTTGCATCCCTTGCCATAAACAGGTCCACGCCTTGTATACAAATCAGGAGCTGGCAGTTCGACTGTCCGGAATAGAAGCGCTCAGAAACGATCCGCAGCTTGCCCGGTTTGTTAAATGGATCAGAAAACAGCCGCCTGAAAAGCTGATTAAAATAAAGAAGTCCAATGAACGGAAAAAGAAAAAATAAAAAGCAGCCCTCTCTTTGCAGAGCGGCTGCTTTTTATCCGTTTCCAACCATATCCTGATCGCTGACATCGGGGTCTATATAATTTGTCGCGTTGACTACGTTGTTTAAAAGAAGGAAATCTCCCGTGTTTCCTGCTCCCGAACCGAGCGCAGATTTTGAAGAGCTTTTCGGAGAAAGGTAAAAGGAATCACCAAAGTTCACGACTCCGCCCGATATGGAATTGATAGCTATAGGCCCGACAATTGCTGGCATAGACGACACCCTTTATAGAAGTCTCTGTTTATTATATGCCCGTGCCGGACGATTGTGAGTTTGGAGGCAGAATCTGACGGATATGTTTAATCCGCGCGTCGCCGCGTACGACCGAAGCTGAGCCTGCGTGAAAGACGGAAGAGGATGAGACCCCTTGAATTTTGATGTTGCGGACATGGATGACAGGCACTTCATGGCAAAAAGCGGTTTGCACGCCCGTTTCCGGAAGAAGCTTCACAGCGTGCTGATCAAAAATAGGGTACTCCTTTCTGTTAAATGAGCCCTCATTTTCATAAAACGTTGAAAGCGAGCGCTGAACAGCGAGCACTTTTATTTTCATATCAATTTCGTTTGTATCGCCTGCTTGAAATACGCTTGATATACCGAGCGAGTTAAATTTAATCTGTCTGATGCGTGATATACGCTTAAGCATGATTCGACGGCAGCGGAGCAAACGGACCGATAATAAGAGATTCAGGCGGCGTATCAAAAATAGACGATAAATAGATGGATTCTGCGTCTCCAATTTGGAAAACAGAGGAACTGGATACACCGTTCATTCGGATATCTCCGACTTCCAGGCTACGGTTGACGACGGTAAAGATCATGCTTGCTCATCTCCTTTCATCTCGGAGGGGATATGTTCGAGAAAATGTTCCACAGCACGGATCACGTCACGCTTCACATGCTCAGCGATATGTTCCGCATATTGTTTGGGCGGCATGTTTTCTTCTTTTTTGATATGGGACATATAATAGTGAATCCGGCTGTCTATTTGTTTTCTGATGTCCTCAATTACATGATGCCGATTTGTGTCGTCAAGCCTGCTGTCATATTGGTTTTCTAGCTGCTCCAAAACAGCCGGGATTTCCTCGGTTAAGTACATGTCGACGTTCTGCCGGATTTGCTGCATGAGCTGGGCGCTCTCTTCCTGCTGCATCATTCCGATTTCCGGTGTAGTCTGGCTCACTTCAAAGTTTTGAACGCTGTTCGGGTCTGTCGGATTTAAACCGATATTCAGCGTGCCGTCGAGCCGTTCGATTTTCAGCTGATCAAATTTATATTCCACACGCTCAATGGTTGTGGCCGGCCGCTGTTTCATCGTATTCATTTCAGTTTGCATCTCTTTCAGCTGGCGTTCGAGCTGCTGAATATGCAGCGCCTGCTGCTGAACGAAGGAATTCAAATTTTGCAAGTAAGAGGAAATGGATTGATCATACATGTTCTTTCACCTCTCATCTTATTATTAACGGCCAGGGGGCTGGAGCGGCACCAATGATCCTGTATCGGGCCCTTCCGATTCAACCTGTTCCCCCGAAGCGGAAACCTCAGGTGCGGGTTCCACATAGCTGCCCGTATTATACAAGTTTGAAAGAGACTTAATAGATCCGGCGCTCCCGATTTGCAGTATGGAGGAGTTGCTGATTGATTCCAGCCGGAGATAGTTAATTTGGATGGTTTGATTGATATAAAAATTCATGAAGCACCGCTCCTTTACGCATTGCCTGCGATCGGCTGATCAACCACATCATTGTCGTACACATTCGTTGCGTTTTTATAATTCATCACCTTCAGACTGTCACCGGTATTAAAGCTGCCTGCCCCGGCAAACGTTCTGACCTCGGCTTGAGGAGAAATGGTAATGCAGTCTCCGATATGAACGACTCCGCTCGTACCGACCGCATTAATTTTAAACGCTCCGACAATTGCCGGCATACGAGCACATCCTTTGTTGGAAAATTGAAAAAAGGCAGGTGAAGTAAGGACAAGATTTGTTTCTGCTGGGCTATTCACGATAGCTTATGACAAACGCACATTTGTGTGAGAGAAAATTAAATGGGGACATGCCGGAGAGATTTACAAAAAAATCCGTTTGTTTTTTCCAGATGAAGGTTTAAACATTTCAGAAGCTGGGTATTGTCTATGGTCAAGCGGAAATGCGGCGATGCTGCCGCTGTCCGCCTGCGTGATTGTATATTGTTTTGCGTTGGTGTATGTGCAAAAGAGGTACAGGAAATGTCTTTCGGAGTAATTCGTGCTGCTGGAGTGTTATCTGCCGTGATGTTTCATGCTGATCCAGAAAGGGTCTGCTGTATTGTTCAACATGTTGTTTTCGGGCGGCAAATTCTCGACCTGAAGCATGTCTCAGGATGTTGATGAGCAATAGCGGCGGGTGAGGCGGGAAGCCTTTAAATACATATCATATGATCACACACGGGCGTTTTGCTCCCAAGAGGTGATTTCTTCTTTAATTCGAATATTGAGCAGACTGTCCAGCTCTTGGCTGCATTGAATCGTTTCTTTCGAATTCATACCGTATTTTTGTGCTGTTTCAATTAGCATAACTCTCATTTCTTCAATTTTTGTATTCATGAAACAATCTCCAATTCTAGATTTTATTTTGATGCATACTGGATATAGATAGTATAACCTATTCTGGCTGAAAAGGTTGCCTTTCGTCAATTTGACTAAAAAAGCGACAATTTTTGCTGCGGTCTTTTTGACTTGCTCTGGTGGAGAAAGGACTATAGTCTCGCCAGGTGTACTTGTAAAAAGTCCTGCCGCTCTTCGATTTCGCGCAGGATATTTGCTTGCTCCTTCTCTAATTGTAAGGGGCTTTTTTTCATATGCGGATCATCGCTTGCTCTTTGACAAATGTCAAAATGCCAGTCCCTGATAAACGGAGACAGACGGTCAATCGTAAACTCCCGGCTCAGCACGTTTTTCATTAGCGCGTGATATTGTGCCCGGAAAGCTGGGATGGAGAGAAGTCTTGACGCAAGTGTACGGCCGTTTGTCAATAGAGGGTCTTCTTCTGTAAATCCGTATGCGGCAAGCGCTTTTGTTTCCATTGGAGCGATGTGAAAGCGGCCGGCCTCGTTCAAACAAAAGCCGTAATAAAAGGCTTGGCGGGTGCAGGCGCTGCCGATCAGCCACAGGAAAAACAGCTTTACATCAAGATACATTTTAATTCGTTCGGCAAATTCGTCATCCTCCGCTGTACAGATCAGCTTGAGAAATTCACGTAAGTATGCGGTGCGCTGTCTGTTTTCAATGGAAGCTTCGTGTTTGAAAACAGACAGCGGAACCCTCGGATCGGTATCCTTCACTTCATAAATGGCTCCTTTCGGAAGCCGGCGATTCTCATCGAGCCCATCAATTTTCAAATAAATGCCTTCCCTTTGACCATTGATGATCAGAAAGATGTAAGAAGCATCCTGGGAAGCGACGCCGATTTGATGAAAAAAACAATAAGCAAGCCTGCGCCGCATCAGTGAAGGATCATCTTGTTCCGCATTCAGATAAAACTTTTTTTCACCGAGCGGAGACTGATCACAGTTTATTTCATAGGACGCCTTTTGCAGGCTGTCACGCTGTGTGAGAAGAATGGGAGAAACGATTCTGTCTGTCATCATCAGTCCTTTGGCAGTCCCCGTTCTGTTAAGCTGCTGCCGACGAAAAAATAAATGTATGCTTTCCATATTCTTTCCTCCTCCTCAGAAGCCATTTGTATGATATGTACAGCGAGCCAGTCCCGAAACGGGAATGAAAACACGCATTTGATAAAAAGGAATTTCAGCATTCGACAGAGAATAACTTGAAGTAGAACTCTGATTTAAAAGATGATGGAGGAATAACATGAAATTTGCGACAGGGGAACTTTACAACCGAATGTTTGTCGGCCTGATCATTGAAGATGACAAAATTATGGACTTGCAAAGGGCTGAAAAAAAACTGTTTGAACTTGAGACGATTCCGGGTTCGCTGATTGAGTGTATCGCAGAAGGGGATAAATTTGTTGCGCATGCAAGGCAGCTGGCCGAGTGGGCGAAGAAACCAAATGATGAGCTTGGATCATTTATTTACTCATTATCTGACGTGAAGCTCCATGCGCCTATTCCTAAGCCGTCAAAAAATATCATGTGCATCGGCAAAAACTATAGGGATCACGCAATTGAAATGGGCAGCGAGGCTGACATTCCGGAGCATCCGATGGTATTTACAAAATCGCCTGTAACAGTCACTGGCCACGGTGATGCGGTAAACAGCCATGAGGAGGTCACCTCTCAGCTCGATTACGAAGGAGAGCTTGCTGTCGTCATCGGAAAAAGCGGCACCCGCATTTCAAAAGAAGAAGCTTATGACCATATTTTCGGATATACGATTGTGAATGATATCACGGCGCGGGATCTGCAAAAAAGACATAAGCAGTTTTTTATCGGAAAAAGTCTGGATACGACATGTCCGATGGGACCTGTGCTTGTACATAAATCGTTAATTCCCGATCCAGAGCGCCTTAAGGTTGAAACGAGGGTCAACGGCGAGCTGCGCCAATCCGGCTCGGCAAGCGATATGATTTTCTCTGTCGCGGAATTAATCGAAACTCTTTCAATGGGGATGACGCTTGAAGCGGGGGACATCATTGCGACCGGCACGCCGTCTGGTGTAGGAAAAGGCTTTACACCGCCGAAATTTCTGCGGCGAGGCGATCAAATCGACATCACGATTGAACCCATCGGAACGCTGTCAAATCAAATCGGCTGATCATAAGGAGGGCGGCACAGGAACCGCCCGCTTTTTCTGTGAATCATCTTTGTAGCAAGGGACAAGTTCGTGGTACTATAAGTGGGGTAATGTTATCTGATAGGGGGAACATGTATGACACACATGCATATTACATCATGGGTGGTAGCGCTGATCCTGCTTTTCGTCAGCTACTCGCTGTATTCATCAGGAAGTGCGAAGGGCGCCAAAATCACTCATATGATTCTGCGGTTATTCTATATCCTAATTATTTTGACAGGTGCTGAGCTGTTTGTCCGTTTCGCCAACTGGAACGGGGAATACGCTGGAAAAATGCTGCTTGGCATTATCACCATCGGCCTGATGGAAATGCTATTGATCCGCAAGAAAAAAGAAAAATCAACTGGCGGACTGTGGATCGGCTTTATCATTGTCCTTGTGCTGACAGTGCTGCTCGGTCTTCATCTGCCGATTGGATTCCGATTATTTTAATAGAAAAAGCTTGAACCCGGTTCTAAAGAGAATCGGGTTTTTTTATATGGTTCCTCCCTGATATTCCAAATCATTTAAAATAACCTTAAAATTCCCTGTAAGCGGTATCTCGGCCTATGAAATTATGATACTCTTCAAAAAGATTCATTATTTTACAGGAGGGATAACATGAAACGAAGAAAATTCAGCTCTTTTTTGGCGGCAGTGCTCATTTTCGCACTGATCTTCAGCCTTTTTTCTCCAGGCACCAAAGCAGCTGCTGCCGGAACCATTGATGTAGCTGGTGTGCTGGAAAAAGGAAAAGAACAAACGGGAACCATGAAGGAACCGGAGCAGGCGAAATGGTATCAAGTGAATCCGGGAAAGGCAGATATTCAGAAAGACTCTCATATGGCACTGACTGTTAAGAGTGATGCTGTTCTGAATGTATCTGTCTACCCAAGCAAGGAAAAAGCGCTTAAAGATGAGACGTTTGACATGTACCGTTCCTACACAGCAGAGGATGGAAAGAGTGAAATTGTTTTTCCTTATGCATGGAGCGGCCCTTACTATGTAAAGGTTGAGAACCTTGGAGAAGAGGAAACGGAAGACGGAGGAAGCGCAGAAGCAGCTACCGAAGCCAAATATACGATTGGATATACAGGCACCAAAAAGCAGCCCTCAGATCTGGAAGAGGCAGAAGCCTGCCCGGTGGAAATGAGTGTCGATCAGAAAAAATCGGGAAAAGGCATTCTGGCAAAACTGAGAGCGATTCGTGATGAGCAGCTCAGCCAAACAGCAGAGGGCAAAGAACTGACAAGCCTTTACTACAAAGCGGCTCCATTTATTGCTGCAAAACTCGCACTCAATAAAACAGAGAGAAATGAAGTCTATCAAGATCTTGTGACGTTAAAACCGATGTTTGACGATGTGTCAGAAAATGGCGCAGCGTCTGCATATAAGGTAACCGAAAAGGATCAAAAAGCAATCAATCGGTTATATGAAACAGCTTTACAATCCGTTCCGTCTTTCCTGAAAGGGGATATAAAGAAACAGGCGGAGCGATTAAACATCACAAAGCTTGAGGGCAAGACGGCAGGAGCGGTTTTATCTGAAAACAGCCTGGCGGCAAAAAGCGAAGTTCAGACAACAAAGGTGATTTTTAAGGTAAAAGACAATAAAAGCCTCTCATCAGTACATAACGAAATGAAGGGCTTTTCTGCCAGCGCGCAATCGAAAAAAGACATTTCCAATGTGAATAAGGCAAAGAAACTGTTTGACAACCTCTACTCTTTTGAACTGCCGAAGGATCAAAAGCAAAGCGGGACATACACGGCAAGCGCAAAACGTGTGAAAAGCGCTGCCGCGACATTATCCCAAATGTCTAACGTAGAATTTGCTGAACCGGTTCAGGAATACAAAAGCATGTCTAACGACGTTCAGTACTCTTACCAGTGGCCGCTTAGAAACAATGGTGAAAACGGCGGCATCAAAAATGCAGATGTCAAATATGAGCCTGCCAGCACATTGCTGTCCAAGCGCAAGCTGAACGATACATTGATTGCGGTTGTGGACACAGGTGTAGACAGTACGCTTGCTGATTTAAAAGGGAAAGTAAGAACCGATCTGGGACACAATTTTGTGGGACGGAATAACAATGCAATGGATGATCAAGGGCATGGAACGCATGTCGCCGGCATTATCGCCGCCCAAAGTGATAACGGCTATTCCATGACTGGCCTGAACGCCAAAGCGAAAATTATACCGGTTAAGGTGCTTGATTCAACAGGCTCCGGAGATACTGAACAAATTGCCCTCGGCATCAAATACGCAGCTGACAAAGGAGCAAAGGTCATTAACTTAAGCTTAGGCGGAGGCTACAGCCGCGTGCTTGAATTTGCTTTGAAATACGCGGCTGACAAAAACGTCCTGATTGCGGCAGCCAGCGGAAATGACGGAGCCAATTCCTTATCTTACCCAGCTTCCTCTAAATATGTCATGTCAGTCGGAGCGACGAACCGCATGGATATGACAGCAGACTTTTCTAACTACGGGAAAGGTCTCGACATCAGTGCGCCGGGTTCTGATATCCCGAGCTTGGTGCCGAACGGAAATGTGACGTACATGAGCGGAACGTCCATGGCGACGCCTTATGCGGCAGCTGCGGCAGGGCTGCTGTTTGCGCAAAATCCGAAACTTAAAAGAACAGAAGTAGAGGAACTCCTGAAAAAGACAGCGGACGATATTTCCTTTGAAAGCGCCGACGGTGAAGAAGAGGAAATGTATGACGATAATGGCGATCCAATCGAAATTCCCCGCATTCCAGGAGTTGACTGGCATTCCGGATACGGCCGGCTGAATGTGATGCAGGCTGTCAGCGCTGTTGATTTACAGGTGAAGGTCAATAAGCTGGAAAGCACGCAAACAGCCGTCAGAGGAAAAGCGAAAGAAGGCACGCTGATCGAGGTGATGAACGGCAAGAAAAAACTCGGCAGTGCCAAAGCGGGAAAAGACGGTACATTTAAAGTCAGCATCCCGACTCAGAAACAAGATAAAGTCCTGCATGTGAAAGCCTCAAAAGGCGATGCAAAAACATCCATACAAGTGGTTGTCGTGAAAGGAAAACCATCCGGCACACCGAAAGTAAAGGCTGTCAAAACGAAAGACACAGCAGTAAAAGGCACGGCCAACAGCAAAGCGGTGATCAAAGTGAAAAACAAATCGAAAAAAGTGATCGCTTCTGGTAAAGCTGACGCAAAAGGTGCCTTTACGGTAAAAATCAAAAAACAAAAAGCCGGTACGGTGCTGTACGTCACGGCAGCTGATACGGATAAAAAAGAAAGCAAGGCTGTAAAGGTTGTTGTAGAAAAATAAAGAAAAAGCGGTGCTGAAGCACCGCTTTTTTATTTGCGTCCCCGCTGGACCGCTGAATACATAATGGAACGTTTTCCATCGGAAGCCGTCCATTCGAACCGGTCGCCAGCCGCTCCTCTGCTGTAATGGTGCTGCAGCGCGCATTGGGCGGTATCATTTGAAAAGTGATAAAAGGAAACACCCTGTTCCTCTGAGATATTTGAAAAGACCTCTTTATTATAAGAAAACACGCAATCGAATACCGATAAACCAAAGCTGTGCAAATGCTGCAAAAAAGCGAGAAAGGTTTCATCATCCAGCGAATCCAGAAGCGTCATAAGCGGACGTTTTACCGATTTTTCATAGCGTATGCATTCTCCGCCGGAAAGGGAGATGTCTTCTCCGCAACATGTCAGAACCATTTTGTCCTGGAAATCGGCCTGCTCCCACTTCCCTTCGCGCTGAATCCAGATCGGTCTGTTTTGAAGACTTTCCGCCAGCAGCACTTCACCTTCTTGGTTTTCGATTAAGCATATGCCGTCTTCGACCAGAATGGTGCCGTATTCCCATTTCTGTTCATCTTTATATAGAAATTGTTTTCGTTTCATAAATGAAGTGCTCTCCTTTTTTCTTCGTTCCTCTCTTTTCTTTCCAATACAAGCCTGTCCCATACAACTCTTTTGTGGACAAATCAACTATCTGTCTATAGATGCATAAACTTACTAAGGTGCTGAAAGAAACGAATTTGATACCGAAAGAAACGGGATTGGAGCTGATATCACATGTGTGGAATTACGGGTTGGGTCGACTTTAAAAAGCAGCTCGTCCAAGAAAAACAAACGATGAACAGAATGACAGACACTCTTTCCAAACGGGGGCCTGATGATTCTAACGTTTGGGGAGAGCACCATGTTTTATTCGGACATAAAAGGCTTGCGGTTGTTGATATTGAAGGCGGACGCCAGCCGATGGCATGCACCTATAAAGGGGATACGTACACAATTATTTACAATGGTGAGCTGTATAACACGGAAGATCTGCGCAAAGAGCTGCGGGCGCGGGGCCATCAGTTCGAGCGGACATCTGATACCGAGGTGTTGCTGCACAGCTACATTGAATGGCAGGAGAATTGTGTGGATCGCTTGAACGGCATTTTCGCCTTTGCCGTGTGGGATGAAAAGCGTGATCTGCTGTTTGCGGCGAGAGACCGTCTTGGCGTGAAGCCGTTTTTTTATACGGAGCAAGGCTCTTCTTTTCTCTTCGGATCAGAACTCAAAGCCATCCTCGCACACCCCGAGGTGAAGGCGCGGGTGGACAGAACGGGTCTCTCGGAAATTTTCGGGCTCGGACCGTCCAGGACCCCGGGGACAGGCGTGTTTAAAGGCATTAATGAAGTCCGTCCGGCCCATGCGCTGACGTTTTCTAAAGACGGACTGAACATATGGCGTTATTGGAATGTCAAAAGCGAGAAACATACGGACAGCTTTGAAGACAGTGTGGCCAATGTGAGATCGTTGTTTCAGGATGCGGTGACGCGGCAGCTAGTGTCGGATGTTCCGGTTTGTACGTTCCTATCCGGCGGACTTGATTCGAGTGCGATTACCGCCATTGCCGCAGGCCATTTTGAAAAGGAAGGAAAAGCCCCGCTTCATACTTATTCGATTGATTACGAAGAAAACGACAAATTTTTTCAAGCGAGCGCCTTTCAGCCGAATGACGACGGGCCGTGGATTGAAAAAATGACAGAGGCTTTCGGCACGACGCACCATAAATGCGTCATCAGCCAAAAAGATCTCGTCGATCATTTGGAGGAAGCCGTTCTGGTCAAAGACCTGCCGGGAATGGCTGATGTCGACTCATCCCTATTGTGGTTTTGCCGTGAAATCAAAAAGGACTTTGTCGTCAGCCTGTCAGGAGAATGCGCGGATGAGATTTTCGGCGGATATCCGTGGTTCCATACAGCAGACGTTGAGTCCGGTTTTCCATGGATGAGATCAACTGAAGAGCGGGTGAAGCTGCTCTCCGGTTCGTGGCAAAAAAAATTGAATTTGAAAGAATACGTACATGCAAAATACGAAGAAACCCTGGCCGAAACGCCGTTATTAGACGGTGAAACAGGTGAGGATAAAGCAAGGAGACAGCTGTTCTATTTAAATATGCTTTGGTTTATGACCAATCTTTTGGACCGGAAGGACCGCATGAGCATGGGGGCGAGCCTTGAGGTGCGGGTGCCGTTTGCAGATCATCGGCTCGTTGAATATGTCTGGAATATCCCATGGGAAATGAAAATGCATGACAACCGGGAAAAAGGCATTTTGCGAAAAGCGCTTGAAGGCATTTTGCCTGATGAAATCTTATATCGTAAAAAAAGTCCGTATCCGAAAACGCACCATCCTGAATATACAAAAGGCGTCAGCGAGTGGCTGAAAGCGATCAGGAGCCAAAAGGACTCCGTGCTCCATACCTTGCTGGACAGAAACCAATTGGATCAGCTTTTAGAGACGGAAGGCTCCTCCTTTCAGGTCCCATGGTACGGACAGCTGATGAAAGGACCGCAGCTGATCGCCCATCTTGCCCAAATTCATACATGGTTTGAGGCGTATCGGATTGATATTGACGAGAGGTAGGTTCTATGCAAATGTTTTTAAAAGCCGGAGATGTATAGATTAAAATAAGAAAGGATAGATGGGCAGAGAAATATATGCTCTATCTATCCTTTTTTTTACAACAGCAATATCGAAGTGTTGTTGCGCCAAAGTCCCCACGTTCCTTCAATATGAATGAATAGGTTTTAATGTTCTGCCGATAAAACTAGCTGATACTGGGCTTAACTTTAATTCCCTAGCCCATACAGAAAGTTGACCAATATGGTGGATTTCGTGAGCGATTATATGGTGTAATATTTCATCTCGCGTATATAGAACATCTTTCTCCCAAGGAACGCTTACAAGTTCATCTTTTATTTGCTCTGAATGTGTTTCTAAAACATCAATAATTTCAGTTCGGAATGTATTTGAGAGGGATTTCACTTTATCGAGTGTATGATAATCAGCGAACTGAACAACGATATCTTCTTTTCCTTGGATAGCACGAACCCAACTATATTCCACGTCAATAATATGAAAAAGGGTATATAAAATATTCTCTACCCCGCCAAGATGGTTTTTAAGTAACTCTTCAGTGCTTAGTTGATGACACCAAGTAAACCATTGATCTCTAACCTGCCAGTTATATTCAAAAAATTTTATCACTGAACTCACTCCATTACTATAATGTATTAAATAACAATTAGCCCTTTTTTCCGTGATTCCTCTTTTATTGAAGCAGTGATTGAGAAGTGTTTAATCTCTATCTGTTGTATGGCATTAAAAATAAAAAAGCATATCTCGTTGATGGTCCTGTTCAGACTAGGTATTCGAGGTTTATATGATTGAAGCAGCATGTTGCGCATTTTTCATTCTTGTTACTTTTACAAAGTAAGAATCGGCTTTTTCTTCATATACAATTAGGAGAAAACATAATAGACTTGAAGAAGCAGTGATACATAGGAGTGAAAAGAAATGAAAGAGATAAAAGAAGCTTATCAGCAGTGCGGACAGATTGTCAGCGAATACGCGCCAGCCTGTTACCAGGCATTCTCATTTCTCCCGCTGAAGCAAAGACAAGCTGCTTGGGCGGTTTTGGCGTTTTGCCATACGGCAGCCAGTGCAGACGAGAAGGCGATACCTGTATTTGAAGCTGAGGCTGAACATGTTTTTCAAAGGGCAAGTAACGGGAAACACGATTTGTGGAAAGCGTTCGACCATGCGTATCAGACATTTACATTAGACAGCGAGCCTTTTCGGGAGTTCCTTGCCGCAAAGAAAGATGAATCGAAGACGCATGAAACCCTTGATGAACTGCTCATGGACGCATATCAGACGGGCGGAAACGCGGGATTGATGCTGCTGCCGATGCTGACGCGCCGAAATCAAGATCAGCTCAAACAAGCAGCGGTCTCTCTCGGCTTGGCCATACAGCTGATTCGAATTTTAAACAATCTCGGAACGGACCAGCATCAAAAAAACCGCATTCCCCGCCAGGTGATGCAGCAATTCGGCTATACGGAAGACGATCTCCAAAAAGGCACCGTCAATAAAGCGTTCACGATGACGTGGGAGTACATCGCTTTTGAAGCGGAGGCCTACCTTGAAGAGTGCCTGGATGCCCTGCCGATTTTCCCTCAGTATTCTCAAAAAGCGGTAAAAGCTGCAGCTCAGCTGTACCGAGCCATTCTGGAAAAAATCCGAGCAGAGCAGTACAACGTATTTGGACACAAGCATGCCTTAACAGACAGCGAAGCAAAAATGATTCTGTCCGAGCTGTAAAAAAACACCCGGCTTGTTCTGCCGGGTGTTACGCCATACCTTTTTGAATCCAGATCCGTGAGCGCCATCTTCTGTACATTAAGATTCCCCGGACCCATTCATCCGCGATAAAAGAAATCCATACGCCGGCAAGCCCGAAACCGAGATGAATGCCGAATAGATAAGCAAGCGGAAGGCCGATGCCCCACATGGAAATCATCGCCATGTAGACCGGGAATTTCGCATCCCCCGCGGCGCGCAGAGAGTTAATAATAATCACATTAAACGAGCGGCCCGGTTCAAGGATGATGGTCATCGCAATCAAAAGGCTTGCGGTAGCAATAATATCAGGGCTTTGTGTGAAAATGCCGATAAGGTCTTTTGAAAAGATTGTCATCAAAACAGATGTGGCCGCAGCGATTCCGAGCGCCCAATACAAGCTTTTCATGCAGCGCTCATAAGCAGCGTCAAACTGTTTGCCGCCGATATAGCGGCCGATTAAAATTTGTGTGCCCTGGCTGATCGCAGTCCCGAAGAGCAGAATAAACATCGTAATATTCTGCGTATACACTTTGGTTGTTAAAGCCTGCGCCCCCATGATGGCAATAAAATATGTGACAATCATTTGCGAAAGGTTATAAGAAAGCTGTTCGCCTGCTGAAGGAATGCCGATTTTCAGCAGCTTGCGCAAATGGTCTTTATGCATATGAAATACTTTTTTCAACGACATCTTCAGCTGAATGCGTTTGTTTACAATGACAATCATCGCGATTAATCCGATAACACGCGCGATAGATGTGGACATGGCAACTCCGGCAACGCCGAGAACAGGAAAGCCGAACAGACCGAAAATGACAACAAAGTTTCCGGCAATGTTTAAAATGTTCATGCCGATTGTGACAAACATTGTATCTTTTGTGTGGCCGTAGCTTTTTAAGATCGCGCTGAATGTCATGATTAAAGCCTGAATAAAGGACAGACCTCCGACAACTTGTAAAAAGACTTTAGCGTCAGGCATCAGCTCATTTGATAATCCCATCATATGAAGCAGAGGAACTGCCGCAAAAAAGATGAGAGCGCTGATCGCAAGGCTGATGAAGAAGTTGGCTGCGATTGACACATAAGCGACTTCCATAGCTTCTTTCTTTTTCCGGGATCCTAAAAATTGTGAGATGACAACAGTTGTTCCTGTTGCGATAAAACTGAACATCACGATAATTAAATTCAAAATCTGGTTGCTGACGCCGACTGCCGCCACACTGTTATCTGAGTATTGGCTGAGCATCAGTGTATCAGCATTACCCATAAACATATATAATGAGACCTCAATAAAGATCGGCCAAGTAAGCGAAAATAATGAGAACGATTTGTCAGCGGGTTTTTTCAAAGCAGTTGATTTGAAGACAGCTTGTTTCATAGTGTCTAACCCCTTTCGTAAATAAAATCAACGTTTTAAAGTGTACCTCCATTTCCTTATAATAAAAAGGGAGAGAAACGATACTTCTTGCAAAAATCCGACTTAAAAAGGAGGGTGATCAAATTGCCTCGCATCCTGTTTACAGTCCCGCCTTTTCCGGTGTTTATTGCAGCCGGAGAAGGGGTTTTTAAAAAAGGAGAAACCCATGTCAAACGCGTTTTTTCTGTATTTGATCTGATATACGTCAAGCAGGGGACGTTATATATCACTGAAAATGAAAAATCGTTCTCTGTTGAAGGGGGCGAATATATCTTGCTTTCTCCCGGTCTTGAACACTATGGGACAAAGGGCAGTGATGAAGCGACCTCCTATTATTGGCTTCACTTTGATGAACATCAATATGAATTTACCGCAAAAGGGGGCAGCAATTGGGCAGAGCTTCAGCAGGAAAAGGGGAGCTTCGAGGAGCCGGCCCGCTACGGGCTCGCATTGCCGAGAAAAGGCAAGGTGCAGCGCCCGCAATTTATGGCGCAGCAGTTTGAAAGGCTCATTGATTACTCCGCAGAAAACTCCGATTTGCCGCTCAGAAAACAAATCTTGTTTGAAGAGCTGATGCTGCACCTTCAAAAGGAGGCGTTTCAAATTCCATCTGCAAAAGAGCGGGTGGCATGGGAGGCGGCCCGATACTTACAGGAGCATTATAAGGAGAAAACGACAATCAAGGATCTGTCGCTCGCCCTGCACTATAATCAGGATTATGTGACCCGCTGCATGCAGCAAGTGCTTGGTGTCACGCCGGGGCAATACACAAATCGGGTGAGAATGACTGAAGCAAAGCGTCTTTTATCCTCGACAAATGATAAAATGGGCGTCATCGCGGAAACGATTGGAATGGAGGACCCGACATACTTTTCAAAGCTCTTTAAGCAAATTGAAGGCATTTCACCAATTGAATACCGGAAAATTGTCAGCCGGAAAGTTCAATGAGCAGACGAGGGATGAAGATGAAAACGACAATTTACGATGTGGCGAGGAAGGCGGGTGTCTCGATCACGACCGTATCGCGCGTCATTAACCATACGGGCCGGATCAGTGACAAAACAAGGCAAAGGGTCATGAATGTGATGAAGGAAATGGAGTACACGCCCAATGTCCACGCCGCTGCTTTATCGGGCAAGCGGACCAATATTATCGGCCTTGTGACGCCTGATATTTCAAACCCGTTTTACGGCGAGCTCGCGAAAAGCATAGAGGAAAGAGCGGATGAGCTTGGTTTTCAGATGATCATTTGCAGTACCGATTACGATCCGAAAAAAGAAACGAAATATTTTTCTGTCCTAAAGCAAAAAAACGTAGACGGCATCATTTTTGCGACAGGAATTGAGAATCATGACAGCATGTCAGCTTTAGAGGAAATCATTAGCGAACATATCCCGCTCGCCATGATTTCTCAGGATAAGCCCCTTCTTCCGATGGATATTGTTGTGATGGATGATGTTCTCGGCGGGTATGAGGCTGCCAAGCATCTTTTGTCACTGGGCCACACGAGGATTGCCTGCATTGTGGGTGACGGGTCAACGACAGGTGAAACAGACAGAATCAAAGGATTCCGGCAGGCGATGGGGGAAGCGAATGTGCCGGTCGATGAGTCGCTGATTGTTCCGACACGCTTCTCTTTGGAGAGCGGAAAGGAAGAGGCGGGAAAATTGCTGGACAGGGATAGGCCAACCGCTATTTTTGCTTTTAACGATGTATTGGCCTGTGCCGCCATTCAGGCGGCGAGAATAAGAGGCATCAAGGTTCCGGATGACCTGTCCATCATCGGGTTTGATAACACCATCCTTGCTGAAATGGTCGATCCGCCCCTGACAACGGTAGCCCAGCCGATTAAAGAAATGGGGCAGCGCGTCATTGAACTGCTGGCGGAAGAAATCGAAGGAAAACGAAAGGCAAAACAAAAAATCGTGTTATCACCCGAGCTAGTGATCAGACATTCTACAGCACCGTTCAAGAAAAGAATCCGATAATACAGCGGGTTCTTTTCTTTTTGACAGCGAAGGCGAAAAAGATATTGCATGGGAAGAAAGGACATTGTAAAATGAAATCACCTTTTGAGAAAGCGCTTGCGCAAAAATATATCGGCCAAAAAGTGGATGAACCGCTATTTTTTTAATCATTCTGGTAAAGCGCTTTCATTAGGCGGAAAAAAAGGAGAATAAGGAGATGAGGACATGGGAAATCGAGTAAGATGCGCGGTAATAGGGTTAGGGAGACTGGGATACTATCACGCAAGAAACCTTATGACCAGCGTTCCGGGAGCTGAGCTTGTCAGTGTCGGTGATCCGATGACAGAAAGAGCCGAGCAGGTCGCTAAAGAATTCGGGCTTGAAAAATGGTCGGATGATCCGCATGAGATTTTAGCAGATCCCGAGATTGATGCAGTGGTCATCGTAACGCCGACAAGCACACATGGGGAAATGATCATCAAAGCGGCGGAAAACGGCAAGCAGATTTTCGTTGAAAAACCGCTGACATTAAACCTTGAGGAATCAAAATCAGTTTCTGAAAAAATAAAAGAGACAGGTGTCATCTGCCAAGTCGGTTTTATGAGGCGTTTTGATCCTGCATATGCGGATGCGAAACGGCGGATAGACGCGGGTGAGATCGGCAAACCCATCTATTATAAAGGCTTTACACGCGATCAGGGAGCGCCTCCCGCTGAGTTTATCAAACATAGCGGAGGGATCTTTATCGACTGTTCCATCCATGATTACGATATTGCCCGTTATTTGCTCGGAGCGGAGATCACTTCTGTTTCCGGACACGGCCGGATTTTAAACAACCCGTTTATGGAACAATACGGCGATGTTGATCAGGCGCTGACGTATTTAGAGTTTGATTCCGGCGCAGCGGGAGACGTCGAGGCAAGCAGAACCTCTCCATACGGCCATGACATCCGTGCAGAAATTATCGGGACAGAAGGCAGTATTTTCATAGGGACATTGAGAAACCAAAATGTGACCATCCTGACCGCTAAAGGGAGCAGCTATGAGATCATCCCAGACTTTCAAACTCGTTTTCATGAAGCCTACTGCTTAGAACTGCAGCATTTTGCAGAGTGCGTCCGGAATGGAAAAACACCGATTGTGACAGATGTCGATGCGACGATCAATTTAGAAGTCGGCATCGCCGCGACCGATTCGTATCGAAGCGGCAGGCCTGTACAGCTTGATGTGGAGCGTGCTTATACAGGTATGTAAAAGTTAATAGGTTCCATTTGAGGCTTTTCCGCCAAAAAAAGCAAGGACAGTTTAGCCCTTGCTTTCTCTTTTCTCATATAAATAGTACATATAATCAGTAGGTACGCCTGAATGGCCCAGCTGTCTTAGCATGGCTGTCACGTTCCCTCTGTGATAAGTGCCGTGATTGACGACATGCAGGATGGTGTCTGCATAGGTTGATTCCAGTGTACCGAGTTTCGGATGCTGCATGGAGAAGGTCTGTTCTAAGTCCGTTTGGCGGCTGAAGAAATGATGATACTGTAATTCCAACTCGGAAGCGTGCTGTTTAATCGCTTCCATATTGCCATGCGCGGACTCGAATTTGCCTGTGCCGTCTATAATCTCTTGGTAGTCCACTCCCGAAAGAACGTTCAGCCATATGTAGTCAGCCCTGCACATATGAAGCAGTACGTCACTGACTGAAGGGAATACGCTCTTTACTTCTTGAAAAGCAGTTTCCTCCGGCAGGTGTTCGATATGGTTCAAGATTCGCTTGTTCGCCCAGGAATGGTAGTCATAAAACTGTTTAGCATCAGTCACAAACATCGCCCCCTTTTCTAAATAGAATTCGATGTTTAGGCTGTGGTTTCCTCCAGTTAACGAAAGATCGAGAACAAGAAATAGACGGCGGCAGTCCACATTACCACCGCAGAACATTTGTTTACGATCAACATAAGCCTGCCGCTCGTATCTATCGTCTGAAACAGCCGGCCCGCTATTGCAAGACTGATAAACCAAATCCAAGACACAGCGATGCAGGCGGCCATAAAGAGCCATTTCTCCAGTCCAGAATATTGTAAAGAGCTTGTACCGATGACGCCGACAGTGTCTAAAATGGCGTGCGGGTTTAACAGAGACACGGCTGCGGCAAATGCGGCTTGTTTCTTTGCTGTGAATATATTGTTTTCTTTGTCATCCGTTTTCGGACGGCTGTTCCATGTCACCCAGCCCATGTAAATGAGAAACAAAAATCCCACGGCCATCATTCCCGTCTCAAAAACAGGCACCTGCTGCACAATGACAGATACACCCGCAACCGCTAACACAATGAGCAGGGTATCGCAGACAGAAGCACTGATGACGGCTGGAAGCGCCAGCCAAATATGCCTTTGCCACGCTCCCTGCTGAAAAATAAACACATTCTGCGCCCCCAGCGGCAAAATTAAGCTGAAGGCCAGCACGATTCCGTGAATCATTGCATTCATGCTGAAAAACTCCTTTCACATCTGTTTTTCTCATAATAATAGAGAAGATTTTACATGTCTCCGGCCATTTGGTTGGTTTTGAAACCAGCCAAATGTATAATGTAAAAAAAGGGGGCTTGACGTTGTCACATTGGCAGCCAAGCCGTGAATCGGACATTCCGCTTCATCGGCAAATCGAACAATATATAAAAGAAAAAATTCTCCATGGCGAGTGGGCT
This sequence comes from Bacillus sp. FSL R5-0434, assembly GCF_038004745.1. Taxonomy (NCBI): domain Bacteria; kingdom Bacillati; phylum Bacillota; class Bacilli; order Caryophanales; family Bacillaceae; genus Bacillus; species Bacillus sp. FSL R5-0434. The sequence goes on from NZ_JBBORV010000001.1 coordinate 1,155,578, forward strand.
GTAGGGACGAAAATTCCGTCGCAAAGAACGCTGGCGGATATGTTTCAGGTCAACCGAAGCACAGTGACATCGGCGATTGATGAACTCACGTCTCAAGGTCTGTTAGAGGGGAGAAGAGGCGGCGGCACAAAGGTAGTAAACAGCACATGGAGCGTGCTTGCGTCAGCTCCGCCGCTTGATTGGAGCACCTATGTCCGCTCAGGGATTCATCATCCCAATTCTTCTATCATTCAGGATATCAATAAAAACGAGGCGCGAGCGGATATCATTCGGCTGGGGACGGGAGAGCTTTCACCAGAGCTGCTGCCGGCTGAAACGATGCGCAGGATGTTTCAGCAAATCAATCCGCATGTTCTGTCTTTAGGATACGAACAGCCGAAAGGGAATATAGACCTGCGAGAGGCGGTGGCTGAGCATTTAAAAACAAAGCATATCAATGTGTCACCTTCAGCCATTTTAATTGTATCCGGCGCACTGCAGGCGCTCCAGCTCATTTCGATCGGGCTTTTAAAGCGGGACTCAGTCATTTTGACAGAAAAACCTTCCTATCTTCACTCTTTGCATGTTTTTCAATCCGCAGGGATGCGGCTTCGCGGTGTGCCGATGGATGAAGAAGGAATGCAGGCGGGGCTGATTTCAGCTTACCGGAAGCAATACGGTGGCCAGTTGCTTTACACGATCCCGTCGTTTCATAATCCGACTGGCATTGTCATGACAGAGAAGAGAAGGGAAGAGGTTGTCAGTCTGTCAAAAAAAGAGCAGCTGCCGGTCATTGAGGATGATGCGTACGGTGATTTGTGGTTTGAAGAACAGCCGCCGCTGCCGTTAAAGTCGATGGATCAGGAAGGCAATGTCCTGTATCTCGGCACGTTTTCGAAAACAGTAAGCCCCGGTCTTCGAATCGGCTGGCTGGCCGGCCCGGAACCAGTTATTGAAAGGCTGGCTGACATTAAAATGCAGACGGATTACGGATCGAGCGGCCTCTCTCAATGGGCCGCGGCGCAATGGCTGTCACAAGGATATTATGAAGAACACCTCGCTTGGGTAAGAAAGGAGCTGAAGAAAAGGAGAGACGCGGCACTTCAGCTTCTTCAGCAGTATGCAGGAGATATTGCCGAGTGGGAAATCCCAGCCGGCGGCTTTTATATATGGGTCACATTCCACAAACAACTGCCTGTCAGGCAGCTGTTTCTTGAATTATTGAAACAGCAGGTGCTGGTGAACCCCGGTTCCGTTTATGACGGCGAAGACCGGCACAGCATCCGGCTGTCGTATTCCTATGCGTCTCTTCAGGATCTGAAAATCGGCATCAAGGCGGCTGCAGATACAGCCCGCCGCCTGATGACGCAGGCTTAAGCTAGACGATGACAGCTCCCAGCGCTCTGGCAAAGGCCATTGCGTGCTCCGGAGCAATTTTGCAGCCCTTTAATTTGTCTAGTGAGACATGGATCTGTTCAAACCGGCAGGAACTGATGTCCACGTTTTGAAGTGACGTACCGGTAAAGTTGGCGCCCTCCAGTTCGCACGCATCAAAGTGTGTCTGCTGAAGCGCCATGCTGCTGCATTCACTTTGCAGAAGGACACAATGATGAAATAGAACGTGTTTCATACTCGAATAATAAAATGAACTGAATTGTCCGTGACATTCCTCGAACGATACATTCCGCAGCGTTGAGTCCGCCAGGTTCATCCCGACCATTTTCGATTGCTTGAATAAAGTTCTGTGCAGAACAGCCCCGCTGAAATCGGCGTTCGATACATCACATTTTTCGAAAATCACATCTGTCAGCTCAATAAAACGAAAGGAAACATCGATAAACACGACATTCCGAAATACGGTTTTTTCAATACAAAGCCTGTCTATGTCCTCACCGGAAATTGAACAATCTTCAAATAAATGCATGCTGATCACATCATCTGTTGCAGCCGTTTCATGAAAATCGGCAGCTTGCAGGTTTTCTGGTACGTACGGTTTTTGAATCGCTGTTTTATTCATCATTTGACATCCTTTACATTCCTGAATGACCTAAAGCCATCAGGATCAATTTCATTGATCGTTTCCGCGGATTGATACATATAGTAAAACGTGAAGAGCCTTTTCTGGGTGCTGCACCCCGCTTGTTTTGTAAGCATAAATGCAAAGCTTCCCGCACGTCAAGGCGTTTACAAGACGGGAAAGAAAAGGGAATAGGAGGAATGTGGAGTGGGGCATTACGTAAAAACCGAGGAGCATGTGACACTGTTTGTGGAGGATATCGGGCATGGAAGGCCTATTATCTTCTTGCATGGCTGGCCGCTGAACCATAAGATGTTTGAATATCAAATGAATGAGCTGCCGAAAAGAGGATTCCGTTTTATTGGCATCGATTTTCGGGGCTACGGTGATTCCGATCGCCCGTGGGAAGGCTACGATTATAATACGATGGCAGATGACGTGAAGGCCGTCATTTATACGCTGCAGCTTGAGAATGCGATTCTCGCCGGCTTTTCGATGGGAGGTGCGATTGCAATCCGCTACATGGCAAGGCATGAGAGCGCCGATATCGATAAACTGGTTTTATTGTCAGCGGCCGCGCCAGCATTTACAAAGCGCCCGGGCTATCCGTACGGCATGAGGAAACAGGACATTGATGACATGATTGAACAATTCAAAAGCGATCGGCCGAAGACGCTTGCTGACCTGGGAAGACAGTTTTTCGAGAAACAAGTTTCTCCGGAGTTCCAGCAATGGTTTCAGAATCTTTTGCTGGATGCTTCCTCTTACGGAACGATTCACTCAGGCATTGCGTTAAGAGACGAGGATCTCAGAAAGGATCTGGCGGAAATCAAGGTGCCGACACTCATCTTGCATGGCAGAAAGGACAAAATCGCTCCGTTTGATTTTGCCAAAGAATTAAAACGCGGCATAAAGCAGTCAGAATTGGTTCCGTTTGAAAACAATGGGCACGGGCTCTTTTATGAGGAAAAAGAAAAAATAAACAGCCTGATTGCGCAGTTTGCTAAATAAAAAAACCCGATCAATGTCGGGTTTTTTAAATGATGCCTTTGTGCTGCAATTTTTTGATGATCAAATCAGCTCCATCCGCAATGGACGTTTGGTCAGATTCAATGATCAAATCGGGAGAAAGAGGCGCTTCATAGGGAGAATCAATCCCCGTGAAATGTTTAATGTCTCCGTTGCGCGCTTTTTTATAAAGGCCTTTCGGATCCCGCTGTTCACAAATCTGGAGCGGGCACTTCACATAAATTTCGAGAAATTCTCCATCGGGAAACAGCTCTCTGACCATATCCCGATCCTCTCTGAACGGAGAAATAAAGGCTGTTAAGATCATTTGGCCGCTATCGACAAACAGCTTCGCGACTTCCCCGATCCGGCGGATGTTTTCGATTCTGTCCTCAGCCCGAAAGCCGAGATCTCGATTCAATCCGTGGCGGATATTATCGCCGTCAAGAACATAACTCCGAATTCCCATGTGATAGAGCTTTTCATCTACGGCATTGGCAAGCACTGATTTTCCTGAGCCGGACAGACCGGTAAACCAAAGGGCGCAGCTTTTATGCCCGTTTAAGCTCTGTCTGTCAGATTTTTGGATCACCGCTGGATGCCAAACGATATTCGGGTTGTGTGTCATTCTGATCCCCCGCTGTTTCTCTGAATGGCAACAGGCTGCTGATGGAGCCCTTTTATCAGCACGCTTGCGACCTCGGGCCGGCTGAATTCTTTCGGCGGCTTTTTGCCTTGGCGGAGAAGCTCCCTCACTTTGGTGCCTGATAAATGGATGTGATCCCTCGCGCTGTGCGGACATGTTTTGGAGGTGCCCATATTTCCGCATTTCCGGCAGTAAAAGCTATGCTCAAAAAACAGCGGCTTGATACCCAGCTCTTCCTCGGTGAATGATCCGAAAATGGTCTGTGCGTCGTATGTTCCGTAATAGCTGCCGACGCCTGCATGATCGCGTCCGACGATAAAATGGGTGCAGCCGTAATTTTTGCGGACGAGCGCATGGAAAATCGCTTCACGCGGTCCGGCATACCGCATGGCGGCAGGGAACACCGATAACATCACCCGATCCTTTGGATAATACTGGTCAAGCAACACTTGGTAGCTTTCCATTCTGATATCACTCGGAATATCATCTGATTTCGTTTCTCCTACTAGCGGATGAAGCAGCAGACCGTCGACGGTTTCCAACGCTGTTTTTTGAATATATTCATGGGCTCTGTGAACGGGATTCCGCGTCTGAAAGCCGACAATCGTTTTCCAGCCGAGCTTATCAAAGGCCGTTCTCGTTTGTGCCGGCGCTGCATAAAACTGTTCGAAGGACTTATCGGGAAGGCGGCTGACAAGGATAGGCCCTCCAATACAAAAGTCCGGACGCTCCAGCAGTTTTTTTACTCCGGGGTGGGCGGGATCGTTTGTTTTATAAACAGACAGCGCCTCCTGTGTTTTATCTGGCTGATAGATATCGGTCACTGTCATCATGCCGTACGTCACGCCGTGTTTCACAAGCTTCACGTGATTTCCGACAGACAGCTGTTTGGCTGTTTCTTCGCTGACAGGCAGCGTAATAGGCAGGCTCCACGGCAAACCGTTCGCCAGCCTCATCTCTTTCACAACGGAATGATAATCTTTTTCTCCCAAAAAACCTGTTAACGGGCTGTAGCCGCCGATCGCGATAAGCTCGAGGTCGCTCAGTGCCAGCTGATCAAGCTCAGCTTCGCAAGTGCAGCCATCAAAAGTGCATGCGGGATCGAAGCGGTTGATTAACACCCCTCCATGGGGCTCGATTGCATTCACGTGCTTAACCTCCATCTTTGCGTTTTACATTGTTTTTTAATAGTCTGCCATTTCTTCGCTGGACGGGCTTTCTCATCAATAGAAAATGTAGATTGAAACCTGCCGGCGCTTCCATTCTCACGACATACGGTCTTTCATTCCTGGTGCAGACCGCATTCAGTTTTCTCGCGTCCGGCCCATCTTCCCGCTCTCTCATCATTTGGGTTTGAAGAAGGCAATGTGCACATTTCACAGCCTATGCTCGGGTAATTTTGATCGTGCAGTTTGTTGTAAGGCAAATTGTGGAGCCGGATGTACGTCCAAACATCATCCCATGTCCAGTGAATGAGCGGACAGATTTTAATAAGCTTAAATTTCTGATCCTGATTGATGAATTGAATATGCTTTCTCGTCGGCGATTGCTCCCGGCGCAGACCTGATATCCAAGCTGTCATGCCAGATAAGTGTTTTTGCAGAGGTGCAATTTTCCGTAATTGACAGCAGAGATTCGGGTTGTGTTTCCATAATTCATCGCCGTATTGCGCCGCTTGTTTTTTTAAGTTCAGCTCGGGTTCAAGCAGCTGGATCGTAAATGCCGGGTATTTTTGTTTGACGGCTTCGATCAGCTCATATGTTTCCTGAAAATGGAGCCCTGTATCTAAAAAGATGATGTGCGCATGTTTGTTGATCTTTGAAATTAAGTCGAGAAGCACCATCCCTTCAGCGCCAAAGCTGCATGCATACACGATCTTATCCCCGTATGTCCTGTAAGCCCATTTCAATACATCGAGCTCATCGATCAATTGGTTCGTCATCTCTTTTGCCAGCGTTTCGTTCCATGTGTCAAAGGTGATGTGTTCGTTCAATATTTTCCCCCCGTTTTGCATCTGTCTGTTTTTTATCTATTGATCGAGTTATAGGCAGACTATTCACTTTTGAGATAAAGGTTCAGGGTTTTTAGGTGTGCGGCCGCCTAAAATGAGGAGACGGAGGCGCGGCGGAACCAATAAGAGACCAGCTGAATATGCTTTTTAGCAAAATGGTTTTATGCCCAAGGAGAGGTATTATGCCGATTACCATTTATCAGGGGCATCATCATTCACTTGCCCCGGCAGATATCAATATCGTTATTGACGTCATTCGAGCCTTTACCGTGGCCCATTTTGCTTTTATCGGCGGGGCGAAAGAAATTCTCTTGGTCCGGACAACTGAAGAAGCTTTCAAGTTGAAAGAAACCTATCCGGATTATGTATTAACAGGAGAGGAAAAGGGGGTCGGAATCAAAGGATTTGATTTGGATAATTCTCCAAAACGTATGGCAGAGCAGGATATGGCGGATAAGCGGCTGATCCAGAAAACGACAAACGGCGTCACAGCGGCGTTAGGAGCGCTGAAGGCCAAGCATCTTTTTGTGACCGGATTTTCTAATGCCAGAACAACAGCGGAATATGTGAAAAAGCTCGCTGCAAAAGATTGTGTGCTGAACATTGTGGCTTCCCATCCGTCAGGTGATGATGATATGGCGTGTGCGGAATATATCAAAAGCATCATAGAAGGGACGAATGGTGCGGCGGCCGAAGTGATTGAAAGAATCAAAAACTCATCCGTTGCGGAGAAGTTTTTTGACAGGAGCCAGCCGTTATTTGAACCGGAAGACATTGCGTACTGTACAAAAGAAATAACGGGCGATTTCGTGATGAAAGTAAAACAAGAAAGAGAAGTTCCAACGATAGAGAGGGTCATGATATGAATGATTTTTCACTAGAATTGCCAGTGAGAACAAGTAAACCGAGAGAAAACGGACAGACCATTTTAATCGACAACGGCTACCCCTTACAGTTTTTCAAAGATGTGATAGGCGCGGCATCCGACTATATAGATTTTGTGAAATTCGGCTGGGGCACTTCATTACTTACGAAAGACCTTGAAGAAAAAATCAGCTCCCTGAAAGAGCATGACGTGAAGTTTTTCTTCGGCGGCACGCTGTTTGAGAAATATGTAAGCCAGAATAAAGTCAACGAATTTCATCGGTACTGCACCTACTTCGGGTGCGAATATATTGAGATTTCAAACGGCACTCTCCCGATGACGAATAAAGAAAAAGCGGCTTATATTGCTGATTTTTCTGATGAATTTCTTGTGCTCAGCGAGGTGGGCAGCAAGGATGAGGAAGTATCAAGCTGCCAGTGCTCTGAGGAATGGCTTGAGTATATTCTCGAAGATATGGAGGCAGGCGCAGAGAAAGTGATTACGGAAGCAAGGGAAAGCGGGACAGGGGGGATCTGTTCCAGCAGCGGAGATGTCCGGTTTCAAATCGTTGATGATATCATTTTGTCGGATATTGATATCAGCCGAATGATATTTGAAGCACCGAACAAAACGCTCCAGCAAGGTTTTATTCAAAGGATCGGGCCGAATGTCAATCTGGCGAATATCTCATTTCATGATGCGATTGCTCTGGAGACTTTGCGCTTGGGGTTAAGATCCGATACCTTTTATTTGTAAAACAGCGGCTGCAGGGCTCTCTGTATCGGGAGAGCCTCTTGCCTATTATTTTTTATGACGGTACATAGGCGTAAGTATGGGAAGAGAGGTCAGGCGGATGTTATAGATGAAGTCGATGACTCTTGTTGATATCACTTGGCAAATCAGAGCTTGAATCACAATGCCCCAGGCAATAATTGATGCGGTAATCATAAAAATGATGCAATTCATAATGAGCAAGATGGTTCCCGGGTTTCCGCCCCGGTAAATTGAGATCATAAGAGCAAGGGCTCCAAACCCTCCGTTAGAAATTTTATATTTGTATAAAAGTCCGATGCCGAGTCCTAATAAAACAGCGCCGCTTGCCAAATCAAGCCACAGGTTTGAGGTGATGTCCGGAAAAATGACATCGAAGATCAATACCGATACAGAGGTGACGGTAATCGAGGCGAGAGTTCCGGTGAATGTTCTCATCTCCAGCCATTTTAAAGCAGTGAAAAGCATCGACACATTCACAGCCCATACCGAGAAGCCGTGGGGAATGTGAAACAAATGGTGCAATAAGACCGCAATACCTGCCGCCCCGCCTGTCGGAATATCATGCGGAAATAAAAATAAGGACATGCCGAGTCCCTGTAATACACCGCTTGTGACAATCATAAACGTGAGTTTTGCTTTCATCAGCAGTTCAGCCATTAAGTCATTTGCTCCTTTATGAAAAGACTTGTCCGCTGTTACCATTTTATGAGGCTGTCCATGATTTATGTCTATAAATAAAGGGATGGTACAGCTTAAAACGCTGAACCATCCCACATATACCGATTGATGATCTCCATATTGATCTCTTTGCCGATCCCTGTTCCTTTCGGGAGGTGCACGATACTTTTTGAAGGCTGAAGGCTGATCAGTTCTGTAAAAGGATTCTCCATTACGTCCCACTCAATCGGTTCAATTTGGTCGTTCTCCATTTTTGACCACGGAGGCAGACAGGCCTGCGCAAATAAAGCATAAAGCCGGGAAAGAGCACCGTCATAGGCATGGGCAGACGCTCTCACACCGAAATAACGCGCGAGCTGGAGGCAGTCGCGAAACTCATCGATTCCATTGACATGCATGACATCAGGCTGAATAATATCCAGGCAGCGCTGTGAGAGGAGAGGCGCAAATTGTGCCGCGCTTTTCATATTTTCTCCGCCGGCGACAGGAACGGATAAACGGCTCCGCAGCAAAGTGTAATCCTGCGGCTGGTCAAAAGGCAGAGGCTCTTCCAGCCAGCTAAAATTGGCCCATTTCGAAAAAAGACGCTCCCACTTTAAAGCTGCTGCTGTATCGTAGCTTTGGTTTGCGTCCAGAATAATAGAAACAGAGCTGCCGGCCGTGGTTTGCAGGGCAGTGATATGCCGCACATCTTCCTCAAAGGTTGTCCCGCCGATTTTGACTTTGATTTGATTGAAGCCCTGTTTCAATTGAACTTCAACATTCGTAAGCGAGCTGCTTATCCATTGCGGATGGTCTGAATATGATTGGAAAGAGGCATATACAGGGAGTTCTTCTCTGTACCGCCCGCCCCACATGTCGCATACGGAACAACCTGCCGCTTTTGCCGCAATCTCCGTCAGTGCCATGCTTACAGCCGATGCCGCCCGCTGATGCCATTTTTTGATTGTGCGCACTAAAGGCAGGCGGCTGCCTGCCTGTTTACCTAAGAGATAGGGAATGATTCGTTTTGTGAAACCGACATGCAGGGCCGGGAGCCAATCCGCGCACTCTCCCCAGCCGTCAATGCCGCTTTCTGTGATAATTCTGATCAGATAGCATGTCCGGTATTGTTTAAATCCGTTTGCATCTCCGTAAGGTTTCTCTAATCGGTGCAAGAGCGGAAAGGTCTCGATCCGTTCGATTTTCAAACCGGACGCTACCTTTCCTCAGCCGGCTGAAGCCGATTGCCATTCATTGCAGGCTCTTCTTTTTCATTCGTTTCTTCTTTATTTTGTTTGACATGAATCAGCGTAAGCACAAGAATACCGACAACCAGTGTCAAGCCCGCAATGCTTAAGAACATGCCGGGTCTTGACCACTGCATCAAGCGCCCGAAAATAGGAGGCCCGATCGCCACCCCCAGAAAACGCACTGATCCGTACAGCGATGTCACAAAACCCCGTCGTTCTTTGCCGACAGCGCCTGTGATAAAGCTGTTAATACAAGGAAGGACAAGGCCTGAACCGATACTGCTCAGCACGAGAACGCTGATAAAGAGGACAAGATTTTCAATGAATGACAGTGCCGCGTAAGACACAGTCATAAACGCTAAACCGATGACGATCAGTTTTTTCATTAACGATTGCTTTTGTCCGATTTTGCTGCCCGTCGTATAGGATGTCACACACATGACCAAAAGGGGAATCGCCAAAATCAGCCCTTTTTTGACGCCGTCTGTATCGTATGTTTTTTCCAGTACGTCTGATAGGTAAAACAAAATGCCGAATAAGGTAAACAAACAGGTAGCCCCGGCTAAATAAGCGGTAAACAGCCATCTGCCTTCATGCTTAAATACACTTAACAGCCCTTTTGCATATTTTCCGATAGGAGGCGGTTCTTTTTCTTTTTCCTTTTCTTTAATAAAAATCCAAGTCAGTACGATTGAAATGATACAAAACACAGGAAAGGCAAAAAATGCGCCATACCAAACGATCAGGGCGATAAGTGAACCAATAATCGGCGATAGAACTTTCCCCATTCCGTTTGACGCTTCAACAAGGCCGAGCACTCTGCTTTCCTGCGCGCCTTTAAATAGGTCCGCTGACAGCGCCATCGCAATCGGTCCCGTTCCGGCTGCTCCGATACCCTGAAGAGCCCGGCCAGCCATGACCCACGGATAAGCATTGTCAAAAAAACCTGCCGCAAACCCGGCCAGCAATCCGCCTGCTCCATACAAAAATAAGCAGGGAATAATGATGATTTTCCGTGAAAACCGGTCTGCGAGATAGCCGACAATCGGAATCGCAAACGCCGCAATCAGGGAAAACACCGTGATCACGAGACTGACTTGAAATTGGGATAAATGAAGTTCAGATTTCATTTTTGGCAGTATAGGAATAAGCATAGAGTTTCCAAGGGTTAATATTAAAGGGATTGAACCGATAGCTACAATCGTCATTCCGTTATTTTGTTTTGATGTTTCCATCTCAAAGCACACTCCTTTTCTTCTGCTTAGAGTGTCCCTGAAGGCATTAAAAAAACCGAACAGAATCTTCCTGTTCGGGTAAAAAAGGGTTAACCGAGCGCTTGTGAGATGACAGCGAATAATTGTCTGTTTCGTGCAGGCAGCATCTTTTTTTGGTACATCATAAGCGGGGGCTCATCGTCTAAGTGAAATCCCATTGCTTCCAGGCTGTCATGCAGCAACGGGCTTTCCCCAGGCACGTCGATTCGGATGGGTCCTTGTTTTCCTGCGGCCAGCCTGTTGACCAATACAGCAGCGAGACCCGGTGACGGTGCGATAAGCGGGCCTAATTTCAGATTGGCCGGTGTTTGGACAGATAAGCCATAGCCAATGAATGTGCCTTCATTATTTCTGGCAATTACACATTCCGCTGACTGAGAGATCAAATGATGCAGAAGTGCTGCTCTGTCTCCGCCAAAGGCGGCTTGATCAGCCGCGATTAATTCCGGAAAATCCTTTTCTGTAAAAGATGTCAGTTCAATGTCATGCTGCTTTGTAAGCGGCTTGAAGCTTTGACAGCTGTATTTGCGGATTGAACCCGCTGTTTGAAATCCGGCTTTTTCATAAAGCGGCAAACCTTCCTTCGTGGCGCAAAGCATGATGGCGGTGTTTTCATCGACTTGGCTGATACACGCGTTCGCCATACGCCGCCCCAGACCTCGCCGTTTGTACTCGTTGTCGACGATAACGAGTCCGATAGAAGCAAGTCGGCCATACAAAAACAAACCGATGCAGGAGATGATGTCTCCTTGGCTGTTTTGATACCCGAAGAAGCGTCCATGTTTTACAAGCAACTGTAGCTCTCGTTCGCCGTAATCCGGCCACCCGGCTTGCCGGCACAGACGCAATAGGCCGGGCACATGTTTTTCAGTAAGCTGAATCAGCTCAATTGCTGAATGCATGTCATCACCTGCTTGTTCCTGTTTTTTTGTACATCACAATATGGGTGCCAATGCCGGAAATCTCAAACGGCTCGCCAAGTTCTTTCCAGCCAAGCTTTTCGTAATAGCCTTTCACATGGTATCTTGCGTTGCACCAGACCGCCTGCACGCCCATATCGGCCAGCTTCTGCTCCGCGTATGTGATCAGTGTGCTTCCGGCTTTTTGATCACGGTATTCTTCGAGCGTTGCCATGCCTCTAAGCCGATATGCGGGTGAATCAGTCAATAGCGGCTGATTTTCGGGAGAAAAGGAAGCGATGCTGATCAGCGTTCCTTCAAAAAAAGCGCCGAGATGGAAAGAGCCTTCTGCTTGATCCTGTTCATATTTGCATTGTTCAATTGATTGATGGGGACGCAAAATGCGGTTCCTGATTTCATATGTATCTTCTGCGGGTATGGTTTTCACTTCAAGCATGATGTTCCTCCTCTTATGTGATTTATTTTCTATATCGTAACACGAATCGGGTTTGAAAAAGACTGCCCAATTGGTTCGGACAGTCTTAGAAAGCGATGTTAATGCAAATAAATATTCTGACGCTGTTCATCTTTTTGCTTAATGTAAGAAGTAAGTTCCGACGTCAAGTCAGATCTGAGAAAAGGCGTGATTAAATAGATGCCGTTAAACAGCTCGCAGGCAGTATCCAGCAGGGAGCGTGCAATCGCAAGGCCTTCCGCCTTTTGTTTCTCTTTATCTTCGCCGGCGCGCGCCATTTTTTCGCGGATGGAATCGGACAGCTTGATGCCCGGAATTTCGTTATGGATAAACTCAGCGTTCCGGCTGCTTGTCAGCGGCATAACGCCGATATAAATCGGAGTCTTCAAATGCTTTGTTTCATTATGAATATCGACAAGCTGCTGCTCCGAATAGACGGGCTGTGAGATAAAATAATCAGCGCCGCAGTCTATTTTTTTCTCCAGCCGTTTTACGGCTTTATCGAGATGGCGGACGTTTGGATTAAAAGCAGCGGCCACTGAGAAATTGGTTTTCTTTCCGAGCGGTTTTCCGGACAGAGACAGCCCTTCATTGAACTGTTTAATCAGCCTGATTAAATCAAAGGATGTTAAATCATAGACAGACGTTGCACCCGGGAAATCACCGATTTTAGAAGGATCGCCGGTAATCGCCAGCACATCATGCAGCCCTAATGTGTCGAGTCCCATTAAATGTGACTGGAGGCCGATAATGTTTCGGTCCCGGCATGTAATATGGACAAGAGACCGCATATCGAGCTGCTGCTTGACAAGGGCGCCGCAGGCAACATTGCTGATCCGCGGGGTTGCCAGTGAGTTATCGGCGAGCGTCAGGGCATCGATTCCCGCTTCTTTTAATTCGGCAGCGGCGGACAGAAATTTGTCAAAGCTCAATTTCTTCGGCGGGTCCAGCTCAACAATAATTGAGCGCTTTTCCGCAGCGATTTCATTTAATCCCGGCTCTGTCCGTTCGTGCTGAACGGTCACCAATTCCTTTGCCCGAACCTTTACATACTTTTCCGTAACAGGGGCGAGTCCGCCCACAGCCTCTGCCATAGCCCGGATGTGGTTTGGCGTGGTGCCGCAGCAGCCGCCGATAATCCGCGCGCCTTGCTTGCGGAACTCAGCTGCGCTGTTTTGAAAATACTTGTCGTCAGTTTCATATACAAGCCGGCCTTCTTCGAGTGAGGGGAGGCTGCTGTTCGGGTAGACAGATAAAAACACGTCATCAAAAATCGGCACTTCACTGAGCGCTTCAATCATGTGGTAAGGGCCGAGCCGGCAGTTAATGCCGACGATATCGGCACCGAGATCCGCAACCGAGCGCAGCGCATCAGAAAGCGGCGTTCCATCCTGAAGTACGCCTTGCTCATGCATGGATACATTCAGCATAATCGGAAGATCGGTTTCTTTTCGGGCGATTTTCAGCACTTCACGGGCTTCTTCCAAATCATAATACGTTTCTAACAGCAAACCGTCTGGCTCTTCATGCAGCAGTAAATACAGCTGTTCGCGAAAGCTTCGTTTGATTTCGTCAAGGCTGTACGCATTTTTGTTAAACGTGCGGATGCCGCCCATCGTCCCGAGCACATACGCATCGCCGGCGGAAGCCCGCGCGATTTTTACAGCCTCCTGATTCATTTTTTTGATGTCATCTTCAAGGCCGTGTCTCGATAATTTAATATAGTTCGCTCCGTACGTGTTGGTCTGAATGATGTTTGCTCCCGCTTCGACATAGGCTTTATGTATACGCTGAATTTCCTCAGGTTTTGAAAGATTAAGCTCCTCAAAGCACCTGTCTATTCCGAAGGAGTAAAGCAGCGTGCCCATTGCGCCGTCACCGATTAACACCTGTTTCTTCAAATCTTCTAAAAGTCCCATTGTCTGCCTCCTTTATTCACATTCAGCAAGGAAAAAAGAGAAATAAAAAAAGTCCTCTTAAGAAGAAGACTTTGTCAGTGATATTGTCTCTTCTTATCTTCCAAGCTGTTCGAGCTTGCTGGATTTAGCACCTTGGTCATGGCAATGCGCCATTACACCGGTTGCTGAAGCTTCGTCGGGCCAGTCCCTCTGCTTCTCTTGATAAGAACGGATATGAAATTTTACATGTTCAGGAGATGCCAAAAGATGCCTGGCATTTTCCCTTTCTCCAAATTTACCGAAAATAAAGACAATAATCAATAGGAATCAGAAAATTTATCTGAAATTTATAAATTGAACGTCAATTGGCAGATCGGCACCTCGAACTGCTGCGATAACCTGCTGAAGATCATCCTTGTTTTTTCCGGTGACACGCACTTGATCATCCTGCACTTGAGATTTTACTTTCAGTCCGGAGTTTTTGATGATGGTATTGATTTTTTTGGCGTTGTCTTTGTCAATCCCTTGAACAAGCTTTGCGCGCTGGCGTACGGTGCCGCCGGACGCGTTCTCAATTTTGGCGTAATCAATGTTTTTTGTAGGCACGCTGCGCTTAATCAATTTGCTGACAAGCACATCCTTGAGCTGGCTTAATTTGAATTCGTCATCGGAAACAAGAACAAGCTCTTCTTTATCTAATGAAATGTCACTTTTGCTCCCTTTGAAGTCATAGCGTGTGCTGATTTCCTTCAGTGCGATTTGAATCGCGTTTTGCACTTCAGGGAGTTCCACCTTGGATACAATATCAAATGAACTTTCTTTTGCCATATGAAAACCTCCATAACATTTAACTTATGTGTTGATTATAGTAGAATAAAGAGAAACTTCCAACAGAACAAAGAATCAATTTGTGATGATTGGAAAAAATGTTAACAAGATCCGCAGTGAAATAAGCGGGAAGAGGAAGGACGATAGCATGAGACCAGGGCAGCAATTAACCTTGAGTATAGATCACGAAACGGACTTCGGTTACTTTTTAACCGATGGAGAAGATACGATTCTCTTACATAACAGTGAAGTGACAGAGGATATAGAAGACAGAGATGAGGTAGAGGTATTTATATACGTTGACCAGCAGGAACGGCTTGCAGCAACGATGAAAATTCCGGTCATCAGCGCTGATGAATACGGATGGGTAGAAGTGGTGGACACGGTAGAGGATATGGGCGTATTTGTCGATGTCGGCCTTTCGAAAGACGCGCTTGTCGCAACAGAGCATCTGCCGCCGTATGAAGATGTCTGGCCGCAAAAAGGGGATAAGCTCTACTGTATGCTGAAGGTGACAAATCGGGGGCGCATGTTTGCCAAACCCGCACCGGAGGACATCATCAGCGAGCTGTTTACGGACGCTTCAGACGATCTGATGAATAAAGAGCTGACCGGAACGGTGTACAGGCTGATCGCTTCAGGATCGTTCATCATTACGGATGACGGAATCCGCGGTTTTATTCATTCATCAGAAAGAAAAGAAGAGCCTAGACTCGGCTCAAAAGTGACAGGACGTGTGATTCAAGTGAAGGAAGACGGCTCAGTGAATATGTCGCTTCTTCCGAGAAAGCAGGATGCGCTGTCTGTTGATGCCGAGTATATTCTTAAGTATTTAAGAACGAGAAACGGCGCCATGCCGTACAGCGACAAAAGCCAGCCCGATGATATCAAAGAACGTTTTAACATGAGCAAGGCTGCCTTTAAACGGGCGCTTGGCCACTTAATGAAAAACGGAAAAGTGTATCAGGAAGACGGCTGGACATACGAGAAAAAATAGTGCATGAAAAAGGCTCACCTGCAGCAGAACTGCGGAGCGAGCCTTTTTTATTTCTAATTTAATTCATCAACCAGCGTTCTGATTGCCATTTCGCGATCCACATTGTCTGAAATCGCGATCGGCGTAATATCAATGGCAAGAATGACAAGAATCAGCGCACCGGCTGCGGCAACATAAGAAACATAATAGAAATAGTTAGCGGTATCGACCGTGTTGACGAGCTCGGCTTGAACTCTGGACGTATCATCCTTGGAAGCGGCGATGTCCTTTGCAGCTTCTACTTTTTCTTCAACGATTTGACCTGCTTTTTTCAGCAGTTCATCTACCTTCATTGCATCTTTGCTGTAAACAGCTTTCTTCAGATTGTCAAAAAAGTCAGCATCCTCTTTTTTGATATCAGCAACAACCTGATTGGCAAAAGCCTTTGCCTGTTTTGTGTTGAGCTTGTCAGTCATGGCTTTATTAAATACCTCTGGAAGCTTTTTGCCCACTTCACCCTGAGCAAACACAAACCCTTTAAAAATCTCTTCACCTGAATACTCAAGCTGCTTCGCCTGTGCTACACTTTCCTGCTGCTTCACCAAAAACACTGTCGTCACCAATACAACCGACAAAAATACAAGAAACGCCTTCTTCAAACTGAAACCTCTCCCTTCTTTTCTTTTTTATTCCACTTCAGTCTGCGTATATATGTAAATTGAAACGTGGAATCAATTGGAGTGAGATACAATATCAAAATGCCGGCCATGATGAGTGAAAAGCTGATTAAACCCAGCATAACCGCGAATATCTCGTGCATAAAAACAGCGATGATTAAAATCAATCTCCAATGCTTCTTCGGCGCGAACAGTGCCGCAAAGATGACAATCTGGACGAGAAGCGTCCCCCATGTCGGAATCACCACAAACGGACTAGTCACAAACGGCTTCGTTAATGCCTGAAAAAAGCCGTTGAAGCCGATGGTTTTTTCCTGGGCGAAATAATAGACGGCTGTACCGTCAACCCATTCCTGCTGAGACAGCTTAGCGACAGTAGAGTGAAAATAAAGCACTGCCACTTGGAGTCTGATGACAAAATAAGAAATAAATGCTGTGATTTTTCCAATTGTTCTTTGGCCCTTTGCATCATCAGGCCTTCCGCTCCAATGCCATTTTCTCGGATCGGTCAGCGTGATAGGAATGAGCAAAAATGTCATAACTGCGGCCGCCTGCTCGCCTCCGTCGATGACAATTAACGACGACTGCAGGCTGTAACTGACATACCAATGGAGAATCCCGGTGATTCTGGGGCGCCACCCGATCACAACAAGCACCAGAATGGCAATACAGACCCACCTGAACAGATTTAACATCATATAGTTATTTTCGCCGAGGCAAAAGAGACTGAGATTCATTTTACAAGCAGGGTAACTGCTGATTCCGCTGGCTGGCTTCATAATGAGGCTCGGATGATTGACAAGCAGCGTCAGCAGGCTGGATAAAGCAATAATGCTTCGCGCGAGTCCGTATACATTTGTCCACGGGTTTTTTTTGTCCCATCCGGTGATGGTCTGTTTTATGTTTTCGAGCATGAGATCACAACCTTGACTATGCTTTTTACCTGATAAGACGAAGCGGTGTATTTAGAATAACTCCACGGAACGATATCCTCTTTCGTTAAATAATAGCTGCCGCAAAGCAGCGGGCGGGGCGCCGGTGTTTGCAGCTGAACGGTTTTGGCTTTGCTTTTGCAGGCACTCAGGTCCGTTTCTTTACATTCTGTCCACTGTTCCTTGCCGACTTGGCTGTAGATCACGCCCATTTCTACGCCCTGCGATCGCCCATAACGATACAGGCCGAATAGATTATCAGCCCTCATATTAGGCCACCTGACCTTGGCGCTGGCATCTCCATCTTCATATAAGCCGATGGCGGTATCACGGGGGTTTTTGCTGAAAAAGCCCCAGCCTTGAGGAATGACGCTGGACATGAGAAATTTGGAGTCCTTTGTCAGCGGAATCGGTGTTGTCCCTAAGCTGCCAATGATTGAAAACAGAAATAAAGACCCCCAGAGGACTGAAAAAATGATAAAAAATGATATCGATTTCTGCATTCGACTGCTCCTTTTTAAACTGAAGAAATTCATTTTTCTTACTTTTCATAATATAAAAACATTTTTGTAATAAAAAGGTTAAAAAGTATGAGAAATTCCATTTTTGTTAATGGGAAAAATAGGACATTTTTCATATCTATATGTCATTGATATATAGTGATTTTTTCGATATATTTAAACCATGAAAACGAATCAAATTAACGACCGCTGGATTGTTCAATTTCGCAAAGGGATTTTCGAGCTGGCTATTTTATCCCTGCTGCGCTCAAAACCGATGTATGGTTATGAGCTGACATCGTCCTTAAAAACAACCCCGGCACTGGCTATTTCAGAGGGTGCGATTTATCCGATTTTGAAACGGATGACGGAGAAGGACTGGGTCGAATTTTTTTGGCAAGATTCTTTGGACGGCCCGAAAAGGAAGTACTACAAAATGACGCAAAAAGGAGAAGAGATGTTAAAAGAACGGCTGGAGAAGTACCTGGAAACCCATCAAGCTTTATTGTCTTTATCGGGGGATTTGCTATGAATGCACAGCACATCATTGACCGCTATACGGAGGAACTAAACGCTGAGCTGGCGAATATGCCTGAAGTAGAGAGAGAAAATACGATAGCCGAATTGAAGGGCCATTTAACCGCTTTTGTACAAGACAGATTGAATGCCGGCCATGGTGTAGAGGAGCTGCGGGAAGCTGTTGAAAATGAGTTTTCTCATCCGAAAGAGCTTGCCGAAGCGATGATGGGTGAAGGGGAGGAACAGAAACGGAGGGGTTCTGTGTTAGGAAAAAGCGGACTTTCAGTCTTTCTTATTGCTGTGATCATACTCCTGCCGCTGCTGCCGCCCTCATACAGATATGTGCCATTGGCTCTTTATTTGGCGGTGCTCGCAGGTTATGTGTGGAAGCGGAAGAAGTTAATGATGTTTGCGGGTGTAAGAAAAAACAAAATGCGCTCTCAACATGAGATTGTCACGATTTCTAGGGTCGGTGCGGGCTATCTGCTGTTTTTGGCTGTTCTGCTTCTTGTGCAGCCGCTCATCAATGCATTCGTCGTCCTTCTGCTGATTGTGGTTAGCTGTGCCGCTTTTTTTCTTTATTTAAACGTCAAGTAATGTTGTAGGAGGCTGTAATATGGAGATCAGCATCAATTATCTATTAATTGTCATTTCGCTTTTATTCTTTGTGGTAGCCTATTTTGTCGGGATCAAAAAACAGACGTGGATGCTGGCGGGGTTTAATGAGGCACGTATCCGGGATAAGGATCGGCTGGCCAGAATAGCAGGCTACTTTTTCTTGAATTCCGGTTTGTTCATTCTGCTGAACAGCTTTATCTCATTTCAAGGCCAGGAGCAGCTGATTCCGCCGCTTATTTTGGCATATGGCGCAGGGGTTATTATTTACGTGAATAAAAAACTGGTAGAATAGGAGCTGAAGGACGGAGCGAAACCTCTGTCCTTCTTTCTTTTTCCTGAAAATAGGAACGAAGCACCACATACAAGTTTCGGTTTTTTTGTTAGGATGAACGAAAAAATAGATTCCAAAACAGGAAGGATGTGGTGTTTTGCGTGCACTGTTCAAAACATCTCTGTTTATGGCCGGCTTATGCACGGCGGCTCAATGTGTTTTTGCATCAAATGCCTCAGCAGATCAAAGCATCAAATACGACCATACGTATCAAACCCCTTCATACATCATCGAAAAATCACAGCCATCATGGCAGCCAGCTCAAAACCTAACGCAGAAAGAAGCGCTATTTTCATATCTGGACAAGCAACAAACGCATTTTAAGCTTAAAGGAAACGCGAACAGACATTTTCGCATTTCAAAAACACTAAAGGATTCAAAGACAAAACAAACATTTTTTAAATTAGAGGAAGTGTATAAAGGGATTCCTGTTTACGGTTTTGGACAGGCGGTCGCGATGAAGGAAAACAAACAAGTGAAAAGTTTCTTCGGGAAGGTGCACCCGCAAATAAATGACATATCTGTCACACCGTCTGTATCTAAGAAAAAAGCCATACATACAGCGCGCCGTGCGCTTGAGGCCTCCATTGGAAAAATCGAGTATGTTGACGGAGAACCGAAAGCCGAATTATATATTTATCCGCACGAAGGCGCATATGATCTTGCCTACCTTGTAAGACTTTCGACGTCTGAACCTGAGCCTGGTTATTGGCATTATTTCATTAATGCCAAAAGCGGAAAGGTCATCGATTCTTTTAATGCCATTCATGAAGCAGCCGGTACAGGGATCGGCGTATCAGGCGAAGAAAAAAGCTTTGAAGTAACTGAACAGAATGGGCGTTATTATTTGGCTGACGAAACAAGGGGAAAAGGGATAAATACTTTTGACGCAAAGAACCTGAACGAAACCTTGTTTACCCTTTTGTCTCAATTGATCGGGTATACAGGCAGTGAAGTGGTCAGCGGCACGTCCGTATTTCATGACCCGGCGGCTGTAGATGCCCATGCAAACGCACAAACCGTTTACGACTATTACAGCCGCACGTACGGCCGCCATTCTTTTGATCAAAACGGCGCGAGAATTACGTCTACCGTACATGTGGGAACACAGTGGAACAATGCGGCGTGGAACGGTGTGCAGATGGTGTACGGGGATGGTGACGGCGCTAGGTTTAAGCCGCTGTCCGGATCGCTCGACATTGTGGCGCATGAAATGACACACGCGGTCACCCAGTATTCCGCCGGCCTTTTATATCAGGGAGAACCCGGCGCGTTAAACGAATCCATTTCTGATATTATGGCGGCGATGACAGACCGGGATGACTGGGAAATCGGCGAGGATGTATATACGCCGGATGTACGCGGGGATGCTTTACGTTCCTTAGAGGACCCTTCCAAGCAGGGGAATCCGGATCATTATTCAAACCGTTATACGGGCACAGAGGATTACGGCGGGGTGCATATTAATTCGTCGATCCACAATAAAGCGGCATATCTTCTCGCAGAAGGCGGCGTGCACCATGATGTGCGGGTAGAGGGGATCGGGCGTGAAGCTTGCGAGCAAATTTATTATCGGGCTTTGACATATTATGTAACGCCTTCTTCAGACTTCAGCATGATGAAGCAAGCGGCAATCGAAGCTGCCAATGATTTATACGGTGAAGACTCAAAGCAATCAGCTTCTGTCGAAAAGGCGTATGACGCAGTGGGAATCCAATAAAAATGAAAAAACAGCCAGGGCTTTTTTAGCCTGGCTGTTTTTTTATGATCTTCCCAGAAAAAATATGGCCAGTGTGCCCGGCCCGGAATGGGATCCGACAGCAGAGCCGATGGAGTGCATGATGATGTCTTTCGGCTTGAACGCGTCTTCGATCAAGTGTTTCATTTCATTGGCTGTTCCTTCGTTAGCGGCATAGCTGATTCCGACGGTTTGTTCGCTCCAATTGTCTCCTCGCTCTTTCATTAATTCAATAATCCGTTTGAACAGCTTTTTCTGTCCGCGGATTTTTTCAAGAGGCACAAGCTTGCCGTCCTCCATATGAAGAAGCGGTTTAATATTGAGCAGACCGCCGACAAAAGCGGACGTTTTTGAAATTCGGCCGCCCCGGGCGAGGTACGTTAAATCATCGACTGTAAAAATGTGCTCAAGCTGTGCGCAAAAGCTCTTTACAGACGTTTCAATTTCTTGTATTGTATTTCCGTTGATACAGAGTTCGCGTGCATGCCGGACGGCCAGACCGCAGCCTAATGAAGCGCATTTGGAATCAATCACCCGCAAATCAAAATCGGGGAATTCTTCCTTCACTTCATTGGCGATCATGACGGCTGTCTGATAGGTGCCGGAGAGTCCTGAGGAAAAAGCGATGTAAAGTGCGGGCTCTCCTGTTTTGGCATATTGCAAAAATACATTTTTAATTGTTTGCGGTGAGGCTTGGGACGTCTTTGGCGCTTCCCCATTTTGCATCGCTTCAAATATTTGTTCCGAATGAATCGTGACTGCATCTTCATATTCTTTGTCGCCGAGAGAAACCCTAAGCGGGATAAAGCCAATGCCGTTTTCCTCAAAATAAGAACGAGGCAGATCAGCGGCGCTGTCAGCGATGAGATGAACTGTCATTTTGCTTCCCTTCTTTCCGTTTATCGCTCGTCATCATGTGATTTAAGCCAACTATATCATATTAATTTGTCAAAATCGTGTTCAAATATTTGTTTTAAGGGAAAACATAATAAAGAAGAATGAGCGGAGGAACATGCCATGGTACTAGATCAAACAAAAAAATTACTCATCGTCATCATCGGGGCTTTACTTAATGCGGCCGGGCTGAACTTATTTCTGATTCCGGCAGATGTATATGCCAGCGGATTCACAGGTGTCGCCCAGCTTTTATCAAGCGTCGTTGACCAATATGCCCCTTTCTACATATCGACGGGAACGCTCTTGTTCCTCTTAAATATTCCGGTCGGTATTTTAGGATGGCTGAAGGTCGGCAGATCGTTTACGGTGTACAGCATTTTGAGTGTCGCACTGACCACATTGTTTATGGGAATCCTGCCTGAAATGAGACTGTCTCATGACATCCTGCTGAACGCGGTATTCGGCGGCGTGATTTCCGCGGTCGGAATCGGTTTAACATTAAAGTACGGCGCTTCGACAGGCGGCCTTGATATCGTCGCTATGGTGCTGGCCAAGTGGAAGGATAAACCCGTCGGCACGTATTTCTTTATTCTGAACGGGATTATCATTCTGACGGCAGGATTATTGCAAGGTTGGGAGAAAGCTTTATATACCCTTGTTACTTTGTATGTGACAACGAGGGTGATCGACGCGATTCATACCCGGCACATGAAGCTGACAGCAATGATTGTGACGAAAAAAGCGGACGAAATCAAAGAAGCCATTTATGGAAAAATGGTGCGGGGCATAACGACTGTCCCAGCCAAAGGAGCTTTTACAAACGAGCAGAAAGAAATGATGATTATCGTCATCACGAGGTATGAATTGTACGATTTAGAAAAAATCGTAAAAGAAGTGGACCCGAAAGCATTTACAAACATTGTCCAAACGACCGGGATTTTTGGTTTCTTTAGAAAAGACTGACGAAAGCAGGTGGAAGTCGTGAAACGGCTGCTTGTGATGCTCTTGCCTGTGGTGCTATTAATAGGCTGCGGGAAAAATGAGCAGACAGAACCCGATAAGGAGGTATCAGGCGGAATGGAGAATCAAGAGGTTGTTTTATCTGTTGACGCAATTCAGGAGCCTGAACAAATCAAGTTTAACATGTCACTGAAGAACCAAAGCGAACGCAGTGTGGAGTTTCAATTCAGCACGGGACAAAAATTTGAACTTGTCGTGTACGATTCAGAACACAAAGAAAGATACCGTTATTCGAAAGACAAAATGTTTACACAGGCTTTTCAAAACCTGACGCTTGAACCGGGAGAAACCTATGATTTCACTGATGAATGGAAGGAAGTACCGGAGCCGGGAACATACGAGGTGAAGGTGACGTTTAAGGGCAAAGCGGAGAATCTTAAGCAGGTCCAGGCTGTTCAGCAGTTTGAGGTCAAATAATAGGCTATGGCGAATCGCCATAGCCTTTTTTTTATTGCAATTTATCCAGTTGATCTTGAAATTGATGAAGCTGTTGACGTTCCGCATCTGTCGAATTGGCATACGCAGAAGACACAGCATTTTTGGCCCTCAGAATCGCTTGCTCCTGATCGCCTTCCTCAAAGCCGTTTGTCACCATGACAGCCTGTTGAACAAATGATTTCGCCTGCTGAAACAGTTCGTTTCTCATTTAATATTCATACTGCCTTTCAGCCGAGTCTCGTGCCGCGGCATGCTGGTGAGCTTCTTCTAAAGTAGACCGATATGGAAATCTTGCGGCGTGTTGCCCGATGGAGTCTTTACCCTGCTGAATAAACCTTTTGGATTTGCTTCGTTTACCCATTGTGAGACTGCCCCCTTCCATACTTTGACGAGATGAGTCGTCTCCCATAGTATGCTGGGGCGGGTAAAGGTTTATAAGTGGGAAAAATTAAAACACTCCGCTCTTTATATTGAGAAATATTCTTTCAAAAATTGGGCGACCCCATCTTCTTCATTGGAACCCGTCGTTTTGTCAGCGATCTGCTTGACTGCGTCAATTCCATTTCCCATGGCGACGCCGCATCCTGCAAATTCGAGCATTTCCAGGTCGTTATCTTCATCGCCAAAAGCGATGATCCGTTCTCGCGGCACGCCGTAGTAATCGCTGATTTTCTGCAAGCCAATCGCTTTGTTCATGCCGCTTTTAATAATCTCAATCACATGCCACGGGGCTGCCCATCTTCTGTGATCGATCACCTCGGCGTGCACATCTGTTAAATAAGCTCGTATCTCTGGCACATCTTCCTCTTTCGCATGGATGAGCACAGAGGTGACATCCTCACCGAGATTTTCACGCAAATCGCCGACGGTGACATTTGTTGTGTTCATGTTAAAGGCGTCAATCAGATGCTCATCATGATAATGGAAGTACACATCATCGATGACTTCAGCAAGTATATTATGTACGTTGTAGGTCTCGCTGATATCCACAAGCTGTTTGACAACTTGAAGCGGCAGTGAGGTATGATACCGTCCCCAGCTGTCATCTTGCGGATGGTGGACAAACGCTCCATTGAAATTGACGATCGGCGTTGTCAGATTCATCTGCTCATAGTACATGGAACTTGAACGGTACGGCCGGCCGGTGGAGATGCAGACGTAATGTCCGTCATTTTTTAGGCGCTGTATCGTTTGAAGGGTGTTTTCTGATATTGTTTTATCGTCCTTTAATAATGTTCCATCTAAATCTAATGCGATTACATAGGGTTTTGTCTCCATGAAAAGCTCCTTTAACCTAAGATTTTACGCGAGTTGCCTTAATGACAGTGTAGCTTTTTACCATCTTTATTGTCTACATGTTACACTTATGATTATGGTTATCCTAAGGAGGGGACATTGTGATTCAAATTGAAAATCAGACCGTTTCCGGCATTCCGTTTTTACATATTGTAAAAGAAGAGAACCGGCACCGTGCTGTTCCTCTTGTTTTCTTTATACATGGCTTTGCAAGCGCAAAGGAACACAACCTTCATATTGCTTATCTGCTTGCGGAGAAGGGCTTTAGAGCCGTTCTGCCGGAGGCTCTGCACCATGGTGAACGGGGAGAGCAAATGGCTGTTGAAAAGCTGGCCGGCCATTTTTGGGACATCGTGCTAAACGAGATTGAAGAGCTTGAAGTACTCAAGAACCATTTTGAGAAGGAAGGCCTGATAGAAGGCGGCCGTATCGGGCTTGCGGGTACATCAATGGGCGGCATTACAACGCTTGGCGCCTTAACGGTTTATGACTGGGTACAAGCCGGCGTCAGCCTGATGGGAAGCCCGAATTATGTCGAGCTGTTTCAGCAGCAGATCGACCACATCAAATCTCAGGGCATCGATATCGATGTGCCGGAGGAAAGGGTGCGGGAGCTCATGGAGCGCCTTAAAGTGCTGGATCTCAGCCTTCAGCCGGAGAAACTTCGCCAGCGCCCGCTTTTATTTTGGCATGGTGTTAAAGATCAAGTCGTGCCTTACGCGCCGACCCGGAAATTTTATGACACGATTAAATCTTATTACAGCGAGCAGCCGGAACATCTCCAGTTCATTGCGGATGAAAGAGCCGATCACAAAGTGCCGCGGGCCGCTGTGTTAAAAACCGTTGAATGGTTTGAAACGCATTTATAAAGCACAAAGGTGTAAACACAGGCCGGATTTACGTTATACTGTAGAAAAAAGGAGTGAGGGAACGTGGAAGAAGCATTAAAAGAAAACATTATGGGCGCCCTGGAACAGGTTGTCGACCCTGAGCTTGGCGTTGATATCGTAAACCTCGGGTTAGTATACGATGTTGATATGGATGAAGACGGCTTAACGCACGTCACAATGACACTGACGTCAATGGGATGCCCTTTAGCACCGATTATTGTGGATGAAGTGAAAAAAGCGCTTGCGGACATTCCGGAAGTGAAAGAGACGGAAGTTCACATTGTGTGGAATCCGCCGTGGACTCGGGACAAAATGTCAAGATATGCAAAAATCGCGCTTGGCATACAATAAAACAAAAGAGGACAGCCTTACTGTGAGGCTGTCCTTTTTACAGCTGAAAAGGAGTGAAGCAAAATGATGTACCTGCTTGCCGTTCTATGTCCGCCGCTTGCTGTTTTGTTTACGGGAAAGCCGTTTCAGGCCCTGCTCAATCTCATATTGACATGCATCTTTTGGCTGCCGGGCGCCATTCACGCTTGTTTTATCGTGGCTGACCGCCGCGCTGAAAAACGGGCAAGACGATAATCTGGAAAAAAGAGGACGCAAACATGGTATAATGGCCATAAAAAACAGCAGGGAGAGCGCCATGAAAAAGAAATTGCTTGCATTCGCGCTGTGCACCGGTGCGTATGCGGCCCTGTTTGCGTACTCTGTTCACTCAGAGCAAAAAAGCGGCTCCAGCGAGATGACCGATGTCAGCCGCTTGATGCCGGTGAAAATTAAGCAGACGGTGAAAGGGCAGGAAGAAAATAACCTCATTGACACAGTCAAAGAGGCCAATCGAAAAAACATAAAAATCTCAATAGCCGGAACACAGCATTCGATGGGCGGCCATACATATTACGAGGACGGCATCGTTCTGGACATGACAGGCTACAACAAAATCCTCGCTTTCGATAAAGAGAAAAAAACCATCAGGGTCCAAAGCGGGGCGACGTGGAATGACATACAGAAATACGTAAATCCATACGGGCTTGCGGTAAAAGTCATGCAGTCACAAAATATTTTTACAATCGGAGGATCTCTCAGCGCCAATGCCCACGGGCGTGATATCCGCTATGGATCGCTGATTGATACAGTCAAATCATTCCGTCTTTTAAAAGCCGACGGCACAATTGTCACTGTCACTCCAAAAGATGACTTATTTTCAGCAGTCATCGGCGGGTACGGTCTTTTTGGCGTGATTCTCGATGCTGAGCTTGAATTAACGGATGACGAGCTGTACGTCATGCAGACGGAAAAAATGAACTACAGCACATACGCTGACTATTTTACAAAGCATGTCAAAGGCAATCCCGGTGTCCGCATGCACCTCGCTCGCATCTCAACAGCAGAAAAAGGATTTCTAAAAGACATGTATGTCACAAATTACGTATTATCAGACGAGCAGGATCAGCTGACATCTTACAGCGATCTCAAAGAGGATGAGCATACACAGGTGACGAAATTCGCGCTCGGCCTGTCAAGAAGGTACGGGTGGGGCAGAAACTGGCTGTGGAATACCCAGCAATCCTATTTTCTAAGCCAAAATGGAACAAAGATCTCACGCAATAATGTCATGCGGTCAGAATCAAAATTTCTCGAATACGAAAACAATGAAAATACAGACGTGCTGCAGGAATACTTTGTGCCGGTGAAGGAGTACGCTTCCTATATTGATGACCTGAGACAAACGCTGTCACACGAAGACCTGAATCTGCTTAATATCACGATCCGGTATGTGCAAAAAAACGAAAAAGCTGACCTGTCTTATGCGAAGGATGATATGTTTTCGCTCGTGCTTTTAATCAACGAGGGCTTTTCAAAAGAAGACCAGGCTGACGCTGCCAGGATCATCAGGCGCATGACAGACGTTGCGCTCAAACACGGAGGAAGCTATTATCTGCCGTATATGACATATCAGACAAAAGCGCAAATGAGACAGGCGTATCCGAAAAGCGAAGCGTTTTTTCAGAAAAAAAAGACGTATGATCCGGATGAGCGGTTTATGAATTACTTTTATCAGAGGTATAAATAATGGGGAAAAACAAATTAAAATGGCTGACACTTTCACAAAGTAGCGTGTTTTTCGCAAGCAGTTTAATCTTTCCGTTTTATATTCTGTTTGTGAAGAATATCGGCTCAAGCTACACGCAGTTCGGGTTTTCCTACGGATTATTCGGACTGAGCGGAGCGCTCATTTACCCGCTCCTCGGCCGGCTTTCTGAAAGGATCGACAGCCGCTATTATCTGCTTGCGAACTCATGGGGCATGGCGGTTCTGCTTTTGTATGTCCCGCATGTTAACAGCGTTCTTCAAGTGTACATCGTGCAAGTGCTGTTAGGTCTCTTTGGGGCGATGCAAAAACACGGAGAAAAAGTATTAATCGCCGACTTTACAGACACCGGGGAACGCGGAAAAAAGATTGGGAATTATCATTTTTGGACCGCTGTTTTTTCAGCAGCTGCCATTATGCTCGGCGGTTTTCTCGCCGACTTTTTTACGGTGCAAATGATTTTTTATACAAGCTCTATTCTATATTTTCTGAGCGGATTGATGATGATGAAAACAGGCTGACACGGTCAGCCTGTTTTTTTATACAGCTGCAAATGGCGCCGGGCCAACAACTTGAAGCGGTTTCTGCCTGCTTTTTAAGAGTCGGTTTTTTATTGAACAGAAAATTTATAAATGAATAAAAATATTAAATATACGATTGAATTAATTTTTATTCATGTTATAATGTTAAATAATTTCACAAAGACCAAGAAGGTGAATTCGTTTTGAAAATAGGAATTGTAGGCGCTACGGGTTATGGAGGCGCCGAACTTGTCAGGATTCTTACACATCATCCTCATACAGAAGAATGTATACTTTATTCATCCAGCGGGGAAGGAAATGTCTATAGTAATACTTACCCTCATCTTACTGGCTTGGCTGAGCAGAGGCTGAAGCCCATTGATATGAATACAATCAAACAGGAAATCGATGTCATGTTTCTTGCTGCGCCCCCGGGAGTATCAAGTGAACTGACTCCGCAGCTTGCAGAGGCGGGAATTTCGGTTATTGATCTGTCAGGTGATCTGAGGATCCAAGAGCCTGCTGTATATGAAAAGTGGTATAAACGGACAGCGGCACCAAAAGAAACAATTCAAGAGGCAGTTTACGGTCTTTCGGAGCTGAATCAAAGGAACATTCAGCAGGCGAAGCTCATCGCCAATCCGGGGTGTTTCCCGACGGCTGTGCTGCTAGGCCTCGCGCCTCTGGCTCAAAAAAAGCTGCTTGATGAATCGTTCGTTATCGTTGATGCGAAAACAGGCGTTTCCGGTGCGGGGAGGAAAGCATCCATGGGAACCCATTTTTCTGAGCTTAACGACAATTTTAAAATTTATAAAGTAAATGAACATCAGCACACCCCTGAGATTGAACAGACGTTAAAAGAATGGCAGCCAGAGTTGAAGGCTATTACATTTTCTGCTCACTTGGTTCCGATGACAAGGGGAATCATGGCGACAATGTATACGCAATTAACATCTGACCTATCTGCAGAAGATCTGCACGATTTATATTCGGAATTTTACCAAGATTCATATTTTGTGAGAGTGAGGCCAAAGGGTCATTACCCGCAAACGAAGGAAGTGTTCGGCAGCAATTTCTGCGATGTATCCGTTACCCTCGACGAAAGAACGAACAGGGTCACGATCGTATCGGTAATTGATAATCTGATGAAGGGTGCCGCTGGGCAGGCAGTACAAAATTTCAATATCATGAATGGCTGGAACGAAGAGACAGGTCTTACCATGACACCAATTTATCCATAGAACAGGAGAGAATCGAACCATGATTCAGTTGAGTGAAGATCAAATAGTGAAAGTAAAAGGCGATGTATCCTCGCCAAAAGGATTTCAGGCAAAGGGCGTGCATTGCGGGCTGCGCTACTCGAAAAAAGACCTTGGCGTCATCATCAGCGAGACACCGGCAGTGAGCGCGGCAGTTTATACGCAAAGCCACTTTCAGGCGGCTCCGATTAAAGTCACACAGGACAGCTTAAAGCATGGATCAGCTCTGAAAGCAGTCATTGTCAACAGCGCCATTGCCAATGCTTGTACAGGGGAACAGGGCTTAGAGGATGCATACAAAATGCGGGAGAGCCTTGCTTTACAGCTGGGCATTGAGCCGGAGCTTGTCGCCGTTTCTTCAACTGGTGTCATCGGCGAACATTTAAATATGGAAAACATTCAGGCCGGCATCGAGCTTTTGAAAGAAACGCCTGCGGGATATGGAGATTTCGAGGAAGCGATTTTAACGACAGATACCGTCATCAAGCAAACGTGCTATGAACTGACAATCGGCGGTCAAAAAGTCACCATCGGCGGAGCGGCTAAAGGCTCCGGAATGATTCACCCAAACATGGCAACGATGCTGGGGTTTGTGACAACAGACGCGGCAATCGAAGAAAAAACGCTGCAAAAAGCGCTCCGCGACATCACTGACGTCTCTTTTAATCAAATTACAGTTGACGGAGAAACCTCCACCAATGACATGGTATTGGTCATGGCAAATGGCTGCGCGGAAAATGAGTGCCTTACGGAAGAGCATAAAGACTGGCCGCTCTTTAAAAAAGCGCTTCTTCTGGCTTGCGAAGATTTGGCTAAGGAGATTGCCAGAGACGGAGAAGGCGCGACAAAACTAATCGAAGCCCAAGTAAAAGGGGCGAAAAACAATCTTGATGCAAACGTAATTGCCAAGAAAATTGTCGGGTCGAACCTCGTAAAAACCGCTGTATACGGAACAGACGCGAACTGGGGGCGCATTATCGGGGCTATCGGGCACAGCGCGGCTCAGGTGAAGGCTGAAGAAGTAGAGGTTTATCTCGGGGGCCAATGCCTGTTTAAAAACAACGAGCCTCAGCCATTCTCTGAATCTCTCGCGAAAGAATATCTTGAAGGAGACGAGATTGCCATCGTCATCAAGATGCATGAAGGAGACGGGAACGGAAGAGCATGGGGCTGTGATCTGACTTATGATTATATCAAAATTAATGCGAGCTATCGCACGTAATAAAGGGGAGCACAATGAAGAAAACAATCGTTTTTAAATGCGGGGGAAGTGTCATCCGTGAGCTGTCGGAAGAATTTTTTCAAAACCTGAAAGAATTGATGGAGTCAGGATGGAAATTGGCAATCGTGCACGGCGGCGGACCGGAAATCACACATATGCTGAAACGGTTAAACATCAAAACAGAATTTGCAGGCGGACAGCGGAAAACAACCAAACCGGTATTGGAAGTCGCTGAAATGGTACTGTCCGGCTCAGTGAATAAATTTTTCGTTGCCGAGCTTGCAAAACACGGGCTCCGGGCTGCGGGAGTGTCCGGCAAGGATGGAGGCCTTCTCGAAGCAGACTATCTTGATCCGGACACATACGGGGAAGTCGGAGAAATTAAAAAGGTTAATGCCTCTATGGTAAACGCGCTGATGGATGAAGGCATTATCCCGGTAATCGCGCCCCTGTCCTTGACGAGCGATTACAAAACACTGAATGTCAATGCTGATCTTGCTGCTTCGGCAGTCGCCGGGGCGCTGAAAGCCGATAAGCTGATGTTCGTCACAGACGTGGAAGGAATTATGAAGGAAAAACAGCGTCTCGACATCCTGACCCCTGAGGAAATTCAGACTCTCATTAAACAGGAAGTGATCACAGGCGGGATGATACCAAAGGTCAATTCAGCCTTGTCAGCATTATCGGACCAGGTATCAGAAGTGATGATCGTAAATGGAAAAGGATCGTTTTTCTCAAATCAAACATTTCAAGGAACAAAAATCGTCAAAGCAAAGGAGGCTGTTTCATGAGCAGCTTGTTTCAAACCTACGGACGGTGGAACATTGAGATAAAGAAAGCGAAGGGAACTTGCGTTGAGGATCAAAACGGCAAAACATACCTCGATTTCATTCAAGGGATTGCGGTTTCCAACCTAGGTCACTGCCATGAAGCGGTCACAGAAGCGGTCAAAAAACAGCTCGACAGCGTATGGCACGTATCCAATCTGTTTGAAAACAGTCTTCAGGAGCAAGCGGCACAGCAGTTAGCAGCAAACAGTGCCGGAGATCTCGTTTTTTTCTGCAACAGCGGAGCGGAAGCGAATGAAGGCGCGATTAAGCTGGCGCGAAAAGCAACTGGAAAAACGAAAATCATCACATTTCTTCAATCATTCCACGGCCGCACCTATGCAGGGATGGCAGCTACTGGACAGGATAAAATCAAAACAGGCTTCGGTCCGATGCTGGAAGGCTTTCACTACCTCCCGTACAATGATCCTGGCGCTTTTGATGCTCTTGGGGAGGAAGACGGCATAGCCGCAGTAATGCTTGAGACCGTACAGGGAGAAGGCGGAGTCAATCCGGCCAGTGCAGAATTTTTAACAGCCGTACAGTCGTTTTGCAAGGAAAAGCAGGCGCTTCTGATCGTAGATGAAATTCAGACCGGCATTGGACGGACGGGAAAGGGCTTCGCATACGAACACTTCGGCCTCTCACCTGATATCATCACAGCTGCAAAAGGATTGGGGAACGGCTTTCCAGTCGGTGCGGTAATCGGCAAGAAAGAGCTGGGAGCAGCGTTTACTCCTGGGTCTCACGGAACGACTTTCGGAGGGAATATGCTGGCGATGGCCGCCGTCAATGCAACATTGCAGGTTGTATTCCAGCCTGACTTTCTGCAAGAGGCTGCTGATAAGGGTGCGTTTTTGAAAGAACAGCTGGAGGCTGAACTGAAGAGTCCTTTTGTGAAGCAAATTCGCGGCAAAGGATTAATGCTTGGAATTGAGTGTGATGGGCCGGTTGCAGACATCATTGCTGAATTGCAGACATTAGGCTTGCTCGTACTGCCGGCCGGACCGAACGTGATTCGTCTGCTGCCGCCGCTCACCGTGACAAAGGATGAAATAACAGAAGCCGTCAGCAAGCTGAAACAAGCGATTGCTCAGCATTCCGCTGTCAATCTGTAATTTTTTTTCGATGTAAAAGCATAAAAATTCATTTTTATAATTAATTATTCATCAAGAGGTGGGCTTTTAGATGGAAGGTTATTTAGTATTAGAAGATGGAACAGTGTTCAGCGGAGAACTGGACGGACATGAAAACTGCACGGGCGAAGCTGTGTTTTTCACAGGAATGACGGGTTATCAGGAAGTGCTGACAGACCCGTCATACAAAGGACAGATTATCGTATTTACGTACCCGCTGATCGGCAACTACGGCATTAATGAAAACGACTTTGAAAGCAAAAAACCGCAAGTGAAAGCAGCGGTTGTTTACGAGGCATGCGATCATTTTTCTCATCATGAAGCGGTATACAGTCTTAAGGAATATCTGAAAAAATGGAACATCCCGCTCTTGTCCCATGTCGATACGAGGGCTGTCGTCAAAAAAATCCGCGCGAACGGAACGATGGGGGCGTCTGTCACTGCCTCTAAAGAAGCGGCTGAGATTGCCCTGCAGCCTGAGAACGTCGCAGAACAGGCGACCGCACAGGACATCAGCACAATCGGTGAAGGAAATAAACATATTGCTCTCATTGACTTTGGCTATAAAAAATCAATTGCATCATCCCTCGTGAAACGAGGCTGCAAGGTCACTGTTATACCGTATCAGCAAATGGAATCGGTTTACGGCATAAAGCCCGACGGTGTCGTGTTATCCAACGGACCCGGAGATCCGAAAGCCATTACACCGTATATGGAACAAATCAAAAACATTGTCAGCCGCTTTCCGACACTCGGCATATGTCTCGGCCACCAGCTGATTGCGCTCGCTTTCGGCGGAAATACGTTTAAGCTGCCGTTCGGACACAGGGGCGCAAACCATCCGGTCATCGACCGTGAAACGAAGCGGGTGTTCATGACCAGCCAAAATCACAGCTATGTGGTTGATGAAAAATCCATTAATCAAGAAGAGCTGACGATTAGATTCCACCATGTCAATGACACGTCAGTTGAAGGGCTTTCCCATAAAAAGCTGCCTGTCATGAGTGTGCAATTCCACCCGGAAGCCCATCCCGGGCCGGCGGAAAGCGAATGGATTTTTGATGATTATTTAAAGAATGTGATACCAGCAAGGAGAGAAATCGCCCATGCCTAAAGACACCAGTATTTCAAGCATATTAGTAATCGGCTCAGGCCCGATCATCATCGGCCAGGCGGCAGAATTTGATTATTCAGGCACTCAAGGTTGCATCGCGCTCAAGGAAGAAGGCTATCGGGTTATTCTCGTCAACAACAACCCGGCAACAATTATGACCGATGAAGCTTTCGCGGATGACATTTATTTTGAACCGCTGACGGTAGAAAGCCTGACAGACATTATTAAGAAAGAAAAGCCCGACGGACTTCTGGCCAATTTAGGCGGGCAGACTGCACTGAATCTTGCGGTTGAACTTGAAGAAGCGGGTATTTTAAAGGCGCACGGCGTCAAACTTCTGGGTACATCCGTTGATACAATTCAAAAAGGAGAGGACCGGGAAAAATTTCGTTCTTTAATGAACGAGCTGAATCAGCCAGTTCCAGAAAGCGAAATTGTCGATAACGAAACAGATGCCCTTCGTTTTGCTGAATCCATCGGCTTTCCTGTCATTATCCGGCCTGCTTACACGTTAGGCGGAAAAGGCGGGGGCATCGCGCCTACGAAAGAAGCATTTGCCGCCATGATCAAGCAAGCGCTCCTGGCTAGCCCGATCAATCAATGCCTGGTAGAAAAGAGCATTGCCGGCTTTAAAGAAATTGAATATGAAGTGATGCGCGACAGCAACAACACATGCATTACCGTCTGTAATATGGAAAACATCGATCCGGTCGGTGTGCATACAGGCGATTCGATCGTAGTGGCGCCTTCACAAACATTAACTGATGAAGACTATCAAATGCTCCGGACGGCAAGTCTGACGATCATTTCGGCACTTGATGTCGTAGGCGGGTGCAACATTCAGTTTGCGCTTGATCCGTTCAGCAAGCAATACTACGTCATTGAAGTGAATCCGCGTGTGAGCCGTTCATCTGCTCTCGCGTCAAAAGCAACAGGTTATCCCATTGCGAAAATGGCTGCGAAATTGGCGGTCGGATACACGCTTGACGAATTAAAAAACCCGCTTACAGGCTCCACTTATGCGAGCTTCGAACCGGCATTGGACTATGTCATCGTCAAGTTTCCGCGCTGGCCGTTTGATAAATTCAAAAACGCGGATCGCAAGCTCGGCACAAAAATGAAAGCCACCGGAGAAGTGATGGCGATTGAACGTAATGTAGAAGCGGCGCTCCAAAAGGCGGCAGCCTCTCTTGAGCTGAAAAACGTCGGCACGCATCTGCCGGAGCTCGGCGGCTTATCAATTGAAGCGCTCTGGGAGCTGGCAATCACACCTGACGATCGAAGATTTTTCGTTGTGATGGAGCTGTTAAGCCGAAGCATATCAATAGAAGAAATCCATGCAAAAACAAAAATCGACCCGTTTTTCCTTCACACCTTTAACAATATCATCAAGCTGGAAAATCAGATCATGGAAGCGGGGAGCGACCTTTCTTTTGATTTATTGAAAAAGGCAAAGGAAAAAGGGTTTTCAGACGCAACGATTGCCTCACTTATCGGCAAGACAGAGGCAGAGGTGCGCGCTCTTCGCAAAGAGAAGGGGATTACGCCTTCCTTCAAAATTGTTGATACTTGCGCAGCTGAGTTTGATGCGAAAACCAACTATTTTTACTCCACGTATTTCGGAGAAACCGATGGAGACATCAGCCGCAAAGAGAAAAAGCGCGCGCTGATTATCGGCTCAGGACCGATTCGCATCGGGCAGGGCGTTGAATTCGATTACAGTGCTGTTCATGGGGTGTTAACGCTGCAAAAGCTTGGATTCGAAACGATTATGATTAATAACAACCCGGAAACCGTGAGCACAGATTATGAAATTGCGGACCGCCTGTATTTTGAACCGCTGACAACGGAGCACATATTAAACGTGGCGGAGCAGGAAAACATTGACTTTGCGATCGTGCAGTTCGGCGGCCAAACCGCGATCAATGCTGCTGAAGCGCTCGAAAAAGCCGGAATCACGCTTCTCGGCACATCGTTTGAAACGCTTGACGTGTTAGAGGATCGCGATCAATTTTATCAGCTTCTTGATGAACTCGGATTGCAGCACGCTAAAGGAGAAATTGCCTATACAAAAGAAGAGGCTGCAGAGAAAGCAAACGGCATCGGCTATCCTGTATTAATCCGTCCTTCTTATGTCATTGGCGGAATGGGCATGATCATCGTTGAATCGGAAGCTGCGCTTTCTCAGCTGCTGGACGGAGAAGACAGCATGCCGTACCCGATTTTGATTGATCAGTACGTGTCAGGAAAAGAAGTCGAGATTGATCTGATTTCCGATGGCGAAGAAGTCTTTATCCCGACATATACCGAACATATTGAGCGGGCGGGCGTCCACTCAGGAGACAGCTTCGCCATTCTCCCGGGGCCTTCTGTCACAAACAAACTGCAGCAGGGAATAAAAGATGCTGCTCAAAAAATTGCCCAAAAGCTTTCATTTAAAGGTATTATGAACATCCAATTTGTGATCGATAACGAAACCATTCTCGTCCTTGAAGTGAACCCGAGAGCGAGCCGTACAGTTCCGGTCGTCAGCAAAGTCATGGGCGTCCCGATGATTCCGCTCGCCACAAGGCTGCTGGCGGGGGCATCTCTAAAAGATGTAAACCCGGCAGTTCAAAATCACCACGGCGTTGCTGTAAAGTTCCCGGTCTTTTCCTCACATGCGATTCAAGATGTAGATGTCAAGCTTGGACCGGAGATGAAATCGACAGGAGAAGGCATGTGTGTTGCATACGACGCCGACAGCGCGTTGAAAAAAATCTACACGCGTGTTTGGAATCAAAAAGGAAGCATTTATTTGCAAAACGGACCGGAAGATTTGAAGACATTAGCGGAAAACGCCGGCTTTACGGTTCATGAAGGCACATTCGCCTCATGGATGGAACAGGATGAAAAAGCGCTCCATATCCATTTGAATGGCTCTGAAGAAGCACGCAAAGAGCGTTTGGAAGCCATGACACACGGCATTACCGTCTTTACTGAAGAGGAAACCGTACGGGCGTTTTTGCAAAGCGGATCAGGCAGTCCGCACCCTGTTTCCCTCAGAGATCTTTATAAAAAGGAAGTGGCATCATGCACACAGTGAATATGGGAGAAATGCTATTCGGAAAAGACCTATTAACGCTAAAAGATCTCAGTGAACAGGATATCAGCGCGTTGCTTGCTGAAGCCAGTGAACTGAAACAAAACAAGATTCAGCCTATTTTTCAAGGCAAAACCCTTGCGATGATTTTTGAAAAATCATCCACACGGACACGTGTTTCATTTGAGGCCGGCATGGCGCAACTTGGCGGAAATGCCCTCTTTTTAAGCCAGAAAGATCTGCAGCTGGGCCGCGGTGAAACTGTGGCTGACACGGCAAAAGTGCTCTCGGGCTATGTAGATGCAATCATGATCCGGACCTTCGAGCATGAAAAGGTGGAGGAGCTTGCTGAACACGCTGATATTCCGGTCATCAACGGGCTTACTGATAAATATCATCCTTGCCAGGCGCTGGCGGACCTATTGACGATCAAGGAAATCAAAGGCGATCTCAAAGGTGTGAAAGTCGCATATATCGGTGACGGAAATAATGTGGCGCACTCCCTGATGATCGGCTGCGCAAAAATGGGCTGTGATATCTCGATTGCTTCGCCTAAGGGATACGAAGTGTTAGACGAAGCGGCGGAAGCAGCCAAAGCATTTGCCCTTCAATCCGGTGCTTCCATTACACTTACAGCTGATCCGATTGAAGCCGTAAAAAATGCGGACGTCATTTATTCAGATGTATTCACAAGCATGGGACAGGAAGCGGAAGAACAAGAGCGTCTCGCAGTCTTCGCGCCTTACCAGGTGAATGCATCGCTTGTCAGCCATGCTAAACCTGACTATACATTTTTGCACTGTCTTCCTGCACACCGTGAAGAAGAAGTGACGGCAGAGATTATTGACGGTCCGAATTCCGCTGTATTCCAGCAGGCCGAAAACCGTCTCCATGTGCAAAAAGCGCTGTTAAAGGCGATCCTTTACAAAGGGGAATAACCGAAAAAACTGCTGAGCCGGTCTCAGCAGTTTTTTTATGGAAACATATTCACACCCGCTTAGGCGCATACTACACGAAAAAGGAAAAGGAGGAAAAACAGTGGGACAGCAGCATCAATTCCGGCCCGGGCAGAAAGCGCCCAACAACGGCATCTACGTAGAAATCGGCGAGACGGGGAGTATGGTCAAAAACCCGCAAAAGGTCCATCTGTCAGCAGGAGATATGTTTCCTGAAACATCTAATCACAACCGCCTGTGGACGTATAAAAGAAAACCGTGATCACGAAAAAACCCAAAACAATACATGTTTTGGGTTTTTGGCTTATTAATGCTGGCTGGCATTGTTGTTCATAGGCATGATTGCTGCTAGCGCC
Organism: Bacillus sp. FSL R5-0434; assembly: GCF_038004745.1. Taxonomy (NCBI): domain Bacteria; kingdom Bacillati; phylum Bacillota; class Bacilli; order Caryophanales; family Bacillaceae; genus Bacillus; species Bacillus sp. FSL R5-0434. The sequence continues at coordinate 1,193,562 of NZ_JBBORV010000001.1, forward strand.
ATGATCAGCACATATAAAACGACAGCAATTACGGATGATGTTGTGAAGTTATACGCTACACTGTTCATGCTGGCAATCAAATAGCATGCCATATGCGATAAAAGGAACGTCCAAATAAAAGCAATAATAAATCGCACGTTTCCACCTCGTCCTTCTCATTCTATTCTAGAAGTTATCATACCATACATAAAGCGAAGGGGGAATCTAATTTTAGAAGAAAGTGAGGTGACAAAAGAGTCTGATTCGTCACATTTTTAATGGTAAAATATAAAAAATAAATATCGTCAATTGGTATAATAGCCAAAACATAGAAAGGCTAGGACTTTACCTTATTCGTTTCTTTTCTTTTTACATAAGATAGCGTGAGATGAAGTGTGAAAGGAGGCGGGCAAGCGATGGGAATAACGGAAAGGTATTTTCAATTGGGAACGGAGCATAACGTGATTCATCTGCCCTATCGTCCGAACGGCTTTGGCATCTTTGTCCTCGGGGACAGAACCCACTTTGTCGGTAATGATTCAAGTTTTTGGCTTCAGCATTATGGCAGAAATCAGCTTTTAAATATGCTGAGGGACGAAGGCTATACCATTTTTAACAGCAATCTGTTCGGAAGGCACTGGGGCGCGGGAAAAGCGGTCACCTATGCCAAACAGCTGATACATTTCGTGTTGAAGCAGGAAATACTCAATCCGAAGATTCATATTTTAGCAGAAGGGATGGGCGCTCTCGTGGCCGATGAACTGCTTCGTTTTTCCCCGGATCATATCCGATCAGCCGCGATGTTGAATCCTTGTCTCGATCTTCAGGCACATTATGAATCAGAAAAAGAAAATAAATTTTTCTATAAACAATTTTTGAAAGAGGTATCGGAAAGCTACGAAATCTCCGAAAAAGAAGCGGCTTCACTCCGTTATAAAACAATCGAAAGCTATCCGAGCAGCGTACCGGTTCATATATGGCAGCGGATGACCGGAGCACCGTATCCGTACAGCCTGCATGCGGAAGTATTTAAGGAAAAGCAGCAGCAAAACCAAGGCTGTCCGGTTGACATAACGTTTCATTTATTTGAGCACCCAAGCAGGATCTATGCATCAATCTGCAAATTCTTTCACAGGCATGAAAAAGAGTTATAAAGAATACAATAACAATAGCCTTCTCTTTTGCGGAGGCTGTTTTGCTTTGGATAAATGAAAAACCGGAAGGGCGGCAGATGAAATGGAATCAACGCTGATTGTAGGGGCGGATGAATTTTTCGGCCTTTCTTTATGCGAGCGAATGATGGATGAAGGCATATACGTCGATGTCGTTTTGGCTGAAACAGATGATGAAAACAGACAAATGTACTTAGAAGAAAGACTCATGTGGCTTGGAAGAAACGAACACTTTCGGCAGCTTGAGCACATTGAGGATCAAAAGTATGATACAATTTGTATCCAATATGACTGCGGCTTTTTGCCTTTGGACCAATATAAATCCGCTTATGTATTGGTATACGAACAAGACCGAAAAGAGTGGGAGAAACGTGAAAAGACAGGTTCAGAAAAAGCGGTGATCCTTCCTAAAATGTATGGGCCGTGGAAAGAAGAACAGGAGGAAGAGGGCTTTTATACAGAAGATGTAGCTGACGAGCTGTTGAGATTCCTGCTTGAGCCCGGCCGTGATACCGGCAAAGATTGCATTTTTGATTTGCAAGTCACGAAAAAAACTTCAAAAGATGAAGCGAAAACAAAAATTCTCGAGTGGAAAAGACAATTTTCATCAATTTTCGACAAATATTAAGAAAAACCTTCCATGTTTCGAGTTTTCTAGATACAATAAACGTATCATTTTAATACATGTGATAGCTTGTCAAAAGGAGTTGAACATGACTTGATCACAAGGCTTGTCATGATCTTTTCTGTCCTCCTTTTATTAAGCGGATGTGGACAAACTCCGTTTAAAGGAAAAATTGAGAAGGTCGGCATGCTCTTTCCTGATACGATTAATGACCTCGTATGGGGCACAAAAGGGTATAAAGGATTACTGAATATACAATCTAAATACAATGTGGACGTCTACTATAAAGAAGGCGTAAAAACAGATGAAGATATTATAAATGCGATTGAAGATTTTCATAAGCGCGGCGTCAATCTCCTCTTTGGCCATGGAAGTGAGTATGAAGAAGTATTTAACTTGGTTAGTGAAGACTATCCGGATATGCAGTTTGTGATTTCAAATGCAAAAGCAAAAGCGGACAATGTCACAAGCGTTCATCTCAGCGGGGAAGCAATCGGCTTTTTCGGCGGAATGACCGCTGCCCATATGTCAAAAACCAATCAGGTCGGCGTCATCGCTTCTTTTTCATGGCAGCCAGAAGTGGACGGCTTTATAAAAGGGGCTAAGTATGAAAATCCTAATATAGAAGTGAATACAAAATATACGGATCACTGGGATGATGATTCGACTGCGGTGAACCTTTATCAAAAAATGAAGAAAGAAGGCGCGGATGTTGTATATCCTGCCGGAGACGGGTATAATGTTCCTGTCATTCAGCAAATCAAAAAAGACGGCCTATATGCGATCGGCTATGTCACAGATCAATCCGATCTTGGCGAAAACACCGTGTTAACCAGCACGGTGCAAAATGTGGACAAGGCCTATGAAATTATAGCTGAGCAATTCGACAAAGGGACTTTAAAAGGCGGCGATCACTATTACGATCTGAAAAGCCGAGTTGTCGAAATGGGAACCTTCAGTCCGCTTGTGGACAAAGCCTTTCAGAAAAAAATCGCCAAACTGGTCAAAACATATAACAAAACAGGTGAACTGCCAAAAAACGAGTAACGGGGTGACTTTACATGCAGCACGAAAAATCACTTGAGTTTCTGCAAATAGCAATGAAATATCTGCCTGAAGCGAAAGAGCAGCTTGAAAAATCAGGAATAGAGCTGTCCATGGAGGCCATTCAGCCGTTTATGAATTTATTTACAACGGTAATGGCGGAAGCCTATGAGCTGGGTAAATCCGACGCGAAATCTGAAACCGAATAAGAAGAAGCCACTTTCTCGAAAGTGGCTTTTCACATGATTTTCTTTTTAATAGCGGATACCATAGGCGCGAGTTCCTTCAGAGCGGGCTTGATTTGATCGAGAGAGTTCATAATCGAACCGATTTGGTTCATAATATACATGTAATCAATCGTCTCTTCTTCGTTTGTCGGGGAAACCTCCTCCTCCTGCACTTCTTCTTTTTCTGTTTTTTGTTTGGTGTTATCGCCGAACATCATTTTTGAAAACACATCCACCTGCATACGCCTCCTTTTCCATATACCATACTCTATGAGTAAGATGGACCGATAGTTTAGACGAATATATTGCCATGTGAAAAAAAATAAGATAGAATTAGTACCTGATACTAATAATTGATCATAACCTGATTGATCTTCTAAATTAACTATATAAAGGAGTCTTCCCTTATGAAAGCTGGAATACTTGGAGTTGGACGTTATATCCCTGAGAAGGTTTTAACAAATCATGATTTAGAAAAAATGGTTGAAACTTCTGACGAGTGGATTCGTACAAGAACAGGAATAGAAGAAAGAAGAATTGCCGCTGATGACGTATATTCATCACATATGGCTGTTGCAGCAGCGAAAAAAGCGCTGGAACAAGCTGAAGTGTCCGCTGAGGATCTCGATATGATTCTCGTTGCGACTGTCACACCTGATCAGTCATTTCCTACAGTTTCTTGTATGATTCAAGAACAGCTCGGCGCAAAGAAAGCATGTGCCATGGATATCAGCGCGGCTTGTGCAGGCTTTATGTACGGGGTTGTAACGGGTAAACAATTTATTGAATCCGGAACTTATAAGCATGTCCTTGTTGTCGGTGTAGAAAAGCTCTCAAGCATTACAGACTGGGAAGACCGCAACACAGCCGTTCTGTTTGGTGACGGAGCGGGCGCTGCGGTAGTCGGGCCAGTCAGTGATGACAGAGGAATTCTTTCATTTGAACTAGGAGCAGACGGCACAGGCGGTCAGCACTTGTATCTGAATGAAAAAGGACATACAATCATGAATGGACGTGAAGTTTTCAAATTTGCGGTCCGCCAAATGGGTGAATCATGCGTGAATGTCATTGAAAAAGCCGGACTCTCAAAAGAGGACGTCGACTTTTTGATTCCGCATCAGGCGAACATCCGCATCATGGAAGCTGCACGTGAGCGTTTAGAGCTTCCTGTCGAAAAGATGTCTAAAACTGTTCATAAATATGGAAACACTTCTGCCGCATCCATTCCTATTTCTCTAGTAGAAGAATTGGAAGCCGGTAAAATCAAAGATGGCGATGTGATCGTCATGGTAGGATTCGGCGGAGGATTAACTTGGGGCGCCATTGCAATCCGCTGGGGCCGATAAAAAAAGGTGAGGTGCACACAAGATGAGTAAAAAAAGAGTAGTTGTTACAGGACTCGGAGCATTGTCTCCGCTTGGCAACGACGTCGATACAAGTTGGAATAACGCAATCAACGGTGTGTCCGGGATCGGTCCGATCACTCGTGTTGATTCTGAAGAATATCCGGCTAAAGTAGCCGCTGAATTAAAAGACTTTAATGTTGAAGATTACATGGACAAAAAAGAAGCAAGAAAAATGGACCGTTTCACTCAATATGCGGTTGTCGCTGCGAAAATGGCAGTTGAAGACGCAGGTCTTGAAATTACTGATGAAATCGCGCCGAGAGTCGGTGTTTGGGTTGGTTCCGGAATCGGAGGGCTTGAAACGCTTGAGTCTCAGTTTGAAATCTTCTTAACAAAAGGCCCAAGACGGGTAAGCCCGTTTTTTGTGCCGATGATGATTCCTGATATGGCGACAGGCCAAATTTCTATCGCTTTAGGAGCAAAGGGAGTTAACTCTTGTACGGTAACTGCATGTGCAACAGGAACAAACTCTATCGGTGACGCATTTAAAGTGATTCAGCGCGGCGATGCAGACGCTATGATCACAGGCGGAACAGAAGCGCCGCTGACTAGAATGTCATTCGCGGGCTTCAGTGCCAACAAAGCGCTTTCTACAAATCCGGATCCGAAAACTGCGAGTCGTCCGTTTGATAAAAACCGTGATGGATTCGTTATGGGTGAAGGTGCGGGTATTATCGTTCTTGAAGAACTTGAGCATGCACTTGCACGCGGCGCCAAAATTTACGGAGAAATCGTCGGTTACGGTTCGACGGGAGACGCTTATCATATCACAGCGCCTGCCCAAGACGGCGAAGGCGGAGCGAGAGCGATGCGAGAAGCCATTAAAGATGCCGGCATTGCGCCTGAAGAGATTGACTATATCAATGCTCACGGCACAAGCACATATTACAATGACAAATATGAAACAATGGCGATTAAGACAGTTTTTGGCGAGCATGCCTATAAACTTGCGGTAAGCTCTACAAAATCTATGACGGGCCACCTTCTAGGCGCGGCGGGCGGTATTGAAGCCATTTTCTCTATCCTTGCCATTAAAGAAGGCATGATCCCGCCAACAATCAATATTGAAACGCCTGACGAAGAATGCGATTTAGATTATGTGCCTGATGAAGCACGCAGACAGGATCTCAGCTATGTTCTCAGCAACTCACTGGGATTCGGCGGACATAACGCAACGCTAATCTTCAAAAAATATCAGTAATCATGACGCCAAACCGGCTGCCCTAAAAGGGTAGCCGGTTTTTTTCGTGCGCATAGGATAAAAAAGAGGAGGCGATAGCATGAGCGTGGAACAAACATACAAATGGTTTGAAAAAGCCGCTTCAATAGATGATCTGGCGCATTACATTGTCCCGTACTTTTCAAGAACGAAGAAAGAAGACTGGAAAGGCATCTTGGGACATTTGCAGCATCACGGAATGTTTAAAAACATAAAAGAGGGAATAAGCACGTCTTCCATTCTGAAAGAAAAAGGGCTTTTCCGACATATACAAAAAGAGGAGCAGTACCTCAAAAAGAAGTGGCAAGGACCTGACGTGCCAATCGTAGCACTGCCGGTTGATGAACGAAACAGAAGAATCCGTTTAGAATTCGGGTCAAAATCAGGGCTCGCCTTTCCAGATAAAATGTTTCTCTTTCTCTCGTCAGATATCGAATTGTCCTCGGTTTCAGCCCTTATGACACATGAATATCATCATGTTTGCCGGTTAGATCATATGACAAAAGAGGAAAAAGACGTCACATTACTTGATACAATCATCATGGAGGGGCTGGCAGAATATGCTGTTTATGAGAGGTTAGGCCAGAGTCAAACGGCTGAATGGACCACCTGGTATACCCCTCTGCAGCTTGAGGTGTTTTACGAAAAAAAGATTGCGCCCCATCTGAACATCAAACGGGGTCATCGATTGTTCGATCAGCTTTTATACGGCAAAGGATATCAGCCGAAAATGCTTGGATACGCAGTCGGATTCAATATTGTAAAAAAATATTTAACAGAGAACAGAGCCAGTACAGCAGAAGGGTTGTCCATCTCTCCTGAAACCTTTTTGAAAGCAACGCTTTAAAAGAATAAAATAATGGAATTCCATTAATAATATTACAATTATCCTAAAAAATTCTTGATTTTGCAAAATGATTGTAATAATATACAACTATAAAATTTTTCGATAATTCAATATTGTTTATTATTTCTGAATAGAGGGATTACTTTCTCTTGAAAACGTTTGACGACAAGAGGGGGAAGGGGAGCTAGCATGAGCACGCTTTTAGAAGTGAATAATTTAAAGACTTATTTTTTTAGAAAAAAGGAGCCGATCCCTGCGGTGGACGGAGTCGATTTCTACATCAAAAAAGGCGAAACCGTCGCGCTTGTAGGCGAATCGGGCTCCGGCAAAAGTATTACTTCATTGTCTATTATGGGTCTCGTCCAGAGCTCAGGCGGAAAAATCATGGACGGTACGATTAAACTCGAAGACAAGGACCTCACCACATTCACTGAAAATGACTATTGCAAAATCCGCGGAAACGAAGTATCCATGATCTTTCAAGAACCAATGACCTCCCTTAATCCGGTGTTAACGATCGGAGAACAAATTACCGAAGTGCTGATTTACCATAAAAATATGAAGAAAAAAGAAGCGTATCAAAGAGCCGTCGAACTCTTGAAGATGGTTGGGTTTTCAAGAGCGGAGCAAATTATGAAGGAATACCCGCACCGTCTATCTGGCGGCATGAGACAGAGGGTAATGATTGCCATCGCGCTCAGCTGTAATCCAAAACTGCTTATTGCCGATGAACCGACCACGGCGTTAGACGTGACGATACAAGCCCAAGTGCTGGAGCTAATGAAGGATCTCTGCCAGAAGTTTGATACTTCAATTTTGCTGATTACACATGACTTAGGTGTTGTATCGGAAGCAGCCGACAGAGTCATTGTCATGTACTGCGGACAAGTCGTAGAAAATGCCTCAGTCGATGAGTTATTTTTAGAGCCCCTTCATCCTTATACAGAAGGACTGCTATTGTCTATTCCAGTCATAGATGGAGAGATTGATAAATTAAATGCGATTAAAGGCAGCGTGCCGACACCGGATAATCTGCCGCCGGGGTGCCGTTTTGCTCCAAGGTGCCCAAAAGCGATGGATAAATGCTGGACCCATCAGCCTTCGCTTTTGACGCACAAAAGCGGAAGGTCAGTGAGATGCTTTTTATATGAGGAAGAAGGTGCCGAACAATCATGACAGCAGCTAATCAGGAAACAATTTTAGAACTTCGAGACGTAAAAAAATATTTCCCAATCCGCTCAGGCTTTTTTCAAAGAAAAGTTGGTGATGTGAAAGCGGTGGACGGTGTTTCGTTTTCTTTAAAAAAAGGAGAAACACTCGGAATCGTTGGAGAGTCGGGCTGCGGAAAATCGACTGCCGGCCGAACGATGATCAGGCTGTACAAACCGACTGAAGGCCAGATTCTCTTTAAGGGACAGGATATTTCCAATCTGTCAGAGGAGAATTTACGAAAAAACGTCCGCAAAAATATTCAGATGGTCTTTCAAGATCCATTTGCTTCGCTGAATCCAAGAAAAACGCTGCGTTCTATTATTAAGGAGCCTTTTAACACACATCACATGTACACGATGCGAGAACGAAATGAGAAAGTCGAAGAGCTGCTTGCGAGAGTAGGCCTTCATCCGTCGTTTGCCTCACGTTATCCCCATGAATTTTCCGGCGGGCAGCGTCAGCGGATCGGCATTGCGAGAGCCCTCACGCTGAATCCGGAGCTTATCATTGCAGACGAACCGGTTTCTGCACTTGATGTATCGATTCAGGCCCAGGTCATCAACTTAATGGAAGAATTGCAGGAAGAATTTAATCTGACGTATCTATTTATCTCTCACGATTTAAGTGTTGTCCGCCATATCAGTGACAGGGTCGGAGTAATGTACCTCGGCAAAATGATGGAACTGACCGACAAGCATGAGTTATATGACAATCCGCTACATCCATACACCCAAGCCCTTTTATCATCTGTCCCGGTTACAAGAAAAAAAGGATCTGTCAAACGCGAACGCATCGTCCTGAAAGGAGAACTGCCCAGCCCGGCCAATCCGCCTAAAGGCTGTGTTTTCCATACGAGATGTCCTGTTGCAAAACCGATATGCAAGGAACAAATACCAGAATTCAAAGAAGCTGCTCCCAGCCATTTTGTGGCTTGTCACCTTTATAGCTAACTGTCGCCCGCACAGCTTTGAGAGGGGGTATGCATACTACATAAACAGCAGCTAAGAAGAACGAACATTTCAAGAGGGGGAATATCTAATGAAAAGACGTAAAACCGCACTGATGATGCTAAGTGTATTAATGGTGATGGCCATCTTTTTATCGGCCTGCTCGGGATCGAAGTCAAGCAGCAGCGAGAAAAAATCAACCGGCAAACCGCAGCAGGGCGGGGACTTGGTTGTTGGTTCAACTGGGGAGCCCACTTTGTTTAACCCGCTTTACTCTACTGACGTTTCCAGTTCTGATATTGAAGGGATGATCTATAGCACTTTACTGGAAACAGATGAAAAGTTAAATGTGAAGCCTGCACTAGCCGAGAAAGTGACAGAATCCAAGGATGGTCTGACTTATAATGTCAAGATCAGAAAAGGTGTAAAATTCCATGACGGAAAAGAACTTACAGCGGATGATGTCGTTTTCACATACAGCATACCTTTAAATAAGGATTATAATGGTGAACGCGGCTCTGGTTTTGAATCACTAAAGTCTGTTACAAAAAAAGGTGATTATGAAGTTGAATTTAAATTAAAGAAAAAAGATGCATATTTTTACAATGTTGTTCTAGATAGTTACGGTATTTTGCCTAAACACATTTTAGGGAAAGTACCAGTTGCAGATTTAGGCGAAAATGAATTTAACAGGAAGAATCCGATTGGTTCAGGTCCATTCAAGTTTGCTGAATGGAAAAAAGGGGATTATGTAAAACTTGAAGCCAATGAAGATTATTACGGCGGAAGACCATATTTAGATACAGTTACAGTAAAAACAATCCCAGATTCAAATGCAGCTATTGCCCAGTTAAAGGCGGGAGATATTGATTTCTTTGTTGTCCCGGGTACTGATTTTGAGACAGTCAAAACATTTGATAATGTGCAAGTTAAATCAGATCTTGGTTTGAACTACAGCTATATCGGATGGAATGAAAAAAAAGATTTATTTAAAGACAAAAAAGTCCGCCAAGCTCTTACGCACGCACTTGATCGAAAAGCAATGGTGGATCAAGTATTAAACGGTGATGGTGAAGTCGCAAACGTTCCTGAAAGTCCGCTATCTTGGAATTACCCGAAAAGTGATGTGCCTACATTTGATTACAATCCTAAAAAAGCTAAAAAGCTACTGAAAGAAGCGGGATGGAAAGATACAGACGGAGACGGTTACCTTGATAAGGACGGAAAGAAATTCTCGTTTACCATTAAGACCAATCAAGGCAATAAAATTCGGGAAGATTTAGCGGTTGTTGTTCAGCAGCAGCTAAAAGAAGTAGGAATTGAAGCAAAACCGCAAATTGTAGAATTTAGTGCTCTTATTGAACAGACGAGTCCGCCAAATTGGGATTATGATGCATTACTGCTCGGATGGAGTCTAGCTACGTTCCCTGACCAATACACGATCTTCCATTCAAGTCAGTCTGAAAATGGCTTGAACAACATTTGGTACAAAAACCCTAAGGTTGATAAACTCTTAGTTGAGGCAAAGTCAATCACAGACAGAAAAGAATATCAGAAAAAATACGAAGAAATTTATAAATTGATTGCAGAGGATCAGCCTTATTCATTCTTATTTTATTACAATTATCATAGGGCAATCCCGGCAAACATGCATGGGTACGTATTCCATCCTAAGAATGACTTATACCATATTGAGAAATGGTGGCTTGAACAATAAAAATTATATCCCTAGAGAGGTGAGGATTCAGCATCCTTTCCTCTTTATCCTATTTTAGAAAAGGGGACAAGAATATGGTTACATATATTGTTCGTAGAACATTAATGTCTCTGCCGATTCTTTTGGGCATTACAATATTATCTTTTGCGATAATGAAAGCGGCACCAGGTGATCCGATGTCACTTATGATGGATCCGACAATCAGTCAAGCGGACAGAGCGAAATTTATAGAAAAGTACGGACTTAATGATCCTGAACCAGTTCAATATTTAAAATGGCTTGGAAACATGTTGCAAGGAGATTTTGGTACATCTATTGTTAAAAAAGGTACACCTGTTTCCGACTTAATCCTATCACGTTTACCCAACACTCTGGTGCTCATGGTATTTTCAACACTTGTTGCTCTTCTGATTTCCATTCCTTTCGGTGTTCTTTCTGCAAAACGCCCTTATTCAAAGCTTGACTACGGTATAACTGTCACGTCATTCTTAGGTCTGGCTATACCTAATTTTTGGTTCGGATTAATTCTAATTATGATTCTTTCGGTAAATCTCGGTTGGTTTCCTACGGGGGGCGTTAGTACTTTAAATGCTGATTTTAACATTTTTGACAGACTTCATCATTTAATTTTACCTGCTTTTGTTTTAGCAACTGCTGATATGGCTGGTATTACTCGTTATACACGTTCAAGTATGCTCGATGTATTGAAACAGGACTATATAAGAACAGCTCGTGCAAAAGGGTTTAGAGAAAATAAAGTGATTTTCAAACATGGCTTAAGAAATGGTCTTCTTCCTGTTATTACAATTTTCGGATTGATGATCCCGTCATTTATTGGTGGTGCTGTCGTGGTAGAACAGATTTTTACTTGGCCGGGACTTGGGAAGTTATTTATTGATTCAGCATTTTCCAGAGATTATCCGGTTATTATGGCGATGACTGTTATTTCCGCTGTTTTGGTTGTACTAGGAAACTTGATAGCGGATATTTTATATGCATTAGTTGATCCGCGAATCGAATATTAAAAGGGGGAGGTACATATGACAATTCCGAATACTGCAGCTCCCTCTAATGAGGTAAAGCTAAAAGAAAATATTAGACAAAAACCAGAAACAATGACTAAGATTTTTTTTGAAAAATTTTTAAAGAATAAGTTGGCTGTTATAGGAGGTATTATTTTAACAGTCATTATTTTAATGGCCGTTTTTGCACCTTTTATTGCGCCTTATTCGCCAGAAAGTCAGTCACTATTAAATAAACTGAAGCCGCCAAGCTCTAAAAATTTAATGGGAACAGATAAATTTGGCCGTGATATATTCACAAGGGTGTTATATGGGGCTCGTGTTTCCTTATTAGTCGGTTTTGCTTCAGTAATTGGTGCAATTACAATAGGCACTGTAGTTGGCGCTGTGGCAGGATATTTTAAAGGTATAGTAGATGCTATTTTGATGAGGATAGTAGATGTAGTCCTATCTATTCCAGATATTTTCCTCCTTATTACATTGGTAACAATTTTTCAGCCGGGTATGGATAAGTTAATTTTAATTTTTTCTCTGACAGGTTGGACAACAACAGCGCGGCTGGTTAGAGGAGAGTTTTTATCACTGAGATCAAGAGAATTCGTATTAGCTGCTAAAACGATTGGGACTAAAAATTACAAAGTCATTTTTTCGCATATATTACCCAATTGTCTAGGACCAATAATTGTCTCAGCCACTTTAAAAGTGGGCAGTGTAATTCTAGCTGAATCAACATTAAGTTATCTGGGCTTTGGAATCCAGCCTCCAATTGCAAGTTGGGGGAATATGCTTCAAGATGCGCAAAACTTTACGTTGATGATTCAAGCATGGTGGTACCCATTATTTCCCGGGCTATTTATTTTAATTACCGTGCTGTGCTTCAACTTTGTCGGAGACGGTTTGCGGGATGCTCTTGATCCTAAAAATATTAAATAAAAATGAAAATCATGTTCGTTAGAAAATGTAACGAATTCCTAGAGTAAGCAGATTTCCTTTGTCAGAAAATATACGAGGAAGTCTGCTTTTTGTGTTTATAACAGAAACCCAGTTATTCCAGATTTCCTCAATCTCTATGGAATAATTTCTCTGCACCTTGCCTATACTGTGGACAACAGTTTTTATAAAGTGAGGGGTTAGAGATGTTATTTCTTCATGATGTGTGGGTCAATTGGTTTGAAGGGGAAGAAAATGGCTACAATGTATGCCACTTTCATGAATGGCGCAAGGAAGATACGGTTGAGCTTTTGGATCAGGTGCCTCTCTTAAGGGTGCCGTCAGTATTGTTTCATTACATAGAAAACGATTTGTCAGAGCTTCCAAAAGATTTGCTTGAAGAGGTTCATCAAAAATCGTACATTCGCAAAAATCATGAACGCACAAAGCTGGAGTATTGTTTTGTTGTGACGGACGGAATCGGCATTTTGGCTGTTGATACAATCGGCTACACGATCCCTGTCAGAAAAAGCCGCCTTATTCCGCGCCAGGAGCAGCTCGTGTATGAAATGGTGAAAGATGTAGAGCCGGAAACGTATGAATTTGAGCCGAAGAAGCTGGATTCCTCAAAAGAATATCATATCTTATCATTGGCACCAGAGCACGTCAGAGGATTAACGAGAAAAGAGCGGCAAATTAAGCAGCTTATGTTTATGGCGCTGGATCAATTAAAAGGGCTGAAAAACCGTGCGGAGATTGGCTACTGGTACACAGAGTGGAACCCGCATATGTATGAACAAATCAAACGGATGAGCTTTGAAGAGATTTGGGACATGCTGTATAACGAAACCATTGAAGGCTGGTCGGACAAGCATTTGGCTTTTTGCGAAAACCTGATCAAAGGACAGCCTTTTTTCGAGAAGCTTTGGGAAATAGAAAATGAATCAAAGGTAAATTAAAAAAACCGCTCTTGCAAATCGCAAGAGCGGTCTTTTTGTTATCGTCTTTTTCGGCCGAGACCCATGGCATTTTCCATTTTTTTGAGCATTTTGTTTGCTGTCCGGTTCGCCCGCTCAGCGCCTTCATCAAGAATCCGGTCTAATTCTTCGGACTCAATCAGTTCATGATAACGGTCTTGAATTGGCTTCAATGCACCGACTACCACTTCTGCCAAATCACCTTTGAACTCGCCATAGCCTTTTCCTTCGTATTTCGCTTCAAGCTCTTCAATCGTCGTATTGCCGAGAATTGAATAAATCGTAAGAAGATTGGAAACGCCCGGTTTGTTTTCTTTGTCAAATTTTACAATACCTTCAGAATCTGTCACAGCGCTTTTGATTTTCTTTTCAAGCTGCTTTGGTTCGTCCAGCAATGTTATAAAAGATTTCTGGTTCGGATCAGATTTACTCATTTTCTTCAGCGGGTCAGTCAGAGACATGATCCGAGCGCCTACTTTTGGAATCTTGACTTCCGGAATTGTAAAGATGTCGTTATATTTTTTGTTAAATCGCTCTGCAAGGTTTCGGGTCAGCTCAAGATGCTGCTTTTGATCCTCGCCGACAGGCACAAGATCTGTTCCGTACAGCAGAATGTCTGCAGCCATCAGCGGCGGGTACGTTAACAGGCCCGAGACAACAGCTTCTTTGCCATTTGACTTGTCCTTAAATTGAGTCATTCGTTCAAGCTCACCGATATAAGCGACGCACTGCATCATCCAACCGGCCTGTGCATGTGCGGGAACCTCTGATTGAATAAACAGTGTTGCCTTTTCAGGGTCGAGACCGACAGCTAGATAAAGCGCAGCCAGACTGCGGATATTTTTTCTCAGCTGAAGCCGATCCTGAGGCACTGTGATCGCATGCTGGTCTACGATGCAAAAATAGCTGTTATAATCATGCTGCAGTTCGACAAACTGCTTCATTGCACCGATGTAGTTGCCGAGTGTAACGGAACCGCTTGGCTGGATGCCTGAAAAAATCGTCTGTTTCATTGGAAAATCAACCTCATTTCTTAGAACATAATAAAAAAGGCTCATTCTTCCCCTGTAAAAAAGGGACGAATGAACCGTGGTACCACCCTGATTATTCCATTAAAATGGAATCACTCTGACGTTTGTAACGGAGACTGCTCCGGCTGAGCCTACTTTTTGGTTCGGTCAGCTGCTCCAAAGTCCATTCCACATTGCCCGATATCTGCTCCCAGCACCGCAGACTCTCTTCAAACGGGTGAAATGTGTACTACTCTTTTTCATAGCAAGCTTTTCTTTTGATTGCTTCATTATAAATCAATTATAACCAATTGTCATCCTGAAAAAACGTTCTTTTTGCATGAAAATTGTAATGATATAAATAAAAGAACAGTTATAAATCGCCCAAATGATAACCGCTCTCAGCAGTTAAACAGCCAGATATTATATATATAAAGCAATATGGATTGGAAACTCCTAAAATAGTTTTTAATCAATTTATGCTTTAAACGGCAGAAGGATATCGTGTTATTGGCAGAAAAACTAACGAAGTTTAAAAATTTTAAATTGATAAAATAATATTGCAATAAAGAATTTGTTTCATTATAATGAACTTGTTCACTCTATTGTTACAGCTTTTTTACAAAAATAATCAGAAAAGACGGAACAGAATAAAAGTTATGTAAACTTAGGTTCATTTGTCTGATATTTCTGAGGATTTAGCCGTAAGGAGCTGAAAAAATGATTATTAGGGGGTTTGTGGATATGAAAAAACGTTGGTCGATTGTCACGTTAATGCTCATTTTCACTCTCGTGCTGAGCGCATGCGGATTTGGCGGCAGCGGTTCAAACGGTGATGGGAAAAAAGACAGCAAAGGGAAGACGACTCTTAACATTAATATTAAAACTGAGCCGTTCTCCTTACATCCCGGATTGGCAAATGACTCGGTATCAGGCGGGGTTATCCGTCAGACTTTTGAAGGATTGACACGTATTAATGCAGATGGTGAGCCTGAAGAAGGCGCAGCTTCTAAAATTGAAACAAGCAAAGATGGAAAAACCTATACGTTTACGATTCGTGATGATGCAAAATGGTCAAACGGTGACCCTGTCACAGCGCAAGATTTTGAATATGCATGGAAATGGGCGCTTGATCCTAATAACGAATCACAATACGCTTACCAGCTCTACTACATAAAAGGTGCTGAGGCGGCAAATACCGGTAAAGGCAGCCTTGATGATGTGGCAGTAAAAGCTGAAAACGATAAGACATTAAAGGTTGAACTAAACAACCCGACTCCATACTTCACTGAATTAACAGCATTTTATACTTATATGCCGATTAACAAAAAAATTGCAGAGAAAAACAAAAAGTGGAACACAAATGCCGGAGACGATTATGTGTCAAACGGGCCATTTAAGATGACGGCATGGAAACACAGCGGATCTATCGATCTTGAAAAGAATGATCAATACTGGGATAAAGACAAAGTCAAACTGAAGAAAATCAATATGGTTATGATCAACAACAACAATACTGAACTTAAAAAATTCCAAGCTGGCGAACTTGATTGGGCTGGTTTGCCGCTCGGACAGCTTCCGACTGAATCGCTCCCTAGCTTGAAAAAAGACGGTTCTTTACATGTTGAGCCGATGGCGGGTGTGTATTGGTACAAATTCAATACTGAAGCGAAGCCGTTAGACAACGTCAATATCCGTAAAGCGTTATCTTATGCGATTGACCGCCAATCGATTGTTAAAAACATTACACAGGGTGAACAAATCCCGGCAATGGCCGCAGTTCCGCCGACAATGAAGGGATTTGAAGTTAACAAAGAAGGCTACTACAAAGACAACGATGTCAAAACGGCAAAAGAATACCTTGAAAAAGGCCTGAAAGAAATGGGCTTAAGCAAGGCATCTGACCTGCCGAAAATCAAATTATCTTATAACACTGATGATGCACATGCAAAAATCGCTCAAGCAGTGCAAGAAATGTGGAAGAAAAATTTAGGCGTGGATGTAGAGCTTGATAACTCAGAATGGAATGTATATATTGATAAGCTTCACAGCCAAGATTATCAAATCGGCCGTATGGGCTGGCTTGGAGACTTCAACGATCCGATTAACTTCCTTGAGCTGTTCCGTGACAAAGACGGAGGAAATAACGATACCGGCTGGGAAAATCCAGAATTCAAAAAACTTCTGAACCAGTCACAAACTGAAACTGATCCAACTAAACGTGCTGAGCTGCTGAAAAAAGCAGAAGGTATTTTCATTGATGAAATGCCAGTAGCGCCAGTTTATTTTTATACGATTCCTTGGGTGCAAGACGAAAATCTGAAAGGAACCATCATTACTGGAACCGGAGAAATTTATTTCAGAAACTCGTACTTTCAATAAGTCTTATTTGTGAAAACAAAAACCTCAAGGTATATGGGGACCTATTTCCCATATACCTTTCTTACTGATGGATTGTAAAAATGTAAAAACCATGGAGGTGTTCCCCCTTGCTAAAATACATCGGAAGACGTTTAGTCTATATGATTATCACATTATTTGTGATTGTAACCGTGACATTCTTCTTAATGCAAGCAGCACCGGGCGGGCCATTTTCAGGTGAGAAAAAGCTTCCGCCTGAAATTGAAGCAAACTTAAATGCGCATTATGGCCTGGACAAGCCGCTGTTTGTACAATATGCGAGCTATTTGAAATCAGTTGCAATGTGGGATTTCGGACCGTCATTTAAATATAAAGGTCAGAGTGTTAACGACCTGATCAGTTCAGGTTTCCCCGTTTCATTCACTCTTGGAGCAGAAGCTATTCTCCTCGCTTTAGCGTTTGGTGTACTGTTTGGGGTGATTGCAGCCCTTTATCATAATAAATGGCAGGATTATACCGTCGCGATTTTAACGATCTTTGGTATTTCAGTTCCGAGCTTTATCATGGCGGCTGTGCTGCAATATGTGTTCTCCATGAAGCTTGAGCTGTTTCCGGTCGCGGGGTGGGAGTCCTGGTCATACACCTTTTTGCCTTCCATCGCACTTGCTTCCATGCCGATGGCGTTTATTGCCAGACTTTCCCGTTCAAGCATGATCGAAGTGTTAAACAGTGATTATATTCGCACAGCGAAAGCAAAAGGGCTGTCGCGTCCTGCAGTTACAGTGCGGCACGCCATCCGAAACGCGCTGTTGCCGGTCGTTACATATATGGGCCCTATGGCCGCTCAAGTTTTAACTGGAAGCTTTATCATTGAAACTATTTTTGGTATCCCGGGGCTTGGTGCACACTTTGTTAACAGTATTACAAACCGTGATTATACAGTCATTATGGGTGTAACGGTGTTCTTCAGTGTCATCCTGCTGTTATGTGTATTAATCGTAGACGTGTTATACGGCATTATTGATCCAAGAATTAAGCTTTCCAAAGCAAAGAAAGGAGCCTAGGCCATGCAGAACATTCCAAAAAACATGTTTGAACCAGCCGCAGCGAATGCCGGCGATGCTGAGAAAATAAGTAAAAAGAGCCTTTCCCTCTGGAAAGATGCGATGTTACGCTTCCGCAGCAATAAGCTTGCGATGGTCGGGCTTGTTATTATTGTTCTCATTATTCTCATGGCGATTTTTGCGCCTGTTTTCTCAAAATATGATTATTCGACTACCAATCTCTTAAATGCGGATAAGCCGCCTTCAAAGGATCACTGGTTCGGGACTGATGATCTAGGAAGGGACATTTTCGTCCGTACATGGGTAGGTGCGCGAATTTCAATCTTTATCGGTGTCGCGGCCGCTGTTCTTGACTTGCTGATCGGTGTGATTTGGGGCAGTATTTCAGGGTTCCGCGGAGGCAGAACAGATGAGATTATGATGCGTATCGCAGATATCCTTTGGGCTGTTCCTTCATTATTAATGGTTATCCTGCTGATGGTCGTTCTTCCGAAAGGGCTGTTAACGATTATTATTGCCATGACGATTACGGGCTGGATTAACATGGCCAGAATCGTTCGCGGACAAGTGCTGCAGCTGAAGAACCAGGAATACGTGCTTGCGTCGCAGACACTCGGGGCGAAAACATCCCGTTTGCTGTTTAAACATATCGTGCCGAACGCAATGGGCTCTATTTTAGTCACGATGACACTAACTGTTCCAACCGCGATTTTTACAGAAGCCTTTTTAAGCTATTTAGGACTTGGTGTTCCGGCTCCTCTTGCAAGCTGGGGAACGATGGCTTCTGACGGATTGCCTGCATTGACCTATTATCCGTGGCGTTTGTTTTTCCCTGCCGGTTTTATCTGCATTACCATGTTTGGTTTTAACGTTGTCGGTGACGGATTAAGAGACGCACTGGATCCTAAGTTACGTAAATAAGGGAGTGATACGGGTGACACGCCTATTAGAAGTAAAAGATTTAGCGATTTCATTTAAAACATACGGCGGAGAGGTCCAGGCGATCCGCGGAGTGAATTTCCATCTGAATAAAGGAGAAACATTAGCAATCGTCGGGGAGTCAGGCTCCGGAAAAAGTGTGACATCTCAAGCGATCATGAAGCTGATACCGATGCCTCCGGGTTATTTTAAACGCGGTGAGATTTTATTTGACGGCAAGGATTTAGTGCCGCTGTCCGAAAAAGAGATGCAAAATGTACGGGGGAAAGAGATCGGAATGATATTCCAGGATCCGATGACCTCTTTAAACCCGACAATGAAAGTCGGTAAACAAATTACGGAAGTGCTTTTTAAACACGAAAACATTTCAAAGGAAGCTGCGAAAAAACGTGCTGTTGAGCTGCTTGATTTAGTAGGTATCCCAATGCCGGAAAAACGGGTCAACCAATTTCCGCACGAGTTTTCAGGCGGGATGAGACAGCGTGTTGTCATTGCGATGGCACTTGCGGCGAATCCGAAGCTGTTAATTGCCGATGAGCCGACAACTGCTCTTGACGTGACCATCCAAGCGCAGATTCTTGAATTGATGAAAGAATTGCAAAAGAAAATCGACACGTCCATCATCTTTATCACTCACGATCTCGGTGTTGTGGCTAACGTTGCTGACCGGGTCGCTGTCATGTACGCGGGACAGATTGTAGAAACCGGTACGGTAGACGAGATTTTTTACGATCCGAGACATCCGTATACTTGGGGACTGCTGGCATCCATGCCGACACTTGACAGCTCAGGAGACGAACAGCTGACGGCAATCCCGGGCACGCCGCCTGATTTGACAAATCCTCCAAAGGGAGATGCCTTTGCGCTCCGGAGTCCATATGCGATGAAAATTGATTTTGAACAGGAGCCGCCAATGTTTAAGGTTTCCGATACTCATTATGTGAAATCGTGGCTGCTTCATCCTGATGCGCCAAAGGTAGAGCCGCCTGAAACGGTAAAAGCGAAAATGCGGACGCTGGCGAATACGTATCAAAAACCTGTCTTAGTGAGAGAAGGTGAATAAATTGACGGAAAAACTATTAGAAATCAAACATTTAAAACAGCACTTTGTTACGCCGAGAGGAACGGTTAAAGCCGTAGATGACCTGTCGTTTGATATCTATAGGGGCGAAACATTAGGTCTGGTTGGTGAATCTGGCTGCGGAAAATCGACAACAGGCCGAAGTATCATTCGGCTGTACGAAGCAACTGATGGCGAGGTGCTGTTTAACGGTGAAAATGTTCACGGTAAAAAATCCCGCAAAAAGCTGCTCGAATTCAACCGCAAAATGCAAATGATTTTCCAGGACCCATATGCATCGCTGAATCCGAGAATGACAGTCGCAGATATTATTGCAGAAGGCCTCGACATTCATAAGCTGACAAAAACGAAGAAAGAGCGTATGCAGCGGGTTCATGAGCTCCTGCAAACAGTGGGTTTAAACAAGGAGCATGCCAACCGTTATCCGCATGAATTTTCCGGCGGACAGCGGCAAAGAATCGGGATCGCGAGAGCTCTTGCCGTTGATCCTGAATTTATTATCGCGGATGAACCGATTTCTGCATTGGATGTGTCTATTCAGGCACAGGTCGTGAACTTAATGAAAGAACTCCAAAAGGAAAAAGGGCTCACCTACTTGTTTATCGCCCATGATTTATCAATGGTCAAATACATCAGCGATCGTATCGGAGTGATGTATTTCGGAAAGCTGGTTGAACTTGCGCCGGCAGATGAACTTTACGAAAACCCGCTACACCCGTATACAAAATCATTGCTTTCTGCCATTCCGCTTCCTGACCCGGATTATGAGAGAAATCGTGTCCGCCAGAAATACGATCCGTCCGTGCATCGGCTAAAGGATGGAGAAAAGATGGAATTCCGTGAAGTAAAACCAGGTCATTTTGTGATGTGCACGGAAGAAGAATTTAAAGCCTACTCATAATAAGTTGAAAATCCTTCAAAACAAATGTTTTGAAGGATTTTTTTATACAGGCTGATAGAAAGTAAGAGTCATATCTTTTACAATTAGAGGAAAAACGGAGGCGGACACTATTCAAATTATTCATCAGAAAAATGTCTTTGCGCTGCTTCTGTCGCAATCTCTGCAATCTTTAGCTGGAGTACTGGTGACAATCGTTTTAATGGTAAGGGTCTATCAAATGACCGATTCTGTCTTTTTTTCGGGTCTTATTTTATCATTCATGTCGTTTGCAAGTGTTGCGGCAAGCTTTTGCATTTCAGATGCACTCCATAAGCTTGGTTTTAAAAAGGTGCTTGCCGGTGCAAGTCTGCTGAGAGCGGTCTTTGCGATGCTAATCGCATACAGTGTCAGCCAAAACGGAATTTCCTCCTTGATCATGACGCTGCTGTTTGTTTTTTGTTTTTCATTTTCGGGCGCCTTTTTTCAGCCGGCAAGGTTCGCGCTGCTGCCTGTCATTGTTTCAAAAGAGCATTACGTGAAAGCGAACGGCGTGATTTCACTCGCTAATCAATTGTTTTTAACAGCTGGCTGGGGACTTGGAGGTTTTCTTACATATGCTGTATCTTTTGAGTTCGTTGTCGGCAGTGCCATATGCCTGTTTGTCTTTTCCGGAGCTTTCATCAGCCTGCTTCATGTGAACGATGAAGGAATGAAAAGAACAGCTGAAACAGCATCTGCCAGAAGTGTATGGAAGGATTTGATGACAACCCCGATTGTAAGAGACATCACTGCAATGGACATGATAGAAGCTCTTGCCGGCTCAGTTTGGTCATCTGCCATTCTTTTGGCTTTTACAGTGGCTGTTCTGCATGAAACAGAAGTGTGGTGGGGAATCTTTAACGCTTCTTATTTTATAGGTGCTATGATCGGCAGTGTCATCGCCATCCATTTTTCTGCATTTTTTGAGCGAAACATGGGGTACGCGATTATATTCAGCTCACTTGTAATGTCAGTGCTGACATTTTTCTTTGCGGTTTCTCCCTTGCCATTTTTATGCGCCCTGGCTTGCGCGGCGATGGGGCCTTTTTATCAGGTCAGAGATATTTGTCAGGAAACCGTATTGCAGGAGGTCATTCCGGCACATAAGCGCATCGGGATCATGGCTGCCAAAAACGCGCTGTTGACTCCTTGGTCTGGTGTTACTTATTCCATCATGGGACTGCTGGCTGATGCTGCTGGTGCAAAAACAGCTTTTATTTCGGCGGGTGTATTATATGGCATGACTTTTTTGATTGCGTTGGCACAGCCCGGCCTGAGTCGTTACAAACGGGAAAAACACGCGAATTGAGCATGACAAACATCTCCGGTGGAACGACGAATCGTCTTACTTGCCGAAAAAAAATGAAACCATGCGGAACGTTCGTACGTCTTTATAGATGTAAGGCTGTTTAAACAAGAAGAAATGGGGTATATCTAAAAGTATGAAGACAACGAACTCATAAGGAGCAAATCAATGAACTGGTACGAAAAGCTTAGCGAGTACTTTCCAATTGAAGAATTGAAATCAAAAGCGCATATGGAAGCTCTCTTGAAAGAGCGAAGCGATATTTATCATAAAGACGAAGGCAAGCATCATATTTTAATGTTTGCGGAATTTGAATCTTTTATCTTCGTTGATTATCTGTATGTGTCAAAAGATGCAAGAGGGCAGGGGCTTGGCGGCAAACTGATTGCCAAGCTGAAAAAGAAAAATAAGCCGATATTGCTTGAGGTGGAGCCTGTGGACGAAGATGATGCTGATACAGAAAAACGCCTGAGATTTTATCAAAGAGAGCATTTTAAGCATGCTCAGTCAATTGGGTACCGGCGCCGGTCATTGGCTACGAATGAAGTCAACAAGATGGAGATTCTGTACTGGTCACCGAAAACAGAATCAGAAGAAGAAATTCTTGAAGCCATGAAACAGACATATGAAAACATTCATACTTATAAAGATGAGAAATGGTACGGGGAATCATACGAAAAAACGGATGAAGTCCTGACACTCATTGATGAAGAAAAGCAAAAAAATATTTTCGATGAGTTAAGCTAATTGAGAATGCAAACACATGAATAAAATAAAAATTTGCTGGATTGACACATTTTTTTCTTAGGACACTGTTCACACTTACTTTTTTATAGTATAATACCTATAAAGATTCCTTTTTTAGAGTAATTTCAATTTAAGAATAAAATAGATGTTCATCCTACTAATTAGAGGAGTGAAGATGAATGGTTACATTATACACATCACCAAGCTGTACTTCATGCAGAAAGGCGAGAGCGTGGCTCGAGGAGCATGAGATTCCTTATGTAGAAAGAAACATTTTCTCTGAACCTTTATCAATTGATGAAATAAAACAAATCTTAAGAATGACTGAGGACGGAACAGATGAGATCATCTCAACCCGTTCAAAAGTATTCCAAAAATTGAATGTGAACGTTGAATCAATGCCGCTGCAAGACTTGTACCGCTTGATCAACGAGCACCCAGGTTTGCTTCGCCGCCCGATCATCATCGATGAAAAACGTTTGCAGGTCGGATACAACGAAGACGAAATCAGACGTTTCCTGCCAAGAAAAGTCCGCTCTTTCCAATTAAGAGAAGCACAGCGTTTGGCAAACTAATAGATCGCACGTTAAAAAGAAGGCTGAGACATCAGCCTTCTTTTATTTTTCAACCTGCTGATAATAAATGCTGGCAAGGATGACAAAGACGACGGTTAAAATGGGGAGAAGCGCTTCAACGGCGCCGTGCTGAGCCATAAAAAAAGACAGCTTTTTATCCCGGACAATCATTTCTCCGCCTGTATAAGCCAATAATCCGCTTCCCGCATAAATCAATAAAGGTATTTTCTCAAGCGCGATGTGGATAAGTTTGCTGCCCCAAATAATTACCGGCACCGATACACACAGACCAATCATAACGAGAGAAAGCTCACCGTGCGACGCTCCTGCGACAGCAATAACATTGTCCAGCGACATAAACAGGTCTGCGAGTACAATTGTTCGTATGGCTTTCCACAGAGAGGTGCTGCTTTTGACATGCTGGGCGTCTTTTTTTTCAATTAATAGCTGGTATCCCAAATATAGAAGGAAAATTCCGCCAGCGCATTGCAGGAAAGGAATATTCAAAAGATAAACCGCTGCGCTTGTTAATCCAATTCTCATCGCAACGGCGATAAATGTTCCGAGAATAATGGCTTGCTGTCTTTGCTTGTCCGGTAAATTTCGGCTGGCCATGGCGATCACGACTGCATTATCGCCGCCGAGAATCAGATCAATTCCGACGATAAGCAGCAGCGATATCAGATAGTCATGCTCCATGAATCGGCACCTCGCTTTCGTTCCATCGCTTGTACCACTAATATATGAAGCGGGACGCAATTTATGATAGCGGTGCGGAAGACAAGCCATTTTTTGGCCAAAGATGCATTTTTATTTCTTTTGTGACTGATTTATCATAAAATAGAAATACAAAGGAATTCACACTTGCCTTGGTTCAAGGTTAAGATGTGGACGGAATGGGTAAAGTGTAGTAAAGTACTATTAATCGGGAGCTTAGATGTCCCTTCAACATCTTATATAGAAGGGAAGGTTGGCAAATGGAAATTGAAAGAATTAACGAGCATACAGTAAAATTTTATATGTCTTATGGAGATATTGAAGATCGCGGTTTTGACAGAGAAGAAATTTGGTATAACCGTGAGCGCAGTGAAGAACTATTCTGGGAAGTTATGGATGAAGTTCATGAGGAAGAGGAATTCGCTGTTGAAGGTCCTCTTTGGATTCAAGTTCAGGCACTGGACAAAGGATTAGAAATTATCGTCACCAAAGCCCAGCTTTCCAAAGACGGACAAAAGCTCGAACTGCCGATTCCTGAGGATAAAAAGCAAGAACCAGCATCTGAGGATCTTGACGCCTTGCTGGATGATTTTCAAAAAGAAGAGCAAGAAGTCAATCAGGAAGAGAAGGAGCAAAAGCTTCAATTTGTCTTGCGGTTTGATGACTTCGAAGATGTAATTTCTCTATCTAAATTAAACGTTAACGGAAGTAAAACGACTTTATATTCGTTTGAGAACCGATATTATTTATATGTGGATTTTTACAATTTGACTGATGAAGAGGTTGAAAATCAGCTAAGCATCCTGTTGGAGTACGCGTCTGAATCCTCAATCAGCATACACCGTCTTGAAGAATACGGCAAGCTGGTTGTATCAGAGCACGCTCTTGAAACGATAAAAAAACACTTTGCATCATAGCAGACCGATTTCTTGACGGAAATCGGTTTTTTTCTATTTCAAAACAACATATTGAAGCTGGAAAATCAAAAACATACATAGAGGCAAAACATCAGCGAACAGGAGTTCATCGGTTATTTCCAGAAAGAGTTATGAATCTGGAAAGGAGAGATGACAATTGTTTAGTGCTGTGACAGAAGACGGCCAAGTGTTTCACCTCATAGGCAGGCAGAGGAGAGAACAATTAAAGCAGACCAGGTTTTTCTGCCCGGTGTGTGCAGAGGAGCTCGATGTGAAGCTAGGGTCTCAGAAAGCGCCGCATTTTGCCCATAAACAGAACAAGTCCTGCACGATAGACATAGAACCTGAGAGCGCCTATCACTTAGAAGGAAAACGGCAGCTTTATGTATGGCTGAAAACGCAAAAGTCTTCCCCGCTCTTAGAGCCGTACGTGAAAGAGATTAAACAAAGGCCCGACATCTTGGCAAAAGTAAAGGGTGATACGCTTGCAGTTGAATACCAATGCGCGACTCTCGCTCCAGATGTCTTTCAAAAAAGAACAGCCGGTTTCAAACAAGCAGGAATGATACCGCAGTGGATTCTTGGAGGCAGCCGCTTAAAACGGACATCATCATCCTTTTACCAGCTGTCCGCTTTCCATTGGCAGTTTATCAATGCCAGTCCGAACAGCGATCTGTTATGTTACTGCCCCGAAACACATTCTTTCCTGAGGCTCAGCCGCATGATCCCGTTTTACACAACCCATTTTTACTGCTCCGTCCAAACGATTCCAATCCGCCAGGCAGCGGCTGAAGATTTATTTTGCACTGAACCAGATTCGTCGTTTAAGCACTCAGATTGGACAGGAGCCATTCTCCGTTTTCGCCGCAAAACTCATCGCTTTCTCTCTAAAGATATGAATCGGATCAGGCTTCTGTTTTATGAAAAACGGCAAACACCTCTCTCTTTTCTTCCGACAGAGGTGTTTGTTCCTGTAAAGAAAGGAGCTGTTTTTAAGAGTCCCGTTTTTGTATGGCAGGGCTATCTTTATCTGTTTATTACGGATCTTGGATACAAACATGCGCCTATTCGCTTTTCAGCCGTTTTGCAGCACTGCAAAATACACATTCATAAAAAGAACATTTTGCTAAGAGGCGTATACAGGAATCAGGATTTCATTGAGGCGGTTAAACAGTACATTGAGTTTTTGTGCAAGAAGGGATTTTTGAGGGAGACTCAGAAAGAAGTATATGTGCTGAATCAGCCCGCAAAGCGCAGCCAATCATTACAGGATCTCATTGAAAAAGACAGAAGCTGTTTTATCGAATGAGTTTTCCTGATTTGGCTCAACCTAAGACAAAGGTGGTGGGCTGGTTGTGAGAAGCACAAAAGGAAAGGTTTTTCGTGTTTTTACTGCTTTTTTGGCATTCGTTCTCTTCATAACTGCATATGATTTGACAAATGGCAGTGAAAAACCGGAAGATATTCACAACACAAGTTTATTGAGAAACAACCGTTTTTTCAATTGGCTTGAATCAAAGAAAACGAGGGGGATCACCATGGCTGAGGAAAAAAAAGCTAATCAACTGCCTGACCGAAGCGAGGTAAAGGTAGAGGACACATGGAGACTAGAGGATATTTTTCCTAGTGATGAGGCCTGGAATAAAGAATTTCAAGCTGTCAAAGAATTAATACCGGATTTATCTAAGTATAAAGGCAAGCTGGCTGATTCAGCTGATCATTTATACGAAGCCCTTACTTACCAAGATAAGGTGATGGAGCGTTTGGGCAAACTTTACACATACGCGCATATGCGCTCAGACCAAGATACCGGGAACTCCTTTTATCAGGGGCTTAATGATAAGGCTGGAAATCTGTATACACAGGCCGCAAGCGCAACAGCCTATCTTGTTCCGGAGATTTTATCCATAGAGGAAGACAAACTGCAGCAGTTTATTCTTGAAAAAGAAGAGCTGAAGCTTTACTCACACGCGATTGAAGAAATCACAAAGGAACGCCCGCACGTGCTGAGCGAGAAGGAAGAAGCGCTGCTGGCTGAAGCTTCTGAGGTGCTGTCTTCGTCGTCAAATACGTTCAGCGTGTTAAATAATGCCGATATTACATTCCCATCTATTACAGATGAAGAGGGAAATGAAAAACAGATCACTCACGGCAATTTTATTAATTTCTTAGAAAGCGAAAACCGCGAAGTCCGCAAAAATGCGTTCGACGCTGTATATAAAACATACGGCCAATATAAAAACACAATGGCGACTACCTTGAGCGGGACTGTGAAAAAAGACAACTTCTACGCAAGAATGAAAAAGTACAAATCAGCACGAGAAGCTGCGCTTTCTAACAACAGTATCCCTGAAGAGGTATACGACAATCTCGTCAAAACGATTAACAAGCATCTTCCGCTGCTGCATCGTTATATTGCACTGAGAAAGAAAGTGCTTGAGCTGGATGAAGTGCATATCTATGATCTGTATACACCGCTTGTGAAGGATGCGGGGATGAAGGTTACGTACG
Source organism: Bacillus sp. FSL R5-0434 (assembly GCF_038004745.1). NCBI lineage: Bacteria > Bacillati > Bacillota > Bacilli > Caryophanales > Bacillaceae > Bacillus > Bacillus sp. FSL R5-0434. The sequence continues at coordinate 1,221,033 of NZ_JBBORV010000001.1, forward strand.
AACAAGCTAAAGATTATATGCTAAAGGGGCTTGCACCTTTAGGAGAAGAATACCGCTCTATCTTAAAAGAGGGGCTTGAAAACCGCTGGGTTGATGTTTATGAAAATAAAGGGAAACGTAACGGCGCTTACTCTTCTGGAACATACGGCACAAATCCGTATATTTTAATGAACTGGCATGATAACGTCAATAATCTCTTTACGCTGGTCCATGAGTTCGGCCACTCTGTTCACAGCTACTATACGAGAAAACACCAGCCATATCCTTACGGCAATTACAGCATCTTTGTCGCGGAAGTTGCCTCCACGACAAATGAAGCGCTGCTTGGTGAATATTTGCTGAACAATTTAGAGGACGAAAAACAGCGTTTATATATTCTCAACCATATGCTTGAGGGCTTTAGAGGAACCGTCTTCAGACAAACGATGTTTGCAGAATTTGAACATCTTATCCATATAAAAGCGCAAGAAGGAGAGCCGCTGACACCTGAGCTCCTGACCAATGTATATTATGATCTGAATAAAAAGTATTTCGGAAACGACATGGTGATTGATAAAGAAATCGGACTTGAATGGTCAAGGATTCCGCATTTCTATTACAACTACTATGTATATCAGTATGCGACAGGGTACAGTGCGGCCCAGGCGTTAAGCAGCCAAATTTTGAAGGAAGGCAAGCCTGCGGTTGACCGTTATATTGACTTCCTGAAAGCGGGCAGCTCACAATATCCGATCGACATCCTGAAAAAAGCGGGCGTTGATATGACGTCTCCAGAACCGATTGAAGCTGCGTGCAAAATGTTTGAGGAAAAACTTGTTGAGATGGAAGAACTGCTGTTAAAAGTAAAGCAGTCTTAAAAAAATTGCCTGTGCATAAATGATGCACAGGCTTTTTAAAATCCTTTAAAGGTTTTCCGATGGTTCAGGCGGTACAAGGTAAACAGAATAGAGAGAAACAGCAGAGGGGATGTAATGTAAAGAGGCAGCATATGCATCATAGCTAATAAATTTAAACAGAAAAAAACAACAATGCACACAATTGAGATCACATTAAACATCATGGCGATCCTCCTCGTCCTTGTTCCTTACAAGCATATGAATGAAATCTGTCAGTTATGTTTTGTGACAAAAATATGAACATTAAGCTTAATGGTTGTCAACAGTCGACAACTTTTGATATGATAAGGATGTGAAATTGATCACAAACAAACATTACCCCTTTGTTTGACCGTGAAAAATTTCTCCCATCCCCTTTGTTGTCGTTAAGACATATGAAACCGCGCTTATCCCGGCGCGGTTTCTTTAGTGCTTTGAACGGAACATATGTTTGATTTTTGCGCAAAAAAACAGCCTCAAGCATATACACGCCTGCGGCTATTTTTCACATGATTGGTATTCATCAGAACTGCTGGTGAGGGACTGCCAAAACATTCCATGCTTGGCCTCTACTTTGGCAACCTTTTTAGCAAACGCCAATTTTTTCATTTCCTTTTCTACCTCTTCAAGACTCAAATCATATACAAGAGCGATTTCCTTAGAGGCAACGAAACGGAAATATTCAATAAAACATTCCAGAGGCGGTGTTTCTGACGGCTTCGGCTCGTCGCCAAGCATCTCAAATAAGATTTCTTCATATACATGATATGAATAGCTGCCGGGGACCTTAAGTCCTTCGTCTTCATGCTGCGTATTAAAAAACGTCAGCGTCGGTGTGGCTGTAACATCCATCTCAGCCGCGATTTTCATGTCACATTGAAGCGCCTTTACCGCGCTTTGGGAGTGAAGGTCTTTTTGAAATTCCTCGAGATCTAGGCTTGTTTTTGACGCTATTTCCAAAAGCACGTTTTCATCCGTAATATTCTTCTTCGAAACGAACAGACTCTCTTGCATATTCCGAAGAAATTGCATACCGGCTCTTCTTCCTTGAAGTTCGGCTGCCTTAAATGCGAGAGCGGCCATATATGGAGAAGAGAGCGGCTGATCTTGCTCAAACCATACACTGCCGTCACACGGCATACCGGAGCGGCTAGCGATCTTTTCCCAGGCTTCTGCCAGAAGATGCTTTTTGCGTTTCTTATTTAACGCTGTAAGGCTTGCGGATGCTATGATGCGTAAGGTAAAAAAACGTCCGTATCTGATTTTCATTTTTTTTATGACAGGCTCTAAGGACCAGCATTCGGGACATAAAGGGTCAACAAACATGTATATTTCCAGCGGTTTTTTTGGATGGCCGTGGCAATGGGCGAAGTATTGCTCATGCTGATAGTTTGTCAATATGATCGATCCTCCGCTTCTGTTTGATTCACCATATGCCTTGCTGTCAACTCCAGCCGGCCAAACAAAAATTCACGAATATCGCCCTCTAGTCCTACATGGTCCATTGCGTCTTTCATACAGCTGAGCCACGCATCGGCCCTCTCGTTTGTAATTGGAAAGGGAAGATGTCTTGCCCTGAGCATGGGATGGCCGTGTTCCTCAGTATAAAGGGGAGGCCCGCCTAAATACTGTGTCAAAAATTGCTTCTGTTTCCTGGCCGTTTCTGTTAAATCGCTCGGAAATATGGGCTTAAGCAAAGGATGAGACGCGACACGCTCATAAAAAGTATCAACAAGTTGCGATAGAAGTTCTTCTCCAATCGCTTCATAAGGTGCGTTAAACGATTGTCCCATGTTGACTACTCCTTTAAATATGGCTAATAGGAATCATAATTCCTATTGCAAAAAGTTATTTTCTGTATTTATTTCAATTCATCTATGATTTATTTTAGCAACAAGGCATCATTTCTACAAACAAACTGCCTTTTATGTGCTTGAAGACAGGGTTCGGCTTTAGAGCCGGGTTTGTATTTCATATCATATCACATACAAATCATGAATGTGTAAGATTTCACTCCGCAAAAAAACCGGAGGGCAAGAGCCGCTCCGGTTACGCGTAATAGGTTGCTGTTATTTTTTTTACATAGTTTTGAGTTTCTCTGAAAGGCGGAATGCCTCCGTATCGATCAACGTTTCCCGGTCCGGCGTTATAAGCTGCTAACGCCATGGATACATTGCCATCATATTTATCCAGCATTTGTTTTAAATACTTCGTTCCGCCCTCAACGTTTTGCTGCGGATTAAGCGGATTGGAAACACCAAGTGAGGTTGCTGTTGACGGCATCAGCTGCATTAAGCCCATTGCGCCTGCACCGCTGACGGCTTTTGCATTAAAGGCTGATTCCTGTTTAATGACAGCGCGGATTAATTTTTCATCGACTCCGTATTTGTCAGAGGCTTTTTTTATAGCGCTGTCGATTGAGAAGTCACCCGAGCTGACGGTTTTATCCTCTTGTTTGTTTGAGGAGACATCAACAGCAGCTGTTTCAGTGCTTTCACTCGCTTTTGTCATTTGGGCGACATTGCCGTTTGAATAGGAGGTAAGCCCGTAAGCTGAAAGCAGTGACGGCGATGTCCCGTAAACGCTGTTCAGCTGGCTGAGCGGGCTTGAAGATGCTGCTGACGCTGTTGTTTGCTGGGACAGTCCATTTGTATATTGGCTGAGCAAGGAGCTGAAGCTTGAAAGCGGGCTTTCGGCACTCTGACTGCCCGTGCTGCTTGCATTTGATATAGACTGTAATGCCTGAAGCTGAAGGAGAGCCGCCCAATTCGTTACGTTCACTATGTCATTCCACCTTATATAGACTTTCGTTTTTCTTCATAAAAACGCTGAATTTTATTTTTGGTTTCGCGCAGAGGAATACTGAATTGCTGAAGCAGCTTTTCAAAGGCCAGTTTGCCTTCATGCCAGTCAGCCGCCTCAAATTCGATTTCATAATCCTCTTTATTTAAATATCGGCTGTGATCTAAAACTATTAAACCTTTTTCTGTTTCTTTTTCTGCACGATTTGTTGCTAAAGATCCAAAATAATGAATGGCGTCTGTATCGATGTGAAGCTTCTTCAGCTGGTCCTCGACAGGGCCTTTCGGAATCGTGAAACGTGTAAAGTCGGATACGCCGGAAAGTTTCTGGTGGGTTTCCAGAAGTCCAACTTCAGCCGGTTCTTTTAACGTCAGCACATACTCGCCATTTTTCTTGCGTATTCGAAGCGCCGCATGTTTTTGTTTCAGTGCGAAGCTGTTTGTATCAAAATAGTGATTCTCTTGATTTGTAAATTCTTTTTCTGTCAAGTGCAGTGCTGCAGCTATGTTTTCAAATTCATGTTTTGTCAGCAGATTTTTAAATTCAATTTCAATTTCTTGGCTCATGATTGTCTTCCTTTCAGCTCTGTAAATCTCATTTTTACTATTATCTCTTTAGATGTTAGGTTTATCAATATCGAGCTTGATATGATAAAATGAATCTGTACTTTGTTTATAAAGGAGAGCATTATGCAAAACAGAATCGAAATCTTAAATGCAACACTATCGGATGATGAGCTTCGCCTTACCTGTGAGACAGAAGGAAACGAAGCAGAACGCAAGCCGTCAGGTCAAATGCTTGTTGATTCTGACAACATTGCTTTTGTATACATACTTGAATTAGCTGATTCTTTTGAATATGTCATGATAAAGGAACATATATGGCCTGAACTGAAGCAGGCCCATGATCAAAGAAAACCGATTGTTTTAGAGGCAGGGAAGGAAAGCATTGAGCTGTCAGGCCTCTATGAGGAGCTGGAGTATCTTTTAGAAAATATTAAAGATAATGCGAACTATGGAGAAGAAATGGAAGAAAAAGTGAAACGCGTATTTCTATAGAAACTGGTGCTGAATTGGGGGATGTATGATGGATGACAAGCAATGGGAGCGTTTTTTAGTGCCGTACCGCCAGGCTGTTGAAGAATTAAAAGTGAAGCTCAAGGGGATCCGCACGCTTTATGAATATGAGGATGACCATTCACCAATTGAGTTTGTGACAGGACGCGTCAAGCCTGTGGCGAGTATACTCGAAAAAGCCAGACGGAAAAGCATACCGTTACATGAAATTGAAACCATGCAGGATATCGCAGGCCTTAGGATCATGTGCCAATTTGTCGATGACATCCAATTTGTAAAGGAAATGCTGTTTGCCCGAAAAGATTTCACCGTTGTGGATCAGAGAGATTATATTGCAGAACATAAAGAGAGCGGGTATCGGTCATATCATCTTGTCGTAATGTATCCTTTGCAGACGATATCCGGAGAGAAACATGTTCTTGTTGAAATACAGATCCGTACGCTGGCGATGAATTTTTGGGCGACCATTGAGCATTCATTAAATTATAAATACAGCGGAAACATTCCTGAAAAAGTAAAACTGAGGCTTCAGCGCGCTTCTGAAGCGGCTTCACGGCTTGATGAAGAGATGTCGGAGATCAAGGGTGAAATACAGGAAGCTCAAGCTGCCTTTTCTAGAAAGAAAAAAGGAAGCGAGCATCAATAGGTAAAGGGGAAGAAAAAGCATGAAATTTGCCGTATCGTCAAAAGGAGATAATGTTTCTGATACGCTGAAAAGCAAAATACAGGCGTATTTATTGGATTTTGACATGGAACTGGATGAAAATGAACCGGAAATCGTCATTTCAGTCGGGGGCGACGGGACGCTGTTATACGCTTTTCACAGATACAGCGACAGGTTAGATAAAACAGCTTTTGTCGGCGTTCACACGGGTCATCTTGGGTTTTATGCGGACTGGGTTCCTCATGAAATTGAAAAACTCGTGCTCGCAATTGCGAAAACACCGTATCATACTGTGGAGTATCCGCTCCTTGAAGTGATAGTGACCTATCATGAAAATGAGCGAGAGGAAAGATATTTGGCGTTAAATGAATGTACGATTAAAAGCATAGAAGGAAGCCTTGTGGCGGATGTGGAAATCAAAGGGCAGCTCTTTGAAACGTTCCGAGGCGACGGCCTTTGCCTGTCAACGCCTTCTGGGAGCACAGCCTATAATAAAGCGCTGGGCGGAGCGATTATCCATCCATCCATCAGAGCGATTCAGCTGGCGGAAATGGCATCTATCAATAACCGCGTATTCCGGACGGTCGGATCACCGCTCCTTCTCCCTTCCCATCATGATTGCATGATTAAACCGAGAAACGAAGTTGACTTTCAAGTAACAATTGACCATTTAACTCTGCTTCATAAGGATGTAAAGTCCATCCGCTGCCAGGTTGCATCCGAAAATGTAAGATTTGCAAGATTCCGTCCGTTTCCGTTTTGGAAAAGAGTCCAGGATTCATTTATTGGAAAAGGTGAGTAGAAAGAGGACGTATCGTGGAGCAATTTATTATTGAAAAGAACATCACTTCCGCTGAAGACGGAATGACTTTAAAGGAATATACGGGCGAGCTGGGGATTTCTAAACGTCTGCTGACCGACATCAAGTTTAGCGGAGGTGATCTTCTCATTAACGGTGAGCATGTGACTGTTAAATACGTATTGAGAGAGGGAGACCTTCTGGTTGTAAAGTTTCCTGAGGAACAGGTGAGCGAGACGCTTTTGGCCGAGCCAGTTCCGCTCGATATTCTGTATGAGGATGAACACGTGCTTGTGATAAACAAACAGCCGTATGTGTCATCTATTCCGTCGCGAGAGCACCCGGCGGGAAGCATAGCAAATGGCATCATCCATCACTACCAAAAAAACGGAGTGCGGGCCACGGTGCATCTTGTCACCCGGCTAGACCGGGACACGTCTGGTGTCATGCTGATTGCCAAACATCGCTTTGCCCACTCCATTTTATCGTCGGCGCAAAAAAACGGCCTTGTGAAACGCAGATATGTTGCGGTTGTGCATGGACGTATGACAGAGACAGAGGGAAAGATAGACGCCCCGATTGACAGACATCCTGACAGTATCATTGAACGGATGGTGACACCGGGCGGTCAGAAGGCTGTTACTCACTTTCGTGTCACACGTATAACAGATGACTTAACCTCGGTGGCATTGCAGCTTGAGACAGGGCGGACCCACCAGATTCGCGTCCATATGAGCTATCTCGGACACCCGCTGTGCGGCGATACGTTGTACGGCGGAACGAGACAAAAGATTGACAGGCAGGCGCTGCACAGTGAGCAGCTGTCGTTTATCCACCCGCTGACGCAGGAGAAAATGACGTTTCATGCGGCTCTGCCGCACGATATGCAAGAATTAGTTAAAGGAGAGAATCATTAAAACGATTCTCTCCTTTTTTATATGGGGCGAAATCTAGATTCGTCATAGGGCATAGAGCTTGGAACGGAGACTGTCTCCAGTTCGGGAAAACGCAAGGCCGTCAGTTCATTCCCAAACACACAGCCTGTATCAATGTTAATGGTGCGATTTATGATGCGGGGCTCTTTAACAGGTGTGTGTCCGTATACAACCCATGCTTTCCCGTTATAGGCGGCGGCCCAATCCCTCCTGACGGGTCTGCCGTCCGGATACGTTTCACCCGTCACATCGCCGTAAAGTACAAAGTCCTTTACTCTCCTTGTGTTTTTGCCGATATCGTCAGCCTTTATGCCAGCATGGGCGACAACCAATTCCCCATTATGTAAAATGTCGTAAAGCGGCGCAGTTTCATACAGCTTCATAAATTGTTCGCTGACTTTTCTTCTTTCTTCTTCAGAAAGTGCTTTAAGCTCTGCCGCAGTTGTTTCAAGACCGTGCATCACTTTAACGGGATTTCCTTTTAAGTAGCGGTACAGCTTATTGCAATGATTTCCCGGGACATAACGCACTGCTCCTTGTTCATAAGCGCCGGCTACAAAGCGGATGACTTCAATTGATTTAGGGCCTCGGTCTGTCAAATCCCCGGCAAAAACAAGCATCCTGCCTTCATCATGTACAGGCAATCCATTTTTTATTGTGTATCCAAGTTTTTCTATCAGGGCTGTCATTTCATCGTAGCAGCCATGAATATCGCTGATAATATCGTAGTAAGCCAATGCAGCATCCTCCTTACTCATGATTTTATTTATTATGAAGCAAATTGCTGTGAGTCATCACCAGCTTTTATGTGCAAATTATAGAAGAATCATTTTCTAAAAAAAATGAGACCTTATTACTTTATTTTTCATCATCACCCTTGTTAAAATCGCGTTATGTTTTTTTAAAAGGAGGTTCAGATTATGGCGCATACATCTGTCGCATCATTAGTTGTCGTACTTATCGTTGCATTTTTAACTCCCATCCTTTTGCATCGGTTTAAACTCAGCATTCCTGTTGTAGTTGCTGAAATTATTATGGGATTGATTATAGGAAAAAGCGGTCTTAATTTAGTTGTGGAGGGTGATACTTGGCTTCAGACGCTCTCTATGCTGGGATTTATCTTTTTAATGTTTTTAAGCGGGCTTGAAATTGATTTTTCATCCTTTGAGAGAGGAAAGAAAAAACAGTTTCTGCAAAACGGCAAGGAAGCACCCAATACATTTGCCACAGCATCCATTATTTTTATCGGTATTTTTATTTTATCATTGCTGCTGTCCTATGGGTTCGTCTTGGCCGGATTTATCCAAAATGCTTTTTTAATGACGCTTATTATTTCTACGATTTCGTTAGGTGTTGTTGTTCCAACCTTAAAGGAAGAACGGATCATGGATTCAAACATCGGGCAGATTATCCTGCTTGTTGCTGTGATTGCTGACTTGGTCACTATGATTCTTCTTGCTGTATTTTCTTCTCTATACGGAGAGGACAGCGGAAACATGTGGCTCTTGATGATCCTGTTCGCAGCCGGAGTAGTGCTTTACTTCTTCGGCCGGGTCTTCAAACACCGTTCTTTTGTTCAATCCATGTCAAAAGGGACGATCCAGATCGGGACTCGTGCTATTTTCACCTTAATTATCGTACTGGTGGCTCTGTCTGAATCACTGGGGGCAGAAAATATTCTCGGCGCTTTCTTAGCGGGCGTGCTTGTTTCCCTGCTCTCGCCGAACAAGGAACTGGTTCAGCAGCTTGATTCCTTCGGCTACGGGTTCTTAATACCGATTTTCTTTGTGATGGTCGGTGTAAAATTGGATATTTGGACACTTTTTCAGGACCCGAAAATTTTAGTGATGATTCCGCTGTTGCTTATGGCGCTGTTAGTAAGCAAAATTCTTCCTGTCCTGTACTTGAAGAAATGGTATGATAACCGCACAATATTGGCGTCTGGTTTCCTGCTGACATCAACGCTTTCTCTTGTGATTGCCGCTGCGACAATCGGCCAGCAGCTTCATGTAATCAGCGCAAATATGTCAGGAGCGCTTACGCTGGTGGCGGTTATTGCAAGTATTTTTACGCCGGTCGGTTTTAAAAAGCTGTACAAAAAACAGGAGCAGCCGGAGGAGAAAAAGAAGATCACATTTATCGGCGCTAATCAAATGACACTGCCTGTGACACTTGAATTGCCTGAGAGCGAGTATGAAGTGCGTGTCGTGCACGTTTATCAAGAAAACGCTGAGGAAAAGCTGTCAGACTCAGTATTTTCCGTCGAAACGATTTCTGATTATGAGCATCAAACCCTTGAATCACTCGGTATATTTGATACAGAAATCCTTGTAGTGGCGACAGGGGATGAAGACATGAATACAGACATCGCATTATACGCCAAAGAAAAAGGAACAGAAAGAGTCATTGCCAGCACCGGATCACCGGAGAACGAAGCGAAATTGAAAGAGCAGGGCATCAGCATCTTTTCCATCTTGCTGTCGACCAAAACGCTGCTTCGCGCGCTGATAGAAGCGCCTGGCGTCATGAAACTGCTCACGAACCAAGAGTCCTCGCTGTATCAAATTAATATGGAAAACAGCAAATACGACGGCGTGATTCTCCGTGAATTCCCTTTAACAGGCGATGTGATTTTTGTCAGGATTTTCCGAGGTGTCGACAGCATTGTTCCTCACGGCGATACAAGGCTGAAAATCGGAGACCGTTTAATTGTCACCGGATCACGCGGGTACGTAACGGATCTTAAGAAAACATTGGAAGGATAATATCTTGACCAAATAAGGATTCGTGTTAATATAGAAGTGCAGAACAATTCAATATGTATTCGTAAAACCACTAGGGGTGTCCTTTATAAGGGCTGAGATAAAAGTGTGACTTTTAGACCCTCATAACTTGAACAGGTTCAGACCTGCGTAGGGAAGTGGAGCGGTATTTGTGTTATACAACTATGCCAATTCCAAACCACTTTTCCTTGCGGGAAAGTGGTTTTTTTATTAACAGACAGGGGGAATGACGTGTGAAGTTTTCAGAAGAATGCCGCAGTGCAGCCGCAGAATGGTGGGAAGGCAGCTTTGTCCATCCATTTGTTCAGGGGATCGGTGACGGAACTCTCCCGATCGACCGCTTTAAATATTACGTGCTTCAGGATTCTTACTATTTAACTCATTTTGCAAAGGTGCAATCGTTCGGTGCCGCTTATGCAAAGGATCTTTATACAACAGGACGCATGGCCAGCCATGCTCAAGGTACATATGAAGCGGAGATGGCGCTTCATCGCGAGTTTACGGAGCTTTTGGAAATTAGTGAGGAAGAACAGAAGGCATTTAAGCCATCTCCTACCGCTTACTCTTATACATCTCATATGTACCGTTCGGTCTTGAGCGGGAATTTTGCAGAAATCTTGGCAGCTCTTCTCCCGTGCTATTGGCTTTATTATGAGGTTGGTGAGAAATTGCTGACATGTGATCCGGGGCATCCGATCTATCAGAAGTGGATTGGTACCTACGGCGGTGACTGGTTCAGACAGCAGGTGGAAGAACAAATTAACCGCCTGGATGAGCTGGCGGAAAACAGCACCGAGGAAGTGCGTGCCAAGATGAAAGAGAATTTTGTTATTTCCAGCTATTATGAATATCAGTTCTGGGGAATGGCTTATCGAAAAGAAGGCTGGTCAGACAGCGGCGTAAAAGAGGTGGAAGGGCTTGGAGCTGCACGCCATAACTGATGACCGCAAGCCGGTTGAAGATCTAGCGAGATCAATTATAGCCATTCAGGATGAGGTTGATTTCATCCATATTCGTGAACGGTCTAAATCGGCGGCTGACATTTTGAAACTGCTGGAGCTTATTTCTGAAGGCGGTGTTGATAAGCAAAAGCTGGTGATGAATGGCCGGGTTGATATTGCGCTTTTTTCAAATATTCATCGCGTTCAGCTGCCGAGCAGCAGCTTTTCGCCGAAACAAGTAAGAGCGAGATTTCCTCACCTGCACATTGGGCGATCGGTGCATTCACTTGAGGAAGCGCTTCAGGCAGAAAAGGAAGACGCTGATTATGTTTTGTTCGGCCATGTGTTTGAAACGGATTGCAAACAAGGACTTGAGGGCAGAGGCGTGTCTTTGCTTTCAGAAATCAAACAGAGGATCTCGATTCCGGTTATTGCAATTGGCGGAATGACACCTGCCAGATTAAGAGAAATGAAACAAGCAGGTTCAGACGGTATCGCTGTCATGTCCGGAATTTTTTCTTCCGATGATCCTTTGGAAGCTGCCAGACGATATTCCCGCAAGCTAAAGGAGATTCAGTATGAAAAGGCATTATGATGCAGTTGTCATTGGAGGCGGAATTATTGGTTCCGCGATCGCTTATCAGTTGGCAAAAGAAAAGAAAAACACCGCATTGCTTGAAAGCGGAACAATCGGCAGCAGAACAACAAGCGCCGCGGCAGGGATGCTTGGCGCCCATGCTGAGTGCGAGGAGCGGGATGCGTTTTTTGATTTCGCCATGCACAGTCAGCGTTTGTATCAGGGTCTTGGAGAGGAGCTACTTGCCTTATCCGGCATTGATATCAGAAGGCATGAAGGCGGTATGTTTAAGCTTGCATTCTCCGAAGAAGACGTGTCCCGCCTGAGACGGATGGACGATTTGCATACTGTCAGCTGGCATACAAAAGAAGAAGTGCTGGAAAAAGAGCCGTATACGGCCGGTGAGATTTACGGGGCGAGCTTTATTCAGGACGATGTTCATGTTGAGCCTTATTTTGTGTGCAAGGCATACGCTAAATCGGCTAAAGCGCTTGGTACGGATATTTTTGAGCATACTCCCGTTCTTGATGTGGCACGTGGCGGTGAATCCATTTTGATCAAAACGGGTTCCGGTGACGTGCATGCGGACCATGTCGTGGTTGCCAGCGGGGTCTGGAGCGGGATGTTTTTTAAACAGCTCGGGTTGAACCAGTCATTTTTTCCTGTAAAAGGAGAGTGCCTGTCTGTTTGGAATGATGATATTCCGCTGACAAAAACACTTTATCATGATCATTGCTATATCGTACCGAGAAAAAGCGGCAGACTGGTTGTCGGCGCGACGATGAAGCCTGGTGATTGGAGCGATAAGCCGGATCTTGGCGGACTTCAGTCGGTTATGGAAAAAGCGAAAACGATGCTGCCGGCGATTCAGAATATGAAGGTTGATCGTTTTTGGGCGGGACTGCGTCCGGGGACAAAGGACGGAAAACCATACATTGGCAGACACCCTGAGGACAGCCGCATTTTATTTGCGGCGGGCCATTTCAGAAACGGGATTCTGCTTGCTCCTGCAACGGGTGCTTTAATCGGTGATCTCATTATGAATAAAGAGGTCAAGGCAGACTGGCTGCACGCCTTTCGAATTGATCGCAAGGAGGCGGTTCAGATATGATGCTTCAGCTGAACGGTAAACAAGTTGAGTGGGATAGAGACACAGGTACGATTCAGGATTTGCTTGCGTCTTATCAGCTTGAAAATAAAATCGTGATCGTTGAAAGAAATAAAGAAATTATCGGTAAAGAACAATATCACGAGGTAGAGCTTTCTGATCGTGATGTCATCGAAATTGTCCATTTTGTAGGAGGCGGATGAGAATGCTAACAATTGGCGGGAAACAATTTCAATCAAGGTTGCTGCTGGGCACGGGAAAATATCCATCGTTTGACATTCAAAAGGAAGCGGTGGCTGTTTCAGAGTCTGATATTTTAACATTTGCTGTGCGGAGAATGAATATCTTTGAAGCGTCTCAGCCTAATTTTCTGGAGCAGCTTGATTTATCAAAATATACGCTTCTGCCAAATACAGCAGGCGCCAGCACGGCGGAAGAAGCAGTTCGAATTGCACGGCTTGCGAAGGCATCCGGGCTTTGTGACATGATTAAAGTCGAAGTCATCGGGTGCAGCCGCTCCTTGCTGCCCGATCCTGTGGAAACGTTAAAAGCGTCTGAACAGCTTCTTGAAGAAGGGTTCATTGTGCTGCCGTACACTTCGGATGATGTGGTACTGGCGAGAAAGCTTGAAGAGCTTGGTGTTCATGCCATTATGCCGGGGGCTTCTCCGATTGGATCGGGACAGGGGATTTTAAATCCTCTGAATCTGTCATTTATCATTGAACAGGCGAAAGTGCCTGTCATCGTGGATGCCGGAATCGGATCGCCAAAAGATGCGGCATATGCAATGGAGCTTGGAGCGGACGGCGTACTGCTGAATACGGCCGTATCAGGTGCGAACGATCCGGTGAAAATGGCGCGCGCCATGAAGCTCGCGGTAGAAGCAGGACGTCTATCTTATGAAGCAGGCCGCATTCCAGCCAAGTCATATGGGACGGCTAGCAGTCCGGGAGAAGGTCTTCCTGTATGACGGACAGGTACTCCAGACAGGAGCTGTTTGCTCCAATCGGCCCCGAAGGCCAGAAGAAACTGAGAGAGGCGCGCATTGTGATCATCGGCGCCGGCGCACTGGGAACAGCCAGCGCAGAGATGCTGGTGAGAGCGGGCGTCGGATCGGTGAAAATCGCCGATAGAGATTACGTCGAATGGAGCAATCTTCAGCGCCAGCAGCTTTACACAGAAAATGATGTCAAAAAGGAACTGCCGAAAGCAGCAGCTGCTGAGCAGCGTCTTCGTTCCATTAACAGTGACGTGGATGTGACCGGACTTGTCATGGATGTCACAGCAGAAAACGTATCGGAGCTGATTCGCGGCGCATCAATCATTGTAGATGCCGCCGATAATTTTGAAACCCGGCTCATTGTGAACGATGCTGCGGTGAAAGAAGGCATTCCGTTTCTTTACGGCGCTTGTGTGGGGAGCTACGGTCTTACGTTTACTGTATTGCCGGGAGTAACACCCTGCCTTCATTGTTTACTCGATACTCTTCCGATTGGCGGTGCGACATGCGACACAGCCGGCATTATCAGCCCGGCTGTTCTGCAGGTTGCTGTCCTTCAGGTGACAGACGCCCTGAAACTGCTGACGGGAGAGGAATGCGAGCCTGTGCTGCGCTCCTTTGATCTGTGGAAAAATGAGCGGTCAGAGGTAGGAGCAGCGGGACTTAAAGATGACTCGTGTCCAAGCTGCGGCACAAAGGATTTTCCGTTTTTATCATATGAAAATCAAACGAAAGCAGCAGTATTGTGCGGCAGAAACACGGTGCAAATCAGATCCTCTTTCACAAAAGAAGCAGATCTTGACGTGATGGCGGGGCAGCTGAGGCAGGCGGGGCTGGAAGTAGCAGCGAATCAGTATTTAATTTCCTGCCGCTCGGATGACATGAAAATGGTGCTGTTTAGGGACGGCAGAGCATTGATCCACGGAACAAATGATATTGCCAGGGCAAAATCCATCTATCATAAATGGATTGGGTAATAAAAGGAGTGTAGTTTGATGAGTATATATAAAGCCTTGACGATCGCCGGCTCTGACTCAGGCGGCGGCGCGGGGATACAGGCAGATATTAAAACCTTTCAGGAGCTTGGTGTATTCGGAATGTCTGCCATCACGGCGGTCACTGCTCAAAATACACTTGGCGTCCACGGCGTGTACCCGCTGACTGCAGAGGCATTGAGAGAGCAAATTGACGCTGTGGCGGAGGATTTGAGACCGGACGCCGTAAAAACAGGAATGCTTTGGAATGCGGAAATGATTGAAGAAGTGGCAAGGAAAATTGATCAATACGAATTAAGCCGGGTGATCGTTGATCCGGTTATGATCGCGAAGGGCGGGGCGTCCTTGCTTCGGGATGAATCAATCGCTACGCTGAAGGAGCTGCTGATTCCAAGAAGCTATGCGATCACTCCGAATGTGCCGGAAGCAGAAGCGCTGACGGGTATGGCGATCCGTTCGCTTGATGACCGGAAGAAAGCTGCGGAACAGCTGGTGAAGATGGGTGCGCAGCATGTGATTATCAAAGGCGGGCACCAGCCTGAGGACAATCACATTACTGACCTTCTTTTTGATGGAAACATGTTTATGCAAATCAGCCATCCTTATATCGATACGAAGCATACGCATGGCACAGGCTGCACCTTTGCTGCGGCTTTAACAGCCCAAACCGCTAAAGGAGACAGCATCCATCAGGCATTCGAGGTTGCTGCCAACTTTGTCCGCGAAGCTGTGGGAAATACGCTCGGCATCGGATCGGGCCACGGACCGACAAATCATTTCGCTTTTAAACGAAACAGTATAAAAATAAACCGATGAGACCACCTGCTTATGGTGGTCTCTTTCATGTTTGACTTTGGTATGCGCTTTTCATCTGGACAAGGTTATGATATGATAGGTATTAAGATCAGGTACTAATACTATGTCTTTAACAAATATAGGAGGCTTTATACATATGAATTTTTCACTTGAAGGCCGCAACATTGTTGTTATGGGAGTAGCCAACAAACGCAGTATCGCTTGGGGAATTGCGCGCTCTTTACATGAAGCGGGCGCACGATTGATTTTCACATATGCAGGTGAACGCCTGGAGAAATCTGTTCATGAACTCGCTGGAACTTTGGAGCGGAACGATTCCATTATCCTTCCTTGCGACGTGACAAACGACGCGGAAATCGAAACTTGTTTCGCAAGCATTAAGGAGCAGGTCGGTGTGATTCACGGTATCGCGCATTGTATCGCGTTTGCCAACAAAGAAGAGCTTGTCGGCGAATACTTAAACACAAATCGTGAGGGCTTCCTTCTAGCTCACAACATCAGCTCATACTCACTGACTGCTGTCGCAAAAGCGGCGCGTCCGATGATGACTGAAGGCGGAAGCATCGTAACGCTGACTTACCTTGGCGGAGAGCTCGTTATGCCGAACTACAACGTGATGGGTGTAGCGAAAGCTTCTCTTGACGCAAGTGTGAAGTACTTAGCAGCTGACTTAGGAAAAGAAAATATCCGCGTTAACAGCATTTCTGCCGGTCCGATCAGAACATTGTCTGCTAAAGGCATCAGTGACTTTAACTCCATCTTAAAAGACATCGAAGAGCGTGCGCCGCTACGCCGCACGACTACACCTGAAGAGGTGGGAGATACAGCTGCATTTTTATTTAGCGATATGTCCCGAGGCATCACAGGTGAAAATCTTCATGTTGATTCAGGTTTCCATATCACTGCCCGCTAAGCAGATTCACCATCAAGCAGTCCCTAATAGGGATTGCTTTTTTATTTCTTCTGATTTTCAGCATTCTGTCATATAGATAGAATATGACAGAATCGGAGGGATGAAGATGTCTAATAAGAAAAGAAACGCGGATAAAAAACCGCTCATGTATATTGTTCAGCCGGATTATATGGAAACCCGCTCGTCCATGCAGGAGATCGTCATTAAAAGAAAAGCCAAACCGGCTCCGCCAAAAGCAGAGGAACAGCCGGTTTACCATGAAAAAGAGCGGGAAGACATTCAGGTAAAAGATGCCATGGAAACAGAGGGAAAAGAGCGGGAAGACATTCAGGCAAAAGATGCTCAGCAAACAGAGAAAAAACAGGCAGAGGAACAAGTGAGTCAGCAAAAACAAGAGGCGAGAGAGCCGGAGAACCAGAAAAAGCAGCAGGAACCATTAGAAGAGCCGCAGGCAATTGAAGACACCGCCAAACAGCAACCTCAGGAAGCGGAAAAAAAGGAAGAGCCTGCACCTGAAGCCCGTAAGCCTGAAAAGGAACCGGAGGCCGTGCATAATGCAGCTAAAGCTGAAGAAAAGACACCGCCGGCCAGAAAAGTGAAAAAACCGATGAGCAAGATGTCCATCCATGAAAAAATCGACTTTTTAACAAAACTGCCGCATAACATGCCGAGAGCGCTTTGTCTGATTGAAGCCAATGGGAAAACGTACAGAGGCGTGATTGTCGGAAGAAGAAATGATTCCGTTCTGCTTCGGACGACCGGAAACGGCGCTCCGACTGAGCTGGCGATCGATGATATCACATCTCTGCACCCGTTAGGTTTTTAATGAAAGCAAAAAGCTGCCCGGCAGATCGTTCCGGCAGCTTTTTTACATAGAGAAAAGCCTGCAAATCTGCAAGCTTTTCCGCCTTATCATGAATGATGATGTGTTCGATTGATTAAACGGGGATTTAAGCAATTGATCGCGCAGAAGCAGTCTAAATCCACTTCAATGCAGTAGTGCGTTTTTTCAAGTCGGAACACTTCACAAATCGTGTCTTTATCGGTGAAGTCCAAAATGTGTTTGTGTTCGTCAAAAGCGATTAATAAGGATAGCGTTGCGCAGCTGCCATGAACTTTTTCCACTCTAAAAAATACTGTATTAAAGCAAGGTCCGTTATCCAGCTCGCCGACATTACCGAAGGCGACTAAAGGCTTTGATTTTGATGTAAATATTGCAAAAGGCACTGTATCGCCTAATGAATGGCTTACAGACAAAAGCTTGGAATGGCAGCCGGCCGGGCAATCCTCTTCAACCGCGTTTTGCAGATCTTCAATTTGTTCTACCGCTTCACGCACGCAGCTTGATGTTTTCTGGCTCATATTATCCCTCCTGCCTTGTAATTTTGAGACTGGCGAAATGATGGAGAGTCAGCTGCCTCACTTTCGAAGCAGCTGAATAATTTGCACCTGTAATAGAGCTTGGAAGGGGATTCCTCTTTACAAGTGTTTATCCATTGTGATGATGCTTTTTATCTTTATGAGGCGAAGTTCTGTCAACTAACTCAGGTGACAGGCATTGAATCGCACAGAAGCATCCGAGGTCCACTTCGATGCAAAAATCTGTTTTTTCTAGCCCGAAGAAATCCGGGTCGCAAGGGTGGCAAACACTTAAGGTATCGCCTTTGACATCGACCGGGCGTAAAATAGAAAGTGTTGCACAGCAATCGCATAATTTTTCAACGCGGAAGAAAATGGATTCAAAGCATTGCATATCATCCACAAATCCCCCCACGTTTCCGAATGTGGAGAACAATCCGCCTTTTTTATCAAAAACGAGAAACGGAATTGTGTCTTTTCCAGCAATCGTAGGGTTTAAAAGGTTGGTATAGCAGCCAGTCGGACACTGTTCTTCAACTGCCTCCTGCTCTGCTAAAATCTTTTCCACTGCATCGCATACACAGTTCTCATGCCGGCCATGGGTTTTTCCGCAGCTCATTGATTTCAGCTCCTTCTTTATAGGGTATTTGACTTTAGTCCTTAACAACATATGTACTCGTGCCTCACTTGGTGTGGGTGAACGTCTATATATTCATCATATGCTGGGAAAATAAGAAAAAGCAGAGCGTTTTAGCTCTGCTTTTAGGTCCTAGAGGACGAGTGTGATAACTAGGATGGCAATGAGAGTGTTTGTTGCTGTAGAGACAAGTGTTGCAATATCGACATCTACTGTTGAGACGTTTACGCCGCGGGAGCATTCGATGAGAAGTTTTTGGCGGTTTACTTGCTTGTTAGCTGTCAGCTGCAGTAAATCTTGTGCGACTAATTCAGCGATTACACCATCTGCAATGGATGTGAGAGTTGCTGTTACGACAGCGGCATTAATTGCAGTTACAACTGATGTAACGGCTTGAACGTCTGTTGATGTAACGTTGATATCACAAGAGTCTCTGATAATAATTGTCTCATCGGAGACTTGTTTGTTAAGATTTGCCTGAGCCAGATCTTGATTGATAAAGGCATTGTCGTCGCCGAATCCATTGCCATTGCAGCAAATATCGCAATTACATTTTCTTTCTTCTTTTTTATCTTTTTCGTCTAACGGATGGTCACAGTCAGGATCAAGTGCAACCCAAGAGTATGGTCTGCTTTCCATATCTATTCCTCCTTTTCTTTTACTGTTATTAAATGAGCGAGCCTCTTACTTTGACTGAGGCATATATCCTGATGAAGAACCCTATTTTTTATGATTGGCTTGAATTGTTATTGTTTTGCCGTCTTTGTCTGAGCTGTTCAATTAATTGCTCTCTGCGGCTTAGCGGTTTTTCGTTCTTTTTCTCTTGCGCGGCTGCTTCTTCTTTTTTCTTCTTTTGATTTTCAACTAATGCAGCTGATTTAGCCTGCAAGTCTTTTACCAGATTCAAGAGCATTTCTTTTTCTTCATCTGATACTTTTTTCATTTTGTCTTTCGTGACGCCGTGTTTAAGAAAGATATTTTGAACAAGCATTTTCGTCATTGGATCAGCTTCCGGCAGCTTTGCAAGCTCTTCTTTGAATTTATCGTTATCTGACATTTGTTTTCACCTCGACTTTTAAGTTTATGAAAAGAAAGGGTTAAAGGACGTCAAGTTCATTGAGAATGCTGTTTAGCACCTGAAGCAAAATTTGTACAAAGGTTATTATTTCGTCGGCAGATAAAGTAATTTTGATGTTTCGGCTGTTGATAATTTTAATGATGGTTCTTTTTTTGATTTGGGAGTTATCGAGGATGAGTATTTCGCTTGCGACTGCGTCAGCTAAGTTCTCGTCGGCGATGACGAGCTGTGTTGCCAGGATAATCATTGTTGTGACCAAGGCTTGTATAGAAAGGGCAGCTGTTATATGTGACGTATCTATTGTGATATTTTCGCAATCAATGACTTCGATCTGCTGCTCGAATTCGCTAGATAATTGCTCAAATATTTCAGGATGCAGGGATTCAACTTTTTCTTCAAATGACATAACCTTCACTCCTTTCTTATCCATACTGTATATAATGCAGAAGAGGTGCAGAGCGGAATAAGAAAAATAACCAATTTTCAACAGGACAAGATACAAATTCATGAAAGCTAGGGTTTCTGCATATATGTGAAGGGGATGATGAAAGGAGTGAACCAGTGGTTATCAATTGGCTGTCTCTTTTCCTTTTTTCGCTTGCGGTCTTCCGGCTCGCGCGTCTTTTCGTGTTTGATACGATTATGGCGCCGCTGCGCAGCCTTTTTCATGAAGAGAAGGAGGAAAAGGACGCGGACGGGAACATTGAAACGTATATTGTCATAAAGGGAACGGGTGTGAGGGCGTTTATCGGTGAATTGCTGAGCTGCTATTGGTGCACAGGCGTGTGGTGCGCCGGCTTTTTGATTTTGTGCCAGGCCTTTATTCCAGAGGCGGCCCAGTGGCTGGTTTTGCTGCTGGCAATCGCAGGGCTGGCCGGTATTATTGAAACCCTTGTATCAAAATGGCTGCAGGAATGAGGCATTCCCACCAGCAACTTTCCGTCAGTATCCGCATAAAATAGCATATATGACATAAGGAAAGGAAGGGATCAAAGTGAATCAATTTAACAAACCTTCCCAAAAAACTCCATATACAGATTCATCGTATCAAACAAAAAAGATCAAAAAGAAAGGCTGCGGATGCGGCAGTAAAAAGAAAAAACCTCAATAGCTTGACACTGACAAGAGACCGGAGATGTCCGGTTTTTTGTTTTTTTAACAATGCTGATACGCTCAGCATATGTCATGAGAGGGGGGGATCTCATGAACGAGTTTGAAAAATTCATAGAGGGCAGGTATGGACCGCACGATCAAAAGCAAAACAAACATGACAAGACGATCAAACATATTGAAAAGGAATTGGCTTTATTTGACGAAGCCGGCCTGTCGTTTGAACAAGAAATTGAAGAATTGGCTGAAAAGACGGAAGCCTTACTGAAAAAACGGCAGGCTCAGCATGATCCATCATAAATCCGCAAGAGCCCTATGCGAATATCCAAGCCGATCATGATGTCTCACATAGTGTATAGAGAGTAAAGGAGGTGCTTAGTTATGGGATTTGGTTACGGAGGCGGCTGCTACGGCGGCGGTTATGCTGGAGGATATTCAGGCGGTTACGGTTCAACATTCGTTCTTGTGGTTGTACTGTTCATTCTTCTCATCATCGTAGGTGCATCTTTTTTTAACTACTAAGAAATGAATGAAGGAGGAAGTGCGGATGATTCCCGTGCTTCTTCCTACTTTATGTACCCTTTGCTGCTTTTTAAATCAGTAACTTATTTTTGATTGCAAATTATCACATTATGCGTAAAGCGTTCATACAATACTGTATTACTCCGCCAAAAGGAGGCGTATCATGGATAATCAATTTTTTAAGAACATTGAAAAGAAAACAGGCGTGAACATGCAGGATGTCATGAATCTTGCAGGATCACTTCAAAACGCCAATTTTAAAGATGAAAACACAGTCCGCAGCGTCATTAAACGCGTGGCGCAGCTGGCAAACAGACGCGTGCCGAAAGAACTGGAAGATAAGATTGTCCAGTCCATTACAAGCGGAAAAGAAAAGCTTGATTTTGGAACGATTTCTAAAATGCTGGATAGTAAATAAGCGGATGGCCTGGGCAGCGGGCCTTTTTTACAGTGAAAAACCCGGCAGTATCACTGCCGGGCTGTTTATTTGGGCAAGGGCTGTCTCGTTTGCTGCAAAAGAGGATACAAAAACCTTGAACGGTGGGCGGTTTTGCCGCGCCTGTTTGCGGGACAAGACAAATATAAATGCTGTTTGGCCCGTGTCATTGCAACATACAGAAGGCGTCTTTCTTCTTCAAGCGGAGCTTCGTCTCCCTTTCTCGCTGTTTCTAGTGAGAAATCATGCGGGATGGAGCCGTCTACCGTGCCTAATACATAGACGGTTTGGAATTCGAGGCCCTTTGACCGGTGAATGGTCATCAGCTGCACGCCGTTTTCATCCGTTTTGTTTTTTTCAGCAGCCCGCATGTGATCAACATGGGCGAGAAAGTCAGGGATGGTTTTGAATTTTTTGGCGACAACCTTGACGTCACGCAGGTCATCAGAGCCTTTTTCCAGCTTATTTCCTTCGTTGCCCCGTTTTTTTAAGTATTCGGAGAAGCCCATTTTTCCTTCGGCAAAGGTAATGGCTTCCACCGGCTTCATGGTGCGGATGCTTGCGAAAAAGGGCACGATTTTTTTGATTTTATCCAGCTGGAACGGCTTAAGATCCGGCAGTTTGGCCAGCGCCTTGATCATTGAGCAATCCTCGGTAATCGAGAGCGCCTTCAGCGTGTTTAAAGCAGACTGCTTTAGAAATAAGGCAGGCAGCAAGTGTTTAATCGCTTCAGCATCATCCTCGTTTTGGCTTGCGTACAAGTATGCGAGTATCTGGCGGACGATCCTTCTGCTGTAAAAGGACTGGACGCCGCGATCTGCGGTATACGGAATTGATGATTGATGGAGCCTTTCATAAATGGCGCGGCCGGCGCTGTTTGTCCGGTAGAGAACCGCAAAATCTTCAGGTTTTGCGCCGTTTTGAATTTTTTCTTTCATATCGGAAACCACCATTGTCGCTTCTTCTTCTTCGTCATAAGGATAAAACAGCACAGGGACCTGCGCGTCGTCACGTGCGGCTTCCAGCATCTTGGCATACCTGTTTTTGTTCTTTTTCACGACAATATCAGCACAGGAAACGATCGGATGTGTTGAACGGTAGTTCGCTGTTAAATAGATTGTTTTGGCACCGGGATAATCCTTTTGAAAATCCAGAATAAAAGAAGGGCTGCTGCCGCGAAACGCATAGATTGACTGATCGTCGTCACCGACACAGCACAGGTTTTGTTCCGGACTCGCCAGCATTTGCATGATTTTATATTGAACCGGATTAATGTCCTGAAACTCATCGATTAAAATATACGTAAACCTAGATTGATATTGCTCCAGAAGGTCAGGCCGTTCGATAAACAGTTCATAGCAGGCTGATGCCATATCATCAAAATCAAATTGGCGGTGTTCTTTTTTCTGGCGCTCATAATATTCGTATAGGCGGTAAACTTGTTTTTCCCACTCATCCTTTAAAGGAATACGTTCATTCGGCAAATAAGTGTTTTTCCAGAAGCCGATTTGCTGCAAAGCCTGATCGACGGGAAACTCTTTCTCATCTACGCCTTCTTCATAGAGTGCTTTTTTCATATATTGTTCCTTTTGCCACTCCATTTTCAGCAAATGTTCGCCATTCCATTTGGCAGAATCATAGTGATATAGGATTTTATAAAACAAGCTGTGGAATGTTCCGGTGACAAGTCTTCTGACTTTTGACGGCTGTAATCCGTACTGCTTCGCCATGCGATCTTTCATTTCCGCGACGGCTTTTGTTGTAAAGGTGACAAGCAGCATATGTTCCGGCGGTATGTCTAAGTGTTCGATCATGTGGGCAGCGCGCGCGGTCAGCACACGTGTTTTTCCGCTTCCTGCACCGGCAAGCACCAATAAAGGGCCTTCCGTTTCCGTGACAGCTTTCAGCTGATCTGTGTTTAAGCCGACAGTCGGAAAAAGGCTCATATCAGGTGTTTCCGGTCTTTTTATAAAAGGTGTACCAGGTTTAATATGTCTTGGAGTCTGCCATTCCGTGACACCGGGTGCCGGATCAGCTGATATCGCTTTTCCTTTAGGCAAACGAAAGACGCCGGATTCCTGAAAGTCTTCTTTTCTCTCTTCTTTCGCCGGTTTTGGTTCGCAGGCTTCCTCACACGCCGGGAAATCACCAGGCTGCCGGTGAATAAATGCAGGCGGTTCAGCGATGTTGAGCCTTAACAAAACAGGCTTTCCGCAATGAGAACAAAATAAATTCCCTTTTATTCCTTCTTCATAGAGGAATTGATAATGTTCTCTCGAATATGTATGTAAATGTATTGTTCGATCATTCAGTCGGGCGCATTTCAAAAAGGGGTCCTCCCAATAAAAAGGTGTTCATTACAGACAAAGACTATCATATCAAAAGAAACGTGTTTCAAAAAGTAAGTTTAAGGGAAAAGAACAGCAGAAGGGTGGGGATCGTATGATATATGCAGGTCAAATTCAGAACCAGCAATACGCTCAATATGCCAATCGCACAATAGGCCATAAACAGGATTATGCCGGAACAGAGAAGATCAGCTATGTCCCATTTCAGCGGGTATACAAGGAACTTGAAAAGCAGCAGGAGAATCTAACGGCTGCTGAAAGAAAAGTAAACGAGGCGAAACGTAAGCGCTCTCTTTATAAAAGATTGCGAGAAAAAGGGATAGGCACATCTATTAATCGATATGTATAAAAAACCGTTCACATGAGAGAGCGGTTTTTTATATGCGAAAAAATCCGGATCTCAGAAGACCCGGATGGTGTTTAATCCTTAATCATTTGCAAATGGGGAATGCCAGCATCGAGAAATTCCTTTTCAGACAGCACCCGATATCCATGTTTTTTGTAAAATGGCACTGCTTGTGTCTGCGCATTTAACATAAAACCTGAAGCACCGCCGTCTGCTGCCGCTTTTTCCAGCGCTTTCATAATGATGCCGCCGACGCCGGCTGAGCGGTGGCTTTTTAAGACACAAATTCGCTCTAATTTGCCGTATCCGTTCTTTAGCCGCCATCTTCCGGCGCCGACCGGCTGATCTCCGTCATATACCACAATATGCTCTGATTCGTTTTCGAGCTCATCAATTTCTTCTTCAGCTGGTACGTTTTGTTCTTTGACAAAGACTTCTTTTCTTACATAAAATGCATCTTTCATTTGTTCTTCATTTTTTGCGATAACTGCTTCCAATCGTTTATTCTCCTCCGCCTAACAGGAACGTTTCATATACCGTCCACGAACCGTTTTCCAATTGATACAGCAGATGAAAACGGTCAACAATTTCTTCATGAGATACTTCCTGCATTTTTAACTGCCCTAATACATCCGAATGCTCATCGTCGGAAAGGTTTTGGCCGACCGTCACATGCGGAACAAAATTGTATTCCTGATTACCGGCTAATACACCGGTGTAAAGTTTTTCATTCAGTGTTTTTAATTCTTCCGTCGGTTCTGCTTTAATGTAAATGACATTATTGACAGGCGCAAAAGAACTGTATTTGGTCATTTTGAGAACAATCGGATGAGATTCTTTAGCGATTTCTCTCAATTGTGATACCAATTCACCGGCTTCCTCTTCTGTAAATTCAAATGAAGATCTCAGCGTCAAATGAGGCGGGATCAGGGAATAGCTCGGATCATAGCGCTTTCTGTAAGAGTTCGCGAGATCTTGCAGTTTTTTTGATGGAAATAAAACAATTCCGTATTTCATAGTATGTCCCTCCTGAAAATAAAGTATGTTAGAGCATTTTTTTCAGAGCCGGCGTAATGAGCGGCTGCCAGTATGTCCACTTGTGGTCTCCGTCAAATGGCTCAAAATAATAATCGGAAAGCTTTTCCTCCAAAAGCTTTTTCAGCTCCTGATTCGGTTCTGTGAAGTCCAAAATATTGCCGTCTGTCGTATGGACGTCTGTTTCTTTTGTTCCGATTTGGTGATAAAGAGAGAGGTGTTTGATATCGTCTGACTGTTTCACGGCTTCTAATACATGTTGATCTACATAGGGAGACTGCATGATGATGTTACCAAACATATTCGGATAATCAAGCGCTGTCATAAGAGAAACGGTCGCTCCGAGAGAATCACCGATCAGTGTCCGCCCGTAGCCGACTTGGTACGTCGGAAATTCATGGTCCGCAAAAGGAACTAGCTCGTGGGCAATAAATCGTTTATAAGCCGAAAACTTAGAACCTTCCGGATGATAGGTTTTTCTGCGTTCTTTTACATCCTTGTAAGGAACACCGATAATAATGCATCGGTCTATTTCTCTTTTGGACAGCAATTCCTCCACTTGTCTGCCGATTCTCCCCAGCCTGAAATAATCGTGGCCGTCCTGCGCGATAATAAGATGATATTTATAAAGAGGGGAGTAGTTTGACGGCAGATAAACGAGTACTGTCATTTCCTCGTTAAGCTCTTTTGAAAAGAGCTTCTTTTCTTGAACTGTGCCGTTTTTCGGTGCCATAATACATTCCTCCAGGACATCACTAGACTTTCTTGCGTTTGAAATTATTGTACCATGAATTATTAGAAATTTCTCTCTTTAAACAGTTCGGTGCCCGAAGAAAAAAGTATTGAAATAAACTGCAAATTGCGCTAATATAAAACAATCAGAAAATTGAAATCGATATTTCTTATCGTGAGAGGTGGAGGGACTGGCCCTTAGAAACCTCAGCAACCGGCTTGTTTTGCATACGTGCAAAGCGCCAAGGTGCTAAATCCAGCAAGCGTACTATGCTTGGAAGATAAGAAGAAGCGTTAAACCCCTTCTTCTTATGAAGAAGGGGTTTTTATTTTGAAAAGGGAAGGTGTCAGCTATATGTCACAGCACGTTGAAACGAAATTAGCCCAAATCGGAAACCGAAGCGACGAAGTAACGGGAACAGTGAGTCCCCCTATTTATTTATCAACTGCATACCGCCACAGAGGGATCGGCGAATCGACCGGATTTGATTATGTTCGGACAAAAAACCCGACACGCCAGCTTGTTGAGGACGCGATTGCCAGTTTAGAAAATGGAGCGAGAGGGCTTGCCTTCAGTTCGGGAATGGCAGCGATACAAACGATTATGGCGCTGTTTAAAAGCGGGGATGAACTGATCGTTTCATCGGATTTGTATGGCGGCACGTACCGTCTGTTTGAAAATGAATGGAAAAAATACGGCTTGACCTTTTATTATGATGATTTCAGCGATGAGGACTGTTTACGCTCCAAGATTACACCAAATACAAAAGCGGTGTTTGTGGAAACACCGACAAATCCGCTGATGCAGGAGGCGGACATTGAAAAGATCGCCCGGATCTCAAAAGAGCACGGTCTTCTGGTGATTGTTGATAACACATTTTATACACCGGTTTTGCAGCGTCCGCTTGAGCTCGGAGCCGACATTGTCATTCACAGCGCAACCAAATATTTAGGCGGCCATAACGATTTGCTCGCAGGCCTTGTTGTTGTAAAGGATGAACAGCTTGGAGAAGAAATGTTTCAGCATCAAAACGCCATCGGCGCGGTCCTGCCTCCGTTTGACTCATGGCTTTTGATGAGAGGAATGAAGACGCTCAGTCTCAGAATGCGCCAGCATCAGGAGAACGCGCAAGAGCTTGCGGCCTTTTTAGAAGAGCAAGAAGAAATCAAGGATGTGCTTTACCCGGGAAAAGGAGGCATGCTATCCTTCCGTCTGCAAAAAGAAGAGTGGGTGAATCCATTTCTAAAAACACTGAAAACGATTTGCTTTGCAGAAAGCCTCGGCGGGGTGGAGAGCTTTATTACATACCCTGCCACACAGACGCACATGGATATTCCTGAAGAAATCCGTATCGCAAACGGTGTCTGCAACCGTCTGCTGCGTTTTTCAGTCGGAATTGAACATGCGGAAGATTTAAAAGAGGACCTAAAACAGGCTTTATGTCAGGTCAAAGAGGGAGCTGTTTCATTTGAGTAATCACAATTGGACGCTGGAAACCCAGCTCGTGCACAATCCATTTAAAACAGACGGTGCAACCGGGGCGGTCAGTGTACCGATCCAGCACGCCTCGACCTTCCATCAATCTTCATTTGAAGAATTTGGCGCATATGATTACAGCCGCTCAGGCACGCCGACAAGAACAGCTCTCGAAGAAACAATTGCCGCACTGGAAGGCGGAACGAGAGGGTTTGCTTTCAGTTCAGGCATGGCTGCGATCTCAACAGCATTTTTACTTCTCTCACAGGGCGATCACGTTCTTGTGACAGAAGATGTATACGGCGGAACCTTCCGCATGGTGACAGAGGTTTTGACCCGTTTTGGCATTGAGCACACGTTTGTTGATATGACGGATATCAACGAAGTGGCGCGGAATATCCAGCCAAACACAAAGGTCATTTATATGGAGACACCGTCAAATCCGACACTTGGAATTACTGATATTAAAGCGGTTGTCCAGCTTGCAAAAGAAAACAGCTGTCTGACCTTTCTGGATAATACATTCATGACACCGGCACTGCAGCGTCCGCTTGATCTCGGCGTGGATATTGTGCTTCACAGCGCAACAAAATTCCTGAGCGGACACAGCGATGTGCTGTCAGGACTGGCTGCTGTCAAGGATGAAGAGATTGGGAAGCAGCTGTATAAGCTGCAAAACTCGTTCGGCGCCGTCCTTGGCGTGCAAGATTGCTGGCTCGTGCTGCGCGGCTTAAAAACATTGCAGGTCCGTTTAGAAAAAGCGAGCCAAACAGCGCAGCGGCTTGCGGAATTTTTCCAGAAGCATCCGGCGGTGAAACGCGTGTATTATCCGGGGCTGTCTGATCATCCGGGGGCCCAAACCCATAAAAGTCAGTCGATGGGAGCGGGTGCTGTGCTTTCTTTTGAGCTTGAAAGCAAAAAGGCCGTTAAGAAATTAGTAGAGAATGTATCACTTCCGGTCTTTGCTGTGAGCCTTGGCGCCGTCGAATCGATTTTGTCCTATCCGGCAACGATGTCTCACGCGGCAATGCCTAAGGAAGAGCGTGAAAAACGCGGCATCACAGACGGCCTGCTCCGTCTAAGTGTGGGAGTCGAACATGCAGATGATTTAGAACGTGATTTCGAACAAGCGCTGAAAGAAATTGCGCCCGTAGCTGCGCGTTAAAAAAGAAGCCGGGCGATATCCCGGCTTCTTTTTTATTTTTCATCATCAGGATTCAGAATCGCCAGTACTTGATGATCCTCCCATTTTCCATTGATTTTCACGTTTTTTCGGGCAATACCCTCTTTATGAAATCCCGCTTTTTCTAATACGCGCATGGACCCCAGATTGCGAGGCATGACACCGGCTTCAATGCGATGCAGCTTCAGATCGTGAAACGCATAATCAACAATCAGTCTGACCGCCTCTGTCATAAGGCCCTTTCCGTTATGGGCTTTATCTAAAAAGTATCCAATAAACGCGCATTGCAGCGCTCCGCGGATGATTTGGAAAAGGGAAACCGTCCCGATTAATGTATGGTCTTTATTTGTGAAGATGCCGAAGTGATACTCTTGGTCATTTACCAGCCTTTGCTGATATTGTTCGATCCTTTTTCTCTGCCCTTCAATCGTATAGTAATCGTCTGCGCGAATCATGGAGAACTGTTCAAAAAATGCCCGGTTTTCGCTTTGCAGCCGAAGATTCTCTTCAGCATCTTCTGTTTCTAAAGGTCTTATATAAATGGTATGTCCTTTTAACATACAGTGATCTCTCCGTTTCTCTTACATAGTATTCTGAGGAAAGTGTGAAAATCCTTTTTATAAAAAGGAAGAAAACCAATTTCCCATAAAGGTGCCAACATAATTGCCGATCAAGTAGCCGAGTGTGCCGACCAGCATAATCGGTGCAACAAGCTCCCGCCATCCTTTGGCAATCGCCATCGCAGCTGCTGTCGTAGGGCCGCCGACTGTGGCGTTTACGGCAAGCAGAATTTCCTCAAGGCGCACGCGGAACAATTTACCGACAGCTAAGGAAACCGCTAAATTGCTGATGGCGATGATAAAGACAAATAAGAGAATAAGAGGCGCATTTGTGATGATTAACCGGAGATCTGCAGGAATGCCAATCACCACAAAAAACAAATAAATCAAGTAGGTGCCAAGCTCCTGAGATCCATTGAGCCTTTCAAAAAAACGAGGGAACAGAAAGATGATAAGAACGGTTAAAGACGTAAGCACAAGGTACTGATCGCCAAGCGTCCCGGTCAAAAGGGGATGAGAAAACGTAATTTTGAAATAGCCGGAAATCTTACCACTTACCGCAACAAGGGCAAAAGCAGCTCCAGCGTTAAAGGCAATATCCTTTAATGAAATGTCCTTCCGCTTCCAATAGCTTTCCGCGCTGTTACCATTGTTTCCTTCCGCTTTTGCCTGATCTTCAAACGGCATCGCATAATGCCGGCGAAACCATTTGAGTGCGGGAATGCTGATTAAAATAAAAAACAACAGCGCCATCATAAAGTTATCTGCCACAACCGTTGCCGACACATATTCGCCCGGTGTCTCAAATTTCGCAGCCATCGCCGCAAAATTAATCCCGCCGCCAATATAGGAGGCACTGATCATCCCGCCGATCTTATCTAGATAGGGAATATGCTGTTTTAATAGAAAAAAAGCGATGATGCTGCCAACCACTGTCCCTAAGGAGCTTATAAGAAAAATAAACAGCAAACGCCTGCTTTCCTTAAAAATCTGCCGCACATTGATCTGAAACAGCAAAAGAGGAATCGCAAGCGGCACTACATATGACCATACGGTGTCGTATACAGGCGATTCAACAGGAAGCACTCCTATATTTGTAAACACCATTGCACCTGCCAGTGCGATAATAGCACCTGACACAGCGGAAGCCCACTTAAACCGCTGCTCCAGCCAGATGCTCACTGCCGCCCACACCGCAATAAATCCCCATAATACCCATACATCATCAGAAGAAATCAAAGAATGCAAAACCCCATCACCCCTATTGTTAGAAAATTAAGACATATTATAATAGCCGATGAACATAACAGCAAGTCCGAAAAAAAGTTTTTCTAAAAAAGCAGTTGACGAATAGAAGGGAAGGTTATATAATAGAACTTGTCAGAAAGACAACAACATACCCAGCAACACATACATATCATGATTCCGTAGCTCAGCTGGGAGAGCGCTACCTTGACAGGGTAGAGGTCGCTGGTTCGAGCCCAGTCGGAATCATAGCTTAAACCCTTGCGTAGCAAGGGTTTTTTACTTTTTATAGGGGTTGTCGGTTTTATTAATGCAGAATATGATTTAAATGAAAACCCAAGAATAAAAATTGAGTTGAGAAGATAAAGTAAAAACCCCATTTGTAAAGTCCAAAATGGGGTTATTTCTTAGATTTCATATTAAGTTGCTGCTCTATCTGCGACCTTATAAGTGGACTGCTCAGAAAGAGCGTATGAAGCGCTAGATACTCCAACAACGCCAAGCAAGAGCGCTAAACAAATTGCAATTTTACATTTTTTCATTTAAATGTTTCCCCCTTTGAATTTGTTTGCGTGCTTCAATTGCCATTTGATAAAAATCGACCGCATCATGTCTGTCTTCTTTGTTGGTCAAAAAATCAGCAACAGCAACAGCGTATTCTTCCATATCACCGTAAAGGTTTTTCTCTTCGAAGAACTTGAACACTTCTCTAAGTGTTTGTAAGTCGAATGATAAATAAAGACCTTTAACCAGTTTTAATTTCTCGGTTACTTCCTGGTTGTTGTGTCGGGCAGCAACCTTCTGACCTTCCTGGTATAATTCTAATGCAGTCTTTAAATCATTTTTCTTTGCTTTGACATATGCCAGATTAAAAATCGCTTTGGACTCATAAATGTGCTTTCGATTCTTATGAATTTCATAGGTGATTTGAAAATGTTTCTCATAATTGTCAAGTTCTTCAAGATTATTATAACATAATCCCACATTAAAATGAGCTGAACCAATTAAATGTTGCTCCCCTATTTTTATAGCATCATTTAAGGCTTTTCAGCTGTTTCTAAAGCGTCCTCATAACACATTTTATCTAGCCAGTTCCCAAAGATAACAAACTGACATTGGACCATTTCTTTGCCATATGTAAGGTTCCCCTGAGCATCTTTTTGCTCTTTAAATATAGAGTATGCTCGCTGGGCATAATTCATTGAAAAATGAGTCTCTTTCATATAGTAATAGACTTCTGACATTTTGAAATAGAACTCTGCCTTATCTGTATTTGCGTTTTTATCTAATTCGGCTTCGCGATAATATGTTAAAGCAATAACTAAATCTCTCGTTCTAAAATGATACATGCCGGTAAAAAAATGATAATAGAACTCTATTGTATTGGTGAGGGATTCAGGGGCCATATTTTCCCTTGTCTTTTTGAGGTAAGCATAAACACCATCTATATTTTCAGAGTCAGGTTCGAGATACGACAGCATTATTTCGTGCCGTAGCTTTAATAGCTGAAGATAGACTGCAACCTTTTCATTTTTCTCCATCATATCGAATTCTTTTTCAACTTTTCTTTTCATTTCTTTTGCTTTCTCAACTCGACCCTGCTTTATTACAACATACCAATGATTAATGTCTGTAGTTACATAATGATATGGGATTAAATCCGAAACAGACAATCAAATACCTCCTTTTATTTACATATATTTAATATTATACCGCTAAGGACCCCCTCTAATAGAATATTTTTTGAAAAGTCCCTCTATTTAGATTAAAAAGGGTCGGAATAAACATAAATAAGGACCATATCGTCTGATATCGACCCTTTAGCTTGCTTTAGAATTTATAGAAAATTGGTCTAAAAGGCTATCGATGTCGTTTAATGATGTATAAATGACATCTACATTTTTCAAGAAAATGTTATAATGAAAAGTCATAAAATGATGTGAGGAGGAATTTCGGTGCATTACATAACTGCATGCTTAAAAATCATCAGTGATAAAGACCTTAATGAAATAATGAAGGAATTTAAAAAACTTGAGGAAGAAACAAACAAAGAAGAAGGGTGTATTACATTCCATGCTTATCCGCTTGAACCATCAGAACGCAAAATAATGCTTTGGGAGATTTGGGAAAACGAAGAAGCTGTTAAAGAACATTTCACGAAAAAACACACAAAAGACGTTCAAAAACAAGAATTAACGGAAGTAGAATGGTTAATGAAAAGCAATGTGAATGAGTAAAAGGTTCCTTAAAAACATTCAATGGCTAAGAATCAACCACCTGTAATTAAGTAGTAAAGTGTTGGCGGATTGTTGTCCAATTCTGCCAACAATCATCATTTTCATTCAGAAGTCATCAGATGTACAATTCAATAGGCTTTGAAATAAAAGGGCAAACTTGATTTTTTGGCTTAGAAATTCATTGAGCGTGTCTCTTTTTAGGGTCAAAATCATTGAAAAGTTCAGCGGTGTTTAATTTGAACCTGGATAGGAACATAAAATCTCAATTTTCTAAGAAAAGCTCCCACACAATAGGGAGCTTTTCTATTTTCACATCACTTGATATAAAGCAGAAACTTTTATAGATGTTTAAGAGATTTAGTGATGTTTTTTATACGATTCGACAAAATCATAATAATGATCATCGTCATCATAATACTTTTTATCGTAATGATAATCGTGATCATCATCATACTTCTTGTCATGATCAAAATCATAATACTTATTGTCACAATCATAATGCTTCTTATCGTGGTCATAATACTTTTTGTAATAAGTTTTTTTCCAAGTGTAATACTCTTCTTTATATTTTTTATAATAACCCAATTTAAGCCCTCCTATTATTTTAATCAATATTAATATATGAAGTTTATATGATATGGTATGGCCAAATTTACTAATAATTTATTAATAGGGCTGTTTTTGATAGCCAAATGATAAACTGTTTATGAAGATAAGTTAGGTGAAAGGATTCGGTCACAGTGAATAGACGAAGTATGTTGTAATGCCATTTGGGAACAGATGAGGACGAATAGGGGACAAACTTTTTAGTCAAAACAAAAGGTTTTATCAGAAATTCTTGTCAGAAAACCCTATAATATAAAACGTCAGTTCGTAACGGCATATAGCCCCTACCTTGACAAGGTAGAGGCCACTGGTTCGAACCCAGGCGGAATCATACACGAAAAAAACGGCAGGAAACGCTGATAAAGGCGTTCCTGCCGTTTTTGTTTTGTGTTATCTTTTCGCAATGAGATAAAGTGATATGGCTCTTTGGGTTTGAAGAGGATTATGAATCGTAATCACCCACTGGTTTCTTCGCCTCGGAAAACTGCCTATTGCATACATTGGAGCATAATCACGTGGAGTAAACCCGCCATTTATTACCTTTATATCTCTTCCTTCAAGATAACAAACAAGGTATTCACCGGGATCTATGACCTGTTGGTTAGTCCATGCGTAAGAATAAAAGCCGTCTCCGAGATCCTCGGTGGAAGATGGCGGTATAAAGCCATCTACATTCAATGTTATTTCTCTTCTTCGCTGTCTTTCTGAAAAGTCTTGATTTCTTTGCGTGTGATGAGCAGGTGGTAAGTGAGGAATTAACACAGGAACATAAAAGTAATGATACAAAGCAACCACTCCTTCGTTTACATTCATACAAAGTGTATGTTGGCGTATTTCGTTAATTCCTGTTTTGTTGTCAGTTGACTAAGAATGGAACTAAAGGAGTGAGGACAATCAGCTTGTCCATTTTTGTTTTACGACTGCCTTCATTTTTTGTATAGCAAGTTCTTTGATATTGAGGTCTTTTTGCCATTGACTAGTTTTATAGCCCTCCCTATTTTTAATCATTTTTATGATATAATGGATATGTTTTTCAGTAATTTACAGTGTCGGTAATGGAGGAAACTATATGAAATGGTATTGGAATGGCTTAAAGAACTATGTCAATTTTGAAGGGAGAGCTCGGCGAAAGGAATATTGGATGTTTCATCTCTTTAATGGCATCATTTGTTTTATTTTATTACTGCTATCATTAATACTAGTTGGATTATTAACATCAGGCCCATTGGCGGCAGAAGGATATGCCGGTTCTCAAGTAGGATATGTAATTGGATATGGCGGGGGATTACTGGCATATATTCTGATCTTTCTTTATCAGTTAGCTGTTTTTCTTCCGTCTCTTGCTCTCAGTATCCGCAGATTGCATGATATCGGCAAAAGTGGCTGGTGGATATTT
The DNA here is from genome assembly GCF_038004745.1 of Bacillus sp. FSL R5-0434. NCBI lineage: Bacteria > Bacillati > Bacillota > Bacilli > Caryophanales > Bacillaceae > Bacillus > Bacillus sp. FSL R5-0434. The sequence continues at coordinate 1,255,624 of NZ_JBBORV010000001.1, forward strand.
ATAGGCTTTATTCCGGTGGTCGGTCCTATTATTATGCTGATCTTTAACTGCCAAGATAGTGAAACAATAGAGAATCAATATGGAGCAAATCCTAAGATTATAAATGAATCGTAAATTGCGCCCCAATTGTTAGACAATGAGTTTAGCGATTGGGGTGTTTTTTATAGCCTGAAAAACTCATAAGGAAACTACATATTCAAGATAGAGAACAACTTCACCAAAGAGGGAGGAATAAATCAACCTTAGAGAATATTGTGCCAGGATATCGGCATGAATGATCTTACATTATTTGGTTTAACGTGGTTAACTGCATTTTGAATAGTTATTTATTTTTCTTCTTAACCACATCCTAAGCACCTTTGTTTATAGTTTTCGCAAAGGATTGAATTAATATGCTGATCAAGAAGACATTTAGAATGGAACGAATCAAAGTGAACTTAATGGACAAACTTATATGGATTAAAAAGAAGAGAGGAGGGTGGAAATGAGTAAAAAATGGCTGCAAATAATAACTGCGTTATGTCTATCCACTTTTATATTAATGGGCTGTAATAATGATCAAAATAATAATGATCAAGATAACAATACTCCAGATGTTGAGGAGAACGATCAAGATAATAATGGTAACAATGCGCCGGGTGTTGATGAGGACGATACGATCAATAAAGATGATGAAAAAGATAATGAGACTGATCCCGAAGATCCGGTTGAGGATAATGAAGATGCCGATAAAGATAAAAAAGATGAGTAAGGAAACAGCACATCATCATTGTTTGCAGAAGAACCGACACTTCGTGCAGAGAAGTTTTAGTATTCTTTTCTGATGCTTTCTGCTGGCGGTGCTACAGACGAAAAACGTGCTTGAAAGGCTCTAAAATGACAAAAAGCTCTGTCCTTAGCGGATGGGGCTTATTGTGTGTTTGTGACACGTTTTTGAAATGAATATGATTTACAGAATTTAAAACATAAGAAAAATTCAAATAATACTTTAGAAACAAAATGTGTGAAGTTTGTAAAAATGACATTGATTTCAACTCGAATTTTTGATAACTAATAATTGTCTATATTGTCAAAAGGAGTTGGAATCATGAACAAATTTTTCTTGGCTCTCTTTTTATCCGTTTTCGCTTCTGTCAGCATTGTTTCAACAGCAAATGCAGCAGTAATCGATCATGACAAGGTTGTCGGCTTTAAAGAGGCAGCGCCTGCCACTGTTACTCAAAAAGCGGCGAAACGTTTTCAGCCATATTTGAAGGTTTATAGCGGGTGCGTGCCTTTTCCTGCAGTCGATGCACAAGGCAATACAAGTGGAGGTTTAGAGCCTACTGGAGCGCCTGAAGGACATTGCAGCAAAAATACAGGACAAGTATATTCGCGTTCTGCTTGGTACAATGGTGTTTGGGCAATTATGTATTCCTGGTATTTTCCAAAAGATGAAGCCTCTCCAAAATTAGGTCACAGACATGACTGGGAAGGAATCGTTGTATGGATTGATAATCCAGCAAATCAACATCCAAAAGTTTTATCCATTGCATATTCCGGACACGGAAAATTCACAAATGCAGCACCAAGTGGAAGCAACATGAGAGGTCATCATCCTTTGATTGCATATGACAGCACTTGGCCGCTGAACCATGAATTACTTATGAGCGATGATGTAGTAGGCGGAACTCAACCGTTAATCGGATGGGATGATTTAACTCCTGCCGCAAGGAATGCATTACATACAACAGATTTCGGTAAAGCAAATGTTCCTATTAATGATAATAACTTTACCAGCAATTTAAAGAAAGCATGGTTTAAATAAAAACATCTTGGTATTGGGAAGAGTCCTTACAAAGAAGGATTCTTTTTTTGACTTACATGAATTCCTATTAGTTACAGTTTCTACGATAGCTGATTGGCAATGATTACTTTTAAAAATGGAACGAATGATAATAAGAGAAGTCCTTGTCGGAAAGCCTTTTCTCTCAAGAATCTCTCTGTGGTGAAAATGATGTCTGTCTTTTAAATGAGAGGATAAGGTTCAAGCCGCAATCTTCTAAGAGTAGTAATTAAGATTCAAAAAATTGACAAATCGATGTATTTTCAACAAAAGGTCAGCCCCTTCATGTATACTGAGTCCGTAATTACAATATGTAGAAAGGGGTAATAGAATGAAAATCAGTTTGGAGAAAAAAGCAGGTTTCTGGAAGAAGGCAGCGATTTCATCATTTATTTTCACCATGTTTTTTACCCTGATGATGAGTGATACGGTTTTTGCGGCCGGACTGAACAAGGATCAAAAGCGCCGGGCGGAACAGCTGACCAGTATCTTTGAAAACGGCACGACGGAAATCCAATACGGATATGTGGAACCCTTGGGTGATGGAAGAGGCTATACATGCGGACGGGCAGGCTTTACAACGGCTACCGGGGATGCATTGGAAGTAGTTGAAGTATACACAAAGGCAGTACCGAATAACAAACTGAAAAAGTATCTTCCTGAATTGCGCCGTCTGGCCGAAGAAGAAAGCGATGACATAAGCAACCTCAAGGGATTTGCTTCTGCCTGGCGTTCGCTTGGAAATGATAAAGATTTCCGTGCTGCCCAAGACAAGGTAAATGATCGCTTGTATTATCAGCCTGCCATGAAACGATCAGAGAATGCCGGATTGAAAACGGCATTGGCAAGAGCTGTGATGTACGATACAGTTATTCAGCATGGCGATGGTGATGACCCTGACTCTTTTTATGCCTTGATCAAACGCACGAACAAAAAGGCAGGCGGCTCACCTAAAGACGGAATAGATGAGAAGAAATGGTTAAATAAATTTCTGGACGTGCGTTATGACGACCTGATGAATCCAGCAGATCCGGACACCCGTGATGAGTGGAGAGAATCTGTTGCCCGTGTGGATGTGCTTCGCTCTATCGCCAAGTCGAACAACTACAATCTGAACGGACCGATCAATATCCATTCAGCAGAATACGGTGATTTCGTAATCAAATAAGCAGCGAGTGTAAAGAAACAGGCTGCACCTTTGCGTATAGACCCGCCGCCTTCATTAATATGGCGGGGTTTAAGGTATGAACCGATTGTGTAAATGTCATTACTATTACTTAGCCCTTCTCAGAGAGAAGGGCTTTTTTCAATCTAATCTGCTTTTCCGATTCAATGAAAAAAACCAGATTCACTAGCATGAATGTATCCGATCCAACGGCAGTCACATCAGCAATTAGGCTTAATACATAATTCTAGACTTGTTTTCATGCTGGCTGATCCTCTAAATAAAGAGTGTTTTTCTTACAGTAAAGGGAACAGTTTCTGTCATATTACATTCTTTAAACTTATTGTGTTGACTGAAAGATAAATTATGCTTTGGCAGATACAGAACTAATGACGAATGATTTTTTTGTTATTGGTCAAAAGGGGTGAATGAATGCCTGCTCAAAAGACAGAATAAGGGTGAAGCTGATATTCCAATGTTTTCAGAAAAGAGGTGAAAGCATGACTAAAAAAGGGATTCAAAATTCAAGTATTGAACAAATAAGAAATGATCATGAGACTGAAACAGCATTCAAGGCAGATGACCCTAAAAAACGTGGCACAGGTTCAAAGAGGACCAAATAAGTTTTGTTTCAATGGAAAGCCTAATATCAAGATAGGGCCAATTGTTTTTGGCCTGTCATATTGATTGATAAGGAATGGGAGTGGATGATGTGACTCAAAAAAATGGAGCAGACAGACCTGATGATTATAAAAGATTTTCGGAAATCGACAAGGATTTTGATTTTAATCAAAATGGCGATCCTAAGTCAGAGACATTAGGCAAGAACGAGCAAACCAATAACAAAGAAGAAGCAAACGAAAATATGGATGTTGCAGGAAGATATTTTGAACTGTCAGATTACAAAGGAACCACTCAATTGGAACAGGGTTTGGCTGAAACGCATGAACAAGTCAGTGATGACTATTTTGAGGGAACCATCGACCAAAACTTGGACTAATAATCAAGCGGAGCTGACTCGAATGAACTTGAGTTAGTTCCGTTTTTCGTACAAAGATGAAACTGGTTCGGCAGAGGCTGCTTTCATAAAGGGGCATGCAAATAATGGGATCCTCGCTTTTGCGAAACAAAAGGAAACCGTAGCTTGATATTCTATTGAAAGAAGAGAATGCAATTCTATTTAATTTTTTTCAGTCTTCTTTGGTTTCCTTGATTTTGAATAGAGAAAAAAGGTTCAAGCTGATGCATGACTTATTCTTGAAGTATGCACTCAATATCTTTTCTCTAAAGGGAAAAATTGATAAAATTTATGCGGAAGAATGAAAAAACACGATTCGGTTGGTAGTCCGAATGCATTTTTATCATGTCAGTAACCTTCCCCTCCTCGGGATGTCCGTCATTCTTTCATCATTTAAAAGAGGGGGGAATCGTTATGAAATTAACGATTTACTACAATGGTCAGTTTTGGGTAGGAGTTATTGAGGTTGTGAAAAACGGAAAACTAAAGGCCTCTCAGCATTTGTTTGGAAAAGAGCCGAAGGATTCTGAAGTATTCGATTTTGTTAATAGACAACTCTTAAAGACTCTGTCCCAGTCTGAGCAGGAAGGAGTTCGTGTAAAGGCCCAAGATCAGAAAAAGATAAATCCGAAAAGATTGCAACGTCAGGTTTCGAAGGAATTGAAACGTGCCGGAGCATCCTTAAAGGCACAGGATGCGATGAAACAAGAGTTGGAAGCGAAGAAGCAAAGGAAAAAACAAATAACGAAAGAACAAAGAGAAAAAATAAAAGAACAAAAGTATCTCATCAGAAAGCAAAAAGCTAAAAAAAAGCATAGAGGAAAATAACTTGAAAAAGCAGGCATAGAGCCTGCTTTCTTATAAGTGAAGAATATGTTTTTACACTTTAGCGTATCTCCAATGGATAAAGTCTTTTTCTTCACGGTCCAGTTTAAACCCTAACTTCTTCAAAATATGTTGTGATCCCATATTGCCATGATCACATCTTGCCGCAATACAGTTAACATTCTCTTCGCTTAATGCCCAGTTTATTAACTTTTGAGCAGCCTCAAAACAATAACCTTTACGGCGGTGACTTTTATTTGTTGCAAAACCGATTTCAACCATGCCATCCGTATCCGGGTCACCTAAAAACCCAGTTCCTCCGACAATTTCATAATCATCCTTCTTTAAAATGATCCATGAATCAAATCCTCTTGTTCCTTTATTTTTGATTAAAATCTCGCGGAAATAAGGAATTGCTTCAAAAAAATCGGAGTTTGGCCATTCCCCATTTGTTTTATAACCCAGGTCTATAATAGCCTGATGATCCAGTTTAGATGCAGCGTCTAGAAGGTTAACATCAATCGTTTTTAATAGTAACCGATCCGTTTCAAGGAGAACCATCTCTTTAGCCTCTCTTCTATTTGATATCCATACATGTGATTCTTTTTATATTCATTTACCATGAATCGAGAATTAATTGTCCTCTCTATAACAAGTTTGTCACAATGCATATTCATTATTTTCTCTCTCTATAACGTATCCGTAATATGTGCCGCACCAGAAAAATTCATGAACTTGATAACAGAAATAAACGGATGTTAAGGAGTAAAGGGGGAGCAGAGATGGTGCCTGCTCTTTATTATGAAAAGATATTTGCGGCTAACAGGAATATGCATAAGTTTGGCGGTGAGAACAAAGCAGTAGCAGACTTCCTTAAGACATACTCATACTTTGATGCTCACTAATCGTCTTCAGCAGGCTGCGCATCGAATTTGTCATGTAAGCGTCTTTGTGCCGAATAAAGATGGTTGAGATCATGCTATATTTCTCAGGCAGCGGGTGACAATAAACCTTACCTGCGGCTGAAAGATGTGTTATGGCAGATTCGGGTACGACTGTGATTCCAAGACCAAGTGCAACACTATTTAAAATGGTCTCTAGAATGTTAAACTCCAAAATTCTTTTTGGCAGTAAACCTTCATCTTTGAGCCAATGTTCCAGCCTGGAACGATATCCGCATCCTTGATTAGACACAAGGATCGGCGTCGTCATAAAATCCTCTATTTGAAACGTTTTATTTGCTGTTACTAGAGTGAGTTTTTCAGTATTGACATCATATTGTTCGAGAATGGAATGCTTAATTGGCCCTGATATAAAAGCCCCGTCTAATTCGTGGTTAGCTACCTTCTCAATAAGCTCCTCCGTTAAACCAGCCTGCAATGATAAATCAACGTTAGGATACTTTTTATAATAGGAGGCTAAGATGGGCGGCAGTATCCTCACTGTTTCCACTGTCCCGATTTTTAATATTCCCGACGGTATATCACTATCAAGAAAGACTTGTTTTAGCTCCTCAACATCTATCAAGATTTTGTTCACGTATTCAAGCATTTTTCGGCCCTCGGGATTTAATGTTACCCCTTTTTTATGCCGATTGAAAAGAGGTGTTTTGAGTTCGTTTTCTAATTGCTTAATACGTGCTGTTACATTGGATTGTACATAGCTTAATTCCTTTGCAGCGCCGGTAATACTTTTGTGATGAGCAACGCTTTGGAAAATTTGTAAGTCTCGCAGTTCCATTTAGTATCCCTCCTTCATTTAAAATATCATTATAAATGATGTTTTTCATCATTTTTATTCATTTTACATGATGTCACCCTTCTTTTTATAATTCTCATTGTCAATACAAGAAAAGGAGGGGAATGACAATGAAAAACGGTCAATTATTCATTGGTGTCCTCACATGTTTAGTAGCAAGTATGTCGTGGGGCGCAATGTTTCCAGTTGCAGATCATGCATTAGCATTTGTTGATCCATTTTATTTTTCATCTATTCGATACGGTGTTGTAGCAGTTATCTTAGTGATTTTATTATTGGTGAGGGAGGGGAAGAAATCATTTCGTCTAGAGGGTAAAGCAAAACTGCTCGTTTTTTTTGGTGTGATGGCGTTTACTGTATACAATGTTTTTATTTTTTGGGGCCAAAGATTGATGGGGGAGTCTGGAATCATGACTGCGTCTATTGCAGAGGCACTTATGCCAATCGTTTCTATTTTTATCCTGTGGGGATATAAACATGTGAAACCGAAAAAATATAAGATTATATCTATTATGATTGCTTTTTTTGGAGCCGCATTCGTTATTACCAAAGGCGATATGAGTTTCTTTTATACATTGAAAGATAATCTGTTTTCGTTAACCTTTATTTTAATGGGGGTTGTGGGATGGGTAATCTATACAATGGGGGGACAGCTATTTCAAGAATGGTCTACGCTGCGTTATTCAACATTGACGTGTTTATTCGGTACAGCTGTAACAGGTATTCTAACAGCTGTGCTCACCGCTCAAGGATACGTGTCCATACCTAGTATAAATGTGATTGCTGAAATTAAGTATGACTTAATATTTATGATTACTTTACCAGGTATCGTAGCTCTCCTTAGCTGGAACTATGGTGTTAAAATTTTATCACCCATTAACGGGATTTTATTTATTAACTTTGTTCCCATTACTACATTGTTAATCATGATGATACAAGGATCTAAAATAACCACTTTTGATGTAGCAGGAACACTGCTTGTCATGACAGCGCTTATTCTAAATAACATTTTTCAGCGTAAGGAAGATAAAAATGATAAGCAGTCTTTAGAAAGTGAACAAACACAGTTGACTATCTCTTAAACGTTGGAGGATGCTATATGCTTGAAGGTTTATTGTTTTTCATTTCGGCTGGCATTGTCTGTGAACTAGCAGCAATTAATCGGAATGGCCGCAAAAATATAAAACAGCAGGAGGAGTTCAATCAACTTTTAAAAGAACTTCTTAATAGAGACATCAAATAAGTTTCGGTATATGACATGTTGCAGATAAATCATCTCCTTGAAACATTCAAGGAGATTTTTTTAAAAAAAGCTTTGACATTCACGTTACGTCAAAGTGTACGGTTAATGTATAAGGAGGGAGAAGAAATGGAATATACCGTTCAGAAGTTAGCCAAATTAGCGGGAGTCAGCACAAGAACGCTTAGGTATTATGATGAGATTAACCTTTTACAGCCAGCACGGATTAATTCATCTGGATACCGAATTTATGGGGAAAAAGAAGTCAACCAATTACAGCACATTTTATTTTATCGAGAGTTAGGCTTCCAATTAGAGGAGATAAAAAAATTAATCTTTTCCCCATCTTTTAATCGTCATAAAGCATTAAAGGATCATCATGCAGAGCTTCTAGAAGAAAGAGCCCGGATTGATAGCCTTATACAAAATGTAGAGAAAACAATTCATGCAGAGGAGAGAAACGAAAAAATGAGAGATGAAGAGAAATTTAAAGGATTTAAAAAAGAGCTTGTGGAAGAAAACGAGCGGAAATACGGAGCGGAAATACGCCAAAAGTATGGAGAAGAAGCGGTGGAAGAAACTAACCAAGAAGTGTTGAATATGACAAAGGAGCAATATGAAGAGCTGACCGCTACAGAAAAAGAAATGTTTGAAAAACTTAAAAAAGCATTTGAAGAAGGAGATCCAAAAAGTGAAGATGCCTTGAAAGCGGCGGAATTGCACAAAAAATGGCTTCTTTATCATTGGAGCGACTACAGCAAAGAAGCTCATGCAGGTCTAGGGGAGATGTATGTATCAGATGAGCGCTTTAAGCGATATTACGATCAACATGGTGAGGGATTAGCTGAATTTCTAAGACAGGTGATCTATGTGTATACTGGGAAAGTAAATGATTAAGCATCGAACTGATGCATGGACTTTATCGAGCGAGAACGAAAGCGAAGTTTGAAGCACGATTGAAAAAACTAGAGTCTTTCTTTGTCATGAAGGGTCAAAAAAGCTTACTAATTGTAAGCTTTTTATGATTTGTCATTTATAAATGTAAGTTACTCAATGGTAAGAATGCTTAGCCATAAAGACTAAGCATCTTCCACATCTCTTTCAAATATCATTTCAAAATAAGCAGCTGCTCCATACCCGTCTATACTAGGGGCGAAAATCTGAATAAACTTCCATCCTCTTTGAGCATAGTCACGAATGATTTGTTGGTAGTCTTCTTTGGGTCTTCTTCTCATGGTACTAAGTTCGACTCTAACGAATTCATACTCTTTCATCATGTGATACCTCCTGTAAGGTTATACGAAAGAGCGAGAGAAAAGTTCCGAAAGATGGAAAAACAAAAGGTGAAACCGAAAATAACCAATGAGGCAAGAACATTCAAGTTCGGATCATATAAACGCAGTTCTGATTGACCATACGAATATAGAGAAGATGTAAATCGTGCACCTAATCGTGGAATGCTTAGAAATCAAGTACGCGGAGCGAGATACGCCTTGCCATATCCTTTAGATGAACTGGCGATTAAAGAAAAAAGAGGGGGAGGATCATAACGGTGCTCCTTTTATGGTATTTCAATGGGGCATGGGAAATGACATATTCTTTACCGAGCCGTGTGGCAATCGCGAATCAGCAAAAAAAGTGATAATAACACATATAAAAACGAACAGATCATCAGTATACTTATGACCGGATAGTGTTTCGCAGAGTATATGAAAAAATCCAGCTGTGAAATTTGTTTGGGGCTGGTGATGGTGTCAATGCCGTTAAGGAGCTTTGAAAATTTGGCTGTGTAATTCCAATCGAATTGATCTGAAACAAGCTCGCTTCCTTGATACCAATTGACAGCGGCTAAAAACAGAAAAGCCATGAATGAAAATCCAAGCTGAACAACTAAAACAATCCCTTTCATCGTACGCCTCCAAATCAATGAACATGAGAAAAGCAGATCATATATAACCATAATGTAGGTGGTTGGACAATTTTTTCTTTATTCCGGATTGGGATAGCTGACAATGGAAAGGATCTCAATCTGTAATATTTCATATCTTAGAATGGAGAGCCAGTATGTATTTCATTGGAGCTTTAGTTCAGACTGGGCTGGTATTTTTTTGCTCTTTCGGCTTTTGCCGCTCTCAGCTATGTGTTATTTTGGATATTGGTGATCATATCCAGAAAGTGTGGTGTCCATGAACAAAGAAATCCTAAAATACATACTCACTATTTTTTCAATATGTGCAGCCCTCCAGGAAACCGATGATATGAGTATTGCCCATAGCTGGATTTTGACTGAAATCGTACGATTTTTGATTTGCGCGGCTGTGTTTATTATCCTGACATTTCTATTAGAGACTGTTTTCACAAACAAAAAAGAGTCACATTAATGTGTGGCTCTTTTTGCATAAAATCATCAGATTAATAACATTACAAATGAATCAATCATCATGACAAAAAACAGCAAGCAAAAATAAATGAGTGAGTAGACAAACATATCCTTTGCCCACTTTACGTCATCGTCTGTTTTGAATCCTTGCATGCTTTTTTTGATCCATATACCTCCGAGAACCAAGGCAGTTAAAAAATAAAATGGGCTTATATGGCCGGTGCCGAGAGAAAAAGGAAATAATAGCGTAACCGGCACCAGGACTGCAATATATTGAATCATTTTTACTTTCGTTACATGATTTCCTTTTACAACAGGCAAGAGCGGGACACCAGCCGCCCGATATTCCTCTTTGCGTCTTATCCCAATAGCCCAAAAATGCGGGGGCTGCCACAGAAACATAATGGCATATAACATGACGGCGGTTACACTGATTTCTCCTGTGATGGCACAATAACCCATCAGTGGCGGAGCAGCTCCCGGAAAGCTTCCGACAAACGTGCTCCATACCGAGGCCCGTTTCACCCATACTGTATAGATGATGGCATAAAAAATAAAGGCGGCCAGTCCGAGAATTGCAGTTAAAGGGTTGAGGGAATACAGCATGGCAAGACCTGCTATTCCTAAAACAGAGCCATACGTTAAGATCAAAGCAGGCGGCATTTTTCCTGTGACTGAGGCCCTGCTGCGGGTGCGCTCCATTTTTGCATCCATATGCCGATCAAAATAGTTGTTGTAGACAGTGCCGGAGGCCATGACGAACGCGGTTCCAAGCATTGCCGTTATCATTGTCATAAAAAAAGCGAGTCCTGTTAATGGTTTTTCTGAGCCCACAAATGCGATCCAAAATCCGCCGAAGGCTGCTATCGAGTTTGATACGATAATGCCGGGTTTTGCAAGCTTTATAAAATCGTAAACGGATACCCGGTTCGAGGCTTTTATGTATTTTGTTTCAGAAATCGGAGCAGAAACTCTTGAATTCTCCAAAAATAGACGCCTCCCCCAAAACTGCATGCTTTTGTTATCGTACCAAGAGGCCATCCAGATCACAATTATTTCCTGTATTTGTCATGATATTGTCAATTTTTATACAAAAAAAGGGGAGCTGGACTGCCCCCATTCTCGGTAAACACCGCCTGCTATCTGTTGTATCCTCCATATCCGCCGCCGTATCCGCCGCCGTATCCGTACCAAGGGTAGTAAGGAGGGCGCGGGTAGTAGTAAGGCGGACGCGGATAAAACGGATAAAACGGTCTTGGATAATAATAAGGCGGATAAAATGGCGGTCTAGGGCGCGGACGCGGGTAGTAATATGGCTGTCTTTCATCAAAAGGTGAAACTTGCTCAAACTGATCGTAATTAACAGGAAATTCCAAGAGGGTTACCTCCCTAGCATTTTTTATTCTGTTTACCTTATTCCTGATATGAGAAATGGGTGTATGTCCATCGACCAAATTGTTTTTTTTTATTGAGTAAATCCTCAGAAAGGGATTGACAAGAACTTCTAAATCTCCTATTATTACAAAAGTGAAATAAATGTTACTTTAATGTTACAAAAATATTTCTAATTGAGTACGAATGAGCATAAAGAACATCATCTGAATCTTTTGATGGGATATAAATCGAAGTGATTACGAAAGAAGGAGTTTGTGTTGTTGGCGAGAAGAATCAAATGGTTTCAAGTATTATTAGCAGTTGTTTGTGCGGCAGGGCTTATTGGCTTTTGCCATAATACATCAAAAAAAGAAACGGTCATGAATCAAGTGAAAACCGATTCTCAGTATGGAGATGTGGAGATCGCAACGCTTGTGAATGACGGGAAAACCTTCAATTACGCGGTCAACTACCCTGTTTTTAAAAATAAAAAAATGGATGCGGCATTAAAGAGTTTCGCAGAGAAAGAGGTTCGCCAATTTCAGAAGGAAACGAAAGATGCTGACCAGGAGCATACAAAAAAGCGCAATGAACTCAACATCGATTATGAAATTGTTCATTATGCCAAGCAGACAGCGGCAGTGGTCTTTAATGAATATAAATACATAGGCGGCGCGCATGGACAAACCGTAAAAAAAACATTTAACTTTGATTTTAGCAAGGAAGCCTTTCTTTCTATTGATGATATTTTCATAAAGGACTCTGATTATTTACAAAAGCTTTCGCTGATCGCTTATCATGAGCTTAAAAAGAATAAGGACATTGCAGCGGACGACGAATTGTTAAAAGAAGGAACTGCACCGGCAAAAGAAAATTTCAGCCGTTTTGCCGTCAAGGAAGATTATATCGAGTTTTATTTTGATACATATCAAGTCGCTGCGGGCTATCTTGGAGAGCAGTCGATTGCGATTAAGAAAAATCTTTTAAAAGATATATTGAAAGAACAATATATTGATAAAGCGAAAAACAAAAATAAAATCAAAGAACAAAAACCGAAGCACGAAGTCATTTCATTACCTAAAGAAGAAACAGTTGATCCGAATAAAAAAGTCATTGCGCTTACTTTCGACGACGGCCCGAATCCTGCGACAACAAATCAGATTCTGGACTCCTTGAAGAAATATGAAGGGCATGCAACGTTTTTTGTGCTGGGCAGCAGGGTTCAATATTATCCGGAAACGTTAAAAAGAATGCTGAAAGAAGGAAATGAAGTGGGGAACCACTCATGGAGCCATCCGCTTCTCACAAGGCTTTCAGTGAAAGAGGCTGTAAAGCAGATCAATGACACGCAGGACATGATTGAAAAAATAAGCGGGTATCGTCCGACGCTTGTGCGTCCTCCATATGGCGGCATTAATGATGAACTGCGCAGCAAGCTGAAAATGGATGTCGCGTTATGGGACATTGATCCGGAAGATTGGAAAGACCGAAATAAAAATACAATTGTCAACCGAGTCATGAGCCACGCGGCTGACGGAAAGACGATTTTAATTCACGACATTTACGGCACTTCTGCTGATGCGGCCGATGAGATTATCAAAAGACTGACCGATCAAGGCTATCAATTGGTGACGGTCACTCAGCTTAAAGAGGTAAAAAAACAAAGGGAAGCTAAATAAATGTGGAAAGGCTGTCGCGGGAAATGCCCGTTGGACAGCCTTTTTTCTTTTTAATAAGAGCCTGTGGTTGCCCATACATTCAGGTTGGGGCCTGAATATTTACCGAAAGCGTAGGAGGTTCTCGGGTCTAAGTCATAGACCATAGGCGTATAACAAGATTTTTGGCCTGCCACCGCTTTGCCATTGCCGCCTGCAGAGTCACAGTTATATCTCTTTTTGTCTGTGTTCCGGGTTATTTCCGCGTTTGCTTCATAGCCTGTTGTCAAGGTGTTGTTCATCGTTATTTTTGCCCATGCCGTTTTGCATGTACTGCTGAACTTGAGCTCGACGACTCCGATGACTTGATTGTTTGCGTTCACTAAGTTAGAAGATTTTTTTGTGGCGGCGCTGGACGCACAATCATTGTAATAAGGGCTTTTTCCATCGTAGGCATGTGTTTCCGCATGAGCGGGTGCTCCCTTGATGGCAAAAATAAATACGAATGCGAACAACACCAAAGACACCTTTTTAACCATTCTTTTCATCTCTTCCTGACCTCCTTAAAATGACAAACAATAAATCATACGGAGGAAAGGCCAAAACATGCATGCTTTTTTGTGAAAGATAAAGGCGGCCGGGAGGATGGAGTTCTTGGCCGCCTGGGGTGTGGAGCTAAGCTTTCAGGTCAATTTTATGTCCGAGTGTCGGATGCTGAATCAGCTTAAGGGTTTGGTCAGCATTTTGCTGGGCAGTGTCCAGCATCTTTTTCGTTAAAGCGATATTAACATTTTGCGCCAGATTTGCTTGATGCATGGCAACTGATAATGCAGGAATATCCATTGCTACACCTCCTATGCCTTACCTATCGGCGGCCGGCTTTGATTTTATAGGGCAGAAAGGCTTAATTTTTTCTGTTGACCTTTACGCTGCGGCATACCGTATATTTTTCGTGAGGAGGGATTAGGATGAATATCGTAATAGAACAGACCTTTCAGCAATATGAAAAGCTGTTTTCGATGGAAGAACACGAAAGAGAGGACGAGTTTCGGTATACGATGATGGGACCGTTTGAAAAAATGTGGAGCGCCATACAGGTTCCCCTAAAAGCGAAGACACCAAATGGATATGATGTGATCATGGCTGTAAAGATGCTTGGTTATTTGGATGTGTGTAATGCTGAAACCGGACAGACAGCATTAAGAAAACTGCAGCAATTGCATATTGCCGAGACTGCTGAATCTGCGCTGCAGCAGTGTATACATTTTGCCGAGCGTGAAAAGCTGCGAGTAAATGCGGAAGAAATGAGGTTCGGGCTTTACATTGCTGATCCAAGCAAGCTGAAGCTGCAAAAAGGGTATTGCGGGTTTGGGGGAATTCCAGGCTTTATTCACGTTTGGATGTATCCGAACAGCTATAACCTTCTTAGGATTTCATCGATGATTGCCCATGAATTTCACCATAATCTGCGGTTTTCGTATTTTGATTTTCACCGAGGTTCTGTGTCAGTCGGGGATTATCTTGTCATTGAAGGGCTGGCTGAGTCATTTGCGCGGGAGCTCTTTGGCGAAGAACAATTAGGTCCTTGGGTTACTCGCTTTGATCGGGACGATTTGCAATATTCCATTGAAGTCATAAAAGAGGTGATTGATGTAAAAGGCTTTTCGGAGGTGAGCCGTTACATGTTTGGAGATCAAATAGCGAAAGCGCAAGGCTTTGAGCCGGCGGGATTATCTGCTTTTGCCGGATATGCGGTTGGATATCACGCTGTTCAGTCTTTTATGAATAAACACCGGGTCGATATAAAGGAGGCCACACTCTTGGATACAGAGACGATTCTGTCTCAGTGCGGGCTGTTCTCGACATAAGAAAAAGCGTCACGTCAGCGGCGCTTTTTGATGTTTTGATGGATCAGCTCTATGAGTGTGCAGGTGACAATTCCCATCGTATAAGCTATGATATCGCTCCATAAAAATCCGTACCCCAGCACGAGGCCGCCGAGCGAAGTGCCCCTGGTCCGGTCGATCCACTCAGCATGGTACAGCTGGCTGCATTCGATAATAACGCAAAATGAAAGGCTGATAATGCCTGTTGTGATGGTTTTCATCGTATGAAACAGAAAGCCGCAGCCCGTAAAAATCATTGCGGCCCACAGTGCATCTCCGAGATAGGCATTGACGATATCCGGGAGAAAACAGGAGAACGCTCTTGACCCCAGTCCCAACCCAATGATGAGGATTGTAAAGGCCGCATATATGAACCGGTTCCTTCTCATGAATGATTGATACCTCTTCCCGCATTTTCCCTCCCATGTATTGTAAGGAATCCATCCTCACTTTGTCCATAAAAAAAGCGGCTGAACAGCCGCAGGTACTTTTATCTTGCTCTTAGATTGACATGGTCGGCTGTCTGGTCTTTCCCAATGACGAAATGGAGCTCATAAGGGCCTGTATCATAGATATAGTCGATTTCATCCGTGAATGGGACGGTTAAAATTCGGTCGGCGGGGCCAATTTGACCGCTCAGCACATCCGGTGTAACCCCTCCAAGATTCAGACGGCGTTCTACTCCGGTTCCAAAGTAACGGATTTCTGAAATGGTCATGTCTTTGTTATAGGAAAAGCCGTAGCCGGGATTTCCCATATTCCAGCTGTATAGATCAAACATATTGTTTCCTCCAGCCGGTCTTTCCGGTTCTCCCATCTTGGCATGGACATCCCCTTTTGTGCTTTTGTTAATCGTAAGACCTTGTACCTGCTGCGGCATTTCACCTGTAAAAGCGGTGTTATAAAGATTTTTTACAAGCTCAGCGGATGATGAGGTTGTTTCTTCAGCAGGCGGATTTGCCTGAGCGGCAGCTTTTGCCGGAATTGCCGTCCCGAAGCCAAAAACAGTGCCTGACAGTGCTGCCGCCGCTGTTAATGCGGAAATGGTTTTCTTCATGGTTATCCCTCCCTTTTTGTCTATCATGACGTTTCCCGATGTTCGTGCATTAAAACATTTGTATGCGCTCTGTATGTTTTAATCAGCACATGTAAGGGAACTGAAATGGGTAATTCGGTATATAAACGCAAGAAAGGGGAATGGAGATGGCGGACACAAAAAAAGTAACCATAAACGGCGTTGAGATGGAGACAGCCGGAGACCAGACGGTGCTGCAGCTTTTGAATAACAGTTCAATCGAAGTGCCGCAAGTATGCTATCATCCGAGCCTTGGGCCGATAGAAACATGTGATACGTGTATTGTCAGCATCAATGGTGAGCTGAAGAGATCGTGCTCTGCTGAAATAAAGGATGGCGATGTCATTGATACGCTTTCGTCTGACGTGAAAAAGGCACAGGTCATCGGGATGGATAAAATCTTATATAATCATGAGCTTTACTGTACAGTTTGCGATTACAACAATGGAGGATGCGAAATACATAATACGGTGAAGGAAATGAAAATCAATCACCAAAGCATCCCGTTTGATCAAAAGCCTTATCATAAGGATGAATCCCATCCGTTTTACCGTTATGATCCTGATCAATGTATTTTGTGCGGCCGCTGTGTCGAAGCATGCCAAGACGTACAGGTGACAGAAACACTGACGATTGACTGGGAGCGGGAACGCCCGCGCGTCATTTGGGATCATGACGTGCCGATTAACGAGTCGTCATGTGTGTCGTGCGGCCATTGCTCAACCGTATGTCCGTGCAACGCGATGATGGAAAAAGGAATGGAAGGGGAAGCCGGATATTTAACAGGCATCAATAACGAATCACTGCGCCCGATGATCGAGATTACGAAAGGCGTAGAGACAGGATACGGCTCGATTCTCGCCATTTCTGACATGGAATCTGCCATGCGTGATGAACGAATCAAAAAAACCAAAACCGTCTGCACCTATTGCGGTGTCGGCTGCAGTTTTGATGTTTGGACTAAGGGCAGAGATATTCTGAAAGTGGAGCCGCAGGAGGAGGCGCCTGCCAATGGCATTTCCACTTGTGTAAAAGGCAAGTTCGGCTGGGATTTTGTAAACAGTGAGGAGCGTCTGACAAAACCGCTCATCCGCGAAGGCGACCATTTCCGGGAAGCAGAGTGGGAGGAAGCCTTAACACTGATCGCAAGCAAGTTCACTGAATTGAAAGAAGAATGTGGCCCTGACTCACTTGCTTTTATCACGTCGTCTAAATGTACGAATGAAGAATCCTACCTGATGCAAAAGTTGGCCAGAGGGGTTATCGGCACAAATAATGTGGATAACTGCTCGCGCTATTGCCAGTCTCCGGCTACTGCCGGACTGTTCCGGACAGTTGGATATGGCGGTGACTCAGGATCGATTACAGATATCGCCCAGGCAGATCTAGTTTTGATTATCGGTTCGAACACGTCAGAGTCGCACCCGGTATTATCTACCCGCATTAAACGGGCTCACAAGCTGAGAGGGCAGAAGGTCATCGTGGCCGATATCAGAAAACACGAAATGGCTGAGCGTTCTGATCTATTTGTCCAGCCGCGTGCCGGATCAGATATCGTCTGGCTGAATGCCATCGCCAAATATCTGATTGAAAGCGGCAAGGCTGATGAACGCTTTTTGCAGGAAAGGGTCAACGGCCGGGATGAATACGTGAAAAGCCTTGCGCCGTACACACTTGAATATGCAGAGGAGAAAACCGGAATTGATAAACAAACCCTGATTCAAATGGCTGAAATGATTCATGAGGCTGACAGTGTGTGCGCGTTGTGGGCCATGGGTGTGACCCAGCACATTGGAGGCAGCGATACAAGCACTGCGATTTCAAATTTGCTGCTTGTCACAGGTAACTACGGAAAACCGGGTGCGGGTTCTTATCCATTACGCGGCCATAACAACGTCCAGGGAGCAAGTGACTTCGGAAGCATGCCTGATAGCCTGCCGGGCTATGAAAAAGTGAAGGATGAACAAGTCCGCAAGAAATACGAACAAGCCTGGGGTGTGCAGCTGCCGAAGGAGCCGGGCATGACCAACCATGAAATGATTGAAAAAATCCATTCCGGCCAGCTGAAAGCGATGTATGTAAAAGGGGAGGAAATGGGTCTTGTCGACTCAAATATCAATCATGTGCACGCCGCATATGAAAAGCTTGATTTCTTTGTTGTGCAGGACATTTTCCTATCTCGGACGGCAGAATTTGCAGATGTTGTTCTTCCTGCGAGCCCGAGCCTTGAAAAAGAAGGCACCTTTACAAATACTGAACGCCGTATTCAGCGTTTAGACCAGGTATTTGAACCTCTGGGTGAATCAAAGCCGGACTGGCAGATTATTATGGAGATAGCGAATAAGCTTGGGGCCAATTGGAATTATGAGCATCCTTCCGACATAATGGAAGAAGCTGCAATGCTGTCACCAATTTATGCAGGAGTAACCTATGAACGTCTTGAGGGCTACAATTCCCTGCAATGGCCTGTTCGTGCTGATGGGAAGGATTCGCCTTTACTCTTTACAGAGCGTTTTCCTTTCCCGGACGGCAAAGCGATTCTTTATCCGGTTCAATGGACTGAGCCCGAGGAGTTCGGTGAAGAATATGATATCCATGTAAATAACGGCAGGCTCTTGGAGCATTTCCACGAAGGAAACCTGACGTATAAATCAAAAGGCATTTCTGAAAAAACGCCGCATGTATTCTTAGAAATTTCTCCAGAGCTTGCGGCAGAACGGGGGATTCAGGACGGGACCTTTGTCAGACTCACATCGCCTTTTGGAAATGTGAAGGTGAAATGCCTGATCACCGATCGTGTCAAAGGGAAGGAAGTGTATCTGCCAATGAACGATTCTGGGGAAGCGGCGATTAACCTGTTAACAGGCAGCCACGCAGACAAGGATACCGACACGCCTGCTTACAAAGAAACATCAGCGAAGATGGAAATCTTGAAGCAGGATGGAATCAATCCGCTGCCTAAAATCAATCACCGCAACGGAAATCCGCAGCCGCAAATTGGTGTGCAGGTTCATAAGAAATGGGCGCGGAAGGACTACATTTTCCCTGGCGACGCAGTGAAAAGGGGGCTTGGGCACAATGGCTAAAGCGATTAAACGCATTCAGAAAGTACAGGTGACCGAAGAAGATCAGCGCAAACGTGATTTAGAAGAAATCGAAGATGCCTTAGTCGACAACAAAGAAGCCATTCTGGAGACGCTGCAAATGCTTAGGCACATGAACGATCGGGGCGTACTGCCTTTGCTCCGCGGTCTTTTTGGCCAAGGTGATAAAGTCCTTGACATCCTAGTGAAAAAGGCAGATACAGAGGAAACGGCCAATATGCTTAAAAACCTGCTTCTCCTGTTTGGAACGCTTGGCATGCTGGATGTCAAACAGCTGGAGCCGCTCATTTTGAAAGTGAATGCCGGTGTGGCGAACGCGGTAGAACAGAAGAACAGCGAAGAGAAAACAGGTTATTTTGATATCATCCGTTCGCTTAAAGACCCGGAAATCAACAAAGCGGTTACGCTGCTGTTCTCCTTTTTAAAAGGAATGGGACAAGATACAAAGGAGCTGGAACGCACAACTCAGCCTCCGGAACATCAAAAGCATCATCAGGAACCCCCGAAAGAAAAGGGGAATGGATAAGCGAGATTGACACCCGCCCGAGCCGGCTGATGCCAGCTCGGGTTTTTTTGATGAAAAGGTCTAATGGACTAGTAAAAAATATTCATATTCTAGGAATGAGTAAGTTTGTAACGAATGAAATAGAAAAAAATGATGCTTTCTTACCTGTTAATAAAAGGAAAAATCTGATTATAATAGAAAACGATTACTTTAGATGGGGGAACGATCATGAAAAAAGTCTTATTGTTATTATTTGTCTTGACGATCGGGTTTGCACTTTCTGCGTGCAGCCAATCAAGCGATGCGTCTGAAAAGGAAAAGCCGAAAGAAAAAAAATCGCAAGAAGAGCTTGAAAAGGAACTTGATAAGGAACTGAAAAAAGGCGGTGAGCCGAAGATTAAAAAAGATGATCAAATACATAAAATAGGAGAAACGTTTAAAGCGGGACATACGAATTTTACAGTGAATAAAGTTGATAGAGTACAAAAAGGTGAATATTCGGAATTTGGGGGAGCTGTAGACTCGAAGCTAAAAACAATAAAAGATGATGAGGAACGGCTCATTATAGAAGTTACGATAGAAAACATAGGGAAAGATTCAATGCAATACAATTTTCTCGGGTTAGACTTAAAAGACAAGAAAAATCAATCAGTCCAGCCGGTTTTTTCAATAGAAGAGAAGGGCAGGATCCTGATGACAGGAACACTGACATCAGGGAAAAAGGTTACAGGTGTACTCAGTTATGTCATCCCTAAAGGAGAACAGAAACATTACACACTGGTATATAATCCGTTTTTAGCTGATACAAATAGCAGTAATACTGAAGAGAGAGTAAAGGACGATATTGATTATTTGGTGAAATTAGATTAGAACTTGATTTACAGCTGCACGTTTTTCATTAGTGAAACGTGCATTTTTTATAGAGAAAAATAACTTGAAAGGACGAGTGATAAACGTGCAAACCAAATGGCTGGAACGGGCCCAGCGGATTCAGGCGATCGCACAGGCGGGGCTTGCTTTTTCCAAGGATGTGTATGACAGGGAAAGGTACGAAGAGCTGATGAAGCTCAGCGCAGAGATGATGGCGGATTACTCGGAGAAGGACATTGAAGTCATCACTGATTTATGGAAAGGCGAGAAAGGCTATCCGACACCGAAGGCGGATGTTCGCGGCGCGGTATTTCGAGAGAATCGCATATTGCTTGTCCGGGAGAAGCATGACGAGCTGTGGTCACTCCCAGGCGGGTTTTGTGAAATTGGTTTATCACCCGCTGAAAATGTGATCAAGGAAATCAAAGAAGAGTCGGGTTACGATACAGTGCCTTCTCGATTACTGGCCGTGCTGGACAGCCATAAGCATCCTCACCCCCCTCAGCCTTATCATTACTATAAGATCTTCATTGAATGCAGCATAACGGGCGGGCAGCAGAAAACCGGAATTGAGACGAACCATGCCGCTTTTTTTCCGGAAGACAGGCTCCCTCCGCTTTCTCCAAAACGAAACACACAGTCACAGCTCAGTATGCTTTTTGACTTTCAGCGTCATCCGGATAAAAAAACTGTATTGGATTAAACAAAAAAGAGCCGGAGGCTCTTTTTTGTTTTTACAGGGCAATATGTTTTTCGCTGGCTAGCTTCAAAAGGGTTAGTACCGAATCGGCTTGTTTATGGCCGAGCTTTTGTTTTAGTTTGCTTTCTTCCACTAAACGGCTTCCATATATATCGACAGAGGCTTTGTCGACGACAGTATGCCAGTTTTCCTGTTTTTTTCCCTCAACGAGCGGTTTTGAATGTCTCTCAGAAAAAGAGAACACAAACAATACAAATGCAAGTGAAAGTACGATGCCGACAACTAGTTTTTTACGGTTGATCTGTGATGTCATTTGTTCTCTCCTTCACCATTTTACTTTCTATTTAATCATATCTTCAGCATGCTTTACATAATGGAAAAGTCATCTTTTAGAGTAGTGCTTACGTTGCGGATGAGGGCGACGTGTGAGATTTTCATAAGCTATTGATTGCGTTTCTAAAATCGATGAGCATGCCTAAGGTCACGTTGTGAACCAAATTGGGTGTGCGTAATAGAAAAAAATTGAAAGATTATGGTAAGATGAACAACATTCGAGGGGGATTATATGATGCCTGCACCGGCATCTTGAAGACCTGCCTGCTGTTTCAGACGACAAAATGGATGTCCCTCTCTTTTTCGATAGCAGGAGGTGGTGAAGTTCGTCAATTGCTGAATCTTTTCTTTCATGGGGAGGGGAAACGCATGAATGTGGTAAATCGGCGACAAGCTTTGCAGCGTGCACTGATGAACGGAAAAAATAAACAGGATGCTTATCATCCGTTTCCGTGGTACGAATCGATGAGAAAGGAAGCTCCTGTTACCTATGATGAAGACAATCAAGTATGGAGTGTTTTTCTTTATGATGATGTCAAAAAAGTGATTGGGGATAAAGAGCTTTTCTCCAGTTATATGCCGGAGCAGACAAGTTCTATCGGGAATTCGATCATTAATATGGACCCGCCAAGACACACGCAAATCCGTTCTGTTGTCAATAGAGCGTTTACACCGCGTGTCATGAAGCAGTGGGAACCAAGAATTCAAGACATCGCAGATGATCTGATACATCGTTTTCATGGACGAAGCGAGTTTGATTTGGTTCAGGATTTCTCATATCCGCTTCCTGTCATTGTGATATCTGAGCTTTTAGGCGTTCCTTCAGAGCATATGGATGCGTTTAAGACATGGTCTGATATTTTGGTGAGCACACCAAGAGATGGAAGTGAGGAAGCGGAGAAAGCCTTTCTGAAAGAGCGGAACAAGTGCGAGGAAGAGCTAGCCGCGTTTTTTGCCGGCATCATAGAAGAAAAACGGAAGAAACCGGAACAGGACATCATCTCCATTTTAATTAAAGCGGAAGAAACCGGTGAGAAGCTTTCCGGAGAAGAGCTGATTCCGTTTTGTACATTGCTGCTGGTGGCGGGAAATGAAACGACAACGAACTTGATTTCAAACGCGATGTACAGCATTTTAGACACGCCGGGCGTTTATGACGAATTGCGGCGGCATCCAGAGCTGATGCCTCAGGCGGTGGAAGAAGCTCTGCGTTTCAGGGCGCCTGCACCTGTTTTGCGGCGAATTGCCAAGAGGGATACGGAGATTGGTGGCCATCAGATGAAAGAAGGCGACATGGTGTTAGCGTTTGTGGCGTCTGCAAATCGTGATGAAGCGAAGTTTGACAGGGCGCACATGTTTGATATTCACCGCCATCCCAATCCGCATATTGCGTTTGGCCACGGCATTCATTTTTGTCTTGGGGCTCCGCTTGCACGGCTTGAAGCAGCCATCGCGTTAACGGCATTGACTCAAACGTTTTCTCGTATGGAGCCGGTCAGTATCACCCCGATTGAAAATAGCGTGATTTACGGACTAAAGAGTTTTCGCGTCAACATATAATATGAAAATTGGAGGCTGAAATGATGAGACAGCATCATATCTCAATTATTAATATCCCGGCATACGGACATGTGAATCCCACTCTTGCGTTAGTGGAGAAGCTTTGTGAAAAAGGGCACCGTGTCACTTATGCGACGACTGAGGAATTCGCGCCTGCGGTGAAGCAAGCCGGGGCAAGCCCGCTTTTATATCAAACTACGATTAACGTGGAACCGGAACGCATTAAGGAAATGATAGAGAAAAATGAAACACCGATTAGCATTTTAAAAGAATCGCTCGAAATCTTGCCTCAGCTTGAAGAATTATATCAAAATGACCAGCCTGATCTTATCGTTTATGATTTTATCGCATTTGCGGGAAAATTGTTTGCTGATAAGCTGAATGTGCCGGCCATCAGGCTCTGTTCTTCCTATGCGCAAAATGAATCCTTCCAGCTTGGAAGTGAAGAGATGCTCAAGCAACTCAAACAAGCGGAGGCCGATTTCCAGGTTTACCTTGAGAAAGAAAACTTACCGGCTGTCTCATTTGAACACTTGGCTATACCGGAAGCGTTAAATATTGTCTTTATGCCGAAGTCTTTTCAGATTAAAAACGAAACCTTTGATGAGCGATTCTGCTTTGTCGGCCCTTCACTTGGAAAACGAGGTGAACAAGAGAGCCTGCTGCCGGAAACAGGAAATCGTCCGCTCATGCTGATTTCATTGGGAACCGCTTTTAACGCATGGCCGGAATTTTATCGTATGTGTATAGATGCATTTCGGAATTCCGACTGGCATGTTGTGATGTCAACAGGGATATCAATTGAACCTGACAGTCTAGGTGACATTCCTGACAACTTTACAGTACGCCAGCGCGTTCCGCAGTTGGATATCTTAGCGAAAGCCGATCTGTTTGTTTCTCACGGGGGAATGAACAGTACGATGGAGGCAATGAATGCGGGGGTACCGCTTGTTGTGATTCCGCAAATGTATGAGCAGGAGCTCACTGCCCGGCGTGTTGATGAATTAGGCCTCGGCGTCTATTTGCCGAAAGAAGAGGTCAGCGTCTCCCGTTTGCAGAAGGCAGTTCAGGACGTATCCGGAGATAAAGAAATGCTCAGCCGCGTAAAAGACATGCAGAAAGACGTAAAAGAAGCAGGCGGAGCGGAGAAGGCAGCCGCGGAAATTGAAGCCTTCATAAAAAAGTCTGTCGTTCCGCAATAACATATTTGCACCCGAAATCTGCTGAGATTTCGGTTTTTCTTCTTTTAAAAAGGATGGGATGCAATGAGTAAAGAAAACGCCGTCTATCTGATTACAGGGGTGATGGCAGCGGGAAAGTCCACAGTTGCCCAGCTTCTTTCTGAGCGTTTAGACAAGAGCGTTCATGTCAGGGGAGATGTATTTAGAAAAATGATTGTAAACGGCGAAATGCAAATGTCAGACACTCCTTCAGCTGAGGCGCTGGAACAGTTGCGTCTTCGCTACCGGCTAACGGCTAACGTATCGGATATGTATGCTGAAGCGGGGTTTCATACGGTGGTGCAGGATGTGATCATCGGACCTATGTTAGAAGAAATGGTGAAGTTGATCAGTTATCGTCCATTGTATGTGATCGTGTTGGCACCCCGAGCTGACATAATAGCCGCAAGAGAATCAGCACGCAAGAAAAAAGGATATGGAGATATCAGCATTGAATCTCTCGATGCCGTCTTGCAGTCAGAAACACCGCGTCTTGGCCTGTGGCTGGATTCGTCAGAGATGACGCCGGAAGAGACGGTGGGAATGATATACAAAGGGCTGGAGACTGCAGCGAAAATAAAATAATGAATCCCGCTTTCTCCAGCTTGTTCTCGGGTGCAGAGGCTAACCCCTGACCCGCGAACACCATCTATTAAATATTCTTTTTCATCCCGCATCTCCGGCATTCTCTCAAAAACTTTCCGCCTTTTACGGAGCTTTTAAAAAGCGTATAGTTACAATTATCACAGCGTCCGCTATGGACGTCGGGATATTCGTTGAATTCATAAATAACCGATGTGTCGTAGCCTTTTGTTTCGTATTCTTCTTTTGTTTCCATGGTCGATCCTCCGTTAAAGCGTGTCTGTTGTTTATATTACAGCATGCATCCGGTGTATTCAACGGGTAATGAGAGACATTTGGTTCATCTTGATTTCTCCCTTGGTTTGCGACACAATAGCTTTATTAAAGGTTATATACATATAAAGCCTAAGCTGGCAAAGAGGAGAGGAACGGATATGGGTAAAGGTTTACATGGAAAACGCGTTGCGATCGGCGGTTCTCGGAAAACGGAAGAAATCAGCACAATCATTGAAAAACAGGGCGGAATTTCTGTCGTCCGGCCTCTCCAAGGAACAGTGTACTTGGCAGAGGAGCAGGTGGAGCCGGAGCTGCGCAAATTTGCGGAAGAAAAAGCCGACTGGGTGATCTTTACGACAGGCATCGGTACGGAGACGCTTGTGAAGATGGCAGAGAAAATCGGCGTAAAGGACGAGTTTCTGCTGGCGATTCGCCAGGCTAAAGCGGCGTGCCGAGGGTACAAAACATTGTCTGCGTTAAAAAAGCTTGGAATCACCGCAGAGGCTTCTGATGAAGATGGGACAACCAGCGGATTGATCCGGTCCTTGGAGCCTTACGACTTTTCAGGAAAAAAAGTAATGGTGCAGCTTCACGGAGAAAATGCACCTGCCCTCATAGCATTTTTGGAGGAAAAAGGAGCTTCAGTTTTGCCGATTCTCCCTTATCAGCATATCCCGCCAGAGGAGGAAACGGTAGAACAGTTATGCCGGGAACTGCTGAATGGTGAATTGGATGCTGTTTGTTTTACCACGGCGATTCAGGTTCGTTCTCTGTTTCAATTTGCCAAGGAGCGCGGCTTTATCAATGAAGTGAAGGCTGTATTCGAAGAGCGTGCCATCGCAGCGGCTGTCGGAAAAGTGACTGCTGAAGCGCTGCGGGAAGAAGGCATCACAAGGCTGCTTGCTCCGGAGATTGAGCGGATGGGCGCGATGATTATTGAACTTTCACGGTATTATGAAGAAATGGCTGGGGAATAACCAGCACAAAAGCCGCTTTTCTGTTGAGAAGCGGCTTTTATGTGATCTGCAAATCCCGAAATCGCTGTCATAATGTTAACCATTTTGCTTCAGCTGCTGATGCGCGGTAAATAATGACGGGTATGTCAGCATGCTGAGTAGGACACAAGTCAGCGCGGCGGACGCCATCGTTGTAAAAACAATCAAAAGCTGAAAGCGTACCGCCTGAATCGGATCGGCGCCCGCTAAGATCTGGCCGGTCATCATGCCGGGAAGCTGGACGAGCCCTAATGTTTTCTGGCTTTCGAGCGTTGGGATCATACTCATTTTCATGGCGGAAGTCAGGATATGCTGTATGGATTGTTTTGGTGTGCCGCCAAGCGACAAAATCAATTGAATTTCTTCCTTGCGCACCCCGACCTCGGAGCTGAGCCGGTTTAAAAACAGGCTCGCGAGCACCATTGAATTTCCGATGACCATTCCGCTGATCGGGATGACATACCGTGCGGTAAGCGGGATGATGTGAAGCGCCAGAAGAATGCCTTGGGTGACGATTTCTACAATCGCTAACGCTACAAACACCCTCCAAAAAGAACCGATTTTCATTTTCTTTCGTTTGACGACGTTTTGCGCCGCCACCGCCAGCATTAACAGCACCATCAGCAGGATAAACACAGGGTGATCCCCATGAAATATCAGCGACAGCACATAACCGATCACAAGCAGCTGTACCGCCGCCCGGATCGTTGCAATCATCATATCTTTTTCAACGCCGGCTTTAAAGGATTTTGATAAAAACAAGGCAATCAGCACAAAGATCATGGTGAATGAGAGAGAAAGGTAATCCATTACCGTGTGCCTCCCTTCAAAAATTCACGGGCTGCTTCATGCTGAGGATGCGAGAAAAATGTGTCTGTCTCCGCGATTTCCAACAGCCGGCCATCAGCCATAAACCAAATGGTATCGGCTACTCGTTTCGCCTGTTCCATGTTATGGGTCACCCACATCACCGTCAGTTTTTTCTCTTGCTGCTGCCTTTTGATCAGCTCTTCAATCTCCAGAGCAGAAACAGGGTCCAGGGCAGATGTAATTTCGTCCAATAATAGGATGGAGGAAGGGTTTGCGAGTGTTCTGGCAAGTGAAAGCCTTTGCCGCTGTCCGCCTGATAAATCCTTGGCGCTTCTGTCTAACAGCTCTGGAGACAGGCCTGTCAGTGAAGCGAGCTCTTCAGGAGAGTAAAGCTGGGTTTGGTGGAGCTTTTGTACCAGATTCAGATTGTCACGCACCGTTCCGTCAAGGACGGGGGCGGATTGAAAGGCAAGGGAGGCCGTCCGCCTCAGTTCATTCACATTCCAGTCTCTGACTTCCTTTCCGTAAATCTTCACTTCACCGTGATCCGGTGTTTTCATCAAATTACACATTGACAGCAGTGTGCTTTTTCCTGAACCGGAAGGGCCCAAAACGGCCACGATTGCACCCTGTTTAATGTCTCCGGTGACATCCTTTAATACATCATAGGTTTGTCCCTCTTGTTCATAGCTTTTTCGCACAGATGTGAATGAGATTGCTGGTATATCGTCTTTTTGATTGTTTGCTTCCATTAAAATATCACCTTTCAGTTAAGTGGGCTTAGACTATACATAAATATAACGTGAAACAGGTCTCTTTTGGAAGGCGTTAAAAAGAAAGGAGAACGGGCTTTCGCCCATTCTCCAGAAGCTGCTAAGCAGTCAGATTTGACTGAGTTTTCTCTTTAGGTTTTTGTTGGGAAGCGAAGGTATGTAACACCATTCCGGCAATAATGATCATTAATCCGGCAAACGATAAAATGGAAGGGAAAACACCTGACAGCAGGATTATTTCACCAAGCAAAGCGAATATCACTTCCCCGGATTGTGTTGCTTCAACAGCAGCAAGCTTTTGCGGATTATCTCTTACCATATCCGTTGCCCAGAAAAATAAAACGGTCGCAATGATGCCTGAGCTGACGGCAACGATAAAGGATTGAACGGTTTGTCCCGCGGTCGGGAGGCCATCTGACCACCAGCCGTAAGCTGCCAATACAAGCCAGA
The DNA here is from genome assembly GCF_038004745.1 of Bacillus sp. FSL R5-0434. NCBI lineage: Bacteria > Bacillati > Bacillota > Bacilli > Caryophanales > Bacillaceae > Bacillus > Bacillus sp. FSL R5-0434. The sequence goes on from NZ_JBBORV010000001.1 coordinate 1,284,003, forward strand.
ATGGAAGGCTTGCAAGGGTCATTCCCAGCACACGCTGGAACGTATCAAGCCTGCCTCCGTATTGCTCAAGCATTCTCCGGTTTCCCAGCGGATAGGCGAAAGCCGCAATGACAACCGGCAGCACGCTGAAGAGCAGCATTTTTCCGGAAAGCGATTCTGCATGCTGGAGCTGAATCAGCGCTGCCCCAATCAGAATGACGACGGAAGTGCCCAGCGAAACAAGGGGAATCTTTTGCCGAACGAGCAAAGTGCCTCCAGGCGTGTCTTTTTTCTCATAGAAAAATGGAGACAGCAGCACACCGGCTACAATGGTAATTTGCCATGTTCCGGCTACGAGCCAGCCCGGCCCGAATGCGGCGGCAAACGTGATCGGCGCATAAAAAAGAACAAAGCCGACGAAGCTCCACTTTATCCAAAAAAACGGCTTTTTCCGCATCTCTTGTAAAAGAGGAACGAACTTCCCTTTCATTATGACAATCAGACATAAAAACGGAACCATAAAAATAAAGCGTAGCGAGGCGCTCCAAAGCCAGCTGCCTCCGGATAATTCCATCGCCCTGTTTAAAATAAAGGTAACGGCGAAAAAGAGAGAAGCCAATATTCCGATTACGATAGCTTTCATCAAATCCCTCATTCTGGCATTATTTTTTTATACTATACTACCCTGGATGATACAGATCAACGGATTGTGAGAAAATAATGATGTTTTACGGATCAATATATGTGGAAGACAGAAATAGGGAGGTGAAAATGATGGAAACAGAAACGTACTTTTTTCAGGATGACGGCAGGGTTCCAAATCACCCTGATTTTCCGCTCGTTATCTATAAAAATGTTTTTATGGGACGTGCTGAACAGGCAGAGCGGATCGTCAATCGGCATGGCTGGCTAAACAGCTGGTCGGGCAGTGTTTTTCCGTACCATCATTATCACAGCAACACGCATGAAGTCCTAATCGCAGTCCGAGGGGAGGCTGTTATTCAATTTGGGGGAGAAAAAGGAGCTGCTGTTCCTATCAAAACGGGCGACGCAGCGGTCATCCCAGCCGGTGTCGGCCATAAAAAGCTAAGCGCGAGCCCCGATTTTACCGTGATCGGCGCTTATCCAGACGGTTCTCGGTATGATATGAAGACGGGAAAGCCGGATGAAAGAGCGGCTGCGCTAGAGAATATAGAGCAAGCAGTACTTCCGGCATTGGATCCAGTTACAGGAAAAAGAGAACCTCTATTAGACATATGGGTAACGCGTAGGGGAGAAAATTGATGGATTGTCAATAACTAGTGCTGAAGAAATGTTATGACACGGGCACCATATAAATTAATTTCATAATCGAAGCAATTCACGTTCAAATTTTGTTCAAAAAGTGTTATCATATAGAAGGTAATCAAATTGGAGTTTTTTATGTTTGCTATTTTCAGAGAGAGTAAAGGATTTTGACTTATTCAATGGTTTATTTTTGAGATAAAAATAATACTGAATATGGCAAGATGAAAAACTGGGTAGTAAACATTTATTTTTGCGAATGATTGTGCACGAATTCACAATCCTTCTTCTCATGCTTTCAAACATGAGATCAGGGAGAGGCACTACCCTTTCCAAAAAATCAGCATACTGCTTATAGTAAAGGAGAATTGGATATGCCAGAAACAATCGATCAAACAAATGCGTCTGTCAGCCAAAGCCAGCAAGATCTTATTGATCAGCTGTTAAAGCCAGAAGTTCAAGAATCACTGACTGTTTTAGTTGACCAGCTTCCAAAGCTGACTGAGTTAGTGAATATTTTAACGAAGTCTTACGATTTCGCTCAGTCTGTTGCGACTGACGAAGTATTGAAAAGCGATACAGTCGGTGCAATCACTGAAATTCTTGAGCCTGTAAAAGAAACAGCAAAAGAAGTGGCTGCGACTGCAATCGAAGCGAAAGACCGCGCGGATGCTAGCAACGAAACGATTGGACTTTTCGGCCTGTTGCGCATGCTGAAAGATCCTCAAGCTCAAAAGCTGTTCCGTTTTGCTAACAGCTACCTTGAAATCATGAACGAAAAACAAAAATAATCTCAGATTCAAATTGATATAAAGGACGGAGGATATACGATGTCAAAACATATTGTCATTTTAGGCGCTGGTTATGGCGGTGTTCTTTCTGCTTTAACAGTTCGCAAACATTACACAAAAGAACAAGCACGCGTGACAGTGGTAAACAAATACCCAACTCACCAAATCATTACGGAATTACACCGTCTTGCAGCAGGCAACGTGTCTGAAAAAGCGGTTGCAATGCCGTTAGAAAAACTTTTCAAAGGCAAAGACATTGATCTTAAAATCGCGGAAGTCAGCTCTTTCTCTGTTGATAAAAAAGAGGTTGCGCTTGCTGACGGTTCTGCATTAACTTACGATGCGCTAGTAGTAGGCCTTGGTTCTGTCACTGCTTACTTCGGCATCCCAGGACTTGAAGAAAACAGCATGGTTCTTAAATCTGCTGCTGATGCTAACAAAGTTTTCAACCACGTTGAAGACCGTGTGCGCGAGTACTCTAAAACGAAAAACGAAGCGGATGCAACAATCCTTATCGGCGGAGGCGGCTTAACAGGCGTTGAGCTTGTCGGTGAGCTTGCTGACATCATGCCGAACCTTGCGAAAAAATACGGCGTAGACCACAAAGAAATCAAATTGAAATTGGTTGAAGCAGGTCCGAAAATCCTTCCTGTTCTTCCGGATGATCTTATCGAACGCGCAACTAAAAGCCTTGAAAAACGCGGCGTTGAGTTCTTAACAGGCCTTCCTGTTACAAATGTAGAAGGAAACGTGATTGATCTGAAAGACGGATCAAAAGTTGTTGCCAACACATTTGTTTGGACTGGCGGCGTACAAGGAAATCCTTTAGTCGGCGAATCAGGTCTTGAAGTGAACCGCGGCCGTGCGACAGTTAACGATTTCCTTCAATCTACATCTCATGAAGATGTATTTGTTGCCGGTGACAGCGCAGTTTACTTTGCGGCAGACGGCCGTCCATACCCGCCAACTGCACAAATCGCATGGCAAATGGGTGAGCTGATCGGTTACAACCTATTCGCTTACTTAGAAGGAAAAACACTTGAAACATTCCAGCCAGTAAACTCTGGTACACTTGCAAGCCTTGGACGCAAAGATGCGGTAGCCATCATTGGTGCTAATTCTACACCGCTTAAAGGTCTTCCTGCTTCCTTGATGAAAGAAGCAAGTAACGTACGCTACTTAACACACATTAAAGGACTATTCAGCCTAGCTTACTAATCCTTTCTTGTAAAATCGGACATTGCCAAAAAGAGGTCTTTTCAGGCAGCTTTACGGCAATGTCTTTTTGCGCTTATTTGCTAACGTTAACATTTAAATTTTAAAAAGAGATTGATCCCAGAGGAATATAAAGGTAAAATAAAAACAAATCAAAATGTTAACGTTAACATTTTGAAATAGAATGAAAGACGGTGAGGACATGGAACCCTTTATGGGAGAAAACTTTTTGCTGAAAAATGAAACCGCTGTCAACCTCTATCACCATTATGCGAAAGACATGCCGATTATTGATTATCACTGCCATTTGAGTCCGAAAGAAATCTATGAAAATAAGAGATTTCAAAACATGACAGAAGCCTGGCTGTATGGAGACCATTACAAATGGCGCATCATGAGAGCCAATGGAATTGAAGAAACATACATTACAGGCGATGCAGCTGATGAGGAGAAGTTCATGGCATGGGCGAGAACAGTACCGATGGCGATTGGCAATCCGCTCTACAATTGGACCCATTTAGAGCTGCAGAGATTTTTTGGGATTTACGAGATACTAAATGAGCAATCGGCGCCAAATATTTGGAAACGGACGAATGAACTGCTGGAAGGAGAAGGCTTCGGGGCAAGGGATTTCATTGTGAAATCAAATGTAAAAGTAGTATGCACAACCGATGACCCTGTCGATTCCCTCGAGTACCACCTATTATTAAAAGAGGACAAAGATTTTCCTGTCAGTGTGCTGCCGGGATTTCGGCCGGATAAAGGGCTGGAAATCAATCGCGAAGGCTTTCCGGATTGGGTGCAGGCGCTTGAAAAGGCTGCGTCACTTTCGATTACAACCTATGATGAGTTTTTGAAGGCTCTTGAAGAACGAGTGCGTTTCTTCCATTCAGTCGGAGGCAGAGTATCTGATCATGCGATTGATTCAATGGTGTTTGCCGAAACGGACAAAGAGGAAGCGGGCCTCATTTTTACCTCAAGATTAAACGGGGAACAGGTTTCTTACGAAGACGAGAAGAAATTCAAGACATATACGCTTCAATTTCTTTGCGGATTGTATGCTGAGCTTGACTGGGCGATGCAGTTTCATATCAATGCACTCAGAAATACGAATACGAAAATGATGAAGAAATTGGGGCCGGATACAGGCTATGATTCTATGAATGACGAAGAAATTGCGAAGCCTTTGTACAGGCTGCTGAATTCAGTCGAAATGAAAAACCAGCTGCCGAAAACGATTTTATATTCGCTCAACCCAAATGATAACTATGTCATTGCCAGCATGATAAATAGCTTTCAAGACGGCATCACGCCTGGGAAAATACAATTTGGCACAGCATGGTGGTTTAACGATTCCAAGGATGGGATGCTTGATCAAATGAAAGCGTTGTCAAACGTCGGGCTTTTCAGCCGTTTTATCGGCATGCTGACTGATTCCAGAAGCTTTTTGTCGTATACACGCCATGAATACTTCAGACGGATTGTCTGCAATCTGATCGGCGAATGGGCTGAAAACGGTGAAGTGCCGAAAGATATGGAGCTTCTTGGCGGTATCGTACAAGGCATTTGCTATCACAATGCGAAACAATATTTTCAATTTCAAGAAGAAAAGGCAAACGTATAAAATAAGTTCCGCTCAGATACGTCATACTGAGCGGACATCTCATCGAAAATTCTTAAGACACAGAGGTGGAAGATGCGAGCAGAACTGGAAAATAAGGTTGTGTCTATTGAAACGGAGAAGAGGCTTTCGCTGAAGGAGAAAATTTCCTATGGTTTTGGTGATTTTGGGAACGGTTTTATGTTTGATTTAGGCCAAATTTATTTATTAAAGTATTTTACTGATGTGGCGGGAATTCCGGCTGCAATGGCGGGAAGTATTTTTTTAGTCAGCAAGCTCTTTGCGGCTGTAACAGACCCCATTGTCGGCTCATCAATTGATTATCGCAAAAACATCGGCAGGCGGGGGAAATTCAGGCCTTATTTATTAATCGGCAGCATTGTTCTTGCGGTGCTTACTGTTCTTATTTTTCTGTCCCCGAATGTATCAACGACAGGCAAGCTGATTTATGCGTATGCATCCTATATACTGTGGGGCGTGGGCTATTCATTTGTAAACATTCCGTACGGTTCATTGGGAGCGGCGATGACTCAAAATACTGAAGACCGGACTTCTATCTCTACTTTTCGCCAAATCGGTTCACTCGGGGCTTTGTTTATCACGAGCGTGGCCGTCATGCCGCTGCTCGTCAAGTTTGATAACCCGAAGGTAGGCTATCCGGTGGTCATGGGATTGTTTGCTGTTCTCGGTGTGCTTTGGTTTTATATTTGCTATCGCAACTGCAAGGAACGTATTGTTATTGCGGAAGCGCCAAAAGAGAAATTAACATTTTCATCTGTCGTCAAAACGTTTATAACGAACAAACCGCTGTTAACCCTTGTCCTGATGACCATTTTTTCGATTTCCGCATACAACATTAAATCCGCAATGCTCGTATACTTCGCACAATATAACCTAGGCAATGTCGAACTGATGGCTTATATGAACTTTATCATTATTGGATCTTCCTTTTTGGGCGTCGTGTTTCTGCCAAAGCTCGTCAAGATGTTTGGAAAGAAACAAACCGCAATGATCGGTTTCGGCATCAGTGTTGCCGCGGATCTGATCAACTTTATGCTTCCTTCAAATGTATATGTGTTTACCATCCTTGCAAGCATCGCGTTTATTGGGATCAGTATTCCCAATGGCATTACGTGGGCGCTTGTCTCAGATATCATTGACTACGGCGAGTGGAAATCCGGTGAGCGGAAAGAAGCAACGACATATTCCCTCTTTAACTTCTCGCGAAAGCTTGCTCAGTCATTGTCTGGTTTTCTCTCGGGGATCGGATTGGGGCTTGTCGGATATATGCCGAACGTAGCCCAGACGGCACAGGCGCTGATCGGCATTAAAGCGCTTCTTCTTCTGTATCCCGCCATTGCTTTAGCATTAGCTATGATCATTATCGGTTTTCTTTATAAACTGACAGATCAGCAGCATGCACAGATTGTCGAAGAGCTTCAGCATAGAAACTGATCAAACAACCATATAAAGAATATTTTGAATAGTTAGCAAGTAATAATAATTTGTAAGGTTTTCGCTAAGTGATGAAACTGAAAGAAAGGAGGCTCTTTATTGAATACGGTAACGATTTCCGCTGAAGAAGCGAAGGAACTGGTTCAGCAAAAGCTGATCGGCGCCAATTTGAATGAACGAGATGCCGAAAAAGTAGCAGACGTGCTCATACACGCTGATTTACGCAATGTGAATTCTCATGGTGTTTTGCGAACAGAACATTATGTGAACAGGCTGAGGGCTGGAGGCATCAATCCAAAAGCGTGTCCCATTTTTAAAGAAACGGGGCCGGTGACAGGAGTGCTGGACGGTGATGACGGGTTCGGCCATGTGATTGCCGATAAGGCGATGGCTCATGCCATTGAAATGGCAAAGAAAAATGGTGTTGGCATGGTCACCGCGACAAACAGCAGCCATTGCGGAGCGTTAAGTTATTTTGTGCAAAAAGCGGCTGAGGAAAAACTGATCGGAATCGCTATGTCTCATACTGACAGTATTGTAGTCCCGTTTGGCGGGAGGTCTCCTTTTTTAGGCACGAATCCAATTGCTTACGGTGTGCCGGCAAAGCATAAAAAACCGTTTATCCTAGATATGGCGACGTCAAAAGTGGCATTTGGAAAGATTCTGCAGGCGCGTGAAGAGGGCAGAGAAATACCAGAAGGATGGGGAGTCGATGAAAACGGAGAGACGGTAACAGACCCTCACAAGGTCGTCTCACTTTCAACGTTCGGGGGTCCTAAAGGCTACGGGCTATCTGTTGTGGTGGATGTGTTTTCAGGTTTGCTGGCTGGGGCGGCTTTTGGTCCGCATATCGCTAAAATGTATGGCGATCTTGATCAAAATAGGAAGCTTGGACATTATGTTTGCGCGATCCATCCGTCCTATTTTACCGGACAAGATACGTTTTTAGAGCAGATGGACGCCATGCTTGATGAACTGCAGCAATCACCTTCGGCTAGAGGAGTCGAGCGAGTGTATGTGCCTGGCGAATTGGAGCAGCTGCATGAGGAAAGAAACAGGAAACACGGAATTTCAATTGCTCGGAGCGTGTATGAATTTTTAAAAAGCAGGTGAGAAAATGAAAGCGGTTCAAGTGCGAAAAGCGTATGATTTGGTGACAGCAGACATGGAAAAGCCTGTTCTTTCAAAGGCTGATGAGGTGCTCGTCAAAGTAAAACGAGTCGGAATTTGCGGTTCTGACATGCATATTTATCATGGCACGAATCCGCTTGCGACACTTCCGAGAGTAATCGGACACGAGGTAACGGGAGAAGTGGGGGAGGTTGGTGCAAATGTTAAAGGCCTGAAAGCCGGAGACCATGTTGTGATTGAACCGATTTCTTATTGCGGAAACTGTTATGCCTGCCGTAAAGGCCGGCCAAATGTTTGTGCGAAGCTTTCTGTGTTTGGCGTTCATGAAGACGGCGGGATGCGGGAATATGTTGTGCTTCCTGAAAAGCAGCTTCACGCGGTTTCAAAAGAGCTGCCTTGGGAGGAGGCAGTTATGGCCGAGCCTTATACAATAGGTGCCCAGGCTGTTTGGCGGGGACAGGTGGAAAAGGGTGATCGCGTTCTGATTCAGGGGGCGGGGCCTATCGGCATCTGTGTGTTAAAAATGGCAAAGCTAGCGGGTGCTTCCGTCATGATAACCGACTTAAATAATGAGCGGCTGACATTTGCTACAGAAAACGGTGCCGACGCTGTTGTGAATGTTCAAACAGAACATGCGGCTGAGCGGGTTCGGGAATGGACGGGCAATGAAGGAGCCAATGTAGTCATTGATGCTGTCTGTCTCCCTGCGACTTTTGAGCTTTCCGTTGATGTTGTTTCTCCGGCAGGGCGTGTGGTGGTGCTTGGATTTGATGAGAGAGCGTCACAAATTCCTCAGCTCCCCATTACAAAAAAAGAAGTCACGATTACCGGCTCAAGACTCCAGACAAATCAGTTTCCGAAAGTTGTAAAGCTGCTGAATGAAGGCCGGTTAGCGCATAACGGGCTCGTCACCCATACGTTTTCAGTTGAAGATGTCCATCACGCGTTTCAATTTATCAAGGAGCATCCCGATCAGGTGCGGAAGGCAGTGATCACATTTGATTAAAAGGCTCAATCCGGAGGTGTAGGATGAATATTACATTTCGATGGTATGGACGAGGCAACGATACAGTCACACTTGAACACGTGAAACAAATTCCCGGGGTGAAAGGCATTGTCTGGGCTCTCCATCACAAACCTGCCGGGGAAGTGTGGGAAATAGAGGAAATCAAAGCCGAGACGGAATATATACAATCCCATGGTTTTCATGCGGAGGTTGTCGAAAGCGTAAACGTTCATGAAGCGATTAAACTGGGCAGCGAAGAACGCGGCCGGTACATTGAAAATTATAAGCAGACCATCCGCAATCTGTCTGCTTTTGGCGTGAAAGTGATTTGCTACAATTTTATGCCGATTTTCGACTGGACACGCACCGACATGTTCCGTCCGCTGGAAGACGGCTCAACCGCTCTGTTTTTTGAAAAAGCCAAAGTGGAGAGCCTGGAGCCTCAAGAGCTGATTCGGACGGTGGAAGAAGCGTCTGACCTGACACTCCCAGGGTGGGAGCCTGAAAAAATGGCTCGGATCAAAGAACTGTTTGAGGCCTACAGGACGGTCGATGAAGAGCAGCTGTGGAACAATTTATCATTTTTTTTGAAGGGAATTCTGCCGGTTGCTGAAGCGCATGGCATTCAAATGGCCATTCATCCGGATGACCCGCCTTGGCCGATTTTTGGATTGCCGCGTATTATCACAGGAGAGGCAAGCTATGAGAAGCTGCGGGCCATATCAGACTCACCTTCTAACTGCATCACCTTATGTACCGGTTCCATGGGGGCCAATCCCGCCAATGACATGGTGGAAATTGCTAAAACATATGCCGGGCTTGCTCCCTTTTCACACATCCGCAATGTGAAGATCTTTGAAAATGGGGATTTTATTGAAACGTCTCATCTGACAAAGGACGGTTCGATTAATATTCAAGGGGTCATGGCAGAACTGCACAAGCAGGATTACAACGGATATGTCAGGCCGGATCACGGTCGCCATATTTGGGGAGAGCAATGCCGTCCGGGCTACGGCTTATACGATCGCGCTTTAGGCATCATGTATTTGAACGGACTGTGGGACGCGTACGAATCAATGGCGAAAAAAGAGGTGGAATTATGATTCCTCTTCATCATCGACTGGCAGGTAAAGTTGCTGTTATCACAGGGGGCAGCGGTGTGCTCTGCTCGGCAATGGCCCGGGAGCTTGCCCGCCATGGCATGAAGGTGGCGATACTGAACCGGTCAGCTGAAACAGGACAAGAGGTTGTGAGGGAAATTACGAAAGCTGGCGGCACGGCATGTTCCGTTTCTGCTGATGTGCTGGACAGGACGTCGCTAGAGAAGGCGAAGACTGATATCCTTGACCGATTTGGCGCTGTTCATCTCTTAATCAATGGAGCAGGAGGAAATCATCCCGCTGCGATTACTGATGTGGAGACATATGAAGAAGAAGGAGAAGGGCAATCATTCTTTGACATGGATGAAAACGGATTTTCAACTGTTTTTTCAACCAACTTCACTGGGGCATTTCTGGCTACCCAAGTATTTGGAAAGGAACTGCTGAAGGCAGACTCACCAGCCATTGTGAATATCTCATCAATGAGCGCTTATTCACCTATGACGAAGGTTCCGGCGTACAGTGCGGCCAAAGCATCAATCAATAATTTTACAATGTGGCTGGCTGTGCATTTTGCGGAAACCGGACTGAGGGTTAACGCAATCGCACCAGGCTTTTTTCTGACAAAACAAAATCACGATCTGCTGATCAATAAGGATGGAAGCTTTACAGACCGCTCTAAAAAAATTATTGCGGGAACACCGATGAAGCGATTTGGAAAACCGGAGGACTTGCTCGGCACGCTTCTTTGGCTGGCGGATGATTCCTATTCAGGCTTTGTCACCGGCATCACCGTTCCTGTCGATGGAGGTTTTATGGCTTATTCAGGAGTGTGACGAAAGCAGATACAGATACTGAACCAACATAGGGGTGAGGTTGAAATGTTTTCTAAAGATAAGCTTCCAGTCATCCTTTTTTTGTTCCTGGCTGGTGTGATTAACTATCTGGACCGTTCGGCATTGTCCATTGCAGCTCCATTCATTCAGGATGATCTCACACTGTCCGCTACACAAATGGGCTTGATTTTCAGCAGTTTTTCGATTGGATATGCCGTTTTCAATTTTCTTGGCGGTGTGGCATCCGACCGCTATGGAGCAAAATTGACCTTATTTGTGGCCATGGTCGTTTGGTCGCTGTTCAGCGGAGCAGTTGCATTGGCTTTTGGCTTTGTCAGCCTGCTGATCATACGAATTTTGTTTGGAATGGGGGAAGGGCCGCTTTCGGCGACCATCAATAAAATGGTCAATAACTGGTTTCCGCCGACTCAGCGGGCGTCTGTTGTCGGAGTCACAAATAGCGGAACGCCCCTTGGCGGAGCCATTTCCGGACCAATTGTCGGCATGATCGCCGTTGCATTCAGCTGGAAGGTTTCCTTCGTTCTCATCATGATCATCGGATTGATTTGGGCTTTTCTCTGGTTAAAATTCGTAAAAGAAAAGCCGGCTGAGCCAATGGGCAATGCACCTGCGATGAAAGTTGAAGCCGCTCCTGAGGAGAAAATTCCGCTGACCTTTTATCTGAAACAAAAAACAGTCTTGTTCACGGCGTTTGCTTTTTTCGCTTACAACTACATCCTCTTCTTCTTTTTGACGTGGTTTCCGAGCTATCTTGTCGAGGAGCGGGGATTAAGTGTTGGGTCAATGAGTGTCATCACAGTCATTCCGTGGATTTTAGGATTTATCGGCCTGGCAGCCGGGGGATTTGTTTCGGACTATGTATACAAAAAAACAGTCCGGAAAGGCGTGCTGTTTTCGCGTAAAGTCGTGCTCGTCACGTGTTTGTTTTCTTCCGCGGTATTGATTGGTTTAGCTGGGCTTGTCACCACAACTGTAAGCGCTGTTACGCTCGTGGCTCTGTCTGTCTTCTTTTTATATTTGACGGGCGCGATCTACTGGGCTGTTATTCAGGATGTAGTCGACCAAAAGAATGTCGGTTCTGTTGGCGGATTCATGCATTTTCTCGCCAACACCGCAGGCATCATCGGTCCCGCTTTAACCGGCTTTATTGTTGACCGGACGGGTACTTTTTCTGGCGCATTTTTACTTGCCGGAGGGCTGGCCGTCTTCGCTTCACTGGCTGTCATCCGTTTTGTGCGGCCGATCATCGGCAGCGCAGCAGGAACGCATGCTGATGATACGGTTTCTTATTAATCTGGAAATATGGTGGGAGAGGCGGTGTGTTTGATGATACAATATGTAATAACGAATCGCAGCCGGTATGATAAGGAAGGGAAATAGATGGTAACCATTAAAGATATCGCAAAACTTGCAAACGTATCCCACACAACCGTTTCCAGAGCACTCAATAACAGCCCTTATATTAAAGAACACACAAAGAAAAAAATATTGGAGCTTGCCTCACAGCTCAACTATACACCGAATGTGAATGCAAAAAGCCTTGCAATGCAAAAATCCCATACGATCGGGCTTTTCTTTACAAGCATCACAAACGGAACCTCACACAGTTTTTTCGCTGATACCATAAAAGGCGTAAACCAGGCAATCAGCGAGGAGTACAATCTGTATGTGCGCGGCATTGATGATCTGAAAAGCTATGACTCTGTAACACCAATGAGATATGACGGCATTATTTTAATGAGTCAAAGCGATATTGATAATTCTTTTATTTATCATATTCGGGAAAAAAAGATCCCGCTCGTCGTGCTGAACCGGGATGTCGATGACAGGGGCATTACCAACATATTGTCCAATGACAAGGAAGGTTCTCAGGAAGCTGTAGAATACTTGATTAAAAACGGACATCAAGACATCGCCATCATTGAGGGAATCGAAGGATTTAAATCCTCTCAGCAGCGAAAGGAAGGCTACTTAGCAGCGCTGATTCGCCATCATATACCGATCAAACATGAATACAGTGTAAAAGGGCAATACGATATGGAGAGCGGCTTTCAGGCGATGGAACGCCTGCTGGCGCTTCCGAACACTCCAACCGCTGTCTTTTGTTCGAATGATGACATGGCGATCGGAGCAATGAATGCCATATTTGCCAAGGGGATGCGCGTGCCTGATGATATATCTGTCATCGGATTTGATGATATTGGTTTTTCGCAATATATCACGCCAAGGCTTTCTACAGTGAAACGTCCTGTTGAAAAAATCAGCGTGCTCGGTGCAAAAAAATTATTGAAGCTGATCAGCACACCTGATACGAAAGCAGAAAAAATCTTTGAAAACACAGAGTTTATGGTGCGTGATTCAGTAAAAGATATCACGACATGATGCCCCGTTTTTCCAGCGGGCATTCTTTATAGAGAAAAATGTTAACGTGTGCATAAATCCGAAAGGGAGGCAATGACGGTGCAAAAGCTGAATAAAAAATTGTACGAAAGCTATACACAGTATCCGGAAAGGATTCTCCAATTTGGAGAAGGAAATTTTCTGCGGGCGTTTGTCGATTGGCAAATTGAGCAATTGAATCGACATACTGATTTCAATGGAAGTGTCGCGGTTGTACAGCCGAGAGGTTCAGAGAAAATCAAAAGATTAAATGACCAGGATGGCTTGTATACTCTTTTTTTACAGGGAATGAAGGATGGAGAAGCGGTAAACGAAAAGATGATTATCAATTCAATCAGCCGCGGGATTGATCTGTTTTCCGACTATGACGAGTTCAAAAAGTTGGCTTCAAGCGAAGCACTGCGTTTTATCATTTCTAATACGACCGAAGCTGGTATTGTTTGTGAGAAAGAAGACCGCTTAGAGGATAGGCCGCAAAAAACATTTCCAGGGAAATTAACAGCTTTTCTGTACTTTCGCTACCAGGCTTTTGCCGGAGACGAGACAAAAGGGTGTGTCTTGATTCCGTGTGAGCTGATTGAGAATAACGGGCAAAAGCTGAAGGAAGCGATTCTGCATTATGCTGATCTATGGGAGCTGGAAGAGGGGTTTACGCAATGGATTCAGAACGCCAACACGTTTTGTAATAGTTTAGTAGACCGTATTGTTCCCGGTTTTCCTGTAGACAGCATTAATGAGATCACTGCGGAATTAGGCTATCAAGATGAACTGGTTGTTGTGGGAGAACAGTATTATTTATGGGTGATTGAAGGGCCGAATTGGATTGGAGAAGAATTGCCCTTTGCGGCAGCTGGTCTCCATACAAAGATTGTTAGCGATCTGACTCCATACCGGACGAAAAAAGTGAGAATTTTAAATGGCGCGCATACGGCAATGACGCCAGTGGCTTCCTTATACGGTTTGAAAACGGTGCGTGATTCAGTTGAACATCCGGCAGTGGGGCGCTTTGTTGAGGAGCTGATTCATGATGAAATACTTCCTGTTTTGAAAATGGAAGGGCTTACTCAATATGCGGAGGATGTGCTGGGTCGCTTTAAAAACCCGTACATCAAACATTATGTGGAAAGCATTGCACTGAATTCAGTGTCAAAGTTCAAAACGAGAAACCTGCCGACCCTTCAGGAATATGTTGAACAAAAGGGACAGCTTCCTGAACGTTTAGTGTTTTCATTCAGCGCGCTTCTGTATGTTTATCGAAAGAAGGAAATGCAGGATGACCCGGCTGTTCTTCAATTTTTCCAAGAGGTTTGGAATCAGGAGACCGGAGATATGCTCCGTATCGCTTCAGCCTTATTAGGAGAACAATGGCTGTGGGGAGCAAATCTGAATGAAATTCCGAAGCTGACTGAGAGAGTCGCTGCTTACTTGAATCATATTCAAGAACTGGGAATGGAGCAGGCTCTTGAACAATGCTGTCTGCAAAGGGGGAAAGTGCTGTGAAATCATTTATAAAGATTCATAGACAAGACAATGTCTTGCTTGCTCTGCGTGATATTCAGAAGGGAGAGCAACTGAACGCGGACGGCGTGTCGATTGAAGTAAAAGATGATATTAAAAGAGGCCATAAGATTGCATTGCAGCATATAAAGGAAAACGGCAGCATCATCAAATACGGGTTTCCGATCGGGCATGCGTTAAAAGATATTTTTATTGGGGAGCATATTCATGTTCATAATGCAAAAACAAATTTATCTGATATCCAAACGTACAGTTATACACCGAGATTTGAACAAAATCCATACACACATGAGGACCGAACATTTAAAGGATATAGAAGAGAAAACGGCAATGCCGGTGTTCGCAATGAATTGTGGATCGTGCCAACCGTCGGCTGTGTCAATGGAATAGCCGAAAAAATGCTTCAGCGGTTTGTCAGAGAAACGGGGGATATTGCCCCATTTGACAACGTATTAGTGCTAAAACATCAATACGGATGCTCACAGCTTGGCGATGATCACGAAAATACTAGGCAAATCCTGCTGAACGCCATTCGCCATCCAAATGCCGGCGGTGTCTTGGTGCTGGGGCTCGGCTGTGAAAATAACGAGCTGGCAGCAATGAAAAAAGCGCTTCAGGATGTCAACAAGGATCGGGTGAAATTTCTCGAATCCCAGTCGGTGACAGACGAAATGGAGGCAGGTGTCGTATTGCTGAAGGACATCCATGAAGCGGCCAAAGGGGATAAACGGGAAGACATCCCGCTTTCTGAACTGAAAATAGGGTTGAAATGCGGTGGGTCTGACGGTTTTTCCGGCATCACAGCGAACCCATTGCTCGGACGATTTTCTGATTATATCATTGCGCAGGGAGGCAGCACGGTGCTGACGGAGGTGCCGGAGATGTTCGGTGCGGAAACGCTGCTGATGCAGCGGGCTGCCAATGAAGAGGTATTCCATAAAATTGTCGATTTAATCAATGATTTTAAACAATATTTTATAAAGCATGATCAGCCGGTGTACGAAAACCCTTCGCCAGGCAACAAAGCAGGCGGCATTTCCACCCTTGAGGATAAATCGCTGGGCTGCACGCAAAAGGCGGGGATTTCTCCTGTCTCGGATGTATTAAAATACGGTGAAGTGCTTCAGACAAACGGACTGACGCTATTGAGCGCGCCCGGCAATGATTTAATCGCCTCCTCCGCATTGGCTGCTGCCGGCTGCCACATTGTTCTGTTTACAACAGGACGAGGCACGCCGTTCGGCACTTTTGTTCCAACGGTAAAGGTGGCGACGAATACACAGCTGTACGAGACGAAGCCGCACTGGATTGATTTTAACGCAGGTCTCTTAGCAGAGGATGATGTTCATGAGGAATTTGTGCTTCGTGAGTTTATCGATTATATCACGAAGGTTGCAAGCGGAGAGCTCGTGAATCACGAAAAAAACGACTTCAGAGAGCTTGCCATTTTTAAATCGGGTGTGACGCTATAAACCAAGAAAGGCTATCCTGTTCAGGATAGCCTTCTTGGTTAAATCAGCTTCAAACCGCTGATTAAGATAATGGATGCCATAATAAATTGCAGCGGACGGGGTGAAAATCTAGGTGAAAGATGACTGCCAACCAGCACCCCCGGAATGGAACCGATAAGCAAATTGGCCGCTAACAAATAATCAACGCTCCCGAAGCTTGCGTTTAAAATACCTGCCGCAGTAACGAGCAGAAAAGCATGCGCAATATCTGTTCCGACAATGTCGGATGTTTTCATTTTAAATAAGTACAGCATAGCAATCGCAAACAACGAGCCGGAACCGATCGACGTTAAGCCGACGATAAACCCAAACACGACACCGATAAGAATCGTAAGCATCCGCTTATCTTCGAGCGGCATCAGCTGCCAGCGGTTCGGGCGAAGTTTTTTGTCCAGAAACAGGCGGACGATGATCGAAATGGCAACTAGGGTCAACACATAACCAAGAGCGTGTTTAATAATCTCTTCCTGATGCTGGTGGAAGGCGGGGAACAAATGAAGTATGCCAATGGCTATAGAAGCACTCGGAATACTGCCGATGGCTAAGTATTTTACCAATTTAAAATTGATTGTTTTCTGCCGCCAATGGGACGCAACACCAAACAGCTTGGTGATCGAGTTATAGACAAGGTCCGTACCGACTGCAATGGAAGGATTGATTCCAAGCACTATTAAAAGAGGAGTTAAAAGCGCAGCTCCGCCTACACCTGTCAATCCGACTAAGACACCGACTAACAAACCCATCAAAATGATGCTAACACTCATGATAAAGGCCTCCTGAAAACCCGACTATTTTTATCAGATTATATATGATTAGGTCGCTTTAATCAATTAAATTTTTTGAATATTTGTACGTGTGTTTCATTGATTTTTGTATGCTCAATATCTTTATTCATTTGCCCTATAATGAGTGTCAGGACGAGATGGGATTGAGTTTGACCGGTTAAAACAGGTAATTCCGGTCGGTATTTGGCTGAATGAGGTCAACCAGTCAGCTATATGCAAATATCGGCTGTCACTGGGAATCGCGGTGTGTTGGATACGGTAGTGAACTGAAGGCAATAAAAAAAGATACCTTTAGATCAGGTATCTTTTCTTTAGGTTACATACGCTGCTGATAAAACGGCAGCTCCGTATGGCCCATTTCTCTTACATAAACAAACAGGTTGCCTTTATGGTGAATTTCATGCTCCATCGCAAGCTGAAGCAATGCGCTGCCAGTGACTTTTCTTCCGAAAGTGGCTGTCAGGTCAATTTCTCTGTCAAGGTGTTCCTCAGTGAGCTGCTCAAGGATGGCAGCCGTTTTTTCTGTAAACGCTTTAGCCAAAACATTGAGATCTGTTTCCGTTTCTTCCTGCTGGTTTTGAAAAGGTGAGGCATTGCCTTCTTTAATGACATTTGCGAACAGATGGAAAGTCGTCAGGATGTGCTTGACAAGCTCTTCTGCTGACATTGATGTTTCCGTCGGTTTGTAGCTGTAATGATTTTTGCTGATTTTTTCTGTCAGCTCAATCGTCACATTGCGATGTGACAAAAAGTGACTCACAATTTGAGTGGATTGGCTCAATAGAATCTCCTCCATATGTAAAAATAAATGGTGCAATGAAATCCTATATCAATGGGCATAAATTAACAAGCAATATGCTGAGAAGTGATTGTATTTTTTTGCGGTTAGCCGAAATTCGACAATTGCGGTCTTTTTGCGTTCTTCTTTTTCTTGTAAATATGATAAAATATGACATATCTCGGGTATATAAAAGGGGGGATTAATTGAGGATGAAGCAGACTATTCCGTCCTCTTATGTCGGGCTTAAAATTAATGAATGGTATACCCATATCCGGCAGTTTCACGTAGCTGAAGCCGAACGGGTCAAGCTCGAAGTAGAAAGAGAAATCGAGGATATGGAAGAAGATCAAGATTTGCTGCTGTATTATTCTTTAATGGAATTTAGGCACCGTGTTATGCTGGATTACATTAAGCCTTTGGGAGAGGACACCTCGCAGCTAGAGTTTTCAGAATTATTAGAAGACATCGAGGGGAATCAGTACAAGCTGACAGGACTGCTCGAATACTACTTTAACTTTTTTCGCGGGATGTATGAATTTAAGCAGAAAATGTTTGTCAGTGCCATGATGTACTATAAGAGGGCAGAAAAGAACCTTGCCCTTGTGTCAGACGACATTGAAAAAGCTGAATTTGCTTTTAAAATGGCTGAGATCTTTTACAATTTAAAGCAGACTTATGTCTCTATGAGCTATGCCGTTCAGGCGTTAGAAACGTATCAGATGTATGAAACGTACACTGTCCGCAGAATCCAATGTGAATTCGTTATTGCAGGTAATTATGATGATATGCAGTATCCAGAAAGAGCATTGCCCCATTTAGAACTGGCTTTAGATCTTGCAAAGAAAGAAGGCAATCCCCGCCTGATCAGTTCGGCCCTTTACAATCTCGGAAACTGTTACGAGAAAATGGGTGAACTGCAAAAGGCAGCCGAATACTTTGAGAAATCTGTTTCTATTTGCAAGTCGGAAAAGTTCGACAATCTTCCGCATTCTATCTACTCATTAACACAAGTTCTGTATAAACAAAAAAATGATGCCGAAGCGCAAAAGCAATATCGTCAAGGATTGGAAATCGCCCGTCAGTATAGTGATGAATTATTCGTGGAGCTTTTTCAATTTTTACATGCGTTATACGGAAAAAACATTGACACAGAATCAGTCTCACACACCTTTCAATTTCTTGAAGAACATATGCTGTATCCTTACATTGAAGAGCTGGCGCATGATGCTGCCCAATACTATATAGAGAATGGACAGCCTGAAAAAGCACTTTCCTTTTATGAGAAAATGGTGCACGCACAAAAACAAATCCAGAGAGGAGATTGTTTATATGAAATCTAAATGGATGACAGGTTTGTTGCTCGTTGCGGTCGGGTTCAGCTTTACTCAGGTGATGGTCCATGCAGGAGAAACAGCAGATACAGAGGGAAAAACATTTCATATTGCGGCACGCAATCAAACATGATGATGACAAAAAAAGACCCTCCGGTTGCGGAAGGGTCTTTTTTATTTCAGCTTCCATTCCTTAATGGTCAGCTCAGAGGACCCGCTGAACACCAATGGATCAGCTTGTCCGATTTCGCGCGCCTCTTCCAGTGAGCCCGCTTTGATGACGTATGCTCCGCCTGTGGCATCGCTGAAAGGCCCGAACATTTTTAAGCGTTTTTCTGCCTGCAGGCGGTCCAAAAATTCATAGTGTCCGGCTACATGCTCCTGATTGAATTGATCTGTTCTCGTAGTCAGCATTAAGTACGTATTCAAGAATGTCTCCCCCTTTTGAACTTTAGCTTAGCACAATTATCCATATAGCGGTGCTTTTCGTCCTACGAATGCCACCTATTGATGAAAAAAGAAAAAGGAGAGATGATAGGTGAGCATTCAAGTGAAGAAAAATGTGGTTTCTGAGGCGAAGTACGCGCTGAAATGCCCGAATGCGATGTCCGCTGAATACATTACCATTCACAACACGGCAAACGACGCGTCCGCTGCCAACGAAATTAGCTACATGATTGGGAACACCAGCTCGACAAGCTTTCATTTCGCGGTTGATGATAAAGAGGTGATTCAAGGATTGCCGCTTAACCGTAACGCTTGGCATACTGGTGACGGCACAAACGGTACAGGCAACCGCAAGTCGATTGGCGTTGAAATTTGCTACAGCAAATCGGGAGGCCCAAAGTACGAGGCAGCCGAGGCATTGGCGATCTCTTTTGTGGCACAGCTTTTGAAGGAGCGGGGCTGGGGAATTGATCGAGTCAGAAAACACCAAGACTGGAACGGTAAATACTGCCCGCACCGCATTTTATCAGAGGGGCGCTGGGAGCAAGTCAAGGCGGCAATTGAAGCGGAATTAAACGGCAGCGCCTCAGCGAAAAAGGTTTCTCCTTCTGCGCAAGTGTATCATGTGAAAAAAGGAGATACGCTGTCCGGCATTGCAGCATCACACGGTATCAGTGTGAAAACTCTGCAAAGCTTAAATCACATCACTGATCCAAATTACATTAAAGTCGGACAGGAGATCAAGCTTTCCGGGACTGCCTCTTCCTCTAAAAGCCATGCCGCATCCTCTTATCCGCTGCCATCGGGGGTAATCAAAGTAACGAGCCCGCTGACAAAAGGCACAAAAGTAAAGCAGGTTCAGGCTGCGCTGGCAGCTCTTTATTTTTATCCTGATAAAGGGGCGAAGAATCATGGGGTGGACGGTGTATATGGGCCAAAAACAGCAAATGCTGTCAAACGCTTTCAATCTGTCAGCGGATTAACGGCAGACGGCATTTACGGGCCGAAAACGAAAGCTGAAATTAAACAAAAACTATAATGAAAAAAGGAAGCTTCACTTGGATGGAGCTTCCTTTTTTGCCTTACATACAAACGGCAGCAAGAACCTTTTGACTGATTTGGCACAGCAGGAGAGCGCCGCGCCACAAGTGGATTTTAAGAGTTATGAACAATTTGCTAGGCATAAAGTTAACAAGAAATCTAGAAAAGCAAAAAACCTTCGAGCAATAAAATAGAAAATAAAAAGACCCGGTGATCACCGGGGAAAAGAAATAGAACGTTAAAGGTTTAGTAATACTTTTTATATTCTACTTTGTAATCATAGTCATGCTTGTCATGATCATAACACTTTTTGCCGTGGTCATAATATTTTTTGTCATGGTCATAGTATTTTTTGTCGCAATCATAATCTTTCTCATGATCATCATAATACTTTTTATCGTGGTCGTAATACTTCTTGTAGTACTTCTTTTTGTAAGTGTAATACTCTTCTTTATATTTTTTATAATAACCCATACTAACGCCTCCTTTAATGTTTGATCAGTTTTATTATATGGATTAAAAAAGAGATGGTATGGTCAAATGTATTCGTTATCAAAAAAAGGCTGTTTTCAAAAACAAACTGATAAAAATGGATAGCGTGCCAGCTTACATAAGCCTTTTAAAAGAATGATTTATAACATTTATACTTAATCCACCTGTAGATCGACCGCATAAGGCCCCCATTTAAACGCCGCAGTTTTTCTTTCTAGTAAAATAAGTGCTTACTTTTCTATCGCCTCAGCTGTTGAAAGAGTTGACACATTCCAGCAAGATATCGATAAATCCCTTCATATATCTCCTGATATGGAAATACGATAAAAAGGTTTTCATTCATAGATGAGTAGAGTAAACTGGTGCTGACTGATAAAGGAGAGCGCTTAACATGAAAGATATGTATGACAGTTTTTTATCTCTTTCTGCGTCTGAATCGGAATACCGGATTATTTATGAAGAGAACAGCGGGAGCGAGCATATTGTCATCGGCCCTCACGGCGGAAGAATTGAGCCGGGCGTCAGCGAACTGGTGCGGGCATTTGCTGATCAAAGTTCCATTTATATCTTTGAAGGATTGAAGCAGCGCAACAACCGTTCGCTCCACCTGACAAGCACTCGTTTTGATGAACCGCTTGCCATAGAAAAAGTAAACGCCCACCGATTCGCGCTGGCATTTCACGGCTATCATGATCTGAAAAAGCCGCATACATTGGTCGGGGGCGCGGATCGGATAAAAGCAGAAGCCATTTGCGAGTTGCTGAATGAGGCAGGTTTCAGTGCGGAACTGGTCAGTGAAAAAGACCGGCTGGCAGGTGTTCATCCGCAAAATATCGTCAATCGGACGAAAAGGGAGATGGGGCTGCAGCTGGAATTGAGTACGGCGCAGCGGAGCGCGCTGTTTCACAATTTTGGCTGCCGTAAGGGACAATACATAGAAAATAATCTTTTTTCTCGATATGTGAATGCCGTTAAGCTTGGTTTTTATGGAAGAAGCAAGCAGGACCTGCAATAACTGCCTATTCCTTCATATGCTGTGATTGTTTGAATGCGCAGGGAGGAATAAACGATGTTTTATCATATTAAAGAGCTTCAGTATCAGGCAAAGCCTTCCCATCCGGATCCTGTTTATGCGAAAAAGCTCCAAGAGGTGCTGGGCGGCCAATTTGGTGAAATTAGTGTGATGATGCAATATTTGTTTCAGGGTTTTAACTGCAGGGCGGATGCCAAGTATAAAGATTTGCTATGTGATGTGGGGACGGAAGAGATCGGACATGTGGAAATGTTGGCTACGATGATTTCCAGGCTTCTGGATGATGCTCCCGCTGATGTACAGGAGAATGCTTACAAAAGCAACCCCGCTATTGCAGCAGTGATGTCAGGGATGAATCCTCAGCACGCTATTGTGTCCGGCTTGGGTGCGATGGCATCAGATAGTGAGGGTTATCCGTGGAATGCAAAATACATTATCTCAAGCGGAAATCTGCTGGCGGATTTCCGTGCAAACTTAAATGCGGAAGCCCAGGGGCGCCTTCAGGTGACACGGCTTTACGCCATGACTGATGATCCCGGGGTAAGAGATATGCTGTCATTTTTGATTGCGAGGGATACTTATCATCAAAATATGTGGTATGCAGCGATTAAAGAGCTGGAAGAAAGAGAACGGGATATTGTCGTTCCCACGACATTTCCGCGTGAGCTAGAAAAGCAGGAAGTATCCTATGACCTGTTTAACTTTTCCAGAGGGGATGAAAGCTCACAAGGAAGGTGGGCTCACGGTGAATCATTTGACGGCCGGGGAGAATTCAGATATATACCGGCTCCGATTGCATTTGGTCCGGAACCTCATTTTAAACCGGCACCGAAGTGGTTGCATGATACGATGCCTCCCATGTCAAAATGCTAGTTTCTCTGCCGGGCTGAGGACATATGTCCCCAGCCCGTTTTCATGTCAGCCGCGCCTTCTGATATTGTACAGTGCTTTTGCTTCCGCTACCAGTAATGGGGGCTGATCTTCCTCATATTCCGCTTTTGGCCGCTTATCAGATAATAAATAAGCAAGCCGCTTCTGAAATTGAATACCTGCTTTACGCCGTTCAAACATTTCAAGTCTTTTCTCAGCAAAGTCCTTTGTTACCCGGAATACCGTCGCAATGGTTGCAAGAGCCTGACTTCTCCATTGCGGCAGTTCCATCTGCAACAGCATAAAGGTTGGCACACAGAAGTGGTACATAAATTGGTTCGCCTGAAATTCCTGCAGCTCCCTGAAGAGCTTGTTCATCTGAAAATGATTGCCTGCATGCTTTAATACGTGGCACAGTTCATGGCCAAAATCCTCCCATTGCTCTTCCTGGGACTTTTTTTGGTTCAATATGATACTGTACATGCCGTCGTATTTCACCATCATGCTTCCCATATCCTCGAAATGAACCCATATATCAAGATCGTTTGCGATTTTCAGCATGTCAATGTGATGGGGAGAGGTGATGCCCAGCCGGCTGTATAAATTTTTTACGTATTCCTCCAGATGTGATAAGTAATCGCCCAATTGAATACTCCCTTTCGAACATATGTTCTGTTTGTAGCGAGAAAGAAAAGCCCGTTTAGGACTAAAAAGTGTGTTGAAATCTTTCCCTTTTCTTTAAAAAATAAACACTTTTTCTTTATATCGGTCTATTTTTTATATGTTTTAGAGAACAGAGAAATAATTATTTGTTTTTCGGTTTCCGGTTTTTCTCTTTTTCTTTTAAATAGTTGATAAATTCGATGGCCTGCTGTTTGCTTTCAGGGGAAAAATCCTGCATATCCCGGTATGCGAGCTGCAAGTCCGGATCAGAAAACATATCATCATCAGATTTTTTTTCTTTTCCTGTTAATAAGTAATCCGTTGTCACTTGGAAGTAATCAGCCAGCTTTTGCAGTGTGTCGTAATCAGGTTCGCTTCGCCCGTTTTCATAATGAGAATATCGTGCGCGCGATACACCGATGTGAGATGCGATTTCTTCCTGTGTCCTTTTCCCTCTGAGACTCTTCAATCTGCCGCCTATCATACTATGACCTCTCTTTTTTAAACTCCCTAAGTTACTTATGATTATAGATACAATCTGTATCAAAATAAAGTTATGATAAAAAAAGTATCAAAAATAACTTGATGATACAGAATGTATCGTTTATACTTGGTAACAGTTGATACGAATTGTATCAAAAACAAATCGGGGGAGTGATCACATGCATCCGATTCAAATCGTTTTTAGTGAACATCCGATAGATCAGCGCCATCTCGGACAATCCGGCGGCTCCATTTCTTTTACGGCATGCGGCCTTCCGGTATTCCAATTTGAAAATCGAGAACAATTTCAAGCGTACTTGCTGTTAAAAGAAGAGGTGAAACGCAATGAAAATGGATAAAAGCTATCCTTTTCCTATGTATTCAGGGCTGTTGAATTCAGAACATTATGTCAAAATAGGCTCGGCCCTGTGGCTGTTTCTCTGGTTTATCAGCTCAACGACAAAAGAAAATGAAAAGGATGGCGTGAGCTGGGGAATTGTGCTCGGCCATAAGCCATTAAAAGCAAGAGAGATGGCGGCAGTATTCGGTGTAAGTGAAAAAACAGTCAGAAGATGGCTGGAGCTTCTTGAAAGACATGGATACATAAAGGCTGCCCGCGCGCCATACGGACTCATGATTTCTGTGAAGCACTCTAAAAAATTCAGCTTCAGATCGGACAAAACTGCACACCGCAGCGATAATGAGCGGTCATTTTCGCCGCTGGCACAGGACAAAGAAGACCGCTCTAATATAGATAAAACAAAAACATATGCTGCTGCTGATGATGCAGTGGATCACATTGCGAAGCGGTTTACACAATTACGGTCGGCTCAAGAAGGACGCACCGTGTATCCTTCCTCCAGAGATTATCAAGCCATCGCCCGTATTGTCGCCATCGGCGTTCCTGTAACGCAAACAATCAAATGGCTTGAGGAATGTTTTCAAGCTTTTGAAAACCGGCGAACCGCTGCTTCAGAAACGATAAAGGCCTTTCGCTACTGTTCGAAATTCATCGAAGACCGATTTTTCGCGCAGCAAGCTAAAAAGACCGCCGCAATACACCATGAGAGGAATGAAAGTAATGACAAAACATACAATCGAGCAGATTTTAGACGAGTTGAGAAAAGGGAGACGTCCATTACTGGCGGACAAACCGGCCGAATCAGACGCAAGCCGGTATGATTGCCAGCGATGCAAGGATCAGGGAGGATATCTCAGCCGGCAAGACGGTCTGGAAGTGTGGACAATGTGCAGCTGTATGGCAGAACGAAAAGTAAAACGGCTGCTTGGCGTCAGTGAAATTACTCCTGCCTTCAGACAGCTTGGCTTTCATGAATTCCGCACCCAAGGGAAGCCACAGGCCGTCAAGGACGCGTTTGAATGCGCCAAAGAGTTTGTGGCGGATTATGAACAAATCAAGGACAGCCGGAAAAACAGTATCGCCCTTTTGGGTCAGCCCGGTTCCGGGAAAACACATCTTCTTACCGCTGCGGCCAATGACCTGATGAGAAAGCGCCATGTGCCGGTCATTTATTTTCCGTTCGTCGAAGGCTTTACTGATTTAAAAAATGATTTTGATCTTTTGGAAGCCAAGCTGAACCGAATAAAGCAGGCAGACGTGCTGTTCATTGATGATCTCTTTAAACCGGTAAACGGCAAACCGCGCGCCACTGATTGGCAGCTGGAACAAATGTATTCCGTTTTGAACTACCGCTACTTAAATCATAAACCGATTCTGCTTTCAAGCGAGCTTACGATTGAAACGCTCGTCCGGGTTGATGAAGCGATCGGCACGAGAATCTATGAAATGTGCAGTGATTATTTAGTGATTATCAAAGGAACAGCGTATGACCTGAATCATAGATTGGAGGGCATCAGATAATGTGCAAGCTCTGTAAGACAAAGAAAGTAATTGTTGAACATACCGGGATCGGAGCGGTTTTTCATCCATGTCCGAACTGCCGGTCCGGCAATGATTTAACGCCGGTTATTCAAAAGCTGGAACAAATGCTGACAGCCGGAAAAGCGGGGCTGAATGCCCGTGATTAAACAGCTGGCTGCTCTGTTCGCGTTGCTGTTTCGGGCGAAGCGGACAGAAAAAAACATCGAACAATGGTACAAGGATGACGGGAAGTGAAGCAGATGCCGGAAACAAAACAATTTGAAATGAGTCCTGCGCCGTGGCGTGCTGTCGCATGCGGGGATGAGAAGCCAATTTATATCTATTCTGCTTACAGTGAAGAAGAAAAAGAGAGATTCCCTTATTCAAACGGCCGGCTGATCGCCGCTGTATTTGACCTCAGCTCTTTTTCGCAAATAAGCAATGCCAAATTGATGGCAGCCGCACCTGAGCTGAAGGAAGCGGCTAAAGCGGCGCTGGATTTTCTGAACGGGAATTCCGCTCATTCAAAGGAGCACATCATAAAGGTATTAGAAGCAGCCAACAAAAGCGCTGAACCCGAAAGGAAGGAAATGACATATGATCAACCCTAAAAAACTCGTAAATATTGATTCCATCACGCTCGACAGCCAGCTTGAGGATGGGAAAATCCGCGTTATTATAGTCGACGGCATAAAGCAAGAAGCCTGGATCACAGAAGCTCCGGAGCACGGGAAAACGCTTGTTGAAACGAGAAAGGGAGACCTTGCCCGCGTAGAATTTGAAATCGGCTACAAATTAAATTAAAGCGAAAAAAGAATACGTCCAAGACGGAAAGCCTGCGGACACTGATCAACATGCACAGCATTTGTGCGTTGATTGGTGTCCGCTTTTTTATTGCACAAATGAGGAGGAATCATAGAATGCAAGACTTATTATTTGAATATAAACGCACATTAAAACAAACAAGAACACAATATAAACCGCTCGCTGAAGCAGATGAATCAGTGCTCTCAGCTGAGGACATGAAGGATAAAAAGATTATCAGAAACATCATCACAGACCTTGAATATGTAACAGAATGGCTTGAAAAAGGAAGACAGCCCGGCATCAGACGGGCGATTGACCGGCGTGATGCGTATCAGCGGCTGATGATCAAAGATCCAAGAATCATAGAATCATTTTCTTGCGATATGATGTTTGAGCCGGACGGACAGGTATCTGAGGAAGACAGGGAGAGAATCCGAGAAGCTTTATCCCTTTTAACGGACAGGGAGAAAGAAATGTTTTTGCTGCACAAGGTGGAATGCTTTTCTTATGAACGCATTGCCGATCTTCTTGGCGTCAAAAAATCAACTGTGCAGACAACAATCAAACGGGCTTTATTAAAGATGCAAAGACAGCAGGAGGAAATAAACCGATCGCTTGCCTGAATGCTTGTCATACGTTTGCCACCTATAAGTGAAAAGAGCATGACACATAAGCGGACGGCATAACCAGCCGCTTTTATGAATAGAAATCCATGCTGGAGGTGGCGGTGATGCCGTAGCATGAAAACACAACAGAGAGAACAAGCATTAGCAATCTATCAGCACCATCAGGGAAATATCACAAACCGGGCCATTGCAGACACAATCGGCGTTTCGGCGAAAACAATCGGCATCTGGAAAAAACAGGACGGATGGAAAGAAGCCTTGTTTTCTGAAAACGGACATAAGCAGCGCCGCATAGAAAACGATGAATTAAATGAACGGCAGCGGCTGTTCTGCCTGTACTACGTAAAAAGCTTCAATGCGACACAGTCAGCGATCAAGGCGGGCTATTCTCCGGACAGCGCCCATGTGACGGGCTGCAGGCTGTTAAAGAATGAAAAGGTTGCCGCTGAAATCAGGCGGATAAAAAAAGAAATGGTGAATGAAGTGTTTATTGAAGCGATGGACGTTTTGCAGGTATATGTCAAAATCGCGTTCGCCGATATCACGGATTATGTGACCTTTGGCAAAAAAGAGGTGCAGGCCGTCGGAAAGTCGGGACCGCTGTTTGATGAAGATGATAACCCGATCATGAAGGAAATCAGCTTTGTCGACGTCAAAGACTCCGGTCTCGTTGACGGCACAATTGTCACGGAGGCAAAGCTCGGCAAGGAAGGCATCGCCATTAAGCTTGCCGATAAGATGAAAGCACTTGAAAAGCTGTCATTATACTTTGATTTGTTTCCGGATCAATTTAAACAAAAAATAGAAAATGAGAAGTTAAAGCTCGCGAAACAAAAAGCGGAAAAAACTGATGACGGCCGCGAGCCAATTGAAATCATGATCAAACGAAAAGAGGACAAGGCATGATTGTAAAAGAAATCAATCCTCATTTTGAAGATTACGTGTTCAATTGGGAGCAGACGTACCAGTTTCTCGTCGGCGGCTACGGCTCATCAAAAAGCTATCATACGGCGCTGAAAATCGTGTTAAAGCTGTTGAAGGAAAAGCGGACGGCGCTCGTCATACGCGAGGTGTTCGATACCCACCGGGATTCGACCTTCGCTTTATTTGAAGAGGTGATTGAAGAGCTTGGTCTCACGAAGGCAGCCGCAGCACTTTCTTCCCCGCTTCAGCTACGGTTTCAAAACGGCAGCCGGATCATGTTCAAAGGAATGGACAACCCGGCGAAGCTGAAATCTGTTCACAACATTTCTTTAATATGGATTGAAGAGTGCTCTGAGGTGAAGTATGAAGGCTTTAAGGAATTAATCGGCCGTCTTCGCCACCCTGAGCTGAAGCTGCACATGATTTGCACCACCAATCCCGTCGGCACCTCCAATTGGACGTACCGGCATTTTTTTCGGGATGAACGCAATCAGCGGTTTGTGCTGGATGACAGCGAGCTTTACGAAAAGCGGACACTTGTCAGGAGAGATACGTATTACCATCATTCCACGGCAAACGACAACCTCTTTCTCCCGAAAAGCTATATCAGGCAGCTTGACGGACTGAAGGAATATGATCCTGACTTATACCGAATTGCCCGTAAAGGCAGGTTCGGCGTCAATGGAATCAGGGTGCTACCGCAGTTTGAGGTGCTCCCGCACGACCGTATCGAAGAACGTATTGCCGCCATCAGCCAGCCGATCCTTCGCACAGGCATGGATTTTGGTTTCGAAGAATCCTACAATGCTGTCGTCCGTCTCGCCGTCGATCCTGATAAGAAATATCTCTACATTTATTGGGAGTATTATAAAAACAAAATGACAGATGACAAGACGGCTGAGGAGCTGCAGGAATTGGTTAAAACACAGGAAATGATCAAAGCCGACTCTGCTGAGCCGAAAAGCATTCAATATTTCCGCCAGCAGGGTTTTCGGATGGTCGGAGCCAGGAAGTTTCCCGGCTCCAGGCTTCAATACACCAAAAAGGTCAAACGCTTCAAAAAAATTTTCTGTTCGGACCGCTGTGAAAATGTCATCTATGAGCTCAAGACACTGACGTACGCCAAAGATAAAAACGGCGCGCTGATTGAAGATGAATTCACGATTGACCCGCATACGCTTTCTGCTATTTGGTATGCGCTCGATGATTATGAGGTCGCAGATGTGAAGGAAACAGCGCAAAAACGAATCCGTCCGAACCGAGAAAGGAGGAGGTCATAAATGCCGCACAATCAAACAGTCAGAGCAACGGTTTTAAAAGCCAATGCATCTGCTCCTCAGACAAAGCAAATTTATGAAGACGACTTTTCTGATTTGTACGGAGAGGATATCATCGCTCCGCCCTACAATATCACCGAGCTCAAAACAATTGCTGAATACTCAACCATTCTTCAGCAATGCATTGATGCGTACAGAGTGAATATTACTGGTTTTGGTTTTGATGTGGAGTACACGTTTGATGTCAACGCCACTGATGTTGACCAGGCGAAAAAGAAAAAAGCGGAAAAAGACTGGGCCAGACTTGAAGCCTTTTACAAATGCCTTCACTTTGATGAATCTGCTGAAATGATTTTAGGCTATGCCATTGAAGACAGGGAAAAAACCGGAAACGGCTTTATGGAAGTGCTTCGCGACGGGATGGGAAAACCGGCCGGCATTGAATATTTGGATGTGAAATATATGCGCGTATGCGGAGCCGGCGAGCCTGTCGAAGTATCTTTTATGTATGAAGAAAACGGAAAAGTGAAGAGAATCAAAAGGCAAAAACGGTTTCGGAAATTTGTGCAGATGATCAATGGAAAAAAAGTATTTTTCAAAGAATACGGCGATCCCCGAAAAATGGACATGCGCACGGGCGAATATGTCAGCACACTGGCTGAAAAGCACCAAGCAAACGAAGTGATCCATCTTAAAATCGGAAGCGGCGTATACGGCGTGCCCCGCTGGGTAGGCAATATCGTCAATTTATACGGCGCCCGGAAAGCGGAAGAGCTCAATTTTATGTACTTTAAGCAGGGGCGTCACGTACCCGCGGCGATTACGGTGGAAAACGGGATGCTGTCTGAAGCTTCTTACCGGGAACTGCAGGAGTATATGAATGACCTTGAAGGTGTGGAAAACGCCCATAAATTTCTTCTGATTGAGGCGGAAGGCATCGCGAAGGAGAAGGACCTTCACGGCGGTGAAGATATCACACCGGTTTCTGTGGAAATCAAATCCCTTGCGGAAATCCTGCAAAACGACGCCTTGTTTCTTGAATATGATGAAAAAAGCAGAAATAAGCTGCGCTCTGCTTTCCGTCTGCCCCCGCTTTATACGGGAGAAGCTCAGGAATACAACCGGGCTACGGCTGATACAGCGAGAAAAATTACGGAGGAGCAGGTGTTTCAGCCAGAGCGGAAAACGCTTGTCAACAAATTGAACACACTGCTTTTGCCGGAGCTGAATCTTCATGATGTGAGGCTGACATTAAAAGGACCGGACTTTCGTGATCCGCTTGAGATTGCGAAAGTGCTCGGTCCTTTTATTACAGCTGGAGCCGTTTCGCCGAATGATTTGCGAGACCTTGCCGGACGGGTGCTCGGCAAAACGCTTGAGGAGTGGCCGGAGGACATTTACAAACGCCCTGCCGGACAGGATGCTGAAAAGACAAATCTGACAGCACTTATGCAGGAGCTGAAGGACAGCATCGAAGATATCAAAACGTCCTGAAGGGAGGTGAATCAAGCAGGTGGCGCGGGAATTGAAAAATGCCAAAATCAGCTTTGTCAGCTATGTGGACAAGGCGGCAAACCAGACAGAATTTTTCTTTACGAAGTCAGCCGAACCTCCGTCATTTGAAAAAAAAGTTCGGCTGTTTACGAAAAGCGAGCAGGATGAACAAAAGCTCGTATACGGAATTGTGTATGAGCCTGATGTTCCAGATGCCCACGGCGACTATATGACCGCAGAAGAAATTGAAAAAGCGGCGCATGGCTTTCTTGCAGACGCGCGGGAGATTGATATCAATCACAGCTTTGAAGGCGGCACAGGCGTGGTCGTTGAATCCTATGTGGCGCCCGATGATTTTATCATCGGAACAAAACGGATTACAAAGGGCTCGTGGGTGCTTGTGACAAGAGCGTCAGATGAGGTGTGGGAACAAATCAAAGCCGGCATCATCACCGGCTACAGCATGGCGGGCACTGCTGATGTATATGAAGAAGAACCGGTTGAAAAAGCCGGATTTCTAAGCGTATTTAAGCAGCTGCTGGCCGACAAAACAGGAAAGGAGACTGAAGAAATGAGGAAAGAAGACATGAGGGAATCAATCGAGCATGCGCTGTATCCGTTGCTCAAACGGCTGGAGACAATTGAAAAAAACACAGAAACAGAGGAAAAACCGGAGCAGACGGGAGATGACGAGCGCCTGAAGAAGCTCGTTGAGGACATGATTGCCCCGCTGATCGAACGCATTGAGGCCCTGGAAAAAGCTCGGGGAGCCTCTAAACAGACGGCGGACGATGCGGCCGGCAATACAGAGCAAGTCAAAAAATCAATCTGGAGCGGACTGCTGTAAACCAGTCAAAGAGGAGGAAATCAATTGAGAAATCAAGAGATCATTCGGAAAGCGGAAATGTCGCTTTCTGCTTTAAAAAGCGGCGGGCTCATGAACCCTGCACAAGCATCAGCTTTTATCCGCATGGTGCAAAACACGCCGACGATTTTCAGTGAATCCCGTGTGATTCAAATGGAAAACGATTCGCAAAAATTTGAGAAAATCGGTTTCGGCCAGCGTATTTTGCGCGCGGCTCAAGAAGGAAAGGCGCTGACAACAGACGAACTGACGGTTCCGACGACAAGCACTGTCCAGCTGAACACAAAGGAAGTCATTGCGGAAATTAACATTACGTACGACACGCTCGAAAACAATATTGAAAAAGGCGGACTGCAGCAAACGATCATGCAAATTTTAGCAGAGCGGGCGGCAGTTGATATTGAAGAGCTGATCGTAAACGGAGATACTGCATCAGCAGATCCATACCTGGCGCAGCTGGACGGCATCCGTAAACAAGCAGTGTCCCACATCGTCGATATGAATGGTGAAGAACTGTCCAGAGCGACATTTAAAAAAGGCTTAAAGGCTGTTCCGCCAAAATATTTGCGCATCCCTCAGGAATTCAGATTCTATACATCGCACGGCTTAGAAGTTGAATGGAAGGACCGTGTGGCGGACCGCCAGACAAATCTTGGGGACCAGGCTGTTCAGGGCGGCTTGTCCACAGCATTTGGCGTACCGGTAAAAGGGGTATCCAATATCCAGCCGTACGCAGTCGGAGAGGGAGACGCGCAATATGATGCGTCCGATATCATTCTGACACATCCGAAAAATATCATTCTCGGCTTCTCACGCAATATTCGAATTGAAGTCGACAAGGATATCCGCTCCCGTAAGTTCATCATTGTCTTAACGGCGAAGCTGGACAGCAAGTTCGAGGAAGAGGATGCCTGCGCTAAATTAATTAACGTAAAAGAATAATCGAAATGGGGTGGCCAGCTTATATGCTCATCGAACCGACGGACGTTGCCGCCTATTCGGTCTATGACCAGGTGAAAAACAGGCCGGAAGAACTGCTGGCGCAGGATATCATCGAGGCGGAATCGGAAGCGGCCCTCATTACAGGGCACAGCTTTACAGACAGCATCTACGACCCGCTCCCTGAAAAGGCGAGATTAGCTTTGCTGAAGCTCGCCCAATACTTTGCGCTAGTAAACAGCGACGAATCAGCCGCATCAAGATATCAGTCTGAGAAAATGGGGGATTACTCCTACACGGTTTCCGGTGAAGCCGGCATTCAAAAGCCCGATGTATATCATTTGCTGGAAGAGTTTATCGCACCGGACTATGTTCCGGAGTCTGCCAGATTGAAGGTGCGGTCGTTATGAGTTATCAGCAGATGCTGATCCATCGCTGTGATATTTATCATGCAACAGCGCAGCCGCCGCTGGCAGGACGATTCGGAATTCCGGCGGACAAGCTTCAGCCGGTATTTTCATATCCGAATACACCTGATGAAGAAAATGTCCCTTGCTACTTTACAGAAAAAACGCAGCAGCTGATTCAGGAGGAGCCTGATCAAACCGTGTATCACAGCTTGCTTGTCCATTTTCCATTCTCTGCGGATATCCGGATGAACGACAAAATCATTTGGCAACACAACAGCTATATTCTGAAGCTGCCAAAAAAGATCAGACACCATCATTGGGAAGTCATCGCTGTCAGAGATGAAAGTCTATGAAGATAGCGGGACTTAAAAAGCTGAACGCATCGTTAAAAGAAGCGGCATCCGGCGGTTTTTCCCGCGAGGCGTCCCGGTGGCTTGAAGAGTGCGGGCAAGATTTTCTGGAGATCGTACAATCTGAACTCATCAGCACGCAAACGATAGATACAGAAAAACTGCTCAGCTCCTTTCAGAAAGGCTCAGAGGATAACCTCTGGAAGGTACAAAGCGGCGGACTCTCACTTGAGGTCGGGACCCAGCTTGAATATGCCTCTTTTCTCAATGACGGCCACTGGACATCGAAAGCGGACGATGTGAGATGGGTGCCGGGGCATTTTCAAGGCTCACGGTTTATCTATGATCCGGCTTCTTCAACAGGCATGGCACTCAAGAAAAAATGGATACCCGGCACGAGCTATTGGGAGCATGCACTGCTTCTATATGAACAGCTGTTTGCAAAATCAATGGAACATAAATTGCGCCAGTGGCTGAAAAAGATGTAAAGGAGGAGCCGGATGAACAGCGAAACAGGATCGATCATGGCTTTTTTGTACAGCCAGTGGTCTGTTCCCATTTATGAAAGCGAGCTGCCTGATCAGTTTCAAGTGCCGTCTTTATATGTCCCTGCGCCATCTGTTTTTGAAGAAACAGATACAGTCTCCACATTTAAAAAAACCTACAGTCTCAATGTAAAGCTGTTTCATCTTGACTCCGTGCAGGCGCTGGATGAAGCGGACAGGCTGGCGGATGCCATCAGAGAAGCGAGAAATATAGTTCCGCTGCTTAGTGAATCCGGTGAGAAGACAGGGGATATGCTTCGCATCACCCGAATTGAGACAAGGGTGGGAGACAGGGGCGAGGCGGTCATGGTGATCAGGTGGAGCAGCCGATATTATTATCATAAAACAGAACAGCCTGTCTTACAGGATATCGATATGAACAGCGGGGTGAAATAGCGGTGGCAAAGCAGAAACAAGCGAAGGCTGTACATACAGAGAGCCGGGAAGCTCTTTTTGATACAGCGGATTTGATCAAGCACGCAAAGGAACTGTTCGGCGTTAAGCCGGAGATCCTTCAGGGGGCTTTATTTGGCGTGGACAAAACACGCCTGACGAAATCAGAGGCAAGTCAATTGATACAAACATTTTTAACTAAGGAGGTCATGCAATAATGAATGGCGGAACATTTACAGCAGGAAAAGAAAAGGACCGTGCAGGCATTTATTTCAATTTTAAAACGACGGCACAGGAACGGGTGTCACTCGGTGAACGGGGGACGGTCGCACTTCCGGTCGCATCAAGCTGGGGCGAAGCGAAAACATTCGTCTCCATTTCAAGCGTGGAGGATTTAAACAAAAAAGTGGGTCTCAGCATCGACGATCCATCTTTATTACTGTTGCGTGAAGCGAAGAAAAACGCGAAAACGGTATTGATGTACCGCCTCACTGAAGGCGTCAGAGCATCTGCCGATATTGCCGAAGGCGTTAAAGCGACTGCTTTATACGGCGGATCAAAAGGGAATGACATCATCATCCGCATTAATGAAAATGTACTGGATGCAGCGTCATTTGATGTCACAACGTATATGGATGAATCAGAAGTGGATAAACAGACTGTCAAAAAAGCTGAAGAATTAACAGCAAACGGCTATGTGACATTTACCGGAACAGGAGATCTTTCCTCTTCAATTCCGCTGACTGGATCAGAAGGAGACACGGCTGCCGAGACGCTGAACGCATCTGCGGGAATCCGTTTATCCGGCGGTACAGATAAAGCGCCGGTCAACTCAGACTATACCGATTTCTTGGCTGCGGCTGAAACGGAGAGCTTTGATGTCATCGCTTTGCCGGTTGCAGAAGGAGATCAGCTGAAGGCGACCTTTGCCGCATTCATTAAGCGTCTGCGTGACGGTCAAGGGCAAAAAGTCCAAGGGGTAACAGCCAACTACAGCGGTGACTATGAAGGCATCATCAACGTGACAGAAGGTGTGCTGCTGGAAGATGGAACAGAAGTGACACCGGACAAAGCGACGGCGTGGGTAGCCGGCGCAAGTGCGGGAGCAACCTTTAACCAATCTCTCACATTTGTGGAGTATGAAGGTGCCGTTGATGTCTTAAACCGCCTTGACCACGACGCAATTGTGGAACGCTTAGGAAAAGGCGAATTTTTATTCACATTTGACGCCCGCGATAAATCGGTAAGCGTAGAAAAAGACATTAACTCACTTGTCACGTTTACGGCTGAGAAAAACAAGAAGTTTGCGAAAAACAAAATCGTCCGTGTACTCGACGCAGTCAATAACGATTTAACACGCGAGCTGAAAGCATTAATCAAATCAAGAAAGGGAAGCGGAAGCGACATCCCGGCCTCTGAAGACGGGCTTCAGTATGTGAAAACGATGATTACGCAATACATGACAACGCTTCAGGATGCGGGCGGTATTACCGGTTTTGATTCTGATCAAGATATCACAATTTCAATGAATGAAGACCGTGACGGCTTCTTGATTGACCTCGCTGTACAGCCTGTCGACGCAGCAGAAAAATTCTACTTTAATGTGGAGGTAAACTAATATGGCATTAAAAGCACAAAACACGATTTCAGGTAAAGAAGGACGCTTATTTCTCGATGGCGAAGAAATGGCGCATATCAAAACATTTGAAGCAAATGTGGAGAAAAACAAGTCTGAAGTAAATATTATGGGCCGCCGCATGACAGGCCATAAAACAACAGGCGCAAACGGAACAGGCACAGCGACGTTTTACAAAGTCACATCAAAATTTGTGATCCTTATGATGGATTACGTCAAAAAAGGCAGCGATCCTTATTTCACCCTGCAGGCTGTGTTAGATGATAAATCTTCCGGAAGAGGAACAGAAAGAGTCACGCTTTACGACGTAAACTTCGACTCCGCAAAAATCGCCAGCCTCGATGTCGATTCAGAAGCATTAGAGGAAGAAGTTCCGTTTACATTTGAAGACTTCGACGTGCCTGAAAAGCTTTCTGACACGTTTTAATCAAAACTGAACAAGCCATAAGCAGACCTTTCTGAGAAAGGTCTGTTTTTAAATGATGAAATCAATTTAAAGATAAGGGAGTTTTTTACATGAGCGAGAAGAACGAAAACGTATATGATCTTTCCTTTTTTATGCCGGGAAAAACAATCGAAGCCGAAGAAATCAAAGTGCCGATCTCTAAACGTTTTGTTGATAAAAAAGGAAATATCGTACCATTTATTTTCAAAGCGATCACGACAGAGCGCATTGACGAACTGGAGAAAGAAACAACAACTTATAAAAATGTAAAAGGCAGAGGCCGTGTAAAAGATTTAGACAGCCAGCGCTTTTATGCCCGAATCGCAGTGGAATCGACAGTCTATCCGGACTTCCGTTCAAAAGATCTTCGAGAAGCTTACAAAACGGCCGACCCGGTAGAAGTAGCGAAACGTGTCCTGTCTGTAGGAGGCGAATACGCAAACTGGCTCAACAAAGCAATTGAGATTAATGGATTCGAAGATGAATTAGAAGACCTGGAAGAAGAAGTAAAAAACTAATAAAAGATGGGCATAAAGAAGCCGTGTATCTCTATTATGCGATGCACGAGCTTCATTATTCTCCATCAGATTTATTAGAACTGTATGAAGCGCCCAGAAACTTTAAGGCGCTGTTGTATGGGCTGATTGGGTATAAGCTGGATACCCTTGAAAAACAAGCAAAGAAAGGAGGGGCATCGTAATTGGCAAAGCTGACAGCAAGATTTGAAATGGAAGACCGTGTAAGCAAAAAGTTAAGAAAGATACAAAATGGGTTTAGAGCGCTTGAAAAGTATAGAAAAATGGCGCAGCGAAATAGCTCTATAGATATACGAAAAGAAAGCAAAACGGTGTTAAGGACAATTGACCGCATACAAAAATCTATAAAGAAAAAGCTTGGCGCCCAAATGATTTCCATTTCAGCTGAGGATAACGCCAGCACTGTCATTCAGAAGGTTCAAACTCAATTGCAGGGATTGCCGTCATCGGTATCTATTAAAATTGGCGCTAATGATCAAGCGACAGAAAAGTTTGAACGATTAAGAGAGCTCGTTGCGGGTTTTAAAGGTTTTACGATTATGCTGAGGGCAGAAGATCAAGTTTCTCCGGCTGTGCAAAAAATACAGCGTTATATGGAAACCGCACTTCAAAATGGTTACTCTGTTACGATACGTGTGATTGATCACGTCATGAAAACAGTCGGCCGCATTTCAGCAGGCATTGATGCACTTACACAAAAAGATAATCAAATTCAGCTCACTTTGAATGATCAGGTATCAAAAAAGCTGGATGAACTTCAGAAGAAAATGGATAGCTTTGGGAAACTAAAGACAGCTGAGAAAACAGCTCCCCCATCAGCTAAGAAAGCAGAGAGCAAAAAGGGAGAGGGAAAAGAAGGCGGTTCCTTCTGGGGAAACCTCGTTGAAGAAGGCAAAAAGAAGATCAAAGAAAAGCTAGATGAAAAAGTAACTGAATATAAAGAAGCCGTTATTGATCGTGTTACCCAAAAATTTGAAAAGTTTAATCCAGAAAAAATACTTGATGATAAGTTTTATGCTTTATTGGATAAAGTGTTCGGTCCCGAAGAAAAAACTCCGGCAGAAAATGCGGGCTGTTGCTGCAACGGGTTGAATCCAGGATCTGGAGGAGCCGCAGAATCAGGAGGCGGAGGCCTTTTAGATTCATTTATCAGTGAAGGTACAGCCGGTATCAGCAATGCAATTGAGGAATTAAAAAGTACCTTTTTGAAGAAATTTGAACATTTTACACCCGAATCGATCACCTCAAAATTAGAATCATACACAGAATCCATTACATCTAAAATGACTGCACTAGCTGAGAAGTTCAGTCCGGAGACGATTTTGACAGAGCTGGATAAGTTCTCAAGCTCCTTTATGGGAAAAGTGGATGAGATCGCGACAAAGTTCAGCCCGGAAACGATTTTGACAGAGCTGGATAAGTTCACAACATCGTTTATGAGTAAGGTGGATGCAATCGCGACAAAGTTTAGTCCGGAAACGATTTTGACAGAGCTGGATAAGTTCACAACATCGTTTATGAGTAAGGTGGATGCAATTGCGACAAAGTTCAGTCCGGAAACGATTCTGGCACAGCTGGATAAGTTCACAACATCGTTTATGGGAAAAGTGGACAAAATCGCAAGTAAATTCAGTCCTGAATCTATCTTTAAGCAACTGGACAAATTTACGGATTCCTTTATGAAAAAAGTAGACGATATTGCAAGTAAATTCAGTCCTGAAGCCATTTTTAAACAACTGGACAAATTTACAGATTCCTTTATGAAAAAAGTAGATGATATCGTAAGCAAATTCAGCCCAGAAACCATTTTTAACGAACTGGATAAGTTTGCGGATTCCTTTATGAAAAAAGTGGACGATGTCGTAAGCAAATTCAGCCCAGAAACCATTTTTAACGAACTGGATAAGTTTGCAGATTCCTTTATGAAAAAAGTGGACGATGTCGTAAGCAAATTCAGCCCAGAAACCATTTTTAACGAACTGGATAAGTTTACAGACTCCTTTATGAAAAAAGTGGATGATATCGCAAGTAAATTCAGTCCGGACGCGATTCTCACTAAAGCAGAAGACTTTGTAACAAATATTGTTGACAAAATCTCTGAAAAATTCAATTTCCTCAACCCAGATAAAATCGCGAATAAAGCAGAAAAGTTTTTTGATAATATTGTCTCAAAAATCGCGAAAAAATTTGAGAAATTCCGCCCTGATAAAATTATTGAAAAAGCGGGAGAGTTTTTTGAAAAGATTATAAAAGGCATTGCTGAAAAACTGGGGAATCTGGATTTTGGAGGACTGCTTGGCGGCAAATCCAGCGGAAGCAAAGACAAACAAAAAGCCTCAAAAGCCAATACAAATCACTCAACTTCAAACAACTCAAACCGCACTAAAAAACCTTCTATGAACCAAAAAGCGTCAGGTTCTAAATCGAAGAAGTCAGGCGGCAAATGGGGCGGGGCTTGCGGATGCTGCTGTGCCGGAATCAGTACAGGCAAAAGCAAAAAAGTCAAAAATAGAAATGGTTCATCAAACAAGGGCAATAAATCAAATCCTGTGAATACGCCTAAATCGGCAAAAGCAGCTAAAGGCGGATCAGGCAAAGGTTTTTCAGGCCTTCTGAAAACATTGGGAGAATCAAAAGGTTTGAAGGGCGGACTGAAGGGCTTAAAAGGAGCCGCAAAAGGAATACCGGGATTAGGCGAAATTTTGTCTCTTACTGACTTAGCCGGAATCAATAAGGATAATGCCGGTGAAAAAGTAGGTTCAGCCGGCGGAGGTTTAGCCGGAGCAGCTGCCGGAGCAGCTATTGGAAGCGTTGTGCCGGGAGTCGGAACCGCTATTGGCGGTGTTGTAGGAGGAATTGCCGGCACTTTCGGCGGTGAAAGTTTAGGGAAGGCATTTGATGCCGGCGCTCTAAATGATACATGGAATAGCATTACAGAGGGTGCGCAAAATGCATGGTCAGCCATTCAGGGTATTTGGGGAACTGTATCAACATGGTTTATGGACAATGTTTGGACACCAGTGTCATCCGCAGTTGTGGGCGTGGCTACAAGTATATGGTCAAATATTGTAAACGCATGGACCACGATACAAACAATCTTTAGTACCGTGGCAACATGGTTTATGGATAATGTTTGGACACCGGTGTCATCCGCGGTTGTCGGTGTGGCTACAGCGATATGGTCTAAAATTGTAAACGCATGGACTACGATTAAAAATGTGTTCAGTGCAGTTGCTTCATGGTTTATGAGCAATGTATGGGAGCCAGTCAAATCGGCTGTTATCGGAGCGGCAACCACTATCTGGGATAAAATGACTGGCGCTTGGAATAAGATTAAGAGTGTTTTCAGTACAGTATCAGGATGGTTCATGGATACAGTCTGGAACCCAGTTAAAAATACAGTCTTAGATGTAGGCAAGGGAATATCTGATGCTTTCCAAAAAGCTTTAGATACGGTCAAGAACATTTGGAAGGGTCTGAGCGGCTGGTTTAAAAAGAATATTCAAGAACCTCTTACTAAGGTTGGAGAAACCGTTTCAGATGCTTTTTCTAAAGCGTTCGGCTGGGTAAAGAAAATTTGGGATAAAGCAGGCGGCGTTGTCTCAAGCATTGTCAACTTCGTAACTGGCGGAGGAGACCCGGATGACTATAAAGGAGAAAAAACTAAAACTGATAAACATGCCACAGGCGGCTACATCACCAAACCAACCATCTCATGGATCGGTGAAGCCGGCAAGGAATTCGTTATCCCAGTTGATAACAACCGAGGCAGAGGTAAAATGCTTCTTTCACAAGCGGCGTCTAAACTTGGTATGCAAGTCGTAGACGATATGGGAACCGCTTCGTCTTCTGCTGGAAGCCCGGTATCTGTTTCAAGAGGAGCAACTGCCAGTTCGTTATCAGGATCAGCCTCTCCATCAATGGACACTGCAAATCTTACAGGCCAAGCGTCCACACTCGGACAGCAATTTTCAGAAGGCTTTGGTAAAGGCATCAGCAATCAGCCGGTCAAAATGGAAGATTGGAAAAAGAAAAACATCAATACGCCATTTTCACAAATGATTTCTTCTTCACCAAATTACGGAAAACAGATGGTAAGCGGCTATGCTAAGGGGCAAAACGGCACAGCAACCGGAACAGACGGCTTTTTACAATCAAAAGTCAAAACACCGTTCCAAGCTACTGTAAACAAATCTTCATCATGGGGAAGCAGTACAATCAAAGGGTTTGCTTCCGGACAAAATAGTTCGCAAACAGGCACTGATCAGTACGTTAACACTCATGTGAATAAACCGTTTGTCCGTTCTAAAGAATCATCAAACGGCTGGGGAAGCGGCATGATTGGGAATTTTGTTTCAGGTATGACTTCAAAGGCAAGTGAAGTCCATGAAGCCGCCAAGGAACTCGCGAAAAAAGTTGAGACGGCTTTCCGTGAAGAATTAGATATCCATTCGCCTTCTCGAGTTATGATGAGTCTCGGTCGCTTTGCATCTGTCGGTGTAGTAAAAGGATTGGATTCTGTCGATGTGAAAAAATACGCTGAAAAGCAAGCCGGTTCACTGGCAGCTGCTTATTCCGGAATGGGTGCAGTAGGGGGAAATGTGAAGCAGTGGCTTATGGCTGCAATGATGGCCACAAAGACACCATTAAGCTGGCTTCCAGGATTGATGACGATTGCTCAGTATGAATCAGGGGGCAACCCGAACTCTATTAACCTGTGGGATAGCAACGCGAAGGCGGGAAATCCATCACAAGGACTCATGCAGACAGTCCCGACCACATTTAATGCTCATAAAGCACCGGGCATGGGTAACATTAGAAATCCGATTCACAACGCTGCTGCCGCTATCGGCTATATCAAAAGCAGATACGGCTCAATTGATAATGTACCTGGTATTAAAAGCTTAAAACGTGGAGGTCCCTATGTCGGTTATGCCAACGGCGGACTGATCACAAAAGAACAAATCGCCCGTGTCGGTGAAGGAAACAAGCGGGAATGGATCATTCCGGAGGAGCGAGGCATACGCGGCCGCTACCTCCTTCAGAGAGCAGCGCAAGCTCTGGGTATGGAAGTGACAGATCCGTCTCAATCCCAGCAGTCTGAGCTTTCATCAGGCCAAGTCTCCGCTGTTACTTCGGCAAGCCGGCCAACGACAGCAGTATCCGGATCAAAAGAAATTTATATTCAATTTAATGGTGACCAGCACTTCCATAATGGACAAGACGCTGAAACTCTTGCAGCGAAAATCAAGCAGGCGCTTATAGACGAACTGCAAAAGGATATCAATATTGGAACGAAGGGAGTCGTTGCATTTGACTAAATCCGTATATGAATTTTGGATTTCACAAGGGAAGGACAAGCTGCGGCTCCCCGTACTTCCCGACCAGCTGAATATTTCAAATACGGTTCAGAATGAGACGGTTAAAGTAGCTAAGTTCGGTGACCTTACATTTATTGACGAACAGGGAGCGAAAGAAATTTCGTTCTCTTCGTTTTTTCCGAAGAAATACAGCCCGATAGCTGAATATCAGAATATCCCTTCTCCAGAGAACGCCATTGTTAAAATTGAAAAATGGATGAAGGCTAAAAAGCCTGTTCAATTTTTAATTACGGGAACAAAAATCAATATGACATGCAGCATTGAAAGCCTTAAATACAGTGAAGGTGACAAAGAGATAGGAGACAGGGATTTTGATATTGTACTAAAAGAATACAAAACCGCCTCACCCCGAAAAATCAAGCAAAAGAAAAAAACAAAGGCAAAACGTCCGTCAAAGGCCTCTCCGAAAACCTATACAGTAAAAAAGGGAGACACGCTTTGGGACATTGCCGGCAGGTTTTACGGGAACAGCACGCAATGGCGCAAAATTTGGAACGCCAATAAAACAGCCATGATTAAACGAAGCAAACGAAATATCAGGCAGCCGGGCCATTGGATTTTTCCCGGTCAAAAATTAAAGATACCGCAATGAAACAGGTGATGTATGATGATAGAATTGTTCGTCATTAAAGATACAGAATGGCTTGAGCTGGTAGCGGAAAGCGTGTCGCTGGAGGGGCACCGATATCAAGCGCCGCGTTCTATTGAAGCGACCATCGTCATCAAACAGGGCGACCAGACGTATTACAGCGTCACAGAAGGAGATACCGTCTTGTTTAAGTGGAAGGGAAAAGAGCTTTTCCGCGGGATCGTCTTCGCCCGAACGCCTGATGAACATACGCTTGCCTTCAGTGCGTACGATATGCTGCAATATCTGGTCAAAAATCAGGATGTGTACGTGTTTTCCAATCAGCGTGCTGACCAGATGATCAGGAGGATCGCCAATGATTTTCAAATTCCGACAACCTCTATTGCGAACACAAGTCATACGATCAAAAGCCTTGTGATTAAAAATGATACGAGCCTGTACGACATCATATTGAAGGCTTTAAAACAGACAAAGAGCCAGACGGGACTGAATTATCAGCTGTATTCGGAAAAAGGAAAGCTCGGTCTGCGCGCTTGGCCAGATCCGTCGGAGATATGGGTGCTGGAAACCGGCGTCAATATTACGGGCTACC
Organism: Bacillus sp. FSL R5-0434; assembly: GCF_038004745.1. Taxonomy (NCBI): domain Bacteria; kingdom Bacillati; phylum Bacillota; class Bacilli; order Caryophanales; family Bacillaceae; genus Bacillus; species Bacillus sp. FSL R5-0434. The sequence continues at coordinate 1,327,488 of NZ_JBBORV010000001.1, forward strand.
AATACAGCACGTCTATAAATGATACCGCAACACGGGTGATGCTGCGCCGCCAGAAGGATAATAAGACGTATAAAGCGTCTGCGAAGGACAGTTCAGGCTTAAACAAATACGGCGTGCTTCAATATACGGAGACCGTAACAGACGAAATTAACCAGGCGCAGCTTCAGCAGAGGGCCGACGTACGACTTGCTGAAAAAAAGGGCGTAAAAAAAGAACTGAAAAATATTCAGGCCATCGGCATTCCAGAAGTGCAGAGCGGCTTGCCTGTCTATATATCCATTCCGGAGGCAGGTATCAAAAAAACCTATTGGGTAGATACAGACCGGCATGAGTTTAAAGGAACGAAACATACGATGACCATTGATGTTGTCGAAAAGAATACGATGCCGGAAGGGGTTTCCTGATGAGACTGAGTGAAGCCATCAAACATTTGGCCGTCGGTGCGGTTGATGCTGAATCTCCGGTGGAGCTGCTCCCAGCTGAGGTGGTTTCGGTTTCTCCTGTTGAAATCAAATTAAAAGAAAACAGCAAACTGATTATACCGGCTGACGCCCTCATCATCCCAAAACGGATGCAGTCCGGAGGAGATGATGCACTCGAGCTGGGGGATCGCGTCATGACTGCAGCTCTGACAGGCGGGCAATCGTTTTTTATTTTAGATAAACTGTAAACAAAACCGCTTCGGACGAAGTGGTTTTTTATTTAGCATGTATAAAGGAGTGGGCATCATGGCCCTGACACCAGAAGTGGAGTTTGAGGATATTGAAGATGACGGCGAAGTCATTGAAACCTCGCAAACCTACAAAATAGATTTTGAAAACGGAAGAATTACAAATGAGCTGATTACCGGGCTTGAAGCAATCAGACAGTTTGTGTATATCGCCTTACAAACTGAACGATATGCGTATTCAGTTTACAGCCATAATGTCGGAAATGAGCTTCAGGACGTGCTTACAGATCATGAGACGACTGATGCCTACAAAAAAATGGAGATTCCAAGGCTCATAGAAGAGGCACTTGTTTATGATGACCGTATTTCCGCTGTAACAGACTTTGAGATAGAAAAACAAGGCGATGCGTTTCATGTTTCCTTTGTAGTCGAGACAGATGAAGGATCGCTTGAGATTGAGGAGGTGATTGGTGAAGATGTTTGAGGATCAGACCTTTGAAGATATTATGGAGCGTATGCTGAACAGCATCTCCGCAGATATTGACACGAGAGAAGGCAGTGTTATTTATAACGCATTAGCCCCGGCGGCAGCCGAGCTTGCGAAGTCGTATATATGGCTTGATACCGTGCTTGAGCTTGTGTTTTCTGATACTGCGCAAGGAGAGTTTTTGGACCGGCGCGCTGCGGAAGCGGGGATTGAACGGACAGCTGCCACAAAGGCCGTGAGAGCAGGGGAGTTCACAGCTGGCGTTAGAATTCCTGAAGGCTCCCGCTTCTATGTGGACAATCTTTATTTTCAATATACAGGAGACGGGACGCTTGTCTGTGAAACGCCGGGAGAAGCAGGAAACGCCAATCTGACCGGACGCAATCTGTTGTCACTGGATACCATCCCGGGATTGGAAAAAGCCATTGTCAAAGAAATCCTGATTCCGGGGCGTGAAGAAGAAGGAGACGATAGTTTAAGAGAACGGTATTTTACGAGGGTTCGGCGTGAGGCTGTCAGCGCCAATAAAATGCATTATAAAGAGTGGGCTGAAGAAGTGGACGGTGTTGGAAAGGCAAAGATCTTCCCGCTTTGGAACGGAGATGGGACGGTTAAAATTGTCGTCACGAATGCCAATCTTGAACCGGCTTCTGAAATCTTAATTCAAAAAGTGAAAGACTATATTGACCCTGAGCCCGGTCAGGGCGAGGGACAGGCGCCAATCGGAGCCGTTGTCACAGTGGAGAGCGCGGTCTGGAAGGAAGTTGAGATTTCTGCCGAGGTGCTTCCAGAAGTCAATCACTCGATTGATGAAGTAAAGACAGAAATTCAAGAAGGCGTTTTAAATCTCTTTAAGAAAATGGCATTCGAAGATAACATTATCCGCCTTTCTCAAATTAATAACATCGTCTATAATTCGCCGTCTGTCAGTGATTATTCAAATATTAAAATCAACGGCACTTCCGAAAATTTAGTGCTGAGCGACGTAGAAATCCCTAAGCTTGGGCAGGTGAATATCATTGAGCAAACAAGATGACATGATTTCATATCTGCCGCCGTTTCTCACCAGCTTAAAAGAAATGTCGGAGCTGCTGAAAGCGGAAGCACCTGAGTTTGATCAGCAAAATAACAGCATATTTGATCTGACAGACCAGTTATTTGTCCCGACAGCAACATGGGGGCTTAGCCGCTGGGAAAAGATTTTAAACGTGCCGCGGGAATCGGGAGACACCGATGAAATCAGGCGATTACGGCTCATTTCGAAGATGTCGAACATCCCGCCGATCACCTACAGGGCCATTGAGCAGGCGGTGAACCGTTTCTTAAAAAAACCGTCGGCACAAGTCCGCCTGCTGCCCGGTGAATACCGCTTTAATGTAGACATCAATATTGATGATCTCCAGCACATGAATGAGCTGATCGAAGCATTGGAAAATATGAAGCCGGCACATCTGACGTATACGCTCAGAGGCGGATTGAATGAGACGCTCCAAATAAAGGACACAGTCATCCTGAATCACCGAAGATACCGAACAGCCAGTGAGCTGAAGGTCGGTTATTCTGTCACCCTTAACAATAATGAGGTGGTCTTAACTTGATTTCAACCATATACAGAGAACGTGCAGCTGCCGATCTCAAAAGCAGAATTGATCACGTACTGCTTAACGGACAAAAAACAGAAATAGTAGAGCTCTCCATTGCCGGAGCGATAGTCACCGTTCTGACAAAACGTGAGGAAGACATCAAGCATATCGAAACGGTACAAATTGTTGACGAGCTGGGCAATGTCATTACAGAAAGAAAAACAGACCTGGACGTGAGTGAAAACAGAACACTCGATTTCAGATTTACCTTTGAGGTGGTGTAAACATGGCATACGAAGAAAAAACAGACTGGCTTCCGGATGATCCAATTAACGAGGACGACGTCAACCGCTGGGAAAAAGGCATAAAAGACGCCCACACCGACCTGGCTGCCCACAAAAACGACATGAACAACCCCCACAACACAACAAAGGCGCAAATCGGGCTGGGGAATGTGGACAATGTGCAGCAGGCGTCCAAGACGGATTTTGATGAACATGAGCAAAATCAGGTGCGGCATATTACAGAGGAAGAGAGGGTGAAATGGAACAGTGGACAGTTATCTAAGATTACAAATAATAATGGACAACCTATGTTCAATATCACGAGTGATTTCCATACAGAACTGTTGAACTATCCTACATTGACTTATTTTTCTTATACTGGCACGCCTCTAAATTCACCAGGCGGCTCAGGAAGAGGGTTTTGGACTTGCAGTGACAGCAAATTAAATGGTCATGTAATTGTGATGACAAATGATAATAAAACTTTCCGTAAAACTCTCTTAAACGGCAACTGGTCAAATTGGATTGAATTAGAGACGACGGAGGGCGCTCAAACAAAAGTGAACGCTCATGCAGGTAAGGCGGACATACATGTCACACAATCAGACAAAGACAAATGGAATAACAGTCAGCTTTTTAAAGTCACAGCAGATAACGGTCAAGCAAAAATATACTTAAGCGAAACAGATGATTTCCATGAAATTGTTCCGAAGAACGCTGGAATGGTTCATTTCACCTCGATGTCAAAAACGTTAAATGGTCCAGGTACTTCGGTCAGGGGCATATGGACAATCAATGCTGCCGGTGATTACGGTCAGATTATCGCTTTTGATAATGCTAATAAAACGTATCGGAAAACGATATCAGGAGGAAACTGGTCCGAGTGGATTGAATTAGAGACAACAGCTGGGGCAGAGGCAAAGGTATCTAATCATGCTAAGGATTCAGTAATACACATTACATCTGCTGAGAGAAGCAAATGGAATGGAGCTCAGCTTACTAAAATAACAAGCGATATAGGAGGGGTGTCCATTGCAGCAAACGAAGGAGAGGACATTCTTCAAAAAATAATTGATCAAGGTAGAGGCATGGGCACATTTTATGCACATGGAAAAGCTGTAAATGCTCCATCTCCATTTTCAATTAGAGGCGTATTTCATTTGACTAGCCAATCAACCGACGGTAAAGGTATGTTTGGTTGGGTCTTTGCTACTGATTACAGAAACAATGTCTTTACGAATTATTATGATGGAAGCACTGTTGCATGGCAAGGATGGAACAAGGTTGAAACTGAAACCAGCGCACAAGCTAAAGCGGATAAAGCTTTGTCTAATGCTAAAAACTATGTTGACACAAATTATACAAATCAAAAATTAACCGTGCTTACCGGCTCAAATGCAATCCAAGATGCGAGAACAAGCGGAAATGATTACCCAGCTGGTATTACTTTCATGGACATAGGAGCCAATAACACAACAGGATACCCGCTTACTTATGGAATTGTAAAAAATGAAAAGCATAGTAATTTTCGATTTGCTCAGTATTTTTATGGAACTGGAAATGAATCTAGCTCCTACTTTACTAACACAGGTTCTTGGATCCGCCATTGGTGGGCAGATTCAGGATGGACGGCTTGGCAGAAAATTTCTGGATTTGCTCACGCGAATATTGGTACTACTGGAAAACAGTTGTTAACAAAAGGCGAGTCTCAAAAAGTTAATTTCAATAGGAAAATAAAAGACAGCCATAACTGCTTTGATGCTACAAACAACCGTTTTGTTGTACCGAATGACGGAATGTATTTAGTCAATGCAGGTATATATATAGAAAATTATTTAGAATATGCAAACTATGAAACATCTATATATGTAAACGGGAGTAGATATAAAAACATCGCACATTATAGAATCAGCCCTTCGAATCCCGAAGATAATACGAACATTAATATAGGTATATATGGTGCAGCAACAGTATCTGTCAACAAGGGAGACTATATTGAGATTTATTTGTATGTTGGATATAACGGGCAGACACAACGCTATATCACAGATAGTTTAGGTTGGTACAACTACTTTGATATAACAGAAATAGGTGGCCAAAATTACCCTGTACGATAGGAGGTACAAAATGATATTATACGATGCAATCATGTACAAATACCCTGACGCAGTGCCAAGAAAAGATTTCGAGCTGCGGAATGACGGAGATGGTTCCTACATTGAAAAGTGGAACCTGCGCGCCCCGATCCCGACGCAAAAAGAACTGGAAGCCTGGTGGGAGGAATCGCAAAAAAATCCTCCGTACGAGCCGCCTGATCAGGTGGAGCTGCTTGCTCAGGAATTGTCGCAAGAAAAGCTGGCACGCAAAAAGCTTGAAGAGCTAAACAAAACGTTGGGGAGCGAGCTGTCAGATATAAAGCTTTCATTATTATCTTTGAAAGGAGAGAGTGCTGAATGAATTATTGGGTGCTTGCCCTCTACTATGAGTGGGCGACAACGGATATGGTGAAACAGGCCATCGCATATCAAGACTGTTCATTTGAGGATCTGGCAGAAGGCGTGAACAAAAAACTGATCACTTCTGGCCAGTATGAAGAAATTACCGGTAAAGCCATGTAGGCTTTTTTATTTTGCTCGTTTTTACATGAAAAGGAGGATAAAAATGGTCAAGTATCAATATGAATTTCCTCTCGATAAGACTGGAAAAGCTGGAGCTGTAAAGCCGTATAGAGGAGAAAAAACCGATTTTGTCACACCTGTTTCAAATCTCTCAGGTGTAGCGGAGATTTTAACAAATGCCGCGTTAAAGGCCACTGAGGCATACAGTCAGCTCGGACAAGACCGGCTTGGCGCAGTTCTGATTTCTAAAGTAAAGGGCTGGGCGTATGCAGATCGTGAAGGCACGCTCTTTATAGAAGAAAGCGACAATAACAATGTCTGGACAACGACAGCAGTAGTTAATGTTGCTGCAGGTGTTCTGACAGCGACTGACTGGGTGTATATCACGAAACGCTATTACCGATTTCGGTATGTTAACGGCAATCTCCAGCAATCGGAGTTTGTGTTATATCAATCAGTCGGCGCAGGTGAAATGGACGTACGCTTAAATGAAAATCTTCCTTTGCAAATCGATTTGAAGGAAAACCAAACAGACGATGGGCGGTTGAAAGTGGAAGCTGGCAAAACGTTTGACTTTGTTTTTCATGAAAATGCCGAGTCCGCCGGCGAAGGTACTGCTTTACCCGTGGACGGTGCCGCGCATTTACTCGTTGAAGTATTCGGCACAGCGGAAACGAGTGAGGTGAAATTTTGGGGGAAATCTGTGTCAGGACAGAAACTTCCAATCAGAGGCGTGAAATCGGATGATGCTTCTTCCGCTTGCAGCACCTTAGGCAAGGATGAGGCTTGGTCCTTTGATATTAAAGGCTTTAAGGAGATCGTAATGGAGATTGCCAGCATGACCGGCGGGAGTCTATCAATTAAAGGAACCGCGGTCTCTTAACCATTGCAATTGGCCTCGGAAAGGAGGTGATCCGCATGTAAAGGAGGAGTGAATGATGCAGCAAGACATAGATGTTAATGTGTTTCAGCAGGATTTAGCAGACATGAAAGGCGAGCAAAAAGCGCTCGAACAGAGAGTTTCGGCATTGGAACGCGTGTCTGACCGGCAAGACCAGCAAATCATGACGCTGAACGAAAAATTAAACAAAATTGATGAAAATACAACATGGATTAAGCGCACCATTACAGGTGCCATCATTACAGCAGTGTGCACAGGTATCATAGGCGGAGCCATCGCCATTATGTACAACCTGCTGCAGCATTAAAGGGGGATTATCATGAAAACGTATGATAAAGGCACGGTCACTAGGACGGTGCTTCTTTTGCTTGCGCTCATCAACCAGAGCATGCTGATGTTTGGCAAATCACCATTGGACATACAGGAAGAGCAGGTGAATCAGCTTGCAGATGCTCTGTATTCAGCAGGATCAGTGATCTTCACAATTGGGACAACACTAGCAGCTTGGTTTAAAAACAACTATGTAACAGAAAAAGGGAAAAAGCAACGCGACTTGCTAAAGGAAAATAATCTGACGAAATAAGGAGAGATGAAAATGGTTAACATTATTCAAGACTTTATTCCGGTCGGTGCCAATAACCGCCCAGGCTACGCGATGACACCTCTTTATATTACCGTACACAATACAGCGAATACGGCAGCAGGCGCCGATGCCCAAGCGCATGCCCGCTATTTGAAAAACCCTGATACGGCGACAAGCTGGCATTTTACAGTTGATGATACAGAGATTTATCAGCATCTGCCGTTAAATGAAAACGGCTGGCATGCAGGAGACGGGAACGGAAGCGGCAACCGGGCTTCTATTGGGATTGAAATTTGTGAAAATGCGGATGGCGACTTTGCACAAGCAACAGCTAATGCCCAGTGGCTGATCAAAACATTGATGGATGAACACGGTATCAGCCTCGCTAACGTCGTGCCTCACAAATATTGGTCAGGGAAGGAATGCCCTCGAAAACTGTTGGATACGTGGGACTCGTTTAAAGCGGGAATTGGCGGTGGCGGGAGCCAAACTTACGTCGTAAAAAAAGGTGACACACTTACATCCATAGCGAGAGCGTTCGGTGTTACTGTTGCTCAGCTGCAAGAGTGGAACAATATCGAAGATCCGAATCTCATTCAGGTTGGTCAAGTGTTAATTGTAAGTGCTCCTTCGTCCGCTGCAGAGCCAGAACTCTATCCGCTCCCTGACGGTATCATTCAGCTGACAACACCATATACCTCAGGCGAACACGTCTTTCAGGTGCAACGAGCGCTGGCGGCTCTCTACTTTTATCCTGATAAAGGAGCTGTGAACAACGGAATTGACGGCATTTATGGGCCGAAAACAGCAGACGCGGTTGCGCGTTTTCAGTCTGTTAACGGTCTACCCGCCGACGGTATCTACGGACCTGCGACAAAAGCGAAGATCAGTACTCTATTAGTTTTGTAGAAAAAGAAAACATTGACAACGTCTGCTAGTAAAACCATACTGAATATGAGAAATTTGTATTTTGGGTGGTCATACTGTGCAAAAAGATATTAAATTAAATAACGTCAAAGGCGTATTGATATTTTTGGTTGTATTTGCCCATCTGCTGGGTGTCAGTAAAAGCGGGCTGGAAAATATGATTGAAATCATTTATTCATTCCACATGCCTGCTTTTATTTTTCTAAATGGTTATTTTTCCAAAAGGCCATCAATCAAAAAAGTTATCAATCTCATACTGTTATATGTTATTTTTCAAACCTTTTACTGTGTGTACCGTTACTACGCAGGGAACTTTTCTGTCATTCAATTTACTTACGGCAGCCCGCATACTCATTTATGGTATATTGTCAGTCTGGGCAGCTGGTATGCGCTGGCTATCATTCTAAAAAAAATTAACGTGAGAAAAATCTTACAGGCAGCTTTGCTGATTTTGTTGCTGGGGCTAAGCTTTTATTCCAGGTTTTATGCAGATCAAATTATAGAGTTTATCAAAATATATTATAGCAACATGCATACGCAAACACTGTCTATATTAAGAACCTTTGTTTTCCTTCCGTTTTTCCTGGCTGGTTTTTATTGTTCAAAAGATCTCATGTATAAAATATACAGCTCTTTAGACAAATTTAAGTTTAAATTATTTTTCACTTTATCTGTCTCTGTATTGGTATTTATTATTTTGGATGAGCATAATGATAAATTTGATCAGCTGTTTTTTGGTTTCCTTGGCTACCAAAAGTTCCATATAGAGAATCTTAGTTATACAGGGATTGTACTTTTTCATTATTCCTTGGCTGTGTTAGGCATTTATTTAATATTAAATGCAGTTGGTGCTAGTAAAAGCAAGTTGACCCAATGGGGAGAAAACTCACTTGCTATCTTTTTATTTCATATGATTTTTGTCTTTCCGCTTTTTAATCACAATAGTTGGTTAAACGAGCAAAACCCTGACACGCGGTTGATTATTTGTTTTACGATGGCATTAGGAATAACGTATCTATTTGGATCGCGTGCATTTAACCGGATAGTGAAATATATCATTTATCCAATGAGGTATTTAGAAATCATTTATGCAAGGCTCCTTAATCAAACAGATAAAAATGATGAATATAAAAAGCGACATATTGTTTAAGTGTCGCTTTTTTTTGTCCGTTTATTTAAATGTTTCAATATCATGGCACTCCGCTCCCTCACCCGAAGCGAATACCCGGAAAAGCCAAACCTCCCGTAATCAATAACCTTCACACGCCGCACCAATTTTTTCACTGTATCACCTGACATTATCCTCTGTTTGTTTTATTATATGTAACCCCTTAAGAAAAGGAATAAGGACAAGAGCTGTTTCTCTTGTCCTTTTAGTGTGATCATGCTTTTTTTCGTTTATACTCATCAATCAGCCGTTCGTTTTCTTTGAAGATTCTTGCTGTGTGCGGGCTGACTTGATAGCTTGCGACACTGGTGGTTGAACGTTTTTTCAGGATTTTAAACGGTTTCTTTGCCCGCGGATGGCATCCGTTTTGAAACGCGTTTTCCATTATCCTTCACCTTCCTCCTCAATTGGCAGCACCAAATCATATATGCTCGTTAATGATGTGAAAAGCAAATAATCAAATTCCGTTACAATACTGTCAGACGTCAGTTTGATGACATAGCTCTGTGTCTCGATTGTAAAGGGAATGAGCACTACTTTTCCATACTGGTCGTAATAGACATCCTTTCGATCCAGCCTCGTTTGCACGTCAGCGGGATCCTCCATGTGCTCGGTTAACCGGTCTTTATCAGACTGTGTCGAATAGTGACAAAGGCTGGCCGTCAGATTCATTTTATCAGCATAGGTTTTCAGCAGTTTATCAATTCCTTCAGCATATGCTTCTATACTTCCATAATAAACATGAATCGGTTCGTTTTTCAATAGATATTGGTATGTTTTCAGCCGATCGAGATACATGTGGAGCATTTCGTTGTTTTCTTCGAGAATTTCTCTTGTGTCTGTTTCCAGTTCACTGCCGGCCAGTTTTTTCACATAAGCGCTCAAAAAGATAAAAGCGTCAATTAAAGCAAAGCTGACAGCGACAATGACATACCGTTCCCAGTTTGTGAACAGGGAAGAGGGATCATATGTCCAGTATATCATGGCGCCCAAAACAAACAGCAAATACCATGTTTTTCGGATGGCGGACATTTTTTCTTTGACCTTCGCTTCGAACCGCCACGTGGCGTATACGTATAAGCCTAAAGCGGCCATAGTGCACCAGACCATGATTTGAAAGAATAAAAGCATACATCAATCCCTCGCATCTGAAATAGGTTCTGATTATTGTATTCTAGAAATGCGGCTGGTTTTCCTGTTTCATCAAAAAAACCGCTCCTTTGACAGAAGCGGTGAAACATTAAAAAATCATATTTAAGATAAAGTAGGCGATAGCACCAAGTGTCGCTGAAATCGGAAGCGTGATGACCCATGTAATGAGCATCCGCTTAGCTGTGCCCCAGTTTACGCCTTTTACCCGGTGTGATGCACCGACGCCAAGGATTGATGAAGAAATGACGTGGGTTGTACTGACCGGCAAATGAATAAATGTGGCGCCGAAAATAATGGCTGCCCCGGTTAAGTCAGCGGATACACCGTTTACCGGACGAATCTTCATGATTTTTCCGCCAACGGTTTTAATGATTTTCCATCCGCCGATTGAAGTTCCGAGACCCATGGCTGTCGCGCAGGCGAATTGCACCCAGGTTGGAATATCATTAGCAGAAGTATGTAAATTTGCTGTGATGAGAGCCATTGTGATAATTCCCATTGCTTTTTGCGCATCGTTTGTTCCGTGTGTATAGGATTGCAGGGCAGCAGTTATAATCTGCACTCTGCGGAATTGCTTGTTCGTTTTCGCCAAATTGCTGTCTTTGAAGATCAGCTTGACGATGCTGTAAAGAATATAACCAAGGACAAAGGCAATAATTGGTGATAAGATGAGTGCCTCAATGATTTTAATGAAGCCCTTATAATTTAACGCAGTAAATCCGGCTGCCGCAACGGCTGCACCGGCAATCGCCCCGATGATGGCATGGGATGAGCTGCTTGGGATGCCGTAATACCAAGTGAGCAGGTTCCACGCTATTGCTGCGACTAAAGCAGCCAAAATAACAACAGAGCCATTTTCCAAAGTATAAGGGTCTACAATATCTTTCGTAATGGTTTTGGCAACACCTGTAAACGTCATTGCTCCGACAAAGTTCATCACTGCCGCCATTATAATGGCATGGCGCGGTTTCAACGCTTTTGTTGATACTGAAGTCGCAATTGCGTTCGCCGTATCATGAAACCCGTTGATGAAATCAAACGCCAGAGCAAAAATGACTATTAGTATCGTTAATATAAATAGAATATCCATTTTTACCCCTCGTTACGCGTTTTTCATAATAATGGTTTCAAGATTATTGGCAACACTTTGGCACGAATCGGCAATTTCTTCAAGTGTTTCGTAAATTTCACGATATTGAATGACTTTAATTGGATCTGTTTCATTTCCGAAAAGATTCTTTAATGATTTTCTGTGCAGGTTGTCACAGCTGTGCTCATACTCTTTAATTTTGATCGCGTGAGGCTGAATATCCTTTAAGCGGTTTTCTGCCAGCAGCTCAATTGTAATCAAAATTTCTTTCGCGCATTCTCTGATGTATCCGCTGAATTTATCGATATGCTCGTCTGATGAAGTAATTGAGAAAATCTCCATCATGGCAGAGAAATGTTCGATTCCGTCAAGCACATCATCCAGGCTGTTTGTCAGCTGAAGGATATCCTCGCGCTCAATAGGAGTGATGAATGCTTTGTTAAGCTCTTTGATCATGACATGAACATGATTGTCACCTTTTGTTTCATATTCCTTTAACGTATCTGCAAACTCTTTAAGCGTCGTTTGGTTAGTGACCTTAAAATTCAAAAAATATTCTGCAGTTTCGTCTATGTTCTTTGCAATTTCTGTTAAAAGGAGTGAGAACTTATCTTTTTTTCTTCTTATCATTAAAAACCCTCCATAGTTTGAATGAACAATGCACACATCAAATTATTATATAGCCTTTTGTCGAAAAAAAACAGGAAAAGTCGAAAAAAACGCGGCTTGACTTTTTCGATAAAACGTGTCTCCTTATTTTGGCCTACTTCACCTCAAAAAAACGAACCAAGTTTGCAAAATCTTTCTGGTTAACGTAAAAAGTATATCAAAAGTTGTGTTTTTTTTGTCAACATTTATCTTCTGATTCACCAAAAAACGGTTCCCTAAACAAAGGAACCGTTTTTTTAGCTGGCTTTTCGTTTTTGCATCCAATAATACACAGGGAGTCCGGCCAGACCGATGAGAATTGATAATCCGCAGCTTAATGTGTCTGTAATGAGTGTGCTTCCCAATACAAAGAATGAACCTGCGATCGCCAATATCGGCATGAACGGGTAAAGCGGAACACTGTAAGCACGCGTTTTTCCCTTTGTTTGTTTGCGAAGAATAAATACTGCAAAAAAGGCCATCACATAAAAGATATAGATCATAAAAATAGAGATTTCAGAGAGCTTATCAGGATTACTGATGAGCATCAGGATGATCGCCACAGCGATTTGGAAAGAAATCGCAATCCACGGTGTGCGGAATGTCGGGTGCACGCGGGACAATTTCTCAGCAAAAGGCAGCTGTTTTCGTTCTGCCATCGCAAAGGTCACACGCGGGAAAGAAAGAACCTTTCCGTTTAAACAGCCGAAGATGCTGACAATAATTCCGATACTGACCAGCTTTCCGCCGATTGAACCGAACAGCATGCTGGCAGCAGTGCTTGTCGCATTTTCTCCAAGTGTCACAATTTCGTTTGCGGACAGGATGTGAAGCAGCGCAAAATTAATGAAGATATAAATGGCTGTTACGATTAACAGTCCGCCAGTCATTGCGCGAGGCAGAAGCTTCTCAGGATTTTTCATTTCTCCGCCGAGAGCCGCAAGCAGGATCCATCCGTCATAAGCAAACAATGTGGCCAAAATGGCTGCACCGAAATTCATATCAGAAATGCTTTCGTTTACGGCTGTAAAGATATGCTGATCGCCTTTCCAAAGGCCGAAAATAATGATACAAGCAATCGGAATCAGCTTTCCGACCGTTGTCAGCGTTTGAACAAAACCGCCGTATTTTGTACCGATAATATTAATTACACATAAAAAGATAACTGCGATAATACCGATTACCTTTGATAGTCCTGAACCCCAGCCGAAAAGATTCGCCATTAAAGATCCAAAATATAAACCGAGTGCCCCGATAATCGCCGGGCCGTAAATAATGATCTGCACCCAGCCGCATAAAAATCCCCAAAACTCGCCGTATACTTCTTCAAGATACGTATAAAGTCCGCCTGTTTTCGGAATCTGCGTACCGATTTCTGCAATCGTCAGTCCGCCTGCCAGCGTTAATATACCGCCCAACAGCCACGCAAATAGCGCAGTTTTTGAGTCTCCTGAATAAGCGAGCACAGCACCGGGCTTCATAAAAACGCCGGAACCGATAATGGTTCCAATAACAAGAGTAAGGGCAAACAAGAGGCCTATCTCTTTTTTTAAACCGTTTTCTTCAGTATGCATGTCCTTAACCTCCTATGATGAAGCTTCGTGATGAAGAATCTATTTTTCATATTGTAAACCCTATTTTAGAAAAGTGAAATAAAATAAATTTTCTGATTTTCGATATTTGCTTTATTTCCATTCGTAAAATCTGTGAAATCGTCTATTTACTATCTCTTGAAACGAATGAAATTGAGGATAATCTTATCTAAAGTTCGTGTTTTGCGAAAGGTGTTCAAGCGGAGAATGAGCACATTAAACGGCTGACAGCGGGACTTAGCAGGATGCAGGACCTAGATGAAGCTGATATGTTGACTTTCGTATGTGAATAAAATACCTTGTAATTAGGAAAATAAATATACATCTTTAATATAATATCTCGAAATCGAGATAAATTGACCTGGAGGGACAGCATATGAAAGTCAACGGCATTCACCACGTGTCCGCATTAACAGCTGACGCGCAAAAAAACTTAGATTTCTATAGTAAAGTATTAGGATTAAAACTCGTCAAAAAATCCGTAAACCAAGATGAACCGACGATGTACCATCTATTCTACGGAGATGAAGTGGCAAATCCGGGAACGGAACTGACGTTTTTTGAGATTCCCCGCATTGCGCCGTTTCATGCGGGAACAAACAGTATTTCTTCTATTGGATTGCGTATTCCAAGCACAGAAGCGCTGCATTACTGGAAAGAACGTTTTGAAGAGCATCAGGTGGCGCATAGCGGCATCGCCCAAAGAGCCGGACGTGACATATTGGCGTTCGAAGATCATGAAGGACAGCGCCTTGTGCTGACTGCTGATGAGAAAGGCAAAGGTTATGGTCTGCCTGTTAAACAAAGCGGCATTCCGGAAGAATTTTCATTTCGCGGGTTAGGGCCTGTTGAATTGACAGTGCCGTACGCTGAACCAACATTACATGTATTAACCAATATTCTTGGGTTTACAGAGGTCAGCCGAGAGCCGGTTGAAGGACAGGGAACAGCGGTCATTTTAGAATCTGGAGAAGGCGGTGCGGCCGCAGAAATCCATTTAATTGAAAGAAATGATCTTCCGCGCGAACGTCAAGGAAAAGGAAGTGTCCATCATGTCGCATTTCGCGTGAGAGACGAAGAAGAGCTTGCCGGATGGCACCGCATCATCAGCCGGGAAGGCTTTAGCAACTCAGGCATCGTTGAGCGCTACTATTTCAAGGCGCTGTATTTCAGAGAACCGAACGGCATTCTGTTTGAATTATCTACAGACGGTCCGGGCTTTATGGTTGATGAAGAAATTGATGAGCTTGGCCAAACCATCGCTCTTCCGCCATATCTTGAGCATAGAAGAGAGGAAATCGAAGCAAGACTGAAGCCGATTCAATAACGATATATTGTGATTCTTTGCCTTCCGGCGTCACCGGAAGGCTATTTTTGTTCAAAAACGGCTTACATATGGATATTAGGTACAAAATATCAGATTTAGATCAGGATAAAGACCCGAAAACTTTTGCTTTTATAGACTGATCGTATGAATTGGTTTTGGCAAAAATATTGCCTTTGTTTATTAATAGTTTTTTCATATTTGCTTGTTACACTATTTCAAAGTTAGACGAAAAGGAGTGAAGACAAACGTGGAAAAGAAAAAACGCGAGCTGGACATCTTCCTGATTCTCATTTTGCTCGCATCTGCATTTTTAAATATCTATAACATCTGGAATGATGATACGGTGAATCCTTATTACACCGCTGCAGTCTCAAGTATGATGCAAAGCTTTCATAATTTTTTCTATGCCTCATTCGACGCGGCGGGGTTTATAACGGTTGATAAACCCCCTATTACGTTCCAAATACAAACCATCAGCGCACTTATATTCGGTATGCACGGCTGGAGCGTCATCCTGCCTCAGGCATTTGCTGGTGTAGGTTCTGTCCTTTTAATGTATCTGTTAATAAAACCAACATTCGGTAAGACGGCAGCAAGAATTGCCTCTTTCATCATGGCGTGTACACCGATTGCGGTGGCTGTGGCCCGGACAAACAATGTTGATGCATTACTGGTATTTTTCTTATTGCTGGCTACATGGCTTCTCTTTAAAGCCATCAGAAAAGGAAAGCTGATCTGGCTGTTAGCAGCATTTTTCGTCGTTGGTGCAGGTTTCAACACAAAAATGCTTCAAGCTTATATGATTTTGCCGGCTTTCTTATTGTTCTACCTGATTGCGGCAAACGCCACAATCAAGAAAAAAATCGTTTCATTGGTAAGTGCGTTAGCCGTATTAGCAGCCGTTTCGTTATCGTGGCCGCTCATCGTTGACAATATCCCTGCGAGCAAGCGGCCTTATATCGGAAGCAGCCAGACCAACTCTGTTTTGGAATTGGCTTTCGGATACAACGGAATTCAGCGGCTGACAGGACAAAATTCCGGCGGCGGTCAGGGCGGGTCAAGCGGAGACGCACCAAAAGAAATGCCTTCTGCGGAGAACAGTTCATCTGACGCTCAGGCACCGCCTAATCAGTCATCAAGCAGCAGCTCATCAAACGATGGCAAATCTGCAAATGGCAATATGACGGCACCGCCATCCAATGGGGAAATGCTAAGCGGCGGTCAAGGAGGCCCTCCGAGCGGCGGAGATGGCGGCCAAGGCGGACCCGGCGGAGACGGAGGGAAAGGCGGTACAGGAACCGGCTCGAAAATGAAATCAGGTACAGGAATGTTCGGAACGGGAACACCTGGCCCGCTTCGGCTCTTCCAACAAGAACTATCTGATCAAATCAGCTGGCTGCTGCCATTTGCGCTTTTTGGAATTGCAGGCTTGCTGATTGCAGGCGCGCGAGAAAGAAGAAGATTATCTGTTGATCAGAAGGAGACGGTGTTCTGGGTTGCATGGCTTGTGCCGATTGCCGGATTCTTCAGCGTAGCAGAATTTTTCCATCATTATTATCTCATTATGCTGGCGCCGCCGATTGCTGCACTTATCGGAGCTGGATGGGTTGCGCTCGTTCAGTTATACCGAAACCATACAGGCTGGAAGTCTTGGCTTTTGCCGGCGGCGATGATTGCCACAACAGGATTTGAATTGTTTATTCTGAGAAACTACAACGATCAAATCGGTGTTGGATGGAGTATCGGCGTAGGGGTTATCGGTGCGT
Source organism: Bacillus sp. FSL R5-0434 (assembly GCF_038004745.1). NCBI lineage: Bacteria > Bacillati > Bacillota > Bacilli > Caryophanales > Bacillaceae > Bacillus > Bacillus sp. FSL R5-0434. The sequence goes on from NZ_JBBORV010000001.1 coordinate 1,344,284, forward strand.
TATCTGCCATTGCTCTTTTGATTTTTAAACAGCGCCAAAAACCGCTCACATATTATATATCACTTGCAGGTCTTCTCTTATTGCTTGTGATGCCGATTTATTGGGCAAGCACACCTCTTCTGTACGGAGGAAACAGCTCTCTTCCTGAAACAGGGCCGCAGCTCGCTTCAAGCAGCGGAAAAGGCATGGGAATGAACGAGTCGAGTGTAAATGAAAAATTAATTGAGTATTTAGAAGAAAACAACTCCGGAGCGGAATATTTATTCGCCACAACTGATTCAAACACGGCGGCTCCGTATATTATCAAAACGAAAAAGGCCGTCATGACGATCGGCGGATTCAGCGGTTCTGACCCGGCCATCACGCTGACTCAATTTAAAAAGCTCGTAAAAGAAGGAAAAGTGAAATACTTCTTGGCTTCAGGAATGGGGAAAGGCGGAAACAATGAAATTGTCGAATGGGTTCAAGAAAACGGCAAGAAAGTTTCTTCTGATAAATGGCAGTCAAGCGCTGATCAGCAGACATCATCTGATCAGACTGATTCATCAGGTACGTCAAGCGAGAGCAACGCTTCAGGCCAAACCGGCAAAATGGGCGGTGGGCCTGGCGGAATGAACCAGTCAGCTGCATTATACGAACTACATGCTGATGAATAGGAGGAAAAAAACATGAGCAGACATATTCAATATTCAATTGTGGTACCTGTGTATAATGAAGAGCTTGTCATTCATGAAACCTATCAGCGCTTAAAAGAGGTCATGGATCAAACGAAGGAAAACTATGAGCTGCTATTTGTCAATGACGGCAGCAAAGATCGCAGTATTGAGATTTTAAGAGAACACAGTCTGATTGATCCGAGAGTGAAAATCATTGATTTTTCCAGGAATTTTGGGCACCAGATCGCGATTACAGCGGGAATGGATTATGCACAGGGGAATGCAATCGCCGTCATTGACGCCGATCTGCAGGACCCTCCTGAGTTAATTTTAGACATGATTGAAAAGTGGAAGGAAGGCTATGAGGTCGTATACGCCGTACGGACAAAACGAAAAGGGGAAACCTTATTCAAAAAACAGACAGCGGCCATGTTTTACCGGCTTCTCAGCAGCATGACAGATATTGATATCCCGATTGATACCGGGGATTTCCGTCTCATGGACAGAAAAGTCTGTGATGAAATGAAAAAATTAAAGGAAAAAAATCCTTTTGTCCGAGGACTCGTCAGCTGGGTAGGCTTCAAACAAACAGCAGTTGAGTATGTACGTGATGAAAGGCTTGCCGGAGAAACGAAATACCCGCTTAAGAAAATGCTGAAGCTTTCAATGGACGGCATTACGACATTTTCACATAAACCGCTGAAACTGGCAAGCTATGTCGGGGTCTTAATGTCAGGCGCAGGATTTCTGTATATGTTTATCGTACTGTATTTGAAGCTGTTCACCGACAGCACCATTACCGGCTGGTCATCGCTTATCGTCATCCAGCTCCTGTTCAGCGGCATCGTACTTCTGATACTGGGCATGATTGGTGAATATATCGGCAGAATCTATGATGAAGCCAAAGACCGGCCGCTTTACATCGTACAGAAATCGTACGGGATTGAAAATAAAAGACTCTATAGAGACCAGCATATGTCCTAACCTGAAACCCCTGTCCATTACGGACAGGGGTTTTTTATGTGCTGTATGGTGATCAAAGTAAAAGATGCTGATAGGGAAGGAAGAAGAGACTGTGAACTTGCACTGCGGTTCACCGCGAGCTGAAATCAGCTGTTAGATTGAGGGTTTTTTAAGAAACGCATAATCACAGCAGTGCCTGTTATGTTTAATAGAATACTGGTCCCCAGTGTAACGCCCCATGCCAATGTTGATGCAGGAAGGAGAAAGCTCAGCATCAGAAAAGCCAACCCTGCGCAAATTATGCTCAATCCACGGTTTTCATGTCATACCTCCTTTTTAAACAATGCTTCAAGCATCTGATTAGAATGATGTCAGCCTGTATCATATACGGGTGGCTCAGCAGAAAGTTTCATAGAGCAGATAGGTCTTTTGTCTAATAAAAAGCCTCAGACCGCTTTTGCGGCCTGAGGCGCTTTTCTTAAGAAGGTGTTTCTTCTTTTTGATCGAGTTTGATTTTTTTCGTCATTTCTTTGCCGTTTCTGAGGATTTTCACTTCGACGGTGTCGCCGATGTTTGCGTCTTTATATAAGATATTGCGCAATTCGCTGCCTGTGTCGATTTCTTTTCCTTTTAAGCTGATGATAATATCTTCAGCTTTCAGCCCGGCCTTTGCAGCAGGGGAGCCTGAAGCGACTTCACGGATGTATACGCCTTTATTCAGCTGGCTGCCGAACAGGCCGAGTGTGCCTTCCTGATAGTTTTGCGGCACTTGTTCTAAATCAAGCATGCTGACACCGATATACGGACGTTCAATTTGCCCTTTAGACAGCAATTCTTCAGCTATCGGTTTTACATCATTGCTTGGAATGGCAAATCCGATGCCCTCAACATCATCTTCACTGATTTTCATACTGTTAATGCCGACAATTTTACCGTCTGTATTTAACAATGGACCGCCGCTGTTACCCGGGTTAATCGCGGCATCAGTTTGAATCACGTTAATGCTTGTTTGACCGGCTGAGGTTGACATTGAAACTGTTCTATCCACGCCGCTTACAATTCCCTGTGTTACTGTGCGAGACAGGTCTTTTCCGAGCGGATCTCCAATCGCAATGACGGTTTCGCCTGTTCTGAGATCTGATGAATCACCGAAGTTTGCTACCTTTGTTACGTGGTCATCACTGATTTGAAGAACAGCTAAATCTGTTAAAGAGTCACTGCCTACGAGCTTAGCTGTCACATCAGTGCCGTCGTATAAAGACACCTTGAGTGAAGTTGCGCCTTCTACAACGTGGTTATTCGTAATGACATAAGCCTTGCCGTTCTCTTTTTTGAAAATGACACCCGATCCTGAGCCGCTTTCTGTATCTTCACTTGAATCAGAGCTGGAACCGGAAGAGCCAAACAAAGAGCTGTTTGACTGAGCCTGAAGGTTTGTGATGCCGACAATCGCCGGTGAAAGATCTTCCACCATATCTGAGATTTTAGAAGAATCCTCACTCTTAAATGCAGATGAGCTTGTCGAGCTTTTGCTTGATTCAGAGGATGTGCTTTTAGCTGTAACAGATTGAGTTTGCTGCTGGCTGGACGTCTGTTTCGCTGCGTCCTGAGAATCGTGGTCGCCAAGCGGTGTGAACGTATAGATGCCAAGGGCGAGACTTCCGCCGATGACTCCGCCAAGCAGCGGCCTGAACCATCCGAATCCGCGTTTTTTCTTCTCTTGATCATGAATCACATTGCGGGCTGAGTAAGACGGGTTTTGATCATTCTCTTTCGTTAAAAAAACCTCATTCTCTTGTCCTTCTGTTCTATTTTCGTCACGATAGTTATCCATCATGTTCACTCCGTTTCTCTCTATTTTCAACTCATTACATTTTGATTATGGCAGTTTTATGACTTGATTTTATCATAAACAAAAACTGTGGGATAAAAATGAAAACATTATGGGAAATTGTGAAAAAGTGCGAAAAACGGTACACTTTATAAGGAATATTGTACATGAAAGGGCTGAAACGATGGAGTCAATCGGATTGGATTGATCGGGTATGGCAGCATGGCGGATATGATCGCCAGACAGCTGTTGAAGCATAAACAAGTAGAGGAAAATGAGCTGTTTGTTGAGACAAGAACTAAGGGAGAGAGGCTTCAGGCTTTGCTCGCTGATTATCCAGACGTTTCGGCAAAACCGCTTGAGATATGGGCGGAAAAGTGCGCCTTGATCTTTATATGTGTCCCGCCGCTCCATGTCATTGAAACAGTACGCCGGCTTCACCCGTATGTGAACCGGAATACTCATATTGTATCCATTGCGGCTGGTGTGCCTCTGCGGCTTTTAGAGGCTGAAACGGCAGCTGGAATATCACGGTTGATTCCGGCCATTACATCTGAAGCGGAAGCCGGCATCTCACTGGTTGTTCACAGTGAAGCACTGGCGGCACAGAAGAAAGAACGTTTGGATGAATTGTTATCGGCTTTCAGCAGTGTGCGAGAAATAAAAGAATCAAATTTGGATGCCGCCAGTAATCTGACGAGCTCTGCTCCGGGCTTCATCGCCGCAGTGTTTGAAGAATTAGCGCTGTCGGCTGTGAGAAACAGCGGCCTGACAAAAGAAGAAGCCTTTGATTTCCTGATACACTCATTGTATGGGACAGGCAAGCTGCTGATCGAAAAGAAGATGTCCTTTGAGGAGACGCTGAACCGTGTTGCAACGAAAGGCGGAATTACAGGGGAGGGAGCGGCGGTGATACGTGCCTCTGTGCCGCATGTTTTTGATCAAGTATTTGAAAAAACACTCGAAAAATATGAGCAGCTGACAGAACAGGCAGCAAAAGAAACATGAATCCTTGAAAGAGGATTCTTTTTTATCTCTGAACGTTAGTGATTTTTCCCAGCTATATTGCATTTTTCCTCTTTTTTTAATATAATCTGTTAGAATATTCATAATTTAGTAAAAAAGGAGGAGCGTTATGAAACTGTACATGTCAGTAGATATGGAGGGTATTTCAGGTCTTCCGGATGATACCTTTGTTGATTCCGGCAAGCGTAATTATGAACGCGGACGGCTGATCATGACCGAAGAAGCAAACTACTGTATTACCGAAGCGTTTAACAGCGGGTGTACGGAGGTGCTGGTGAATGACAGCCATTCGAAAATGAATAATCTGATGATTGAAAAGCTTCATCCCGAGGCAGATTTGATCTCCGGCGATGTTAAACCATTTTCAATGGTGCAGGGGCTAGATGATACTTTCACGGGTGCTTTGTTTCTCGGTTATCACGCAAGAGCCTCAACTCCCGGTGTCATGTCTCATAGCATGATTTTCGGTGTCCGTCATTTTTACATAAATGATCAGCCTGTCGGTGAGCTTGGATTAAATGCTTACGTTGCCGGTTATTACGATGTCCCGGTAATAATGGTAGCCGGTGATGACCGGGCGGCCAAAGAAGCTGAAGAGCTCATCCCGAATGTCACGACAGCTGCTGTTAAACAAACGATTTCAAGGTCTGCAGTCAAATGTCTGTCGCCTGCGAAAGCCGGCCGGCTGCTGACAGAAAAAACCGCATATGCCTTGCAGAACAAAGATAAAGTTAAACCGCTTACACCGCCTGACAGGCCTGTATTAAGCATTGAATTTGCCAATTACGGTCAAGCTGAGTGGGCTCATCTAATGCCGGGTACAGAAATCAAACCGGGAACCACAACCGTTCAATTTCAGGCGAAGGATATGCTTGAAGCCTATCAGGCTATGCTTGTCATGACTGAACTGGCAATGCGAACATCATTCTGCTAAAGGGGTGTTAAGGCTTTGGCAAGATATATAATGAAGCGTTTTTGGGCAATGGCAGCTACGATTTTGGTCATTACCACCCTGACTTTCGTTCTGATGAAGGTCATTCCCGGATCTCCTTTTAATGAGGAGAGGGGCACAAATGAAGCGGTTCAAAGAAATCTCGAAGCCTACTATCACTTAGACGATCCTCTCATTATCCAATACATCATCTATCTAAAATCCATCATTACATTCGATTTTGGCCCTTCTATTAAAAAACCGTCAGACAGCGTAAATGATATGCTGGAACGCGGATTTCCCGTTTCCTTCGAACTTGGGATGGCAGCGATTGTCATTGCTGTGATCTCAGGGCTGATACTTGGCGTAACTGCCGCGCTGCGCCGCAATGGCTTTTTGGACTACGCTGCGATGAGCCTCGCGGTACTCGGCATTTCCATCCCGAATTTCATTATGGCGACGTTGCTTATTCAGCAGTTTGCCGTCAATTTTAAACTATTTCCCGCCGCTACGTGGACGAGCCCGATCCATATGGTGCTTCCGACCGCAGCGCTTGCAGTTGGACCGATGGCGATTATCGCCAGGCTGACAAGATCAAGCATGGTCGAAGTCCTGACACAGGATTATATCCGCACAGCGAAAGCAAAAGGGCTGTCTCCGTTCAAAATTATCGTAAAACACGCACTCAGAAACGCGCTCATGCCCGTCATTACCGTACTGGGAACTCTCGTTGCCAGCATTTTAACAGGAAGTTTTGTTATTGAAAAAATCTTTGCCATTCCCGGAATGGGAAAATATTTTGTCGAAAGCATTAATCAGCGGGACTATCCCGTGATTATGGGAACGACCGTTTTTTACAGCGTCATTTTGATCGTAATGCTGTTTTTGGTCGACTTGGCCTACGGTCTGCTGGACCCGCGCATTAAACTGCATAAGAAAGGGTGAAGCGTATGAATCTCCCTGTACAAACAGATGAACGCCAGCCGCAGCAGCACGCTCAGGTGCCGGACGAATGGTTTGTTTCGAATCAGGAAAAGACCCAAGAGACCGATTCAGTCAAACGGCCGAGTTTGTCCTATGCGCAGGATGCCTGGAGGAGGCTGAAGAAAAATAAACTAGCGATGGCCGGGCTTTTTATTCTTTTATTTCTATTTGTGATGGCAGCAATCGGTCCTTTTTTATCTCCTCATAGTGTCGAGCGCCAATCGCTGACAGAACAAAATCTTCCGCCTTCTGCAGATCATTGGTTCGGTACCGATGAGCTTGGCCGGGATGTGTTTACACGAACATGGTACGGAGCGAGGATTTCGTTATTTGTCGGAGTGATGGCCGCACTGATTGATTTTTTGATCGGTGTCATTTACGGAGGCATTGCCGGCTATAAAGGCGGCAGAACAGACAGTGTCATGATGCGGATTATTGAAGTGCTGTACGGGCTGCCGTATCTTCTTGTTGTCATTTTGCTGATGGTCTTGATGGGTCCGGGGCTCGGCACCATTATCGTAGCGCTGACTGTTACGGGATGGGTCGGCATGGCGAGAATTGTAAGAGGCCAAGTGCTGCAAATAAAAAATTACGAGTATGTGCTCGCCTCGAAAACCTTTGGTGCGAAAACCTTTCGCATCATCCGCAAAAATTTGCTGCCGAATACAATGGGCGCGATCATCGTACAAATGACTTTAACTGTACCTACCGCCATATTCGCAGAATCATTTTTGAGCTTTCTCGGTCTCGGCATTCAAGCGCCGTTTGCCAGCTGGGGTGTGATGGCGAATGACGGCCTGCCGACCATTTTGTCCGGGCATTGGTGGCGCCTGTTCTTTCCTGCCTTTTTCATCTCGTTAACGATGTACGCGTTTAATGTGCTGGGGGACGGATTGCAGGATGCACTGGACCCTAAGCTAAGGAGGTAGCTGTATGGAGAAAGTTCTGTCAGTCAATGATTTGCACGTTTCTTTTACGACTTACGGCGGGACGGTTCAGGCGGTCAGAGGCGTGAGCTTCGATTTGTACAAAGGCGAAACCTTTGCCATTGTCGGTGAATCGGGCTGCGGCAAGAGCGTCACCTCTCAAAGCATTATGGGACTGCTCCCGCCCTATTCAGCGAAGGTGACAGACGGCAGCATTTTATTTAAAAACAAAGACCTTTGCCGTCTCTCTGACAGAGAAATGAGGAGCATAAGGGGCGCGGACATTTCAATGATTTTTCAAGACCCGATGACGGCGCTAAACCCGACGCTGACTGTCGGCGACCAGCTGGCGGAAGCGCTTCTTCGTCACAAAAGGATGACGAAAAAGGCGGCTGAGAAAGAGGTTCTGTCCATGCTTGCATTGGTCGGCATTCCGGATCCTGAAGCACGCCTGAAGCAGTACCCCTATCAATTCAGCGGCGGTATGAGACAGCGGATTGTCATTGCGATGGCGCTGATCTGCGAGCCTGATATTTTAATAGCGGATGAACCGACAACTGCCCTTGACGTCACCATACAGGCGCAAATACTGGAACTGTTTAAAGAGATTCAGCGAAAAACAAAGGTTTCTGTCATTTTGATCACACACGATTTAGGCGTGGTTGCCCAGGTTGCTGACAGGGTGGCTGTTATGTATGCCGGAAAAATAGCGGAAATTGGCACGAGAAAAGATATATTTTACAAGCCGCAGCACCCTTATACAAAAGGGCTGCTGAATTCTGTCCCGCGGCTGGATCTTGAGGGCGCGGAGCTGATTCCGATTGACGGCACGCCGCCGGATTTATTTTCACCGCCGCCGGGCTGCCCATTTGCCGCCCGTTGTCCGAGCAGAATGATCGTGTGCGACAGGGTATACCCTGATCAAACCGTTCGATCCGGCACGCACGCTGTTCACTGCTGGCTTCAGGATAAACGGGCTGAGCACGCGGTGCTGCCGGGAGCGAAGGATGAATAACGAAAAAGGGGGAAGAGGATGAAGAGAGTGAAGAAGCTATGGGGAATGGGCCTTGCACTGGGACTTTCATTTGCGCTGATGGGATGTACAGCTAATGAGCAGGCTGGAAAAGAAAGCGGAGAAGATAAGGCAAAGACAAGCGGAGAAAAGGTACTGTACTTAAATAATGAAAATGAACCGACCTCGTTTGATCCGCCGATCGGTTTTAATAACGTGTCTTGGCAGCCGTTAAATAACATCATGGAAGGGTTAACGCGCCTCGGCAAAGACAATGAACCGGAGCCGGCGATGGCAGAGAAGTGGTCTGTGTCGAAAGACAAGAAAACGTACACATTTACGATTCGGGAAAATGCGAAATGGACGAACGGAGACCCTGTGACAGCCGGAGATTTTGAATACGCTTGGAAACGGATGCTTGACCCGAAAACAGGAGCTTCTTCCGCGTTTCTCGGCTATTTTATTGAAGGCGGCGAAGCCTATAACAGCGGAAAAGGGAAAAGAGACGATGTGAAGGTGACGGCAAAGGATGATCACACCCTTGAAGTGACGCTTGCCGCACCGCAAAAATATTTCCTGAGCGTGGTGTCAAACCCGGCGTATTTTCCGGTTAACGAAAAAGTCGACAAAGAAAATCCAAAGTGGTTTGCTGAAGCCGATACATTTGTCGGAAACGGCCCGTTTAAACTGTCAGAATGGAAGCATGATGACAGCATCACAATGGAAAAAAGCGATACGTACTGGGATAAAGAAACCGTGAAGCTTGACAAAGTGAAATGGGCAATGGTGAGTGACAGAAATACAGATTATCAAATGTTCCAGTCCGGTGAATTGGACACCGCATACGTACCGGCTGAGCTAAGTGACCAGCTGCTGGATCAAGACAACGTGCACATCGTTGATCAGGCGGGTTTATACTTTTATCGCTTTAATGTCAATATGGAGCCGTTTCAAAATGAAAACATCAGAAAAGCTTTCGCAATGGCTGTTGATCAGAAGGAAATCGTAAAATACGTCACGAAAAACAATGAAAAACCGGCACACGCTTTTGTTTCGCCCGGGTTTACACAGCCTGACGGCAAGGACTTTCGGGAAGGGGGCGGAGACCTGATAACACCAAATGAAAACAAAGCGAAGCAGCTGCTGGAAAAAGGAATGAAGGAAGAGAAGTATGACAAGCTGCCTGCGGTCACGCTTACTTACAGTACGAAACCGGAGCATAAAAAGATTGCTGAAGCCATCCAGCAAAAATTGAAAAACACCCTTGGCGTCGATGTGAAGCTGGCCAATATGGAGTGGAACGTGTTTTTAGAGGAGCAAAAAGCGCTTAAGTTTCAATTCTCACAAAGCTCATTTCTGCCTGACTATGCGGACCCTATCAGTTTTCTGGAAGCCTTCCAAACAGGAAATTCAATGAACCGCACAGGCTGGACCAACAAAGAATATGATCAGCTGATGAAACAGGCGAAAAATGAAGCGGATGAAAAAACGCGTTTTTCACTCATGCATAAGGCGGAAAAGCTTCTCATCAATGAAGCGCCGATCATTCCGGTGTATTTCTATAATCAGGTCAATCTGCAAAACGAACATGTAAAGGACATCGTCCGGCACCCTGTCGGCTACATCGATTTAAAATGGGCCGATAAAAACTAACGCGGCGATTGAGAAAATACTGCTCTCTTTATGTGAAGGAGCGGTATTTTTTCTCTTATTTTCACGTATACGTAGGGTGCAGAGCAAATGAAGGGAGCTGATCGGAGTTGAATCACAAGCCGAACGCACTGAAAAAAGGCGATACAGTCGGTGTCATCGCACCTGCAAGCCCGCCTGATCCGAAAAAGCTTGAAACGGCGCTTTTGTTTTTAGAGGAGCTCGGTCTTCAGGTAAAGCTGGGCAAGGCGCTGAAAAACCAGCACGGCTATTTAGCGGGACAGGATGATGAGCGGCTGGCTGATCTGCACGAGATGTTCAAAGACCAGGAGGTGAAAGCGGTGCTGTGCGCATGCGGAGGCTTTGGCACGGGACGGATCGCTTCAGGCATTGATTACAGCTTGCTCCGCAAACATCCTAAAATCTTTTGGGGATACAGTGATATTACGTTTTTACATACCGCCATCCATCAAAACACAGGCCTCGTCACTTTTCACGGGCCGATGCTCAGCTCAGATATAGGCTTGGAAGACGTTCATCCCCTGACAAAAGCGTCATATGAGCAGCTGTTTCAAGAGACTGTATTCACCTATACAGAAAAGCTTTCTCCGCTGACGATGCTTGTTCCGGGGAAAGCGGAAGGAGAGCTTGTCGGCGGCAATCTTTCCTTGCTGTCATCGACACTCGGCACGCCGTTTGAAATTGATACGAGGGGAAAGCTCCTGTTTATTGAAGATATTGATGAAGAGCCGTATCAAATTGACCGGATGCTGAATCAGCTGAAAATGGCAGGGAAGCTGGCGGACGCAGCCGGTATTCTTGTTTGTGATTTTCATAACTGCATCCCGGTGAAGCGGGAGAAATCTTTGACACTTGAGCAGGTGCTCGAAGACTATATTGTGTCCGCCGGAAGGCCTGCTCTTAGAGGGTTTAAGATCGGCCACTGTTCGCCGAGTATTGCCGTTCCGATCGGTGCGCACGCTGCCATGGATACAGCCGAAAAAACGGTCGTCATTGAGGCGGGCGTTTCTGAAGGGGCGCTTTGAGTATGAAGATCACAAAAATAGACACGAAACGGGTCGCCGTGCCGCTGACAAAGCCGTTTAAAACGGCGCTTCGCACAGTGTATACGGCCGAATCTGTTATCGTCACGATCACTTATGATAATGGCGCAATCGGATGGGGAGAAGCGCCTCCGACAATTGTGATTACCGGAGACAGCATGGACAGTATTGAAAGTGCGATTCATAATGTCTTAAAGCCGGCACTGCTTGGAAGAAGACTGTCCGGCTGCGAGGCCATTCTGCATGACATCCAGCATCTTCTGGAAGGGAATCAAAGCGCAAAAGCAGCTGTAGAAATGGCTGTATACGACGGCTGGGCGCAGATGAGCGGACAGCCGCTTTACCAAATGCTCGGCGGATATCGAAGCACACTTGAAACGGACTACACCGTCAGTGTGAACTCGCCTGAAGAGATGGCGGCGGATGCAGAGAGCTTTCTTAAACAAGGCTTTCAAACGCTAAAAATAAAGGTTGGCAGAGATGACATTGAGACAGATATCTCCCGTATTCAAGAAATCAGAAAGCGTGTCGGGCCTGGGGTAAAGCTGCGTTTGGATGCCAATCAGGGATGGGTGCCGAAAGAAGCGGTAACGGCGATTCGGAAAATGGAGGATGCCGGCCTGGACATTGAGCTTGTCGAGCAGCCTGTCCATAAGGATGATCTTGCCGGGCTCAAGAAAGTTACGGATGCAACGGACACCCCAATCATGGCTGATGAAAGTGTATTTACTCCGCGACAGGCATTCGAAGTCCTTCAAACCCGCAGCGCCGATCTGATCAATATTAAATTGATGAAGGCAGGAGGAATCAGCGGTGCAGAGAAAATCAATGCCATGGCTGAGATTTGCGGGGTGAAGTGCATGGTCGGCAGCATGATCGAAACAAAGCTTGGCATAACAGCTGCGGCGCATTTCGCGGCAAGCAAAAAAAACATTACCCGCTTTGATTTCGACGCCCCACTCATGCTGAAAACGGATTTGATCAAGGGCGGGATTATTTACAGCGGCAGCACGATTACGATGCCTGACAAAGCTGGTCTTGGCATTACCGGAGTCGTGCATCAGAAAGGAGGGATAGAGACATGAACCATACTGTTATATCAGCAGTTGCCAACATATGGACAGCACCTGATACACCTCGTCCATTTGATCAAACAATGCTCGATCCAACCGTGTCGATCAGAGAATGGCTCAATAGCATGACCTATGATCAGCGGCTTGGGTTATGTACAGATAATGTGATCCAGACACAGGTTCTCTTTGGAGAGGAGGTGCTGGTCACGGCAGAACAGGATGAATGGGTGTCTGTCGTTGTGCCCGGCCAGTCATCCCGCAAGGATAAACGCGGATATCCGGGCTGGATGAAAAAGAACCAGCTGAAAAACACAAATCTCCCACAATCGAATCACACCGTGGCGATCAGCAAACCAACAGCTTTTTTGTATGGGGATACCGGAGATAAGGAAATTGAACTGAGCTTCTTAACTGCTCTGCCGCTGATTGAAGAAGAGAATGGCTTTTTCAAGGTAGCGACTCCTTTTGGAGATAGGCTCCTGCGACAAACTGATGCGGCGCTTGTTCAGAATAAGAAAGGAACGGCGGAAGACATCATTCAGACAGGGGCAAGTTTTCTCGGGCTTCCTTATTTATGGGGAGGTATAAGCGGGTTTGGATTTGACTGCTCTGGTTTTATGTACAGCGTATTTAAAGCAAATGGATACAGGATTCCCCGTGATGCGGGAGACCAGGCGAAAACAGGGAAGGAAGTGCCGCTTCACGACATCGGTGCAGGTGATCTGCTGTTTTTTGCATATGAGGAAGGAAATGGAGCAATTCATCATGTAGGTCTGTCCATAGGAGACGGAAAAATGCTCCATTCTCCTAAAACAGGGAAATCGATCGAAATTATCACGCTGAAAGATACAGGATATGAAAAAGAGCTTTGTGCGGCACGCCGCTGTTTTTCAGAATGAGGAGGGAGACACATGACACCACTGCTAGAGGTCAGTCAGCTGAAAATGCATTTTGACGCAGGGAAAAAGCGAACAGTCAAAGCGGTCGACGGGGTAACCTTCCAGATTCATGAGGGGGAGACGTTCGGGCTTGTCGGAGAATCCGGCTGCGGGAAATCAACCTTGGGAAGAGTGCTGATGCGTCTTTACCATCCCACAGAAGGAAGCGTCAAATACCGCGGAACAAATCTTCACGCCCTCAGTGAGAAAGAGCGGTTTGCCTATAACCGCAAACTGCAGATGATTTTTCAGGACCCTTATGCATCGCTCAATCCGCGGATGACCGTTCGAGAAATCATTCTAGAGCCGATGGAAATTCACAATCTTTACAATACCCATAAAGCGCGGCTTCTCGTTGTGGACGAGCTGCTTGAGGCAGTGGGGCTTCACCCGGATTTCGGCAGCCGTTACCCGCATGAATTCAGCGGCGGTCAAAGGCAGAGAATCGGGATTGCCAGAGCGCTTTCATTGAATCCGGAGTTTATCGTAGCGGACGAACCGATTTCTGCGCTTGATGTGTCGGTTCAGGCGCAAGTGGTCAACCTGCTGAAGCGGCTTCAAAAAGAAAAAGGGCTCACATTTCTGTTTATTGCCCATGATTTATCGATGGTAAAGCATATCAGCGACAGGATCGGCGTTATGTACTTAGGCCACATGATGGAAATTACAGATAGCGGCACATTGTATCGTGAACCGCTGCACCCGTATACGAAGGCGCTGCTGTCCTCGATTCCGATTCCGGACCCCGAATTAGAGGACAAGCGTGAGCGCATCATTTTAAAAGGGGAGCTGCCGAGTCCGGTACATCCGCCGAGCGGCTGTGTGTTTCGGACGCGCTGCCCGGAGGCGATGCCTGAATGCGGGGAATCACGCCCTTTGCTTCAAGAAATCGAAGCCGGCCGTTTCGTTGCCTGCCATTTATATCGAAATGCTGAAACGAAAGAAAAGGTAAGATAAACAAAAAGCTGGCTCCGTTGTTGGGAGCCAGCTTTCATTTATCATTGCTGTAAAAATTTCACGCACACCGGATAAGGGACAGAAACGGTTGAAGGAAGCAGCGTCAGCCGGCCTGTCTCTGTGTCTCTTTCAAACAATACGAGATTGCCCGTTTCTTCATTTGAAGCGACAAGGAAGGTCTCCGTTGGATCCAGCACAAAGTCACGAGGCCAGTTTCCTTCAGTCGATACTCTTTCCACAAATGCCAGCTCGCCTGAATATTGATTTACTTCAAACACAGCGATGCTGTCATGGCCGCGGTTTGCAACGTAAACAAAACGCCCATCCTGAGTGACGTGAATGGCGCTTCCCTGGCTGTTATCTGTGAAATCATCAGGGATGGCAGAGACAACTTGAAGTTCTCTGAATTCGCCGGCTGTTGGATTGTATTCAAGCGCAATCACTTCATTGCTTAATTCTGTCATGACATATGCGTATTTTTCTTTCGGGTGAAAAGCGATATGACGAGGGCCTGCACCGGGAGCGAAGGAATGGCTTCCGGATTCAGTTAATTCACCGTCTTTCAGCTTATAGGTGTACAGCTTATCTGTTCCTAAGTCAACCGCTACGACATAATTATGTTCAGGTGTAAAGCCCGCATAGTGTGTATGCGGCTTTTCCTGTCTTTCATGCGGACCCTTTCCTGTATGGACGGCTTCTGAAGCGGGAGATTGCAAACCTCCGTCTTGTTGAACCGGAAAAGCGTGCACCTTCCCGCTGTGATAGTTGGCTGTCAATACGAATTGCTGATGATCATCGACGCTCACGTGGCATGGCGATGGGCCATCGATTAACTGATGATTCAGAAATGTTAATTCGCCGCTGTTTTTATCGATTTTATAGGCAGCAATACCGCCTTTACCGTCTGCTTTTTCAATTGAATAAAGAATCGTGTTGTCTTTATTCGGCGTCACATATGTGGGGTTTCCCAGCTTTGCGGCAAGCTTTGGCTCGCTGAGTGTTTTTTTCTCAGTATCCAGCTCGAATGAATAAATGCCTTCACTTCCGCCTTTTGTATATGTTCCGACATATCCTATGTACTTTGTCATGCGATTTCCCCCTTAAAAATGATGTCATCTCTATATTAACGTATCTTAAAGAAATACGCTGTTCAAAACATGAAAAAGGGGAATATTCTTCATTCGCCTCGAATGAGCGGCATCGTACAGCATCTGAAGGAACCGCCTGATTTGATAATTTCTGACAAGTCAATTTCGATGATGTGATAGCCTCTTTTGGATAATTCACGATTCACATGACGATTGCCCGGCAGGCTGATGATGGTCTTTCTGCCGATAGACAGGACGTTTGTGCCAAGTGTAAATTGTTCGTTTTCGGGTACCTCAATGAGATTGTAACGCTCTGCCAGCATATCGACTTCCTGCTGCGGAAGGGCTTCAGGGTAGATTAATGCTTCGCTTTCAGAAATGATATTAAATACGCAGTCCAGATGCAGAAATTTTTCATGGAGCGGAACTGAGATGATGGTATATTCAGGAAGCTCTTCTTGCAGCTGGCCGACCGCTGAGATGTCCGTGCGCTGGCTGATTCCGACATAAACGGTATCGCCATCTATGACGACGTCCCCGCCTTCAATGCTAGTATCCAGCATCCGGGTATAAGGAATTCCTTGATTGTGGAAAAATTCTTTTATCACAGCTTCTTCCCCTTGGCGAATGGGCTCAGTCATGCTGGAAAGAAAGGCTTTTTCCCCGATGACAAAACCGATATCCCGGGTAAATACCTGCTCAGGCAGTCCGTGCTGAACAGGCAAAAGGATGACCTCAATGCTGTGTGACCTGAGCTCTTCTACTAAGCGTTTGTGCTGCTCTTTGGCGGTTTTGACCTGAATATTGTCATCTTCAAAATGTTTTTGGGTTTCATTAATAACGTCCTTAATTGTCATATGCTCGGGTTTGCATAAAATAACTTTCTTCAAGGTGTCATATTCTGTTTGGCATACCGTTTTGTGCTGATGTTTTGGAACGGATACATCCATTTGTTTCTCCTCCTGACCGTGTGAAGAATACGTATATTATTCCCTTGTCAGCCAAATCATTAAACATTTAAGAAAGAAAACCTGACAGACAAATCATTTTAAATTTTAGACAAATGGATGAGAATATTGTTTAATAGGAGAATATGAGTGCATTTACTAATCGATCAGACATCAAAGGGGAGAAAGGTATGGAAGCACAGGAAACAAAATATTGTAAAGAGTCAAAGGTTGTGAAAACCAGCAGGGTATTCCCTCTCGATACGAACAATCATAATACGCTGTTTGGCGGAAAACTGATGAGTTATATCGATGATATTGCCTCTATTTCAGCAGCGCGCCATTGCAGACGTGATACGGTAACGGCTTCGATGGACTCTGTCGATTTTCTGAAACCGATCGGGCAAAGGGAGTCTGTCTGCTTGGAATCATATGTGACTTGGGTCGGCACATCTTCCATGGAGGTGTTTGTGAAAGTCATCAAAGAGCATCTGATGACTGGTGAACGAGAGCTCGCCGCGACATCTTTTTTGACCTTTGTCGCATTAGACTCAAACGGTAAGCCGGTGCCTGTGCCGAGAGTTGTACCGGAAACAGAAGAGGAAATCATGCTGCATAACACAGCGGTTCAGCGTGCCAGTGAACGGAAAAACCGAAAAAAACACAGTCAGGCGCTGGCAAATGCGCTTGGAACAGACAAGCCTTGGTAAACATGAAACCCAAAACATACGTTGTTTTGGGTTTTTTGTGCCTTCCATTATTTCGCTGTTAATGTGATCATTACAGAGGTTAGTCCGTTTTTGCTAGGGGATTCTATAAAAAAGCAACAATTGTCACGTTAAATTGATAATTTTGTGACAACTTTATTAAAGATTCATTTTAAATATATCTTTTAAAGGAAAGATCATGTATTTTAAAGATATATTTTAAATACATCTTTTCGGAAGGGTTGTTAAACGATGTTAGATAACAAAACAATCGAAATCATAAAAAGCACTGTACCAGTATTACAGCAGCACGGAGAATCCATTACAGAACGTTTTTACGACCTCATGTTCCAAGATCATCCTGAGCTTTTAAACATTTTTAATCAAACAAACCAAAAGAAAAAAACACAGCGTACCGCCCTGGCGAATGCCGTTATTGCAGCTGCAGCCAATATTGACCAGCTTGGCAATATCATTCCGGTCGTCAAACAAATCGGCCATAAACACCGCAGTATCGGTATTAAGCCTGAACATTATCCGATTGTCGGCAAATATTTGCTGATTGCGATTAAAGATGTTTTGGGAGATGCAGCGACCCCTGACATTATGCAGGCGTGGGAGAAAGCGTATGGAGTTATAGCTGACGCTTTTATCGGAATTGAAGAAGAAATGTATGAACAAGCGGAACACCAAACTGGCGGATGGAAGGAGTATAAGCCTTTCATCGTTGCGAAAAAAGTGCGTGAAAGCAAAGAAATAACATCCTTCTATTTGAAACCGGAAGACGGCAAGCCGTTACCTGAATTTCAAGCAGGGCAGTATATCAGCATTAAAGTCCGGATTCCTGATTCTGAATATACGCATATCCGTCAATACAGCTTGTCTGATATGCCGGGAAAAGACTATTATCGAATTTCAGTTAAGAAAGACGGTGCTGTGTCTTCTTATTTACACGAAGGGCTGCATGAGGGGGATTCATTAGAAATCAGTGCACCGGCAGGAGATTTTGTTTTAGATTCTTCATCCCGCAAAGATCTCGTTTTGCTTAGTGCCGGAGTTGGCATCACACCGATGATCAGCATGCTGAAAACATCTGTTTCCAAACAGCCTGAGCGGCAGATTCTGTTTATCCATGCCGCGAAAAATAGTGAATACCACGCACTACGCAATGAAGCAGAAGAGGCAGCAAAGCATTCTTCTGTTAAAACGGCATTTATGTATCGCGAGCCGACAGAAGAAGACCGCGCGGGTGACATTCAATTTCATGAAGGTCAAATTGACCAGCAGTTCCTCAAAAGCCTGATCGCCAATACAGATGCGGATTATTATATTTGCGGTTCACCGTCATTTATCACTCAAATGCATAAGCTTGTATCGGAGCTCGGGTCAGCGCCAGAGTCTATTCATTACGAACTGTTCGGTCCTCAATTAAGCATCGCACAGTCCATTTCTTAATACACACAGCTCTTCTCTTATATGAGAAGGGCTTTTTTTAGGAAAATAGAAGAAGGCGGACGAGCGCCTTCTTCTACATCCGCACAATGACTGATCCGCCTCCGCTTGAGCATACGCGATTTTGCTGCTCTTGAATCGTTCTCAGCAATTCATTGTTCACCTCGATGGCTCTGATCAAATGCTCCATTTTAAGCTCTAAACCGGCCAGCCTGTCAGCTGTATGGTATGGCTGATAGGCTGCGGATTTTGACTGTATGCTTTCATATTGCCAATTGGCACTCTTATGCTGATGTTTCATGCTGTCCCTCCAATAACATGACTTTCTACTATGTTATGTGCCTGCATTCTGCACGTTCGCCTATTTGGATGAAGAGGTAAGATATGCATAGCGTTTCAGTTACAGGGAACAATATATTCATTATGACTAGCGGATGGAGGGCAATGATCAGTGTTATGGATGGTATGGGCATTTTTATTCAAGCCTGTTATCGTGTTTTCGATTGCTTATATTTTGTTTCGGCTTGCCGGAAAAAAAGCCGTGTCACAAATGAACAATTTTGATTTGCTTTTGACCTTTGCAATCGGAACCATCATCAGTGAGCCGATCCTCACATCCAAGCTGCCAATGTCTATTTATTACGCAGGCGCCTTTTTATTGCTTTATCTTCTGATGAGCAAGCTTGCTCTTTCTAATAAGTGGAGATGGCTGCTGGTGGTCAGTCCGACAGTGTTAATCCGGAACGGGGATATCGATGAGCGTGGACTCAAAAAAGAGAGGCTGACCGTCAATGAGCTGCTCGGAAAACTGAGAGAAAAGGGCTATGCAGATCCGGCTGATATTGACCTTGCCATCATTGAAGAAACGGGAGAAGTAAGCGTGATCCCGACAGAAGAAGCGAGAGCAGTGCAGGTGCGGGATTTGAATATGGAGGCTGAACGGAACTTTATCCCGATTCCTCTCATATTGGACGGCGAGATCCTTGATCACAATTTGAAGTACCTTCAAAAAAACCGAAGCTGGCTGTTTGAAAAGCTTGAGGAAAAAGGGCACAGCCCAAAACAGCTGTCTTTGGTCACGCTCGGCACGTTAAATGACCGCGGTGACATCTCACTCGATTTGAATACATCCAACGATGCGCACCATGATCCGTATTTGTACAAGCCTGGAAATAACAATTAAATGTGCTGCCGACATTCTTTGGCGCTTTTTTGATAGATTAGATTGTGCCTTCTGCAAAGGAAATGTTCCCCCTTACGTCAAAATGTACACATAGGTAAGGAGGGAATGGAACATGAGGGACTTATTCATTAGAAAAGACATGGCGCCGACAGTCAGTCTGCTGTATTCCGCAGTGGAAGAAAACAGCCTCCGTCTGGCATCCATTGTTAGCCGCATGACTCGCAGAGAGCTATATTATAAGGGGTGCTGTCAAACAAAAAACAGCACGGCACAGCTGATGCAGCATATCGCAAATGTTGATATCAGATGGGTGTGGCGCATAAAGGAGAATCGGGTCCCAGAACATATTGAAGACATTTACGGCCCGATGACAGATGAAAGCGGACGATTGCCTGAACCAAAGAATCAGCCGGGTTTAGAAGAACTTTTGACAAGACATCAACATGTCATAAACGAGCTGAAATCGGTATGTAAGACCTTGACCGAGAACGATTTGCATCAGACGCTTTCTTACGAGGGTGACAAGGCAACAGTAAGATGGGGGATATGGCATATGGCGGATCATAATCGCTATCATCAAGCTCATATTGAAGCCCTTAAAAAAGAATGGAAGCAGGATATGATCAAAAATGCGCGCTGAAACGAAGCTTGTGACCGAACGGATTCGTTTGCGCTGTATGGAGGACCGGGATCAAGAATCTTTACTTGAGCTTTTCAGCGACCCTGAAGTGATGAAATATTATTCCGGTTTAAAAGATAAACGGCAAACCCGCGAGTGGATTGCTTGGAACAAAAGAAATGAAAAAGGGTACCGGGTCAGTCTCTGGATCGCCGAAGACATACAGACGGGGGATTTTTTAGGCCAATGCGGAATCGTGCCTCAGCAAACCGAAAATGAAACGGCAATGGAAATCGGCTATATGTTTGCCCGCCGGCACTGGGGAAACGGCTATGCGCAAGAAGCGGCCAAAGCCTGCCTGGACTATGGTTTCAAGGAGCGGCAGTACGGCAAAATTGCGGCTTTGATTGACCCGGATAACAAAGCGTCTTTACGGGTGGCAGAGAAAATCGGCATGCTTTACAGCCGGACGATCAGAAAATGGAATAAACCGATCGCTGTGTATGAAAGAAAATCTTACAATTGAAGACAGCGTCGAGGTGTAGTATCATAAGACCAGATAAAGTTTTCTAGGGTTCCGCATGTTAATTAACATGGACTGGTCCGAGAGAAAACACATATGCGCATCATAACAGCGCATATGCACACGGAGGGAAAAAAGCCCGGGAGAGTCAAGCTCATTATGAGTCGACTGTCCGGGGTTTTTTTGTTTTCGGAGAATTTTATTGCATAAATAGAAAGGAATGATGTGATATGAAATGGGGATTGGTTGTGCTAGCCGCCGTGTTTGAGGTTGTTTGGGTTGTGGGCTTAAAGCATGCTGACTCAGTCTTAACATGGAGCGGCACTGCCGTCGGTATCATAGTTAGCTTTTATTTGTTAATGAAGGCGACAGCCAGCCTGCCGGTCGGTACAGTATACGCCGTCTTTACAGGCCTTGGCACGGCAGGAACGGTGATGAGTGAAATGTTTCTGTTTCACGAACCGGTCGGATTGCCGAAGCTTTTGTTAATCGGCGTGCTCTTAATCGGTGTGATCGGATTGAAGCTTGTGACACAGGATGAGGCTGATGAAAAAGGAGGCGAGGCATAATGCTTCATTGGATCAGTTTATTAGGCGCGGGATTTTTGGAAATGGCAGGCGTCGCACTTATGAATCAATTTGCGAAAGAAAAAAGCCCCAAATGGGTAGTGCTGATCATTATCGGTTTTGCCGCCTCATTTTCCTTATTATCTTTTGCTATGGAAACCATTCCGATGGGCACCGCTTACGCCGTTTGGACAGGAATCGGCACCGCGGGCGGGGCGCTTATCGGCATTCTCTTTTACAATGAGCCGAAAGACGCCAAACGAATCTTCTTTATCGCTTTAATCTTATGCTCAGCCGTCGGTTTAAAAATTCTGTCATAAATTGATTTTTATCAAATCTTCAGTATAATGGATAATTAGTTTAGACTTACAAAGATAAGAGGGATTATTCATGAAATCATATATGACCCAGCGGTTAAATGAATACCGTGACGGAAATGAAGATAAAGGGCGTCTCTTGGTCAGCTGTCCTGATCAGCCGGGTATTGTTGCTGCGGTTTCTGCGTTTTTATTAGAACATGGCGCCAATATTATTGAATCCAATCAATATACGACAGATCCTGAAGGCGGGCGTTTTTTCCTGAGAATTGACTTCGACTGTGAAGGCATTCAGGAGAAAAAAGAAAAACTTCAGGACGCGTTTTCGTCTATTGCGGATACATTCGACATGACGTGGAGCTTAACGATGGCCAGCGAGCTGAAGCGTGTCGCTATTTTTGTATCAAAGGAGCTTCACTGTCTGCATGAGCTCATTTGGGAATGGCAAACAGGCAATCTCATGGCGGAAATCGCGGTTGTCATCAGCAACCATGAAGATGCGAGAGACCTTGTTGAACCGCTGAACATTCCATTCCACTATTTAAAAGCGAACAAAGATATCAGAGCGGAAGTTGAGAAACAGCAGCTTGAACTGCTGGAGCAATATGATATTGATGTGATCGTTCTTGCTCGCTACATGCAGATCTTAACGCCTGATTTTGTGTCGGCTCATCCGAATCGAATCATCAATATCCACCATTCCTTCCTGCCTGCTTTTATCGGTGCCAATCCGTATAAACGAGCTTATGAGCGGGGGGTCAAATTAATTGGCGCAACTTCTCACTATGTCACAAATGACCTTGATGAAGGGCCGATCATTGAACAGGACATTGAGCGTGTTGACCACCGCGATAATGCCGACGCGCTGAAAAATATCGGCAGAACGATTGAACGCAGCGTTCTTGCCCGCGCTGTGAAATGGCACCTGGAAGACCGCGTGATCGTTCACGAAAATAAAACCATTGTCTTTAACTAGACTGCCAGACGCCCGCGCAATGCGGGCTTTTTTGATGTGGAAAAAACCTTGACAAGAGGCTTTTTTCTTTGCATAATATAAAAAAATCATTGAGCGTTGAAGAGGATTAGTAAGCAGACCTTTCTGTGACAGAGAGCAAAATGAGTAGCTGAAACATTTTGCCGCATGAAACCTGCCGAACCTGCCTTGGAGTCTTAGGGGGAAAACCTAGGCGCATAACCTGGCGTTACAGGGAAGCGGAACGTGCTGAAGTGCGTTCAAACAAGGTGGTACCACGGAAACCCATTTCGTCCTTATTAATGAGGATGAAATGGGTTTTTTTATTGTAAGTTGGCTGGCGAAGAGCCGCGGAGGAGAATAAATGAAAAAACAAAGAATAGTAGTGAAGATAGGAAGCAGTTCGCTTACAAATAGCAAAGGAAGCATTGATGAGGTAAAAATCAGAGAACACGTTCAGGCAATTTCTCTTTTGAAAAAAGCGGGGCATGAAATGATTTTGATTACCTCGGGAGCAGTAGCGGCGGGGTTTTCCAGTCTCGGTTATCCGTCCCGTCCTGTTACCCTCAAGGGAAAGCAGGCGGCAGCCGCGGTCGGACAAACACTGTTAATGCAGCAATACATGAATCAATTTAAACAATACTCACTTACCCCGGGACAAATCCTTTTGACGAGAAATGATTTTTCGAAGAGAGAGCGGTATCGAAACGCGTATGCAACGATTATGGAATTGCTGGAGCGCGGTGTTATCCCTGTTATTAATGAAAATGATTCTACGTCTGTTGAAGAATTGACTTTTGGCGACAATGATATGCTCTCTGCTTTGGTCAGCGGATTAATTCATGCAGACCAGCTCATGATCCTGACTGACATTAACGGGCTGTATGATGCCAATCCAAATGAAAATCCTGATGCGAAACGATTTGATTATTTGCCGGAGATCACCCCTGAATTGCTGGGATACGCGGGTTCAGCCGGATCAAAGGTCGGCACGGGCGGTATGAAATCAAAGCTGTTAGCTGCACAAACCGCACTGTCTCTTGGGGTCAAAGTATTCATCGGAACAGGCAGCGGCGAACAAAAGCTGGCGGATATTTTAGATGGCAGGGGAGATGGGACTTATATCGGCGACAAGGAGCTATCCTCAGTCAACAATACGAGACAATGGATTCAATTCCACTCGCCGATATCAGGGGAAATTGTTATTGACGCAGGTGCCGAAGAGGCGATGGTTCATAACGGAAGCAGTCTTTTACCGGCTGGCGTAGTGGGCGTGAACGGAAGCTTTCCAAAAGGGGCTGTCGTGGAAGTCCGGGGACCGGGCGGTGTGATCGGCAAAGGCCAGACCCATTATTCATCAGAGGAGATTATGGAGGCAAAAGGCAAACGAAGCAATGAGCTTGATTTTGACAAAACGTTTGAGGTCATTCACAGGAATGACTGGGTCAACTTAAAAGACTAGGGGGCGGAAAAATGAGTGAAGTTTCTGTAAAAGCGACGCTGGCGAAAGAAGCAGCAGCTGAAATGATGATGAAAACAACGGCTGAAAAAAATGAGGCGCTCAGTCTCATTGCAAATGGACTCCGTAAAGAATTGGATTTTCTCTTATCAGAAAATGCAAAAGACATTGAGAACGGAAAAGCAAATGGGTTAACACCCGATGTCATTGACCGTCTCACGCTGGATGAGAAACGCATACGCGACATCGCGGACGCGGTAGAGCTATTGATTGATCTGGCTGACCCAGTCGGCGAATCTCTTGAAACAATTGAAAAAGCGAACGGCCTGTTTATTGAAAAAATCCGTGTGCCGCTCGGTGTTGCCGGAATGATTTACGAGGCGAGGCCAAACGTCACAGTTGATGCGGCTACCCTCTGCCTGAAAACAGGAAATGCGGTTGTCCTGCGGGGGAGCTCCTCGGCCATTCACAGCAACAAAGCACTCGTCAGTGTTATTCACAGAGCGCTTGAGCAATCAGCGCTTCCAATCAACGCTGTGCAGCTGATTGAGGATACGAGCAGAGAGACAGCAAAAGAACTCTTTACGTTAAATGACGGATTGGATGTATTGATTCCGCGCGGAGGAAAAAAACTGATCGATCTCGTTGTAAGAGAATCAACAGTCCCGGTATTAGAAACCGGAGCCGGCAACTGTCATATTTTCATAGATGAAACGGCAAATCAGCAAATGGCTGAAAAGATTGTCATAAACGCCAAAACGCAGCGCCCTTCCGTGTGCAATGCTATTGAATCACTGCTGATCCACAAAGCGTGGTCAGAGCAGCACGGAAAAGAATTGCTGACGCAGCTGGAAAAAGCGGGAGTCGAAATCCGCGGCGATGAATTCGTATGCGGGCTTCATTCTTCAAGCAAACAGGCGTCAGAAGAAGATTGGGGAACGGAATACTTAGGGCCTGTCATCAGTGTAAAGACGGTTGAAAGTGTACAGGAAGCTGTGCAGCATATCCAGAAATACGGCACTAATCATTCTGAAGCCATTTTAACTGAAAACGATAAGCATGCGGCTTACTTTCAAACGGCTGTAGACGCCGCCGCGGTCTATCATAACGCGTCGACCCGTTTTACCGATGGCTTTGAATTTGGCTACGGAGCAGAAATCGGCATCAGTACACAAAAGCTTCATGCAAGAGGACCGATGGGGCTTCCTGCATTAACTTCTACAAAATATATCATTAAAGGAACAGGACAAATTCGCGAATAGCACGATGTATTAAAAGGCTTATCTCTCAAGGAGGTAAGCTTTTTTATAAATAAAAAATTGACACGTTAAATTTAATTGTGTACAATTTAATTGTGTAAAACAAAAGAGGAGGAATACAATATGAGTCAGCCATTATTTACAGCATCCGTTTCAGCGATAGGAGGAAGAGAAGGAAAGGTAATTTCATCAGACCGCGTTCTCGAGCTCGATGTCGCAATGCCGGGAACACCGAGATCAAAGAAATTAGAAAAAGCGACAAATCCGGAGCAGCTGTTTGCGGCAGGTTACGCAGCTTGCTTTGACAGTGCACTTCAGCTTGTAGCAAGAACAGAACGAGTAAAAGTGGAGACAGAGGTTACAGCGCATGTCAGCCTGCTAAAGGATGAAGCAGATCAGGGCTACAAACTGGGTGTGACGCTGCAGGTGAAAGGAAAAGGAGTCAGTGCATCAGAATTACAGGCACTTGTCCAAAAAGCGCACGGTGTCTGCCCTTATTCAAAAGCAACATCCGGCAATATCGATGTCACATTGGAAGTCGCTGAATAAAAAATGAGGATGCCTCACATAGGGCATCCTCATTTTTTTTGGTGCAGCGTTTCAAGCAATGTATATAGAGCCGATTTTAAGTGTTTTAATTCCTCGCCGGACTGGCCTGAGAGTCCCAGAATCGTTCCCGGAATATCAGCCGCTTTTTCTTTTAATAACGTTCCGTTCTCTGTCAGGCTGATCATCACCAACCGCTCATCCTCTTCAGATCTTTTTCTGGTAATCAAGTCCTGCTGCTCCATCCGTTTCAGCATCGGTGTCAGCGTTCCGGAATCCAAATACAGAAGCTCGCCCATTTTTTTGACGGAAAGTGTTTCGTGTTCCCACAATAAAAGCAAAGCCAAATATTGAGGGTATGTCACATTCAGCTTTTCAAGCAGCGGCTTGTACTGCTTTGTCATTTCCCGCGAACTCGCATAAAGCAAAAAACAAAGCTGATTCTCTAATTTCATATGATCAAATCCATTTTGCATCTGTGTTCACCAACTCTTTCTGACATTACATACTATTGTAGCTGAAAATCACCACTTTTCCTATTCTCGGCAAACAAAACATGTTTAAAAAGATGTGTATGGGAAATATAACAACTAAAGACAAATAAGGAGGCTGAAAACAAATGGCATTATTTACAGCAAAAGCCACTGCTCGCGGCGGACGTTCAGGACATATTCAATCAGATGACGGGGTTCTCGATTTTGACATTGTCATGCCCAATGCAAAAAAAGAAGGACAAACTGGAACAAACCCGGAACAGCTCTTTGCCGCAGGTTATGCAGCATGCTTTGGCGGCGCGCTTGAACACGTGGCCAAAGAACAAAATATTGACATTGATTCAGAAATTGAAGGACAGGTCAGCCTCATGAAGGATGAAAGTGACGGCGGCTTTAAAATCGGAGTCACACTTGTCGTCAATACAAAGGGATTGGATCGGGATAAAGCCCAAGAGCTTGTCGAGGCTGCTCATGAATTTTGTCCTTATTCTAAAGCGACAAGAGGAAATGTTGATGTAAAATTGGAATTAAAATAATTTGCAGCATCCTGAGAGTTCTCAGGATGTTTTTTTGATATGAACGGATTGGTTATGATCTTTTCGAAGTGTGAATACATGTAGTATAGGTGGATTCAGACTAGAGAAAAGGTGAGCGAATGAAAAGACCGAAGCTGTCAGTTTGTATGATTGTCAAAAATGAAGAACGTCATATTGTCCGCTGTTTAGAGAGTGTGCAGCATATTGCTGATGAAATCATTGTCGTTGATACCGGATCAAACGATCAAACAGTAGAAATTTGCAGAAGTTTTCATGCTCAGGTCTATCATCATCAATGGACACAGGATTATTCGCAGGCAAGAAACATCAGTTTACAGCATGCCAAGGGTGAGTGGATTTTGATTTTGGATGCAGATGAAGAGTTAGACGTGGATACGGGAAGCTTGCTGCGTTCACTGCTGAATGACTGCAGGCAGTCCCTTGGTTACGTAAAGGTTATAAACTATACGGGAAAGCAATGGGATGAAAACGAAGCATTTGAACAAATGCAGATCAGGCTGATACGGAATCAGCGGAAGATAACGTTTAAGGGAAGAATTTGCGAAAAGCCCGTGGGTGAGGAGGCAAGCGGCGCTTTCTCTCTCCCTTGTGTTATTCACCATTACGGCTATCTGGAGCAGGAGGCAAAGTGTAAGCATAAACGTAATTTAAGCATATTGAATACAGAATTATTGACGTCATATGCCGACCCGCTTCTCATTTATCAGAAAGCAGCTGAGTACGACAGAGGCGGTGAACAGAGCAAAGCCATCCGCCTGGCAATGAAGTGCATAAATGAATGCAACAGCAAAAAGCAAACTCCTCCAGCGGTTTTATATTATATCAAGTTTCAACTCTTCATTGATTCTGAACGGTATGAAGAAGCTGAGCGGGATATTGATGAAGCACTGCGGCATTATCCAGATTACAGCACCCTTTACTACTACAAAGGGATAATGAAGTATCAGCTTAAAAAAGTCAGAGAAGCGATTACAGCATTTGAATCCTGTCTGCAAACGCAAGGTGAAAACCATCAGTACGTACAGGTTAAAGGAGCCGCTGATTTTCGATCCCTTTGCTGGCTGGGCGTCTGTCACGCTGAATTGCATCAACATATGACAGCAGTTTTATATTTGCAGAAAGCGCTGAAAGCAAACCCGAGGTGTACTCAGGCACAGCAGCTGCTCAGTGAATTAACAAAGGATCAGGCCGCACATGCCTGATCCTTTAATATTCTTTTTTATGGTCAACATCCCGCCATGCTTGGAACGGAGACAAATGCTCCGCAAGAGTCACGTGATAAAAGGGGATCGTTCTCTCTTCAGCAGGTTTATCAATTTCTTCATAAATAAATGAATCATCAAATCCTGCTTCAGCAGCATCTGTATGCTCAGCAGCATAGTAAACGGCTTTCGGCCGGGCCCAGTAGATGGCGCCTAAGCACATTGGGCATGGCTCGCAGCTCGTATACAACATGCAGTCATCCAGCTGGTATGTCCCAAGCGCTTTACAGGCGTTTCGAATAGCAGTTACTTCCGCATGGGCAGTCGGATCATTGCTTGTAGTGACGTTGTTCTGTCCTTCGGCTATAATGGCTCCGTCCTTCACGATAACGGCTCCGAAAGGCCCGCCGATTCCAGCGTTCACTCCTTCACGAGCAAGCTCGACAGCCCGCTTTAAAAAAGCTTCATGATTCATCCCATACCCTCCCAGTCGATCGAATGATATAAGTATAGCCGAAAAGAAGTGAAAAAACATTCTCAAAAAAATGAAAAATAAACAAAATATTTGGGGGATTTGCTAAGATGAAAAAAAGGGAGGGGAGCATATGCTGCATTTGTATATCGCCAGGCATGGACAGACACATTGGAACGTAGAAAAAAGGATGCAGGGCTGGCTGGATTCTGGTGTAACAGAACTTGGGCTGTACAATGCCCGCGCTCTTGGAGAACGGCTGAAGGATATTGAATTCAATCAGGTTTACATCAGCCCGAGCAAGCGGACAGAAGAGACGGCAAAAGCTATATTGGGATCGCGCCGCCTGCCGCTTGCGAAAGATCGTATATTCAGAGAAATGTCACTGGGGTCATGGGAAGGGAAGAAACAAGAGGATATTGAAAGAGACGAGCCTGATCTTTTTCATGCTTATTTTCATCATCCTGAAGCATATCGCCAGCCGGGATGTGAAACATTTTTTGACCTTGAAAGCCGGGCAAGGCTGGCTCTCCAATCGATTTTAGACAGCCATTCTTCAGGGAATATTCTTCTGGTTACCCATTCTGTCTTTATATTAATGCTGTTAAATATCATAAAGGGAAGAGGCATTCATGACATATGGAGTTCTGCTTACATACATGATACGTCTTTGAGCCTTGTGGCATTTGATAAAAATGGAACAGCCAAAATACTAAAAGAAGGGGATGGGGAGCATCGAAAACCGATTCCCGTTTTCTAAAAGAAAAAACCATCTGCATTTGCAGATGGTTTTCGTATTATACAAGCTGTGTCTGCTTAGCTCTTGCCTGTTTCGCCGCTTCAACCATATTTTTTAAGGCTGCGACTGTTTCTTCCTGCTGTCTTGTTTTTAAACCGCAGTCAGGATTTACCCAGAAACGGTCAGTCGGACATACCGCAAGCGCATCAATGATAATGTTGTACATTTCCTCAGTTGACGGGACACGTGGACTGTGAATGTCATAAACACCAAGCCCGAGCCCTTTCAAATACGGATGCTCTTTTAAGTAATCCAAAAATCCTCCGTGGCTTCTGCTGTGCTCGATCGTAATGACATCAGCGTCAAGATCATTGATCGTATCGACGATGTCTTCGAAGTTGCTGTAGCACATATGTGTATGAATTTGTGTTTCATTTTTCACAGAAGAGGTTGTTAATCTGAATGCTTCGGCAGCCCAGGTCAAATACTCATCCCAATCACGGGTTTTTAACGGAAGGCCTTCACGCAGGGCTGGCTCATCGACTTGAATGATTTGAATGCCCGCGTCTTCAAGCGCTTTTACTTCTTTGCGGAGGGCGAGTCCGATTTGGAATGCGATTTCTTTTCTCGAGATATCGTTCCGAGGGAAGGACCAATTTAAAATCGTAACAGGACCTGTCAGCATTCCTTTTACATGCTTGGATGTTAACGATTGAGCGTATACAGTATCTTTCACTGTCATCGGTTCAATAAACTCTACATCTCCATAAATGACCGGCGGGCGTACACAGCGTGAACCGTATGATTGAACCCAGGCGTACTTCGTAAAGGCGAAGCCGGCCAGCTTTTCACCAAAGTATTCAACCATGTCTGTCCGTTCGAATTCACCGTGAACAAGAACATCAAGATCCAATTCCTCCTGAATATCAATCCATCTTTTCGTCTCCGCATTGATAAAGTTTTGGTATTGTTCATCAGACCACTCGTTTTTCCGCCATTTTTGGCGTGCGCTGCGTACTTCAGCAGACTGCGGGAAGCTTCCGATTGTTGTTGTCGGCAAAAGCGGGAGTCCGAGAGATTCATTTTGCAGGGCTAAACGTTCTTCAAACGGAATCGGACGCTTGAAGTCTTTATCGCTTAATTGTTCAAGCTCTTTCTTTTGTTCAGAATTGGCTCCTGTTGCAAATTGTTTGAGCGCTTTGATGTCCGCTTTCGCTTGCTGAATTCGCTCGCTGATGGCGGCTTTGCCTGATACTAAGCCTTCTTTTAAAGCTGTCAGCTCTGCCAGTTTTTCTTTCGCGTAGGACAATCCGTTCAGCAGATCTTGTTCCAAATGCTCATCTGGGTGTTTCGCTACCGGAACATGAAGCAGGCTGCTGGAAGGCTGAATCCACAATTCATCAACCTGTGCAATGCTGAGGATATGAAGCACGGCATCCAGGCGTTCTTCAAGATCCGCTTTCCAAATGTTGCGTCCGTCTATGACACCGGCTGCCAGCACTTTATCTTTCGGAAAGCCGTGTGTCTTAAGCTGTTCCAGGTTTCTGCCTTTATCATGAATGAAATCAAGCCCAATACCCTGTACAGGATAAGAAATGAGCTCCTCATAAGCATCAACAGAATCGAAATACGTTTGCAAAAGTACATTCAAGGAAGAAAGCTCATTTGTGATGCTCTCGAATAACTCTTTTACGCCGCGTACATCCTCAGCTGAAGCGGTGACAAGCGCAGGTTCATCAATTTGAACCCATTTTACGCCTTCTTCTTCAAGCTCTTTTAAAAGCTGTACATATAACGGCACGAGACGTTTTTGAATTGCTTTAGCTTCAGATGGCTCGTAGCCTTTTGCAAGCGTGACGAACGTATAAGGGCCGACGATAACAGGTTTTGTTTCAACGCCGTACTCCTGTTTGATTCGGCGGTAGTCTTCAAGCTGTTTGTTTCTTGTCAGGCGGAACTCTAGGCTCTCGTCATATTCCGGCACGATGTAATGGTAGTTTGTATTAAACCATTTTGTCATTTCACTTGATACGGCGTCTTTTATTCCGCGGGCGATGGCGAAGTATGTATCTGTACTGTCAGTCAGGTGTCTGAAGCGTTGCGGGATCCAGTTGAAACTGACCGCAGTGTCAAGAATATGATCATACTGTGTGAAATCAGAAACAGGCACAACATCAATCTGCTGGTCAATTTGCGTTTTCACTGCGGATAAGAATAATTCATCGATTTGCTTCAAAAACGTATCTTTATCGCTGTTTCCTTTCCAATACGCTTCAAGCGATTTTTTCCATTCTCTGTTCAGTCCGATTCTTGGAAATCCTAAATTCGATGTTTTGATTGTTGTCATTGTTTCTCCTCCTTTATATGTAAAACACTCTTGTTGACCCGCGGATACAGGCTGTTAAGAGGTTTTCTCACAACTAAAAAGCCTCTTTCCCATGAGAGAAAGAGGCTTTTTTGCAAAACATACAGCCTCTCTCATCTCTCAGAAACAATCTGATGGAATTAGCACCGTGCCTTAAGAGATATAAATCTCGGCGCGAAAATCAGTGCGCCCCATTTCACAATGGAATTACGGTCGGTTGCTGTTGGGGTCAAAAGGCCAATCCCTCGCCCAACTCTCGATAAGAGAAAATGTTATTAATTTTTTGAAAAGTTGAATCATTTGTTGGTAATCTTAACAGCAATTCAAATTCATTGTCAACAAAGATTTTGAAATTTTTTTTACAAATTACAGTATATATTATATGAGAAAAATAATATTATAGGGTCAGTAAATGTGACTGCTCTGCTTTCTCCGATAGCTCATCAGGAGCGGTTAAATACAGGAATCCATTCCCGGCCAAT
This sequence comes from Bacillus sp. FSL R5-0434, assembly GCF_038004745.1. Lineage (NCBI taxonomy): Bacteria > Bacillati > Bacillota > Bacilli > Caryophanales > Bacillaceae > Bacillus > Bacillus sp. FSL R5-0434. Next base: position 1,376,245 of record NZ_JBBORV010000001.1, read on the forward strand.
GTTTTTGCGATATCGAGCGGAAGTGTCCTGCGGATCAGCTGCGCATAAAGCTCAGATTCAGAGAGCTCTCTTTGAAAAGATTCTTCTTCAAAGCTTTTAATTAAAGCAAGCGCTCCGCTGACATGAGGGGCAGCCATTGAAGTGCCGGTAAGCTTCCCGTATTTCTTGTTGGGAAGAGTGGATAAAATGTTTTCACCAGGTGCAACAAGATCAATCTCTTTATTTGCGTTTGAAAATTCTGACGATTCACGCGCTACTGAAACAGATCCAACCGCAATTACATCATTATACGCAGCAGGATAGGAAAGCTCCTCTGTGCGTTCGTCGCCGTCACCCTCATTTCCCGCAGCACAAACGACTAGCACTCCGTTTTTGACGGCGTTTTTGACCGCTTCCTCCAGTTCAGGCACATCGCTCGGTCCGCCAAGGGACATTGAGATGATATCAGCCTTTTGCTCAACAGCATAGTTAATGCCGTTAATAATCCATTCGTACTTTCCGCTGCCGTTTTCACCGCCAAGCACCTTTACAATTAAAAGGCTTGCCTCAGGCGCAACTCCGGCGATGCCGCCGTTTGAATCGTTAGCCGCAATCGTTCCGGCAACGTGTGTGCCGTGTCCGTTGTAGTCGGAAATGGCATCTTCCTTGCCGCCGTCATCATCTGTGAAATTCTTGCCGCCGATGATTTGGTTTTTCAGATCGGGATGGCTTGTATCGCAGCCGGTGTCCAATACAGCAATTTTTACATCTTTGCCTTTAACCCCTTTTGCCCACACTTCTGGCGCCTTAATCACTTTAATACCCTCAGGAAGCTCGTTCACATCCATGATCTGCTCATTCGTCACATACGGGATCAAGCGGATTTCACCATTCATAAAAAAGCCCTCCTTTTTTATGCTTGCAAGTGGATACAAGGGTGTTATCTCACATTATATGAAAAAAGCAGCCGCTCGGACAGTGTCGTTTGAAGCATTTTGAAAAAATAGGATACAATCCAATGGATTAGTAATTTTCAAAATAATGGATGTCTCTAGCGTGTATGGCTGGGATTCAGCTGTCAGTCAAGTTATAATAGAAGTTGGGAAAGGAGCAGTGTGATGAAACTGAATGAAAAAATATTTGCGTTTTTTTCTGAGCATGTAGAACAAATGGCCGAGGAATGGATTGACACAATGGAGGAAAGCGATCCGAATTCGATTTATGCCTTACATAATGCAACTGTAACCGAGGAGCTGAAAGAGCAGGACAGAGAGTTCTACCGGCATCTGAATTACATGTATGTTTTACCGGAAAAACAATTTCTCGATGAATTTCAACAATGGGTTATTGAGCTGACGAATGATCAAAAACATCTCGATACCCCGGTGCAATACGTCATCCGTGAGTTTATGAGAAACCGAAGATTATATACGAAGTATTTTGAGAAGTTCGCAGAAGAAAACGAGTCGGCATTTGGACCGGGAGAGAAACAAAAATGGGCCGATTTGATTGTGAAAGTTTTTGATTTTACCATTTATACATTCGTCGATCACGCTGAATCGAATGCAAAACAGCAATTAAATGCCCAGAGAGAAATGATACTGGAATTAAGCTCGCCTGTCATTACTCTGAGCAAAACGACAGCTCTGCTGCCGCTTGTCGGTGATATTGATACTGAACGGGCAAAGTTTATTCTTGAGAACACGCTTAATGCATGTGCGAAAAGACGCGTTGAGCATCTGTTGATCGATCTTTCAGGTGTCGTCGTTGTTGATACAATGGTGGCGCACCAAATCTTTAAATTGATTGAGGCGCTTACTTTAATCGGTGTCAGATCCACATTGTCTGGAATCAGACCAGAAATTGCGCAAACCGCTGTACAGCTTGGAATTGATTTTACGAACATTAATATTAAAACCAATCTTGCCCAAGCATTGAACTATCATCAATAATAAAAAAGCCGCTATTCAACATAGCGGCTTTTTCTATGAGGTAAAACATAAAGACACAAGAAAAGATCCTGCGAATAACAAGAGAATGAGGAAAAAGAACAGCCAGTCGCGCGGGCTGACGGTAAGCGACCGGTAATACGTCCGGTTTCGGCTGCCTGTAAATCCTTTTGATTCCATCGCAAGAGCTGTTCGTTCCGCTTTTCTGATCGCGCTTGCTAATAGCGGGATGGTATAGCGCTTTAACGCGCTGATTTTTTCTTTTAATCCATTTTCCGCCGCTCCGCCTCGGATTTTATGTGCCTGCTGGATCAGCTGGACCTCCTCTTTTAACAGAGGGAGAAAACGAAATCCGGCAATGACGCCATATGCAAGCTTCGGGGACAGCTTGCACTGCTGCACAAGACTCAGCATAAATAAAATCGGATCGGTTGTAAAAACAAACATCATTGATAAGGCAGAAAAGCACAAAATCCGAAACCCGAGTGAGATGCCGACAGCCACATTTTCACTGTTGATCGAAAAAGGGCCGGCTTGGAACAGAAAATTATCTGCGGTCGTCGGAATCTTGCCGAAAACAGCGGCTGTCCATACGCAGCCGAATGCTAAAATCAAAAACGGAATCGTGAACAAAAGCCATTTTTTCAGCGGTATTCTGGCCGCAAACAAGACACCCGCAACAATCATGATATAAAAGCACGCCGGTGTGTAAGGATTGTAAATAAACGACAGCATGACGACACAGCAAAAAACCGCCGCTGCTTTTACTGCCGGGTTAATGAGATGTAACGGCTGCTTCATCACGCACCTCCTGCTGGTATGTCATCCATTCATATCGAAGGGGGAGGGTGAGCTTTGCTTTTTGGACGAGCTCGGCTTCCCTAGAAAATAATTGTTCCGGTGTTCCGTCAAAGGCCAAATGTGTGCCGTGAAGCACAAGCACGCTGTCAGCATATGAAGATACAAGCTCCATATCGTGTGTGATCATGAGGACAGCGGTGCCTTCTGTCTGGATATGCTGAATCATTTCCATGCATTCAGCGGCTGTTTTGGCGTCTTGGCCATAGGTCGGTTCGTCTAAAAGCAAAACCGTTACATCGTGCATCAGCATTGTGGCGACACTCAGCCGCCGTTTTTGCCCTTGGCTGATCGCAAACGGATGGTGGTCCGCCAAATGTGCAAGGCCGAAACGCTGCAGCAGGTTCTGCGCTTTTTTCTCGGTTTCGGCATTTGCCGCATGGCCAAACAGCAGCTCATCATATACTGTGTCAGTCACAAACTGGTGCTCTGGATTTTGGAAAACCAATCCCATTTGTTTGCGAAGCTCTTTTTCTTTGTAAGACTCCAGCGGCTTATCATGCAGAAGAATCTTGCCGCTTTTGGGTTTGAGCAAACGGGCGAGAACAGACAACAGCGTAGATTTTCCTGTGCCGTTTGGCCCGACAAGTGCCGTCAAAGAGCCTGCACGCAATGAAAAACTGATGTCTTTGAAAATGGTCTGCTGTCCTCTTGAAAACGATAAGTTCTGGACCTGCACCGCGTGTTCAGCAGAAAGAACCGCTGCTTCTTCAGCAGGCCCAGCAGGGAAGGGTTCCTTGAACAGCGTTTCTTTTGACAATGTAAACGGTATGCTCACGTTTTCTTGTAAGCCACAAATTTTTGGCGCAGCGATTCCCATTGTTCTTAACATGTTTGAGTGATGCTGAAACATATCCTTAGTCGGCCCGTCTAAGGCTTTCTTGCCTGCTCCATCCAGTACGATTGTTCTTTCAACCCAAGGCGCCCACTCATCAAGCTGATGTTCGATCACGAGAAGGCCGAAGCCTTTTTCCTGCTGAAGCTCTTTGATCATTTGAACGAATTCCCGTGCTGAATAAGGGTCTAAAAGGGAAGTCGGTTCATCCAGAATAATGAGCTCAGGCTCCATCGCCAAAATACAGGCGAGCGCGACTTTTTGCTTCAGTCCCCCTGACAGAGTGGAAATCGTTTTTTCCTTTACATGAGTGATGTGTAATTTTTCCAGAACGTCATCAATTTTCTTCACCATTTCTTCTTGGGGGATTTGCAGATTTTCCAATCCAAAGGCGATTTCATCCTCTACTGTCAGCATACAAAACTGCTGCTCAGGGTCCTGAAAGACGACTCCGACATGCTGAGCGATTGTTTCAGAGGTTTCAGCGTCAGTGATCGGTTTTTGAAATAAGAATACATGCCCAGACAGCATCCCGTCGCAAGCTTCAGGGTAAAGCCCGTTTAAACAGAGGGCAAGCGAGCTTTTTCCGCACCCGCTCGGCCCTAACAATAAAGCGCATTCTCCTTTTTGGAGCTCAAACGTTATATCCTGAAAAATCGGTTTCTCGTTTTCTTCATATGAAAAGCTAAGCCGGTCAACCGAAAGCAACTTGTTATAGGCTTGCATGATTTGATACCCGTTTCCGTTTCTTTTTCAGTTCCTTTCCGAGTGCCATTCCGTTTAAGACACCCGTATATGCGAGAGAATCGCTGACAGCTTTTCCGAGAAGGCCGGCCAGGACCGCACCTGAAACGAGACGGATCACAAGCATAATGAGCAGATAGCCCGGTGAGTACGCCGCATAACCGGAAACAAAGAAATCATAAATAAAGCTGGACACCGAAGACCCCATACCCGCCAGAAGCAGCACAGGAAGGGAATAAGCTTTCCAGCGTGTCGCAAGAAATACAGCTTCTGCTCCGAGACCTTGAACAATGCCGATAACGATAACCATCGGGCCTGAAGGATTTCCCAGCAAACATTCAACGAGAGCTGCGATGATTTCTGAAACAAGGGCCGCGCCCGGTTTACGAATGATGTACGCGGCAATCACCGACACGATAAACCAAATGCCGTAAATCGGTTCATAAGCGATGGGCCCGAACATCCCTGCAAGTACGTTTCCGAAATGGGTGAATACTAAATACACAATGCCAAAAACAATACTGATAACAGACATGATGACAATTTCTTTTACTTTCCAGCTTTTCATTTTATCCCTGCTTTCTGTTTTCTTGATGGACTGTTTGCCGAGAAGTTCACGGTCATGGTGACATGGGCTGTTTGCTGATTTGCCATGCGGAAAGCGGCTTCCAGTGTCCGGAACACGTCGTGTGCATCTCCGTCTACCTCACTTGCGTAATGAACACCCTGTACAAAGGTGCCGTCAGCCTTAGCGATTTCAACAGCTTTCATGATGATGTCCATATAATTCGGCTCATTCATCGGATAAAGCGCAAATTGGCAAGGAGCCTCTGCTTTCAGGTCGTGAACAGATTCTTCGTTGACACGCTTTTCATCTGCTGTCAGATATGTATCTCCTTGTGTATCGCCCGGGCAGCCGATGGAAAACGTCCCGTTCATGACAATGTGCTTTTCGCTATTTGCTGCATACAGGTAGATGGCTTTAGCGGCGTCGAATACATGAGCGATCGATCCGCGCAAAACTGTACTGATATGATCGGTCTTTGTCCAAACCTTTGACGTATCCGTTTTTTTCAGCGCAGACTTGATCACACTGATAAAATCATCTGTCATCGGGTATAAAGAGAACCGAAATCCGGCGATTCTGCTTGTACCGCATAAGTTGTCCATTTCTCTGACCTCCTGTTTTTTTGGTAAAATAAAAAACTGCATATCCTTAGGGAATATGCAGTCATAGATCGAGTAAGCGCACGAAAAAATACACCTTTCGGTCAACCTGCACTTCCCCACGCTGGTATTATCCAGATCGGGTCATAAGGGATCAAAGCGCGTTTTTGCGCGCTTTATCTCAGCCATAACAGCACCCCTAGTGCTTTCCGTATACAATTTTTTATTTTGACATCATAATAGATGATAAGAATCATTTTGTAAACAATGAAATCATTTTTTTCATATAGGAACATGAGAGGATGATCGGAATTGGAAAAAGGGCACATATTAATTGTGGAAGATGAAGAAAAAATCGCCAGGGTCCTTCAGCTTGAATTGGAATATGAAGGATACAGCGTCACCATCAAACATAATGGCTCTGAAGGACTTAACGCGGTCACGGAAGGTTCGTATTCCCTATTGCTGCTCGATGTCATGCTGCCAGGGTTGAGCGGGCTTGAAGTGCTGCGCCGGCTGAGGAAAACGGATCAAGAGACACCGGTTATTTTATTAACAGCCCGCGACAGCGTTCCAGATAAGGTAACGGGGCTTGACATCGGTGCGAATGACTATGTCACCAAGCCGTTTGAAATTGAAGAATTGCTTGCCAGAATCAGAGCGGCACTCCGCCAAACCGGAAGCAAAACAGAGGATATCGGCACATTTTTGACATATGACGATTTGCAGGTGAACGAGAAAACACGTGAAGTCAGACGGGGAGACAAAGAAGTTGAATTAACGCCCCGGGAATTTGATTTGCTCGTCTATATGCTGAAGCATCCGCAGCAAGTGCTGACGAGAGAGCAAATTCTCAGCTCTGTATGGGGGTTTGATTACATCGGTGATACAAATGTCGTCGACGTGTACATAAGATATATCAGAAAAAAATTGGACTATCCTTACGAAAAACAGCTGATTCATACCGTACGCGGGGTCGGCTATACCATTAAGGGGTAAATGATGAAGCTGAAGACAAAGATTCATCTTTATACATCCATTTGGCTGTTGATTTTATTAGTATTGGTTCATACTGCGGTCTATCTCATTTTTTCATCGGCACTCACCTCAAAGGATGCGGCCCGTCTTGCCGATGAAACGGACAATATCGCCGAAGCTCTTCATACCGCCGAAACACAAGGAGTGGCTTTGCAGGATATGCTGCAGGCCTATCTTCCGGCAAATGGAATGGTGCGGGTAGTGAGTGCGGATCGGAAAGCCGTCATGACCATCACAAAGGAAAAAGCATATAAAGACTTCCCTCTTTCTTTTCACAGCGGGGAAACGACAGACGTGACAAAGCATGAAGGCAAACTGTTTGCAGCAGCAGCTGTCCCGGTCATTTGGACAGACGGACAAGTCGTATCGCTTCAGCTCGTGGAAAGGCTGGAGCATACAGAAGAGAGTCTTCTTCTGCTAAGAATCATCTTAATTGCGGCCAGCGCGGCTGTCTGTATCGCTTCCTTCTTTGCCGGCAGCTTACTCGCCCGCCATATCACCAATCCAATCAGACAATTGGTGACAACGATGAAAGACATACAGAGAGAAAAAGCATTCAAAACAATTTCTCTGGAAGGACAGTCGCATGACGAACTGTATCAAATGGGGCTGACCTTTAATGAGATGGCGAGCATGCTGAAAGAGCACTACGATAAACAGCAGCAATTCGTCCAAGACGCTTCACACGAGCTGAAAACCCCGCTCACCATTATTGAAAGCTACAGCAATCTGATGAAACGCTGGGGGGCAAAAAAGCCTGAAGTGCTTGAGGAATCCATTGAAGCTATTCATTCAGAAGCGGTCCATATGAAAAAACTGACCAATCAGCTGCTTACGCTGGCCAAGACCCATAAAGAACTGGAGCTTGATCTGAAAACGGTTGACCTGATCGAAGTGTCGCGCGCCGTCATACAAACACTCCAGCCGGTTTATAAACGCGACATCTTTCTCGAGACGGACAAGGAGAATTTGCTTGTAACGGCAGATGAAGAACGCATAAAGCAGCTGCTGACGATTTTGCTTGATAATGCCATAAAGTATAGTGACAAGGCCATTGTGATTTCCGCAGGAATCAATAACAGACGTCCGTTTTTGTCTGTAAGGGATGAAGGAATCGGCATACCTGAAGAGCATATCCCGCGTCTGTTTGAACGTTTTTACCGGGCGGATGAGGCGCGTAACCGCAAAACAGGCGGAACGGGTCTAGGTCTATCCATTGCCAAACATATTGCCGATGAGCATGGCATTGACCTGTCTGTAAAAAGCAAACCGGGACAGGGAACAAATGTCACAATGCAATTTAGAGAACAGAATGGGGGAGCGCTATGACAAAACGTATGAAAACAGGAGCTGCGGCGGCGGCAGCCGTTTTAGCCATTGTCATCTGCGCGGTTCTTATCATTAAGCAGACTCATGAGGACGCGCTGTCAAAGGAGGCAGTCATAAAAAAAGTAGAAACCTCCTATGAAGGCGACATCACAAAAGTGACGCAATCCAATGATAAAAAAACGTATGATATGACTCTGGAAAATCCAAAAGGAATTTATTTTCTAAAAGCTGATGCTAAATCGGGCGACATATTGTCAATGAACAGAGTGAAAAAGACGAACACATCTGAGATGACAGAAAAAGAAGCTGAGCAGCTCGCTCTGGTGCGGGTGCCGGGCACCGTCAAAAAACACACGCGAAAACACGGAGTTGCGTCGTATACCATTCAAAAAAATAATGGGGAAACATACGAAGTGAAGGTAGATATGAAGACAAAAGCGGTGGTGTCCGCTGATAAAATCAGCAGCAAAGACAAACAAAAGACAACAATTTCGGAAAAAGAGGCAAAAGCCATTGCAGAGCGTGAGGCTGGAGGAAAAGCGGATGACGCCGATTTGGAAGAAAGCGAAGGCACTCTCCTGTTTGAAGTAGATGTTGATCTCCCGAATGACAAGGAAGCTACGGTGAAAATAAACGCCTATACCGGCAAAGTTTCTAATATTATCTATGAAGACTAATGGTTTTCTCATCAAATTCTCATCTTTCTCTCGTTTTCCTTTCATGTTGAGTGTGTAAACTGAACTCATAACGAACAAGGGAGGAATCACATATGCTGAAGAAAAGATGGATGATTGGCTTATTAGCAGGGTGTTTAGCGGCCGGAGGATTCAGCTACAACGCGTTTGCGAAAGAAAATAATGAACATACACAGTCTGTTTCTGAAACTGGCGGACTTACTGAACAAGAAGCGGAGTCCATTGCCAAAACAGTTGTTGACGGAACAGTGGATGACATCGACAGAGACATCTATAACGGCAAAGAAGCTTATGAAGTTGAAATCGAAAAAGACGGTGAAGATTATGATGTTTATGTGGATATCAAGACCAAACAAGCGCTCAATGACCCGTTAAAAGAGAAAAAAGAGCAAGTTGTTTTGACAAAAGAAGAAGCAGAACAGATTGCTCTAAAGAAAACAGCTGGAACCGTCACAGAAAGCAAGCTGGATGAAGACGACGGTGCTTATATCTACGAAATTGAGGTTCAAACGAAACAAGGGACTGAAGCAGAATTTGACATCTCTGCAAAGGACGGACGTATTATGAAACAGGAATTAGACGACTAACCCCGCACCCGCGGGGTTTTTTTCATGATAACGAGCCGCTTTTTGGACAATCTAATAAGAAAAGGAGGCGAAGCGCTTGGAAAAGAAAGAAGAACAATACATCAATCAGGCTGAGTATGTTCCACATCCGACGAAGGAAGGGGAATACGCCTTATTTCTTCATGAAACCTATCATTTGCTTTCAGAAGATGATGAGACGCAAACAACAGAATAAGGGCTAAGGCCCTTATTTTATTTCATCTGATGAGATGTAAACGCATAAATAACTTTTTTAAGTTGACATAGCTTGTTTTTTTCTGTAATCTCAGTGTGTCAATTCAATTACGAACTTCGTTAGGTGAGGCTCCTGTATGGAGATACGCTGCTGCCCAAAAATGTCCAAAGACGCCAATGGGTCAACAGAAATCATCGACATAAGGTGATTTTTAATGCAGCTGGATGATTGCTCCTATGCCATACAGTGCTAAAGCTCTACGATTGAAGGCGCCCGCACGCTTTTTTTGCCGTGCTTCTTTCACCTTCAATCCAGAAGGCTTTTTTTATGCCTTGAAAACGAAATGTTGAACAAAAAGGAGGTGCGGAGTATGGATTCTCCCCATTCGAGTCAATCTGAAGAAGTACCCATATACTATGACAGCAAGACAATTGATTACACGATGAGGAGACGATCTGCCGCACCTTCTGGCGAGGCCGGCACGTCTCCGTAGAGGAGGTACGAGTCCCGATGGTTCAAAACATGACCTATGACGAACTCATTTTACGCATCATTATCTTATTGCGAGACGGAAAAATCAGGGATTTCAGAAGTGTTATTGATGAGCTTCAGCCCTATGATATGGCGTTTATTTTTAAAGAAATGCCGGAAAAACACCGCGCCCGCTATTTATCTTATTTAACTGTTGATGATATTACTGATATGATCGGCGAACTGGAACGGGAATTTCAGCTAGCCGTCTTAAATAAAGTCGGAAAAACAAAAGCAACACTCGCCATGAACAAAATGGACAACGATGACCTCGCTCAATTGCTTGAAGAAATGGATGAAGAACTGAAGGAACAGCTTTTATCCAGCATGGAAGCCTCAGAGTCAAAAGCCGTTCAGCTCCTTATGAATTACCCGGCTGATTCAGCGGGGCGCATGATGACCAACCGTTATGTGTGGATTCCTCAGCATTACACGGTAAAAGACGCGGTCGTCAAACTAAAAAGTTTCGCGGAAATCGCAGAGTCTATCAACTACTTATATGTTATAAATGACAGTAAGCAGCTTGTCGGCGTTCTGTCATATCGCGATTTGATTCTCGGGGAACCGGAAGAAAAGGTACAAGACTTGATGTTTACCCGTGTCATTGCAGCAGACGCGCTTCAAGATCAGGAAGAAGTGGCGCGGCTGATTGAACGTTACGATTTCTTAGCGATTCCGATTGTGGAAGAAAACAATGTGCTTGTCGGGATCGTGACGGTCGATGATATCATCGACGTCGTTATTCGGGAAGCCGATGAGGACTACGAAAAATTCGCTGCATCAGGTAAAGCCATTACCTTCGATACAAAAGCATATGTTGCAGCATACCGCCGCCTTCCATGGCTGATCCTGCTTTTGTTCATCGGGCTGATTTCAGGCAGCATCATGAGCTATTTTGAAGATACGCTGAAGCAGGTCGTGGCGCTGGCATTCTTTATGCCGATGGTGTCAGGGATGACAGGGAATACAGGAACACAGTCTCTCGCGGTTGTCATCAGAGGTTTATCTAAAGAAGAAATGAATAAAACAACGATTGTGAAACTGATTTTTCGGGAGCTCAGAACGAGTATTTATATCGGTGCCGTCTGTTCTGTCTTAATTACGGTGATCGCCATTATATGGCAGGGGAATGTGCTTTTAGGATTTGTTGTCGGCTCTTCACTGCTGCTGACCTTAATTATCGGCACGATGTCCGGAACAATCATCCCCATTATTCTGCATAGACTGAATGTAGACCCGGCCATTGCGTCAGGCCCGCTCATTACGACGTTAAATGATATTTTGTCATTATTAATTTACTTTGGTATTGCGACTGCATTCATTCACTCATTATAAACGATAAAAGTCCGTCTCAGATTGCGAGGCGGACTTTTATCGTTTAACGGTTTTTGTACCTAAAGTGAGCATTAAGCTGCCCCTCCAGCATTTTTTTTCGTACTTGCGGATCGTTTTTTACCATTTGTTCTTTTTTGCGCATATCTTTTAAAATTTCAGCTGTCTGCACGCCGTCTTCGCGTTTGTTGGCAATATCCATCAGCCGCTCGACGTCGGCAAAAGAATATTTTCTCGTTCCCCTTGAAGAACGCTGCGGATAAATCAGCTTACGCTCCTCATAATACCTGATCTGTCTTACGGACAACCCTGTCAATTCACTGACAATCCCGATTGAAATCACTTTTTTGTCTTTATAAGAATGATCTTCTGTGGTCATTTTTCCACCCCTGGATGTCTTTTGATAATAGTATATAAAAAACATAGAGAAAAAACCTGACGCTTGTTATATTTTCTAACATGAAATAGCAGATTTTTGAAAAAATACGGCAGAAAAATTAACAAGAATGATGCGTAACCTATAAGCGCGTTTTATCCTTTATGTAACGATTAAATGAGGAGGAAGGATAATCATGGAGGAAGAAAAAGCGGTCTCACTGGCAAAGGAAATAATCGAGTTGGATATGAAACGGGATGAAATGCTTGAAACGTTTATGCAGCTTGCCGGAGAACATGCTTTTCAGCTTTTAAGATCAGTTCAAAACGGACTTTACCGAAAATCTTCGTAAACATAAATTCTTTACATTAGATTCACACCACATTCATTTAAAAAGAGTATCTTATTTAGAGGATACCTTAAAATGAAGGAGGACGCTATGAGTAATTTATTGAAAACTGCATTAGAAAAAGAACGAAGCCATTATTCAGAAAAACTCTTTCAAATCGGAGTTTATAATAAAGAAGTAATGAACAAAATGACACTTTCTGAACTGCGGAAGGAATACGCATATTTCTTTCGCAGCATCCCATATCACCAAAAAAATCCTTATACAAAATAACGAGTATAAGGATTTTTTTGTTTCCTGAAAAGGAATTTCTCGAATTATAGCGAATAAAAATAATAAGGGCATTAAACTCTTATTATATGTAAGGGTTTTCATTATTTTTTTATAAAAATTCTATATACGGGGTAGATATGATGAGATTATCGTTTAACGAAGAAGAAGTTGAGCGTGCGATGAATTTGTACAGAGTTTTTGCAAGGGCTTTCAAAAGTGTGTCTGAACACAGCATCCGTGACAGCAAAGAGCACGGCTTTAATCCCACAGAATTTGCCGTACTGGAACTTTTGTATACGAGAGGCCCGCAAAAATTACAGCAAATTGGGTCGCGACTTCTGCTTGTAAGCGGAAACGTCACATATGTCATTGACAAGCTAGAAAGAAACGGGTTTTTAGTCAGGGAGCAGGACCCGAAAGATAAACGCTCCGTTTACGCGCATCTCACGGATAAAGGGAATGAGTATTTGGATAAAATTTATCCAATCCATGCGCTCCGTATAGCGAGAGCGTTTTCAGGCCTTTCGTCTGATGAGCAGGACCAGCTGATCCTCCTGCTGAAGAAAGCAGGTATTCACAGCCAGCATTTACTGTTTCGTTAGTCATTCCACACTCTCTTTTCAGGAGGGTGTTTTTTTATGTTCACATTCATCTAATATCCTTTTTAAAACCTCCCCAATCTCCCGGTCACACATTTGGCCAAGATACTCCCTGACTTGCTTCTCTGCTGCTGCCCGTTCATTCGATTGAAAAAATGCGGAAATGCGTTCCTCTGCCCGCTTCATATCCCAGTTTCTTATATCTGTGACAAGCTGCCGTTCTTTTAACAGGTTCACATTCATTTCCTCCTGTCCCGGCAGCGCATGATAGATAAAAACCGGAAGCCTTTTCTTTAAGCATTCACTGATGGTTACGCCTCCTGGCTTTGTCATGACGCCTGAGGCTTGTGCGTACAAACTGTTCATTTCTGCTTTGCTGTGAAGGTATGGGATCGCTTCGATAAAAGGATGTTGTAAACTTTTGACATAGCGGTAGAGCTTTTCGTTTCTGCCGCATAATATTTTGTATAAGATGTTTCCGCCTGGCGACAGCTCCTGGACCAGCTTAAAAATACCTCCGACTCCCATACTGCCGCCTGTAATCATGACGGTATAAGGCGGACGATGCTGACAGGTTTCTGCGGTTCCTGTTTCATAAGCCCGGTGAACGGGAATGCCGGTCAAAAATATTTTTTCCTGGCTGATTCCTTCGGTCATGAGCTGCTTCTTGATATCCATGATCGGGACAAAGTGGTAGTCAATGTTCTTCCGCCCCCATACCTGATTCACAAAAAAATCCGTGTATACATTTACAATGGTCATGTTTGGATATTCCGGTTTCAGCCGGTTTAGCAGGTAAGAAGGCAGGGCGTGTGTGCAGAAGGCGATATCAGGCTGTTTTTCTTTGAGAATCTGTCTCATGCTTTGCATAAACAGCCATTCATACATGGCATAGCGTTTGACATTTTTACACTCTCCGCAAGCGAGAAGCTTGTATATTCCGCTGTACGTTTTCGGGAAATATTGAATCCATTTTAAATAAGCTGAGGAGGACAGTTGTTCTAAACGTTTATACGTATGTGAAAAGATATCAATTTTTTCTGAATGCAGTCCTTTAGATTCCAGATCAGCCTTCAGGGTATCAGCAACATGATGATGCCCGGTGGAAATGCTTAAAAAAGGAAAAATAAGAATGTTTGTCATGTCCGTCCTCCTTAAAAATATGGCAACTATATTTTGGGGAGAATCATCACAAAATATAAGGGTGTTTTTTTTGATGATAAGGAAGGTGAAGAGATGAAAACCTGTTTCCTTTCCATTTGGAGAGTAATTGACCCGATTTATTTCTTTTTTTCGAGGCTGACTTTGATTGAAGATGAGCGAAAATGCGTCTTTCGAGTCAGACTGACGAAATACAAAGGGCATCATGTCGTGCTGAGTGACGGAACCCATATAAGAAAAAACGATGTGCTCGTTAAAATCCATCTGCACAACATCAAGCTGATCAGGGAACTGCAAAGCATTGAAAGCGCAGTCAGAAAAGGAATCATTATTTATCAAAAAGTATATCAATCAATGCCGATGCTGCTGGAGTATATCAACAATCATAAAAAAAGCGAAAAAATCAAAGGAATCATTGGCATTACAATGCTTGATAAAGGGGTAGAAAGACTCGGCTTTGACGTGGTAACCCCGGTCAATCCTTTTTACAGATCCTTTAAAAAAATCACCCATATGCCGATTTTATATTTAACGTCAAAGCCAGTGAGCTTGCGAAATCTGCCGGATTCATCCTATTTGTTTATCTCGAAAGAAAAGCTTCAGCACACCTATCAAAAAAAAGACTGATGCCATGGTCAGCACAGTCTTTTTAAATTTGATGGAAAGTCACTTCGGGGCGGCTTCCTACACGGATATTAACGCCAGTTTGTCCTAAACCTTCACTGATATAAAACGGTTTATCGTGATGATAATGAAGCCCTTTAATCATATTCATGCGTACAAGCTTGCCCATTTTCACCAAATGATACGGCTTTGGCCAGTGGATTTGCCCTCCGTGAAAATGGCCTGATAACAGGTAGTCAAAATGAATATCCTGCATCTCTAAAATAATGTTTGGATCATGTGTCAATACAAGGTAATAGCCATTCTGAAGGCCTTTATAAGAGTTTGTGATTTTACTGCGATTCGTACTGTAATCGTCAATTCCGATAATATTAACAGGCCCTGCATCAGTATTGATGTGAACATGTTCATTTTGCAGCGTAATGCAGCCATTTTCCTCCAGCACTCGCTTTAATCTTTGAAAGTCCTTATCTTTTAATACATAATCATGATTGCCAAACACCGCGTACATGCCATAAGCAGGCTTCAGTTGTTGCAGTGCCTGCAAGTAGCCGGCAAGCTTTGGAATATTTCGTTTCCGGTCAAGAAAATCTCCGGTCAGCGCAATGATGTCTACAGGTTGATTATTTGTTAAACGATACAGCTCATCAGGCGATACAGAAATGTTTTCTAAATGAAGATCCGATAAATGAAGGATATTCAGTTTTTTTCTTGCTGGAAGGCCGTCTTGCTGATCAATTGAAATCGTGTTGACCTTCACATCTTTTGTGTTGCGGTTTGCTTTATATATAAATGGCATAACAGCAAGTATGACCAATGAAAGTAAGATGAACACATGTATCCCCTCCCTTCTACCAGTATAGTAAGTGATCCAGCCTTATGGATAGCGGGAATTAATGGGTTGAAGACCAGTTTGAAAAATGCAGAAAGGATTGTCATTTGATGAATGTTTTAGAAGGGAAAAGGGATAATAAATTTTGACAGGTGAGGCAGATCATGCCCAATAGAAGTCAGAATAACAGATGGATGTGTTAGGGATGTTACGATTAAGACAACACAAAAAAGAAACATATTATCTTTTGATGGCTTTATTTCTCCTTTTGCTGTATGTCTCCCCGCTTTTTATTTTGAAGGAAGACGCCCATATTCGCGTACACGATAATTTGGATTCCAATATCGCTTGGTACAAGGTGCTGGCCGACAGCGGAGAAATCATCGGCAAAGTTGATGCTGCCATTCCGCAAATCATTAACGGACTGCCACGGGATGCGTTCGGCACTGAGTGGAGCGGAATTGTTTGGCTGCACGCGTTGTTTTCTTCTATGACCGCCTATGCGGTAAGCCAGACCATTACGAGAGTTGTCGCTTTCTTCGGAATGTATGTGCTGCTGAAGAAACATGTGATTCCCGAACAGAAAGCGGCATTGATCCGAATTGGCGTATCGCTCGCATTTGCTTTAACGCCTT
Source organism: Bacillus sp. FSL R5-0434 (assembly GCF_038004745.1). Classification (NCBI taxonomy): domain Bacteria; kingdom Bacillati; phylum Bacillota; class Bacilli; order Caryophanales; family Bacillaceae; genus Bacillus; species Bacillus sp. FSL R5-0434. Next base: position 1,392,352 of record NZ_JBBORV010000001.1, read on the forward strand.
TTTGGCCTTCTGGAATGCTGAGCACGCTTGGATACCCTTTGGCGCTGTGGGCTTTTTTGAATATCCGAAAAGGGGATATCTCATGGAGAGAATGGCTGACGCTCGGTTTGCTGCCGTTGTATTCAAGCTTTGTATTAGGCTTCTTCTTTTTCTTGGCTGGGATGGCATGCTTCTGGCTGTATGATGTCATCACAAAAAGAAAATGGAATTTCATTTTCTTAGGCAGCATCGCTTTTATGACAAGTATTTATCTATTTGTCGAGTACCGGCTTGTCTATTCGATGTTGATTTCACACGCGCCGATGCACCGGATTGAATTTATTTCTTCAAGGCATGATGTTTGGCATTCTCTGCGTTTGTCCGTCAAAAACTTTGTCTACGGACATAACCATGTCATGACAGTTCATACCGTTGTGATTCTTCCAATCTTATTACTCGTCTTTTTTGCTGTGCTGTTCAAACGAAATCGGACAAGGGAAGAAAACGTTTATCTTTTTCTCTGCGTGCTGAATTATGCGCTGTCACTGTGGTATGCGTTTTGGTTCAACAAAATATGGGCTGTTCCAAAGCAGAAATTTGCATTTTTAGCTGAATTTAATTTTGCCCGTTTTCATTTTTTGCGCCCGCTGGTGATCTACATGAGTTTTGCGCTCGCTTTGTACCTCATCTGGCGGATGGGGAAAAAGTGGCGATGGCTTGTGTATGCGGCAGTTACTGCGCAGCTGATGGTCCTGGCGCCTTTTAATGAGGAGTATACGTATGGCGTTCACTACAACGCGCCGACGTTTCGTGAATTTTACGCGTCTGACCAATTTAAAGAGATTAAGGAGTATATCGGGCGCCCGCAAGATTCGTACAGGGTGGCGAGTATCGGTCTGCATCCGTCTATTGCCCAATACAACGGTTTTTACACCTTAGATACATATAACAACCTGTACCCGCTCTCATATAAATATGAATTTAGAAAAATCATTGAAAAAGAGCTAGAAAAAAACGCCCAATTGAAACGATACTTTGATGAATGGGGTAGCCGCTGCTATCTGTTCGTCGATGAGCTTGGCAAACGATATGACTTTAAAAAGAATTCGAAGAAAACAATTAATCATCTTGAATTAAATACAGATGTGTTTCAACAAATGGGCGGACAATATATTTTTTCTTCGGTTCCCATCATGAACGCTGACCAAAACCACCTGGCGCTCGTGAAAACATTTGACCATAAAGATTCCGCCTGGCGCATTTATTTATACGAAACAAAATAAGGAGGATATCGATTGAAACAGCCACAGCCAGTGTTAACCATCGTCGTTCCGTGTTTCAATGAAGAGGAAGTATTTAAAGAGACAAGCCGTCAGCTGACGGAGGTTGTAAACAGCTTAATGGAAGAAAAAATGATATCCGAAGACAGTAAAATTTTATTTGTTGATGACGGCAGCAAAGACCGCACCTGGTCTTTGATTGCCATGGAAAGTGTGAAAAACAAGAAGGTAACCGGATTAAAATTAGCCTGCAATGTAGGACATCAAAAAGCGCTTTTAGCAGGTCTGCATAAAGCAAAGCAAAAATCAGACTGCGTGATTTCGATTGATGCCGATCTGCAGGATGATATCTCTGTTATCAGAGAATTTATGCTGAGATATCACGATGGTTTTGAAATCGTGTACGGCGTGCGCCGCAGCCGGAAAACCGATACCTTTTTTAAGCGGACGACCGCTATAGGGTTTTACCGGCTCATGAATAAGCTTGGGATTAAGTTAATTTATAATCATGCCGATTTTCGCTTAATGAATAAAAGGGCGCTTGAAGAACTCGCGCGCTATCCGGAAGCCAATTTGTTTTTAAGGGGCATCGTTCCTATGATCGGCTTCAGGTCAGCCGAAGTTTTGTATGACCGCAAAGAACGTTTTGCCGGAAAAACGAAATATCCGCTGAAAAAAATGCTTTCATTCGCATTTAACGGAATCACATCCTTCAGTGTGGCCCCGATTCGCTTTTTTACGCTTTTGGGTTTTCTATTATTTTTGGTAAGCGCCATGGCGGGGATTGGCGCAGTCATTCAAAAAATGCTTGGCCACACAAATGCGGGCTGGGCGTCTCTCATCATCTCTATTTGGTTTCTGGGCGGATTGCAGCTCATGGGAATCGGGATTATCGGCGAATATATCGGAACGATTTTCTCTGAAGTGAAAAGACGGCCGAAATATGCGGTGGATATCGATTTGTATAATGAACCCTTGAGCCCGCTGCAGCGCCAGGAAAGTGAGCGTTTGGAGAAAAAATACAGTTGAAACAACAAAAAGAGCTGACCGGATAAGTCAGCTCTTTTTCTTCAGCTGATTCAAAATAGCGGCAAGAGGTTCATCCTGCGGATTGCGGTAAAATTCATAAAACGGGCATCCGTGTTTCTTGACCCGGTCAACGACGGTATCGATTGTATACATCGCCGGTGTCAAAGATGGCTGCACCTCGTGCCAATACAGCGGCGCCGCTACGGTGCCAAGCTCGTTTCCCCTGGTGGAATAGGGGCAGATAATCGTTTTTCCTTCAGCATGCTGCAAATAATCGAGATACAATTTTCCATGCCTGTTTTTGATCAGGCGTTCGGTTGTAAATAGGTCTGGAAATGCATTGGTACAATATTCGGCAATCAGCTGTGTAAATTGGCGTGTGTCCTCGTACGTAAATGCTTCTGGTGACAAGGGAATGTAAAGCTGAATCCCTTTGTTGCCGGAAAGCTTCGGATACGATGTGATGCCGAAGGATTCAAAGAGCCGTTTGAGTTCATTTGCTGCCTGAACAGCCATCAGAAAGTCATCTCGGGAGGGGGGATCTAAATCAATGACAATCTCTGCCGGCCTTCTGCTTGCAATCGTTTGAAAAGGAACATGAAACTCTAAAGCGAGCTGATTGGCAAGCCACAATAAGGTGGACAGGTCCTTACAGACAACATGTTCATGGCTACCGTCAAAAAAGGATTGGACAAAGTCCGGTGTATAATCCGGCTTATTTTTTTGGAAAAAGGATTCGCCCCTTGATCCGTGCGGATAGCGAATAACCGTGACAGCACGGTCTTTGAGAAACGGGAACAGGTAGTCGCTGATTTCAATCATATACTGGATGAATTCTTCTTTTGTTTTTTTATGCTTTTCAAATATGATTTTATCCAGGCTTGTAAACTGCAGTTTTGGATGAACCGGCTTTGAGCGGCGCACAAGCTGTGCAAAGGTGCAGTCGGTCCAGTCCATTTGAAATTGAAATTTGACAAACGAAACCTCTCGAAGCGTGCCTTGTAAAATCGTTAAGTACTGGACAGTAGCGCAGATCGATGGTTCGAGCGTATATTCACCTGATGCTGTTTTATGTCCGTGCTGTTCCATAATCGCGCGTATTGCATTTTTTTCTTCCTCGCTCATCCCATGTGATACAGAGGCGACAGGCGTCATTACACCGTTTTTTAACACAGAAACCGTCAGAAATCCATTGTGAGGATTAAATCCTGTGATACAAACATCGGCATGTTTAAAGTTTTTATATTTCAGCCAATCAGATGACCGTTTTTTTTCGAGCCATTTGCTGTTGATTTTTTTTGCTACAATTCCCTCTCCGTCATACTGTATTACCTTCTCCCAAATCGGATCGAAGTGCTGGTAGGGGGGGATATACTGAATGGTTTCCTTTGCATAAGGATTTGGCTCAGCCGGGAGCTTTGCAGCAGACATCAGCTCATGCAGCGATGTTTTTCGGTCAATATAGGAATAAGTCGATACATCTTGTCCGCTTCGTTCCAAAAGGTCAAATGCGAGAAAACAGCAAGGCCGAGAGTTTGCGGATTCCTGTATCTTCTCCGGCCTTTTCAAACGTCCCCGCACTTGAATATGTTCAAAATCTGAACGGAATGGATTCGCCAAAAACACGATTTCTCCGTCAAGAGTTAACGGAAGTTCCTTTTCTATATGCTGAAAAGCAGTTTCGGCAAAGTTAGCAATTTCAGGGAAGGTGCTGTTAAGCTCTAAGCCATTTCTGCTCGTTAATGTCACGCCTGACGTATTAATACGGAGAATACAGCGAAACCCGTCATATTTTACTTCGTAACGCCATTCCGCTCCTTTTGGAGGTGACGCAGTAAGGACGGGCTGCATGGTAAACGCCATTGGTTATGATGTGCCGGAGACTTTTTTTCTAGTGGTTTTCTGCTTTTTTTCTCCGGCTCCTTTCGGTTCTCCGCCTTCGGCTGGTGCTGCCGCTGGTTTTTCCCGATTCGGCCTTTTGGTTCGATCGATGCTGGCTTGAAGTGCGCTGACCAGGTCGATCACATCCTCACGAGGAGGCGCTTTGTCAGGAGTGACGGCTGTTTCTTTATTTTCCAGCTTATCATTGACTCTTTGCAGCAAGGCTTTTCGATACGTGTCCTCATATTGTTCCGGCTGAAATTCAGTTGTCAGCTCATCTATCAGTGTAATGGCGGTTTGCAATTCTTTATCATTTACATTTGATTGATCAGGCACTCCGGGTACGTGGGCAGCACTACGGACCTCATCGGGATAATGAATGGATTCCATTACGATGCAATTTTCATATACGCGGAGAATGGCAAGCTGCTGTTTAGACCTGATCGTCATATTGGCGATCCCGATCTTTCCGGTGGAGCGAAGCGCCTCGCGAAGAAGAGTATAGGCTTTCGTGCCGTTATCTCCGGGTCCGACAAAGTAGGAGCGGTTAAAATATATCGGGTCAATTTCCTGCAGCTGAACAAAATCGACAATTTCAACTGCTTTCTCTTCATGCTCCTGCTTTAGGCTTTTTAAATCTTCATCAGTCAGCACGACATATTTTCCTTTTACGTATTCATATCCCTTCACAATTTCGTCAGGGCTGAGCGTTTTTTCGCAGTTGGTGCACATTTTTTCATATTTAATTGGCGCATGATCTTCTTTATGAAGGCTTCGCAGTTTGATGTCTTTGTCTTCTGTGGCGGCATAAAGCTTGATGGGGATATTCACCAAACCGAAGCTGATGGATCCCTTCCACATTGTATGCATATCGATGAACCCCTTTTTTTCATTATTGTGGAGATGAGAAGGGGGATTCATGTGTAGTAACTTATGGGTATAAAAAAACAGCCGGCGCTGTTAACGCGGCGGCTGGTTCAATATCAAGTGTTCAAGCTGTTCGGGCGGTATCGGCCTGCTGAAAAAGAAGCCCTGTAAATGGTCACAGCCTTTTTCGTCAAGCAGCTGTTTTTGGCCGGAGTTTTCCACGCCTTCGGCAATGACTTGTAAAGACAGCTGATGGCCCATGGCAATAATGGCACCTGTAATTTGTTCTGATTTTGGGTGTGTCTGAATATCATCGATGAATGATTTATCGATTTTCAGCCTGTGGATCGGAAAGTCCTTTAAATAACTTAGAGAACTATGCCCCGTGCCAAAATCGTCAATGCTGATCCTGATGCCTAATTTGGTTAAAGAAGATAGAACCTTTTTGGAGTGGTCAAGATTATCCATAGTCATGCTTTCTGTTACTTCAACTTCAAGAAGGCGAGGGGGAAGCATGTATTTAGAAAGTGTATTCTTGATGAGCGGAATCAGTTCCTCCGATTGAAACTGTCTGGCGGAAATATTAATGGCGACAGAAAGATCAAATCCTTTGTCGTGCCACACTTTTGCCTGCCTGCACGCCTCATCAATAATCCACTTTCCAATATCAATAATAAGGCCGGTTTCTTCGGCAACACCGATGAATTCTCCAGGAGGACGCAGATTGCCGTCGGGAGTGACAAGGCGTATGAGCGCTTCAGCACCTGTCATTTTTTGATCTCTTGTACTGAATTGCGGCTGATAGTGCAAGACAAATCTTTTGTTATCAATCGCTTCCCTCAGCTCCATTTCTTGATTAAGCTTGACGGTTTCTTTATTGCCGATTGAGAAAGAGTAGTATCTGTATTTGCTTTTGTTTCGCTCTTTGGCCGCATACATTGCCATATCTGCTTTTTTCATCAATTCAGGGCCGTCTGTTCCGTCTTTAGGAGAAATCGCAATTCCGATGCTGACGGATGTAATAAGGGTGTGTTCCTGAATTTTAAATGGCTTTTTGAATTGCTGAATGATTTTTTTAGCCAACACATCGGCTTCGCCTGTTCCAGTATTGGCGTCAGTCATAATAATAATGAATTCGTCACCCCCAAGCCGTGCGATAAATCCATTATCCGGTATAACGGATGAAAGCCGTTTAGCCGCGAGCTGGAGCAGCTGATCGCCGACATTATGGCCTAATGCGTCATTTATCACTTTAAACCGGTTCAAATCTAAGAAAAATACCACGGTGTTATAATCCAAGGCATGCTCGCGATTCAAGACTTTTGTTAAATGGGAGATCGCATGTCTTCTGTTGGGTAAATCTGTAAGTGAGTCGTAATGAGCCATTCTATGGATTTTTTTTTCGGCCCTGTACTGTTTTGTCACATCTTTACAGATGACATATATGCTGTCCAGTTCTTGGTTCACCTCAACAGGAATAAACGTAATATTCAAATGAAACTGGCCTTTGTCCGTCATAAGATTGGTATCGCTGTTAATGGCTTGTTTTTCGCTTTTGACCTGCTTAAAAAGCGCATTGATTTTTGGCGACATATAATGATTCCAATTTTGATGGTTTAGGCCGAAGTTATTCATCATATCCTCACCAGCATGATTAGAAGAAATAATATCTCCTTTTAATGACAGGATAAAGATCGCATCAATATTATGAATGATTAAAGATTGAAACCGCTGTTCGTTATCCTTCATGCGTTCATTTTGTTTCATGAATTTTCGATCAGCATGAGAACTGAATAATAATAACGTTTGAATACAGAAGACGATTAAGGCAATCAGAATAGACCAATCGAATGTATGGACTTCCATATGATGGTCGGGAGGTGCAACATCCTCATAAAATGTAGCGGCCATCATTCCTGTATAATGCATTCCCGATATGCCAATTCCCATTATTAAGGCACTGATTATTTTATAAATCAGCAAATGGTCTGCAGGTTTTTTTATGGACAAGTCAAAGAAAATCTTTAGCGAGACGAAAGAAGCTCCAATGGCAATGACAATGGATAATGTAAAAAGCAGCGGTTCATACATCATCATTACCCGGGAAATGGAAGACATTCCGATATAATGCATAGACGAAATCGATGCACCCAGCACCACCGATCCTGTAAGCAGCCTGTAAAAGGTTAGGATATAACGGCTGACGATATATAAAGAAACAAATGATCCAGAAACAGCAGCTGCAATCGAGGCAACTAAAGGCGCCAGTTCATAATGCATCGGCATCTCCGTATGAACAGCCATCATGCCGATAAAATGCATGGACCAAATCCCAAAGCCCATAATGATAGAGCCTGCAATCAGCCATACCTTGCTTTTTAATCCTGTATGAATGGTGACTTTTCTTGAAAGTTCAAGGGAGGTGAACGATGCTGCGCAAGCAATAAGAATAGATAAACATATGAGTGTTGTATTATACGTTGCGTGTAATTCCATATGGAGATTCCCCCGTGTGTTCCAGTCTTGTTGACTCTCCTTAATATCGGCTGTCAGCTAAAGAATTTCAGTCTATATGCCTGGAGAAATTGTCAGAAAAACGCTTGAAATGAAGATTCTCTGTTTTTAGTTCTGCTGACCGTCAAAAATATGTTAAAATCATTTTGATGTTTTGAGTGAAAAACAAAAATGTGTATACATAGATCAGGGAAAAGGGAAGTGAAGATGATCGAAGAATTGGTTATGTCCTGGATAGAAGCATTTAAAAGCTTATCTTATTTCGGAATTTTTCTGGCGCTCTGTATTGAATTTATTCCGGCCGAAATTGTCCTTCCGCTTGCAGGTTATTGGGTATCGAAAGGTGACATGACGCTTGCCGGCGCTGTTCTGGCAGGATCATTAGGAGGAGTCGCCGGTCCGCTCACCCTGTATTGGATCGGGCGTTATGGAGGCAGGCCGTTTCTTGAACGTTTCGGAAAGTACTTCTTTATAAAGCCTGAGGCTCTTGACAAATCGGATGAATTTTTTAAAAAACATGGCGGTTTTGTCGCTTTCAGCGGCCGCTTCCTGCCGGGGATCCGCACACTGATTTCCATACCATGCGGCATCGCAAAAATGAATGTCTGGGTGTTTTCTCTCTACACGTTTATCGCCATGCTGCCGATCACATTTGTTTATGTATATCTCGGTGTGAAGCTCGGAGAAAATTGGAAAGACGTTGGCTCTATTCTAGACCAATATATGCTTCCGATCGGGATCGCCATTTTGATCTTGTTTGTTCTCTATTTAGTGATAAAAAAGAGGAAAAAACGAATGCAGTCTGAACATTTTTCAGTTTTTTTAAAAAATAAGCGTTGACAAATAAACTCACTCCGCATATCATTGACATATAATATGATATTTCTTGAAATCCCAAAGGGGAGTAGCGTCCGGAATGTTCCGGAAACAAAGTCGTCATTTCATGGATAGTGATATCCATCGGCTTTGTTGGCATGCCTGAATTCATGTCTAGCAAGACCTTTGCCTTATGTCGGCAAAGGTCTTTTTTGCATGTCCGGCCGGCATAAGATCGGATGAAGAGAAAGAAAACAACTTTTTTGGGAGGGTATCATTTATGGATGCAGCATTATTATTGGAGTATGGTTGGGTTCTTCTCGTCTTGATCGGGCTGGAAGGTATTTTAGCCGCCGATAACGCTTTAGTGATGGCGGTTATGGTAAAACATTTGCCGGAGGAGCAAAGAAAGAAGGCATTGTTTTATGGGCTGGCAGGCGCCTTTGTTCTGCGATTTGGCTCTTTATTCGCTATTTCTTTTTTGGTGAACGTATGGCAGGTTCAAGCCATTGGCGCGATCTACTTGCTGTATATTGCAGCAAGCCACTTGCTCAAAAGATATGTATTTAAGAAAGAAGACAATCATAAGGTGACGAAGCAAAGCGGATTTTGGCCGACTGTATTAAAGGTTGAACTGGCAGATATCGCTTTTGCTGTTGACTCCATCTTAGCGGCAGTCGCTCTGGCCGTTACGCTGCCGGGAACTTCACTTCCAAAGATCGGCGGACTTGATGGAGGACAATTCTTCGTTATTTTGGCCGGAGGCATTATCGGACTGGTGATTATGCGGTTTGCGGCATCGATGTTTGTTAAGCTTTTAAAGGAACGTCCAAGCCTAGAAACAGCAGCATTTGTTATTGTCGGATGGGTCGGGGTAAAGCTTGCTTTATATACACTCGCACATGATGACATCGCCATAGTGTCCTCGCACTTTATCCACTCAGGGACATGGAAGCTGATTTTCTGGGGTGTCTTAGCGGCGATCGCAGTTTGCGGCTGGTTTATGTCAGGCTCAAAAAAACAGGCGGAAGACGCACAAAACGAACAAAATAACAGAAGCCAAGAAAGGGCTTAATCATAAAGACTCTGCTGAAAAGCAGAGTCTTTTCATGTTTGAAGCGTTTTCACAGACGAAATAAAATAACATTTTTATAACAGCTTTGTTACAAAAACCTCTTTTAAAACCCCCAAAATTCTCTTTAAAGGCACGAAATCCTGTATAGTACGTGAGAATGGATTGTCATAATTGAGACATTGGAAATCAATATTTCTTTTTCTCCTTTGCGATTCCCTATCAAATTAGCTATCATTAATGAGTAGTTATAGGGAGGAACTGAGGTGAAACCAGTGCTTAGCCTTTTGTTTAAATTGGGAAAAAAGAAGCAAACGCTTGAAAAATCTGTTGAAAGCATACAAAAAGGCAATAAAGATCTGCAAAACGAGTTGATACAGCAATATAAGCCATTTATCGCAAAGACGGTTTCATCCGTTTGTAAACGATATATAGATGAAAAAGACGATGAGTTCAGCATCGGACTGATTGCATTTAACGAAGCTATTGAAAAGTACTCACCTGAAAAGGGAAATTCGCTGCTCGCATTCGCAGAGCTTATTATAAAAAGAAAAGTCATTGATTACATTAGAAAAGAAGCAAGAACCGCTCAAAATATTAATATGGATTTACAGGAGGGTGACGATCAGGAATCCTCACAAAGCCTGATTGAAGCCGAGCTTTCTATTGATGAATACCGCCGCCAGATAGAACAGGAACAGAGGCGGGAGGAAATTCTGTATTTTCAAAAGCAACTCAAAGACTACGGACTTTCATTTCAAGAGCTGCTTGAACATTCTCCAAAGCATGCGGACGCAAGGCAAAACGCCATAAAGGTAGCGCTCACCCTTGTCGAGCATGAAGAATTAGCTGCGATTCTTTATACGAAGAAACAGCTTCCTGTTAAACAGCTCGAACAGCTCGTTTCAGTAAGCAGAAAAACGATTGAGCGAAACAGAAAATATATCATTGCAATGTGCATTATCATTACCGGTGATTATATTTATTTAAAAGATTATCTTAAAGGGGTGCTGCACTCATGAGAAGAGGGATCATAGTAGAGAAAAATAAAAAATTCGTCACGTTGCTGACCCCTGACGGACAATTTTTAAAAGCAAAAAATGATCGCCAAACATATGAAATCGGAGAAGAAATCATGCTTCCGAGTGAGACACGCATGGGCAGAAGGGCCAGCTTTTTTGATGTTTTAAGACTGCGCCCTTTCAAAATGGGGATTTTTTCGATGACTGCTATTATGCTTTTTATTTTTATTATTCTCCCCGTTTTCTCTAATGACAAGGCCTATGCGTATATGACAATAGATATCAATCCAAGCTTCGAAATGGCGTTAAACAGCGATTACGAAGTGATCGAACTGACGCCCTTAAATGATGACGGCAAGAAGGTTATCAGTGACATCGATGATTGGGAGGAGACTGATTTTAAAAAGGTGATAGACGATATTATTACGGATTGCAGCGAGCATGGATATGTAAAGGAATCGAAAGAAATATTGATTTCCACTGTTTATGAAAATACGGATGACGATACATATAAATCAGGAGTAAAAAAACAGCTGAATGATGTAACGGAAAAATATAAAACGACATACCGCATGGAATCTCTCGAAACAGATATGAAAACGAGAGAAAAAGCAAAAAAGGAAGGCGTATCAACAGGCAGCTACATAAAATCGAATGAAAAGAATAACATGAAAGATCCAAATGAAGATTCTCAAAAATCCGGGGAAGAGGATCAAAAAAATACCGGCAACGAGGAAGAAAACACGAATCAGACAGACGATCAGGACAGCAAACAAGGAGAAAATGAACAGCTGGATGATACGGATTCACAGAAAGAAGATACAACTGACACGCAGAATGATGATAGTGAACAGAATAAAGATGTAAAGGAATCAGATGAAAACACGAAAGTTGAAAAAGATGGGGATACTGAGCAAACCCCTACACAAGTTCCTCAAGATAACGGAAATGAAGAAGAAGACAATGGTGAACAGAATAGCAAAAATCGCAAAAATTGGAATAACGGTGAAAAAGGAAAGGATCATTCCTCATCTAATCGGGATAATGCTTCTTACCACCGTAACCCAAATGGCTACAGCAGCAATAATGAATCAGCTCAAACAGAAGATTCGCCGAGTGCCCCCGGCGAATAGAGTCCTGAGTTTATTTATTTGTGCCATTTAGCTGTGATTGTGCCTGCTGAACCAGACGCTTTGTCATTTCCCCGCCTACAGAGCCGTTAGCGCGTGAAACTGTATCAGAACCAAGGTTCACACCGAATTCTTGAGCCACTTCAAGTTTAAATTGGTCTAGTGCCTGCTCCACCCCTGGAACAACGAGTTTATTTCTGCTCGCCATCTTTTTTCATCTCCTTTTTCTATTAAGAAATTCTTAATGCGTATTTAGTTTGAAATGTACGGGGTTTATTTATGCTGGCAATTGTTGTGGGGGAATAAGAAACCCCCGGCAATTTGCCGGGGGTACCTCCTGATTACAGTATGTCAGCGGTCATTTTGTTCGCGGTCGCCTGAATATGGAACGTCAAAATGGAGAGAACTGTAATGGCAATAATCTGCCTGATTTTGACCCATTGGGCGTCACTCAGCTCTTCAAAATGGTGACGAAGAAGGTCTGTTTCCTGTTCGACAATCTGCTGGAGGTTTGATTCCTTCATGGAAGGAGTATCTTGGTGATAAATGGCATGCAGCACATGCGCGCAGCTTTCATAGTACGCTAACGGGCTGATGACATCATCAGATCTGTCTGAGATGGTGTTAAAAGCAACTTTTAAGATAGCTCGTATGTGTTCAAAGTCATAAATGGATTTTAGGTCACGTACAATTAAAAGAATCACTGCCTGTTCAACTGAATACTTTTTACCCAGCTCAGGATGGCCAATAAGGTCTTTGATATCGCGTTTCACCCAATTTTGAATCGCGGTTGACTTTAACGAAGTCAGCTCGCATAAATTGCCAAGCTCAACGATTTCGTTGGTTGACAGGCCGTATTCTTTTTTCTGTTTTTTTCGTTCATATCTTGTAAGAAATTCTGGAATTTGAAGATGGCTTGCCGCTTCTTCCGCTGACATATTTGCCGATTTAACGAGGATGTCGAGCGGGCTAATGTCTCCCAGGCCTTTAAGGGAATAGAGCAGCCGTACCATCTCAATTCGAGTGAGTTTAAAAATATTCATTGTTCACCTCTTCAAGACAATTTGACGCGGATATAATCTCTATGTATAAATGCACTATTAAAGCGTCAGTAATACATTAACATCATACGTCTAAATCCTTGCATTTTCAAACAGATGTTTTATAATTTAAATATACAGGTTCATTTGATCTTAAAAATAACGGAGGTTATTATGGCGAAAAGAATTTTTCTGTTTATTTTAACGAATATTTTGGTGCTTACAACGATCGGAATTGTTTTATCTGTCATAAGCTCTGTCACTGGAGTTGGGACGTACTTTACAGCTGATGGCGGTATAGATCCTATTGCGCTTCTTGTATTCAGTTTAGTCGTCGGTTTTGTCGGTTCCTTTACGTCTCTTGCGATGTCCAGATGGATGGCAAAGACAATGATGGGCGTCAGAGTGCTGAATCCGGAGAAACATACACTTAGCCATGAAGAGCAGCAATTGGTTGACCGTGTTTATAGATTAAGCCGCTCTGCCGGCTTAACGAAGATGCCGGAGGTCGGAATTTACCGCTCATCCGAAGTGAACGCGTTTGCGACTGGCCCTTCAAAACGCCGCTCTCTTGTCGCTGTGTCGTCAGGCCTGCTTGATCAAATGGATGATGCTGCGGTTGAAGGCGTGCTTGCCCATGAGGTCGCTCATATTGCAAATGGTGATATGGTGACAATGACACTTTTACAAGGTATTGTGAATACCTTCGTCGTCTTTTTATCACGGATCGCTGCATGGATCGCGAGCCGCTTTGTTAAGGAAGATCTTGCTCCGATTGTTCATTTTATCGCAATGATTGTGTTTCAGATTGTCTTTTCAATTCTCGGAAGCCTCGTTGTTTTTGCGTATTCACGCCACCGTGAATTCCATGCTGACCGGGGAGGAGCGGATCTTGCCGGCAAGGATAAGATGATTCATGCTCTTCGAACGCTTAAGAGCTATTCTTCCCGCATCATGGAAGAAGATCAGACAGCTGTCCAAACACTAAAGATTAATGGCAAGAAGCGGTCATCGCTTTTCTCTACTCACCCTGATTTAGATGAAAGAATCAGACGATTAGAAGCTAAATAAAATAAAAACATCCTTCCTCTGAGAACCCTCAGAGGTTTTTTTTCTGTTTCACTTTGACTAAAATAATAAAAAAATATGCAAGTTAAGAAAATGTTTCGCAAAAGCCTTTAAAAATGGATCTAATATCTTTAGAATAATTACCGTACTTTAAAAGAGAGGCAGAAGGATTTCACATGAGATTAAAGCTTGGAAAATTGATACAGGCATTATCTCCGGCCCAGCTTATTGCATTATATTACTTTCTCGCAGTAACTGTGGCCCTGATATTGCTGAGCCTGCCGGCTGCCCATAAGCAGGGAGCGGATTGGACTTTTATTGACGCGCTTTTTACGGCTGTCAGTTCAGTCAGCGTCACGGGGCTGACGGTTGTGGATACAGCTGATACATTCAGCACTACAGGCATTTTTATTTTGGCATTTGTTCTGCAATTTGGCGGAATCGGGATTATGACGCTCGGAACGTTTATTTGGCTGATCATGGGAAAAAGAATCGGTCTTAAAGAACGGAAATTGATTATGGTAGACCAAAACCAATCCCAGTTTTCAGGTATTGTCAATTTAATGAAGCAGGTTCTTTTTCTTATATTGTGGATTGAATTTTTTGGAGGAATCATACTTGGCACTTATTTTTTAACCTACTATGATTCCTTTCAGGAAGCTTATTTACACGGGTTTTTTGCTAGTGTCAGCGCAACCACAAATGGCGGGTTTGATATAACAGGAAATTCCATGGTTCCATTCCGCCATGATTATTTTGTGCAGTTTATTACAATGCTTTTGATCATATTCGGAGCGATCGGCTTTCCGGTGCTTGTCGAAGTAAAGGACTTCTTGTTTTCTAAGCATCGGAGATATCCGTTTACGCTTTTTACAAAAATCACGACCATTATGTTTGGCTCACTCGTAGTGTTTGGCGCCATCGGCATCTATGCGCTGGAAGCAAGCCACTCTTTTGCAGGAAAGGCATGGCATGATATTTTGTTTCTATCCTTGTTTCAATCAACAGCTACCCGAAGCGGCGGGCTTGCAACAATTGATATCAGCCAGCTGTCGGATCCCACGTTGTTTTTTATGTGCGCGCTGATGTTTATCGGTGCGTCGCCAAGCTCAGTCGGGGGAGGCATAAGGACAACAACTTTTGCCTTGAATCTGCTTGCGCTGTTTCATTTTGCACGCGGCAATAAAGCGGTAAAAGTATTCAAACGGGAGCTGCACCCAGCAGATCTGATGAAGTCTCTTGTGGTCACAATGATGGCGATTTTGCTCGTTTTTGGAGCGACACTGATCCTTACAGTGACAGAAAAGCATTCTCTGCTGGAGCTTTTGTTTGAGGTATGTTCGGCCTTTGGAACGACTGGTCTGTCCCTTGGCATTACCGCTGATTTGAGCAACGTAGGAAAATGTGTCATTATGATCGTAATGTTTATCGGGCGGATCGGAATATTGACTTTCCTTTATCTGATCGGAAGAAAAGAAATTGAAGCAAATTACCATTATCCGAAGGAAAGAGTGATTATCGGATAATTAAACACCGCATCTGCGGTGTTTTTTTATTGCCAAAAAAAAGATGTGTGACCCGGGACCAGTTGGAGAACCTAACATAAACAGCTGCAGTTAATCAGCTGGCCTGCATTTTCAAGCGAAATAAAAATTAGAAAATACTGGCGAGGAGGATTTCTATGAAACGTAAGGCTGAGGTCGATGAAGCCATAAAAAATAACAATACACCGACTGAGAGTATGGACAGAAATGCATATAAGACTCAATATCACGACGACCCGAATTTCCGAGGGGCCAATCGCAATTCCAAACAAGGTCAGCAAGGAGGCGCGTGATCATGAAAAAGAACCAGCACAGCAAAGACATGCAGAATCATAAAAAGCCGATGAATAAGAAGGTGCTTGAGGAAGAATTCTCAAGTGAGCTTGGGGATTACAACGCCGGGAAAATCATTGAAACCCTTGAAGTAACAAAGCCGAAAAAGAAAAAAGAGAAAAAACAAAAATAAAAAACACCTCTTAGGCGGCATGCCGCCTAAGAGGTGTTATGCTATTTTAAATAGGCATTTTTGCTGCTTCCTCTGACTAGCTGCAGCAAGCCTGTCATTCTCAGTTCAATGAACGGCTGAGCAACCGTTTTGACGAAATTGCTTGAGAGAATGGAGGTAAGGGCTGCAGTTAAGAGCAGCAGGATGACTAAGTTTTGATAGTCAGTGAGTCCATCCTCAAGCCCGACCTGCCTGAGTGTTTTAATGATAAATCCGTGGAGCAGGTATACGTAAAATGTCCTTGTTCCCCACTTAGTAAAGAAATAGCGTTTTTGCGGAACAAGCGCTAAAAAGCTAAAGGTTGCCGCAAAGGCAAGTACATACCAGCCGATTCGGGAGAGGCCGCTTGCCAAGGTGACATCGCCAAATGATGAGTACGGCTTAGAGCCGAACAGCCATGAATAGTCAAAATCGATGCCCCAGCAGATGACAAATACGGCGGCGAGCACACCGAGCGCAATCTGTTTGCCTCGTTTTGATCTCAGTAAATCAAAGTGATGTTTATTCGAGTAAAATCCGACAAGGAACATCGGCAAGAATACAAATGTCCGGGACAGGCTCAGTGTGCTGCTGACAAAGTCGAGATAGCCGATCAGCACGGCGATGCCGCAGCTGACAAACAGCGCCCAATGCTTAGAAAGCTTTGAAAAAGGATAGAGCAGGATATTCCAGAAAAATAAGCTTACCAGAAACCATAACGACCATTGCGGATCAATCGGATTCACATTTGTCATGCTTTCGTCTTGAATGATGTAATAAAAGACGGAATAGATGCTTTGGAAAATCAAATATGGAATAATCAGCTTGATCGCCAGCTTTTTCACATATCCGGCGCGTTTAAAACCTTTGGCGAAATAACCGGATACAAGAATAAAGGCAGGCATGTGGAACGTGTAAATGAACTTGTAGAGGTAGAGCATAAAATTGTTATCATGAATAAAAGATCGAAGAATATGACCGAATACAACAAGGAATATCAATAAGAATTTTGCATTGTCAAAATAACTGTCTCGCGATTTACTCATAGCATCACCTTCTCTTTAAATCAGTCACTAAAAGATTATTCCCTGTTGGTATTTATTTTAAAATAAAAGATCAAAAAGGATTTGAAAAAACGTCTGATTGTTAGGACGATGTAAAGTGACGGTAAGGATCGTTGAAAATGTCTTCTTTATGTAATCACGCTGAAATTTTCTGAAATGTATAGGGCGAATGAAGGAAGTTCATGCAATATGTAGAAATATTGAGGGATAGGTTTTGAAGAAGGAGTGTTTACGCATGGAAACTCTCGATGTCGAGACAAATTCAGATCTGAAAGAGGAACTGAAGCGCCTCAAACAAGAAAATGATCGGCTGAAAAAGGAATTACATCAGCATCAAGTGATTGTAAACAATACGCTCGATGCTATTTTTATATGTGATAATGAAATGAAAATCGTGCAGGCAAATGAAGCAACAGCGAGGATGCTTCAAGTAGATGCGGAAGGTTTGAAAAAGCGTTCCGTTTTTGATTTTTTGTTTTCTATTCCAAAGGATGAGCTGGACCTTTCCGTAAAGAAGTTTTTTAAGAAAGGTTTTCTGTGGAAGGAGGTTCCGATCAGGCTGGACAGCGGAGCGACAAAATATATTGAGTTTCTTGCCAAAAGAGGGATTGGCGAGGATTTCTTTTTTGTCGTTATGAGAGACATTTCTTCAAAGAAAATTTTGGAGCGGGAATTTTCCATGAATGAACAGCTTTTTAAGGACTTGTTTGACAGAGCTGTCGACGGAATCGTCTTATTTGATAAAGACGGCGGCTTTATTGATGCCAATCTGTCCTTTTGCAAAAGCTTTGAAATCGACCAGAATGAGCTGTCACATTTGTCGCTGTATCAATTCATAGACAGCGGATCGCGAAAAGATTTCGATAATATTTGGCACACGCTTTATCGAAAGGGAAAAGCAAAAGGCGAGCTGCCTGTCAGGCTTCGTTCAGGAGATCAGAAGCTGTTTGAATTTACGATTACGTCTAATATCATCAGCGGTTTTTATATGTCGATTATGCGGGATATCACAGAGAAGAGGTCCATGGAGCTCCAGCTATTTAAAAGTGAGGAGCGCTTCAGAGAAATTTTTGAAAACGCCATGGACGCCATTATCATCTGGTCGAATGACGGAAGAATCGTTAAGGCCAATCAGTCAGCCTGTAAAATTTTTGAGCTGCCGATGAATTTGCTGTTAAAAAGAAAGCTGTGTGATTTTCTCGTAGACTCTCAGCAGAAATACAGCTTGACGAAGAGAAAATATGCAAAATACGGTGAGATCAGAGAAGAGATGCTGTTTCAAATGGGCAACGGGCAGTTCAAAGAGCTTGAATTCACTTCAAAGCGGACAATACTTGAAAACCAGCACTTAACAATTTTAAGAAATGTCAGTGACCGAAAGCGGATGGAAAAGGAGCTTCGGGAAAGCGAGCTCAAATTCAGAAAAGTGTTCAACGGCTCAATGGACGGCAACGTATTATTCGACAATCAGTACCGAATCATCGACGCCAACCCGTTAGCGAGCAATATTTTGGGCCTGCCGCATGAAGAACTGAAAAAACACAGCCTGCTTGATATTATTTCTTCCTATGAAATAGAAAATCTGGCATCGCCCGCAAGGCAGATTAATTTCGATGAAATGGACAATGAGATTCCATTTTTGCTGAGCAGCAATGATAATCGAAAACTAGAATTTTCGTTTAAACGAAATATTATTCAAAATATGAACCTGGCTATCTTTAAAGATGTCACAGAGCGAAAAGAACTGGAAGAGCGTCTTCGCAAATCTGATACTCTCCATGTCGTTGGAGAACTCGCTGCCGGTATCGCTCACGAAATCAGAAATCCAATGACAGCTCTTAAAGGCTTCATTCAGCTCCTGAAAGGGAGTGTGGAGGGAGACTATTCTCTTTACTTCAACGTCATCACCTCAGAATTAAAGCGCATCGAATCCATCATCACAGAGTTTTTAATTTTAGCCAAGCCCCAGGCTATCATGTATGAGGAAAAACATGTGACACAAATTATGAAAGACACATTAGACCTTCTTAACGCGCAAGCCAATCTCAGCAACGTACAAATGCATCTGGATTTAGTCGGAGACATTCCGCCGATATACTGTGAACCGAATCAGCTGAAACAGGTTTTTATCAATATATTAAAGAACGCCATCGAAGTCATGCCTGACGGCGGCAATATTTATGTGACGATCAAAAAAGCTGATCAAGATCATATTCTTATATCTTTGAAAGACGAAGGAGTAGGAATCACAGAGGATAAATTAAAGCGTCTAGGAGAACCATTTTATACAACAAAGGAACGGGGAACTGGACTCGGGCTTATGGTAAGCTATAAAATTATTGAAGAACATCAAGGCAAAATAATGGTGGAAAGTGAAGAAGGAAAGGGGACTGTTTTCCATCTTACACTTCCCGTCAGGCAGAATTTTGAAGAAAGAAGGTTAGACGAATGAATTACTATACGACAGCGGAAACGCCGCTCGGGGAGCTCGCGATTGTCGAGGAAGAAGGCAGCATCACCCGTCTCTTCCTCAGTAAGGAAGATTTGATGCAGTGGAAAGAATCTGTTGAGAATACGGAGCAGTTGGAGACGGCTTTTTTGGCAGAAGCGAAAAAGCAGCTTCTCGAATATTTTGCGGGAGAAAGAAAGATATTCTCACTGCCATTGAGCCAAAAGGGCACGCCTTTTCAGCAAAAAGTATGGGAGGCGCTTGCCATGATTCCGTATGGCGAATCACGAAGCTATGCTGACATTGCCGTAGCGGTCGGAAGTCCGAAAGCAGTACGCGCTGTCGGACAGGCAAATAAACGAAATGACCTGCCGATATTTGTCCCGTGCCACAGAGTGATCGGCAAAAACAGCACGTTAACAGGGTATGCCGGAAGCAAAACTGACATCAAAGCTTATTTGCTTAGCATCGAGCAAATCTCCTATAAAGAAAAATAAAACATATGGCACGTTCCCTTTTTTCGCCGCCGACATATGATTTTACTAAGTTAAAAAAGTTGGTCTGATGAAAGAGGAGGACAAAGCAATTGAAGCCGAGCCGCTCTGAGAAAATTGCCGTTTTTGCCGAGCTGCTTGTAAAACTGCATATCTTATCCAGCGCTCAAAAAGATGAAATAATCGATATGAATATGAGCAAACAAAAAAACCGCTGACTCGGCCCAATATGAGCAAAGTCTTCAGCGGTTTTTTAATGAACCTTTTCGCCTGTAAACAGCTGTTCAATTTCTTCTTCATAGGAACCGGTCATAATCCCTTTTTCAGTGATGATCCCAGAAATAAGATGGTGTGGTGTAATATCAAAAGCAGGATTAAAGACAGGCACTTCAGCCGGAGCGGTTCGGACGCCGGAAATGTTCCTGACTTCTTCGGGGTCCCGTTCCTCAATCGGGATATCAGCCCCGCTTTTTACTTTTGTGTCAAAAGTAGATAAAGGTGCTGCTACAAAAAACGGAATATCGAAGGCGTTTGCTAAAATAGCAAGTCCGTAAGTGCCAATTTTATTCGCGGTATCTCCGTTCTTTGCAATTCGGTCCGCGCCGACGATGACGGCAGAAATTTGTTTTTCTTTCATCGTATGGGCTGCCATGCTGTCCGTAATCAGAGTGACGTCAATACCGCCCTGCATCAGTTCCCAAGCAGTAAGCCGTGACCCTTGAAGAACCGGTCTGGTTTCACAAGCATAAATATGAAGCCCCAAATCCTTTTGTTTCGCCAAATAAAACGGGGCAAGCGCGGTTCCATAGCGGCTTGTCGCGATAGAACCGGCATTGCAGATTGTCATAATCTTGTCGCCTTTTTTGAAAAGCTGAAGCGCGTTTTGGCCGATCATACGGCACGTTTCTTCATCCTCGACTTGAATCTGAATCGCTTCATGGACAAGATTGGTTTTTGCTTCATTTACAGAAATGGCGTTTTGAATTGAATGGCTTAGTCTCTCGAGCGCCCATGATAAATTGATTGCTGTCGGCCTTGAACTGTTCAAATAATTTTTGATGTTATCCAATTCGCAGCGGAATTCCGCCACATTATCAGTTTCGATGTTTTTTGCCGCCAGCGCGAGCCCAAATGCTGCCGTAATGCCGATCGCCGGGGCTCCTCTAACTTTAAGTGAGACAATCGCGTCAAATACTTCTTCTTTCGTTGTCAGCTCCAAATATTCCGTAACATCAGGAAGCTTTTGCTGATTTAAAATCTTAATGGCTGTTTCTTTCCATTCAACAGAACGCGGAACAGCAAATGAATTGGTCATGGGTGAATCATTCCTTTACAAGTAACTTAAAACATTCAATAACATCCGTTATGGTTTTTAATTGTGAACGTTTTTCGATGAAGGCAGTACCGGTTTCCAGCGCCAGCCGTTTTCTTTCGATTCGCTTATTAAACGGTACGATTGTATCCAGATCTGCCACATGGGCAAGACCAACGGTGCGGCGTATCAGTTCGCAGCCGGCAAACCCAATTGTCTCTTCAAAAATATGGCTGAGTGTATCAGCGAGATAACCGTCGATTTTGGCATACACATCGAGACTGTATTTCTCCCAGGCTTCACTGAATGTTGTTTGAAACGTGTCCCACACTTGTTTTACATGTTCATATAATGGCTCTCGATCAGCACCGTCACGGCTGAGTGCATTTAACAATAAGTTGGCGATAAATTGGCCAACATCAAAACCGATTGGTCCGTAAAAAGCGAATTCAGGATCAATCACCTTTGTCTCAAGCTCGCTGGCAAAAATGCTTCCTGTATGCAGATCGCCATGAATCAGCGTTTCGGCAGATGTTAAAAATGACTTTTTCAGCTTAGCCGCTTCAACTTTGACCTTGTCATTTTTCCAAAGCTTTTCAACATATGGACGAAGCTCTTCCTCAAATTCATTTGTATCATGATCAAAGAAAGGATCTGTAAATACGAGTCTTTCGGTAATATCGCAGAGCTCAGGATTTGTAAATTGTTTAACAAGCTGTTTTTTTACCTTAGGCTCAAGTGCGTAATCAGAAGAGTAAAAAAGCGTTTTTCCTAAAAATTCGCCAATGTCTCGTGACAGATTTGGATAAACTTCACCTTCAAGAAGTCCTTTTCTGGCGATCTTTAGATGTGAAAGATCCTCCATGACCGTAACCGCCAATTCAGTATCTGAATAGTAAACTCTCGGTACGAGGTGAGGGACGTGTTCACCCTGACGGATCAGTGCGCTGCTTTCGATTCTTGCCCGATCGATTGTCAGCGGCCAGCTTTCCCCGACAACTTTTGCATAAGGAACCGCCTGTTTAATGATCAAAGCCCTGTCATTTTCTTGGTCATAAATTTGAAAGACGTAGTTTAAATTTCCGTCGCCGATCTCCTGGCATGTCAGCGTGCTTTTGCTTTGAAATAAGCCGAGTTTCACCGCCAGTGCGACAGCGGAGCTTTCATTTAACGTTTCGTATAAAGGTGTTTTTGTGACTGCCATCGTCATTACCTCCAGTTATGTAATATCTTGTTATGTGTGCCGCGAATGGCCGTAAAAAAGCCTCCTTCTCAGAGAGAAGGAGGCTTAACAATCATGTCCCGCCTCTCTTATCTCTCAGATCAAATCTGATGGAATTAGCACCGTGCCTTACGAGACCTCAGTCTCGGCGCCAAGAAGATGCGCCCCATTTCACAATGGAATTACGGTCGGTTGCTGTTGGGGTCAAAAGGCCAATCCCTCGCCCAACTCTCGATAAGAGAATATATTCACTTGTTAAACAATTCTAATTTATCAGTTGATGAACATAGTAACAGGTGTGTGATTGAATTGTCAATATATTTTTTAATATAAATCTTTTCTGATATCATCGAAAACAGGAATTTTTCCCCGCACCTCAACGCTTTCTTGAAGGTCAATTTCCGCTCTGACAATGCCTTCTTCACGGCCGCCCTCGGCCAATATGCGTCCCCAAGGGTCAATAATCATGCTGTGCCCGGCGAATTCATTATCGGGATTAGATCCTGTGCAATTGCAGGCAGCGACAAAGCATTGATTCTCAATAGCCCTCGCAATAAGCAGGCTTTTCCAATGATCAAGACGGGGCAGAGGCCATTCCGCAGAAATGAACAGCACGTTAGCGCCTTTAGTCGTATGTTTTCTGATCCATTCCGGAAAACGGATATCATAACAGATCAGTCCTGAGCTTTTGACGCCTTCAAGCTCGAAGTATCCGTCCGCGGAACCGGCTGATAAATACTCATGCTCATCCATCAGCTGAAAAAGATGGGCTTTGCTGTACTCTTTAATGATTCGTCCTTCCTTATCTGCGATGAACATTGTATTATAAACATCAGAACCCTTTCTGACAGCAACAGATCCTGCGACAATATGAACCCCGTGTTTTTTTGCGGTTTTTTGCAGCCAGCTTTGAGCAGTGAGCCCGTCTTCATCAGCAAGCTGATCAAGTTTGGCAAGGTCGTAACCAGTCGTCCATAATTCAGGGAGAACAAGAACGTCAGCATTTTTACTCTCTTTTTCAATTAAAGATTCAGCCTTTTTTATATTTTCTGAAGGTTTTCCGTATGAAATATCAAATTGAAGACAAGATATGGTCCATTTCATTTTTTAACACCCCATATTTTTCTTTACTTTTTTCATTTAACCATATATGATACTGGACTATCATTTCAAGATTTTTTTAGAAGGTGAAAACAGATGAAATTTGAACATTCTCAAGTGCTGCAGGAACTGCCTAAACAATTCTTTGCTTCTCTTGTGCAGAAAGTGAACCTAAAGCTGAAGGAAGGACATGATGTCATCAATTTGGGGCAGGGGAATCCGGATCAGCCGACGCCCGAGCATATTGTTGAGGAAATGAAGCGAGCCGTTGCTCAGCCTGAAAATCATAAATACTCCTCATTTCGAGGTTCGCACAGTCTTAAATCAGCAGCGGCTGCATTTTATAAAAGAGAATACGGCGTTCAGCTTGATCCGGAAACTGAAGTAGCCGTATTATTCGGCGGGAAAGCCGGTCTTGTCGAGCTGCCGCAATGCCTGCTAAATCCGGGGGATACGATTTTGGTTCCTGACCCTGGCTATCCAGATTATTGGTCCGGTGTCACGCTTGCGAAAGCGAATATGGAAATGATGCCGCTCACTAAGGAAAATGCGTTTCTTCCTGAATACGCAAGCATTTCCCCTGACGTAAGAGAAAAAGCGAAACTGATGTACTTGAATTATCCGAATAATCCGACTGGAGCCGTCGCTACCGCAGAATTTTTTAGAGAAACGGTGAGTTTTGCGAAAGAAAACGAAATCTGTGTGGTCCATGATTTTGCTTACGGTGCAGTGGGCTTTGACGGACACAAGCCTTTAAGCTTTTTGCAGACTGAAGGCGCTAAGGATATCGGAATAGAAATTTACACGCTGTCCAAAACATATAATATGGCGGGCTGGCGGGTCGGTTTTGCAGTTGGTAACGCCTCGGTCATAGAAGCGATCAATCTTTATCAAGACCATATGTTTGTCAGTCTTTTCAAAGCAACCCAGCAGGCTGCCGAGGCGGCACTTTTATCTGAGCAGACATGCGTAGCGGAGCAAAATGCCCGGTATGAAAGCAGGCGCAACGCTTGGATAGCGGCATGCAGGGAAATTGGCTGGGATGTAACAGCGCCTGCGGGTTCATTTTTTGCGTGGCTGCCGGTGCCTGAAGGCTATAGCTCTGAGCAATTCTCAGATTTCTTGCTTGAAAAAGCGAATGTGGCGGTTGCAGCAGGAAACGGCTTTGGTAAATATGGCGAGGGGTATGTCAGAGTGGGGCTCTTAACGAGTGAAGCTAGGCTTAAAGAAGCAGCTCATCGAATTGGCAAACTAAACCTGTTTACCCAAAAAAGCATTGACAAGATTCTTTAACGGTGGGATAATTCAAAATAATTTATAAAATCTATATTTTCTTATCAAGAGCAGGCAGAGGGACGAGCCCGATGAAGCCCGGCAACCGACTTGTAAAGCACGGTGCTAATTCTTGCAGCTGGCGGCTGAGAGATAAGATTCGGACGAGAAACGAAACCTCTTTAGACGCATTGCTGTTTGAAGAGGTTTTTTATATGGGTTAAAAAATGAAAGGAGCTCTGGCATGAGTGAATTATTAGCAACATATCTCCTGACCGAGCCGGGAGCCGACACGGAGAAAAAAGCAGAACAAATCGCAACTGGATTGACGGTGGGCTCTTGGACTGATCTGCCTCTGGTGAAGCAGGAGCAGATGCAAAAGCATAAGGGACGGGTTGTAAAGGTCGAGGAGAGAGAGGGACATCTTGCATCAGGGAAACAAGCGGTTATCACAATTGCTTATCCCGAGGTAAATTTCTCACAGGATATTCCGGCATTGCTGACAACTGTGTTTGGCAAGCTGTCGCTGGACGGAAAAATCAAGTTAATAGATCTCGAATTTTCTGAAGCGTTTAAGCGAACACTTCCGGGCCCGAAGTTTGGCGTATACGGCATCCGGAAGATGCTTGGAGAGTTTGAAAGACCGCTGTTAATGAGCATTTTTAAAGGGGTCATCGGAAGGGACCTGAGTGATATTAAAGAACAGCTCAGGCAGCAGGCGCTAGGCGGGGTTGACTTAATCAAAGACGATGAAATTTTCTTTGAGACGGGTTTAGCACCTTTTGAAACAAGAATTACAGAGGGAAAACAAATTTTGAAAGAAACATACGAGCAGACCGGCCATAAAACGCTGTATGCAGTGAATTTGACTGGTAGAACGGCTGAGCTTAAAGATAAAGCAAGACGCGCTGCTGAATTGGGAGCGGATGCGCTTTTATTGAATGTCTTCGCTTACAGTTTGGACGTCATGCAAAGCCTTGCGGAAGATCCGGACGTATCAATCCCCATTATGGCGCACCCAGCAGTCAGCGGGGCATTTACATCCTCACCGTTGTACGGGTTTTCCCATGCTCTTTTGCTTGGAAAATTAAACCGATATTGCGGCGCTGACTTCAGTCTGTTTCCTTCTCCATATGGTTCAGTTGCGCTTCCTAGAGAAGACGCGCTGGCGATTCATGAAGAATGCGTAAGAGAAGATGCCTTTAAACAGACATTTGCCGTTCCGTCCGCCGGTATTCACCCTGGTATGGTTCCGCTTCTCATGCGTGATTTTGGCATCGATCATATTATTAACGCCGGAGGAGGCATACACGGACATCCAAACGGCGCCCAAGGCGGGGGCAAAGCGTTCAGAGCTATTATTGATGCGGTTTTGGAGGCGGAGCCGATTGAAGAAAAAGCCGGTCAATGCGAAGATTTGAAGCTTGCGCTTGATAAATGGGGAAAGGCTGAAGCCGTATGACGACTCAAAAACCGTTAATTATATGTGATTTTGATGGAACCATCACGATGAACGACAACATTATAAACATTATGAAAACATTCGCTCCGCCGGAGTGGACGGCGTTAAAAGACGGCGTGCTCTCCAAAACGATGTCGATCCAAGAAGGCGTCGGACGAATGTTCGGCCTTCTGCCGAGCAGCTTAAAAGAGGAGATTACGAGATTCGTATTAGAAGACGCAAAAATCCGGGACGGCTTTCGGGAATTTGTCGCATTTGTTAACAAGCATGAACTCCCGTTTTATGTCGTAAGCGGGGGGATGGACTTTTTTGTCTATCCGCTGCTTGAAGGAATTGTTGAGAAAGATCATATTTATTGCAACCGTGCGTCATTTGAGAACGAATTCATTCATATTGATTGGCCTCATTCTTGCAAAGGCACATGCACAAATCAATGCGGGTGCTGCAAGCCGACTGTTATGAACGAGCTTTCTGAGCCTGATCAATATATCATCATGATCGGTGACTCCGTTACCGATGTAGAGGCGGCAAAGCTGTCTGATCTTTGCTTTGCAAGGGATTATTTATTAAATGAATGCAAGGAGCATCATCTGAATCATATCCCATACCATGATTTTCACGAAATAAAGAAAGCGATTGAAGACGTAACGGAGGTAAAGAAATGGCTGCAAAACAAGAGCGCTGGCTCGAGCTTGCTGAAGTAAAACGGGAATTGGCAGAAAGAGATTGGTTTCCGGCGACAAGCGGCAACCTGTCCATCAAGGTTTCTGATGAGCCATTGCAATTTCTCGTAACGGCGAGCGGAAAAGATAAACGAAAAGAAACGGATGAAGACTTCCTGTTGGTGGATCAGAACGGAGAGCCTGCCGAAAGCGGACATCATCTGAAACCGTCAGCAGAAACGCTTTTGCATACGCATCTGTACAATAAAACAAATGCCGGATGCTGTCTTCATGTTCATACGGTCAACAATAACGTCATCTCAGAGCTGTATGGAGATCAAAATCAAATCACTTTTAAAGGTCAAGAAATTATAAAAGCGCTTGGCCTGTGGGAAGAGAATGCAGAAGTGTCCATTCCAATTATAGAAAATCCGGCTCATATTCCGACTCTCGCAGCGCTTTTCGCGGATCAGGTTACTGGAGATTCAGGAGCTGTCCTTATCCGGAACCATGGCATTACTGCTTGGGGAAGAACAGCATTTGAAGCGAAAAGAGTGCTTGAAGCATATGAATTTTTATTCAGCTATCATTTGAAGCTGAAAACACTCCAGCATCAGCTGGTTAAATAAAAGGGGGAACCGCAAATGGCAACAATTCGAATTCATGATGATGCAAATACAACGATTGAAAATCAAGAGGAAGTGGCAAGCTTTCTGGACAGCCAAGAGGTGATCTATGAGCAATGGGATATCGCCAAGCTCCCTGAACAGCTTTCAGAAAAATATGTCCTGTCTGAAGAAGAAAAACAGCAAATTCTTGACACCTTCGACGCTGAAATTAAAGATATCTCAGCCCGCCGCGGCTACAAAGCCCAAGATGTTATTTCTTTGTCTGACGCAAATCCGAAACTGGATGAACTGCTTGAAAACTTTAAAAGAGAACATCACCATACAGACGATGAAGTCCGTTTTATTGTATGCGGACACGGAATTTTCGTCATTCAAGGCAAGGACGGCACATTTTTTGATGTCCGTTTAAACCCTGGAGATTTAATCTCGGTGCCTGAAAATATCCGCCATTATTTCACACTTCAAGAGGATCGAAAAGTTGTGGCGGTGCGGATCTTTGTTACATCTGAAGGCTGGGTTCCGATTTATGAAAAAGACAGCGTGAACCAATAAGAAGAAAAAGCCCCGTCCATAAAGGCGGGGCTTTTTTTGCTTATCGTAAACGCCATTCTTCGTATTGGGACATTTCTTTTTTGACCAGCGTCCAAATCAAACCGAGAACGGCAGCATCGTCAAGAATTCCTAAACCGAGCACGAAGTCCGGAATCATATCAATCGGCATGATGATATAAAAGACAGCAGCTGTCAGAAGCAACAGTGTTTTAATCTGTGAGCGGGGATAGTCACCGTTTCGCCAATCGCGAAGCATTTGACAAAAGATCGTGATATGATTGATTAATTTTTTGCGGGTTTTCCTTTTCAGAATAGCTTTTCCGCCTGCCGCACCGAGCATTATCGCTTTTTTTTTCTTCATTTAGCATTCCTCCTGCCTGCCGGTGTGTTTAAGATGATCTTCGTCTGGGTATTGTTCTTCTAATCCTATCAATATATCTATTATAAATGAAAAATTAAGTTATTTAATAAAAATATGTTTACAAATAAAGTATAATCTGTAATAATGCACAATAACCCAATCAAACTTGTTTCCTATTTCTTAGCGGCGAGGGGTGAATTGAATGGGCTGTTCTTCTGAACAAGAAAGATTGCTGGTGTCTATTGATGAAAAAAGAAAGTTAATGATAGACGCCGCTAGTAAGCAGGGATTTACAGGGCATGACACAATCAGGCACAGTCAGGAGCTGGATTCTTTAATGAACGAATACCACCAGCTCATGCAAGAAAACGAACATTCCAAAGGAATTCAAGGCCTTGTGAAGAAATTAGGCTTGTGGCCCCGAAGAGACGTCATGCCTGCATATGATGCACATAAATAGCGGCGCTATCTGATGCATATATAAAGAGAGAGCTTTTCAGAAGCGCTCTTTTTTTCTGGGAAAATTTCATACGAAAGAGGGAACTGATGAAAGAACTGGCGGTAGTCATTACTGAAATGATAAACCAATTTCATGATGCTTTTATTTCGATATGCGGGATGCTTGGCATTCAATTAACCGACAAAGAAATGCATTTTTGGGTAATTGGAATATTTGGCATCTTCTTTTTCGCTGTCACTCACGCTGTATTTACATGGCTTTCTAAATGGAGCTTGACGGCTTTGTCCTTTATCTATACCGTAACGATCATCATTGTTATCGTATTTGCAATTGAGATTCAGCAAAAAGTGACCGGACGGGGAAATATGGAGTTTTTAGATGCAACGGAAGGGTTAAAAGGCTTTTTGGTGTTCTTTTTCATCTTTTTGTTTTTGAAAATGCTTTTGCGTTTGATCCGATTCTTCTTTTCAGGAGGAGCTGTAAGCAAGGAGAATGAAAATACCCGTTCACGAAAATAAATAAGCCCTCCTGAGACTGTCAGGGGGCTAGGAAGAGGAGACGGGGAGGGTAATGGTAACCTCGGTTCCTCTTCGTACTTCACTTTCTATATGAATGGAACCTCCGTACATCAGCACGATCCGTTTACATACGACAAGCCCGAGGCCGGTTCCTTTTTCTTTAGAAGTGACAAATGGAAGAAAGATATGATCCAGCATTTCCTGTGATATCCCTTCACCGTTATCCATCACTTTTATAATGGCCTTTTTATCAACTGCTCCTAAGGAAATTGTGAGTTTGCCACCTTCCGGCATAGACTCAAGGCCATTTTTCGCAACATTCAAAATGACTTGTTTAATATGATCTTTTGTACATTTTACTTTTAGCGGTTTATCAGTTAAAAATTTTAACTCTACCTCCACATTATATAAATTTCCTTCAGAATAGATGATCGGCATAATTTCTCCGATAATATCCTGAAGCGAGTTAAGCTCCCATTTCTCAGCTGTCGGTTTTCCGAGAACTAAAAACTCACTCACAATTTGATTGATACGTTTAATCTCCTGGTCGATAATTGAAAAATACAGCTGGTCTTCTTCACCTTTATATTTCTTTTGCAGCAGCTGAATAAAACCGCTTATGCCGGTGAGCGGATTGCGGATTTCGTGAGCCGTGCTGGCAGCAAGCGTTCCGATCAGCTCTAATTTTTGCTGCTCATTTTCCGTGCGTTCCAGCTGGGTCCGCCGCTTCAGCAAATAATAAAGTACAAGAATAAAAAGAATATTCAGCAAGACTATAATACAGGAAAGAGGGAGCACAAGGCTTTTACTCAGCTCCTCTATTGTGACAGGATTCGGATATACTTTCATATTCCAGCTGATATCATCAAGATAACCGCTGACAGGTTTTTGATCTCTTGCGTGAGAAGCCTGTCCGCTTGAGAAAATCATTTTGTTATTTTCGTTCACAACCTCAATATAGACATCAGGGCTCAGCAAGTTAATCAGGTTTTGCAGATAGTCAATTTGTATAGCTGCCACAAGATAATCTGTGACATTTTTCTTTTCATCCAGCACGGGAACACAAATTGTAAAAATCGGCTGGCCTGTGATCCTGCTTGAATAGCTGTCTGTAATGACAGTCTTTTTTGTTTTTTTCGCTTTTGTAAAAAAGGATCTGTCGGCCAGATTGACTTTAGTTTTTAATTCTGTTGCGCTGGCAGTGACATCTCCTTTAGCATTGAGAAAATAAAGACCGGAAAACCTTGGTTCGGAATCAAACGTTTTTTCCAAAACAGTTTTCATTTTATTCATATCTATCGGTCTGTCGATAGCGATAGACAAGGACGTCATTCTCGCTTTTGTTTCCCCGATTAAATAATTTATTTTGTTGCGGTGAAGGTTCAGCATAACACTGGCTTCTTGCTTATGTTCTGCAGCTATTGTTTCTTTTTCTTTTTCATAGACGAAAAAGCTTATGACGAGTGCCGGAATCACTACTAGTGCAATGTAAAGCTTAATTCTCCCGCAGGCGCCTTTTAGTATTTTCAATTTGCATCGCTCCAACATACACCTGATTAGAGGTATTATATCATTGTTTCTTCTTGTTTAATAAGAAAAAATAACCAAAATAATTAAGAAAAATATGTTGTTCACATGAATAATAAAAAAGAAGAGAAATATTGGAAAGATTTTTATTGACATTTCGGTATTTGTTTATTAATGTTTCTCTGTAACGGTTTCTAAAAGGATGATTGAGACATGACAGAAAAATCACTGAAGTTATTTATCGTGCTGTCACGCGCGTATCGGTCTATTAATGATCATATGAATAAGCATATTCATAAGCATGGACTGAATCCTACTGAATTTGCTGTGCTGGAGCTGTTATATCATAAAGGTGATCAGCCGCTGCAGCAGATAGGGGATAAAATACTCTTGGCCAGCGGGAGCATCACCTACGTCGTAGATAAGCTTGAGCAAAAAGAGCTCCTTATTCGGAAAGCGTCGCCTACAGACAGACGAGTAACATTTGCACAAATTACCGAAAAAGGCATCAGTCTTTTGGATGATATTTTCCCTGATCATGCAGCTGAAATTGATGAAATGATCAGCGTATTAAGCGAAGAAGAAGTTGAAATGTGCACTGAAATGTTAAAAAGAGTAGGATTAAACGCAAAACAGTTTCATAATAAGTAAAAAAAGGAAGCCTTGTGATAGATCAGGCTTCCTTTTTTACTATTTTTCATTTGTTTCCGCTGCGCCTCTTGGCAAGATGAGAACCTCAACCCGCCTGTTTTTGCTTCGGCCTTCCGCAGTTTTGTTGGAGGCCACCGGTTTATACTCACCATAGCCTTTGGCACTAAACACTTTGGCATCGAGCTTAGGGTTCTCAATCAGAAGCCCCATGAAGTTTACGGCTCTCATCACACTTAAATGCCAGTTGGACTGAAATTCTGAATTTCTAATCGGCATATTGTCTGTATGTCCGCTGATAATGATGTTTCTCGGCGGATTAATCACAAGAAGGTTTGAAATCTCTTTTGCAAGCGGAATGTCTTCCTGGCGGATGGTCGCTTTTCCTGAATCAAAGAAGATGCTGTCTTTAATCGTGATCAGCAGGCCTTCCTTAGTCATCTTTGTTTCCAGCTGATGCTCCAGCTTTTTATTTTTAATGAACTTTTCCACCTGGCTCTGCACGTTTTTAAGTTCTTCTTGATCAGCTGCTTTTTCCTTTTCTTTCTTGTTTTCCTTTTTCTCTTCTTTTTCCTTTTCCACTTCGTCGATTCCGTCTGACTCATTTTTAGGAGGGGTGACGCTGGAATAATCCAATACGCCGGTCCCGCCTGTAAAGACTTCATTAAATGATTTTGAAAGCATTTGAAATTTAGCTGCGTCAATCGAGCTGCTCGCGTACAGCACAATAAACAATGCTAGGAGAAGGGTAAGGATATCGGCGTAAGGAACCAGCCATGATTCATCAACGTGCTCGTCCTCATGCTTCTTCTTCTTTTTTCTCGCCATTTTGCGCCTCTCCTTCTCGTTCTGCAAATTTCAAACGGTCCTTCGCAGGAAGGTACATTAAAAGTTTCTGCTCGATCACTTTCGGTGCCTGTCCTTCTAAAACGGACAGGACGCCTTCAATCATAATTTCACGGAGCTTGACTTCCTGTTTTGACTTGCGTTTTAATTTGTTTGCAAAAGGATGCCATAATACATATCCCGTAAAGATACCGAGAAGGGTGGCTACAAAGGCTGCACTGATGGCGTGACCAAGCTCATCTGTATTGTCCATATGAGAAAGTGCGGCGATCAGTCCGATAACAGCACCGAGCACCCCAAGTGTCGGCGCGTAAGTTCCCGCCTGTGTAAAAATAGCGGCTCCGGCCTGGTGTCTTTCCTCCATCGCTTCAACTTCTTCAGTCATGATATCTCTGATAAATTCTGCGCTTTGCCCGTCAACAGCCATGCTGAGACCGTTTTTCAGAAACGCGTCATCTACATTTTCAATACTTGCTTCCAAAGCCAGCAGGCCTTCACGGCGTGCAAGCTGAGCCCATTCAGAGAACATAGGAATGAGTTCTTCTATTGTCAGCTGTTTGTTTTCTTTAAATAGCACACGGAACAGCACAGGCACTTTTTTGATTTCTTTCGTTGGGAACGCAATGACTACCGCTGATATCGTTCCGGCGATGATTATTAAAATGGCAGCGGGATTTGCAAGAGCAGCGAAACTGACGCCTTTCAGAACCATTCCCACACTCAATGCAACAAAAGCAAGAATAATACCGATAATCGAAGTTTTATCCATAATTTTCACCAAATCCTTTTTTACTAGCTTGTCTATGGTTAATATCGGTATCAGTGTCTGGAACTTTAGGGACATTGTGAAATTGTTCATGAAATATTCAAGGAAGATACATAGAAGGGAGAAATAAACAAACGCAGGCTTTTCAGCATGAAAAAGGCCGCGGGTTTTAAGGTGCCGGGATTGATTGGTGCGTATCTGATTCTCTAAACGGTTTTCGTATAACAATAGAAATAAATATTCATTATAGATAAACATGCTCCATCCCTCCTTAAAGAAAGAAGGAGATGAGCGCTTCAGGGGATGGAATGACATGTTCTCGGACGAGAGAAGGTTTTCACATAAAAAGCGGCTTCCCTGAAAAGGAAGCCGCTGATTTTTATTTTGCCTGAACTTTGATGTTATCATTTTCTACTGTGACGTGAAAACTTGCAATCTCGTTATTGTCAAGCAGCAGATCAGTCATTTCGTCCTCAACCCATTCCTGGATCGTTCTTCTGAGCGGGCGCGCACCGAATGAAGGATGGTAACCCAGCTCAGCGATTTTTTCTTTCGCTTCATCTGAAACACTCAAGCTGATGCCTCGTTCTGCCAATGTTTCTTCCAATTCTCCAAGAAGAAGGCTGACGATTTTGATCAGATGCTTTTTTTCAAGGGAACGGAATTCGATGATGCTGTCAAATCGGTTGAGAAACTCAGGTTTAAAGAACATGCTGAGTGAATCAATTAATGTTTGTTCTTCAATCACGCTGTCTTCTGATTGGAAACCGACTTTCGTTTGTTTTTCACCAGTGCCTGCATTGCTTGTCATAATAATGACGGTGTCTTTAAAGCTTACGGTTCTGCCTTGGCTGTCCGTTAAGCGGCCGTCCTCCATAATTTGCAGGAACATATGCTGAACATCTGGGTGCGCTTTTTCAATCTCATCAAGCAGCACGATGCTGTATGGATTGCGGCGCACTTTTTCCGTTAATTGTCCGGCTTCCTCATGACCGACGTATCCAGGCGGTGAACCAATAATTTTCGATACGGCATGTTTCTCCATGTATTCACTCATATCGAGACGGATAATGGCATCTTTCGTACCGAATAATTCATCCGCCAGGGTTTTAGAAAGCTCTGTTTTCCCTACGCCGGTTGGTCCGACAAAGAGGAAGGAGCCGACTGGTCTGTTTTTTGATTTTAAGCCGGCGCGGCTGCGTCTGACCGCTTTTGCCACTTTTTGAACAGCCGCTTCTTGTCCGATGACGCGTTCGTGAAGCTTTGCTTCAAGCTCTTTCATTTTTGTTTGCTCATCTGCCTGCAGTTTTCCCACAGGAATGCCTGTTTTTTGTTCTACGATATCCTGAATGTGCTCAGCTTCCACTGTGACGGCGGAATGTGAAGAAGAGCTGTTCAGTTTTTTCTCCAGTGCGATTTCTTCATCACGGAGTTTTGCTGCCAATTCGTAATTCTCTTCTTCCAGCGCTTTTGTTTTTTCTGCTTCAATTGCAGTCAGCCGTTCAGCTGCATCTTCATCATTCAAATCATCAATTAACAGGTTGGCTTTAGATCCAGCTTCGTCTAATAAATCAATCGCTTTGTCCGGCAGATGTCTGTCCTGAATGTAGCGTGATGATAAAGTGACACAGGCTTTCAGTGCTTCATCGCTGAATGTCACGCCATGGTATGCTTCGTATTTGTCTTTAATTCCTTGCAGAATGCTGATCGCTTGTTCAATTGTAGGCTCCTGCACCATGACAGGCTGAAAACGTCTTTCCAGCGCAGCATCTTTTTCAATTTGGCGGTATTCTTTCAGTGTTGTCGCTCCGATAACCTGCAGCTCGCCTCTGGCAAGAGCGGGTTTGAGAATGTTACCTGCATCCATTGAGCCTTCGGCAGAGCCTGCCCCAACGAGAAGGTGAATTTCATCAATGAAAAGAATGACATTTTTGCGCTCTTTCAGCTCAGTGATCAGCTGTTTCATTCTTTCTTCAAATTGACCTCTGATGCCAGTGTTTGCAACAAGGGATGCGACATCAAGCAAGTAAAGCTCTTTGTTTTTCAATTTATTTGGAACAGCGCCTTCAGTGATTTTTAAAGCGAGCCCTTCTGCAATTGCTGTTTTCCCTACACCAGGCTCTCCAATCAGAACCGGATTGTTTTTGTTGCGGCGGTTAAGAATCTCGATCACACGCGCAACTTCTTCATCACGGCCGATGACGGGATCAATCAGACCGGCTTTTGCGCCGTTTGTAATATTTTGCGCCAGTTCATCAAGCAATCCTTTTTTCTCGCTTTGCTTAGCTGCGCTTTGTTCTTTCAGCTGGAATGCTTGTTCAAACGGAAAACCGAAAGATTGAGGACCCATGCTCATTGAAGGTTTACGGGTCAGTTCGTGATAGCAAGTTTCACATAAAACCATTTGTTTATGAACGGAATTTATTTGCATGTTAAGGCGAATCGTCGCCTCGTTTTGATGACAGTGTTGACAACGCATTTGCCAAAACCTCCTTATAAAATTTGATCATCTTTGACCAATCGGTTTAGAAAAAAAGGCCGACTTATTTGACCTTCTTTGACTATTAGTATACGCCAGATTCACTGGCTTTCAAAACCATTTGCTCAAAGCGGTCTTGTTTTTGACTAACTTTGACCAATGAAACAATATAAAAAGACGGCTGGTTTGACCTTCTTTGATGAATAGTATACTCTGACCTTTTTTGACTTTCAAGGCTTTTGCTCAAAAATATTTTTGAATTGTTTACACAGTAAAACATGTTTTGTTCGTCTTTTCAAGGAACTTGTCTCATAGGCTATAAAAAGGCTAAAAGGACAATACTGCGGTTGGTTCGGAGGGGAGAAATGGAACAATCAAAAGGGTCTGCACATCAGCTCGCTTTTGTGTATGTAGGCACAGTCGTCGGAGCGGGATTTGCAACTGGCAGGGAAATTGTTGAGTTTTTTCTGAAGTTCGGCTGGTTCGGATTGCTTGGTATTATTATAAGCGGCGGGATGTTCACGTTTTTAGGCGCAAAGCTGATGATCATTTCAAAGCGAATCAATGCCAAGTCCTATCAGGAAATGAATATATACTTGTTCGGGGCGGCTGCCGGACGGATTATCAATGTCTTTATGCTGTTCGTTCTTCTCGGTGTCACATCTGTCATGCTGTCGGGGGCAGGAGCGCTTTTTGAGGAACAGCTTGGGATGTCCGCTCAGATTGGAATGCTGATCACAATTGGATTAAGTTTGATTGTGATGACAAGAGGAGTAAAAGGCATTTTCGGTGTGAATGTGTTTGTTGTACCGCTTTTGATTATCTTTTCTATGATTGTGGTGGCCGATTCATTTATTTTCAGTGAGACGCGGAATACAGCTCAGTGGGTGTGGCCGCATCGATGGGACTGGCTATTATCAGCAGTGTCGTACGGAGCCTTGAATTTATCGCTTGCCCAGGCTGTTTTGGTGCCGCTGGCGAATGAAATGTCTTCGGAACAGGTGATAAAAAAAGGCGCTTTCATCGGCGGTACAATGCTGACAATTGTGCTTTCCGCAAGTTTTTTATCTTTGTCGATGCTCCCGGATGTATTTTTGTACGATATTCCGATGGCTCAAGTGGTTTACCTCTTCGCGCGATCTGTACATTTGATTTATTTGTTGATTATATTCGGCGAAGTGTTCACATCGGTGATCGGAAACCTTTATGGGCTGGAAAAACAAGTGAAGAGCTTTCTTCCTATAAAAAGTAAATATATTTTTGCGGCAATAATGATTACGGCTTATATCACGAGTCAAATCGGCTACGGCAAGCTCATTTCAACCATTTACCCACTGTTTGGCTATGTGAGCTTGGCTTTCATAGGCGCTTTGGTCTGTAAAAAACTCCCCCGGCGCAGTTTGTAATCACAATATTGAAACATATATAATAATGAAGCAAATGTTTATGTTAGACCCTGCGCCAGCCGAAACGGATCTTAATTAGGTATTTTCGCTGTGTAAAAGGATCAAGGCGGAAAAAATGAGACAGGCTTTTCGGCTATCTTTTTTATTGTCAATAAAAACAACATTATGGTAAGATAGCAGAAGTGAAAAATTGAAGAAAATCCGTTCGATATGCGGGAGAGGTTCTAGCTACACCCTCTATAAAAAACTAAGGACGTGCTGTATCCTTGGATACGGCCTTTTTTATGTTTTTCTAGAGCACCTTTCCAAAAAGGTGTTTTTTTATATTTAACAGTTGTAGCGATGTCTCTCGCCGAGATTTTTATAGCGGAGAAGGAGAGGAATCATGAAAAAGGAAAAAGCAATTGTCGTATTCAGCGGCGGCCAAGACAGTACCACATGTTTACTGTGGGCGTTAAAGGAATTTGAGGAAGTGGAAACTGTAACTTTTCATTATAATCAGCGTCATTCGCAGGAAGTTGAAGTGGCGAAGGAGATTGCGGATAAGCTTGGTGTGAAAAATCATTTGCTTGATATGTCACTTTTAAACCAGCTTGCGCCTAATGCCCTGACGAGAAATGATATAGAAATTGAAGCAAAAGACGGCGAGCTGCCATCAACATTTGTTCCAGGCCGTAACTTAGTATTCTTATCTTTTGCGTCTATCCTGGCGTACCAAATTGGCGCCCGCCATATTATCACGGGCGTTTGCGAAACGGATTTCAGCGGCTATCCTGACTGCCGTGATGAATTCGTTAAATCTTGCAATGTGACGGTTAACCTGGCCATGGAGAAGCCATTTGTGATTCATACACCGCTCATGTGGCTGAATAAGGCGGAAACGTGGAAGCTTGCAGATGAGCTTGGCGCGCTTGATTTTGTGAAAAACAACACGCTTACATGCTATAACGGCATCATCGCAGACGGCTGCGGCGAATGTCCGGCATGTCATCTTCGCTCCAGAGGCTATGAAGAGTATATGGCGATGAAAGGAGAGCGGGCATAAATTGTTATCTCAAATATATCCACAGGTCCAGCATCCTTATTCATTTGAATTGAATAAGGACATGCAAATTTCTGCTGCTCATTTTATTCCGCGTGAAAGTGCGGGAGCGTGCAGCAGGGTTCACGGGCATACGTATACCGTAAATATTACCGTTGCCGGTGATGAGCTTGACAATTCCGGCTTTCTCGTGAATTTCAGTGTGCTCAAAAAGCTGGTTCACGGCTCATATGACCATACGCTTTTAAATGATCATGAAGAATTTTCTAAGGACGACCGGTATTCACTGCCGACAACTGAAGTCGTGGCGAAAACGATCTATGACAAAGTGCAGGCTTATTTAAACACACTCGAGAATAAACCAAGCTGTGTGCAGGTGTTTGTCCGTGAAACACCGACCAGTTATTGTGTATACCGTCCGAAAAAGGGTGGTTTGAATGGCTAAAGGAATTCCTGTATTAGAAATTTTCGGCCCGACGATTCAAGGAGAAGGCATGGTGATCGGACAGAAGACAATGTTTGTCCGCACGGCCGGCTGTGATTACTCCTGCAGCTGGTGTGACTCCGCCTTCACGTGGGACGGATCTGCTAAAAAAGATATTCGCTGGATGACAGCCGAGGAGATTTTTTCAGAGCTTAAGGAGATTGGGGGAGACGCGTTTTCCCACGTAACAATCTCCGGCGGAAACCCGGCGCTGTTAAAACAGCTGGATGCTTTGATAGAACTGCTGAAGGAAAACAATATCCGTGCAGCTCTCGAGACACAGGGGACAGTCTATCAGGATTGGTTTACACTGATCGATGATCTGACGATTTCACCAAAACCGCCAAGCTCGAAAATGGTGACGAACTTTGATAAGCTGGATCACATTTTGACATCACTGAAAGAGAATAACAGACAGCATGCTGTCAGCTTGAAGGTTGTCATTTTTAATGATGAAGATCTCGAGTTTGCCAAAACTGTACACAAACGCTACCCGGGGATACCATTTTATCTGCAAGTCGGTAATGATGATGTGCATACGGCAGACGACAAATCACTCATTGCACATTTGCTTGGAAAATATGAAGCGCTCGTTGATCAGGTAGCTGCCGATGCGGAGCTGAATCTTGTCAGAGTGCTTCCGCAGCTGCATACCCTGTTATGGGGCAACAAACGAGGAGTTTAATAGAAAGGAAGATAAATATGACGACAAGAAAAGAATCAGAATTAGAAGGTGTAACACTGCTTGGCAACCAAGGAACAAACTATTTATTCGAATATGCGCCGGACGTGCTCGAATCCTTCCCGAATAAACATGTAAACCGTGATTACTTTGTAAAATTCAACTGCCCTGAATTTACATCTTTATGTCCGAAAACAGGGCAGCCTGACTTTGCAACAATTTACATCAGCTATATTCCTGATGAAAAAATGGTGGAGAGCAAATCACTAAAACTGTACTTGTTCAGCTTCAGAAACCATGGAGACTTCCACGAAGACTGCATGAACATCATCATGAATGACTTGATTGAATTAATGGACCCGCGCTACATTGAAGTATGGGGCAAATTCACGCCAAGAGGCGGAATTTCCATTGATCCGTACACAAACTACGGAAAACCTGGCACGAAGTATGAGGAAATGGCCGAGTACCGTATGATGAATCATGACTTGTATCCGGAGACGATTGATAATCGCTAATGAGAACCCACACTAAGTCCAATAAAAGTGTGACCTAGTGTGACTTTTATGCAGTGAAAAGTTGATATTGCAGAGGTAATTTAAGACGTACAAATGTGTACGTCTTTTTCTTTTATGCAAAAATCAATATATTAACGTAAGTTTTTTTGGCAGAAAGTCTAGCGAAATCAAAGGAAAGTATTTTGTAGATCGCTTTCTTTTCTGTGGGGCATCCGCACAAGCTATTAAATGATGATTATAATTTTTATTTCTCATTATATATGGATGGCGTATCCGGCAATACCGAAAGTATTTTTCAGCTTCTGTTATATTTTTTCGTGTCGACGAGAGAAACGATTATTTTTCGTTCTCTTAGAATGTAATTTTTCAGGAAGCTATTACGTCATCTCATATCTGAACGTTTTGTATAGACTAGTACCGTCACAAGTTATATTACAAATACATACCAATAAGTAGACATAAAAAAGTGAAAGAGAGGACGAACATGTGTGAAAATTCTTTTTCTAGAGAGTCATCCTATGTGGCTCTATGGTTTACCGAATGGGTTTAGTGAAGCAGGCCATACCGTAATGATTTCGGGCCCTGTAAGTCGGGAAAATGTTACTGAAATGATAGAAGAATTCAAACCAGATCTAATCGTATCTATGGGTTGGACACCAGAGCATTCAAGGGAAAAGCAAGCCTGGATCCGCAATGCTACTAAAAAGGTGAAGATCCCCCTCGTTTATTGGGCAACTGAAGACCCGCTGCACACTCAAAACTTTACTATCCCGTTAATTAAAAAGATGAAACCGGATTTTGTTTTCACCGTTACACCTTCTCTGTGTAAAACTTATGAAAGGATGGGGATAAAAGCGGCTCATTTAGACTTTGCATATCACGAAAGTATACATCATCAGATTAAACCATTGGACAAATATAGCTGTGATATAGCGGTGGTGGCTAATGCTTACCCTAATTTTCTTGAAGAACATCCGGAAGTGTTCCGCTCATCCTCTTTAAAAACGCTTATTCGTCCTCTCATACAAAATGGTATTCGCATTGATTTTTGGGGGAAAAATTGGGAGAAAATGAGCAAACATATAGGAAGAGAAATTCCCCGGAATTGGATTCATGGATACCTTGATTATACTGAAGCATATAAAGTTTACAGTTCAGCAAAAATCATTCTCGGTTTGCAAAACTGTGAAAGCCAGCTTACGCAGCGCACCTATGAGATTCTTGGTTCCGGAGGGGTTTTATTGACATCGGATACACCAGCAGTTCGAGGTAAATTCAAACCTGGCCGCGATCTCATCGTTTCATCTTCCCCACAAGAAACATTTGAAAAGGTTAAATACTATTTGAATCATGATAGCGAGAGAAAGAAGATTCGGATAAACGGTAAAAAGGCTGTAAAGAATGATTCCTATCGGCATAGAGCTGAGAGAATGCTTGAGGTGCTAAAAAGCAGAGGAATCTTAAGAAACCTAGAGGAAACCATTCATTATGTTGATGTTCTCAAAGAAAATTACGTGATCCATCATGTTGCTCCCGGTGAAACATTAACGAAAATCGCCATAAATTACAATATTCCCCTTAAACAAATCATGGAGCTAAATCATTTCAAATCAGATCAGATATATGCGGGACAAATCATTAAGATTAGAAAGAAACGGTCTAGAGATGTTAAAAATAAATTTTTCTAAAGGAGAGTAATATGAATGAAGGGGAAAAAACCAAAACAGAAGTGAAAAGAACGCCTCTTTATATGGAATTTCCCGTGACATATGAAGTATATTGTGTGGAATCCGGCGATACATTATGGACGATTTCAAAATCCTTTAATATTCCGGTACAACAACTTATGAATCTTAATAAGCTTTCTTCAGATAGAATTTATCCCGGACAAATGATAAAGATAAGAGAAAGGTAATTTATGAGGTTTCGGAAACGAAACAAATTGGAATGATCAATCTTCATATTTTATTTGTTAAAACTTGATATCTTTGAGAATGAAGGGGTTATGAGATGTTTCAAATGAGCTATTTCTATTCTGGATTAGGTTATGATATTATTCATCATGTTGATCAAACGAACGGAGTATTAAAAGTCGTGTCTCCTGACTTTTTCTATATCAGAAAAAATGGATCACTACTTCTCCGTTCAGCTAATCCTGATGTGATTAAAGCTCTTCATAGAAGAAAATTAAAAGTAGTTCCTTTTTTAAGCAATCATTGGAATCAGGATTTGGGTCGAGTTGCGTTAAAGAAACGAGTGGTTTTGGCTAAACAAATTTCTAATGCAATAGAAGAACTGGATCTAGACGGGGTCAATATCGATATAGAAAACCTTACAGAGAAAGATCGGCAGGCATTTACGGATTTCGTTAGATTAGTAAGAAAAGGTATTCCTAGGCACAAAGAGGTATCAGTTGCAGTGGCAGCAAATCCTTTTGGCTGGACGAAGGGCTGGCACGGATTATATGATTATGAGAATTTAGCTAAACATGCGGACTATCTAATGGTTATGGCCTATGATGAAAGCCGCCTTGCTGGGCCTACTGCAAGTGTAGGATGGGTGGAAAAGTCCATTCAATATGCTCTAGCCCAAAAAATCTCTCCCAAAAAACTGGTTTTAGGATTGCCTTTCTATGGCCGTTGCTGGATGCAAGACCAATCTAACTCACAAGCCATTTCACTTTACCTTGTTAACTCATTAGTAAAAAGGCATAACGGTACAATTATTTTTGACATAAAGAGTCAGTCTCCAAAAGCTGTTTTTACGATCAAACACGATAAGAAGGATCTATTACCTCCAGGAACATATACATTATGGTTCGAAAATGAACAGTCACTCAGAGCAAAAATAAAACTCGTTCAAAAATATAACCTTAAAGGTGTTGGCAGCTGGAGTCTTGGACAAGAAGATTCGTCAGTCTGGAATAGAGTGTTTAAAAATATATAAGCGGAGGCGGTTAATAATCGTTAATATAGTTTCTCCTGCGGAATGCAGGGGATTTTATACATAAAAAAGACGAGTGAATCCGGGGGGAATGCCACTCGTCACCTTCTAATGAAAAGACGGGATGCTGGATGGCAGCTCGTCTGTTTTATTATAAAATATCGAACGTATGTTTGTAAAGGCGTCTTTTTTAAAGAAATGGTTAAAATAATGCTCAGAACAGATTCATTGTAAACGTTAACGGCTTTATGTTAAGATGCATGAACTGATAAGGAGTGATACCGAGTGAAAACATTGCGTTTAAACGATGTCACGTTAGAAATGTCAACATATCAAGAAGAGAGCGAGCCGAAGCGGAAAATTGCCTTTACCTTACATGTTACCAGTGAGACTTATCATGATATCGCTGTGCTGTTATATGAAAAGACATTTAACGTCGCAGTTCCGGAACAAAATCTTGCCTTCCGCGGTGAAATCACAAATTATTCAACGTCATTGACCAACCTGTACGAAGCGGGAGCCGTGAGTGAATTTTATATCGAAATAACGGAAACAGACACGAACGCCGATTCATAATCGGTGTT
This sequence comes from Bacillus sp. FSL R5-0434, assembly GCF_038004745.1. Lineage (NCBI taxonomy): Bacteria > Bacillati > Bacillota > Bacilli > Caryophanales > Bacillaceae > Bacillus > Bacillus sp. FSL R5-0434. The sequence goes on from NZ_JBBORV010000001.1 coordinate 1,435,561, forward strand.
TTTTATGTAAAAAAGCTGCCGGCCGGCAGCTTTTGAGAAAGCTAATTTGATATGTAAGGTGTTTAATTGTTCGTCTTGCAGTTTTTGCGAATGCGTGTGGATGAAGGAGGATTTAATAGGAGTCTCTGATGATCTTGTAATTTTTATGATTAACAACAGTCAGTGAATCTAGCTCAAGATCCCGATAGTTATCCATAATGGTAACATCTACGATAACAGAATTCTCATTAACTTTTTCAACAACACCGGTTAATCCGTTTTTAAATTCAATGACGTTTCCGACCTTAGCGATTTTCACAAGCTTCCTCTCCTTTAAACATAATAATTCCTTTTGAAAGTATTAAACAGTATTTTTATTGAGAAGTAAAGCGATAAGGAGTTTTATCGTCCTAAGGAATTGTCCTGGCGCAGGAAAAATGATATATTGATTTTCGTTCAAAGATTGAAAAGGGGGAGTTTTGATTGCGTCCCGAAGACATAACAGAACAGATTGAACAGCTTCGTACTGGTGAAATAAAAGAATTGAGAGTCCAAAAAGAACACTTTCTTGATTTCAGGGCCGTTTTATCGAAACAGGACGATTTTAAGCATTTCCGAGGCATTGCCCAGCAAGGCGGAGATGTGGTGTTTCAATATTTAGAACAGCCAAGAAGCTAAAAGGTTTCTCATAAGTGAGAAGCCTTTTTATCATATATGACAGAACGCCAGCCTTTTATTACAAATGATGTAACAGACGTAAATAAAATGTAAAATTACAAAAATGGATAAATATGCCTTGAAATGACAAGATTTATAGGAAATCACGCTGTTTTTTTGCCATTAATCAGTGCGTCACCCGGTATATTCCATCCTGATACCTGTTTGGGAGAGTTGGAAAATCTTTTTCCGTGAAATTCATTTGATCTCTTGTTAAGGTTATGAAGTGTTTTTTGAGCACTTTAAGGAGGAAACTGTATGACGACAAAATTTACTGCGCTAGCTGTTTTTCTTCTTTGTTTCATGCCTGCTTCGAAAATTGAACATACACAAGCTTCACTACTGAACACAAAGAAGACAAAACATGAAGAAGCTAAGCTGCTTACCCATATAAATCATGACACAGACACATCTTTCTCTTCACTGTCTGCTGATGAGGACAAGAAAAAAATAAAGCCGATCAAGCTATCAGCGAACACTGAAAAGAAAGAAAAAGAACAATCAGAGAAAGCGAATGAGAAGAAAGAAACTTATTCTGAGTCTGAAAAAGAATTGCTTTCCCGACTCGTTCACGCAGAGGCGAAGGGCGAATCCTATGAAGGCAAGGTCGCTGTTGCAAGCGTTGTGCTGAACAGGACGGATAAGAAGGGCTTTCCCGATACAATCAGAGGGGTTATTTATCAGAAAAATGCCTTTGAACCTGTCGCAAACGGAAGCATTAATCAAGAGCCAGACAAAGAATCAATTGAGGCTGTTGAAGAAGCGATGTCATCTAAGGACAGAGAAACAGAAGCCCTTTTCTTTTATAACCCGAAAACGGCGTCAGATGACTGGATTCGCTCAAGGAAAATCATTGAAAAAATCGGCAGGCATGTCTTTGCCATATAAGCATAGAAGAGACCATTCGTCTCAGCTGTGCTTTTTTTTATAGAAAGAGTAAAAATAAAATAATTTTTGAACTTGTCTCATATGATGTTGGTAGTACAAGAGACAAGGAGAGACATCATGAATCGATTTGTAAAAGGGATTATTCTTTTATCCATTGCCGCCTTTTTCGCCGAATGCCTTGAATTTGTCGTGAATATGATTTTGGCGCGCGAGCTTGGCGAGCACGGGATGGGGCTTTACATGAGTATTTTGCCTACCATCTTTTTAATTATTGTCATCGCAAGCTTGGAGCTGCCAATATCAATTTCTAAATTTATCGCTGAATCAAATCCAAAGCTCCATGAAAGCATGCTGAGGCATGCCTTCAGAATGACAGCTGTTTTCACGGCCTTTTCCACCGCCGCCGCCAGTATTGCGCTTCCTTTTATTCCGGTGTTTGATACATATCACCCGTTTATCAAAGGAATTGTCATCGGCTTGATTCCTATTGTCGCCTTTACGTCAATTGCCAGAGGCTACTTTATGGGTGTGCAAAAAATGGGGAAGATCGCAATCGCTAATGTACTGAAAAAAATCATTCAGCTGTTGTGCTTGTTCATCTTCTTTCAATGGTACTCGTTTGAGCTGGACATGGCTGTGCTGATTTCGCTGTTTGTCCTTGTCGTGAGCGATGTGATCGTGCTTGTTTACTTGTATTCACAGTTTATCCTGGCAAGACGTGCGGTATCGGTTCAGCAGCATATCCATTTACGCGGGAAAGATGTTAGAAAAAGACTGCTTGCCGTATCGATTCCGACAACCGGACTGCGCATTTTCCACGCTGTAGTCAACGCCATTGAGCCCTTTTTAGTAAAAGGAGCGCTTTTGGCAGCGGGCGTTGCAGGGACAACTGCAATCGATCAATACGGCATGCTTGCCGGAGTGGCTGTGACGATAGGGTCGTTTCCTGCTTTTATCGCCCATTCGTTAATGGTCGTCATGATTCCAAGTATTTCTGAAGCTTATTCTCTCTCACAATATGACATCGTATTAAAAAGGCTGAAGCAGTCGATCTTTATCACGTTGGGATATGGTATACCGGCTGTCTGGATCATGTTCCAGTTTGCGGAGCCCCTGACCCATCTGTTTTTTCACTCTCCTGAAGCACAGTATTATTTGCAGCTTTTGTGGCCGTACTTTCTCTTTCATTTATTTGTGATGCCCCTTCAGGCATGTTTAATCGGGATGGGCTTTGTCAAAGAAGCTTTTTATCACAACGTGTGGAGCCATCTCGTTGCGCTGAGTATGATGTATGTGCTGGGTTCAATGGAAAACCTGCAAATGCTCGGGATTATCCTTGGGATGAATACAGGCATGATTTTGCTGACGAGCCTACATTATACAACGATTTGCAAAGCGCTGCGTGTATCTGTTTTTCTGACGGGAGGAAACCGAACGCCGCGGATTGAAGGATGATAAATCTCTAGCGGGGCAAGCTATTTGAAAAGCATGAAAGGAAGATTCCATGTTGACAAAACGCTTGCCCCTCGCTATTTGCCTGATCTTATTTGCTATGATTTCATGGCTGCCTCTTTCGGCACAGGCTGCCACTAAACAGCCTGCTGTTCCTGCGGTTTTCCTCATGAAAACGATAGAAGGAGAGGATATCTCCATCCCAAATAAAGGACAGAAAACGATCCTGCATTTTTGGACTTCATGGTGTCCGCCCTGCAAAAAGGAACTTCCTCAGTTCCAATCATTTTACGAGGCTCATCGATCTGACAGTGTGAAGCTGGTAACGGTCAATTTAGTGAATTCAGAACAAAATCAGCAAGTCGTTGAAGACTTTATCAAAGCAAACCATCTGACCTTTCCGATTGTTCTCGACACAAAAGGGGATTTAATGAAGGAATATCATATTATAACGATTCCCACCTCGTTTTTGCTGAATGAAAAGGGTGAAATTGAAGAAACAAAAGTGGGGCCGATGACGGCTGAACAATTGAAAGAATGGACGAAAGAATAAGCTGAGAGCGTAGCCTTTCAGCTTTTTTGTCATATAATGAAAGGTGAACAGACATTAATGATAATTATTATCAAAAAGAAATTAAAATAATTATAATTGAAATTCTTTTTCTGCATGCTATAATTAAGAAAGACATCATGGAATAACCAACGATGAAGCTGCCTTCTGGGCGGCGATTTTGTTTTTTATAAGAGAAATGAAGATGATTTGCGTTCTCAATTAGGGAGGAGAATTCGATATGAATGAACAAGTGATGCTTAAACAAGATCAGCATCAGCCATTAAAGACAGAACAGCCAGAAAAAAGCTGGTCCCAGCATGCGGAGCTTATCGCAGCCCTTGTGTCAGGTGCTCTTATTTTAGCAGGCTGGCTCCTTTCCTCACATCAGTTGTTATCGGTAACGCTATATTTGCTGGCCTTTGTCATCGGCGGATTTGCTAAAGCGAAAGAAGGAATCGAAGAAACGCTCGAATCCAAAACGCTGAATGTTGAGCTTTTAATGATTTTCGCTGCCGTGGGTTCCGCATTGATTGGGTACTGGGCAGAGGGTGCCGTTTTAATCTTTATTTTTTCCTTAAGCGGAGCTTTAGAAACATACACGATGAATAAAAGCAGCAGGGATTTAACTTCTTTAATGAAGCTTGAGCCTGAAGAAGCAACGCTGATTGTAAACGGTGAAACCAAAAGAGTATCGGTTGCAGATATTAAGGCCGGTGATACGATTGTTATCAAACCTGGAGAACGGGTGGCAGCTGACGGGATCATTGAATCTGGTTCTACAAGTCTTGACGAGTCAGCGTTAACGGGCGAATCGATGCCCGTAGAAAAAAACACCGGCGACGCTGTGTATACGGGAACTGTTAATCGAAACGGCTCCTTGACCGTCCGTGTCACAAAAGCAAGCGAAGATTCTTTATTCCGAAAGATTATCAAATTGGTGGAATCTGCGCAAAACAGTGTGTCACCTGCGCAAGCTTTTATCGAACGATTTGAAAATGCATATGTAAAAGGCGTTCTGATCGTGGTGGGGCTGCTGTTGTTTGTGCCGCACTTTGCACTTGGCTGGAGCTGGAGTGAAACCTTTTATCGCGCGATGGTATTTATGGTGGTGGCGTCACCTTGCGCACTTGTCGCGTCCATCATGCCGGCAGCGCTGTCCTTGATTTCAAATGGCGCCCGCAACGGCATGCTAGTGAAAGGAAGTGTATTTCTTGAACAGCTGGGATCTGTGCAAATGATCGCTTTTGACAAAACGGGGACTGTAACAAAAGGCCAGCCCGCGGTTGAGACGGTCAGACTGGCGGAAGGGTATGAAGAAACGGAAGTGCTTGAAGCTGTCTATGCGATTGAGAAGCAGTCCAGCCATCCGCTCGCGCAAGCCATTGCCGGCTACGCTGAAAGCCGCGGCATCAACAAGTCCGGCTACATATCAATCGAAGAAACGTCAGGCTTTGGTGTAATGGCTGAAGTGGCGGGTGCCAAATGGAAAGTCGGAAAGGCAGGATTTATTGGGGAAGAATTGTCAGCACAATTTTTGAAACAATCTGCATCAGATATCATTCAAAACGGCCAAACCATAGTGTTTGTGAAAAAGGACGATCAAATTGCCGGCTGTATCGCTTTGAAAGATCAAATCAGACCTGAAGCAAAAGAAGTCATGGATGAACTGAGCCGTCTGGGGATTAAAACGGCCATGCTGACGGGAGATCACGAGGACACGGCTCAAGCGATAGCGAAGGAAGCGGGAATGACAACAGTTGCAGCAGAATGTCTGCCTGACCAAAAAGTAAATGAAGTGAAACGATTAAAAGAAGAATTCGGGACGATTGCAATGGTCGGAGACGGAATCAACGATGCGCCGGCACTAAAAGCGGCGGATGTCGGCATTGCAATGGGCGGCGGAACAGACGTGGCCCTTGAAACTGCTGATATGGTGCTCATGCAAAACGATTTGAAAAAACTCGTAAAAATGTGCCGTTTATCACGGAAAATGAACAGGATTGTAAAGCAGAATATCGTATTTTCTCTCGCGGTCATTTGCCTGTTAATTTGCGCAAATTTTTTACAGGTGATGGAATTGCCGTTTGGCGTTATAGGCCACGAAGGAAGTACGATCTTGGTGATTCTAAACGGTTTAAGGCTTTTAAAATAAAAAACAGCGGTCCAAATGGGCTGCTGTTTTTTTATGGATCAAGTTTTACCTTCCTTTGCTTTTTCTCTTGATCCGGCCTTTTCATCACAATGATGAGAGCCAGGATGCAGCAAAGGAAGCCGGCTGCACAGCCTATGATAGAGCTGTAATAATAAAAATCCACCAGCTTCATACCGACAAAAGGAGCGGAAATTCCCCCAACTGTTAATAGAACAACTGCCTTACGTCTGAAAAAATTCATCAGCAAACGGAACAACTCCCTGCGATTTAACTCTCCTCTCAGTATACAAGATGACCGGCAGGAAATAAAATGATGGAAAACGGAAAGTCGCCGTGAAAGGCAAACACCCGTAAAACCTGTTACAATATATAAAGAACAATGCATGGCAAAAGGCAGGGAGGAACAAGAAATGAATAGAATACAACGCGTCTCTTCATGGCTGAAGGAAGCGGGGCATACTGCCGCATTTATTCATACGAAAGAAAATGTATTTTACTTAACCGGTTTTTATACAGAGCCGCATGAACGTGTAATGGGTTTGTTTATCTTTCAAGAGGAGGAGCCATTTTTCGTTTGTCCGGGAATGGAGGCAGACCAGGCCCGAAATGCCGGATGGAATCACGAAATTATTGGCTATGCCGATCACGAAAATCCATGGGAGCTCATTGAAAAAGCACTCAAAAAACGAAATGTCAGCATACATACGCTTGCCGTAGAAAAGGATTCAATCTCGCTTTCGCGTGCCGAACAACTGAAGCATTCAGCTGGAGGGGCTCAATTTGTATCAGCAGAAGAAACACTTAACCAGTTTCGTCTGATGAAAGACGAGCATGAAATTAAATTGCTGAAAGAGGCGGCGAAGCTTGCCGATTTTGGTGTTGAAGTCGGAACAGCTGCTTTGCGTGAAGGCATCAGTGAGGTGGAAGTTCTCGCTCAGATTGAGTATGAGTTGAAGAAAAAAGGAATTCAGGGCATGTCTTTCTCGACAATGGTGCTATTCGGGAAAAAATCAGGTCAGCCTCACGGAAATCCGGGAACAGCCACATTAAAGAAAGGCGATCTTGTCTTGTTTGACCTGGGTGTTATTATGGACGGCTATTGCTCTGATATCACGCGAACCTTTGCTTACAAAACAATCAATCCGAAGCAGGAAGAAATGTACGAGACGGTGCTTCAAGCGGAAAAAGCCGCGATAGAAGCAAGCAAACCAGGCGTGAGAATCGGAGATCTGGACTTAACTGCCCGCGGAATCATTGAAAAAGCCGGATACGGAGAATATTTCCCTCACCGGCTGGGCCATGGTCTCGGCATTTCAGTGCATGAGTACCCGTCAATGAGCAAAGCCAATGACACGCTGCTACAGGAAGGAATGGTTTACACAATCGAACCGGGCATTTATGTGCCGGATGTTGGCGGCGTACGCATTGAAGATGACGTTCACGTAACAAAAGACGGGGCGGTTGCGCTTACTCAATATCCGAAGGAATTAACGATATTGCCGTAACAGGCAGAGATAAAAAAGGACTTTGTTCTCGACATCGTCCTTTTTTATCTGTTTTAAATAAAAAAATCATCAAACGTCCGAAATGGTTTCACTTCATGTTTTTGATTGAGCGGTCTTACAGCCAGGCAGCTTCCGCCCAGAACGGCCAGACATAATCCAATTAAAATGAAGAAACCCATTTATATCTTCTCCTTTCAGCAAAAAAACATCTAATCTGTCGGTACGTTCTTATCGTATTGTATGAAACGCATTCCAGATCAAGGGAAATCAGAAAGAAGGGAATTTATGGCTAATATTAAAGACATTGCAGACAAAGCCGGTGTCTCCGTTACGACGGTTTCCAGAGTCATAAACAATCATCCTTATGTAAGTGAAGAGAAAAGAAAAAGAGTGCTTGAAGCAATGGAAGTGTTGGAGTACACAAGAAATGTCCACGCTGTGCATTTATCGAAGGGGTTTTCAAACATGATCGGTGTTGTGATGCCGACGATCGGCCTTCCTTATTTTGCGGAACTGATGGCGGGAATCTCAGACGCTGCCGCAGAATCAGGTATTCACCTCTCTTTATTCCAGACAAATTATGACGTGAAGAAAGAAATCTTTGCGCTGTCCCAATTAAAACAGCTTCAGGTTGACGGTTTGATTTTTTGCTCGAAGGCGCTGTCTGATGACAAGCTCAAGGAGTGGGAAGGGCCGATATTGCTTTGTCAGAATTCAAACAAGGGTGGGTTTTCCACAATCAGCATTCCTCATCAAGCCGCATTCCGGGACGGACTCGACTATTTAATCGCCAAAGGGCACAAAAAAATAGCGATTTGCTTAGCGAGAAAAAAAGGCATGAACAGTCATTTTCGCATCAAAGCATATAAAGAAGCATTGGAAGAGATCGGAGAAACATTCAATGAAGAATGGGTGATTGAGAAAGCGATTACAATGAACGATGGAAAAGCGCTTTTTCATAAATGGAACAACTGGAGAGAAAGGCCGACGGCTATTTTTGTCGCGAATGACCAGGTATCGGCAGGGCTTTTACTCGAAGCGAAAGCTCAGAAAGTGTCTGTTCCGGATGAACTTGCGATCTTAAGCTTTGATAACCATGAAATCAGCCAATTGCTTGGGATATCAACTATCGATATTCAAGCGAAGGAAATGGGCAAGCAGGCGTTTGCCATGCTGGAAAAAAGGATTCAAGGTCAGCCGATTGAAAGCAGGGTTCTTGATTACCGTCTCATTGAAAGATCGACTGTTTAGTGAAAGGATGAAAAAAGGTTTGACGCGCATTCCGTTCGTTATGTACGATATGAGGTATTGAATGACAAAGGAGCTGAGGATCGTGAATGGGTCCTTTACAGTGAAAAAGGTACTGAATAATAACGTATTAATTGCTTCTCATCATAAATACAGTGAAGTAGTTTTGATCGGAAAAGGAATTGGTTTCGGAAAAAAACAAGATGATGTGATTGAAGATAAAGGGTACGATAAAATGTTCATTTTAAAGGACGAAAAGGAACAGAAGCAGTTTAAAAAGCTCCTCGACTATGTTGATGAAAAGCTCGTTGATATTTCAAACGATGTCATATATCATATCAGCAATCGGACAAACCGCTCACTAAATGAACATATTCATATTGCACTGACTGACCATATTGCATTTGCAATCAAAAGGCAGCAGCAGGGCTTTGATATGAAAAATCCTTTTTTAATGGAGACGCAGTCACTTTATCCGGATGAATATCAGATTGCCAAAGAAGTCATTGATATGATCAATGAAAAAGCGGGTATCTGCCTTCCGGAAGGGGAGATCGGTTTTATCGCCCTGCATATTCATTCAGCCCTGACGAATCGCCCGCTGTCCGAAGTCAATAAGCACTCTCAGCTGATGGCGCAGCTTGTAGAGGTGATTGAAGACTCGTTTCAAATGAAAGTAAATAAGGAAAGCGTCAACTATTTACGGCTTATCCGGCACATCAGATTTACGATAGAAAGAATTAAAAAAGAGGAACCGACTAAAGAACCAGAAAAATTAATGTTGTTATTGAAAAATGAATATCCGCTATGCTACAATACAGCTTGGAAATTGATTAAAATCTTGCAGCAAACATTGAAGAAACCAGTTCATGAGGCGGAAGCGGTTTATCTCACGCTTCATCTGTACCGATTAACCAATAAAATTTCATAAATTCAGTTTATCCTTTAAAAACGTGTTACTGATCCGATCAGGCATGAGTGATTGAGGGGAAAAAACGGGAAGGTCATTCTCGTTCTTTTGCGCACCCTATTTTGCTCATGCCTTTTTTGTTGTGTAAAAGGGCAAATGTAAACGGTTAAACTGGAAGACTTACGCCTGTGAATTCGTTGTCATGATTTTTAGCTGTAAGGTCAGACTAGTAAAAAGAGGAGGTCAATTCTTATGTTTAAAGCATTATTCGGCGTTCTCCAAAAAATCGGGCGTGCGCTTATGCTTCCAGTTGCGATTCTTCCTGCGGCGGGTATTTTGCTTGCGATCGGGAATGCAATGCAAAACAAGGACATGATTCAAGTCCTGCATTTCCTAAGCAATGACAATGTTCAGCTCGTAGCGGGTGTGATGGAAAGCGCTGGGCAGATTGTTTTCGATAACCTTCCGCTTCTTTTCGCAGTAGGTGTAGCCATCGGGCTTGCCAACGGAGATGGAGTTGCCGGGATAGCAGCAATTATCGGTTATCTGGTGATGAACGTATCCATGAGTGCGGTTCTTCTTGCAAACGGAACCATTCCTTCCGATTCAATCGAAAGAGCCAAGTTCTTCACGGAAAACCACCCGGCATATGTAAACATGCTCGGCATACCTACCTTGGCGACAGGGGTATTCGGCGGTATTATCGTCGGTGTGCTGGCAGCATTGTTGTTTAACAAATTTTATACAATTGAATTGCCGCAATATCTTGGTTTCTTTGCGGGTAAACGTTTCGTACCGATTATTACGTCAATTTCCGCACTGATTCTGGGTCTTATTATGTTAGTGATCTGGCCTCCGATCCAGCATGGATTGAATGCCTTTTCAACTGGATTAGTGGAAGCGAATCCAACCCTAGCTGCATTTATCTTCGGGGTCATTGAACGGTCGCTTATTCCATTTGGTCTACATCATATTTTCTACTCGCCGTTCTGGTATGAATTCTTCAGCTACAAAAGTGCAGCCGGAGAGATCATCCGCGGGGATCAGCGCATCTTTATGGCGCAGATTAAAGACGGTGTACAATTAACAGCAGGTACGTTCATGACAGGTAAATATCCATTTATGATGTTTGGTCTTCCTGCTGCGGCACTTGCGATTTATCATGAAGCAAAACCGCAAAACAAAAAGCTTGTTGCAGGTATTATGGGTTCAGCAGCACTGACATCCTTCCTGACAGGGATCACAGAGCCATTGGAATTCTCATTCCTATTCGTTGCCCCTGTCCTATTTGCGATTCACTGTTTGTTTGCAGGGCTTTCATTCATGGTCATGCAGCTGTTGAATGTTAAGATTGGTATGACATTCTCCGGCGGTTTAATTGACTACTTCCTTTTCGGCATTTTACCGAACCGGACGGCATGGTGGCTTGTCATCCCTGTTGGTTTAGGGATTGCGGTTATTTACTACTTCGGATTCCGATTTGCGATCCGCAAATTTAATCTGAAAACACCAGGCCGTGAGGATGCTTCAGCTGAAACAGCAGCATCCGGGAAAACAGGAGAAGCAGGCGACCTTCCTTACGAGATCCTGCAGGCAATGGGTGACCAGGAAAACATCAAACACCTTGATGCTTGTATCACTCGTCTGCGTGTGACAGTAAACGATCAGAAAAAGGTTGATAAAGACCGTCTGAAGCAGCTTGGCGCCTCCGGGGTTCTGGAAGTGGGCAACAACATTCAGGCGATTTTCGGACCACGTTCTGACGGATTAAAAACACAAATGCAGGACATCATCGCGGGACGCAAACCAAGACCTGAACCGAAAACATCCGCTGAGGAAGAAGTAGGGCAGCAGGTTGAGGAAGTCATTGCAGAACCGCTGCAAAATGAAATTGGCGAGGAAGTCTTTGTTTCTCCGATTGCTGGAGAAATTCACCCAATTACTGATGTTCCTGACCAAGTCTTCTCAGGAAAAATGATGGGTGACGGCTTTGCGATCCTTCCTTCTGAAGGCATCGTCGTTTCTCCGGTACGAGGAAAAATATTAAATGTTTTCCCGACAAAACATGCAATCGGCCTGCAATCTGACGGTGGAAAAGAAATTTTGATCCACTTCGGCATTGATACGGTCAGCCTCAAGGGCGAAGGGTTTACGTCTTTCGTATCAGAAGGGGACCGCGTTGAGCCTGGACAAAAGCTTCTTGAAGTTGATTTGGACGCAGTAAAACCGAATGTACCGTCTCTGATGACACCGATCGTATTTACGAACCTTGCTGAAGGAGAAACGGTCAGCATTAAGGCAAGCGGATCAGTTAACAGAGAGCAAGAAGACATTGTGAAGATTGAAAAATAAGGGTATATAGTACGCTGTGCTTGTCAGATGACAAGTACGGCTGTATGATATAATATTGTGAAGTAATATAGCTTTAAGTTAAAAGGAGAATGATAAAAATGGCACAAAAAACATTCAAAGTAACTGCAGATTCTGGAATTCACGCTCGTCCTGCAACAGTTCTTGTACAAACTGCAAGCAAATACGACGCTGACGTTAATTTGGAATATAACGGCAAAACTGTAAACCTTAAATCAATCATGGGTGTTATGTCTCTTGGAATCGCTAAAGGCGCTGAAATCACAATTTCTGCTGCTGGCGCTGACGAAAACGATGCTCTTAACGCTTTAGAAGAAACAATGAAAAGCGAAGGACTCGGCGAGTAATGCAAGAATTAAAAGGGATTGGTGCTTCAGCCGGCATCGCGATTGCAAAAGCGTACCGGCTTGAAGAGCCAGATTTAACGGTTGAAAAGAAAAACATCTCTGATTCTGAAGCGGAAGTAAGCCGTTTTGATGAAGCGATTGCACGTTCTAAAGAAGAGCTCGAAAAAATCAAAGAGCATGCTTTGAAAGAACTGGGTCAGGATAAAGCTGATATTTTTTCTGCTCACCTTTTAGTTCTCAGTGACCCTGAGCTTCTGAATCCTGTGAAAGAAAAAATCAGCTCTGATTCTGTAAACGCTGAATTCGCTTTAAAAGAAACGTCTTCTATGTTCGTTACCATGTTTGAATCTATGGATAATGAATACATGAAAGAGCGTGCGGCAGATATCCGCGACGTAACAAAACGCGTAACGGGCCACCTGCTTGGCGTTGAAATTCCAAACCCAAGCATGATTTCAGAAGAAGTTATTATTGTAGCTGAAGACTTAACACCGTCTGACACAGCTCAATTAAATCGTGAGTTCGTAAAAGGATTCACAACTGATATCGGCGGACGCACATCTCACTCTGCCATCATGGCGCGTTCTCTTGAGATTCCTGCAGTTGTCGGAACGAAAGCGGCTACAGGCACGATCCAAAACGGCGTGACTGTTATCGTTGACGGTATTAATGGCGATGTCATTATCGATCCTTCTGCGGAAACTGTAAAAGAGTATGAAGAAAAACATAACGCTTATTTAGCTCAAAAAGCTGAGTGGGCGAAGCTGGTCAATGAACCGACTGTATCAAAAGACGGTCATCATGTAGAGCTTGCAGCGAATATCGGTACTCCAGATGATGTGAAGGGTGTTCTTGAAAACGGCGGAGAAGCAGTTGGTCTTTACCGTACAGAATTCCTTTACATGGGAAGAGATCAGCTGCCTACAGAAGATGAGCAGTTTGACGCTTACAAAACGGTTCTTGAGCGTATGGAAGGAAAATCAGTTGTCGTTCGGACACTTGATATCGGCGGAGACAAAGAGCTTCCTTACCTGCAGCTTCCTAAAGAAATGAACCCGTTCTTGGGCTACAGAGCGATTCGTCTTTGCCTTGAAGAGCAAGAAATCTTCAGAACACAGCTTCGCGCGCTGCTTCGTGCAAGTACATACGGAAACTTGAAAATCATGTTCCCTATGATTGCGACAGTTAACGAATTCAAAGAAGCGAAAGCGATCCTTCTTGAAGAGAAAGAAAAGCTTGTCAAAGCGGGACAAACTGTATCTGACGACATCGAAGTCGGTATGATGGTTGAGATTCCGTCGACTGCAGTTATCGCTGATCAGTTTGCTAAAGAAGTTGACTTCTTCAGTATCGGAACAAATGATTTGATCCAATACACAATGGCAGCTGACCGTATGAATGAACGTGTAGCTTACCTGTATCAGCCATACAACCCTGCAATCCTTCGCTTAATTACACTTGTAATTGAAGCGGCACATAAAGAAGGAAAATGGGTCGGCATGTGCGGAGAAATGGCAGGAGATGAAATTGCGATTCCGATTCTTCTTGGCTTAGGCTTAGATGAGTTCTCAATGAGCGCAACTTCTATCCTTCCGGCAAGAACACAAATCAGCAAATTGTCTAAACAAGAAGCTGAGTCATTCAAAGAGAAAATCTTATCTATGAGCACGACAGAAGAAGTTGTCGCGTTCGTAAAAGAAACATTCAAGTAATTCACAAAAACCAGACGGCCTCCGGCCTGTCTGGTTTTTTTCATAATCAGGGATGCAGCGGGGCACAATAACATGGCTAGGAGGGATAGAATGTCAAACGAATTTAATGCAGGAGATACAGTCTACGTCATCTACAGAAATCCGCACGCCGCCAATGTTGCTCATATAAAGGAAGCTGAAATTGTGCAACACCCATACCATGAGGGTGAGCTTTCCCTGTTTATATTTGAAACCTATCATCCGTTTGCTGAGGATGATGCTGTTTTTGCAAGCTATGAAGAAGCAAAAACACTTTACAAAGAATTATTTGATATCGATCCGTATGAGTAACAAGGAAAACATTACAACTCATATCCTTTCCGCCTTATGAGAAAAGTAACGGTAGAAAAGGAAAAGGATGTGGCACCATGCAGAACCCATTTGTTCCGCAGCTCGTTTATATTGAACCGAGAGCAATGGAATATCCATTGGCACAGGAATTACATGATAAATTTGAAAAAATGGGCATCGAAATCAGAGAAACGACGTCCCATAACCAAGTGCGCAATATTCCTGGTAAAAACCATCTTCAGCAATACCGTAATGCAAAATCAACTTTAGTAATCGGTGTCCGAAAAACATTAAAGTTTGATTCTTCAAAACCGTCAGCTGAATATGCGATCCCGTTTGCGACAGGCTGTATGGGGCATTGCCATTACTGCTATTTACAAACCACAATGGGAACAAAACCCTATATCAGAACCTATGTAAATGTCGAAGAAATCTTGGACCAGGCGGATCAGTATATGAAAGAACGTGCACCGGAGTTTACAAGGTTTGAAGCTTCATGTACCTCGGATATTGTGGGCATCGACCATTTGACACATACGCTCAAGCACGCCATTGAACATTTTGGACAGAGTGAGCTTGGCAAGCTCAGATTTGTCACAAAGTTTCACCATGTTGATCACCTTTTGGATGCGAAACATAACGGGAAAACAAGATTCAGATTCAGCATAAATGCTGACTATGTGATTAAGAATTTTGAGCCGGGAACTTCTCCTCTCGATAAACGGATTGAAGCGGCTGTAAAAGTAGCGAAAGCAGGCTACCCGTTAGGCTTTATTGTTGCGCCGATTTACATCCATGAAGGCTGGGAGGAAGGATACAGACATCTGTTTGAAAAACTTGATGCCGCTTTGCCGCAGGATGTCAGACATGATATTACCTTTGAATTGATTCAGCATCGATTTACGAAGCCGGCGAAACGAGTCATTGAGAAGAATTATCCAAAAACAAAGCTTGAGTTAGATGAAGAAAAGCGGCGCTATAAATGGGGACGCTACGGGATCGGAAAATATATTTATCAGAAAGATGAAGAGCATGTGCTTCGGGAAACGCTTGAATCTTATATCGATACGTATTTTCCTAATGCAAAAATTGAATATTTCACGTAAACGGGCTGTCAGCTTTACAGCTCGTTTTTTCATAAAAAGGGATTTTTCCACTCCATCAAAACCCCGTGATTCAAGGATTCTTCATCGTCCAAATAATTGCTGACGATGCAGAGCGGTGAACGGCCGCAATGGAGGAGAAATGACAGTACAGGATCTTTCTTTTTTCCTTCTATAACATCCTCTACATATTGTGAAGCACTGATCTCATGTGCGTACTTATGATAAAAAGGAATACGTCCGCCGCCGAGTAACCGTTCCATTCGCTTTTCAACGGCTAATTCATACATCGTATTCATCAGCCATTTCCCTATTCCAAGCTTCCGGTAATGCGGTGAAACCGAAATATCAACTACATATAACGTATTTGCCTGCGGATCATGACATGTAATATAGCCGTTATCTGTTGTCTCCGCCCATGTATGCTCGGGAGCATCAGGATCAAATTGCACGATAAGGGAAGTCATCGAACCGACGATTTCACCATTAACCAGCGCGCATAAGGCGCCTTCCGGAAAGGTGTTGATATGGCTGTCAAGCTGTTCTTCTGACCACAGCAATTCCTGCGGAAATGGAGGGGGGAAACACTCTTTCTGCAGAGAAAGCAATCCCTCAATGTCTGTTCTTGAATAATTTCTGATCGTCAGCCGCTCAAATTTAATGCCATTATGGACATACATCTGTTTAAAAATGACAATCACTCTCCTTGTGCTGTTTATTATATCGTAATCCAAACTGCTGAAACACAATCAGTTTGAATTTTCAGTAAATATCTTGTAATTTCATTATAATTTATTTTATGTTTATTCATTTTTTGGGTGAAAAGGCCGATATAGAAAATAGGAGGGGATTGGTTTGTTTAAAAAACTTCACATGAAGATTGCTGTTTTCGTTTCTATCATGTTAATCGTCACAGTTGTTCTTTTGATGCTTTCTTCTTACCTGACGTTAAAACCGATGATTACAGAGGATGGGAAAAACACGACACAAAACGTAACAAACTCGCTTGAACAAAATATCGAACTGCAATTAAAGAGTTATGACATTTCGCTGTTAAGATTGGCAAATGGAGAGTTAACACGTGCGTTTGTGACAAATTCAAGTAAAGAAGCTGCCAGGCTGTTTAATGATGACATTAAACAAATTAAAGAAAACGATGATTATGTGGCGATGGCCTATATAGGCACCGCAAAAAAAGAAATGTTTACATATCCGAAAGCAGAATTTGCAGAAGATTATGATCCGGTTTCTAGACCATGGTATAAGCGCGCGGCTGAAACACCGGATAAAGTCGTCTGGACGGAACCCTATAAAGATGTCGTGACGGGAGAAATGATCGTCACAGCCTCAAAAGCAGTTCTTGACGGGCAGAAGGTGATAGGCGTTGCCAGTTATGATCTGAAACTTTCTTCCATCCAGACCATGGTAAATAAGCAAAAGGTGCCATACAATGGCTTTGCTTTTTTAGCTGATGCAAGCGGCAATCTTTTAGCACATCCGTCAAACCAAGGAACAAATATCTCCAAGGACCAAACATTAAAAACCATTGCATCTGACAAAAACGGGATACAAGATGCAAAGGGAAAAATGATTGTGTATCAAACGGTTGGAGAAACGGGATGGAAAGTCGGAACACAATTTGACACAAATCAATTAATGTGGATTTCAGATAAAATGAATCGGGCGAACCTTTTCATCTCACTCATCGCGCTGGCGGTGACGATTATTCTCAGCTACTTCCTCGCCAAAACAATAACCGGGCCGATCCAGCAGCTGATTGCAAAAACAAAGGCCGTCTCTGCAGGCGATTTGACAGTGCATGCAGAGTCAAAGACCAAGGATGAAGTCGGCATGTTAACAAGAGACTTTAATCAGATGGTTGAAAACATGAAGGAAATGGTGGAACAAGTCAGACATTCTTCAGGAAAAGTGTCTGACACCTCTGAACAATTAACAGCTGTCTCCGCTGAAACCAATGAAACGAGCGGACAAATTGCAAAAGCGATCGAAGAAGTGGCAGCAGGGGCAACGGAACAGGCTTCAGAAGTTGAGACCATTAACGAAAAATCGGAAAACCTGTCTGCTAAAATCAGACGAATTGCGGATCAGGCAGGCGGCATAAAAGCACGTTCAAAATCCTCAGAGGATGCAAGCTATAAAGGGCTTGACGCGCTCGGCCAGTTGCTGATGAAATCAAACGAAGCCAATACGGAAACAAAGAAAGTCGAAACGATGCTGTTGGATTTGGAAAGTCAAACGAAGAATATTGAAGAAGTGGTTACTGCGATTTCAAATATTTCGGATCAAACCAATTTACTTGCCTTAAATGCCAGTATTGAAGCAGCCAGAGCCGGTGAAAGCGGACGCGGATTTGCTGTCGTGGCTGAAGAGGTGCGGAAGCTTGCCGAGCAGTCAGCGCTTTCCACCAAACATATCAGTGAGACAGTGAAATTGATTCAGCTTGAAACAAAAGAGGCTTCCCATGCAATGGTCGAAGCAAGTAAAATGAATGATGAACAAAACAGTGCAATTCATGAGACTGGCGAAGTATTAAACACCATCACCGCGGAAATGCAGTCACTTGTGCAAGGTATTGATCAAATTTACGAAGAAATACAAAGAATGAGTGAAGAACAGCTTGCCATTTCTGAAGCGATTCAAAGCATCTCAGCTATATCACAGGAATCGGCTGCTGCAGCGGAGGAAGTCAACGCCTCAACCGATGAACAGCTGATCACGCTTGAGAAAGTCAAACACTCAACTGATACATTAAAACATGCAAGCCAAGAGCTTATGAACGCTATTGCTAAATTTACATTATAATCATCATTGGATACCCAAGACTTTTTCAAGTTTTGGGTTTTTTTATTTTTTAGACTCTACTATATGATTACTAGATATGGTAGTCTAGAAAATGATAAATTTTAACTAAATGAAATCTAACGTCTGGGGGAATTTACTTGAAAAAAACAGTCGGTTTTATCGGTCTTGGAGTAATGGGAAACAGTATGGCTTCACATATCCTTAAAGATGGACATCACGTATTGGTGTATACCCGGACAAAAGCAAAAGCGGACAGCATACTGGAAAAAGGCGCGGTGTGGAAAGACACTGTAAAAGAACTATCGAAAGAAGCGGATATCATTATTACAATGGTAGGCTATCCCAGTGATGTAGAAGAAGTGTATTTCGGCACCAGTGGAATTATTGAAAATGCTAAAAAAGGCGCGTATCTCATTGATATGACGACTTCCAAACCGTCGTTAGCCAAAAAAATTGCGGAGGCAGCCAAAGAAAAATCATTATTTGCCTTAGACGCACCTGTTTCAGGAGGTGACATCGGCGCGCAAAACGGAACACTGGCGATTATGGTCGGAGGGGAAAAAGAAGCGTTTGAAGCTTGCCTGCCCATCTTCGCTTTAATGGGAGAGAATATTCAATATCAAGGGCCGGCAGGAAGCGGACAGCACACAAAGATGTGTAATCAAATCGCGATTGCAGCAGGTATGATCGGTGTAGCCGAAGCGATGGCTTATGCCCAAAAATCAGGCCTTCAGCCGGAAAATGTCTTGAAGAGCATTACAACTGGAGCGGCAGGAAGCTGGTCATTATCAAATCTCGCCCCCCGTATGCTGAAAGGTGATTTCGAGCCAGGATTTTATGTAAAGCATTTTATCAAAGATATGGGAATTGCTTTAGAGGAAGCTGAATTAATGGGTGAAGAAATGCCAGGCTTGTCGCTTGCGAAATCATTATATGACCAACTTGCCGCACAAGGAGAAGAAAACAGCGGGACCCAAAGTATATATAAGCTTTGGGTGAAATAAAAAGAGATTGCCTGTCCAAAACAGGCAATCTCTTTTTATTATTTTCCGATGAATTGCTGTGTCCAGTAGCTGCCGGATTCAACATAACCGACACCGATGTGTGTGAAGTTAGGGTTAAGAATGTTTTTTCTGTGGCCCTCACTGTTCATCCAAGCTTTTACTACTTCTTCAGGTGTTTTTTGTCCTTTAGCAATGTTTTCACCAGCTGTTTTGTAGCTGATTCCGAAAGATTTCATCATATCAAACGGTGAGCCGTAAGTTGGGCTTTGGTGATCAAAATAGTTCTTGTCTTTCATATCCTGTGATTTTGCATGTGCAGATTTGCTTAATGTTTCATCAATTTGTAGCGGTTTTAAACCTTGTTTTTGTCTTTCTGCATTTGTCAGCTCAACAACTTTTTTCTCATATGCACTTACAGATGAAGGTGCAGCTGTTGTTGTATTATTGCTTGTTTTTTCAGGAGTAGCCGGTGCTTTAGCAGCAGTGCTTTGATCAGCGGCTTTTTCAGGAGCCTTTTGAGCTGGCTTTACTGCTTCCGGTTTTTGAACATCCTGAATCTTCATGTTGGATTGTTTCGCATGCTTTTGAAGGAGCTGCTCAAGCTCTTTTTCATTCGCCGCGTTTAGTGTTTTTATATTTGTTTTAATATGTAGCTTTTTCACTACATCCTTAAGCGTAAGGTTTTGCACTGTGTTCCCCGTTTTGACCGTTACCACAGGCTGGCAGGAGAGTTCTTTCGCTGATGCTTGCTGTACGCCTCCGAATGTGAATAATCCAACCGCAGCGGCAGCAGATAAAATAAATGCTTTTTTCATTAGTTCGTAACCTCCTAGAGTTGTTTGTTTTCTACAAAAAAATCATAACATAGCTTTTTTGTCATAAAGAATCCATCACTTTCCTTTGACAAATGATGATTGTCATTTTTGTAATCAAAACGCACTGAACCGCTGATGACAAGCGAGTCATGCGTATGTAGTGACTTTATCTCACAGTTACATAGCTTCCTATTTTTTGAATCGTTAGTTATATTTTAATGTATTTCATTATTGACAACTTTTTTTATCCCTTTTCGCTGTAACAACTATTACAAAGGTGTTACAATTAAAAACAGTATATGTAAATATATTGAATGATTTGAGAGGGGTAACCAGAAGTGACTGAAATAGGACGTGAACCAAAGAAAAAGCGAAAAGGAAGCAGAGCAATCAGAATGAATCTGTATTTCCTGGCGGTCTTTGTTCTATTTACTGCATTAATCTTTAAGCTTGGCGTTGTTCAAATTGTCGAAGGCGAACAGCATGAAGAAAACGCTGAGAAAGCTAATGCGAAAACAGCGTATTATCCAGCGCCTCGGGGAAAGATGTATGACAGAAACGAGAAAGTGGCTGTTGATAACCAGAGCGTTCCGGAAATTGTGTATGTCTCAACATCAAGCACAAAAACAAAGGACAAAATCAAAACAGCTAAACGGCTTGCCGCTTTGATCGATATTGATACCGAATTTTTAAAGGATAGAGATTTACGTGATTACTGGCTCGCTTCTCATCCAAAAAAAGCTCTCAACCTGTTAAAGGAATCTGAAAGCAATCTGAAGGGGACACAGGCTTACAAGCTTCAAGTTGAACGCGTCCCGGCTGAAGAATTGAAGGCCATCCAGCGGGATGACGAAGAAATGCAAACCGCGGCCATATACACAAGATTTTCAAGCGGGAATGCGTATGAACCTCAGATTGTAAAAGCGATGGACCCAAATGACAGCAATGGCAACGGCAAAAATGGATCATTGCTTGATGAAAAGAAAAACTCCTCGCAAAGACCGAAAAATGATTTAACATATGATGAAATTTCTATTGTGTCTGAGCATTTAGAAGAGCTGCCGGGGATAGATGTCGTAAACGATTGGACACGAAAATACCCTTATGACAAAACACTTTATTCCGTTTTTGGAGGTGTCACAACACCTGATCAAGGGCTGCTCAGCGACCGGAAAGACTTTTATGTTACGAGAGGCTATGCGAGTAATGACAGAGTCGGCAAAAGTTATTTGGAGTATCAATATGAGGACTATTTAAATTCTCATAAAGAAAAAGTGGAATACGTGGAAGACAATAAAGGAAATGTCGTCAGCCAGAAAACAATCGACAAAGGCAGCAGGGGCTATGATCTTCGGCTTTCATTTGACATGGAGCTGCAGGCAAAGATAGAAAAGATTGTGGAAGAAGAAGTGAGAAATAGCCGCGCGCGCGGAAACTATATGCTTGACCGGGCATTTGTTGTGATGATGGATCCGAATAACGGCGATATTTTGTCGATGGCAGGAAAAAAGATAGATTTAGAAACAAATAAGATTCAAGATTATGCGATCGGTGCTTTTACAACCCAATATGAAATGGGATCAGCTGTTAAGGGTGCAACCGTTCTCGCGGGCTATCAGGATGGGATTCCGCATTATAAATATTTCGTTGATACACCTCTGTATTTTGCAGGAAATAATAAGCCTAAGAAATCCTATATGAACATGGGAACCATCAATGAATTAACGGCTTTGCAAAAAAGTTCAAACGTATATATGTTTAATGTTGCTATGCATATAGCTGGAGTAACGTATAAGCCGCATGGACCGCTTCCTGCTGATCAGAAGGATCTGCTCAAAATGAGAAATTACTACAGCCAGTTTGGCTTGGGCGTAAAGACAGGCATTGATCTGCCGCAGGAATCTGCCGGTATGCAGACGACACCTGATGCCGTAGGGGGACTAATTTTAGACTTGGCCATCGGTCAATATGATACATATACACCGCTTCAGATGGCACAGTACATTTCGGCAATCGCAAATGGCGGATACCGCATACAGCCTAGAATCGTCACAAGTATCCATAAACCCAGCAGTAAAGAGGAGCTTGGAAAAACAATTGAGCAAAGAAAGCCCAACATCCTGAATAAAATCAATAATACGGATAGTGATATTCAGCAAGTAAAAACTGGAATGAAATTAGTTACAACTTCGGGGACCGCTAAAAATACTTTTACAGAAGACGTGTCTGGAAAAACGGGAACAGCGGAAACATTTTACTACGGCACAAATCAAAATTGGTGGGGAAAAAGGACATACAATCTAACATTTGTCGGCTATTACCCATCGAAAAATCCAAAAGTTGCATTTAGTGTGGTTGTACCTTCAGTAGCAAACGATCACGATCCGATCAATAAGTTAATCGCCAAAAGAGCCATACACGCTTACGCAGAGCTCGAAAAGAAAAATAGCGAAAAATAAAAAACAGGGTGCACATCTGACAGATTGTGTGCCCTTTCTTTTCCTCAAAAATTAGAGATCACTATAAGAATAGAAGGAGAATACTCATTTTCTAGCGAATCATACTAGGTAAAAGTCAATCTGTAAATGTCGAACATGATAATCATGCAAAGGAGGGATTCTGTGGAACAGGATACGCAGTATGTTAAGCCATTTCAAACGAAAACCGATATTCATGCAGTCTTGGCTTCTAATGGACGCATCATTTATATATCAGCCAACTCCAAACTGTATCTGGGTTATCTTCAGGGAGAAATGATCGGATCATTCCTCAAGACATTTCTGCATGAGGAAGACCAATTTTTAGTTGAAAGCTATTTTTATAATGAACATCATCTGATGCCGTGCACCTTTCGTTTCATTAAAAAAGATCATACGATTGTATGGGTGGAGGCTGCAGTAGAAATTGTGACGACGAGAGCTGAGCGGACGGAACGGGAAATCATTTTGAAAATGAAGATTCTCGAAGAAGAGTCCGGGCATCAGCCTCTTACCTGCGAAAAACATGAAATTGAGCCTGCGAACCCGGAATCAACTACATATATAACGGATGATTATGAGCGGCTAGTTGAAAATCTTCCAAGCCCGCTATGCATCAGTGTCAGCGGCAAAATCGTCTATGTAAACAGCGCGATGCTTTCCATGCTGGGAGCAAAAAGCAAGGATGCTGTTATTGGCAAATGGTCCTATGAATTTATTGAGGAAGAGTATCATGATATCGTGAAAAACAGAATTATACGAATGCAAAAAGGAATGGAAGTCGGAATGATTGAACAGACGTGGAAAAGGCTTGATGGCACACCTGTTCATTTAGAAGTGAAAGCGTCCCCGACCGTCTACAAAAACCAGCAGGCTGAACTGCTTCTGCTAATCGATATCTCTTCAAGGAAAAAATTCCAAACCATCCTGCAAAAAAGCCGTGAACGATATCAGCTGCTGATTCAAAATTCAATCGATACTATTGCTGTGATTCATAATGGGAAATGGGTGTTTATGAATGAGTCGGGAATTTCGCTGTTTGAAGCGGCGACCTATGAGGATTTAATCGGCAAAAATATATACGATCAGCTCCACCCTTGCGATCATGAGGACGTGAAAGAGAGAATCCAAAACATTGCCGAGCAAAAAACAGAATCGGAAATCGTTAAGCAATCATGGTTTACCTTTCAGAACAGGGTCATCTACACGGAAATGGTCTGCATTCCGACGACCTTTTTCGGTGAAGCGGCTGTCCAAGTCATTCTGCGTGATATTTCTGAGAGAAAACAAACAGAGGAACTCATGCTTAAATCAGAAAAATTATCTATCGCAGGACAGCTCGCAGCGGGAATCGCGCATGAGATCCGCAATCCGCTGACCGCGATTAAAGGGTTTTTACAGCTGATGAAACCGACGATGGAAGGAAATGAACATTATTTTGACATTGTATTCTCTGAGCTCAGCCGAATTGAATTAATACTCAGTGAACTGCTGATGCTGGCAAAGCCCCAGCAGAATGCCGTGAAAGAGCATTTGAACTTGAAAAAACTAATCGGTGAAGTCTCTGCGCTGCTGGAAACCCAGGCGAATTTAAACGGGATTTTCATCAGAACCCGTTATGAGAAAGACAGCATTTATATAAACGGGGACCAAAATCAGCTGAAGCAGGTATTCATTAATTTAATAAAAAATGCAGTAGAATCTATGCCTGACGGAGGCACTGTAGACATTATCGTAACAGAGGATAAGCATTCTGTTCATGTTACCGTCAAGGACGAAGGGGAGGGCATACCTGAAAAGGTGCTCAACCGTATTGGAGAACCATTTTTAACGACAAAAGAAAAGGGAACAGGGCTCGGGCTGATGGTAACATTTAATATCATTGAGAATCATCAAGGCGTTATCCATGTAGACAGCCAGCCGGATAAAGGCACAGCGTTTAAAATCTCATTTCCAAAAAAATAAAACAACGGCTTAAACGCCGTTGTTTATATCGTCTGCATCGATTCCCTTTTCTTTAGTACAAATAATTCTAAACGATCTAATCCTTCTCTTAATGTGTCCAGCGAGTATGCAAAAGACAGCCTTACATATCCTTCACCAAACGCTGAGAACGAGCTGCCAGGCACAAGCGCTACACCAGCGTCCTCCAAAAGAGCCATACTAAAGTCAAACGAAGACATCCCAAAGGATTTAATAGAAGGAAAAATATAAAATGCGCCAGACGGTTTTACGACATCAAGACCCATCGACACGAGGCGGTCATACACATAATCGAGCCGTTTTTTGTACTGCTCTCTCATGATCAGGGCGTCGTCAAATCCGTTAGTCACAGCTTCAAGCGCTGCCTTTTGAGAAATAGAGGACGCACATGACACATTGTATTGATGAACCTTTAAAATGTGTTTTGCTATGTCTTTCGGAGCGAATAAAAATCCGATTCTCCATCCCGTCATGCTGTGGGACTTTGACAAGCCGTTAATGACAATGGTTTGATCCCGCAAATGTGTTGCAATCGAATGGTGCGGTCTGTCATATGTTAATTCGCTGTATATTTCGTCTGACAATACGAAGACATTTCTGCCTTTTAATAGAGCCGCGATGCTTTTCAGCTCTTCTTCAGATAATGTCACACCGGTAGGGTTTGACGGATAAGGAAGCACGACACACTTGGTATTGGGAGTCAGAGCTTCTTCAATCAGCCGGGCTGTGAGTTTAAACCCGTGAGACGTCGTGTCAACAATGACAGGCTTGGCACCGCATAAATTGATAATAGGTTCATAACCCGGGTATATCGGACCTGGCATAATGACTTCATCGCCGGGAGACAGAATGGTGCGGAATGCTGCATCAATGGCTTGGCTCGCTCCTGTTGTGATCATTATTTCGCTTTCAGCTTCATAGTTGAAGTCTGCTTTTTTCTTCATATAAAGCTGAACAGCTTGTCTCAATTCCAGGTAGCCGGCATTTGGAGTGTATGACGTAACGTTGTCATCAATGGCTTTTTTTGCGGCAGCTTTCACATGATGCGGCGTGAAAAAATCAGGCTGGCCGATCGTAAGTGAAATGACATTTTCGTGTTGAGATACAAGATTTGAGAATTTGCGTATTCCTGAAATTTCAATCTCTCTGGCTTTCGGATTCAGCAAATGTTCCATAATTCATCACCTTAATATATATAATGAGTTTCTCCTATTTTACCACTAGCTGGCCATTTGTCACCTTTTTAACCGATATATTTCGATTGTATGCGCCTATTTACTAAACATACCTTCCTTCTCAGAAAAAAAGAAGACAACCAGCGATTTGATTGTCTTTATTGTATCATGTTCTATTATTGTTTATATGTGCCAATTTCATCAATAACCATAGTCAAAATGAAGGTCTTCGTGCCAAATCATGTACGGGGGATGCTCTTCTTGAAGATCAGCAGATTCTTTCTTCATATGAAGATAAGTCTCTTCACTGATATCCTCTAAAACAGTCATTTCATTTTCTTTAAATATTACTAAAGTACCCATTATTTACACCCTTCTTTGGAAAAATCCTTGACTATTTTATCACTGTCATTTGGAAAGTCAATGGTCATTAGGAAAAAAGTTTCTTTTTTTTTGGTTATCAGCATAACTGTCGCCAGAATAGGATTTTGAAGAGCCTCACCATTCATTTTTTATAATTTTCGCCGATATATACAGTACAATACTGAATGCGAATAGCGAGGGATTGAATTGTCGTTACAACAATACGAAATTTTATTGGATTCTGGTACAAATGAATTAGAAATTGTGAAGTTTGGCGTTGGTGGCAATGCTTTCGGCATTAACGTCATGAAAGTGAGAGAGATTATTCAGCCTGTCGAGGTCACATCAGTGCCTCACTCCCACCAGCATGTAGAAGGAATGATTAAACTAAGAGGAGAAATTCTCCCAGTCATCAGCCTGTTTTCCTTTTTCGGGGTGGAGCCTGAGGGATCAAAAGACGAGAAGTATATCGTAACTGAATTTAATAAGCGAAAAATTGTTTTCCATGTCGGGTCTGTTTCTCAAATTCACAGGGTTTCATGGGAAGCAATTGAAAAACCGACTTCTCTAAATCAAGGAATGGAGCGGCACCTCACAGGGATTATCAAACTGGAAGAAACGATGATCTTTTTGCCTGATTATGAAAAAATCATCTATGATATCGAATCAGACTCAGGTGTTGATACGTACAATATGCATACCGAGGGCTTTGATGAAAGAAGAACTGATAAAAAGCTTATCATTGTAGAAGACTCACCGCTTCTGATGCGCCTTTTAAAAGATGAATTAACCGAAGCTGGATACAACAATATTACAGCGTTTGAGAATGGAAAAGATGCATATGACTATATCATGAACCTTACCGAAAGCGGCAATGATTTAACAGAACAAATCGATATGATCATCAGTGATATTGAAATGCCGAAAATGGACGGACACAGGCTGACAAAGCTGCTTAAAGACAATCCGAAGAGTTCTGATGTGCCGATAATGATTTTCTCATCATTAATTACAGATGATTTGCGTCACCGGGGAGAAGTGGTCGGCGCCGATGAGCAAATCAGCAAGCCGGAAATCAGCGATCTGATTAAAAAAGTGGATACGTATGTGATCGATTAATAAAAAAAAGCCGGATGCCATAAGTGGCATCGGCTTTTTTTATTAAAAATAACTCTCGCCGAGTTTCTTAAAGACAGGCTTATGATAAGCGGGCTGCTGGCGATTCGTCACAAGCGGCTTTTCTTTCATGCCGACGTATTTTTGCAATAGGTGTTTTGCTTTTGTTAAAGACATTTGAGCTTTTGGATTTCGGTACGACTGATTAAGTGTACCTAAATGCGGAAGATGTTCGAAGTCTTCTTTAGTTGGAGGCATGTGAAAATAGTAGTCTCCGATTGAGATAAGCACGTCCGATTGCTGTTGGCTGAACCTTGGATTTTTTGAAAAATGAAGCCCTATTTTCTTTCCTTTACCTTCTTTGACAAGCTTTTGCAAAGCCCGTTTTTTCAGCAGATATAGGTATTTAGGGTTGGGGGCGGTTTTTGCATGGCGGTTCACAGTGTAAACTGCTTTTGAAAGATTTTCTACGGTTGGCTGCAGATCTTTCGAGTATGCATGGTCGTCCATTATTTCTCTCCTTTGCTCTTATCAAATTTCTTATGATTAGATTATACTTTTTTAAGGTTGAAATGCAAATATTGAATGCAAAAATGCGCTTTTTCTATGGAAAAAAAGCGCATTTTCAACTTATATTATACAGATTTTGCTTTCTTTTTCGGCTGAGCCTGAAATGTTTCCTGTACATTCACTTCCACAGCCTGCGCACTGTATTTTGGCAGTGCGACAAAATAGAAAATGAAAACAGCTAAGATGAAAACGCCCATGCCGTAATACAGATAATCGATGTTTGATACAAACTTAGGGAATAACAGCGCCACTAAGCCAAGTGTCAAAGACTGCGCAAACATCATAAAAGGATCTTGCCAGCCGCTTACACGTCCCATCAGCTTCGGATGGACAATCTTAGGCATCCATCCCCCAATGGCGATGTTTACCGGACCGATGCACATCCCCAGTATAAAAGTAGTCGCGTAGTACACCCATAAAACTTTGGTGTAGCCAAGGACAAAAATCAGCAAGCCCGCAATTAAAATCGGCACCGACATTAAAAAATGAGGCTTCACTTTTTTAGAGATTAACGTGCCGATCACACTTCCTGCCAAAAGCCCAAACCCGATTGCGATCGTAAAAACGGATGTATGCCATTCATAACGGTCGGGGGCCAGTCCATACTTCATTGTAAACATTGGCAATACTGCAAATCCTCCGTTCACAAAACCAAAAACAAAGAAACCGAAAATAAGAGAGGCCAGCAGCTTGTTTTTTAAAATGTAGACAATGCCTTCCTTAAAATCGTTTATCGAATCCTTGACGGAAGCTTGTCTCCAGTTAAATGTGCCGTTCGGCTGTCTGGCTTCTTTCGGAATCCGGCAGGTGCGGATAAGCAGGCCGGAAATAATAAAGCTGACAAAATCAAGAATAATCGCTCCATGAATTCCGATTGTGTTATACATAAAAGCACCGATTCCAACGCCAAATACCATAAAGATACTAAAAAGCATCTGATTAAGCCCAGCCGCTTTCGCATAATGCTCCTTCGGCAGGATGGCTTGTACTAAACTGTTTTCTGCAGGAAAGAAAAACTTGGTTACAGCGCTTCTGACAAACAAAATACAGAAAACAAGAGGAATATTGCCGGTAAATAAAGTGAAAAAAAGTACGACAGTCAGGGCGGCTCTGATCCAATCACAGTTTTCCGCGACTTTTTTTCTGTCAAACCGGTCCGCAACGACTCCCACAAGCAAAAACACAAATACTGTAGGAAGGGAATACATCAGTTCAGCCAAGGTTGTATAAGAAGGCTGGCTGCTGAAGCGGTCCAGCAAGAAAAAAGCAAATGCCATGTTGCCTACTGTCGTGCCCATTTGAGAAGCGAGTGCTGCGAAAAATAGACGAACAAAATTACGATTTTTAAATATATCCATAAAAACGCTCCTTACCCTAAAGGTCCCACTTTATCATATTATAAACCGCCTGTTTTTGAAACAAATAAGAAAACATTACCGGTTAATCATGACTCTTGTTCCGTTTGGCACAATTGAAGCGAGTTCTAGAACATCTTTGTTATGCATGCGGATACAGCCTTTAGACACAGCCTTGCCAATCGAAGCGGGATTATTCGTTCCGTGTATTCCATAGTGCTGCCTTGAAAGGCTCAGCCAATAAGCGCCAAATGGGCCGCCGGGATTGCGTTGGCGGTTAATAATATAGAACTCGCCAGTTGGTGTTTGTGTCAATATTTTACCGACGGCGATCGGATAAGTTTTTATTACCTGATTATTTTGGTACAAAGTAAGGGTTTTAGCCCCAATAGAGACTGCAATATGATATGGGATCGTATTTGGGTCCGGCAGACCGGGGATGACAATGCGCTGTCCGGCGATAACTCCTGATTGCAGCGAAGGGTTGGCTTGAATCAAAGCAGCGGTGCTGATTCTGAAATCGGCCGCGATGCTGGTGAGTGTATCGCCTTGTTTAATCTGGTACGTAAGCAGTTTCCTCATCCTCCCTTTTTTATTTATAAGTATTGATGAGGAACCCATTCTGCTACATTAAGTTGTGCTTTTTAATGTAAAGACTGTGATTTCAGGTTTAGCCAGAAATCGCAAAGGCAGTCTCGTCATCCCGAGGCCGCGGTTCACATAAATATGAGTGTCGCCTGTTTGGTACATTCCTTCGGTATAGACTTTTCCGTACGGAGGCGTAATAAGCGGTCCGTAGAAGGGCAGCTGGATCTGCCCGCCGTGTGTGTGTCCGGATAGCTGCAGATTGACAGGATATGTTTTTGTATTCAAGGCAGCATCAGGCTCATGGACGAGCAAAATGGAAAACAGCCTCTCGCTTAGTTTCGATAGGGTGCCTTCATAATCGGGCTTGCCGAGCATTAAATCATCGAGCGCAGCGATCTCAATTTCGCTGCCGTCTGTGAGCGCCAATTTTTGATAGGCGTTGCGGAATACCGTAAAACCTCCTGATGACATCAGGCTTTTATAAGCATCGGTTCCATAGCCGCCGTGATCATGATTGCCGTAAACACAAAACTTGCCGAAGGGTGCTTGCAGCTTTCTCAAAAAAGGAATCACTGCCTGATAATGTTGATACGTATCAGGGTTATCGATAATATCCCCGGTAAAAACAATTAAATCAGGCTTAGTTTCATTGATCGTCAGGATGACAGTTCTAAAGTCTTCAAGCGTAAAATAATCGCTTAAATGTGTATCACTGAACTGCACGATTTTAAAACCGTCAAATCCATGGGGAATGAGAGAGCTTTTAATCGTGTGTTTAGTAGTCTCAATCATATGCGGTTCCAGATAGCGGGCATAGCCATATCCCCCGCTGGCCGTTAAAACCCCGGCCGCAAAAACGCCGAGCGTTCCTTTTAAAAATTGTCTTCTGGACATCTTTTTCATTTCAAACCAACCTTTAGTAGAGTTTTTCTATTATATCACCTGTAACTTGAAAAAATCTCATCTCAGCATGTGCTGACAGCAGCTGGCATATAATGATAGAATAATATTGAATGAATACTCATTCATAACAGGAGGGATCATACAATGGAAAAAAAGGTTGTTATTATTACCGGCGGGTCAAGCGGCATGGGAAAAGCAATGGCAAAAAAACAGGCCGAATTAGGCTGGAATGTCATGATAACAGGGCGGAACCATGAAGCACTTGAAGAAACAAAAAAAGAAATTGAAACCTTTGAGGGCCAAGTTGCCTGTTTTCAAATGGATGTCCGTTCTGATTCTGGGGCAGCACAAATGGCTGCAGAAGTGTTACGTGTGTTTGGGCGTCTTGATGCACTTATTAATAATGCGGCCGGCAATTTTATTTGTCCGGCAGAAAAGCTCACGCCCAATGGATGGAAAGCGGTAATTGAGATTGTATTAAATGGTACGTTTTTTTGCAGCCAAGCCGCAGCCAAGCACTGGATTGAGCATCAGCAGAGGGGTGTTATTTTAAATATGGCCGCCACATATGCGTGGGGAGCGGGAGCGGGGGTTGTTCATTCCGCTGCGGCAAAAGCTGGCGTATTGTCGCTCACTAGAACTCTTGCCGTAGAGTGGGGCAGTCAATACGGAATCCGCACAAACGCGATTGCACCCGGTCCAATTGAACGAACAGGCGGTGCAGAGAAGCTATTTGAATCGGAAAAAGCGAAGGCCCGCACGCTGAACAGTGTGCCGCTCGGCCGTCTTGGCACACCCGAGGAAATCGCCGCTTTGGCCGCGTTTATGCTTTCTGATGAAGCGTCCTATATGAATGGGGAATGTGTCACTCTGGATGGGGGGCAATGGCTGAATCCTTATCCGTTTTAAAGCATATTAAACTTTGGATTCAATGTGGTATAATCAGACAAAGATAGAGAAGCAGGTGATAACATGTTGGATCCACTTGATATTTTAACGAACATTGATGATGTCCTCCCATATTACCAGGCGATCTTCAGTGCCGAGGAGCAGAAAATCGTCGGATATGAGGTGCTGGGACGTATATTGGCAGATTCAGAAATTCAAAGTCTCGGACCCTTTTTTTTAGATGCGGGGATACCCGAAGAATATAAATTAGAGGTTGATAACAGAATCATCCGTCAGGCTCTTGACCGCTTTTTAGAAGCGGATTCTGATCTGCTGATTTTTATGAATCAGGATGCCAATCTTTTAATGCTTGATCACGGCGAAAGCTTTCTTGAGCTTCTGAAAGAATATGAAGCGAGAGGGATCGAACTTCATCGTTTCGTGCTTGAAATTACGGAGCACAATTTTGAAGGGGACATTGAGCAGCTTTACCATATGCTTGCCTACTATCGTACATACGGAATCAAAATTGCAGTTGATAATATCGGAAAAGAAAGCAGCAATCTGGACAGAATTGCGCTGCTATCGCCAGATTTGTTAAAAATCGATTTACAGGCGCTGAAAATCTCACAGCCATCTCCGTCTTATGAGCATGTGCTGTACAGCATTTCATTATTAGCAAGAAAAATCGGTGCGGCGCTGCTTTACGAAGATATTGAGGCGAATTTTCAGCTTCAATACGCATGGAGAAACGGCGGCCGCTATTTTCAGGGCTATTATTTGGTGTCCCCGTCAGAAACGTTTTTAGAGAGAGATGTATTGAAGCGAAGACTTAAGACTGAATTTCACCAATTTATCACTCATGAGAAAAAGAAACTAGAAACCGTCTATGAGCACTCTGAACAGTTTTACAAACGGGTGCACCAAGCTGTTACATCATTGCGGAAAAACAGCCAGTCCCCGGATGATGATTTTATTAAAAAGCTGGCGGAAGAGCTGACGGATTGCAGCTTTAGAATTTATATCTGTGATGGAGAAGGCGATCAGCTGACTGGAAATGTTTTTAAACAAGACGGAGAATGGATTTATCAGCCGGAGTATACGGAGAAGAACTGGAGCTGGCGTCCTTATTTTCTGGAGAACATTATGAGAATGAGAAACCTCAGAAAAGGGTTTTTCAGTGATTTGTACAGCGATTTGGAAACAGGCGAAATGATCAGAACGTTTTCATATCCGATGGATGATCAAATATATTTATTTATAGACCTGCCGTATTCTTATTTATATGAGCAGGATGGATTGATTTAAACGGCTGAAGAGCCGTTTTTTTTATGAATTGAAAAAAATATCAAAAAACGATTGACATTGATACTGAGAATCATTATCATTTAATTATAGAGAGAAGCTACTCTCTGTTCCCCAACCCCTCTATCAGATCAAGATCCGAAAAGCTTGGCGCTACCCCCGCCAAGTTTTTTATTTGTCAACGAATAAGACAATCCATAGAAACAATAAACCTTATTAGTGGTAAACAACGGCACTAGGAGGTAAAAACATGTTCAAAAGGAGCAACAGACTGCTTATTGACCTTCCAACCCCAGAACATCCTGACCCAAATGCGGCAGCGGCGGTTCAAGAGCTGTTAGGCGGCAAATTTGGTGAAATGTCCACTCTCAATAATTATATGTTCCAGTCCTTTAACTTTCGCAGCAAGAAAAAATTAAAACCGTTTTACGATCTCGTATCAAGCATTACCGCTGAAGAATTCGGCCATGTTGAGCTTGTGTCTAATACGATATCCTTAATGCTGACAGGTTCGACATTTAAAGGTGATCCCGACGTTACACCGATGAGAGATGCAAAAAATAAACGAAATTCCCAGCATTTTATTGAAACGGCTCAAACGTCTTATCCGTTTGATTCGATGGGGAAAGCCTGGACCGGTGAAAATGTGTTTAACAGCGGAAATCTGGTGCTGGATTTGCTCCATAACTTTTTCCTGGAATGCGGCGCCCGAACTCACAAAATGAGAGTGTATGAAATGACTGATCATCCGGTGGCCAGAGAAATGATCGGTTATTTGCTCGTGCGCGGCGGCGTTCATATCGTGGCGTATGCCAAAGCGCTTGAGATTGCGACTGGCGTAAATATCGGCAAAATGCTTCCGATCCCGAACCTTGATAATAAACATTTTGATACAGCCAGAAAATTCGAAGAGCAGGGAATTCATACGAAGCTGTATACATTCAGTGATACGGATTACAAGGATATCAATAAAATCTGGAAAGGTGAGCATCCGATAGACGGCAGTGAGCTTCATGTCATTGAGGGGAGCCCTAAGGGAGCGCCCGTTCCTGATTTCAGAGAAGTGCCGGAGGAATTTGCTCCCGGGATTTCAAAAGAGGATTTTGACGAAATTGCAAAAAGGCTGTTGGATTCTGCCGGAATATCAAAAAAATCTTAATTGTGTGTATGACATTCCAAAAAAAGCCTCAAACTACGTAAAAATAGTTTTTTCACTTTTTTTCTTTTCTTAAATTCAGCTGGGAAAATGCCATCCTGTCCGACTTTATGGTATGATGCTCAATAGAACTTGTATTATAATAAATACTTGTTGATTTGAAGTTGTTTTTTGAAAGGAGTCTTTTTTTAGAATGTCACAATTAATGGGTATCATCACACGGCTGCAAAGTCTGCAAGAAACGGCGGAAGCGGCTAACGAGCCAATGCAGCGCTACTTCGAAGTAAATGGTGAGAAAATATGCAGTGTTAAATATTTCGAAAAAAATCAAACGTTTGAACTGACGGTTTTCCAAAAAGGTGAAAAGCCGAACACATATCCGTTTGATAATATCGACATGGTTTCAATCGAAATCTTTGAACTTCTGCAGTAAGACTCTTGATATAGGGGAAACAAGCTTTCGCTTTGCAGCATGTAATCGAAATAAACGGTAAGGAACATACTTGTTTCATGGTTGTAAATCCTTGAAAAGGAGTGTCGTCATGGCCGATTCTTTTCTGTTTTATAATCTTTCAGAAGCACAGATGACCTTTCAAGATGTGATGGAGCGGCTTAAAGCCTTTATTCGAAGGGATCCCCGTTCTTCATATGTGTTATCGATCGGAACCGATTCACAGGTTTATCGTGATTACACAAAGTTTATTACTGCATTACATTTGCATCGTACAGGCAAGGGAGCTTGGGGCTGCTTGAAAAACCACGCAGTCGACAGACCCATACATAGCCTTCGTGAAAAGATTTCGTTAGAAACGGCGTACAGTCAAGAAACAGCCGCCTATATTCTGGATGGACACTTGATGGATATTACCGATCTGCTCCTGCCTTTTACAGGCGAAGGGGCGGATCTTACATTTGAGGTTCACTTGGATATTGGGAAAAAAGGGCTTACAAAAGAACTGATTCAAGAAATGACAGGGCGCATAACTTCAATGGGGATTGAGGCTAAAATCAAACCGGATTCATACACAGCCTTCAGCTATGCAAATCGTTTTACAAAATAATTCCGGCTCGCAAGCCGAGGGAAATGTCGAATTATGCGGTTGACGATTGTTTTCTGATTACTTATTCTAGCGGTAGAGCTGAAAGTAAGTTTTCTTGCTTTCAGAGGTATTCAGTATAAAACAGGGGGCCTGATTACGAATGAGTCTTATCGGTGAACGATTTACAGAAGAAGAACAAAAACTTCTGCTGAATATCCTGATCAATCATGAGTATGCTATCGAGCTTTTAAGCAGTGAGATCAACGATATAGAGACAGGAACCAAAAACGTTGACGGAACCACCTACAAAAAACTTGTAACGCTATACGACCGATTTCGATTTGAAAATTAATGGCACACCTTATAATTGATACTCCTCCAAAGAGTATCTTTTTTATTGAAGGAAACTTTTCGACAAATACTGATAAAGTTTATATTATTGTAGTATAGGGAATGTATGTGTTGATGAAAATGAAAAGGGGTCGAAAACATGATAAGCTTGCAATCAGATCAGCTTCTTGAGGCAACAGTCGGACAATTTATGATTGAGGCGGACAAAGTAGCGCACGTTCAAGTTGGGAACAACCTGGAGCACGCTTTATTAGTGCTGACAAAAACAGGGTACACAGCCATCCCGGTGCTGGATGCGTCATATCGTTTACACGGCTTAATAGGTACCAATATGATCATGAACAGCATTTTTGGTCTTGAAAGAATTGAATTTGAAAAGCTTGACCAAATTACCGTTGAGGAAGTTATGCTGACTGATATTCCGCGTCTTCATATAAATGATCCGATTATCAAAGGGTTCAGCATGGTCATTGATAACGGGTTTGTTTGCGTTGAAAATGATGATCAGGTCTTTGAGGGGATTTTCACAAGAAGAGTGGTTTTGAAGGAATTGAATAAGCATATTCGCTCATTAAACAAGTAGGCTGCTCAGCCTATTTTTTATTCTATTTGCAGAGCAATAAAGAAAGCGCATACATAAATTGGGGTGAAAAGGACTTGAATCATAAACTAAGATTTTATTAGAATAGAAGATAAGAAAAACTTATTGATAATAAAAAGGAGGACGACATGCAGCTTCAAGAGCTTCATATGCTCGTAGTTTTAGCTGAGGAGTTAAATATGAGAAAGGCGGCGGAACGGCTTTTTGTATCCCAGCCGGCTTTATCTCAGCGTTTACAAACCATTGAAAAGGCGTGGGGGACAAAGATATTTTTAAGATCCCAAAAAGGATTGACAGTAACGCCGGCCGGAGAGAAAATCATTCAGTTTGCGAATGACGTTACGTTAGAGCAGGACAGAATTAGAGAAAATATCGATGAGCTCGAAGGGGAAATTCACGGCACACTGAAGCTTGCCGTCGCCTCCATCATCGGCCAG
Source organism: Bacillus sp. FSL R5-0434 (assembly GCF_038004745.1). NCBI lineage: Bacteria > Bacillati > Bacillota > Bacilli > Caryophanales > Bacillaceae > Bacillus > Bacillus sp. FSL R5-0434. The sequence continues at coordinate 1,471,777 of NZ_JBBORV010000001.1, forward strand.
CATTGGCTTCCAAAAGTTCTAAAAACGTATGTGGAAAAGTATCCGAATGCAAAGGTCTCGCTCATTACCGGCTGGAGCAGCGAAATGCTGAAAAGCCTTTATGAGGATCAGGTTCATATTGGCATTATTAGAGGAAACCCCGAGTGGAAAGGCCGCAAAGACTATTTAATGACAGACCATCTGTATTTAGTCGACACTGAAATCTCTTGTATAGAAGATATTGCTCATACAGAACGGCCGTTTATCCAATTTAAAAGCGACAGCACTTATTTTCAGGAGATTCAGCATTGGTGGCATCAAAAATTTAAAACGTCGCCAAAACAGACTATATTGGTTGATCAGATTGAAACGTGCAAACAGATGGCGCTGCACGGGATCGGATATGCGATTTTACCGTCTGTTACCCTTCAGAACGAAGACAAAGTCAATAAAATGCCTCTGTTAGACGTTAAAGGCAACCCTATAGGGCGGGATACCTGGTTATTAGGCTATGAACCTGCTTTTGAACTGAAGCAAGTTCAAGCTTTTGTTTCAGTTGTAAAGGAGATGCTTGATCAAGAGCACCCATTTTAAGAGAAAAGACAGCACAAGGCTGTCTTTTTTTATTAATATATATTGACAATGAAAATCATTATCATTTAAAGTGATACATATGATATTGAAAATCATTATCAATTAAGAGGTGATAACATGGCAAAAGCCTTGATTACATATGCCAGCATGTCAGGAAATACCGAAGACATTGCCGGAATTATAAAAGATACGCTGCAGGAATATGGTCTAGACATTGATTGCATCGATATGGATGACGCGGAGGCATCGGCTCTGACTTCTTATGATTATGTGCTCATTGGCACCTACACATGGGGAGATGGCGATTTGCCTTACGAAGCAGAGGACTTTTTCGAAGAGGTTCAGCAGCTCCAGCTGAACGGTTTGAAAACAGCTTGCTTCGGCTCGGGGGATTACTCTTATCCAAAGTTTTGCGAAGCTGTCAATTTGTTCAGTGACATGCTGCAAGAGGCGGGAGCTGCTGTCTATCAAGAAACACTTAAAATTGAGCTTGCCCCTGAAACGGATGATGACGTGGAAAGCTGCAGAGAATTTGCAAGAGGTTTTCTTGCATGGGCAGACTTTATGAACAAGGGAAAAAGCCATGTTTCATAAAGGGGCGACAGCTGTTGCGGCATCGGCGTTTTCTGGCTATTTTGTGGCAGTAAAAAGAGAAGGCATTTTTCATTATTCTTTGGAACAAGGCTGGAAAAAGCTTTTTCGTTTAAAAGCGAAAATACACTGCATCAGTTACATCGGTCCTTACTTATTCGGTGTCGGTGAAAAGGGAACGATCATTCGTTCATCTGACGAAGGGAAAAGCTGGACGATGTCGAGCTTCCCGACAAATGCGACAGTGTGGTCGATTACCGGCAGGAATGATGGATTTGTTTGCGCCCATGGCAAGCACTGCATTTATGTATCAGAAGACTTCGGTATTTCGTGGCGGGTTGCCAAACCCTTTGCGGAATTTGAACATCCGCCTGTTATCCGTTCACTGTGTCTGCATGGCGGGAATCTTTATATTGGTACACAAATACACGAATGTTTTGGAGGGATTTGGGCTTACGATTTCAAACAAGGCGCTCTCCGAATGGTAAAAAAAGAAGACAGCCGTATGACGGCATCCATGCTTGTGTTCGATGAAAAATGGCTGATTGCTGCAATGGGCTCTGCAAAAGGAAAGCGCGGAGCCGTCACTGCACAACATATTTTAACGGCTGAAGAAGTCACGATACATTCCAGCATGATCAAAAAAGAAGAATCGTTTCTTGATATTTCAGAGGATGATGGCATTATTTATGTCACAACGGCTCAAGACGAAAATGGCTATTCGAGGATTTATCAGGCTGATCTTGAGGCCCGAGAGCTAAAATGGTTCGATACCATTAAAGGTCATGGATGGAGAGTCGCCAATCAAAAAGAAAATTTCTTTTGTGCAGGCTTGTATGAATGTAAATTTGTCCAGCCGTACGAAGTTTCAGCAATGATTCATTAGAGGAGGAATACGGAATTGGGGAAGATTTTGCTGGTTTACGCAACGATGTCAGGCAACACAGAAGCCATGGCTGATTTGATTGAAAAGGGTCTTCAGGAGGCGGAAGCGGAAGTAGATCGATTTGAAGCGATGGACATTGATGATGCCGAGCTGTTTAATGATTATGAACATATCATCTTAGGAACCTATACATGGGGAGACGGTGATCTGCCTGACGAATTTCTTGACCTTGCCGAAGAAATGGAAGCCCTTGACTTTACCGGAAAAACATGCGCCGTTTTCGGTTCCGGTGATACAGCATATGAATATTTCTGCGGTGCTGTAGATACGCTTGAAGAGAAAATAAAAGAACGAGGCGGCGAAATTGTGCTTCCTTCCGTAAAGGTTGAAATGAATCCTGAAGGGGAAGAAGAAGAAGTATTAAAGGAATTCGGCAGACAATTTGCCAGAAAAAGCGGCTGTGCTGTCTGATAGATGCAAAGGGAACTGCCGAGCGGCTGTTTCCTTTTTTTCTTGTCTTTGTATCTTTCCTTTGATACAGTAATGAGGTAGAAAATCAGGAGGAGGACTATACATATGAAAATGATGGACGCAAATGAAATTATTTCATTTATTCAAAATAGCACAAAATCTACACCTGTAAAGGTTTATGTAAAAGGTGAGCTGGAAGGAATCAATTTCGGTGAATCTGCGAAAGCTTTTCTAAACGGAAACACTGGTGTTGTTTTCGGTGAATGGAGCGAAATCAAAACAGCAATTGAAGAAAACCAAAGCAAAATCGAAGATTACGTGGTAGAAAATGACCGCCGCAACTCTGCGATTCCTATGCTTGATCTTAAAGATGTCAAAGCGCGCATCGAGCCGGGTGCGATCATCCGCGACCAAGTTGAAATCGGCGATAACGCAGTCATCATGATGGGGGCTTCTATCAATATCGGATCAGTTATCGGAGAAGGTACAATGATCGATATGAACGTTGTTCTTGGCGGACGAGCTACTGTCGGTAAAAACTGTCACATCGGTGCGGGTTCTGTGCTTGCGGGCGTTATTGAGCCGCCATCCGCTAAACCGGTTGTCATTGAAGACGACGTTGTGATTGGTGCAAATGCTGTCGTACTCGAAGGTGTAACAGTCGGTAAAGGAGCTGTTGTCGCTGCTGGAGCGATCGTAGTGAACGATGTTGAGCCATACACAGTTGTTGCGGGAACACCTGCTAAGAAAATCAAAGATATCGATGAGAAAACAAAAGGCAAAACCGAAATCAAGCAGGAATTACGCCAGCTGTAAGGAATGATTTGATCAAAAAGGCGTGGATGATATATCCACGCCTTATTCGTATAGGCAGGAGGAAATGAAAATGAAGAAAGAGGAGCTCATTGCAATTCGCAGAGATCTGCACCGTATTCCCGAGCTTGGATTTCAGGAATTCAAAACACAGCAATATTTATTAAACGTCTTGGAGCAATATCCGAAAGACAGAATTGAAATTGAAAAATGGAGAACCGGACTTTTTGTGAAAGTGAACGGAACAGCGCCGGACAAAATGCTCGGATACCGAGCGGACATTGACGCGCTTTCAATCAAAGAGCAGACAGGCCTGCCGTTCGCATCAGAGCATCACGGCAACATGCACGCCTGCGGACATGATTTGCATATGACGGTTGCGCTGGGCATCATCGACCACTTTGTTCATCACCCTGTTAAGCATGATCTGCTCTTTTTATTTCAGCCGGCAGAGGAAGGGCCAGGCGGAGCGGAACCGATGCTTGAGAGCGACGTCTTAAAAAAGTGGCAGCCTGATCTCATCACTGCGCTTCATATTGCTCCGGAGCTTCCGGTCGGCACCATCGCGACAAAAAGCGGTTTGCTTTTTGCGAATACATCAGAGCTTGTCATTGACCTAGAAGGCAAAGGGGGGCATGCCGCTTATCCGCACTTAGCTGAGGATATGGTTGTAGCGGCAAGCACACTCGTTACTCAATTGCAAACGATCATCTCCAGAAACACAGACCCGCTGGACAGCGCTGTGATTACTATCGGTACGATTACGGGCGGCTCCGCGCAAAATATTATTGCGCAAACAGCTCACCTGGAAGGCACAATCCGCACGCTTTCTGAAGAATCCATGAAGCAGGTAAAGGAACGGATCGAAGATTTAGTAAAGGGAATCGAAATCGGCTTCCGCTGTAAAGGAAAAGTGACGTATCCGTCTGTGTATCACCAAGTTTACAATACAAGCGGGCTCACAGAGGAGTTTATGTCTTTTGTTGCTGAGCAAAAATTGGCACAAGTAATCGAAGCAAAAGAAGCGATGACAGGAGAGGATTTTGGCTACATGCTGAAAAAATACCCGGGTTTCATGTTCTGGCTCGGCGCTGATTCCGCGCACGGTCTCCATCACGCGAAGCTGAATCCTGATGAAAATGCGATCGAAACAGCGGTTAACGTGATGACAGGTTATTTTTCTGTTTATGCCAATTAAGTACAATGGAAAGAATAAAATGCCATATGATGAGCACCCTATTTAACGGAGGTGTTCTTTATGACAAAAAAAATAGGAATTGAACAGTCGTTATCAGATGTAGAAGCTGCATTAAGAGAAAAAGGATATGACGTTGTCATGATGAAAAGTCCTGCAGATGCAAAAGGCTGTGACTGCTGTGTCGTAACAGGGCTAGACAACAATGTGCAAGGTATTGCCGATACAGTAACACAAGCACCGGTCATTACAGCTTCCGGGATGACTGCTGAAGAAATTTGCAGCGAAGTTGAAAGCAGAATTCAGTAAAGTGAAAACCGAAGCAAAAGCTTCGGTTCTTTTGTTATTCTGTTTCTTTAGGAAAAGCGCGGTCGAGTGCGGTTTTTATTTCTTTTCTCAGCACTCGTTCGACCCGCCACTGTTCCATATTTTCTGTTTTGGCAATGACTCTGATCACAATTTCAGAGGTTCCCAGCTCTTGAATGCCAATGACATTAGGACCCTCTTTTATTTGCGGAAGAGCAGCTGCCGTTTCGTCACATACATGTTGTAAGATGTGAATGGTTTCATCGAGGTTTCTTTCAGCCGGGACTTTAATATCAACCAGCGCCTGCATCGTGCCGCGGGAATGGTTGCTTACATTTGTGATGTTCCGGTTCGGAATGTAATGCAGTGTGCCGTCAAAGCTGCGGATTTGGGTCGTTCTTAAACCGACCTGCTCCACAATTCCGTCAAAGGTCGCAACGGTTATATAATCTCCGACATCCAATTGTTTTTCAAGCAGAATAAAAAAACCTGTCACGATGTCGCTGACAAGGCCTTGGGCGCCAAAACCGACCGCCAGACCTACGATTCCCGCACCTGCTAAAAGAGCGCTCGGGTCGTAATGAAACAAATCCAGAACCATAACGAAAAAAATAAAAATCAATATGTAAGCAAATACGTTAAGTGTCAGGCTTCGGAGCGTGTGAGCGCGTCCGATAGACAGGCTGTTTTGGGCTTCAAATTTTGCAAATAGATGTTTAATAATTCTCATGCCTACAGATCGAACGATAAAATAGAGGCAAATCATAATGACGAGCTTAATGAGTAAAACACCCGCACTGGTGACAAGACCTGTCCAATCATACTGTGTAATAAAATCCATGTTGGAGCTTCCTTTCTGAATGTGTTGCAGCATGTTAAAGTTTGTTTCCCTATACATGAACATGTTAAACTTTTTACCGTAAAATGTCGAAGGCAAAGACATGTATTCTTTGTTAAAAATTGACTGGGAAAATGCGGTTCGATATAATAGTCATTGTGAGGTTATTGACGAAATAAGGAATATTTTCCTTTATTTTCTTGTTCTTCTGGCTTTTAAAGCCAAACTATCAATTGGAGGGATACATATGGCAGAACGTATGGTAGGTAAACAAGCTCCTCGTTTTGAAATGGAAGCAGTCCTTGCAAATAAGGAATTTGGCAAAGTAAGTCTTGAAGAAAACATGAAAAACGATAAATGGACGGTTCTTTTCTTCTATCCAATGGACTTTACTTTTGTCTGTCCGACAGAAATTACAGCGATGTCTGACCGTTATGACGAATTCGAAGATCTTGATGCTGAAGTGATCGGCGTTTCAACTGATACAATCCATACTCACTTGGCGTGGATCAACACAGACCGTAAAGAAAATGGTCTTGGTCAGCTGAAATATCCGCTTGCTGCTGATACTAACCATGAAGTATCCCGTGAATATGGCGTTTTAATTGAAGAAGAAGGCGTTGCACTTCGCGGATTGTTTATTATCAATCCTGAAGGCGAGCTACAATATCAAACGGTTTTCCATAACAACATCGGCCGTGACGTTGATGAAACGCTTCGAGTACTTCAAGCACTTCAAACAGGCGGACTATGCCCGGCTAACTGGAAACCAGGTCAAAAAACACTTTAATTCTTTTTGAGAACGAAAGAAAAAGGTCTAACAATTCGTTAGGCCTTTTTGACTCTTACTGCTCACTAGGAGGGAAAAGCGATGAAATTACGTCAGCCAATGCCTGAATTGACAGGAGAAAAAGCTTGGTTCAATGGTGAAGTAACAAAAGAACAACTGATTGGAGAAAAACCGACACTTATTCATTTCTGGTCCATCAGCTGCCACCTGTGCAAAGAAGCAATGCCGCAGGTGAATGAATTCCGTGACAAATATCAAGACAAGCTGAACGTTGTAGCTGTTCATATGCCTCGTTCCGAAGATGACCTGGATCTCGACAAAATCAAAGAAGTAGCTGCTGAACATGACATTACTCAGCCTATTTTTGTTGACAGCGACCACGCCTTAACCGACGCATTTGAAAACGAGTATGTGCCTGCGTACTATGTGTTTGATAAAACAGGACAGCTTCGTCATTTTCAAGCCGGCGGCAGCGGCATGAAAATGCTTGAAAAACGTGTGAACCGCGTTTTGGCTGAAACAGAACAAGAAGCTGAATAATTGTGCGCAAATTAAAAACCTGATCCTAATCAGGTTTTTTTATTTGCGCAAAAAAGGAAAAGAGTAAGAAGCTTATTTTTCCATATTTGGGTATAAGAAAAACGCTTTTTAATGATTTATCTTCTAAAAACGAGACCTAATTTCTTATGTTTTTCTGCATATTTAGATATTTTTCATATCCCTGCACGCGAAAATTGTAGATATTACACTAAATTTCATTAAAGAAGTAATTAAAAGATATATTTTCAACTTTATTCCAAATGACTGACATAAGCTCTTGAACCCTTGTGAATAAAGAGGTCTGTTAAAAAATAAAACATTTTCAGAAAATAAGGAATTTTTCATAGAGTAAATATAATAGTAAAATGCTAAAATAATAGTTGATAAAATTACTTTTGTAATCTAATATCTTAATTAAAGATGTTAATTCTGATAGGGGGTACATTGAGGAATGTTTAATGAAAGAGAAGCTTTGCGCTTGCGATTAGAACAATTAAATGAAGCTGAAGTAAAAGTCATTCGTGAATATCAAATTGAACGCGATAAAATATACGCAAAATTAAGAGAGCTGGACAGAAATGGAAGCACTTCCGAAACGAAAAAGGAGTTCCGTTCTGAAAGAAAAACTGACTCTCTGCCAGTTCTCGCCGAGCTTGCAGCTCAGGAAATCAGAAGCTATCAGCCGCCATCACAGCAGCAGTCCGCCCAGCCTCAGCTTCAATCTATTTCCTCTCTTCCTGCCGGTATACCAGATGGAGCGACTAGAAGAAGAAGAGGAACGGCAAGACCGGGATCTAAAGCAGCTAAACTGCGTGAAGCTGCTATTAAAACATTAAAACGCCACAACGCGGCAATTAAGAGCTCCGAACTTCAAAAAGAGATTGAAAAGGAAAGCGGTCTTGAAATCCCTAATATGACAACGTTTATGCAAAGTTTAATTAAAATGTATCCGGAAGTGAAAAAACCGTATCGCGGCCAGTACATTTTAGAGGGTGACATCGAATCAGCTGAATCAGCAACAGAATAAGCACACAGAAAAACTGCTTGGGAGCTCAAGCAGTTTTTTTATTATTGGGTTTTTTTCGGTGAAGGTTTGTTTTCTTTTTCAAGATTAAGCTTATACACCCATTTTTGATAAGGTTTTTCTTCGGCGGCACGGCTCTTCAGCTCTTCAATTTTATGGTTGATAAGCTGGTCAGATGATTGGGCTCTGGTCAGCTGTTTTTGAAGCTCATTTACTTGTTTTGTGACATCTTCAAGGATGGTCTCTACATGACTTGACGGTGCGTAAACGGTTTGAGCTTCTTCTGCCGTTTTTTCTTTCTGTTTCGCACCGCCATCAATATCGGCAAAATGAGAAGCAATCCAGGCATCACTTTCATCAAGCTGCCGTTTGTACGAAATAATAGTTTCTTGAAATAGTTTTTCTTTCGTTTTTTCTATTTCAAGCAGCCTTTCTTTCGTTTCTATGATTCGGTCTTTCATATGATCTATTTCTATTTTGATATGTTTTAGCTGGTATTCTTTTTCTATCATTTGCTCTTTCAAGCGTCCGTTTTCGGCTTTTATCGTTTCAGCTTGCTGCTTCGCTTGAAACAATTCGTTCTGTTCCCGCTGGATAGAGGTATTAAGATGAATAATTTGTTTATGCAAATTTTTATTTTCTTCCTCAATTTTGATTTTTTCGATATGAAGCTTATGTTTTTCTTCGATTTCGGTTTTGCGTTTGTAGGTTTCTGCGGAAAGAAGCTCCTGCAAGGTGACGATTTTATCGAGCAGTTCGGCTCTCATTTGATGCAGTGTATGGCTCGTATAGGAGGCGTGTTGTTCTTTCATTGACATTTGCTTTAGCTCAGCGGACAGCTGCTGAAGTTTTTCTTTCATATTGGTATTTTCTTTGAGCAGTTTGTTATTTTTCTGATGGAAGTAGCTTGCCTCAAGCTCGGAAATTAGTTTACGGCACCTTGACAGCTCTGATTTTAAATAAAGGTTCTCCTGTGACACGTCATGGAAAAAAGGACCTGTTCTTTTCAATCGAACCATCTCCCTCATGATGTTAACATTACAATATGCAAATACTGAACAGCTATTCCTCTTTAATAAACAGACAAGCATTGGCGTTGGGGCCTTGCTTTTGCTATGCTTTTGGTAACTAGAGGTGAGAGCATGAAACATATAAATGTACTTTTAGCAGGAGGAGCCTCACGCCGGTTTGGGGAGCCCAAGGCGTTTGTAAAATGGAGAGGCCGCATGTTTTACGAATGGGCTAAAAAGTCGCTGGGTGAGCAAGTGGTCATCATCAGTCGTCCCGAGTTTATCGATAGATTTCAAGAGAATGGCGAAACCGAAGTGTATCAAGACGCGGAGCCGTTCCAAGGAATGGGCCCATTGGCTGGTATCTATACTGCTTTTGAAAAGACAGACGGTGACCTTTATACGATTCTATCCTGTGACACACCGCTGATACGAAAAAGGACGATGGCGGAGCTCAGGCGCATGGTAACTGCCGATACGGACGCAGTCATCCCGATATCAGGCGGACGAGTGCAGCCATTGATAGCACTGTATCATAAAAGGATCATGCCTATTCTATATGAACAGCTATCTGAGAAAAAATTAAAACTATCAGATTTCTTAGACCGTATTTCAGTTCAGTACGTACAGGCAGAGGAAATCGCGGCAGTGCCGGAAGAGTTTATGAATATTAATACACGACATGACTATAGGCGTTTGAATGAACTCAAGACATTCTCCTGCTGGGACTGACGGGGGGAAATCATGGTATGATTGACATAAAAGATAAGGAGATCAGGTTTGATGGAAGAGCGTTATTCACGGCAAATCAGATTTAAGCAAATTGGAGAAGAGGGACAGCAAAGACTGGCAGACAGCCGCGTGCTGATCGTAGGAGCAGGAGCGCTCGGAACAGCCGGAGCTGAAGGGCTATCGAGAGCGGGAGTTGGAACCGTCACCATCATTGACCGTGATTATGTAGAATGGAGCAATCTGCAAAGGCAGCAGCTTTATACAGAAAGCGATGCGGAACTCCGCATGCCAAAAGCTATGGCTGCCAAAGAACATTTATCCGCTATTAACAGCGGCATACATATTGAGGCATACGTTACAGAGGGGACGGCTGAAACGCTTGAACCGCTGATTGAAAAAGCGGATGTTGTTATCGATGCAACAGATAATTTTGAAACACGCATGCTTATCAACGATCTAGCTCAGAAAACAAAGACACCGTGGATTTATGGCGCTTGTGTAAGCAGCCAAGGGATGTTCATGACAATTATTCCGGGGGAGACACCTTGTTTGTCTTGTTTGTTTGAGCAAATTCCTGTCGGCGGAGCGACGTGCGATACAGCGGGGATTATTCCGCCTGCGGTCCATATGGTTTCAGCCTATCAGCAGGCGGAGGCGCTGAAACTGTTAACGGGAAACACAGAGGCGATACAGCGCGGCTTTGTCACGTTTGATGTCTGGAACAATTCACATATGAAAATCAACGTTAGCAATGTACGAGTCGAAGATTGTCCGTCATGCGGCGCACACGCAGTTTATCCTTATCTTCAAGACTGGAACACGCCAAAAGCTGCTGTGCTGTGCGGCCGTGATACGGTTCAAGTCAGATCAGAGTCATTAAAAAGAATACCGAAGCAGGAGCTCGCCAGTCGGCTGAAAACAATCGGCAAGGTAGAGGCCAATGCATTTTTGCTTCATATCTATTATGAAAATTTCAGAATCGTCATTTTTAATGACGGACGGGCTCTGATACACGGAACAAGTGATGTGAAAGAAGCTAATTCTGTGTTGGCAAGAGTAATCGGATTGTAACAACAGGAGGGTTCAGAATGCTGGAGAAAAGAACACCGATACCGGTAGATGAAGCTGTTCGGCGTGTCAGCCGATTTCAAAAACGAGGGGAAACAGAATGGGTGGCGCTTGAAAACAGCCTTCACCGATTTTTAGCTGAAGATGTAACGGCAGATCACCATGTGCCTGCATTTGACCGTTCGCCATATGACGGTTTTGCTGTCAGAGCATGTGATACGGCTGAAGCTTCACGCGAGCACCCTGTCCGCTTTGAGGTCATTGACCATATCGGAGCAGGAGCTGTATCTGAGAAAGAACTTGCCGCGTTTCAGGCAGTGCGGATCATGACAGGTGCGCAAATTCCAAAAGGCGCGGATGCCGTGGTCATGATTGAGCTGACTCAAGCCTTTGAAGAGAATGGTCAGCCGTTTATGTGTTTAAAACGCCGCTTCCAGCCAGGGGACAATATTTCAAAAACAGGTGAAGATGCTCAAAAAGGGAGCGTTTTAGTCAGAAAGGGCACGCGAATTACCCCGGGGGTAACAGCTCTTCTGGCAACCTTTGGATACGCTTCTGTGCCTGTCGTGAGAAAGCCTGTTGTCGGGATTATCGCTACCGGCACTGAATTGCTGAATGTCAGTGACCCGCTGGAGCCGGGGAAAATCCGTAACAGCAACGCCAGTATGGTATATGCACAAGTTATCGAAGCGGGCGCTTCACCTCTTTATTTAGGGAAAATCTCCGATGATCTTGATCAAAGCTTTGCTGCGGTCGAGAAAGCAATGGAAAAGGTTGATTTTCTAATCACAACAGGCGGCGTGTCAGTGGGTGACTTTGACTTTTTGCCTGAAATCTATGAAAGGCTCGGAGCTGATGTGCTCTTTAATAAAGTTGCTATGCGCCCGGGAAGTGTAACGACTGTGGCTCATGCAAACGATATGCTGCTGTTTGGGCTGTCAGGAAACCCGTCGGCATGCTATGTCGGTTTTGAACTGTTTGTAAAACCGATGATCCGGTCATGGCTGCTTCATGATAAACCGCATCCAATTTGCGCAGAAGCTGTTTTGACTAAGGACTTTCCGAAGCCGAATCCTTTTACCCGATTTGTACGTGCTTATGTACACCATCAGGAAGGAAAGCTGTTAGCGGCTCCCGTTGGATTAGATAAGTCAAGCTCTGTCACTTCACTTGCAGAAGCGAATGCGTTTATCATCCTGCCGGGCGGTACGAGAGGTTACGAATCAGGCAGAACGGTCCACGTGCTGCTGATCAGAGAAGAGAATGGAAGTGAGTGGCCTTGGTCCGTCCTTTCCCGATCGTCCAAGTTGTAGGATTCCAAAACAGCGGAAAAACAACGTTGATAGAGCGTATTCTTAAAAAAGCCGCACTACAGGGACTGCATGCAGGCTGCCTGAAGCATCACGGTCATGGCGGTGAACCGGAAGCATTCACTGAAGGAAAAGACACTGACCGTTACCAAGCTGCGGGAGCTGAAGTAACAGCAGTAGAAGGAGCGGGTGTTTTACAGCTTACGGCCCGCCGTAAATGGGATCTCCCGCAGCTGATCGAGTTATATCGCTTTCTCGATATGGATTGCCTGCTCATAGAAGGCTTTAAAAAAGCTCCTTATCCTAAAGTAGTAATAGTACGAGATAAGAATGATCTGGCTGAACTGCAGGCAGTAAATATAATCGCAATTATATACAGAGAAAAAGAACAAATGGCTGCACACCAAGGATTACCCGTTTTTCACGCGGATGATCCAGCAGCAGTTGATTTTGTGCTTTCACAGCTGAAAGGGGAATCTGTGTAATGGGAAGGTTTGAGATTACGAAAACACCCATCGTTACTGAAGATATCATAAAAAAAGTAGAGAAACGGGAAGCTGGAGCTATTACCACGTTTATCGGGACAGTTCGGGAGTGGACAAACGGAAAAAAAACAATCCGGCTGGAATATGAGGCTTATGAACCGATGGCTGTGCAGATGCTGGCCCAAATCGGGGCTGAAATAGAAGAGAAATGGAAAGGTGCTTCGGCTGCTATCACACATCGGATCGGTGTACTGGATATCGGCGAAGCGGCAGTTGTCATCGCTGTGTCTTCTCCCCATCGAAAAGCCGCTTATGAAGCCAATGAGTATGCAATCGAACGCATTAAACAGATTGTGCCTATTTGGAAAAAAGAAATTTGGGAAGACGGAGAGCAATGGATCGGTGACCAGCTTGAGACAACAGCTTATCCGAATGGAAAACCAGATGTAAGTGAGGGAGAGCAGCATGATTAACATTCTTTTGTTTGCGGGACTTGCTGAAAAGGCCGGCACGTCAACGCTTGAAATTGATATGGAACAAGCAACAACCGATGATATAAAAGCGGTATTAAAGGAACAATACGGACTTGAATCAATTGATACGGCTATGATTGCTGTAAATGAAAACTACGTCAAAGAAAATACCTCAGTATCTTCCGGTGACACGGTGGCTGTTATTCCACCTGTCAGCGGGGGATGAAAACCGGACGGCGATAAAGCCGTCCGGTTTTTGCGTTAAAAGTCATATCCCTCTTTTTTTGCATATCCTGCTCATCATCCTGCATACAATGATTTTCTGTAAGCGTTTATTTACATAAGTCCCACCATATAAAGTAAGAGACCATCTCCACCATTAGATTGAATTTTCGAAAAATAATAGAAATTTATTTCGGGAATCGATATAGTAAGGGTGAAAAAACTGGAAGGGTGCTGGGTATGGAGACATTTAAAAGATTAAAATCATTTTATTGGCCGTACAGAAAGGTGTTTATGTGGTCGCTTCTGGCGATGCTTTTGATGACAGCCATTACGGTCGTTTATCCGATCATTCTGCAAATTACGATCGATGAGATCGTACTGGGGAGGCAGTATCAGCTTGCAGCATGGGTCAGTCTGGGATTTATTGCGGTTATGGCTGTAAAAGGAACCGCCACTTTTTTTCATCAGTATTTAGGTGATATGTTTGGCATCAAATCTGTTTATCGGCTGAGAAATGGCCTGTATGCAAAACTGCAGAGGCTTTCTTTTTCTTACTATGACAACGCAAAAACAGGTGATTTGATGTCCAGGCTGACAGCCGATGTTGAAGGGCTCAGGTTTTTTTTATCCTACGGACTTGCTGAGTTTATTCGATTCGGCTTGCTGGTTGCAATCAGCTTATCGGTCATGTTTTACTATTCGGTTCCGCTTACGCTGGTAACAATCGCTGCTTTGCCTTTTCTGGCGGTCGCGGTATATCAGTTTGACAAAAGAGTACACCCCGCCTTCCGAGGCATCAGAAAATCGTTTGCAAAGCTCAATACAAAGGTGCAGGAAAATATCAGCGGCATCAACACAGTTAAGTCACTATCAAGAGAAGATTTTCAAATCAGCGCCTTTAATAAGGCAAATGCGGCCTACAGAACAAAATATTTACAAACGTCATCCATCTGGTCTGCTTATTTTCCGCTGATGGAGTTTATCGGCAATATTTGTATTGTGGCTCTTCTTTCATACGGCGGCTATTTGGTCATGCAAAATCAGCTGAATCCGGGTGAGCTTGTCGCTTTCTTCAGTCTTGTCAATTATATGATGTGGCCGATTATGAACTTAGGTTTTGTGATTAATATGTTTTCTCAGGCAAAAGCCTCAGGAGAGCGTCTGTTAGACATTCTTGATGAAGAGGAAGACATCAAAGACCACGTTCATGCTTTACATCAGCCAAAGTTAACCGGAGATGTCTCATTCAAAGATGTAACTCTCACATACAGAAATGAACAAACGAACGCGCTTTCCGATGTAAGCTTTGAAGCAAAAAGCGGAAAGATGATCGGATTTTTGGGTCCTACAGGATCTGGAAAAAGCTCAGTCACACAGCTCCTCACTAGATTTTACAGTCCTGCAGGCGGAATCATCACCATTGATCATAAACCTATCACAGATTATTCATTAAAAACCCTTCGCTCAAATATTGGAGTTGTACTTCAAGAATCATTCCTATTTTCATCTACTATTCGATCAAATATTTCATACGGGAAGCCGGATGCTTCGATGGACGACATTATAAATGCGGCAAAAAGAGCTCAGGCCCACGATTTTATTATGGAACTGCCTGACGGATATGACACCATGCTTGGAGAAAGGGGGCTGGGGCTTTCTGGAGGCCAGAAGCAGCGCATTGCTATTGCCAGAGCCATCTGTTTAAACCCGAGCATTTTAATATTAGATGACGCCACAAGTGCAGTAGATATGCAAACTGAGCACAGCATACAGCTTGCGTTAAAAGAAGTCATGAAAAACCGCACAACCTTTATCATCGCTCACCGCATATCTTCACTGAAACACGCAGATGAAATTCTTGTCTTCGATAAAGGTAGCATTCGTGAAAGAGGCAATCATCAAGAGCTTCTTGCCAAGAACGGCTATTACAAAAAGATATACGATTTGCAATACCGGGATGTCAATATGATAAATGAGCCGCATCAGGTCGGATAGGGAGGAACATATGAAACAAGCAAAAAAACAGGGGATTTTGGAGCGTTTCTATTATTCTTCAGATGAAATCATTGAAAAACCGTTTAACTGGGCTCAAATGTGGCGGCTGTTAAGCTATGTCAAACCGTACCGAAAAACAATTCTGCCGCTTTCTTTTCTCACCGTTTTGATTGGGACTGCTGTGAAGCTTGTCATTCCTATTCTGATCGGTGTTTATGTTCTCGATCAAGCCATTACAGCAAAGAATTCGGAATTGCTGATGCAGCTGATGATTTTGATCAGCGTTTTATACGCTGTTAATTATGCAGCCAATATGCTAAGGATCAGATGGATGAACCAGCTTGGCCAGCATGTCATTTACGATTTGCGCCAGCATTTATTTACCCATGTGCAGCGCTTGTCCCACCGATTTTTTGATCAGAGATCGGCAGGGTCTATTCTCGTCAGAATTATGAATGACATTAACTCCCTTCAGGAGCTTTTCACAAGCGGCGTGATTAACTTATTAACAGATTTATTGCTTTTGGCGGGAGTCGTCATCATTTTATTCACGCTGAGTCCTGAACTGACCATAGCCATCATGGTGACTCTGCCGATTATGTTTTTTATTTCAACAAGTCTCAGAAAAAAAATCCGCCGTTCATGGCAAACGGTGCGTCTGAAGCAATCAAAGCTGAACTCCCATTTAAACGAAAGCATACAAGGTATCCGCGTAACGCAGGCTTTCACGCAGGAACAAGAAAACATGGCGTATTTTGACGGAGTCAATCAGGAGAACTATCAATCATGGCGGGAAGCAACAAGAAAAAATGCTGTGTTCCGTCCGCTGGTAGAAATGACAAATGCGATAGGAACGGCTGTATTAATATGGTATGGTGCCACACTCATCATGAACCAAACTATTACAATAGGTGTCTTCGTATCTTTCGCCTTCTATTTAGGCATGTTTTGGGAGCCTATTTCAAGGTTAGGCCAGGTTTATAACCAATTGTTAATGGGGATGGCCTCGTCAGAGCGGATTTTCGAGTTTTTAGACGAACAGCCGAACGTCAAGGAAAAGCGGGATGCCATTCACAAGAAAAATATTAAAGGCCTTATCAGCTTTGAAGAGGTTGAATTTTCTTATGATGAAAAACGAAAAGCACTTCATGCCGTTTCCTTTTCTATTCCTGCAGGCTCGACACTTGCACTAGTCGGACACACGGGGAGCGGGAAAACAACGATTGCCAATTTAATCAGCCGATTTTATGATGCAACAGGAGGAACCATTAAAATAGACGGCACTCCGATAAAAGACCTGGCCATTGCCAGTTTACGCTCTCAAATCAGCATTGTGCTTCAAGATACGTTTATTTTCTCGGGAACGATTATGGAAAATATTCGTTTCGGAAGGCCGGATGCGTCAGACGAAGAAGTGGTAAAAGCTGCTCAAGCAGTCGGAGCGGATGAGTTTATATCTGGTTTAGCAGAAGGATACGAAACAGAAGTGGAAGAAAGGGGCAGCGTACTATCCGCCGGTCAGCGCCAGCTCATTTCCTTCGCAAGAGCGCTGCTCGCAGATCCTGCTATTATCATTCTTGACGAAGCCACGGCAAGCATTGATACAGAGACAGAGGTCAAAATCCAGCAGGCTTTAAAAACTTTGCTGAAAGGCCGTACAGCCGTCATGATTGCCCATAGATTGTCCACGATCCGCGACGCCGACCATATCATCGTTCTTGATCACGGCAGGAAAATGGAAGAGGGCAGCCACGAACAGCTGCTTGCGAAAGGAGGTATTTATGCAGGACTGGTGAAAGCGCAATACAGCATAGCTGCCGAATAAAAGCCTTCAGTTTGAAAGTCTGAAGGCCTTTTGAATGATTTGGATATTTTTTAAAAAAATATGAAACTTTTTTTAGATCCTTTCGTATTATCAGCTAGATATGTTCAAGGAGGTTTTATATATGGAAGCAAATGTAGAAAAAAACGGCGGAGTGTCAACTGAAAAGCCATCCCTTTTTGGAGTGATCACAAGTCCTGGAACTCAATTTGAGAGAATAAGAGAAAGGCCGGTTGTATGGGGCCCGCTCTTGATTGTTGCGGCAATCATCATAGTTGGTGCTGTATTGCAGGGTCTCGGAACGGATTATAGCGAGCTTCTTAAAGCGACGGATACTGAAGGTTTATCGCCTGAGCAGATTTCAACTGTCGCCACTATTACCAAGTTTGGAGCAATGGCAGGTTCGATTCTCGGCGGAATTGCAGCTTTATTTATTGCACCTCTCATTTATTGGCTCTGTGTGAAAATATCAGGAGGCGTAACGACGTATAAGAAAATGCTTTCTCTCGGTCTGTTTGTCTCCTTAATCAGCAGCTTAGGATTATTGATCAACGGAATTGTTGCTTTTACAACTGACACAAGTTCACTTTACAGCATGACGTCACTTGCGGGAATTATTCCTTCAGACATGCCTTTAGCCAATGTATTAAATACATTTGAAATCTTCAGCATTTGGAGCTATGTATTATTAGCGATCGGTCTTCACAAAACGGGAGGCATCTCCAAAAAAGCAGGGTGGATATCCGTTATTATTCTTTTCGTCCTTTTGGTCGCATTTTCGTTTGTTTCAGGGGCGATAAACTCTGTGGCAGGTGCATAAATAGATGAAAAAAGTCTGGATTGGAATTGGGATTGCAGCATTAGTCGCTCTTTTTATAGGAATTAATATTTACCGGTCTGCCGCTCCGACAAGCGGCAGCGCCGGCCAGAAGGTGGAGACGGGCAGTCTAGAAGAAAAAAAGATATCGTCAACGGTTATGGTTCCAGGCACACTTAAATTTTCAAATGAACAATATGTGTTTTATGAAGCCGATAAAGGAACTTTGAACGACATTAAAGTAAAGGAAGGCGACAAAGTTAAAAAGGGTACGCCGTTAGTCACTTATACGAATGAGCAGCTTAGTCTGGAAAAAGAACAGAATCAATTGACCTCTGAATCGAACCGGCTGCAAATCGATCAGATTCAAGAAAAGCTACAAGCGTTGGACAGTAAAGAAAAAGAACTGACAAAACAGCTTGGAAAGAAAGAAGCAGAAAAACAAGTTGACTCTGAGCGCACAGAGCTTGAAATGCAGGAAAAAACGGCTCAAATTGAATTAAAGCAAACTGAACTTCAGCGGCAGTCGCTTGCCAATCAAGTGTCAGATCTTCAAGTGAAAAGCGAGATTGAAGGCACTGTGATTTCTGTCAACCAGGAAGCGGCATCAAAAAAGTCAGATATTCAAGAGCCCGTTATACATATCGGCAATCCTAAAGATCTTGTCGTTGCAGGAAAATTGTCTGAATACGATACACTTAAAGTCAAAAAAGGCCAAAAGGTCACACTCACTTCAGATGTCATTCAGGATAAAACATGGAAAGGTACAGTTTCAGCTGTCGGACTAGTGCCGGATCAGCAGGATAACGCCGCGGCAGCCGTTGGCACAGATCAGGCGGTACAATATCCGCTTCAAGTCAAAATAAAAGGTGATCTTCCTGAAGGAAAGCCAGGTTTTAAATTCATTATGAATATAGAAACGGATAAGCGGAAAACCAATACGCTTCCTTCTAAGGCAGTTAAAAAAGAAGATGATCAATATTATGTGTATACAGTAAAGGACGGTAAAGCCAAGCGAGTCGACGTCAAAATCGGGGAAGTAACAGATGATGTAACGGAAATAAAAGAAGGAATTTCTAAGGATGATCAGGTCATTTTAAATCCTGCTGATGATTTGGCTGACGGAACGGAAGTGAAAGCATAAATGATTCAGCTTTCAAATGTGCGAAAAAGCTACCAGATCGGCAGAGAAACGTTTGATGTTCTTCATTCGATTGATTTGAACATCAATCAAGGGGAATACGTTTCGATCATGGGGCCGTCAGGATCGGGAAAATCAACGATTATGAATATTATCGGCTGTCTAGACCGTCCGACTTCCGGTATATATAAGCTGGACGGCGAAGACATCTCTTCTTATAAAGACAGAGAACTGGCCGCAGTCCGCAACAAATCCATCGGTTTTGTCTTTCAGCAATTCCAGCTTCTCCCGCGGCTGAACGCTAAAAAAAATGTCGAGCTGCCGATGATTTATTCCGGCATTGGAAAAAAAGAACGCCAAGAGAGAGCCGAAAGAGCCTTAGAAAAGGTCGGATTAGCCGATCGGATGCTTCATATGCCGAATGAGTTATCCGGCGGTCAGAAGCAGCGTGTGGCCATTGCGAGGGCAATCGTCAATGAACCAAAATTAATTTTGGCGGATGAACCGACTGGCGCGTTGGATACGAAAACAAGTGCAGCGATTATGGACCAATTTACAGCGTTAAACGACGAGGGAACAACGATTGTACTTGTCACCCACGAGCCGGAAGTTGCAGATTGCACGAACCGGGTCATTATGGTGCGAGACGGAGAAATTGTTCCTCCCGGCTCCGGACAAAGGAGCGTGGGGGAATGAGTCTGTTAGAAAACGTCAGAATGGCTTTGAGCTCTGTTCTTGCACATAAAATGCGTTCCATTTTAACGATGCTCGGAATCATAATTGGTGTTGGTTCTGTTATTGTCGTCGTTGCTGTAGGACAGGGCGGCGAGCAGATGCTTAAGCAGTCCATCAGCGGTCCGGGAAATACGGTGGAACTATACTACATGCCGAGTGACGAAGAGCTTGCAAGCAATCCGAACGCCGTAACGGAGTCAACTTTCACAGAAAACGATATTAGCGGATTAAAAGATATAGAAGGGATAAAACAAGTGGTTGCATCGACTTCTGAAAGCATGAAGGCGCGTTATCATGAGGAAGAAACCGATGTAACCATTAACGGAATTAACGACGGATATATGAATGTCAATTCCTTAGAAATAGAAAGCGGGAGAACCTTTACTGATAATGACTTTCTTGCGGGAAAAAGGGCGGGCATTATATCGCAAAAAATGGCAGAAGAGCTGTTTGATAAATCCTCTCCTCTCGGTGAAGTTGTCTGGGTAAACGGACAGCCTGTGGAAATTATCGGTGTGCTGAAGAAGGAAACAGGTTTGCTGTCTTTCGGACTAAGTGAAATGTATGTGCCGTTTAATATGATGAAATCGTCTTTCGGTACAAGTGACTTCAGTAATGTGTCATTGCAGGTCGAATCGGCTGATGATATAAAATCTATCGGAAAAGAAGCGGCACAGCTGGTGAATGACCATCATGGCACTGAGGATTCATATCAAGTAATGAACATGGAAGAGATTGCAGCAGGAATTGGAAAGATCACAACAATCATGACCACGATTATCGGCTCAATTGCAGGCATTTCGCTTGTAGTCGGCGGAATCGGTGTCATGAATATTATGCTCGTGTCAGTGACAGAACGAACGCGGGAAATTGGGATTCGGAAGTCTCTCGGAGCGACGAGAGGACAAATTCTGACCCAGTTTTTAATCGAATCAGTCGTATTAACGTCTATCGGCGGACTGATTGGGATCGGGATCGGATACGGAGGGGCCGCGCTGGTTTCTGCCATTGCCGGCTGGCCGTCATTAGTATCCTGGCAGGTCGTATGCGGAGGCGTGCTGTTCAGTATGCTTATTGGCGTTGTCTTTGGAATGCTTCCTGCAAATAAAGCTGCCAAGCTCGATCCGATTGAAGCGCTGCGTTACGAGTAACCTCATGCATATGCATGAGGTTTTTTTATGTTTGGTGCTTTTTACTATGAATATAAAAGACTTTTTACATTAAGATAAGAAGAAAAAGTCATACAATTGTCCTTATTTTTGTCGAATTTACAGTTTACAAACCCTATATACATACGTTAATATGGAGAAACGTGAAAGATTTTGATAGTTATTGAATGAATTTGAATGATTTTAGTTGCCTATTGTAAAAAAAGCGTTTACAATGAAATTGTATTCAAAATGAATACGTTTTCATTAGGAGGTGAAGCATGCTAACTCCTGAAAGATATCAGTTGATTATTGATCAAATAGAAAAGCGTGATGTGGTAAAGATTCAAGAGCTCATAAATCTTACAAATGCTTCTGAATCTACAATCAGAAGAGATTTATCGACGCTTGAAGAACGCGGTTTTTTAAAGCGTGTTCACGGGGGAGCTGCCAAGCTTTCCGATATCAGACTTGAACCTGATATGCTTGAAAAATCATCCAAAAACCTTCAAGACAAATTGAAGATTGCTGAAAAAGCCGCTTCACTTTTGGAGGAAGGGGATTGCATTTATCTCGATGCGGGCACGACGACTTTGCACATGATTGATTTTATGGATAAAAGCAAAGATATCGTTGTGGTCACGAACGGGGTTATGCACATCGACGCATTGATAAGGAAAGAAATATCTTTTTATCTGCTTGGAGGATATGTAAAGCACAGAACGGGTGCGGTTATCGGAGGCGCTTCACTGATTGCCATGGATCAGTACAGATTCGATAAGAGTTTTCTGGGGGCAAACGGTGTGCATACAGAGGCCGGCTTCACAACGCCTGACCCTGATGAAGCCCTTTTGAAAACGAAGGCTGTCAAACAGGCAAAACACGCTTACGTCTTAGCGGACCCTTCGAAATTTGGAGAAATTTCATTTTCGGCATTTGCCGGCATAGGCGACGCAACAATCATTACGACTGACGCTGAAGAGCTTACATTCGATAATTACCAAGAAAAAACTGTCGTAAAGGTAGTGAAACCATGATTTATACTGTAACACTTAATCCATCTGTCGATTATATTGTTCACGTTGAAGATTTTACTGTAGGAGGCCTGAACCGTTCCGCATACGATACAAAGTATCCAGGGGGAAAAGGCATCAACGTATCGAGACTGCTGAAAAGACATCATGTTCAGTCAAAAGCGCTCGGATTTATCGGCGGATTTACCGGAGAATATATCAAAACATTTTTGCGCGAAGAAAACCTGGAAACAGCTTTTTCTGAAGTAAAAGAAGATACCCGCATCAATGTGAAATTGAAAACTGGTGATGAAACGGAAATTAACGGTCAGGGACCAACGATTTCAGACGAAGATTTCAATGCCTTTTTAGAACAGTTTACATCTTTGCAAGAGGGGGATATTGTCGTTCTTGCTGGAAGCATTCCATCTTCACTGCCTCAAGATACCTATGAAAAAATCGCAGAGGCTTGCAAACAGCAGAACGCGCGTGTTGTGTTAGATATCTCTGGCGAAGCGCTTATGAAAGCAACAGAAATGAAACCGTTTTTGATGAAGCCAAACCATCACGAGCTTGGTGAAATGTTCGGAACGACGATTTCATCTGTTGAAGAAGCTGTTCCTTATGGGAAAAAGCTTGTAGAACAAGGCGCTGAGCATGTAATCGTATCCATGGCCGGTGACGGAGCGCTTCTGTTTACGAAGGATGCCGTTTACTTTGCAAACGTACCAAAGGGGAAATTGGTAAACTCAGTCGGAGCAGGAGATTCTGTCGTTGCAGGTTTTCTTGCCGGTGTTTCCAAGCAGCTGCCGCTTGAAGAGGCATTCCGCTTAGGAGTTACATCAGGCAGCGCTACCGCGTTTTCTGAGGAACTTGGTACAGAAGAATTTGTCCAGCAGCTTCTTCCTGAAGTTAAGGTCACACGTCTATAGAGGAGGAAACAAAAGTGAAAATAACTGAGCTTTTAACGAAGCATACGATAAAGCTTAATATTGAAAGCAAAGAAAAAGAAAACGTTATTGACGAAATGGTCACAGTTCTTGATAAGGCTGGAAAATTAAATGACAGACAAGCCTACAAAGAAGCCATTTTAAATCGTGAAAGCCAAAGTTCAACGGGTATCGGTGAAGGAATCGCTATTCCGCATGCGAAAACGGCAAGCGTTATCAACCCGGCGATTGCGTTTGGGCGTTCAAAAGACGGTGTCGATTATGAATCACTAGACGGCCAGCCGGCACACTTGGTCTTCATGATTGCAGCGACTGAAGGTGCAAACAACACTCACCTTGAAGCACTGTCAAGACTGTCTACGCTGTTAATGCGTGAAGAAATTCGCAAACAGCTGCTTGAAGCTGAATCAGAAGACGCGATTATTGACATTATCAATCAGCATGATAAAGATGATGATGAAGAGGAAGAAGAAGAAGAAACGGCACCAGCACCAGCCGGAAAAGGTAAAATCCTAGCGGTTACAGCTTGTCCGACAGGTATTGCCCATACTTTCATGGCAGCGGATGCCCTTAAAGAAAAAGCGAAAGAGCTTGGTGTTGAGATTAAGGTTGAAACAAATGGTTCAAGCGGTATTAAGCACAAGTTAACTGCTCAAGAAATTGAAGATGCACCTGCAATCATTGTCGCAGCGGACAAGCAGGTTGAAATGGAGCGCTTTAAAGGCAAACGCGTGCTTCAGGTTCCAGTAACGGCAGGTATCAGACGTCCGCAAGAGCTTATCGAAAAAGCGGTGAATCAAGACGCACCGATTTATCAAGGCAGCGGCGGCGGTTCTTCTGCTCAAAGTGATGAAAATGAACCAAAAGCCAAATCTGGCGGCATTGGAAACGCGTTTTATAAGCACCTTATGAGCGGTGTCAGCAACATGCTTCCATTCGTAGTGGGCGGCGGTATACTCGTTGCAATTTCATTCTTCTGGGGTATCCATTCTTCAGATCCGAATGATCCTAGCTACAATACGTTTGCTGCAGCATTGAACTTTATCGGCGGCGACAATGCATTAAAACTGATTGTTGCAGTTCTGGCCGGCTTTATCGCGATGAGTATTGCAGATCGTCCGGGATTTGCTCCTGGTATGGTCGGCGGGTTTATGGCCACTCAAGCGAATGCTGGATTCTTAGGCGGTTTGATTGCCGGATTCCTTGCTGGTTATGTCGTGATTTTATTGAAAAAAGTATTTGTGTTTATCCCTCAGTCACTTGATGGATTGAAGCCTGTATTGATTTATCCGCTGTTTGGTATTTTTATCACTGGCGTATTAATGCAATTTGTAATCAATACACCTGTAGCAGCATTCATGAATTTCTTAACAGACTGGCTTCAAAGCCTTGGTACTGGAAACTTGGTGTTAATGGGTATTATTTTAGGCGGTATGATGGCGATCGACATGGGCGGTCCGCTTAATAAAGCAGCCTTCACGTTCGGTATCGCGATGATTGATGCAGGCAACTATGCGCCTCATGCAGCGATCATGGCCGGCGGTATGGTTCCTCCGCTAGGTATCGCACTTGCAACAACAATTTTCAGAAACAAGTTCTCTCAGCGTGACCGTGAAGCAGGTATTACATGCTACTTCATGGGTGCGGCTTTCGTAACAGAAGGCGCAATCCCGTTTGCTGCGGCTGATCCGCTTCGCGTAATTCCAGCGGCTGTGGTCGGTGCAGCGGTTGCCGGCGGATTAACTGAATTCTTCCGTGTAACCCTTCCTGCACCTCACGGGGGCATATTCGTAGCCTTTATTACAAACCATCCGCTCCTTTACTTATTAAGTATTGTAATTGGTGCTGTGGTTATGGCGATTATCCTAGGTATCGTAAAAAAACCTGTAACTGAAAAATAAGGAAAAAAGCGTCCTGTTACTAAAGGACGCTTTTTCTCTATCTTCTCGCGGCAGCGCGGTTAAGTTATGTATTTTATAATAAATTATGATAAAGTAAAAGAAGGGAAACAACTGACATAGCAATCGTCTAGGAGGAAACACTTTGACCGAAGAAAATCAAACAAAAACTGAAAAAGCGGGGAAGAAAAAAACCAATACGTATTGGGAATGGGGAAAAGCAATTGTCATTGCTGTCCTGCTGGCACTCATTATCCGCCACTTCCTATTTGAACCGTATTTAGTCGAAGGTTCATCTATGTACCCCACTTTACATGACGGCGAAAGACTGTTTGTCAATAAAACGGTACACTATATCGGTGACCTGGAGCGGGGAGATATCGTCATTATCAATGGTGAGACTTCAAAAATCCATTACGTCAAACGATTGATCGGTAAGCCTGGAGAAACCGTGGAAATGAAGGATGACACGCTTTATATAAACCGAAAAAAAGTTGCCGAGCCTTATTTGTCTAAAAACAAAAAAGAGGCAGAAAAGCTTGGTGTCAGTCTTACAGGCGACTTTGGCCCGGTGAAAGTACCGAAAGGCAAATATTTCGTCATGGGGGATAACCGGCTAAACTCCATGGACAGCAGAAATGGCCTCGGACTGATTGCGGAAGATCGGATTGTGGGTACGTCGAAGTTTGTATTTTTCCCGTTTAATGAAATGCGCCAAACCAAATAAAAACGCCTTGCTGGCCTTTGGACAGCAGGCGTTTTTATTTGGAAAAAGAAGCGACCAATGCAATACATAATACAGTGACAAATACTGAACCGATAATGGCCAGCACACTGAAGAAAAGATGCACTTGCTTGTTCTCTTTGCCGCGTTTTTCTAATAACCGTTTAGAGAAGATATGTGAGAAGATATAAATCAGGGCGATCCCGATATATAAGCCGATATCTTTGGCGGTAAAGCCAGTTACGGCAAGGTAAAAGCCTGTAAAAAAGATCAATAAGCAATATTCAGTCAGTGTTAAAAGCCTCAATGTGTTCCTCCGAGTAAGAATGTATGATTTTCCATCTGGATGCATCCTCTTTGCCTTCAATTGTATCACAGCTTCGCCCTTTTAGTGTAGAAGTGTTTCTGCCTGCTTTTATCAGGGAAGCATTTCTCTTGTCTTCCATTCATGGTATACTTTTAATGATGATAGACATGATGGAGGATATTAAATGATTGCTGTAAATAATGTGAGCTTGCGCTTTGCGGATCGCAAGTTATTTGAAGATGTAAATATTAAATTTACCCCAGGCAACTGCTACGGGTTAATTGGTGCCAATGGTGCTGGTAAATCAACGTTTCTGAAAGTGTTATCAGGAGAAATTGAGCCTCAGACAGGCGATGTTCATATGAGTCCTGGCGAGCGTCTTGCCATCCTGAAACAGAACCACTTTGAGTACGAACAGTATGAAGTGCTAAAAGTTGTAATTATGGGACATAAGCGTTTATACGAGGTCATGCAGGAGAAAGACGCAATTTACATGAAGCCTGATTTCTCGGATGAAGACGGAATTCGTGCGGCAGAGCTCGAAGGTGAATTTGCAGAGCTGAACGGATGGGAAGCAGAAAGTGAAGCTGCGATCCTTCTAAAAGGTCTCGGCATCTCAGAAGATCTTCACACGAAGAAGATGGAAGACCTTGGCGGTTCCGAAAAAGTGAAAGTTCTCTTGGCTCAGGCATTATTCGGCAAGCCCGATGTTCTGCTTCTTGATGAGCCGACGAACCACTTGGACCTTCAGGCAATTCAGTGGCTGGAAGAGTTTCTGATTAACTTTGAAAACACTGTGATTGTTGTATCCCATGACCGTCACTTTTTAAATAAAGTGTGTACACATATTGCTGACCTTGATTTTAACAAAATCCAAATCTACGTCGGAAACTATGATTTCTGGTATGAATCAAGCCAGCTTGCTTTGAAGCTTTCTCAAGAAGCGAACAAGAAAAAAGAAGAGCAAATTAAACAGCTACAAGAGTTTGTGGCCAGATTCAGCGCAAATGCGTCTAAATCAAAACAGGCGACTTCAAGAAAGAAACTTCTTGATAAAATTTCTCTTGATGATATTAAACCGTCTTCACGCCGTTATCCTTACGTCAACTTCACACCGGAACGAGAAATCGGTAATGATGTTCTCCGGGTAGAAGGATTAACGAAAACAATTGACGGTGTAAAAGTTCTCGACAATGTCAGCTTTATTATGAATAGAGAAGATAAAATTGCTTTTACAGGACGTAATGAATTGGCTGTTACTACTTTGTTCAAAATCATTTCCGGGGAAATGGAAGCTGACAGCGGAACATTTAAATGGGGCGTGACGACATCTCAAGCGTACTTCCCTAAAGACAACAGCGAATATTTTGAAGGCAGTGATTTAAATCTTGTAGACTGGCTTCGCCAATATTCTCCTCATGACCAAAGTGAGAGCTTTTTACGTGGCTTCTTAGGACGCATGCTGTTTTCCGGTGAAGAAGTACACAAAAAAGCAAATGTTTTATCCGGGGGAGAAAAGGTTCGCTGCATGCTTTCGAAAGCAATGCTTTCTGGCGCCAATATTTTAATTTTGGATGAACCGACCAACCACTTAGACCTAGAATCTATTACAGCGCTCAATAATGGCTTAATCAGCTTTAAAGGCGCAATGCTGTTTACATCACATGACCACCAGTTTGTACAGACGATTGCCAACAGAATCATAGAGATTACGCCTAATGGCATTGTTGACAAGCAAATGAGCTATGACGAGTTCCTTGAAAATGCTGATGTGCAGAAAAAACTGGCTGAACTATACGCGTAATAAAAAAAGCAGAGAATTCTCTGCTTTTTTTTACATAGAAAAGAAAGGGGACATTAACTTGAAATTTTTAATTGTCGGAGCAGGTGGAGTAGGCGGTTATATTGGCGGACGGCTTGCAGAGAAAGGGAATGCGGTGACGTTTCTTGTCCGCCAAAAAAGAGCTGAACAGTTAAAACAAACGGGACTAGTTATTCATAGTGAAAAGGGTGACGTGTCCTTTAAGCCCGCAGTAATCACTGCAGGAGAAAAAGAACAGTTTGATGTAATCATCATCGCTTCTAAAGCATATTCACTCGATCAGGTGATTAGCGATGTCAAACCTTTTGTCCACAGCGAATCAGTCATTATTCCTTTCTTAAACGGTTATCGTCACTACGAGCAGCTGTTTACGGCATTTTCGAAAGATCAGGTGCTGGGCGGGCTGTGCTTCATAGAAAGTGCTTTAAACAATCTGGGAGAAATCAACCATACAAGTGCGTCGCATCGTTTTGTGTTCGGTGAATGGAACGGTGAGCGTACGGAACGGATAAAAGAGCTTGAGGAAGCATTTGCAGGAGTGAAGGCAGAGGTCATCATTAGCGGGCATATTGAGAAAGACATCTGGAAAAAATATCTGTTTATTGCAGCACAAGCAGGAATGACAACCTTATTTCAAAGACCGCTTGGACCAATCCTTGAAACAGAGAGCGGCCGGCACACTGCGCGAACACTCATTGGGGAAATCGGCATGATCTTGCGCAAGGAAGGAGTTCCGGCGGATCCAGAACTTGAAGAAGACAGCTTCCGCACAATGACAAGCATGTCTTATCATATGAAATCCTCCATGCTCCGTGATATGGAAAATGGCCAAACGACTGAAGGAGATCATCTGCACGGCTTTTTGCTTGATAAAGCAAAGCGTTTGTCTCTTTCAACACCAATATTAGAAACAGTTTATGCCAATCTGCAAATGTATGAAGCAAAAAAATAAGAAGGAGGCGAAAACCTCCTTCTTTATTTAAAAAGCCCAATTTCCATTTCTAAAGATAGGCTCTCTTTTTCCGTCTTCAGTAATTCCATCAATGTTCATATCCTTAGAACCAACCATAAAGTCTACGTGGGTAATGCTTTCATTTAAGCCTTCTTTGACAAGCTCTTCGCGAGACATCTGTTTTCCGCCCTCAATGTTAAAAGCATAGGCACTGCCGATCGCCAGATGATTTGACGCATTTTCATCAAATAAAGTGTTGTAAAAAAGAATATTTGACTGTGAAATAGCCGAATCGTACGGGACAAGAGCTACCTCACCAAGATAGTGAGAGCCTTCATCTGTTTCGACCAATTCTTTTAAAATGTCTTCTCCTTTTTCGGCTTTAATGTCAACAATACGGCCGTTTTTGAATGTGAGCGTGAAGTTTTCGATAATGTTCCCGCCGTAGCTTAGCGGTTTTGTGCTCGATACAAACCCGTCAACCCCGTCTTTTTGCGGCAGTGTGAATACTTCTTCTGTCGGCATATTGGCCATAAATTCATGTCCGCTTTCATTTACGCTTCCGGCACCTGCCCAAACGTGTTTTTTCGGCAGCTTGATTGTTAAATCAGTTCCTTCTGCTTGGTAATGTAAAGCGGCATAATGTTTTTGGTTCAAATGATCAACTTTTTCATGAAGGTTTTGATCATGATTGATCCACGCTTGAACCGGATTTTCTTCGTTTACGCGTGTGGCTTTAAAAATTTCTTGCCACAGGAGCTGTGTCGCTTCCTCTTCTGATTTGCCAGGGAATACTTTCTGAGCCCAACCTGCTGATGCAGCACCGACGACAGTCCAGCTCACTTTATCAGATTGAATGTATTGTCTGTATGTATGTAACGCTTTGCCTGCAGCTTTTTGGAAGGCGGCAATCCGTTTGGAATCTACACCTTGCAGTAAATCTGGGTTTGAGGATACGACTGAAATAAAAGCAGCTCCTTTCTTGGCAAGCTCTTCTCTGCCTTTCGCTTCCCATTCAGGATACTCTTCAAAGGCTTCAAACGGCGCCAGTTCATATTTTAATTTGGCCACTTCGTCATCCTGCCAGTTCACTGTTACATTTTTTGCGCCTTTTTCATATGCATGTTTTACAATCAGACGGACGAAATCGCGTACCTCCGTCGAAGCATTTACCACCACATACTGGCCTTTTTGGACATTAACGCCGACCTCAACCGCCAGCTGGGCATATGTATTTAGTTTCTCTGAAAATGTATCCATCAATCTTTCCTCCTCGTGCTTTTTTCTCATCATATCAAATAATCTCCTATAAAGAAAAGGAAGGAGTGCAAAGAGAAAAACCCAAAACAAAATGGTTTTGGGCTTTTCAACACTTATGGATGATTCATTTTTACAGTACCTTCAGGCGCATGAGGCATGTTTGCCAGTGAAATGCTCATGCCTCCAAGAATGATTCCGCTCAAAATGGCTGCAATCGCTACCCGTCTTCCTAAATCTCTAAGCATCTGTTTCCTCCTTATCGTTTCTCCATTTCCCACAATATGAAGCGAGAGAGGAAAAAAGAAGCAGGAATTTCAATTACTTTCTGAGATTTTGCGAGAAAAGGATTATTTAACCGCTTTTTGGAGCTTATCAATCACCTCTAAAGAACGGCCGGTGCCGATTGCCACGGATTCAAGCGGGTTTGGCGCCACGTGTACAGGTACAACGATTTCTTCTGACAGCCATTCTTTGATCCCGTTAAGAAGCGCCCCGCCTCCTGTTAAAATTACGCCGCGATCGACAATGTCTCCGCTTAATTCAGGAGGACAGTCCTCAAGTGTGGCTCTAATCGCTTCAAGAATATGAAGGAGAGATTCACGCATCGCGTTTTGAATTTCATTTGATTGAAGCATAATGGTTTTCGGTAGCCCCGTCACAAGGTCACGTCCGCGAATTTCCATTGCATCCGGCACATGCTCAATCAATGCATGGCCAATTTCCATTTTAACCTGCTCAGCTGTGCGTTCACCGATCAGCAAATTGTACTTTTTCCGCACAAAAGCAACGATATCCTCATCAAGCTGGTCTCCGCCGATTCTGATTGAATGGCAGGAGACAACGCCTCCAAAGGAAATAATCGCGACTTCCGTCGTCCCGCCGCCGATATCTACCACCACGTTAGCAACCGGCTCGTCAACCGGCAAATCCGCTCCGATTGCAGCTGCCACCGGTTCTTCAATTAAATGGACGTTTTTCGCTCCGCAATTTTTCACCGCGTCACTGATGGCGCGGCGTTCCACTGCAGTTGAGCCTGATGGTGTGCACACAACGACATTCGGCTTTCTGAACGACATGCCGATGCTCTTTCCGGCTTTTTTCATGATGTGCTTTAACAAATCAGTTGTCATGTCGTAGTCAGCGATAACGCCGTCCTTCATCGGTCTGACAGCGACAATTTTTCCCGGTGTTTTACCGATCATATTTTTCGCGTCAGTCCCGATCGCAAGCACTGCTTTAGTCGTTGTATCTACTGCGACAACAGAAGGTTCATTTAAGATGATTCCTTTATTTTTGCTGTAAACAAGTATATTAGCTGTTCCTAAGTCAATTCCAATTTCAGTTGATTGAAACATGTTTTCACCCAATCTTTATCCTGATTTTATATGATTCTACATTTAAAGTTTCTAAGAAAAGAAGTGATTTTTGGGGGTGTGCGTCGGGAAAGAAATGTTTTTGTAAAAAACTGCGGAAGGGTGTAACAGAAGTAATACATTTTTCGGTTTTATGGAAAAAATATCTTGCGATTCTTCAAGAAAGCGGGAAACTTTTTCTAAGTTTCGTACGTCTACGATATATTGAGGTACAACCTTGAATATTACATGAAAAAAGAAACATTTAAGGAAGAAGGGTTTTTATGAAATCAATAGGTGTTGTAAGAAAAGTAGATGAATTAGGCCGTATTGTTATGCCGATAGAGTTAAGACGGGCACTGGATATTGCTATTAAAGACAGCATTGAGTTTTTTGTCGAGGGCGATAAAATTATTTTGAAAAAGTACAAACCTCATGGCGTTTGTTTAATGACTGGGGAAATCACTTCAGAAAATAAAGAGTACGGCAACGGTAAAATTACGTTAAGCCCTGAAGGCGCACAGCTGCTTCTCGAAGAAATTCAAGCCGCTTTAAAAGAATAATATATGTTGAAAAAGGCGGAATGGTGTAATCTCCGCCTTTTTTTGCGTGCCGATTTCTGATTACCGCCGCCTAAGATATGACATCATGAACAAAAGGTAATGAATGATTTGGGATACTTTACATATTTTACTCAATTATTTGTCGAAGAATGGTACAATAAACAGAGAAACACAAGCGGCAGGTGGTCATATGAGAAAATATCAAGCACGTATCATTTCCATTATTTTGGCAATGATTTTTATTATGTTTTGGGATTATTTATTTTATTTTATAGGCAAAAACCCGATTAATTGGCCTGTTGACATTGTGTATACAGCAGTAACGATTTTCAGTGTCTGGATGCTGGCGTATTATGTCGATGAGAAAAAACAGCTGGTCAAGAAAATGAAAGATAATGAATGGAAGTATAAACAGCTTTCTGATGAGAAGAACCGCATCATGGATAATTTACAGGAGATCGTTTTTCAAACCAATGCAAAAGGCGAAATTACATACTTAAATCAAGCGTGGGCAGCCATCACAGGTTTTTCGATCAGTGAATGCATGGGGACAATGTATAATGATTACTTCATAAAAGAAAAGCATGTAGCTGATCACATTAATACTCAAATCAAAAACAAAGCGTCCTCGGGGATGTTTACGGCAAAATATGTGACAAAGAACGGGACGATTTTTTGGGGCGAGGTTCACTATAAACTTTACTATGACCGAGATGAGCAATTTACCGGAAGCCTGGGCACAATGTCAGACATCACTGAGCGAAAAGAGGCTGAAGATGAGCTTCTGGAAATCAATGAACGGCTTGCGAGGGAGTCGCAGAAACTGTCAATCACGAGTGAACTGGCTGCCGGCATTGCACATGAAGTCAGAAATCCTTTAACGTCCGTCAGCGGATTCCTTCAAATTATGAAAACATCATATCCGGATAGAAAAGATTATTTTGATATCATCTTTTCAGAGATTAAAAGAATTGATCTGGTGCTCGGCGAGCTGCTGCTGCTGGCAAAGCCGCAGGAAATTACATTTAAAACGCACCCAATCAATGAAATTTTGAAACAAGTCACGACATTGCTTGATACGAATGCCATATTGTCCAATATTGCTATTGAAAAGAATTTTGGTGAGACGGAAGCCTGTATGATTAAAGGGGACGAAAACCAGCTGAAGCAGGTTTTTATCAATATTATCAAAAATGGAATTGAAGCAATGCCAAAAGGCGGTGTCGTAACGATTTCCACTGCTAAAACAGCTTCACACGTCGTAATAAGCGTAAAAGATGAAGGGAACGGCATGTCACAGGAAAAGCTTGAGCAAATCGGAAAACCTTTTTATTCAACAAAGGAGAAAGGCACAGGGCTGGGGCTCGCCATTTGTTTGAGAATATTAAAGGAACATAACGGGGAATTGAAGATTGAAAGTGAAGCTGGAAAAGGCAGCATCTTTCAAGTTGTTTTGCCTTTGAAATCTGACAGCTGAGAGGGGAAAAACAAGATGAACTCGCTTCTGTTTGTATATGGGACCTTAAGGAAGCATGAAAAAAATCATCATTTGTTATCACAGTCGGCTTGTATCAGTGAGCAGGCGCGGACAAAGGGAAGTCTTTTTAATAAGGCAGCCGAGGAACCTGCGGCCGTGTTTGGGGCTGATGGCTATATTTGCGGTGAGATATATGAAGCAGATGAATCGTGTATACATAAGCTTGATCTTTTGTATCAAGGTTACCACAAGAAATCTGTACATGTCGAAACTGATGCTGGAATCAAGGAAGCACTTGTATATTATATGAAAAAAGATGATTATGCTGACTTTGTGAAAATAGGCAGCGGTGACTGGAAAGAACATCAGATGATCAGCAAATCTAAAGATCCCGTGTACTATTTTGCCTACGGATCTTGTATGGACAATGCCCGTTTTCAAAAAGCAGGGGTGGATCATTATTTTCAAGATCCAGTGGGAGGAGCTGTTTTAAAAGGGTATACAACCCGCTTTACGTTAAAAAGGCCAGACGGCTCAAGAGCGGATATCACTGAAGACGGAGGCACGACAGAAGGGGTTCTGTATCGTCTTCCTTTTTCAGCTGTCACCTATTTGTATAAAAGGGAAGGGGTTGAATCTCTTACCTATCGGCCGGCATTTGTAGACGTTGAAGCAGGGGGAAAGCTCTATACCGATTGTTTAACCTTTCTCGTCCTCCGAAAAGAAGCAGAAACAGCACCTCCTCAGCATTATCAAATCGAGATTGAACGGGGAGCGGAGCTTTATTTGACCCCGGGCTTTACTGAACGGCTTAAGCAGCATATGAATTCGCTGCCAAAAGGTTGATGAAATTAA
Organism: Bacillus sp. FSL R5-0434; assembly: GCF_038004745.1. Taxonomy (NCBI): domain Bacteria; kingdom Bacillati; phylum Bacillota; class Bacilli; order Caryophanales; family Bacillaceae; genus Bacillus; species Bacillus sp. FSL R5-0434. Next base: position 1,505,938 of record NZ_JBBORV010000001.1, read on the forward strand.
CACTGCTTCAAAAGAATATGTTAAAATTTGATCAATATGATGTTAGGTAAAGGAGCACCACTATGAAAAAAGAATTTGCCGTAATTGGTCTCGGCCGTTTTGGTGGAAGTATATGCAAAGCATTGAGCGAAGAGGGCGTCGAGGTCATGGCGATGGATATTGATGAAGATAAAGTCAACGAGTATGCCAAGATTGCATCACATGCCGTCATCGGAGACTCGACCGACGAATCTGTTCTGAAAAATTTAGGTTTGAGGAATTTTGACCACGTCATTGTTGCGATCGGTGAAAATATTCAGGCGAGTATATTAACAACTCTGATCCTCAAAGAACTGGGTGTCAATACGATTACAGTTAAGGCTCAGAACGATTATCATGAAAAAGTGCTGTCCAAAATCGGCGCGGATCACATTGTCCACCCGGAACGTGATATGGCAAAAAGAATTGCGCATAATATCGTTTCCAACAATGTACTTGATTATTTGGAGCTGTCAGAAGAGCATAGTCTCGTCGAGATCGTGGCCAACAGCCGTCTTGCCGGAAACACTCTTCTCGATTTAGATATACGGGCGAAATACGGTATTAATATTGTAGCGATTAAAAGGGGCAAGGAAGTCATCGTGTCGCCGCTTGCGACTGAAGTGATACATCAAGAAGATATTCTCATCGTCATTGGATCGGTTACGGATATTTCACGTTTTGAGAAAAGAGTTCTTCATACGAAATAGAAGAAATATAAGCCGTCCTTAGGGACGGTTTTTTCATATTATCAGAATATAACAACTTTAATGAACTAAGCGCCAATTTACTAAAATTTTATTGACTACGGATAAGCGTTCCGATAGCATATTGTACCATATAAATAAAAAAGAGGAGGGGGCCATTTGAATAAAGAAGCGCTGGTCAAAAGGCTGAATGCTTCAGCCCGCAGACAAAAAGCTGACATCGTCATTAAGAACGGGAAAATCATGGACGTATATAATCATGAGTGGATTTATGAAGATATTGCGATAACAGACGGAGTTATTGTAGGCCTCGGCCAGTATGAAGGTGAAGAAACCATAGATGCAGAGGGGCAAGTCATTGTGCCGGGATTTATTGATGGTCATGTACATATTGAGTCATCAATGGTGACACCGATCGAGTTTGCAAAAGCCGTATTGCCGAATGGCGTGACGACCATCATTACCGATCCGCATGAAATAGCGAACGTGTCCGGTCAGGAAGGGATCAAATTTATGATTGAACAGGCTCGCCAAACACCGCTGAATATCCATTTTATGCTTCCCTCCAGTGTGCCTGCCGCCAGCTTTGAGAGATCCGGTGCGGTACTTCAGGCGGCCGATTTGAAGCCATTTTACGAAGAGAAAGAGGTATTGGGTCTGGCTGAAGTGATGGATTATGTATCGGTTGAGCAGGGTGAAGCAGACATGGTTAATAAGCTGTTTGATGCCCGGAGCGCGGGGAAACGGATTGACGGACATTTAGCAGGCTTGTCAACTGATCTCATCAATATTTACAGAACCGCTTTTGTCTTGACCGATCATGAGGTAACGACGAAGGAAGAAGCGCTGGATCGTATCAGAAGAGGAATGTACGTCATGATGCGAGAAGGGTCAGTCGCCAAAAATACAATGAAAGTGCTGCCGGCTGTTAATGAAAAGAATGCGCGCCGTTTCTTTTTCTGTACTGATGATAAACACGTAGATGATTTATTGTCAGAGGGAAGTGTGAATCATCAGGTGAAAATGGCTATTCAAGCAGGTCTCGATCCGTTTTTGGCATACCAATTAGGAAGCCTGAATGCAGCGGAATGCTACGGACTAGATACAAAGGGAGCGGTTGCTCCGGGATTTGACGCCGATTTGCTCTTTATTTCAGATGTGGAAAATGTCACTGTCACAAAGACGTTGGTAAAAGGACAAACTGTTGCTGAAGATAATAAAGCAGTCTGTCAGGCACAAGCTCATACGCTAACACCAGATCCGGCGCTGCTTCATTCCGTTAACCTTGCTGCTCCTCTTTCCGAACAGGATTTTCATATGCCAATTGATCCCCAGCAGCAGATGAATGTCATTCAAATCATACCAAATCAGCTTGAAACACGCCTGGTGAGTATTCCGGCTCCGGAAGCACCCATTTTTCAGCCAGACATCGATCTTGACTTGTTAAAGATTGCAGTCGTCGAACGGCATAAGGGATTAAAAGAAACAGGACTTGGTATTGTGAAAGGATTTGGTTTGAAAAGCGGGGCGATTGCAACAACGATTTCACACGATTCGCATAATATCATTGCCGTGGGGACAAATGACACCGATATCGCAGCCGCAGTAAATAAGCTGCAGGAAATTGGCGGCGGATTAACAGTTATAAAAGACGGGGAAGAACTTCACTCGGTTCCTCTGCCGATTGCGGGGTTATTATCCGACCAATCTGCAGAATTGGTGAATCAAAGCTTAATGACGCTTCATGAAAAGCTCTCATTCATCGGTTTCAAAGACCGGTTTAACCCATTTTTGACGCTTTCATTTTTGGCTTTGCCTGTCATTCCTGACATCAAAATGACGACAACAGGGTTGTTTGATGTAAAGTCATTTCAGCATATAGCACTGCAATAAAAAAGATGCACTCCTAAGTGAGTGCATCTTTTTTTTAAACCTCCATAATGATCGGAAGGATCATTGGGCGGCGTTTCGTTTTTTCATATAAGAACGGAGCAAGCGTATCCGTGATCTCATTTTTGATTTCTGACCATTGAGTGGTTTTTCGTTCCATGACTTTTTGCAAGTGGTTTGAAATGAGCTCCTGGGCGTCATTGATCAAATCACCTGATTCTCTCATGTAAACAAACCCTCTGGAAATCAAGTCAGGGCCCGCTGAAATCTTAAATTCATCCATATCTATGCTGACAACGACGATCACAAGACCTTCTTCAGAAAGAATTCTGCGGTCGCGAAGCACGATATTTCCAATATCACCGATACCGCTACCGTCGATATATACTGAACCGGATGGGATTTTACCGGCAACTGAAGCTTCATCGCCTTTAAGCGCCAATACTTCACCGTTATCCATGATAAAGCAGTTTTCTTCAGGGATGCCGCAATCTGTCGCAAGCTTGACATGCATCTTTTGCATTCTGTACTCACCGTGAATCGGCATGAAGAATTTAGGCTTGATTAAACGAAGCATCAGCTTTTGTTCTTCCTGTCCGCCGTGACCGGATGTATGGATATCATTAAGAGGTCCGTGAATAACCTCGGCCCCCGCACGATACAGCTGGTTAATTGTGCGGCTCACGCTGATTGTGTTGCCCGGGATAGGGGATGAAGAAAATACGACTGTATCTCCAGGATTGATTGAAATCTGCCGGTGTGTGCCGTTTGCAATTCTGGATAAAGCCGCCATCGGTTCCCCTTGGCTTCCTGTACACAGGATCGTTACTTTATTGGCAGGAATGCGATTGATTTCATTATGTTCAATAAACGTATTTTTAGGACAGTTAATATAGCCGAGAGTTTGTCCGATTTCGATAGCAGATTCCATACTGCGTCCAAATACGGCAACTTTTCTTCCATTTAATACAGCAGCCTCAATTACCTGCTGCAAGCGGTGAATATTCGACGCAAATGTAGCGAAGATAACTCGGCCGTCCACCTTGCGGAAAATGTCATGAATGCTTTCTCCGACACGGCGTTCAGACATAGTGAACTCCGGGTTTTCACTGTTTGTGCTGTCTGAAAGGAGGCACAGAACGCCTTCTTTGCCGATTTCAGCCATTTTCGTTAAGTTTGCCGGCTCGCCGACTGGAGTAAAGTCGAATTTGAAATCTCCAGTATGTACGATGTTTCCGGGCGGCGTTTTTACAACAATACCGTAGGAATCCGGAATACTGTGTGTTGTTCTAAAGAATGACACAGCCGTTTTGCGAAATTTTACGATATCATCCTCACCGATGATGTTAAGCTTAGTCTGTCTTAATAATCCGTGCTCTTCAAGTTTATTCCGAAGTAAGCCGATCGCGAGTTTACCGCCGTAAACGGGAATATTGACTTGTCTAAGCAGGTACGGGATGCCGCCGATATGGTCTTCGTGCCCGTGAGTGATAAAAAGCCCTTTAATTTTATCTTCGTTTTTAACTAAATACGTGTAATCGGGAATGACGTAATCAATACCGAGCAGTTCGTCCTCGGGAAACTTGATCCCCGCATCAATCAGCACAATTTCATCCTGAAACTGCACCGCATACGTATTTTTACCGATTTCACCCAGTCCTCCAAGGGCGAAAACAGCAGTCTGATCGTTTTTTACAAATTTCATACCGCTCATAACTCCAATACTTTAAAATTTTCACTCTGTTGCTCATATTCTAAAAAAGCACCGTCAACAGGTGTGATAAATTCAATATTAAATTTCTTGTCTTTCAGTTTCGTTCTGACGTCACGCTCTGATACGCCTTCAATATAAAGTGAATCTGTTTTTTCCCGAACAGGTACTTCCTCAGCTTTTTTTTGATAAAATACCTTATAAATCATCCAAATCTCTCCTTAAATGCCGTATGTTAGACTCGCTTATTCTATTATATTCGAAAACGGAATATAAGGAAAGTCTTGAGCAAAATAAGGACCTTTCAAAAAGGGACAGATCCCTTATCAGGCAATGGCTCTCCTGCGGAGCATTCCGTTCCATTGTCTTCTGAGTTTCTTTTTTAACTTCCGAAGCATAACGCAGTCCCTCCTTCGATTGATACTTGTCCAAGGCTGTTTTATACAAATAGTATACGGAGTTTAGCACGGACTTTTCGTGGATATTAATGGAATTTTATTTTGTTTTTGAGGGAAATAGTTTGCTGAACTGAAATCTTTTTGTATGATGAGTGTGGGAATTGCAGATTTAGACGATAAAGGGGAATAACGATGGGCTCAAAATTAATTTTTTTCGATATTGACGGCACGATATATGATCACGACAAAAAGATACCGGAAAGCACAAGAAAAACGGTAGCGGAGCTTCAGAGGCAGGGGCACCATGTGTTTATCGCCAGCGGGCGGTCCCCGTTTCTGGTGAAGCCGATTTTAGAGGAGTTAGGCATTCACTCATTTATTTCCTACAACGGTCAGTATGTCGTCTTTGAAAATGAAGTGATTTATAAGAATCCGCTGCCTGAAGAGGCAATCAGAAGATTGTTAAAGCAGGCGGGAGAAGGAAGCCACCCGGTTGTGTTTATGGCTGAAGATACAATGAAAGCGACTGTTGCTGACCATCCTCATGTCTTGGAGGGAATCGGCAGCCTGAAAACCGACTATCCTGAAACCGATGACCTCTTTTATGAAGGAAAAGAAATTTTTCAGCTTCTGTTGTTTTGCCAGGATGAAGAAGAAAAAATTTATGGGGCTTTTCCAGAATTCGATCTTGTGCGCTGGCATGAGCTTTCGACTGATGTGCTGCCGCGCGGCGGATCAAAGGCGGAGGGGATTAAAAAAGTAATCGAGCGCCTTCCGTTTGATATCAGCGATACATATGCCTTCGGTGACGGATTAAATGATCTGCAAATGATTCAGTTTGTCGGAACAGGCGTTGCCATGGGGAATGCCGTTCCTGAATTAAAAGAAGTTGCGGATTTTGTAACAAAGCCTGTAGACGAGGATGGAATTGCTTATGCTGTCAAAGAATTAGGCCTGCTAAAATAAAAAAGCGGCTGGCACTTATAGTGTCAGCCGCATATTTTCTTTTAGCGGTCAATCGCCATCGCGTTTTCAGGTTCTTTAAATGGATTTTCTTTATCGATATGATCATAAAACATAACGCCATTTAAATGGTCGATTTCATGCTGAAATACAATCGCCGGAAATCCTTTTAAACGAATGTCTATTTGTTCTCCCTCCAGTGTTGTTCCTTTCACTCTGATACGAGCGTAGCGCGGAACATAGCCGGGAATTGCCTCATCAACTGACAGGCAGCCTTCACCGCTTGTTAAATAGCTTCTTTCAACGGAATGGCTGACGATCTTCGGGTTAAACAATGCATAGCTGTATAACTTCCCGGAAGCATCTTCTGCATGGACTGCGATCATCCGTTTATTAATATTAATTTGAGGTGCCGCAAGTCCTACGCCGGGGCGCAGATTGTATTTTTCAGCCAATTCCGGATTTTGGCTGTTTTTTACGAATTCAATCATATCTGCCAGCTGCTGTTTTTCTTCTTCTGTGGCAGGCAGCCCGACAGGCTCTGCTGTCTCTCTTAAGGCAGGGTGGCCGTCGCGCACGATGTTTTCCATAGTAATCAAGAAACTTCACTCCTAAAGCTTAATATGTAAATTATATCGGATTTCTTCGTAAAGGTGCAACGAAACGAATGACCAGCCGTAAATGGCTGGTCAGTGTTTTACTGTGTAATTAGCAACAGCCTCCGCCTAAATAAGCAGCTCCAACAATGATTAACAGAATGAATAAAACAACGATTAACGCAAATGTGCGGCCATATCCTGCTCCGCCATATCCGTAACCATAACTGCAGCAGCCTCCGCCGTAACCATATCCATAACCGTACATGAACATAACCTCCTCTTTTAATTACGCCAGAGCCTTGTAGTAGGCATAGCGTCTACAATAACCTATGTAAAAACAAAAAAGTTGTATGGTCATCTGTCCTGATTTTTGACGATTTAGATTTGTTTTTTTGCTCAGCAAGCCATGCGATAACCACCTGGCTATTGTCAAATATCTCTATGGATTCTATAGTAGAAATTGTCAAGATTGGGGGATTTAACGTGAAAGACAGAATAAAACGGCGCCACGGTGTGAAAATCGGAGCCTTTTGCGCTGTGACTTTCCTATTAACAGGGTGCGTGGGACAGGATCCCGTGGATTCACTTCATGACTCATTAGAAAAAGTCGCTGATCTAGAAAAACCGTTTCAAGAAGAACAGAAAACGCTCGAGGAATTAGAGAAAAAAGAACATGCTCTCTACAATGATGTCATCAAGCTCAATATGGATGATTATAAAAAAATCGTTTCATTATCAGACGAAGCGCTAGAGAATGTAAATAAACGCGAAGAACATCTGAAGCTTGAAAATGAGAGCATCGAAAAATCCGAATCAGAATTTGAGGAAGCCAAAACATCCGCAGAAAATATTAAGGATAAACACATCAAGGCAAAGGCCGAGACTGCGGCAGATCATATGAAAAAAAGATATGATGCATACAGCTCTATGTCTGAAGAATATGAAAAAGCCATTAAACTTGATAAAAAACTGTATAAGCTGCTGAAAGACAAAGACTTGACGCTGGATAAGCTTGATCAGCAGATCGAAAAAGCGAATGCTTCTTATAAAAAAGTCCTTAAACAAAGCGGCGAATTTGATGTGCAAACCGAGAAATATAATAAAGCCCGCAAAGATTTATATGACGCCGCAGGCTATCATATAAAAAAGAGCTGACTATGATCAGCTCTTTTTTTAAATTCTATTCAAAATTTAAATTTCTATTGTAGTACAGTATGATGGGTTATACTAGTACAGTTTGAGGTGCAGGCTGCATCTGTTTTTTTATAGAAAATGTAAAGCGAATACATTTATTGAAAATCAGCGATGAAAACGATTGACGGTTCTTCTTTATATGGTGTAAACTAATCCATGTTAAGCGGTGTTGTATTAGTTTTTTACAACTTCGAAATAATACAGTTCAAAGCAGAGTGTAACTATCCTACATAAATGGTTTCGGCAAACTGGGGATCGGCTAAAATATATACGACTTACTGCTGATACTTTAGGGTACCCTAAGTTTGTATGTATAAAAGGAATGCACGTCTAATGACTGTTTAAAAGAAAGGAAGAGGTGACTTTAGTATGGCTGCAAAAACGAAAAAAGTAATCGTTGATAGTAAGAAGCAATTTGATGCCATTAAAAAGCAGTTCGAAACGTTCCAAATTTTAAATGAAAAGGGAGAAGTCGTGAATGAAGCGGCGATGCCTGATTTAACTGATGATCAATTGAAAGAGCTTATGCGCCGCATGGTATTTACGCGTGTGCTTGATCAGCGCTCTATCTCATTAAACCGTCAAGGACGTCTCGGATTCTACGCTCCTACTGCGGGCCAAGAAGCTTCTCAGATTGCTACACATTTCGCGCTTGAAAAAGAAGACTTCGTTCTTCCGGGATACCGTGATGTGCCTCAGTTAATCTGGCACGGCCTTCCATTATATCAAGCGTTCCTGTTCTCTCGCGGACATTTCCGAGGAAACCAAATGCCTGATGATGTGAATGCCCTTTCTCCACAAATCATTATCGGTGCTCAATACATTCAAACGGCCGGTGTTGCGCTAGGTCTTAAAAAACGCGGTAAGAAAGCTGTCGCAATCACTTACACTGGTGACGGCGGAGCTTCACAAGGGGACTTCTACGAAGGAATTAACTTTGCCGGCGCTTATAAAGCACCTGCGATCTTCGTTGTACAAAACAACCGTTACGCGATTTCAACTCCAGTTGAAAAACAATCTGCAGCAGGCACAATTGCACAAAAAGCAGTAGCTGCCGGTATTGTGGGCGTACAAGTAGACGGAATGGATCCGCTTGCTGTATACGCTGCAACTGCTGAAGCACGCGAACGGGCGATTAACGGCGAAGGCCCGACACTGATTGAAACACTGACATTCCGTTATGGCCCGCACACAATGGCTGGTGACGATCCGACTAAATATCGCACAAAAGAAATCGAAAACGAGTGGGAGCAAAAAGATCCGCTTGTACGCTTCCGTGCGTTCCTTGAAAACAAAGGCCTATGGTCTGAAGAAGAAGAAACAAAAGTAATCGAGGATGCAAAAGAAGAAATTAAGCAGGCGATCAAAAAAGCGGATGCTGAGCCTAAGCAAAAAGTAACTGATTTAATGAAAATCATGTTTGAAAAAATGCCTCATAACCTTGAGGAGCAATTTGAAATTTATACACAGAAGGAGTCGAAGTAAGCCATGGCGCAAATGACAATGATTCAAGCAATCACGGATGCGTTACGCACAGAACTGAAAAATGACGAAAATGTCTTAGTTTTCGGAGAAGACGTTGGTGTTAACGGCGGCGTATTCCGTGCGACAGAAGGATTGCAAAAAGAATTCGGTGAAGACCGTGTGTTTGACACGCCACTTGCTGAATCTGGTATCGGCGGTCTTGCCCTTGGATTAGGCTTAAACGGCTTCCGTCCGGTAATGGAAATCCAATTCTTTGGATTTGTTTACGAAGTAATGGATTCAGTTTCTGGCCAAATGGCTCGTATGCGTTACCGTTCTGGCGGACGCTGGACTTCACCTGTAACCATTCGTTCTCCGTTCGGCGGCGGTGTTCATACTCCTGAGCTTCACGCTGACAGCTTAGAAGGTCTTGTTGCACAACAGCCTGGTATCAAAGTTGTTATTCCATCAACTCCTTACGATGCCAAAGGACTTTTGATTTCTGCGATCAGAGACAACGATCCTGTTGTTTTCTTAGAGCACATGAAGCTTTACCGTTCTTTCCGTCAGGAAGTTCCTGAAGAAGAATACACAATTGAGCTTGGTAAAGCTGACGTAAAACGTGAAGGTACTGACCTTTCAATCATCACTTACGGCGCAATGGTTCATGAATCATTAAAAGCTGCCGAGGAGCTTGAAAAAGACGGCATTTCTGCTGAAGTTGTCGACCTTCGCACTGTAAGCCCGCTTGACATTGATACAATCATCGCATCTGTAGAAAAAACAGGACGCGCGATTGTTGTTCAAGAGGCACAAAAACAAGCCGGTATTGCTGCAAACGTAGTAGCAGAAATTAATGACCGTGCGATCTTGAGCTTGGAAGCACCTGTACTTCGCGTGGCTGCGCCTGATACAGTATTTCCTTTCTCTCAAGCGGAGAGCGTATGGCTTCCAAACCATAAAGATGTTCTTGAAACAGCAAGAAAAGTACTTGAATTTTAATCAAACTGCATAATCGAGAGGGAAGATGAACGTTTTCCCTCTATTATATATCTGTTTTCAATGCTTACGTTGTAAACTTTAAAATTGCTTAATCAAACTAGGAGGTCGAGAACTGTGGCATTTGAATTTAAACTTCCAGATATCGGGGAAGGTATCCACGAAGGCGAAATCGTAAAATGGTTTGTCAAGCCTAACGATGAGGTTGACGAAGATGATGTACTGGCGGAAGTCCAAAATGATAAAGCAGTAGTAGAAATTCCTTCACCTGTTAAAGGAAAAGTATTAGAATTAAAAGTTGAAGAGGGAACGGTTGCAACTGTTGGACAAACGATCATTACGTTTGATGCACCTGGTTACGAAGACCTTCAATTTAAAGGCAGCGATGAGTCTGGCGACGCAAAAACTGAAGCACAAGTTCAGTCTACTGGTGAAGCTGGACAAGATGTTGCGAAAGAAGAGCGTGCTGAAGAGCCTGCTAAAGAAACTGGCGCAGGACAGCAGGATCAAGCTGAAGTTGACCCGAACAAACGCGTGATCGCTATGCCTTCTGTACGTAAATACGCTCGTGAAAAAGGCGTAGATATCCGTAAAGTAACAGGTTCAGGCAACAACGGACGTGTTGTGAAAGAAGATATCGACAGCTTTGTAAACGGAGGAGCGCAAGAAGCTGCGCCGCAAGAAACGGCTGCACCTCAAGAAACAGCTGCTAAACCGGCTGCTGCACCGGCTCCAGAGGGTGAATTCCCAGAAACTCGCGAAAAAATGAGCGGTATCCGTAAAGCAATTGCAAAAGCGATGGTTAACTCTAAACATACTGCTCCTCATGTAACACTAATGGACGAAGTGGACGTAACAAACCTTGTTGCACATCGTAAACAGTTCAAACAGGTTGCTGCTGATCAAGGCATCAAGCTGACATACTTGCCTTACGTTGTAAAAGCTCTTACATCTGCACTGAAAAAATTCCCTGTTTTAAACACGTCAATTGACGATAAAACAGATGAAGTAATCCAAAAACATTACTTCAACATCGGTATTGCTGCTGACACTGAAAAAGGCTTGCTTGTGCCAGTTGTAAAAAATGCAGACCGTAAAGCGATCTTTGAAATTTCTGATGAGATCAACAGCCTTGCAACAAAAGCTCGTGAAGGCAAGCTTGCTCCAGCTGAAATGAAAGGCGCATCTTGCACAATTACAAACATCGGTTCAGCCGGCGGACAATGGTTCACTCCGGTTATCAACCATCCAGAAGTTGCGATTCTTGGTATCGGACGCATTGCAGAAAAAGCGATTGTTCGTGATGGCGAAATCGTAGCAGCTCCAGTCTTAGCTCTTTCTCTCAGCTTCGACCACCGTATGATCGACGGAGCGACTGCGCAAAATGCACTAAATCACATCAAGCGTTTACTGAACGATCCACAATTAATTTTAATGGAGGCGTAATGTTATGGTAGTAGGAGATTTCCCTATTGAAACAGATACTCTTGTAATTGGTGCGGGACCTGGCGGCTATGTAGCTGCCATCCGCGCTGCACAGCTTGGACAAAAAGTAACAGTCGTTGAAAAAGCAACTCTTGGAGGCGTTTGTCTGAACGTTGGATGTATCCCTTCAAAAGCGCTGATCAATGCTGGCCACCGTTATGAGAATGCTAAGCATTCTGATGACATGGGAATCACTGCTGAGAACGTAACAGTTGATTTCACAAAAGTTCAAGAGTGGAAAACTTCTGTTGTTAACAAGCTTACTGGCGGTGTAGCAGGTCTTCTTAAAGGCAACAAAGTAGATGTAGTAAAAGGCGAAGCTTACTTTGTAGACAGCAATTCAGTTCGTGTAATGGATGAGAATTCTGCTCAAACATACACGTTCAAAAACGCAATCATTGCGACTGGTTCTCGTCCTATCGAATTGCCAAACTTCAAATATACTGATCGTGTCCTAAATTCAACAGGTGCTTTGGCTCTTAAAGAAATTCCTAAAAAGCTTGTTGTTATCGGCGGCGGATACATCGGAACTGAGCTTGGAACTGCGTATGCAAACTTCGGCACTGAGCTTGTTATTCTTGAAGGCGGAGATGAAATTCTTCCAGGCTTCGAAAAACAAATGAGTTCCCTTGTAACTCGCAGACTGAAGAAAAAAGGCAACGTTGAAATCCATACAAACGCGATGGCTAAAGGCGTTGAAGAAAAAGCTGACGGCGTAACAGTCACTTTCGAAGTAAAAGGTGAAGAAAAAACTGTTGATGCTGATTACGTACTGATTACTGTCGGACGCCGTCCAAATACTGATGAGCTTGGTCTTGAGCAAGTCGGTATTGAAATGACTGACCGCGGTGTTATCAAAACTGACAAACAGTGCCGCACGAACGTACCTAACATCTATGCAATCGGTGATATCATTGAAGGACCGCCGCTTGCTCACAAAGCATCTTACGAAGGTAAGATTGCTGCAGAAGCGATCGCTGGAGAGCCTGCAGAAATCGATTACCTTGGTATTCCTGCGGTTGTCTTCTCTGAGCCTGAGCTTGCATCAGTCGGTTACACTGAAGCACAAGCGAAAGAAGAAGGCCTTGACATTGTTGCTGCTAAATTCCCATTTGCAGCAAACGGCCGCGCGCTTTCTCTTAACGAAACTGACGGCTTCATGAAGCTGATCACTCGTAAAGAGGACGGCCTTGTAATCGGTGCGCAAATCGCCGGCGCAAGCGCTTCTGACATGATTTCTGAATTAAGTTTAGCTATCGAAGGCGGCATGACTGCTGAAGATATTGCTATGACAATTCATGCACATCCAACATTGGGTGAAATCACAATGGAAGCTGCTGAAGTGGCAATCGGAAGCCCGATTCACATCGTAAAATAATAGAGATGACATAAAAAACAGCCCCGTAAGCGGGGGCTGTTTTATTTATTTAGACAGTACATGCTGTAATGGTTTAATGATGTCTTCTTTCTTTTTCACACATCCCTCTATTTTCACAACGACATGCCGCTGATCAACTACCATGAGAGTAGGGACGGTTTCGATTTCATCTTCCCAGCCTTTTCTGTTATCGTATACCTTCATTTTATCTATTTGATCAGGATAATCCTTTTCTAAATCTAGCAGAGCATCATAATATGACGCCTCTTGATCAATTTGATTTTCATCAGAAAAAAATAGGATTTGAGTATGATGAATGCTGTCAATTCGGCTTTTTTTTATTGGATTGATTGTGGAAAGGGTGCAGCCCGATAAAGCAAATACTATCATCAGTATGGGAAATACCGCGCGATATCGCATCTATCTTCTCCTCTGTATAAACCATAGTAAACTAGTTTTAGTTTATCACGAGTAACCGCGTCATCTGCTTCTTGTTACCTAATTGTTATATAATTGAAACCGTTTTTAAAGAGAGATAACATCTCTTTAAACCGAATACTCTGAACGCACACATTATTCATCGCGAATCATTTGCAATTTCGTTACACTATTCAAAAAAAGTTCGCGAAAACATGAAATCACAATGTCTTTTCAGCATAAGTATCGAATGAAAGCGTTTGTTAAGAAGATGATAATTCATGGAACCGAAAAGAAAAAACATGTTACATTAAAAGTTTTTGAAATAAATGTGTTATACAGTTTATTGTTGACATTTTAAATGTGACATATTAATATAATACCAACAAAAGAAATTAAGCGTTTTCAAAATTAAAAGAAATGGGGAATGAGAGATGGGTACGATTGTTTGCCAAGATTGTAACGAAGCCATTCATTACTTCGAGGATGAGAAGGTTACAACGTTATACGGAACATGCTGCGGACAATGTCAGTGTCCTCTTGATGAAGAGTAAGAAAAAGCATGCGGCTTAGCCGCATGCTTTTTGTATTTATTGAATAGCTTTTTGCTCTTTTATGACTCGAATCATGCTCAAAGTAGAATCCTCCGGTCCTTGAACTGGAAGTCCGGCATCAATGTTTTTGAAGATGTAGCTGATGTTTTCTTCTGTAATAATCTCGCCCGGGATAAAGATAGGAATTCCAGGAGGATACACCATCACAAATTCAGCGATAATCCGTCCTGCTGCTTCTTTTAATGGAACAACTTCTGTATTTGCATAGAAAGCGTCACGCGGCGTCATCGCCAGTAATGGGATTTCTGGAAGCAGTACCTTTGTCTGTTTATGCGTAACATCATTTGCTGACATTTGACGCGCTATCTCTTTTAAAGCTTCCACAAGGCGATCTGCATCGTTCTGGCTGTCACCAGGTGTGAAGATACACAAAATGTTGTACAGATCTGAAAGCTCTACTTCAATATTAAAGGATTCCCGCAGCCACTTCTCGACATCATGTCCTGTGAGCCCCAGGTTTTTAACTGAAATAATTAATTTTGTCGGGTCATAATTGTAAGCGGCTTTAGAACCGATAATTTCAGAACCGACACAGTAAATACCGTCAATTTGGTTCAGACGTTCTCTCGTCTGATTAGCAAGCTTCAACGTTTCTTCAGCAAGCTGATAGCCCTCTGTCGCAAGCCGTTTTCTGGCGACGTCCAAAGAGGCTAGAAGCAAATAAGAAGTAGACGTGGTTGTCAGCATGCTGAGTATCGATTGCACTCTGTCTTTAGAAACAAGGCCTTCTCTCATGTTTAGAATAGAGCTCTGTGTCAGTGATCCGCCTAGTTTATGCACACTTGTCGCAGCCATGTCTGCACCTGCCTGCATCGCTGAAAGCGGAAATTGGTCGTGAAAATGAATATGAACGCCATGTGCTTCATCGACTAGAACCGGCACATCAAAGGAATGGGCTAGTTCTACGATGCTTTTTAAATCAGCAGCTACTCCGAAATATGTCGGGTTGATCACAAGAAGCCCTTTGGCATCAGGATGTTCATTCAGCGCCCGTTTAGCGGATTCAAGTGTAATGCCGTGAGAGATGCCTAGTTCATTGTCAATTTCAGGATGAATAAAGATTGGGACGGCTCCGGAAAATACAATAGCTGACATAATGGATTTGTGCACATTTCTTGGAATGATGATTTTATCTCCAGGTCCGCAGACAGCCATCACCATTGTCATGATTGCGCCGCTTGTTCCCTGAACAGAAAAAAAGGTGTGATCCGCGCCGAAAGCTTCGGCAGCCAAATCCTGCGCTTCTTTAATAATGCCTTTAGGCGCATGCAGGTCATCTAATGGTTCAATATTAATC
The DNA here is from genome assembly GCF_038004745.1 of Bacillus sp. FSL R5-0434. NCBI lineage: Bacteria > Bacillati > Bacillota > Bacilli > Caryophanales > Bacillaceae > Bacillus > Bacillus sp. FSL R5-0434. The sequence goes on from NZ_JBBORV010000001.1 coordinate 1,521,072, forward strand.
AAATCTATACTTAACGCGTTTTCACCGATAAATTGTCTGAACTCTGGATCCATTCCTGCCCCTTTTTTATGGCCGGGAATGTGGAATTGAACAGGCTGTCTGCTTGCGTGCTTTTTCAGGCCTGTGTATAAGGGTGTTTCATGTTGCGACAATTGTTTTCCCACCTTTGTAGTAATACCTATGCATATTAGTGTGTATTAAAATCAGTTTCTCAACCGTTTTTTAGACGTAAAACAAATGAATTATATTATGAACTTGAAAGAATGTAAAGAACAATTTATGATCAAATGAAGATGCTTTTTGTAAAAGGAAAGCGAATCTATAAGGAGTGAAGAAAATGGAATACCAATATCCGATGAATGAAGATTGGACAACCGAAGAAGCAGTGGATGTGATTGCATTTTTCCAGCAGGTTGAGCTGGCTTATGAAAAGGGAGCCGACCGTGAAGAGCTGCTTAAGACGTATCGGCGATTCAAAGAAATTGTGCCGGGAAAAGCTGAAGAAAAAAAGCTGTGCGGCGAATTTGAGGAACAAAGTACATACTCTCCTTATCGTACGGTCAAGCAGGCGAAGGAATCTGACCAGGCAAAGATTAAGATGTAAAAGGAAAAGAGCCGGATGAAAGGGGACTGACCCCTGTTTTTGAGACAGGGATCAAAACACCTTTTATACAGCCAATTGCCGATAGCTTATCGGTGATTGGCTGTTTAGTTTCGTTTGAATACGAATGTTGTTATAATAATAAATGTATTCTTTGACAGTGCGTTCTACGATGGCGGTCGTGGTTCGATCAATGCTGTTAAGATAGAACGTTTCAGACTTTAGTGAGGAATGAAACGATTCGATGGAGGCATTATCAGCGGGCGTCCCTTTGCGGGACATGCTCATGGTAATGCCTTTTGTTTTAACAGCTTTCTGATACTCATAAGATGTATACACAGATCCTTGGTCACTATGTAACACGCAGTTCTGAGGCAGTGTTGGCAGCTGATCAAGTGTGTTTAAGACAAAGTCTGTGTCCTGCTTATCTCCAATCGTGAAAGCAATTACTTCTCCATTGTATACATCCAATATACTGGAAAGGTACAATTGTTTCTGTCCATAAGGCAAATACGTGATATCCGTTACTAGTTTTTCAAGAGGATGATCGGACTGAAAGTTCCGATTCAATATGTTATCGACCACGGCATATGGCTGCCCATTCTTCTTGCGTTTTTTCACCTTAACCCGGCACTGCCACTGATTTTTCTGCATGATACGCTGAACCGTTTTATGGTTAATACGCATTCCCTTTTTTAATATAGCTGTAATTTTTCGATATCCATATCGATACTTGTGCTCTCGGCACAACGTGCCGATTTGTTTTTCCAAATGGCGCTTGGGATGATCTTTCATCAGGTTCTTCTTCCAACGATAATAAGACGCTCGTGAGATACCTAAATGAACACAGATATTCTGTACGGTCATTGTGCCGTGCAATACTTCTACAAGTTCGACTGACGTTTGGCTATCAACTTCCTTTCCAATTCGTTGTACTTTTTTAAAACTTCATTTTGTTGTCTCAGATAACGGTTCTCTGCCTGCAGTTTCTCTAATTCGGAAGAATACTCCGGACCTTTTCCGTAAGTGTATTGCTTACCAACAGGCTGTTCAAATCGATGTGTATCCCCAGCTTTATGCCATCTAACCCATGTCTGAACCTGCGTCTTATTCCTGATATTCAATTCCTGCATGATCTCTTTCATAGGCACGCCTGCCAATCTCATTTCTACAGCCTTCTGTTTGACTTCAATCGGATAACTCATTCTTGTTCCCATACAAAAAACACCTCCAAGTCTTATTTCGGATAACAACTATCCGTTTTCAAACTTGAAGGTGTTTTTTATTTGTCTCATCTTATGGGGTCAGTCCCAAAGGTCCCGGCTCTTTTTTATGCTTGTGATACTTTTTGGGTTAAGCGGTACAGAAATGCAAGCTGCTGGAAGGCATCATCGATTCGCTGAAGGAATTCTTGGTTATTCATCTTCAGCACCTCTTCTTTTTGAAGCTGAATGCCGCATAACAGCTCGGCTTTCTTTATTGTCTGCAACCGTTCAAACAATGTCTTGAGTTGTTCCTTGCCCATTTCTGACTGCTTATGGACCCCTGGTTTTGTGTGATCCGCAGACCAAACAAAGCTGTCTGGAATGTGATTTGTAACGCTGTCTTGATTCGCTTCAAGCAATTTGCCGTATTCTTCTTTTATAGGGGACTCATAAATGATCGCGAACCATACAAAAACATGGCTCTCCCACAAGCCGATTTGAAAATGCGGCAGTTTTTTATAGCCTCTTTTGCTGTTTGCGAATGCCACCCAGCTGTCTGTAGGAGGGTTGACTGATCTCCTTGCATGCTTGGCCACATGGGGAAACATTTCATCTCCGGTTAAAGCGGATAATGTCGGGGCAAAGTGATCGCCTAAAGCAGTCAGCTTCGGACGAACCCGCTCTTTTAACACCTCCATGCGTGCGTCTAAGCCGTCTATTGTAAATGTGTTAAAGTCTTCTTCAGTAAAACGCATTTGTGTCATGATTTTCCTCCTTCATGCTAAGTATACATATTTTATCACAGTTAGAACGCGCAGCAAAAAGATGAGCACGCGTTTGAAGAGAGGGGGAATGTGGTAATAAACGAATAGGTAAACACACAATTTTCAGAATCATGTTACAGGTAAATAGAAGAATCATAGGATATAAGAAGTATCATTATTGAATGGCAAAATGGGATGCTTTTTTAAAACAAATGATCTCTGGAAGGGGCGAAAGACAATGAGGCAAGTTGTGAAAGAGGGATTTAGGGAAGAGAAAAACAACCGTGTAGCTGTCTGGAGACTAGAGGTTGATTATGAATTGGCAACCCTTTATGAGGCAATGCAAAAGGAAAATGACGAACAAATTGAGCTAAGCAAAAACAAACTTGAACGTCTCAGAAAAGAATGGATTCGCCTCAACGGGTAAAAAGCTATAGTGAAAACGAACCGCGTGAATGGTTCGTTTTTACGTGAGAAGGCATATTTTTCATTTTCCTTGCTTTTTCACCGCCGTTATCAGTATCCTATAAAATAAAGGTCTACATAGAAAAGAGGTACGCATGAATGACAAATTGGACGGAAATTGATGAGACTGCAAAGAAATGGATAAAAGAAGCAGGCGCAAGAATTAAACAGTCGATGCACGAAAGCCTGACAATTGAAACAAAATCAAATCCGAATGATTTAGTCACAAATATTGACAAGGAAACGGAAAAGTTTTTTATTGACCGCATCCAAGAAACCTTTCCGGGGCATCGCATACTCGGAGAAGAAGGACAAGGAGACAAACTTCACTCGTTGGAAGGTGTCGTCTGGATTATCGATCCGATTGACGGCACGATGAATTTTGTGCACCAGCAAAGAAATTTTGCAATCTCAATCGGTATTTTTGAAAATGGAATTGGCAAAATCGGTTTAATTTACGATGTGGTGCATGATGAACTGTATCACGCGTTTAGCGGTAAAGGTGCTTATATGAATGAAACGAAGCTGTCTCCTTTAAAGGAAACCGTTATTGAAGAAGCGATTCTAGCCATTAATGCGACATGGGTGACGGAAAACAGAAGAATTGACCCGGGTGTGCTGGCACCGCTTGTGAAGAGGGTGAGAGGAACACGCTCTTATGGCTCTGCCGCTCTAGAACTGGCAAACGTCGCTGCGGGAAGAATTGACGCTTACATTACGATGCGGCTTGCTCCTTGGGATTACGCAGCCGGCTGTGTGCTGTTAAACGAAGTAGGGGGCATTTATACAACGACTGAAGGGGAACCGTTCACCTTTTTAGAAAATCACTGTGTGCTGGCCGGAAACCCATCTATACATAAAACAATATTTGAAGAGTATCTTCATGCTGAAAAATAGACCATTTGAACAGGATGACCTCAGTTGGTTAGAGGAAATTGCGGAGGCTCATCCTGTTTGGAAAAAGGAAGAGTTTGGGGAAAAAGATGCAGAAAGCTATATGATCTCCTATTCGATGTATAACGGATCATGGCTTGTTTGGGAAAAAGACGGTCTGCCTGTTGCCGTCAGCTATCATCTCGAATGGGCTCCTTCCAACGGAAAGCCATGGCTGGGAACAGTGCTGGTTGATCCTGCTGAAGAAAGAAAGGGACATGCCAAGAAGATCATTGAACAGATCGGCCAATCGCTTCAAGACAAACATAGAGCACTATTTACAGCGGTTCCGATTGACCGGAATGAATGGATACTGTTTTTGAGCCAATGCGGCTTTGAACAGCTCAAGACGGAGAAAGATGAGGCAGATAAGCCGTACATAATCATGGTAAAGCCTTTAGTTTAAGCTGCCGTATACATGACGGCAGCTTATTTTCATGTGCAAAAAAACCTCCCAATCCTTCACCGTCGATTGAGAGGCGAGCCTGGTGAAGAACCAGGGGGGTTATTTTTTTACGGCATGTATATAATGAATGGTTTCAAACGCTGACAAATAATCCGCTCGTTTCTTGAAGAAAAGGTCATTGATTTCGGCTGGTGTTACATGTTCATAGATGAGTAAACCAGCTGAATCTAATGCTTCTTCGATTTCAAGATAAGTAAAACACGATTTCATCGGTTCACCGCTTGCTGAAGCCATTTTCACCATATGTTCAACTCTATTAGACTTTCCTTTTGTTTCAAAGAGCGTTTCGTCTGCGTAATCAAAAACGATAGAGCTTCCGGAGGGGACATGGGCAAATAATTGGTTAAGCAGGCTTTTATTCTCTTCTTCCGTCAAATAATAAGAAACGCCTAAAAGGCTGAAGAACGTTTTTTGGTTATCAAAGCCTTCATCTAAGAGAGGCTGATAGGAAAACGTTTTGGTAAAGTCCATAGGAACCAAATGAAGATTCGCTGGAATAGTAAGCCTTGCATCATCCAGTCTTTTCTTTTTCAATTGCTGTGTAGCCGGGTAATCAATTTCAAATATGTCTAAGCTGTCTTCCAGCTCTGGATGCCGGAAGCAGAATGTATCTAATCCGGCGCCAAGAATGACATACTGTTTTGCTCCCAGCACCACTTCGTTGTGAAATACTTTCTCACAATATGCTGCTCGAGCTAAGGGCGTAGGGGAAAGCTGGACTTGTGTAATCCACTTTAGTATCTCTTCTGGGTCATCTTGAAACTTTCGGGCAATATCTTTATTGAAAAACTGTATGCCTTGTATCATATTTTGACTAATGTCGGAAAACTCTTTTTCAGAAATAAGGTGTTTGGCAATATAATCGTCAAAAATTTTAGGTGTATCATATTGACTGTGATAGGCTCGGCTAAATGCTGATATCAAAGCTGTTAAACTGGACTCATTTTCCCTCATATCATGTCCTCCTGATAAACAAAAATAAGATTCCCCTGGCCAGGAGAACCTTATTATACACACAAATATACTAATAGTAAATTATAGCATAAATAAAAAATTTTGTCAATGTATTTGAGGTTGGAAGAGTAAGATTCTTCTATTCAATTTTTGGCTGTTTAAATGGGAATGAAAGAATGTTTTTACAATACGAAGTGTATGGTCTTGGGTAAACCGATATGTCCGGCACCTTTTACTTTATACATAACTCATCATGACCTGCTTTTGTAAGTGCCCTGTATAAATCAGCGCTATGCTTATACAGAACAACGTCATCCTGATCACCGCACATAATGAGAAGCGGAGTCGCCTCGCGATGAACATAAGCGGCTTGGGCCTAGCTCTAGAACCTGAAGTTTATTTGTTCGGGTCCAGCAGTCGGGATGAGAGTTTTCATGAGTGTGGAAAAGCTCACCTTCTTCAACAATCTCTTTTGACATCGATGAAGCCCGATTTTTTTAACAATCGGCTGATTTGGCGGATAATGACCGAGTTTGTATTTACACTGTCTGCGATTTGTTCAGAGGCAAGGTGGTCATATGTACGGCTATCATGAAACAGCTGCTGATTTTTAAACAAACTTGAAAATCAAGAAAAAGCCTGAGATATCTCAGGCTTTTCATTTAGAAATTACAAACCGACGGCTTTCCAGGCTGCTTCAACTTTTGCGGCATCAGTTGAGCCATAAAGGTCACGGGCAGACTGAATGAGGGCGGCCTTCGCATCTTTGAAAGTGGAATAAGGCGTAAGGTACGTTGTTAACGCACGGTAATAAATCTGCTGTGATTTAGATATGCCTAGGCTTGTAATGGTATTATAAGCGGCTTTGTTTGGAATTCCGCTGTTTATGTGTACACCGCCGTAATCGCCTTCATCTGTATTCGGAAGGTTTTGATAGTTGGCGTAATTGTCAGGCTGGTCATATTTTGTCGGATTGGACAAACTGCGGAGAGCCGGCTGGCTGACCGTAATGTCTTCACCGATATCCCAGTCTTCTGTATCAGTGAAATAACCGAATACATCAGAGAACGACTCGTTTAATGCCCCAGGCTGGTTTTCATAGACAAGGTTGGCTGTTTCTTGAGTGACACCGTGTGTCATTTCATGCGCCGTCACATCCAATGAGCCGGAAAGCGGGGAGAAGAAGGAGCCGTCTCCATCACCGTAAATCATTTGATCCCCTGTCCAAGCGGCGTTATTATAACGGCTGCCGTAGTGAACAGAAGAAACGATTTTACTGCCTTTGTTGTCATAGCTGTTTCGTTTAAACGTAGAGTAAAAATAATCGTACACTTTACCCAGGTTATAGTGGGCATCTACAGCTGCGCGCTGTGATGAAGTTGTGAATTTATTTGTTGTGCTTGAGACAAGTGTTCCCGGAAGGCGGCTTTGTCTGTTTTGTAAATCATACGTGATAATTTGAGTGCCGGTTGGTTTTGACAGATCTCTTAAAACATATTTGCCGCTTTCATAAGAAATATTCAGAGGAACTGTTGCGCCTTTTAGTGTTGTCCCTGATCCTGTTGCGGCTGCATGTTCTACTTTATTTTGCTGTTTTAAAATGGTGCCTGATTCGGCATCCACTAAGACTTCCCAGTTAGCAGGTTCAGGTTCGATATAGCGAATCGTGACATCGTAAGCCAGACGATAGCCGCCGTCCTCTGTTTCTACCGCTTTTAACTCTGCTTTATCGCTGTTTTTTGCGCTTCCGTTAGAAACGGCGTCAGGTGATTTGCCAATGGCTTTAAAAGCGAGTGCCAGTGCTTTGTCAGAGGATACCTTTTGGCTGTTTTCTGTTTTTGAAGCAGACTGATTGTGCAATTCTCCATTGATCGCATAGACATTGTCAGATTTATCGACGTGAACGATCACTTGTGAATCTTTAATAGGCACTCCGTTAATGACGGGCACATATCGAAAGTGCTTGTACCCAAGAGCGTCAGTTGTGCTTTCCACAAGTTTCAGTCTTTTGGCGGGATCGCCTTTAAACACTTTGCTGTTCTTTTTCAAAAACTGTTTGACAGCTTTGTCATTTGGAGCAGAGAGCTCTGTTTGTGCAATGGCGCTTTTAGGGAGAAAGTTTGTTTGATTCTCCTTAAGCTGGTCATTCTCAGCAGCCTGAACACCCGGAAGGCCGATTGATAAACTCATAAACGAAGCAGCGACAACGACGGACAATTTCTTACCTAAACCCACAATAAATCCCCCTTTTTGAAAATACTGAAAAATCTTTATATCGTTATATTAAACGAGCAATCTGGTATTCTCAACAAAAACTAACATAACTAGACAAAATTGATAGAATTGTCCTGTGTTTATTTTTGTTGAATAATATCAAGATGAGTCAAGTGTCATGTGATGGATGAATTGCAAGAGTTATGTCGTCTTTATATCGAAGGGGGGAGATGAGAAATTTTTGGTTTTTATTGAAACTTTATAACAAGCGGCTTGTCTAACCGGATGAGGCCTTAATAAGAAGTAAAGGATTGTTGTTCGTGTTTGATTTATTCAGTCATTATGTATTGCATTTTGAACAGATATACTGCAAGAGCTCCTGCAGCTAAAGGATCAGCACCAATCCGTTTTGATTTTAAGAGAATTTCAAGAGCTTTCTTATGAGGAAATCGCCGAAATCTTAGGCTGGAGCCTTTCGAAAGTGAAAACCACTCTTCACCAGGCTAGATTAGAGCTCAAGAAAAACATGACGAAAAGAAGAGAGGAGGAGCGGATATGATCTGCTTTCTAGTAAGAGACCTTCTCCCTCTGTATATTGAAGGTGATTGCAAAAAAGAAACGGAAAACTTCATTGAAAAGCATATGAACACCTGCCGCAGCTGCAGAGAAATGTTTGAACAGATGTCTGAGCCTTTTGAGTTTAAAGATGAACAGCCCCCTCAAGATGCTTTTCTGCCTGAAGAAGAAATCCGTTTTAAACAAAGATACTATGGTTTGCTGATTATTAAAGCAGCCTTCTGGTTTGGAGCTGTGTTTGCTGTGATGCTGATCATCAAACTGCTGATATAAAGGAAAAGCGCTTGCCGGATTTACGGACAAGCGCTTTTCTTACATTAAGCTTGCGGATGAAACATTTGGTAGATGGCTGCAAGCTGTTCTTGAGACAGTGCACCGAAGAGCTTTTCATAAAAATCAGCCTGCTCCGGTGTCGCACCAGCTTCTAAAGCTGCATCTTTATCAAAGCTGTACGCTCCATCTTCTGAAACAATGGATGCCTGCAGAATATGAATTTTAAGGGAAACAGCGGCGAAAAATTGGTCAAGCGCGAGTGCTTCTTTTTCTGTGAAGCCGAGCTCAACAGCTTTTTCTGTATCAAATTTGTAGCTGCCGTCTTCAACATACACACATTGTGAAACAATATCGAAGAATTCAGATGTCGATTCCCACAATTTTGCAATGATTTGAGCCTCTTCTTGTGTCATTCCTAACTCGACAGCTTTTTCACTGTCAAAATAATAAACCCCGTCTTTTTCATATATACATTGATTTAATAAATCGAAAAATGTATTCAGGTCTTCATTTGTGATTGTCTCCTGCAAAGCAGGTGTGCTGTGACTAACTGTTTTTGCGCTTGCGGCATCAGGTCCGAAAGTAAGCAGGGTGGCTGAGGTCAGTGCGGCAGTTGTAAGTATGGCTTTTTTTACAAATGGTTTCTTCATGTTTCGTCTCTCCCTTTTGTGAATTGTGGTACAAATCCCATTATAGGGAGAGGCTGGTGTGAGGAAAATAGGCTTTATGGTAGTTTGTGTATATCAATGTCGAACCACTTTTGTTTGGTTAAAAGTGTCATATTTAGAACGATTGTCCATGAATGGATGTTGTTTTGCTTCTTCCCGCCTAGGAAACAGGGGAGATAAGCCTTACGCAACGAAAAAACACCGCATTCATTTGCGGTGTTTTTGATTACAATGTCTTTAGCAAGGATAAGCTTTTAATCGAGTAATCCTTGCTCGCGCATTTTCTTTTTTAACGTAAATCCGCTTCCCATAACGGCGCAAACGAGCACAATGCTGGCGATAATGCCCCACGCGCTTTTTTCGGCGATAAAGACGCCGATCAGCATTATGCTGAAAACCGCTGCAAATGCAAATAATAATAAAAGCCAATTCATTTTTTTCATATTTCCATCCCCTTTTACGTCTTATAATAAGTTTACAGAAAAACGTGACGCTTTTAAAGAGGATGTGTGGTATAATATGAAAGTTATCTAATTTTTTTAGGAGATGAAAAAGTGAAACTTCGAAATGATCTTCGCAACATCGCGATTATTGCCCACGTTGACCATGGGAAAACGACTCTAGTCGATCAGCTTTTACACCAGGCTGGTACATTCCGTGCCAACGAACAAGTTGCTGAACGCGCAATGGACTCAAACGATCTTGAACGCGAACGCGGCATTACAATTTTGGCGAAAAATACTGCGATTAACTATAAAGATACACGCATCAATATTTTGGATACCCCTGGACACGCAGACTTTGGGGGAGAGGTAGAACGGATTATGAAAATGGTTGACGGCGTACTGCTTGTCGTTGACGCATATGAAGGCTGCATGCCTCAAACTCGCTTCGTTCTGAAGAAAGCTCTTGAGCAAAACTTGAACCCGGTTGTTGTTGTGAACAAAATCGACCGTGATTTCGCACGTCCTGAAGAAGTGATCGATGAGGTTCTTGACCTGTTCATCGAGCTTGACGCAAATGAAGAACAGCTCGAATTCCCGGTGGTATATGCTTCCGCGATTAATGGAACAGCGAGCCTTGACCCTAAGCAGCAAGATGAAAACATGGAAGCTTTATATGAAACGATTATTAAGCATGTTCCGGCACCTGTTGAGAATGCAGATGAGCCGCTTCAATTCCAAGTTGCACTTCTTGATTATAACGACTATGTAGGCCGTATCGGAATCGGACGTGTTTTCCGCGGTACGATGAAAGTCGGTCAGCAGGTTTCTCTTATGAAGCTTGACGGTACAGCTAAATCATTCCGTGTGACAAAAATCTTTGGTTTCCAAGGCTTAAAACGGGTGGAAATTGAAGAAGCAAAAGCGGGAGACCTCGTTGCGGTTTCCGGAATGGAAGATATCAACGTCGGTGAAACAGTCTGTCCTGTAGAGCATCAAGAACCGCTTCCGGTGCTTCGCATTGATGAACCGACACTTCAAATGACATTTGTCGTGAATAACAGCCCGTTTGCCGGCCGTGAAGGGAAATATGTAACAGCCCGTAAAATTGAAGAGCGCCTTCAGTCACAGCTGCAGACTGATGTCAGCTTGCGTGTCGAGCCTACAGCTTCTCCAGATGCTTGGGTGGTTTCCGGCCGCGGTGAGCTTCACCTGTCTATTTTAATTGAAAACATGCGCCGTGAAGGCTATGAGCTTCAAGTGTCAAAACCTGAAGTTATCATCAAAGAAATTGACGGTGTACGCTGTGAGCCTGTAGAGCGCGTGCAAATTGATGTTCCGGAAGAGCATACAGGCTCTGTAATGGAATCAATGGGAGCGCGTAAAGGTGAAATGATCGATATGATTAACAACGGTAACGGCCAAGTCCGTTTAATCTTTACAGTGCCTTCCCGCGGATTGATCGGTTACTCAACAGAGTTCCTGTCATTAACACGCGGCTTCGGTATCCTGAACCATACGTTTGACAGTTACCAGCCGATGCAGGCGGGCCAAGTCGGCGGACGCCGTCAAGGTGTGCTTGTGTCAATGGAAAACGGAAAAGCGACATCTTACGGAATTCAAGGGATTGAAGACCGCGGTGTGATCTTTGTTGAACCTGGTACTGAAGTTTATGAAGGAATGATTGTTGGAGAGCATAACCGTGACAACGACCTTGTTGTCAATGTCAGCAAAATGAAACAGCAGACAAACGTCCGCTCTGCAACAAAAGATCAAACAACAACAATTAAAAAAGCGCGCATCATGTCTCTTGAAGAATCTTTAGAGTACTTAAACGAAGATGAATACTGCGAAGTAACGCCTGAATCCATCCGTTTAAGAAAGAAAATCCTTAATAAAAACGAACGTGAAAAAGCGGCTAAAAAGAAAAAAACAGCAGGATTGTCTTAATCCCTTGCAGAATTTGAAAAGATAGAACCCGTACGCTGCAGGGGAGGGAATCTTTTTGAATGACGTAAGCGAACGCCTGTCGTTCTTCGCCGCTCTATATCAAGTGGACCGGCAGCCAGCAGCAGGCATGTGGCTGCTGTATGGCACCATTTTTGTTTTAGCTGTTATTGTGTTTAAGCTTGGATTTGCAAAACGGCTTCCGGTATTAAAATCAGCAGTGGTGTACTTATTTCTGGCTTTAGGCTGCACTGTTTTGACTTTTCTAGGTGTATTTTTGCCTGTGGCAGAGGGATTGGTCGTCGCTGCATTGATTTTAATCATTTACAAAATTCGGCTGTATCAGTCGAAAAAGGAACAGTCCGCAAAATCATGAAAAAAGACTCAGCATCTCGCTGAGTCTTTTTTTGTATTTTGTATGAATAGCTGCCGCTTTATTTTTTAACTTTTTCTTTCTTCTGCTGTCCCGGATGAAATGTGAACTTTCCGGTTTTCAGCCGTTCTTCTGTTTTTTGGGCAATTCGGTCATGGCATTCCTGGCACATATATGTATGGATCGGACGGTTTCTCAGCCGTTTCGCGATCAGGGTTTCATCATCAATTGTTTCAATTTTATCGCAAATGGAACATTGGACCCTCATCATATCACCTCTTTCACTCTAATATGCATTATATCATGGATCAGATGCTGTCCAAAATAAGAAAAAGCTAAAGCCGCAAGGGCTGTAGCTTAATCATTATTGTTCTTTTTCATATGATGATCAGATTGATCGTTTTGTTCCGTTTCCATTTCCTTCTCTTGCTTTCTGTTTAATTGATCGTTTTGCTGCTTGGTTTGCGGTTCATCCTCATCGTCAATCACATCGTTAGGCACTTCCGGAAGCACCCGGCCGACAATCGCGGCCAGTTCATCTAAAATCCCCGTAACAGGACGGCCTTCACTGATCTCTCTTCCCATTTCATTGAGACGGCTGACGGTATCAGGATCAGCAACCACAACTGCATTGGCGCCGTGCCGATCATTTTTTAAAGCCTGTGCCACAGAGTATTTGATGGTTTCGACTTTGCTTCTATCCAGGTTATCGTCGACGTCAATTCCTACTACAGCATATCCTCCAAGCACAACAGCTGTCGCATCCTTGACATCCGGCACTTTTTCAGCAACGCCGACAAGATGCTTGGCAATATCAGTTCTAGTTCCATTGTCTTTTGTTTCCTGAGATGTGTCCTTTACGTGAATCGGTTTTGTTTCCTGCTGTCTTGTTGATTCTTTTTCAATATTTTGCTCCTGTCTTCCCTGTTGAACAGCGCATGCGGACAAAATGAGTGTGAGCTGTATGATAATGAAAAGAATTCGCACTTGCGGTTTCCCTCCTTGAAATGCATTCATTAATTTTATTGTTGAATTAACCTTCTATCTTTATTCACAAAAACATATATTTTAGCAGGCGTTCACCTTTTTCATCGTAAGAGAAGCAGGAAGAACTTTGACCCTTATATCAGGAGGCTGAGACTTGAGTAAAATTTATGTGTTAGATACGAATGTGTTATTACAGGATCCTAACGCTATTTTTTCTTTTGAAGAAAATGAAGTTGTCATCCCTGCTGTCGTTTTAGAAGAGGTTGATTCCAAGAAACGATATATGGACGAAGTTGGGAGGAATGCGAGGCACGTATCTAAGCTGATAGACGCGCTAAGACTGAAGGGGAGGCTGCATGAGAAGGTTCCGCTTGATACGGGGGGGACGCTCAGAATTGAATTGAACCACCGTTCCTTTCACCAGCTTCAAGAAATCTTTATCGAAAAAACGAATGATAATCGTATATTAGCCGTTGCTAAAAACTTAAGCCTTGAAGAAGAGACGAAGGAAGACGGTAGGCCTGTGATCCTTGTCAGCAAGGATGTATTAGTCAGAGTCAAAGCGGATGCCATCGGCCTTCTTGCTGAAGATTTCTTAAATGACAGGGTTGTGGACAATGATGAAATGTACAGCGGATATAAGGATTTATATATAAACCAGCAGCTATTTAGCTCTTTTTACGGAAAAAAACAAATTTCAGTTCAGGATATGAAGCAGCATGCATTTTACCCAAACCAGTTCGCCTTAATGAAGGATGAATTAGGAGGGTCGTCCTCTGCTCTCGGTATTGCGGATAAAACGGGCACGGTCCTAAAACGACTTGTGTTTGATGATGAACACGTATGGGGAATCAGGCCGAGAAATGTTCAGCAGACAATGGCGTTAGAGCTTTTGCTGCGAGAAGATATCCCGCTGGTGACGCTGATCGGAAAAGCCGGAACCGGAAAAACGTTGCTTGCTTTGGCAGCGGGGCTTTTACAGACAGAAGATTTAGGGATATATAAGAAGCTGGTCGTGGCAAGGCCGATTGTTCCTGTCGGCAAGGATATCGGATACTTGCCGGGTGAAAAAGAGGAGAAGCTAAAGCCTTGGATGCAGCCGATTTTTGATAACTTAGAGTTTCTATTTAATGCCAAGAAACCGGGAGAGCTCGAGGCGATTTTGGCGGGGATCGGTTCGATCCAGGTAGAGGCGCTGACGTATATCAGAGGGAGAAGCATTCCTGATCAATTTATAATCATTGATGAAGCGCAAAATTTGACCAGGCATGAAGTGAAAACACTTCTTACAAGAGTGGGAGAAGGCAGTAAAATTGTCTTAATGGGCGATCCTGAACAGATTGATCACCCATATTTAGACAGTCTGAATAATGGTCTGGCATATGTTGTTGAGCGGTTTAAAGGACAACCTATCTCCGGCAGTGTGAAGCTTTTAAAAGGTGAGAGATCCGGGCTTGCCCAGCTTGCCGCTGACTTGCTGTGACGATTTAAATGATGTCGATCTCTTTTATATTGGTGATTGGCTGTTCGTGATCAACTGGATCTTCAAAATAAATATGAACTGGGCCGCCTTCCTGAATCGGCTTGCCTGCCTGGCTGAAATGGACAATACTGTTCAGCGCGGTTTCAAGAGGAACAGCGGCTTTACCGGAACTTGTAATAAATACACATTGTGATGCAGAGCTGAGCGGCTCGGCATTTTTCAGCACATTTCCCAATTTCATTGCGAAGCTGCCGTTCATCAGTTTTTGTTTCTCAAATTGTTTTTCCGTCTTTAATGTAGGCGGCGCAATCCGTCCTTCTCTAATCACACGTTCAGTGTCAAGGCCAGATTCATTCTCAGCCGTATGAAAATTGATTTCTTGGCCGTCCCCTTTACGGTCAAATGAAAATTTGCGATCATCAAAAATCCATACGCTAGGATCAATCGTAATCGGATATGTAACATTGCCTTTTACTTGTATAACGCTCATGGTATAACCCCCTTCTCTCAAAATTATAAAAGTTTTCGCATGAATTGTCACTTTGTGTAACAAATTATATGTATTGAGATGCTCAGGGAGCGAGGGTGGTCGCATGGTATGCCGGCATAATAACGAGCTGGAAGCGTTAGTGAAAGAAGCGAAAAAGGTGACAGGCAAGGGAGCGGTGGCCAGCTATATTCCCGCTTTAGCAAAAGCTGATCAGCACGATCTTTCAGTAGCGATTTATTATTCAAATAATACTTGTCTGTCAGCGGGTGACGTAGAAAAAACATTTACTCTTCAAAGTATATCGAAAGTGCTCTCGCTTGCCCTTGTGTTAATGGAATACGGCAAGGACAGAGTCTTCAGTTATGTCGGACAGGAGCCGACCGGTGATCCGTTTAATTCAATCATTAAGCTTGAAACCGTGAATCCGAGCAAACCGCTAAATCCTATGATAAATGCCGGAGCACTGGTTGTCACCAGCTTGTTGAAAGGACAAACGTCTAAAGAGAGACTCGATTATCTGCTTTCTTTCATCAGAAAACTGACAAACAACCAAGGCATCACCTACTGCCGGGACGTAGCTGAGTCTGAATACAGCACATCTATGATTAATCGGGCGATGTGTTATTATATGAAGCAGTACGGGATTTTTGAGGATGATGTTGAAGCGGTAATGGATTTATATACGAAGCAATGTGCGATTGAGATGAACAGTCTTGATTTAGCAAAAATCGGGGCTGTATTTGCGCTCAACGGCAGGCACCCAGAAACAGGAGAACAAGTCATTTCAAAAGATGTCGCGAGAATTTGCAAGACGTTTATGGTCACCTGCGGAATGTATAATGCAAGCGGAGAATTTGCGATTAAGGTCGGAATTCCTGCGAAAAGCGGAGTTTCAGGAGGGATTATGGGCATTTCACCCTATGATTTTGGCATCGGCATTTTCGGCCCGGCTTTGGATGAAAAAGGGAACAGCATTGCTGGTGTAAAGCTTTTGAAAATAATGTCTGAAACGTACAAGCTGAGTATTTTTTAATTTATGTCATCTGTTTAAATCCTCTTGCATTTTCTGCTGATACCCTTTATGATAAATAGAAGAATTAGGTACTCGCCTGGGGAACGGAGGGATACTTTTGGCTTCAGAGATGATAGTTGACCATCGGCAAAAAGCTTTTGAGCTACTGAAAGTTGATGCTGAGAAGATTTTGAAGCTGATCCGAGTACAAATGGATAACTTAACGATGCCTCAATGTCCTCTATATGAAGAGGTATTAGATACTCAAATGTTCGGACTTTCGAGGGAAATCGATTTTGCTGTCCGCCTGGGATTGGTTGACGAAAAAGATGGAAAAGACCTTTTATACACATTAGAACGCGAATTGTCTGCTTTGCACGACGCGTTTACAGGTAAATAAATGATAAAACTCAAACTAATTAACAGTTTGGGTTTTTTTATAACCGCTTGCTTTTTTCACCGTTAATGACGGTCTCTTTTTGTGCATTTCATCCGAATCGTATAGAGAATCTTCGTGTCATTTGATAAATTGTAGTAAAATAAAAAATATAAATACATAAAAACCATAGGTAATGGAAGTTGGAAGCAGGGAAGAGGATGTTATGTTAAAGAAAATGCTAAAATCTTATGATTACTCACTGATATTCGCAATTGTTTTACTATGCGGATTCGGTTTAGTGATGGTGTACAGCTCAAGTATGATTACGGCTGTTTCTCGGTATGGGGTGAGCAGTAATTATTTTTTCATGCGGCAGCTGTTTGCTTTAATTGCAGGAGGAATCCTTTTTATTGTTATGGCCGTGTTTCCTTACAAAGCACTGGCTCATCAAAAGTTTCAAAAGGTAATGCTGCTTGCTTCTGTGTTTGCGCTTATCTCACTGTTTGTATTCGGGCATGTTGCCGGAAATGCGCAAAGCTGGTTTAAAATCGGCGGAATGAGTATCCAGCCGGGTGAATTTGTCAAGCTGGTGGTCATTTTATATCTAGCAGCTGTATATGCAAAAAAACAAAGCTATATTGATCACCTGTTAACGGGAGTTGCGCCTCCTGTGGTGATGACGGTTATTATCTGCGGTTTAATTGCCATGCAGCCTGACTTTGGTACGGCGATGATTATCGCCATCATCGCAACGTGTATGATTTTGTGCTCTGGTTTCAGCGGAAAGACGCTGGCAAGGCTTGTTTTGCTGGGCGGAATTGTTTTAATCCTGGTCAGCCCGCTTATTTATTTAAATAAGGATGACATTTTAACTAAAGGGCGTTTAGCTCGTTTTGAGAGTCTGGAAGATCCGTTTAAATATGCGGATTCATCTGGTTTGCAAGTGATCAATTCTTATTATGCGATTGGGTCGGGCGGTATTTTCGGTCTTGGGCTCGGTGAAAGTATCCAAAAATACGGGTATCTTCCAGAATCCCATACTGACTTTATCATGGCCGTGATTGCTGAAGAACTTGGCATTTTTGGGGTATTGTTTGTTGTTTTCCTGCTGGGCTTTATCGTATTAAAAGGTTTCTATATTGCGAGAAAATGCGAGGATCCGTTTGGAAGTCTTCTGGCAATCGGCATTTCAAGCATGATTGCCGTACAATCGTTTATTAACCTTGGCGGTGTCAGCGGGCTCATCCCGATTACGGGTGTTACGCTGCCATTCATCAGCTACGGAGGCTCTTCTTTACTGCTTTTATTGGGAAGTATGGGGATATTAATCAATATCAGCATGTTTGTGAAATATTCAGAGAATAAGAAGAAGAGAGAGTCCTTGGCGCCAAAGGGAATGAAAAAGAAACAGCTTGAAAAAACTGTTTATCTGTAAAAAACAAGTGTGTACACGTAAAGGGTATTCCGATATGATAGATTATATTCCATTCGGGTAAGGGGGAAAAAAGTTTGTCACAGCAATCGATACAAAAAGTGTTAGTAGCAAACAGGGGAGAAATTGCAATCCGTATATTCCGTGCTTGTACAGAATTGAATATTCGTACAGTTGCGGTTTATTCAAAAGAAGATTCCGGTTCCTATCATCGTTACAAAGCAGATGAAGCGTACCTGGTGGGCGAAGGGAAAAAACCAATTGATGCCTACCTGGATATTGAAGGTATTATTGATATTGCGAAAAGAAACAAGGTGGATGCGATCCATCCGGGATATGGTTTCTTATCTGAAAATATACATTTTGCAAGGCGCTGTGAAGAAGAAGGCATCGTGTTCATCGGTCCGACTTCTGAACATTTAGATATGTTTGGTGATAAGGTAAAAGCGCGTGAGCAGGCGGAAAAAGCCGGAATTCCTGTTATTCCAGGAAGCGACGGCCCTGCAGAAACGCTTGAAGCAGTCGAACAATTCGGACAAATTCACGGTTATCCGATTATTATTAAAGCTTCGCTTGGCGGCGGCGGCCGCGGCATGAGAATTGTCAGAAGTGAAAGTGAAGTCAAAGAGGCATATGAACGTGCGAAATCAGAGGCAAAAGCAGCCTTTGGCAATGATGAAGTATATGTAGAGAAACTGATTGAAAACCCTAAGCATATTGAGGTCCAGGTTATCGGGGATAATCAGGGAAACGTGGTTCATCTATTTGAACGGGATTGTTCTGTTCAAAGACGCCACCAAAAGGTGATTGAAGTAGCGCCGAGCGTTTCGCTGTCAACTGAATTGAGAGACCAAATTTGTGAAGCTGCGGTTGCGCTTGCTAAAAACGTGAACTATATAAATGCTGGTACGGTTGAATTCCTTGTCGCGAACAACGAGTTTTATTTTATAGAAGTAAATCCGCGTGTTCAAGTTGAACATACAATTACGGAAATGATTACCGGTGTTGATATTGTGCAGACACAGATACTTGTTGCCCAAGGCCACAGCCTACATAGCAAAAAAGTCAACATTCCGGAGCAGAAGGACATTTTTACAATCGGCTATGCGATTCAGTCACGGGTAACGACTGAGGATCCGCAAAATGATTTTATGCCTGACACAGGGAAAATCATGGCTTACCGCTCGGGCGGAGGCTTTGGTGTTCGTCTTGATACAGGAAACAGCTTCCAAGGCGCCGTTATTACGCCATATTACGATTCACTGCTCGTTAAGCTATCAACTTGGGCTTTAACGTTTGAACAGGCGGCGGCCAAAATGGTTCGAAACCTTCAGGAGTTTAGAATCAGAGGAATTAAAACAAACATTCCGTTCCTTGAAAATGTCGCAAAGCATGAAAAGTTTCTGACAGGGCGATATGATACGTCTTTCATTGATACAACGCCTGAGTTGTTTAATTTCCCTAAGCAGAAAGACCGCGGAACAAAAATGCTTACTTATATTGGGAATGTGACCGTGAATGGTTTCCCTGGAATCGGCAAAAAAGAAAAACCGGCGTTTGACAAGCCGTTAGCTGTAAAAGTCGACGTTGATCAGCAGCCTGCAAGAGGAACAAAACAGATTCTAGATGAAAAAGGCGCTGAAGGGCTTGCAAATTGGGTTAAGGAACAGAAATCTGTTCTATTAACTGATACAACATTCCGGGATGCCCATCAGTCTTTACTTGCGACTAGATTCAGATCGCATGATTTGAAAAAAATCGCTAATCCGACGGCTGCGTTATGGCCGGAGCTGTTCAGCATGGAAATGTGGGGAGGCGCGACCTTCGATGTAGCTTACCGCTTCCTGAAGGAAGATCCATGGAAGCGTCTGGAGGATCTCCGCAAGGAAGTGCCGAATACGCTGTTCCAGATGCTGCTTCGTTCCTCAAACGCTGTCGGCTATACGAATTATCCGGATAATGTGATTAAAGAATTTGTGAAGCAATCCGCTCAATCCGGTATTGATGTTTTCCGTATTTTTGACAGCTTAAACTGGGTAAAAGGGATGACGTTAGCCATCGATGCCGTTCGGGATTCAGGTAAAGTGGCTGAAGCGGCAATTTGTTATACAGGTGATATTCTTGATAAAACCCGTACAAAATATGATCTCGCTTACTATACATCTATGGCGAAGGAGCTTGAGGCTGCAGGGGCCCATATTCTCGGAATTAAAGATATGGCAGGTCTGTTAAAACCGCAAGCTGCATATGAGCTGGTGTCTGCGTTGAAAGAAACGATCAATATTCCGGTTCACCTTCATACGCATGATACGAGCGGCAACGGAATTTATATGTATGCAAAAGCAGTAGAAGCAGGCGTTGATATCGTAGACGTGGCGGTCAGCTCAATGGCTGGCTTAACATCGCAGCCTAGCGCGAGCGGATTTTACCATGCGATGGAAGGCAACTCCCGCCGTCCGGAAATGAACGTGCAAGGCGTGGAATTACTATCCCAGTATTGGGAATCAGTTCGTAAATATTATAGTGAATTTGAAAGCGGGATGAAGTCTCCGCATACTGAAATTTATGAGCATGAAATGCCTGGAGGCCAATACAGTAACCTGCAGCAGCAGGCGAAGGGAGTAGGCTTGGGCGATCGCTGGAACGAAGTCAAAGAGATGTACAGACGAGTAAATGATATGTTCGGTGATATCGTGAAGGTTACGCCTTCCTCTAAAGTAGTCGGGGATATGGCGCTGTACATGGTGCAAAATAACCTGACTGAAAAGGACATTTACGAAAAAGGCGAATCATTAGATTTCCCTGACTCTGTTATTGAGCTTTTCAAAGGAAATATTGGACAGCCTCATGGCGGATTCCCGGAAAAACTTCAAAAGCTCATTTTAAAAGGGCAGGAGCCGATCACAGTGAGACCGGGAGAATTGCTTGAGCCGGTATCCTTTGAAGCGATCAAACAGGAGTTTAAAGAGCAGCATAATCTGGAGATCTCAGACCAGGATGCTTTGGCGTACGCCCTTTATCCTAAAGTCTTCTCTGATTATGTAAAAACTGCTGAAAGCTATGGAAATATTTCGGTATTAGATACTCCGACCTTCTTCTATGGCATGACATTAGGCGAAGAAATAGAAGTGGAAATTGAACGCGGGAAAACGCTGATCGTCAAATTGATCTCAATCGGTGAACCTCAGCCGGATGCAACTCGTGTGATCTATTTCGAACTGAACGGCCAGCCGCGTGAAGTGGTCATAAAGGACGAAAGCATTAAGTCTTCCGTTCAGGAAAGATTAAAAGCAGACCGTACAAATCCAAGTCATATTGCGGCTTCTATGCCTGGAACTGTTATCAAGGTACTGATAGAAGCGGGTGCCAAAGTTGATAAAGGTGATCATTTGATGATCAACGAAGCCATGAAAATGGAAACAACGGTTCAGGCGCCATTCTCAGGAACAATCAAACAGATTCATGTGAAAAATGGAGAGCCGATCCAAACGGGAGATCTGCTTCTCGAAATTGAAAAAGCATAATCAAAAAAGAGTGTATATCATTTGATATACACTCTTTTTTAGTGAGGAACGAGATATGAACGTGCAGCTGCTGCAACGAGCGGGGGCTGTTTCAAACGTGTGTGAACGATGCATTGGTTGTCTGCTCGCGGGTGCAGGAATGAGAAAAGCTGATGCTTAATAAGCTTCGTATAATTACGGCTTCTTTTCTGGTGAGAATGAATTGACTTCTTGGGGAAAAGTTATTTTAATTAAAATCCTGTCCCAAACATCGATTGAGCAGCGCGTTTAGAATACATCATCGCCCGAGATTATCCAAACCTTATATAAATCATCAAGTTCAGTATGCAAACCGAAAGTTGAATTATATGAAGCTGCCGAAATGGAATGATAAAAAAGACCAAAGCGTATAAGAGCTTTGGTCTTATGTCTTATACCCGTCTTGATTCGTAACGAAAGCGTGCAATCAATAATAAGAAGTAGCATAAAACCCCAAACAGGCAGGCAATAAAAAATGAGTGCGCAAGCGCAAAGCCCAGCGCCAGTTCAGAATACACGATCATAATGCCGGATAGTGCCTGTAACGTGATAAAAATAAGACACGAAATCCAGCCCCAAAAGATTTGCTTTTGTTCTTTATAGGAAGTAATCGCATGAACAGCGGCAACGATAATCCATACAAACAGGAGCAAGGCTGCAGCTCTGTGCCCCATTTGCACCCATTCGTGGAATTGGGTCGGAAGTCCATTGTTCAGCCGGCTGCACAGCGGCACATCAGGACACGCCAGACTGGATTCTGTATGTCTTACGTATGCGCCAGTATACACAACGATATAGGAATATATCAAAATACCTATCATGTGAAATTGCATTTTCTTGCCGATTTGAAGCGGTTTGACCAGTTTTCTGGCTGATTTATCAGCTTCAAATATAAGCAAAGTTAATATTAAAACAGACGCAAAAGAAATTAGTGAAATCCCAAAATGAAGCGCCATAATAAGCGCGTTTGAACCGAACACAACAGCCAACGCACCAAGCAGTGCCTGAAGAAACAAAAAGATAATGGACATGATAGCGAGAAACGTTGTCTCACGGAAAACAGGTGTGATTTTTCTCCATGACCAAAAGGCAAGGCTTAATACAAGAATAATTGAGATGCCGCTTGCGAATCTGTGGCTCCATTCAATAATAGAAGCGGGATTCAGTTCAGGGAAGAAGCGCCCGTGGCACAGCGGCCACTGTCTGCCGCATCCTTGGCCGGAACCTGTTTTTGTAACGAGGGCTCCCCCGATTAAAACAATAAGCATCACAAATGTTGTCAAAACACCGAGAGCTTTTAATGCTTTATTCATAAATATCCACCTTCTTAACAAACTGCTGCAATTTTTTATACGTACCAAGTGTAAGCGAATATGTGTTTTGTGGCAATTCTTAGAGCCCTTTGTTCACAAAAATATAATAGAATCACGACTTCTGGAAATGTATACTTGATTATTCATGCCGGGTCTGATAGAAATAAGGTAAACGCATTATCGAATTGGCGTTTGCCTTCATCTTTGGTAAAATTCATAAAAAGTTCACAAATAAATTCCTGTTTCTCGTTTAATATTTAATAGGATGTTTTTTTACAAGTTGTTATCTTGTATGATAGAGTTGCAGGTTATTATAAACCTGCGTTAGGTTTGTAAGGGAGGTTTACGTTATGGCTAACTCCAGAATCTTAAATGATACAGCTATAGACGGACAAATTGAAGAAACAACGGCATGGAAAGATTTTCTGTCCCTCATTAAAATAGGGATCGTAAATTCTAATCTCATCACAACTTTTACTGGAATGTGGCTTGCTTTTCATATTTCCGGTTTAAGCTTTTTAGGCAATATAAACACCGTTCTTCTTACTTTATTTGGATCATCTTTGATTATTGCGGGGTCCTGTGCGATCAATAACTGGTATGACCGGGACATTGACCATATCATGGAGCGTACAAAAGTAAGACCGACGGTTACGGGTAAAATTCAGCCGAATCAGGCATTATGGTCTGGAATTTTGCTTGTTGCTTTAGGATTGATCATGCTGCTGATGACCACTGTGATGGCTGCTGTTATTGGTTTTATCGGAGTATTTACTTATGTTGTACTGTACACAATGTGGACGAAACGCCGCTATACGATTAACACAGTAGTAGGGAGTGTTTCCGGAGCAGTGCCGCCTCTGATTGGATGGACGGCAGTAGAAGGAAATATCGGCGTCGTGGCATGGGTATTATTTATGATTTTATTCATTTGGCAGATTCCTCACTTCTTATCGCTTGCCATTAAGAAAACTGAGGACTACAGAGCCGCGAATATTCCAATGCTTCCAGTCGTATATGGATTTGAAGTGACGAAAAGACAAATTATTGTATGGGTTGCGTGCCTGATGCCGCTTCCATTCTTTTTAGGAAGCCTAGGTCTACCGATTGTAATTCTCGGATTGCTGTTAAATATCGGCTGGCTGATTCTTGGTTTGATGGGTTTCCGTTCAAAAAATATCATGAAGTGGGCGACGATGATGTTCGTTTACTCACTGAATTACATGACAATCTATTTCGTTGCAATGGTTGTCTTTACGCTTTTCTAAAAAATAGATATATTGCTTGTTTTATCGCTTCAAAATAACCGATGACAACTAGTGAATGCCGCCTTGACCTTTTGTTTAATCAGGCGGCTTTACTTTTATACATAGATGGCATTTTGAGTAAAAAAAATCATAATTTAAGAGAAGAGGAAATGTAAGTGCTTTATTGGGAGGCGGCCGGATTGCGATGGAATCAATCTATTTTCCGCCGCTGTATTGACCAGAAAAGGGGTTGGGTGAAATGGTAAAGCATTGGCGTCTTATCTTATTATTAGCCTTGGTGCCGCTTCTGTTAAGCGGATGTGGAAAACCTTTTTTATCCACGCTCAAGCCTGCTGGCGAGGTGGCTGATAAACAGTATGACCTGACAGTGCTCAGTACATTGATTATGGTTGTTGTCGTAGCAGTCGTATCTGTTATCTTCTTTTACGTGATTGTAAGATTCAGAAGGTCGCGGGTTGGGGAGAACACGATACCAAAACAGGTGGAAGGGAATAAATTTTTAGAAATCACATGGACAGTGATCCCTATTTTGCTGCTCATCATTCTTGTTATCCCTGTCGTATTATATACGCTTGAACTCGCAGATACATCACCTATGGATAAGAAAAACCGCAAAGCCGAGGATGCTCTCGTTGTCAATGTCAGAGCAAATTTGTATTGGTGGGAGTTCGAGTATCCTGATTACGGCATTATCACAAGCCAGGAGCTGATCGTACCGACAGACCAGCGGGTTTATTTCAGTTTAAAAGCCTCTGATGTAAAACATTCTTTCTGGATTCCTTCAGCAGGAGGAAAAATTGATACCAATACTGATAACGAAAATACGTTCTTCTTAACTTTCGATTCAAAACGCAGCAAAGAGGCGGGAGATACGTTTTTTGGAAAGTGCGCTGAGCTTTGCGGGCCTTCACACGCACTCATGGATTTTAAAGTAAAGGCGCTTTCTGCGAAAGAATTCCAGTCATGGACAAAAGATATGAAAAACTATAAGACGGCAGCAGAAAGTGATTTGGCTAAGCAGGGGGAAGAGCTGTTCAAAGAGAAGAACTGCCTGAGCTGCCATGCGGTCGAGCCAAATGATAAGCGTGCAGAGGCAGCAAGAACGGCGCCAAATCTGGCGACTTTCGGTGAAAGGACAAAAGTGGCAGGGGTAAAGGATGCCAATGAAGAAAATGTGAAAGCCTGGCTGAAAGACCCTGAGAGCATAAAGCCAGGGAACAAAATGACAGGAACATATCCGAAGCTTTCAGACAGTGAAATGGACGCGCTTTATGAATACTTAAAAGGCTTGAAAGCAGAAAGCAAGTAGGGAAGAAAGGGAGATATTGGGGGAGGTCACATATGTTGAATGCGCTTACAGAAAAGCGGACGCGCGGATCTATGCTTTGGGATTATTTGACGACGGTGGACCATAAAAAAATCGCGATACTTTATTTAATCGCAGGTGGATTCTTTTTTCTTGTCGGGGGAATTGAAGCGATGTTTATCAGAATCCAGCTTGCAAAGCCGGAAAATGCTTTTCTCAGTGCTCAAGCGTACAATGAAGTGATGACGATGCACGGGACGACAATGATCTTTTTGGCTGCGATGCCGCTTTTATTTGCTTTGATGAATGCGGTTGTTCCATTGCAGATCGGAGCGCGGGATGTTTCGTTTCCATTTTTAAATTCGCTTGGTTTTTGGCTCTTCTTTTTCGGGGGCATTTTCTTAAACTTAAGCTGGTTTTTGGGAGGAGCGCCAGATGCGGGCTGGACGTCATATGCCTCGCTTTCGCTTCATTCAAAAGGGCACGGCATAGACTTTTTCGTCCTTGGACTGCAAATATCCGGACTGGGGACGCTGATAGCCGGGATTAACTTTTTGGCCACGATTATTAACATGAGGGCTCCCGGCATGACGTACATGAGGCTGCCTTTGTTTACATGGACGACATTTGTGGCGTCGGCATTGATTTTGTTCGCGTTTCCGCCGCTTACGGTTGGCTTGGCTCTTATGATGCTGGATCGGCTGTTCGGCACAAATTTCTTTAATCCTGAGCTTGGCGGTAACACGATTATTTGGGAGCATTTATTTTGGATATTCGGACATCCGGAGGTTTATATTCTGATTTTGCCTGCTTTCGGCATTTTCTCAGAGGTCATCCCGGTGTTTTCCAGAAAGCGTTTGTTTGGATATTCTTCAATGGTTTTTGCGATCGTGCTTATCGGTTTTCTTGGCTTTATGGTTTGGGTGCACCACATGTTTACGACAGGCCTCGGACCGATTGCGAACGCAATCTTTGCAGTTGCCACAATGGCGATCGCGATTCCGACCGGGATTAAGATATTTAACTGGCTGCTGACGATTTGGGGAGGAAATGTGAAGTACACGACGGCCATGCTGTATGCCGTCTCATTTATCCCATCCTTTGTGCTTGGCGGTGTGACAGGTGTCATGCTGGCTGCGGCAGCTGCAGATTACCAGTTCCATGATACGTATTTTGTTGTGGCGCACTTTCACTATGTCATTATAGGCGGAGTCGTATTCGGGCTATTAGCCGGTGTTCATTTCTGGTGGCCGAAAATGTTCGGTAAAATTCTGCATGAAACAATGGGGAAAATTTCATTTGTTTTGTTTTTTATCGGTTTCCATCTTACTTTTTTCATCCAGCACTTTGTCGGTTTAATGGGAATGCCGCGCCGTGTTTATACCTTCTTGCCAGGCCAGGGCCTTGAAACCGGCAACTTGATCAGTACAATCGGGGCGTTTTTTATGGCTGCAGCAGTTATCCTCCTGCTTGTCAATGTCATATGGACTTCGGTGAAGGGCGAATATGTCGGAGATGATCCATGGCATGACGGACGTACGCTTGAATGGGCTGTTTCGTCACCGCCGCCTGAATATAATTTTAAACAGCTTCCATTTGTCAGAGGGCTTGACCCGCTGTGGATCGAAAAGCAGGCGGGACACAAATCTATGACACCGGCTGAACCGGTTGATGATATCCATATGCCAAACGGTTCAATTCTGCCGCTGATCATTTCCTTCGGTCTCTTTGTCGCTGCCTTTGGTCTCTTGTATAGAACCGACCACGCTTGGGGCCTGCCGGTGATCTTTATCGGACTTGGCATCACATTTTTTACAATGCTGCTCCGTTCATTGATTGATGATCACGGTTATCATATTCACAAAGAGGAACTGCCGAACGATGATAAAGGGGTGAAGGCGTAATGCAAATTGAAGAAAAATTCACCGCAGAGACCTTTCCAGCTTCTCCCGAAAAAGCAACACTGGAAGGGAAAAATAAATTTTTAGGATTTTGGCTTTTTCTTGGGGGAGAGACTGTTCTGTTCGCGTCTCTCTTCGCCACTTTTCTTGCACTACGGAATTCAAACGCCGGTGACCCGCCTACGACAGAAATGTTTGATGTCACACTCGTTTTTATCGCCACAATGCTCTTATTAACGAGCAGTTTAACGAGTGTGTATGCGATGTACCATATGAAAAACTTTTCATTTGGCAAAATGCAGCTCTGGCTGGGAATTACCTTGTTATTGGGTGCGGGATTTTTAGGCTTGGAAATTTATGAATTTAAGCATTACACACATGAGTTTGGCTTTACCATCACAAGCTCGGCGCTTGGCTCATCGTTTTATACGCTTGTCGGCACACATGGTGCACACGTGGCGTTTGGCCTTTTGTGGATCAGCACGCTGATGATCCGCAATGCAAAAAGGGGCTTAAGCTTATATACAGCGCCTAAGTTTTACGTGGCCAGTCTTTACTGGCATTTTATTGATGTCGTGTGGGTCTTTATCTTTACCGTTGTATATTTAATGGGGATGGTGGGATAAACATGGTCGATAAAAAAAGCAGAGGACATATCAGCAGCGACCTTGAATATAAGAAAAAGAAGCATGCTCAGGAGATGAAATATCAAGTCATGTCTTTTGGCCTGATGATCGGCCTTACGCTCGTTGCATTTCTGACTGTGGCAACAGACGGCATCGGCAGCTGGTTTACGATTCCTTTCATTATACTGCTCGCGGCTATTCAAGTGATATTTCAGCTGTATTACTTCATGCATATGAATCAGAAAGGGCATGAAGCGCCGGCATTGTTTCTGTATTCAGGCATGTTTGTCGCGTTCATTACGGTGCTTGCGTTTGTTACAATTATATGGTGGTAATTTGAGCAGCCGCCGGAGGTGAAGACATGAATCAGTTAGACGTGTTTGGGTTTCGCGCCATGTGGAGCCCTTATCTTTTTTGTATCCTTTTAGGCATCACGGTGTTTTACATCTTTTTTTACAGACGGTTGACTTCAAAGCCTGACCGTATCACGGGTAAAGAAATGGCCTGTTTTCTGTCGGCGATGCTGTTTTTATATGCAGCCGAAGGAAGCCCGGTTGATCTGCTCGGACATATTATGTTCAGCGCCCATATGGTGCAGATGGCTGTTTTGTATTTAGTGGTTCCGCCTTTATTAATCGCAGGAATTCCCGCATGGGCCTGGGAAAAAATGATTTTTCGGCCTGCCATTAAACCATTTTTTACATTTTTCTCTACACCTTTAATTGCATTGCTTTTATTTAACGGCATTTTTTCTCTATATCATGTGCCGCTAATATTTGATACTGTCAAAACGGATACGCTTTACCATGCGTTAATGACTTGGCTCATCTTCGTGTTAGCGTTTTTTATGTGGTGGCCGCTCGTACACAAGGTGGCTCGGCTCCCGCAGCTCAGCGGTTTGATGAAGCTGGGCTATATTATGGCGGACGGTATGCTGCTCACGCCTGCTTGTGCACTGATCATGTTTAGCGGCACGCCATTATATGCCACTTATACCGATCCGTCTGCCTGGGCGGAAGCAATGAAGCTTTGTGTTCCTGCGGATATGCTGGGACAGGTTCCGTTAACAGGACCGGAAATGTTTAACACACTTCCTTTGTTAGAGGATCAGCAGCTTGGGGCAGTTATGATGAAAATCATTCAGGAAATTGTGTACGGCGCTTTTTTGGCTATTGTCTTTTTCCAATGGGTGAAGAAGGAAAGGGAAAAGGATGGACAGGAGGAGCCGCCTTATATTCAGCAGACGATATCATAAAAGGTACAGCGGCAATCGGCTGTACCTTTTTTATTACATTTGAACTGTTTTCAGCATGTCGGAGATGTCCTGGATGAGTGCCTTGCTTTTGGTCACAACCTGCACTGGGAATTCTTCTGTTTCTCCGTATTCCACTCCGTGCGGGTAATAGTGTTTTCCTAATAGAGGGGGCATTAATTGAATAACGGCGCGGCCGCTTCCGACATCGCCCTCTGCCGCAATGCCTTGAACCCGCAGGTAAAACGTTCCCTCAATCGTCGAAAACTTTCTGTCATAGGTCACTCTTTCATAATCCCATTGACCGGCTCTGATGAGTCCCTTGCTTTCCATCAAATCGTCCAAGAGGCTGAGCTCAGCCTTTACCCCTTCAAGTCCGCTATCAGTAAACTTCAACACTGACCCCTCCTTATAAAAATTACCTTTCCTGACAATCATAGTATGAAAGCGTTAAACTTTCAATGAATCTTCTTCTTTTGAAAGTATGCAAAAATGAAAATTTGACGAAAATATCACTAGATAAAAGGAGGTTTTACGGATGACAAAAATAAAAGATCTGATGACAGCTGACTTGCAATATTGCACGGTATTAGATAATGTATATGAAGCTGCGGTAAAGATGAAAGACGCGGATGTAGGAGCCATTCCGGTAGTTGATGAGGATGGAGAAACACTGGTCGGCATCGTAACCGATCGTGATCTGGTGTTAAGAGGCATCGCCTCAAAAAGGCCAAACTCGCAAAAAATCACTGACGCTATGACTGAAAAACCTGTCAGTGTGGAAGAGGACGCGCCAGTTGATGAGGTTCTTCATTTAATGGCATCCCATCAGCTCAGGCGCATACCTGTAACCAAAAACAACAAGCTGACTGGTATTGTCACGCTTGGCGATCTTTCCTTATCTGAACAAACAAATGAACGTGCCGGCAGTGCTTTATCAGATATTTCAGAGGACGAAAACAGAGAGCAAGGCTTTTTGCATTAACACATAAATCTTTGACATGTTAAATAGGCTGTATTGTAATGAAAAATAAGGCAAGACATGCAATTCACATCACGGGGGTGATAGATTGAAAAATATATTAAGAGCCATGGTTATCCTCTTGATTATTTGCGGAACTTACGTTCTGTTTATTCAATATGGGGCTGTTCCTGAAAAAAAATCAAATGACAGCGAACCTCAAGTCTCTAACGAGGAAGCGGCAAGCGGCAAACGAATACATATGCCGACTTCAGGATTATTGTCCTTTATGGGCAAATCCGCCGACGATGTAAAGAAAAAACTTGGGGAACCGGAACGTATTGACCCCTCGGCTTATGATTACGAATGGTGGGTTTACAATCAGGGAAAAGACCAGTATGTGCAAATCGGGATGCTGCACAATAAAGTGGTCACATTATTTGCGGCGGGAAATGATATTAACGCAAAGCCCTTCAAAATCGGTGAGTCAACGGGAGAAGTATTTAAGACAACCCAGGTGGCTCCGTTTGTAAATGTAGAGTATAAAGGAAATTCCTATCGGTTTGAGTTTTCTGAAGAGGACATCAACACCAGACCGACTGTAAAAGTAGGGAAGATGTACGTCCAGCTGTATATGGACAAATTTGAAGGGAAGCTATCCAGCATCAGGGCGTTTGATGCGCAAACCTTTGTCAAGCAAAGACCTTATGAGGTAGTGTACCGCGGTGAGTTAGTAGAACCGCAAACCGTTACGGAAGATAAGTGGAAAGAGATCCAATCAACGAGTGAAAAGCAAATACTCGATTTGACCAATGTTATTCGTGTCAAACATGGGTTAGCTAAGCTTGAGTGGGATCAGCCGACGGCCGAAGTGGCTTTTGGCCACAGTGAGGATATGAAAGAAAACAACTATTTCTCCCATGTATCGAAGAAATACGGCACGCTGAAGGACCGCTTAGAAAAAGGGGATGTCGACTTTGAGCAAGCGGGAGAAAATATCGCGTACAATTATGTGGACGGTCCGGCTGCTGTAGAAGGCTGGCTGAATAGTGAAGGCCATCGAAAAGCGCTTTTACATTCAGACTACACGCACCTTGGCGTCGGTGTAGACCGGAAGTATTACACTCAAAACTTTATTAAACGCTGAAATCAGCCGCGGACGACAGGTTCTGCGGCTTTTTATTGTTTCTGCAAAGGCTTTAGAACAAGGTGATTGCAGCAGACGAAGCTTTCTCAATGGATACTGTGAGTGACATTACCAAAAAAATGAACTTTTAAGGAGCTGAAGCTGGATCAACGTGTTGCTGTCCGGCTCTTTTTTGATGAGGAGACTTTAAGATCGGCCGGGGGCGATTAAGGATCTTGTTCTGATGGGCTTTGGAATGCGGAATCCCAAACATTTGCAAAAGGCAGGAATCTTGATTTCAGGAACAATTAAGGCCCCGGCTTTATCGGGGGAGGAAGCTTCTGTTATTCTGCGCTTCTTGTTTTACGAGAAAATGATTTTTCGATGAATATTAGGCGAACACAATGGCTCACAAACCGATACATTGTAGTAGGTATATTTTTCGGAGGGGGTGAGGATTGTGGCCAATCAACATGCCAATCATTCAATTAATGACTTTAAACAATTCGTTAAAAAACATCCCAAGCTGATTAAAGAAGTGCGCAAAGAACAAAGAAGCTGGCAGGACGTGTACGAAAATTGGGTCCTTTTCGGAGAGAAAGACCCAATTTGGGACCCGTACAGAGAACCGGAGGAAGCCGCAGAAGCGGCACCCGAAACATCAGAAAAAAATGATTTTGTTTCTAAAATGGTTACAGCTGTGAAAAAGATGGATGTCAATCAAATGAATGAACAGATCAATAAAATGAGCCAATCGATCTCATCGTTGCAAAGCCTTCTCAACACATTTTCCGGAAGCGGACAGAAGCAATCTCAGCCAGGACCCGGACAGCATCCTTTTTCTTTTCGGAAGGATTAATAAAGGAGAGCTTATATGCGCAAAGACGTTCAGGAATTTATTTTAGCAGATAAAGAACGAAAACGATTCTTAAGAGAACAGCCGATATGGTATCGGAGGCTTGCGAGAAAGCCGGATGACCTGGCTTCATTTCAGCTTGAGATGATGAATTTTTACGAAAAAACCATTCCGCATCGGGTGAATCAATTTACGAACGGGATTCAAATGGCGCAAATGATGATGCAAATGTTCCAGGCAATGCGGACAAAAGATTAAAAGACCCGAAAATGGGTCTTTTTCATTGTGTAAACTAGGGAGGCTTTTACAACTCCATTTTTAAGTGCGGCTAAGCATTTTCCAATTGGCTGGTTTCATGGTAAACTAACAACTGGAGGTGCGTGCTATGTATGCGACGATGGAATCCGTGCGGCTTCAAAGTGAAGCTCAGCAGCTTGCCGAGATGATTCTGCAGTCGGAGACGGCTGAGAACTACCGCAATTGTTACAAGCGTCTCCAGGAAGATGAAGAGGCAGGGCGGATTATTCGTTCTTTTATCAAAATAAAAGAGCAATATGAGGATGTGCAGCGTTTTGGCAAATATCATCCTGACTATAGAGAAATATCCCGAAAAATGAGGGAGATCAAACGGGAGCTCGACCTGAACGATAAGGTGGCCGACTTCAAAAAAGCAGAGACGGAACTGCAGTCTATTCTTGATGAAATCAGCGTTGAAATTGGGACAGCTGTATCAGAGCATATTAAAGTTCCGACTGGGAATCCTTATTTTGACGGTTTGTCTTCATGCGGAGGCGGCTGCGGATCAGGCGGCGGCTGCGGATGCAAAGTGTCATGACGAGACTGGCCGTCTCGTCTTTTACATATAAGAGAAATCAGGCAGGTGAATGTATTGGAGAATAGACGCCAAGGCATGATTGTGTATCTTCATTCTTTAAAGCAAAGCAAAATGCTGAGAAAGTTTGGAAATGTGCATTATGTGTCAAAACGCTTAAAATATGTCGTGCTGTATTGTGATATGGGCCAAATTGAAAAAACAATGGACAAGATCTCATCTTATTCTTTTGTTAAGAAAGTTGAGCCTTCATATAAACCGTTTTTAAAATTGGAATTTGAGTCAAAGCTTGATAAAGCAAAAGAATATGATTATAAAATCGGAATATAGCTGTATAAAAAAATCCCCGCAGGTTTCTGCGGGGTCCTTCTATTCCTTAACAAGTTAAGGAGAAGGCAAAGGGAGAGGAGAAACCGGAGGAAGAACTTATGGGGAAACGTAAGTCTTCTCCGCGGTTGGCAACAACATCCTCTGGATGCTGTTGCTTATAGTATGGACAATGATCATTCCGCTTATACACTTGTATATGAAGATTAGCGCTCATTGTTTGAAAGAATGCTTTATGATAAGATAGGATTGGTTTTTTCTTATACATAACGGCGTCCGGCCGAACAAGGAAACAAAATAGCTTTTAGAAAAAGTGGTGTGGAACATGAGAGTAATTTCTGGATCAAAAAAAGGCCGTTCACTAAAGGCAGTGCCGGGAACATCAACGAGACCGACAACCGATAAAGTGAAGGAATCCATTTTCAATATGATTGGCCCTTATTTTGACGGGGGCAGGGGACTTGACTTATTCGCAGGAAGCGGAGGTCTTGGTATTGAAGCGCTTTCACGAGGGTTTGAGCATTGTGTATTTGTTGACCGTGATTTTAAAGCGATTCAAACGGTGAAATCGAACTTGAAAACATTAGAGCTTACAGCATACGCAGATGTGTACCGTAATGATGCGGAACGTGCTTTGCACGCAGCTGCGAAAAGAGAAGCGGGCTTTCACGGGATTTTTCTTGATCCTCCGTATAAGGAACAAAAACTGAAGGCGCTCTTAAGTGTGATAGACGAACAACAAATGCTGGAGGATGGCGGCTTTATCGTCGCAGAGCATGACAAAGACGTCGAGCTTCCCGAAGCAGTAGGTGATCTAGTGATAACAAGAAAAGAAACCTACGGCCTGACAGGGGTGGCGATCTATAAAAAGAGGGGGTTGTGATGTGACGAGTATAGCTGTCTGTCCCGGCAGTTTTGATCCGGTGACCTACGGGCATCTGGATATCATTAAACGCGGGGCCAATATATTTGATCAAGTGTATGTGTGTGTGCTGAACAATTCTTCAAAAAAGCCGCTATTCAGTGTAGAAGAACGCTGTGAGCTTTTGAGAGAAGTGACAAAAGACATTCCGAACATAACAGTTGAAACGTCACAAGGGCTGTTAATTGATTATGCAAAAAGAAAAAATGCAAAAGCCATTTTAAGAGGCTTGAGAGCGGTGTCTGATTTTGAGTACGAGATGCAGGGAACATCCGTAAACCGTGTGCTTGATGAATCAATTGAAACCTTTTTTATGATGACAAATAACCAATATTCTTTCTTAAGCTCAAGCATAGTAAAAGAAGTGGCAAAGTATAAAGGTGCGGTGTCAGAATTTGTACCGCCGGAAGTCGAGAAGGCGCTTCAGGAAAAATTCAGGCAAGGATGAGTGTTTTTAAGCTCATCCTTTTTTTGTACCGTTTGTCAGTCTGTAAGAAAAAATGAAAATGTACGTAAACAGTGCACATAACGTGACAGCAGGGCCAATCTGCACAAGCAGATTCCATCCGCTGATAAGAGCTGTCGGCAGCTCACCTGTATCAAGAGATTTAAAAACGTACTGATCATGGTCATGCCACGCAGTGTAAAGAGGTTTCCATAACAGAATGACAAAAACGGCGGCATAAATGCCTTGCAGCACACGCGCGATAAAGAATGGTTTAAATCTGATGTCCGTCTCTGATAAAATGCCTGCCACCTGAGCCTGAACGGAAAAGCCGCTGAATCCGAGGATAAAGCTGACAACAACAGCTTTTTGCAAAAGGGAGACATCTGTCTCGCTGACAAGCTTGCTTCCTAATGTGATTTCAAACATTCCTGATAATAGAGGAATGTCCAATTGAGCGGGAAGCTGAAACAAGGTCAGTGCGCCTTTTGTAACAATAGAGAGAATATCGGTCAGCTGTACGACGGATAACAAACGATTAAAGACAGAAAACAAAATAATAAAACCGCCTACCATTAGAAGCGTTTGAACGGATGAGGTTACAGCGTCGCCCAAAATTTTTCCTAAAGGCCGTTTTTCCGCAAGCCTTGCGGTGTGAAGCGCATGTAAAGCATCTTTGATAGAAGGCAAAGCTATGGTTTTATTTCTCATGAGCTGGCGCTCTTCTTTACGCCCGTAGGAGCGCATCGTTAAACCGACAGCCAAATTGCCCAAATAGTGTGCAGATGCTAATAAAATACCTAATGACGCATTCTGAAAAAAGCCGACGGCGACAGCTCCAAAAATAAAGAGCGGGTTGGATGAATTGGTGAAGGAAGCAAGCCGTTCTGCTTCTACTCTTGAAATCTGTTTTTCCTGCCGCAGCCTTGCCGTCAGTTTTGCGCCCGCGGGGTTCCCTGATGCCATGCCCATGGCCAGAACGAAGCCGCCGACACCCGGCACGCGGAAAATAGGGCGCATAAAAGGCTCAAGCAGAACACCGACAAACCTTACAATACCAAAGCCGATTAATAGCTCAGACAGTATGAAAAACGGCAGCAAAGACGGAAATACGACCTCCCACCACATGGACAGCCCGGTTTTAGAGGCTTCGAATGAGGCCTGCGGATGTGAGATGACAGTCGCTGTTAAAAAAATAAAAAACGCAGCAATCAAAAGTGTATGAATCTTCGACAAGTTCATTCTTACCTCCCCGACGCTAAAAATGCACAATGACATGTATATCATGATAAAATATGGTATGACTCGAAACGGCCAAGCAGTACCTGTCCTCTTGACCCTTTGTACTAATATACGAGCATAGGGGTTCAGTTTAGACCATAGAATTCCGTATACAGGGAATTCGGGCAGGAGGTTAACATGTTGGCCAAACCTAAAATCGGGTTAGCGTTAGGATCGGGAGGCGCCAGAGGACTTGCTCATCTCGGCGTGCTTTCCAGTTTACATAAGCACCAAATTGATGTGGATATGATTGCGGGGAGCAGTATGGGCGCTTTGGTCGGCAGCTTCTATGCCGCGGGGCATGACGTGGAAACGATGAAAAAAGTCGCCAAGGCTTTCAAACGGCGGCTCTATGCTGATTATACGGTACCGAAACTCGGTTTTTTGAGAGGTGACCGTGTCAGGCAGCTCGTGCATGCTTATACATTCGGCAAACCGATTGAGGAACTCAAAATCCCTCTTGGAATTGTCGCGTGTGATCTGCAGACAGGAGAAAAGATTGTTTTCCGCAAAGGGTCAGTGTCAGATGCGGTTCGGGCAAGCATCAGCATACCAGGCATTTTTATTCCGCAGAAGCTGGACGGACGGCTTCTCGTAGACGGCGCGGTGGTCGACCGTATTCCGGTTTCTGTTGTAAAAGATATGGGGGCTGACATTATCATCGCTTCAGATGTCTCCAGGGTTCGGAAAACCGAAAAGGCGGCGCATATTTTTGATGTAATCATGCAAAGTATGGATATACTGCAAAATGAATTGGTGCGACATCAAACGATTGCCGCTGATATCATGATTCGCCCTTCTCTTGAAACATACAGCTCCAGCTCGTTTGCCAATATTGATGAAATGATATCGGCAGGCGAGGAGGCAACAAACCGAATGATCAGCCAGATAAAAAAAGAAATAGAGAATTGGGAGGGCTAATAACTTGCTACGTAAAAAACATTTCAGCTGGATGCTTGTCATCCTCATACTGATTGCCGTTGTATCATTTATAAAACTGCCATACTATATTACAAAACCGGGAGAAGCGACAGAGCTCGGCTCACTGATAAAAGTGGAGGGGGGCTACCTGGAAACAGGGAGTCTGTCCTTAATGACTGTCAAAGTGGGACCGGCTAATCCATTTACATACGCATGGGCTAAAATGCACCCCTATTATGAAATTGTTCCTGATGAAAGCATCAAGGAAGAAGGCGAATCAGATAAGGAATATATGAAACGGCAGCTGCAAATGATGAAAAGCTCTCAGGAAAATGCCGTCATCGCCGCATATCAAAAGGCAGGAAAAAAAGTAAGCTATTCCTTTAACGGCATCTACGCAAGCTCAGTTGTCGAAAACATGCCAGCGAAAGGGAAAATAGAAGTCGGCGATAAAATCATCAGTGCGGACGGAAAAAACTATCAGTCTGCTGAAAAGCTGATCGATTATATCAGCAGCAAAAAAGCCGGGGATAAAGTAAAGTTAAAAATCGAAAGAGAAGAAAAAGAAAAGACGGTCACCCTTGCGTTAAAACAATTTCCTGATGAGCCTGGCCGTGCCGGAATCGGGGTTTCGCTGTATACGGACAGAAACGTCAAGGTAAAGCCTGATATTGATTTCGAAATCGAAAATATCGGCGGCCCGTCAGCGGGATTAATGATGTCGCTTGAAATCTATAATCAGCTGACAAAAACAGATGAAACAAAAGGCTACGACATTGCAGGCACCGGAACGATTGATATTGACGGGAAAGTCGGCCCGATCGGCGGCATTGACCAAAAAGTTGTTGCCGCAGACAAAGCCGGCAAAGACATTTTCTTCGCTCCGAATCAAAACGGCGCCAGCAATTCTGATTACAAAAATGCAGTAAAAACAGCGAAAGACATTGATTCGGACATGAAGATCGTGCCTGTTGATACGCTGCAGGATGCGATTGATTATTTGAATAAGCTGACAGCGAAAAGCACCTGATATGGGACTGACCCCCGTTTTTGAGACAGGGATCAAAACACCTTTTATACAGCCAATTGCCGATAGCTTATCGGTGATTGGCTGTTTAGTTTCGTTTGAATACGAATGTTGTTATAATAATAAATGTATTCTTTGACAGTGCGTTCTACGATGGCGGTCGTGGTTCGATTAATGCTGTTAAGATAGAACGTTTCAGACTTTAGTGAGGAATGAAACGATTCGATGGAGGCATTATCAGCGGGCGTCCCTTTGCGGGACATGCTCATGGTAATGCCTTTTGTTTTAACAGCTTTCTGATACTCATAAGATGTATACACAGATCCTTGGTCACTATGTAACACGCAGTTCTGAGGCAGTGTTGGCAGCTGATCAAGTGTGTTTAAGACAAAGTCTGTGTCCTGCTTATCTCCAATCGTGAAAGCAATCACTTCTCCATTGTATACATCCAATATACTGGAAAGGTACAATTGTTTCTGTCCATAAGGCAAATACGTGATATCCGTTACTAGTTTTTCAAGAGGATGATCGGACTGAAAGTTCCGATCTAATATATTATCAACCACGGCATATGGCTGCCCATTCTTCTTGCGCTTTTTCACCTTAACCCGGCACTGCCACTGATTTTTCTGCATGATACGCTGAACCGTTTTATGGTTAATACGCATTTCCTTTTTTAATATAGCTGTAATTTTTCGATATCCATATCGATACTTGTGCTCTCGGCACAACGTGCCGATTTGTTTTTCCAAATGGCGCTTGGGATGATCTTTCATCAGGTTCTTCTTCCAACGATAATAAGACGCTCGTGAGATACCTAAATGAACACAGATATTCTGTACGGTCATTGTGCCGTGCAATACTTCTACAAGTTCGACTGACGTTTGGCTATCAACTTCCTTTCCAATTCGTTGTACTTTTTTAAAACTTCATTTTGTTGTCTCAGATAACGGTTCTCTGCCTGCAGTTTCTCTAATTCGGAAGAATACTCCGGACCTTTTCCGTAAGTGTATTGCTTACCAACAGGCTGTTCAAATCGATGTGTATCCCCAGCTTTATGCCATCTAACCCATGTCTGAACCTGCGTCTTATTCTTGATATTCAATTCCTGCATGATCGCTTTCATAGGCACGCCTGCCAATCTCATTTCTACAGCCTTCTGTTTGACTTCAATCGGATAACTCATTCTTGTTCCCATACAAAAAACACCTCCAAGTCTTATTTCGGATAACAACTATCCGTTTTCAAACTTGAAGGTGTTTTTTATTTGTCTCATCTTATGGGGTCAGTCCCTATCCAGGTGCTTTTTTATATGCTCAAAAAACGGTGTTCATCCTCGTCATATCGTATTGGGGCATGTCCGTATTCTTGTAAATCAAACTCGGTTCTAAGGGGCTCTTCTATCGCAAGGCTGTAGATTCTGCTTGCTTTAATATCCAGATCGAGAGCGGGGTGGGAAAAGGAGGCCAGCTTGCTGACAAGCGGAACGGACAGCTCCTTTTTCTTTTCTGATAAAAAGGCCTGTCCTTTTTTCGTCATCCCAAGTAGTCTGATATAAGGCACCTCTTCGACATTGAGCAGACGGTGAATCTCCTGTTTTTTCGTTCTCGTTAAAATGTGTGTACTCATCCGCTGAAGCCTCGTCCACGTATATCGCTTTGTTTTCAGAAACTCCATAAATTCCTGATAGGAGCTGGCTTTTCTGATTGAACGGAGGATTCTGTTCTCCAGCCCTTCCTCAACCTCGTATATGTGCTGTAATTCTAAGGCTGTGAGAGTCGAAAGACTATATTTCAAGTAAGAAAAATAGCTTTCTGGTGTATGCCACAGCCCGAAAGACTTGCGGTAATCCGCTAATTCCCGTGCAGCTGCTGCGGGAAGAAACGTAACGCAGTCTTCAAAAGGCTTTTCAATCAGAGCTTTTCTGATGCTGGTCGCGCTGGCGATATGGCTGTCTTCATCAGGAAGGTCGGCATCATGATAATCCGAGGAGATTCTCGATGTCGTATAGGGTTTCATTTTATATCCGCCGGAAAGAATCGATTTCACATAATGGTACCCCAAAATGTTGTTCGGCTTCGACATATCAAGTCCGTTTTCTGTATGTAAAATCGATTTGAAGGCGATAGCAGCAGCTGATGGATAACTGGCCCCCTTTTTAAGCTCTTCTTTGATATATTGATCAAACGAATCTTTATGCTCATCCATCACCTTTGCGGTTTCTAAAAACGGCTCAATCTGTCCGTTCTCACTCCCGAAAAACAGTGCCTCGCATCCCAGTTTGTTCAAAGTGGAGACGCTGCCGTGTGCAAAAATCTCCGCTTTTTGCACCGCGTAAAGATAAGGCAGTTCGATTACGAGGTCGACTCCGCTTTGAAGCGCCATTTTTGTGCGGGCCCATTTGGATACAACAGCAGGCTCCCCGCGCTGCAGAAAATGTCCGCTCATCACCGCAACAGCCGTGTCACATCCGGTTTGCCGCTTGGCTGTTTGGGCATGATAAAGATGTCCGTTATGAAAGGGATTGTACTCAACCACCAATCCGACAGCTTTCATATTTTTTCCGCCTTTCTTGCTATGTTTAAAAACGTATGGTACATTTGCAATTGAAAACTCTTACGTCTTTTTTGATTTAAGTGTATGCATAGTATATTCAGCTGTCAACGATGCTTGGCTGGCAGCATTATGCTGTAAAGAAAAAATATTGACAAAAACATTCTTAAAAGCTATAATCATGTTTGTTGCTTTCCTGAGGTGATACAAATGAAATGGACGATTTATCAGTTGCATCAAATGAAAAAACCGAGTTTTGAGTTTGATGAGACAGTTGAGTTACATGAGCTGACAAAGCTGAATTCTGACATTCGCCGCATTTCTCCTGTAAGGGTGAAAGGCAGAGCGGATATCAAATCTAAGCAGGTTTCGTTTGATTTTACGATCTCAGGCGAAATGATTTTGCCATGCTCAAGAACACTCGTTGATGTTCCGTATCCATTTACAATTTCGACAAAAGAACTGTTTATATTTCATCAGACGGATGATATAGAAGATGATGACGTTCACACTGTTGAGGACGATACTATCGACTTAACTCCGATCGTGAAAGAAGAAATTCTTTTAGAAATCCCTATGCAAATCTTTTGTGAATCTGAACAAGAAAAAGGAGCTGCTCCTCAAGAAGGAAAGGACTGGCAAGTCATTTCAGAGGAAGACAAGAAGAACAAAGTCGATCCGAGACTTGCAGCCCTTGAAAAGCTCTTAAAACAAGATGATGAATCTTAACTCTTTAAGGAGGTGGGAATAATGGCTGTACCTTTTAGAAGAACTTCTAAAATGAAAAAAAGATTGCGCCGTACACATTTCAAACTTAATGTACCTGGTATGACAGAATGTCCGTCATGCGGAGAGATGAAATTGTCTCACCGTGTATGCAAAGCATGCGGATCATACAACGGCAAAGACATAAATGTAAAAAGTAACTAATAAGAAAAGCGCAGGGTGAAAACCCTGCGCTTTTTCTTTTTTTCTTCCTGTCAGCTTGCAGAAAATTTGTGAGTGCAAATAGTCTATCTAATCTATTACCGGCATATGTATGAGATAAATAAGCTGACATGGAGGGAGATTGATTTGACCATTACAAGACAAGATGCTTGGACACAGGATGAGGATTTGCTGCTGGCAGAAGTAGTGCTTCGTCATATTCGCGAGGGCGGAACACAGCTTTCTGCCTTTGAGGAGGTCGGAAGGGCACTGACCAGAACAGCCGCTGCCTGCGGATTCAGGTGGAACTCTTATGTGAGAAAGCAATACCAATCAGGCATAGAACTGGCAAAAAAACAGCGGAAAGAACTAAGGAAACAAATTGGGGTTCATTCCGTCAATATGCCGAATTCCGTCAAGCAGGCTGCCCCGGCAGCTTCAGAGGGGAAAAGAGATTTGTCCATTCAGGATGTGATTGAGTTTCTCGAACAGTTTAAAGAAGCGCCGTCCGCGCAAGAATTCCACATTGAAAAGGAAAAAATGAAGGAGCAAATTCAGTCGCTGCAAAAAGAACTCGAGGATTTACGGAGTGAAAACCAAACATTGAGAAACCAGTTGGAGATGACAGAAGAGGACTACAAGGCACTGATCGATATAATGGATCGAGCCAGAAAAAT
Organism: Bacillus sp. FSL R5-0434; assembly: GCF_038004745.1. NCBI lineage: Bacteria > Bacillati > Bacillota > Bacilli > Caryophanales > Bacillaceae > Bacillus > Bacillus sp. FSL R5-0434. The sequence goes on from NZ_JBBORV010000001.1 coordinate 1,562,800, forward strand.
GGTTGTTTCGAAAGAAGACGGGAGACTGAAAAAAACAGCTCAAGAAACGTAATGAACCATCAAATGAACCGGCCCTAGGATCATCAAAGGCCGGTTGTTTCATTTCTATGCTGATTCACCCGGTGTCATTTCGCCATCCATATCCGGATGCCAGATGAGCGGGTTTTCCCCTTTGTCCCGCGCCATGTCATATTTGACTGGTTCAAAGTTCATTTTACTAAAAAACTCTGCTGATTTAATCCGAGAATTTGTTCGAATCGGCATTCTGAATGATTTGGCGAATTCAACCAATGCTGTACCGTAGCCCCTGTTTTGATAACCTGGAAGGACCTCAAGCTTCCAAAGCTCTAAGTAATCCTGATGTTGGTCGAAGTAAGGATTTGATTTGCCATTGACTTGATACAGACTCATTCGCGCTACCAGTTTATCCCCGAAATAAATCCCATAAAAAGGCGAAGTGCTGTCATTTTCAATGATATTATCTTGAAGATCTTCAAGCATTGAGAGCTCTTGTATACCGTATTCTTTGAATTTCTTGAATTCTTCAAGCGTTTTATAGTTGACGAGCAGACGTTCTACTTTAATCAAACCAATCTCCCCCTTTGTTGTTCTCTACATATATTGTAAACGCTTTATTTAAAAAATCCAAATATTTAAACTTTAATTTAAGTGTTTTGAAATCTCTGTGAAGTATTTTTTTCATACTTCTGCTATGATAATACGTAAATGTTAAATTGGGTGTGACATCATGAAAATTGGAATTCTCGGCGGGGGCTCCGTCGGTCTTTTATGTGCCTATTATTTATCTTTGGATCATGAGGTGACTGTTTTGACAAGGCGGGATGAACAGGCCGCAGCGATTCAATCGGAAGGGATTCAGCTTTATAAAGCCGGAAAAGCGTTCAATGCTCATTGCAGCGCGGGCACAGCTATTGATTCATGTTTTGACCTTCTTGTCGTGACAGTGAAACAGCATCAGCTTCAGACTGTTTTCCCGATGCTTGAACGAATCAAAAAAACAAATATTTTATTTTTGCAAAACGGTATGGGCCATATACACGGCCTTAAAGACTGGGGTGCTGACCATTCCGTTTATGTTGGGGTTGTTGAGCACGGAGCTGTAAGGAAATCGGATACAGCCGTTGAACATACAGGCATTGGTGCGATAAAATGGAGCGCGTTCAAGCAAGCTGAACCAGATCTCCTGAACGCGGTGCTTCAGCATAACCATTCCGAATTCCCAATTCGCTATGAGATGGATTGGTATCGCCTGCTGACGGGCAAGCTGATCGTAAACGCCTGCATCAATCCGTTAACTGCGCTTCTGCGTGTGAAAAATGGAGAGCTGTTGACTGTGCCTGCTTATTTTTCTTATATGAAGCTCGTTTTTCAAGAGGCGTGCAGCATTTTGCGGCTGGAAGATGAAGAGGCGGCCTGGGAGCGTGTACGTGCAGTTTGTGAGCAAACGAAAGACAATCGCTCTTCCATGCTGGTCGATGTGGCCGCCGGACGGCAGACGGAGGCTGACGCCATCCTCGGATATTTGCTGAAAGAAGCACAGCTTCAAGGCCGCGACGCTGTTCACCTTGCGTTTTTACATGGCAGCATCAAAGCTTTGGAGCGAAACCCAAACAAAGTCTTTTGAGCTTTTCTGGTAACATGCTATACTCATTTCGGATAACTAACTATTTATTGGAGAAAGGAAGTTCTAGAAGATGCAGCTAACTGAACTTTCCATCAAAAATCAGAATGTGTTTGTACAGCACTATATAGATGGTAAAGAAGAAATGTCTTCTTTTTTTGATTACAGCATTCATCATAAGGATATGTGGCAAGAAAGACTGAAAGGTTTATCCTCGCGGGTTTTCGCAAGAGAGGAATTGACAGCCTATTTATCCTCTTATCACAACAAATTCGGCTCAAGCGCCATGCAGCATTCTATTGAGAAGCTGAAGGATCCGTCAAGTGTTGCTGTTGTCGGCGGACAGCAGGCAGGGCTTTTAACAGGACCGCTTTACACCATACATAAAATCATCTCAATTATTGTTTTAGCAAAGGAAAAGGAAGAACAGCTGCAAGTGCCTGTTGTACCGATCTTTTGGGTTGCCGGAGAAGACCATGATTTGGATGAAATTAATTTTGTCCACACGTCAGAAGAAAGCGGTCCGGTGAAAAAAAAGCTACCGCAGTCTTACTGGAAAAAGTCATCTGCCGCCAACACACCGCTTGACCAAGAAAAATGCGCCGCATGGATAGACGATGTGTTTGCGGCTTTTGAAGAAACAGACCATACGAACACACTTCTAGAACATGTGAAACGATGTTTAAGGGAATCTGTTACGTTTACTGATTTCTTTGAACAGCTGATTGCGGATCTGTTTCAAGAGGAAGGCTTAGTATTGTTAAATTCCGGAGACCCGGGAATTAAAAAGCTGGAAACCGCCATGTTCCAAAAGATCCTCCGTGACAATGATGAACTTGCACACGCTGTTTCTAAACAGCAGGACTTCATGCGCGAAGCGGGCTACAAGCCGATTATCGAGTCTGGAAAAGAGCAGGCAAATCTGTTTTATGAATATGAAGAGGAACGCTTTTTAATTGAGAAGGACAACGGCCGTTTTGTGATTAAGGAGCTTGATCTGGCATGGTCGATGGATGAACTTTATACGCATATAGAAGAACATCCTGAACGCTTCAGCAATAATGTTGTAACGAGACCGTTAATGCAGGAATTTTTGATTCCTACCTTGGCATTTATCGCGGGCCCCGGTGAAATCAACTATTGGGGTGAGCTCAAACAGGCTTTTGCAGCGATGGGCTTTAAAATGCCTCCTGTTATGCCGAGGCTGAACATCACGATAGTCGAGCGCCATATTGAGAAAAAACTGGTTGAACGAAAGATATCATTACAAGAGGCGATAGAAGGCGGGACGGAAAACCAAAAAGAAAAATACTTTGAACACCAGATTCCAGAAGAGTTTACCGCGGTGATTGAGCAAGCAAAAAACCAGATTGAAGCAATTCATAAAACCGTCCGGCAGGAGGCGCTTAAGGTTGATCAGAGCATGGAGCCTTTGCTCCTGAAGAACGCGGCGTTTATTCAGGACCAGCTTCAGTTTTTAGAGCGTACAGTGACAAAACGAATTGAAGAAAAAGAAGGCTATGTCTTAAGGGATTATGAGAGAATCCAAAATAGCATTAAACCGCTGCTCGCACCGCAAGAGCGAATTTGGAATATCATGTATTATTTAAACAGGTACGGTCCAAAATTCTTCACATCATTCAAGAATCTGCCATTTTCTTTTCAAAATCAACATCAAGTTGTCAAACTTTGAAATAAAGTTTTAAAGAACCCTGAATAGTTCAGGGTTTTTTTTTATGTATAAACAGTGTAAAATGAAGTTGTGGAGAGAAGTGGTGGATAGTGGTGAGTTAAGGAGAGAAAGTGGGGCAAAAGATCATGTTTATGGGTGAATACCAGCATACAATCGATGCGAAAGGCCGCATGATCGTACCCGCTAAATTCAGAGAAGGCCTCGGTGAGCAGTTTGTGCTGACAAGAGGACTTGATCAATGTCTCTTCGGCTACCCTATGCACGAGTGGAAACAGATTGAAGAAAAACTAAAAGCTCTTCCTCTCACAAAAAAAGATGCCCGCGCATTTACCCGTTTTTTCTTTTCAGGTGCGACAGAATGCGAACTGGACAAGCAGGGCAGGGTGAATATCGCATCATCTCTATTGAATTACGCAAAACTGGAAAAAGAATGTGTTGTTATCGGGGTTTCGAATCGAATTGAATTGTGGAGTAAAGTAATTTGGGAACAATACACAGAAGAGCAAGAAGATTCATTCGCTGAAATTGCTGAAAACATGATTGGGTTTGATATATAATGAATCTTCGTGTATAACACTCTAAAAACAATTTCAATTCATCCTGATAAAAGGTGGGACCAACACAAATGTTTCAACACAAGACAGTACTTCTTCGTGAAACCGTTGACGGCCTAAATATTAAACCGGACGGTACATATGTAGACTGCACACTCGGCGGAGCTGGGCACAGTACATATTTATTACAGCAGTTATCAGAGAAAGGGCGTTTAATCGCTTTTGACCAAGATGACACGGCATTACAGCATGCAGAAGAAGCGTTGTCCGATTATCAAGGACAGCTTATTCTGATTAAAAGCAACTTTAGGTATTTAAAAGAATGTTTACATGAACACGGCATTACTGAAGTAGACGGTATTTTATTTGATTTAGGGGTGTCTTCCCCGCAGCTGGATACACCGGAAAGAGGATTCAGTTACCATCATGACGCACCTTTGGACATGAGGATGGACCAGTCGGCCACGCTTACGGCGAAAGAGGTCGTAAATGAGTGGCGCTATGAGGATCTTGTCCGTATTTTCTTTAAATACGGTGAAGAGAAGTTCAGCAAACAGATCGCCAGAAAAATTGAGGAGGCAAGAAGCAAATCTCCTATTCAAACTACGGGCCAACTGGTCGATCTAATAAAAGACGCGATTCCCGCTCCGGCCAGAAGGAGCGGAGGACATCCCGCAAAACGCGTGTTTCAGGCAATCAGAATTGCTGTGAACGATGAACTGAAGGTTTTTGAAGAGGCTTTGGAGCAAGCGATTGACGTGTTAAAGCCGGGGGGCAGGGTATCAGTGATTACCTTCCACTCACTTGAGGACAGAATTTGTAAATCTACGTTTAAAGAGAAGTCGTCACTTCCGGAACTTCCTCCGGGTCTTCCTGTTATACCGGAAGAGTTTGAACCGGAGCTCAAGCTTATCACAAGAAAACCGATCACGGCATCTGAAGAAGAGTTGGCAGAAAACAATCGTGCTCGTTCTGCGAAGCTTCGAATTGCTGAAAAAAGAAAATAACAATACGCGAACGCAAACTTAAAAGGAGGTCATCAGCCTATGAGCAATTTAGCTTATCAACCAGAGAAACAGCAACGGCATGCGATCAGTCCTGAGAAAAAAGTGATTGTCAAGAAAAGGGCTTCCATTACACTCGGAGAAAAGGTGCTTCTCGTCCTCTTCGCTGCGGCAGTGCTGAGCGTATCGCTTTTGATCGTATCGAAGGCATATGCGGCTTACCAAACAAATATAGAGGTGCAAAAGCTTGAGGAGCAAATTTCTTCCGAAAACAAGCAGATTGGTGACCTCGAAAAAAGCGTTGCTGATTTAAGCAAGCCGCAGCGCATTATGGATATTGCGAAAAAGAACGGCTTGAATTTAAAAGATAAAAAAGTGAAAAACATACAGGAATGATTCAAATGCCAAAAAAGAATAAATTTATGAACAGAGGAGCGGCGATTCTAAGTATTTGTTTCGCTCTCTTTTTCTTTGTCATCCTTGGGAGAATGGCATATATTCAAATAACCGGAAAAGCCGACGGTGAAGTGCTTGCGACAAAAGCGACAGAGCAGCATGAAAAGAAACGGACAATCGAAGCGAGCCGGGGCTCCATTTTAGACAGAAATGGAAAAGTGATTGCTGAGGATACAGCTACGTATAAGCTGATCGCTGTTCTTGATGAAAAAATGACAACTGACAAAAAGCATCCGCAGCATGTCCAGAACAAGGAAAAAACAGCGGAAGAACTGTCTAAAGTGATAGATTTGGACAAGGCTGAAATCCTTGATATCTTAAATAAGAAGGGTGCAAAACAAGTTGAGTTCGGATCAGCAGGCCGGGATATTACCTATTCCCAAAAACAGAAAATCGAAAAGCTGAAACTTCCGGGAATTTCATTTTTGCGTGATACAAAGCGGTACTATCCGAACGGCATATTTGCGTCCAACTTAATCGGCTATGCCGAGGTTGACCAAAAAACAAATGAAATTACGGGCGCGATGGGCTTAGAAAAAGTGCTGGATCAGTATTTGAAGGAGCGGGACGGATACGTAACATATGAAAGTGACAAATCCGGCTGGGAGCTCCCGAACAGCAAAAATAAAATTACAGCGCCAAAAAATGGTGACAATGTATATTTAACCATTGATCAGAAAATTCAAACCTTTTTAGAAGACAGTATGACAAAAGTGGCGGAAAAGTATAAACCGAAAAAAGTCATGGCCGCAGTTGTTGATCCGAAAACGGGCAAAGTGTTAGCAATGGGTCAGCGTCCAAGTTTTGACCCGAATACGCGTGATGTGACGAATTACTATAACGATTTGATTTCATATGCGTATGAGCCCGGGTCAACGATGAAGATTTTCACACTCGCTGCTGCCATACAGGAGAATGTGTATAACGGCAATGAAAAGTACAAGTCCGGAACATATATAGTTGGCGGAGAACCTGTAAGGGACCATAATGATGGTGTAGGCTGGGGGCCAACAACATATCATGACGGTGTTGTAAGGTCTTCAAATGTTGCTTTTGCCAAACTGGCTAATGAAAAATTGGGCTATTCCCGGTTTAATGAGTATCTTCATAAGTTCAATTTCTATCAAAAAACAGGCATTGACTTGCCGGGTGAAGCATTAAGTAAAATCAATTTTAAATATGAATTTGACAAAGCATCGACTGCATATGGCCAAGCCTCTGCTGTTACACCAATTCAACAGCTGCAGGCTGCAACTGCGATAGCAAATGACGGTAAAATGATGAAACCCTATGTCATAGACCATATTGTTGACCCTGACAAGAAAAAAACCATTTATCAAAATAAACCTCAGTCCGCCGGTACCCCAATTTCTGCGGATACCGCTAAAAAGGTTCGTAATATTTTAGGTGATGTCGTTACCTCTGATATTGGTACTGGACAGCCATATAAAATTGAAGGTTTTGATGTGGCTGTTAAAACCGGAACAGCGCAAATTGCCGGACAGAACGGTTATCTATCTGGACGCGATAATTACGTATTTTCCGTAATGGGAATGGCGCCTAAAGATGATCCTGAGCTGCTTATCTATGTTGCAGTGCAGCAGCCGCAATTAGAAAATGATGAAACAGGTTCTAATCCAGTATCTGAAATCTTCAACCCAACAATGAAAAACAGCCTACACTACCTGAACATTGAACCGACTGAAACGTCTGATTCAAATAAGGAAGAAACGAAAGCGCAGGCGATGCCTGACTTAACAGATCAAACTGTAACAGGTGCTCAAAAGAAAGCGAAAGACGAAAACCTCACACCGATTGTGATCGGAAGTGATATTGCAGTAAAAGAGCAATATCCAAAAGCGGGTGAGGAAGTTTTGACCAATCAGAAGGTCTTCCTGAAAACGGGGGGCAAAATCAAGATGCCTGATATGACAGGCTGGTCGAGAAGAGAGGTTCTTCAATACGGCGATTTGGCAGGAATTCATATTGAAGTGAGCGGACAAGGTTACGCTGTGAGCCAAAGCGTTAAGAAGGACAAAGAAATAAAAGACGGAACCGTGATCAAGGTGAAGTTTAAGAATCCTGATTAAATAGAAAGAAAGCTTACCCCGTCGGGTGAGCTTTCTTTTTTTATATCTCCAAAGAGGAGCGCCGTTCTACCTGTCCACACGCAGGCATAAAATGAAACAAGCCTAAATAAGGAGTGAACGGTGCCTTGCGCGTCTCGAATGTAACGGTTAGAAAACGTTTATTATTTGTTTTGCTTTTTGGAGTGATCGTATTTCTGATCATTGATACAAGGCTGGGGTATGTTCAGTTTGTCATGGGAGAGAAACTGACTTCTCTGGCGAAGGATTCCTGGAGCCGGAACCTGCCGTTTGAGCCGGAACGGGGAGAGATCCTTGATCGGAACGGCGTTAAGCTTGCCACAAATAAAAGTGCACCGACCGTATTTGTCGTGCCGCGCCAAGTCCAGAATCCGCTGAAAACGAGCAAACAGCTGGCTGCGGTGTTAAATATGTCTGAAGAAAAAGTATATAAGCACGTCACGAAAAAAGCATCGATAGAAAAGATTACGCCAGAAGGGAGAAAAATTTCAAATGAGAAGGCAAAAGAAATCAAAGCGCTCGATTTAAAAGGGGTGTATGTAGCGGAGGATAGTATCCGCCATTATCCGTTCGGCAGCTTTTTATCTCATGTACTTGGGTTTGCCGGTATTGATAACCAAGGACTTCTTGGGCTTGAAGCCTATTATGATGATGATTTAAAAGGAGAAAAAGGCTCTGTTAAGTTTTATACAGATGCCAAAGGGAAGAAAATGCCCGATGAAGCGGATGACTACACGCCTCCTAAGGATGGACTCGATATGAAGCTGACTGTGGATTCGAAGGTGCAAACTATAATGGAACGAGAGCTTGATAATGCTGAAGCTAAATATCATCCAGACGGTATGATTGCAGTCGCAATGAATCCGAAAAACGGAGAAATACTTGGAATGGCAAGCAGACCTGACTTTGATCCGGCTGATTACCAATCTGTTGACCCGTCCGTTTACAATCGGAATCTCCCTGTATGGAGCACATACGAGCCGGGTTCTACCTTTAAGATTATTACACTTGCGGCGGCTCTGGAGGAGCAGAAAGTCAACCTGAAACGTGACCAATTTTATGATAAAGGGCATGCAGAAGTAGACGGAGCAAGACTGCGCTGTTGGAAAAGGGGCGGCCACGGGCTGCAAACGTACCTTGAAGTTGTGCAAAACTCCTGTAACCCCGGCTTCGTTGAATTGGGCGAGAGATTGGGCAAAGAAAAGCTATTCAAATATATAAAAGGCTTTGGATTTGGCCAAAAAACCGGGATTGACCTGCAGGGGGAAGGAACAGGGATTTTATTTCCACTTGACAGAGTAGGCCCGGTTGAGCAAGCGACAACCGCCTTCGGACAGGGAGTATCCGTCACGCCGATTCAGCAGGTTGCAGCCGTTTCTGCCGCTGTTAACGGCGGCACGCTCTACACACCTTATATAGCAAAAGAGTGGCTTGATCCGGTAACCAAAAAAACTGTCAAAAAACAATCGCCAATCGCCAAGAAACAAGTCATTTCTAAGGAAACATCAAAACAAATCCGCTATGCTTTAGAAAGCGTCGTTGCAGAAGGCACCGGACGCAATGCGTTTGTCGAAGGCTATCGTGTCGGCGGAAAAACAGGAACAGCACAAAAGGTTAAAGATGGAAAATACCTCGAAAACAACCACATTGTATCATTTATCGGTTTCGCTCCGGCTGACGACCCGAGTCTTGTCGTCTATGTCGCGGTGGATAACCCGAAAGGCACGATTCAGTTTGGCGGAACCGTTGCAGCACCTATTGTGGGAAGTATTATGAGAGACAGCCTGCCGGAGCTTGGTGTTAAGCCTAGGAAAAATCAAATCGAAAAAAAATACCAATGGAACGACACAAAAACAATAGAAGTTCCGAATGTTGTAGGGATGTCTGTCTCAGATCTTGAGTCACTCTTGGTGAATCTGAATATAGATGCTTCCGGAAAAGGAAGCAAAATCGTCAAACAATCACCAGCTGCAGGAACAAAAGTAAAAGAGGGCTCTAAGATACGTGTTTATTTGACTGAAGAAGATGAAAAGGAGGCAGCCGATTGATTCGGGCTGCCTATTATTTTATTGCAGAAAAATGCTGATATCTTTCAAGATTAGCTGGATGTATCCTTTTTTTTACGCTAAAATATGAACTGTATGCTTAAAAGTCATTATCACATCATTTGATGTGACTTCAATGATAAAAAGAACGAATAGAATGTTGAGAGGTTTGATACGATGAAACTTACAAAGCTGCTTACATACTTAACAACCGAACCTTCTGTAAATGACTCACAAGACCCTGAAATAACTTCAATTGAGATGGACTCCAGGGAAGTAAAGAAAGGGAGTCTTTTTGTATGTGTAAAAGGGTATACGGTAGATGGCCATGATTTTGCGCAAAAAGCAGTTGAAAACGGCGCAGCGGCTATTGTGGCTGAAAAGGAGCTCGATGTGGATGTGCCTGTCATCATTGTCCGGCAGTCACTGCGGGCGCTCAGCGTTTTGTCTGATGCGTTTTACGGACAGCCGACAAAGAAACTGCAGCTGATCGGAATAACGGGCACAAACGGAAAAACATCAACGACCCATATGGTTGATGAGATTCTCAAAAAAGCGGGGAAACGAACAGGCTTAATCGGCACGATGTACATTAAAATCGATGACGAAACACTTCCTGTTAAAAACACGACACCGGAAAGCGTCACGTTGCAGCAAACATTTAAAAAAATGAATGACAAGCATGTCGACACGGCCATCATGGAGGTTTCTTCTCACGCTTTGTCACTGGGACGGGTTCACGGCTGTGATTATGACATTGCCGTGTTTACGAACTTAACACAGGATCACCTTGACTATCACAAAACGATGGATGAGTACCGACAGGCAAAAAGCCTGCTGTTTTCTCAGCTTGGCGGGGCATTCAACCATGAAAATCCAAAACGGGCTGTTTTAAACGCGGATGATGAGGCAAGCGCTTATTTTGAAAAGGTGACTGCAGCACATATTTCTACATATGGAATTAAAAACAATGCTGATGTAATGGCGAAAGATATCAAAACTACTGCACAGGGCACAAGTTTTGAACTGGTGACGAACAAAGGCACTAAGCACATCACGATGTCTCTCGTTGGACAGTTTAACGTGTATAACGTGCTCGCGGCTGTTACGACATGTATTGCGGCAGGCATTCCGTTTGAAACCATTACAGAAGCTGTGGAAGAATTGCATGGCGTAAGAGGCCGTTTTGAACTGGTTAATCAGCAGCAGGAGTTTCCGGTTATTGTTGATTACGCGCATACGCCGGACAGCCTTGAAAACGTGCTGAAGACATGCAGAGACATGGCGGAAGGAAAGCTTTTTGTTGTTGTCGGCTGCGGCGGAGACAGAGATAAGACGAAACGCCCGAAAATGGCGAAAATCGCTGTTGAGCTGGCTGACGAACCGATTTTCACTTCAGATAATCCAAGAAGCGAAGATCCGCGTGCCATTTTAAGAGATATGGAAGCAGGGGTAGAGAACGAATACTACCACAGCATTGCAAATCGCGAGCAGGCGATCTTCTTTGCCATTGCCAACGCCAAAAAAGGCGACGTTGTCCTCATTGCCGGGAAAGGCCATGAAACCTATCAGCAGATTGGGAACGAAACCTTTGACTTTGACGATGCCGAAGTGGCGGCAAGAGCGATTGTCGAACTGAATAAAAATAAGACGAATTCATAGGAAAGAGATGTTATTGAATGATGGAGCTTGAAAAGATTTTTCATATGGAAAAAAATCATGAATATGATAACTACGTATGTCGTTTGAAAGAAACAGGAGGAGAAAAGGACAATGCTTGAGCAAGTCATTCTGTTTACAATTTTAATGGGTTTTTTAATCAGTGTTCTGCTCTCTCCGATTCTTATTCCGTTTTTAAGAAGATTAAAATTCGGCCAGAGTATTAGAGAAGAGGGACCGAAATCACACCAGAAAAAATCAGGGACACCGACAATGGGCGGAGTCATGATCATACTGTCTATCATTGTGACAACTATTGTGATGACACAGAAGTTTTCAGAAATAAGTCCGGAAATGTTCCTGCTGCTGTTTGTCACGATCGGTTACGGTTTACTCGGCTTTTTGGATGATTACATCAAAGTCGTAATGAAACGAAATCTTGGTCTGACGTCAAAGCAAAAACTGATCGGACAAATTATCATCGCAATTGTGTTTTATGCGGTGTATCATTACTACAATTTTGCGACGGATATCCGCATTCCTGGGACTGATCTGTCAATTGATCTTGGATGGGCTTACTTTATCCTTGTGCTATTTATGCTTGTCGGCGGATCAAACGCCGTCAACCTGACTGACGGTCTTGACGGTTTATTATCAGGGACGGCAGCTATTGCTTTTGGCGCCTTTGCCATCCTGGCTTGGAATCAATCCCAATATGATGTTGCTATTTTCTCAGTCGCGGTTGTCGGAGCGGTGCTGGGCTTCCTGGTATTCAATGCGCATCCAGCCAAAGTGTTTATGGGAGATACAGGATCACTTGCATTGGGAGGAGCAATCGTCACCATTGCCATTTTAACGAAATTAGAAATCCTGCTGGTCATTATCGGCGGTGTATTCGTCATTGAGACATTATCCGTTATTCTGCAGGTCATCAGCTTTAAAACGACAGGTAAACGAATCTTTAAAATGAGTCCGCTTCACCACCATTATGAGCTTGTCGGGTGGTCTGAATGGAGAGTTGTTGTAACATTTTGGGCTGCGGGACTTTTGCTTGCCGTATTAGGAATTTACATCGAGGTGTGGTTATAAGTGGAAAACGATCTATTTTTGCAAAATCAGCATTTTTTAGTCCTTGGGCTCGCGAAAAGCGGGTTTGCGGCGGCGTCTATTCTTCATGAAAAAGGTGTTTATGTTACAGTCAACGACCAAAAGCCTTTTGATGAGAACGAACCAGCCCAGAAACTTTCTGAAAAAGGGGTCGAAGTTGTCTGCGGAGAGCACCCTGTTTCTCTGTTTGATCAGCATCAGATTACTGTACTGATCAAAAACCCGGGAATTCCATATGAAAATATTATGGTTCAGGAAGCAGAAAAAAGAGGCATCCCGATTTGGACAGAAATTGAGCTTGCCTACCATCTGACTAATGCCAAATTTATCGGGATTACCGGATCGAACGGAAAAACGACAACGACAACGCTGATTTATGAAATGCTGAAGGCAGACTCTCAAAAGGCGCTGATCGCCGGAAACATCGGTACAGTCGCAAGTGAGGTTGCCTATCACGCTGATGGAGATGAATGGATCGTAACGGAACTTTCGTCATTTCAGCTGATGGGAACGCACGACTTCAGGCCTGAAATCAGCCTGATTTTAAACGTGTTTGATGCCCATCTGGATTATCATCATACGAGAGAAAACTATGAAAAAGCGAAACAGAAAGTGTATCTGCATCAGAAAGCTTCAGATAAAGCAATTGTCAATCAGGATGATGAAACAGTCGTGCGCCTGGCTGAAGCCGGAGAAGCCGGAATTGTTCCTTTTTCAGTACACAAACAGCTTGAACACGGCGCTTATGTAAAAGACGGCATGATTATGTACAGCGGCGAAGCTATTCTTCCTCTGGAAGAGGTTGTGCTGCCAGGTGCGCATAATCTGGAGAACATTTTAGCCGCGATTGCGGCAGTGAAAACGGCTGGAGCGTCCAACGAGGCCATCAAAAAAGTGCTGACAAGCTTTACCGGCGTCAAGCACCGTCTCCAGTATGTCACAACGGTGAAGAACCGTAAGTTTTATAATGACAGCAAAGCAACAAACGTTTTGGCGACAAGCAAGGCGCTTTCGGCTTTTGAAAAACCTGTCATTCTGCTTGCAGGCGGACTGGATCGCGGAAACGGCTTTGATGACTTAAAGCCTTACATGAAGCATGTCAAAGCGGTGCTTACATTCGGACAGACAGCACCGAAACTTGAACAGCTCGGAAATGAGCTGGGAATACAACATGTCAAACGTGTCGATAATGTTGAACAAGCAGTATCTGCGGCGTTTGCGCTCTCAAATGAAGGAGATGTCATTCTGCTTTCACCTGCGTGTGCGAGTTGGGATCAATTCAAAACATTTGAAGAACGCGGTGACATGTTTATAGACGCCGTGCATATGCTTAAGTAAGGGCTTGTCTTGGAGAAATCGGCAGCCCTAATGACTTTAAGCTTGGGGTGTCGATTGATTTGACTACTAAAAAAACATCGCCTGATTTGTTATTGGTCATCATTACGTTATTATTATTAACAATTGGATTAATTATGGTGTACAGTGCGAGTGCGGTATGGGCGGATTATAAATTTGACGACTCATTCTTTTTCGCGAAACGGCAGCTGCTGTTTGCGGGCATCGGAGTTATTGCCATGTTCTTTATTATGAATGTTGATTATTGGACATGGCGGACATGGTCTAAATTGCTGATGGTTATCTGTTTTTTCTTGCTGGTGCTTGTTTTAATACCAGGCGTAGGCATGGTGCGGAACGGCTCAAGAAGCTGGATCGGAGTCGGTGCATTCAGCATACAGCCTTCAGAGTTTATGAAGCTTGCGATGATAGCATTCCTTGCTAAATTTCTCTCTGAAAAGCAAAAAAACATTACATCATTCAGACGTGGATTTGTCCCGGCGCTCGGCATCGTGTTTTCCGCATTTTTGATTATTATGTGCCAGCCTGACCTCGGAACAGGAACGGTAATGGTCGGTACTTGTATTGTCATGATTTTTGTAGCCGGTGCGCGAATCGCCCATTTCGTCTTTCTCGGGCTGATCGGCCTGAGCGGATTTGTCGGGCTGGTACTGTCGGCTCCATACCGGATTAAACGGATTACCTCTTACTTAAATCCGTGGGAAGATCCGCTTGGCAGCGGCTTTCAAATCATTCAATCGCTTTATGCGGTAGGGCCTGGCGGATTGTTCGGAATGGGGCTTGGCCAAAGCAGACAGAAATTCTTTTATCTGCCCGAACCGCAAACGGACTTTATTTTCGCCATCTTGTCAGAGGAGCTTGGGTTTATCGGCGGGTCGCTTATTTTGCTTCTGTTCAGCGTGCTGCTGTGGAGAGGAATCAGGATCGCGCTCGGTGCACCAGATCTATATGGCAGCTTTGTCGCTGTGGGGATTATTTCAATGATCGCAATCCAAGTTATGATCAATATCGGCGTTGTGACGGGCCTTATTCCGGTAACTGGCATCACGCTGCCGTTTCTGAGCTACGGAGGTTCATCGTTGACCCTGATGCTGATGGCTGTCGGCGTGCTGCTGAACGTGAGCCGGTACTCGAGGTATTAATGAATTTTATTAGTAAAGCGATCCTATGAAACAGGAAGCTGGGAAACAATTGAAGCGATAACCCTGTCCATAAAAACAGGGTTATCGTTATGTTATAGAGAAACTGAGACTGGGGGAAGAGTTATGCGAATTGCAATAAGCGGAGGCGGCACAGGGGGACACATTTATCCTGCGCTTGCCTTTATCAAAGAGGTGCAGCGCCGCCATCCTGATACGGAATTTTTATATATCGGAACAGAAAACGGATTAGAGAAAAAAATTGTAGAACGGGAAAATATACCGTTTCGTTCCATTGAAATTACAGGTTTTAAAAGAAAGCTTTCATTTGAAAACGTAAAAACGGTGATGCGTTTTCTAAAGGGCGTTAAAAAAAGCAAATCGTATTTAGCGGAATTTAAGCCGGATGCCGTGATTGGAACGGGCGGTTATGTGTGCGGGCCGGTTGTATACGCTGCTGCAAAAATGGGGATTCCGAGTATCGTTCATGAACAAAACAGCCTGCCGGGCATCACCAATAAGTTTCTTTCAAAATATGTTAATAAAGTAGCAATATGTTTTGAGGAAGCAAAATCACATTTTCCAAGTGAGAAAGTTGTATTTACGGGAAACCCGAGAGCCTCTGAGGTCGTCTCAATAAAGACGGGCCGCTCAATGGCTGAATTCGGACTCTCTGAAGAGAAAAAAACCGTATTAATCTTCGGCGGAAGCAGAGGCGCCGCACCGATTAACCAAGCGGTCATTGATATGCAGGATGCGCTGAAATCAAGAGCGTATCAAGTACTGTATATTACGGGCGAGGTTCACTATGAGAAAGTAATGACTGAGCTGAAAAACAAGGGTGCAGCTGACAATATGGTCACAAAACCGTTTCTCCATCAGATGCCAGAATATTTAAAGGCAATTGATGTGATTGTAGCAAGAGCGGGTGCGACGACCATTGCGGAAATTACGGCACTAGGAATCCCAAGTGTGCTGATTCCAAGTCCGTACGTAACGGCGAATCACCAGGAGGTCAATGCGCGATCTCTCGGTCAGCATGATGCTGCGATTGTGTTGAAAGAAACAGAACTCAGCGGGGAAAAGCTGATTGAAGCGCTTGACCGGATTGTGCTCGATGAACAAACATTAAAGGATATGAGCGAACGGACAAAGTCACTCGGTGTTCCTGATGCGGCTGCCCGTTTATACAGCGTACTCGAAGATTTGAAAAAATAATAGAAAAGCAAATGGAATGCGGAGGTTTACGATGGAGAAAGTGATACAAGAATTAAAAGAACGCGAAGTCGGCAAGGTGCTTGCAAATGAACCGCTCGCAAATCATACAACAATGAAAATCGGCGGTCCTGCGGATGTATTGGTCATTCCAAGCAGTGTAGATGCTGTCAAGAACATCATGGATGTTGTGAAAAAATATGAAGTAAAGTGGACAGTCATCGGCCGCGGGTCAAACCTTCTTGTATTAGATGAAGGAATCAGAGGCGTGGTCATCAAGCTGGGCGCGGGTCTTGACCACTTGGAGCTTGACGGGGAACAAGTCACTGTCGGTGGCGGTTATTCAGTCGTGCGTCTTGCTACATCGTTGAGCAAAAAAGGCTTGTCGGGATTAGAATTCGCTGCCGGAATTCCGGGATCCGTTGGAGGGGCTGTCTATATGAATGCAGGCGCTCACGGGTCTGATATGAGTAAGATCCTTGTCAAAGCGCATATTTTATTTGAAGACGGCACGATCGAGTGGCTGACAAATGAGGAGATGGAATTCACCTACAGAACGTCCGTATTGCAAAAGAAACGTCCTGGTGTTTGTCTTGAAGCCGTTCTGCAGCTTGAACAAAAGGATAAAGAATCAATCGTTCAGCAAATGCAAAGCAATAAAGACTACAGAAAGAATACACAGCCGTATTCAAGCCCTTGTGCAGGAAGCATATTCAGAAACCCGCTTCCGAACCATGCCGGCAATCTAGTGGAAAAAGCAGGCTTAAAAGGATATCAAATCGGCGGTGCGAAAATATCGGAAATGCACGGGAACTTTATCGTCAATGCGGGCGGAGCATCAGCAAAAGATGTGCTTGATCTGATCGACCATGTGAAAAAGATGATCCGTGAAAAATACGAGATTGAGATGCACACAGAGGTTGAAATCATCGGTGAAAATCGCTGATTCAAGTTCTGAACTGAAGCTGTTCATATGATATACTGTAAGCAAACGACAAACGGCATCATAGTATGCCGTTTGTTTTGGAATAGGCAGACTTTTAAGGCTGTTTCATTTGAATGAGGTGAACAGGCAATGAATCCGGGGCATGACCGAGAAAAAATCGTAAATATTGAAGAACGGATCCCTAAAATTAAAGAGCAGAGAAAACAGAAGGCAAACCGCCGGCTTATTTCATTTATTATGCTCTTTTTTATGATGGTGCTGATCATCGTGTATCTGCAGACACCGATCAGTAAAATTTCATCAATCTCTGTTACCGGCAATGAGAATGTTTCCAAAAAGGAAATTATTGATCTTTCCGATATCAAAAGCGGAGATACTGAATTTTGGAGTCTGGATAAGAAAAAAACAGCAAAAAAGATTCAGCAAAATAAATTAGTAAAAAAAGCAGAAATCAGCAAATCCCTTCCTAATAAAATCAACATTGCGATCGAAGAATATAAAGCGATTGCTTATTTAGAAAAAGACAATGTGTATTATGAAGTCCTTGAAAACGGTTCAGTTTTGCCAGACGAAGTAACGCCGGATGATGCGGGACCAATTTTGGTGAATTGGACAGACGCTAAAAAACGTGTTCAGATGGCCAAGCAGCTCGATGCTTTGTCAAATTCTATAAAACAATCGATTTCAGAAGTGTATTATACTCCTGTCAAAATGGATCAAAACCGGATTAAATTATATATGAACGACGGGTATGTCGTCACTGCATCCATCAAAACCTTTGCAGACCGAATGAAAACGTATCCTTCTATTATTTCACAGCTCAGCGGCAGTAAAAAAGGGATTATTCATTTAGAAGTTGCAACCTATTTTGAGGAGTTTGGAAAAAGCGATTCGTCTGCCAAAAAGGAAGATGAAAATTGAGGGGCAAATCAGCCGTCCTTCTTTCTTTGATTATGCTTATCGCCGGCTTTTTAATTTCTTTTTCTTTTCAGACGACAAGAGAAAACCACAAAAGCATGACAGAGACGGAAGAATGGAAAAAAGAATATGCCCTGCGGGATGAACTGCTGAAACAAGAGAAAGAAAACAAGGACCTTGAAAAAGAACTGTATCAAAAGCAGAACAAAGTCCGTCAGACTGAAAATAAGCTGAAGAACGAAAAAACAGAATACTATAACGTCCTGGAAGATGTAGAAAAGTACAGAATGTATATTGGGGAAGTCGGTGTACAAGGAGAGGGCGTTCAAGTGACTTTGGAAGATGCTTCTTACATACCGGAAGGAGAGAACGTGAACAGCTACATCGTTCACGAAAGCCATCTCTTTCAAGTCATAAATGAACTGTATATATCTGGTGCGGCAGCCGTCTCCGTCAACGGCCAGCGGCTGACCCATGATTCCTACATCAAGTGCAACGGGCCGGTCGTAACGGTAGACGGGGTGCAGCACCCCGCCCCGTTTGTCGTTTCTGCCATCGGAGATCCTGATGTCCTGCTTCCTTCGTTAAATATAGCAGGAGGCCTGATCGATCAGCTTTCTATGGATCATATTTCTGTTACTGCAGAAAAAAAGAAAAATGTACAAATGGAACCCATTCTGAAAACGAAGGAATGACTGGAAAAGCGGGTGAAGTGATTGAAAATAAAGCGTTCCTTCATTAGCATCAGCGTGCTTATGGTTATATTCGGCCTTATGATATCTGTTCAATTTAATTCTTTAAAGCATCCACAAGTCCGAGATACAAGAGATATGTGGGATATAAGAGAAGAGCTTACATCAGAGCAGAAGAAGCAGGAAGAGCTGCTGGCTGAAATTAAAAAGTATGATAAATTGCTGAATACCTATACACAAAACAAAGAATTGACAAAAGAAACAGCGCTCAATAATACATTACAAACCTTAAAAAAAACAGCCGGCATGACCGATATAACAGGTAGCGGAATTGTCATCACCCTTTCTCCGCTTTTTTCTGAAAGCGTAACTGGAGAGGCGATCAAAAATCCACCGCCGGATTTACTAAAGAAGCTGATCAATGAACTCAACTCCTATGGTGCTGAGCATATCTCAATAAATGAGCGAAGAGTTGTGAATTCTTCAGTGATACGGGACATAAACGGCACAACAAAAATAGACGGATACAGCCTTGATGATTATCCTTTAACAGTAAAAGTGCTTGCTGAAGATCCGGACAAGCTGTACAGCAGGGTAAAGGGGTCCGATTTAGAGGATATCTTTGCTTCTGAAAATGTAGCGTTAAAAGCAGGTAAATCTGACAGCAGCCTGACTTTAAAAGCTTATGACAGAGCAGTGGACGTACAACAGCTAAAACCGCTGAAAGACTAAAAGGGAGGAGAATTGTCATGTGGCTGCCCGTGCTTGGACTCGTGCTCGGAATAACGATCGGATTGATGACAAACTTAACGATACCGAGTGAATACTCAAATTATTTATCACTTGCGGTGCTTGCTGCACTTGATACTCTAATCGGCGGAATCAGGGCGCATTTACAAGGTACATATGATGAAATGGTATTTGTTTCCGGTTTCTTTTTTAATATTATATTGGCAATAAGTTTAGCTTTTCTGGGAGTCCATCTTGGTGTAGACTTGTATTTAGCAGGTATATTCGCATTTGGAGTCAGGTTATTTCAGAATATAGCCGTTATAAGAAGAAATCTACTAACAAAGTGGACTCTTTCTAAAAAAAATAAAAAAAATGTGATATAAAAGAGGATATACATAGGATATAACGAATATTTTCAATAAACATAAAATGTGAAAAGCACATAAGGAATATTCCGTTGTTATTTTTTGTTACACACTTGTAAAGCCACATTCATTGTATTGTTGTTCCGCAAATAATAGAATAGAAATGATCGAAATGTGAGGAGGTGCCATAGAATGAACAACAATGAACTTTACGTCAGTCTTGACATCGGTACGTCCAATACAAAAGTGATCGTCGGAGAAATGACAGATGATTCCCTAAATATTATCGGTGTGGGAAATGTACCGTCTGAAGGGTTGAAAAAAGGCTCAATCGTTGATATAGATGAGACCGTTCATTCTATAAGAAAAGCGTTTGACCAAGCTGAAAGAATGGTAGGTTTTCCGCTTAGAAAAGCTATTGTCGGCGTTAATGGAAATTATATCAATATTCAAGATACAAACGGTGTTGTAGCAGTTTCCAGTGAAAATAAAGAAATTCAAGTAGAAGATGTCCGCCGCGTCATGGAAGCGGCTCAGGTTGTTTCAATACCGCATGAACAGCTGATAGTCGACGTCATTCCTAAACAATTTATCGTAGATGGAAGAGATGAAATTACCGACCCGAAAAAAATGCTAGGTGTGCGTTTAGAAGTAGAGGGCACACTGATCACCGGTTCAAAAACAATATTACATAACTTGCTTCGCTGCGTTGAAAGAGCCGGTGTTGAAATAACTGATATTTGTCTACAGCCGCTGGCAGCCGGTTCTGCTGCTTTGTCAAAGGATGAGAAAAATCTCGGTGTGGCTCTCATTGATATAGGCGGAGGGTCAACCACCATTGCCGTGTTCCAGAACGGACACCTGACTTCTACCCGTGTCATTCCTCTCGGAGGCGAAAATATCACCAAAGATATCTCCATCGGATTGAGAACGTCCACAGAAGAAGCGGAACGTGTGAAAAAACAATTTGGACATGCCTACTATAACGAGGCTTCAGAAGATGAAGTATTTGAGGTAACCGTTATAGGCACCAATCAAAAACAAACATTTACACAGCAGGAAGCAGCGAATATCATTGAAGCAAGAGTCGAAGAAATTCTTGAGATTGCTTCAGAAGAACTTCGCAATATGGGAATTAGCGATCTGCCGGGAGGCTTCGTGCTGACAGGGGGGCAAGCAGCAATGCCTGGTATCATGTCACTAGCGCAGGATGTGCTGCAAAACAATGTCAGAGTGGCGAGCCCGAATTATATCGGTGTAAGAGATCCTCAGTATATGACGGCAGTTGGCATGATTCAATTCGCCTGCCGGAATGCAAGAATTCAAGGCAGAAAAATTGGCTTCAAGATGCCTGAAGAAGCGATACAGGAAATCGCCGTCTCATCAGCAGAGGAACAAGAGCAGCATCATCACCAAAATGAGATGCAGCAACGGCCAAAAGGAAAACAAAAAACACAAGCCGAACATAACAAACAGAGCAAAATGAAAAAACTATTAAGCATGTTTTGGGAATAGATAGATAGTCATTCGGCAGATTAGGAGGATTTAGCATGTTGGAGTTCGAAACAAACATAGACGGCTTAGCATCAATTAAAGTAATCGGAGTAGGAGGCGGCGGTAACAACGCGGTCAACCGAATGATTGAGAATGAAGTGCAAGGAGTAGAGTACATCGCGGTAAATACGGACGCTCAAGCTCTTAACCTGTCAAAAGCGGAAGTGAAAATGCAAATCGGCGCAAAGCTGACTAGAGGATTGGGAGCAGGTGCGAATCCGGAAGTCGGGAAAAAAGCCGCAGAGGAAAGCAAGGAGCAGATTGAAGAAGCGCTAAAAGGCGCTGACATGGTATTCGTAACAGCTGGTATGGGAGGCGGAACAGGAACAGGTGCCGCACCGGTTATTGCGCAAATCGCAAAAGATTTAGGAGCATTAACAGTCGGAGTCGTTACAAGACCGTTTACGTTCGAAGGTCGCAAAAGACAGCTGCAGGCGGCGGGCGGAATTTCTGCAATGAAAGAAGCGGTGGACACGCTGATTGTGATCCCGAACGACCGTATTCTTGAAATTGTTGATAAAAACACGCCGATGCTTGAAGCATTCCGTGAAGCTGATAACGTACTCCGTCAGGGGGTTCAAGGTATTTCTGACCTGATCGCTACTCCTGGTCTCATTAACCTAGACTTTGCTGATGTGAAAACGATCATGTCAAACAAAGGATCTGCTTTAATGGGTATTGGTATTGCGACTGGAGAAAACCGTGCTGCAGAAGCTGCGAAAAAAGCCATTTCCAGTCCGCTTCTTGAAGCAGCAATTGACGGCGCGCAAGGCGTCTTAATGAACATTACTGGCGGAACAAATCTAAGCCTTTATGAAGTTCAGGAAGCAGCAGACATTGTCGCTTCTGCATCTGATCAGGATGTAAACATGATTTTCGGTTCTGTTATTAACGAAAATCTTAAAGACGAGATTGTGGTTACTGTGATTGCCACTGGTTTTATCGAACAGGAGAAAGATGTTACGAAACCCCAGCGTCCATCATTAAACCAGAACATCAAATCACATAATCAGAGTGCTCCAAAACGTGAGCCGAAACGAGAGGAACCACAGCATCAAAACACAGTCAGCCGTCAAACCTCACAGCCGGCTGACGATACGCTAGATATTCCGACATTCTTAAGAAACCGCAATAAACGCGGCTAATTGAAAGGACAAAATCGTTTTCGATTTTGTCCTTTTTTTATTTTTTCCTCAACCATTTCCATTCATCCCTTATGCCTTTTGCACTATGTCTTCCTACACATAACAACAAATCAACCTATTATACCTACTGATATTTCATGACCATATTATCATTTTCATTTATATGGAAATAAGATGACAGAAAACGACAATATCTGTAATTGAGATTGTCTACAGTTAACGTACAGCGAAGCTTTGACAAACAAATTGAATGTTAAAGGAGGGACGACATTTTTTTACAAAGTGGTTTAAAAAAGGGGGATGAAAAATGAGGAAACAAACGAAAAACAGACTGATCAGTTCTGTTTTGAGTACAATTGTCGTCAGTTCACTGCTGTTTCCGGGTGCAGCCGGGGCAAGCAGCAAAGGTGCTGCTTCTTCTGTAAAACAGGAGCTTCAATCTTCTGAATCGATTCAAAATAAGATTTCCAGCTCATTAAAGAAAAGCTTTAAAAAAGAAGAAAAAACTACCTTTCTGATCAAATTTAAAGATCAAGCTGACACCCAAAAAGCAGCAAAATCAGCTGTCAAAAAAGCGAAATCTAAAAAGCTGACCGCTGCTAAAACGGAATATCAAAAGCGTTCGGCCGTCGTGTCTTCGTTAAAAGTGACAGCTGATGAAGCTCAGAAAGACGTCTTGAAATACTTAAACAGCCAGAAAAATAAAGGGAACGCCGATGATATTCACTCCTATTATGTGGTAAATGGAATTGCTGTACATGCTTCAAAAGAAGTCATGGAGAAAGTGGCGCAGTTCCCTGAAGTAGAAAAAGTGCTTCCGAATGAAAAGCGGCAGCTTTTTAAGTCATCCGCTTCCCCATTCAATATGAAAAAAGCACAAAAAGCGATAAAAGCAACTGACGGTGTAGAATGGAATGTAGACCAAATAGACGCACCGAAGGCTTGGGAGCTTGGCTATGACGGAACGGGTACGGTTGTCGCCTCCATTGATACCGGGGTTGAATGGGAACATCCTGCATTAAAAGAAAAATATCGCGGGTATCATCCGGAAAGCCCCAATGAGCCTGATCATGACATGAACTGGTTTGATGCTGTAGCGAACGAGTCCAGTCCATATGATGATCTTGATCACGGTACTCATGTAACAGGTACAATGGTTGGTTCTGAGCCTGATGGCACGAATCAAATTGGTGTCGCACCTGGTGCAAAATGGATTGCTGTTAAGGCGTTTTCTGAAGATGGCGGGACAGACGCTGACATTTTGGAGGCTGGTGAATGGATTTTAGCTCCAAAGGACGCAGAGGGCAACCCTCATCCAGAAATGGCTCCGGATGTCGTCAATAATTCTTGGGGCGGGGGCTCCGGTCTTGATGAATGGTACAGAGATATGGTCAATGCCTGGCGGGCGGCCGACATTTTCCCGGAATTCTCTGCGGGAAATGCGGACCTCTTTAACCCGGGAGGACCTGGTTCTATTGCGAATCCTGCCAATTATCCGGAAGCGTTTGCGACAGGAGCGACTGATATTAACAAAAAGCTTGGCGATTTTTCACTCCAGGGACCGTCGCCATACGATGAAACAAAGCCGGAAATTTCTGCTCCAGGCGTAAACATCCGGTCTTCAGTTCCCGGCCAGACATATGAAGACGGTTGGGATGGCACGTCGATGGCAGGACCGCATGTTTCTGCTGTTGCTGCGCTATTGAAGCAGGCAGACGCCTCACTTTCTGTCGATGAGATGGAGGATATATTGACAAGCACGGCTGAGCCATTAACGGATTCTACATTCCCTGACTCTCCGAATAACGGATACGGTCATGGTTTGGTGAACGCTTTTGATGCCGTATCAGCGGTTACAGACGGTTTAGGAAAAGCTGAAGGGCAAGTTTCTGTCGATGGGGAAGATGACGAGCAGCCTGGCTTTCAGCATGAGAAAGTAAATGAAGCTTATGAAGGTGCCAGCCTTCCGCTTACCTTGACAGCTGAAGACAATGTGAGTGTGACATCCGTGAAATTGTCCTATAAGCTGGATCAAGGCGAATGGAACGAGGTCAAAGCTAAACGAATCAGCGGAGATCATCTGAAAGGAACGTACCAGGCGAAAATCCCAAATATAAAGGGGACCGCATTAAGCTATAAGTGGATCATTCAGGATTTTGGCGGCCATGTTGTCGAGTCTGACATATATGATGTATCCGTGAAACCTAGCATCACTGTTGGATACAGGCAGGATTTTGAAACAGAACCAGGCGGCTGGCTTACGAGCGGAACAAATAATAACTGGGAGTGGGGAGTTCCGGAATCAGGCCCTAATGCAGCTGCATCAGGAGAAAAAGTATATGGGACAAACCTGACTGGAAATTATGCCAATGGAGCGAATATGAATCTCACTATGCCTCCAATTGACGTGCCTGATTCAGGCGGCCTGTTTCTTCAATTTAAAAGCTGGCACAACCTGGAAAATGATTTTGATTATGGCTACGTTTTTGTTTTACCGGAAGGCGAAACGAATTGGGAGCAGGCAGGGGTCTATAACGGAAAGACTTCAAACTGGACCAGCGAAGAAATTAATTTATCCGCATACAGAGGCCAAAACATTCGAGTGATGTTTAACCTTCAGTCTGATGAAAGCATTGCAAAAGAGGGCTGGTACGTTGATGATGTTCAGCTTTCAGACAAATCTTCCGGGAAAACAGCCAAAAAGAATAAGCTGGGCGTACAAAAACCGGCAGAAAAGCAAAAGAAAAAAGCGGTTAACCCAAAAAAGGCTAAGCCATCAACAAATACAGCTGCCAAAACAAAACATAGTGCTGATATGCAGCCGCAAGCATTGCCGCTCAGAGCACAGGTCAGTGTGGTTGAAACAGGAAAATCAACCTATTCAGATCAATCAACCGGACAGTACAAGCTGACGCATAAAGCAGGAGACTACACGCTTATGGCAGAAGCTTACGGCTATCAATCAAAAACGCAAAAAGTGTCTTTGCAGGCAGATCAGACAACCCAAGCTAATTTTACGTTAGAAGAAATAAAGAAAGGCACATTAAAAGGCACTGTCATCAATAAAACAACAGGAGAGCCGGTAAAAGGCGCTTCCGTCTATGTTATCGAGGATGCCGCTGTTGAACCGGCAACTACAAACGACAAAGGAGAATATACACTTGAGGCCTACGAGGGCTCTTACACCATTAAAGTGGCTGCACCGGGCTATTACAGTGATGAATTTTCTGTTGATTTAAAAGGTGATATCACAAAAGAAACTGTGCTGAAGCCTTTCGTCGGATATCCGGGCGAGATCGGATACGATGACGGAACAGCGGAGAATGCAAATTCCTATTTCGCGGCCGGAAACGGCTGGGCGGTTAAAATGTCACTTGCTGACGGCAAGGAAAAAGGCATGCTGACAGGAGGGCTATTCAGATTCTGGGATACGGAGTTCCCTGATCCTGGCGGCACAGAGTTTAAGGTCGAGGTTTACGATGCTACAGGGAAAGATGGAGCACCCGGCAAAAAAATTGCGGGACCATATAACGCGGAAGCTCTTCGTAATGGCGAATGGACGAAAGTCGATCTCAGCTCGAAGGGGATTATGGTTGATAAAGACTTTTATCTTGTATATATCCAGTCAAAACCCGATCCATATTCACCAGGCTTGGCAATGGATGAAACCGGGCAGTACTCAGATCGCAACTGGCAGTATGTTAACGGAACATGGCAAAAAGGAGATAAAGAAGACGGCAACTATATGATTCGCGCGTTAGTCGATTATGAAGCTGCCGTACCTGTCATTACTTCTCCTGAAGATAAAGCATACACCAATAAGGAGAACGTCACGGTAAAAGGAAAGGCATCTCCGGGGACGACTGTAACCCTTTATAATGGTGATAAAGAAGCAGGGGAAACGAAAACTGCCGAAGATGGCACGTTCGAGGCAGGAGTTTCACTCAGCAAAGGGGAAAACAAGCTGACAGCGGCTGCATCAACAGACTCCGGAACGACAGATGCTTCAAGTCCTGTCACGGTCACACTTGATCAAGACAAGCCTGAACTGACGCTCGACAATCCAAAGAATGGCGAGAAAATCAATAAAGAAGCGGTGACTGTTAAAGGCACTGTTTCAGATGACAACTTGAAAGAAGTAAAGGTTAATGGCAAAAAAGCAACGGTCACAGACGGTTCCTACTCTGCCCGTATCCTTTTGGAAAACGGAAGCAACGAAGTAAAGGTGACAGCCACTGACTTAGCAGGCAACAAAACGACGAAAAAAGCTGTCGTCGATGTGAATTTTGACCAGCCAGTCATTACCGGACTGATTCCTGGTGAGGACAAAACCTTAAAAGCCGGTGAATCGGTCAAAATCGCTTTTTCAAGCGCGAAAGGCGCAGATGCAACGTTTGTCATTCGCCTGCCGCTCACAAATGCAAGAGCGAATGTACAAAACGCTACCGAGCTGCCGTTAAGAGAAATTTCTCCGGGACGATATGAAGGCTACTGGACAGCAACTTCTTCTATTAAAGCAAACGGAGCTAAAGTAGAGGTTATCGTTCGAGACGGTTACGGCAATGAAACCAGAAAAACAGCGAATGGAAAACTTTATATCAATACTGAAAAGTAAGTGTAAGAAAGCTGCCGCTCTTGGCAGCTTTTTTTCTATATACTTTCATTTATTCCCTCGACAAATTAAGCAGTTATCCCTGAAAAATTGTATGGGCCTCTCAACATTAATTGACAGACTTTCCCACAGAGCTTGCTTTATACTTATGAAACAAGAAGGGGAACAGCGTGATGCAAGAAAGAAAGGGGTCAGGTGTGAAAATCTATTTAGATGTCATTTGGCTGTTAAACTTTTGTTTTGACGCACTGTTGCTTTTACTGACGGCTTTTATTTTGAAACGCCATGTGAAAAAAAGAAGATTGATAAGCGGCGCGTTTATCGGGTCAAGTATTGTCCTTTTGATGTTTACTCCTTTCTCGCCGATCGTTGAGAACCCGGCCGGAAAGCTCGCTTTTTCGGTTGTCATTGTGCTCGTGACATTCGGTTTTAAGCGGTTTCGCTATTTCTTTCAAAATTTGTTTTCCTTTTATTTTGCTACTTTTCTAATGGGAGGGGGAATAATCGGAGCACATTCATTGCTGCAGTCAAACTCTATTGTCAGAAACGGTGTCATGATCACCAATCAAACCGGATTTGGCGACCCGATCAGCTGGATGTTTATCGTGGCTGGCTTTCCAGCGTTATGGTTTTTTTCCAAGAGAAGAATCGAAGATATTGAAACAAAAAACATTCAATATGAGGAACGAGTCAGGGTACAGGCGGACCTGGGCGGCCAAACACTGCACGCAAGAGGCCTGGTGGATTCCGGCAACCAGCTGTATGATCCGCTCACAAAAACGCCGGTCATGATTCTTCACATTGATAAGCTTGAACCAATTTTCGGAGAGGCTGAAACGGTGATTATCCGAAGTGCAGACCCGATGGAAGCGATTGAACAGCTTGATGATTCGTTTCGTTTTTTAGATAAAATGAGGCTGATCCCATATCGGGGAGTAGGCCAGCAGCATCAATTTTTATTATGTATCAAACCGGATCATGTAACGATTATGACAAAAGATGAAATGATTTCCGCGGATAAATGCTTAATCGGCATCAGCACGTCAAAGCTGTCGGCAGATGGAGATTTTGACGCGATTATTCATCCGAAAATGCTGTCCGGAAAGGCCATTAAGCACGTATCCTAATGTTCGCAAATGTCCGTTACTTATCATACTCATAAGACGTGACATTTAGAAGGGAGAGGAAGATGAAAAAACTTAAATTGCGGTTGACGCACCTCTGGTATAAGCTGCTGATGAAACTGGGCTTAAAAAGCGATGAAGTGTATTACATAGGCGGGAGTGAAGCTTTGCCGCCGCCATTATCAAAAGACGAGGAGCAGGTTCTATTAATGAAGCTCCCAAGCGGCGACCAGGCGGCCCGCGCTATATTGATCGAACGCAACCTGCGGCTTGTCGTCTATATCGCACGGAAATTTGAAAACACGGGAATTAATATTGAAGATTTAATCAGCATCGGCACCATTGGATTAATCAAAGCTGTGAATACCTTCAATCCGGAAAAGAAAATCAAGCTGGCTACATATGCCTCTCGCTGTATCGAGAATGAAATCCTGATGTATTTAAGGAGAAACAACAAAATCCGTTCAGAAGTTTCTTTTGATGAACCGCTTAATATTGATTGGGACGGCAATGAGCTTCTGCTTTCTGATGTGCTGGGCACGGATGACGACATCATCACAAAGGACATTGAAGCAAATGTGGATAAAAAGCTTCTAAAAAAAGCGCTCGAACAGTTAAATGAGAGGGAGAAACAAATCATGGAACTGCGTTTTGGGCTTGTCGGCGAAGAGGAAAAGACCCAAAAGGATGTTGCGGATATGATGGGGATTTCCCAATCCTATATTTCCCGTCTGGAAAAAAGAATCATTAAAAGATTGCGAAAAGAATTCAACAAAATGGTGTAAAAAATTTTTGCGGCTTAATCCCTTGATTCTACAAGGATTTCCCAATTATGACTATTTTTCGGTTTGAGTGCAGTGCATATTTTTCCCACCCGAGGAGATACTTAACGTTGTACAGCAGCTCCTGTAGGGAGGGAAAAAAGTGTCGAGAAATAAAGTCGAAATCTGCGGGGTGGATACCTCCAAATTACCCGTACTCAAGAATGAAGAAATGAGAAAGCTGTTTAGGCAATTGCAGGACGAAGGTGATGATTCAGCCAGAGAAAAGCTTGTAAATGGGAACTTGCGTCTTGTCTTAAGTGTCATTCAAAGATTTAATAACAGAGGGGAGTATGTTGATGACTTATTTCAAGTCGGCTGTATCGGACTAATGAAATCCATTGATAATTTTGATCTAAGCCACAATGTTAAGTTTTCAACATACGCTGTACCTATGATTATCGGAGAAATCCGCAGGTATTTGCGCGATAATAACCCGATACGTGTCTCGAGATCACTCAGGGATATCGCATATAAGGCACTTCAGGTAAGAGAGCGGTTAATCAGTGAGACAAGCAAGGAGCCGACGGCAGAGGATATCGCCAAAGTTCTTGAAGTACCGCACGAAGAAATCGTGTTCGCACTCGACGCCATTCAAGATCCGGTATCTCTTTTTGAACCGATCTACAATGACGGCGGAGATCCGATTTATGTCATGGATCAAATCAGTGATGAACGCAACAAAGATACACAATGGATTGAAGAGCTGGCTTTGAAAGAGGGCATGAGAAGACTGAACGAGAGGGAAAAAATGATTTTAAGAAAACGGTTCTTCCAAGGAAAAACGCAAATGGAAGTAGCTGAAGAAATCGGCATTTCCCAGGCACAGGTGTCCAGACTGGAAAAGGCAGCAATCAAACAAATGAATAAGAATATTCATCAATAGCATGCACGCCGAAAGCCTTTAAAACAATTTCTGTTTTAAAGGCTTTTCTATTTGGAAACGAGCGGTTTACGTTTTCGAAAAAGTAAGGTATCCTAGTCCGTACACAGTTTTGTGAAAATTAAAATAATTCTTTGGCTTGGAAAGAGGAGGACCACAATGATTTTGCAGCTTGACAATGTCTCACTAAAACGGAATGGAAAATGGATACTAAAGGATATTCATTGGAAAGTAGAAGAAAAGGAGAATTGGGTGCTTTACGGATTAAACGGAGCTGGGAAGACCGCGCTGTTAAATATGTTATGCTCTTACTATTTTCCGACAGCAGGCGAGATGCAGGTGCTTGGTCATGTATTCGGAAAAACGGAGCTGGGAGATAAACTCAGACGAAAAATTGGCCTTGTCTCAGCGGGGCTTCAGCAAAAATTGTATCCGGCAGATTCAGCTTTTGAAATTGCTCTGAGCGGGGCATATGCTTCTATTGGCTTGTATGAAACACCAAGTGCGGAAATCAGAGAAAAAGCGATTGCCCTGCTCGAGGACTTAGGAGCCATTGATTATGCCGACCGCCGCTACGAAACTCTTTCTCAAGGAGAGAAACAAAGAGCTTTAATCGCAAGAGCGCTAATGGCTGATCCGGAGCTGCTTATACTGGACGAACCAGTTACAGGACTTGATTTTATTGCCCGGGAAAAACTGTTAGATACGATTACGCACATTGCAAGCAGGGAAAATGCGCCGTCTATTCTTTATGTTACGCATCATGCGGAAGAAATTTTGCCGATTTTTGATAAAGCCCTCTTGTTAAAAAAGGGAGAAGTCTTTAGGTCAGGACACATGAAAGACATGCTGACAGACGAATCACTTTCTTCTTTTTTTGATACGCCGATCCGTGTATTATGGAATCAGGATCGTCCGTTTTTAACAAGAGCTGAGCCGGTGACAAATGCATAACAACATACGATTCATCCTGGGGGTGCTTTCGAAGCTGAGAGAGACGCTGGTCTCAACCCTTATTGACCTGATCTGGATCATACCAGCGGAGGGAAGCGGTGAAAAAAGCGGAGAATGCAGCAGCTTGCACTCTGCTTTCTTTATTAAGCCGTTTCATGAATATGAAACGGCTTTTTTCTATTAAAAATAGGAGCGGATAACATGATTGATCAAGTAGAATCTTTACTGAAAAAAGCGGAAGAACAAAAGGACGAGCTCATTGAGCTTGCGAAAACGCTGATTTCTTTTAAAACACCGGCGCCGCCTGCGAGAAATACAGACAGCATCCAAACATGGATTGCACAGTTTTTGCTTGAACGGGGATTTTCTATCGACAAATGGGACGTTTATCCAGGAGATCCCAATGTTGTGGGTGTTTTAAAAGGAACAAATTCAGCCGCCTATCAAAGTTTAATCATCAATGGGCATGTCGATGTGGCAGAGGTAAAAGAGGGCGAGGACTGGGTGCATGACCCATTTTGTCCCAGTGAGAAAAACGGTTTCTTAATCGGCCGGGGCGCTTCAGATATGAAAGGCGGAATGGCCTGTGTGCTGTTTGCTTTAAAGCTGATTCGTGAAGCGGGCGTTGAGCTCCCGGGCGATTTGATTCTGCAATCGGTCATCGGGGAGGAAGTTGGAGAGGCCGGCACGCTTGAATGCTGCAAAAAGGGCTATCACGCAGACTTTGCAGTTGTGGCGGATACGAGCGATATGCATATTCAAGGTCAAGGCGGAGTGATTACAGGCTGGATCGAAATGAAAAGCAGTCAAACGTTTCACGATGGAACAAGACGGAATATGATCCACGCTGGCGGAGGAACCTTCGGGGCGAGCGTAATCGAAAAAATGGCAAAAATCATTTCTGGACTCGGTGAGCTGGAGCGACATTGGGCCATTATGAAAAGCTATCCTGGCTTTACCCCCGGTACAAACACAATTAATCCCGCTGTTATAGAAGGAGGCAGACATGCGGCCTTTATAGCGGATGAGTGCCGATTATGGATTACCGTCCATTTTTATCCCAATGAAACGCATGAAGAAGTGGCTGCTGAAATAGAAGATTACATCAACAGGCTGAGTGACAGTGATATTTGGCTGAGGGAAAACCGTCCTGTCTTCAAATGGGGAGGCTCTTCAATGATTGAAGAAAGAGGAGAAATTTTTCCGGCCTTGGAAGTTGATTCGGCTCATCCCGGCGTTTTAGCCCTTACGGCGTCACACGAGGAGATCAAACGGGAACGCCCGGTCATTGACGTATCTCAAACCGTAACCGATGGTGGATGGCTTTATCATGCCGGTATTCCAAGCGTAATATACGGACCGGGCGATTTATATAATGCTCATGCCGTTAATGAAGAGGTATCGATTGAGCAGCTCTTAGATTATACGAAAATCATGCTCACGTTTATCATAAGATGGTGCAGCCGCAAAAAAGAACAATGATCATGAAAATTTCTCCTTGCTGACAAGGTTCAGCCCGCCCGTTCATATACTAGAAAAAAGGACCGAAAAAGGACGTGATGGGATGATCAGCATTTCAGAATTTCAAGTAAAGGATGTCGTCAATGTCTCTAACGGAAAAAAATTAGGGAGCATCGGTGATATTGATATCAATGTCACCACAGGAAAAATTCAGGCGATTATACTAGGGGGAAATGGAAAAGTTCTCGGTTTTTTTGGAAAGGAAGAGGAAATGGTCATTCCTTGGCGAAATATAGTTAAAATCGGAGAAGATGTCATTTTAGTCCGATTAAGTGAATCCCACGCTTAACCTGCTTTTTTGCCGCTGATTGTCAAATGCCGGAAGTCTGAACTCTTCCGGCACATTTCATTTATGAAATATGTAAATCGGCGCTAAACGAATGCAGAAAGATGTGGTAAAATAAGTGGGAAATTACGCCTTATAAATGTTTGTCGAAAGGTTGGATCATCATGAATACATATCACCCATTCAGTCTCACCACCCCCTCGACACTCATGATACAAGACTGGAAACAAACGAATCAAAACGATGCAGAAGTCATTGCCGGATTTACTACGAAAAACGGCGGTGTCAGTCAAAAACCTTTTGAGTCGTTAAATACAGGATTGCACGTTCATGACAAAGATGCAGATGTGGTTAAAAATCGTGAATATATAGCCGATATGTTTAATATTGATTTGCAGTCTTGGGTATTTGCTGACCAGACACACGACAATCGCGTCCAAAAAGTGACGCAGAGGGATAGGGGAAAAGGCGCCCGTGAGTATCACTCAGCTTTTAAAGCAACAGACGGGCTCTATACAAATGATAAAAATGTATTTTTGGCATTATGCTTTGCTGATTGTGTGCCCCTATTCTTTTTCGATCCGGTGAAATCGCTTGTCGGGATCGCTCATGCCGGATGGAAAGGCACGGTCAAACAGATTGGCAGAGAAATGGTGAAGCAATGGACCGAACAGGAGGGCTCGAAGCTTTCTGATATATACGCTGTTGTCGGACCGTCTATCTGCGGTGCGTGCTATACGGTAGATGACCGTGTGATGAATGCTGTCCGCGCATTGCCGTTTTCAGCAGATCGCGCCGTGAATCAGACGGGGCAGGGGCAGTATCAGCTTGACCTGAAAGAGCTGAACCGACTCATACTGATTGACAGCGGTTTGGCAAATGAGCAGATTTCTGTCAGCGGTTTATGTACGGAAAGTGAGCCGTCACTTTTCTTTTCCCATCGGCGAGATCAGGGGAAAACAGGACGGATGATGTCCTTTATCGGAATGAAGGAGGCATAAAAGATCTTGCGTGTTGTTGATCATTTACGACATATAAACGAACGAATAAACGAAGCATGTAACAGATCGGGCCGCAGATCCGATGAAGTTACGGTTATTGCAGTCACAAAATATGTGTCGCCTGAAAGAGCACAGGAGGCGGTCGATGCGGGCATCACGTGCCTCGGAGAGAACCGGGACGCCGAACTGCTTCGCAAACAGGAAATCATTAAAGGAAATCCGGAATGGCATTTTATCGGCAGCCTTCAATCAAGAAAAGTAAAAGCTGTCGTCAATTCTGTTTCCTATATTCATTCCCTGGACCGGCTTTCATTAGCGAAAGAAATTGAAAAACGGGCTGAAGGTGCTGTCCAATGCTTTGTGCAGGTCAATACCTCGCTTGAGCCCTCTAAACACGGCATGAATAAAGAAGAAGTGATACCATTCATACAGGAGCTTTCCGGCTTTGACAACATTGTTGTGGCCGGACTGATGACAATGGCTCCACTGACTGATGACCAAGATGAGATTAGAAGCTGTTTCCGAACGCTTAGAGAACTTCGTGATCAGGTTCAAGAGCTGAAACAGCCGAACGCTCCATGTACAGAACTGTCGATGGGCATGTCAAATGATTTTGAAATCGCGATTGAAGAAGGGGCTACTTATATTAGAATCGGCTCATCGTTAGTCGGAAATGAAACAGGGGGTGTACAGCAATGAGTATGAAAAATAAACTGAAAAACTTTTTCTCAATGGATGAAGAAGAATACGAATACGAATATATTGAAACTGAGCGGGATTCTCATGAAGAACAGGAACAAAAAGAAAAACCTGCTTATAATGCTGGTAAACCAGCAGCCAAACAGAATGTAGTAAGCTTGCAAAGTGTTCAGAAATCCTCTAAAGTGGTGTTGAGTGAGCCGCGCGTTTATGCGGAGGCGCAGGAAATAGCCGACCATCTGAAGAACAGGCGGGCAGTTGTCGTCAATCTTCAGCGGATACAGCATGACCAGGCGAAACGGATTGTTGACTTTTTAAGCGGCACCGTTTATGCCATTGGCGGCGATATCCAAAGAATCGGTTCAGATATTTTCCTATGCACGCCTGACAACGTAGATGTTTCAGGCACAATTTCTGAGCTCATATCTGAAGACGATCAGAGGTGGTAAAGCGAGATGATCCTTTATCAAGTTTTTTCGGTTTTAAGCTTATTAATTACAATATACTCATTTGCCCTGATCATATATATTTTTATGTCATGGGTGCCGAGTACGAGGGAAACAGCAGTCGGACGGTTTTTAGCGTCGATCTGTGAACCATATCTCGAGCCATTCAGAAAAATCATCCCTCCAATTGCAATGCTGGATATCTCGCCAATCGTAGCCATTCTTGTGCTGCGGTTTGCAACAACCGGCTTGTGGGGGCTTTATCGCATGATTGCGTTTTAAGGTGACAGTTTGATAGGGGGCTTGGCAGCAGCCAAGCCTCTTTACATAGAAGGGAAAGACGATGAGCGATATTTATCAGCACTTCAGAAAAGAAGAGCGTGCCTTTATCGATCAGGCGCTCGAATGGAAAAGAATTGTCCAGGAGCAGTATCGAATGAAGCTGACCGACTTTTTAGATCCCCGGGAACAGGTCATTCTCGATGCGGTCACGGGACAGGCAGATGTAGGACTGGCTTTTTCCGGCGGCTATGACAGAGCGGAGCGAAAACGGGCCATTTTATATCCTGAGTACATCACGCCGGAAGAATCGGATTTTGAGCTTCAGGCGTTTGACGTTCGCTATGCTGAAAAATTTGTGACGGTTGATCACCGGTCTCTCCTTGGTTCGTTAATGGGAATCGGTCTGAAGCGGCAAAAGTTTGGCGATTTAGTGTTTTCAGAGACGGCGGTGCAAATCATTGTCTCAGCTGATACAGCCGATTTTGTTGCGGCTCAGCTTACCCAAGCCGGAAAAGCTGCAGTCAAGCTTGAGAAAATTGACTTGTCAGACCTTGAAATTCCTGCACGAGATGTCGAAATAAGAGATGACACCGTTTCTTCTTTAAGGCTTGACGCGGTCTGCGCCTCTATGAGCAGGCAATCACGCCAGAAATCACAAACGCTGGTGAAAAACGGTCTCGTAAAAGTGAACTGGAAGGTTGTTGAAGACCCTTCTTACCAGGTTGCTGAAGGGGATATGCTCTCTATCAGGGGCTTTGGCCGCTGCAGCCTGACAAAAATCGAAGGGAAAACCAAAAAAGACAAGTGGAGAGTCACGTTTGAACGACAAAAATAGTCGGTTTTTCAGTTTTTTTCTCCATCTGTGCGAAATTTGTTTTATAATGTGAACTAGATAACCGTACTGAAATGTAAAAAATGGAGGTGGCATCATGCCATTAACGCCGAATGATATTCACAACAAGACGTTTACAAAAAGTTTTCGCGGATATGATGAAGACGAGGTAAATGAATTTCTGAGTCAAGTCAGAAAAGATTACGAAATTGTTCTCCGTAAAAAAACAGAGCTTGAAGCGAAAGTCAATGAGCTCGATGAAAGAATCGGACACTTTGCCAACATTGAAGAAACGCTGAATAAATCCATTCTGGTTGCCCAAGAAGCAGCTGAGGACGTAAAGCGCAATTCTCAAAAGGAAGCAAAGCTGATTGTTCGGGAAGCGGAGAAAAACGCTGATCGCATCATCAACGAATCTTTATCGAAATCAAGAAAAATCGCAATGGAAATCGAAGAGCTGAAAAAACAGTCTAAAGTGTTCAGAACACGTTTCCAAATGCTGATTGAAGCGCAGCTTGATCTTCTGAAAAATGATGATTGGGATCATTTGCTTGAGTATGAAGTCGACGCTGTGTTTGAGGAAAAGGAATAAATTCTCTGATTACCTTGACATTTTCTTAGCTTGTCGAATATAATACGTTCATAAATTCAGATGAAAAGACGGTTGAAAGGGACAGTCATGTTTCCATCATGCCTTCATAGCGACCCGGAGATGGTGAAAGTCCGGGATGGCCGGAATCATGTAGATCAGCCCTTAAGTTTCCTTTCTGAACTCACAGTAGGTTAGGACGTTCATCACGTTACGATGCTCGAGAGGAAAAAGCGTAAGCCTGGCTTTTTCTAAAAGGGTGGTACCGCGAGATAAGCTTTCTCGTCCCTTATGGGATGAGAGGGCTTTTTTTATTTTCTGAAAAAATTGGTGGAGGAATGAAAATGGATTACAAAGACACGCTCTTAATGCCGAAAACAGATTTTCCGATGCGAGGCAACTTGCCAAACCGTGAGCCTGACATGCAAAAGAAATGGGAGGAGCAGGATATCTACAGTCTAGTACAGGAACGGACGAAAGACCGCCCTAAATTTGTTTTACATGACGGACCTCCGTACGCAAACGGCGATATCCACATGGGCCACGCGCTTAACAAAATTTTAAAGGACTTCATCGTCCGCTACAAATCAATGAGCGGGTACAACGCACCGTATGTACCGGGCTGGGATACACACGGGTTGCCGATTGAAACAGCTCTTACAAAAAACAAAAAAGTGAACCGCAAAGAAATGTCAGTAGCTGAATTCCGCAAGCTATGCGAAGAATATGCCTGGAAGCAAATTGAGGGTCAGCGTGAGCAATTCAAGCGTCTTGGAGTCCGCGGCGACTGGGAAAATCCATATGTGACACTGAAACCGGAATATGAAGCGCAGCAAATCCGCGTTTTCGGTGAAATGGCAAAACGAGGCTATATTTATAAAGGCCTTAAACCGGTTAACTGGTCACCTTCAAGTGAGTCTGCTTTAGCCGAAGCGGAAATCGAATATCAAGACAAACGCTCAGCATCTATTTACGTTGCTTTTGGCGTAAAAGACGGAAAAGGCGTGCTTGAAAATGGCGAGCGCATCATCATTTGGACAACAACGCCTTGGACGATTCCTGCAAACCTCGGCATTTCAGTTCATCCTGATCTGGAATACAGCGTGATTGCAGTCGGTGATAATCGCTTTGTTGTAGCAAGTGCACTGGTTGAAGCTGTAGCTTCTGCATGCGGCTTTGAGCAGTATGAAGTGACAAGAACGATCAAAGGGAAAGATCTCGAAAATATTATCGCTGAACATCCGCTATACGGCAGAGATTCACTCGTTATGCTTGGCGATCACGTGACAACTGACGCCGGAACAGGCTGTGTTCATACAGCACCGGGACATGGGGAAGATGACTTTATCATTGGCCAAAAATACGGCTTAGACGTCCTTTGTCCGGTTGATGAAAAAGGTGTGATGACAAGCGAAGCTCCTGGCTTTGAAGGTATGTTCTATGATGATGCAAACAAAGTGATCACACAGCAGCTCGAAGAAAAAGGCGCGCTCGTGAAGCTTGAATTCATTACACACTCCTATCCGCACGATTGGAGAACAAAGAAACCAACCATTTTCAGAGCAACTGCGCAATGGTTTGCGTCTATTAAAGATTTCAGATCAGACCTGCTGGATGCCATTAAAGAAACCAAATGGGTTCCTGAATGGGGCGAGCAGCGTTTGCACAACATGGTTCGTGACCGCGGAGACTGGTGTATTTCCAGACAGCGTGCATGGGGTGTGCCGATTCCGGTATTTTATGCTGAAAACGGCGAGCCAATCATCACAGATGAAACGATTGAGCACGTTTCAGAATTGTTTAGACAACATGGTTCAAACATTTGGTTTGAAAAAGAAGCGAAGGATCTTCTTCCGGAAGGCTTTACGCATCCTGGAAGCCCGAACGGCACTTTTACAAAAGAACAGGACATCATGGATGTTTGGTTTGATTCTGGTTCTTCCCACCAAGCGGTGCTTGAAGAACGCGAGGATCTCGTTCGGCCGGCTGATTTATACCTTGAAGGCTCTGACCAATACCGGGGCTGGTTTAACTCATCTCTATCAACAGCAGTAGCCGTAACAGGAAAAGCGCCATATAAAGGTGTGCTCAGCCATGGGTTTGCACTGGATGGAGAAGGACGCAAAATGAGTAAATCCATCGGTAACGTCGTCGTTCCAGCAAAAGTCATGAAACAGCTTGGCGCCGACATTTTGAGATTATGGGTGTCTTCTGTTGACTACCAGGCGGATGTTCGCGTGTCTGATGCGATTCTGAAGCAGGTTGCTGAAGTATACCGTAAAATCCGCAACACGTTCCGTTTCCTTCACGGCAACCTGTTCGATTTTGATCCAAAAACAAATGCGGTGGCTGTTGAAGATCTTCGTGAAGTCGATCAGTACATGCTGGTTAAGCTAAACAAACTGATTGATAAAGTGAAAAAAGCGTACGACGAGTACGAGTTTGCGGTTGTGTATCACAGCATCCATAATTTCTGTACAATTGAATTAAGCTCATTCTATCTGGATTTCGCTAAGGATATTGTATACATTGAGCACGCGGATCATCCGGATAGACGCAGCATGCAGACTGTATTCTATGAAACGCTGCTTGCGTTAGTGAAGCTTACAGCACCGATACTGCCTCATACCGCTGACGAATTATGGTCTCACTTAACATTTGTTGACGAGCAGAGCGTTCAGCTGACAGACATGCCGGAAACGATTGCGGTTCCAAACAGCGAAGCGACAGAAGATAAGTTTGACCGTTTTATGTCTCTTCGTGATGATGTGCTAAAAGCGTTAGAAACAGCGCGAAATGAAAAAATCATTGGTAAATCATTGGAAGCAAGCCTGAAATTGTATCCGAATAAAGAAAACAAAGAGCTATTAGCTTCTATTAAAGAAAATCTTTCTCAGCTGTTTATTGTTTCTGAATTAACCATCAGCGAAGAAAATGAAGCGCCAAACGATGCGCAAAGCTTTGAGACAGGGAAAATCGCTGTCGAGAAAGCTGAAGGTGAAATGTGTGAGAGATCCCGTGTGATTTCTAAAGATGTAGGTGCGAACCCGAAATATCCTACATTGTCACTGCGCAACGCTGAAATCGTTGAAAAGTATTATCAGAACTAATGAAAAGAGCCCGGCGCAAAAGCCGGGCCTTTTTTTGTGCCAAGAGTGACATCGTTTAGAATGGCAGGAAAAATCTTATGGGCTTTAGATCATCATTCACAGGTAACAATATAGGTATTACGTTAAGAGCAGGAGTTGTGATGAATGAATGATCAACTGACCGCAATTTATACGGAACTTCTTCTGATGAAAGAAGAATTACAGTCGAGATTATTTGAGTATTCTTGCTTTCAGGTTTCAACAAGCCCGCAAGCAGCAATCAATCATAAACAAAAAGCAACTCTGATCTATCATATTAAAGAAGAGCTTCAAGACGTTCTTCTCGCATTGTCGAAAATTGAGGACGGCACATTCGGATACTGTGAAGAAACTGGAGCTCCCATTCCTCTTTCAAAGCTGGCTGTGCTGCCGACAGCGCGGACAGCAAATGATTTTCTGTATTCAGTCCAATTTGAAAAAAAAACACTTCCTCTGTGGAAATCAACTGATATTGAATATGATCAGGCGCTGTATGAATAACAGCGCCTCTCCGATTAAGTCTGTATAGAGGCTGATATTTCTTTACTCCAGTGCTTTTTATTGATAAAATGCATAATGGACTAAAGTAACCGTATAATGGAGGAACGTTTGTGCTGTATTACGTTATCGCACTACTTATTATCGCAGCTGATCAACTGACAAAATGGCTTGTCGTCAAGAACATGGAACTTGGACAAAGCATACCGATCATTGATCAGGTATTCTATATCACCTCCCATCGCAATACGGGTGCGGCGTGGGGGATATTAGCCGGTCAGATGTGGTTTTTCTACCTCATCACAACTGCAGTCATTATTGGTATTGTTTATTACATACAGCGTTATACGAAAGGGCAAAAGCTTCTTGGTGTTTCCCTTGGACTCATGCTTGGCGGCGCCATCGGCAATTTTATCGATCGGGCTGTCAGACAGGAAGTGGTGGATTTTATCCATGTCATTATCGTCAATTACAATTACCCGATTTTTAATATCGCGGACTCTTCATTATGTGTCGGCGTAATGCTTTTATTTATACAAATGCTGTTGGACAGCGGGAAAAAGAAGAAGGAGCAATAGCATGAATCAATTTGACATAACCGCTTCAGAAGAACAAAAAAGTGAGCGGATTGATAAATTTCTGGCATCGACTGAAAATGGTTGGTCGAGAACCCAGGTGCAGCTATGGGTGAAGGACGGACAAGTTGTCGTGAACGGAAGCCCTGTAAAATCGAATTATAAAATTCAGCCGGGGGATCAGGTGACTGTCACTGTGCCTGAGCCTGAAGCGCTCGACGTGCTGGCAGAACCTATGGATCTGGATATTTACTATGAAGATCAGGATGTGCTGGTCGTCAATAAACCTCGCGGAATGGTTGTGCACCCAGCTCCCGGGCATCTTACGGGTACACTTGTAAACGGCCTTATGGCTCATTGTACGGACCTATCCGGAATAAATGGCGTGATGCGTCCGGGGATCGTACACAGAATCGATAAGGACACGTCTGGCTTATTAATGGTGGCGAAGAATGATATGGCTCACGAGTCACTTGTAAACCAATTGGTCAACAAAACGGTTACGCGGAAATATACGGCAGTTGTCCATGGGCTTATTTCTCACGATGACGGTACAATTGATGCGCCGATCGGGCGGGATAAGAAAGATCGGCAAAGCATGACTGTAACACGTGATGGAAAAAACGCCGTCACTCATTTTCATGTTCTTGACCGCTTCCAGGAATTTACGCTTGTGGAATGCCAGCTTGAAACAGGAAGAACGCACCAAATCCGTGTGCATATGAAGTATATCGGATTCCCGTTAGCAGGAGATCCGAAATACGGGCCGAGAAAAACGATCGATTTTAACGGACAGGCGCTTCATGCCGGAATTTTAGGTTTTCAGCATCCGCGCACTGACGAATATATCGAATTTGAGGCACCGCTTCCTGATGATATGTCTGCTTTAATCGAAAATCTGAGAAAAACCCGTTGACAGGGCATCTCTTTTCTGAAATAATAAACGAAGCTGAATAGATTCTTTAAAACAGTCCAGAGAGGCTGAGAAGGATAACGGATTGACGGGATACGTGTATATGCACGCATCTTGTCCTAAAACCCCTCTCTGCCAATGGCAAGAGGGGTTTTTTCTTCTAAATGAACTGTGAGGTGTCACATAATGAATCAAAAAGCTGTCATTCTCGACGAACAGGCAATCAGACGTGCGCTGACCAGAATTGCTCACGAAATGATTGAACGCAATAAAGGGATGAACAACTGCATCCTTGTCGGTATCAAGACAAGAGGCATTTACTTGGCAAAACGCCTCGCCGAACGGATAGAACAGATTGAAGGGAATCCTGTAACGGTTGGAGAAATTGATATCACCCTTTACAGAGATGATCTATCCAAAAAAACGAGCAATGAAGAACCGCTTGTGAAAGGTGCAGATATACCGGTAGACATCACAGATCAAAAAGTAATTGTCGTAGATGATGTTCTTTACACAGGAAGAACGGTCAGAGCCGCAATGGACGCCCTTGTCGATGTAGGCAGACCTTCCTCAATTCAACTGGCTGTGCTTGTTGACAGAGGACACAGAGAACTGCCGATCCGAGCAGATTACATCGGGAAAAACATCCCGACTTCAAAAGCTGAAAAGGTTATGGTTCAGCTTGATGAGGTTGACAAAAACGATCTCGTCGCCATTTATGAAAATGAATAATGTATCACCTTTTTAAACGCAATCCAGAGAGGTTGCAAAGAGGTGCACAGCGAAGCCCCGAAAGTATGCGGCCGGTCTTTGTATGCCTCTTTGCGTAAAAACAGCAAAGAGGTTTTTTTATACAGTTATTAAGTCATCCTAATAGGAAAAGTCATCAATCAGGGGGAAAATCATCATGAGTAAGAAAAAAGTTAATTTAGGAGTCAGGGAAATCCCGAAACCTTTCTCTTGGGTTTCGTTCAGCCTGCAGCATTTATTTGCGATGTTTGGCTCAACGATTTTGGTTCCGAAGCTGGTCGGAATGAGTCCTGCTGTTGCATTGGTGACGAGCGGTATCGGAACACTTGCTTACCTTCTGATCATGAAAGGACAAATACCAGCGTATCTCGGTTCATCCTTTGCCTTTATTTCTCCGATCATCTTGGTAAAAGCGACCGGCGGACCCGGAGCGGCAATGGTTGGTGCGTTTCTGGCAGGGCTTGTGTACGGGCTGATTGCCTTGCTGATCAGACAGCTCGGAACAGGCTGGCTGATGAAGCTTCTCCCGCCTGTCGTCGTAGGTCCGGTTATTATCGTCATTGGACTGGGTCTGGCCGGCACAGCGGTAAATATGGCCATGTATGCTGATCCGAATGCAAGTGAGCTGGTTTACAGCTTAAAACATTTCAGTGTTGCAGGTGTCACTTTAGCGATCACGATCATTTGTGCGATTTTCTTGCGTGGCTTCTTAAGCTTAATCCCGGTCTTGATCGGAATCATCGGCGGATACTTGTTTGCCTTGACTCAAGGAATTGTCAACTTTCAGCCGGTGCTTGACGCGAAATGGTTTGCAATCCCTGAATTTATCATCCCGTTTAAAGATTATACGCCGTCAGTGACACTTGGCATCGCCGCAGCAATGGTCCCTGTCGCATTTGTTACCATGTCAGAGCATATCGGCCACCAGATGGTGCTGAGCAAAGTTGTAGGACAAGACTTCATTAAAAAACCGGGTCTCCATCGCTCGATAATGGGCGACAGCGCGGCCACAATCCTTGCTTCCTTGATTGGCGGCCCGCCTACAACAACTTATGGAGAAAACATTGGCGTACTGGCCATTACGAGAGTGTTCAGCGTCTTTGTTATCGGAGGCGCGGCAGTGATTGCCCTTTGCTTCGGCTTCATCGGCAAAATATCTGCGCTTATCAGTTCAGTCCCGTCAGCGGTTATGGGAGGCGTTTCCTTCCTGCTGTTCGGCATCATCGCTTCAAGCGGCTTGAGAATGCTGATTGACAACAAAATTGATTATGAAAATAACAGAAACCTCATCATCACATCAGTCATCCTTGTAATCGGCGTAGGTGGCGCTTTTATTCAGGTGTCTGAAGGAGGATTCCAAGTGTCAGGCATGGCGCTTGCGGCAATTGTAGGTGTCATCTTAAACCTGATTCTTCCGCAAGCAAAGGAAGAGCAGGCAGACACATCCGAACAACATCATATTTAAACCTTTTAATGAAAGTCCAGAGAGGCTTGGAAGGGTTATAAAGAGAAGAAAGCTTCACGCTGCTCCTCTATTTAACCGTACCCCGAGTCTATCCAAGACCGGGGTTTTTTCAGCCTTAAACAAGTTGAAATGAGAGGAGAAAGAAAATGAAGCATTTAACGACGATGAGTGAACTCAGCACTGGGGAAATCAAAGATTTGCTTCAAACTGCTCAAGACCTTAAAAACGGAAAAACAGACCATCAGCTGACAGGTAAATTTGCAGCGAATCTGTTTTTTGAACCAAGCACGAGAACACGATTCAGCTTTGAGGTAGCTGAAAAGAAACTGGGCATGAATGTCCTGAATCTTGACGGAACAAGCACCAGCGTACAAAAAGGCGAAACCTTATATGACACAATTCGAACGCTCGAATCAATCGGTGTTGACGCGTGTGTCATCAGACACAGTGAGGATGAGTACTACAAAGAGCTTGTCGGACATGTAAATATCCCGATTCTGAATGCGGGAGACGGGTGCGGCCAGCACCCAACACAATCATTGCTTGATTTAATGACAATCAATGAAGAATTCAATACGTTCAAAGGCCTTACCGTCTCCATTCACGGCGACATTAAGCACAGCAGAGTCGCGAGGTCTAATGCTGAAGTGTTAACAAGACTTGGTGCCCGCGTTCTGTTTTCCGGTCCGCCGGAATGGCAGGATGAAGAAAATACGTTTGGCGCGTATGTCTCAATAGATGAAGCAGTAGAGACTTCGGATGTTGTCATGCTGCTGCGTATTCAAAATGAAAGACATCAGTCAGCTGTCAGCCAGGAAGGCTATTTAAATGAATTCGGCTTGACTGTAGAACGGGCTGAACGTATGAAGCAGCATGCGATTATTATGCACCCGGCGCCTGTGAACAGAGGAGTGGAGATTGATCACAGCTTAGTAGAAAGTGAAAAATCAAGAATCTTCAAACAAATGCAAAATGGCGTATTTATCAGAATGGCAGTGTTACAGCGAGCCTTACAAACCAATGCGAAAAGAGGAGAAGCAGCGTATGTCATATCTCATTAAAAACGGCTGGATACTTAACGAAAATGGTGAAAAAACAGAACAGGATATTCGGGTGACAGGAGAGGTCATCTCAGAAATCGGCAAGCTTGATGCAGCAGATGGAGAAACGGTTATTGACGCGAAAGGATTGCTCGTTTCACCGGGCTTTGTTGACCTCCATGTACACTTTAGAGAGCCTGGCGGAGAGAAAAAAGAAACC
Source organism: Bacillus sp. FSL R5-0434 (assembly GCF_038004745.1). NCBI lineage: Bacteria > Bacillati > Bacillota > Bacilli > Caryophanales > Bacillaceae > Bacillus > Bacillus sp. FSL R5-0434. Next base: position 1,607,769 of record NZ_JBBORV010000001.1, read on the forward strand.
ATTGAAACCGGCGCAAAAGCGGCGGCACGCGGCGGTTATACAACAGTAGCAGCCATGCCGAATACACGGCCGGTTCCTGATACGAAGGAGCAGATGGAATGGGTGCAAAGCCGCATTAAAGAAACATCATGCGTCAGAGTCCTTCCTTATGCATCTATTACGATCAGACAAATTGGCGATGAGATGACAAACTTTGAAGCATTAAAAGAAGCTGGGGCATTTGCATTTACAGATGACGGCGTCGGTATACAGACAGCAGGAATGATGTATGAAGCAATGAAACGCGCAGCCGCGATTGACAAAGCGATTGTCGCACATTGCGAGGATAACTCCTTAATTTACGGAGGCAGCGTCCATGAGGGGACGTTTTCAAAAGCGAACGGGCTTAACGGCATTCCTTCTGTGTGTGAATCGGTTCATATTGCCCGTGACGTGTTACTGGCTGAGGCGGCAAACTGCCATTACCATGTATGCCATATCAGCACGAAAGAATCTGTGAGAGTCGTGCGTGATGCGAAAAAAGCGGGAATTCGGGTCACAGCAGAAGTTTCACCTCACCATTTACTGCTTTGTGAAGAAGACATTCCCGGGCTCGACACAAACTATAAAATGAACCCGCCGCTGCGCGGTGCGGAGGATAGAGAAGCGCTGATTGAAGGACTTTTAGACGGAACGATCGACTTTATAGCAACCGACCACGCGCCGCATACAGAAGAAGAGAAAAACACAGAAATGAAGCTGGCGCCGTTCGGAATTGTCGGTTTGGAAACAGCGTTCCCGCTTCTTTACACACATTTTGTTAAAAACGGCAGCTGGACGCTGAAACAGCTGATTGATTATATGACAATCAAGCCTTGCGAAGCGTTTGGTCTCCCATATGGAACACTGAAAACGGGACAAGCAGCTGACATCACGTTAATCGACCTGGAAAGAGAAGCAGTGATAGACAAAGAAACATTCTTATCTAAAGGTAAAAACACACCATTTAACGGCCTTAACTGCAGCGGCTGGCCAGTCGCTACAATTGCAGCAGGAACGCTTGCTTATGAAGAAGGGAGACTTGTGAAATGAAAAGACGATTAGTACTGGAAAACGGAGCGGTATTTGAGGGGAAAGCCTTCGGGAGCTTGGAGCACAGCATGGGAGAAGTCGTTTTCAATACCGGTATGACTGGTTATCAGGAAATTTTGTCAGACCCTTCTTATTGCGGGCAGATCGTTACGTTAACATATCCGCTTATCGGAAATTACGGCATTAACCGTGATGACTTTGAATCCATTACGCCTTTTGTTAAAGGATTGATTGTAAAAGAATTATGTGAACTGCCTTCCAACTGGCGTTCAGCTTACACATTGGATGAGTATTTAAAAATGAAAAACATTCCGGGACTGCAAGGAATTGATACGAGAAAGCTGACGAGAATGATCCGCACGGCAGGCGCGCTAAAAGGAACGTTTGCCTCACCTGATGAAGATATCGAAGCAGTACTGAAAAGACTGAACGAAACTGAACTGCCGAGAAATCAAGTATCCCAAGTGTCAGCCAAAACAGCATATCCTAGTCCGGGAAGAGGCAAACGCATTGTCTTGGTGGACTTTGGCATGAAGCACGGCATTTTAAGAGAGCTGAACAAACGGAAATGTGACGTCATTGTTGTGCCTTACAATGTAACAGCAGAAGAAGTCCTTCAACTGAAGCCAGACGGCATCATGCTTTCTAACGGACCTGGCGACCCGAAAGATGTGCCTGAAGCAATTGAAATGATAAAAGGTGTTCTTGGAAAAGTGCCATTATTCGGAATTTGTCTCGGCCACCAGTTATTTGCGCTGGCGTGCGGAGCCGATACTGAAAAAATGAAATTCGGTCACAGGGGCTCTAACCATCCGGTAAAAGAGCTTGCAACCGGAAAAGTTGCCTTAACATCCCAAAACCATGGCTATACAGTTTCATCTATCAATGAAACAGAGCTTGAAGTCACACACATCGCGATAAACGACGATACGATTGAAGGGCTGAAACACAAAACACTGCCGGCATTTACGGTTCAATATCATCCGGAAGCATCACCCGGTCCTGAGGACGCTAATCATCTATTTGACAGATTTATCGAAATGATCGAAACAACAGAGAAAGAAGGGGAAGCGGTATGCCAAAACGCGTAGACATTAACAAAATTTTAGTAATTGGGTCAGGACCAATTATCATCGGTCAGGCAGCTGAATTTGATTATGGGGGAACTCAAGCCTGCCTTGCATTAAAAGAAGAAGGCTATGAGGTTATTCTTGTCAACTCAAACCCGGCGACGATCATGACCGATACAGAAATGGCTGACCGGGTTTACATCGAACCGCTGACATCTGAATTTCTGACACGGATCATCAGAAAAGAGCGTCCTGACGCCATTCTTCCTACACTCGGCGGGCAAACAGGCTTGAATCTTGCGGTTGAGCTTTCTGAGCAAGGTGTGCTGGAGGAGTGCGGCGTTGAGGTGCTCGGCACAAAGCTGTCTGCAATCCAGCAAGCTGAGGACCGTGACTTGTTCAGAACATTAATGAATGAGCTGAATGAACCCGTCCCTGAAAGTGAGATCATTCACTCGCTAGAAGAAGCCGAGAATTTCGTCAGCCAAATCGGATTTCCTGTCATTGTCCGCCCTGCATATACATTAGGCGGCACAGGCGGAGGGATTTGCTCCACTGAAGCCGAGCTGAAAGAAATTGTTGAAAACGGCTTAAAATTAAGCCCGGTTCACCAATGTTTGCTTGAAAAAAGCATTGCCGGCTACAAAGAAATCGAATACGAAGTCATGAGAGACAGCCAAGATCATGCGATTGTCGTTTGTAATATGGAGAACATTGATCCGGTCGGAATCCATACAGGAGACAGTATTGTCGTCGCACCGAGCCAAACGCTCAGCGACCGGGAATATCAGCTCCTGCGGAATGTATCTTTAAAACTGATCCGTGCGCTTGGAATTGAAGGCGGATGTAACGTACAGCTCGCTTTAGATCCAGACAGCTTCCAATACTACATCATTGAAGTGAACCCGCGTGTCAGTCGTTCATCTGCCCTTGCATCAAAAGCGACAGGCTATCCGATCGCAAAGCTCGCAGCTAAAATCGCCGTCGGCCTTTCATTAGACGAGATGATGAATCCGGTGACAGGTAAGACATACGCAGCGTTTGAACCAGCGCTGGACTATGTCGTATCTAAAATACCGCGCTGGCCATTTGATAAGTTTGAATCAGCAAACAGAAGGCTCGGCACTCAGATGAAAGCGACGGGAGAGGTAATGGCGATTGGCCGCACGCTTGAAGAATCGCTGCTGAAAGCTGTGCGTTCACTGGAAGCTGATGTGTATCATCTTGAATTAAAAGATGCCGCTGATATTTCAGATGAGCTTCTCGAGAAGCGGATTAAAAAAGCCGGAGACGAGCGTTTATTCTACCTGGCTGAAGCGTACAGAAGGGGCTACACAGTTGAGCAGCTTCATGAATTCTCTGCCATCGACCTCTTTTTCCTGCATAAGCTGTTCGGAATCGTTCAGTTTGAAAAAGAGCTGAAAGCAAATGCGGGCGATACAGATGTGCTGAGACAGGCAAAAGAACTCGGATTTTCTGATAAGTACATCAGCCGCGAGTGGAAAATGAAAGAATCTGAGCTTTACAGCATGAGAATACAAGCGGGAATCGCACCGGTATTTAAAATGGTGGATACGTGCGCGGCGGAATTCGAATCAGAAACGCCATACTTCTACAGCACATATGAAGAAGAAAATGAATCTGTTGTTACAGATAAGAAAAGCGTGATCGTACTTGGCTCCGGCCCGATTCGAATCGGCCAAGGGGTTGAATTTGACTACGCTACGGTTCACTCCGTGTGGGCAATTAAACAAGCAGGCTATGAGGCAATTATCGTCAATAATAACCCGGAAACCGTGTCGACCGATTTCAGTATCTCAGACAAGCTGTACTTTGAACCGCTTACGATCGAAGATGTCATGCATATCATTGACCTCGAACAGCCGATGGGCGTTGTCGTGCAATTTGGCGGACAAACTGCAATCAACCTTGCTGACGAACTTTCTGCACGCGGAGTCAAAATCCTTGGAACGTCATTAGAAGATTTAGACCGTGCGGAAGACCGGGATAAGTTTGAACAGGCGCTGGAAGAACTTCAAGTGCCGCAGCCGCTTGGCAAAACTGCGACATCGGTTGATCAGGCGGTAAACATCGCAAGCAACATCGGATATCCGGTACTGGTGCGCCCTTCATATGTGCTTGGCGGACGGGCGATGGAAATTGTCTATCATGAGGAAGAGCTGCTCCATTACATGAAAAACGCAGTCAAAATCAATCCGCAGCATCCAGTCTTAATTGACAGATATCTGACTGGGAAAGAAATCGAAGTGGATGCGGTGTCTGACGGCCAAACCGTTGTCATTCCGGGAATCATGGAGCACATTGAGCGTGCGGGCGTGCACTCCGGAGACTCCATCGCGGTCTATCCGCCGCAGTCTCTGACGGAAGACATTAAGAAAAAAATTGAACAATATACAATCGCACTTGCGAAAGGGCTGAACATTGTCGGCTTGCTCAACATTCAATTCGTCCTGTCAAAAGGTGAAGTATACGTGCTTGAAGTCAATCCGAGATCAAGCAGAACGGTGCCGTTCTTAAGCAAGATCACGGGCATCCCGATGGCGAACCTCGCGACAAAAGTCATTCTGGGGCAAAAGCTGGCTGAGTTTGGCTACAATGAAGGCCTGCAGCCTGAACAGCAGGGTGTATTTGTAAAAGCGCCGGTCTTCTCCTTCGCGAAGCTGAGAAGAGTGGACATTACGTTAGGGCCTGAAATGAAATCAACAGGTGAGGTCATGGGCAAAGATTCCACCCTTGAAAAGGCGCTCTATAAAGCGCTGATAGCTTCAGGAATTCAAATTCCTAACTACGGTTCCGTGCTTTTAACAGTGGCTGATAAGGACAAAGAAGAAGGGCTTGCCATCGCTAAACGATTCCATGCAATCGGGTATAACATTTTAGCGACCGAAGGAACGGCCGGGTATCTCAAGGAAGCGTCAATTCCAGCGAAGGTCGTCGGAAAAATCGGCCAGGACGGCCCGAACTTGCTTGATGTGATCAGAAACGGAGAAGCCCAGTTTGTCATCAATACGCTGACAAAAGGAAAGCAGCCGGCAAGAGACGGATTTAGAATCAGACGTGAATCAGTAGAAAACGGTGTTGCCTGCTTAACATCTTTAGATACGGCAGAAGCCATTTTGCGGGTGCTGGAAAGCATGACGTTCCGTGCCGATCAAATGCCGGCAATCAACACAAATCAGGAGGCGGCAATCACTATATGAAAAAAGCGTATTTGACGGTGTGTGCTAACCAGCAAATTGCAGACCGGGTGTATCAAATGGTTCTAAAAGGGGAGCTTGTCCAAGGGTTTACTGTCCCGGGACAGTTCCTTCACCTGAAAGTGAGCGAAGCGGTTACGCCTCTTTTGCGAAGACCAATCAGCATTGCTGATGTTAACTTTGAAAAAAATGAAGTCACCATGATTTATCGAGTAGATGGGGAAGGAACAAGACTCTTGTCGCTGAAGCAGAAGGGAGATCTCGTAGATGTCCTCGGGCCTTTGGGCAATGGCTTTCCAGTAGATGAAGTCCAACCCGGAAAGACGGCTTTGCTGGTAGGAGGCGGTGTAGGAGTCCCGCCTCTCCAAGAACTGTCGAAACGTTTAAAGGAAAAAGGCGTAAAGGTCATACACGTTTTAGGATTCCAATCGGCAAAGGATGTTTTTTACGAAAAAGAATGCCGACAGTACGGCGACACATATGTAGCAACAGCTGACGGAAGCTACGGGGAAACCGGGTTTGTCACAGATGTCATTAAACAAAAAAATCTTGAATTTGACATTCTCCTCAGCTGCGGGCCGACACCGATGCTAAAGGCGCTCAAACAAGAATACGCCCACAAAGAGGTTTACATTTCCATGGAAGAACGAATGGGCTGCGGTATTGGTGCATGCTTCGCCTGTGTGTGCCATACAAACGAAAGTGAGACATCCTATGTAAAGGTATGTCTTGACGGACCTGTATTTAAAGCTCAGGAGGTGGCGCTGTAATGCTAGAGGTGAAATTGCCGGGTCTGGATTTGAAAAATCCGATCATTCCCGCATCAGGCTGCTTCGGTTTTGGAAAAGAGTTTGCGCGTTTTTATGATTTGTCTTGTCTCGGAGCAATCATGATCAAAGCTACGACAAAGGAGCCCCGCTTCGGGAATCCGACGCCTAGGGTAGCTGAGACTGGCGCTGGTATGCTCAATGCGATCGGTCTGCAAAATCCAGGGCTGGAAAGCGTCTTAGAAAATGAGCTGCCATGGCTTGAGCAATTTGATACGCCTATTATTGCCAATGTCGCCGGCTCACAGGTCGAGGATTATGTTGAAGTCGCAGAACTTATCAGCAAAGCGCCTAATGTCCATGCGCTTGAATTGAACATTTCCTGTCCGAACGTCAAAACAGGCGGAATTGCTTTTGGCACAAATCCTGCCATGGCTGCTGATTTGACGAAGGCTGTTAAAAAAGTGTCAGATGTGCCTGTATATGTGAAGCTTTCTCCGAATGTGGCAAACATCACAGAAATTGCGGTAGCGATTGAAGAAGCGGGTGCGGATGGTCTAACGATGATCAACACATTAATCGGCATGAGGCTCGATTTAAAATCAGGCAAGCCAATATTAGCCAATAAAACTGGAGGGCTTTCGGGTCCTGCTGTAAAGCCTGTTGCGATCCGCATGGTGTATGAGGTCAGCCAGGCTGTCAGCATTCCGGTTATCGGGATGGGAGGCGTTCAGACGGCCGAAGACGCATTGGAATTTCTTCTGGCTGGAGCAAGTGCGGTCGCTGTCGGAACAGCAAATTTCGTGAATCCTTTCGCATGCCCTGACATCATTGAGCAGCTCCCAGCTGTTTTACGCCAATACGGCTATGAATCTGTTGAAGAATGCATCGGAAGGAGCTGGAAGCATGAAAAACAACCTGCCCATCATCGCGCTTGATTTTGCATCAGCTGAAGAAACACTGTCATTTTTAGCGCCTTTTCACAAAGAACCGTTATTTGTGAAGGTTGGAATGGAGCTTTTTTATCAAGAAGGCCCGGCTATCATTGCACAATTAAAAGAAAGAAACTGTGAGGTCTTTTTAGATTTAAAGCTCCATGACATTCCGACCACGGTGAATAAAGCAATGAAGCGTCTCGCCTGCCTTGGAGTCGATCTCGTCAATGTTCACGCAGCCGGAGGCAAAAAAATGATGGAAGCAGCCCTGGAAGGCTTAGAGGAAGGCACGCCAGCAGGAAAACAACGTCCGTCACTTATTGCGGTAACCCAGCTGACAAGCACATCTGAACAAATGGTGAAGGATGAGCTGCTCATCAGAAAGCCTCTCATCGACACGGTTGTGCATTACAGCAAACTGGCGGAGAATAGCGGACTTGATGGAGTGGTGTGCTCTGTTCATGAAGCAAAAGCCATTTACGAAGCAGTGTCGCCGTCGTTTTTGACGGTGACCCCGGGTATCCGTATGTCAGCAGACACTGCGAATGATCAAGTCCGCGTTGCAACGCCTTCTATAGCAAGAGAAAAAGGGTCATCAGCAATTGTTGTGGGACGCTCTATTACAAAAGCTGCAAATCCGCTAAAAGCCTATGAAGCTGTCAAACTCGAATGGGAGGGAATCAAACAATGAAACAAATCATCGCAAAACATCTATTAGACATTCAAGCTGTATTTTTACGCCCGAATGAGCCGTTTACATGGGCGAGCGGCATATTATCGCCAATTTACTGTGACAATCGCCTTACCCTTTCTTTCCCAGAGGTAAGAAATGATGTTGCTGCAGGCATCAGCAAGCTTATCCAGGAGTATTTCCCGGAAGCTGAGATGATCGCAGGAACAGCGACAGCAGGTATCCCTCATGCGGCATTGGCGGCTGACCGTTTGAACCTGCCGATGTGTTATGTGAGAAGCAAACCGAAAGCACATGGAAAAGGCAATCAAATTGAAGGTGCAGTTCAAAAAGGCCAAAAAACAGTTGTCATAGAAGATTTAATTTCCACAGGGGGCAGTGTACTCGAAGCTGCAGCAGCTCTGAAAACCGCTGGCTGTGAAGTGCTTGGTGTGGTATCAATCTTTACGTATGGACTTCCTAAAGCGCAGGAAGCGTTTGCTGAGGCTGGTCTTCCATACTACTCGTTAACTGATTATGACACACTGACAGAGGTTGCACTTGAGAATGGAAATATTCATTCAGATGACCTGAAGAAGCTGCAAACATGGAAAATGAATCCCGAGTCAAAAGATTGGTTTAAAAATTAAAAAATAAATTTCAGTATTGTGAAGGGCTTTAATGCCTTGCCATGATTGAAAACAGGCCCTTGGGTCTGTTTTTTTATTAATCCTATAAAAAAACTCGGGTTGACTTATGTTAGAATTGTGCTAAAATTTACTACAAATCTGAAAAACTTATCAAGAGCGGCTGAGGGACTGGTCCTATGAAGCCCGGCAACCTGCACAATGTGTAAGGTGCTACTTCCAGCAAAATGTATTCCATTTTGAAAGATAAGGGCTACATGCAGTTCCTGTCTTTCTTTCCGCCGGATTGAAAGTTTTTTATTTTAAGAGGGGCTGTTTACGGAGATAACAGCAGCCGCATCACATTACAATTGGGAAAGACAACCGGCAGAAAGCTACTGTTTGTTTGTCTCCGAAAGGAGGAAAGAAGAAATGTTAACGTACGATAATTGGGAAGAACCAACGATTACATTTCCGGAGGACGATCCTTATAAAGGGGCGCTGTCAGTTTTAAAATGGGCTTACGGCCATTACGGCAATCAGCTTGTTTATGCCTGCAGTTTCGGAATTGAAGGAATCGTTCTGATTGACTTAATCTATAAAGTGAAAAAAGACGCAGAGATTGTATTTCTCGATACAGGGCTTCATTTTAAAGAAACCTATGAAACGATAGAACGCGTGAAAGAGCGCTATCCCGGCCTCAATATCATCCTGAAGAAACCGAACCTTACTCTTGAGGAACAGGCGGAAGAACATGGTGATAAACTGTGGGAAAGAGAGCCGAACCAATGCTGCTATCTCAGAAAGATCGTTCCTTTAAGAGAGGCGCTTTCCGGCCACCCGGCATGGCTTTCCGGCCTGCGCCGCGACCAAGGGCCAAGCCGTGCCAATACGAATTTCTTAAACAAAGATGAGAAATTCAAATCAGTAAAAGTTTGCCCGCTTATCCATTGGACTTGGAAAGACATTTGGAGATACACCTCTCGGAATGAGCTGGACTACAATCCGCTCCACGATCAAGGGTATCCAAGTATCGGCTGCGCGCCTTGTACGTCACCTGCATTTACCGCAGAGGACTTGCGCTCAGGCAGATGGAACGGTATGGCGAAAACAGAATGCGGACTGCATGAATAAGGAGCTGCAAAATGGAATTAGCCGCTATTTTATTTAGCTTGTTTTTCGCAGTGAATATTGGCGCAAGCGGCGCTGCAGCTTCAATGGGAGTTGCTTACGGCTCTGGGGCCATCAAAAAGAAAACCTACGCTTTGATCATATGTGCCGTTGGTGTTCTGGCCGGGGCTGTCATTGGCGGGGGCGAAGTTGTGAAAACCATCAGCTCTGGGATTATCCCGGAACAGACGATCACGCTGACGATTGTTTGCATCATTATCGGGGCTGCTGCACTGTCGCTTTTTACAGCTAATCTGCTCGGCATTCCTTTATCGACAAGTGAAGTCACGGTCGGGGCGGTTGTCGGTGTGGGCGTTGCGTACAAAGTATTGTTTGTAAACAATCTTCTGATTATTGTTTCATTTTGGATTTTCGTTCCGCTGTTCGCTTTTGGTTTTACATTTTTTGTAGCAAAGCTGTTTCGTTATTTTAAAATCGAAATTACGTCTTCCCGTAAACAAAACATCCTTGGCATCCTTTTGCTATGCGCTGGTTTTTTTGAAGCATTTTCTGCGGGCATGAACAATGTAGCGAATGCTGTTGGACCGTTAGTGGCTGCCGGCGTACTGGATGTAGCGAAAGGAACCCTGTATGGGGGAGTTTTTGTAGCCCTGGGCGCACTGATATTAGGCCGCAGGGTGTTAGAAACAAACGGGAAGAAAATCACGCGGTTTTCAAAAGGGGAAGGCATTCTCCTATCCGGAACAGGAGCAGGGCTGGTGATCATCAGTTCTATATTTGGAATGCCGGTGCCCTTGGCGCAAGTAACGTCATCGTCTATTATCGGAATAGGCATGGCGAAAAACGGACCAAACGTATTTCATAAACAGGTCGTTCAAACGATGCTGAAAGTATGGATCGTGTCGCCGTTTTTATCTTTATCCATCTCCTATCTGCTTGTATCTATGTTTTTAAAGGCGGATTATTATTCAATCTTTATCATGGTAAGTGTGCTTTTAGCGGCAGGCGGTGCCGTCAGCCTGACAAAAGCCATTCGTAAAGAGAGACGCTCTGTCCACGATCAAGGCGGGGGAATCTAACTATTAATCTGAGTTATTTTATCTGTTAACTAGGAGGAAATGAATATTATGAGCTTAGCACCACATGGAGGAAAACTGGTAAACCGAGTAAATGAGTCATATGAGGTAAGCGGCATTCAGAAAGAAATTGAACTTGATTTGATTTCTTTTGCCGACCTGGAATTGATCGGAATCGGCGGATACAGCCCGATCGAAGGCTTCTTAAATGAGAAAGATTACGTATCTGTTGTTGAAAACATGCGTCTTGCTTCCGGCGTTGTATGGTCTATTCCGATCACGCTGCCGGTAGATGCACAAAAAGCAGCCGAACTGTCAGTCGGCGAAACAGTAAAATTAACGTATGACGGAGAAACATACGGCGTTATCCAAATCGAAGACTTATACGTGCCTGACAAACAAAAAGAAGCTGTTAACGTGTATAAAACGGATGATCAGGCTCATCCAGGGGTAAAAAAGCTGTTCAGCCGCGGTGATACATATGTCGGCGGTCCGATCACACTGATTAAAAAAGCTTCCAAACAATTCCCTGAGTTTACATTTGAACCGACGGAAACAAGACGCCAGTTTGCAGAAAAAGGCTGGGAAACAATTGTCGGTTTCCAAACGAGAAATCCTGTTCACAGAGCGCATGAATATATTCAAAAAACGGCTCTTGAGACAGTGGACGGTTTGTTTTTAAACCCGCTTGTCGGCGAAACAAAATCTGATGACATCCCCGCTGATGTCCGGATGGAAAGCTATCAAGTGCTTCTTGACAACTATTACCCGAAAGACCGTGTCTTCCTTGGCGTTTTCTTGGCTGCAATGCGTTATGCCGGTCCGAGAGAAGCGATTTTCCATGCGCTTGTCAGAAAAAACTACGGCTGCACGCATTTCATTGTCGGCCGCGATCACGCCGGTGTCGGTGACTATTACGGCACGTACGAAGCCCAGGAGCTGTTTGACACATTTAAACCTGAAGAACTCGGCATTACACCGCTGAAATTCGAGCACAGCTTCTTCTGCGAAAAATGCGGAAATATGGGAACAGCGAAAACGTGCCCGCACGGCAGAGAGCATCACGTGATTTTATCAGGCACCAAGGTGAGAGGGATGCTGAGAGACGGTGTACTGCCGCCTGCAGAATTCAGCCGCGCAGAAGTTGTAGAGGTGTTAATCAAAGGCATGAAGAAAAAAGAAGAAGCAGGCGTTTCTTAAGGGGGACTGGCAGTGACAAATCGCGATATCGTATGGCATGAAGCCTCTATTACAAAAGAAGAGTATCAGCAAAAAAACAAGCATAAAAGCTCCATTCTCTGGCTGACGGGCTTAAGCGGATCAGGCAAATCAACCATTGCCAATGCTGCTGCGAGAGAACTTTTTGAGCAAGGCTACCAAGTTATTGTGCTGGATGGTGACAACATTCGCCACGGTTTAAATAAAGATCTCGGTTTTTCTGATGAAGACCGAAAAGAAAACATCCGCCGAATCGGAGAGGTAGCGAAACTTTTTGTGCAGCAGGGCACCATTGTCATTACTGCTTTTATCTCTCCTTTCCGTGAGGACAGAGACCAGGTTCGCCAGCTTGTGGAAGCAGGCGAATTTAACGAAGTTTATATTAAATGCGACCTCGATATTTGTGAACAAAGAGATCCAAAAGGGCTCTACAAAAAAGCAAGAAACGGAGAAATTCCGTTCTTCACAGGCATTGATTCTCCATATGAAGAACCGGAAGCTCCTGAGCTCGTCCTTGACTCAGGACAATATGATCGTGAAGAGTGCAAAAATCAGCTGATCGAGTTTGTAAAGCAGCAACTGAGCTAAACGCCGCTCAGCTGTGTTCTTCTCAGATGCCGAAAATGCAAACAAGAACAACATCACAGCGAACGTTCTGGAAGAACTCGAATAGATCGGGGGAAAGACGATGGGGAAAGTATATATTGTAGGAGCGGGTCCCGGAGATCCTGATCTGCTGACAATTAAAGCGCTGAAAGCCATTGAAAAAGCTGATGTAATCCTATATGACAGATTAGTAAATAAAGAGATTTTGCATTATGCCAAGGAGCAGGCGGACCTGATCTACTGCGGGAAGCTTCCAGATTTTCATACAATGAAGCAGGAAACCATCAATCGGTTTCTTGTGAAGTATGCGCAAAAAGGGAAAACCGTTGTCAGATTGAAAGGCGGAGACCCATTTGTGTTCGGCAGAGGAGGGGAAGAAGCGGAATGCCTTTCTGAAAATAGCATTCCGTTTGAAATTGTCCCCGGTATCACATCGGGAATCGCGGCGGCTGCTTATGCCGGGATTCCTGTCACTCATCGGGACGCGGGCTCTAACGTGGCTTTTGTAACGGGGCATTATAAAAAAGAAGAGGATTTTGAGGAAAAGTGGAAAGCGCTGGCCACAGGGATTGATACACTTGTCATCTATATGGGCATTAAAAATGTGCAGCAGATCGAAAAAAAACTCCTGGAAAACGGCCGGGACGGTTCTACTCCGGCAGCGTTTATTCATTGGGGAACAACGGACAAGCAAAAATCTGTTTTTTGTACAGTTGACACCCTTTCAGAAACGGTGAAAAAAGAAGACATTAAAAATCCGAGTTTAATTGTTGTTGGAAATGTTGTAAATTATCACTATAAGCTGGAATGGTTTGAATCTGAGCTGAAAAAACAAGATTTAAGCGAGGCGTTGTAAATGAAACAAGCGATTTTATATGTCGGCCACGGCAGCCGGGTAAAAAAGGCTCAGCAAGAGGCCGCTGCATTTTTGGAAGGATGCAAAGCGCACATCTCTGCCCCTGTTCAGGAAATCAGTTTTTTAGAGCTGCAGGAGCCGGCAATTGAGACAGGGTTTGAAGCATGTGTGAAGCAAGGCGCCACTCATATCGCAGTGGTGCCTCTGCTTCTTTTAACGGCTGCTCATGCAAAACATGATATTCCGGAAGAAATTGCCCGTGCCGCATCCCGGTATCCTTCAGTCCATATCTCATACGGAAGTCCGATTGGGATTGACGAAGAAGTTGTCAAAGCTGTCTATCATCGTGTTAAAGACATAGGCGTTCCGTACGAAAACGCCAAGGTTGTGCTCATCGGCAGGGGAAGCTCAGATCCAGATGTAAAAAGAGACGTAACCGGCATTGCCGGATTGCTCCAAAACATCATGCCCGTCAAGGAAGTGATTCCATGTTTTATGACAGCATGCGGTCCCAATTACAAAGAGGTTTTTTCTGAGCTGAAAAAAGATGACGGCGTAACGACCTTTATTGTTCCGTATTTGCTGTTTACCGGGATGCTGATGAATGAGATTGAACGTGAGGTCCAGAAATTGAAGGCCAAAAATCCAAATGTCTACCTCTCTTCCTATATCGGTTTCCACCCGCATGTGAAAAAGGCATTTTTACATCGTGTGAAAGAAACTGCTGACAACCATGAGGGGCAATTTAATTTTGACGGAGGCTCATATGCTCCCGCTTCACATTAGTTTGCAGAAAAAAAAGGTTGTGATCGCAGGGGGCGGCAGTATTGCGCTCAGAAGGTTAAAAACGGTGCTTTCTGAGGGAGCGGATATTACGCTTGTCAGTCCGGTTGCGGAACCGGAAATCAGGCAGATGGCAGACAATCGCCAAATCAAGTGGCTGAGCCGGAAGATTGAGAAAGAGGATTATCTCGACGCTTTTTTGATTATTGCCGCGACGGATGACGCCGCTGTGAATAAAGAGATCGCTCAAAATGCATCGCCTTCCCAGCTTGTCAACTGTGCCAGTGACGCTGAGCTGGGCAATGTGTACATGCCGAAAATCGTAAAAAGAGGGCATGTTACGGTTTCTGTTTCGACAAACGGAGCCAGTCCAAAGCATACGAAGGAACTTGCTGAAAAAGTGGACATGCTCATTGACGGCGACTTTGTCAGCGAAGTAGACAGGTTTTATCAGATCAGAAGAAATAAATAAGCCAGAGCAGTTGCTGCTCTGGCTTTTCTTTATATAAATCAGCTTTTTTTCAGCCTGATAACAGTATCCGCATCAGGCGTGACAAAGACGGTATGCTGGCTGTCATAAGTCACGAATCCGGGCTTTGCGCCGTTCGGCTTTTTGACGTGCCTGATTTTTGTATAATCAACAGGCACAGAACTTGAATCTTTTGCTTTTGAAAAATAAGCTGCAATTGTGGCGGCTTCAATAATTGTTTGTTCATCCGGCTCGCTGCTTCTGATGACAACATGGGAGCCCGGGATATCCTTCGTGTGAAGCCATATGTCGTCTCTGGCAGCTGCTTTGGTCGTTAAATACTCGTTTTGACGGTTGTTTTTGCCGACTAAAATAGTGTGACCGGAAGAGGATTCGTATGTTTCTAAAACAGGGTTGTTCTGTTTTTGTTTTTTCTGCCCTTTTTGCTGCTTAGGACGTAAATATTTCCCCTCCGCAAGCTCTTCTCTGATTTCACTGATATCACGCGGAGAAGCGGACGACAGCTGCTGAATCAGCTGGTCGAAGTATTCAATTTCTTGCTTAGCCAGCCTGATTTGTTCTTCGACAACGGCAACTGAGTTTTTCGCCTTCTGATACTTAGTGAAATAGGCCTGTGCATTCTCTGAAGGCGTCTTGTTCGGATTCAGCGGGATAGCGATTGTCGGATTTTCCTCATCATAGTAGTTGATGACTTCAGCCTGCTTGTCGCCTTTTTTCATCATATATAAATTTGCAGTCAGCAGCTCCCCGTAAAGCTGAAATTCCTTAGCGTTTTCCGAATACTCCAGTGTTTTTTCTAGTTTTTTGATTTTGTTGGCGTTTTTTTTCCGTTCATTCACAACGAACCGCTCAAGATCCTGAGCCTGCTGTTTAACCCGGTCCCGCTCAGCTTTTCCGAAATAAAAACGGTCCAGCAGCTCACTTAATGAATCGAAGCGGCGTGCTTCTCCTTTAAGGTGAGTCAGCTCCAGCAGATAAAAATATTCCTTCCCGTTAACAGTCGTAATGTTAGGGTTGAAACGGTGCTCCCTTACCTCTGCAAAGAGCTCCAGCAACGCTTTTGGCAGTGTCACTTTGTTGGCAAGGCCCGCTCTGTGGACAGCTTCTTTTGCGAAGAGCGGAGAAACACCGGAAAAATGGTCAACAATTTGTTTATCTAGCCGTCCTTCTTGAAAACTGAGATGACGCAACATGTCATCTTCAGTCGCTTCTAGCGGTGAGATCTTGTCCTGGGCCGGCGGAAGCTTATAATCGTAGCCCGGCAGTACGGTGCGATAGCTGTTCATTGACGGTGATAGATGTTTCAGCCCGTCGATGATCGCATTTTCCTCTCCGTCCGTCAGAATGATATTGCTGTGGCGGCCCATAATTTCGACATAAAGCTTTCGATGCGTTTCATCGCCGATTTCATTACGGCTTTTAATATGAAAAATCATAATGCGGTCAAGGCCCGCCTGTTCAATTTTTTCAATAAATCCGCCTTCAATATGCTTTCTTAGCAGCATGCAAAACATCGGCGGTTCACTCGGGTTTTCATACGTTTGTGCCGTGATATGCACCCGTGAATAGCTTGGGTGTGCCGATAATAAAAGCTTTTGGTTTTTTCCATTGGCGCGGATGTGAAAAATCACATCGTGCTTATAAGGCTGATGGACTTTCGTGATCCGTCCGCCCATTATTCGCTCGTTCAGTTCGTGTGTCATTCCGTATGTAAACATGCCATCAAACGACATATATAATACACCCTCTCATTCTTCCTGCATTCGATAATTATAGCATGAAATGGGACGAGTCAGAATAAGCATGCTTATAGAGTGATATCTCTATAAGAGAGCAGGGGAGTGGACGAGCGGAATGAAGTTTCATGAAATGGGACAAACAGATTTATTAGAGGCAACAAATACGTCCATGAAACAAGGATTAACTGAAAAAGAGGTGAAAAAACGCCTCGACAAGCATGGGCCAAACGAGCTGCAAGAAGGGAAAAAAACATCAGCGCTTATCTTGTTTTTGGCGCAGTTTAAAGATTTCATGGTGCTTGTGCTGCTTGCGGCAACATTAATTTCAGGGTTTCTTGGTGAATATGTGGACGCGGTTGCGATTATTGCGATTGTGTTTGTGAATGGCATACTTGGGTTCTTTCAAGAACGGCGTGCAGAGCAATCTCTTCAGGCATTAAAAGAGCTGTCAACTCCTCATGTGATGGCGCTCAGGGAAGGAAGCTGGACAAAGATCCCTTCTAAAGAACTGGTGCCGGGCGACATTGTGAAGTTTACAAGCGGCGACCGGATTGGAGCAGATGTCCGGATTGTCGAAGCGAAAAGCCTGGAAATTGAAGAATCAGCGTTAACCGGAGAGTCAATCCCGGTTGTGAAACATGCGGATAAATTGAAAAAACCCGATGTGTCGCTGGGGGATATTACGAATATGGCCTTTATGGGAACCATCGTCACCCGCGGCAGCGGTGTCGGTGTTGTCGTCGGTACAGGAATGAACACGGCTATGGGGAAAATCGCTGACATGCTTGAATCGGCGGGAACTCTGTCAACCCCGCTGCAAAGAAGGCTCGAGCAGCTCGGGAAAATTTTAATTGTTGTCGCTTTGCTGCTCACTCTACTTGTTGTCGCTGTCGGCGTGATCCAAGGACACGATCTGTACAGTATGTTTTTAGCCGGTGTTTCGCTAGCGGTAGCCGCCATTCCAGAAGGGCTGCCAGCCATTGTGACAGTAGCGCTGTCATTGGGTGTACAGCGTATGATCAAGCAAAAATCAATCGTGAGAAAGCTTCCCGCGGTTGAGACGCTTGGGTGTGCCTCTATTATTTGTTCAGACAAAACAGGAACAATGACGCAAAACAAAATGACGGTCACACATGTATGGTCCGGAGGAAAAACGTGGAGAGTGTCGGGCACAGGCTACGATCCGAAAGGAGGCTTCACACTGAACGATAAAGAGGTCAGTGTGAATGAGCATAAGCCGCTGGAGCAAATGCTATTGTTCGGAGCGCTTTGTAACAATTCGAATATTGAAAAAAGAAACGGTGACTATGTGCTTGACGGAGATCCGACAGAGGGAGCGCTGCTTACCGCGGCAAGAAAAGGCGGCTTTTCAAAGGAGTTTGTGGAATCCCATTACCGGGTGGTTGAGGAGTTTCCGTTTGATTCAGCACGAAAAATGATGACTGTCATTGTAGAGGATCAGGACAGAAAGCGCTATATCATTACAAAAGGCGCGCCGGATGTACTGATGCAGCGGTCCTCCCGTATTTATTATGACGGCTCTGCCGCTCCTTTCTCAAATGAGAGAAAAGCAGAAACAGAGGCAGTATTACGGCAATTGGCTTCCCAGGCGCTCCGAACGATTGCCGTTGCCTATAGACCGGTAAAAGCAGGGGAAACACCGTCAATGGAGCAGGCGGAAAAAGACCTGACAATGCTTGGCCTTTCAGGCATCATAGATCCGCCGCGCCCTGAAGTCAGACAGGCGATTAAAGAATGCCGTGAAGCGGGAATTAAGACTGTCATGATTACAGGGGATCATGTTGAGACAGCAAAAGCTATAGCGAAAGATTTGCGCCTCCTCCCGAAAAACGGAAAAATCATGGACGGCCAGATGCTGAATGAGCTTTCGCAAGAAGAGCTTTCTGACGTAGTGGAGGATGTGTATGTGTTTGCCCGCGTTTCTCCTGAGCATAAATTGAAAATAGTCAAAGCGTATCAGGAAAACGGACATATCGTTGCAATGACAGGAGACGGCGTCAATGACGCGCCGGCTATCAAACAGGCTGACATCGGCGTTGCCATGGGTATTACAGGAACGGATGTGGCGAAGGAAGCATCATCCCTCATTCTCGTAGATGATAATTTTGCAACCATTAAATCAGCAATTAAAGAAGGCAGAAACATCTATGAAAATATTAGAAAATTTATCCGATACCTGCTGGCTTCTAACGTAGGAGAAATTCTGGTCATGCTTTTCGCCATGCTGCTTGCCCTTCCTTTGCCGCTCGTGCCGATTCAGATTTTGTGGGTCAACTTGGTGACAGATGGATTGCCGGCGATGGCGCTCGGCATGGATCAGCCGGAAGGAGACGTTATGAAGCGGAAGCCGCGTCACCCGAAAGAAGGGGTGTTTGCCCGCAAGCTTGGATGGAAGGTGGTCTCCAGAGGATTTTTAATCGGTGCTGCCACGATTTTGGCTTTTATCATCGTGTATCACCGCAATCCTGAGAATTTGTCTTATGCGCAGACAATTGCGTTTGCGACGTTGGTGCTGGCTCAGCTCATTCACGTATTTGACTGCCGGAGCGAAACGTCCGTTTTTTCCAGAAATCCGTTTGAAAACTTGTATCTGATCGGCGCTGTATTGTCATCGATTTTACTGATGCTGATGGTCATTTACTATCCGCCGCTTCAGCCGATTTTCCATACGGTTGCCATCACGCCGGGAGACTGGATGCTGGTCATCGGCATGTCGGCCATCCCTACTTTTTTGCTGGCGGGGTCACTTTTGACAAGAAAAAAATAAATTCATATGATATAATCTTAGGGGTAATAGCATGTCTATTGCCCTTTTATTTTGAGAACAGGGAAGAAATTGGGTGTTTTATTTATGATACGAAGTATGACAGGCTTCGGCAGTGCAAGCAAAACACAAGATGATCTCTCTGTAAGCGTTGAACTTAAATCTGTGAATTACAGGTTTAAAGAAGTGAACGCTCGTTTGCCAAGGCCTTTGCTATATTTAGAAGATAAGCTGAAACAGACGATTCTGCAGTACATACAGCGCGGAAGAATTGAGCTTTTCGTCTCCGTTGACAGTGATATGCTTGTAGAGAGAAGGCTTGACATTGATTGGCCGCTTCTCGATGAGTTTGTCGCAGCTGCAGAGGATATGAAAAAGCGATATCAATTGTCCGCAGAGCCTGATGTCATGGACTTCTTCAAGCTTGATCATGTCGTCCAGATTCATGAGGAACAGACTCAAAATGAAAAGCTTGAGGAGTTAATAACAGCTGCTGCAGAGGAAGCCGTAAAAGGACTCTGTGAGATGCGCGAAAAAGAGGGGCTGCTTTTAGCCAAAGACTGTCTGATGCATATTGATCAGCTTGAAGAGCTGGCCGAAAAGACCGAATCTTTGGCAGCCGATGCGGTATCTCGTTACAGGGAACGGCTGTACGCCAGAATAAAGGAATGGACCGAAGACGTGTTGGACGAGAGCCGGCTTGTTACAGAATGCGCTATTTTTGCAGATCGTTCTGATATTACAGAAGAGATTACAAGACTGAAGAGCCACTTCGCTCAGTTTCGTGATATATTAGCTGAAGGCGGAGCTGTCGGGCGCAAACTCGACTTTCTTGTCCAGGAGCTGAATCGGGAAGCAAATACAATTGGCTCAAAAGCAAATGATCACCAGATCACAAAGCTTGTCGTCGAAATGAAAAGTTCTATTGAAAAAATAAAAGAACAAGTGCAAAATATAGAATAGTGACTGTGCGTATTGTTTACAGACGGACTTGCTAGGCTAAACTAGAGACGTCTATTTTACAGGGGGAACGTAGAAGATGACGATTAAACTGATTAATATCGGATTTGGCAATATTATCTCCGCCAATCGGATGATTTCGATTGTCAGCCCGGAGTCTGCGCCAATCAAACGGATGATCCAGGATGCAAGAGACCGCGGAATGCTAATTGACGCTACATACGGACGAAGAACCCGTGCAGTTGTCGTCATGGATAGTGATCACATTATCTTATCTGCCGTCCAGCCTGAGACAGTTGCACACAGACTTTCTGTTAAAGAAGAAATTATGGATGAAGGGCAGGGGTAATTGCCGCATGAAAGAAAGAGGGTTATTAATCGTTCTCTCAGGTCCCTCAGGAGTTGGTAAAGGAACGGTTCGGCAAGCGATTTTTTCGCAGGAAGACACAAAATTCGAGTATTCGATTTCAGTAACAACGAGAAACCCGCGAGAGGGCGAAGTGAACGGAGTCGATTATTTTTTCAAAACGAGAGAAGAATTTGAGCAAATGATTGCAGACAATAAGCTGCTTGAATGGGCAGAATATGTCGGCAATTATTACGGCACTCCGGTCGATTATGTTGAACAGACGCTCCAAGAAGGAAAAGACGTCTTTTTAGAAATCGAAGTTCAAGGCGCTCTTCAAGTGAGAAATGCTTTCCCGGAAGGCTTGTTTATTTTCCTTGCGCCTCCAAGTCTTTCTGAACTGAAGAACAGAATTGTGACAAGAGGAACGGAAACAGATGCTCTGATTGAAAATCGCATGAAAGCCGCAAAAGCTGAGATCGAAATGATGGACGCATATGATTACGTTGTGGAAAATGATAATATCGAAACGGCTTGCGACAAAATCAAAGCAATCGTTCTCGCTGAACATTTGAAGCGTGAGCGCGTTGCACCAAGATATAAGAAAATGCTGGAGGTTGAATAACTGATGTTAGATCCATCAATTGACTCATTAATGAATAAATTGGATTCAAAATACACGCTCGTAACCGTTTCTGCTAGACGCGCGCGTGAAATGCAAATCAAAAAAGACCAGATGATTGAACATACGATTTCACACAAATATGTAGGCAAAGCTTTAGAAGAAATTGATGCAGGCCTGCTTTCGTTTGAAAAGGAAGACCGCGAATAGTAGCACAAGTAGCAACCTATATCATGTAGGTTGTTATTTTTTTCCGTGCTGTTTTTATATTGCAGAGGGGGAGAAGTCATTGCTGAACAATCGAAATGTGTTACTTTGCGTGAGCGGAGGCATCGCTGTTTATAAAGCCTGTGCGCTGACAAGCAAACTGGTGCAGGCGGGGGCAAATGTTAAAGTCATTATGACTGAATCTGCGTGCCAGTTCGTATCACCGCTGACATTTCAGGCATTGAGCCGCCATGAAGTATATACAGATACATTTAAAGAACAAAATCCAAGCGTCATCTCTCATATAGACGCAGCTGACTGGGCCGACCTGATTATCGTAGCGCCGGCTACGGCCAATGTGATTGGAAAACTGGCCAACGGCATTGCAGATGATATGCTGACAACAACCTTATTAGCGGCAACAGCTCCGGTATGGATTGCGCCCGCCATGAATGTGCATATGTATGATCATCCGGCAGTCAAACGCAATATTTCTGTCCTATATCAGGATGGTTTTCGTTTTATTGAGCCGAGCGAGGGCTATTTAGCATGCGGTTACGTCGGAAAAGGAAGATTGGAAGAACCCGAAAACATCGTGAAGCTTGCGGGAAAGCATTTTGCAGAGGAAAAAAACGCGCCTTTAGAAGGGAAATATGTTGTGATTACAGCAGGCCCGACACGGGAGGCAGTTGATCCTGTACGTTTTTTCACGAATAAATCGACGGGTAAAATGGGATACGCATTAGCTGAGGCTGCGGTGCAACTCGGTGCAAACGTGACCTTGATCTCAGGGCCGGTTTCGCTTGATGTCCCTAAAGGGCTTTCACAGTTTATCCCGGTCCAATCGGCTGCGGACATGCGCGATGCGGTGCTCTCTGTGTATGAGAGAAGCGACGTCGTCATAAAAACAGCTGCTGTTGCCGATTTTACGCCAAAAACAGTATTTGACCAAAAAATGAAAAAACAAGACGGCGGAATGACCCTTGAATTAAAAAGAACAGTCGACATCTTAAAAGAACTGGGCGAGAAAAAACAGCATCAGCTGTTAGTCGGTTTTGCTGCTGAGACACAAGATGTGGAACATTACGCCCGCAAAAAGCTTTCTGCCAAAAATCTTGACATGATTGTGGCGAATGACGTGAAAGCGGCAGGGGCCGGTTTTGGTGCTGATACGAATATTGTGACGCTCTTTTTCAAAGACGGGCGCAAACGCGAGCTGCCGAAGATGTCTAAGCTCGATGTTTCGTTTGACATTCTTGGAGAAGTCGCAGCCCTCTTAAAACAAACCGGAGAGCACTCATGAATTTTGCCGAAGTCATCGTTGATGTCAGCACCAAAAATATAGACAGGCCGTTTGATTACAAAATCCCAGACCATCTTAAAGGTATGATCAAAACGGGAATGAGGGTCATTGTTCCGTTTGGCCCCCGTAAAATTCAAGGGTTTGTGACAGCTGTCAAAGATACGTCTGATCTCTCAGGTAAATCTGTCAAAGAAGTGGAGGATTTATTAGATCTTACGCCTGTTTTGACAGAAGAGCTGATGCATTTGTCTTCATGGCTGTCAGACAAAACGCTGTCTTTTAAGATTACGGCGCTTCAAGCGATGCTGCCTGCCGCATTAAAGGCAAAATATGAAAAAGAGCTGAAGATTGCGGAAGGTGCGGATATCCCGCCGCAGGTAGAACGACTGTTTTCTGAAACAAAGAGCTTGCTGTATTCCGATATACCTGATCACGATACGCTGAAAATCATCCAGAAGCAGGTTCAAAAAGGCCATATCGATGTAACTTATAAAGTGGCGCAAAAAGCGAACAAAAAAATGGTCAGGTATATTCAGGCCAATGCCGGTAAAGAAGAGCTCTCCAAGCAGGCTGAGGGTTTATCCCGACAAGCGGCTAAACAGCAGGCGATCCTGCACTTTTTCATGACAGAACCGGAAGGCACGAAAATACCTGCTGCGGACCTGTGCAAAAAAACAGACACAAGCTCAGCCACCATCAAGACCCTGATCCAAAAGGGGCTTCTGAAAGAAACCTATGAAGAGGTTTACAGAGACCCCTATCAGGACAAAATGTTCAAAAAAACAGAACCTCTGCCGCTGACAGACGAGCAGAGCGCGGCCTTTCAGCCGATACGCCGGACGTTAGATAACAATGAACATCAAGTGTTTCTCCTGCACGGAGTGACGGGAAGCGGCAAAACGGAAATTTATCTCCAGTCGATTGAAAAAGTGCTTGCGAAAGGAAAAGAAGCCATCGTACTTGTACCGGAAATATCGTTAACGCCGCAAATGGTTCATCGATTTAAAGGGCGTTTCGGCTCTCAGGTAGCCGTGATGCACAGCGGGTTATCCACTGGTGAAAAGTATGACGAGTGGCGCAAAATCCACCGCAAGGAAGTACGGCTTGTCGTTGGCGCGAGGTCCGCTATTTTTGCCCCGTTTGAAAATCTCGGGATGATTATCATCGATGAGGAGCATGAATCGTCCTATAAACAAGAGGAAATGCCGCGCTACCATGCGAAAGAAGTAGCGATCAAGAGAGCGGAGCACCACCGCTGTCCGGTTGTGTTAGGTAGTGCTACACCGACGTTAGAGTCATATGCACGGGCGCAAAAAGGAGTGTACGAGCTGCTTTCGCTGAAACACCGCGTCAATCACCAAGTGATGCCTGAGGTTTCGCTTGTGGATATGAGAGAGGAGCTCAGAAACGGCAATCGCTCTATGTTTTCAATAGAATTGATGGAAAAGCTTGAAGAAACCATTGCCAAGGGTGAACAGGTTGTGCTGTTTTTAAATAAAAGGGGCTATTCCTCCTTTGTGATGTGCAGGGACTGCGGATATGTCCCGCAATGCCCTCACTGCGACATTTCCATGACGTATCACCGTTCCGGCCAGAGGATGAAATGCCATTATTGCGGACATGAAGAGCCTGTTCCGCATACTTGTCCTGAATGCGGGAGCGATCATATCCGTTTTTTCGGAACGGGAACACAAAGAGTGGAAGAAGAATTAACAAAGGTGCTGCCACATGCAAGAGTCATACGGATGGATGTTGATACGACCTCTCGGAAAGGTGCCCATGAAAAATTATTGTCTGCTTTCGGAGAAGGAAGAGCAGATATTCTTCTTGGAACGCAAATGATTGCGAAAGGGCTTGATTTTCCGAATGTGACACTTGTCGGAGTCTTAAGCGCTGACACAACACTGCACATTCCTGATTTCAGATCTGCTGAAAAAACGTTTCAGCTGCTAACACAAGTCAGCGGCCGCGCGGGAAGACATGAAAAACCCGGCAATGTCATCATTCAAACGTACACACCGTCCCATTACAGCATCCAGCTGACGAAAACGCATGATTATGAAACGTTTTATCAGCATGAAATGGCGCACAGGAGGGAGCAATCCTACCCGCCGTATTACTATTTGGCTCTTGTGACGGTTTCTCACGAGGAAGTGGCAAAAGCGGCTGTAACCGCTGAGAAAATCGCACACTTTCTGAAAGCAAACTGCGGGGCAGATACGAAAATACTTGGTCCAAGCGCATCGCCGATCGCCAGGATCAAAGATAGATATCGTTATCAATGCGTGATAAAATACAAACAGGAAACCCAGATATCAGCTTTATTGAAGAAGATACTGGAACATTATAAACGCGAAATTGAACAAAAACATGTAATGATTTCAATTGATATGAATCCTTATATGATGATGTAAGATCTCACGTCTTGGAGGGTAATGAATTGGCAGTAAAAAAGGTCGTCACACATCCCGCGGAGGTTTTGGAAACGCCCGCGGAAACCGTGACTGTTTTTGATAAAAAGCTAAAAAAACTGCTTGATGATATGTACGATACCATGCTCGAAATGGATGGAGTCGGACTGGCAGCGCCGCAGATCGGTATTTTAAAAAGAGCGGCTGTTGTTGATATCGGAGAAGAAAGCGGCAGAATTGACCTTGTGAATCCGGAAATTCTTGAACAAAGCGGCGAGCAAACCGGAGTTGAAGGATGCTTGAGTTTTCCCGGCGTCTACGGAGATGTCACGCGTGCCGATTATGTGAAAGTGCGGGCGTATAACCGTCAGGGAAAACCGTTTATTCTTGAAGCAAGGGGCTTTTTCGCGAGAGCCGTGCAGCATGAAATGGACCACTTGGACGGCGTGCTGTTCACATCAAAAATAAGCAAATATTATACAGAAGATGAACTAGCGGATATGGAAGGATGATTTGATGACGAGAATCGTGTTTATGGGAACACCCGATTTTTCAGTTCCTGTGTTAAAAACCCTGATAGATGACGGATATGAAGTAGTGGGGGTCGTCACTCAGCCGGACCGTCCGAAGGGCAGAAAAAAAGTGCTCACGCCTCCGCCTGTGAAGGAAGAAGCTTTGCGTCACGGTATCCCGGTTCTTCAGCCTGAAAAAGTCAGACTGAAAGAAGAAATTGAAAAGGTGCTGGCATTAAAACCGGATCTCATTGTGACGGCAGCGTTTGGGCAAATTCTGCCTAAAGAGCTTCTCGACAGCCCTAAGTACGGATGCATTAATGTCCATGCGTCTCTTTTGCCTGAACTGAGAGGCGGGGCTCCTATCCATTATTCCATTCTCCAAGGAAAGAAAAAAACCGGAGTTACCATTATGTACATGGTGGAAAAATTAGATGCAGGCGATATGATTTCTAAAGTGGAAGTAGACATTGAAGAAACCGACAATGTCGGAACCCTGCACGATAAATTAAGCGTTGCTGGCGCGAAGCTTCTGTCTGAAACAGTTCCTCAAGTTATAGCCGGCGACATATCACCTGAAAAGCAGGATGACGAGAAAGCTACGTATGCGCCAAACATTAAAAGAGAACAAGAGCTGATTGACTGGTCCAGAGCAGGAGAAGAGCTTTATAATCAAGTTCGAGGTTTAAACCCATGGCCTGTTGCCTATACGACTTTAAATGGACAAAACCTGAAAGTGTGGGCGGCCAAGAAAACAGCGGCGCCGGCAAAAGCCGAGCCCGGCACAGTCATTGCTATTGAAAAAGAAGGAATTATCGTGGCCACAGGAAACGATACGGCACTGTTATTAACAGAGCTGCAGCCTGCCGGCAAAAAACGCATGCGAGGCGAAGACTTCGTCCGTGGCGCTCATGTTGAGACAGGTGATATGTTAGGAGTGCACAATGAAAACAAATAGCGTTCGTGATATTGCGCTGGAGGCGCTGGTCAAATTAGAACAAAATCAGTCATACAGTAACCTGCTCCTGAAATCGGTTATTAAATCCAATAAACTGAGCGATCAGGACCGGGGGCTTTTGACTGAACTAGTGTACGGTACATTGCAAAACAAAATCGCGCTGGATTATATGCTCAAGCCGTTTATCAACAAGCCGCAAAAGGCGAAGCCGTGGGTTATCCAGCTTCTCCGCCTGTCCCTATATCAAATGGAATATTTAGAAAAAATCCCGGACCGGGCAGTCATCCATGAAGCGGTAGAGATTGCTAAAAACCGCGGGCATAAAGGCATTGCCTCATTTGTCAACGGCGTGCTTCGCTCTATTCAGCGTGAAGGAGTCCCTTCCTTTGACGCCATCGAAGATCCTGTTCTCCGGCTTGCGACAGAAACCAGCCATCCTGAATGGCTCGTGAAAGAGTGGGCAGACGCATACGGATTTGATGCGGCTGAAAAGATTTGCCGCATTCATCTCATTCCGCCTAAGCAAACGCTGCGTATCAATCAAATGAAAACAGACAGAGCGGAGATACTTGATCAAATGGCAGCTGAAGGAATCGAAGCAGAAAAAGGCGATCTCGCCGAGGATGCTGTGAAGCTTGTTAAGGGAACAATCGCCGGAACTCACTTCTTCCAGACCGGTGAAGTGTCCATCCAGGATGAAAGTTCCATGCTGGTTGCCCGGGCCCTTGACCCTAAGCCAGGTGAAACGGTGCTTGATGCGTGTGCGGCACCGGGCGGAAAGTCAGCCCATATCGCTGAATTAATGGAGAACAAGGGAAGTGTGACATCGCTTGACCTTCACAAACATAAGGTGAAGCTGATCAAAGAAGCGTCAGAACGGCTTGGCCTTTCCATTATTGATGCGAAAACAATGGACGCGAGAAAAGCGGGAGAAACGTTTAAAAGTGAACAGTTTGACCGTATTTTGGTTGACGCTCCATGCTCAGGCTTTGGCGTGATCAGAAGAAAGCCGGATATGAAATACACCAAAACCCCGAATGACAGCTCCCGGCTTGCTGAAATCCAGCTGTCTATCTTAAGGGAAATTGCGCCATTAGTAAAAAAAGGTGGCACTCTTGTCTACAGTACGTGTACAATGGATCGGACAGAAAATGAAGAAGTTATCCATGCTTTTATACAAGAACATCCTGATTTTGAACCCGATTTGTCTCTTGAAAAGCGGCTGCCCGAAAAGGCGAGACCCTTTGTTCGGGATGGGAGGCTTCAAATCCTTCCGCATTATTTCGGAACAGATGGTTTCTTTATTTGCAGCATGAGAAAGAAGGGATAAGCAATGACAGAACTTAAAAAAACAAAGATCAGAAAAGAATTGCGGACAGAGCGTCCTTCAATTTATTCTTTTGAATTAGACGAAATCAAACAATGGCTGACAGACAACGGAGAGAAACCGTTCCGCGCGGCACAGATTTTTGAATGGCTTTACGAAAAACGAGTATCTTCTTTTGACGAAATGACAAACCTGTCAAAGGATCTGCGTGAGAAATTAAACACTCATTTCGTATTAACGACGCTGAAAACAGCAGTTAAACAAACTTCTCAAGATGGTACGATGAAGTTTTTATTCGAGCTTCACGACGGTTATACAATCGAAACCGTTTTAATGAGACACGAGTATGGTAATTCTGTATGTGTAACGACACAAGTCGGCTGCCGCATTGGCTGCACATTCTGCGCATCAACGCTCGGCGGCTTAAAACGAAATCTTGAAGCGGGCGAAATTGTCGCTCAAGTGGTGAAAGTTCAAAAAGCGCTGGATGAAACGGATGAACGCGTCAGCTCTGTCGTCATCATGGGAATTGGCGAACCATTTGATAACTTTAACGAAATGCTCGCCTTCTTAAAAATCATTAACCATGATAAGGGACTGAATATCGGTGCCCGCCATATTACTGTTTCTACAAGCGGAATCATCCCGAAAATTTACGAATTCGCTGATCAGCAAATGCAGATTAACTTTGCGATTTCTCTGCACGCGCCAAATACAGAAATCAGAAGCCGTTTGATGCCGATTAACAGAGCGTACAAGCTGCCTGATTTAATGGAAGCCGTTAAATATTACATTAATAAAACAGGACGCCGGATCAGCTTTGAATACGGTCTGTTCGGCGGCGTAAATGATCAGGTGGAGCACGCTGAAGAGCTTGCAGACTTGCTGGAAGGCGTAAAATGCCACGTGAACTTGATTCCGGTAAACTATGTGCCTGAACGGGATTACGTCCGCACACCGCGCGAGCAGATTTTTGCTTTTGAGAAAACGCTGAAATCCCGCGGAGTAAATGTCACGATCCGAAGAGAGCAAGGCCATGACATTGACGCAGCCTGCGGTCAGCTTCGCGCGAAGGAGCGTCAAGACGAGACGAGGTGATGAGGGTTGTTAACAGCCTTAAAAACAGATACAGGGAAAATCCGCCAGCATAATGAAGATGATGCGGGTATTTTTAAGGGGAAAGACGATTTTGTATTAGCGGTTGTCGCTGATGGCATGGGCGGCCATCTTGCTGGAGATGTTGCAAGCAAGATGGCTGTGAAAGCCATGGGAGAGAAATGGAATGAGGCAGATACGATTCCTGCGGCGCCGTCAGAGTGTGAAGAGTGGCTCATTGAACAGATTCTAGCGGTAAACAGCAAGATTTACGATCATGCCCAAGCGCACGAAGAATGCCAAGGCATGGGAACAACCATTGTATGCGCTCTTTTTACAGGCAAAACGGTTTCCGTTGCTCATATAGGCGACAGCAGATGCTATTTGCTTCAGGACGATCTTTTCGTTCAGGTGACAGAGGATCATTCTCTTGTGAATGAACTGGTTCGCACCGGTGAAATCTCCAGAGAAGATGCTGAGCATCATCCGCGCAAAAATGTGCTGACGAAGGCGCTCGGAACAGATCAATCTGTCAGTATTGACGCACGTTCTTTCGAAATTGAACCCGGAGACAAACTCCTTTTATGTTCTGATGGACTGACGAATAAAGTGGAAGTCACTGAATTAAAAGACATCCTGCAAAGCGATTCAGCTCCTCAGGAAAAAGTAAACCTGCTTGTGGACAAAGCCAATGAGAATGGCGGGGAAGACAATATTACAGCAGTTTTGCTTGAGCTTGCTTTACATGTTGAAGAGGGTGAAGATCAGTGCTAATCGGCAAGCGAATCAGCGGGCGTTACCAGATTCTCCGTGCCATAGGCGGCGGGGGAATGGCCAACGTTTATTTAGCTGAGGACATTATTCTTGATCGTGAAGTCGCAATCAAAATCCTGCGGTTTGACTATGTGAATGACAATGAGTTTATCAGGCGTTTCCGAAGAGAAGCCCAATCGGCATCAAGCCTTGATCACCCGAATATTGTCAGCATTTATGATTTGGGCGAGGAAGATGACATTTACTATATTGTCATGGAATACGTAGAGGGCATGACGCTAAAAGAATACATAACAGCAAATGGGCCGCTTCACCCCAAAGAAGCGCTCAGCATCATGGAACAAATTGTCTCAGCCATTGCCCATGCCCACCAAAATCATATTGTCCACAGGGATATTAAACCGCATAACATTTTGATCGACCATATGGGCAATATCAAAGTAACGGATTTTGGAATTGCGACTGCACTGACTTCGACAACAATCACCCACACCAATTCTGTGCTGGGCTCAGTCCATTATTTATCCCCCGAACAGGCGCGGGGCGGTCTGGCCACAAAAAAATCAGATATTTATGCACTTGGGATTGTCTTATTTGAGCTGTTAACCGGCCGAATCCCGTTTGATGGAGAATCGGCTGTCAGCATCGCCTTAAAGCATCTTCAGGCTGAAACCCCTTCAGCGAAAAGGTGGAATCCCTCAGTACCCCAAAGCGTTGAAAACATCATATTAAAGGCAACCGCCAAAGATCCTTTTCATCGCTATGAAACTGCTGAAGATATGGAAGAAGATATTCGAAGAGCTTTTGACGCGGACAGGCTCAACGAAAAGAAATTTACGATTCAAGATGATGAAGAAATGACGAAAGCGATTCCGATTATTAAGGATGAAGAGCTTGCGAAAGCTTCTAATGAAACCGAAGCTGACATGACATTTCCTCAAGAAAACCAAACGAAGAAAAAAGCTAAGAGAAAAAAATGGCCGTGGATTTTGCTCACCATATGTCTGATTTTTATCACGGCAGGAGTTCTCGCCGTCACTGTTTTTCCTTCTCTTTTTATGCCAAAGGATGTCAAAATACCCGATGTAGCAGGGATGGAATATGAGAAAGCGGCAGATCTTCTAGAAAAAGAAGGCTTGCAGGTAGATTCAGACGTTTTGGAAATCTCAGATGAGAAGATCGAAGAAGGCCTGATGGTCAAAACCGATCCTAAAGCCGAGTCCACTGTTAAAGAAGGAGCAATGGTTACGCTTTATAAGAGTACAGGTAAAGCAAAAAAGCAGATCGGTGATGTGACGGACCAATCAGTCGACAAGGCAAAAAAAGTGTTAAAGGAACAGGGCTTTAAAAATGTAACGGTGGATGAAGTAAATAATGATGAGAAAGACGCCGGCACTGTCATAGACCAGAATCCGTCAGCAGGGACCGAACTTGTGCCGGACGAAGATCAAGTTAAGCTCACAGTCAGCATCGGGCCGGAAGATATTACGCTCAGAGATTTAAAAACATACAGTAAAGAAGCAGCCTCAGGATATCTGGAAGATAACGGGCTCAAGCTGGTGGAAAAAGAAGCGTACTCAGATGACGTTCCGGAAGGACAGGTTGTCAAACAAAAACCGGCAGCGGGAACGGCGCTAAAGCCGGGAAATGAGGTCGAAGTGACATTTTCTCTCGGACCTGAGAAGAAACCGGCGAAAACACTGAAAGAAAAAGTCAAGATCCCATATGAGCCTGAAAACGAAGGGGACGAGCTTGAGGTGCAAATCGCGATTGACGACGCGGACCACAGCATTTCTGACACTTACGAACATTTTAAGATTAAAGAGCCCGTAGAACGGACGATCGAACTGAAGATTGAACCTGGCCAAAAAGGGTACTATCAAGTGATGGTAAATAATAAAGTCGTCAGCTACAAAACAATTGAGTATCCGAAAGATGAATAACAAGGAGGGAAAATATGCCTGAGGGCAAAATCATTAAAGCGCTAAGCGGCTTTTATTACGTACTGGATGAATCAGAGGATTCAAATAACGGAAAAGTTATACAATGCAGAGGAAGAGGCATTTTCAGAAAAAATAAAATCACCCCTTTGGTCGGTGATTATGTTGTTTATCAAGCTGAAAATAATAAAGAAGGATATCTTCTGGAGATTAAAGAAAGAACCAATGAACTTATCAGGCCGCCGATCTGCAACGTTGATCAAGCGGTGCTTGTTTTCTCGGCGATGCAGCCATCTTTCAGCACAGCATTGCTCGACCGTTTCTTGGTTCTCGTAGAAGCGAATGACATCCAGCCGATTATTTGTATTACAAAAATGGATTTAATTGAAGATCAACATACACAAAAGCTCATTCAAGCGTATGCTGAAGACTACCGGAACATTGGCTATGACGTATATCTTACCTCTTCTAAGGACCAAGACAGTTTAACGGAGATCATCCCGCATTTCCGCGGCAAAACAACGGTCTTTGCCGGCCAGTCGGGGGTTGGAAAATCCTCGCTTCTCAACGCGATCAGTCCCGAGCTGGGTTTGAGAACAAACGAGATTTCCGAGCATTTAGGCCGCGGGAAGCACACAACCCGCCATGTGGAGCTCATTCACACGTCCGGAGGTCTGGTTGCGGATACGCCGGGTTTCAGCTCTCTTGAGTTTACAGACATAGAAGAAGGAGAGCTGGGCTACACCTTCCCTGACATCAGAGAAAAAAGCGCATCATGCAAATTCAGAGGGTGTTTGCATTTGAAAGAGCCGAAATGTGCAGTCAAACAAGCTGTTGAAGAAGGGGAATTAAAGCAGTACCGCTACGACCATTATGTTGAATTTATCACAGAGATCAAAGACAGAAAGCCGAGGTATTAGATCATGGTAAAGATTGCACCTTCTATTCTTTCCGCTGATTTTGCCGCTTTAGGCAAAGAGATTCAAGATGTAGAAAAAGGCGGAGCCGATTACATTCATGTTGATGTCATGGACGGCCATTTTGTCCCGAATATTACGATTGGGCCGCTGATTGTAGAAGCCATTCGTCCGGTGACGAAACTGCCCCTGGATGTACATTTAATGATTGAAGAGCCGGATCGTTATATCCCGGCTTTCGCAAAAGCTGGAGCAAATATCCTGTCTGTACATGCCGAAGCCTGTCCGCACCTTCACCGGACAATCCAGCTTATGAAAGAGCAGGGTGTAAAAGCTGGCGTTGTCCTGAATCCGCATACACCTGTTCAAGTAATTGAGCATATTTTTGAAGAACTTGATCTCGTACTCTTAATGACGGTGAACCCTGGATTTGGCGGACAGAAATTTATTCATTCTGTTCTTCCGAAAATAAAAGAAGTGAAACGAATGGCAGAGGAAAAAGGGAAACATGATCTGCTAATTGAAGTAGACGGCGGCGTCAACAAAGAAACAGCCCCGCTAGTCATCGAAGCGGGCGCAAATTTACTTGTTGCCGGTTCTGCTGTTTATGGCCAAACTGACCGCGAAAAAGCTATTTCTGAGATAAGAGGAAACAAATAAGCAGCAGGAGAAAGAGCCGGGCGTATTTAGCCCGAGCTCTTTTTCCTGTACCCAGAAGCAGAAAGGAAAAAGAGATGAGAAAAATCAATATCGTTGCGGGAGGCCCAAAAGATTTGATCCCTGACCTGACTGGTTATACGGCTGATCACACGATCTGGGTCGGGGTTGACAAGGGCACAGTCACGCTTTTAGATGCCGGCATCATTCCTGATGAAGCTTTCGGAGATTTTGACAGCATTACGGAGCAGGAACGCCGGCAAATCGAAAAAGCCGCGCCCGCTCTCCATGTGTACCAGGCAGAAAAAGATCAAACTGATTTAGACCTCGCTCTTGATTGGGCCCTCGAAAAGCAGCCGGATATCATTCAAATCTTCGGAATTACGGGAGGCAGAGCAGATCACTTTTTAGGAAATATTCAGCTGCTGTACAGGGGAGTAAAAACAAATTCGAAAATGAAGCTTATAGACAAACAGAATGATATTCAGATGTTCTCTCCAGGTGAATATTCTCTTCTTATCGATCAAAACAAACGGTATATCTCCTTCATCCCATTTACAGAAGAAGTGGATGAGCTGACCCTCATCGGTTTTAAATATCCGCTAAATAAGTGTCATATTACGCTTGGTTCGACACTATGTATTAGTAACGAACTCATTCATTCACGAGGTACTTTTTCGTTTGCGAAAGGCATATTAATAATGATAAGAAGCACGGATTAGCTTCTGCTTTCACTCATTTGTTGAAATTAATGAACCTTAAAGCGATGAACAGGCGGTTACGGGACTTATAGGAGGGGACAAAAATGAAATTTTACACCATTAAATTGCCGAAGTTTTTAGGAGGAATTGTCCGGGCGATGCTGGGCTCATTTAGAAAAGATTAAAGCCCAGGGGTTCAAGCCCCCTTTCACCACATAAAAACGCCTGCCACATATCAGGGCAGGCGTTCATTTTGTTATACACGCTCAACTTTACCGGATTTCAAAGCTCGAGCAGATACATATACTTTTTTAGGTTTTCCGTTCACAAGGATACGAACCTTTTGAAGATTCGCGCCCCAAGTGCGCTTAGAAGCGTTCATTGCGTGAGAACGGTTATTCCCAGCTGTTGTTTTTTTACCTGTGATAACGCATTTACGTGCCATTTGTTTCCCTCCTCACTTGCACAAAACATCTACTTTTTCACTTTCATATGTTCTTAGATGCTTTCGATATGGATACTTTAAATAATTTACCACAGCTAAAAAACGTTTGCAACTATTGTTTCATCATCTTTCAAGAAAATTCACTTGACATCTTGCGCAAACAGCGGCGCTATAGTATATGTAAAGAGACGTGCAGCGTTTGTCGCGTCTTTTCTTTTCATAATGGAATTCATATAGTAGAATAGCTGTAACTCTATGCATTCGAAGGAGGAACTAGTGTGTCCATTGAATTAAGAACGAAATACGGGCAGATTGATATATCGAATGAAGTCATTGCAATGGTTGCCGGCGGCGCTGCGATTGACTGTTACGGCATCGTTGGAATGGCCTCTAAAAACCAAATTAAAGACGGACTGACTGAAATCCTTCGGAAAGAGAATTTCAGCAGAGGTGTTCAAGTTCGCCAAGAAGCAGAACAGATACATATTGACATGTATATCATTGTCAGCTACGGCACAAAAATTTCTGAAGTGGCACATAACGTCCAAACAAAAGTAAAGTACACAGTAAATCAAACAGTCGGACTTGCAGTGGACTCTGTCAATATTTATGTCCAAGGCGTACGAGTGACGAACCCGTAGTTAGGAGGAGTAGGATTGTCTATCAGAACATTAGACGGCAGAACCTTTGCCGAGATGATTCTTGCAGGTGCACAGAATCTGTCGCAAAACGCGAGTGCGGTTGACGCGCTCAACGTGTTTCCGGTGCCGGACGGTGATACGGGAACAAACATGAACCTGTCAATGACTTCCGGGGCAAGAGAAGTGGAGCATTTGGAGACAACTGATATCGGTAAAGTGGGCTCCGCGTTATCTAAAGGATTGCTCATGGGGGCAAGAGGGAATTCTGGAGTCATCCTGTCCCAATTGTTCCGAGGATTCAGTAAAAGCATTGAAACAAAAAAAGAAATTAATGCAAAAGAGTTTGCCGCCGCGCTGCAAGCGGGTGTCGATATGGCTTACAAAGCAGTCATGAAGCCTGTGGAGGGCACCATCTTAACAGTTGCAAAAGATGCTGCGAAACAAGCGGTGGCCCTGGCGGAAAAAGAAACCGATATCATTGCGCTGATGACATCGGTGACAAAGGAAGCTGAGGCATCCTTAAACCGGACACCGGAATTGCTACCTGTCCTGAAGGAAGTAGGAGTCGTTGACAGCGGAGGCAAAGGCCTGCTTTGTGTGTATGAAGGTTTCCTCGCTTCATTAAAAGGAGAGACCGTTCCTGAGAAAACCGTTCTTCCGTCACTTGATGACATGGTCAGCGCAGAGCATCATAAGAGCGCGCAGAGCATGATGAATACAGATGATATTGAATTCGGTTTCTGTACAGAAGTGATGGTAAGGCTCGATCAGAATAAAAGAGAATTTGATGAAGGCACATTCAGAAATGACCTCAGCCAATTTGGTGATTCTCTTTTGGTTATTGCAGACGAGTCTCTGGCGAAGGTTCATATTCATGCTGAAGAGCCGGGAAACGTGTTAAACTACGCTCAAAATTACGGTGAATTAATAAAAATCAAAATTGAAAACATGAGAGAGCAGCACACTTCCATCATCAGCCAGGACAGCGAGAAAGCGGCAAAGCAGCCGTACGGCATTGTGACTGTTGCGATGGGAGAAGGCATTTCTGATTTATTCAAAAGCATTGGCGCTTCCGTTGTGATTGAAGGCGGCCAGACGATGAATCCGAGCACTGAGGATATTGTCGATGCTGTAAGATCTGTAAATGCAGACACTGTGTTTATCTTACCGAATAACTCCAACATTATCATGGCTGCCAATCAAGCCGCAAGTGTGATAGGCGATAAGGTTTTTGTCATTCCTGCCAAAACGGTTCCGCAAGGGATGTCAGCGCTGCTGGCATTTAATCCGGATCAAGAGCCTGAAGCAAATGAAGCCAATATGCTAAGTGCCATTCAGCAAGTAAAAAGCGGACAGGTGACATACTCAGTCAGGGATACTCATATTGACGGACAAGACATAAAAAAAGGCGACTTTATGGGAATTCTGAATGGAACGATTATCGGCAGTGCAGAAGATCAGCTGGGTGCTGCAAAAATGCTCTTGTCAGAAATGATCGGAGAAGAGGACGAAATTGTCACCATTCTTTATGGAGAGGATGCGTCTCAAGAAGAAGCTGAAGAGCTTGAAGCGTTTCTCAACGACAAGTACGAAGAGATTGAGGTTGAAATCCACAACGGAAAACAGCCGCTGTATTCGTATATAGTTTCTGCAGAATAGAAGGGCAAATTGCCCTTCTATTCTTATGTCTGCTTTTAAGTGCGGCAGCGCTGTAACGCGCCCGCTTGCCATTTTATATCCGATCAATTAGTCTAGAAGCAAAGCCGCTTATAAGCTCTGATTCATAAGGAGGAATAGCATGAAATACAGAAGCGTTTTTGATATTATCGGCCCGGTTATGATCGGTCCGTCCAGTTCGCATACAGCAGGAGCGGCGAGAATCGGGAGAGTGGCCAGAAGTTTATTTGGCAGAGAGCCTGAGCGCATCGTTGTGTCCTTTTACGGCTCTTTTGCTGAAACATATAAGGGTCACGGCACAGATGTGGCAATCATCGGCGGTCTGCTTGATTTTGATACATTTGACGAACGGATTAAAACCGCTATACAAATTGCAGAAGATAAAGGAATTGATATAGAGTTTCGAGTCGAAGACGCTGTTCCGGTTCACCCAAACACAGCTCGAATCAGCATTTCTGATGAAAAGGGAGAACTTGAACTGACGGGAATTTCGATAGGCGGAGGAAAAATTGAAATCACAGAATTAAACGGCTTTGAGCTCCGTCTGTCTGGAAACCACCCTGCCATTCTAGTTGTCCATAATGACAAGTTTGGCACCATTGCAGGAGTTGCCAATGTCCTTGCGAAATTCTCAATCAACGTCGGCCATATGGAAGTCGCCCGCAAGGATATTGGGCAGCTTGCGCTGATGACAATAGAAGTGGATCAAAATATTGACGATGATGTTCTCGATGAGCTGTCGAAGCTGCCGAACATTATTCAAGTGACAAAGATTGCTGACTAGCGAAGGGTCAGGAGGAGCCAGTTATGTTTCGTAATGTAAAAGAATTAATTGAGATAACGAAAGAAAAGCAAATGTCCATCTCTGACATCATGATCGCTCAAGAGATGGAAGTAACAGAAAAAACAAAAGAAGAAATTTTTCAGCAGATGGATCACAATCTGACTGTTATGGAAGCGGCAGTTCAGAAAGGGCTTGAAGGGGTTACGAGTCAAACGGGCTTAACAGGCGGGGATGCCGTTAAATTACAGGCCTACATTCGATCTGGAAAAAGCCTGTCGGGAGCGCTGATTTTAGATGCGGTATCGAAAGCTGTGGCAACAAATGAAGTGAATGCCGCCATGGGAACAATCTGTGCGACACCGACAGCCGGATCTGCGGGTGTAGTGCCGGGTACGTTATTTGCCGTGAAAGAAAAACTGAACCCCACAAGAGAACAAATGATCCGCTTTTTATTTACGGCCGGAGCTTTCGGCTTTGTCGTAGCAAATAATGCAAGTATTTCCGGTGCGGCCGGCGGGTGTCAGGCAGAGGTAGGATCTGCCTCGGGCATGGCAGCTGCGGCAATTGTTGAAATGGCAGGCGGAACACCTGAGCAAAGTGCGGAGGCCATGGCCATTACATTAAAAAATATGCTCGGCCTTGTGTGTGATCCTGTTGCGGGCCTTGTTGAAGTGCCTTGTGTGAAGCGGAATGCAATGGGCGCATCAAACGCGATGATTGCTGCTGATATGGCATTAGCAGGCATTACAAGCCGAATCCCATGTGACGAGGTCATCGATGCGATGTATAAAATCGGCCAAACGATGCCCACTGCCCTTAGAGAAACAGGCCAGGGCGGTTTAGCGGCCACACCGACGGGAAGAGAATTAGAGAAAAAAATATTCGGAGGAGCGCTGGGTTCAAGTGAAACAACATCAGCAAACTAGTATAGCCAACATTAAGGGCATTGGGCCGGAAACAGAAAAAACATTAAATGAACTCGGTATTTATGACATTTCTGATCTTCTGAATTATTTCCCTTATCGCTATGATGACTACGAGCTGAGGGATTTAGAAGAAGTACAGCATGATGAAAGAGTCACAGTTGAAGGGAAGGTTCATTCAGAGCCTTCTCTTACCTATTACGGAAAAAAACGAAACAGGCTGACATTTCGCCTTCTGGTCGGCCATTATTTAATCACTGCCATTTGTTTTAACCGTCCTTATTTAAAGAAAAAGCTTTCGCTGGGCTCTGTTGTGACGATTTCCGGTAAATGGGACAAGCACCGTCAGACCATTTCTGTTCAGGAATTAAAAAATGGGCCGCATCAAGAGGATAAAAGCATTGAACCAGTTTATTCTGTGAAAGAAAATGTCACCGTCAAAATGATGAGACGTTTTATTCAGCACGGGCTGACACAATATGCGGACTCAATACCTGATCCTCTCCCGGAAAATCTTAAAATTCGCTATAAGCTGCCGGACTATCATCAAGCGTTAAAAGCGATGCACCAGCCAGAAACAAGAGAAGCATTAAAGCTGGCCAGACGCCGATTCGTTTACGAAGAATTTTTATTATTTCAGTTGAAAATGCAGGCCTTCCGAAAGGCGGAAAGAGAGCAGTCGCAAGGGATACGGCAGCGTTTTTCAAACGAAGAACTCATGACATTTGTCAAAAGCCTCCCGTTTCCTCTCACCAACGCCCAGTCCCGCGTGCTTCGCGAAATAACAGCAGACATGTCTTCCCCATACAGAATGAACCGTCTTCTTCAAGGAGACGTCGGATCAGGAAAAACGGCAGTCGCTGCCATCGCGCTTTATGCGGCCATTTTATCCGGATATCAGGGAGCGCTTATGGTTCCGACAGAAATTCTTGCTGAACAGCATGCTGATTCCCTTGTTTCACTGTTTGAAAAGTGGGATGTCAATGTCGCCCTTCTGACAAGCTCTGTAAAAGGGAAGCGCCGAAGGGAATTGCTTGAGCGGCTTGCTGCGGGAGAGATTGATATTCTTGTAGGAACCCATGCTTTAATCCAGGATGAGGTCGAGTTTAAAGCGCTAAGTCTTGTCATCACGGATGAGCAGCACCGATTTGGAGTTGAACAGCGGAAGAAGCTTCGGAACAAAGGGCAGGATCCCGATGTTCTCTTTATGACAGCCACTCCGATTCCGAGAACCCTGGCGATTACTGTTTTCGGTGAAATGGATGTCTCCGTCATTGATGAGATGCCGGCGGGGCGAAAACAAATCGAGACCTATTGGGTGAAACATGACATGCTGGACCGCATTCTGGCATTCGTCGAAAAAGAATTAAAGCAGGGCAGACAGGCGTATATTATCTGTCCGCTGATCGAAGAATCAGACAAGCTTGATGTGCAAAACGCTATAGATGTATACAATATGCTTTCTGAGGTTTTCCGTGGAAAATGGAACGTCGGTCTTATGCACGGAAAACTGCATTCCGATGAAAAAGATCAGGTGATGAGGGAATTCAGCGCGAATACGTGTCAAATTCTCGTATCAACCACTGTTGTTGAAGTCGGAGTGAATGTCCCGAATGCAACGATTATGGTCATTTACGACGCCGATCGCTTTGGTTTGTCCCAGCTTCACCAGCTGCGCGGTCGTGTCGGCCGCGGCGAGCACCAATCCTACTGCATTCTTATGGCTGATCCGAAATCAGAAACAGGAAAAGAACGGATGAGAATCATGTCGGAAACCAATGACGGCTTTGAACTGTCTGAAAAGGATTTGGAACTGAGAGGCCCGGGAGATTTCTTTGGAAAAAAACAAAGCGGAATGCCTGAGTTTAAGGTGGCGGACATGGTTCATGATTACAGAGCGCTTGAAACGGCAAGGCAGGACGCTGCAAATCTGGTGGCTTCGGAAGCGTTCTGGAACGATCCTGAATATGGGGCGCTAAGAGAGCATTTGCTGAAAAGCGGAGTCATGGACGGGGAAAAATTGAGCTGAGGTAAGAAGTTTTTGGTGTTTAGCCAGAAACAATCATTGCATTCCAATCTATGAAATTATATACTACTATTAGTACCTAGTCTTAATTTGCCGGATGGTGTTTAGATATGAGAAGAAATAAGAAAGAACGCCAGGAATTACTTCAGCAGACGATCAAAGCAACCCCATTTATTACAGATGAAGAATTAGCGGGAAAATTCGGAGTTAGCATTCAGACGATTCGTTTGGACCGCTTGGAGCTTTCCATACCGGAGCTAAGAGAAAGAATTAAGAACGTGGCAGAGAAAACGCTTGAAGATGAAGTGAAGTCCCTGTCACTAGACGAAGTCATCGGAGAAATTATTGACCTTGAGCTGGATGATCAGGCGATTTCTATTTTAGAAATAAAACAGGAGCATGTATTCAGCCGGAATCAAATTGCGAGAGGACACCATTTATTTGCTCAGGCGAATTCTTTGGCCGTTGCAATTATAGATGACGAATTGGCGCTGACTGCAAGTGCAGACATCCGCTTTACCAGGCAGGTAAAGCAGGGTGAGCGCGTCGTTGCGAAAGCGAAAGTGACGGCGGTTGAGAAAGATAAAGGAAGAACGGTTGTCGAAGTGAACAGCTATGTTGCAGAGGAAATTGTTTTTTCTGGACATTTTGACATGTACCGTTCAAAACATTCATAAAGGTGGAGCATGCATGAGAATAGCTGTAGATGCAATGGGAGGAGACCACGCTCCCAAAGCTGTTATTGACGGAGTTATGAAGGGTATAGAGTCATTTGATGATCTTCATATTACACTTGTCGGTGACAAGACAACAATAGAATCGTATTTAACAACATCATCAGACCGCATCACGGTGCTGCACGCAGATGAAGTGATTGAGCCTACGGACGAACCGGTCCGCGCCGTGCGGAGAAAAAAGAACTCCTCTATGGTCCTGATGGCGCAGGAAGTTGCAGAAGGCAGAGCTGACGCCTGCATTTCAGCAGGAAATACCGGCGCGCTAATGACAGCCGGCCTGTTTATTGTGGGAAGAATTAAAGGAATTGACCGCCCTGCGCTTGCACCGACACTGCCGACTGTATCAGGCGGCGGATTTCTGCTCCTTGATGTCGGCGCCAATGTAGATGCCAAGCCTGAGCATCTCGTTCAATACGCCATTATGGGTTCTGTTTATTCCCAGCAAGTCCGAGGCGTGACTTCACCGAGAGTCGGACTTTTGAATGTCGGAACAGAAGATAAAAAAGGAAACGAATTAACGAAGCAGACGTTCCAATTATTAAAAGAGGCAAACATCAACTTTATTGGAAACGTGGAAGCACGGGACCTTTTAGACGATGTAGCAGATGTCGTAGTAACGGACGGATTTACCGGGAATGTTACACTCAAAACGCTTGAAGGCTCTGCGATGTCCATTTTTAAAATGATGAAAGAAGCGCTCACGTCAAACTTTACGTCTAAGCTTGCGGCCGCTGTGCTGAAGCCGAAGATGAAGGAAATGAAAATGAAAATGGATTATTCCGAATACGGCGGAGCAAGTCTTTTCGGTTTGAAAGCGCCGGTAATCAAGGCACACGGCTCTTCTGATGCCCGTGCGGTTTACCATGCGATCCGCCAAGCCAGAGAGATGGTCAGCCAAAACATGGCTGCGCTCATTCAGGAAGAAGTAAAAGAAGAAAAAACAGATGAATAGTCTGGAGGTTTTTACATCATGAGTAAGATTGCATTTTTATTCCCTGGTCAGGGATCTCAATTTATCGGCATGGGGAAAGAGCTTTATGATCAGGTTCCAGCTGCAAAACGTCTGTTCGATGAAGCGGACGAAACATTGGAAACAAAGCTCAGCTCACTGATTTTTGAAGGTGATGCCAAAGAATTAACCCTTACATACAATGCGCAGCCTGCTTTGCTGACGACTAGCATGGCTGTGCTTGAAAAATTTAAAGAATCAGGCATTACACCTGATTTCACAGCCGGACACAGCCTTGGAGAATATTCTGCACTGGTGGCGGCTGGC
This sequence comes from Bacillus sp. FSL R5-0434, assembly GCF_038004745.1. Classification (NCBI taxonomy): domain Bacteria; kingdom Bacillati; phylum Bacillota; class Bacilli; order Caryophanales; family Bacillaceae; genus Bacillus; species Bacillus sp. FSL R5-0434. Next base: position 1,650,049 of record NZ_JBBORV010000001.1, read on the forward strand.
GCAATGAGCTTTAAAGACGCTGTTTATACTGTCAGAAAACGCGGTGAGTTCATGAACGAAGCGGTGCCGGCCGGAGAAGGAGCGATGGCTGCCATTCTCGGCATGGATGCCGACGCATTGAAACAAGTAACCGATAAAGTCACTGAGGATGGCCACCTTGTGCAGCTTGCCAACCTCAACTGTCCCGGACAAATCGTTATTTCCGGAACGGCAAAAGGAGTAGAGCTTGCATCTGAACAGGCAAAAGAGAACGGCGCTAAACGTGCGATTCCGCTTGACGTAAGCGGTCCGTTCCATTCTGAACTGATGAAGCCTGCTGCTGATAAGCTGAAGGAAGTCTTGGACTCCTGTGAACTGAAAGACGCAGACGTGCCGGTGATCTCAAATGTTTCTGCAGATGTGATGACAGATAAGGCAGACATTAAAGAGAAACTCATTGAGCAGCTGTACTCCCCGGTTCGTTTTGAGGAAACTGTTAACAAGCTGATCGCAGAGGGTGTTACGACGTTTATTGAAATCGGTCCCGGCAAAGTGCTTTCAGGCCTTGTGAAAAAAGTAAACAGACGCTTAAAAACCATTGCCGTATCAGACCCGGAAACGATTGAACTGGCAATTCAAACGCTTAAGGAGGAGAATGAGAATGCTTAATGAAAAAACAGCTGTTGTCACTGGCGCATCCCGCGGAATCGGCCGTTCAATCGCCCTTGACTTGGCCAAAAACGGTGCAAACGTTGTCGTTAACTACTCAGGCAGCGAAGCGAAAGCAAATGAAGTCGTAGATGAAATCAAATCAATGGGCAGAAAAGCGATTGCTGTCAAAGCCGATGTATCAAATCTTGAAGATGTACAAAACATGATAAAAGAAGCGATTTCTGTTTTCTCTACGATTGACATTCTAGTGAACAACGCCGGAATTACAAAAGACAATCTCATCATGAGGATGAAAGAAGATGAGTGGGATGATGTCATTAACATTAACCTGAAGGGTGTTTTCAACTGCACGAAAGCTGTCACAAGACAAATGATGAAGCAGCGTTCAGGCCGGATTATTAATGTATCGTCTATCGTCGGCGTCAGCGGAAATCCTGGACAAGCCAACTACGTGGCTGCAAAAGCAGGTGTGATCGGCTTAACAAAGTCTTCAGCTAAAGAGCTCGCAAGCCGCAACATCACAGTTAATGCGATTGCGCCTGGATTTATCTCAACTGATATGACAGATAAGCTTGCTAAAGACGTTCAAGATGAAATGCTGAAACAAATTCCGCTCGCTCGCTTTGGCGATCCCGGCGATGTCAGCAGCGTCGTCACGTTTCTTGCTTCAGAGGGAGCGCGTTACATGACAGGCCAGACGCTTCATATTGACGGCGGAATGGTAATGTAAGTTTTTTCTCGAAAATTTCATCATAGTTACTCTAGTTTTTTAAAAACGAATCCACTATAATACTTGAGGGGAGGTGAATTGCTATGGCAGATACATTAGAGCGTGTAACGAAAATCATCGTAGATCGCCTTGGCGTTGATGAAGCAGACGTCAAACTTGAAGCTTCTTTCAAGGAAGACTTAGGTGCTGATTCCCTGGATGTAGTTGAGCTTGTTATGGAACTTGAAGACGAGTTTGATATGGAGATTTCTGACGAAGATGCTGAAAAGATTGCAACAGTCGGCGACGCTGTGAACTACATACAAAACCAGCAATAAGCTGATGCTAAAAGTCCCGCCGAAACGCGGGGCTTTAGCCCTTTATTCGTGCAGTTATTACAGCATGCCGCTTTTACGCGCGCTGTATCCGGTTTAGTCAGAGAAGCGCGGTGAACCTGATGTGCCTATGGAGGTTACTATGTCAAAACACTCACATTATAAAGATAAGAAAAAGTTCTATAAAAAAATAGAACAATTTAAAGAGTTTCAAGAACGGATCTCGGTTCACTTTCAAAATGAAAAGCTTTTGTATCAAGCATTTACACATTCATCTTATGTGAATGAGCATCGGAAAAAGCCGTATGAAGATAATGAAAGGCTTGAATTTTTAGGTGACGCTGTTTTGGAACTGACGATCTCCAGATTCTTATTTGCCAAGTATCCGGCTATGAGTGAAGGAGATTTGACGAAATTGAGAGCCGCGATTGTATGCGAACCGTCTCTCGTTTCATTGGCTCACGAACTGTCATTCGGCGATCTTGTCCTATTAGGGAAAGGCGAGGAAATGACGGGCGGCAGAAAACGCCCTGCACTTTTGGCGGATGTCTTCGAAGCATTTATCGGAGCCTTGTATCTTGACCAGGGATTAGAGCCGGTCGAAAGTTTCTTAAAAGTCTATGTGTTCCCTAAAATAAACGATGGTGCTTTTTCTCATGTGATGGATTTTAAAAGCCAGCTGCAGGAATACGTGCAGCGGGACGGCAAGGGCTCGCTGGAGTATAAAATATCCAACGAAAAAGGACCTGCCCATAACCGTGAATTCGAAGCCATCGTATCTCTAAAAGGTGAACCACTCGGAGTCGGAAACGGCCGTTCAAAGAAAGAAGCCGAACAGCACGCTGCTCAGGAAGCTCTAGCTAAATTGCAAAAACACCATACGAAACAATAAAATCCCCCTAAGTTATAAGGGGGATTTCAGTATGTTTGCCGTCTTATTTCATCCATGTTTATGATAAAATTGAAATACTTATTACATAAGGAGGATCGCTATGTTCCTCAAACGTTTAGACGTTATAGGATTTAAATCATTTGCAGAACGGATTTCCGTTGATTTTGTAAAAGGCGTCACTGCGGTTGTCGGCCCGAACGGAAGCGGAAAAAGCAATATCACAGACGCTATTCGCTGGGTTCTTGGAGAACAATCAGCACGTTCCCTTCGCGGCGGGAAAATGGAAGATATTATTTTTGCCGGCAGTGATTCGAGAAAACGGTTAAATCTTGCCGAAGTTACACTTACGCTTGATAATGACGATCATTTTTTGCCGATTGACTTCCATGAGGTCAGTGTCACAAGACGTGTGTACAGATCTGGCGAGAGTGAATTTTTAATTAACAATCAGCCGTGCCGCTTAAAAGATATTATTGATTTATTTATGGACTCAGGACTTGGAAAAGAAGCATTTTCGATTATCAGCCAAGGGAAAGTGGAAGAAATCCTGAGCAGCAAAGCGGAGGATCGCCGCAGTATCTTTGAAGAAGCAGCAGGGGTGCTCAAATACAAAACGAGAAAGAAAAAAGCAGAAAACAAGCTGTTTGAAACCCAGGATAATTTAAACCGGGTAGAAGATATATTACATGAGCTGGAAGGCCAGGTTGAACCTCTTAAAATACAGGCCTCAATCGCGAAAGACTACCTGGAGAAAAAGAAAGAGCTTGAGCACGTTGAAATTGCGCTGACCGCTTACGATATTGAAGAGCTGCACGCCAAATGGTCAAGCCTTCAGGAGAAAGTGCAAGCCGCTAAGGAAGAAGAGCTTGCTGAATCGTCTGCTATTTCAGCAAAAGAAGCGAAAATTGAAGATGCTCGAGACAAAATTCAAGCCCTCGATGAATCAGTGGACGAGCTCCAGCAAGTCTTACTTGTGACAAGTGAGGAGCTTGAAAAGCTGGAAGGGCGCAAAGAAGTACTGAAAGAACGCAAAAAAAACGCTGTGCAAAACCGAGAGCAGCTTGAAGAAGCCATCGTACAGTTTCAGCAAAAAGAAGGTGTGCTGAAAGAAGATCTTGCGAAGCAGGAAGCTGTTTTCGAAACGCTTCAGACAGAAGTGAAAGATTTAAAAGCACAGGTGAAGGAAAAGCAGCAGGCTCTCAGTCTTCATAATGAAAATGTCGAAGAGAAAATTGAACAGCTGAAAAGCGATTACTTTGAGCTGTTAAACAGCCAGGCTTCGATTCGCAATGAGCTCCAGCTGCTTGATGACCAGATGTCCCAATCAGCCGTTACCCAGCAGAGGCTGGCTGATAATAATGAAAAGCATCTGCAGGAACGGCGCGATATTTCCGCCCAAAAAGCTGCGTGTGAAACCGAGTTTGCCCGCATAGAGCAGGAGATTCACAGCCAAGTCGGCGCGTATCGTGAAATGCAGGTCAAATACGAGCAGAAAAAGCGTCAATATGAGAAAAATGAATCTGCTCTTTACCAAGCGTACCAATACGTCCAGCAGGCGAGATCGAAAAAAGACATGCTTGAGACGATGCAGGGAGATTTCTCCGGCTTTTATCAAGGTGTTAAAGAGGTGCTGAAAGCGAAAGAGCGGCTTGGCGGAATTCGCGGGGCAGTCCTTGAGCTGATTTCAACAGAACAAAAGTATGAAACGGCCATTGAAATCGCACTCGGAGCTTCAGCACAGCATGTCGTGACCGATGATGAACAGTCCGCACGGAAAGCGATTCAATATTTGAAACAGAATTCGTTCGGCCGGGCGACATTTCTGCCGCTTTCTGTCATCAAAGACCGTCAGCTTCAAAGCAGGGACGCGGCAACTGCGGAGCAGCACCCGTCATTTCTCGGGGTTGCCAGTGATCTTGTCACATTTGATCCCGCGTATCGCCGTATCATTCAAAACCTGCTTGGCACCGTTCTGATTACAGAGCATTTAAAAGGCGCAAATGAGCTTGCGAAGCTGCTTGGACACCGTTACCGCATTGTTACTCTCGAGGGCGATGTCGTGAATCCTGGAGGTTCAATGACGGGGGGCGCCGTTAAAAAGAAAAACAACTCCCTGCTAGGAAGAAGCCGGGAACTAGAGGATGTCACCCAGCGGCTCGCTGAGATGGAAGAAAAAACAGCGCAGCTTGAACAAGAGGTCAAAACCCTTAAGCAATCCATTCAGGAGATGGAGAAAAAGCTGGCTGAATTAAGAGAGGCCGGGGAAGGCTTAAGAGTAAAGCAGCAGGATGTGAAAGGCCAGCTGTATGAGCTTCAAGTCGCTGAGAAGAATATCAATACTCACTTAGAGCTCTATGATCAGGAAAAATCAGCTCTGTCAGAAAGCGATCAAGAGAAGAAAGCGCGCAAACGCGAGCTGGAAGAAAAGCTTTCTTCCGTATCCGAAAAGATGAAACAGCTTGAAGAGGATATTGATAGACTGACAAAACAAAAACAGACACAGTCCTCTACAAAAGAGTCTCTCTCCAATGAGCTGACTGAGCTGAAGATCGCAGCAGCGAAAAAAGAGCAAGCATGTAAGAGCGAAGAGGACAACCTCGCTAGATTAAAGAAAGAGCTCCAAGAAACAGAGCTTGCTTTAAAAGAGACGAAAGAGGACCTAAGCTTCTTAACGTCAGAAATGTCATCAAGCACAAGCGGCGAAGAAAAACTGGAAGAGGCCGCGAAACATAAATTGAATGACAAAACAAAAACAATTGAATTGATTGCGTTAAGGCGTGACCAGAGGATCAAACTTCAGCAGGGGCTTGATACGTATGAGCGCGAGCTGAAAGAAATGAAGCGCCTGTATAAACAAAAAACAACGCTCTTAAAAGACGAAGAAGTAAAACTAGGCCGAATGGAAGTCGAGCTTGATAATTTGCTGCAATACTTGCGGGAAGAATACAGCTTGTCCTTTGAGGGAGCTAAAGAGAAATACCAGCTTGAAACAGATCCTGAGGAAGCACGAAAGCGCGTGAAGCTGATTAAACTCGCAATAGAAGAGCTTGGAACGGTAAACCTCGGAAGCATAGATGAGTTTGAGAGGGTTAACGAACGCTATCAATTCTTGTCAGAGCAAAAAGAAGATTTAACAGAAGCAAAAAATACCCTGTTCCAAGTGATTGAGGAAATGGACGAAGAGATGACGAAACGCTTTAACGACACATTCGTCCAAATCCGCTCTCACTTTGATCAAGTCTTCCGCTCCTTATTCGGAGGAGGACGAGCGGAATTAAGGCTTACCGATCCGAATGATCTGCTGCATTCCGGGGTAGAAATTATCGCGCAGCCGCCGGGAAAAAAACTGCAAAACTTAAACCTTTTGTCTGGCGGAGAGCGTGCGCTTACTGCTATTGCGCTCTTATTCTCAATTTTAAAGGTGCGCCCTGTGCCGTTTTGTGTTCTAGACGAGGTAGAAGCCGCGCTTGACGAAGCAAATGTGTTCCGGTTTGCGCAGTATTTGAAAAAATACAGTGCCGATACCCAGTTTATTGTGATTACCCACAGAAAAGGCACTATGGAGGAAGCCGATGTGCTTTACGGCGTGACAATGCCGGAATCAGGTGTTTCTAAGGTCATCTCAGTGAAGCTGGAAGAGACAAAAGAATTCGTTCAGTAACGAGGAAAGAGGTTATAAGATGAGTTTTTTTAAAAAATTAAAAGAGAAAATCACAAAGCAGACAGATTCCGTATCTGAAAAGTTTAAGGACGGCCTTGAAAAGACGAGAAACTCCTTTCAAAACAAAGTGAATGATCTCGTGTCCCGTTACCGTAAAATTGATGAGGACTTCTTCGAAGAGCTTGAAGAGGTTCTGATCAGTGCTGATGTCGGTTTTACAACGGTTATGGAGCTGATAGACGAGCTCAAGAAAGAAGTGAAGCGCAGAAATATTCAAGATCCGCAGGAAGTGCAGTCTGTTATTTCTGAAAAGCTGGTGGAGATTTATAACAGCGGAGACGAACAAATTTCTGAGCTGAACATTCAGGAAGGGCGTTTAAATGTCATTCTCCTGGTCGGCGTAAATGGAGTCGGCAAAACGACAACGATCGGAAAGCTTGCTCATAAACTAAAGCAAGAAGGAAAGTCTGTTGTACTCGCTGCCGGAGACACTTTCAGAGCAGGAGCGATTGAACAGCTTGAAGTATGGGGAGAACGTACGGGTGTGCCTGTCATTAAGCAGGCGGCCGGCAGCGATCCTGCGGCTGTCATCTATGATGCTGTTCACGCTGCCAAAGCGAGAGAAGCAGATGTATTGATTTGTGATACGGCAGGGCGTCTTCAAAATAAGGTAAACCTGATGAAGGAGCTCGAAAAGGTGAAGCGCGTTATCGAAAGAGAAGTGCCCGAAGCGCCTCATGAGGTGCTGCTCGCCCTTGATGCCACGACTGGACAAAACGCAATGGCACAGGCGAAGGAGTTCTCTAAAGCAACAAACGTTACAGGAATTGCTTTAACAAAGCTTGACGGCACTGCAAAAGGCGGCATTGTCCTTGCGATTCGCAACGAGCTTCATATTCCGGTTAAATTAGTCGGCTTAGGAGAAAAAGTTGATGATCTTCAGGAGTTTGACGCTGAATCTTACGTATACGGGCTCTTTTCAGATTTAGTGGAAAAAGCGGAGGATTAAAAAGATAAACAGCCCCCAAAAGCATTGGGGGCTGTTTTGTTATCGTCTCACTTGATAGGCGAAATGATAAAGGCTGTTATCAGTGGATAGCAATCTCGCATCACCTGAATAAACCCTGAATGGAATAATGTCATAGTAATGAACGGAAACAGATGTGTAATACGTGTAGTATCCAGCAGCAGGTCCTAAATACATTGGAACGTTAAACTTTCCGTTTTCATCAGTTGTTCCCGCAGCTGTCTGTGTTGTATTCCCGACTTTTGTATCTGCTTCGAAGCTGACTGGTGTGTTTGGCACTGGCGCTCCATTTTCGTCGAGCAATGTACCGCTTATCGTAATATTGTACTTGACTCGCCAAAATTGGCCCTGTCCGTAATTGATTTTGCCGTACACGCCTCCGTCCGTGCTAATATTTGAGATGGAGGCCCTATAAGTGGCTCCGGCCGCAGCTGCTTGCTGGGCTGGAAAAATAAATGGTAACACGGCAGCCAAGCATAACATAACCAACAAACCGATTTTTTTCATGAGAATCCTCCTTTAAAATAGGGTTCATATACAATATCGGAATAAATTAGAAGATGTTTAGTTAATATTGGAAAAAAGTGATCATTGCTTTGACAAGATAAAAACTTGACACTCACATTAAAACCATGTAAACTAAGTTATCGTAAAGGGATTTGACTTAACAAAGGGGAGAGCTCATATGTCGCTCGAAAAGACAACGAGAATGAATTATCTGTTTGATTTTTATCAGTCGTTGTTGACGTCTAAACAGAAGAGCTATATGTCGCTTTATTATTTGGACGATTTCTCCCTTGGCGAAATAGCCGAAGAGTATGAGGTTTCAAGACAAGCTGTTTATGATAACATCAAACGAACAGAAGCGATGCTTGAACAATATGAAGAAAAGCTGCTCCTTTTGAAAAAGTTTCAGGAGCGTAAAGAGATGTTTAATAAGCTGAAGGAGCTTGCTTCCGGTACTAAAGAAGAGGAAGAAATTACAGCTCTGATTGAAGCGCTTGAGAAATTAGATTAGGAGGCGGCAAACTATGGCATTTGAAGGATTAGCCGACCGACTGCAGCAGACGATTTCTAAAATCCGCGGAAAAGGGAAAGTCAGCGAACAAGATGTAAAAGAAATGATGCGTGAAGTTCGTCTTGCGCTGCTTGAGGCTGACGTTAACTTTAAAGTAGTAAAGGATTTTGTGAAAAAAGTAAGTGAACGGGCTGTAGGCCAAGACGTCATGAAAAGCCTGACGCCCGGCCAGCAGGTCATTAAAGTCGTTAAAGAGGAACTGACAGAGCTGATGGGCGGCGAAGAAAGCAAAATTGCCGTCGCGAAGCGGCCGCCGACTGTTATTATGATGGTTGGTCTCCAGGGTGCCGGTAAAACGACAACGAGCGGTAAGCTTGCAAATCTGCTGCGCAAAAAGCATAATCGCAAACCGATGCTGGTTGCTGCCGATATTTACCGTCCTGCTGCAATCAAGCAGCTGGAAACGCTAGGCAAGCAGCTCGACATGCCTGTTTTTTCCCTTGGTGATCAGGTCAGCCCTGTAGAAATAGCCAAGCAGGCTATCGAAAAAGCCAAGGAAGAACACTATGATTATGTCATTTTGGATACAGCAGGCCGTTTGCATATCGACCATGAGCTTATGGATGAACTGACCCAAGTGAAAGAAATCGCGAATCCGGAAGAAATCTTTCTGGTTGTCGATTCAATGACCGGGCAGGATGCCGTGAATGTAGCCAAAAGCTTTAACGAACAGCTCGGTTTAACCGGTGTTGTGTTAACGAAGCTTGATGGAGACACGCGCGGGGGTGCTGCACTTTCCATTCGTGCGGTGACAAACACGCCGATTAAATTCGCCGGTTTAGGCGAAAAACTTGATGCATTAGAAGCATTCCATCCTGAACGCATGGCATCAAGGATTCTCGGCATGGGTGACGTGTTAACATTGATTGAAAAAGCTCAGGCAACCGTCGATGAAGACAAGGCCAAAGAGCTGGAACAAAAAATGAGAACAATGAGCTTCACATTGGATGATTTTCTGGAGCAGCTCGGACAGGTCAGAAACATGGGGCCTCTGGATGAGCTTCTGCAAATGATGCCGGGTGCAGGTAAGATGAAAGGCTTGAAAAATATTCAAGTTGATGAAAAGCAGCTGAATCATGTGGAAGCGATCATTAAATCGATGACTGTTCTTGAAAAAGAACAGCCGGATATCATTAATGCCAGCCGGCGCAAGCGGATTGCGAAAGGAAGCGGGACGTCCGTACAGGAAGTCAACCGTCTGCTTAAGCAGTTTGACGAAATGAAAAAAATGATGAAGCAGATGACAAACATGTCAAAAGGAAAGAAAAAAGGATTTAAGTTACCTTTTATGTAATCGGTTATACATGATAAAACCGTTGTTAAGAAAAAACACTTTACAAACACTTTTATCATTGTTAATATACTATCTTGTTGAAATATTTTCGGAGGTGCTAGTAAAATGGCAGTAAAAATTCGTTTAAAACGTATGGGAGCAAAAAAATCTCCTTTCTATCGTATTGTTGTAGCAGATTCTCGTTCACCGCGTGACGGCCGTTTCATCGAAACAGTCGGCACTTACAACCCGGTTGCAAAACCAGCGGAAGTAAAAATCGATGAAGAGCTTGCTCTTAAATGGCTTCAAACTGGAGCGAAACCATCTGATACAGTTCGCAACTTGTTCTCTAGCCAAGGAATCATGGAAAAATTCCACAACGCTAAACAAGGCAAGTAATGACTGATCAACACTTGGAAGATTTGATTGTCACGATTGTGACGCCGCTTGTTGATCATCCAGATGACATTCGGGTCATAAGAGAAGAAACCGATCAAAAGATTGCGCTGCGCTTATCTGTTCATAAGTCAGATACCGGTAAAGTTATCGGGAAGCAAGGCCGGACTGCAAAAGCGATTCGAACAGCTGTATTTGCAGCTGGCGCACAGTCTTCTAAGAAAGTTCAATTTGAAATATTTGACTAAAAGGGAGAGGGCCGGCACCTCCCCTTTTTTTACACGCAAAAAACGGGTAAACTGATAGAAGATAAGACAAGATAGAAAAGTCTGGTCTTGAAAAAGTTTTAAAAGCAGGGAGCTTGGTGCGATGCAAATTATTCACCGTGTAGCCGTTATGCAAGTCTTAACCGAGCGCAGCAAAGAAAAGCTTTTATCTACTTTCACAGAAAAGAAGCAAATGCTTGAACGAGAATGCAGCCAGCTCTATTTTCAGCTTAGAAAACATGAAAAAGAACAGCAGAACCCAGATGTAATTGAACAATTTAAAAAGGCAATAGAAAAACGAAAAGATAATATGAAAATGATCGATTTTCAAATTACCCAAGTACATACATTACCGCTTGGCAGTGAAATGAAAGAAAAGGAAATCGATGCGCTGCTGACTATTGAAGTCGGAGATGACTGGCATGAGAAAACAGCAGCAAACACCATCGTCATAAAAGACGGAACAGTAATTGAAATTCGCCAGAGGTGATCATATGACAAAGCGATGGTTTAATGTCGGTAAAATTGTAAATACCCACGGAATTAAAGGCGAGGTGCGGGTCATTTCAAAAACGGATTTTGCCGAAGAACGGTACAAGCCGGGCAACACGCTGTATTTGTTTATGGACGGACGCCAAGAACCGATAGAAGTAACGGTAAACACGTACAGGCTGCATAAGCAATTTCATCTGCTGCAGTTTAAAGAAAGACAAAGCCTGAATGAAGTAGAGGAACTGAAAAACGCCATCATCAAAGTTCCTGAAGAGGATTTGGGTGAGCTGAATGAAGGAGAATTTTATTTCCACGAAATTATCGGCTGTGAAGTTTTTACCGAAGAAGGCGAACTGATCGGAAAGGTGAAAGAAATTTTAACACCGGGAGCCAATGATGTATGGGTAATCGGGCGTAAAGGTAAAAAAGACGCGCTGATCCCTTACATTGAATCAGTCGTTAAACAGATTGATGTCAGCGAAAAGAAAATTGAGATTCAACTCATGGAAGGATTAATAGACGAATGAAAATCGATTTTTTGACGCTGTTTCCTGAAATGTTTGAAGGGGTGCTCGGTTCATCCATTCTTCAAAAAGCCCAAGAAAAAGAAGCAGTGCAGTTCCAGATCGTCAATTTCCGGGAGTATTCTGATAACAAGCATAATACAGTGGATGATTATCCTTACGGTGGCGGAGCAGGTATGGTTCTGAAGCCTCAGCCTGTTTTTGACGCGGTTGAGGATCTGGCCTCAAAAGCCGACAGTCCGCCGCGCGTTATCCTCGTCTGCCCGCAAGGTGAGCGTTTCACACAAAAAAAAGCCGAGGAATTGGCAAAGGAAGAGCATTTGCTGTTTATCTGCGGCCATTATGAAGGCTATGATGAGCGAATCCGCGAGCATTTGGTGACAGATGAAATATCAATTGGCGACTTCGTTCTGACAGGCGGTGAGCTGCCTGCGATGATGATTGCTGACAGTGTCGTCAGGCTGCTTCCGGGTGTGCTTGGCAAAGAGGCTTCCCATATAGAGGATTCGTTCAGTACGGGGCTCTTGGAGCATCCGCATTATACAAGACCGGCAGATTATAAAGGTTTAAAAGTGCCTGAAACACTTCTATCAGGAAACCATGCTAAAATCAAAGAATGGCGGAATAAAGAATCGATCAGAAGAACCTATTTAAGACGCCCGGATCTTCTGAAAGACTATCCGCTTACAGAGCAAGCAAGAAAATGGATTTCTGAATGGGAAAAAGAATAGATTTTATTGCATAGGCTATGAAATTGTGATAAGATACTACTTGTGGCTTGAACGGGCTTATCCGTTGAAAGCTTGAAAACGATGTTCCGCTGTGCCGGGTTTTGAGGCCAAGAGCATCTGTTGGAAGGAGTTGAAAACGATGCAAAAACTAATTGAAGATATCACAAAAGAACAGCTTCGTACTGATCTTCCTACATTCCGTCCTGGTGACACTTTACGTGTACACGTAAAAGTTGTTGAGGGTAACCGTGAGCGTATCCAGATCTTTGAAGGTGTTGTGATTAAGCGTCGTGGTGGTGGAATCAGCGAAACGTTCACAGTTCGTAAGATTTCTTACGGTGTTGGCGTTGAACGTACTTTCCCTGTACACACACCAAAAATCGCGAAAATCGAAGTTGTACGTTACGGTAAAGTACGCCGTGCTAAGCTTTACTACCTGCGTGAACTTCGCGGAAAAGCGGCTCGTATTAAAGAAATCAGACGATAATGATAACGAACGAAAAGAGCTTGTTACCAGTAACAAGCTCTTTTTTTATACAGAATTTGAAAATGCCGGTCAGGCATCGTAAAATACATAAAGAACAACTAAGAATCTTGCACACTCAGAAGATAAAGGCGGTGTTCGTGTCACATGACAATCCAATGGTTCCCTGGCCATATGGCAAAGGCAAGACGGGAAGTAACCGAAAAATTAAAATTAATCGATATTGTATATGAATTGGTAGATGCCAGAATCCCGATGTCATCAAGAAACCCAATGATTGAAGACATCTTGAAAAATAAGCCGAGAATTATGCTGTTAAATAAAGCTGACAAAGCAGATGCGGCAGTCACACAGCAGTGGAAAGAGCACTTTGAGAACCAAGGAATCCGCTCTCTGTCTATTAATTCTGTAAATGGCCAAGGATTAAATCAAATCGTTCCGGCTTCAAAAGATATCCTGCAGGAGAAATTTGACCGGATGAGAGCAAAAGGTGTAAAGCCAAGAGCGATCCGGGCGCTGATCATCGGCATTCCGAACGTCGGAAAATCAACGCTTATCAACCGGCTGGCAAAGAAAAACATTGCGAAAACCGGAGACAGACCGGGTATCACAACATCTCAGCAATGGGTCAAAGTCGGAAAAGAATTAGAGCTTTTAGACACTCCGGGGATTTTATGGCCTAAATTTGAGGACGAGCTTGTCGGATTGAGGCTGGCAGTCACAGGGGCTATTAAAGACTCGATTATCAATCTTCAGGATGTTGCCGTGTTTGGCCTCCGTTTTCTCGAAGAACATTATCCTGAACGGCTTAAAGAACGCTACGGGCTCGATGAGATACCCGAAGACATCGCGGAGCTGTTTGATGCAATAGGTGAAAAACGCGGCTGCCTCATGAGCGGTGGGCTTATTAACTACGATAAAACGACTGAAGTGATCATTCGTGATATCCGCACAGAAAAGTTCGGGAGGCTGTCATTCGAACAGCCGACGATGTAAAGACGCGCAGAAATGCGGGTCTTTATTTTTTCCTGACAGGACCGATACATACAGTAAGGGAGAAGAGAAAGTGAATACATTAACCGTAAAAGACATTAGAGACCGTCTGCAAGAGGTAAGAGATGACCAGGACCCATTTCTTGCCCAATGTGAAAATGATCCGAGAAAAAGCGTACAAGCGCTTGTAGAGCAATGGCTGAAAAAGCACGCAAAGGAAAAAGCGCTAAAAGAACAGTGGGTGAATATGACCTCCTATGAAAGGCTTGCGAGAAACAAGGGGTTTCGTTTTATTGCAGGAGTAGACGAAGTAGGCCGGGGCCCATTGGCAGGGCCGGTTGTCGCCAGCGCAGTCATCCTTCCTGAGGAATGCGAAATACTTGGGCTCACAGACTCAAAAAAGCTTACAGAAAAAAAGCGTGAGGAATATTACGATCTCATTATGAAAGAAGCTGTGGCAGTCGGCATAGGAATTGTAGAAGCAGCTGTTATTGATGAGATCAATATTTATGAAGCCTCAAAATTGGCAATGGTCGAAGCAATCCGCGATTTGTCCGATACACCCGATTATTTGCTCGTTGACGCGATGACACTGCCGCTCGATACGTCTCAGTCTTCAATTATAAAAGGTGATGCCAAAAGCGTGTCTATCGCAGCAGGTGCGTGTATTGCGAAAGTAACGAGAGACCGGATGATGAGCGCATATGCCGAAAAATATCCGCAGTACGGCTTTGAAAAAAATAAAGGCTATGGGACAAAAGAGCATCTTGAAGCGCTCGCAGCTTATGGACCGACCGACTTGCACCGGAAAACTTTCGCTCCTGTTCAATCTTACAGATAATCTAATGGACAAGGAGGCACCTTTTGAAATGAACATACGAAATGATGTACAGCAGGCGCTCAAAAACCTTTTTGGAAACACTGCAGCTCCGCAGGAAACATCAAATACAACCGACGAATCAAATACCGTAAAGCGTCTCCTTTTAGGAAAAGTGCTTCGTTTATTAGGGGACCAGCATGCACTGATCCAAGTAGGGAATCAAACGATTCAAGGCAAACTTGAAACCCAGCTTCGCCCTCAGGCGTATTACTGGTTTTCCTACGAAAAAAAAACAGCGGAACAGACAGGCCGTCTCCAGGTTGTTCAAAGCTTTGACCAAAAACCGAAAACCATTCAGGATGCAGCGGGCAAGCTTCTGAACGCTATTTCAGTGAAGCCGTCAAACGCATCCCTTATGCTGGCAGGCGCAATGCTGAAAAGCAAAACACCCATCACAGAAAATGATATCAAAACAGCCTTCCGCTGGATGGACACGCTGCATGCGACAGACACAAAAAAAGCCATCGAAACAGTTTTATTTGCCTTAAAGCGGGATCTTCCCGTTCACCCCGATGTTTTGAGCGGAGTTCATGCTGTCAAATCGCCTGTACCGCTCCATCAGCACTTATCTCAGCTGATTCAGGCTATTCATCAAAATCCTCAGCCGAGCCAGGCGCTGACAAAGCTAAAAGAAGCCGTTACGGCACTTTTTAATAGCGAAACAGATGTCCATGCAGAACGTCTTATCGAGAAGCTTATCTCGTTAACGGATCATAACAGATCTGCCTCTTCAGTCAGTACAGCTGGAAACCGGGAGCTTAGCGCAGCAGACGGCTCCGCAGGAAAGGCAGACTGGGCGCCTGCAAACCCGCAGGAGCAGCAGCGAAACACACGAGACGGTGCCGCTAAAACTGTCTCAGACATTCCAATGAAAGAGGCAGGAAGGCTGCTGGCCACACTGACGGAAGCTGCGGATAAAAACGGCAATCCAATCGTAAAAGAAGCAGCGAATTGGATAAAGGCTGTTGTTTCCTCTAGTCAAAATAAGCCTGAGTCAGCAGCATCTGCTTTGCAGGCCGCGCAAGTCACGGATCAAGAAGCAGAAGTGTTTTTAAAGGCTGTTCAGCAGACAGCTCCTAATTTGGCGGATAAGGCAGATGTTCTTTCCTTCTTATCCAAAGTGAAAATGGCAATAGGCGCTCGAGATGAGCTTGCTTTTATTAAAGCGTTTGAACAAGGTGCCGCAGTGCTGCCCGATGATATTCAATCAGTTAAGATGGCTCTTCATGCTGCCAGAGCGTCACATGAGTTAGCGGAACCTGTCAAACAGGAAGCGGATCAGCTCTTCCATAAATTAAACGGTCAGCTTCTCATGCAGCAGGATCATCCTTCCTACAGCCAAATTGTGATGTCATTTCCGATGTTTTCAAAATCGGGGGTTCAGGACATGACTGTTCTGTTTAAAGGACAAAAAGAAGCGGATGGAAAGCTCGATCCTTCCCATTGCCGGCTCTTGTTTTTACTGCAATTAGATACGTTAAAAGAAACAGTTGTTGACTGCCTGATACAGCAGCAAGTCATGACGATTACAATTGAGACGGACTTTGAACTTCAGCCGGCAATCGATCCGATGGTGCCCGCCCTCAAGCAATCGCTCAAAGAAATGGGCTACAGTCTTTCAGGAGTTAACGCTAAAAAACGCCTTCAATCTGATGAAAAGGCTACAATTGATCAATACATAACAAGCATCAGTGATCAGGGAGTGGATGTGAAAATATGAACGAGCAAACGCCTTTAAGAAAAGCCATAGCTCTCCATTATGACGAAAAAATAGACAAGGCGCCAAGAGTAATTGCAACCGGGAAGGGCCATGTTGCTGACAACATTATCAAAGAAGCTAAAAAGGCGGGGGTCCCGATCCAAGAAGATCGGACCCTTGTCGAATTAATGCGCCATTTGACTGTAGATGACCAGATCCCGGAAGCACTTTATGAAACAGTAGCCGAGATTTTTTCTTTCATTTACAGATTGGACGAAAGTGTAAAAAATAAAAAATAGCTAAAATATTCCCCATTCTCCGCTTGAAATTTATGTTTTTAATAAAATAAAAGTTTGAATGTTTAGAAGGATTTTAAGATTTTGCATCGAACTCTAGACAATTCTTCCAGTATTATATAGAATGAAAGCGCAGTCTATTTTTAGTTTTGTTACATAAGTTAGGAGGATGGGAAATGAATATCCATGAGTACCAGGGAAAAGAAGTCCTCAGAAAATATGGGGTATCTGTTCCTGAAGGTAAAGTGGCTTTTACAGCAGAAGAAGCAGTTGAAAAAGCAAAGAGCTTATCCAGCTCGGTTTATGTCGTAAAGGCTCAAATTCATGCTGGCGGTCGAGGCAAAGCTGGTGGGGTAAAAATAGCAAAATCATTAGACGAAGTAAAAGCGTATGCCGAAGAACTTTTAGGTAAGACCCTCGTTACGCATCAAACGGGTCCGGACGGGCAAGTAATAAAACGCTTACTTATTGAAGAAGGCTGCGATATTAAAAAGGAATACTATGTGGGGTTAGTGCTTGACCGTGCCACTTCAAGAATTGTTCTGATGGCCTCTGAAGAAGGCGGAACAGAAATTGAAGAAGTAGCAGAGAAAACACCGGAAAAAATCAAAAAGGCTGTCATTGATCCGGCTGTTGGCCTCCAAGGCTATCAAGCTAGAGAAATTGCATTCGCTATCAATATTCCAAAAGAGCTTGTGGGGAAAGCTGCTAAATTTATGCTTGGACTATACAAAGCGTTTGTTGAGAAAGACTGCTCAATCGCCGAAATCAATCCTCTCGTTGTAACTGGAGACGGGAATGTGATGGCGCTTGATGCGAAACTAAATTTTGACAGCAACGCATTATACAGACAAAAAGATATTATGGAATACAGAGATTTGGACGAAGAAGATCCAAAAGAAATTGAAGCGTCTAAATACGATCTGAGCTACATTTCCCTTGATGGAAATATCGGATGCATGGTAAACGGCGCTGGACTAGCAATGTCCACGATGGATATCATTAAACATTATGGAGGAGAACCGGCCAACTTCCTTGATGTCGGGGGCGGCGCAACCGCAGAAAAAGTCACGGAAGCATTTAAAATCATTCTTTCTGATCAAAATGTTAAAGGGATTTTCGTCAACATTTTCGGAGGCATTATGAAATGTGATGTCATCGCAGAAGGGGTTGTTGAAGCGACAAGACAAGTCGGTTTAACATTGCCGCTTGTCGTCCGTCTTGAAGGAACAAACGTGGATCTAGGGAAGAAAATCCTTAGTGAATCAGGATTAAATATTACATCTGCGGAATCCATGGCTGACGGCGCGCAGAAAATCGTATCTTTAGTATAGGAAAGAATGAAAGGCAGGGGACCAAATAATGAGTGTTTTTATCAATAAAGATACAAGAGTTATTGTACAAGGAATTACAGGTTCTACCGCTTTATTCCATACGAAGCAGATGCTTGAATACGGCACAAATATCGTGGGCGGTGTGACACCTGGAAAAGGCGGAACTGAAGTGGAAGGGGTACCTGTATTTAATACAGTGGCTGATGCAGTTCATACGACTGGCGCAAATGCGTCTGTTATCTATGTTCCGGCACCGTTTGCAGCTGATGCAATTATGGAAGCGGTAGATGCGGAGCTTGATCTGGTCATTTGCATCACAGAGCATATCCCGGTTTTAGATATGGTAAAAGTGAAACGCTTCATGGAAGGCAAGAAAACGAGATTAATAGGACCGAACTGTCCTGGCGTCATCACGCCTGATGAATGTAAAATCGGCATTATGCCCGGATATATCCATAAAAAGGGTCATGTAGGCGTTGTATCGCGTTCAGGAACATTAACATACGAAGCAGTACATCAGCTGTCAGAAGCGGGTGTAGGACAGTCTACAGCCGTTGGAATCGGCGGCGATCCTGTAAATGGAACCAACTTCATTGACGTTTTAAAAGCGTTTAACGAAGATCCTGAAACACACGCTGTCATCATGATCGGCGAAATCGGCGGCACAGCTGAAGAGGAAGCTGCTGAGTGGGTAAAAGCCAACATGACAAAACCGGTAGTCGGATTCATTGGCGGTAAAACAGCACCTCCAGGGAAGCGCATGGGACATGCAGGCGCCATCATTTCCGGCGGAAAAGGCACGGCTGATGAAAAAATCAAAACACTTAATGAATGCGGAATCGAAGTTGCAGAGACACCTTCTGTCATGGGAGAAACATTAATTAAAGTGTTGAAAGAAAAGAATTTATTTGAAACGTGCAAAACTCATTAATAGAGAAGGGACAGCCATCTTGGCTGTTCCTGCTTTTGCTGTTAAAAGGAGGTTCTCATATTGGATCAGGCCGCTGCCTGTTTAATCACTTGCAGAATCAACCAATTACTATCCCCGTCTCTTCTATTAAAATGGTGGAAAGCTGATCCGTCATTGTCACTGTCAAATCCTTCATGTGCATTAGAAACAGCTTCGCGCGGCAAAGTAAAGGCTGCGGCACTAAAAAATAAAATAGAAGAACAATATCCAAAACTTCAGCATTTACTCTCTGTATATCATCAGCAAGGCATTAATGTCATCCCAATATCCTCAGATCAATATCCATTCTGGCTGAAAACCATTTATGATCCGCCTCCCGTGCTGTTTGCAAAAGGTGATATATCCCTTCTTTCTCAAGGGAGAAAAATAGGAATTGTAGGTACGAGACATCCGACAGCCTATGGAATTCAGGTTGTCAATCATCTTACAATAGAGCTTTGCCATAAAAAGTGGGTGATTGTCAGCGGGCTGGCGTCTGGGATTGACGGATTGTCCCATGCTGCAAGTATTAAGGCAAAGGGGCGGACAATCGGAGTCATCGCAGGCGGATTTCAGAACATTTATCCTCGAGAAAATCTTCAATTAGCAGAACACATGGCTAAACACCATCTTCTTCTGTCAGAGCATCCACCTGAAACCAAACCCCAAAAATGGCATTTCCCTATGAGAAACCGTATCATTAGCGGGTTAAGTGAGGGCATTATTGTTGTGCAGGGCAAAGAAAAAAGCGGTTCTTTGATTACCGCATACCAAGCGCTGGAACAAGGGAGAGAAGTATTTGCCGTACCCGGTTCTGTATTTGATCCTTACGCCGGAGGTCCTATAAAATTGATTCAAGAGGGGGCTAAAGCCATATGGTCAGCAGAGGATATTTATGCAGAGCTTCCGGAGAAAAACGTTCAATATACGGAACCCTTTTGAATTATCGTTTGACAAACAGCGTTGTAATATTTAATAATAGTGAGGATTTAAAGTTGCATATTGTTTTGTATTTAAATAATGACGTTCATCATAAAGAATGAAATGTTGAAAGCCAAATAAAGACAGCTGCAAATATAAAATAAAATTTGAAATACTTGAAGAGAGAGAACACCTCTTGAGGGGGATGAAAATGTCTGATTATCTAGTCATCGTGGAATCGCCCGCTAAGGCGAAAACGATTGAACGTTACTTAGGTAAAAAATATAAAGTGAAAGCATCAATGGGACATGTCCGGGATCTTCCAAAAAGTCAAATGGGAGTTGACATAGAACAAAATTTCGAACCGAAATATATAACCATTCGAGGTAAAGGTCCGGTACTAAAAGAGCTGAAAACGGCTGCCAAAAAAGCTAAAAAAGTTTATCTCGCAGCCGACCCCGACAGAGAAGGGGAAGCGATTGCATGGCACTTGGCCCACAGCCTTGATTTAGATCTTCATTCAGACTGCCGTGTTGTGTTTAACGAAATTACGAAAGATGCAATTAAAGAATCATTTAAGCATCCCCGCATGATCAATATGGATTTGGTGGATGCACAGCAGGCGAGACGTATATTAGACAGGCTCGTCGGATATAAAATCAGCCCAATCCTTTGGAAAAAAGTCAAAAAAGGACTCAGCGCTGGCCGTGTTCAATCTGTTGCCCTCCGTTTAATTATTGATCGTGAAAAGGAAATTAACGACTTTAAGCCAGAGGAATATTGGACAATAGACGGCACGTTCTTAAAAGGACAGGAGACGTTTGAAGCGGGCTTTTTCGGTAAAAACGGCAAAAAACTCCCTTTAAAGAGTGAAGCGGATGTAAAGGACATACTTTCTCAGCTCAAAGGCAATAAGTATACAGTTGAAAAAGTAACTAAAAAGGAACGTAAACGTAATCCGGCCTTGCCATTTACAACTTCCACCCTTCAGCAGGAAGCAGCGCGTAAGCTCAATTTCAGAGCGAAGAAAACGATGATGATTGCGCAGCAATTATATGAAGGAATTGATCTTGGAAAAGAAGGAACTGTCGGTCTGATCACATATATGAGAACGGATTCAACCCGCATTTCCAATACAGCAGTTGATGAAGCGGCAGCGTTTATTGATCAAACGTACGGAAAAGAGTACTTAGGCGGCAAAAGAAAGCCCGCTAAAAAGAATGAAAATGCTCAGGATGCCCACGAAGCGATCCGCCCGACGTCGGTTCTCAGAAAACCAAGCGAATTAAAAGCAGTCCTTGGCAGAGATCAGCTGAGACTGTATAAATTAATTTGGGAACGTTTTGTTGCCAGCCAAATGGCATCTGCTGTCTTAGATACAATGAGTGTTGATTTGACAAACAACGGTTTGACTTTTCGTGCAAACGGAAGTAAAGTCAAGTTTTCCGGCTTTATGAAAGTGTATGTTGAAGGCAAAGACGATCAATTGGAAGAAAAAGACCGGATGCTGCCTGACTTGCAAGAGGGAGACACTGTTTTATCTAAGGACATAGAACCGGAACAGCATTTTACCCAGCCGCCTCCGCGCTATACTGAGGCCCGTTTGGTTAAAACGCTTGAAGAACTCGGGATCGGCCGTCCTTCCACTTATGCTCCGACGCTTGATACGATTCAGCGGCGCGGGTACGTTGGTCTGGATAATAAACGGTTTGTTCCCACAGAATTAGGGCAGATCGTGCTTGAGCTGATCATGGAATTTTTCCCTGAAATCATTAACGTTGAGTTTACGGCAAAAATGGAAAAAGACCTTGATAATGTTGAGGAAGGCAATATAGAATGGGTACAGATTATTGATAACTTCTATACCGATTTTGAAAAGCGCGTGAAAAAAGCCGAATCAGAAATGAAGGAAGTAGAAATTGAACCGGAATATGCCGGAGAAGATTGTGAATTGTGCAGTTCTCCTATGGTGTATAAAATGGGCCGATACGGTAAATTCTTAGCTTGCTCCAATTTCCCCGATTGCCGGAATACAAAGCCGATTGTCAAACAAATCGGTGTGAAGTGTCCGAGCTGCGGAGAAGGAAATATTGTTGAGCGAAAATCGAAAAAGAAACGGGTTTTTTACGGCTGTGACCGTTATCCGGACTGTGAATTCGTTTCCTGGGACAAACCAATTGAACGAAAATGTCCGAAATGCGGAAAAATGCTTGTTGAGAAAAAGCTCAAAAAAGGCATACAAGTCCAATGCGTGGAATGCGATTATAAGGAAGAACCACAGAAGTAGCGGTGAGCAGGGTCTTGCTCACCTTCTTTGTGTGTTAAAAGAAGACAATGAATAATAAACTAGGAGATGTGAAAGATGAACCAACAAACAGTGAATGTAATCGGAGCCGGACTCGCAGGCAGTGAAGCGGCGTGGCAGCTTGCCAAACGGGGGATTCAAGTCAGATTATATGAAATGCGCCCAGTCAAACAGACACCTGCCCATCATACTGATAAATTTGCAGAACTGGTATGCAGCAACTCTTTACGCTCCAATACACTTGCTAACGCTGTAGGTGTATTAAAAGAAGAAATGCGTGCGCTTGATTCGGCAATTATTGCTGCGGCTGACGAATGCTCAGTGCCTGCCGGCGGCGCACTCGCTGTAGACCGGCATGAATTTGCGGCAAGTGTGACAAACCGGGTGAAAAACCATCCCAATGTTACCGTCGTTAATGAAGAAGTAACAGAAATACCTGAAGGACCAACGATTATCGCAACTGGTCCGTTAACTTCAGAATCACTGTCTGCACAGTTAAAAGAGCTTACTGGAGAGGACTATTTATACTTCTATGATGCAGCGGCGCCTATCGTAGAGAAAGACAGCCTTGACATGGATAAAGTGTATTTGAAATCCCGTTATGACAAGGGAGAAGCGGCTTATCTAAACTGCCCGATGACAGAAGAAGAGTTTGACCGTTTTCATGAAGCTTTGACATCAGCGGAAACTGTGCCGTTAAAAGAGTTTGAAAAAGAGATTTTCTTTGAGGGCTGCATGCCGATTGAAGTAATGGCAAAACGAGGAAAGAAAACAATGCTTTTCGGACCGATGAAGCCAGTGGGATTAGAGCATCCTGTTACCGGAAAACGTCCATATGCAGTCGTTCAGCTCAGACAGGATGATGCGGCGGGAACTCTCTATAATATTGTAGGATTCCAAACTCATTTAAAATGGGGAGACCAAAAGGAAGTCCTCAAATTGATTCCTGGACTTGAAAATGTGGACATCGTCAGATACGGTGTTATGCACAGAAATACATTCATTAATTCTCCAAGCTTGTTAAAACCGACTTACCAATTTAAAAAACGGAACGATTTGTTCTTCGCAGGACAAATGACGGGAGTAGAAGGATATGTGGAATCGGCTGCTTCTGGGCTTGTAGCAGGTATTAATGCGGCTAAACTTGTTTTAGGAGAAGAGCTTGTCACTTTTCCTCAGGAAACAGCAATAGGCAGTATGGCTCACTATATTACAACAACAAACCAGAAGAACTTCCAGCCAATGAATGCAAACTTTGGGCTTTTGAAAGATTTGCCTGTTAAAATTAAAAATAAAAAAGAGCGTAATGAACAGTACGCAAATCGGGCGATCGAGACAATTCAAACAATTTCGAAAACAATATAGGTATTGATTGCAACTTGATCGCGATTTGTGATACCATTTAAAAGCCCTTCCTGGGGAGGTATTTGGCATGGAGAATGTTAAGAATTTCGTAAAGTTATTCGTTGAATATTTACAAATTGAAAAAAATTATTCACAATATACTATTGTGAATTATGTGGATTCAATTGAAGAATTCGAGACTTTCCTGCGCGTTCAAGGTATAAATGGATTTGAAAAAGTTGCATATCAAGATACTAGAATTTTTTTGACGGAAGCCTATGAAAAGGGTTTATCGAGAAGAACAATCAGCAAAAAAATTTCTGCATTGAGAAGCTTTTACAAATTTCTGATGCGAGAAAAGCTAATTGATGATAATCCGTTCCAGCTTGTTCATCTGCCGAAACAAGAGAAACGGATACCGAAGTTTCTATATCAAAAAGAGCTTGAGGAACTGTTTGAAGTTTCAGATATAAGCCAGCCGACCGGCATGAGGGATCAAGCGCTATTAGAGCTTCTCTATGCCACCGGAATGAGGGTCAGTGAATGCTCTTCCATAAGTGTTCACGATCTTGATTTATTTATGGATACAGTGCTTGTTCACGGGAAAGGCAAGAAGCAGCGTTATATCCCTTTTGGGTCTTACGCCCGCGAAGCGTTGAAGTTATATATGAATAGCGGAAGACAGTGCTTGCTGAAAAAAGCAAAAGAACCTCATGATCTATTATTCGTGAATCAAAGAGGCGGACCGCTTACAGCCCGAGGCATTAGGCACATTTTAAGCGGGCTTGTCAAAAAAGCGTCCGGCACTTTACATATCCATCCGCATATGCTTCGACATACGTTCGCCACTCATCTATTAAACGAAGGAGCAGATTTGAGGAGCGTTCAAGAACTGCTCGGGCATTCCAATCTGTCTTCGACACAGATATACACGCACGTTTCGAAGGAAATGTTGAGAAACACATATATGTCTCACCATCCAAGAGCTTTTAAGAAAAATTAAAGGAGGCCCTTTATGTCATCTTTTCATGCGACCACAATCTTTGCAGTACAGCATAAGGGACGAAGCGCAATGTCCGGAGACGGTCAAGTTACATTTGGTCAGGCTGTTGTAATGAAACATACTGCGAGAAAAGTAAGAAAACTGTTTAACGGCAAGGTTCTCGCAGGATTTGCGGGATCTGTTGCAGACGCTTTCACTCTATTCGAAAAGTTCGAAGCGAAACTTGAAGAATATAATGGCAATTTAAAACGGGCTGCTGTTGAGCTTGCAAAGGAATGGCGAAGCGACAAAGTGCTTAGAAAGCTTGAAGCCATGCTGATCGTTATGAATCAAGATACCTTGCTTCTCGTATCGGGAACTGGTGAGGTTATCGAGCCGGATGACGGCATTCTGGCAATTGGATCAGGCGGCAATTACGCTTTGGCAGCCGGAAGAGCGCTGAAAAAGCATGCCGGGGAGAGCATGACTGCAAGTGAGATTGCTAGAGCTGCGCTGGAAACAGCGGGCGAAATTTGTGTATACACGAACGATCAAATCATACTGGAAGAGCTTGAATAGAAAGGACTTGAGGCGCATGGAAAAAAAACCGTTAACACCAAGACAGATTGTAGATCGGTTAGACCAATACATCGTCGGTCAGCAAAACGCGAAAAAAGCTGTCGCCGTGGCATTAAGAAACCGCTATAGAAGAAGTCTCCTGGATGAAAAGCTGAAAGACGAGGTCGTTCCGAAAAACATTTTAATGATGGGGCCTACCGGGGTAGGGAAAACTGAAATTGCCAGACGAATCGCTAAGCTTTCTGGTGCGCCATTTATCAAAATTGAAGCAACAAAATTTACAGAAGTCGGCTATGTAGGCAGAGACGTTGAATCAATGGTCAGAGACCTTGTGGAAACTTCTGTTCGTCTTATAAAGGAAGAAAAAATCAACGAAGTGAAGGAGCAGGCAGAAGAAAATGCTAACAAACGCATTGTTCGCCTGCTAGTTCCAGGGAAGAAAAAACAATCAGGCGTTAAAAACCCGTTTGAAATGTTTTTCGGCGGCAGCCAGCCAAACGGCGAGGACGAAACGGAAAGCCAGGAAGAAGCAAACATTGAAGAAAAAAGAAAACGCATGGCTCATCAGCTGGCATTAGGAGAGCTTGAAGACCACTATGTTACTGTAGAAGTTGAAGAGCAGCAGCCTTCTATGTTTGACATGCTGCAGGGCTCGGGTATGGAGCAGATGGGCATGAATATGCAGGATGCACTGAGCGGATTGATGCCAAAGAAAAAGAAACGCCGTAAAATGACAGTCAGAGAAGCCAGAAAAGTCCTGACGAATGAAGAGGCAAGTAAACTCATCGATATGGATGAAGTCAGCCAGGAAGCTGTCCATCGGGCAGAAGAGAGCGGAATTATCTTTATCGACGAGATTGATAAAATTGCAAAAAACGGTGGCGCGTCATCTTCAGCTGATGTATCAAGAGAAGGTGTTCAGCGTGATATTCTCCCAATCGTTGAGGGTTCTACCGTTGTCACTAAATACGGTTCAGTTAAAACAGACCATGTATTGTTTATTGCAGCGGGAGCATTTCATATGGCCAAACCGTCTGATCTGATTCCTGAACTGCAAGGGCGTTTTCCAATTCGTGTAGAACTGAGCAAACTGACGGTTGACGATTTCGTGAGAATTTTAGTTGAACCCGATAACGCGCTCTTGAAACAATATCAGGCATTATTGCAGACAGAGGGTATATCTCTTGAATTTTCTGACGAAGCTATTCATAAGATTGCTGAAGTCGCCTATCATGTGAACCAGGAAACAGATAATATCGGTGCGAGACGCCTTCATACAATACTCGAACGTCTGTTAGAAGATCTCTCTTTTGAAGCTCCGGATGTAACAATGGAGAACATAACGATTACACCGCAGTATGTGGAAGAAAAGCTCGGAACGATAGCTAAAAACAAAGATTTAAGTCAATTTATATTGTGAAAATTTAATAAGAGGAATGTTTAGGAGGATCATTTATCATGGCTTTATTACAAAAAACAAGAATTATTAACTCCATGCTGCAAGCTGCGGCAGGGAAACCGGTTAACTTTAAAGAAATGGCGGAAACGCTTCGGGATGTAATTGATTCCAATATTTTCGTTGTGAGCCGCAGAGGAAAACTGCTCGGTTACTCTATCAACCAGCAAATTGAAAATGACCGTATGAAAAAAATGCTTGAAGATCGCCAATTCCCAGAGGAATATACGAAGAATCTGTTCAACGTCCCTGAAACATCTTCTAACCTGGATATCAACAGTGAGTATACTGCTTTCCCTGTTGAAAACAGAGACTTGTTCCAAGCTGGTTTAACAACAATTGTGCCGATCATCGGAGGCGGAGAAAGATTAGGTACACTCATTCTTTCACGTTTACAGGATCAATTTAATGATGATGATTTAATACTTGCTGAATACGGCGCTACAGTTGTCGGAATGGAAATTCTGAGAGAAAAAGCAGAAGAAATTGAAGAAGAAGCAAGAAGCAAAGCAGTCGTACAAATGGCAATCAGCTCTCTTTCTTATAGTGAGCTTGAAGCAATTGAACACATCTTTGAAGAGCTTGACGGAAACGAAGGTCTCCTTGTTGCAAGTAAGATTGCAGACCGTGTCGGCATTACCCGCTCAGTTATTGTTAACGCACTCAGAAAGCTTGAAAGCGCCGGTGTAATTGAATCAAGATCATTAGGAATGAAGGGTACTTATATCAAAGTGCTGAACAACAAATTCCTGATTGAATTAGAAAATCTGAAATCCCATTAATGAATAGAAGAACCTCTTAAAAAGGGGTTCTTTTTTTTATTCAAATAAAGGAAATCAATAAGCTTTATTTCCTGGGCGAAAAGTCTTTCTTTGTAATACTTTTAATAAAGTTTATTATTTTCTTCATAAAAACAGAAAAATGACGAAATAAATGGGGAAAATACAGAAATTCAGCTATTTTCAGCCTTATATCAATGTAAAAAACATAGTTCAAATAATCTAGGACTATGTACCTAGTTGTAAAATAGATATATATGAGGACATTTTTTTACACGAACTTCATAGACTTTATGCCTGTTATTTCTTACAATAAGCATATGGTTTTACAAATCTCGACAAGGATATTGAGGGTGAAAAAAACTGAAATGGAGGTAAGTGGATTTGAGCTTATTTTCTGGAACGATACAAAATCTTGAAAATGCCTTGGGTAGAGCGAATATTAAGCAAAAAGTCATAACTAATAATATTGCTAATATAGATACACCGAACTATAAGGCGAAAAAAGTCTCTTTCCAAAATTTATTAGATCAAGAATCCTCTCGTCTCGAATCTATAAAAACGGACTATCGGCATGTTGCTTTTTCTGATGCTGATTCAAATTATTCAATTGTAACGAGCGGAGATACATCTTATCAGCAAAACGGAAATAACGTTGACGTTGACAAAGAGATGACAGAACTAGCTGAAAATCAGATTAACTATCAAGCTTTAGTTGAAAGAATGAACGGCAAATTCAATTCTCTGAAGACCGTGCTAACAGGAGGAAAATAATGACATCTTTTCAAAGCTTAAATGTTTCAGCATCAGCTTTAACAGCTCAGCGCCTCAGAATGGATGTTGTATCGTCTAACTTGGCGAATATGGATACGACAAGAGCCAAGCAGGTAAACGGTGAGTGGGTGCCTTACAGAAGGAAAATGGTTTCGCTTCAGTCAAAAGGTGAATCGTTCTCGTCGATTTTGAATTCTAAAATGAGCGGAAGCGGCAATGTCGGAAATGGGGTAAAGGTTACAAAAATCACTGAAGATAACTCTGATTTTAATCTGGTCTATGATCCGAGTGACCCTGATGCAAACGCTGAAGGATATGTGCAAAAGCCGAATGTTGATCCATTAAAAGAAATGGTAGACCTTGTCAGCAGCACGAGATCATATGAGGCCAATGTCACAGCGATGAATGCTTCAAAGGGAATGCTGATGAAGGCTCTAGAAATCGGAAAGTAAGGTGATGAATGTGATCAATGCAATTTCTCCTTTTCAGGTTCAAAATACTCAAAACACTCAAAATGCAACAAATCAATTAAACAATAGCCAAAAAACAGACTCTTCAAATCAAACAAGCTTTTCGGAGCTTTTAAAAAACTCTATAAGTTCGTTAAATGAGTCCCAAGTAGCTTCTGACAATATGACTAATGCCTTGGCTGCAGGAAAAGATGTGAATCTTGATGAGGTCATGATCGCCGCTCAAAAAGCAAGCATCTCTCTGACTGCTGCAACTGAGTTCCGCAACAAAGCTGTGGAAGCATACCAGGAGATTATGAGAATGCAAATGTAGGGGGTCTGACGAGAAAGAGAAAGAGTGGAATGACCGGGGGTTAACATGAATCGTACTCTAATGCAAATGAAAAACAAAACGAGTGAGTTTTGGAAAAATAGATCTAAATTACAAAAGGTTTTAATGATTAGTGCTTTAGCGGCAATTATCATTCTTGCCATTATTATCAGTATTCTTTCTTCTAATCAGAAAATGGCGCCGCTGTACAAAGATTTGTCAGCTGAAGAAGCCGGACAGATCAAAGAGGAATTGGATGCAAAAAAAGTGCCTAGCGAACTTTCAAATGGCGGTACGGTCATTAAGGTTCCGGAAGATCAGGTTGATTCACTGAAAGTTCAGCTGGCGGCAGAAGGGCTTCCTAAAACCGGATCAATTGATTACTCATTTTTTGGACAGAACGCCGGCTTTGGTTTAACAGATAATGAATTTGATATGGTGAAAGTCAAAGCCACACAAACGGAACTATCCAATCTGATTAATGAAATGGACGGTATCAAAAATTCAAAAGTAATGATTAACCTTCCGAAAGACGCTGTCTTTGTCGGTGAAGAGCAATCAGCAGCATCTGCTTCAATCGTCCTGCAGACTCAGCCTGGATACACTCTGGATCAAAGCCAGATCAACGGATTATATCATCTGGTATCAAAAAGTGTGCCGAACTTAAAAGAAGATAACATCGTCATCATGGACCAGAACTCTACATACTATGACAAAACAGACAGCGGTTCAGGGTCCTACGCTGATAGTTATTCTTCGCAGCAGGGAGTTAAATCCCAAGTTGAAAAAGACATTCAAAAACATGTTCAGTCATTGCTTGGAACGATGATGGGGCAGGACAAAGTTGTTGTTTCTGTCACGGCTGATATTGACTTTACAAAAGAAAATCGCACAGAAGACATCGTCGAGCCTGTTGACAAAGAAAACATGGAAGGCATCGCGGTCAGTGCTGAAAAAGTATCGGAAACATATCAGGGAGACGGCGCAGCTAATGGCGGAACTGCCGGAACCGGTGATGAAGATGTAACAAACTATCAAGCTGACGGTGAAAATACCGAAAGTGGGAACTACGAAAAAAGCAGTAATAAAATCAATTACGAGGTTAATCGAATCCATAAAGAAATAGCTGAAAGCCCTTATAAGGTAAGGGATTTAGGGATTCAAGTAATGGTAGAGCCGCCTGATGCCAAAAACACAGCGTCGCTATCAACTGAAAGACAGGATGATATACAAAAAATCCTTTCAACTGTTGTCAGAACATCATTGGATAAGGATGAAACACAGAACCAGAACCTTTCTGATGAAGATATCAATAATAAAATTGTTGTCTCCGTTCAGCCTTTTGACGGAAAAGTAAGTCTGGATACTGATACGGAAAAATCCTCCGGTATACCAATGTGGGTATATATCGTAGGGGGCGTATTGATCGCAGTTATCATCATTCTGATCATTATGTTTATCAGAAAGAAACGCGTTCAAGAGGATGAATTTGAGGAATACACGTACGAAGTGCCTCAGGAGCCTATCAATTTGCCTGATATTAATGAAGAGGAAAATGAAACAGAGGAAACAGTCAGACGAAAACAGCTTGAAAAGATGGCGAAAGATAAGCCTGAAGACTTTGCAAAACTGCTGAGAAGCTGGCTGGCCGAGGATTAGGAGGGATTAGAAATGGCGAGACGTGATCAAGACAAGCTTACAGGAAAACAAAAAGCAGCCATTCTCATGATTTCCTTAGGTTTAGATGTGTCAGCTTCTGTATATAAGCATTTAACCGATGAAGAAATTGAAAGGCTTACCCTTGAAATATCAGGAGTTAGAAGTGTCGATCATCAAAAAAAGGATGAAATTATAGAGGAATTTCATAATATAGCGATTGCCCAGGATTATATTTCTCAGGGCGGTTTAAGCTATGCCAGACAAGTTCTTGAGAAGGCGCTCGGAGAAGATAAGGCTGAAAACATACTAAACAGGCTGACTTCTTCTCTGCAAGTTAAACCATTTGACTTTGCCAGAAAAGCAGAGCCTGAACAAATTTTAAATTTCATCCAACAAGAGCATCCGCAAACGATGGCTTTAATCTTGTCTTACCTTGACCCTGTGCAGGCCGGACAAATTTTATCCGAGCTGAATCCTGAGGTACAGGCAGAAGTCGCAAGAAGGATTGCGGTAATGGACAGAACGTCACCTGAAATTATTAATGAAGTAGAACGGATTCTGGAACAGAAATTATCCTCCGCATTTACTCAGGATTATACACAAACCGGCGGAATCGAAGCTGTTGTTGAAGTGTTAAACGGTGTAGACAGAGGAACAGAAAAGACGATATTGGATTCTTTGGAAATTCAGGATCCTGATCTTGCTGAAGAAATCAAGAAGCGGATGTTTGTCTTTGAGGATATTGTTACCCTTGATAACCGAGCAATTCAGCGGGTTATACGCGATGTTGAAAACGACGATCTGCTCCTTTCATTAAAGGTGGCAAGCGAGGAAGTCAAAGAAATTGTATTCAACAATATGTCACAGCGTATGGTTGAAACATTCAAAGAAGAAATGGAATTTATGGGCCCTGTACGTTTGAAGGATGTAGAAGAGGCTCAATCAAGAATTGTAAGCATCGTCAGAAAGCTTGAAGAAGCCGGTGAAATTGTTATAGCAAGAGGCGGAGGAGACGATATTATTGTCTAATATCATTAAACAAGAATCATCTTTTTCCCCACAGCAGGAAAGAAGAAAGCTTTCTTTACAAGAGGTTCGGATCGATCATTCACATCTTTTACAGACTGAAGAAAATCCGGAAGCGTTAATGGCCCGGATCAAAGAAGAAGCTGATCTGATTTCCGAGCAAGCGAACAGCCAGATGGAAGACATCCGCCGTCAAATTGAGCAGGAAAAAAATGATTGGGCGGCTGAAAAACAGCAGCTTATTGAAGAAGCGAAAACAGAAGGTTTCGAACAAGGTGTGGCATTAGGAAGAGCTGAAGCCTTACAACAGTATACTGAGCTGCTCGATCAGGCAAACAGCATAACAGAGATGTCCAGAAAAGCTGTAGAGGATAAGCTTGAAGATGCCTCCGGAGAAATCGTTGAGCTTGCCGTTGCGTTAGCTAAAAAAGTATGGCAGCAAAAATCTGATGATAAAGAGGCCTTTATCCTGCTTGTGAAACAGGTGGTAAACGAAGTAAAGGAATATGACGATATATCAATATATGTGGACCCTTATTACTATGAAACAGTTTTTCAGCATAAAGACGAAATCCAGCAGCTTCTTTACAAAGAATGCCGGCTGGGTTTATACGCCGATGAAAAAGCTGAAAAAGGATCATGCTATATAGAAACTCCTTTTGGAAGAGTTGATGCAAGCATTGATACCCAGCTGGTGCAACTGAAGCATAAGCTCCTCACAGCACTGGAAGCAGGTGCGGATCAATGAAGACACAGAGTCTGATAGATTGCATAGAAATGACAGACTCGTATAAGCGTTATGGAAAAGTGAAACGGGTGATCGGCCTGATGATCGAATCAAAGGGGCCGGCAAGCTCAATAGGCGACCTGTGCCTGATTTATGCAAAAGGTCAATCAGGTAAAGTCATCAAAGCTGAAGTTGTTGGATTTCAGGAAGAAAATATTTTGTTAATGCCCTATTTAGAGGCCGCTAGCATTGCCCCCGGGAGCATTGTTGAAGCCACTGGTGAATCTCTTCGTGTAAAGGTAGGAGCCGGTCTGATCGGACAAGTCATTGATGCGTTTGGCGAACCGCTCGACGGAAAACTTTTGCCGAAAGGACTTTCGCCTGTATCGACGGAGCAATCACCTCCTAACCCGATGAAACGCCCGCCTATCCGTGAAAAAATGGGTGTTGGAGTCAGGTCTATTGACAGTCTGCTGACTGTCGGAAAAGGCCAGCGGATTGGTATTTTCGCAGGAAGCGGCGTCGGAAAAAGCACGTTAATGGGAATGATCGCTAAACAGACCGAAGCTGATTTGAACGTAATTGCACTCGTCGGAGAACGCGGTCGAGAGGTTCGGGAGTTTATTGAAAAAGACTTGGGAGCAGAGGGTCTGAAGCGGTCAATTGTAGTTGTTGCTACCTCAGACCAGCCTGCATTAACGAGGTTGAAAGCCGCATATACGGCGACAGCCATTGCTGAGTACTTTCGTGATAAAGGGCAAAATGTCATGTTTATGATGGATTCTGTCACAAGGGTGGCGATGGCTCAGAGGGAGATCGGACTTGCCGCTGGAGAGCCCCCGACGACAAAAGGATATACACCCTCTGTGTTCGCTATTTTACCTCGTTTACTAGAGAGAACAGGTGCAAATGAACACGGAACAATCACAGCGTTTTATACAGTGTTAGTCGACGGGGATGACATGAATGAGCCTATTGCTGATACTGTTCGCGGAATCTTAGACGGACACATTGTGTTAGACAGGGCTCTTGCTAATAAAGGCCAGTTTCCTGCCGTCAATGTGTTAAAAAGCATCAGCAGGGTGATGTCAAACATCTCGACAAAACAGCACTTAGACGCAGCGAATAAATTCCGTGAACTTTTATCAACGTATCAAAATTCTGAAGATCTCATTAATATTGGAGCTTACAAAAGAGGGTCCTCAAGAGAAATTGATGAGGCGATACAATTTTATCCGCAGCTTATTCAATTTCTGAAGCAGGGAACAGAAGAATCAGCATCATTGGAAGAAAGCATTGCTGCATTAACTAGTTTGACAGGAAATGAGGAATAGAACGTGGCCTATCAATTTAGATTCCAAAAGCTGCTGGAACTAAAAGAGAACGAAAAAGACCAGTCTTTGTCTGAGTATCAGCAATCAGTTTCTGAATTTGAAACTGTAGCGGAGAAACTATATGAGAATATGAGCAAAAAGGAATTGCTTGAGCAAAATAAAGAAAACAAACTGAAAAGCGGGATGAGCGTTCAAGAGATGAGGCATTATCAGCAATTTGTCTCAAATCTTGAAAACACCATTTATCACTACCAAAAGCTCGTCATTATGAAAAGGAATCAAATGAACCAAAAGCAAGAAGTGTTAACAGAAAAAAATATTGAAGTGAAGAAGTTTGAAAAGATGCGTGAAAAACAGTTTAAAATGTTTGCTCTTGAAGACAAAGCTGCAGAGATGAAAGAAATGGACGATATTTCGATCAAGCAGTTTATGATTCAAGGCCATTAGGAGCGAATGTAATGTCCGGCAAAAAGAAAGAATCAGGTAAGTTCCGATCGGTTTTGCTGATCATTATCCTTCCGCTGATATTTCTGCTTATAGCAGGGGGGATTGTTCTCTGGGCGGCTGGTGTCAATGTCTTAAAGCCGATACAGGAAGCTGCAGCCAAAACGCCAGTTCTTAAAGAATTGGTTCCTGAGACCGAAGATAAAAAAGATACATCATCAACAGCTAAGAATAACAGTAATACGGCGGCTCTGGAAAAAACCATTAAGGATCAAAAAAGTGAGATCAGTATATTGAATAAGGATTTGGATACAAGCAAATCTGAAATAGACAGGCTGAATCAAAAGATTCGTTCTCTTGAAAAAACAGCGGAAGACCAAAAAAAGACACCGAAGGATAACACAGAAGATTCATCAAGTTCTGATAAAGCTTCTGATGATAAAGTCATCAGTGTTTATAAAAGCATGGACAGCGGAAAGGCTGCCAAAATCATTGCCCAATTAAAGGAGAAAGAAGCGCTGAAAATATTGAATGGACTGAGCAAAAAGCAGCTTGCTGAAATTTTGGCAAAAATGACTCCTGAGCAAGCGGCAACATATACAGAAAAAATTGCTGCCAGCCAAGAATAGGGGGAATAAAGGTGAAGCTGCTTGAATTAG
This sequence comes from Bacillus sp. FSL R5-0434, assembly GCF_038004745.1. Lineage (NCBI taxonomy): Bacteria > Bacillati > Bacillota > Bacilli > Caryophanales > Bacillaceae > Bacillus > Bacillus sp. FSL R5-0434. Next base: position 1,684,488 of record NZ_JBBORV010000001.1, read on the forward strand.
CCGGACCTCGGCTGCAAACTACAGCAGGGACAGCTGCTAAAACAATCAAAAATAGCCAGGGAGTTTTTCAAAATTGGCTTATGTCTGAAGCCGGCTCGAAAGAACCTTCATCACAAGGAAATGGGACTCTGACTGACGATCAGCTTTTAAAAGATGCATGTAAAAAGATCAGTGATTGGCTAAATGCAACTCCTGAAAATCAAGACAAGGAAAAAGCCGATCTTCTGCAAACGTTAAGTAAACTAACAGGAAAGCAGCTGGATGAATCCGCTCAGCAAATGTTACAGAATCTGCTGCAAGCAGTTGAATTAAAATTGGCTGACGGAACTGATCAACTGCACATGGGGCAAATACTTGCAGACAAAACCATTTCTGAAGAGAAAACTGCTCTGACTGCAAAGTATTCAGCTGGTGATGCCGCTACTGATGAACTCAAGTCTGACAGAGAGCAAGAAGTTCAGGAAAATGAGGCATCAGCAGAAGATGATAAAACGCTTATTCATATCCAAATGCTTATCAGTCAGCTTTTAGAAGGAAATAAAATGACTGACCGTGATCATCAAGCTCATACTGTCTACAAAAATGGAGATGAATTTCTTTCGGCATTAGAAAAAAAAGGCATATCTGAACAGCTTATTCAGGATCTTAAACAGCAGATATTTACAAAAGACGAGTCAAGTTCAAAGCTTTATAAGATGTCAAAGTCAGAGCTGAAAAGTTTTCAAAGCTTAATGGAACAGATGTCAGTGCTTCCTCAAAAAGGGACGAAGGAATGGAATATAGCTGAAAGTCAGCTGAAAGCTTTTTTGTTATCGAAATCATCCGAATCGTCACTAGAGGTCGGAAAACGTGCCCTTTCGCCGGACACTCTGACGTCAGGTAATAAAAGTACGGCAGATTCCTCTGTAAGTATTCAGCCTATTGATAGTAAGTCAGGAATTCAAATGATGTTTTCAGGCTACCGGAGCACCGGAGGAGTTCAGACACTCGATTTGCAGCTCTCATCTGATTTGCATGCAGCCGATACGAAAACGGTTGCTGATCAAGTGATCAGTGCATGGAAGCAGATGAAATATACACCCTTTGGGAGGTCAACCGGCAGTTTTACAATTCGGCTGAACCCTGAACATTTAGGATTTGTCACAATTAAGCTGACCAATGAAAATGGAATGTTCCAGAGTAAAATCATTGCATCCAGCCAATCTGCAAAAGAGCTGCTCGAACAACATCTGCCTCAGCTGAAGCAATCACTGCCGAATATGGCTGTCCAAGTTGACCGTTTTACATTGCCGATTCAAAGCGGAGACCAGCCGATATATGGCCAGCTTGCTGATGAACAGAAACAGCAGCAAGAGGGACAGAAGCAGCAAAGACAGAAAAAGCAATCAAACGAGTTTGGAGACTTGCTTGATGAAGTGTCAATGGTTGAATTGGAGGAAGAAGAATGACATCAATAAGCTCAGAATATAAATTGCCTGAAAAAACAAGCAGCACTGCCGCTGCAAGCAACAGCAGCCTGGGAAAAGACGAGTTCTTAAAAATATTAATGACTCAAGTCCAAAACCAAGATCCGCTTAATCCGGTTGATGACAAAGAATTTATCAGCCAGATGGCGACTTTTTCAAGCCTGGAACAGATGATGAATCTGAATACGACGATGACTAAATTCGTTGAAAACCAAGATCCGTTTACAACGTATGTTGATTGGATGGGAAAAGAAGTATCTTGGACTGATGGTAAAAGTGCAACAGATAAAACAGGCACCGTAAGCTCTGTTAAACATTCTAAAGGTAATTATTATCTTGTTCTTGATGATGGGACCGAGATCAGTCCGGCGAATGTCATGTCTGTGGGACAATCATCTAAATAAAAACATCTGGGGGAATATATTATGTTACGTTCACTTTATTCTGGAATCAGCGGTATGAAAAACTTTCAAACAAAACTTGATGTTATCGGCAATAACATTGCCAACGTAAATACAGTGGGATTCAAAAAGAGCCGGGTTACCTTTAAAGATATGGTAAGTCAAACGATTGCCGGCGGTTCTGCTGCTGGTGCAACAATCGGCGGAACAAACTCTAAGCAGATCGGTTTGGGTTCATCATCTGGCACAATTGATACCATCCATTCAACAAGCGCGACACAAAGCACAGGAAGAACGCTTGATTTAGCGATTGACGGAGACGGTTATTTTCAAATCGATACAGGTGATGGAACGGCTTACACAAGAGCCGGAAACTTCTATTTAGATAATACCGGAACATTGGTGACTGGTGACGGCTACCATGTGTTAAATATGACGGGAGGAACAATAAAAATTCCTCTAGATGCTCAAAGCTTTAGTATCGGATCTGATGGAAAAGTGTCAATTGTTGATGCTGGCGGTAAACCACAAGATGGCGGTCAGATCGGGATTGTTACTTTTGCAAACAGTGACGGTTTAGATAAAATCGGAAGCAACTTGTATCGTGAATCTTTGAACTCTGGAACTGCTAGTGCAGCTAATCAGCCTGGTGATGGCGGTACAGGTGCCTTGAAGTCAGGATTTATAGAAATGTCTAACGTTGATTTAACTGACGAGTTTACCGAAATGATTGTTGCTCAGCGCGGGTTCCAATCAAACTCCAAGATTATTACAACATCGGATGAAATCCTTCAAGAGCTGGTTAACCTTAAACGTTAAGGAGGGAGGGGAGGCGAGTAATCGCTTCTCCGCTGTTTTATGATTAAAGTAACCCGTTTAAATGGGCAGCCCTTTACGCTGAATGCGTTATTTATTGAACAGATTGAATGCTTTCCGGATACTACAATCACACTGTCTAACGGTAAGAAGTTTGTAGTAAAAGAAGATGAAGAAGCTGTTCTGGAGAAGATTGTGTCTTTCTATCAAAAAATACAAATATTTTCAATGGACCATGGAATAGAGGAACCGGAATGAAGAAAAAATTATTGATCATTTTACTAATTATTCTTATCGTAATTGGTGCTCTCGGGGCGGCGGCTTATTTTGTTTTAGGCGGAAAGTCCGAAAAAAGTGAGGCAAAACGAAGTATTGATGAAATCGTTGCATCTTCTGTTGATGTAGCAGAAATCACAACGAATTTAAAGTCCGATAACATTATTCGCTTAGCGATTAAACTTGAAACTGACTCTGATAAATCAAAAGAAGAGCTTGAAAAACGTGATTTTCAAGTGAAAGATGCTGTTATATCACTGCTGGCTGATACGAATGCTGATGAGATTGAGGGAGACAAGGGAAAAGAAACCTTTAAGAAGGAACTAAAAGATAAAGTGAATAGCTACCTCCAAGAAGGAAAAGTAGAAAAAGTGTATATTACCTCTTTTAATCTGCAATAAAGCATAATTTGACAGAATACGGAGGTGAGGAAAATGTCAGGAGAAGTTCTCTCCCAAAATGAAATAGATGCACTGCTTTCTGCAATATCAACGGGTGAAATGGATGCTGAAGAGCTGAAAAAAGAAGAAAAAGAGAAAAAAGTAAAGGTTTATGATTTCAAACGCGCGCTGCGGTTTTCTAAAGACCAAATCCGCAGTTTAACAAGAATTCATGACAATTTTGCAAGACTTCTTACAACTCACTTTTCTGCTCAGCTCAGAACATATATCCATATATCGGTCAGCTCTGTTGATCAGGTTCCATACGAGGAATTTATCCGATCCATACCGAATATGACGATCCTGAATTTATTCGATGTCCATCCGATGGAAGGCAGAATTATGATGGAGGTTAACCCGACAATTGCCTATACGATGATGGATCGTGTGATGGGGGGCATCGGGATCAGTCATAATAAGGTTGATAGTTTAACAGAAATTGAAACAAAAATTATTTCTAATTTATTTGAAAATGCACTGGGAAATTATAAAGAAGCTTGGCAGTCCATTGCTGATATTGAACCCGAAATGACTGAGTTTGAAGTGAATCCGCAATTTGTTCAGATGGTATCTCCTAATGAAACGGTTGTTGTTATTTCACTCAACACCCAAATCGGCGAAATCAGCGGTGTCATTAATCTTTGTATCCCGCATATCGTCCTCGAGCCGCTCATACCAAAGCTTTCGGTCCATTATTGGATGCAATCAGAAAGAAATGAACCGAAACCTGAGGAAACAAAGTCGCTTGAAAAACGTATCATGGCAGCACAAATACCTGTCGTGGCCGAACTCGGCACATCTGAACTGACAATAGAAGAGTTTTTAAGTTTAGAAGTCGGAGACTGCATAACTTTGGACAAATCAGTAACAGATCCTCTTACTGTATTGGTCGGAGATAAGCCGAAATTTTTAGGACAAGCCGGCCGGGTGAATCGAAAACAGGCAGTGCAAATTTTAGACCACGACATAAGAGGTGAACAAGATGGAGAATAACAGATTATCTCAAGATGAGATTGACGCGCTTCTTAACGGCACGAGCAGCACACCTGATGAGCCTGAGGCTCCGGAAGTGCATGACTTATCGGACATGGAGCGTGATGCGATCGGTGAAATCGGAAATATTTCATTCGGCAGTTCAGCGACAGCTTTATCCACGCTTTTAAATCAAAAAGTTGATATTACGACTCCAAACGTAACTGTCATCCCAAGAAGCAAAATCAGTGATGCGTTTCCTGAACCGTATGTTGCAATTGAAGTGAATTATACGGAAGGTTTCAGCGGCAGCAACCTGCTAGTCGTCGAACAAAGTGACGCGGCGATTATTGCGGACCTAATGATCGGGGGAGACGGGAAAGGTGCAGATCCTTCACTTGGAGAGATCCATTTGAGCGCGGTTCAAGAAGCGATGAACCAAATGATGGGGTCGGCAGCAACGTCAATGTCTACTGTATTCAGTAAAAAAATTGATATTTCACCCCCGCGTGTAGAACTGCTTGATGTAAATGAAGAAAAAGGAACAGACCGTATTCCTGCTGATGAAATGCTGGTTAAAGTTTCTTTCCGCTTGAAGGTGGGCGAGTTAATAGACTCTAACATCATGCAGCTATATCCGCTGACATTTGCTAAAGATTTGATCTCGAGCCTTATGAACACGGAGGAAAGTCCAGCTGAGGAAACAACGCCGGAGCCTGAGGTTACATATGAACAGCCGAAAGAGCCTGTGATGTCCGAGCCGCGGAACGAACCGCAGCAGCAAGCGCCGGCTAAAAGGCAGGGGAAACCGAAGAAAGCCGCGCCTGTTCAAGTTTCACCAGTGGAATTTTCATCATTTGATCCAAATGAGAGCACACAAGCTCCTATAAACAATCTGGATATGCTTTTGGATATCCCGCTTTCGATCACTGTTGAACTCGGCAGAACGAAAAGAAGCGTAAAAGAAATTTTAGAACTTTCAGCCGGAAGTATTATTGAGCTGGATAAATTAGCCGGTGAGCCGGTAGATATTTTAGTGAATCAGCGTATCGTCGCCAAAGGCGAAGTCGTGGTCATTGAGGAAAACTTCGGAGTAAGGGTCACTGACATATTAAGCCAGGCAGAACGCATTAATAATTTAAAATAAAGAAACACGAGGAGAGAGAAAAAAATTATGGCACATAGAATTTTAATTGTAGATGACGCAGCATTTATGAGAATGATGATCAAAGATATTTTGGTAAAAAACGGTTTTGACGTAGTGGCAGAAGCCGAAAATGGCGCTCAGGCTGTAGAAAAATTTAAAGAGCATTCTCCTGACTTAGTTACAATGGATATCACAATGCCAGAAATGGACGGTATTACTGCACTAAAAGAAATTAAACAAATTGATGCTCAAGCTAAAATCATTATGTGTTCTGCCATGGGACAGCAATCAATGGTTATCGATGCTATTCAAGCCGGTGCTAAGGATTTTATCGTGAAACCTTTCCAGGCGGACCGTGTGCTTGAAGCAATCAACAAAACATTAAGCTAAAGGGTGTACGACTGTTGAAAAAGAGTCAATGTTTCATTGCTTTTATATGTTTTTTCATTTTATTCAGTGTGCATCCGCTTGCTGCTGATGCGGCGGCATCTGATGATTCAACTGTAAACGAATGGTTTCAAAAGAAAGAGGAAAAGACCGCAGATAAGCCAGAGCAAAAGAAAGAAAAAACGACACAAACTGCTGATGAGACGGAGGGAGCTGCTGCTCCTTCTGTTTCAGCTTTTGATTTTGTGAAGATGATTTTCGCTTTATTGTTTGTCATCGCGCTGATTTACGGGCTTGTTAAGCTTATGAACAAAAGAAACCGGCTGCTAAAGCCTTTTCAATATGTTGAAAATATTGGCGGAACATCGGTTGGCCAAAACCGATCTATCCAATTGATTAAAGTCGGCAACAGTGTTCTCGTCGTTGGGGTAGGAGAGACGATCCAGCTCCTTAAAGAAATTGAGGATGAAAAGGAAATCGAAGTCATACTCAGCCAGCATGAAGAGGCGATGTCAAGCAAAATAGAGTGGCAAAAGCTTGTCAAACCCCTAAAGGGTTCTGAGAATCAGCCGCAGCAAAAGCTGCCTTCATTTTCAAAGGCATTAAAAGAGCAGCTTGAAGAGCTAAAACAAAACCGTTCAGAAGGAAAAAAGAAAGGCCCACGTCATCATGAATGAGTTTATAAATATTTTCAGTTCTAGCGATCCGGGTAACGTCAGTTCAACTGTTAAATTACTATTATTGTTAACTGTATTTTCAGTGGCGCCTGGAATATTGATTCTTATGACTTGTTTTACCCGCATCGTCATCGTTCTGTCGTTTGTCAGAACTTCACTGGCGACGCAATCAATGCCGCCCAACCAGGTCCTTATCGGCCTTGCGCTATTTTTAACATTTTTTATTATGGCTCCTACTTTTTCAGAGATTAATAAAGAAGCGCTGACACCATTGATGGACAATAAAATCAGTTTGGACGAAGCGTATACAAAAGCTGAGGAACCGATTAAAGAATTTATGAGTAAGCACACAAGGCAGAAGGATTTGGCACTGTTTATGAATTACGCGAAAATGGATAAACCCGAATCATTAAAAGATATTCCTCTTACAACGATGGTTCCCGCTTTTGCCATTTCGGAGCTCAAAACAGCGTTTCAAATAGGCTTTATGATTTTTATCCCCTTTTTAATTATTGATATGGTAGTGGCGAGCGTTCTGATGTCAATGGGGATGATGATGCTCCCTCCAGTTATGATTTCTCTGCCCTTTAAAATTTTACTTTTTGTTTTAGTAGACGGCTGGTATTTAATTGTGAAATCTTTGCTTCAGAGCTTTTAGGGTAGGTGCTAAACGTGAATTCAGAATTTGTAATTTCTATGGCGGAAAAAGCCGTATATGTAACGCTGATGATCAGCGCGCCTCTGCTTGCGATCGCTTTATTGGTCGGATTAATCGTCAGCATCTTTCAGGCGACAACTCAAATCCAGGAACAGACTTTGGCGTTTATTCCCAAAATCGTGGCAGTCCTCTTGGCACTGATTTTTTTCGGGCCATGGATGCTGTCGACCATCCTTTCGTTCACAACAGAGCTGTTTTCTAATTTAAATCGTTTTGCAGGGTAATACAGTGATGAATTCGATTATTGATTTATTTCCTGCTTTTTTATTGGTTTTTATTAGAATCTCTGCTTTTTTTGTAACGGTTCCGCTATACGGCCACAGAAACGTTCCGGCTGTTCATCGTATCGGATTTGCTTTTTTTCTTGCAGTCATTTGCTTCAGCACGATTGATAAACCTCCGTCTTTGGAGGTTGACGAGCAATATATGCTGCTGGCATTTAAAGAAGCTCTGGTGGGTCTGTGTCTTGGTTTGATTGCTTATATGATGATTGCTGCTGTTCAGATAGCCGGTTCGTTTATTGATTTTCAGATGGGTTTTTCAATTGCGAACGTTATCGATCCGCAAACGGGCGCACAGAGTCCATTGATCGGCCAGTTTATCTATACGATGGCTCTTTTGTTTATGCTGAGTGTCAATGCGCATCATTTGCTGCTGGACGGTATTTACTACAGCTTTCAGTATATTTCGGTTGATCAGGCATTTCCGAATTTTGGCGATGAAAAGTTTGCCTATCTTATCGCCAAAAGCTTTAATGCAATGTTTATTATCGCATTTCAAATGTCGGCGCCGGTTGTGGCCAGTTTGTTTCTTGTGGATCTTGCATTAGGCATCGTGGCCCGGACAGTTCCCCAATTAAATGTATTTGTCGTCGGTCTGCCTTTAAAGATTGCCGTCAGTTTTATCATGCTCATCGTATGTATGTCCGTTATCTTCGTCGTTGTTCGGAATGTTTTCGGCTTAACGATTGAAACGATGCGGAATCTTTTAGCATTGGTCGGTGTTTCTTAATGAAGCTAAGAATTGACCTCCAATTTTTTGCGGGAGAAAAAACAGAGAAAGCCACTCCGAAAAAACGGAAGGATACTAGAAAAAAAGGGCAGGTTGCAAAAAGCTCTGATGTGAATACCGCCGTTTCATTATTAGTCATCTTCCTTTCGTTTATTGCGATCGGCCCGTATATGAGAGACAGGCTGCTGTCATTTATAGAGACATTTTACACGGAGTCACTCACAATGAAGCTCTCAGAATCAAATGTGCATATCCTGTTTATCAGCTTATTAAAGGATACTGGCATTGTACTTGCTCCGATTCTGCTTGTTGCCCTTGTTGCAGGAGTTGTAAGCAACTATATGCAGGTGGGATTTTTATTTTCTACGGAAGTGATCCAGCCTAAGCTTGAAAAATTGGATCCGATAAAAGGCTTTAAACGGATATACAGCATGAGGGCGATTGTAGAGCTGCTTAAATCGATACTGAAAATTGCTGTTGTAGGGTTTGCGGCGTTTGTTGTGCTTTGGATGCACTATGGAGAAATTCTCCGCCTTCCGCTTCTGACACCTGAAGAAGCACTTTCCTTTGTTTCAAAACTCACCCTGTGGATGGGGCTGAGCGGAGCAGGGGCTTTGTTGATTCTTGCCGGACTCGATTATTTGTATCAGAGATTTGACTATGAGAAAAATATCAAAATGTCAAAGCAGGATATAAAAGATGAGTACAAAAAATCTGAGGGAGATCCGATTATTAAGTCTAAAATTAAGCAACGACAGCGGGAAATGGCGATGAGGCGGATGATGCAGGAAGTGCCGAAAGCTGATGTCATCATCACAAACCCGACCCACTATGCGATCGCACTTAAATATGACGAAGAAAAAATGGATGCACCATACATTGTTGCAAAAGGTGTTGACCACCTTGCATTAAAAATTAGGAAGATTGCTAAAGAGCATGATGTCATGATGGTAGAAAACAGGCCGCTTGCCCGTGCGTTATATGATCAGGTTGAAATTGACCAGGCAGTGCCGGAAGAGTTTTTTAAAGTCTTGGCAGAAATCCTGGCTTACGTATTTAAAACGAAACAAAAAGTAAATTGAATTTTACGATTCAAAAGGAGAGAAAAAACAGCATGTCAACAAGAGATTTATCCGTTTTAATAAGTGTTGTCCTCATTGTGGCAATGCTGGTGATACCATTTCCTCCATGGCTGTTAAGTATTTTGATCATTATTAATATTTCTCTTGCGTTGATCGTGCTTCTCACCACAATGAATATGCAAGAACCGCTGCAGTTTTCGATTTTTCCGTCACTGCTGCTGCTTTTGACCTTATTTCGTCTGGGCTTGAATGTGTCAACGACGCGTTCGATCCTTTCGCACGGCGAAGGAGGGAAGGTTGTTGAGACCTTCGGTAACTTCGTTGTCGGCGGAAATGTTTTAGTTGGACTTGTTGTATTTATTATCTTAATTATTATTCAGTTTATCGTCATCACAAAGGGCGCGGAACGTGTTTCCGAGGTTGCGGCAAGATTTACGCTTGATGCAATGCCAGGGAAGCAGATGAGTATTGATGCTGATTTAAATGCAGGCATGATTAACGAACAGGAAGCGAAACACCGCCGTGAAAAAGTAGCTCGAGAAGCAGACTTTTACGGTGCGATGGACGGTGCCAGCAAATTTGTGAAAGGTGATGCAATTGCTGGAATTATTATTGTGATGATCAATATCATTTTCGGAATCATTATCGGTATGCTGCAGCAAGGCATGGCGATACAAGAGGCAGCCTCTCATTTTACGATGCTGACTGTAGGAGATGGAATTGTATCGCAAATTCCGGCGCTGTTAATTTCTACAGCTACAGGTATTGTCGTGACAAGAGCAGCCTCCGAAGGAAACTTAGGTCATGACATCACAGGCCAGCTGTTCGCTTATCCAAAGCTCTTATATGTTACAGCAGCAACTATTCTGCTTCTTGGCTTGTTTACTCCAATTGGTATTCTCCTAACAGGGCCGCTTGCAGGGCTGCTTGCTTTTGGCGGTTATACGCTATCTAAAACAGGTAAGGAAAAAGAAGAAGTGGAAGAGATTCTTGAGGAAGAGGCTGAAGTTGACGAGCTCAAAAGCCCCGAAAGTGTTGTGCAGCTTCTGCATATAGATCCGATAGAATTCGAGTTTGGCTATGGTCTGATTCCGCTGGCGGATGCTAATCAGGGCGGGGATTTATTAGACCGAATTGTGATGATTCGCCGTCAGCTGGCGCTGGAACTTGGGCTTGTCATTCCTGTCGTGCGTATCAGAGACAATATCGCTTTGCAGCCTAATGAATACCGATTGAAAATTAAAGGAAATGAAGTAGCAAAAGGCGAGCTATTACTAGATCATTATCTAGCAATGTCGCCTACGCCTGAAGACGACCTGATTGAAGGGATCGAAACAGTAGAACCGTCGTTTGGGCTTCCAGCCAAATGGATTGGCGAATCGGTGAAGGATGAAGCTGACATGCTGGGCTATACAGTTGTAGATCCGGCTTCAGTTGTCTCAACACATATTACAGAGAAAATTAAGCAGCATGCTCATGAATTAATCGGCAGACAGGAGACGAAACAGCTTATTGATCATTTGAAAGAAACGTATCCGGTCCTGGTGGAAGAGGTTACGCCAAATCCATTATCTGTCGGAGATATTCAGAAAGTGCTGGCTAAACTGTTAAAAGAAAAAGTTTCAATCCGCAATTTGGTAACCATTTTTGAAACACTTGCCGATTATGGAAAACTGACAACGGACTCTGATCTTTTAACAGAGTACACAAGACAGGCACTTGCTAAGCAAATTACTGCCCAGTTTGCCAAAGAAAATGAAGTGTTAAAAGTGATCACTTGTTCCGGCCGTGTAGAAAAGGCAATTGCTGACGGTGTACAGCAGACAGAACATGGGAACTATTTGTCGCTTGAACCAGATGTGTCGGAAAGCATTGTGCGCTCTGTTGCAAAAGAAGCCGAACAGCTCTCAATACGGCAAGAGACTGCGATTCTTCTTTGCTCGCCTCCTGTAAGGATGTATGTGAAACAGCTTCTGGAACGATATTTTCCGGATCTTCCTGTTCTTTCTTATAACGAGCTTGAGGCTAATGTCGAAGTTCAAAGCATTGGAGTGGTGGATATTTAATGAAAATCAAAAAATTTACTGCTGCTTCAATGCAAGAAGCGGCACAGCTTATCAGAAAAGAACTAGGCAATGAAGCGGTTATACTGAATTCCAAAAAAATCAATAAGCGTAAATGGTTCGGACTTTTAAAAAAACCGGCTGTTGAAGTGATTGCCGTATTGGATCAAGATTTTCTTGAGAAAAAAACAGCTGAAAAGGCAGCAGAGCCGAAACAAACGTCAAAACCTCCTGTCAGCAGTCCGAAAATAGAGGAGAGGATAATCCCTCAAATTCCGGCTCAATCTGAGCCAGGTGATTTTTCAGCATATCAATCCGTACTTCCTGAACCGCTCAGAATAGCCGAACAGCTTTTGGGAGAAACCGGCGTTAATGAATCAATTAAGACCCGTACTATGAAAAAAATACTGCGATTCTCTGTTGAATCGGGCGGACTTACGGAAGAAAACGTGGTCGGTAAACTTCAGGATATACTGTGCGCGGCACTACCTCCAGCAGACAAGTGGCAGGAGCCTATTCGTTCGAAGTATATCGTGCTGTTTGGTACGACGGGCGCGGGTAAAACAACAACGCTTGCAAAACTAGCAGCGTCTTCTCTGCTTGAAAAACAGAAAAAAATTGCTTTTATTACAACAGATACTTACCGGATTGCAGCAGTTGAACAGTTGAAAACATATGCCGAGCTGCTGCAGGCTCCTCTGGAAGTCTGTTATACAAAAGAGGAATTTCAGCGGGCGAAAGAATTATTTGCTGAATATGATCATGTATTTATCGATACAGCAGGAAGAAACTTCAGAGAACAGCAATATATCGATGAACTGAAAGAGACGATTCCTTTTGAAAGCAGCATTCAGTCATTTCTCGTTTTGTCAGCGACTGCAAAATATGAAGATATGAAACAAATTGTCAGACGTTTTTCATCTGTTCCTGTCAATCAGTTTATTTTTACGAAAATAGATGAGACTGCTTCCTTAGGCTCTGTATTCAGTATACTGGCAGAATCAAAGATAGGCGCCGGGTTTATCACAAACGGCCAGAATGTGCCGGAGGATATACAGACAGTCTCGCCGCGGGAGTTTGTAGGGATGCTGTGCAGATGAACAGATTTGACCAAGCAGCAACTTTACGGGCGAAAATGAAGAAGCGTGAGCGCGATCTGCCGATTGTTTTTGCACAGAAAGCTAAAACACTTGCAGTCATCAGCGGCAAGGGCGGTGTCGGAAAATCCAACATCACTTTAAATATGGCTCTTGCGCTGCAGGATAAAGGCAAGAAGGTACTGCTTATTGATCTTGATATCGGAATGGGGAACATTGATATATTAATGGGAAACTCGTCTTCCGCGACTATTATTGACGTTCTAACTGAGCGCAAGCCTTTTATGCAATCCATATCTACTGGGCCAAAGGGTCTTCGGTATATATCTGGCGGAACTGGGCTGGATGTGATGTTTCAGCTGGACCAGAAAAAATGGACCTTTTTTGCTAATGAGCTTTCTCATGCGTTAAGTCAGTTTGATTATGTACTGTTTGACATGGGGGCGGGCTTATCAAAAGACCAGCTGCCTTTTATTTTATCAGCAGAAGACATTTTGATCATAACAACCCCGGAGCCTACAGCCATTATGGATGCATACAGCGCTGTCAAACATTTAGCTTTGACAGGAAATCAGCTTTCAATGAAAGTAGCTGTCAATCGGTGCCGTGATCAAAAGGAAGGGCTTGACGCTTTTACCCGCCTTTCCCGGACCATTCACATGTTTTTAGGCGAAGCGGTTCAGTTTGCCGGTTCAGTCCCTGACGACGGGATCGTGAGCAAAGCAGTTGTCGAACAGGTTCCTTTTTTATTAAAAAGTCCTCAGGCAAAAGCCAGCCGGTCAGTCCGTCTCCTAGCGGACGCCTTGTTTGAAAGAGAAGAAACTAGACACAAAGAAGAAAAACAGACATTTATTGAGAAATTATCTTCTTTTTTAATGAGGAGGGCTTAATTTGATTCGTGTGCTTGTAGTTGATGATTCGGCTTTTATGAGAAAAATGATAAGTGATTTTCTAACCGAGGAAAAGCAGATAGAAGTAATCGGAACTGCGAGAAACGGAGAAGAGGCACTTAAAAAGATAGAATTGCTGAAACCGGATGTTATCACACTTGATATCGAAATGCCGGTGATGAATGGAACAGACACACTGCGGAAAATTATTGAGCTTTATCAGCTGCCGGTCATTATGGTTTCAAGCCAGACCCAGCAAGGAAAAGAGTGTACGATTAACTGTTTAGAGATAGGCGCCTTTGATTTTATCACAAAGCCATCTGGTTCTATATCTTTAGATTTATACAAAATTAAAGAACAATTAGTTGAGCGGGTCATCGCGGCCGGACTTTCCGGTCAGCAAAAAGCTGCGGCTCCGGCGGTCAATAGGCCTGAGCCTAAACGCATCGCTAAGCCTGCATTGAGTCAGTCAAAATCTGGAACAGGCAGACATATTGTTTGTATCGGCACGTCAACAGGCGGACCAAGGGCGCTTCAAAAGGTGATACCAAAGCTTCCTAAGGATTTAAACGCGCCTGTAGTCGTTGTACAGCACATGCCTGAAGGCTTTACTGCTTCTCTGGCTGATCGGCTGAACCATCTGTCTGACATTCGTGTAAAGGAAGCAAAAGATGGCGAAGCAGCTCTTAACGGCTGTGTGTACATAGCTCCGGGGGGAAAAAACATATCCGTTATCAAAAACAGCGGCGGCCTTAAAATCGTTCTTGATAATCACGATACGCCAAGCCGTCATAAACCATCAGCAGACTACTTGTTCCGTTCTGTCGGCAAACTTGCAGACTATGAAAAAGTAGCGGTCATTATGACCGGAATGGGCAGTGACGGTACTGCCGGTCTTAAGGACATGCTTGCGTCCGGCAATGTGAAAACCCTCGCAGAGTCTGAAGAATCTTGTGTTGTATTTGGGATGCCGAAAGCAGCCGTTAAGGCGGGCCTTATTCATGAAATTAAACATGTGGAAGATATCGCAGCATCCATCACAAGCTGTGTGAAAAAAGAGAGGGTGTGATTCAAATGGATATGAATCAATATTTAGATGTCTTTATTGATGAAAGTAAAGAACATTTACAAACATGTAATGAAAAGCTTCTCCTTTTAGAGAAAGACCCGACAGATCTTCAGCTCGTCCACGATATATTCAGGGCTGCTCATACACTAAAAGGTATGAGCGCAACGATGGGGTATACGGATTTAGCCCATTTAACCCATCTGCTTGAAAACGTATTGGATGCTTTTCGAAACGGAGATATGGCAGTTACATCAGACTGGATGGATATCTTGTTTGAAGCGCTGGATCATCTGGAAGCAATGGTTCAGTCTATTATTGACGGCGGGGATGGTAAAAGAGATATCTCTGAAGTGAGCGCAAAGCTTGACGTGAACGGTGCGCATGCTGAGACTGCTGCTTCAGCGGAACCTGCTGAAGCGAAGGGTTCAGCATCTGATTGGGGATATGATGAGTTTGAACGAACAGTGATAGAAGAAGCGGAGGAGCAAGGTTTCAAACGGTATGAAATCACAATTTCTCTGAAAGAAGACTGTATGTTAAAAGCGGTTCGTGTATATATGGTTTTTGAGAAGCTCAATGAGATCGGAGAAGTAGCCAAAACAATACCGAGTGCGGAAGTGCTTGAGACGGAAGATTTCGGCACTGACTTCCAGGTTTGCTTCTTAACGAATCAAACGGCTGAAGACGTTGAACAGATCATCAACGGAGTTTCAGAGGTCGAGCATGTTGAAATTATTCAGGGCTCGCCTTTACAACCAGCTGAAAAACCGGAAGAGCCTCAGGCGGATACACCAGCTGCTGCACCTGTTAAGCAGGACAAACCAAAGCAGCCTGCTAAAAACGATGAACAGTCGAAGCATACATCAGGCGGGTCTAAAACAATTCGTGTCAATATCGACAGGCTTGATTCTTTAATGAACTTATTTGAAGAGCTTGTCATTGACCGCGGACGTCTTGAGCAGATTGCAAAAGAGCTTGAGCACAATGAATTGACTGAAACAGTCGAGCGAATGACGAGAATTTCCGGCGATTTGCAGTCTATTATTCTCAATATGAGAATGGTTCCGGTTGAAACTGTTTTTAACCGTTTCCCAAGAATGATTCGCCAGCTTCAAAAAGAGCTGAATAAAAAAATCGAACTCTCCATCATCGGCGCGGAAACAGAACTCGATCGAACAGTAATTGATGAAATTGGAGATCCGCTCGTTCACTTAATCAGAAACAGTATTGACCATGGAATTGAGTCTCCGGAAACACGTTTGCAAAAAGGAAAACCTGAGTCTGGAAAAGTTGTGCTGAAAGCTTATCACAGCGGAAATCATGTCTTTATTGAAGTAGAGGATGACGGGGCAGGCCTTAATCGCAAAAAAATCCTTGAAAAAGCGCTTGAGCGCGGTGTCATTACAGAAAGAGAAGCTGAAACCTTAGAAGACAATGAAATTTATGAATTGATATTTGCTCCGGGGTTCTCTACTGCTGATCAAATTTCGGATATTTCCGGGCGGGGTGTCGGGCTTGATGTTGTGAAAAATAAACTCGAGTCACTCGGCGGTTCAGTCAGTGTGAAATCTGCAGAAGGACAAGGATCACTATTCAGCATTCAGCTTCCGCTTACACTGTCCATTATTTCAGTTCTGCTGATCAAATTGGAAGAAGAGACATTTGCGATTCCGATTTCTTCTATAATTGAAACGGCAGTTATAGACAGAAAAGATATTCTGCAAACGCATGACCGTGAAGTAATCGATTTTAGAGGGCATATTGTCCCTGTCGTTTATTTAAAAGAAGAGTTTAAAATAGAAGATACAAGACAAGATGCGGAACAGCTCCATATCATTGTCGTGAAAAAAGGCGACAAACCTACTGCATTTGTGGTGGACTCCTTTATTGGCCAGCAGGAAGTTGTGCTGAAATCACTCGGAGATTATTTAACAAACGTCTTTGCAATTTCCGGAGCTACTATTTTAGGAGACGGAGAAGTAGCGCTCATTATCGATTGTAATGCACTGATTATTTAACCATACGAGGAGGTGTCTCACATGACTGTAGAAATTAAAACAGGCGAAAAAATGATTGTCTTTATGGTAAATGGCAAAGAATATGCCATTTCTGTCACTCAGGTGAAATCAATTGAGAAATGGCAAAAGCCAACGAGAGTGCCAGGCGTTGAACCTTATATTTGCGGAGTGATCAATTTGCGCGGCGTGGTGACTCCGGTTATTGATTTAAGAAAGCGTCTCAGCTTGCCTGAGTATGAAATTACCGATGAAACACGAATTATCATTATTGCTTATCGTGATATTGAAGTCGGCTGGATAGTGGATGAAGCAAATGATGTTATAACAGTTCATGAAAGTGAAATAGAATCCGCTCCGGAAAGTGTTCAAAAAGACACGTATGTGTCGATCAAACAGATTGTAAAACAAGAGAACAGGCTCTTAAATATTATTGATGCAAATGCGGTTTTGGATAAAGAATCATCTCAGTCCGCTGTGCCCGATCAAGCTTAATCTTAAAGGGGTTATGACATGAGTATTTTTAATGGAATCAAAGAAGAGCAGATGGACATTTTGCGGGAAGTCGGCAATATCGGAGCCGGCCACTCTGCTTCTGCAATGGCCCAGCTGTTAAATAGAAAGATTGATATGGAAGTCCCGTTTGCAAAGTTACTATCATTTGATGAACTTGTAGACTTTTTCGGCGGAGCAGAAATGCCGGTCGCCAGCATCTTTTTAAGAATGGAAGGCGATTTGACGGGCTCAATGTTCTTTATAATGCCTTTTTATCAGGCGGAGCAGTTTATCAGAGAGCTGATCGGCAACCCGGATTTTGATATAGAAAACCTGGGTGAAGATCATATGAGTTCTTCCGCTTTGCATGAACTGGGCAATATTTTAGCAGGATCATATTTAACGGCATTGGCTGATTTGACGAAACTCCAGCTTTACCCGAGTGTTCCAGAAGTTTCACTGGACATGTTCGGTGCTGTCATCAGTGAAGGTCTGATGGAGCTCAGTCAGGTTGGAGAACATGCAATTGTTGTTGATACGTCAATTTTTGACCAAAGCCATCAGCAGGAGCTAAAAGCGCATATGTTTATGCTGCCGGACTATGATTCATTTGAAAAGCTCTTTGTCGCCTTGGGTGCTTCATTATGAGTACAACTGAGGCTGCTGTTGTAAAGGTTGGAATTGCGGATGTGAAGATCGCCCGCTTCCCGGATTCGATCCGGACGTCTGGCTTAGGGTCGTGTGTAGGGCTGGTGCTTTACGATAAAGAAAAGCAAACGGCGGGGCTTGTTCATGTCATGCTGCCGGATTCGACGTTATCAAAAACAGCTGAACTCAATCGGGCAAAATATGCCGATACCGCTGTAAAAGCTACGATTGATATGCTGGTAGAAGCGGGCTGCCGAAAGTTTGCGTTAAAAGCAAAGCTTGCCGGCGGATCAGAGATGTTTAAATTTAAAATGACGAATGATTTGATGAAGATCGGACCGAGAAATGTCTTAGCGATAAAGGAACAGCTGTCATTATATAATATTCCGATTATCAGTGAAGATACGGGAGGCTCAAGCGGCCGGACGATAGAATTTGAACCGAAGACCTGTATGCTGCATATTCGAACTGTTAAACAAGGTGAAAAAACGATTTAATTAAGGTATTAGGGGGATAACAATGCAATCCTTGAATTATGAAGATCAGGTGCTTTGGTCGCGCTGGAAAGAGTGGAAAGATCCTAAGGCCGGTGATGATTTAATGCGCCGTTACATGCCGCTTGTCACATATCATGTAGGCAGAATTTCTGTCGGACTGCCAAAATCAGTGCATAAAGACGATCTTATGAGCCTTGGTATGCTTGGTTTATACGATGCCCTTGAAAAATTTGACCCCAGCCGGGACTTAAAATTTGATACCTACGCCTCGTTTAGAATTCGCGGTGCAATTATTGACGGGCTTCGTAAAGAGGATTGGCTGCCCAGAACCTCGCGTGAAAAAACAAAGAAGGTTGAAGCGGCGATTGAAAAGCTTGAACAGCGCTATCTTCGGAATGTATCGCCCGCAGAAATTGCAGAGGAACTCGGAATGACGGAACAGGATGTAGTGTCAACAATGAATGAAGGTTTTTTTGCAAATCTGCTGTCAATTGACGAAAAGCTTCATGATCAGGATGACGGGGAAAACATCCAGGTCATGATCAGAGATGACAAAAATGTCCCGCCGGAAGAAAAGATCATGAAAGATGAGCTGATTGCGCAGCTTGCGGACAAAATTCACGAACTCTCTGAAAAAGAACAGCTTGTGGTCAGTTTGTTCTATAAAGAGGAATTGACATTGACGGAAATCGGACAGGTATTGAATCTTTCTACGTCCCGTATATCACAAATACATTCAAAGGCACTATTTAAATTAAAGAATCTGCTTGAAAAAGTAATTCAATAAAGAATTCTCATGATTAGCGAGTGAAAAACATGTCAACACTATTATGGCTTTTAAGCTTCACGCTTCACGGCGTTCTTCTGTACGCTGTCATTATCCTGTATATGAGGCTCGCAGCTGTGAAAGAAACAGAAAAGCAGCAAAAGAAGCTGCTGGAAGAGACGGAGAACACACTTGCGGCATTTCTTCTTGAACTAAAAGAAGAAAATGAGAAGTTGATAGACAACTTGGATGTACCTTCTGTTCAAACTGAAGAAAAACAGAAGGAAGAGCATCAGCAGGCTGAACAACATTCAGAGCGAGGTGCTGTTCAGGAAGAAAACAACGCTCTTCCCGAGCATATCGAAGGTCTGATCAACGAGGTTGAGAGGGCGGAAGAGAACGTAAACAGCGATGCCCGTTCATTTGAAGATGAAGTTATGGCATTATATGAACAGGGATATTCAGCTGGTGAAATTGCTCAGAAATTGAAGAGCGGAAAGACAGAAATCGAGCTATTTCTAAAATTTCGCTCCAAAGCTGTAAAGCATTCTTGATTGTCGCATAAAGCTGTGTTATATTATTTCTTGGTGTTAAATACACACGCTTAACGATTTATGCAGAGGGTGCTGCAGGCGGCAGTTCTGCACAAAAATGACCTAAGCGGAGGAAAAAAACCATTATATTAGGAGGAAATAACATGTCAGTCATTTCTATGAAGCAATTGCTTGAAGCTGGTGTTCACTTCGGTCACCAAACACGCCGTTGGAACCCGAAAATGAAGCGTTACATTTTCACGGAGCGTAACGGAATCTACATCATTGACCTTCAAAAAACAGTCAAAAAAGTAGAGGAAGCTTACAACTTCACTAAAAATCTTGCTGCTGAAGGCGGAAGAATCCTTTTCGTCGGCACAAAAAAACAAGCTCAAGATTCTGTTAAAGAAGAAGCTCAACGCTCTGGCATGTACTATGTCAACCAACGCTGGTTGGGCGGTACATTAACAAACTTTGAAACAATCCAAAAACGTATTAAACGTCTTAAAGACATTGAAAAAATGCAAGAAAACGGTACGTTTGAAGTACTTCCTAAAAAAGAAGTCGTTCAATTGAAAAAAGAATTAGAGCGTCTTGAAAAATTCCTAGGCGGAATTAAAGAAATGAAGGATCTTCCTGATGCATTGTTCATCATCGATCCTCGCAAAGAACGCATCGCTGTTGCGGAAGCTCGCAAATTAAACATCCCTATCATCGGAATTGTAGATACTAACTGTGATCCTGATGAAATCGATGTTGTTATTCCTGCGAACGATGACGCTATCCGCGCTGTTAAACTTCTAACTTCTAAAATGGCAGATGCAATCTTAGAAGCGAAGCAAGGCGAAGAAGAAGCGGAAGTTGCTGAAGAAACTGCACCAGAAACTGAAACAACAACTGCGTAACCTATTCAAAAGGTGATAAGAGGGACTGCCTTTTATCACCTTTTTTCAAGAAAAATGTCATGATACATATCTTGTTTAAACATATAAGGAGGAATACAAATGGCTATTACTGCACAGCAAGTAAAAGAACTGCGTCAAAAAACTGGCGCGGGTATGATGGATTGTAAGAAAGCGTTAACTGAAACTGATGGAGATATGGACAAAGCAATTGACCTTCTTAGAGAAAAAGGAATTGCAAAAGCAGCGAAAAAAGCTGACCGTATCGCAGCAGAAGGTTCAACTCTTATTAAAACTGACGGCAACAAAGGTGTTATTTTAGAAGTAAACTCTGAAACTGATTTCGTTGCGAAAAACGAAGGCTTCGTAGAGCTTCTTAACACATTAGCTGACCACCTTCTTGCAAACACTCCTGCAGATGTTGAAGAAGCAATGGGCCAAAAAATGGACAACGGCTCTACTGTAGAAGAGTACATTACAAGTGCAGTTGCTAAAATCGGTGAGAAAATCACGCTGCGCCGCTTTGCTGTTCTTACAAAAGATGACAGCTCTGCATTCGGTGCTTACCTTCACATGGGCGGACGCATCGGCGTATTAACTGTTCTTAACGGTACAACTGACGAAGAAACTGCGAAAGATATCGCAATGCATGTTGCTGCGGTTAACCCTCGTTACATTTCTCGTGACCAAGTATCAGAAGAAGAAACAGACCATGAGCGTCAAATCTTAACTCAGCAAGCTCTTCAAGAAGGAAAACCTGAAAACATCGTAGCGAAAATGGTTGAAGGCCGTCTGAACAAATTCTTCGAAGAAATTTGTCTTTTAGACCAAGCATTCGTTAAAAACCCAGATGAAAAAGTGAAACAAGTTGTTGCAGCGAAAAACGCAACTGTTGAAACTTTCGTTCGCTATGAAGTTGGCGAAGGTATCGAAAAACGTCAAGAAAACTTTGCTGAAGAAGTAATGAACCAAGTGAAAAAATAATGGTGAAAAGATGTCGCGATCAAGTCGCGTCTTTTCAGGCAGTATAGGGGACACACTTTGTGTTCCCTATTTTTAAAACTATATTTACAAACCTTTTTTTCTCTTGCATAATAGAAAACGGCAATGTTTACACTTGGAGGTTATTATGGAAAAACCAAAATACAAACGTATCGTATTAAAGCTTAGCGGGGAAGCATTGGCAGGGGAACAGGGTAACGGAATTAACCCTACTGTCATTCAATCCATTGCAAAGCAAGTGAAAGAAATCGCTGAGCTTGAAGTCGAAGTGGCTGTTGTAGTAGGCGGCGGCAACTTATGGCGCGGAAAAACAGGAAGTGACCTGGGCATGGACCGCGCAACTGCAGACTATATGGGGATGCTGGCGACAGTGATGAACTCGCTTGCTCTTCAAGACAGCTTGGAAACACTCGGAATCCAGTCCAGAGTGCAAACATCCATTGAAATGAGACAAGTTGCTGAACCGTATATCAGAAGAAAAGCGATACGCCACTTAGAGAAAAAACGTGTCGTTATTTTTGCTGCGGGTACAGGAAACCCATATTTTTCAACTGATACGACAGCTGCACTGCGCGCTGCTGAAATTGAAGCAGACGTTATTTTAATGGCTAAAAACAATGTTGACGGTGTGTATAATGCTGATCCTAGAAAAGATGAATCAGCTGTAAAATATGAATCGCTTTCTTACCTTGACGTTCTAAAAGACGGTTTGGAAGTGATGGATTCAACAGCATCATCTTTATGCATGGATAATGACATTCCGCTAATCGTCTTTTCTATTATGGAAGAAGGAAATATTAAACGCGCCGTGACAGGCGAATCAATCGGAACGATCGTGAGGGGGAAATAACGTGTCAAAAGAAGTATTAACACAAACGAAAGAAAAAATGGAAAAAGCAATTGCTGCTTATCAGCGTGAATTGGCTACTGTACGCGCAGGCCGTGCGAACCCATCTTTATTAGATAAAGTAACAGTTGAATATTACGGAGCGCAGACACCTTTAAATCAGCTGTCTTCTATTAACGTGCCTGAAGCTCGTATGCTGGTCATAACACCATACGACAAGTCAGCAATCGGTGATATCGAAAAAGCAATTTTAAAAGCGGATTTAGGCTTAACGCCAACGAGCGACGGCAATATGATTCGCATTGCGATTCCTGCGCTAACAGAAGAAAGACGTAAAGAATTAGTCAAAGTTGTAAAAAAATATGCTGAAGACGCAAAAGTAGCTGTACGAAATGTACGCCGTGATGCGAACGATGATCTCAAAAAACTTGAGAAAAACGGAGACATCACTGAAGATGAGCTGCGTGCTTCCAATGAAGATGTTCAAAAACTGACAGATGAATATGTGTCAAAAATTGACAGTGTCACAAAAGACAAAGAAAAAGAAATCATGGAAGTTTAATGAAAAACTATGTACAATAGATAATAGTGAAAAGACCCTCTCATGTTTACAGGGGGTTTTTTTGTTAATACTGTTGATTACATTAGTTATCAGCAGGGAATGCAACCTTTTTGGGTGACGGAGGAATCTCATGCTCAACATACTCAAAAATTGGAAGAACCAGCAAACTGCGGCTTCCAACTTAGAACGCTATACAAAAGAAGACATACTTAAGGGAGAAATCCCCGAACACATCGCCATTATAATGGATGGAAATGGCCGTTGGGCTAAAAAACGCTCTCTCCCCCGAATTGCAGGCCACCACGAAGGAATGAAGGTGGTTAAAAGGACAACTAAGCTTGCTAACGAATTGGGTGTCAAAGTACTGACCCTGTACGCATTTTCAACAGAAAACTGGAAGCGGCCAAAAATGGAAGTTGATTTTTTGATGAAGCTTCCTGAAGAGTTTTTAAATACGTATCTACCGGAACTTGTTGAGGAGAATGTGCAGGTCCGGATTATAGGAGATGAATCAGCCTTGCCGCCGCACACAATGCGTGCGATTGAAAAGGCTGTAAAGGATACGGCGCAAAATGACGGGCTGATCCTTAATTTTGCTCTCAACTATGGAGGGCGTACTGAAATTGTCACTGCTGCAAAAACACTCGCGGAAAAAGTGAAGGATGGTTCTTTGAAAATAGAAGACATTGATGAATCGCTTTTTTCTAATCATTTAATGACTGAATCTTTGCAGGATCCTGAACTTTTAATTCGAACGAGCGGCGAGATTAGACTAAGCAACTTTATGCTTTGGCAGGTTGCCTACAGTGAATTTGTCTTTACTGACGTTCTGTGGCCTGATTTTAAAGAAAATCATTTCTTGCAGGCGTTAGGAGAATATCAGCAACGGGGCCGGAGGTTTGGCGGAATTTAGAGGATGGTGGACATGAAACAAAGAATTTTGACAGGTGTTCTGGCAGCAATTGTATTTTTATTTTTAGTTATTGTCGGGAATTTGCCGTTCACCATATTAGTTTATGCAATGGGCAGTGTAGCACTTTTTGAGCTTTTGCGGATGAAAAAACTTAAGCTTGTTTCACTGCCTGGATTGATCAGTCTTTTATTGTTATGGATGTTCTTAATGCCAAGCCAGTATTCTTTTTTTGAAGCGAATGGTATCTCGAAAATTGAAACGGCTTTGTTCGCAGTACTGATTTTACTGACGTACACAGTATTGGTGAAGAACACTTTTACCTTTGATGAAGTCGGCTTTATTACCCTTGCAACGATTTACATCGGAATGTGTTTTCATTATTTTATTGAAATCAGAAACCTTGATCAGCACGGGCTGACATACATTTTTTATGCCTGTGTCGTGATTTGGTCGACTGATTCCGGTGCATATTTTGTCGGGAAATCGCTTGGGAAACGAAAATTGTGGCCTGAAATCAGCCCTAATAAAACAGTTGAGGGATTTGTAGGCGGAATCGTCATTGCACTTGTACTTTCGACGATTTTTCAGCTTGTCGCAAACTTGCCGATCCCATATTTCTATCTGCTTTTGATCACACTGTTTTTGTCTGTTTTCGGACAGATTGGGGATTTAGTAGAATCCGCTCTGAAAAGACATTACGATGTAAAGGATTCTGGGAAAATCCTTCCCGGGCATGGCGGTGTGCTAGACCGTTTTGACAGTTTTTTGTTTGTCATGCCTTTCTTGTACTTTCTGCTTGCCCTTTTTTCATAAAAAAGTCTAATATGAATATGAGACTGAATATGCAGCAAAAAGAATAGGAGTAGTGGCACTTTGAAAAATATTTGTCTTTTAGGAGCAACAGGATCAATCGGCGAACAGACTCTTGACGTATTGCGTACGCACCAAGACCAATTTCAGCTGGTATCTATGTCGTTCGGCAAAAATATTGATAAGGCCGTGCCGATGATAGAGGCCTTTCAGCCGAAGTTTGTATCTGTCGGTGATCTGGATACATATCACAAATTAAAACAAGTTTCTTTTTCATTTGATTGCCAGATCGGGCTTGGAGAAGAAGGCCTGATTGAAGCGGCAGTTATGGAGGAAGTCGATATTGTTGTCAATGCCTTGCTTGGAAGTGTCGGTCTCATCCCTACGTTAAAGGCGATCGAACAGAAAAAAACAATTGCGCTTGCAAATAAGGAAACTCTTGTCACTGCCGGGCATATAGTTAAAGAACATGCTAAGAAATACAATGTTCCGCTGCTGCCCGTTGACAGTGAGCATTCAGCCATTTTTCAAGCCCTACAAGGCGAACAGGCTAAAAACATTGATCGCCTTATCATTACGGCGTCCGGCGGAAGTTTTCGGGACAAGACGCGGGAGCAGCTCGAATCAGTTACAATTGAAGATGCATTACAGCACCCGAATTGGTCAATGGGTGCAAAAATTACAATTGATTCGGCTACAATGATGAATAAGGGATTAGAGGTGATTGAGGCGCATTGGCTTTTCGATATTCCATATGAACAAATCGATGTGGTCTTACATAAGGAGAGCATCATCCATTCCATGGTAGAGTTTCATGACAAAAGTGTGATTGCACAGCTCGGCACTCCTGATATGAGGGTTCCGATTCAATATGCGCTCACCTATCCCGACCGATTGCCATTGCCAGACGCCAAAAGGCTCGAGCTGTGGGAAATCGGCAGTCTTCATTTTGAGAAAGCTGACTTTGACAGGTTCCGCTGCTTACAATTTGCCTTTGAATCAGGTAAAATAGGAGGAACAATGCCGACTGTGCTAAACGCGGCAAATGAAGTGGCTGTCGCCGCCTTTTTAGCGGGCAAGATATCGTTTTTAGCGATTGAAGACTGTATCGAAAAGGCATTAAACCGCCATCAGCTTATTCAAAAGCCAAGCTTGGCAGACATTCAGGAAGTGGACAAAGATACCCGGGGATACGTCAATTCAATACTCACATAAGGTGGTATGTTCGTGAATACAGTTATAGCGTTTATCATTATTTTCGGAACGCTCGTTTTCTTCCATGAACTGGGCCATTTGTTGTTAGCCCAAAGAGCGGGAATTCTGTGCCGTGAATTTGCGATCGGCTTTGGTCCAAAAATCTTTTCATTCAAAAAAAATGAAACGGTGTATACGATCAGACTTCTCCCGGTCGGCGGATTTGTCCGCATGGCCGGTGAAGATCCGGAAATGATTGAGGTGAAACCCGGCTACACGATCGGGCTTCTTTTTAACAAAGAGGATCAGGTTGAAAAAGTCATCATCAATCAAAAGGAAAAATACCCGGATGCTTTAATCATCGAGGTGGAAACGGCGGACCTAGAGCATGACATGAAGATCACCGGCTATGAACAGGGGAAAGAGGATGAGCTTTCCAGCTTTACTGTGAGTGAAACCTCCTTTTTCATTGTAGACGGAGAAGAAGTTCAGATCGCGCCGTATAACCGCCAGTTTGGTTCCAAACCTGTGTGGCAGCGAATTAAGGCGATTGCCGCAGGTCCGATTATGAATTTCATATTGGCTTATGTCATTTTAGTGATGCTTGGGCTGATTCAGGGTGTTCCGTCAAATGAGCCTATGCTTGGACAACTGACAGACAACGGACGGGCAGCCGAAGCAGGGCTAAAAGAAGGAGATTACATTCAAAGCATTAACGGAGAGAAGATGAGGTCCTGGACCGACATTGTCTCTGCGGTAAAAGAAAACCCGGAAAAAGAAATTGACGTTGAGGTAAATAGAGATAACAAAACGCTCCACATTTCAGTTACTCCGGAAGCCGTTAAAGATGAGAACAAAAAAACAATCGGCCGCTTTGGTTCTTACGCGCCAACTGAGAAAGGCGTTCTCTCAGCAGTTGCTTATGGTGCAACATCAACTGTTGATGTTACAAAAGCGATATTAACAAATCTCAGTAAATTAGTGACAGGACAATTTAAAATTGATATGCTTTCAGGTCCTGTCGGCATATACGATATGACAGACCAAGTGGCAAAAACGGGAATCATTAATTTATTCCAGTTTGCTGCATTTTTAAGTATTAACCTAGGTATCGTCAACCTGCTTCCGATTCCGGCTCTTGACGGCGGAAGACTGTTGTTTCTATTTATAGAAGCCATTCGGGGCAAACCGATCAACAGAGAAAAAGAAGCCTTTGTGGTGTTTATCGGAGTCGCTTTCCTAATGCTTCTTATGCTGGTCGTTACATGGAACGATATCCAGCGGCTGTTTTTGTAAATGAAAAGTAAATCAATCAGAGGTGCGAAGAAATGAGACAAAGCTTGACGCTTATTCCTACGCTCCGAGAAGTTCCAGCTGATGCCGAAGCGAAAAGTCATCAGCTTCTTCTAAGAGCAGGATTTATCAGACAGAATACGAGCGGGGTATACAGCTATATGCCTCTTGCGTATAAGGTTATTCAAAACATTCAGCAGATCGTCCGTGAGGAAATGGAAAAAATCGACGCTGTAGAAATGCTTATGCCCGCGCTGCAGCAGGCTGAGACATGGCAGGAATCAGGCAGATGGTATACGTACGGTCCTGAACTGATGAGACTTCAAGACCGTCACGGCCGTGAATTTGCTTTAGGGGCAACGCATGAAGAAGTGATCACTTCACTCGTTCGCGATGAGGTTAAATCCTATAAGCGGCTCCCTCTGACTCTGTACCAAATCCAGTCTAAATTCAGGGATGAAAAACGCCCGCGCTTCGGTTTATTAAGAGGCCGCGAATTCATTATGAAGGATGCTTATTCTTTCCATGCTTCTGAAGAGAGCTTGGATGAAACATATCAAAAAATGTACAATGCGTATTCTAATGTTTTCGCACGCTGCGGCATTAATGTAAGACCTGTTATCGCTGACTCAGGTGCCATGGGTGGAAAAGATACACATGAGTTTATGGCACTTTCTGAAATCGGAGAGGATACCATTGCGTACTCTGATGAATCACAATATGCAGCCAATATCGAAATGGCTGAGGTTCTTTATCAGGAAGTCACTTCAAATGAAGAGCCTATCGCTTTAGAAAAAGTGCACACTCCTAATGTGAAAACGATCGATGAGCTGACTGCATTTTTACAGGTTTCAGCTGAAGCCTGCATTAAATCGGTATTGTTTAAAGCGGATGACCGTTTTGTTCTGGTGCTTGTAAGAGGGGATCACGAAGTGAATGATATTAAAGTGAAGAATCTCCTGCATGCAGAGGTTATGGAACTTGCTTCTCATGAAGAGGTCGTTCAGCAGCTTGGAACAGAGCCTGGTTTTGTCGGACCTATCGGTGTGAATCAAGAGATTGACGTCTATGCAGATTTCGCTGTTAAAGCAATGGTTAATGCTGTTGCCGGTGCGAATGAAGGAGATTATCATTATAAAAATGTCAACGTAACCCGTGATGCGCAAATTAAAGAATTTGCCGATCTTCGCTTTATTAAGGAAGGCGACCCGTCACCAGACGGCAAAGGCACGATCCGTTTTGCAGAAGGAATCGAAGTCGGACAAGTCTTTAAGCTTGGAACTCGTTATTCTGAAGCGATGAATGCGACATATTTAGATGAAAACGGACGAGCACAGCCAATGCTGATGGGCTGTTACGGAATCGGTGTTTCCAGAACCCTTTCTGCTATTGCTGAACAGCATCACGACGAAAAAGGCTTAATATGGCCAAAAAGCGTCGCGCCGTATGATCTTCATATTCTTGCACTGAATATCAAAAACGATGCGCAAAAAGAATTGGCTGAAAAGCTGTACGCTGATTTAAAGGCGAAAGGCTATGAAGTGCTGTATGACGATCGTGCGGAACGCGCCGGCGTAAAATTTGCTGACTCGGATCTAATCGGTCTTCCAATCCGTATTACTGTCGGCAAACGGGCTGATGAAGGAATTGTGGAAGTGAAAATCCGCAAAACAGGTGAGTCAACAGAAGTTTCTGTTGATGAGTTATCTGGTTTTATCAGCAAGCAGTAAACACCATAACGATTTATCAAAAAACATGTTAAAATAGAAATAATAGAAGGTACCTCATTGCCTGAGGTACCTTCACTTATGATGTTTTTAGGGGGGATACTGTCTTAATGGAACAGTTATCAGTAAACAGAAGGCAGTTTCAAATTCTTCTGCAGCAGATTAATATGACAGATGATACCTTCATGACATACTTTGAAGATGGCGAAATTAAAAAGCTGACGATACACAAAGCATCTAAATCTTGGCATTTTCATTTTAAATTTAAATCTTTGCTGCCTTATCAAATATATGACATGTTAACCATGAGGTTGACGCAATCGTTTGCCCATATTGCAAAAGTGACGTCTTCAATCGAAGTGCATGATGCCGAGGTTGATGAAGGCCTCGTGCAGGATTACTGGACACGCTGCATTGAAGAGCTGCAAGGCATTTCACCGCCGATTATCAGTCTCTTAAGCCAGCAAAAACCAAAGCTGAAAGGCAACAAACTGATTGTCAAAACAAAAACGGATACAGAAGCATCTGCTCTTAAGAACAAATACAGTGCGATGATTCAAGCGGGATACCGTCAATTTGGGTTTCCGGATTTACAGCTTGATGCTGAAATATTTGTATCTGATCAAGAAGTGCAAAAGTTTCGGGAACAAAAGCTAGCTGAAGATCAAGAACGGGCGATGCAGGCTTTAATTGAAATGGAGAAGAAAGATAAAGAAAGTGATGAAGATCAAGCTCCTTCAGGGCCTCTTGTTATCGGCTATCAAATTAAAGATAACGAGGAAATCAGAACACTTGACAGCATAATGGACGAGGAACGGAGAATTACGGTTCAGGGTTATGTGTTTGATGTGGAAACCAGAGAATTGAAAAGCGGGCGCACGCTGTGCATCTTCAAAATTACTGACTACACAAATAGTATCTTAATTAAAATGTTTGCAAGAGAAAAAGAAGATGCGGCCTTGATGAAGTCTCTGAAAAAGGGCATGTGGGTAAAAGCGCGCGGAAGCATTCAAAACGACACCTTTGTCCGAGATCTGGTCATGATTGCAAACGATGTAAATGAGATAAAAGCAAAAAACCGTGAAGACACGGCGCCTGAAGGAGAAAAAAGGGTAGAATTGCATCTGCATTCCCCAATGAGCCAAATGGATGCTGTAACAGGCATCGGAAAGCTTGTTGAACAGGCGAAAAAATGGGGGCATGAGGCGATCGCTTTGACTGACCATGCTGTCGTTCAATCCTTCCCAGATGCGTATTCTGCTGCCCAAAAACATGGAATTAAAATGATTTACGGAATGGAAGCAAATATCGTGGATGACGGGGTGCCGATTGCTTATAATCCCGCACACCGTTTGCTTGATGAAGAAACATATGTCGTTTTTGACGTCGAAACAACCGGACTTTCCGCTGTGTATGATACGATTATTGAACTGGCGGCTGTAAAAGTGAAAGGCGGGGAGATCATTGATAAGTTTGAGTCATTTGCCAACCCGCATCGTCCGCTTTCGGCGACAATCATTGAACTGACAGGCATCACTGATGATATGCTGGTCGACGCGCCGGATGTAATAGACGTGATAAGAGATTTCAGAGAATGGATTGGCGATGATATTCTCGTCGCCCATAATGCAAGCTTCGATATGGGATTTTTAAACGTTGCTTTCAAAAAACTTCTCCAAGTTGAAAAAGCAAAAAATCCTGTCATTGATACACTGGAGCTCGGCCGTTTTCTTTATCCGGAATTTAAGAATCACCGTCTGAACACGCTGTGTAAAAAGTTTAACATTGAACTTACACAGCACCACCGCGCGATCTACGATACCGAGGCAACCGCTTATTTGCTTTTGAAAATGCTGGAGGATGCTGCTGAAAAGGGCATTCAGTATCATGACCAGCTGAATGAAAATATGGGTCAGTCCAACGCTTATCAAAGGTCAAGACCGTATCATGCAACAGTGCTGGCGGTGAACAGCACAGGCTTGAAAAACTTATTTAAGCTCGTTTCACTTTCCCATATTCATTATTTTTACAGAGTGCCGCGTATTCCAAGATCTCAGCTTGAGAAATACAGGGAAGGCCTTCTGATCGGTTCAGCTTGCGACAGAGGAGAGGTTTTTGAAGGCATGATGCAAAAGTCGCCGGAAGAGGTGGAGGATGTTGCGTCATTCTACGATTATCTCGAGGTTCAACCGCCTGAGGTGTACCGCCACTTGCTTGAGCTAGAACTGGTTCGCGATGAAAAATCGCTGAAAGAAATCATTACGAATATCACCAAACTCGGTGAAAAGCTTAATAAACCTGTTGTCGCAACAGGAAATGTTCATTATTTGAATGATGAGGACAAAATTTACAGAAAGATTTTAGTATCCTCTCAGGGCGGCGCGAATCCGCTGAACAGACACGAACTCCCGAAAGTGCATTTCAGAACGACAGATGAAATGCTTGAAGCCTTTTCCTTCTTAGGAGAAGAAAAAGCGAAGGAAATCGTTGTCACCAACACACAAAAGGTTGCGTCTTTAATTGAAGACATCAAGCCGATTAAAGATGATTTATATACGCCGAAAATCGAAGGCGCTGATGAAGAGATCAGAGAAATGAGCTATCAGCGTGCACGTAGCATTTACGGAGAGCAGCTCCCTGAAATCGTTGAAGCGCGTATTGAAAAAGAACTGAAAAGTATCATCGGCCACGGCTTTGCTGTTATTTATTTGATCTCTCATAAACTCGTAAAGAGATCTCTCGATGACGGGTATCTGGTAGGGTCACGGGGATCGGTAGGTTCTTCATTAGTTGCGACACTTACTGAGATTACAGAGGTGAACCCGCTGCCACCGCACTATATATGTGCTGAATGCCAGCATTCTGAGTTCTTTAATGACGGATCTGTCGGTTCAGGTTTTGACCTGCCTGACAAAATGTGTCCTCATTGCGGAACGCCTTTGAAAAAAGACGGGCACGATATTCCGTTTGAAACGTTCCTAGGATTTAAAGGGGATAAAGTACCTGATATCGATTTGAACTTCTCAGGGGAATATCAGCCGCAGGCCCACAATTATACAAAAGTATTGTTCGGAGAAGACAACGTATATCGTGCAGGAACGATCGGCACGGTTGCAGAAAAAACAGCCTACGGTTACGTAAAAGGCTATGCCGGCGACAATAATCTCCATATGCGCGGCGCCGAAATCGACCGGCTTGTGCAAGGCTGTACAGGTGTAAAACGGACGACCGGACAGCACCCTGGCGGTATTATCGTAGTTCCGGATTATATGGATATTTATGATTTCTCTCCGATTCAGTTTCCGGCAGATGCGACAGGTTCTGAATGGAAAACGACTCATTTTGACTTCCATTCTATTCATGACAACCTGCTGAAGCTTGATATTCTGGGGCACGATGACCCGACGGTAATCCGTATGCTTCAAGATTTAAGCGGAATTGATCCGAAAACGATTCCGACAGATGACCCTGAAGTAATGAAAATCTTTCAAGGAACCGAATCACTCGGTGTCACACAGGAACAGATTGGATGTAAAACGGGCACTCTGGGTATTCCTGAATTCGGAACCCGCTTTGTCCGGCAAATGCTTGAAGACACAAAGCCGACAACGTTTTCTGAGCTCGTTCAGATTTCAGGGCTGTCTCACGGAACAGATGTATGGCTCGGCAATGCGCAAGAGCTCATTCACAATAATATTTGTGAGCTGAGTGAGGTGATCGGCTGCCGTGATGACATTATGGTTTATTTAATCTATCAAGGGCTCGAGCCGTCACTGGCGTTTAAAATTATGGAATTTGTCCGTAAAGGAAAAGGTTTAACGCCTGAATGGGAAGAAGAAATGAAAAATAACAATGTACCAGACTGGTATATCGATTCCTGCAAAAAGATTAAATACATGTTCCCGAAAGCCCACGCCGCGGCTTATGTATTAATGGCGGTCCGTATTGCTTACTTTAAAGTGCATCACGCGCTTCTGTATTATGCGGCTTATTTTACGGTTCGTGCAGACGACTTTGATATTGATACAATGATCAAAGGCTCCACAGCAATCAAAGCTGTAATGGAGGATATCAACTCCAAAGGGCTTGATGCGTCGCCGAAGGAAAAAAACCTTCTCACAGTATTAGAATTAGCGCTGGAAATGTGTGAAAGAGGCTATTCATTCCAAAAAGTCGATTTATACCGCTCCAGCGCAACGGAATTTATTATTGACGGCAACAGCCTGATCCCGCCGTTTAATTCTATTCCTGGATTAGGTACGAACGCCGCTCTAAATATTGTAAAGGCCCGTGAAGAAGGAGAATTTCTCTCAAAAGAAGATTTGCAAAAGAGAGGGAAAGTATCAAAAACGATTTTAGAGTATTTAGATCGTCACGGCTGTTTGGAGTCATTGCCGGATCAAAACCAATTATCGCTGTTTTAGCATATAAAAGCCGAATTTCTTAAGAAATTCGGCTTTTATGCATACATGAGCGGCAAAAGTGCAATCGTATGAGTAGAGCCCCTGTGATCAGCTTAACAGCGTAAAGGTAACGTATATCCATTTGCAATAAAAATATGGTTATGGTATAGTTTTATTGGAAATGCTAACGATTACCGAGGCAAAGAGTGGGGAAACCCGCTCTTTTGTATTGAACAAGACAATTTTGTCTCGACATGTTCATCGTTTACTTTAAAGCCCCTGCTCTTTTGAAGCAGGGTTTTTATGCAGAGTGACGAGACGAATATGATATCGACAGCACAAGGAGGAAGAACATGAGCAAAAAAGTGACTGACACCGTTCAAGAAATGGCTCAGCCAATCGTAGACAGCCTTCAGCTCGAACTCGTTGACATTGAATTTGTCAAAGAGGGTCAAAGCTGGTTCCTTCGCGTGTTTATTGATTCCGATGACGGTGTGGATATTGAGGAATGTG
This sequence comes from Bacillus sp. FSL R5-0434, assembly GCF_038004745.1. Classification (NCBI taxonomy): domain Bacteria; kingdom Bacillati; phylum Bacillota; class Bacilli; order Caryophanales; family Bacillaceae; genus Bacillus; species Bacillus sp. FSL R5-0434. Next base: position 1,718,120 of record NZ_JBBORV010000001.1, read on the forward strand.
CCAAAGTAAGCGAAGCTCTAAGCGAGAAGCTTGATGAGGCAGACCCAATCAGCCAAAATTACTTTCTTGAGGTTTCATCCCCGGGAGCTGAGCGTCCATTAAAGAAAAAAGCCGATTTCGAAAAATCACTTGGGAAAAATGTATACATTAAGACCTATGAGCCGATTGACGGCGTAAAAGTGTTTGAAGGACAGCTGGCTGAATTCGATGGACAAACAGTGACAGTTGAGATGACAATCAAAACAAGAAAGAAACGGATCGATATTCCGTATGAAAAAATAGCTAACGCAAGATTAGCTGTAACATTCTAATGAATACAAGTTTTAAGGGGGGAGACCGTTAACATGAGCAGTGAATTATTAGATGCTCTCACCATTCTTGAAAAAGAAAAAGGCATCAGCAAAGAAATTATCATTGAAGCAATCGAAGCTGCTTTAATTTCTGCTTATAAGCGAAATTTTAATCAGGCGCAGAATGTACGGGTGGATTTGAACCGTGAAACAGGTACAATCCGTGTATTCGCAAGAAAAGATGTCGTTGATGAGGTATACGATCAAAGACTGGAGATCTCAATCGAAGAGGCGCAAAGCATCCACCCGGAATATATGGTAGGCGATGTTGTAGAGATTGAAGTAACGCCTAAGGATTTCGGACGCATTGCGGCCCAAACAGCGAAGCAGGTCGTGACACAGCGTGTGCGCGAAGCTGAACGCGGTGTGATCTATTCTGAGTTTATTGACCGTGAAGAAGACATCATGACTGGTATTGTCCAGCGCCTGGACAATAAATTTATCTATGTGTCTTTGGGCAAAATTGAAGCCTTGCTGCCGGTTAATGAACAAATGCCAAATGAAAGCTATAAGCCTCATGACCGCATTAAGGTTTATATCACAAAAGTAGAAAAAACGACGAAAGGCCCGCAGATTTATGTGTCAAGAACACACCCAGGCCTCTTGAAGCGTTTATTTGAAATCGAAGTGCCGGAAATTTATGATGGAACTGTAGAGCTGAAATCTGTTGCCAGAGAAGCAGGCGACCGTTCGAAAATTTCTGTTCGCACTGATGATCCTGATGTGGATCCGGTGGGCTCTTGCGTCGGTCCTAAAGGCCAGCGTGTACAGGCGATTGTCAATGAATTAAAAGGTGAAAAAATTGACATTGTCAACTGGTCGAATGATCCTGTAGAATTTGTCGCGAATGCGCTCAGCCCTTCGAAAGTGCTGGATGTCATCGTGAATGAAGAAGAAAAAGCGACAACTGTTATTGTTCCTGATTACCAGCTGTCTCTGGCGATTGGCAAAAGAGGGCAAAACGCACGCTTAGCTGCTAAATTGACAGGCTGGAAGATTGATATTAAGAGCGAAACAGACGCAAGAGAGCTTGGAATCTATCCGAGAGAACTTGAAGAAGACGACGAAGAGCCGCTCTTTACGGAGCCTGAAATTGCTGAATCGGATGAATAAGAGGTGACCTTAGGTGAATAAACACAAAAAGATCCCGTTACGCAAGTGTGTAGTGACTGGAGAAATGAAGCCTAAAAAGGAACTAATCCGAGTTGTACGTTCAAAAGAAGGCGAAATCTCAGTAGATCCGACCGGGAAAAAGAACGGGCGGGGTGCTTATTTAACGCTGGATAAAGAGTGCATCTTAGCAGCAAAAAAGAAAAACACTTTGCAAAATCAATTTCAATCACAAATCGATGACCAGATTTTCGAAGAATTGCTGGAACTGGCGGAAAAGGTGAAAAAATAAAATGTCTGGAATGGAATGGTTTCCCTTGCTGGGTCTGGCCAATCGAGCTCGTAAGGTCGTGTCAGGCGAGGACTTGGTTATTAAAGAAATCAGGAATGCGCGTGCGAAGCTTGTCCTGCTTACAGAGGATGCATCATCTAACACAGCAAAGAAAGTAACCGACAAGTGCAATTATTATAAAGTTCCTTATAAAAAAGTCGCGGATCGCGCGATTCTTGGACGCTCTATCGGTAAAGAATCCCGTGTCGTTGTCGCCGTCACTGACCAAGGTTTTGCGAATAAGCTGATCAGCTTGCTCGATTAATATTTTTGGGGGTGAACGAATGGCTAAAATGAGAGTATACGAATATGCAAAAGCGTTAAATGTTTCAAGTAAGGAAATTTTGACCGCACTGAAGAACATGGATTTAGAAGTGAATAATCATATGGCCATGCTTGAAGAAAAGGCCATTAAACAGCTTGATGCCAAATTTAAAAAAGGCGGCGCAGCCGTTAAATCTCAAAAGCCTGCGGAAACGAACAAAAACAAACAGCCGCAAGGGGTAAATCAGCAGTCTGCTGGAAATCAACCAAATAAAATTCGAGACGGAAAGAAGAATGACGTGCAGAATAATCAATTTAACAAAAACAAGAAGAATAACAACAACAAAAAAAATAAACGCAACAATAACAACAACAGAAACCAACATCAGCAAAAGCCTGTGAAGCCGAAAAAAGAGCTTCCTGAAAAAATTACGTTCTCAGGCACTTTAACAGTCGGCGCACTGGCCGAAGAGCTTGGCAAAGAGCCTTCTGAACTCATCAAAAAACTGATGCTTCTTGGTGTTATGGCAACCATTAACCAAGAGCTCGATAAAGACACAATCGAACTGATTGCATCAGAATACGGTGTTGAAACTGAAGAAGTTATTGTCCTTGAAGAAACTGAATTAGAGAAATACGAAGAGCCTGACAAAGAAGAGGATCTTGAAATTCGTCCTCCTGTCGTTACAATCATGGGTCACGTTGACCATGGGAAAACAACGCTTCTTGACAGCATCCGTAAAACAAAGGTTGTTGAAGGAGAAGCTGGCGGAATCACTCAGCATATCGGAGCCTACCAAATCGAAGAAAACGGCAAGAAAATCACTTTCTTGGATACCCCGGGTCACGCCGCATTTACAACAATGCGTGCACGCGGTGCGGAAGTAACCGATATTACGATCCTGGTTGTAGCTGCGGATGACGGTGTAATGCCGCAAACAGTAGAGGCGATCAACCACGCGAAAGCGGCAGAAGTACCGATCATCGTTGCTGTGAACAAAGTTGATAAAGAAGCTGCAAACCCTGACCGTGTGATGCAAGAACTGACAGAATACGGACTTGTGCCTGAAGCTTGGGGCGGAGAAACGATTTTTGTTCCGCTTTCCGCTTTAACTGGAAAAGGCATTGATGAACTCGTTGAAATGATTTTGCTTGTCAGTGAGGTAGAGGAACTGAAAGCGAACCCGAACCGCCAGGCAAAAGGAACTGTTATTGAAGCGGAACTTGATAAAGGCAGAGGGTCAGTTGCGACATTGCTCGTACAGACTGGAACACTGCATGTCGGTGATCCGATTGTAGTCGGCAATACATTTGGCCGTGTCCGTGCAATGGTCAATGATATTGGTCGCCGTGTAAAAACAGCGGGACCGTCTACTCCGGTTGAAATTACCGGTCTAAATGACGTGCCTCAAGCGGGAGATCAATTCCTTGTCTTTAAAGATGAAAAAACAGCTCGTTCTGTTGGAGAAGCCCGTGCTTCCAAACAGCTTGAAGAGCAGCGCAGCGATAAAGCAAAGCTGAGTCTTGACGACTTATTCGAGCAAATTAAACAAGGTGATGTAAAAGACATCAACCTCATCGTAAAAGCTGACGTTCAAGGATCTGCCGAAGCTTTAACAGCCGCACTTCAAAAAATTGAAGTTGAAGGCGTTAAAGTCAAAATCATCCACACAGGCGTTGGTGCAATCACAGAATCTGACATTATTTTAGCATCTGCTTCCAATGCAATTGTTATCGGGTTTAATGTGAGACCGGACGGTAATGCTAAGAGTACGGCTGAAGCTGAAAACGTAGATATTCGTCTTCACCGTATTATTTACAAAGTAATCGACGAGATTGAAGCAGCTATGAAAGGTATGCTTGATCCTGAATATGAAGAAAAAGTAATTGGTCAAGTAGAAGTCCGCCAAACATTTAAAGTGTCTAAAATCGGTACGATTGCCGGAGGATATGTTACTGAAGGAACGATTACGCGCGACAGCGGCCTCCGTTTAATTCGTGACGGCGTCGTAATCTTCGAAGGTGAAGTGGACGTTCTGAAACGCTTTAAAGACGATGTGAAAGAAGTTTCACAAGGCTACGAATGTGGTATAACGATTAAGAAATACAATGACATTCGTGAAGGTGACATCCTTGAAGCGTATGTCATGCAAGAAATTGAAAGAACGTGATCGGATTTGCGGAATGTGAATGCATCATTTATGATGCAGGATCGTTAAAAGAAAAGCGCGCCGTTCTGAAGCGGATCTTAACCAGGGTTCAAAATAAGTTCAATGTTTCGATTTCGGAGATTGGCTATCAGGACACATGGCAAAGAACCAGCTTTGGAATTGCCGCTGTTTCTTCCTCTCGCGTTCAGACAGAAAAAGAGTTGCAGCGTGTTCTTGCGTTTATCGACTCTTTTCCTGAAATTGAACGGACGATCACTAGAACAGAGTGGTTTTAACTTAGAGGTGATTGAATTGAGTATGAGAGCAAACCGTGTCGGCGAGCAAATGAAAAAAGAACTCGGTGATATTATCAGCCGAAAGCTGAAGGATCCGAGAATTGGTTTTCTGACAGTAACGGATGTACGTGTATCAGGTGATTTACAAATTGCAAAGGTGTATATTTCCGTTCTCGGAGACGAGAAAAAACGGGAGGAAGCACTGAAAGGGCTTGCTAAGGCGAAAGGGTTTATTCGCTCTGAAATCGGCAGCCGCATCAGACTTCGTAAAACGCCTGAAATTGAATTTGAGTTCGATGAATCAATTGATTACGGAAATCGAATCGAAACATTGATTCACCAATTGAATTCAGAGAACCCGTCTGAATAACAAATGAAGAGGATAGGCGTTCGTCGTCTGTCCTCTTTTCTGCGTTTTGAAGAAAATCCTCACAACAGAAGGAGTGAAAGGCATATGGTTAACGGAGTTCTCCTTTTACATAAACCGGTCGGCATGACATCACATGATTGTGTCATGAAGATCCGGAAGCTGCTAAAAACAAAAAAAGTCGGACATACGGGAACGCTTGATCCTGAGGTATCAGGTGTGCTTCCGATTTGTGTTGGCCGGGCTACAAAAATTGTCGAATATTTAACTGAGAAGTCTAAAACATATGATGCTGAAATTACGCTTGGTGTTTCAACGACGACAGAGGATCAAACCGGAGAAACTGTTGAAACAAAGCCAGTAGATCAAGCTGTTGATGAAGCAGAAGTAGAAAAGGTTTTAAACAGTTTAAAGGGACAACAAAACCAGATTCCCCCGATGTATTCCGCAGTAAAGGTAAACGGCAAAAAATTATATGAATATGCAAGAGCGGGACTTGAAGTAGAACGGCCAAAACGTCTTATTACCATTGAAGATATTGTGCTCACTGCAGGGGTTAAACATAATGGAGAGACAGCGAGTTTCCGGTTTACAGTAACATGTTCAAAAGGAACCTATGTGAGGACACTGGCGGTTATGATTGGCGAAAAGCTCGGATATCCGGCTCATATGTCTCATTTGATCCGTACGGCATCCGGTGACTTTTCTCTTGATGAATGCTTTACGTTTGAAGAGCTGGAAGCTCAAGTCGAGTCCGGAACTGTAGCAGACCATACAGTCTCTATTGAACGTGCGCTCAATCATTTGCCGAAATGGATCATAAGTGATACATTAGCTAAGAAAGTAGAAAATGGGGCTTTGCTTGAAACACCAGAACAATTCTCGGATCTGACAATTGACGACCGTCTCGCAGTCTATACGGAATCCGGAAGCTGTCTGGCGATTTATTTCCCTCATCCTACAAAACACGGGCTGTTAAAGCCGGCAAAAGTATTGATGCAAAAAAGCGAACAATAGAAAAAAGGTGACCGTTCTGTGAAGACGATACATATTACACATCCGCATCATTTAATAAAAGAGGAGCAGCCAAAGTCTGTGATGGCGTTAGGTTATTTTGACGGCGTTCATTTAGGGCATCAAAAGGTAATCGGCACAGCTAAACAGATAGCTGAAGAAAAGAATCTGACATTAGCTGTGATGACCTTTCACCCCCATCCTTCCCATGTGCTGGGCAGGGATCAGGAACCAAAGGATCTGATTACCCCTCTTGAAGATAAAATCAGCCAAATTGAACAATTAGGCACGGAGATACTGTATGTCGTTAAATTCAATGAAGTGTTTGCTTCTCTGACTCCTAAGCAGTTTGTTGATCAGTATATTTTAGGCCTTAATGTACAGCATGCAGTGGCAGGCTTTGATTTTACGTACGGAAAATACGGCAAAGGAACAATGGAAACGATGCCGGTTGATTTAGATGGAAAAGCTGATTGCACAATGGTGGAAAAATTGACGGAGCAGGATAAAAAAATCAGCTCCAGCTATATTCGGACTGCACTTCAAAACGGAGACGTTGAACTGGCCAATGTCTTGCTTGGACAGCCCTACTTTATTAAAGGAATTGTCATTCACGGAGATAAAAGAGGGCGGACAATCGGGTTTCCGACGGCCAATATCGGCTTGAATAACAGCTATATTGTCCCGCCGACCGGTGTATATGCCGTCAAGGCGGAAATAAACGGCGAGATTTACAACGGCGTTTGCAATATCGGCTATAAGCCGACGTTTTATGAAAAACGTACGGAACAGCCTTCAATTGAGGTCAATTTATTTGATTTTGATCAAGAAGTATACGGAGCCGCTATAAAAATTGAATGGTATAAACGTATTCGGAGCGAGCGCAAGTTCAACGGCATTCAAGAATTAACAGAGCAAATTGAGAAAGATAAGCAGGAAGCGATCCGTTATTTCAGCAATTTGCGGAAATAACATGCAGCGCACACAAATTTTATTCTAAAATATTTGCATATAGGCTCGATTTTTAGTATGATAGTTTTCGTAGTCTTAAAACCTTTGCTTGGCAATCCGAAGTCACCGACGGTTGCTAGGTAACTGGGGCTAAATATTATTTGGAGGTGAAACAGGATGGCAATTACTCAAGAGCGTAAAAACCAACTCATCAGCGAGTTTAAAACACACGAATCTGATACTGGATCTCCAGAAGTTCAGATCGCTATCCTAACTGATTCAATTAACAACTTGAACGAGCATTTACGTACTCACAAGAAAGACCACCATTCACGTCGCGGTCTTCTTAAAATGGTAGGTAAGCGTCGTAATCTTCTTACGTATCTGCGTAATAAAGACGTAACTCGTTACCGTGAGTTAATTAACAAACTAGGCTTACGTCGATAATCGTAAAAAGCGGGAGGATTCCCGCTTTTTTATCGTATAAAAGCGAAAAATTTTTATAATCAATCATTGAAATCCTTTTACATACTACTTTGACATTGATATGTTCAATCCATTTCGTTCATAATAGGAGTAATTGATTATTTCACACAACGAAGAGAGGAGTTCGTAATCGTATGGGACAAGAAAAACATGTCTTTACCATAGATTGGGCCGGAAGAACGCTTACTGTTGAAACCGGCCAGCTTGCCAAACAGGCAAATGGTGCTGTTATGGTTCGCTACGGCGATACAGCAGTACTCAGTACAGCAACCGCTTCAAAAGAACCGAAGCCGCTTGATTTCTTCCCGCTTACTGTAAACTACGAGGAAAGATTGTATGCGGTAGGTAAAATACCTGGCGGGTTTATTAAAAGAGAAGGACGTCCAAGTGAAAAAGCTGTTTTGGCGAGCCGTTTAATCGACCGTCCGATCCGGCCTTTGTTCGCCGATGGATTCCGTAATGAAGTTCAAGTCATCAGCATCGTCATGAGTGTTGATCAAGACTGCTCTTCAGAAATGGCTGCTATGTTCGGTTCATCGCTTGCACTTTCTGTATCAGACATCCCGTTTGAAGGACCGATTGCAGGGGTAACTGTCGGACGCATTGATAATCAATTTGTTATTAACCCGACGGTTGATCAGCTTGAGAAAAGTGATATCAATCTTGTCGTTGCCGGAACTAAAGATGCAATTAACATGGTGGAAGCAGGGGCAGACGAAGTTCCTGAGGAAACGATGCTAGAAGCGATTATGTTCGGCCATGATGAGATTAAACGCCTGATTGCATTCCAAGAAGAAATTGTTGCAGCTGTCGGCAAAGAAAAATCAGAAATTAAGCTTTATGAAATTGATGAAGAGCTGAGTGAAAAAGTAAAGGTTTTAGCAGAGCAAGATCTGCTGAAAGCAATCCAGGTTCATGAAAAGCATGCCCGCGAAGATGCCATTAATGAAGTAAAAAACACAGTTGTGGCAAAATTCGAGGATGATGAGCATGACGAGGAAACAATCAAACAAGTCAAACAGATTTTGTCCAAGCTTGTCAAAAATGAAGTGCGCCGCCTTATTACTGAAGAGAAAGTAAGACCTGACGGCCGCGGAGTCGATCAAATCCGCCCGCTTTCTTCTGAGGTTGGCCTCTTGCCGAGAACACACGGTTCCGGATTGTTCACAAGAGGACAGACCCAAGCTCTCAGCGTTTGTACGTTAGGTGCTCTCGGAGATGTGCAAATCCTTGATGGTTTAGGTGTCGAAGAATCGAAACGGTTTATGCATCATTACAACTTCCCGCAATTCAGCGTCGGGGAAACTGGACCGATGCGCGGACCGGGACGCCGTGAAATTGGACATGGAGCTCTTGGTGAGCGTGCGCTTGAGCCTGTTATTCCGTCTGAAAAAGACTTCCCTTATACTGTCCGTCTTGTATCTGAAGTGCTTGAATCAAACGGTTCTACTTCTCAGGCAAGTATCTGTGCAAGCACACTTGCGATGATGGATGCCGGTGTACCGATTAAAGCACCAGTCGCAGGTATTGCAATGGGACTTGTCAAATCAGGCGAACATTATACTGTTCTGACTGATATTCAAGGTATGGAAGATGCGCTTGGAGACATGGACTTTAAAGTTGCCGGAACTGCAAAGGGCGTAACGGCGCTGCAAATGGACATTAAAATTGAAGGCCTCTCCAGAGAGATTCTTGAAGAAGCGCTTCAGCAGGCGAAAAAAGGAAGAATGGAAATCCTCAACAGTATGCTTGCTACATTAAGCGAATCAAGAAAAGAGCTTTCTCAATATGCGCCTAAGATTTTAACAATGGCTATTAATCCTGATAAAATCCGCGATGTCATCGGACCTAGCGGAAAACAAATCAATAAAATCATCGAAGAGACCGGTGTTAAAATTGATATCGAGCAGGATGGCACAATCTTTATTTCGTCGACAGTTGAAAGCAGCAACCAAAAAGCGAAGAAAATCATCGAAGACCTCGTCAGAGAGGTTGAAGTCGGCCAGCTTTACTTAGGTAAAGTGAAACGAATTGAAAAGTTCGGCGCTTTCGTTGAAATTTTCAGCGGAAAAGACGGTTTGGTGCACATTTCAGAGCTTGCGCTTGAGCGCGTAGGAAAAGTTGAAGATGTTGTCAAAATCGGAGACGAGATTCTTGTGAAGGTTACTGAAATCGATAAGCAAGGACGGGTCAACTTGTCTCGTAAAGCTGTGCTCCGTGAAGAGAAAGAAAAAGAAGAACAAAAATCTTAAATGAAAACATAAAAGGAGCCTGGGAGACCCGGCTTCTTTATTTTGACGCTTTAAAAAGCAAGCGGGTTCTACCTTGTCCTTCTCCTTCATAATGTGAGGTGAGGGGGGACAGAACATGTACAAAAAATTTGTACCGTTTGCCGTTTTTCTATTTCTTTTTTTTGTTTCATTCGAGATGATGAAAAATCCGCACACACTTGATTATATAGGGGCAATGAAACAAGATACGGTGACCGTCTCGGCGTCCAAAGACCCGCTATATGAAGAATTGCTTCAAAAGGCGCCAGATTATGAAGTAAAGCCTCAGAATGCAAGAATAGACAAGGTGTGGAAAAGCATTCCCGGTTACAATGGTTTAAAGGTCAATATTGAAAAATCATATAAAAAAATGAAAAAGCACGGTGAGTTTCGGGAAAACGATTTAGTGTACAGTCAAGTAAAACCAAGCGTTCATCTTGAGTCTCTTCAGCCAGAGCCTATTTACAAAGGGAATCCGGAAAAACCGATGGTGGCTTTTTTAATTAATGTGGCATGGGGAAACGAATATTTGGAAAGAATGCTCCCTGTCCTTCAAAAGCATAACGTGAAGGCTACGTTTTTTCTGGAAGGCAATTGGGTGAAAAACAATGAACAGCTGGCTAAAAAGATTGCGGAAAAAGGACATGAAATCGGAAATCATTCATACAATCATCCGGATATGAGCAAACTGACTACAGGAAGAATTTCCGAACAGCTCGACAAGACGAATGAGCAAATAGAAAAAACGCTCGGCGTCAAGCCGAAATGGTTCGCTCCGCCAAGCGGGAGTTTCAGGAAAGCGGTTGTTGACATTGCAGCTGAGAAACATATGGGAACGGTGATGTGGACGGTTGATACAATCGACTGGCAAAAACCGGCTCCGTCTGCACTTCAAACCCGGGTGTTAAGCAAGATACATAATGGTGCCATGATTTTAATGCATCCGACCGATCCCACGGCGGAAAGTCTTGAAGCGCTGATTACAAAGATAAAAGATAAAGGATATGCGCTTGGAACAGTCACTGAACTAATGGATGAAACAAGACTGTTGAAGTAACAGGGCAGGCAGCTAGTCTTTGAATAGGAGGAACAAATTTGATTAAACGATATACGTGTCAAAATGGTGTAAGAGTTGTGCTTGAAAATAACCCGACAGTCCGTTCTGTCGCGATCGGCGTTTGGATTGGTACAGGCTCGCGGCACGAAACGCCGGAGATAAATGGGATTTCCCACTTTTTGGAGCATATGTTCTTCAAAGGGACGAGCACAAGATCTGCACGTGAGATAGCAGAATCTTTTGATCGTATTGGCGGTCAGGTCAATGCGTTTACCTCAAAGGAATATACCTGCTATTATGCAAAGGTGCTTGATGAGCATGCGAATTACGCACTTGACGTATTAGCAGATATGTTCTTTCATTCAACTTTTGATGAAAACGAGCTGAAAAAAGAAAAAAATGTAGTTTACGAAGAAATAAAAATGTATGAAGACGCGCCCGATGATATTGTTCATGATTTACTGAGCAAAGCCACGTACGGGAATCATTCTTTAGGCTATCCGATTCTAGGCACAGAAGAAACGCTTGATTCCTTTAACGGCGACTCTCTCAGACAGTACATGCATGATTATTATACGCCGGACCGTGTCGTTATTTCTGTAGCGGGTAATATTTCAGAAAGCTTTATAAAAGATGTAGAAAAATGGTTCGGATCATATGAGGCAAAAGGCAAAGCGACAGGTCTACAGAAGCCCGGATTCCATACAGAAAAACTCACAAGAAAAAAAGAAACAGAACAAGCCCATTTATGTCTGGGATTTAAAGGGCTGGAAGTCGGTCATGAAAAGATTTATGATTTGATCGTCCTTAATAATGTGCTCGGAGGCAGCATGAGCAGCCGCCTGTTCCAAGATGTTCGTGAAGATAAAGGGCTCGCTTATTCTGTTTACAGCTATCACAGCTCATATGAGGACAGCGGCATGCTCACCATTTATGGCGGAACAGGTGCAAATCAGCTTCAGCAGCTGTCAGAAACCATTCAAGAAACCCTTGCAACATTAAAGCGCGACGGCATAACGCCGAAAGAGCTGGAAAACAGTAAGGAGCAAATGAAGGGAAGCTTGATGCTGAGCTTAGAAAGCACGAACAGCAAAATGAGCCGAAATGGTAAAAATGAACTGCTGCTCGGAAAACACAAAACATTAGACGAAATTATTAATGAATTAAATGCTGTAAACTTAGAACGTGTCAACGGTCTTGCCAGACAAATGTTTACGAATGACTATTCTCTGGCTCTTATCAGCCCCTCTGGCAATATGCCGTCATAAATCTGAAATGCCTGCCCTGAAACGGAGCAGGCATTTTTTTATCCTTTTGATCATACATAGTACAAGGGGGTGACAGAGATGCGGCTCAGTGAATTATCCGGGAAGGAAATTGTCGACATCAAAAGAGCTGAACGGCTGGGAGTACTGGGTCAGACCGATTTAGAAATCAATGAACAGGATGGTCAGATCACAGCGCTCCTCATTCCGACAGTCAAATGGTTTGGTTTGAGAAAACACGGTCAAGACATTCGTGTCCCCTGGAATCATATTCAAAAGATCGGATCAGATATGATCATTTTAGATGTCCCTGAGGAAATTTCTCCTCACCAAGAGTAACTATAGAAAAGGCCCAACTCTGCAGGTTATGGGCTTTCATGAAAACATCCAAACATCGGCTGAGTCAGCCGATGTTTTTTTGTGTGAAAAAAGCGTATGTTTTAATTCACCGCTATTTCCTTTTGATCATAAGATGAAGGGGAGCTTAACAGCTAGGGATCCAGTATATACAAAGAAGGTGAACGTTTAACATGTTAACCGGATTGAAAATTGCAGTTATCGGCGGTGACGCAAGACAGCTCGAAATTATTAGAAAGCTCACTGAACAGCAGACTGACATCTATCTCGTCGGTTTTGACCAATTGGATCACGGTTTTACTGGAGCTGTAAAATGTAACATTGATGAAATTCCTTATCAGCAAATAGACAGTATCATTCTTCCTGTGTCAGCGACAACAGGAGAAGGTGTCGTATCAACCGTATTTTCAAATGAAGAAGTTGTTTTAAAACAGGAGCACCTTGACCAAACGCCTGCACACTGTGTCATTTTCTCAGGGATTTCTAACGCCTATTTAGAAAACATTGCAGCTCAAGCAAATAGAAAACTTGTTAAGCTGTTTGAGCGGGATGACATTGCGATATACAATTCTATTCCGACAGTAGAAGGAACCATCATGCTGGCCATTCAGCACACAGATTATACGATACACGGATCTCAGGTGGCGGTTCTCGGGCTGGGACGCACCGGAATGACGATCGCCCGTACATTTGCCGCGCTTGGAGCGAATGTAAAGGTCGGGGCAAGAAGTTCAGCGCATCTGGCGCGCATCACCGAAATGGGGCTCGTTCCGTTTCACACTGATGAACTCAAAGAGCATGTCAAAGATATAGATATTTGTATTAATACCATACCGAGCATGATTTTGAATCAAACTGTGCTTTCTCGCATGACACCGAAAACCTTAATATTGGATCTGGCTTCACGACCCGGCGGAACCGATTTTAAATATGCTGAAAAACAAGGGATCAAGGCACTCCTTGCCCCAGGTTTGCCGGGGATTGTCGCTCCTAAAACAGCAGGGCAGATCCTCGCCAATGTCTTGAGCAAGCTTTTGGCTGAACTACATGCTGAGGAGGGGAAATAAGAATGTCGTCACTAAAAGGGAAAAGAATCGGATTTGGACTGACCGGCTCGCATTGCACATATGAAGCGGTGTTTCCGCAAATTGAGACGCTAGTCAATGAAGGAGCGGAAGTCCGGCCGATTGTCACATTTACTGTAAAATCGACTGATACACGCTTTGGAGAAGGAGCGGAATGGGTTAAAAAGATTGAAGACCTTACCGGATATGAGGCAATTGATTCAATTGTAAAGGCTGAACCCCTCGGGCCAAAGCTTCCGCTGGACTGCATGGTAATTGCGCCTTTAACCGGAAATTCGATGAGCAAGCTCGCCAACGCCATGACAGACAGCCCTGTACTGATGGCTGCAAAAGCAACAATTAGAAACAATCGGCCGGTCGTTCTCGGTATATCAACAAATGACGCTCTCGGTTTAAACGGCACAAACCTAATGAGGCTCATGTCTACCAAAAATATCTTCTTTATTCCATTTGGGCAAGACGATCCCTTCAAAAAACCGAATTCAATGGTTGCCAAAATGGATCTGCTTCCTCAAACCGTTGAAAAGGCGCTGATGCATCAGCAGCTTCAGCCAATTCTCGTTGATAATTATCAGGGAAATGACTAAATATACAGAAAATCTTTCCCAAACAAAAAATTTCGGTCATCACCCGCATATTCTATGGTAAAATAAAACGTAAAATTATAGTCAAATCAATTCAATGAAGCTGATTGGCGGAAGGAGTTTTACAGATGGGAAGAGGTTTACACGTAGCTGTTGTCGGAGCGACAGGAGCTGTAGGACAACAAATGCTTAAAACACTTGAAGACAGAAATTTTGAAATGGACACACTTACATTGCTATCTTCAAAACGCTCTGCGGGTACCCAAGTCACATTTAAAGGCCAAGAGCTGACTGTACAGGAAGCTTCTCCTGAAAGCTTTGAAGGGGTAAATATTGCTTTGTTCAGCGCCGGCGGAAGCGTATCACAGGCATTGGCACCCGAAGCTGTAAAACGCGGCGCTATTGTTATAGATAATACAAGTGCGTTCCGTATGGACGAAAATACACCGCTTGTTGTGCCTGAAGTTAACGAGGCAGACTTGCACGAACACAACGGCATTATTGCCAACCCTAACTGCTCTACAATTCAAATGGTGGCTGCGCTGGAACCGATCCGCAAAGCTTACGGCTTAAACAAAGTTATCGTATCAACTTACCAAGCGGTATCAGGAGCGGGAAATGAAGCTGTAAAAGAGCTGTACAGCCAAACAGAGGCGATTTTGAACAACGAAGAAATCAAACCAGAGATTATGCCTGTAAAAGGGGATAAAAAACACTATCAAATCGCTTTCAATGCGATTCCGCAAATTGATAAATTCCAAGATAACGGCTATACGTTTGAGGAAATGAAAATGATAAATGAAACAAAAAAAATCATGCACATGCCTGAGCTTCAAGTAGCGGCTACATGTGTGAGACTTCCGATTGAAACCGGCCATTCAGAGTCCGTTTACATCGAGGTAGACCGAGATGACGCTACTGTGGAAGATATTAAAAATCTATTAAAAGAAGCTCCTGGCATTACACTTCAGGACGACCCGAGCCAGCAGCTTTATCCGATGCCTGCCGATGCAGTCGGCAAAAACGATGTGTTTGTAGGCCGCATCCGCAAAGACTTGGACAGAGCAAACGGTTTTCATTTATGGGTAGTTTCTGATAACCTATTAAAAGGCGCGGCATGGAACTCTGTTCAAATTGCAGAAAGCCTGAAAAAACTAAACCTCGTATAAAAGAAAGAATTTCCCAAAGACGAATAGAAGAGAGTAAGGCGCAAATAGCCTGCTCTCTTCTGTTACGTCCGAATAATTTGGAGTGAAAACAGTGAAGATAATTGTTCAGAAGTTTGGCGGGACATCTGTAAAAGATGACAAAGGCCGTAAACTGGCTTTAGAGCACATTAAAGAAGCAATCAGTGAAGGATATAAGGTTGTCGTTGTCGTTTCCGCGATGGGCCGGAAGGGTGATCCGTACGCAACAGACTCTCTGTTGGGACTGCTTTACGGCGACCAGTCTGCGATTTCCCCGAGAGAGCAGGATCTGCTTTTATCATGCGGAGAGACGATTTCTTCTGTCGTCTTTACGAGCATGCTGCTGGATAACGGTGTAAAAGCATCTGCGCTGACAGGGGCTCAGGCTGGGTTCTTAACGAATGATCAGCATACAAATGCGAAAATCCTTGAAATGAAACCGGAGCGTTTATTCAGTGTGCTTGCGAATCATGACGCAGTAGTCGTCGCAGGATTCCAAGGCGCTACTGAAAAGGGCGATACAACAACGATCGGAAGAGGGGGCAGCGATACGTCTGCAGCTGCACTTGGGGCGGCAATTGACGCTGAATACATCGATATTTTCACAGATGTTGAAGGTGTGATGACTGCTGATCCGAGAGTAGTGGAAAACGCGAAACCGCTTCCTGTGGTAACATATACAGAAATCTGCAACCTGGCGTACCAGGGAGCGAAAGTGATTCATCCGCGAGCTGTGGAGATTGCGATGCAGGCTAAGGTTCCGATTCGCGTCCGCTCAACATATTCCAAAGATAAAGGCACATTGGTGACATCACATCATTCTTCCAATGTCGGCAGTGATGTTTTTGAACGGCTGATTACCGGAATTGCCCATGTCAAAGATGTCACACAGTTCAAAGTGCCTTCAAAAATCGGTCAGTATAACGTTCAGACTGAAGTTTTTAAAGCGATGGCGAGTGCAGGAATCAGCGTTGATTTCTTTAACATTACACCTAGTGAAATCGTTTATACGGTGGCTGGGAACAAGACGGAAACAGCTCAGCGCATCTTAATGGATATGGGTTATGACCCGATGGTGACGAAAAACTGTGCAAAAGTTTCGGCGGTCGGTGCCGGTATCATGGGCGTCCCGGGTGTAACGTCTAAAATTGTGACAGCTCTATCAGAGAAAGAGATTCCTATTCTGCAGTCGGCGGACAGCCACACGACCATCTGGGTGCTTGTACATGAAGAGGACATGGTTCCTGCTGTAAACGCTTTGCATGAAGTGTTTGAACTTTCTAAGTAAATGTGATTGAATCATGATGAGGTGAAAAAAATGAATTTCGGAAATGTGTCTACAGCTATGATTACACCTTTTGACAATAAAGGGAATGTAGACTTTCAAAAATTGTCTACACTGATTGATTACTTGTTGAAAAACGGAACAGATTCTTTAGTAGTAGCGGGAACAACAGGAGAATCACCAACCCTTTCAACAGAAGAAAAAATAGCACTATTTGAATATACGGTCAAAGAAGTGAACGGCCGGGTGCCTGTCATTGCGGGTACTGGCAGCAACAATACGAAAGATTCCATTAAGCTGACCAAAAAAGCTGAGGAAGCAGGCGTAGATGCGGTGATGCTTGTTACGCCGTATTATAATAAACCTTCACAAGAAGGAATGTATCAGCATTTTAAAGCTGTTGCTTCTGAAACATCTCTTCCGGTTATGCTGTACAATGTGCCGGGGCGCACCGTTGCTTCTCTTGCTCCTGAGACGACAATCCGGTTGGCGGCGGATATTCCGAATGTTGTTGCGATTAAAGAAGCGAGCGGAGATCTCGAAGCGATTACAAAAATTGTTGCGGAAACGCCTGAAGATTTCTCCGTTTATTCTGGGGATGACGCCTTGACGCTTCCTGTTCTGTCAGTAGGAGGAAGAGGTGTCGTTTCAGTCGCAAGCCATATAGTAGGCTCTGATATGCAGCAAATGATCAAAAATTATACAAATGGGCAAACAGCTAACGCGGCACTGATTCACCAGAAACTGCTGCCGATTATGAAGGAACTGTTTAAAGCGCCTAACCCGGCTCCTGTGAAAACAGCTCTTCAGCTGAAAGGCCTTGATGTCGGTTCAGTGCGTCTTCCTCTCATCCCATTAAACGAAGATGAACGTCTGAGCTTAAGCAGCGCGATCAGCGAACTGTAAGAAAAATTTCATACAGTGAAACAAACGCGGTCATTCTCATTCCACCTGAGTTTGACCGTTTCTTATACATATTGGTTTTCCCTAAACCTTCTGCTTTATCTTGTTTTCTAAATTTACTTTCAGTTATAATAGGAACAAGTGATGATGGACGGGTATGAGACTAGGAGGATATAGATTTTGAAAAAGAAAAATACAGAAAACGTTAGAATTATCGCCCTTGGCGGTGTCGGAGAAATTGGGAAGAACCTTTATGTCATCGAAATTGATTCAGACATATTTGTCGTTGATGCCGGCCTTATGCATCCAGAAAACGAAATGCTCGGTATTGATGTGGTGATTCCTGACATATCATATTTGATTGAACGATCTGACCGCGTTAAGGCTATCTTTTTAACACATGGGCATGATGAGAATATCGGCGGCGTTTTTTACTTATTAAACAAGCTTTCTGTTCCTGTATACGGAACAAAGCTAACGCTTGCACTATTAAGAGAAAAATTAAAACAATACGGACATAACCGAAAAGCTGATTTAAGAGAAATTCACTCAAAATCTGTCATTACATTTGAATCAACAAAGGTATCATTCTTTAATACGATCCACAGTATCCCTGATTCAGTAGGCGTCAGTTTAAAAACATCACTTGGATCTATTGTATGCACGGGAGACTTCAAATTTGACCAAACACCCGCACTTAATCAATCGTGCGACATTGGCGAGATTGCCAAAATCGGCAACAGCGGCGTACTTGCTCTGCTTTCTGACAGTGCTAATGCAGAACGTCCGGGTTACACCCCTTCGGAAGCTGCTGTCAGCGGAGAGATTTCGGACGCACTGTACAATTCAGAGAACCGGGTAATCATTGCGGTTTTCGCATCCAATATTAACCGAATTCAGCAAGTCATTCATGCAGCGGCTCAAAATGGCAGAAAGATTGCCATTGCCGGAAAAAACCTTCAATCGATCCTTCAGCTTGCAAGAAAGCTTGGATATATTGAAGCAGATGATGAACTGTTTATTTCAATTCAGGACGTCAAAAAATATCCGAAGCGCGAAGTAGCGATTGTAACTGCCGGCAGCCATGGTGAACCATTGGCAGCTCTGACAAGAATGGCAAACAAAGCTCACAAGCAGCTGAATATCGAAGAAGGGGATACAGTTGTCATTGCATCCACTCCGATCCCTGGGCAGGAACTTATTTATTCTAAAACAGTTGATTTGCTTGCCAGAGCCGGCGCACAAGTCATTTTTGCCCAAAAGCGTGTGCATGTATCTGGACACGGCTCACAGGAAGAGTTAAAGCTGATGATCAATCTGCTTAAACCAAAATATTTAATTCCTGTAAACGGCGAATACAGAATGCAAAAGGCTCATTCGAAAATCGCTGAAGATATCGGCATGAAGCGCAGTGATATCTTCTTAATTGAAAAAGGAGACGTTGTCGAGTTTCGCGGCCAAAACGTAAAGATCGGTGATAAAGTGCCATACGGCAATATTTTAATCGACGGTTTAGGTGTAGGCGACATCGGAAATATTGTGCTGAGAGACCGCCGCTTACTTTCACAAGACGGCATACTGATTGTTGTCATTACACTTGATAAACAAAAGAAACATCTTGTATCAGGTCCTGAGATTATCACACGCGGTTTTGTTTATGTAAGAGAGTCTGAAGGCCTTATCGTACAGGCTACGGAGCTTGTACGCTCTATCGTGACAGAAGCAACTGAAACATCAAACGTTGAATGGTCAACACTTAAGCAGGCAATGCGAGATGCTTTGAACCAATTCCTATATGAAAAAACAAAACGTAAACCGATGATCATCCCAATTATTATGGAAGTCTAATGTAAACGTAAGACCGGACCTGTTCCGGTCTTTATTTTTTTACCTGTTAAGCCGGGATTGAATTGAAGATCTTTGTTCATAATACAAAGAGAAACTCGGAAAGGGTGAAAGCGAAATGGATCATCGTATGGAAAATACAGAAGAAGAACGTCCCGAAAAAAATGATGCGAAAGACAGCATTATGAATAAAATACAGCAGCTAGGGGAAACGACACTTCCGCAGCTGCCGCAAGATACAAATATCCATTGTCTGACCATTATCGGACAAATAGAAGGCCATGTTCAGCTGCCTCCGCAAAACAAAACAACAAAATATGAACATGTAATCCCGCAAATCGTTGCCATTGAGCAGAATCCAAAAATTGAAGGTTTACTTATTATATTAAATACAGTCGGCGGAGATGTGGAAGCGGGTCTTGCAATTGCTGAAATGCTCGCATCTTTGTCAAAACCAACCGTCTCCATCGTACTTGGCGGAGGACATTCCATCGGTGTACCAATTGCGGTATCTTGTGATTACAGCTATATCGCTGAAACAGCTACCATGACGATTCATCCCGTTCGTCTGACGGGACTGGTAATCGGTGTGCCTCAAACCTTTGAGTACTTGGATAAGATGCAAGAAAGAGTCGTTAAATTTGTAACAAGCCATTCAAATGTAGATGAAGATAAGTTTAAAGAGCTGATGTTTTCAAAAGGAAACTTAACACGCGATATTGGAACAAATGTCGTCGGCAAGGATGCCGTCGAGTATGGACTGATTGATCACGTCGGCGGAGTCGGACAAGCGATTCATAAATTAAATGAGCTGATCGAGGAAGCGAGAGAAGAAGAAGGACGGATGATTCAATGATTTTGTATACCACGATGCCGCAGGAAATTGTTTTCGCGGAACAGAACCAACAGCCAAGTGCACACGAGCAAATTGAGTATAGAGGTGTTCCGCTTCTTGTCGAGATGAAAGGCAATGAAGCAGAGGTTATTCAAGTCATGAGCACTAATCCTATGCACTTTCTGCATCCGGATATTTCTCCGGGACAAAAGCTAAAATTAAACGTATAAGATTCCGGCCCTTTTTTAAGGGCAAAATATGCTATAATAGGGGAATCCTACAGAAAAACGCAGCCAGTAAACGGCTGCTTTCTTCATTATGTATGAACTTACATTTTTTAACGCAGTAAGGTGATGAGTGTGGCAAAGAAAAAAAGAAAATCGAGAAAAAAACAGGCAAAACAGCTCAACATAAAATTTGAATTAAACGGATTGCTGTGCATTGCTATCTCAATTATCGCCATTTTACAGCTTGGTGTAGTGGGACAAACCTTTATCTACTTGTTCCGTTTTTTCGCTGGTGAGTGGTTTATTTTATGCTTGTTAGGCTTATTCGTTTTAGGAGTTTCCCTATTTTGGAAGAAAAAAACGCCGAGTCTTTTAACGAGACGAAAGGCGGGGCTGTACTGCATCATTGCAAGCATATTGCTGCTTTCTCATGTGCAGCTGTTTAAAAATTTGACGAACAGAGGATCTATTGAGTCTGCCAGCGTGATCCGCAATACATGGGAATTATTTTTAATGGACATGAATGGGAGTTCTGCTTCACCTGATTTAGGCGGGGGGATGATCGGGGCGCTTCTGTTTGCGGCTTCACACTTTTTGTTTGCATCAACTGGTTCGCAAATTATGGCAATTGTAATGATTTTGATCGGAATGATTCTGGTCACGGGGCGTTCTCTTCAAGAAACGCTGAAAAAGTGGATGAGCCCGATCGGCCGTTTCATCAAAGAACAATGGTTTGCTTTTATTGATGATATGAAATCAGTCAAAACAAATATGAAATCATCGAAAAAAGCGAAAGCCAATACCAGTAAAAAACAAAAGCCGGCGCGCAAAAAACAGCAAATGGAGCCAGAGCCCGCTGCTGAAGAAGAGGAGCAGGAAATGGTATCGCCTCTCATTCATTCAGAGCCGATTATCTCAAGCTTTTCAGACCGGAATGAAGCGGAAGAGCCTCCGGCAGCTGCAGTAAAACGAATTGAGCCGGCCACAGAACCGCTTCAGGAAAATCAGTCTGAGGCTGACCATAATGAAACGGCTGCTGCTCCGCCAATGACCTTTACAGAACTTGAAAATAAAGATTATCAGATGCCGTCATTAGATTTATTAGCTGATCCGAAGCATACCGGCCAGCAGGCTGATAAAAAAAATATTTATGAAAATGCCAGAAAGCTTGAACGCACGTTCCAAAGCTTCGGCGTAAAGGCGAAAGTGACACAGGTTCATCTTGGGCCGGCTGTCACGAAATATGAAGTGTATCCGGATGTCGGAGTGAAGGTAAGCAAAATAGTCAACCTAAGTGACGATTTAGCGCTTGCGTTAGCTGCAAAAGACATCAGAATTGAGGCGCCTATTCCAGGTAAATCTGCCATCGGCATAGAAGTGCCAAACGCGGAAGTGGCTATGGTATCGCTGAAGGAAGTGCTTGAGTCAAAACTTAATGACAGACCTGATGCAAAACTGTTAATCGGACTTGGCCGTAATATTTCGGGTGAAGCTGTGCTTGCTGAATTAAACAAAATGCCTCATTTGCTTGTCGCAGGCGCGACCGGGAGCGGAAAAAGTGTCTGTGTCAACGGCATTATTACAAGTATTCTGATGCGCGCTAAACCGCATGAAGTGAAAATGATGATGATTGACCCAAAAATGGTTGAACTGAATGTGTACAATGGGATTCCGCATTTGCTTGCGCCGGTGGTAACTGATCCGAAAAAAGCATCACAAGCTTTGAAAAAGGTTGTCAATGAAATGGAACGTCGGTACGAATTGTTTTCTCATACAGGAACAAGAAATATTGAAGGGTACAATGATTATATAAAACGCTCCAATAATGAGGGAGAGGCAAAACAGCCAGAGCTGCCGTATATCGTGGTCATTGTGGACGAGCTAGCTGATCTCATGATGGTAGCTTCATCTGATGTAGAAGACTCGATTACGAGATTGTCCCAAATGGCACGGGCTGCCGGCATCCATCTTATTATTGCGACACAGCGTCCGTCAGTTGACGTCATTACAGGGGTCATCAAGGCAAATATTCCGTCACGAATCGCATTCAGTGTCTCTTCACAGACGGACTCAAGGACCATTCTGGATATGGGGGGCGCTGAGAAGCTTTTAGGACGAGGAGATATGCTGTTTTTACCTGTCGGGGCTAATAAACCTGTCCGTGTACAAGGTGCATTTTTGTCAGACGAAGAAGTGGAGCAGGTCGTGGATCATGTCATTACGCAGCAAAAAGCTCAATATCAGGAAGAAATGATTCCTGAGGAAACAACGGAAACCCATACTGAGGTTACCGATGACCTTTATGATGAAGCCGTCGAATTAATCGTCGGCATGCAGACTGCATCCGTATCGATGCTGCAAAGAAGGTTCAGAATCGGGTATACGAGAGCGGCACGCCTGATTGATGCAATGGAAGAACGCGGCGTAGTTGGCCCGTATGAAGGCAGCAAACCAAGGGAAGTCTTAATATCAAAAGAAAAACATGATGAGCTCTCTTCTTAAATGAAGGGAGTTCAGTAACAATAATAACATTATGTAAACTGTACACCTTTTTATTTATTTTTTCGACAAAACATGATATAGTTGTCCCAATTGTTCAATAATTTTTATCGAAAGTGGTTTACGGAGGGGAAACATGTCTACAAAAGCTGATAATCGGCACTTGTATTTAAAAGTGATTGAACGAATAAAAGAGGATATTAAAAATGGAATCTACACTGAGAAAGAAAAGCTCCCTTCTGAATTTGAGCTTTCCAAAAAGCTTGGTGTCAGCCGGGCGACTTTGCGTGAAGCACTGCGGATATTGGAAGAAGAGCATGTGATTATCAGAAGGCATGGTGTAGGAACTTTTGTCCATTCTAAGCCGTTATTTCTTTCGGGCATTGAACAGCTGAACAGTGTAACCAAGATGATTGAACAGGCTAATATGATTCCAGGAACGATTTTTCTTTCATCTCAAGTGCTTATGCCGTCTGATGATGATATCAAGAGATTTCATTTGACATCAGGCCAGGAAGTTTTTTATCTTGAACGTGTCAGAACGGCAAACGGACAGCCGATTGTGTATTGTATTGACAAAATTCCGATGGATATATTGCCGGATTCTTTTTCTCACCAGCAAGAGTCTATGTTTGACCTGCTTGAGAAAAATTCAGGCTCTGTGATCAGCTACGCTGTAACTGATATTGAGCCGATCGGCTATCATGATACGATTTCTCCAGTGCTGGAATGCGATCCGGAAACAGCTCTTTTGCTGTTAAAACAAACGCATTACGATCAGCATGATAAACCGGTGCTTTATTCATTAAATTATTTCAGAGCCGACAAATTCAGATTCCATGTTTTGCGTAAACGTTTCTAAAACAGACGCCTGTGATGTGTCTGTTTTTTTATTTGTCTGGTTTATGTTTCTTTGTACATACTTTTACTGCGGTTAACGCAAGATATAAAGGATGACAAAGTGAATGGGTGAAAATGTTGAAAGAAAAAATAGGAATGAAAAATATTATTGCTCTGGCTTCCGTACCGCTTGTTATGACATTAGGGAACTCCATGCTGATTCCCGTGCTTCCGATGATGGAGAAAAAGCTGTCGGTCAGTTCATTTCAAGTGTCATTAATTATCACTGTATATTCGGTGGTAGCGATCATTTGCATTCCGATCGCCGGGTACCTGTCGGATAGATTTGGCAGAAAAAAAGTACTGCTCCCATGCCTTATTATTGCGGGAATAGGGGGAGCTGTGGCTGCTTTTGCTTCGACATATATAGACAATCCTTACGCTATGATCTTGGCCGGACGGGTTCTTCAAGGCATCGGATCAGCGGGTGCAGCTCCCATCGTCATGCCGTTTATCGGCGATCTGTTTAAGGGGGATGATGAAAAGGTCAGTGCCGGTCTTGGCGATATTGAAACCGCTAACACCTCCGGAAAAGTGCTGAGTCCCATACTGGGCGCCTTACTTGCCTCCTGGTACTGGTTCGTCCCGTTTTGGTTTATTCCGTTTTTCTGTTTGATCAGCTTTTTGCTCGTATTGTTTCTGGTCGAGAAGCCTGAAGAAGATGAGGATGCACCTACAATTTCAGAGTTCCTCAAGAATGTGCGGAAAATCTTTAAACAGGATGGACGCTGGCTCTACACAGTTTTTATTATTGGATGCGTCATTATGTTTTTATTATTTGGCGTATTATTTTACTTATCAGATACGCTAGAGAATAAATATACAATTGACGGAGTGGCCAAAGGCGGGCTGCTGGCGATACCTCTTTTATTCCTGTCCAGCAGTTCTTTTATAGCGGGTAAAAAGATCGGCAAAGATAAGGCAAGAATGAAATTTTGCGTCGTTACAGGGATGATTATGTTAAGCCTGTCTTTTATCGGCTTGTGGTGGAACCACAGTTTTTATTTTTTATTTATCTTTTTGAGTTTTGGGGGTATTGGAATCGGAATGGCACTTCCTGCTTTAGATGCCCTGATAACAGAAGGGATTGAGAGTGAGGAATGCGGAACTATTTCCTCATTTTATAATAGTATGCGCTTTATTGGAGTAGCTCTCGGGCCGCCTGTGTTTGCGGCATTGATGTCTAATGCAAGCTGGCTTATTTTCATTCTTTCCGCGTTTTGCGGGATTATTTCCTTATTTCTGGTGCTCTTTAATGTAGATGCTAAAAAAAGTGAAGAAGAAAAAAACTTAGGGACGGTTTGACACACCGTCTTTTTTTTGCTGAGAAAAATAGCGAATCTCGGCAGAAAACTTGTGATTAAGAGGCATCAAGCAGGAAGCTCTTTTTTATGTCCAATAGCGGACGAACAATTAATACGTAAGAGGTTATTGTTTCCTTATAAATCCTACAGTTGCTATAATTACATGAAAGAGTGTTTCTGCGAATGCTGAAATTTGGTCATAATACATACTAATAAGAAATGAACGAAGGAGGTTTCACATGTCATATGTCAATGAAGTCAAAACAAAGCACGGCGGTTTAACCGCACATATTGTAGAAACAGAAAAATTTAAAACCGTCTCGCTTATCTTTAAAATGCTGGCGCCCTTAACAAAGGAGCAAGTTACGAAAAGAGCGCTGTTCCCGCATGTGCTGCTTCGAGGAACAGAAAGCCGTCCGAAAACTGCAGAATTGCGTTCTTACCTGGACGAACTTTACGGCACGTCTGTTTCAGCTGATCTCTCGAAAAAAGGTGAACAGCATGTAATTACATTCAGACTTGAAATTCCGAATGAAAAATATTTAAAAGATCAGACGCCGCTCCTTGAAAAAGGGCTGCAGCTTCTCGCAGAAATTGTCTTTTCACCTGCTTTGGAAGCAGGCGTTTTTCAATCGCAATATGTGGATCAAGAAAAACGAACGCTGAAGCAAAGAATTCAAGCAGTTTATGATGATAAAATGCGTTACTCTAACCTAAGGCTTATACAGGAAATGTGTAAAAACGAACCTTACTCGCTGCACGTCAATGGTGAGATCGACGATGTTGATGCCATTACGGCCGATCAATTATATGAAACATACCGACACGCGATCCAAAAAGACCAGCTTGATTTATATGTCGTCGGCGATGTTGACAGTAAACAAGTGCAAGCTGCTATTGAACAATATTTTCAAACAGAGGAACGCACCCTGGAAGCATTTGTAAACAATCATGCTGAACAACCTGAACCCAAAGAAGTCATTGATGAAGAAGACGTCAAACAAGGCAAGCTGAATATTGGCTATCGGACCAATATTACCTTTACAGATCAGGATTATTCAGCTTTACAAGTTTTTAACGGAATGTTCGGCGGCTTTTCTCATTCCAAGCTTTTCATTAATGTTCGGGAAAAAGCCAGTCTCGCTTATTACGCAGCCTCGCGTATCGATAGCTTTAAAGGTTTATTAATGGTGATGTCAGGAATTGAAGTGAAAAACTACAAACAAGCCGTCTCTATTATTGCCGAGCAATTTCAGGCTATGAAAAACGGGGAGTTCAGTGAGCAAGACATCTCACAGACGAAAGCCATGATTCGGAATCAGGTGCTGGAAACAATTGATACTGCGTACGGTTTATCTGAATTTCTATATCAGCAGGCCGCTGCCCAAGTCGATATTCCGATCGAAGATTTCCTTGCCAATATTGAGCGGGTGACAAAAGAGGATATCATTAAAGTCGGCGAAAAGATTCAGCTTGATACGACTTATTTCTTAAAAGGGACGGAGGGTGCATCTTGATAAAACCAATCGAATTTGAACAGCTTCAGGAGACGCTGTATCATGAAAAAATGTCAAACGGCCTGGACGTATACGTTTTGCCGAAAAAAGGCTTCAACAAGACGTATGCGGTATTCACAACAAAGTACGGGTCTATAGATAATCAGTTTGTCCCTCTTGGAAAAGACGAGATGGTTCAAGTTCCGGACGGGATTGCCCATTTTCTTGAACATAAGCTGTTTGAAAAAGCTGATGGAGATGTTTTTCAAGATTTCAGTAAACAGGGCGCCTCTGCCAATGCGTTCACGTCATTTACAAGAACGGCTTATCTTTTCTCAAGCACGTCAAATGTGGAACGCAATTTGGAGACATTGATTGATTTTGTGCAGGACCCTTATTTTACAGAAAAAACGGTGGAAAAGGAAAAAGGGATTATCGGCCAGGAAATTAACATGTATGATGATAACCCTGACTGGAGGCTTTACTTCGGGGTGATTGAAAACATGTACAAAGATCATCCTGTCAAAATTGACATAGCCGGGACGGTCGAAAGTATATCCCATATCACAAAGGACCTTCTTTACGAATGCTATGAGACGTTTTATCATCCGAGCAACATGCTCCTCTTTATAGTCGGCCCTGTTGATCCTGAAGCGATCATTTCTCAGGTAAGAGAAAATCAGGAAAGAAAACCGTATACAGATCAGCCGGAAATTAAACGGGAAGAAGTAAAAGAGCAAGAAGCTGTTTTCCGGAAAGAAAAAGAAATTAAAATGAATGTTCAGGGACCGAAATGTCTCGTCGGACTGAAATCAAAGCATCCGTATAAATTAGGGAAAGAGCTGCTCAAGCATGAACTTGCAATGAACCTATTGCTGGAATCTTTGTTCGGCAAAAGCTCTGCCCAATATGAATCCCTTTATGAAAAAGGGTATATAGATGAAACGTTCAGCTTTGATTTTACGGCTGAATATGGGTTCGGTTTTGCGGCCATCGGCGGGGACACGCCTGAACCGGATAAATTGGCTGAAGACATTTCAAGCAATCTGCTTCGTGCCGGTGAAATCATCACCGCTGAGAAGATTGAACTTGCCAGAAAGAAAAAAATCGGGTCATTTTTAAAGGCATTAAACTCACCTGAATACATCGCTAACCAATTCACTCGCTATGCATTTTTGGAGATGAGCCTGTTTGATATCGTAACTGTTCTCGAGCAGATCACCCTTGAGGATGTGCAGCAAATCATACAAGAGGAAATTGCTGAGGACAGACTGACTGTCTGCAAAGTGGTTCCTAAATCTTAACATGCATCCCTCCAAGTGAGGGGTGTTTTTCTGCGGAAAGAAGGAAAGAGGATGAAAAAAACAGCATTAGTCACCGGGGCGAGCGGCGGTATCGGCAAAAGCATAAGTGAATCGCTTGCAGCAGAGGGGTATGATCTGCTTTTGCACTACAATCAGAATGAAAGCGCGGCTGCAGAGCTTGCTGAAAAACTGAAACGGTCATTTGGCATATATGCTGATATTTTGCAAGGAGATCTCTCCACTCCCACTGGCGCTGATGAACTAACAAAATCAATTGTTCAGCCGGTTGATGCGATCGTTTTAAACAGCGGCAGAAGCCATTTTGGACTGATTACTGATGTAGATAATGCTACGGTACAGGAAATGGTTCAGCTGCATGTGGCAAGTCCTTACATGCTGACGAGAAATCTTCTTCCAGGCATGATCCGTAACAAATCGGGAGCGATCGTGGCAGTCAGCTCTATTTGGGGAGAGACTGGCGCATCGTGTGAGGTGCTGTACAGCATGGCAAAGGGAGCGCAGCACTCGTTTGTAAAAGGACTGGCTAAGGAGCTGGCCCCAAGCGGTATCAGGGTCAACGCAGTAGCGCCGGGTGCTGTAGATACAAACATGATGAATCAATTCAATCCGGATGAATTAGAAGAGATCGCTGATGAAATCCCGATCGGCAGGCTTGCACAGCCGAAAGAAGTTGCCGAGGCGGCAGCATTTCTCCTGTCTGAAAAAGCTTCCTATATTACTGGACAGATTCTGTCAGTTAACGGCGGCTGGCACTGCTGAAGCAAAATAAAATGTGTATAGTTTCTTTTAAGAAGGACAAAATAATTTTGTAACTTCACATGAAATGGAGGAAACTCACATGTCAGTATTAGAAAACTGGGATAACTGGAAGAATTTCCTTGGTGATCGTTTAAACTATGCGCAAGAAAAAGGCATGAGTCAGGACACCATCACTGACCTTGCTACAGAAATCGGCGGTTACCTGGCTAATGAAGTGGATTCTAAGAACGAGCAGGAAAAAGTGCTGGCAGATCTTTGGAGCGTAGCATCTAAAGAAGAACAGCACGCCATTGCCAATATGATGGTTAAGCTTGTTGAAAATAACAGCACTCATTAAGAAGAGAGGAGATTCTTCCTCTCTTTTTTATGTTTTCCCCATCACAGCAACATTCTTCTTTCTAATTAGAGAAAAATGCTTTATGATAAAGGAAGGTAAAATTTTGCCACAATGAAGGGGGTATATCATTTGGCAAAGCTCGAATGGTATTTTGAATATGAAATTCAAGTGAACCGCCCCGGACTGCTCGGGGATATTTCATCTCTTCTCGGGATGCTTTCTATTAACATCGTAACGATAAACGGCGTCGATCTTTCCAGAAGGGGAATGCTGCTCAGGTGCCGCCATATAGATCAAATTAAACGATTAGAATCAATCTTAAAAACGATGGAAACAATTAAAGTAACGAAGCTGAGAGAACCAAGGCTTCGCGACCGCCTCGCCGTGCGTCACGGCCGGTACATCCAGAGGGATGCCGATGATAAGAAAACATTCCGCTTTGAACGGGACGAGCTGGGCTTATTAGTCGACTTTATGGCCGAACTGTTCAAAAAAGAAGGCCATAAATTAATCGGGATCCGGGGAATGCCGCGCGTCGGGAAAACGGAGTCAATCGTAGCTTCCAGCGTATGCGCCAGCAAAAGGTGGCTGTTTGTGTCATCTACCTTGCTGAAACAGACAATCAGAAGCCAGCTGATTGCCGATGAATACAGCACTGAAAATGTCTTTATCATTGACGGCATTGTATCGACAAGAAGAGGATCAGAACGCCATCTGCAGCTGGTGAGGGAAATCATGAGGCTGCCTGCTACAAAAGTGGTGGAGCATCCGGACATATTCGTTCAAAATACAGAGTATACACTAGATGACTTTGATTATATTATTGAACTGAGAAATGATCCTGATGAGGTTATTACATATGAACATGCTGAAGAACCCCAAATGTTTGATCAATCCGGGTTTTCAAGCTTTGATTTTTAAAATTGGAAGGTGTTTGTTGTGACTGAACTAGGAATCCGGCTGAAAGAAGCCAGAGAGGAAAAAGCAATGTCATTGGATGATCTCCAAGCGGCAACTAAGATTCAAAAAAGGTATTTAACCGCCTTGGAGGAAGGAAATTATGACATTATTCCGGGTAAGTTTTATGTCCGGGCTTTCATCAAGCAATATGCGGAAGCCGTCGGGCTTGATGCTGACCAATTGTTTGAGGAGCATAAAAAAGATATCCCGAATACGTATCATGACGATGTGTCTGAAAAAATCTCCGGCATGAATCTCCAGAAGGAAATGCCAAAGCCTGCTTCTAAGGCGCTGGAATTGCTGCCTACAATACTTGTGATTCTCGGCGTGATTGTCGTGATCGCCATTGTTTACGCTATAATTCAGTTTGCGAATCATAAAAACGATGATAATAGCAATGCGGCATCAGAAAAATCAATCGCGAAAAGTGAAAGCAAGTATGAGATCCCTAAAGATTCAACGCTGAAAGAGAATCAAACCAACAGCTCTGAAAAAGAGACAGACACGAAAAAAGAAACGAAAGACAAAGAAGATAAAAAAGAAGACAGTGACAGTGACAATTTAGAGGTGAAAGCAACTGGCACTGAAGGATCTGTAACAACTTATGAAGTGTCCGGCGCTGATAAAATCGAGCTTGAGCTGAAGGCTTCAGACAGCTCTTGGATTCGAGTGCGCGATGAAAACAGCAGCTCTCTTAAAGAGGGTACATTGAAAAAAGACGAAACGTATAAAAAAGACATAACTGATCAGAAACAAGTTGAAATCCGCACAGGATATGCACCTAACCTGAAAATAAAAATCAACGGTGAGGTTCTTTCATATAAACTTGATCCTAAAGAAGTGATGGCACAAACAATAAAGATTGTAAATAAAAAGGAAGAAAAGTCATCTTAATCACCAGATGACTTTTCTTCACGTCCGAGTATGAAACTGGAGGGGCTTTATGTTTAACTTACCGAATAAAATCACACTAGCAAGAATTGCATTAATCCCAATCTTCATGATTATCATGCTGGCGCCGTTTGACTGGGGCAGGCTCGAATTTGGAGACGAATCCATTCCGGTCACACACTTGGCGGGCGCTATCTTGTTTATTATTGCATCGACGACAGATTGGATAGATGGTTATTATGCCCGCAAACTGAACCTTGTTACAAACTTTGGGAAATTTCTCGATCCGCTTGCGGACAAACTTCTCGTATCAGCAGCGTTAATTATCCTTGTTCAATTTGATCTTGCTCCAGCTTGGATGGTCATTGTGATTATCAGCCGGGAGTTTGCCGTAACAGGTTTAAGGCTTGTATTAGCCGGAACGGGAGAAGTAGTAGCTGCGAATATGCTTGGTAAAATTAAAACCTGGGCACAAATCATTGCAGTATCTGCATTGCTTCTTCACAATCTTCCATTTGAGCTTGTGTCATTTCCGTTCGCTGACCTGGCGTTATGGGTAGCCGTATTCTTTACCGTTGTATCAGGTTGGGACTATTTCGCTAAAAACTGGGAAGCGCTAAAAGCATCTAACTAAGAAAGAAGGACATACATGATGGAATTTCCAAAAAAAGCAGAGATTATTGCAGTCGGTTCAGAGCTCTTACTCGGTCAGATTGCTAATACAAATGCTCAATTTATCAGCAAACAGCTGGCAGAAATCGGAGTAAACGTATTTTACCATACAGCAGTCGGTGATAATCCGGAGCGGCTGAAGCAGGTCATCCGCATTGCTGAAGAGCGCTCTGATTTTATTATTTTTTCAGGAGGGCTCGGGCCGACAAAAGATGATTTAACAAAAGAAACAATAGCAAATGTGCTGGGACGTCCGCTCGTTTTAAATGATGAGGCGTTTCAATCCATTGAGGATTATTTCAAACGAACAAAACGCACGATGTCACCTAATAACCGAAAACAGGCGCTTGTCATCGAAGGATCTGACGTACTGGCGAATCACTTTGGAATGGCGCCGGGAATGCTTACAGAGCATGATTCGCGCTTTTATATGCTTCTTCCCGGGCCGCCAAGCGAATTGCGTCCGATGTTTGAAAATGAGGCAAAACCGCTTCTTCTTAAAAAGATGGGCTCCAATGAAAAAATTGTATCAACTGTTCTTCGCTTTTTCGGTATCGGCGAATCTCAGCTTGAAGCTGATTTAGAAGATATCATTGATGCACAGACGAACCCGACGATCGCTCCGTTGGCAGCGGACGGAGAGGTGACGCTTCGCTTGACAGCAAAACATGCCGATGAAAAAGAAACAGAGCGTTTGTTAAAAGAAACAGAAGCCGTTATTTTAGAACGTGTCGGTGAATTTTTCTATGGTTACGACGATACATCGCTTGTGAAAGAGCTATCTAAAGCATGCAAGGAAAAAGGCATCACGCTTTCTGCCGCAGAAAGCTTTACCGGCGGGCTGTTTTCCGAATGGCTGACAGACCTTAGCGGCGCTTCAGCATTGTTTTCCGGCGGCGTTGTTTGCTATTCAAACGAAGTGAAGCAAAATGTCCTCGGCGTCAAAAAGGAAACATTGGACCGTTTCGGCGCAGTCAGCGAGGAATGCGCATCTGAGCTCGCAAAGGGTGTTCAGCAGCTCACTGGAAGCGATATTGGCATTAGCTTTACCGGTGTTGCTGGCCCTGATACTCAAGAAGGCCATGCACCTGGACATGTGTTTATCGGTATTTTTGCAAACGGAAAAGAAGAGGTTCACGAGTTTCACTTTGCAGGCTCCAGAACAGGAATCAGAAAACGTGCTGCTAAATATGGCTGCCATTTAATTTTAAAACTGTTAGAGCAAAAATAATGTTTTCAGCACACTATCCTCCTCAAAAAACATGATTTCTCTGACTCATTATGATATTTTGGTAGAAATCAGGCCAAGAAAAAATCCGAATATGCGTTCGCTTTTTTCTTGGCAAATCCCTTCAAACAGGGTATAGTATATGTAGTGGTAACATAAAGGAGGAAAAAATAGAATGAGTGATCGTCAGGCAGCCTTAGATATGGCTCTTAAACAAATAGAAAAGCAGTTCGGCAAAGGTTCCATTATGAAACTGGGAGAAAAGACAGATACAAGAATTTCTACTGTTCCAAGCGGCTCCCTCGCTCTTGATACGGCATTGGGAATAGGCGGGTATCCCCGCGGACGGATTATTGAAGTATACGGTCCTGAAAGTTCAGGTAAAACAACTGTGGCGCTCCATGCAATTGCTGAGGTTCAGCAGCAGGGAGGACAAGCTGCGTTTATCGATGCGGAGCACGCGCTAGACCCGGTATACGCACAAAAACTCGGTGTCAATATCGAAGAGCTTTTACTGTCTCAGCCTGACACAGGCGAGCAGGCGCTTGAAATTGCAGAAGCGTTGGTTCGAAGCGGTGCAGTTGACATCGTTGTTGTCGACTCTGTAGCGGCGCTCGTTCCGAAAGCGGAAATTGAAGGCGACATGGGAGATTCACATGTCGGTTTGCAGGCACGTTTAATGTCTCAAGCGCTTCGTAAGCTTTCAGGGGCTATCAACAAATCGAAAACAATTGCGATTTTCATTAACCAAATTCGTGAAAAAGTCGGCGTTATGTTCGGAAACCCGGAAACGACTCCCGGCGGTCGTGCGCTGAAATTCTACTCTTCCGTTCGTCTTGAAGTACGCCGTGCTGAACAGCTGAAACAAGGCAACGACGTTATGGGGAATAAAACGAGAATTAAAGTCGTGAAAAACAAGGTGGCTCCTCCGTTCCGTACAGCTGAGGTTGATATTATGTATGGAGAAGGTATCTCAAAAGAAGGCGAAATCATTGATCTCGGAACTGAACTTGATATCGTGCAAAAAAGCGGTTCATGGTACTCTTATGAAGAAGAGCGTCTTGGCCAAGGCCGTGAAAATGCCAAACAATTCTTAAAAGAAAATAAAGATATCATGCTGATGATTCAGGAGCAAATTCGTGAACATTACGGTTTAGATAATAACGGAGTAGTACAGCAACAGGCGGAAGAGACACAGGAAGAACTTGAATTTGAAGAATAAAAATAAAATGAATTTGAAATGATAAAAAAGGCAGAGTGAAAACTCTGCCTTTTTTTCTTTTATATTTTCTGCAAAATAAAGATAAATAAATTGGTTTTTTTGACAACTTTTATAGTACTTCATACGTCTAACAAAACGTGTGTATTTGAAATTAGATTGGGAGGATAAAATGAATGACAAGCCCCACTCGCAGAAGAACTGCGACGCGCAGACGGAGAAAACTAAATAAAAGAGGCAAACTTTTGTTTGGTATGTTGGCCGCAATCATTTGTTTCACGATTTGGAATGCCATTCATCGAGAGGATGAAGAAGCCGAACCATCTCAAGAAGCTGCGGCGGTTTCTGATACCGGTCAGAAGCAAGCTGATCAGAAGAAAAACAAAGCCAAAAAAACAGAGGAACAAATCAAAGCAGTGGACCGCAATCAAAAAATCAGCAGTTATTTAAAAGAGATCGGCTTCAGCGGGACAGCCATGATCGTCAGAAATGGAGAAGTCGTAATCAATAAAGGTTTTGGTTACGCGGACCGCGAGCATCATATAAAAAACAATCCTGCGACATCCTTTTATGTCGGATCGTCACAAAAAGCGCTGATAGCAACCGCTATTTTACAGCTTGAGGAAAAGGGAAAGCTCCAGACAAGTGATCCGGTCAGCACGTATTTATCCCATTTTCCCAACGGAAAGAATATTACATTAAAGAATCTGCTTACTCATACATCGGGGATAAACGGACATGTTGAAGGGAATGGCGAGATCACTCCGGATGACTTAATAAAAGACATAGAGCAGCAAGGAATCAAACGCCAGCCTGGAATATGGGACTATCAGGATTCTAACTATACAGTTCTCGCTTATATTGTTGCTGAAGTGAGCGGTGAGTCTTATGAACAATACATAACCAATCATATCTTTAAGCCTGCAGGGATGACGCATTCGGGTTTTTACAAGACATACGATAAGCAGCCTTATCCAGCTGTCGGCTACAAGCTGAAAGGCAGCAGGGCCGTCACACCGTATATGCCTGATTTATCTCAGCTTTATGGAGCAGGCGATATATATATGAGTGCTGCCGATATGTACAAATTTGACAAAGCACTGATAGACGGCAAGCTCTATTCGCAAGAAAGCTATGAAAAAATGTTCACGCCAGGGAGCAGTTCCACATACGGGATGGGATTTTATGTTGCTCCCGGAAGCTATTCAAACCACGGAGTCATGCCGGGCTTCAACGTATTGAACAGCTTCAGCAAATCCGGACAAACCGTTGTTGTTTTGTTGTCAAACATTCAAAATAACGCTAAACTTGGACAAGTGAACAATAAAATATACCAGCTTCTAAATCAGGAGTAATTTACGATCTGTTTTTTCAAAAGATTGGCGGATTCACGTTCGGCACGATAAATAGGGGCGGCTCGGCAAACGTTAAGCTGGCAAGCTTGACAAGTATTTCCGACACAATTACAATGAAGTTGTAACATTTGTTTTTTTAACATGATTGTTAAACCATTTAAACTTGACAAGGGCGATGAAACTTTCATTCCCTGTGAAGGTTCTGTATGTTGAGAAAACTAGACAATGTACATGCCGACACTTATTTTGAGCAACAACCAAGTTCATAGCAAGAGGAGGTGAAAGTATGACCCCAATTATGATGGTTCTCATCTCCATTTTGCTGATTCTACTCGGTTTAGTTGTTGGCTACTATGTTCGTAAAACCATTGCCGAAGCGAAAATTGCAGGCGCACGCGGTGCAGCCGAGCAAATTCTTGAAGATGCAAAGCGTGATGCTGAAGCACTGAAAAAAGAAGCTCTGCTTGAAGCAAAGGATGAAATCCACAAACTTCGAATAGATGCTGAACAAGAAGTTCGTGAAAGACGAAATGAGCTTCAAAAACAAGAAAACCGTTTACTCCAAAAGGAGGAAAACCTTGATCGCAAACATGAGGGAATTGATAAACGGGAAGCGATGTTGGAGAAGAAAGATCATTCTCTGAATGAACGACAACAACATATTGAAGAGATGGAAAGCAAAGTGGATGAGATGATTCGTATGCAGCAGTCTGAGTTGGAACGAATTTCGAGTCTGACTCGTGACGAAGCGAAACAAATCATTCTTGACCGGGTTGAAAACGAGCTTTCACATGACATCGCCATCATGACAAAAGAAACTGAGAACCGTGCGAAAGAAGAGGCGGATAAAAAAGCGAAAAACATTCTTTCACTCGCCTTACAGCGCTGCGCAGCGGATCACGTTGCCGAAACAACGGTATCAGTTGTCAATCTTCCAAATGATGAGATGAAAGGACGTATCATCGGCCGGGAAGGGCGTAACATTCGTACGCTTGAAACGCTGACAGGTATTGACCTGATTATCGATGATACCCCTGAAGCTGTCATTCTGTCCGGATTTGATCCGATCAGACGTGAGACAGCAAGGATTGCTCTTGATAAACTCGTTCAGGATGGCCGTATTCATCCGGCACGGATTGAAGAAATGGTTGAAAAATCTCGCCGCGAGGTCGATGACTACATTCGTGAGATGGGTGAGCAAACGACATTTGAGGTTGGCGTTCACGGTCTCCACCCAGATCTGATCAAGATTCTCGGCCGCTTAAAGTTCCGTACAAGCTACGGTCAAAATGTGCTTAAGCATTCCATGGAAGTCGCATTCTTGGCTGGGCTGATGGCATCGGAGCTTGGAGAAGATGCAAAGCTTGCTAAACGGGCGGGACTACTTCATGACATCGGAAAAGCGATTGACCATGAAGTAGAAGGAAGCCACGTTGAAATCGGAGTCGAGCTTGCGACTAAATATAAAGAGCACCCAGTCGTAATTAACAGTATTGCATCACACCATGGGGACGAAGAGCCGACTTCCATTATCGCTGTGCTGGTAGCTGCAGCAGATGCGCTTTCCGCTGCAAGACCTGGCGCAAGAAGTGAGACGCTCGAGAACTACATTCGAAGACTTGAAAAGCTCGAAGAAATTTCTGAGTCCTACGAAGGTGTTGAAAAATCATTTGCGATTCAGGCTGGACGTGAAGTGCGTATTATGGTGAAGCCGGATTCAATAAATGATCTTGAAGCTCATCGCCTGGCGCGAGATATCCGAAAACGAATTGAGGACGAGCTCGATTATCCAGGTCATATTAAAGTGACAGTCATTAGAGAAACTCGAGCCGTAGAGTATGCAAAATAAAGTGATGCGCTAAGCATCACTTTATTTTTTTGACGGCTGAGGAATAGAAAGGATTTACAAAATGAGAATTTTATTTATCGGAGATGTTGTCGGGTCACCGGGCCGCGACATGGTAAAAGAGTATGTGCCAAAGCTGAAAACAAAATACAAGCCGCATTTTACCATTATAAATGGCGAAAATGCCGCACATGGAAAAGGCTTAACAGAAAAAATCTATCACAGTTTAATACAGTCTGGCGCAGATGCGATCACGATGGGAAACCATACATGGGACAAAAAGGAAATTTTTGATTTTATCGATGATGTCCCGAACTTAGTCCGTCCCGCAAACTTTCCGGAAGGAACACCGGGAAAAGGGATCACATATGTGAAAGCAAACGGTAAAGAACTAGCTGTTATCAACTTACAAGGCCGTACGTTTTTACCGCCGCTCGATGATCCGTTTTTAAAAGCGGATGAATTAATTGCCGAAGCTGCTAAAAGAACACCGTACATTTTTATCGACTTCCATGCGGAAGCGACAAGTGAAAAGCTTGCACTCGGCTGGTACACGGATGGACGGGCATCTGCTGTAGTAGGAACTCACACTCACGTGCAAACAGCGGATAACCGCATTTTGCCGAAGGGCACGGCATATATTACTGATGTAGGAATGACCGGCCCATATGACGGTATACTGGGGATGGACAGAGAAACGATTATCAAACGTTTCAAAACAAACCTTCCTGTGCGCTTTACTGTCGCTGAAGGAAAAACAACCCTGAGCGGAGTCGTCATCGATATAGACGATCAAACGAAAAAAGCCGTTAAAATCGAACGTATTTTAATCAATGATGATCACATGTTCTTTGAATAATTGATCACATGGTTATTTTATAAAAATATTAAAAAGAAAAGCAGGAATATAGCAACTCCTTAGTGAATATAGTAAAAATGGAAGGTAGCCCGCTATTTTTGAAAAGCATTGTGGGGATGGCTTTTTGGATAGCAACATCTAATAATGATTGTTCTAATGAACACTCACTTATCCATTGTAAAACTAAGGGGGAGCAGAAATGGAAATCTTAAAAGTTTCAGCAAAATCGAGTCCAAATTCAGTGGCAGGTGCGCTTGCAGGTGTGTTAAGAGAGCGCGGAGCCGCCGAGATTCAAGCAATTGGAGCGGGTGCTTTGAACCAAGCTGTAAAAGCTGTGGCAATCGCCAGAGGATTTGTGGCGCCAAGCGGGGTTGATTTGATTTGTATTCCGGCTTTTACTGATATTCAGATCGATGGTGAAGAAAGAACAGCGATTAAATTAATCGTGGAGCCTCGCTAAGAAAATTAAAGTATTCACAACCTGTTTGCATATGCAAGCAGGTTGTTTTTCATTTATTGTGATATTTTCTCTCAATAGTATTTTTATAATATAAATGAACCATATGTCATGTGTAAAAACGATTCCGGCTTTTTATAAAAAAAATTTAGCCCATTTTTCAAGACGGATACTTTTGTCTTTCCTAGGAGGACACAGCTGTTTACGGTGATTCCAGATCATGGTACAATCCGGTTATAACAAGACTTTTAAAGGAGGATTGTACATGCAGAGTGGAAAGATGAAAGCTGTAATGAAAAAACACGGTGCTTTCGGCGCTGTGCTGGCTGAAGTTCCCATTCCTGAAATCGATAAGCATGAAGTTCTTATAAAAATTAAGGCAGCTTCCATTTGCGGCACGGATGTGCATATTTATAATTGGGACCAATGGGCACGGCAGAGAATAAAAACTCCTTGTGTCTTCGGCCATGAGTTCAGTGGTATTGTCGAGGCTGTAGGCGAGAATGTCAGCAGTGTAAAAATTGGGGAGTATGTTTCTGCGGAAACACACATTGTATGCGGCACATGCGTCCCTTGTTTAACAGGAAAGCCTCATGTATGTAAAAATACGGCCATTATCGGAGTGGACACGGCAGGCTGTTTTGCGGAGTATGTCAAAGTGCCGGCCGAAAACGTTTGGAAGAATCCCGCGAATATGGACCCGGCGATTGCTTCCATTCAAGAGCCTTTAGGAAATGCCGTTCATACAGTTCTTGAGAGTCAGAACGCCGGAGGAACGACTGCTATTATTGGATGCGGGCCGATCGGACTTATGGCGGTAGCGGTCGCAAAAGCAGCAGGCGCAGCGCAGGTGGTCGCCATTGACAAAAATGAGTACAGATTAGCTCTCGCCAAACAAATGGGAGCCACAAGCACGGTCTCCGTCGAAAAAGAAGATCCGCTCAAAATTGTAAGCGCTTTAACGGGCGGGGAAGGAGCTGATCTCGTTTGTGAGATGTCGGGTCACCCTTCAGCTATCGCGCAAGGCCTAGCAATGGCTGCAAATGGCGGGAGATTTCATATTCTCAGCCTGCCGGAACATCCGGTTACCATCGACTTGACGAATAAAGTCGTGTTTAAAGGCCTTACCATCCAAGGGATCACAGGGAGAAAGATGTTTACCACATGGCGGCAGGTTTCACAATTGCTTAGAACAAACACACTGGATCTTTCACCTATTGTTACCCATCAGTTTCCATTAGAAGAGTTTGAGAAAGGGTTTGAACTGATGAGAAGCGGACAGTGCGGAAAGGTTATTTTAATTCCATAAAAGGGGGATCAACATGACAAAAGAATTTGAGTTTCTAAAAGCAGAGCTTGAAAGAATGAAAGAAAACCACACATGGCAAGACGTTAAACAGGTAGAATCAATGCAGGGCCCTTCTGTTACAGTGAATCATAAAAAAGTTATT
Organism: Bacillus sp. FSL R5-0434; assembly: GCF_038004745.1. Classification (NCBI taxonomy): domain Bacteria; kingdom Bacillati; phylum Bacillota; class Bacilli; order Caryophanales; family Bacillaceae; genus Bacillus; species Bacillus sp. FSL R5-0434. The sequence continues at coordinate 1,757,897 of NZ_JBBORV010000001.1, forward strand.
CAGCTTTCTTCTAATAATTACCTCGGATTTACTTCACATCCAAGACTCATCAAAGCTGCACAGGAAGCTGCTCAGCAATTTGGAGCCGGAACCGGTTCAGTCCGGACAATCGCCGGAACGTTTACCATGCACCAAGAATTGGAGAAAAAACTGGCAGCCTTTAAAAAAACAGAGGCGGCACTAGTCTTCCAATCAGGCTTTACAACAAACCAAGGTGTACTTTCCAGCATTCTTTCAAAAGACGATATTGTCATTTCTGATGAATTGAACCATGCCTCTATCATTGATGGAATCAGATTGACTAAGGCCGATAAAAAGGTTTATCAGCATGTAGATATGAGTGATTTAGAGAAGGTGCTGAGAAAATCAATGAATTACCGCATGCGCTTGATTGTCACTGACGGCGTATTTTCAATGGATGGAAATATTGCTCCTCTGCCTGACATTGTGGAGCTCGCTGAGAAATATGACGCTTTTGTGATGGTTGATGACGCCCACGCCTCCGGAGTGCTTGGCGAAAACGGCAGAGGGACGGTAAATCATTTCGGTCTTGACGGAAGGGTTCATATTCAAGTCGGAACGTTAAGCAAGGCAATCGGAGTTTTAGGGGGATACGCTGCCGGTTCAAAGGTGTTAATCGACTATTTGCGTCATAAAGGCCGTCCATTTTTATTTAGCACGTCACATCCTCCGGCTGTAACTGCAGCTTGTATGGAAGCAATCGATGTCTTGCTGGAAGAGCCGGAACATATGGAGCGTCTGTGGGAGAATACACATTATTTTAAATCAATGCTTGTCCAAATGGGTTTTACTCTCACACAGAGCGAGACGCCGATTTTGCCTATTTTAATAGGTGATGAGGGGGCAGCGAAGCAATTTTCTGATCAGCTTCTGTCACAAGGTGTTTTTGCCCAAAGCATCGTTTTCCCGACTGTTGCAAAAGGAAAAGCCAGAATACGCACAATTATTACAGCCGAGCACACCAAAGAAGAACTGGATCAGGCGCTTGATGCCATTGAAAAGACAGCAAAGGAGCTTCAGCTATTGTAAGGAGAAGGGAACACTCTTCTCCCTTTCATTCCTTATTGATTATTATTCTCAATGAGTGTACAATGATAGGTTGCCAGTTGTGCAGAGCTTCAATAACCTTTATACTGGAGGGTGGAAGTTTGGTTTGAAAGGAGAAATATCATATGAATGAAAAGCAAAAATTAGAGAGCGGACAAGTTAATCCATCGGACAAAAAATCCGAGAAGGATTACAGCAAGTACTTTGAAGCTGTCTACATTCCGCCTTCTTTAAAAGATGCGAAAAAACGCGGCAAAGAAGCCGTTACTTATCATAATGACTTTAAAATTTCTGAAGAATTCAAAGGCATGGGTGAAGGAAGAAAATTCTATATCCGGACGTACGGCTGCCAAATGAACGAACATGATACAGAAGTAATGGCAGGGATCTTTATGGCTCTTGGCTATGAAGCGACAAACTCTGTTGACGATGCCAATGTCATTCTGTTAAATACATGTGCAATCCGTGAAAATGCGGAAAACAAGGTATTCGGTGAGCTTGGACACTTAAAAGCACTCAAAAAAAATAACCCGGATCTTATCTTAGGCGTTTGCGGCTGTATGTCACAAGAGGAATCAGTCGTTAACAGGATTTTGAAAAAACATCCGTTTGTCGATATGATTTTCGGTACGCATAATATCCATCGTCTGCCGGAGCTTTTGTCTGAAGCATACCTTTCAAAAGAAATGGTCATAGAAGTTTGGTCCAAGGAAGGCGATGTCATTGAAAACCTTCCGAAAGTCCGCAACGGAAAAATTAAGGGCTGGGTCAACATCATGTACGGCTGTGACAAGTTCTGTACGTATTGCATCGTCCCGTATACACGCGGAAAAGAAAGAAGCCGCCGTCCGGAAGAGATCATTCAGGAAGTAAGAAGACTTGCAAGCGAAGGCTATAAGGAAATTACACTTTTAGGACAAAACGTAAACGCGTACGGAAAAGACTTTGAAGATATGAACTACGGCCTTGGTGATTTGATGGATGAGCTTCGCAAAATCGATATCCCGAGAATCCGTTTCACAACGAGTCATCCGCGTGACTTTGATGATCATCTCATTGAAGTGCTTGCAAAAGGCGGCAATCTGCTCGATCATATTCATCTGCCGGTCCAATCAGGAAGCTCAGAGGTCTTGAAACTGATGGCACGCAAATATGACAGAGAGCGTTACATGGAGCTCGTCAGAAAAATCAAAGCGGCTATGCCAAACGCTTCTTTAACAACTGACATTATCGTCGGCTTCCCTAACGAAACGGACGAACAGTTTGAAGAAACGCTGTCATTATACCGTGAAGTGGAGTTTGACAGCGCCTATACGTTCATTTACTCTCCGCGTGAAGGCACACCTGCAGCAAAAATGAAAGATAACGTTCCGATGAGAGTGAAAAAAGAACGCCTGCAGCGTCTGAACGCATTGGTTAATGAAATTTCTGCTAAAAAAATGAAGGAATATGAAGGCAAGGTTGTCGAAGTATTAGTTGAGGGCGAAAGCAAAAACAACCCTGAGGTTCTTGCCGGCTACACTGAAAAAAGCAAGCTTGTGAATTTCAAAGGACCAAAGGAAGCGATCGGCAAAATCGTTCGCGTGAAAATCCAGCAAGCGAAAACGTGGTCGCTTGACGGAGAAATGGCAGGAGAAGCAATCGAGGTGAAATAAGATGACGCTCTACTCTAAAAAAGACATTGTGCAGCAAGCACGAAACCTTGCAAAAATGATCTCTGAAACAGAAGAGGTTGATTTCTTCAAACGGGCTGAAGCGCAAATTAATGAGAACGCAAAAGTGTCTGTAATCATTAATCAGATTAAAGCCCTGCAAAAACAAGCTGTTAATCTGAAGCATTACCAAAAACTCGAAGCGCTCAAACAAGTAGAAGAAAAAATTGATGCGCTGCAAGAGGAGCTTGAAGACATTCCTGTCATCCAGGAATTCAGAGATTCTCAGGTTGAGGTGAATGACCTTCTGCAGCTCGTGGCGACCACCATTTCCAACCAGGTCACAAATGAAATCATTACATCAACCGGAGGCGACCTTCTAAAAGGAGAAACCGGTTCGAAGATGAAACATTCAAATAACAGCTGTTCTCTTTAAACGCGGTGCCTTTTCAGGCCCGTGTTTTTTTATGTTAAACTATCAACAGAACTAAATGAACTATGTACTAAATATTCAATGTTTGGCCGCCTTTAGCCAAATAAACTTTATCGCACTTATGAGTAAAGTTTCTAGGCACCCCTGCATACAATGGAACAGAAACTTTGTATTTTTATATTTTATTTATAAAAATGCACACTAGACAAATGCCCAGCATAAGATAACACGAAGAAGAACAAGGAGGCATGCCGGAATGTCTGAATACAGGGAAATTATCACGAAGGCGGTAGTAGCGAAAGGCAGAAAATTTACACAGTGCACCAATACCATCTCCCCTGAGAAAAAACCGAGCAGCATTTTGGGCGGTTGGATTATCAATCACAAGTATGACGCAGAAAAAATCGGAAAAACCGTAGAAATTGAAGGGTATTATGATATAAACGTATGGTACTCTTACGCAGACAATACAAAAACAGAGGTTGTCACAGAACGAGTGAAGTACGTCGATGTGATTAAACTCCGATACAGAGATAACAATTACTTAGACGATGAGCATGAAGTGATTGCAAAAGTGCTTCAGCAGCCAAACTGCCTTGAAGTCACCATATCTCCAAATGGCAATAAAATTGTTGTGCAAGCGGAGAGGGAATTTTTGGCGGAAGTGGTAGGGGAAACAAAGGTTGTTGTAGAAGTGAATTCTGATTGGGAAGAGGATGACGAAGAGGATTGGGAAGACGAACTTGATGAAGAGCTGGAGGACATCAATCCTGAATTTTTAGTTGGAGATCCTGAAGAATAAAAAAGAGACTAGGGGAGTTGGTACCCCAAGTCTCTTTTTTATATAGACATATCATTCTTTTAACACTTTCTGTTTATGTTATAATGAAGGCTGGCAAATAGAAACGTTGATACATAGTGAGGGATTAAACAATGGCTACTTATACGCCTATGATACAGCAATATTTAAAAATAAAGGCAGAGCATCAGGATGCCTTTTTATTTTTTCGTCTCGGTGATTTTTACGAAATGTTTTTTGAGGACGCTAAAAAAGCGTCACAAGAGCTGGAAATTACGTTAACAAGCAGAGACGGAGGCGCCGCTGAAAAAATACCGATGTGCGGTGTTCCGTATCATTCTGCTTCGGCTTATATCGAGCAGCTTATTAAAAAAGGATACAAGGTGGCCATATGCGAACAAACGGAGGATCCAAAGGCTGCAAAGGGCGTCGTCAAACGTGAAGTCGTTCAGCTGATTACCCCTGGAACTGTAATGGACGGAAAAGGCATCCATGAATCAGAAAACAACTTTATTGCATCAGTTTCGGCCTGCTCAAACGGATACGGGCTGGCGCTGTCCGATTTAACAACGGGTGAAAATTTGGCTGTTTTAATTGAACGGCTGGAAGACGTCATATCAGAAATTTATTCAGTCGGCGCGCGGGAAATTGTCGTAGCGGGAAACCTTGATGAAAAGACGGTTGCTCAGCTGAAGGAGCGGTGCGGCGCTACCATTTCGATTGAAGATGGGGAAACGGATGAGCACGTTCAGATTATTGAGCATTTGCAGAATCCGGACGTAACGAAAACATTTCTCCGTTTATATACGTATCTGAAAAGGACTCAGAAACGGAGCTTAGATCACCTTCAGCCTGTACAAGTGTATGAGCTTGAAGAAGCCATGAAAATCGACTTATACTCGAAGCGGAATTTGGAGCTGACTGAAACGATCCGTTCAAAAAATAAAAAAGGCTCCCTGTTATGGCTGCTTGATGAAACAAAAACTGCGATGGGAGGGCGGCTGCTGAAACAGTGGATTGACCGTCCGCTTATCAGAGTGAATCAAATTGAAGAGCGTCAAGAAATGGTGGAAACATTAATGTCCCATTTCTTTGAACGGGAAGATCTTCGTGAGCGTTTAAAGGAAGTCTATGATTTAGAACGCCTCGCAGGCCGTGTCGCATTCGGAAATGTCAATGCACGGGATCTCATTCAGCTGAAGGAATCATTAAAGCAAGTGCCCGGCATTAAACAGCTTGTTGCTTCACTGGCTCATAAGAAAGCGAAGGAACGGGCGGAGCGGATTGACCCGTGCGGTGATGTTCTAGAATTACTGGAAGGAGCCCTGTACGAAAACCCTCCGATATCAGTAAAAGAAGGAAACCTGATCAAAGACGGGTACAATCAAAAGCTCGATGAATACCGCGATGCTAGCAGAAACGGGAAAGACTGGATTGCCCGCCTTGAACAGCAGGAACGTGAATATACAGGCATTCGGTCATTAAAAGTCGGCTTCAATAAAGTATTTGGCTATTATATTGAAGTGACAAAGGCGAATTTGCACCTTCTTGAAGAAGGGCGCTATGAGCGGAAACAGACGCTAACGAATGCAGAACGCTACATTACACCTGAATTAAAAGAAAAAGAAGCGCTCATTTTGGAAGCGGAAAATAACATCTGTGAGCTGGAATACGAGCTCTTCACCGAGCTACGTGAGAAAGTGAAATTGTATATTCCGCGTTTGCAGCAGCTCGCCAAACAGATGAGTGAGCTCGATGCGCTGCAATGCTTTGCGACAATCAGTGAAAATCGTCATTACACGAAACCTGAGTTTTCTAAAGATGAAGTTGAGGTCATAGAGGGCAGACACCCGGTTGTTGAAAAAGTAATGGACAGCCAGGAATACGTGCCTAACAACTGTGTGATGGGCGATAACAGACAGATGCTGCTCATTACTGGTCCGAACATGTCGGGGAAAAGCACATACATGAGACAAATCGCGCTCATCTCCATTATGGCGCAAATTGGCTGCTTTGTGCCCGCGAAAAAAGCTATGCTTCCGATTTTTGATCAAATTTTCACCCGAATCGGCGCAGCGGATGATTTGATTTCCGGACAAAGTACTTTTATGGTGGAAATGCTTGAAGCCAAAAATGCGATTGTAAATGCAACCAAAAACAGCCTCATTTTGTTTGATGAAATCGGGCGGGGAACGTCCACATATGACGGCATGGCCCTTGCGCAAGCGATTATTGAATATGTTCATGACCATATTGGCGCCAAGACGCTGTTTAGTACGCACTATCATGAGCTGACGGTTCTTGAAGAAAAGCTTCCGCAGCTGAAAAATGTCCATGTTCGTGCTGAGGAATATAATGGGACGGTTGTCTTTCTTCATCAAATTAAAGAAGGGGCAGCTGACAAAAGCTACGGTATCCATGTCGCCCAGCTGGCTGAGTTGCCGGAAGATCTGATTTCGCGCGCTCAAGACATTCTAAAAGAACTTGAGCATTCAGGGAACAAACCGGAAGTGCCAGTGCAGAAACCTGAGGTACCAGTACAGAAACATGAGGTAAAAGAAGAGCTGGCACAGCTGTCCTTCTTTGACGAATCGGATAAACCGGCTGCATCACCAAAGCTTTCTAAAAAAGAAAAGCAAGTACTTGATGTCTTTAAATCTCTGAATATACTTGATATGACACCGCTGGAAGCGATGAATGAAATGTACAAGCTGCAAAAGAAATTACATTAAAACGGGGTGATGAATGTGGCAAAAGTCATCCAGCTGTCAGATGAACTTTCAAATAAAATTGCGGCGGGCGAGGTTGTGGAACGGCCCGCCTCAGTCGTGAAGGAATTGGTGGAAAATGCCATCGACGCTGACAGCACAGTCATTGAAATCGACATTGAGGAAGCGGGTCTTGCATCCATTCGTGTTCTGGATAATGGAGAAGGAATGGAAAATGAAGATTGCAAGCGTGCCTTCCGCCGCCACGCAACAAGTAAAATAAAAGATGAGAATGATTTATTCAGAGTGAGAACACTTGGCTTTAGGGGAGAGGCACTGCCGAGTATTGCGTCTGTCTCCCATCTGGAGATTACGACAAGCACGGGAGAAGGAGCGGGAACGAAGCTCATGCTTCAAGGCGGAAACATCATTTCTGAATCGCGTTCCTCAAGCAGGAAGGGAACCGAAATTGTCGTTTCCAATCTGTTTTTTAATACACCGGCCCGCTTGAAATATATGAAAACCGTTCATACAGAGCTTGGGAATATTACGGATGTGGTCAACCGGATTGCGCTGGCACATCCGGAGGTATCGATCCGCCTTCGCCATCATGGAAAAAATCTTCTCCAAACGAATGGAAATGGAGATGTGCGCCATGTCCTTGCCGCGATTTACGGTACGGCTGTCGCTAAAAAAATGCTGCCTCTTCATGTCAGCTCACTGGATTTTGAAGTGAAGGGATATATCGCTCTGCCAGAGATTACACGGGCATCGAGAAATTACATGTCGTCTGTCATCAATGGCCGTTATATTAAAAATTTCCCGCTCGTCAAGGCGGTGCACGAAGGATATCACACACTTTTGCCAATCGGACGCCATCCGATCACATTTATAGAAATCACCATGGACCCGATTTTAGTCGATGTCAACGTGCACCCTTCGAAGCTTGAGGTACGGCTCAGCAAGGAAACAGAGCTGCACGACTTAATTCGTGACGGCATAAAAGATGTATTTAAACAGCAGCAGCTGATACCGAGCGCACAGCTTCCGAAAAAGTCAGCACCTGTGATCAAAAATGAGCAGCAGTTCATGACCTTTGATGAAAAACCTGCTGAAAGAAAAGTGCCGGAAAAAGCGCCTATGCCTTCGTATTCACCAATGAAGCTCAGTTCAGTTGTCAAAGAACCAGTTGAGATAGAAGACGAATTGCCTTCAGAGCAGCTTGTAACTCATTCTGTGGCTGAAATAGAACAAGATATTGCGGAGCCTGCTGTTACAGAGGAATTGCCTGAAGCATTCGAACAGGAGCCCGCTCAGGAACTTCAGCAGACATCATCTGAACGTGTGCCGATCATGTACCCGATCGGCCAGATGCATGGGACCTATATATTGGCGCAAAACGAAAACGGCTTATATATTATCGACCAGCATGCCGCCCAAGAGCGTATTAAATACGAATATTTTCGTGAAAAGGTCGGGGAGGTTGAGCCTGAGGTGCAGGATATGATTGTGCCGCTCACGTTTCATTATTCCACGAACGAGGCACTCATTATCGAACAGCATCAACAAGAGCTCGAAAGCGTAGGTGTCTTTTTAGAGTCTTTCGGCTCGAACAGTTACATCGTCCGCTGCCACCCGGCTTGGTTTCCAAAAGGAGAAGAAGCCGAGCTGATAGAAGAAATCATTCAGCAGGTGCTCGATTCTAAAAACATTGATATCAAAAAACTGCGCGAAGAAGCGGCGATTATGATGAGCTGCAAAGGTTCAATCAAAGCAAACCGTCACCTCAGAAACGACGAGATCAAAGCGCTTCTGGACGATCTCCGAAGCACATCAGACCCATTTACATGCCCGCACGGCCGTCCGATTATGATTCATCATTCCACGTATGAGATGGAAAAGATGTTTAAACGTGTGATGTAGCGGGTTTCGGCGAAGGGGAATATACCCTTTGCCCATATTTTTTCTATGCATTTTTCAAGCATTGAGATATTCTTCGAATTGATCAATGCTTTTTTTATTGTGTTATGTAAATAACATCAGCAGCCATATTAACTGTAGTATGGCCAAAGTCGTATTTAAGGTCTTCACCACTTTCTAACAGCATGATTGCATGAGTATGCTTTAGACCATGTGAGTAACATGATGCAAATCAGCTTTTTCAGATGAAACAATTATTGTTACGTGTAATAAAACAAATCGGTTGGCTTCTAGGTGGGATCGTGGTGGTTTTATTCTTTGCAATTGCAGTTCTGCCGGGGATAGGGGATGACAGCATGCAAAGGCATCGATTTATTTGCGAGAATAGGGGGCATTGCGCTTGCTGCCGAGTGGGTTGGTATTGAAACAGTCGCATTCTGTGAGCGTGAACCCATCTGCCAGAAGGTACTGAATAAAAACTTCTCTGGTGTTCCCATCTTTGACGATGTATGCACCTTGAATAGACAGCTTTTAGAGGAAAAAGGAATGATTGAGTCAGGTGAAACAATTGACATTATTTCAGGAGGATTCCCTTGCCAGCCTTACAGTATTGCCGGGAAGCGAAGAGGCACGGAAGGTGACCGCGACCTCTGGCCGGAAATGTTTAGGATTATCAAAGAACTTAGACCCACTTGGGTTGTTGGTGAAAACGTTGCTAACTTCGCAAATATGGAGCTCGACCTCACGCTATTTGACTTGGAAAGCGCAGGTTACAAAGGGCAATCGTTTATTATACCGGCTTGCGCCGTCGATGGAGGAAGAAAGGCGAGCGAAAAAGCAATATGTCAGATTGGGAAATACAGTCTCAAGCCTGGAGGGGATAAGAGTCGGTGGGCAGCTGAACCCGAAGTGGGTAGAGTGGCTCATGGTGTTCCCAACCGGGTGGACAGAATTAAAGGATTAGGCAACGCGATTGTGCCTCAGCAGATTTACCCGATATTCAAAGCGATTATGGATCAGGAGGCGGCATCATGTTCGAATACAGCTGCCCTGAATGTGATTACAGTGAATTAGATATAAATATCAGCCCGTGCCTGCTTTTAAAATGAAAAAAGCAACCTAAAATAGATTGCCTTTCCAGAAGTTAATCAGTTGTAAACATTACCAGCGAAATTCACTGGGTAACTGCCAAGGTTGGTAACCCTAACATAGTATTTATCTGTAACTTTTATATTGGAGCTGGTAAAGGATAAAGTTGGCCAAGTGCGTCCATCACTTGCTTTAACTTCACCATAATAACTGACTTGAGACACCGTATTACCGGTAGATGCATTTATTAATTCGTACTTAAGATACGCAGCTGCGTTGGCTCTTTCAGATTCTTGCCACCCTTTATAATTTGTTCCAGTGTTATTTGATAGGGTAAATACTTGTGAGTCTTTGTAATCCTTGTTTGAACCATTAGCTTCTAGTCTGCCACCAACATATACAACACTTGCAGATATCGATGCTTTCCCATTTGTGTTGAAAATAGAGTCAGTTTGAAATTTATTAGAGATGGGTAAGACCCCTCCTTTACTATCTAAACTTGTAGCACTAGCAATTGAGCCAGATCCTAAAATAGCTGAAGTTAATAAGGTAGTTGTTACTAACTTTTTAAAATTCATTATCACCACTCCTTTAGTTTTTTGATACACCTAAAGAATTCGTCCTAGGTTAAAAATAAACCTGTATATAAATGTTAATTATTTGTGAACAATATGGGGGGGAGGGTGCTCAGAATATTGTTTTTGCTGATGGGATGCGGATTCTGGATATATTTCCAACACGATTACAGGCCGGACATGAAAGCTAACCTTGCTTTGATCGGTAATCATTTCAATCACGGCTGCGGCTTACTTTAAAGATATTGATAAGTATATAGAGAAGAGGGAAGACAAATGAACCCTATTTAAATAGGGTTTTTCTTAAAAACACTAAAGAAAATCCATAATTTGTCGATTCCAAAAAGAGATTATTAAGAAAAGGAGGAGGAAATGTTATGGATGTTGTTGGTTTGCTTAAGAGCATCGGGATACCAGGCTATGTAGCTGCTGCAGGTATCTTAGTTTACGGGTTAGTTGTAACATTTAGGCCAATAACTACTTTAACAGCCAATATTTTTGAAAAGAAGCTTTTTTCTAAAGAGAAATTGTTTACTGTAATGATTTGGCGTCACTTTTGGCAGACAGTATTTTGGACAGCAGCTTTTCTTTCTATACTAAGTTTGACCAATTTACCAGAATGGACAGTTAATTTCAATTCATCTACGACCGTTGGTACAATAACTGCTACGATTGGAGAAATATTATTCGTAATCATATTGTTTATCAAAGAATTTGAAGACAAGGAATGTGGATTTTCGAATTTTTTCAAACCATATTGGAGAAGGTGTAGCATAGTTATTATTTTTGTAACATGTTTAATCTTGTTCTATGTTGCACTTGATGGTTTTATAATCGGAAGTAGCAAAGACGAGAACCAGCTAACTAAACTAATTTATATCCTGGGTATTCCCTTTGTTTTTTCTTTACCAGTTCCATTTTTAATGAGGCCTGTATCCAGATTAGTTGAATGGTCAAAAGATAAATATATTGTGATAGATAGATCCGAACAAGAACGTCCACAAAATCCTTCAACAAGTGATGAGAGTGATGAGTGTTGGTATGTTTTACATGCTATCAGCAAGGAACTTATTTTGTTAGGGAATAAACCAAATCCTAAATTATGCACGGAAACAAAGATAATAAAATTAGATGAACTATGTGATAAAAAAATGTTTATAAAAGACAAAGCTTAATATAGTCCAAGACGGAAAGCCTGCGGACACTGATCACTGTACAGAGAAATCTGTGCTTTGGTTGGTGTCCGTTTTTTATTTGAACGGAGGGATGGAAGGAGAGGAAGAAAAACTCAATAAAAACGCGCAGGAGCGCTCAGAATGGTTTTGGTGGAAAATGATGGGTCAAGATAGGAGAACACTGAAAAGAGGCAAAGACGGAGCTTTAAGACGCAAATAAACGGGAGGGTAAAAATATGAATCAATTAACATTAAACATTCCTCAGATTGACGAAGAAGCGACTAAATCAAAAGCAGAGAAGCTGCTGAATCAATATCGGTTATATCTCTTACAGGTCCCAGATGATTTTTTACCAAAAGTTACACCTACTTACAGCATTGTTCCGCCAAGTATCACGAATGAGGTTCATTCCTCAACAGAAGATGCAGCATTAAAGCGTCTTGATTGGGAGATTCAGCGTGACAAATTCTTAAAAAGGATTCAAAAGGCTGTTAACCGGCTTTCTCAAAGAGAACGGCAGATCATTGTCATGCTCTATATGAAGCGGGAAGAAATGTATGATTATGAAGTGTATGCAGAAATGGGTCTGAGCCAGCGAAGCTATTATCGTGTGAAAGCAAAAGCTCTCTACCGGCTGGCTTTACTCCGGGAGAAGAAGTCTACAAGAAAGGGATAGCTTCTTAATGAATTTTGTTCAGTCTATACGTGATCCGGAATGTATCTTTTATATCAAGAGATTTTTAAAAGAGCAAAACATGAGGAATTACATGCTATTTGTGACAGGTATCAATTCAGGGCTCCGCATATCGGATATTCTGTAGCTGAGAGTAAGAGACGCCAAACGTCCTTATTTCAATCTCATAGAGAAGAAAACGAAAAAGAAAAAGAGAATCGACATGACGCCAGCTCTTCAAAGAGAATTTAAGGCCTATGTCGAAGGGAAAGAGGATCATGAGTTTCTCTTTAAAAGCCGAGAAGGAATCAACAAACCGATATCCCGGTCAATGGCTTACAAGATTCTCAGGGGTGCTGCTGAGTATGTTGGTTTAAATGACATCGGCACGCATACATTGAGGAAAACATTTGGCTATCACTTTTACAAACAAACGAAGGACGTTGCTATGCTGCAAAGATATTTAATCACTCAGACCAACGGACAACCCTTAGGTACATCGGAATCAATCAAGACGCCAAGAACAACGCTATGAAGAAATTTAAAATATAACTAGGCTCATCCAAAACAACAAGGATGGGCCTTTTTCTTTGCGTTTTTCGTCAATTCCTCAAAAATAACAGGTGTGTAATTCATTTTAGGGATATTGGTTAAAACCCAGAGAGGACAAGGGATTGGCCAGTTCAACGAGTTGCACAGTATAAAACATATGGGTAATTCAATATTGATAATATGCCGATAAGTAAGTACATTATAATATATGAATAATTTGGGAGAAGTGATCTGTGCTTAACTTATTAAATCAGGGGTGGATTGGTTCATTAATAGGACTTTTCGGTATTTTATTTGCAATTTATTCTCATTATAAAAACAGAAAAGTAAATGAACTGACATATACCTTCAAAAGTGAAAGAGTAGTTGGAAAAAACGATAAAGCTCCGGAAGATATAGAAATTATTTTTAAGGGAAAGTCTGTTGAAAGAGTAACCAACACTCAAATGACTGTTTGGAATAGTGGAAATGTTACTATTGAGGGGAAACACATTGTAGAAAAAGATCCTGTTAGAATAGAAATTAGTGAGGGACAAGAAATTATTTCTGCAGCCATATTGGAAAAAAGTAGTGATGCAAATGATTTTATAATTAAAATAGATGAAAATAACCCTAACATTCTAGAAGTGAAATTTGATTATTTAGATGCTTCGGATGGTGCTGTAATTGAAATATTACATACAGATGATAAAAATTTTTATAAATTAAAAGGGTCAATTAAGGGGCTAAAATCATTTTACTCTTTCTCAACACTTGAAGCACCTTCTGTACGTTTATTACCTTTTTTCACCTTACTGGTAGTGAGTCTTTTGGGGTTAGCGTCAGCTTATGTAATAACCGACACTAATTCTTCCAATATCTTTTCTATTATTATGTTAATACTTAATATATTGGCATTGTTAGCTGCAACTATTAATTTTGTTTTTTTAAGAAACAAGAGAAGGAAGAAACCGAAAAAACTTATAATTTAAAGAAATGCCATAAACTTGGCAGGATAACGGCACTCCATTTTCTTTAAAGTGAGTTATTATGGTAATAGGTAATAGATCAAGGGAGCGGCACTGCTGATAAGCGGGGTCGCTTTTTTTATTCTCTGCAAACTGCATCGGTTAACAGTTATCTGAATCACAGAAAACGTTCGACAAATTTTGCAAATTGTTTCTTTGTTCATTCCCTTTACCGATAATAAGGTAGAGGTAAAACAGTGTGGACGAAATTATAAAAACTTTTGGTGTACTACCCACAGCATTAACAGCTGCAGCAGCTATTATAGTACCATTTATTACTTTTATTTTAGGTAGAATCAATGAAGATCATAAAGTTAAGTTTGAATACAGAACTTTTATGGTGATGGATGAGATAACAGGAAAATACCATCTTAAAAATGCTCCTTTTGTAAAGGAGGGGGCCAAGTTATTATTGCCTAATAGCTACGAGAGTTTAGAGAGATTAATAATAGGAAAAAGACTTGATCAAGATGCGAATTTCACTGATGTATCTAGATTTAACTATTTACAGGTAAGGACTGTAGGAAAAAGTATTATTACAGGCGGATACATTAAAATAAAATTAGGTAACGATGATAAGAGCATAATAGAAACATCTTTGCCATTTATGCTTCCCGATGATGAGGTTTATATACCACTGGATATAAATTATGGGAATGTTACGAATCGCAAATATGGAATTAAAAGAATAGATGTTTGGTATCAATTGCAAACAGGACAACGGATGAAATATAAAAGTGTAAGATCATTTAAAGAGGAAGAAAACGAGACAATCATTGAAGATAGCCGTAGTGTAAAAAAATTTCATTTATATTACTGGAGGATACAAAATTTAAGAGGAAAGAATATGGGATGGTATTATCTAAATTTAAATAAAGACGAACAAAAGAACCCTTCTAACTGAAGGGTTTTATATTCTCTGTAAACTGCTTCCGGTAAATCTCAGAATAGACAATTGACGGTTAACGGTTTGAGCGCGGGGGCAGTTTAGAGGGAATATTATTTAATGAAACCAATATCTCATTAAGAACGTATCAATATTAGTGCCGTATTTGATTAGCCTTATTTGGCAGATTACTTTTATGAAAGTGGTGATATGATGGATTGGCCTTGGTATGCTGCAATGATTATTGCATTGGCAGTTGCATTTGGTTTATTTGATAGTAAAAAAAGAAAAAATAAAGAAAAAAAATGAAGTATGTAGTGAATGGTATTGATGTGTAAAGCCTTGCGTATATTAATTAAAGATTGAATGGGTCTAACGCAAGGCTTTAACTAAGCGAAAATAAAGTGTTGAAGGTGTTACGCTCAGATAAAATTATTATCTTAAATTTTATTTTATATTCGTTAAGGCGCTTTTTATATTCTCTGTAAACTGCTTCCGGTAAATATCAGGATAGACAATGGGCGGTACGGTGGCAGTTTAGAAAGAATAAATATGTGATTAAAAGGGAATCGTTCGACAAATTTTGCGAACTGTTTCATTTCTAGTCCTCTTGTCTGATAATAAATCAAGAGGTGAAAGTTTATGAAATTTGAAGTTGTTTTTTGGTTTGATAATGAAAATTTAAGAACAGCTAAAGTAATTGCAGAATCTGAGAAAGCACTTATAAAAGAATTGCAAGAATGTGAACATTGGTATGAGTTTGAAGATGGTAAGCGTATAGCAAATGTTAATATGCGACTTGTCACGCAATTTGATGTGAAAAGAAAATAAAAAAGCATCCCTCGGGGTGCTTTTTTATTTGGGTAGTTGCGCGATGCAGGTGCACATGTGAACAGAGGAAAGGAATGTATGGGGGAGGGATTAACTTTTGTCTATTAAAAAGTAGTTTGAAACAATCATGTAAGGTATACTCTTCTCATAATGGAGGGAGTTACATGAAATTTATAATAATTACTTTGATATCTATTGGACTGCTTGCTGGCTGTTCAACCAGCAATGAAACGAAAAACAATGACACTACGAAACAGAATGAAATAAACAAGGAATCAAACACAGATGGGTTGTCTATAGTTGATGCTGGTGTTACTCAAGAAGACGAGTCTACAGACACAGCACGGACAGAAGTTAACGAAACAGTAAAGGAAATTGCTACTCAAGCATCATACGAAGAATTAAATGTAAACGATCCACCAGTTGATAAAGTTGTGAAGATAACTGGCACAGTCGAGAGTGTAATGGATGAAGGTGGTGCTTTGGATTCGTTTATAATTTCTCAGGAAGAAGATGGTGAAAAGTGTTTGTATCAAGTGATGAACATGAGTTACTTAACATTAACTAAGGGTGATAAGGTTTCAGCTTACGGCCCTGTGCAAGAAGGTGAAGAGACACCGGTGATTACAGGCGTTCTAGTAGAAAGAGAGTAAGACATCCGATTGGGTGTCTTTTTATATTGGCAAAGGAGAGTATGAATAGGATACAAAATATTCGAAGGAGAATTAAAGAGTACTAAACAATTCATTAAAAAGATTTCATATGTATCTTCACTCGCGAATGAAAGGACAAAGAGTGAGGGCTATGCCCTTAAGCCTTGAACCGCCTCTGGTTGCCCGATCCTGCCTCACCCGTAGCCGGGCTGTGATGCACACTAGACACAGCAACAAGAAGAAACGAAACCATAACAAGTTTTTAGACATATTTTGATTTTTGTTTTGCATTCCAGGTTTCATTCCTCTAATTGTTTTACACTTTCTCGTTGACTATATAGGAAAGTGAGGCGACGAAAATGTCATTACAGCATAAAACCGCTTGAATCAATCACAAGCGGTTTTTTATCGGTTTATGTTTTAGGCCGATCATCAAATGCTAGTTCAGTGAACGCCATAAATGCTGATATGACAAAGAGTAATGCGTCCGGAATATAAATAGAATCCATAAAGTAATCTACTAAACAAATTGTTATGAAATTAGCGATGAAATAAAAAACAAATGTGAAAAGTGCTGTTTTTCTGATAGAAAGTGAATGGATCATTATCAAAGAAACGACTTTTGTTAGAGGGTCTATAACCAGTCCAGCAGCAAAGCATCCCAATATAAAAAACAATAAGGATTGATTGGAATCGTATGTGATGCCGAGGATGGCAAATAGCCCTTTCATGCCGAAGAAATAACCGCCGAAGATCACAGCAGCTGCAATTGTGATAAGGAGGGCAATGGATACAATCACTATTATTTTTGAGCTTGGTTTTAAGTCTTTAAATGGCGTGTCGTGTTCTTTCTGGCTCACGTATTACACTCCTTACATGTTAGTGATTCACAATACAGCAGAACTCATAAAATAATAATAAAAACAGGATATGTTTCCTAGGCAAGTGCCTAATGAAAAAAGCGAAAATCCGACAGGTATACTGAGAAAGCATAGGCTTTTTTCATATAAGCTCCTTATCTAGATGACTTGCATAAAGTGTAACATATATTTACAAAAGTGAAAAAATCCTTTTTCTATTGAAAAAGGATTTTTTAGCGAGACTAATTTTAACTTCTGAGATTTTTTGAAGCTTTCGCTTTTTTCGGCCAGATAAAATAACTGGCGGTGATCAGGCAATCAATGCCCAGAATGACTGTCCATAGCTTTAAAACACTGCTCAGCGCTTCGGTACGGGCAGCATCATTAATAAAATAAATCATCCCGGCCAGCAGCCCGGCTCCAATAAGATAAGCGAGCACATGTCTGATCAAGCTTTTCGCATAATGTTTCGCATGATCCATTCCATAGCGCACAAGCGGTTTTGAGCCTTGCTTTGTTACATAATAACGGAATTTTTCATCCGCCCATTGGATCATTTGCTTGCCGAAAGCAATCGATACGCCGATGTACACTGCAGCAATCGCGTGTGCAGTAGTCGCAACGGCTCCGCGGTATAAGTCCGCAGACGTCATTATTAACAAAATCAGGTCAATGACAGGGGTTAAGGCAAAAAGAAACAGCCCTAATTTATCTTGTTTAAATAGATAGCGTACGACAAGGCCTAACACTATTACAACCCAAAATCCTATTTCGCAGAAGACAATCATCCAAGCGACACTGTTCAATCTGTTCCCCTCTTTCTAATACAGTTGTATTATTTAATATGATTTTACCATCTGCGTTTTTATAAAACAACTGTATTATAAAAATTGCTCTCTGATTTTTTTCTTGGTAAAATAAAGATATGCCAAAACAAATTGACCATGAAAAAAGAAGAAAACACATTGCAGAAGCGACATGGCGGGTGATTTTAGAACGAGGGATGGAGGGGGCCTCAGTCAGAAACATTGCCAAAGAAGCAGGACTGTCGTTAGGTGCGCTTCGCCATTATTTTTCAACTCAGGATGAATTGCTTGTTTTTGCAATGAAACTTGTCAAAGAAAAGGTGACAGCCCGCATTAATAAAATTGCTGCCCTTGATTTGCCGCCTAAAGAAAAAGTGTTACACATACTGCTTGAAATTGTCCCGACAAATGCTGAAACGATTAGAGAGATGGAGGTATGGTTTGCTTTTACTGTTTATGCGAGACATAAAGACAATATGTTTGATGCGGGACATGATGAGATTTACAAAGCAATTCGAAATCTGATCGACTACTTGGACCAGCTTCATTTATTGCAAAAACATGCTGATAAAGAAATAGAAGGAGAGAGGCTGTACGCTTTAATCGATGGTTTGGCTTTACATGCGATGTTTGACCCTCGCCGTGTGAATAAAGAACGGATCAAACGTGTTATGATGCAGCATTTACAATCTATATGCGTTGATGAATCAGCCCAAGAGTGAATAGGTCACTGCAAAAAGTTATTCTTAATGGACAAGTCTCCAAAAAGAATAACTTTTTTTATGTGAATCAAGCCGTAACTGCAAGAATGAATTGAAGAATGGAAAAGCCGCATACCGTTTGGTAAAGTGGGAATGGAAGAGAGAATGAAAGAACTTCATATTGATAGGAATGGTGAAAATGGTTACTTATGCGGTACATACGATCAAAACATTTCATCAAGGGTGGACTAACTATTGTTACATCATTGAAGATATTGTAAGCCGATCTGCGATAGTTGTTGATCCATCATGGGAATTGAGTAAACTAACTAATAAACTTTCTGAGCTGGAGGTTGATTTATCAGCAATTCTTTTAACGCACTCTCATTATGATCATGTAAATCTTGTTGAGCCACTCTCGGCATTATTTGATCCTCAAGTGTATATGTCGAAAACAGAAATCGACTTTTACCAATTCAGATGCAAAAACTTAATTGCTCTTCAAGACCGTGAAACCATCAGCATAGGAATGACGAAAGCGCAATGTCTGCTTACACCTGGGCATACAGCCGGCGGGATGTGTTATTTGTTTTCAGAAAGTATATTCACAGGAGATACGATTTTTACGGAAGGATGCGGGATATGTGAAGATCATGGCAGTTCCGCAGATGATATGTTCGACAGTGTTCAGAGGATAAAATCCATCGTTTCCCCAGAAGTGCGGGTTTATCCGGGGCATTCATTTGGTCAAACACCAGGGCAAACAATAGGTGAGCTTTTAAAACATAATATTTATTTTCAGATTGATAAAAGAGAATACTTTGTGAAATTCCGCAATAGAAAAAACCAAAGAGGTATTTTTGATTTTAAATAAGTTTTTCCGAAATCATTCTATTAGACTATTTTCTTTCTGCATCCGAAAGATTTGCCTTTTGAAAAATGATGACAAAGCACGGGTTGATTTTATTAAGTAATGAAATGAAGCTTATGTATCATCATCTTTTGGCACAAGTGATATGCAGGTCTATTTTCTTATGTTTTACAGCATGTCCTGATTCTTTATACCTTTATGGAAAAATGCAGAGAAAAAACGATGGAAAGTGTAGGAAAAATTAACTTGACGGATAATATTTACAGAGGTTACCATCAACATGAACATGCTACTATTTATCCGGGGCAATACTTATATTTTCTATAACGTAAGTCAGCAGGTAATTATATATGCGGGGAAGGGTGGCTTTAATAGAATGATCACATATGTTTTTCCGGGACAGGGTTCACAGAAACAGGGAATGGGCAGTGAGTTATTTGATGAGTTTAAAGAACTGACGGCACAAGCAGATGAGATCTTAGGGTATTCTATCAAACGCCTATGCATAGAAAATCCTTATTCAAACTTAAACAAAACGCAATTTACTCAGCCGGCCTTATATGTAGTGAACGCATTAAGCTACCTGAAAAAAATACAGGAAACAGACATAAAACCCGATTTTGTTGCCGGGCACAGCCTTGGAGAATACAATGCGCTATTTGCGGCTGAAGCCTTTGATTTTGAGACGGGGTTAAAGCTTGTCAGAAAAAGAGGCGAGCTGATGAGCATGGTAAGCAACGGCGGTATGGCGGCCGTTATGGGAATAAATGAAGAACAGGTTTCAGAGGTTTTGATAGATCATCATTTACATGAGATTGACATTGCGAATGTAAATGCTCCTTATCAAATTGTGATTTCAGGTCAAAAAGAAGATATTGACAAAGCCGCACCCATCTTTGAAGCCAAGACAGACGTTACGATGTTTCTCCCCTTAAACGTCAGCGGTGCGTTTCATTCCAGATACATGAATCATGCAAAGCAGGAGTTTGAACAGTTTCTTGACACTTTTCATTTTGCTCCTTTATCTATTCCGGTTATTTCTAATGTATATGCCAGACCGTACTCTTCTGAAGTAATTAAGCCGACACTGGCGGATCAAATCAACCATTCGGTAAAATGGACTGAAAGTATACGCTTTTTAATGGAAAAAGGTCAAATGGAGTTTGAGGAAATAGGACCGGGAAATGTGTTAACAGGATTGATCCGCCGCATTGAAACAGATGCGGAACCTATGACACGCTAAACCGATTTCTATACCAAAAGGCCTCAAATTCGGGTCTAAAGTATACGTCATGCATGATTCGATAGACACTGTTAAAACTGAAAGAATTTATATACTGTTACATAAAGAGGCTCATAAAAAAAGTTCGCTCTCTAGCGGACATTTGCACTATCGCAGTCAGTTTTTATATTACGATAAACCATCGCTCTCCTTTCAAGAGAACCGCCCTTTATTTCAAAAACATCTAAGTCATAATAGAGTCGATGTTTTTGGCGATGCCAAAATGATTCACATCAAATTCAGATACTTCCAAGATCACTTCATTAACGAGCTTCCACATCCAGAACAACAAAACCAAAGCATTTTGCCATTCATGTTATAAACCATAAAACGAGGCTTTTCTCACAGCTAGCCAGCACCATCATATTTTCGTAACTCACCTTTAAATACATAAAAAAGAAGGTTATACAAATGAATGAACCACTCGTTTTTATGTTTTCCGGACAAGGCTCTCAGTACTATCATATGGGAAAAGAATTATTCAGCGGAAACACCGTTTTTCGCCAATGTATGCTTGAAATGGATGCCATTGTCTCTCGGCGAATCGGCATATCTATAGTCAATGAAATGTATCATCCCGCTAAGCGTGTATCGGAACCGTTTGACCGTGTCCTTTATACGCACCCCGCTATCTTTATGGTTGAGTATTCTTTATATCGGGTTTTCGCAGAAAAGGGAATCCAGCCTGATTACGTGCTGGGGGCAAGTCTGGGAGAATTCGCGTCAGCTGCTGCTTCCGGTGTTTTAGACGCAAAAGAGATGCTGGAATGTATACTTGAACAGGCTACCGTCATCGAAAAATACTGCGATAAAGGAAAAATGCTGGCTATACTCGACAAACCGCAACTATTACTTGATCATCCGCATCTATTTGAAAATAGTGAATTAACCTCCATTCATTATGATTCGCACTTTGTCATTTCGGGAGATAGTGAAAACATACAGCAGATCACTGATGTCCTGAGAGAGAACGGGATTCTCTGCCAGCCGCTGCCTGTATCCTACGGATTTCATTCTTCCCTTATTGATCCTGCAGAAGATGTATATAAAGAATTTTTAAGATCAAAAGCTTTTAAACACCCTTCAATCCCGTTGGTATCCTGTTTAACGGGAAGGAGCATTCGCGAGATTCATAACGATTTCTTTTGGGATACTGTAAGAAGACCAATGAGATTTCGAGAAGCTATTCAATTTTTGGAAAGTCAGCATACGTGCCATTTCATTGATTTGGGGCCTTCAGGAACCTTAGCTGCGTTTGTTAAACAATTAATCTCGGGAGATTCAGCGAATCGCTGTCATTCAATCATCACACCATTTCATCAGGAGCTGAAAAATCTGGAGATGGTTGAGCGTTTACAGAAACTAGAAAGGAAGTAAACAAGATGATTACATATGTTTTTCCAGGACAAGGCTCCCAGCAAAAAGGAATGGGACAAGGACTTTTTGAGCAATATCAGCATTTGACGGACCAAGCAGATCAAATACTTGGATATTCAATCAAAAAACTCTGTACTGAAAAAGGCTATTTCGATGTCAATCATACTCAATATACTCAGCCGGCTTTATACGTGGTCAATGCACTCAGTTATTTGAAAAAGCTGGAGGAGACCGGCGGAAAACCTGATTTTGCGGCGGGGCATAGCTTAGGAGAATACAACGCGCTGTTTGCAGCAGGCGCATTTGACTTTGGGACAGGTTTAAAGCTGGTGAAAAAAAGAGGCGAGCTGATGGGACGGATTACTGGAGGCGGTATGGCTGCGGTGATCGGTTTAGATAAGGAACAAGTTACAGCTGTATTAGAAGAACATCATTTACATACGATTGATGTGGCAAATGAGAATACACCTCGGCAAATTGTGATTTCCGGACAAAAAAAAGATATTGAAAAAGCGGGAGCTGTTTTTGAAGCCATCCAGGATGTAAAGCTGTTCCACCCGTTAAACGTAAGTGGAGCTTTTCATTCCAGGTATATGAATGAAGCAAAACAAGAATTTAAGCAATTTATAGAAACATTCCATTTTGCGCCTTTGTCTTTTCCGGTTATCTCGAATGTATATGCAGAGCCTTATCAACAGGAAAGGCTGAAAGAGACCCTGTCTCAACAAATGAACAGCACGGTTAGATGGACAGACAGCATTCGTTATCTTATGGGAAGAGGAGCAATGGAGTTTGAAGAAGTCGGTCCTGGAAAGGTGTTAACCGGCTTAATTACCCGGATAAAAAATGAAGCGGAGCCGTTAACACATCATGTTGATTCAACAGAGAAAAATGCCTCTAATGGCCAGCAAAATGAACAAGCAGAAACTGACGCCCATTTAGCTCGAATGTCTGCTGAGATTACAGCTCATTCATTAGGAAATGCCGAGTTTAAAAAAGACTATCAACTTACATATGCTTATCTTGCAGGAGGAATGTACCGCGGAATTGCTTCGAAAGAAATGGTTGTAAAGATGTCAAAAGCGGGGATGATGGGGTTCTTTGGCACGGGCGGTTTGGATCTGAATAACGTTGAGGACGCGATTCTGTCTATTCAAGGCGAATTGGGGCAGGGACAAGCCTATGGCATTAACCTGGTGCACAATATGAAGCATATTGAATCAGAAGAAAAAATGATTGATCTTTTATTGAAACATAATGTGAGACATTTGGAAGCCTCCGCATTTCTAAGTGTCACTCCTGCTTTAGTAAGATATCGCGCAAAAGGATTGAAACGGCGTCCAAACGGTGAAGTGATATGTGCAAATCGAATGATAGCGAAAATCTCAAGGCCGGAGGTTGCCGAATCCTTTATGAGTCCTGCGCCGGAGAATATGGTAGAAAAACTTTTAAGAGAAAACAAAATCACAACTAGTGAAGCTGAGTTATTGCGGGAGATCCCTGTGGCAGAGGATATTTGTGTGGAAGCAGACTCAGGCGGTCATACGGACGGCGGTGTTGCATACAGCTTGATGCCGGCGATGACATTATTAAGAGACGAAATGATGAAAAAGTATCGATATAACAAAAAAATACGCGTCGGTGCGGCAGGCGGGATAGGGACTCCTGAGGCGGCGATGGCTGCCTTTATGCTAGGTGCTGATTTTATCTTAACCGGCTCAATCAATCAGTGTACGGTTGAAGCGGCTACAAGTGACAGAGTGAAAGATTTATTGCAGCAAATCAATGTTCAAGATACGGCGTATGCGCCAGCGGGTGATATGTTCGAATCGGGCAGCAAAGTGCAAGTGCTAAAAAAAGGTGTGTTTTTTCCGGCGCGAGCCAGCAAGCTGCATGAACTTTACCAGCGATTTGAATCATTGAGTGAGATCGATCAAAAGACCTTAACTCAGCTTGAGGAGAAATATTTTAAACGCAGTATCGAAAAAATATATGAAGATATTAAATCACACTATCCATCGGCAGAGATTGAGAAGGCTGAACGGAATCCGAAACATAAGATGGCATTGATTTTCAGATGGTACTTTAGGTACAGCTCGCAATTGGCGATCAGCGGAAGCGAAGAGTCTAAAGTCGATTATCAAGTTCACTGCGGCCCTGCGTTAGGGGCTTTTAATCAATGGGTCAAAGGCTCGGAATTAGAGAGCTGGCGGAACCGTCATGTGGATGACATCGGGAAAATATTAATGACAGAAACCGCAAAGTTACTTAACGACAGAATTGCATTATTTTCTCAAAAGGCGCTTTAAAGTCTATTGTGCAATAATAAAAGATTGAATATTGTGAAAAAAATGGGCGAAGCCTGCATATTTAACATTCCATTTAAAGGAGAGACAAACGTTATGAATAAACAGAAAGTCTTCGAAGTATTGATTACTAATATTTGTGAGGTTCTTCCTGAATTGGACGGACACCGTTTTGAGCCTGAAGAGCGATTAGCTGATTTAGGGGCTGATTCTGTAGACAGGGCTGAAATTATAACCATGGTGCTTGAGGATTTATCATTAAAAATCCCTCGTGTCGAGCTGTCTGGTGTGAACAACATCGGCGAATTAGCTGAGGTGCTTTATGACAAAGTACAATCCGCCTGAGATTCTGGTGACCGGTGTCGGAGTAACGGCAGCGATCGGCCAAGGAAAAGAGGCTTTTGTTTCTTCGTTGTTGTCTGGGAGGCATGCCTTTGAAGTGATGCAGCGCCCTGGCAGACAAAAAGACAGCCGGTTTATTGGGGCTGAAATTCCTGCGTTATCTTATCCGGACCGTCTTTCTAAGAAACTGCTAAGAAAAGCGTCATTTTCCAGCCGAGCTGCTTTGGTTACTCTCTCAGAAGCCTGGGAGGAGGCGAAGTTAGACGATGCTGGTTCCGCACGTATCGGGCTGGTAGCAGGAGGATCGAACTTTCAGCAAAGAGAGACCCTCCAGCTTTATGAGAATTATAGGGACCGCTCTGGTTTCATGTCGCCAGCATATGCACTGTCTTTTATGGATAGCGATCTTTGCGGTCTTTGTACAGAACAGTTTGGAATCACCGGTTTAGCTTATACGGCGGGAGGTGCTTCCGCAAGCGGCCAGTTAGCGGTGATTCAAGCAATTCAGCAAGTCCTGTCAGGAGAGGTTGATATTTGCATCGCACTGGGGGCGTTAATGGATATTTCCTATATGGAATGTGAGGCGCTCAGGGCTTTAGGCGCTATGGGAACGGATAAATATGCTGATGAGCCGGAAAACGCGTGCCGTCCCTTTGACCAGAACAGAGATGGATTTATTTATGGAGAATGCTGCGGCGCATTGGTGATAGAACGAAAAGATACGGCTGTCCGCCGGGGCGTAAAACCCTATGCTGCATTGTCAGGATGGTCAATCAAAGTAGATGGGAACCGCAATCCTGATCCTTCTTTAGAAGGGGAGATCTATGTCATACAAAAGGCATTGGAGCGAGCCGGTCTCACACCTGAAGAAATTGATTACATAAACCCTCATGGCACGGGTTCTTTCATTGGAGATGAAATTGAATTGAAGGCGCTGCATGCTTGCGGTCTTTCTCATGCTTATATAAATGCAACAAAATCAATAACCGGGCATGGGCTCAGTGCAGCAGGCATTGTTGAGATTATTTCTGTACTGCTTCAAATGAAAGAATCACGCCTGCATCCGAGCCGGAATTTACATGATCCAATTGATCCTTCCTTGCATTGGGTGACGGATCAATCAATTTCACACGACATAAAAAACGCGTTGAGTTTAAGCATGGGTTTTGGCGGAATGAATACCGCTGTTTGTATACAAAACATTGAAAAATGCGGAGGCGAATCATAAATGGTTTCTGCTGGAATAGAAGCGATGAATGTCTTTGGCGGAACGGCATACCTTGATGTCATGCAATTAGCCAAGTACAGACATTTAGATACTGCTAGATTTGAAAATTTATTGATGAAAGAAAAAGCGGTAGCACTGCCTTACGAAGATCCTGTGACCTTTGGAGTGAATGCGGCTAAACCGATTATTGATTCACTAAGTGATGCAGAGAAGGACAGGATTGAATTGCTGATCACCTGTTCCGAATCTGGGATCGATTTTGGAAAATCATTAAGCACCTATATCCATGAATATTTAGGGCTTAATCGCAACTGCCGTTTGTTCGAAATAAAACAAGCCTGTTATTCAGGAACTGCCGGATTTCAAATGGCAGTGAATTTTATATTATCCCAGACGTCTCCGGGTGCCAAAGCACTGGTCATCGCCAGTGATATTTCCCGTTTTTTAATCGCTGAAGGCGGAGACGCTTTAAGTGAGGATTGGTCCTATGCCGAACCGAGTGCCGGAGCGGGAGCAGTGGCTGTTTTGATAGGCGAAAATCCTGAGGTGTTTCAAGTTGATCCCGGGGCAAACGGCTATTACGGCTACGAAGTGATGGATACGTGCCGTCCCATTCCCGACAGTGAGGCGGGAGATGCTGACCTGTCTTTAATGTCATATTTGGATTGTTGTGAACAAACGTTCTTGGAATATCAAAAACGTGTACCCGGGGCTCATTATCAAGATACGTTTCAATATCTAGCCTACCATACGCCTTTTGGCGGGATGGTGAAAGGGGCGCACCGCACGATGATGCGTAAGATGGCAAAGGCGAAAACGGCTGAGATAGAAACTGATTTTTTGAAACGGGTACAGCCTGGATTGCTCTACTGCCAAAGGGTCGGAAACATTATGGGAGCCGCATTGCTTCTGGCGCTGGCTAGCACTATTGACAAAGCGCAGCTTGACTCGCCTAAACGAATCGGCTGTTTCGCCTATGGTTCAGGCTGCTGTTCTGAGTTTTACAGCGGAATTGCAACGCCTCAAGGCCAACAACGCCAGCGCTTATTTGAAATCGAGAAGCACTTGGACAATCGATATCATCTTTCAATGGATGAGTATGAAACGCTGTTCAAGGGAAGCGGGATGGTCCGGTTCGGAACTCGTAATGTCAAGCTGGATCTTGAGATGATTCCGGGGATATTGCAGTTTCATCAAGAAAAGCCGAGGCTGTTTTTAGAAGAAATTTCTGAGTTTCATCGCAAGTACAGGTGGATGTCGTGACATACCAAACGATTAAGGTCCGGTTTCAAGAGTCAATTTGCTATCTAACCTTTCATCGTCCTGACGCTAATAATACGATCAATGACCAATTAATCGATGAATGTTTACAAGTGATGAATCAATGTGAGACAGCTTCCGTTACGGTC
The DNA here is from genome assembly GCF_038004745.1 of Bacillus sp. FSL R5-0434. Classification (NCBI taxonomy): domain Bacteria; kingdom Bacillati; phylum Bacillota; class Bacilli; order Caryophanales; family Bacillaceae; genus Bacillus; species Bacillus sp. FSL R5-0434. The sequence continues at coordinate 1,785,101 of NZ_JBBORV010000001.1, forward strand.
ATTGTTTTAGAGGGACTCCCGGAGGTATTTTGTTTCGGAGCCGATTTTCAAGAAATATATCAGGAGATGAAAAGCGGCAGAAAACAAGCGAGTTCTCAAGAACCTCTCTATGATTTGTGGCTGAAATTGCAGACTGGTCCTTTTGTCACCATTTCACATGTGCGGGGAAAAGTAAATGCCGGAGGTCTTGGATTTGTGGCTGCCAGTGATATTGTCATAGCGGATCAAACTGCATCATTCAGTCTGTCCGAGTTATTATTTGGTCTTTATCCAGCTTGTGTGCTGCCATTTCTGATTCGCAGGATCGGCTATCAAAAAGCGCATTATATGACATTAATGACAAAACCGATTTTTGTTCAGGAAGCCATGGAATGGGGCTTGGTAGATGCCTGTGACGCTCAAAGCGAGGTCCTGCTGAGAAAGCATTTATTGCGCTTGCGGCGGTTAAATAAAAAGGCAATTGCGCGGTATAAACAGTTTATCAATTCATTGGATGACCGCCCGCGGCGTACGAAATCCATGGCTTTAACTGAAAATCAAGACATGTTTTCCGACCCTCAAAATCAAATGGGAATCATAAGGTATGTTGAAACGGGGCAGTTCCCTTGGGAGAAGAGCCCGTAAACTGTGTGAAATACATACAATCAGAAACCGTTAGGAGGACATCATGACGCATTCTGTTGTAGAGCTTTTTGAAATCGAGCCCGCTATTATTCAGGTCAAGATGCATGACCGTGCTCATAAAAACGCGTTTTCGCAAGAACTCACAGACGGATTAATTCAAGCGTTCGAATTCATTCGCAATCAACAAAGCTATAAAGCAGTGATTTTAACGGGATACGACAATTATTTTGCTTCAGGCGGAACACAAGAAGGTTTGCTGAGAATCCAGCAAGGAATCACTAAGTTTACTGATGACAATCTCTATTCTCTGGCACTTGATTGCAGAATTCCCGTCATTGCTGCCATGCAGGGTCACGGAATTGGGGGCGGCTTTGTCATGGGGCTCTTTGCTGATTTTGTTATTCTGAGCAGGGAGAGTGTGTATACCACTAATTTTATGAAATACGGGTTTACACCGGGTATGGGAGCTACTTTTATCGTTCCCCAAAAACTCGGGTTCAGCTTGGCGCAGGAGTTATTAATGAATGCAGGCAATTACCGGGGAGCCGATCTCGAAAAAAGAGGAATACCCTTTAAAGTCCTCCCTCGATCTGAAGTTTTGGAGTATGCTGTGGAGCTGGCGCGTGAGCTGGCGGAAAAACCGAGAAACTCCTTAATTACACTAAAAGACCACTTGGTTGCGCCGCTTCGCGAGCAGCTTCCCAGCGTGATAGAACAGGAGCTCGTTATGCATGAGAAAACATTTCATCAAGACGAAGTCAAAACGAGAATCACAGGTTTATATGGGAATTAATTGAATTAGAAACGATCGTCGTGTGATACATAAAAATGTGCAGGTGAAATGGAGGCAGCTCTATGAGAAATGATGTGAATACCCGCGGATTATCTAATCCCTCTGTCAGCTATGGGGAGCCATTACATATATCCGAAGATCAATCGGCTACAATACCCGAGGTTTTATACAAAACTGCAGCGGAGCTTGGAGAAACAAAGGGGATCATTTATCTGCAGCCGGATGGAACTGAGATTCATCAATCTTACGGCCGTTTATGGAATGATGCGCTGCGTATTGTGAAGGGGCTCCGTCAATCTGGCCTGAGAGCAAAGGATAATGTGATCTTGCAGCTTGGTGACAATTCACAATTTATCCCTGCTTTCTGGGGCTGTGTTTCAACTGGAATTGTTCCGGCTCCTTTAGCTGTTGCTCCAACGTACACAGAGTCGAACAGCGGGACTCAAAAGCTGAAAGACGCATGGACACTTCTTGACAGGCCGCCGGTGATTACGAGTCGGGAATTGCTTCAGGAAATGATTGATTGGGCAAAAGAGCAAGAACTTGAAGGTTTTCGCGCCTTGGCTGTCGAGGATCTTTACCGTGATGAGATGGAAACCGACTGGCATCAAGCTCACCCTGAAGATTTGGCGCTTCTGCTGCTGACTTCAGGGAGTACGGGCACTCCCAAAGCAGTCATGCTCAATCACAAAAATATTTTAAGCATGGTGAAAGGCATTATTCAAATGCAAGGTTTTACAAGAGAGGATATCACGTTTAACTGGATGCCGTTTGATCATGTCGGAGGCATTGGGATGCTTCATTTGCGGGATGTCTATCTTGGCTGCCAAGAAATCAACGTCGCAAGTGAAACGATTTTGATGGAACCTCTAAAATGGCTTGATTGGATTGATCATTACCGTGCTTCTGTTACGTGGGCGCCGAATTTTGCTTTCGGACTTGTCACTGATTTTTCTGATGAAATGAAAAATCGAAACTGGGACCTGTCATCCATGCGCTATATGCTCAATGGCGGTGAAGCGATGGTCGCTAAAGTCGGGCGCAGAATGCTAGAGCTTTTAGAACCTCACGGATTGCCTGGTGACGCGATTCGCCCTGCATGGGGCATGTCTGAAACTTCATCCGGCGTGATTTTCTCTCGTGAGTTTACCCGTGCCGCAACAAGCGATGATGATGGTTTTGTGGAAATAGGCTCCCCGATTCCTGGATTCTCCATGAGGATTGTGGATGACCATAATGAATTGGTTGAGGAAGGCGAGATCGGCCGTTTTCAAGTCTCTGGCCTCTCTGTTACCAGCGGATATTATCGGCGCCCGGATTTGAATGAGAGTGTGTTTACGGAGGATGGCTGGTTTGAAACTGGCGATCTTGGTTTTTTGCGCAATGGGCGTCTAACCATTACGGGCCGTACGAAAGATGCGATTATTATTAATGGTGTCAATTACTACAGCCATGCGATTGAATCCGCGGTTGAAGAATTAGCGGAAATCGAAACTTCTTATACTGCCGCTTGTGCTGTCCGTGTGAATAACAATACAACGGATCAGTTGGCTATCTTCTTTGTTACTTCCGCCCAGATGAATGATGATGAAATCGTTCAGCTTCTTAGAAACATACAGTATCATGTCACGCAGACAATCGGTGTGACTCCCGAATTTTTGCTTCCGGTGCATAAAGAAGAGATTCCGAAAACAGCTATAGGAAAGATTCAGCGCACACAGCTGAAAACGGCATTTGAAAATGGGGAGTTCGACCACTTGCTTCACAAACCCAACCGTATAAACGGTGAGGGAGAGACACAAGAAGCAGATGATGCCAAAAGAATAAGAGAAGATATACAGGAATATCTGCTCAGCTGTTTTACTGATGAGCTTCATGTTTCCCGCAATTGGATTGAGCCCAACACCAATATCCAAAGCCTTGGTATTGACTCTATTAAGATGATGAAGCTTATTCGGGCGGTCGAGAAAAAATACCGCATCAGACTCACAGCCAGAGAGTTATATAAGTATCCTGCAATCGAATCACTGGCCAACTATCTGTCTGAAAAAGAAGATTTGCGGAGCAGCCTGTCTGGTGACAAAGATAGCATTGACGCACCCCAATCGGTAGAGGCGGAAAAAAAGCAAGCAGCCTTTCAACCTCTTTCTGAAGTTCAAAAAGGTTTGTGGACATTGCAAAAAATGTCACCTGAAAATAGCGCGTATCACGTACCTCTCTGTTTTCGATTTACGTCAGCGCTTCACCTTGAAACTTTAAAGCAAGCTTTTCAACGTGTGCAGAAACAGCATCCGATATTAAAGCATGTGATTCAAGAAAAAGACGGAGTGCCTTGCCTCAAAAATGAGCCGGCGCTATCTCTTGATATCAAAACAGAAGACATTTCGGGTATGAAAGAGTCTGACACAACTGCTTATCTTAGAAAACAAGTAAAAGAACCGTATGTAAAGGAAAACAGCCCGTTAATGCGCGTCCGTGTTTTTTCCAGATCAGAAGAAGAGCACTTTTTGCTTGTGGTTATTCACCATATTATTTTTGATGGGATTTCTTCCCTGACGTTTATTCGCAGCCTTTTTGACAGCTATAAGCTTCTATTAGAAGGACAGGAGCCGAAAGAGTCTGTTTCACCGGCCGTTTATCATGATTTTGCCGCTTGGGAACAGAACATGCTTGCCGGTGAAGACGGCGAGAAACATCGTTCGTATTGGCGGAAACAGCTATCGGGCACATTGCCGAATCTTCAGCTGCCGGCTGTAAGCACCAGTACGTCCGTTTCAGAGTTTAAGGAAGACACATACGCTCGGCGGCTGCCCAGCAGTTTAATGGAGCGTGTCAGATCGTTTGCCAAAGAGCATTCTACAAATGTTTCAACGGTATTGCTGAGCTGCTATATGATGCTGTTAGGCCGTTATTGCGATCAGAAAGAACTGATCGTCGGCATGCCTGCGATGGTGAGACCTGAAGAGCGATTTGATTCTTCTATTGGGCATTTTCTCAATATGCTGCCTATCCGGGGTGAACTGAAAGCGGCAGAAACTTTTTCTGAGTTCGTTTCGAGATTGCAATTCACAATCCTCGATGGACTGGATCATGCGGCTTATCCTTTTCCAAAAATGGTGCGGGATTTGAATATTTCTCGCCAGCAAGCAGGTTCACCTGTTTTTCAGACAGCTTTTTTCTATCAGAATTTTCTTCAAACTGGAAGTTATCAAAGTCTGTTGAGTAAATATAAGGATTCCTTTTCTATTGATTTCGTTGAGAGTATTCATCAAGAGGGTGAATACGAATTGGTGTTTGAGCTATGGGAAGAAGAAGAAAAAATGGAGCTGAACATCAAATACAATACTGGGCTGTTTGATACCGCTGCTATTTCCGCTATGTTCGATCATTTTGTTTATTTAACAGAACAGGCTGTGGGGAGTCCTTCTCAGACTTTAAAAGAGTATTCCTTATTAACTGACGAAGAGGAACAAATGATTCTCAGAACGTGGAACGCTACTGACAAGAATTATCCACATGCGTGTTTTCATGAGTTATTTGAGCAGCAGGCGAAAAAGACGCCTAATCGGGCGGCTGTCAGCTATAAAGGTAAAACATTGACGTATCGGGAGCTTGATGAAAAAAGCACACAGCTGGCCATATATTTGCAGGCGCATGGAGCGGGGCCGGATCGCTTGGCAGGTATCTATGTGGATCGATCGCTGGAAATGATTGTGGGTTTATTGGCGATTCTCAAGGCAGGAGGAGCATATGTGCCGTTAGACCCGTCTTATCCGGCTGAGCGATTGGAATACATGCTGAAGGACAGTGAAGTCTCCATTACACTGACTACTTCCGAATTGGCCAATACTTTAAGCTGGAATGGGGTTCAGACAGTTTTGTTAGATCAGGACTGGGATGATATCGCTCAAGCCTCTTTTGATCGACGTGTTCTTTCGCGCACCGTCAAGCCGGAAAACTTGGCTTATGTCATTTATACGTCCGGCAGCACAGGGAAGCCAAAAGGTGTCATGATTCCGCATAAAGCGTTGACAAACTTTCTCGTTTCCATGGGTGAGACGCCCGGTCTTTCATCAGCGGATCGCCTGCTTGCTGTGACAACCTACTGTTTTGATATAGCTGCTTTAGAGCTATATCTGCCTTTGATAAAGGGGGCGCAGTGCCATATTTGCCAAACTGAACATACAAAAGACGTTGAAAAACTGAAGCGCGACATACAAGATTTGAGACCGACAATCATGCAAGCAACCCCTGCGACATGGAAAATGCTCTTTTATTCAGGCTGGAAAAATGAAGAGGGAGTCAAGATTCTATGCGGAGGCGAAGCCTTACCTGAAAAACTAAAGCGGCATTTTCTCAATACGGACAGCGAAGCCTGGAATATGTTCGGACCTACGGAAACAACAGTCTGGTCTGCGGTCCAGCGTGTGAATGAAGAAAGCTCTCACATCACGATAGGCCGGCCTATCGCAAATACCCGGATTTATATTACCGATTCGCAGCTTACGCCTGTCCCGGCTGGTGTCCCGGGAGAGCTTTGCATTGCGGGAGACGGAGTGGCAAAGGGCTATTACAAACAGGGTGAATTGACGGATGAAAGATTTATAGACAGCCCTTTTGAGCCTGGGTCAAAGCTTTATAGAACAGGTGACAAGGCACGCTGGCTTCCGGGAGGCAGGATTGAATATATTGGCCGCATCGACAACCAGGTGAAAATACGCGGATTCCGCATTGAGCTTGGCGATATTGAAAGCCGGCTTAATGAACATCCGGCTATTCAGGAAAGCGTCATTCTGGCAGCTGAACAGGACGGAGACGAGAAGCTCGCTGCCTATTATACAGTGAAAGATGCAAATTTATCTCTATCATCAAGGGAGCTGCGGAATTATTTAAAAAACAGTTTACCAGCCTATATGGTGCCTTCTTATTTTACCCAGCTTGACCATATGCCGTTAACACCGAACGGCAAGATAGACAGAAACACTCTGAAGAAACAAAAAGTGACAGCGAAGCAGCCAAGGCAAGGGAATATTGCTTCTATGAAAATACAAGAAACTATTTTATCTATTTGGCAAGATGTACTGAACGTTTATGACATTGAGCAGGAAGACGGATTTTTCGATGTGGGAGGCGATTCGCTTCTCGCTGTTACGGCGGCCGAACGCATCAAGCATGAACTATCCTGTGAGTTTACTGTCACAGACTTGTTTGAATACTCAACGATCAAAGGCATCAGTAAATATATCACTGAACAGCAAATGGCGGATACTGGTTTCTCTTTGACTTTAGCATCAGCGGAAAAGTCAGATCAGCCTATTCACATTCAAAATGTTACTGGTGATCTTCCGGATTATTATGAGGACAGTGTAGCGATTATTGGGATATCGTGTGAATTTCCAGGTGCGAAAAACCATGCTGAGTTTTGGGAGAACCTTAGAGACGGCAAGGAAAGTATTAAATTTTTCAGTACAGAAGAGCTTCGGAGTTTTGGTGTTTCAGAGGAACTGACTGAGAGCTCACGGTATGTCCCGGCTAAATCCTCGATTGAAGGGAAGGACGAGTTTGACCCTAGCTTCTTTCAAATATCACCTAAAGATGCTGAATTTATGGATCCGCAGCTGCGGATGCTCATGACTCACTCCTGGAAAGCGATAGAAGATGCCGGTTACGTGTCCAAACAGATTCCGGAAACGAGTGTTTATATGTCGGCAAGCAATAATTCATATCGCGCGCTCTTGCCAAAAGAAACAACGGAGAGCCTTGAAACGCCGGACGGTTATGTATCGTGGGTGCTTGCACAGAGCGGAACCATTCCGACGATGATTTCTCATAAGCTCGGATTGAAAGGGCCTAGCTATTTCGTTCATGCCAATTGTTCCTCTTCTTTAATCGGATTGCATTCCGCCTATCAAAGCCTGATGTCTGGTGAATCTAATTATGCTTTGGTCGGCGGAGCGACATTGCACACTGAGTCAAATATCGGATATGTGCATCAGTCAGGTTTGAATTTTTCAAGCGATGGGCATATTAAGGCATTTGATGCCTCTGCCGACGGAATGATTGGCGGTGAGGGCGTTGCCGTTGTATTGCTGAAAAAAGCGGCGGATGCCGTAAAAGACGGTGACCACATCTATGCGTTGTTAAGAGGCATAGGTGTAAATAACGATGGAGCTGACAAAGTCGGCTTTTATGCTCCAAGTGTAAAAGGACAGGCGGACGTGATTCAAAAGGTCATGAATCAAACGAATATTCAGCCTGAATCCATCAGCTATGTGGAAGCGCACGGTACAGGTACGAAGCTTGGAGATCCAATCGAGCTGTCAGCGTTGACGGCAGTTTACAGGCAGTATACAAATAAAAAACAATTTTGCGGAATCGGATCGGTCAAATCCAATATCGGACATGCTGATACGGCCGCCGGGCTGGCAGGCTGCATTAAGGTGGTGATGAGCCTTTACCATAATGAGCTTGCTCCTAGCATCAATTATAAGGATCCGAATCTAAATACAGACTTAGCTAATTCTCCTTTTTACGTCGTCGATCAAAAGAAAGCATTGAGTAATGAAATAAAAACGCACAGGGCTGCACTTAGTTCGTTCGGGCTTGGCGGGACAAACACTCATGCGATTTTCGAGCAATACAAAACAGTTTCTGCTGATCAGAAACAAACAGGGGCCTGCATCATTCCGATATCGGCAAAAAATAAAGAGCGGCTGCATGAGTATGTACATGGCATTTTTGTTCATTTGGAAAGAAGAGGGCTTGAAAGCGGCCGTCTGGCTGATTTTGCTTATACCCTTCAGGTCGGGCGAGAAGCAATGGAATATCGGGTTGCCTTTATCGCTGATCATGTGGATGAGTTAAAACAAAGGCTGGCTGATTTTATCAATGGAAATTCACCAATAGAAGGCTGTTATCAAGGAGAGAAGCAGCAAGCCAAGGATGTTTCATGGCTGACAGAGGATGAAGACAGCGCGGAACTGATTGGGAAGTGGATCGCAAAAGGAAAAGTGAACAAGCTGGCGGAGATATGGAGTAAAGGAGCGCATATTGATTGGCTACAGCTTTACAAAGATGTGCGTCCAAACAGAATGAGTTTGCCGACATATCCTTTTGCAAAGGAACGATACTGGGCATCACAGGATGATCACAAGCTTTCGGGAAGAATGTCCGCTAAACAGGCAGGCGTCAGTGCACTGCATCCGCTGCTTCATCAAAATACGTCAGACTTTTCTGAGCAGAGATTCAGTTCAGTTTTTACAGGTGAGGAATTCTTTCTGACAGATCATGTGGTGAGAGGGAAGCCGGTGCTCCCTGGGGTTGCCTACCTTGAAATGGCGCAAATGGCTGTAAACAAGGCGACAGGCAGCACGAACGAACAGGATGTCAGAATCAAATTGAATCACGCCGTTTGGGTTCAGCCTGTAGTGGTTGAGAGTCAGCCGGTTCATGTGCATATCAGTCTCTTTCCAGAAGAGGATGGGAAAATCACATATGACATTTACAGTACCGGAGAAGGGTCAGACTCAGCCATACACAGTCAAGGCAGTGCGGAACTGATAACTGCAGCAGAAAAGCCGGCTTGGGATCTTGGTGAATTACAGCGCCGCTGCAGCCGGAAGGAGCTTTCGCCTCACCAATTTTACGAGGAAGGCAGAAGCAGAGGAATGTTTCATGGTCCGGCATTCCAAGGAATTCAGAAAGTGAATATCGGAAACAGAGAGGTTTTGGCACGATTGCAGCTGCCAGCATCTGTTTCTGACACACAGGAACGTTTTGTGCTGCATCCAAGTATGATGGACTCCGCTGTTCAGGCTGCCACAATCTGTATCATGCAGGAATTTACTGAGCAAAAATTGATTTTGCCGTTTGCGCTTGAAGAACTTGAAGTGATCAAAGGATGTACGTCTGCGATGTGGGCATATGCCCGGTTAAGTGACGGTGATCACGGCGGAGATATGGTGCAGAAAGCGGATATCGATTTGTTTGACGAGACTGGGGACGTATGCGTAAGGATGAAGGGATTTTCAACAAGAGTGTTGGAAGGAGAAGTTCATTCGCCAAAACCTGCAGTTACACATGAGCGGTTAATGCTCGAGCCGATTTGGAATAAGCAGGATGAGGTGATCGCTAAAGAGGTGACATCTTACGGAGAGCATCTCGTTGTCTTCTGTGAAACCGAACGAAAGGTCAGCGACGGCATTGCATCCCGCATGCAGAATGTGCATGTCATTACTCTGAATGAAACTGAGGGGAATATCGCTGAACGTTTTCAAAGCTATACACAGCAGGTTTTTGAACTCATACAAAAGAAGATTCGCTCTAAAGCTAATCTGATCATTCAAGTGATTGTGCCGGGGAAAGGCGAGAAGCAATTGTTTGCGGGAATGTCCGGATTACTCAAAACAGCAGAATTGGAATACAGCAAACTTACAGCTCAGGTCATTGAGGTCGAGAATCCGGAAGAGATCATTGGCCTTCATCAAAAGCTGATAGACGACAGTCAGAGGCCTGATGACAAACAGATCAAATATGAAGCTGGTGACCGCTTTGTCAAAGGCTGGAGTGAAATAGCGCGTCCGGCAGCTGCTGAGCTTCATATGCCATGGAAGGATAATGGCGTTTACCTTATCACAGGTGGAGCGGGGAGCTTAGGTCTTTTGTTTGCAAAAGAAATTGCCAATCGAGCCGTTCATCCGGCCATCATTCTTACGGGACGCTCAGTCTTAAATGAGCATAAGGAGCAGGAGCTTGAGGCTCTCCGAAAGTTGGGTGCAGAGGTTATCTATAAACAGGCTGATGTTGGAGATCAAAAGGCGGTCTCATGGCTCATGGATGAAATCAAAGAGACGTACGGCCATCTCAATGGAATTCTTCACGGTGCAGGCATCATAAAAGATCACTTCATTGTGCACAAAACAAATAAAGAGTTTCAAGAAGTGTTACAGCCAAAAGTGAACGGTTTGTTTTATCTAGATGAATGCAGCAAAGATTGGCAGTTGGACTTTTTCATCTTGTTTTCTTCTGTGTCCGGATGTTTAGGAAACACTGGACAAGCAGACTATGCAGCAGCCAATACATTTATGGATGCATTTGCCGTGTACAGAAACGCGCTTGCCGTGTCTAAGAAGCGGAACGGCACAACCATTTCCTTCAACTGGCCGTTATGGAAAGAGGGCGGTATGCAAGTTGATGCTGAAATTGAAAAGAGTATGTTGAAAAACGCAGGAATGGTCCCGATGCAAAGTGATCACGGCATTAAAGCCCTTTATCAAGGAATCGCTTCAGAAAAGCCGCAAGTATTCGTGATGGAAGGTCAGGTTGCGAAAATGAAGCAAAAATTGCTCTCTTCCGGGTCTAAAATCAAACGGACGGATCATAAAAGCGCAGATAAACATAACAGCCAAACCCGTAAATTGGAACAGTCTTTCATCCAGATGGTCGGAGAGATTTTAAAAGTAAACACTGAAGATATTGATATCAATACAGAACTCAGCGAGTACGGATTCGATTCGGTTACGTTTACTGTATTTACAAACCGGATTAATGAAGTGTACCGATTGGAGTTAGCGCCGACCATTTTCTTCGAATATGGAAGCATACGAAGCCTGGCTGAATATGTAATGTCTGAGTATCAGGATGACTGGCTGCATCAAGATGCATCTGTCAGCGGAACTGATGAACCATCCAACTCTTTACCTGCTGCAGACAGCCTGCAAGCTTCATTGAGTCACATGGTCAGCGTCATTTTAAAAGTGAACGTTGATGATATCGATATCAATACAGAGCTGAGTGAGTATGGCTTTGATTCAGTTTCATTCACTGTATTTACGAATCAGATTAACGAAGCATATCAATTGGAATTGACGCCGACCATTTTCTTTGAATATGGAAGGATTCAAAGTTTGGCTGACTATCTGATAGATGAATACAAGGAGGCTTTTGCTGAGGAGAACGTAATATCATCGGTTCCTGAAAAAGATGAAGAAACAGCTCCTGCGGCTCCAAGCATGACAAAGAGGAGAAAACAGCGCTATAAACAGACTGTTATGCCAAAAGAGGAAAGAAACACAAATCAGACTGCCGATTATGAGCCGATCGCCATTGTCGGCATCAGCGGCCGATTCCCTGGAGCCAATGACATAGATGAATTCTGGAGAAATCTTGAGGAAGGCAAAGACAGTATCACGGAAGTCCCGAAAGACCGTTGGGATTGGCGGGAGCATTTTGGAAATCCTGACTCAGAAGCCAATAAGACTGACATCAAATGGGGCGGATTTATTGATGGTGTAGCAGAATTTGATCCGTTGTTTTTTGGGATATCACCCCGTGAAGCCCATTATGTAGATCCTCAACAGAGGCTGTTAATGGAATATGCATGGAAGGTGATAGAAGATGCCGGATGCTCGCCGCAGAGCCTTTCAGGTACAGGGACAGGCATCTTTATCGGCACAGGAAATACAGGATATAAAGATTTATTTAATAAAGAAAATCTCCCGATTGAAGGACATGCCGCAACAGGCCATATGATTCCTTCGGTCGGTCCGAATAGAATGAGTTATTTCTTAAATACCCATGGTCCAAGTGAACCGGTAGAAACGGCTTGTTCAAGCTCGCTAGTTGCGATTCACCGTGCTGTAACTGCAATGCAAAGCGGCGACTGTGAGATGGCAATCGCAGGAGGCGTGAACACGATATTAACCGAGGAGGCGCACATTAGCTACAGCAAAGCTGGCATGCTGAGCAAAGACGGTAGATGTAAAACATTCTCTGCTGATGCGAATGGTTATGTCAGAGGAGAAGGTGTCGGAATGATCATGCTGAAAAAGCTGGCAGATGCTGAGCGCGATGGGAATCATATTTACGGCGTCATTCGGGGTACGGCAGAAAATCACGGAGGAAGAGCCAATACTCTGACATCTCCTAATCCGAAAGCGCAAGCTGATTTGCTGGTGCGTGCATATCGCCGGGCGGGCATAGATCCGAGTACAGTCACATATATCGAAGCACACGGAACGGGGACTGAATTGGGAGATCCGATAGAAATAAACGGGCTGAAAGCCGCGTTTAAAGAACTGTCTAATAGGGATGAGCACACTCAGCCGGAAGTTCCGGATCATCGATGCGGGATCGGCTCAGTTAAAAGCAATATCGGCCATTTGGAGCTGGCAGCGGGTATTTCAGGCCTGATTAAGGTACTGCTGCAGATGAAGCATAAAACCTTGGCCAAAAGCCTGCATTGCGATACGCTCAATCCTTACTTGCAGCTTACTGACAGTCCATTTTACATTGTCCAAGAAAAAGAGGAATGGAAAGCTGTCAAAGACCGGAACGGAAACGAAATCCCGCGCCGGGCAGGAATAAGTTCTTTTGGGATTGGCGGAGTAAACGCCCATATTGTGATTGAAGAATACATTCCAAAAGCAGGTTCCCGACATGCGCTTACTGAACATCCGAACATTATTGTGCTGTCGGCTAAAAATAAACAAAGGCTAATGGATCGGGCTGCACAATTGCTGGGTGCCATTCGTGACAAAAAGTATACAGATCAAGATCTGCACCGTATCGCCTACACGCTTCAAGTCGGGCGGGAAGAAATGGATGAACGTATGGCTTGTATTGCGGGCACAATGCAGGAGCTTGAAGAAAAACTGCAAGCGTATGTTGACAGCAAGGAAGGGACTGAAGGGCTCTTCCGCGGACAGGCGAATCGAAACAAAGAAGCGTTAGCCATTTTTTCTGCTGATGAGGACTTGGCAATGGCTATTGAGGCTTGGATCAGAAAAAGGAAATACGCCAAGCTTGCGGATTTATGGGTCAAAGGTGTCGCGGTCAATTGGGCTAAACTATATGGTGAGGCAGCCAAACCGCGTCTGATGAGCCTTCCTTCATACCCGTTTGCGAAGGATTACTATTGGCTTCCGGCAGAGGAACGTCTTTCAGAACCGGACAACATAGAGTTCGTTGATCATAGTGAAAAGCGGACCTCATGTGTTTTGACAAAACAATGGAGCGTAAGTCCGATTGCCACAAAAACGCCGGGGACAAGGGCTGTTGCGATTCTCAGCAATGAAGAGACGGCTGACTTGGCAGCTGAAGTATCAAAGCATTTCCCGAAACATCTTATATTAAATGTGAGCCGGATTGACAATGAACAGTTAAGTAATGATTGGAAACAGTTTGACGGCCTTGTGGATTTAATCGGTTGCGGCGGACACGAGGAAGAACAGCTACATTGGATTAGCTGGATTCAAAGGCTGGTTGAAGACGGGCATAAAGAGGGAATCATGCTGCTTTGTGTGACGAAAGGGCTGGAATCATTCCAAAACCCTTCCGTGCAGATGACAGGAGCCTCCCGTGCTGGCTTGTATCGTATGCTTCAAAGCGAATACAGCCATTTGAGATCAAGGCATATGGATGCGGAAGACTCTGTTCATCCTCATATTCTCGCGAAGCAGATCGCTGAGGAGTTTTATTCCGATACTGAGGAGACGGAGGTTTGCTACAGAGAGGGCTTGCGGTACCAGGCTTACTTAAAAGCGCATCCGGTAACCTGGAAAGGAATCGAAGAGCGACAGACCTTCCCGGAAGAACATGTGCTTCTCATTACAGGCGGGACAAGAGGAATCGGACTATTAAGCGCCCGGCATTTTGCGGAACACTATGGAGTGAAAAAGCTGGTTTTGACAGGACGTGAGCAGCTTCCTCCGCGAGAGGACTGGGCTCATGCTGAGACATTAAATACCTCTGCGGCGGAGAAAATTCAAGCGGTACGGGAGCTGGAGGCACAAGGCATACAAGTTCAAATGCTGTCACTCTCTTTGTCTGATGAGACACAAGTACAGCAAGCCTTACATGAAATCAATCAAACAATGGGGTCAATTGGCGGAGTCATTCATTGTGCAGGAATAACGGACATGGATACCTTGGCGTTTATCCGTAAAACAGCTGATGATATACAGCAGGTACTGGAGCCGAAGGTGTCTGGGCTTACAACCCTTTATCGCTATGTAAGTCGTGAGCCACTACAGTTTTTTGTATTATTTTCTTCTGTTTCTGCCATTATTCCGGCACTTTCGGCTGGACAAGCTGATTATGCCATGGCTAACAGCTATATGGATTATTTTGCAGAAGCACATAAGGAAAATGCGCCAATCTTCAGCATTCAGTGGCCGAATTGGAAAGAAACCGGTATGGGGGAAGTGACAAATCAAGCATATCGAGAAAGCGGCTTGCTGAGCATTACGAATTCAGAGGGCTTGCGTTTTCTGGATCAAATCTTATCTGGGACCTTGCAGCCGGTTGTCCTCCCTGCTATCACGAATCAGGAAAATTGGAAGCCAGACCGGCTGATGGAGCGGCGGATCCGGCAAGAATCTGGATTGAAAGAAGAAGCTTTGCTTGTATCACAACCTGAAAAAATCGGGAAAAACGCAGAGCCGGCTAAACATGAGCTGCTTTTAGATGAAACACGGACATGGCTTGTTGTTTTGTTTTCTGAAGAGCTGAGAATCGAACGTGAACACCTGGAAATTGATGATTTATTTCAGGATTATGGTGTAGATTCTATCATCTTGGCACAGCTGCTCCAGCGTATTAATCGAAAGTTAGACGCAGCGCTCGATCCATCTATTCTTTATGAATATCCAACAATTCAGCGCTTTGCTGATTGGCTTGTAGGATCTTATGCCGAATCCTTGACTGCTTTGTTTGGAGACAAGATAGCGGAAAATGCGGAAGCGTCTTCGGCAAATAGAACTGAGACAGTCACACCTCATCCTGCGGAGGATACTGCTTCTGTCAGCCGAAGACAGGTGCCGGTGTCCTCGTCACCGAGTTCTCATGCAGAGGATATCGCCGTTGTCGGATTATCTTGCCGCTTTCCGGGGGCGGATACACTGGAATCATATTGGGCGTTATTATCTGAGGGACGCTCGTCAATCGGACTGGTTCCGGCAGAGCGCTGGGGTTATCAGTCACCGTATTATGCCGGAGTCATTGATCACATCAGCCATTTCGATCCTGATTTCTTCCTGCTCCATGAAGAGGATGTAAAGGCGATGGACCCGCAAGCGTTATTGGTATTGGAAGAATGTTTGAAACTTTGGTATCACGCCGGATATACACCAGATGAAATAAAGGGTGAATCCATCGGTGTCTATCTTGGAGGCAGAAGCCAGCACAAGCCTGATGAAGAGAGTCTTCTTCATGCGAAGAATCCTATCGTGACAGTCGGCCAGAATTATGTAGCGGCAAATATTTCACAATTTTTTGATGTCCGCGGCCCGAGTGTTGTGTTAGATACAGCATGTTCATCAGCTTTAGTCGGTATGAACATGGCTATTCAGGCCTTACACAGCGGGGATATGAAAGCTGCTGTAGTGGGCGGTGTCAGCTTGCTTGGTTCAGACGCCTCTCACCGGCTGTTTGAACAGCGCGGCATTTTAAGTAAGCGTTCATCCTTCCATGTGTTTGATGAGCGTGCTGATGGCGTTGTTTTAGGTGAGGGTGTCGGAATGGTCCTGTTAAAAACGGTAAAACAGGCCATACAAGACGGAGATACCATTTATGCTGTGGTCAAAGCGGCCTCGGTCAATAATGACGGAAGAACCGCAGGGCCTGCAACACCTAATTTGGAGGCGCAAAAGGAAGTCATGAAGGCTGCGCTTGCCAAAAGCGGAAAACAGCCAGAGGATATCAGCTATCTTGAAGCAAACGGATCAGGTTCAATGGTAACCGATTTGCTTGAGCTTAAAGCGATTCAATCCGTGTACCGTTCAGGGAACGCAAATCCCCTTTCGCTCGGATCAATCAAGCCGAATATCGGACATCCGCTTTGTGCTGAAGGAATCGCAAGTTTTATCAAGGTTGTTCTGATGATGAAAGAGCGCAGTGTTGTTCCATTTTTATCAGGTGATAAAGAGATGTCACATTTCGATAAGCAGAAAGCGAATCTCACGTTCAGCCGATCGCTGGAAAAATGGACAGAACCGCTGCCTGCTGCGGCCATTAACTGCTTTGCCGATGGGGGGACAAACGCCCATGTCATTTTAGAGGCGTGGGATGAAGATAAAAAACGTGTGATTAAGCGTAGTCCAATATCGCCTCCTGAATTAAAGAAACGGGTGTTTTCGGCTGGCGCGTCAAAGCCGGAAGAGGAGACCTTAAAAATGGACACAGCAAACATATGGGATTCTTATGAAGTGGAGGTCTAACGTGAAAAATATAACGAAGCAACTCACTCTATCGTTAAAAAATCCGTTTATTTATCACCATGTGGTTTACGGACAACATGTTCTTCCGGGTTTGGCTTATATTGATATGATTTACCAGATATTCAGAGAACACGGCTATTCCTTCTCAGAGCTTCAGCTGCGGAACTTATCCATTTACCAGCCGTTGACTGCTAGACAGGATTCGGTAATTATGCTCAATATCGATTGCACGGAGAAAAATGAAGGGCATTGGCAAATATCAGTTAAAGGCTTCGAAAAACGCCGTGATAAAGAAGCGTCAGATGAAAAGCTCTTTATGAAGGCTGATATGCACACCGACGTGCCGGCAGTGTTTGAAGAAACACTGGAGATCAATCACCTCAAAGCAACTCCGGACACGATTGTACAGCTCGATGATGTGTATGAACAGTGCAGACGCCAGGAACTTGTGCATAGCGGATATATGAAAGCGAATGGACATATTTATGAAGAGGAAGACGGTGTGCTCCTTGATCTTTCTCTTGGCTCCGAAGCTATGCTTCATGCAGAAGGCTTTATGTTTCATCCGGCTCTCATCGATGGGAGCGGAGTGGGAGCCAACAATTTGCTTACATCTTTGCTTAAAGGGGAACAGAGGCTGTTTTTGCCTCTGTTCTATGAATCTTTTTCTGCTTCAGCCCTTTTGCAGACGCATTGCATGACAAGAATTAAGCGTTCATCTGTCCGTCAGGAAAAAGAGCTTATTTATGTAACGCTTGAATTTTTTAATGCTTCGGGAGAAAAGGTGGCTGAACTGAAAAACTTCACAAGTAAATTAGTGCGTGAAGCAGAGCTTATTCATGGAGGCCGCAAGGATTTGCCTCAAAGCCAGGAGGCGAGAAAAGATCCAGCCGAACTTTCAAAGGCTGCAGAAGGAATCAAAGAGGTGTCATCGTCAGCCGAGAGTACGGGGACATACGAGGCTGCTGAACAATTCGTCAGCCAATTAATCGCAGACAAAATCAATAAGCCGGTCGAACAGATTGAAAAGCAGGTCGGCTATTATCAAATGGGCCTGAATTCTTCCGGTTTGCTTGAAGTGGTAGAAACCATCAGTGACAAAATTGGTGAGAACCTTTCACCGACCCTCCTGTTTGAGCATACCACGATTGCGGAGCTGTCAGCGTTTCTTGCCCAGGAGTACGGTGAGCATTTTTCCTCCTCTCATTGTATTGATCAAAATGAACAAAAGCGTGCCGCTTTTCGCGCAATCGATCGCGGTACTGCTGAGAGCCGGAAGAGACGTGTACATGAGGATTCTGCCCGGACTGCATCTCTGAAGGCAGCGGAGGGAGACATTGCGATTATCGGCATGGCGGGCCGGTACCCGAAGGCAAACAATATTCATGACTTTTGGAACAATCTGAAAGAGGGGATGGATTGCATTAGCGAGATTCCCGAGTCGCGCTGGGATTGGCGGCGCTTTGAAGGAATCACCTCCCCTTCAGGAAAAAGCATTTCTAAGTGGGGCGGATTTATTGATGATCCTGATTGCTTTGATCCCCAATTTTTCAGAATCACGCCTAGAGAAGCGGAGACAATGGATCCTCAGGAGAGGCTGTTTTTAGAAACATGCTGGGAAACGATTGAGGATGCTGGCTACACGCCGAAGACGTTGGCCACACCTAGAGGACGAAACAAAAGACAGCATGTAGGCGTTTTTGCCGGCGTCATGCACAAGGATTATACATTAGTCGGTGCTGAAGCAGCATCGAAGGAAAATGTGTTCCCTCTCTCTCTCAACTATGCGCAAATTGCCAACAGAGTGTCCTATTTTTGCAATTTCCACGGTCCGAGTATGGCGGTTGATACGGTATGTTCCTCATCTTTAACTGCCGTACATCTGGCGTTGGAAAGCCTTCGCCACGGAGAGTGCGAGGTCGCATTAGCCGGCGGTGTTAACCTTTCTCTGCATCCGAATAAGTATATGACGTACGGTGTTTGGGATATGTTTTCCACTGACGGGCACTGCCGCACGTTTGGCAAGGATGGGGACGGCTATGTGCCGGCAGAAGGAATTGGTGCAGTCTTATTAAAGCCTTTACGCCAAGCCGAGAAAGATGGAGATCGTATTTATGCAGTAATTAAAGGAAGTGCAGTCAACCATGTAGGAACTGTAAGCGGGATTTCTGTGCCAAGTCCTGTTTCACAAGCTGATCTGATTGAGACATGCTTGGAGAAAACAGGGATTGACCCGCGGACTGTCAGTTATGTGGAAGCGCACGGAACCGGTACATCTTTAGGAGATCCGATCGAATTACAGGGTCTGGTAAAAGCGTTCCGCCAATATACAGAGGATCGTCAGTTCTGTTCAATCGGTTCTGTCAAGTCAAATATCGGGCATGCGGAATCCGCCGCAGGTATCAGCGGTTTAAGCAAAGTCGCCCTTCAGCTTCACCATCAAACCCTCGTGCCTTCTTTGCATTCAGAAGAGCTGAACCCGTACGTAGACTTTGAAAAGTCGCCATTTTATGTGCAGCATAAAACCGAAACTTGGAAGCAGCCTGTTATCAATGAGAATGGTGAGGGAATCATCTATCCGCGCCGGGCAAGCATCAGTTCGTTCGGTGCAACGGGGTCTAATGCCCATATGATTTTAGAAGAATACATTCCTGAAGCAGCGGAGCAGACCGTGTCTGTACCTGACACCACACCGGTGATTATTCCGCTTTCTGCCCGGAATCAAGAACGTCTTCATGTGTATGCGGAACGTCTTCTCGATTTTCTTCATGAGGGTATTGAAATCAGAGATGTGGCTTATACATTGCAGATTGGCCGTGAACCGATGGAAGAGCGGGTTGCTTTTTTAGCAGGCGGGATTCAAGAATTGAGAGGTCAATTAGAAGCATATCTAAAAGGACAGGAAACCATTGAGCATTGCTGGAAGGGCCGAATGACAAAAGAAATCGGTGATATATCACTTTCCGGAGAAACAGTACATAAATGGCTGGAACAAGAAAATCTAAACCTGATCGCTGAAAAATGGGCCGGCGGATCTGCGGTTGATTGGAAGCTCTTATACGGGGGAAACAAACCTAAGCGGATCAGCTTGCCGACATACCCTTTCGCAAAAGTGCGGTATTGGGTGCCGGAGAAAGAGACAGAGATTGACTTGCCAAAACAGAATTTGACCCTAGGCCATGCCATTCATCCTCTCCTGCACGAAAATGTGTCTGACATGTCGGGCGTGCGTTTTCGTTCAGAGTTCACAGGGCGTGAATTTTTCTTAAAGGATCATGTCATTAAAGGTCAGCACATTTTACCCGGTGCAGCCTTGTTAGAAATGGTTCGGGCAGCTGCAGAAAAGGCGGCTGCGAACCAGATGCATGCAGATATTCGTCTTCAGGATATCGTTTGGATTCGCCCTGTTGCTGTCACAGATCTGCAATCAGACATATACGTTCACCTTTATCCGGAAGACAATGGTGATATTTTGTTCGAAATCTGCAGGGAGAGTGACAGCGCGGGGGAGGAACCGGTGATATACGGCCAAGGAAGCGTTGTGCTTTGCCAGACTGAAGAAGCTCCTAAACTGAATATTGAAAAGGTGAAAGCAAGCTGCAGTAGACGCATTCTGCCGCCTGGTGTATGCTATGACGCTTATGCGGAAATGGGAATTGAGTACGGTGACGGCCACAGAGCGATTGATACTATATATGTCGGGGCAAACGAAGCTCTAGCTAAATTGACGATGCCGTCTGTCGTTTCACATACCCAAGATCATTATGTTTTGCATCCGAGCATGATAGATGCGGCATTTCAAGCTTCTATCGGTCTGAGACTTGGAACAGAGGATGCCAGTTTGACAGAAAGACAAGCAATGCTGCCTTTCGCATTGCAGGATATCCAAATTTTCAAAGATTGTGAGACTTCGATGTGGGCCCGCGTGAAATACAGCAAGGACAGTACCGCCGCGGATCGTATTCAGAAGCTTGACATCGATTTGTGTAATGAAGCGGGCCAGGTATGCGTGCGAATGAAAGGCTATTCTGCCAGAACTCTAGAAAACGAGACAGATTTAGCAACTGGCACACTTTTATTCGAGCATATATGGGAAGAAGCAACTGTTTCAGAGAAAAATGAGTTAATGGAATATAAGAGGCATAAAGTTATTGTTTGTGATATGGCAGAAAGGCAAATCGAAAGAATCCGGAACAAGTTTGACTGTACGGTATTAGAAATAAGCGGGCAGGCAGTTCATGAACGGTTTAAAGCGTATGCTTTACAGTTATTCGAAGACATTCAACAGCTGCTAAACTCAAAACCTGGCGGGAATGTGCTCGTTCAAGTCGCTGTTCCTGCATTGGACGAACCGCAGCTGCTAAACGGCTTAGCGGGACTTCTCAAAACGGCCCAGCTGGAAAACCCAGCATTCAATGGCCAGCTGATTGAATTTGATTCAGGGATATCTGCAAGCGATCTGGCCGAAACATTAGCAGAATGCAGGCAATATCCTCATGATAACCATATCCGATATTGGCAAGGAAAACGGTATGTAAGCAAATGGAAAGAGACAGCAGCTGATCAACCGGGCACCGACATGCCATGGAAGGATAAAGGGGTTTATCTGATTACAGGCGGTGCAGGGGGGCTTGGTTTCCTATTTGCAAATGAAATTGCAAACAAAACGCGTGAGGCTGTCATGATTCTCACAGGCAGGTCTCCTGTCAATGAAAGAAAGCAGTCAGAGCTTCAGAAGTTACAGAAAATGGGCGCGCGTGTTGTTTATAGACAAACCGATATGACTGAAAAAGAAGCTGTTATGGCTTTAACGAAAGAGATTCAAGAGGACTATGGCGGCTTAAATGGCATCATTCATAGCGCTGGCATTATAAAAGATAATTTCATTATTAGAAAAAAGAAAGATGAGATTCAAGATGTGCTCGCTCCAAAGGTCACCGGCCTGATTCATCTTGACGAAGCAACGAAAGATATCCCGCTCGACTTTTTTATCCTTTTTTCTTCAAATGCCGGGACAGTGGGAAGTGCAGGACAGGCAGATTACGCAATGGCAAATGCTTTTATGAATACATTCAGCGAGTACCGGAATGTCCAAGCAGCACAGCACAAGCGCTACGGGAAAACCCTTTCCATGAGCTGGCCGCTGTGGAAAGACGGAGGCATGCATGTTGATGCTGAAACCGAAAGGATGCTGACGAGAGATACAGGTATGGTCGCCATGGAAGCAGATGACGGAATTCAGGCATTATACCATGGATGGGCCTCAGGAAAATCGCAGCTGATGGTGGCTGCAGGCGTTGTGAGCAAAATCCATTCATTTTTGGATCAAACAGGAAATGGGCAATCTCCAAATGGAAAATACAAAAGTGAAATTCAGCATACTGAAAATGCGAGTTCCGTGATGGGAGCCGATGAAGAGATGCTGAGAGAAAAAGCAGAGGATTATTTCAAGAGTGTGCTTTCCTCAGTTACAAAGCTGCCTGTCAGCCAGATTGACGCCGAAGCTCCAATGGAGGATTACGGAATCGATTCAATTATGATCATGCATGTTACCGGACAATTAGAAAAAGTATTCGGTTCATTGTCTAAAACCTTGTTCTTTGAATACCTCAATATTCGGTCATTATCACAGTATTTTACTGAATCACATAGAGAAAAGCTGTTACACATCTTGGGGATTGAATCAGAAACATCTTCTTCAATAGAAGAAAATAGAAGGACAGATTCCGAGACCGAAGGGAAAAAAGAAAGTCCGGTTCGCCGCAGAAAGTCCGGATTCGTCCCCATGCAAAGAAATGGGCAAAAGCAGTCTGCTGAAAAAGAAACGGAAGAGATTGCGATTATCGGAATCTCCGGACGCTATCCGCAAGCAGACAACATCCATGAACTGTGGGAAAACTTGAGGGACGGCCACGACTGTATTACCGAGATTCCTGAAGACCGCTGGGACCACAGTCTCTATTACGATAAAGATAAGGACAAACCAGGAAAAACGTACAGCAAGTGGGGAGGCTTTATTAAGGATGTAGATAAGTTTGATCCGCAATTTTTCCATATCTCTCCTCGTGAAGCGAAATTAATGGATCCGCAGGAGCGTTTATTTTTGCAATGTGTTTACGAAACGATGGAGGATGCCGGATATACAAGAGAGCACCTCGGCCGTAAACAGGATGCTGAACTTGGCGGAAACGTAGGCGTTTACGTCGGTGTCATGTACGAAGAATATCAGCTGTACGGAGCGCAAGAACAAGCGCGGGGCCGGTCTCTGGCTTTACCGGGGAATCCATCCTCTGTAGCAAACCGGGTATCCTATTATTTCGATTTCCATGGACCGAGTATGGCTCTGGATACGATGTGCTCTTCTTCATTGACCGCTATACATTTGGCTTGCCAAAGCTTGCATCGCGGTGAATGTGAGGCAGCTTTCGCAGGGGGAGTCAATGTTTCAATCCACCCCAATAAATATTTGATGCTTGGACAGAACAAATTTATGTCAAGCAAAGGCAGGTGTGAAAGCTTTGGACAGGGAGGAGACGGCTATGTGCCGGGAGAAGGCGTTGGAGCTGTACTCCTTAAGCCATTGTCCAAAGCGATTGAAGATGGCGATCACATTTATGGAGTCATTAAGGGCACAGCCATTAACCACGGAGGAAAAACAAACGGATACTCAGTTCCTAACCCGAAAGCCCAGGCAGATGTCATTAAAAAGGCGGTTACAGAGGCGCAAATTGACCCGCGGGCTATCAGTTATATCGAAGCGCATGGCACCGGTACTTCACTCGGAGATCCTATTGAAATAACAGGACTGGCTAAAGTGTTCTCAGAACATACGAAAGACAAACAATTTTGTGCCATAGGCTCAGCCAAATCAAATATCGGGCACTGTGAGAGTGCAGCGGGCATTGCGGGATTAACAAAGGTATTGCTTCAAATGAAATACAGACAGCTGGCGCCTTCCCTTCATTCAAAAGTGCTGAATCCGAATATTGACTTCTTCAATTCTCCATTCAAAGTCCAGCAAGAGCTTGAAGAATGGAAGAAGCCGATCATTGAAGTAAATGGAAAAGAAATTGAATATCCGCGAGTCGCAGGCCTCTCATCATTTGGCGCCGGAGGGGGTAACGCCCATATTCTAATAGAAGAATATGCTTCCAAATCTGAGCCAGAGCATTCTTCAGCGGGACAGGCGGCTGTTATTGTGCTCTCAGCAAAAAATGAAGAGAGACTTCAAAAACGGGCGGAACGATTGCTGGATGCTCTCCGTGAGGGGCGTTATTCTGAAGCCGATCTGCCTCGTATCGCATATACGCTTCAGGTCGGACGGGAAGCAATGAATGAGCGTTTGGCGTTTGTGGCTGAAAATATGCAGGAGCTTAAAGAAAAGCTGAATGATTTTATCTCTGGAAAAGAACACATTGAACACTTATATCGGGGACAAGTGAAGCGAAATAAAGAAACCATGGCAGTTTTTGCGGCTGATGAAGATATGGCGAAGACAATTGAAGCATGGGTTCGCAAAGGAAAATTCGCAAAGTTTTTAGACCTCTGGGTCAAAGGGTTAAATATCGATTGGAACATGCTTTATCAAAATGGTAAGCCGCGCCGTATCAGCTTGCCTGCCTATCCTTTTGCAAGAGACCGTTATTGGATAGAAGAAACTGTGGTGAAGACAGTTGAAAAAAGACCGGTGAAGCCGGCTGTTACATCACAGCCAGTCATCCAAGATCCATTTATTCCGGAAAAAGTCAGCGGTAAGCCTGCCAATATTTCGTTGCAGCCTTTGATGGCAAGCAGTCAGGAAACACAGCAAAGTACATCTGTTCCGCTGCAGCCGGTTAGAAAGCAGCAAACCATAACTGCTGAAGTCTTATGTGATGAACTGACGGCAAGCTTAGCAGACGTGTTATATATGGATCAAATTGAAATCGACCCGGACGAGGCATTTATTGATATCGGCATGGACTCCATTACCGGTCTTGAATGGATAAAATCAATCAATAAGAAATTTGGTACATCGCTTCTTGTGACCAAGGTTTATGATTATCCGACAATCCGTGATTTTGCCGCTTTCTTAAAAGATGAATTAAGCACACAAGCTGATGGAGAAAATGCAGAAAACCATCCGCAAAAATCAGAGGAGACGTATACACCGATACAACGGGAATCCATCTTATCTAAACCGGATAATATTTCGTTGCCGCCTTTAGGCCATCATGAGCCGGAGCAGCAGAAACCAGTTGAAGACATTCAATATGCAGCTGCGGAAATTTCTGCTTCCAGTCAATATGCTGGAACAATTGAAACACTGAATGATGAATTAAAGGAAAGCATTGCTGAAGTGTTATGCATGGATCCCCAAGAGGTCGATATTGATGACACCTTTATCGATATCGGAATGGACTCCATTACAGGACTAGAATGGATAAAAGCAATCAATAAGCAATATGGCACATCATTTTCAGTTACCAAAGTTTATGATTATCCAACAATTCGTCAGTTTGCATATATGTTAAAAGCCGAGCTTGTCAATCATAGTAATAGAAGTAAAGAAAGAGCGGATGAGCTTTTCCAAGAGAATAAACAGCCAGAAGCACCAGCTAAAGCGAAACCCGCGGAGCGTTCGATTCAGCCCGTTCGGCTGCCAGCGATGAAAGCGCCTGAACAGAAACCAGACCGTTCCCATCAAGGTTACCGCGATGATGCGATAGCCATAGTCGGGATGGCAGGCAGATACCCCGGTGCCAAGGATGTAAGAGAATATTGGGATCATCTGGTCAATGCAAGAAATGCGATTCGTGACATTCCGAAATCACGGTGGGATGTAGACAAATACTATGACCCGGCACTGAATCAAAAGGGGAAAGTCTACTGCAAATCACTGGGGATGCTGGATGATATTGAACATTTTGATCCGCTGTTTTTTAATATTCCGCCGTCAGAAGCTGAACTGATAGACCCGCAGCATCGAATCTTTTTGCAGGAAGGCTATAAAGCATTCGAGGATGCCGGATATAATGCGCAAACGTTAAGCAATAAAAAGTGCGGTGTTTATCTTGGCATTATGAGCAATGAATACGGAGTGATGCTAAATCGGAATCAGGCAAGAGCAAGCGCCACCGGAAACAGCTTTGCGATAGCGGCAGCGCGTATTCCGTATTATCTCAATTTAAAAGGACCGGCGATTCCGATCGATACGGCATGCTCATCCTCACTAGTCGGTACACATTTAGCGCGTCAAGCATTAGTAAACAAAGAAATTGATATGGCGCTGGTGGGAGGAGTCACCTTATACCTGACACCGGAATCTTACATCAGTATGTGTGAAGCCGGCATGCTGTCTCCTGATGGACAATGCAAAGCATTTGATAATGGCGCAAATGGTTTTGTTCCCGGAGAAGGGGCAGGAGCGCTCGTTTTGAAACGGCTGAAAGATGCAGAAGCGGATCGTGATCACATCTATGGTGTTATTATCGGTTCGGGCATTAATCAGGACGGGAAAACAAACGGAATTACGGCACCGAGCGTGAAAAGCCAAATGGATCTGGAACGGGATATATATGAGACATATGGCATACATCCTGAAAGCATTAGCTATGTTGAAATGCACGGCACCGGAACAAAACAAGGAGATCCAATAGAATTAGAGGCGCTGTCAACCGTCTTTAAAGAGAAAACAGACAAAAAGCAATTTTGTGCGATCGGTTCAGTGAAAAGCAACATTGGCCATACATCAGCGGCAGCGGGTGTTGCCGGTGTTCAAAAAGTGCTGATGTGCATGAAACATAAAACGCTGGTGCCTACGTTGAACTTCTCTGAACCTAATGAGCATTTTCAATTTGAAGAATCGCCTTTGTATGTAAACACTGAGCTTAAGCATTGGGAAACGGCTGATAGAAAACCGCGGCGGGCCTGTGTGAGTTCTTTTGGATATAGCGGAACGAACGCCCACCTCGTGATTGAAGAATATCAGTCTGATAGAAACAATGATCCATTGCCAGATCGCCATCATTCAAAGCTATTTGTGCTCTCAGCGAAAAAGAGGCAGCAATTGAAGGCTTATGCCCAATTGATGAGAGACTTCGCAGATTCTAATAAAGATATCAATCTGGATGATATGGCATATACCCTTCAGACTGGCCGGGAACCAATGGACTACCGAATGGCATTTTTGGCTGATTCGAGAGAAATGCTTATCAAAACGTTAGAAGACTATATTGCAGATATTCCGAATACGGAAATCTATGACGCGCATGTCAAAACGAAGAAAAGTGAAATGAAAGTGTTTGAAACAGATAATGACGCCAAAATCCTGCTGGAAACGTGGATTGAGAAAAAAAGGCTGGAGAAGCTAGCAGAATTATGGGTAAAAGGATTGCGAATAAACTGGAACAAGCTTTATGGCGATCACGTGCCTCGCCGAATCAGTCTGCCTGCTTATCCGTTTGCAGAAGAATACTATTGGCTCCCAATTGAAGATGCTGCAGAAAAAGACAGCCGTTCGGCATTGCCATCTGCTGTACGGCCTACGAAACAGAGCTTGTTACAAAAACAGTGGCAGGATTGCCCGATTACATCAGCAGAACGTATGAGCCAAACGGTTGCCATATTGGCAAACGCAGAAACAAGGTCATTGGCTGAAGAGCTTTCCCTGTATTTCTCGAGCTATCGCATCATTGACAGCCAAGAGCTTGAGTATCTGTCAGACGCCGACTGGGAAAATGTCGGCGGAGCAGTGGATTTGATCGGATGCGGAATGAGCCATGAGCAATCGATAAACTGGATCAGTTGGCTGCAAAAACTGATTGAGCTTGGCCGTAAACACAAGCAAGAATTGACTGTCTTGTGTGTGACGAAGGGGCTCGAGTCTTTTGAAAATAAAGATGTTAATCTGTCCGGTGCATCCCGGGCTGGTCTATACCGAATGCTCCAAAGTGAATACAGTCACCTTACATCAAGACATATGGACACAGACCATGTAACAGCCGAAAAGGAGCTGGCCAGACAGATTGCAGATGAATTTTATGCTGACAGTACAGACACCGAAGTCTGTTATCGAGACGGACGGCGTTATCGCGCATATTTGGACGAGCGAACAGCAGATGCTGTTAATCAAAAAGAATTATCGTTTCCGTCAGATCAGGTGCTGTTGATTACAGGGGGGACAAGAGGGCTTGGAATGGTGTGTGCGCGTCATTTTGTGCAAACATACGGGGTGAAACGATTGGTTCTCACCGGCCGTGAAGTCATGCCCCCGCGTGAACAGTGGGAGTTTCTTAAAGCGAAAAACACGCCGCTTGCTCAGAAATTGAAAGCCATGCAAGAGTTGGAAGAAATGGGTGCTCAAGTACAAGTGCAGTCTCTTCAGCTATCCGATCCGCTTGCTGTCAAACAAAGCATCGAGACGATTCAGCAAACGATGGGAGCGATTGGCGGAGTGATTCATTGTGCCGGGGCTGTGAATAAACATAATCCGGCATTTATAAGAAAATCAGCAGAAGAAATTCAAGCCGTGCTGGAGCCGAAAGTCGGAGGGCTTCAAACCTTATTTGACCTGCTCAAAGATGAGCCGCTGCAATTCTTTGTTTTATTTTCATCTGTATCAGCGACCGTCCCTGTGCTTGCGGCCGGACAAGCTGATTATGCAATGGCGAATGCATTTATGGATTATTTTGCAGAATCACATAAAGATAAATATCCGATCGTCAGCATTCAGTGGCCAAATTGGAAGGAGACCGGCTTAGGCGAGGTTCGAAGCAAAGCTTTAGAACAGACCGGACTGTTAGGCTTGAATAACGAGGAGGGATTGCAGCTTCTGGATCAGATTCTTTCTGCAAAACAGCAAGCTGTTGTCCTGCCCGCGATTCACCATACAGATGTATGGCAGCCGGGTAAGCTCATGCAGCACTCACTGACGGATAAGGCTTTCCAACGTGCTGAGACAAGAGAACAAGACAGCGCTCAGAGCTTGTTCCATGGAACAGTAGAATGGCTTGTGACTATTTTTTCTGACGAGCTGAAGATAGGCGCCGAAGACCTTGAAACTGATGAGCCTTTTCAAGAATACGGAGTAGATTCGATTATTTTGGCGCAGCTATTACAGCAGATTAATCAAAAGTTAAAAGGAGATATCGATCCATCTATTTTATTTGAATACCCCACAATAGAATCTTTTGCAAAGTGGCTGATTTCTGAATATAAATCTGCCTTACCAGATGCTGTACATCCAGCTGACTCAAAAGAACATGCGCCTGATGCGGCATCATTGCCGCCCGATCAGGCTTCCGCGGCGAAACAGCAAATGCAAAAGGCAAGCGATATAAAACCGGCAGTTCATGCAGAAGACATCGCGATCGTTGGCCTGACATGCCGATTTCCCGGAGCGGAAACGCTGGAGGCATACTGGGATTTAATACGTGACGGTCGATCAGAGATCAAACCTGTGCCGCATGAACGCTTTGGCAATTCAAGCTCGTATTATGCCGGGGTAATCGAGGACCTGAACCGATTTGATCCTGATTTCTTCCTGATTTCCGATGATGATGTCAGAGCAATGGACCCGCAGGCTTTGGCAGTATTGGAAGAAAGTCTGAAGCTGATGTATCACGCCGGGTACACCGAAAAGGAAATGAAAGGCATGCGGGCTGGTGTCTATATAGGAGGTCGCAGTCAGCACAAGCCTGACCAATCCAGTCTTTCAAAAGCGAGAAATCCGATTGTGGCTGGAGGACAAAACTATTTAGCCGCTAATATTTCACAATTTTTTGATTTGCGAGGACCGAGTATTGTTCTGGATACAGCTTGTTCCTCTGCATTGGTCGGCATGAATATGGCCATTCAGGCTTTACGAAACGGAGATATCGAGGCAGCGGTTGTCGGCGGTGTCAGTTTGCTCGATACAGATGCACATCGAATGTTTCAGGAGCGCGGACTTTTAAGTGACAAGCCGTCTTTCCATGTATTTGACAAGCGAGCAGAAGGCGTCGTTTTAGGAGAAGGCGTGGGAATGGTTTTAGTCAAAACGGTCAGCCAAGCACTTGAAGACGGAGATTCCATTTATGCTGTCATTAAAGCCGCAGCTGTAAACAATGACGGAAGAACGGCAGGCCCGTCCGCACCGAATCTTGAGGCGCAAAAGGACGTGATGCTGTCGGCGCTTGAGAAAAGCGGCAAAAAGCCTGAAGAAATCAGTTATCTCGAAGCAAATGGATCTGGTTCAATTGTGACAGACTTGCTTGAGCTTAAGGCGATTCAAGCGATTTACCGTTCCCGCTGCAATGCTCCATTAGGACTGGGGTCGGTTAAACCTAACATCGGCCACCCTTTATGCGCAGAAGGGATAGCAAGCCTGATTAAGGTTGCTTTGATGCTGAAACATAGACAATTGGTTCCGTTCCTGTCAGGTGATGAGAAAATGACGCATTTTAATATTGAGGAAACGGATTTGTATTTTTGTAAAACACAAGCCGAGTGGAAAGAGAAAACGCCGGCTGCAGCAATCAATTGTTTTGCTGATGGAGGAACGAATGCCCACTTGATTATAGAAGCTTGGGATGACTCAGCTGATCGGCCGATCAGAAGAAAGCCTTTGCCGCTGCCGGCACTGCATCGGCGGCCCGTTTTAACAGAGAATCGAGCCCTATCAGCTCAAACTGAGCGGGGACAAGGGTTTTCAGACAAGGGTGCTCCTAAAGAAATGTTTTGGAAAACTTTCAAATAAGAGAGGAGTGGGAACATGATAACTGAACAACTGCGCATCTCATTAAATAATCCTATCATGTGCAATCACAAGGTATATGGACAAGCGTTATTACCCGGCCTTGCTTATATAGATCTGATTTATCAAGTATTCCAAGAACATGGTTACGCTTATCAAGAGCTAGAACTGAAAAATCTGACCATTTTTTATCCTTTGATCGCGGAAGCATCGTATGACATTGCCCTGACGATTCAAGTGTCTGAAAGCAAAAAAGGGACATGGTCCATCTTAATTGAAGGGCAAAAACAGCATGGAGAGTCGTTATCAGGTCATAGACGATATGCTTCGGCCGAGATGCATCATAAAGCACCAGCTGCTTTCACGGAAAAGATTGACCTTCATCAATGGAAAAAAGCGGCCGGCCGAATTCTGAATTTGGACGACATTTATGATCAATGCCGCCGTCAAGAATTAGTGCATACAGGCATGATGAAAGCAGAAGGACAGGTATATGAAACAAAAGAGGCCGCTTTGATTGATGTATCTGTCGGACAAGAAGCATTGCTTCATTCTGAGGCTTTTATGTTTCATCCGACGCTCATCGACGGCAGCGGTTTAGGGTCAAGCGGCTTGCTTTCAAGTGTAAATAAAAACGAACAGACTGTGTATCTGCCTTTGTTTTTCGAATCCTTTACAGCTTCGGAGCCATTACAAAAAGAATGTGCGGCGCGCATTCAGGCTTCCTCCGTGCGCCAGAAAAACGAGCTTACTTATATGACCATTGAATATTTTAATTCTTCTGGACAAAAAATAGCCGAACTTAAAAACTTCGCAAGCAAGTCTGTCCGGGATGCGAAGGCCTTTCAGCCTGAAAAAGAAATCGATCAGCTCCAGGAAGAGAGAGTGGTAAAAGAAACTTCTGTCTCTCATGACGCTGGCCGGAAATACAATGCGTTTGAAAGGTTACTGCGTCAGTTGCTGGCTGAACAGCTTGAAAAACCGGCAGAACAAATGGATATTCACGCCGGGTACTATGAGCTTGGGTTAGATTCGCCATCCTTGCTTGAAATTGTTCAGGCGATAGGATCTCATGTTGGAGAAGATCTCTCTCCCACTTTGCTGTTTGAATATACAACGATTGCAGAATTATCAGCGCATTTGGCTGAAAACTATTTGTTTGGAGAGGCGGACGATGCTGTCCGCCAGTCTCCTGCATCACTGCCGGAGTCTTTAGATGCTCTTTCTTCCCCGCCAAAAAAAGCGGAGGACATTGCGATCATTGGGATGGCAGGCCGTTATCCTAAGGCGAAAAACATACAAGAATTTTGGGAAAATCTTAAGGCTGGAACAGACTGCATCAGTGAAATTCCGAAATCACGGTGGGAATGGAAGGAATTCGATGAACTGACAACACCTTCTGGAAAGCCCTTTTCAAAATGGGGCGGGTTCATTGAGGATGCCGATTGTTTTGATCCGCAATTCTTCAGAATTTCTCCCAGAGAAGCAGAAACCATGGATCCTCAAGAACGCTTATTTTTAGAGACATGCTGGGAAGCCATTGAAGATGCAGGTTATACGCCTGAGACAATTGCTGCACAGCGAGGCGCTAATAAAAGACGGCATGTCGGCGTCTTTGCCGGTGTCATGCATAAGGACTATTCCCTTATAGGTGCTGAAGCTTTATCCGAACAAAATCCATTTCCTTTGTCCCTGAACTATGCGCAAATCGCCAATAGAGTGTCTTACTACTGTAATTTCCATGGGCCAAGCATGGCAGTGGACACGGTCTGCTCATCCTCTTTGACTGCCATTCACTTGGCGATAGAAAGCATCCGGAATGGTGAATGTGAGGCTGCGATAGCAGGGGGTGTCAATTTATCTCTGCATCCAGCTAAATATATCAGCTATGGCAGTGTGGGGATGCACTCGAGTGACGGCTATTGTCATACATTCGGCGAAGGCGGTGACGGATACGTTTCTGGAGAAGGGGTTGGAACGGTATTATTAAAGCCTCTGCGAAAAGCTGAACAGGATGGTGACCGGATTTATGCCGTCATCAAAGGAAGTGCCATTAATCATGTAGGCAAAGTCAGCGGTATTACGGTTCCGAGCCCTATAGCGCAAGCCGATGTTATAGAAACCTGCTTAGAAAAAACAGGAATCGATCCGCGTACGGTCGGCTATGTGGAAGCGCATGGCACCGGCACCTCATTAGGAGACCCAATTGAAATTCAAGGATTGGTGAAGGCTTTCAGCCGAAATACGCAGGATCAGCAATTTTGTTCGATCGGTTCTGTGAAATCAAATATTGGCCATGCTGAATCTGCAGCCGGCATCAGCGGGTTAACGAAGACCGTTCTGCAGCTGTATTATAAAACGCTGGTCCCATCCCTACACTCAGAAGAGCTGAATCCTTATTTGGAGCTGGATCAATCACCGTTTTTTGTTCAGCGCGAAGCAAAGAAATGGGAGCGGCCGGCATTGACAGAAAACGGAATGGAGATTAAGTATCCCCGCCGTGCCGGTGTAAGTTCGTTTGGAGCGTCAGGGTCCAATGCGCATATCATTTTGGAAGAATACATCCCGAAAGAGAACGACTCAGCCTCTGTTTCGGTGAAATATGAAGAGGCAATTATCCCCTTGTCGGCGAGAAATATAGACAGGCTGCAAGCATACGCCGGCAAACTCATTGAGTTTCTTCACGAGGACATTAATCTTTTTGAGCTTGCTTATACATTGCAGGCAGGACGGGTGGAAATGGAGGAGCGGGCAGCCTTCATCGTAAAAGACATAAAGGATCTAATTCATCAACTTCAAGCATTTGTAAAAGGTGAAGAAGCCGATCGCTGCTGGACCGGACAGGCCAAAGAGGGCCAAGGGTTTACCGGGGCAAAAGCGGGAGATTTGAAGAACATCGCGGAATCATGGGTTCAAGGAAAACAGGTCAACTGGGATGAACTCTACGGCTCTTGCAAGCCGCTTAAAATAAGTGTTCCAACCTACCCGTTTGCAAAAGAACGCTACTGGATACCGGCACCTGAGACGAAAATCAGCGGCAGAACAACGAATTCTGCATTACATCCGCTGCTGCATAGGAATACGTCAGACTTTTCTGAGCAGCGCTTTAGCTCTAGCTTCACAGGTAAGGAATTTTTTCTATCAGATCATGTTGTGCAGGGACAGAAAATCCTGCCGGGTGTTGCCTATTTAGAAATGGCAAGGGAAGCAGCGGAAAAAGCAGCGGGTGATCTGGAAGATGGACAAAGAATTGTGTCGCTCAGAGACATCGTCTGGATTCGTCCTATCGCGATTGAAAGTGAACCAAAAGAGATACATATTGGCCTTTATCCTGAGGAGAGCGGAGAGATCAGCTATGAGATTTACAGCAAAGATGAAAACCAGATGATACACAGCCAAGGGACTGCAATCCTAGGGGCTGAACCGGACATTCCTGTTTTAGATATTAAAGCGCTGCAGGCAGAATGCAGTCTGGACACAGTGACGTCAGAGCAATGCTATGCGGCGTTTCGGAAGATAGGGCTTGACTATGGAGAGGGTTATCAAGGGATTAAAAAAGTGCTTATCGGACACGAACAATTGCTTGCAAAAATCTCCTTGCCCGCTTTTTTGGAAGACGGTAAGAAGCAATTCATGCTCCATCCGAGTTTGATGGATGCCGCTTTCCATGCATCGATTGGTTTTATCGTTAGCTCAGTTAATACGGATGCTCAAGTCCATAAGCTGTCTCTGCCGTTTGCAATGCAGGAACTTAACATTCTTGCCCCTTGCCCTTCTGAAATGTGGTCTTATATTAGATTCAGTTCAGACAGTAAGGCAGAGGACAAAATCAGAAAGTATGATATTGAACTATGCGATGAAGACGGGAATGTCTGTGTGCAAATGAAGGGTGCTTCCATTAGAGCGCTGGAAGGAGAACATCAATCTCCGGAAGCAATAGCAGCGGATTCATCATCGATAGGACATACGATGATGGTTCCTGTCTGGGAACCAGTGTCTCCAAATGCGGAGAGCGGTGTCTCGGCTGCCGGTGGACAAGCCGTTTTATTAGGGGGTACTGAGCACGAACAGAAGTTAATGAAACAATACTATCCTCAGGCTGTGGTTTTGGATATCCAGCCGGCAGATCACATGGAAACGATAGCGAACAAGCTGCAAGCGTGCGGCAGCATTAACCATGTACTGTGGGCTCCGCTACACTCAGAGCAGATGTTTATTGAAGAACAGGAAGAAAACGTTCTTCACGTATTTAAGCTTGTGAAAGCACTTCTTCAATTAGGCTATGGCGGGGAAAAGCTGGAATGGTCAATTATCACCGTCCAAGCGCAGCCGATTACTCAGCATGAAGCTGTCAATCCTGCTCATGCTAGCATTCATGGACTCATTGGCACAATGGCTAAGGAATATCCGCATTGGAAGATCCGGCTGATTGACCTTGAAGAAGGCTGCACTTGGCCGATCAAACAGATGTTTACACTCCCTGCAGACCGTCTTGGGCACGCGTGGGCCTATCGGAATCACCAATGGCATCAGCAGCAATTGATTCCCTATCAGCAATCCCCGTCAAATGATACGTTATATCGAACCGGCGGAGTGTATGTGGTTATTGGAGGAGCTGGGTACATCGGAGAGGCGTGGAGTGAGTATATGATCCGCCGCTATCAGGCACAGATCGTTTGGATTGGACGCAGTCAAATCAATGATGCCATCCAAGCAAAATTAAACCGTCTCTCGGCACTTGGACCTGCGCCTTACTATATTGCAGCCGATGCTGCGGATATGCATTCATTGCAGCAGGCTTATGAACAAGTGAAAAAACGCCATCCTCATATTCATGGGATCGTTCATTCTGCAATGGTTTTATTTGAACAAAGCCTGGAAAATATGACGCTCGAAGAATTCAGAGCTGGATTGGCGGCAAAGGTGGATGTAAGTGTTCATATGGCCCAAGTATTTCAGCAGGAGGATTTGGATTTTGTTCTATTTTTCTCTTCGCTTGTGTCCCATATCAAAAATGTGAAGCAAAGCCATTATGCCTCTGGCTGTGCATTCGCAGATGCATTTGCTTACCGGCTGTCCCAAAGCTGGAGTTGTCCCGTTAACGTCATGAATTGGGGATATTGGGGGAACAGTGAAGCGGCCGAAGATGAAAATTATGTGCAGCTCATGAATCAAATTGGCTTAGGCTTAATTGAACCTGAGGAAGGGATGAAAGCGTTAGAAGCCCTGCTTTCAGGGCCTGTCAGCCAAACGGCTTTCATTCATACGACTAAACCTGTTGCAGTCGAAGGCGTGAATCAGAAGGAATTCATCACCCTTTACCCGCAACAGCCTTCGATAGACGCCGAAAGCCTGAAGAGACGCCTGCCGGAAACACGGAAAATAAAAAGAGTAACACACGAGGAGCTGGACGCTCTCCTTTACAGACTTCTGTTAGCGCAGCTGCAGACGGCCGGGCTGTTTGATGGTCATACATTATCGGTTGAACGTCTTCAAGGAAACAACAATACTCGTGAGTTTTATAAAAAGTGGCTCCGGCAAAGCAGCGAATTCCTTCTGCAGCAAGACTACCTTAAAAAAGATGGAGATTCTTTGGTGAGGAAGGACAAGGCAGAGGATATAGACATGCTTTGGAATGAATGGGATGCAAAAAAATCAGAATGGCTCCAAGACAGTAACACAAAAGCGATGGTTGTATTAGCTGAGGCCATGCTGAAAGCATTACCGGATATCCTGACAGGGAAGGTGCCTGCGACGGATATCATGTTCCCTCATTCGTCAATGGAATTGGTGGAAGGTATTTATAAGTATAACCAAGTTGCAGACTACTTCAATACAGTGCTCGCTGATACGTTAACAGCTTACGTAGATGAACGGCTGAAACAGGACCCTAAAGCCTCCATTCGCATTATGGAGATAGGCGCGGGTACTGGCGGCACGAGTGCCGGAATCTTTCAAAAACTGAAAACCTATCAAAATCATATAGGAGAATATTGTTATACAGATCTTTCAAAGGCGTTTTTGCTGCATGCAGAAAAAGAGTATGGGGCGGAAAATCCTTACCTGACATATCAGCTATTTGACGTAGAAAAACCAATCGATCAGCAGGAAATCGAGGCAGGCGGCTATGACGTTGTAATTGCCGCTAATGTTCTTCACGCGACAAAAAATATTCGCCAAACGCTGCGGCATGCAAAAGCTGTGATGAAGCACAACGGACTGCTGTTACTAAATGAAATGGCGGGAAACAGCTTGTTTCCACACATCACCTTCGGACTGTTGGAAGGCTGGTGGCTGTATGAAGATCCTGCGCTGCGAATTCCCGGCTGTCCTGGTCTATATCCAAACAAATGGAAAGAGGTCTTAGAAAGCGAAGGCTTTGAATCCGTGTTCTTCCCGGCAGAAGCAGCACATGACCTCAGTCACCAGATCATAGCAGCCTCAAGCAACGGAGTGGTGCGCCGTATGGCTATGGAAATGGTGCCTCCTGCAGAAAAGGATTTTTCTTCAGCGAGGAAGGAGCCGGCATCTGTCCAAAACGTAGCTTCAGAGATAGGCGGACCATCAAAAGATGCCGTCTTGATAGAAAAAAGCACCGAGTATATGAAAAAACTAATCGGACAAACATTGAAAATCCCTGCAAGTAAAATTGATTCATCTGAACAGCTTGAAAAGTACGGCATCGATTCTATTGTCGTTGTTCAGCTCACGAATACATTACGTAAGGAACTAGACCATGTGAGCAGCACTTTATTTTTTGAGTATCAGACAATAGACGCGTTAGTGGAACACTTAATCAAAACGAAAAAAGCAGCACTTTTGAGACTGACAGGCCTTGACCGTCAAGTGCAAAATGACAAGCCGGTAGCAATCAATAACAAATCTTCACAGGAGGCTGGGCAGGCGCCTGACACAACCCGGCGCTATCGTAAGCTTGGCCGCAGCCGCGAGAAAGAAGCACCATCACTGGCACAAGCATCGGTCAGCCGTGATGTTGCCATTATCGGCATATCCGGGCGTTATCCTCAGGCGGAGACAGCAGAAGAATTTTGGAACAATCTAAAAGAAGGAAGAAATTGTATAGAGGAAATCCCGGAAGGCCGCTGGGATTGGAAAGCATATTACGATAAAGAAAAAGGAAAAGAAGGCTCAATTTATACAAAATGGGGCGGATTTATCAAAGGTATGGATACTTTTGATCCTTTATTCTTTCAAATTTCTCCGCTAGAAGCAGAAAGAATGGATCCTCAGGAGCGATTATTCCTGCAAACCGCTTATGCGAGTATTGAAGATGCGGGATACACACCAGACTCGCTCTGCTCAAGCAGAAAAGTCGGCGTCTTTGCCGGAGTAATGAACAAAAATTATCCTACTGGCTACGGCTATTGGTCCATTGCCAACAGGGTATCCTATTTGCTGAATTTCCAAGGCCCGAGCCTTGCTGTTGACACAGCATGTTCGTCTTCTCTGACAGCGATCCATTTGGCGTTAGAAAGCATTTACAGCGGATCAAGTGAGTGCGCCATTGCCGGCGGCGTCAATTTAGTTGTCGACCCTGTTCACTATCAGAACTTATCTGTCATGAACATGCTCTCTGAAACTGACAAATGTAAATCATTCGGTGATGACGCAGATGGGTTTGTTGACGGAGAAGGAGTGGGTGCCGTCATTTTAAAGCCTTTGCAAAAAGCAATAGAAG
The DNA here is from genome assembly GCF_038004745.1 of Bacillus sp. FSL R5-0434. NCBI lineage: Bacteria > Bacillati > Bacillota > Bacilli > Caryophanales > Bacillaceae > Bacillus > Bacillus sp. FSL R5-0434. The sequence goes on from NZ_JBBORV010000001.1 coordinate 1,823,146, forward strand.
ACGGTGACCATATATATGGGGTGATAAAGGCCAGCTCCATTAACAGCGGAGGCAAAACCAACGGATATACGGTTCCAAATCCGAATGCCCAAGCCAAGCTGATTAAAGAAGCCATTCAGCATGCCAATATCCCAGCCAGAACGATCAGTTATCTGGAGGCACACGGAACAGGCACTGCATTAGGAGATCCGATTGAGATTGCTGGATTAACAAAAGCGTTTGAGGAAGATACACAAGAAAGACAGTTCTGCGCGATCGGCTCCAGCAAATCCAATATTGGTCATTGTGAAAGTGCAGCCGGCATCGCTGGTTTGACAAAAATACTGTTTCAGTTTAGATACGGTCAAATCGCACCATCATTGCATGCTGAGCGTTTGAATCCAAATATTGAATTCAGTCAAACTCCGTTTATCGTTCAGCAAAAGCTTGGTGAATGGAAGCGGCCGATCATTGATGGTCGGGAAGTGCCAAGACGCGCCGGATTAAGCAGTTTTGGCGCCGGAGGGTCAAATGCCCATCTGATCTTAGAAGAATATATTCCGAAAACCGGGGCACAAACACCCCAAGCTCATCCTCCTGCTCTGATCGTGCTGTCAGCGAAAAACATTGAACGGCTTCAAGAAAGAGCGGAGCAGCTGCTCACTGCCGTTCGCGAGAAAAGGTACAGTGAATCAGATCTGGTCCGGATTGCCTTTACGCTGCAAACAGGCCGTGAAGCAATGGAGGAAAGGCTTGGCTTTATTGCCGAATCAATAGAAGATCTAGAGAGCAAGCTGCTAGATTTTATAGAAATGAAAGCAGAGGATCTGTATCTGGATCGTATCGACGGTAATAAACAAGCATTAGCGCTCTTATCAGCTGATGAAGATACGGAGAAGATGATAGACGCCTGGATGAGCAAAGGGAAATTTACGAAATTACTGGATCTTTGGGTGAAGGGCTTGTCTTTTGACTGGACAAAGCTGTACGGAGCTCATAAGCCGATCCGAATCAGCCTGCCGACATATCCATTTGCGAAGGAACATTACTGGGCATCAAGTGTTGAAAAGAGAACAACGTCCTTTGAAAACAATATAGAACACCAAGAGCAAGAAGACTTCGAGGTGATGACCTTTAAAGAAGTATGGAAAGAACAGCAGGTGTCTCTCACATCGAAAAGCTTCACAACTCTCGTCTGTTTTCTGACTGACAGAGACAAGCAACAAGCATTTGCTTCAGCTGTGAAAAGCTTTGATCCAGAGACCCAGGTCATATTTGTTTCTCAAGGCGAAACGTACGGCAAACAGTCTCAATACTCTTATCAAATTGTACGGAAGGATCCCGGCACTTTGGAGAAAGCCTTCCGTAGGATTCAGGAAGAACATGGAGAACCGGATGCAATCCTCTATTTATGGGCGACGGAGGATTCAAGCTGTAGTCAGGATTATTCCTGTGCAGTCTATTTATTGCAAGCTATGGCGGCCGCGAAGATTCAACCTGCCCGTGTGTTATTGGCTGGATGTTTTGAAAATGGTCTTGACCGAAGTTATCTGGAATCATGGATAGGATTTGAACGTTCACTCGGGCTAGTCCTTCCGAATACGAAAGTGACAGGAATCTTTCAGGATGCTGATCAAATTCCAAAAGAATCAATGGACGATTGGACAAGCAAGATCTGGACGGAATTACAGGCTTCAACCGAACAAACCGTCTTGTATCAGAATGAGAAACGTTATGTATGTCAGATTGAACAGACAACGTTACAGCCAGGCAACAGCAAATTGAAGTCCGGGGGAACTTACCTGATTACAGGCGGGTTAGGAGGGCTCGGTTATTTATTCGCCAAGCATTTGGCTAAAAACTATGCCGCGAACATCATTCTGACAGGACGAACGCCTATCAACAAAGAAAAACAAAAGCAGCTAAAAGCATTGAGGGAGTTAGGCGGCGAAGCCATGTATGCAGAGGCGGATGTGTGTGATCCGATCGCAATGGGAGACTGCGTGAAACGCGGAAAAGACCGGTACGGCACCATCAATGGTGTCATTCATGCCGCCGGTATCGAAAGCGGGTCCTCTATTTTTGAAAAAGAGATGGATAGCTTCAAGCGCATTATTGAACCGAAAATCAATGGAACGATCGCGCTTGACGAGTGGTTTAAAAAAGAAACCCTGGATTTTATCTGTTACTTCTCTTCGTCTTCTGCTATTTTAGGAGACTTTGGTTTTTGTGATTATGCGGTAGGGAATCGGTTCCAAATGGCTTATGCACATTACAGAAACGAGCTTCATCACGGTAATACATTTGTTATCAACTGGCCTGTTTGGAAGGACGGCGGGATGACAATCGGGAATGCCAAAACTACCGAGATGTACCTGAAGTCAAGCGGTCAGCGCTTCTTAGAAGCGGAAGAAGGCATACGTATGTTTGAACACATTTTGTCTCAGCAGGATGCGCAGCATCTTATCATAGCCGGTCAGCCAAGCCGGGTCCGCCGCTTTTTAGGAATGACTGAACGTGCCGTTCCAGAACCGGACATGATAGCCCCGCCTGCACAAGAAACATCGGGCGGGATGAAGCACCTTAGCGTTGAAAAACGTTTGGAAATGGACTTGAAAACGCATATTCACACCTTGCTTAAGATCTCAAAAGACAAGCTAGACTTGAATAAGAACTGGGCCGACTTTGGATTTGATTCCATCTACTTGGCTAAATTCTCGAACGTGTTAACTGACTATTACAAAGTCGAGATAACGCCTGCATTATTTTTTGGCTATTCGACTTTAAAAGAATTGATCCGCTTCTTTTTAACGGATCATAAAGGCCTGATCGAAGAATTTTACCGGGATGATGCATCTGATACTCAGAATCAGGCAGAAGCTGAAGTGCCGGTTTCTGCAGCACTCGAAACACAAAACAGCCATAGAAGCGGCCGGCAGCTTTACACAGAGCCTATCGCCATTATCGGAATGAGCGGCAGGTTTCCTCAAGCTGATTCGGTTCATGAATTGTGGAACAATCTGAAAAACGGAAAAAAATGCATTTCAGAAATTCCCAAAGACCGCTGGGATTGGCGTGAAGTCAAAGGACATCCAGAGAAAGCAGAAGTGCCGAGATGGGGCGCATTTTTGAAAGACATAGACCGATTTGATCCGCTGTTTTTCCACATATCGCCTAAAGAAGCTGAAAGTATGGACCCGCGCCAGCGATTGTTTCTGGAAGAAGCATGGCATACATTTGAGGACGCAGGATATATGGGAAACCGGATTAAAGGAAAGTCCTGCGGCGTTTATGTGGGTGTGGAAGAAGGAGAATATGCCCACTTAACCGGTGATACGGATTACATTACCGGCACTCAAAACGCCACATTGGCTGCGCGAATTGCATATGCATTAGATTTAAAAGGACCTAATATGGCGTTGACGGCAGCATGTTCCTCAGGACTTGTAGCCATTCATCAGGCTTGCGCAGCCTTGCGTCAGGGAGACTGTGAAATGGCTTTAGCCGGCGGCGTCAGTCTGAATATTTCTCAAATGTCTTATGAGGCGCTGACAAAGGCGGAAATGCTTTCTCCAAATGGCCAATGCAAAGTGTTTGACCAGGATGCCAATGGGCTTGTGCCTGGTGAAGCGGTAGCAGCTGTTCTGCTGAAACCATTATCAAAGGCAATTGAAGATCAAGATCACATTTATGGATGTATAAAAGCAAGCGGCGTGAATTATGACGGCAAAACCAATGGAATGACAGCTCCCAATCCTTTTAGTCAGGCGGAATTAATAGAAAGCATTTATGAAAAATATCAGATCAATCCGCTGGATATTCAATATGTGATGGCGCACAGCACTGGATCAAATCTGGGAGATCCGCTTGAAGTACAGGCATTAACGGGTGCGTTCAGCAAATATACGAAACAGAAGCAATTTTGCACCATCGGCTCGATTAAATCATTAATCGGACACACATTTGCAGCTTCCGGTGTGGTTGCTTTGATCAGTATGCTGATGGCTATGAAAAATCAAACCATTCCGGCTACCCATGAATGTCAATCGAGCAATCCCTATATTCAGTTTGCAGAAAGCCCTTTTGTGCTTCACAAAGAGAACCAGCCATGGATCAGAAAAAATCATAATCCGAGGATGGGGACAATCAGCACAACGGGCATCAGCGGGACGAATGCGCATGCAGTAATTGAAGAATACATTCCGGATGAGCAGGCATCCGCGCATCAAGAGCCAACCGAATGTCCGCAAGTTATCGTGCTTTCTGCTCAAAATGAGGATCGGCTTCACGATGCTGTTCTGCAAATGCTTGAGTATGCAGAGCATAATGACAGCCTTTCATTACCTGATGTTGCGTATACACTCCAGGTTGGAAGAAAAGCAATGGAAGCAAGACTGGCGATCGTAGTGAATAATCAGGAACAACTGGTGCGAAAATTGAAGGAATTTGCAGAAGCAGTGAAGAATGGTGAATCATTCGGCCAATTTACATCCTTTTATACAGGGAATGCGGAAGACATTTCAGAAGAACGAGATGAGACATCTCTGAAAACGGTCGTCATAGAAAAAGATTTTAAAAAGATAGCAGATTGGTGGACGAAAGGTAATCATATTTCTTGGGAACTGCTCCATGAAGACAATAATGTCCGTATCGTTCCGTTACCTGGCTATCCATTTGCAAAGGAACGCTATTGGATCTCATCAGATAAGAATATTAGGCCATCGTCACAAGTCGCCCAAAGTGAGACTGACGAGTCCAATGAAGAGAAACACATTCAAGACATCATCGTACAATTTCTGGAACGAGAGCTGAGCCTGTCACGGCATCAAATCAGTTTTAAAAGAAACGTTCAAGAATACGGGATGGATTCAATTCTTGGCCGAAAGCTGATGCGTCATTTAGAAAAGACCATTCAGATCAAGCTGACCGGCCGGGAGCTTCTTGAATTCCAGACAATCCAAGCGCTTTCTGCTTATGTGGCCTTAAAAGCTGAAGGAAAAAACCGAAGCGCGGAGGCTCTGCCGCAAAATCAAACCAACAGCCTGTACACTGACGAGCAAATCATCGGTTTGATGCAAGAGGTGGCGCAAGGGAATTTGGATTTTAAGAGTGTGCAAAACATCATAGAAGGGAGTTAATCGTATGAACCATAAAGAAATTCTCGATGCCTACAGATCAGGAGAATTAACGATTACTGAGGTAGAAGAGCATCTTCAAAGTATGAAGCGTCAGTTGAATAGCCCGCTTTCAGAAGGTCAAAAAGGGTTATGGATGCTTCAAAAAATGTCTCCTGATATGGGTGCTTATAATATTCCTTTATGCTTTCGCATCAGCAAAAAATTACATGTCGAGACGTTCAAGCAAGCCCTTCTGTTTGTACAGAAACAATATCCTGTTTTAACGAGTGTGATTCAAGAGGAAAATGGCATTCCATTTCAAACGGTTCAGCCGTCGCAGGCTCTTCATTTTGAGGAAGCGGATATCTCAGCTATGCATTCAGCTGAGGTATTGCCCTACCTAAAAGAAAAAGCTAAAGAACCTTTTCATCTGGAAACTGGTCCGTTAATGCGCACATGTCTGTTTCATCAGTCAAACGAGGCATGCATTGTGCTTATCACGGTTCATCATATTATATTTGACGGTGTGTCAATGCTGACATTTATATCGACGCTTTTAGAGGCGTATCAACAATTGCTGCAAGGCGAAGAGTTGATGCTGCAGACTTTACCGGCCGATTATCCTGACTTTGTTGACTGGGAAAACCGTATGCTGGGCGCTAGAGAAGGGGCTGAGCATCTCGCTTATTGGAAAGAGCAGCTGTCCGGAACGCTGCCTATTCTTGAGCTGCCGGCCGACCGTCCCCGTCCTTCAGCACAAAAATATAAGGGGCAAGCTTACAAAAGCTTGCTCCCTCATAACCTGAGCAAGCAAATAAAGTCGTTAGTACGTTCTCATTATGTGAACGAATCTGTTGTGTACCTTTCTATTTATAAAGTGCTGCTGCATCACTATACAAAACAAAAGGACATCATTGTGGGAGTCCCGACAATGGGGCGGCCTGAAGACGGTTTTGAATCGATCATCGGGTACTTTATTAATATGATGGCTGTTCGGAGTAAAGAGATAGGAACCCAAACATTTCAAGAGTTCCTTCGAGACCTGCAGCTGACAGTGGCAGACGGACTTGACCATGCGGCATACCCGTTTCCGGCACTGGTAAGAGAACTGAATGTAGACCGCTCAGCAGCGGATTCTCCGATTTTTCAAACAGCCTTTCTCTACCAGAATTTCTTTCAGACAGCAGGCTTACAAAAAATGCTGGAACCATATCAAGCTCTTGGCATCAAATATATCGAAGACATTCGGCAAGAAGGGGAATTCGAGCTGGCGCTGGAAGTGTATGAACAAGAAAACGAAACAGTGCTTCATCTTCTTTATAACCCTGATATATATGAATTATCTACCATTGAAAGAATGATGGAGAACTACATCAAACTCACTGAAAACATCATTAACGATCCGTCTTTATCACTTGAAACATACTCTTTACAGTTAGATCAAGAACAAATCAGCTTGTTCGAGCAATGGAATGAGACAAAGACAAATGACTCCAAAGACAAGTGCATACATGAGATTTTTGAGGAAAAAGCGAAAAAAACCCCCGATGCGATAGCGGTCGTATTCGAAGAGGAGACTCTTACATATAAGGAATTAGATCAAAAAAGCACATCGCTGGCCATTTACCTTCAGGCACAGGGGGCTGGACCGGAACGACCGGTAGGGATTTGTGCAGAGCGTTCGTTTGATATGCTGATCGGAATTTTAGGGATTCTGAAAGCCGGCGGAGCGTATGTGCCTCTAGATCCGAACTTCCCTCAAGAACGATTAGCGTACATGCTCAAAGACAGTGAAGCGTCCATTGTCCTTACACAATCTAAAGTTCATGACAAAGTAAACAAATTAACTGATGACCATGTAAAAGTCATCAATATCGATTTGGCTTGCAGTCAAACGGACACAGCTCAACAAAAAAGTGGATTGAAACGAGAAGTCAAACCCCATCATCTCGCTTATATCATTTACACCTCGGGCAGTACCGGACAGCCTAAAGGAGTCATGGTAGAGCATCAGAGCATTATGAATACGCTGAATTTTCTTGAATCTCAGTATCCTGTCACTGCTGAGGACGCTTATTTATTAAAGACGAACTATGTTTTCGACGTATCCATATCGGAATTATTCGGCTGGTTTATCGGAAACGGCCGCCTTATTATTCTTCCGCCGGATGAAGAGAAATCACCGCAGATGTGCATGGATGTGATTGAAAAATATCAAGTGACCCATGTTAATTTTGTTCCTGCCATGCTGCATGTATTTTTAGAAACGGCGAAAGACAACAGGAAATTTACTGAAGAAGGACCAATCAAATACATGATGGTTGCAGGAGAAGCCTTTCCTAAGGAATTGGTGAAAAAGGCAGTATCCATCTTTAAAAACGGCCGTGTTGAAAATATTTATGGACCAACAGAAGCCTCCATTTACGCGACTTATTTCGGATGCGGAACAGGAGATATCGCCAGTCATCATACGCCAATCGGCAAGCCTGTATCCAATACGAAGATTTATATCGTGGACCAGCATTTGAAGCCTGTTCCGATCGGAAAACCTGGTGAGCTTTGTATCGCAGGCGACGGATTGGCAAGGGGCTATTATAACCAGCCCGGTCTGACAGCGGAAACATTTATTGACAATCCGTTTGAATCTGGGACCAAGCTTTATAAATCCGGTGATTCAGCAAGATGGCTGCCTGACGGGAATATTGAATATTTAGGCCGCATTGACAGCCAGGTTAAAATCCGAGGTTTCCGAATTGAATTAGGTGCAATAGAAACGAAACTGAGTGAATATCCGGGCATTTTAGATCAGGCAGTAGTGGTCAAACAGCTGGAAGGACATAAAAAGCTGGCTGCATATTATACGGAGCAAAATGGACATCCGCCTATCGATCCAAACGATTTGCGCCGCTGCCTGAAATCCAGCCTGCCGGAATATATGATACCTGCGCACTTTATCCGCCTGAATGAGATGCCGTTAACACCAAGCGGGAAAGTGAACCGCAAGGAATTGGAACATCGGAAGGTCATTTTAAATAATAGAAAAACACAACACTTACAGTTATCAGAAGTAGAGGGCAAAGTGCAGCTCATTTGGGAGGATATGCTGAAAGTCAGCGGTTTTGGGCCAGAGGACGGATTTTTCGATGTGGGAGGCGATTCACTTCTTGCCGTGGCCGTGGCGGAACGAATCCAAAAAGAATTTGACTGTGAATTCAGTGTAACGGAGCTGTTCGAGTACGCCAATATCAGGGCCATCAGCCAATACATTATTGAAATGAAAAACACAGATGCGGCGGCCATTCCTCAAAATGAAAGCAAGCAGAATGTGAAGAGGGTGAAACAAACGGAACAGAAAGCGCTGCCGCCGTATTTTGAAGACAGTATTGCCATTGTGGGGATCTCCTGCCAGTTTCCGGGGGCAAAAAATCATCATGAGTTCTGGAATCAAATCAAAGAAGGCAAGGAAAGTATTCAATTTTTTTCAAAAGAAGAACTGCGAGAAAATGGAGTGCCTGAAGAATTAATTCAACATCCTGATTACGTTCCTGTGCAATCTGTGATTGAGGGAAAAGATTTGTTTGACCCAGGTTTCTTTCAGATCTCTCCTAAAGATGCTGAGTTTATGGACCCTCAGCTCCGTCTCTTATTGCTGCATTCATGGAAAGCAATTGAGGATGCGGGCTATGTGGCAAAAGAGATTCCGGAAACAAGTGTGTATATGTCTGCAAGCAACAATTCCTACAGAACGTTATTGCCGAAGGAGAGAACAGAAGGACATGAATCTCCGGATGGCTATGTCTCATGGGTATTAGCCCAAAGCGGAACGATCCCGACGATGATCTCGCACAAGCTCGGATTAAAGGGGCCAAGCTACTTTGTTCATTCCAATTGTTCTTCTTCACTAGTAGGTTTGTATCAAGCGTACAAAAGCCTAACAGCTGGTGAATCTGAATACGCGCTTGTTGGAGGCGCAACCTTGCACGCGCAGTCAGGAATAGGCTATGTGCATCAAAACGGATTGAATTTTTCAAGTGACGGGCATGTTAAGGCATTTGACGCCGCAGCTGACGGAATGGCTGGAGGAGAAGGTGTAGCTGTCGTCCTATTGAAAAAAGCTGTGGATGCGGTAAGAGACGGAGACCATATTTACGCCATCATGCGCGGAATAGGAATCAATAATGACGGAGCTGATAAGGCCGGCTTTTATGCACCTAGCGTAAAAGGCCAAACAGAAGTCATACAGAGCGTATTGGACGAAACCGATATCCATCCTGAAACGATCAGCTACATTGAAGCACACGGTACAGGGACTAAATTAGGCGACCCTATTGAAATTTCTGCCTTAAACAAAGTGTACAAGCAATACACGGACAAAATACAATTTTGCGGAATCGGTTCGGTGAAAACCAATATCGGACATTTGGATACTGCCGCAGGGTTAGCCGGCTGCATTAAGGTTGCCATGAGCTTATCTCATAACGAACTTGCGCCAACTATCAACTGCCAGGAGCCGAATCCTAATATTCACTTTGACAGCTCTCCATTTTATGTTGTCCGCGAACGAAAATTATTACAGAAAAATCAAGGTGTACATCGGGCAGCGCTGAGCTCGTTTGGGCTTGGCGGAACGAACGCTCATGCCATATTCGAACAATATGAAAATGCCCAAGATACAAGAGCGGATAACGAAGGAAATCCTCCGTACCTCATTCCGGTATCGGCAAAGAACAGGGAGCGGCTGCAAGCATATGTAAAAGAACTGCTGACATTTGTCAGTCAAAATGATCTGACACAACACTCTTTAAGGGATTTAGCATACACCTTCCAGATCGGCAGGGAGGCGATGGACACAAGAGTTATTTTTATGGCGAGCGATTTGGAAGAATGGAAGCTGCAGCTGGAGCGTTTTGTGAATGGACAACCGTTGACAGAAGGCTGTATTCAAGGAGAAAAAACGCGAGTGAAATCCGCTGATCTCTTGCTTGGGGATGAGGAAACAGAAGAACTGGTTGCTTCATGGATGTCCAAAGGCAAACTGAAAAAGCTTGCCGAAGTGTGGGCCAAAGGTTTTCAGGTTGAATGGCGCCATCTTTACCCGAATACGAAGCCGCGCCGCATGAGTCTGCCGACATATCCTTTTGCTGAAGAACGGTATTGGCCTGACATCAGCACGGGCAATCGTAAAACAGCCGTACCATCACGCTTGCATCCTTTGGTGCACCAGAATACATCTGTTTTATCGGAGCAGCGGTTCAGCTCCAGCTTCACAGGACAGGAGTATTTTATTGCTGAGCATATCATTAAAGGGATGGCGATTTTGCCGGCAGCTGTCACGCTTGAAATGGCAAGAGCCGCTATAGAACAAGGAATTGGCGGTTTAGATGATGAGGAATCCGGAATCCGCCTGAAACATGTGGTTTGGATGCGTCCGGTTGTAGCGGGAGATGAGCCGGTTACAGTAAACATCGGGCTCTATGATGAAGACGGCGGAGATATTCTTTATCGGATGTATGGTGAACCGGAATCCGCTGACGCAGACCCAATTGTATATAACCAGGGCATAGCGGAATTATTTCAGCCAAAGCATGCGGAGGTATTGGATCTAGAGGCGATAAAGAATCAATGTAATCAAGGCTTGATGGACACCTCCTTATTTTATGAAGGCATGATCGGAGCCGATTACGGTCCAGGATACAAGAGTGTGGAGACCGTTTATAAAGGAGACGGCCAGCTGCTTGCCAAATTATCGCTGCCGGGATCTGTCTCTCATACAGCAGCCGATTATGCTCTTCATCCAAGTTTATTGGATGGGGCGTTACAGGCGGCTGAATATTTGCAAAACGTCACCAGGGCGGAGCTTTCTGACAGTGAAGACTTTAAAGCCGCACTGCCATTTGCTTTAGAGGAGCTTGAAGTCTTTCATGAATGCGTTTCTGATATGTGGGTTTATGTTCAATTCAATTCAAAAAATAAACCGGGCGATCTGATACAGAAAGTTGATATTGACCTATGCGATGAGCATGGCAGCGTTTGTATACGGATGAAGGGGTTTTCGACGAGAGTGATGGAGGCTGACATACAAACAGAATCATCACATTCAGAAACCTTATTGCTTCAGCCCGTTTGGAAAGAACAAAAGGCTGGCGGAAAAGCGGATAAAGAATATGCAGAGCATCTCGTGTTCCTCTGTGAATGTGATCAGGACATGAGAAAAAAGATCGAAGCAGAAATGGAGCATGTCCATGTCTTCATCCTGGAAGCAAGGCCTGCTTCAGTGGATGGGCGTTTTCATTCGTATACGGAACAGGTGTTTAGAAAAGTGCAAGCGCTGATTCGCGAGAAACCGAAAGGAGATATTCTGATTCAGATCGTGACCTCCACAGAAGGCGAGCAGCAATTGTTTTCTGGATTGACAGGGCTGCTGAAAACGGCCGAGTTAGAAACGGCTAAGCTGACCGGACAAATGATTGAAATCAGCAGTGAAGAAAGCGGGGAAAGTATCGCCCGCAAACTGAAAGAAAATCAAATAAGCAGCGGCACCCATATCAGATATCAAAACGGCACACGATTTATTGCAGATTGGAGTGAAATGAAAGCGGCAAGCCGTAACATCAGCATGCCGTGGAAAGACGGCGGCGTTTATCTCATCACAGGCGGTGCCGGTGGCTTAGGCCTTATGTTCGCAAAAGAAATTGCTGAACAAACAAAAAATGCGACAGTCGTTCTGACGGGCCGTTCACCTCTGAATGATAATAAAAGAGGGAAGATTGAAGAGCTTCGCGCCATAGGGGCCGAGATCACCTATCAGCAAATGGATGTTGCCGATAAAATCGCAGTGTACCAGTTAATGAACAATATCCAGAAAGAACATGGCCGTCTTGATGGCATTCTTCATAGCGCGGGAATTATTAAAGATAGCTATTTGGCCAAGAAATCAGCAGAAGATTTGCATGATGTGCTGGCGCCTAAAGTAAAAGGACTCGTTCACCTGGATGAAGCCAGCAAAGATTTGGCATTGGATGTTTTCATTCTCTTTTCATCTCTTTCGGGAAGTTTAGGCAGCATTGGTCAGGCTGACTATGCGGCAGCCAATGTATTTATGGATATGTATGCCGGATACCGCAGTACGCTAGCCGAACACGGTCAGCGGCATGGCAAAACGCTTTCTGTAAACTGGCCATTATGGAAAGAGGGCGGCATGAAGGTCGATCGTGAAACGGAGAAAAGACTTGTGCAGCTGGCCGGAATTGTTCCTCTGGAAGCAAAACAAGGCATACAAGCTTTTTATCAAGCGTTCAATAGTGAGGCAAGCCAAGTCATGGTGATGGAAGGCAACGTTCAGAAGATAAAACAAAACATGCTGTCAAAAACAGCCTCAGCACCTATTGAAAAGAGGGAAACAGAAAGCATGACTGAACCGGCAAAGAGCATTGACACAGGGAGTTTGCTGGATAAAGTAAAGGCGATGTTAAAGCGGGAGGTCGCCAAGCTATTAAAGGTTCCATTTGAAACGATTGATGACCATGCCGAAATGACGGTGTATGGGTTTGACTCCATTTCTATGACTGAATTCACCAACCATATCAATCGGGCATATAAACTGGCGCTGACGCCAACCGTCTTTTTTGACCATCCGACGATCCATGAGTTCGGCAAGCATTTGTCAGAAGAATATCAAGCGGTATTTGCGAAAATATTTGCTGTACGGACCAGGTCAAAGGTTCAGGCTCAGCCTGCATTTGAACAGGATAAAACCATACATGTCACCTCAAAAAGACGCCGAAAGCAGCCGGTTATGCTGCCGGCAACCATACAGAGTGAATCCGGTCCCGAGCCAATCGCAATCGTCGGAATAAGCGGCATTTTTCCTATGGCAAAAGATGTGGATGCCTACTGGAAGAACTTAAAAGAAGGCAAGGACTGCATGACGGAAATTCCGAAAGACCGCTGGGATTGGCGCGAATATGAAGGGGACCCTGCGAAGGAAGCCAATAAAACGAATGTAAGATGGGGAGGTTTTATTGACGGCATTGCGGAATTCGACCCATTATTCTTTGGCATTTCCCCGCGTGAAGCTGAACAAATGGAGCCACAGCAACGCTTATTATTGACTTACGCATGGAAAGCGATTGAAGATGCGGGGTATTCGGCAAAAAGTCTGTCAGGCACAAAAACAGGCGTATTCATCGGAACGGGAAATACAGGATACAGTTCTCTTTTATCTAAAGCGAACTCGGCAATAGAAGGGTCAGCGGCAGCTAACACGAGCCCGTCAGTCGGTCCGAATCGTGTCAGTTATTTCCTTAATCTGCATGGGCCGAGTGAACCTATTGATACGGCGTGCTCCAGTTCATTGGTAGCGATCCATCACGCCATTTCCTCAATCGAGGAAGGCACTTGTGACATGGCATTAGCCGGCGGCGTTAATACGATTATTCTGCCTGAGGTGTATATCAGCTTTGATAAAGCGGGTGCCCTGAGCAAAGAAGGCAAATGCAAGACGTTCTCAAATCGAGCTGATGGTTTTGCTCATGGGGAAGGAGCCGGCATACTGTTTCTGAAGAAGTTAAAAGCGGCCGAGGAAGCGGGAGACCATATTTATGGGGTGATAAAAGGAAGCGCAGTGAACCACGGGGGGCGTGCGGCGTCTTTAACGACGCCTAATCCGAAGGCCCAGGCGGAAGTCATTCAAACGGCATTCCAAAAGGCGGGAATCGATCCCAAAACGGTGACGTACATTGAGGCTCACGGAACAGGTACGGAGCTTGGAGATCCGGTTGAAATTAACGGATTGAAAGCGGCTTTTAAAGGGCTGGGTGTAAAAGAAGGAGACACTTCTGCTAATCATTATTGCGGCCTTGGTTCAGCGAAGACAAACATCGGTCATTTATCGCTTGCAGCCGGTGCAGCAGGAATTATTAAAATTTTAATGCAGCTTAAACACAAAACCTTAGTGAAAAGTCTCCATTGCGAGACTGTCAATCCGTATATTCAGCTTGAAAACAGCCCATTTTATATCGTTCGGGAAACAGAAGAATGGAAAGCGCTACAGAATGAGCAGGGGCAGAAGCTGCCTCGCCGTGCAGGCGTCAGTTCATTTGGTATCGGCGGGGTAAATGCCCACGTGCTCATCGAGGAATATATTCCGAAGGCGGACGCTGGCAACATACCGTCGATCACTTCTGAACATCCAGGTATTTTCGTCCTATCAGCTAAAAATGAAGCAAGACTGAAAGAATACGCACAGCAGCTGGCTGAAGCGTTAGACCAGCATATTTACAAAGACGAAGATCTCGCAAATATTGCTTATACGCTGCAAGCCGGGCGAGACGCGATGGAAGAACGGCTGGGGATCATTTCCGGGTCAATTGAGGATTTGCAAGACAAGCTAAAAGACTATGCAGCCGGCAAAAATAATGTGGAGGATGTATATAGAGGGCGGATTGATAAAGGAACGCTGCAAATGCTGACGGAAGATGAAGAAATTCAAGAAGCGGTTGAAAAATGGATGGAGCGCGGAAAGTATGCAAAATTGCTGGAATTATGGGTGAAAGGGCTTGATGTGGACTGGGCGAAGCTGTATGGCGAGAATGAGCCGCATCGCATTAGCTTGCCGACATATCCGTTTGCGAAAGACCGTTACTGGATTTCTGATTATGTCGCAAATAGGGGAAGCCTTGAAGCCGACAAAAAAGCATCTCACATCAGCGCATCTGTGTTACATCCATTAATGCATCAAAACACTTCGAATCTCTCGGAACAGCGGTTTAGCTCAATCTATACGGGAGAAGAGTTTTTCCTTGCAGATCATGTTGTCAAAGGCCAACGGATCTTGCCGGGAGTGGCCCATCTTGAAATGGCGCGGGCTGCCATTGAGCAGGCAGCCGAGGTACAAAACGGTCAGTATCGCATTACGCTCAAAAACACAGTGTGGGTGCGGCCGATTGTAGTCGGGGAGCAGCCGATGCAAGTACACATCAGGCTTTTTCCGGAGGAGCATGGTGACATTACGTATGAAATCTACGGCAACCCGGAAATAGCCGGTGACAAACCAATAGTATACAGTCAAGGCGGGGCTGAATTACATCCTGCTGCGGATACGCCGGTCATTGATGTAGCATCCCTGCGCAAGAAGTGTCAGCAAACTCATTTCTCTGTAAACGAAGTATACGACACCTATAAAATGATTGGTTTTGACTACGGTCCAGCTTATCGCGGTGTAGAAAAGATTTATACAGCTGAACATTTTGTATTGGCAAGATTGTCATTGCATCCTTCTGTCTTAGATACAATTGGCCAATTCAGCATGCATCCGGGTCTGATGGACTCCGCTTTACAGGCATCCAGCATTTTGACAGGCGCAGGAGATAACCGGCTGACGCTGCCTTTTGCGGTTCAAGAGCTTGAAGTCTTCGGGACATGCTCCTCGAACATGTGGGTATACGCCAGATTCAGTGAAGGCAGCAAAGCGACTGATAAGGTACAAAAACGGGATATCGATATCTTAGATGAGAACGGCAATGTTTGCGTACGGTTAAAAGGTTTGTCATTCAGAGCGGCAGAAAGCGACCCTAGATCAGCAGAGTCTGACCAAACAATGGAAACTTTGATGTTTGAGGAAAAATGGATGTCTAAGGAGATCGACAAAGACGGTCTGGAACCAGAATATGAACGGCATATTATCATGCTTTGTGAAATGAACGGACTCTCAAAAGACAGTATTGAATCAAAGCTCAAAGGAGCGGAATGTATAGTATTAGAGTCTTATCGGGAGGGTCTGGCAGAGCGATTCCAAGATTATGCCGAACAAGCGCTTGAGACGATACAGAGTATCCTCAAAAGCAAGCCGCAAGGCCATGTTCTGATCCAAATGCTTACCTCAGCGCAAAGAAAGCATTACTCTTTCTCAGGACTTTCGGCGCTCCTTAAAACGGCCGGGCTGGAGAATACAAAGCTGATCGGCCAGACGATTGAAATCGATACAAACGAAACTATGAATAGGATCGCAGAGATAGTCCAAGAGAATAAAAGAAACGCAGGAGATCAGCGCATTAAATATGAAAAAGGCAAACGGTACATCAATGAATTAAATGAAATTCATACGCCTGACCGTGAAATCAGATTGCCGTGGAGGGATCAGGGTGTGTACCTCATCACAGGCGGCGCAGGAGGACTTGGATTTATTTTTGCGAAAGAAATTGCAAGCCAAGTCAAACAGCCTGTTTTGATTCTTACAGGCAGGTCCGCGCTTAGCGCTGATCAGCAATTACAGCTTAGCGAACTGCAGCGTTTAGGTGCTCGTACAGAGTACAGACGGGTTGATGTGACTCAAACGGAGGCTGCGTCCGAGTTAATCACAAGGATCACAGCTGATTATGGCGACTTGCATGGTGTGATTCACAGTGCTGGACTGCTTAAAGACAACTATCTCATGAATAAAACAAATGAAGAACTTAAGCAGGTCCTCGCTCCTAAGGTAAAAGGGCTCGTAAATGTGGATAAGGCAACCGAGCATCTCGCGTTAGATTTCTTTATCCTTTTCTCTTCCATATCTAGTATCACCGGCAGCGCGGGACAGGCGGATTATGCGATGGCTAATGCATTTATGGACAGCTATGCCGCTTATCGTAATGCGCTTGTGACCGCCATGTACAGACACGGCCAAACATTGTCGATCAATTGGCCGCTGTGGAAAGAGGGCGGCATGCGTGTAAATAAAGAAACTGAAAAAATGACAATGAAAAATACTGGCGTTACGGCTATGCGAACCGAAACCGGCATTCAGGCACTTTATAAAGGGTTGGCTTTTGATAAAGATAACGTCATTGTCATGGAAGGTATCAGAGACATGATGAGAGAAAAGCTGTCTCAAAAGCAGCCTTCTGAAGATGTTCCGAATAAACCAGCGCAAGAACCGGTGACCCAGAAAGCAAGAATGGATCAAGACAGCTTATTGGACCAAATACAAGACATTTTAAAGCAAGCAATCTCTCAATTGCTCAAAATCAAAACTGAAGAGATTGATCCGGATATGGAGTTTAATCAATATGGATTTGATTCAATCACTTTGACTGAATTCGCTAATATATTGAATGAACAATACAAGCTGGATCTGACCCCTACAATTTTCTTTGAGCATGCAACTGTTTCTGCCTTTGCCGCGTATTTATCAGCAGAATATCAAAATACATTCTCGGCGCAATTTGCAGTACCTGTCAAGGAGGATCTGCCTGTACAGCCTGCGGAAAAAGCCATGAAAGACATCAGGTTTTCAACCGAAAACCGTTTTGGCAAACCAAAGGAGCTGCCAGTGAAGAATGCAGCCGAGCATGCGCCTGAGCCCGAACCTATTGCCATTGTAGGGATGAGCGGAGTTTTCCCAAAAGCAAAGGATGTTGAGGAGTACTGGATGAATTTGAAAGAAGGGACAGATTGTATAACAGAGGTTCCAAAAGACCGCTGGGATTGGCGTGAGTACTACGGAGACCCGCTAAAAGAAGCAAATAAAACGAACGTCAAATGGGGCGGTTTTATTGATGGAGTAGCCGACTTTGATCCGTTGTTCTTCGGCATTTCTCCGCTGGAGGCTGAGCAGATGGAGCCTCAGCAGCGTCTATTAATGACCTATGCTTGGAAAGCGATAGAAGAAGCGGGACATTCAGCCCAAAGCCTATCAGGAACCAAAACGGGCTTATTCATCGGTACTGGAAACACGGGATACAGCTCTCTTCTCTCAAATGTAGATATCGAAGGCTCTGCAGCTGCTAATATGAGTCCTTCTGCCGGACCGAATAGAGTCAGTTATTTTCTGAACATTCATGGACCGAGCGAACCGATTGACACGGCATGTTCAAGCTCACTGGTCGCCATTCATCATGCAGTTTGTGCAATTGAAGCTGGAAACTGTGAAATGGCGATCGCGGGAGGCGTCAACACGGTTGTAACACCGCAAGGCCACATTGCCTACGATAAAGCAGGGGCTCTGAGCAAAGAAGGAAAATGCAAAACGTTTTCTGATAAAGCCGATGGATTTGCGGTCAGTGAAGGTGCAGGCATCCTCTTCCTGAAAAAACTAAAGGCGGCGGAACGCGACGGCGATCATATTTACGGTGTGATCAAAGGAAGTGCGGTAAATCACGGAGGCCGCGCGAATTCTCTGACGACTCCTAATCCGAAGGCTCAGGCAGAAGTCGTAAAAACCGCTTATATGAAGGCGGGAATCGATCCGAGAACTGTGACGTATATTGAAGCGCATGGAACCGGAACGGAACTTGGCGATCCGGTAGAAATTAACGGGCTGAAGGCTGCATTTAAAGAACTGTACGAGAAAACGGGAGATCCTTCTGTTCATGCCAGCCATTGCGGACTGGGTTCAGCGAAGACAAACATCGGCCATTTATCGCTCGCAGCCGGTGTAGCCGGTGTCATCAAAATCCTGTTGCAGCTAAAACACAAAACGCTGGTAAAAAGTCTGCACAGTGAGACGATCAATCCGTATATCAGATTGGAAGACAGCCCATTTTATATCGTGCAGGAATCCAGAGAATGGAAATCGCTGCGGGATGAAAACGGACGGGAGCTGCCTCGCCGAGCCGGAGTCAGTTCATTTGGCATAGGCGGTGTCAATGCCCATGTGGTCATTGAGGAATATATTCCAAAAGAAACTGCTCCATCTGAACAAGCGCCAGCAGTGACATCACAGAACCCGGGCATCTTTGTCTTGTCGGCAAAGGAAGAAGATCGCCTGAAGGACCAAGCACAGCAATTGGCGGATTTTATCAGCAAACATTCAATCTCAGATCGTGATCTCACTGATATTGCTTATACACTCCAAGAGGGGCGCGATGCAATGGAGGAGAGATTAGGGATTATCGCTGTCTCGGTTCAAGATTTGCTGGAGAAACTGTACCTCTTTATAGAAGGACAAACCAATGCGACCAACATGTATAGAGGCAGGGCGAATAAAGGGATATTACAGACACTCAGGTCAGACGAAGACATTCAGAAAACACTCAAAAATGACTGGGAACCCGAAGTTTATACAAAACTGGTTGAATTATGGGTAGCAGGATTAAAAATAGATTGGAACAAACTGTACAGCGGCAAACTGCCTAACCGCATCAGCTTGCCGACCTATCCATTTGCAAAAGAGCGCTACTGGATATCGGATATGAAAGAGGAGGCAATCACGCAAAAGGCACCGACAAAAACTGTCGATACAGCAGTTTTGCACCCATTAGTACAAACCAACACTTCTGATTTGACAGAGCAGCGTTTCAGCTCAATCTTTACAGGCGCTGAGTTCTTTTTCAACGACCACAAGGTGAAGGGAAAGCCGGTCATGCCGGGGGTCGCGTATCTTGAGATGGTGCATGCAGCCATTTCGCAGGCAGTGCGAGGGCTCAAAGATCATCAATCTGTCATTCATATAAAAAATGTTGTTTGGGTGCAGCCGATTGTGGCGGACGGTCAGCCTGTCCAAGTGCATATCAGTCTTGAACCTCAGCACGATGGTGAAATTGCTTTTGAAATCTTTACAGAAGACGGTGAGAGCGCACGAAAGGTACACAGTCAGGGCAGTGTTGAGATAAGAGAAGCAGGAAACATTCCTTCTCATAATATCAGCGCGCTGCAATCGCAATGCAGTCAAAGCATACTGTCAAATGAACAGTGCTATGAGTTATTTAAAGCGATCGGCATAGAATACGGGCTTGGTTTTCAAGGAATACAGCAGCTTTACATTGGCCGCAATCAAGCGTTGGCAGAGCTTTCGCTGCCGTCTGGAGTATCTCAAACGCTGAACGAATTTGTACTTCATCCGAGTATGACGGATTCTGCTTTACAGGCGTCGATCGGGTTAAAGCTTAATTCCGGAGATGAACAGCTTTCATTGCCTTTTGCACTGCAGGAGCTTGAGGTATACAGCCCATGTACAGAAAACATGTGGGTCTCTGTCGCCTCGCGTCCAAACGAGGACAGAATACAACGGCTGGATATTGATCTATGTGATGAACAAGGCCAGGTATGTGTAAGAATCAAGGGCATTTCCTCAAGAGTGATAGAAGAAGACATACAACGCCCGGAAAAAATAAAACCATCTGACAGCAAGGCGTCTCTTAATGGAGCGCTTCTAATGGCGCCGGTATGGGATCAAGTGCAAACGGAGAATAGCAGGATCATTCCGTCTGCTGATGAGCGTGTTGTCATTCTAGGTGGGGATGAAAACAGCAGAAACGCTGTACAAAGACAGTTCCCGCTTGCCAAAGAGCTGCACATCATGCCGCATGATTCTATTCATCAGTTGGCAAACGAGCTTGAAGCATTAGGGGCATTTGACCATATTGTGTGGATTTCTCCTTCCCATATTGCGGAGTACGAAATCGGTGATGACATGATTGAAGCCCAAAACCAAAGCGTTATGCAACTGTTCAGGCTCATTAAGGCGATGCTTTCTTTAGGCTATGGAGAGAAGACGATAAGCTGGACGGTCGTGACAGCGAATACGCAATGTGTTGGTCAGCATGACATTGTCAATCCAATTGATGCCGGTCTTCACGGTCTGATCGGCTCGATGGCAAAAGAATATACAAATTGGCAGACAAAACTGATCGATGTAGATCGAAATAAGGATTGGCCGGTGGCTGAAATCTTTTCCCTGCCTTTCGACCAAGAGGGAAATACTTGGGCGTATCGGAACAAAACCTGGCACAAACAGCGTCTGATCCCTGTACACAGCAATCAGCCTGTGCACACCAAGTATAAACACGGAGGCGTTTATGTGGTCATAGGCGGTGCGGGCGGAATTGGAGAAGCTTGGAGCGAATATGTGATTCGAACATACCAAGCGCATGTCGTTTGGATTGGCAGAAGAACAAAAGATGCATCCATTCAAAGCAAGCTGGACAGACTTGCGCGTTTAGGGCCGGCTCCGTTTTATATCGAAGCTGATGCCGCAAACCGAGAGGACTTGGAACGCGCTTATGCAGCCATCAAACAAATACATCGGGAAATCAACGGAATCATTCATTCTGCCATCGTTTTGCAAGACCAAAGCCTGATGAATATGGACGAGGAACGTTTCAGAAATGTTCTTTCTGCAAAAGTGGATGTAAGTGTGCAAATGGCTCAAGTCTTCCAGAAAGAGCCGTTGGACTTTGCTTTGTTTTTCTCTTCCGTACAATCATTTGCAAGAGCTTCAGGACAGAGCAATTATGCTGCCGGCTGCAGCTTTAAGGATGCTTTTGCTCATCGGCTTTCACAAGTATGGCCTTGTACAGTAGCTGTGATCAATTGGAGTTATTGGGGCAGCATTGGTGTTGTTTCCTCACCTGATTATCAGCGAAGAATGGCGCAGGCGGGCATAGGCTCCATTGAAGCCCCTGAAGCGATGGAAGCGTTGGAACTGCTGCTCGGGGGGCCGCTGAAACAGCTTGTGATGATGAAGATGGCAGACTGCGAAACGGGCAATGACTCAGGACAGAATGACGAAACAATTGAGGTGTATCCGGAAACTCACAGCTCCGCCATTGAGAAACTGCGAAGCTATCACCCGGGAGACAGCACAACGATACAACAACTGTTATAGGAGGGGAAAGCGCCAATGCGAAACACAGAAGACATTCTCTGTAAGATGCTGTTAGCACAATTGAAGTCCATAGGATTTTTTAAGGAAAATAAGCCCCAGCCGGTGCTGCATAATTTCTATGGCAGATGGTTTGAGGAGAGCCTATCGATTTTGGAGCGGCATGGTTTTCTTCAACAAACGTCAAATGGATACGCCGTAACCCGCTCAACAGAGGACATAAATGAATTATGGTACGAATGGGATGAAAAAAAAGCAGACTTGCTTCAAGACAGTAACATGAAAGCCATGGTGGTATTAGTAGAGACTGCACTTAAAGCCTTGCCGGATATTCTGACCGGCAAGGCATCTGCCACCGATATCCTTTTTCCGAACTCATCTATGGAATTAGTGGAAGGAATCTATAAAAACAATCAAGTCGCAGACTATTTTAACGATGTGCTGGCAGACACCTTGGCTGCCTTTATGCAGGAGCGTCTAAAGCAAGAGCCTGAAGCAAGGATTCGTATACTAGAAATCGGAGCAGGAACAGGCGGTACAAGCGCTGCGGTTTTTCAAAAAATGAAAGCCTATCAGTCACATATAAAAGAATATTGCTATACAGATCTCTCCAAGGCGTTTTTACTGCATGCGGAAAAAATGTACGGTCCGGACAACCCTTATCTGACGTATAAGGTATTTAATGTGGAAGAGCCGGCGGCTGAACAACATATAGAAGTGGGCGGATATGATGTGATTGTCGCTGCAAATGTGCTTCATGCGACGAAAAATATCCGGCAGACATTGAGAAATGCCAAAGCGGTTTTGAAGAAAAACGGCCTGCTCCTTCTGAATGAGATTAATGACCATAATATATATTCACACCTGACCTTTGGCTTGTTAGAGGGCTGGTGGCTGTATGAAGATCCTGATCTGCGTATCCCGGGCTGCCCCGGTTTATATCCAGACTCATGGAAAATGGTGCTTGAGAGTGAGGGCTTTCGTTATGTTTCCTTTATGGCTGAACAATCACATCAGCTCGGCCAGCAGATCATCGCAGCGGAAAGTGACGGAATCGTCCGTCAAAAAACACGAACAGAAAAACCAGCAGAAGAAATTATAGATTACCATCTAGATGAACATCATTCTCAAACGAAGGATAGTGATGAGGATTCTCTTCTTGAACAAACGACACAATTTGTGAAACATACGTTAGCAAAATCAATAAAACTATCACCGGAGCGTATACATGCAGAAACAACGTTTGAGAAGTATGGAATCGATTCTATTTTGCAGGTGAATTTTATTCGTGAGTTAGAAAAACTGACGGGTGAGCTTCCGAAAACAATTTTATTTGAACACAGCAATACGAAAGAACTCGTCGATTTTCTGATAAAGGAGCATGAAGGGAAGCTGCGGACATCACTGCTGAAAGAAAAATCACAGCCCGCAAATAAAGAAACTTCTATTCAAGTGAAGCCAGTAAAATCTGAACAGCCGTTTACATATCAAACGCGCCGTTTTAGCGGAGACCAGCAGCTAATTAAAACTCAGCAAGCAAAGGCGAATCCAAAATCAGAAACCGAAACAGCGAAAAACGTAAAGGCACTCCCTTCTCATAGAACCACACCGAATCATTACGGCACAGAAGATATTGCAATTATCGGCATAAGCGGACGTTATCCGATGTCTGAAAACGTAGAAGAGCTCTGGGAGCATTTAATAGCTGGGGATAATTGTATTACAGAGGCTCCGCAATCAAGATGGCGGACATCTTTAGTAAACACTTTATCGAAAGAATCATTACAATCGTCAGATAAGAAGCGCTACGGCGGATTTTTAAAAGACATACATGCGTTTGATCATCATCTTTTTGAAGCGGATCAGAATCAAGTAATGGAAATGACGCCGGAACTTCGTTTATTTTTAGAAACCGTCTGGGAAACATTTGAGGACGGCGGCTATTCTCAAATCCGATTAAATGAACTGCAGGACAACGGAACGGGAGTAGGTGTCTTTGTTGGAAACATGTATAATCAGTATTTTTGGAATATCCCTTCATTAGAACAAGCGGTGCTGAGCTCTAATGGCGGAGATTGGCATATTGCAAATCGCGTTTCTCATTTTTTTAACCTGACAGGACCAAGTCTGGCTGTCAGCTCCGCATGCTCCAGTTCTTTAAACGCAATCCATCTTGCATGTGAGAGTTTGAAACTGAAAAACTGTTCGATGGCAATAGCCGGCGGTGTCAATTTAACACTGAATCTCTCAAAATATGAAGCGCTGGAGCGCGCAAATCTTTTAGGGAATGGAAATCAAAGCAAGAGCTTTGGCACAGGAAGCGGGCTTATTCCGGGTGAAGGCGTCGGAGCCGTCCTACTAAAACCGCTATCTAAGGCGATAGAAGATCACGACCATATTTATGCTGTCATCAAAAGCAGCTTTGCCAATCATAGCGGGGGAAGGCAGATGTATACAGCGCCAGATCCGAAGCAGCAAGCTGCATTAATCTCCAAGTCCATTCAGCAATCCGGCATTGATCCGGAAACAATCGGCTATATAGAATCTGCGGCAAATGGTTCAGCATTAGGTGACCCGATTGAAGTAATCGCACTATCTAATGCATTTCAACAGTATACAAATAAGAAACAGTTTTGTGCGATAGGCTCTGTAAAATCGAATCTTGGACATTTGGAGGCGGCTTCCGGCATTTCTCAGCTCACGAAAGTTCTGTTGCAGATGAAAAAGGGGACGCTTGTGCCGACGATTAATGCCACCCCTGTCAATCCAAATATTAACCTGGAAAACACAGCATTTTATCTGCAAAAACGAACGGAGCCGTGGCAGCGGTTAAAAGATCCCGATACAGGAAAGCATCTGCCCAGAAGAAGCATGATTAATTCTTTCGGAGCGGGAGGGGCCTATGCGAATCTCATTATAGAAGAATTTATCGGCGCTGCAACTGAGCAGCAACATCCAGTGCCTCACCAGCAGGAATATCTGGCCGTTTTTTCTGCGAAAACGAAATGGAGCCTGCTCAGCTATCTTGAAAAACTGCGAGTGTTTTTAGAAAAAAAACCATCTTCTTCTATTGGAGCAGTTGTACGCTCACTGCACAGGATCAACCATGACTTAGAACATCGGGCTGCATTTTCGGTATCGTCGACGCAGGAATTGATTGAAAAACTAAAGATTTTCCAAAAAACAAAAGAAAGCTCACTCCAAGATGGTATCTATACATCCTTTGATTTACAATCAGATGCGATTTCTACAAATGCAGGGTCAGCCCATGAAGAAACAAGCTTAACCGCACAGCAATGGGCTGCGGGGGCTTCGATTCATTTTGACCATATACATCAAGGGAATGAAACTGGCTGGATCAATCTGCCTCACTATGCATTTGACCATCAAACAGTCTTTCAATTCGGTGCCCTGCCTCATGAAGAAGGGAAAAGGCATGATGAGCAAACGGTTAATCATCCGCTGATACAAGATTCATTCGTATACGATGAGCCTTACGTTCAAGGCCATGTGTTCAACAAAGAACGGGTGCTCGTCGGTGCAACCTATGCAAGTCTTGCGATTGACGCATTTTTTGAAATGTTTCCTGAGGAAATCAGCGGCCGTATCAGTAAATTAAGTTATCTAAACCCTGTTGTCATAAACCAAGGGCAAACAATTGAAGTGAAAGCTGATCCTCTTCAGAAAGATCATGCAATCGATTTGCAAATCATGTATCGTGAGCGGGCATCTGAAACTTGGAAGCCTGCCGCAATCGGGCAATGCCAAAAAGATCATTTTGAAACAAAAAAAGTAAACATCGAAAGCGTAAAACGTTCGTTAACAGAGCTGGATCATATTGACCAAATGTATCAAACCATCGACGGCGGCGCTGAGTGGGGAGACTTATATAAAACCATCACTCATCTGTACAGAGGCAATAATTCAATCCTTGCAAAAGTGCGTTTGTCTCAAAACGGCATGGCAAATGCGCATCATTACACTGTCAGCCCATTGATTACAAACAGTGCTTACCTGGCAATTCTCAGTTTCACAGAACAATTAGACATAGAGGGGCATTTCTTGCCATTTGGAATCAACGATATTCAATTCACAAAAAATAAAATAAGAGAAGATTGCTGGCTTTTGATTACTTTGGTTAAGAATACGGGTGAAATGCTGCTGTTTGACATAGATGTGATGAATGAAGCGTCAGAAACGGTGATGCGCTATTCAGGTTACTCTTTAAAGCAATTCCGCTTAACAGATCGAGGAAGCAAAGAGGAAAATCAGGAAGTTCAAATACACGATATAAGAGACCGTATTCGAAGCTATATCACAGATAAACTGGCTGATAAGGCGGCCAATCCATCAAAACTGTCTCTTGCAAAAGTTCATATCATGGATTTGGGGATCGATTCTTCCCAATTGATTGCGTTGACAAGAGAGCTGGAATCAGCGACAAAGATTGAGCTAAATCCTACATTGTTTTTTGAATATCCGACTCTTCAAGAACTGGCCGACTTTTTTGCCGAGAAACATGAAAAATCCTTTGTTCAATTGTTTGGAGGGGTCAAGCAACAGCAGAAATCCCCGAATATAAAAGAAAATAAAATAATGCAAATGCAAACCTATGAAAGAAAGACGGATGAAACAAAAGAATATACGGCAGACGGTATAGCCATTATCGGCATGTCAGGGCAGTTTCCAAAAGCAAACAATGTAACGGAATTTTGGGATAACCTGGTTCATGGGAGGAATTGTATTTCTGAAGTGCCGGAAGAACGCTGGGATTGGCGAAAATATACCGAAAATACTGATGGGAAGCAGTCAAGCCTTCAATGGGGCGGGTTTATAGAAGGCATAGGTGAGTTTGACCCGCTGTTTTTCGGCATTTCACCGAAAGAAGCAGCGACAATGGATCCTCAGGAGTTTCTGCTTTTGACACATGCGTGGAAGGCGATGGAAGACGCCGGTATAACAGGCCAAGCCTTATCCAGCTGCCCGACAGGAGTTTTTGTCGCAGCCGGCAATACCGATGCGGCTGTGATTCCTTCCTTAATGCCAAACCGTATTTCCTATGCACTGAATGTAAAAGGGCCAAGTGAATATTATGAGGCTGCCTGTTCCTCAGCTCTTGTCGCTTTGCACAGAGCGATTCAATCCATTCGAAACGGCGAATGTGAGCAAGCCATTGTTGGCGCTGTGAACCTTCTGCTCTCACCAAAGGGCTTTATCGGCTTTGATTCAATGGGATATTTGAGTGCGGAAGGAAAAGCCAAGTCCTTTCAAGCAGAGGCGAATGGATTTGTTCGAAGTGAAGGTGCAGGGGTTCTCATCATTAAACCTTTACAAAAAGCCATTGAAGACTCTGATCATATTTATTCTGTCATTAAAGGGACAGGTGTATCGCATGGCGGCAGGGGAATGTCACTGCACGCGCCTAATCCGATCGGAATGAAGGATGCGATGAAGAAGGCTTATCAAGGGTCGCAAGTTGATCCGAAAACGGTGACTTATATAGAAGCGCACGGGATCGCCTCGCCAGTGGCTGACGTTATAGAAGTGGAAGCGTTGAAATCGGGATACAGACAGCTCGAATCGGAGCATTCACACCAATTGCAAGGAGAAATGCCATGTTACATCAGCAGCTTAAAGCCGAGCATCGGGCATGGAGAACTGGTCTCAGGCATGGCTGCTCTTATGAAAGTCAGCATGGCGATGCAGCATAAAACAATACCTGGTATTCCCGGTTTTGATTCATTGAATGATCAGGTGTCAATAAAGGAAACGCGTTTCCGGATGATTGACAGAAACCAGCAGTGGGAAGAAATACAGGATGATGCAGGCAGAACGATACCACGCAGAGCAAGCATTAATAGCTATGGTTTTGGAGGAATAAACGCGCACATCATCTTAGAAGAATATGTTCCTTCTAATACAGAACCAGCAATTGAACATACAGATGAGCCGCACATTGTGGTGCTTTCTGCAAAAAACCAAGACAGACTAAGAGCCGTTGTTCAACAGATGCTTGACTATGTAAAACAGCAAAAAGAACTGTCTTTACAAAATTACGCTTACACACTTCAAGTCGGACGAGAAGAGATGAGTGACCGGATGGCCTTGATCATCCGCAGTAAGGATGAACTCGTACTCGGATTGGAAGAGTACTTGACAGCTGCGGAAAAAGCCGAAAAGCCGAAAAGCACTGTACCTTGCTTTATCGGAAATTTAGAAGAAGGCTTGTCAGATATCGGCGCCTTGCTTGAGGGAACATTGGGCGATATCGTGATGCAGACACTATTGTCTGAAAGCCATCTTGAAAAGATCGCGTTTTGCTGGGCAAAAGGAGTGCAAATTCCATGGGAGCAGCTTCATCGAGGAAAAGGTGCGCGGAGAATATCATTGCCTGCCTATCCGTTTGAAAAAAGAAATTGCTGGAATGGCTTTCTGTCACCAGAGATAGCACCTGCTTTTTTAAATGATGAGATTCCCCCTCACAAAAGAAACGATATTCAAATGATATCTGATGTATTGGGCATGACACCTGAAGAATTAAATCCTCAAAAGGCATTACAAGATTACGGGTTTGATTCTATCGTTTGTATACAGTTATTGCAGCAATTGCAAGCAGAAGCTGGCCTGTCAATCAGCCTGGCAGAGCTGCAAACGTGTCAAACCGTGCAGAATATGGTGGACTTGATAGCAACGAAACGGGAAAACACAGTACAAGACCAGTCAGTCCAGACTGTCAGCCGGTCATTTCCGGAATTAATACCGTTAAACGATGGCAAGCGGGGGCGCCCTGTATTTTGGTTTCATGGAGGAGTAGGCGGTGTAGAAATCTATACGCCATTTGCGAAGAAAAGCCAGCGTCCTTTTTACGGCATTCAAGCCAGGGGCTTTATGACAAATCATGCTCCTTTACACGGAATTGAACAAATGGCTTCCTATTATATAGACATTATGCGATCCGTACAGCCGGAAGGCCCTTATGATGTAGGCGGATATTCCTTAGGCGGACTGCTCGCATATGAAGTAACACGCCAGCTGCAAAGCCAGGGGCTTGCTGTAAAAAGCATGGTCATGATTGATTCCCCTTACAGTCCTGGACGTGAACAAAATGAGTCTTCTGTAAAAACGTCAATGCTTCAAACGATAAATACGATGCTTGCATCTATTGTTCAGCCGGAAAAGCTTACAGACGTTCTCATCAGCCGTGAAGAGGTAGATGTTGACAGAGAGGAAGAGGAATTTTTAACTGAACTGATTGGTTTAGCAAGAAAGCGGGGATTAAACAAACCGGAGAAGAGAATACGGACTCAGCTTAACCAAATGGTCAAAGCTCAGCATGCTTATGAATTTGAGGCGTACACTGTTCAGCCGCTTGTGGATCCTGAAGCGGTAAAATGTTATTATTTCCGCAATAAAAGCAGGTCATTCCTTGGCGACTTGGACATTTACTTTACCATTTTAAATGAAAAAATACCGTTGGATGATACTGACTACTGGGAGGAATGGGAGCGGCAAATCCCTCAATTTCATCTGGTGGATGTCGATTCCAGCAATCATATGATGATGTTAACAGAATCTAAAGCGTCCAGCGCCATGCTGGAGTTTTGTGAAAAACTATACTCAAACAGAGGCGTAGTAAACGCGAATTTCCTTAAGGCTTTTCGCAAAAAACATGAAGCCAGCGAAGAAAACGCAGATGAATTGGTAAAGCGCTGAGGATATATAAAATCCCCCTTTAAAAGGGGGATTTTTATCTGCTGGAAGAAATCAGCTGAGGTGTGAAAGTGAATCTTTCCTTGCAAGTGAGACCGGAAGACTTTCTAATCCTCTTAAAAAAGCATTTTTTCTCCATTTCAACTCTTCTGGCGTTACCGTAAGTTCAATTTGCGGAAATCGTTTCAGCAGTGCGTTAAACGCAATTTGCCCTTCCAATCTTGCCAGTGGCGCTCCTAAACAGAAGTGTATCCCAAAGCCGAAAGAGATATGCCGATTAGGTGTTCTGGTTATATCGAATGTTTCTGGATTTTCAAATCGTTCAGGATCTCGATTGGCAGAACCGATTCCTATAAAAATCATGTCTCCCTTTTTGATAGAATGGCCTTGGTAGGAGAAGTCTTCAATGGCCCACCGATTTGCCATCATAACGACAGGGGAGGTGTAGCGCAGCAATTCTTCAACGGCTGTATCTATCATTTCAGGATGCAGTTTCAGTTTCTCTAATTCTTCCTTGTGCTGAAGCAATGCAAGGGTGCCAGATCCGATTAAGTTAACCGTCGTTTCAAGCCCTGCTACCACCAAAAGGAACAGCATAGAGTAAAGTTCTTTTTCACTTAACGTTTGGCCGTCTTCTTCAGCATGCACAAGTTTACTGATCAAATCGTCTTTTGGCTGTATTCTTCTTTCATGAATTAACTTGCCAACATAGTCTTTAAACTCCCGAAGAGCCTGATTGGTCAGTTCTCGGTTGGCCTCTGAAGTATCAACCATGGCATTGGTCCATATTTGAAACTGTGCCCGATCCTCTTTCGGTATGCCCATCATTTCAGAAATCACGATAAACGGTAACGGAGAGGCAAAGGATGCCATAAAGTCTGTTTCATTCTCTTTTTCCATTTCATCTAACAATCGTTCAGTAATTTGTTCGATGCTGATGCGTAGATTTTCAATGGCGCGGGGGGTAAATGCTTGGTGAACCAGTGACCTTAAACGAGTATGGTCAGGTGTGTCTTTTGCCAGCATATGATCTGATACAAAATCAACGTCTTCACTGACATTGAGCATTTCAATTTGTTCTTTACTCATTACATTTTTAACGTCTCTTGTAATTCGGTTGTCTTTAAGAAATGCCATGCAATCATCGTAACGGGTGATTAACCACGCCGGATATGTACTTCCAAAACGGTGTAATTCGAATCGATGAATGGGTGCGTGTTCTCTAAAACGGCCTAAAACTGAAAAGGGGTTTTCATGAAACTCTTTAGCATGCGGATGAAACATCAAATTTTCCATTTTCCATTCTCCTCGCCTAATAGATTAAGACAGATGCATTTATTCAGTTTAGACCAGATGTAAAAGAAAGCTTTGCGCAATCTGTATAACAGAATCCCATTGGAAACGACAACCTGTTATGTCTAAAACTATATATCTATTTTAGGTGCCGTTCAATAGTTTTGGGACGAAAATATCGGCTTGCGGGTAAGGAAATGATTCCATGCAAAAAAGCGCCTTTGGGGCAATTTCAAAGGCGCTGTATTCTTTCGACCAGGTGAAAGTTTCTTCATTTGTTTTGTACATCAATAGTATATACCGCACGATCTGTCAGTACCTTCAATCCGCCATTTTCTTGGTGAATGTGAATATCCCCTAATAAAGGAATTTCATAAGCGTTCTGCGGAAGCGGTACGTCTCCAGCTTCAGTAAAGGTTGTTCCTTCGCCTTCCAGGACGAGTTCGTCATTTGCAACGTAGTCGTCAGGGTGGTTTGCGCTGCGTATGCCCACTTTTTGAAGGTGAAGAACAATCTGATCCAAATCTGAAATCTCGTCTTGGTTATTGGTCAGTTCGCCTTTTCTAATATCAAGCGTCTGGCCGATCCGCTCTCTCAACCATTCAGAAAGCTCAGTGTTGTTGAGTGCCATCAGTCATTCCTCCTTTTGATCTATACTGTAACTATTCCCAATTGTTTTATGTTTTACACTCTGCTGGGATATACCGGCTTATGTATGCTAAAAAACACTGCTGACCCTTTAACGAACCAGCAGTGTTCACGAAGATCATGAAATCTTATTCACCAGGAATAGCTTTCTCAGCATTGATTGCTCCGGCACCGTAAATATTCGGGTCTTCGCCTGTCCATTTATCAGCCCCATTTTTAAGCAGCTCTTTCACTTCGTCCGGCGTAAGATCTGGATTTTGCTGGAGTATTAAGGCGGCGATTCCCGCACAGATCGGCGTTGCCATTGATGTCCCCGACATTGTAAAATAATGAGACCCTACACGGCTTGATTTTTGCAGCTTATCGATATATGAATTCGGTGAGCGAAGGGATATGATGTTTACGCCCGGTGCTAAAATATCGGGCTTTTCTTTCCCGTATACAGTCGGTCCGCGGCTTGAGAAAGAAGCAACTGTATCATCTTCGCTGCTTACTGTATTGTTATCGTCAAACGCGCCGACAGTAATGACTTTTTCGCTTACACCAGGGCTTGAAATTGTCTGCGGATCAGGGCCTGAATTTCCGGCAGCAACACAGACGACAATCCCGGCGTTCCAAGCTTCTTCAACTGCTTTGACTAATGGATCTTCCAGTTCATTGTCATAACGCAGCGCATCGCCGCCAAGGGACATGCTGATAATATCAATTGGTTCATCCGGATTGTCCTCATTATATTGAATACACCATTCGACGCCTTCAATAATGTCCGCTAACGTGCCTGAACCTTGTTTGTTCAGCACTTTTACTCCGATTAAATTGGCTTCCGGTGCAGGTCCGCGGTATTGGCCGGAAGATGACGCGCCGCTGCTTGCGACATCACCTGCGCAGTGTGTGCCATGTCCATTATCATCATACGGCTCTGTTTTTTGGTTTACCATATCGGCAAATCCAATAATTCTTCCCTCTAAGTCAGGGTGCGGGTAGATTCCTGTATCGACTACTGCGACTGTAACGCCTTTACCGGTTAAGGTTTGCCCGCTTCTGACGACTTCCTTTGCATGGCTTGCTTCGGCTGCTGTGTCAAGAAGCGCTTTGACTTCGCGGTTTAAATACACTTTGCGAATATCGCTGCATTCAGAAAGAAGAGAATGCAATGCTGAAGGGGTAACCTCTGCGCTGCAGCAATTGATTTTGTTAAAACGGTTTTTTAGCTTGCTGCGTTTTTCTTTTTGTAAAACCCGTCCCGCCATTTGAAAGCCGGCCTCATGGCAGCCTTCCTCGAATTCAATGATGACCGACATTTTTTTTCTGTTTTTTAATTTTGTTTCAAAAAACTGATGTAAAAAGCAAGGAGTCCACTTGAAGGGCTTGTAGAGCTGCAAGACGCTTTCACGCAATGGCCAATCAAGCTTATGAGCGTTTGCTCTCACCATTTGTACCATAGAGTAGCCAAACATAGATTTTCCTCCTATTATGAAGTTCTCTGTATACTCTATGAGTGGATCATATGTTTGGTAAGTTTGTTTGTCCTTTAGAGGAGGCGGACAAGAGTTTGTTTTTATGAATCTTTTGAATCTGATACGAAAGAATCATGTGTACTGTTAATCATTAGGTATTGAAAAAGAACGTTTGTTCGTATTATCATTTATATATATCAAACAGGAGGAGCGATAATCGTATGAATATCTTCTTACGCCGGTCTTTGGAAGATCAGATACCAATCAGCATTATATATATGAAGAAAGACGGCACCATAACAAAAAGAACGATTATCGTCAGGCAGAAAAGCAAAACACAAATTAAAGCTTTTTGTTTTACGAACCATCAGATCAGAACGTTTTTATTAGACTCTATCCTCTCCTGTGACTTTGTGCGAACAAGGAAGCAAGAACCCCGGTTCGCAGGACTATAACAGGCCGTCCGCTTCAGCATCCCGGACAGCCTGGTTTTTAGTAAAACCTTCCTTATTCCTCTATACATTTAATTACCAAGTGAGGTTATTCCTACCTTTTTCGTTTTTCCTCTCAATCTTTTTTCACTGATATTTGAATATAACCGCTGATAAATGTGACATTCAATTGATTTTTTGAAACCGGGAACTTTTTCACTGATGATATGGTGTATACAATGGTAAGATAAAACCTATTGACTATACCTCATATAATGAACCTTGCCATTCTTGTGAAAGGAGTTTAACATGAGAAGATTTTTACTAAATGTCATATTAGTCTTAGCCATAGTCTTATTCATAAGATATGTTCATTACTCATTAGAACCTGAACCATCCAACCAGCCGGATACATATTCAAATTTCAGCAGTCTGGCAGAGAATGAGGACCCTGCTGATTATGATATTTCTTATCAAGAGAAAAAAGGGAGCAAAGTTTTAATCATGTCTCCGCACGGCGGAAGAATTGAAGGCGGAGTAAGTGAGCTTGTGCGTTATTTCAACGATGACTACTCGACTTACCTGTTTGAGGGCTTAAAGTCACATGATAATCAAACGCTGCACATTACAAGCACCAACTTTGATGAGCCATTGGCTGAAGAGAAGATCAAGGAGCACCAGTACGTTGTCGCTTTTCACGGATATAAAGGAGAAAAGAAAAATACACTTGTCGGAGGAACAGACCGTAAGCGGGCGAAAATGATTGTCAGAGCTCTTGAAAAAAGAGGGTTTTCCGCTGAATTAGCGTCCTCTCAAAGCGGCCTTGCAGGATTAAGTGCAGATAACATTAATAACCAGGGGGAAACCGGGCTGAGTATCCAGCTGGAAATCAGCCGTGAACAGAGAGAAGCCTTTTTTGATGATTTTTACTATAAAGATAGGAAATACACGAAAACCAGTGAATTCTACTCTTATGTCCGGGCGATAAAACATGTACTTGAAAAAGAATATTCCTAATAAGCAAATCAGAGGACAAAATCAAGGAAGATCAGTAGACTGAAATGGAATCCATTGAAGGAGGCAATCAAATGGCAGATCATCATTTTTATTTAAAAGCGAATTGGCCGGGAAAACGCAATGATGTCGGCACAATCGAAAGCGGGAATCTCATCACGTCTATTTCTATTCCTAAAGAAATGGACGGACCGGGGGAGGGGACCAACCCGGATGAAATGCTTCTCGGGGCAGCGGCAACCTGTTATATTATTACGCTTGCTGCTATGATGGAAAGAAGCGGACTGGAAAAAGAAGATCTGCAGATGGAATCAGAAGGCATAGTCGATGTGACAAGAGGGATCTTTACATACAAAAAAATCATTCACCGCCCCGCAGTAGTCCTCAGACACGATGCCTCAGAAGAAGACGTTGCGTTAGCCCACAAGCTTTGTGAAAAAGCGGAGTCTTCCTGCATGATCTCACGAGCCATTCAAGGAAACGTCGAACTGCAGCTAGAAGCTTCTGTAAAAATATCGGAGCAATCATAAAAAAGCAGACGGTCACTGACAGGCCGTCTGCTTTTTTTCTTTATTAGGGGCTTTTGACTGATTTAACAGCACAACGCCTGCAATAACGAGTGTCAGCCCAAATATACCCTTCAAGCTGATGGTTTCGCCAAAAAGCAAAAAACCGACTACAGCTGTAAGCGCCGTCCCGATACCGGACCAAGTGGCGTAAGCGCTTGATAAGTCTATGGTTCTTAAAGAAAAGCTTAAAAACGTGAAGGCGGACAGAAATCCGGCAGCCACTCCGATAATAGGCCAGAATTGCGTAAAGCCTTCGGAGAGTTTGAGCATTGTGCTCCCAAATACTTCAGATAATATGGCAAGAGCCAAATAAAGAAATCCTCTCATATACAACACTCCCTTACTGCCAATTAAGCAGCACAACACCTGAAATTAATAGAGCAATCCCAATAAGTCCTTTTACATTCAGTTTTTCCTTGAAAAATTTCGCACCGATAACGGCCGTCAGCACCGTACCCACGCCGCTCCATGTCGC
Source organism: Bacillus sp. FSL R5-0434 (assembly GCF_038004745.1). NCBI lineage: Bacteria > Bacillati > Bacillota > Bacilli > Caryophanales > Bacillaceae > Bacillus > Bacillus sp. FSL R5-0434. The sequence goes on from NZ_JBBORV010000001.1 coordinate 1,858,421, forward strand.
ATATGAAAGGCTTAGAGGGATGCGGTTTAAGGTAAGCGACAGCATATAAAAGGCAAGGGAATAACCAATCACGACCAATGCACTCGGCTTCCACTTTTTGAAGCCGTCAGACACTTTCAGCATGGCCGCTCCGATTGATTCTGAGCATATGGCAATTGTGAGGAATAAGTAACCGATCATCATCGTAATCCTCCTCACTCAAAATATGATAAATGTTAGGTAATGAAAAGATCATCAGCTAGAAAAATATTAGTGCAAACCTATGTATGAGTCAAGAGATTCATTTCAACTCAGATTCGGGGGATAAAAAAGACCCCTTTTATAAGGGGTCTGCCGGGTTTAGTAGTAATATGGGTACGGGGGATAAGGATATCCGCCATAAAAATAAGGGTTAAATAAAGCACTTCCTACAAGTCCGCCTACCAGCCCGCCAAAAAAAGGTCCTCCGTAAAATCCAAACGGCCGTCCAAAGCCATAGCCAAACCCAGGTCTTCCAAATCCAAAACCTGGCCGTCCAAACCCGTAGCCGAACCCTGGTCTGCCAAAGATTCTTGCATCATTTTCGTCAATGAAATATTCCACTTCGTTCATTTTTTCTTTCCTCCAATAATAAAGTGTAGATGATGCAGTGTATTCAGCCTACCCAAATTTGATTGGGCGTTCAGCTGAAAAAGAAGGAGAGTGAATTGATTGGGCCTGTATCAGTCTGACTGGGCCATGGCGCCGCCTCACGTACATGCTTATCGTGCTAAAACAACCAGTGAACAGGGGCATTATCATATCATTGAAGGTTTTACTCAGCCGGCAAACGGAACGAATACGGATCGCCATACACACTACTTCACTGGGATTACTTCGTTTGAAAATGGTCATTTCCACCGCTATTACGGGATCTCGGGCCCTGCCATTCCCAGGGCTGACGGAACACATTATCACAAAATTGAAGAAAACACTTATCTCGCTTATAACGAGCCGATTCAGATCCGTTACGGAGGCGTTGTGTACGATCCCCGAAATCACAGCAAAAAAACGCATCGCCATCATTTGAAAGGCAAGACACGGGAAATTGTCGGAAATGAGCCTCTTGGCTGGTAGAAGAAATGTTTACTGCTGCAAAAAAAGGGCAAAATGGATAGGTGGTTATATATGATGAGTGCTATAATGGGGGGAGATTTGTAAAAGAGAGTGATACATAGTGAAAAATAACAAACAGCCCGTTGTCATATTAGTCGGACCAACGGCAGTGGGGAAAACCAATTTAAGCATTCAGCTTGCTAAGGCTTTGAACGCGGAAATTATCAGCGGAGATTCCATGCAGGTTTATAAAGGAATGGACATCGGGACAGCTAAAATCTCTGAACAGGAGACAGAAGGTGTGCCGCATCATCTGATTGACATTCTAGACCCGGCAGATTCTTTTTCCACCGCGGATTATCAAGGCTTGGTCAGAAATAAAATCAGCGAGATCGCAAAAAAAGGAAAGCTTCCGATGATTGTAGGCGGTACAGGGCTTTACATTCAATCCGTCCTTTACGATTATACCTTTACGGAAGAGGCGAACGATCCGGCGTTTCGGGAAGAAATGCAGAAGGCTGCGGCGCAGGAGGGAGCTGAATTCCTTCATGCTAAGCTGGCTGCGGCTGATCCGGAGGCAGCAAAAGCGATTCATCCGAATAATACAAGAAGAGTGATTCGCGCACTGGAGATTTTACATACATCTGGTAAAACGATGTCGCAGCATTTAAAAGAGCAAAAGCGGGAGCTGCTGTACAATGCTGTATTAATCGGGCTTACAATGGACAGAGACACGCTTTACGACAGGATTAATCAGCGAGTCGATCTGATGATGGAAGCCGGACTTCTTCCGGAAGTGAAACAGCTCTACGACCGAAAATTGAGAGACTGTCAATCGATACAGGCGATCGGCTACAAGGAGCTGTACGCATATTTTGACGGATTTGTGACACTTTCTGAGGCTGTCGAGCAATTAAAACAAAACTCCAGACGGTATGCGAAACGCCAGCTGACGTGGTTTCGCAACAAAATGCCGGTTGACTGGTTCGATATGACCCCGCCTGTTGATATGGAGCTGAAAAAAAAGGAAATTTTCACACATATAGCAGGAAAACTGCAACTTTAATCGAAACTGTATGATATAGAGAATCAAGGAGGACGAAACATGAAACCGATTAATATTCAGGATCAGTTTTTGAATCAAATCCGCAAAGAAAATACGTATGTCACTGTTTTTTTACTGAACGGCTTTCAATTGCGCGGCCAGGTGAAAGGCTTTGATAACTTTACCGTATTGCTAGAATCGGAAGGTAAGCAGCAGCTTATATATAAACATGCGATCTCAACTTTTGCACCGCAAAAAAACGTCCAGCTTGAATTAGAATAGACCATAAAGATAAAACGAAATAGAAAAACCTCGGGCTGAAAGCCCGAGGTTTTTTGTGTCGCAGAAGTTCCTATAGAGATTACAAAAAATATAGGAAATTGGTTATTTGTGTAAAACTCCTATTGTTGTACAATGATTTGTGATCATGCTGGAAAGGGGAGAGGGAAATGAATCACAAACGAAAACGTGCCATATCATGGGGTCTGGTGTTTTTCTTAACATTGCTGTTTGTCACGCTGCCGGTATCTAAAACTTGGGCTGCAAGCGTAAATGGCACGCTGATGCAGTACTTTGAATGGTACCTGCCTAATGACGGACAACATTGGAAACGCTTGCAAGAAGATGCGGGGCATTTATCTGAAATTGGAATCACTGCTGTATGGATTCCGCCTGCATACAAAGGAACGAGTCAATCTGACAATGGATATGGCCCATATGATTTGTACGATTTAGGAGAATTTCAGCAAAAAGGGACGATGCGCACAAAATACGGCACAAAACCGGAGCTTCAGTCAGCGATCAGCTCCCTGCATTCGCAAAACATCCAAGTATACGGTGATGTTGTTTTGAATCATAAGGCAGGCGCGGATGCAACGGAAGATGTAACCGCGGTCGAAGTGAATCCAAACGATAGAAATCAGGAAACATCAGGAGAGTATCAAATAAAAGCATGGACAGGCTTTCATTACCCGGGCCGCGGAAGCACGTACAGCGATTTTAAGTGGCATTGGTACCATTTCGACGGAGCGGATTGGGACGAATCCCGAAAGCTGAACCGCATCTATAAGTTTCGAGGGGATGGAAAGGCATGGGATTGGGAAGTATCAAGGGAAAACGGCAACTACGATTATTTGATGTATGCAGACGTCGACTATGATCATCCGGATGTTGTCGCAGAAACGAAAAGGTGGGGTACCTGGTATGCAAACGAGCTTCAACTCGACGGTTTTCGGCTCGACGCTGTTAAACATATTAAATTTTCTTTTCTGAGTGATTGGGTAAAGGCAGTCAGACAATCAACAGGAAAGGAAATGTTTACAGTTGCAGAGTATTGGCAAAATAACCTGAACGAGCTCGAAAACTATTTGAATAAAACTGATTTTAAGCAATCTGTTTTTGATGTCCCGCTTCACTATCATTTGCAGGCTGCATCCTCACAGGGGGGCGGCTATGATATGAGACATTTGCTGGATGGCACTGTCGTATCGAAGCATCCGATGCAAGCGGTAACATTTGTGGAAAATCATGATACACAGCCGGGGCAATCATTGGAGTCGACTGTACAAACATGGTTTAAGCCCCTCGCTTATGCCTTCATCTTAACAAGAGAGGCTGGTTACCCGCAGGTTTTCTATGGAGATATGTATGGAACAAAGGGTTCATCGTCAAGGGAAATTCCGTCGCTCAAAAATAAAATAGAACCCATTTTAAAAGCGCGTAAACATTATGCATACGGGACCCAGCATGATTATTTTGACCATGAGGATGTGATTGGCTGGACGAGGGAAGGTGATCAATCGGCCGCCCAATCAGGATTGGCTGCATTAATCACAGACGGTCCTGGCGGGTCAAAGAGGATGTACGTCGGAAAGCAAAATGCCGGCGAGACATGGTATGACATTACTGGGAACCGCTCCGATCCTGTTACAATTCATTCTGATGGATGGGGAGAGTTTCATGTAAACGGAGGTTCAGTATCCATTTATGTACAGAAGTAAGAAAGGGAGGGGCTGAAAGGCTAACACAGCAGCCTCTCTTGTTTTTTATCTTGCGTGGTCTTTTTTATAATGAGAACATAAGAAGGAGGAAAGTGTATATAATGTAAAAAAATTTGAACGTAAGAGGAGTGAACGAATGTTTTCTGAATCTGAAGCGGAGTTGAGACGAATCAGAATTGCACTTGTCTGGATTGCTGTGTTCTTATTGTTTGGTGCGTGCGGGAGAGATGAAACAGTGATTGAAACAGATAGCGGAGATTCTTATGAAACGCCCCAGCCAAGTTCATTTCCGCTCGAAAATAATCATTTTGGAATCGTAAATGACGGCAATATAGAAATTTATGAGTATAATGAGGCTGATAACAAGGTAAAGCTTAAAAAAGCGTTTCCGTCTGATGAGCTTGAATAAAATTCACAAGCATGGAATTTTACAAAGCAGACGCAGGCCGCTAAACTGAATACTGACACAGAACATACAGAGGGTGAAATGATGAAGCATAAGATTATTGTCAATCACTGGGAAGAAATCTGTGAAGACGATTCCTGCTATGAATATGGAACGAGTATTATTGTTAATGGAAAAGAATTAATCAGAGAAGCCTCAATTATAAGCGCATTGAAGGCAGTTTTAGAAGAAATCGGCGCTGATGCAGAAATAGAAGAAACAGTCGAAAGCGAAAAATGCTGTGACAGTATAAGAAAAAAAAATCTAGACTACTAAGCAGTTTTTTTTCATGTTATGATATACATCGGCTTAAAAACGACACTTCGAGTAGGATGAGAGATGATTCTCGTTCTGCTCTCTTTTTTGGGCCCTGATGAGGGTGCCAGAGAGAAAATATGAATTTTTTATTAAAACGAATCTATATATTGTGTTTTTACCAGAGGGTAGTATACTATATATAGTGTTAGTGGTTGAGAGATTCATATTTTTTGATAGGTCGTGATAAAACGTGGTACAAATCATATTTGATTCAAAAACAGGGAATGTTCAGCGCTTTGTGAATAAAATAGACTTTCAGCAAATACGCAAGGTGGACGAAATTGACCACCTGGACACTCCGTTTGTTTTGGTCACCTACACGACAAACTTCGGCCAGGTACCGGCATCAACACAATCATTTCTCGAAAAATACGCCCATCTCTTATTAGGGGTCGCTGCGAGCGGCAATAAAGTATGGGGCGATAACTTTGCGAAAAGCGCCGATACCATTTCAAGACAATATCAGGTGCCGATTTTGCACAAATTTGAACTCAGCGGCACATCTAAAGACGTTGAATTGTTTACTCAGGAGGTAGAAAGAGTTGTCACAAAATCAAGTGCCAAAATGGATCCAGTTAAATAACGAAATCATGATCCAAAAAGATGGAAAATTCCAGTTTGATAAGGATAAAGAGGCTGTACATAGTTATTTTGTAGACTATATCAATCAAAACACAGTTTACTTTCACGATCTAAAAGAGAAGCTGGATTATTTGATTGAAAATCAATACTACGAAGAGGAATTCTTAAGCCTTTATTCTTTTGAAGACATTAAAGAAGTGTTTAAGACAGCTTACGCTAAGAAGTTTCGTTTTCCTTCCTTCATGAGTGCGTTTAAATTCTATAATGACTATGCTTTGAAAACGAATGACAAGAAAAGAATCCTCGAGCGTTATGAGGATCGGATCTCAATTGTTGCGCTGTTCTTCGCAAACGGGGACACTGAGAAAGCAAAAGAATATGTGAACCTAATGATCAATCAGGAATATCAGCCCAGTACACCGACATTTTTGAACGCCGGCAGAAAACGCCGCGGTGAACTGGTGAGCTGCTTCTTGCTCGAAGTCAATGATTCATTAAATGATATTTCAAGAGCGATCGATATCTCCATGCAGCTTTCTAAACTGGGCGGCGGGGTTTCTCTTAACCTGTCCAAGCTTCGCGCGAAAGGTGAAGCCATCAAAGATGTTGAAAATGCCACAAAAGGTGTTGTAGGCGTCATGAAGCTTCTTGATAACGCGTTCCGTTATGCTGACCAAATGGGACAAAGACAAGGATCTGGTGCGGCGTATTTAAACATTTTCCACCGCGATATCAATGATTTTCTCGATACGAAAAAGATTTCTGCCGACGAGGATGTGCGCGTCAAAACACTTTCTATCGGTGTAGTCATTCCGGACAAGTTCGTTGAGCTTGCGCGTGAGGACAAAGCGGCTTATGTATTCTATCCGCATACCATCTATAAAGAGTACGGACAGCACATGGACGAAATGGACATGAATGAAATGTACGACAAGTTCGTCGACAACCCTAGGGTGAAAAAAGAGAAAATCAACCCGCGGAAATTGCTCGAAAAACTGGCGGTGCTTCGTTCTGAATCAGGCTATCCATACATCATGTTCCAGGATAATGTCAACAAAGTACATGCGAATAACCATATTTCAAAGGTGAAATTTTCTAATCTTTGCTCTGAAGTGCTGCAGGCATCTCAGGTTTCTTCTTACACTGACTACGATGTAGAAGATGAAATCGGTTTGGATATTTCCTGCAACCTGGGATCGCTTAACATTCTCAACGTGATGGAGCACAAATCGATCGAAAAGACTGTTAAGCTTGCGACTGATTCCTTAACTCACGTATCTGAAACGACTGATATCCGTAATGCACCTGCTGTAAGACGGGCAAACAAAGCGATGAAATCAATCGGTCTCGGCGCTATGAACCTTCACGGATACCTTGCGCAAAACGGCATCGCGTATGAAAGTCCAGAAGCGCGCGACTTTGCGAACACATTCTTTATGATGGTGAACTTCTACTCTATCCAGCGTTCTGCAGAGATCGCAAAAGAGAAGGGCGAGACGTTTGATCAATATGAAGGATCAACCTATGCAACTGGTGAATACTTCGATAAATACGTTTCAACTGATTTCTCGCCGAAATACGAAAAAATCGCAAATCTATTTGAAGGTATGCATATCCCGACGACAGAGGACTGGAAACAATTAAAAGCATTTGTGGCTGAACACGGCATGTATCACAGCTACAGATTATGCATTGCGCCGACAGGCTCGATTTCATACGTTCAGTCAAGCACGGCATCTGTCATGCCGATTATGGAACGGATTGAAGAAAGAACATACGGCAACTCAAAAACGTACTACCCAATGCCTGGGCTTGCATCTAATAACTGGTTCTTCTACAAAGAAGCCTATGATATGGATATGTTCAAAGTCGTAGATATGATCGCGACAATCCAGCAGCACGTTGATCAGGGAATCAGCTTTACATTGTTCCTAAAAGATACAATGACGACTCGTGATTTAAACCGGATTGATTTGTATGCACATCACAGAGGAATTAAAACCATTTACTATGCAAGAACGAAAGATACTGGGCAAGACAGCTGCCTTTCTTGTGTTGTTTGATTAAAGGAGAGTTTATAGTGACGAAAATTTATGACGCAGCAAACTGGTCAAAGCATGAAGACGACTTTACCCAAATGTTTTATAACCAAAATGTGAAACAGTTCTGGCTTCCGGAAGAGATTGCTTTAAACGGCGATCTCCTCACTTGGAAGTACCTCGGGAAAAACGAGCAAGACACGTATATGAAGGTACTGGCCGGATTGACTCTTCTTGATACAGAGCAGGGGAATACAGGAATGCCGATCGTGGCTGAGCACGTAGACGGCCACCAGCGGAAAGCCGTGCTGAATTTTATGGCGATGATGGAGAACGCCGTTCACGCAAAATCGTACTCTAATATTTTCATGACACTGGCACCGACTGAAACGATTAATGAAGTATTCGAATGGGTCAAACAAAACAAATTTTTGCAGAAAAAAGCGCAAATCATCGTCGGACTCTACAAAGCGATTAAAAAAGATGACGAGATTTCACTGTTCAAAGCAATGGTTGCATCTGTGTATTTAGAAAGCTTCCTATTCTATAGCGGTTTCTATTATCCGTTATATTTCTACGGACAAGGAAAACTGATGCAAAGCGGTGAAATTATCAACCTGATCCTTCGTGATGAAGCGATTCACGGTGTTTATGTCGGACTTCTCGCTCAAGAAATCTACAATAAGCAGACAGAAGAGACAAAAGCAGAGCTTCGCGAATTTGCCATTGACCTTTTGAATGAGCTTTATGAGAATGAGCTTGAGTATACCGAGGACTTATACGATCAAGTCGGACTCTCGCACGATGTCAAGAAGTTCATCCGCTATAATGCGAATAAAGCGCTGATGAACCTTGGATTTGATCCGTACTTTGAAGAGGAAGACATTAATCCGATCGTTTTAAACGGATTAAATACAAAAACAAAATCACATGACTTCTTCTCCATGAAGGGGAATGGGTACAAAAAGGCGACCGTTGAGCCGATCAAAGACGATGACTTTTTCTTTGATGATGAAAAAGAGCAGATATAATATCTGCTCTTTTCGGCTTGAAGGTTGAAATAGGAGGACGCAGTAATCATGGGAAAAATGGATGAAATCATCTTGGTCGCTCCGCGCGATGAAGTGTTTAAAAAAGAAAAATTGACTTTTCAAGGCGTAAACAGTGAAGATGCCCGAGTAGCAGAAATTATGGCTCAAATTGAGGCGACCTATTCTGAAATGAGAAGGGGAGACGCAGAAGAAGATCCTCATTATAAGCAGCCGATTCCTTATGTCGTCATTAAACGCGAGGATGAAGTTTTCCTTTATGAGCGGCTGGCTGGCGGCGGAGAATCACGTCTTCACAATAAGCTTTCTCTTGGCTTTGGCGGCCATATGAATCATATTGAAGGAGCTGCTTCCTTTGCCGAGGTCTTAAAGCTGAACACAGACCGGGAGCTTGATGAAGAACTGCAAATCGAAGAAGAGGATAAGCAGGCCATTGTCACATTAGGTTTGATAAATGATGATGACAACAGTGTCGGCAAAGTGCATATCGGTATTCTATCTGCGCTTCAATTAAAGCCAGGCTCACATGTGGAAGTCAAAGAGAAAGAGCAAATTGCGGGTAAATGGATGAAAATTTCTGAACTAAAACAAACAGACATTTATAACCGTCTGGAAACATGGTCGCAATTCGTGGTTGACATTCTTGAATAAAAAAACCCGGTTTCTCATGAAGAGGAACCGGGTTTTTTTATCAGGCATGCTCGTCCGCAAACAGTATTATGATTCTAGGAAGACCATAGCGTCAAAGCCGGTATTCTCAGCTCTGGCAGCAAGGGCATCGGCATTATCTTTGGAAGAAAAAGCGCCGATCTGAACCTTATATAATCCGTCCTTTAAGAGCACAATGGCGTCAAAGCCCTTAGACTCTGCGCTGCTTGCAAGATTGTCCGCATTTGCTTTAACCTTAAAAGCCCCGATTTGAACCTTATATAACCCTGAGTCGGATGTTTTCTGAAGGCTGAAGGATTGCTCTAACCCGTTTGCATGTCCTCTTGCCAAGCTTTGAATAAAACTGCTCGTTTTAAGCTTGTTCGCATCTGTAACCGTATCAATAAAACCGTTTTCCGTAAGCAGGGCAGGCATTGAGGATTCCCTTAATACGTGGAAGTTTGCTGTTTTTTTACCGCGATCGGAAAAGTCGACAGCTTGTATGACTTCAGAGTGAATCTCCGATTGGTAAGTCGTTGTCGGTGCTCCGACTCCCGGATAAATGTAGCTTTCGAAACCTGTTCCGCCCCCGGAATTAATGTGAATGGATAAAAAGAAATCGGCTCCCCAGTTATTTGCAGCATTTGTCCGGTCGCTTAAGCTGACATATTGGTCGCTTGTCCGGCTCAGCAGCACAGTAACACCCTCATACTCATTCGTCAATATAGTGCGTAAAGCTAAAGCGATTTGCAAGGTTAACGTTTTTTCTTGGAGACCATTGCCTGTTGCGCCTGGATCGGACCCGCCATGACCTGGATCAATAAAAATTTTAACCATTCTCCATCACCTCATTACAGGATATGAAAAAAGACGGCTTCTGCTTGTACGATTATCATCCGGCAGAAAAATGAGGAAATAACCCCTGTTACCCGAAAAATTATTTCTCGGGAAAGCGCACAATTCAACAGGATGTGACAGGAAGGTTGCTAAAAGTTTGTCTTCTAGTCGGTTTAATAAAGGTGGTTATTCAATCAAATTCAGCAGAAAGCGGAGGGGTATCTCTGTAAATGATGCTGACATACACAACGGTCTCCATGCTGCTTCAGTCTTTTTGACTGTGGTTTGGGAGGTCAGTCAGAACGTACTCAATGGAAATAACATTCAGACATTCTTTTTGTTTCCTATTAATATCACTCACTCTTGGTTGCATGGGTTAACGTTTATACTCACTCTTTTCCTCGGTGCCATTATTTTGCTCTCCAGTTCTTCATCGGATTATTGGGCATTTGTATTTGAAGAAGTATGGGGATTTGACATCATCCTAGGCTTAGTCTCTCAGGAAAGTTGATTTCCCGGGTGTTTTACCCGGATTTGTTCCAAAAAGTTGCTGGCTTTTATACATCATCCCAAAATCCTCACTCTGATGAGCCGACAATCGGTTTAGATATCCTGCGCGAAAAGAAGAATACCCAGAAATTTCTTCATCATGTAAATACTGAGCATAAAACGACGATTCTTCTCACCTTCCATCAAATTGATGACGTTGAACGTTTATGTAAACGGATCATCCTGATTGAGGAGGGAGAAATATTCGACGGACCGAAAGAAAAGCTGTCACAATTGACGAACAGTAAGAGAAGCTCAGCTGTTGAAGTAGACGCCGTTCATGCAGACTGGGGTTTACTTTCATGTCAACCTACTGAAGTGAAAGGGAAGTATATCTGATAATTCATAAATTCCTCAGCTCATTACAAGCATATCTGCGCATTGAAAATATCCTAACTGAGGTTTATACATCGAAGAAATATCACTTTCATAGCTGATTGTTCTAACAAATTTGCTTAAAATAAAATCTCTTGGTTTGTCCACCCTGTGTTCGTGAATACAATAAGAAATAAAGTATTTCTCGGGAAAGCGCAGGATTCCCCATTGTTCCCGAAAAAAAAGCATTTGTTTCGACACATGATAGGCGTTTGTCACATAAGGCATACGCTTGAATATCATATAGAGAGAACTGAGAGGTGAAAATGTTGGAGCGCGCTGTGACTTATAAAAACAACGGACAGATCAACATTATTCTTAACGGACAAAAGCAGGTGCTGACAAACGCTGAGGCAGAGGCGGAATATCAAGCGGCTTTGCAAAAAAACGAAGCTAAGCACGGCATTTTGAAGGAAATAGAAAAAGAGATGAACACACTGGTTGGAATGGAGGAAATGAAACGAAACATTAAGGAAATATACGCTTGGATTTTTGTCAATCAAAAACGTGCGGAACAGGGCTTGAAGGTGGGAAAGCAAGCGCTGCATATGATGTTTAAAGGAAATCCGGGAACTGGGAAAACGACAGTTGCACGGCTTATCGGCCGGCTGTTCTTTGAAATGAACGTACTGTCAAAAGGCCACCTGATCGAAGCGGAACGTGCTGACTTGGTCGGGGAATACATTGGCCACACCGCCCAAAAGACGAGGGATTTAATCAAAAAGTCATTAGGCGGCATTTTGTTTATAGACGAAGCCTATTCCCTTGCAAGGGGCGGCGAAAAGGACTTCGGGAAAGAAGCGATCGACACGCTTGTCAAGCATATGGAAGACAAACAGCATGAATTCATTTTAATTCTTGCCGGATATTCACGGGAAATGGAGCATTTTTTATCATTGAATCCCGGTCTCCAATCCAGATTTCCCATCTCCATCGATTTCCCGGATTATTCCGTCAATCAGCTTATGGAAATTGCGAAACGGATGATCGCAGAGCGGGAATACCAGCTCAGTCAGGAAGCTGAATGGAAATTAAAGGATTACTTAATGACAGTCAAAAGCACAACAAGTCCCATTAAATTCAGCAATGGCCGTTTTGTCAGAAATGTCATAGAAAAATCGATCAGAGCGCAAGCCATGAGACTTCTAATGGGCGACCAATACTTAAAAAGCGATTTGATGACCATTAAAAGCCAAGATCTTTCAATTAAAGAAGATACCGCTGGCTCGATATAGACCTCTTCCTGTGAGAGGTCTTTTTTTCTAATGTATTTCTTGTTTTCACAGCAATCGATTTGTGGTATACACATGCAGGGTTTGGTATGATAATACTACTGCCCAATATGCAATAGAAAGGAACATCCATTTGAAAGAACAAGAAACAAGACAGGAAAAGGCCATTTTAGTCGGATGTCAGCTGCCGCATATCACAGATGAGCATTTTGAAAATTCCATGGAAGAGCTTGCATCACTGACAAAAACAGCAGATGGAACGGTATTGACCAGCGTCACGCAAAAACGAAACCGGGCTGACGCAGCTACATATATAGGAAAAGGGAAGGTTGAAGAGCTGAAGACGCTCGTTGAAGAGCTTGAAGTCGATCTTCTTATTTTTAATGATGAACTGTCACCAAGCCAGCTAAAGTCCTTGGCAACTGCGATTGAAGTAAAAATCATCGACCGCACGCAATTGATATTAGATATTTTTGCGAAAAGAGCAAGAACAAGAGAAGGAAAGCTTCAAATCGAGCTGGCTCAGCTCCAGTATGCTCTCCCGCGTCTGACTGGACAGGGGATCAACCTTTCCCGGCAAGGCGGAGGGATCGGCGCGAGAGGACCGGGGGAAACAAAACTGGAGACCGATCGCCGCCATATTAGAAATCGCATTCATGAAATTAACACGCAGTTGTCCGCTGTCATTCGCCATAGAAGCCGCTACCGTGAAAGAAGAAAGAAAAACGGTGTGCTGCAAATCGCTCTTGTCGGGTATACGAACGCGGGGAAATCAACGTGGTTTAACCGCCTGACAAGCGCTGACAGCTATGAAGAAGACCTTCTGTTTGCCACGCTGGACCCTATGACCAGAAAAATGGTGCTGCCAAGCGGCTACAGCGTGCTCCTGTCAGATACGGTCGGATTTATTCAAGATCTTCCGACGACACTGATCGCTGCATTCCGCTCAACGCTTGAAGAAGTAAAAGAAGCGGATGTGATTCTGCATCTGATTGATTCCTCAAATGAGGAGTACACAGGGCACGAAAAAACGGTGCTTCGCTTGCTGGAAGAGCTTGAAGCAGATGATATCCCGGTGCTGACGGCTTATAACAAACGCGATCAAAAGCTGCCTGACTTTATCCCGTCCGTTGGAAAGAATCATATCATGGTCAGTGCAAGATTTGAGGAGGATACTGAAAAGTTTAAGGAAGCCATCCAGCGTTATTTGCGCCAAGAACTGTTAACGCCTTTTGAAGCGCAGGTACCGGCAAGTGAGGGCAAGCTTCTCTCGAGAATCAAATCCGAAACGATGGTTGACCGTTTTCATTTTAATGAAGAAAACGAACAGTACGACATATCAGGATATGTACAAGAAGAGCAAAGTATCATCGGTGAATTGAAGAAGTATATGTAAGAAGGGAATACAAGGACATGTTCGAAACTTTAACACACGGAGATTTATTAAAAAAAACAGCAATGGAAGTGGAAACGGAAATTGCCGGCGTTCATAAACAAATAGAAGAAATCAGTGAACGCAATGAATGGAGAGTGCTTCAAAGCTATAGAAAACACAAGGTGAGCGACACTCATTTTACGCCGTCTACAGGATACGGCTATGATGACATCGGAAGAGATACACTTGAAAGCATTTATGCAGATGTGTTTGGGGGCGAAGCCGGGCTTGTCAGGCCTCAAATTATATCAGGCACACATGCGATTTCCATTGCTTTATTCGGTGTCCTCAGACCGGGGGACGAGCTGCTTTATATCACAGGCAAGCCGTATGATACGTTAGAAGAAATTGTCGGCGTCAGAGGCGGAGAAAATTCTGGATCGCTAAAGGATTTTCAAATCGGCTACAATGCGGTTGAACTGACTGAAGACGGAAAAATAGATTACGATGCTGTCGCTGCAGCTATCAATCCGAAGACAAAGGTGATCGGCATTCAGCGCTCAAAAGGATATGCCAATCGTCCTTCTTTCTTAATTAGTGAAATCAAAGAAATGATCCGCTTTGTAAAAGAAATCAATGAAAATCTTATCGTATTTGTGGACAACTGTTACGGAGAATTTGTAGAAGAGCTGGAACCTTGCCATGTAGGCGCCGATCTCATGGCGGGATCTCTTATTAAAAATCCGGGAGGCGGTCTTGCCAAAACAGGCGGGTACCTCGTTGGAAAATCTGAATGGATCGAGGCTTGTTCATACCGAATGACTTCACCGGGCATCGGCCGGGAAGCCGGAGCGTCTCTTTACTCGCTCCAGGAAATGTATCAAGGCTTCTTTTTGGCGCCTCACGTTGTGTCACAAAGCTTAAAGGGAGCGGTGTTTACAGCGAGATTCCTTGAAAAACTGGGCTTCACTTCAAACCCGAAATGGGATGCGAAAAGAACAGATTTGATACAATCCGTTGAGTTTTCCGACAGAGAAAAGATGATTGCCTTTTGCCAGGCCATTCAATATGCATCGCCGATCAATGCCCACGTGACGCCTTATCCAGCCTACATGCCGGGATACGAAGATGATGTGATTATGGCAGCGGGCACATTTATACAAGGAGCAAGCATTGAATTATCAGCTGATGGCCCTATCCGCCCGCCATATGTAGCGTATGTCCAGGGAGGATTAACCTATGCGCATGTGAAAAATGCCATATGCAGTGCAGTGGATTCTTTAATGGATAAGAAATTAATTTGAATAGTTTAAAATTTTCACTGAATTTCATGTTAAGAATCCTTACATGTTATTGACACAAAATATAACATCACCTATAATGAAACTAAGTTAAGAAAAGGAGGAAATTGAGATGAGTGATAACATTCGCCGCTCAATGCCTTTATTTCCAATAGGAATTGTCATGCAATTGACCGAATTATCAGCAAGACAAATTCGGTATTATGAGGAAAATGGACTGATATTTCCAGCTAGAAGCGAAGGAAATAGACGATTATTCTCATTTCACGATGTAGATAAACTGTTAGAAATTAAACACCTGATTGAACAAGGTGTAAACATGGCAGGAATTAAACAAATTCTGGCGAAAGCTTCGGCTGAGCCGGAACAGAAACAAAATGAGAAGACGAAGAAACCAATGAAACATGATCTGTCTGATGACGAACTGAGACAGCTCCTGAAAAACGAGCTTATGCAAGCCGGCCGTTTTCAAAGAGGAAATACATTCCGTCAAGGCGACATGTCCCGCTTCTTTCATTAATCCGTTAGCAACTGTTTTGCTATATACATTTACCTTTTAGAGGAGGAGTTTTACGAAATGGCAAAGTATACAAGAGAAGATATCGTAAAATTAGTAAATGAGGAAAACGTCAAGTACATCCGCCTGCAATTTACCGACATTCTTGGAACAATCAAGAACGTTGAGATTCCTGTAAGCCAGCTTCCAAAAGCACTTGATAATAAGGTCATGTTTGACGGATCTTCTATTGAAGGTTTCGTTCGCATCGAAGAATCAGATATGTACCTGTATCCTGATCTAAATACATTTGTTATCTTCCCATGGACAGCTGAAAAAGGTAAAGTAGCACGTTTCATCTGTGATATTTACAATCCGGATGGCACACCTTTCGAAGGTGACCCGCGAAACAACTTAAAACGGATTCTGAAAGAAATGGAAGACCTGGGCTTCAGTGATTTCAATCTAGGACCTGAGCCTGAATTCTTCTTATTCAAATTAGACGAAAAAGGCGAACCGACGCTTGAATTAAACGACAAAGGCGGATATTTCGACTTAGCGCCAACTGACTTGGGAGAAAACTGCCGCCGCGATATCGTTCTTGAGCTTGAAGAGATGGGCTTTGAAATCGAAGCATCTCACCACGAAGTAGCGCCTGGCCAGCACGAAATCGACTTTAAATATGCTGGTGCAGTCCGTTCTTGTGACGACATCCAAACGTTTAAACTAGTTGTTAAAACAATTGCCCGCAAACACGGTCTGCATGCGACATTTATGCCAAAACCGTTGTTCGGTGTGAACGGTTCAGGTATGCACTGCAATCTATCACTCTTCAAAGATGGCGTTAACTCATTCTATGATGCAAACGCAGATCTTCAGTTAAGTGAAACAGCGAAACACTTCATTGCAGGTATCGTGAAGCATGCAACAAGCTTTACAGCAGTAACAAACCCGACAGTGAACTCTTACAAACGTCTTGTTCCTGGCTATGAAGCACCTTGCTACGTTGCATGGAGCGCGCAAAACAGAAGCCCGCTTATCCGTATCCCGGCTTCCCGCGGCATCAGCACACGTGTTGAAGTGCGCAGCGTAGATCCAGCTGCGAATCCGTACCTAGCACTTAGCGTCTTGCTTGCTGCAGGTTTAGATGGAATCAAAAACAAACTAGAAGCGCCAGCTCCAATCGACCGCAACATCTACGTGATGAGCAAAGAAGAGCGCATGGAAAACGGAATCGTCGACCTTCCTGCAACACTTGCTGAAGCATTAGACGAATTCAAATCAAACGAAGTGATGGTCAAAGCTCTAGGCGAGCACCTATTCGAGCACTTCATCGAAGCAAAAGAAATCGAGTGGGATATGTTCCGCACGCAAGTACATCCTTGGGAGCGCGAACAGTATATGTCTCAGTATTAATCTGATAAACCTTGATTTGAGAGGGTTTTAGATTAATAACTAGGTGGTCAAGTTAAGTGGGATAACTAGAAACAACTAGTTTGACCACTTTTTGACCACCAAAAAAATTAAAAAAATTTAGGACAAAAGTGAATTCATGTATTCTTCATAACCATCCACTGATGTATTTTCAAGCTTCTCAGATATATGAGAGTATACGTCCGATGTGATGGTTATATTTTTATGTCCGAGTCTTTCTTGAACAAACTTCATACTTGCACCTGATTCTAGAAGAAGGACAGAATGAGTATGTCTTAAACCATAAATTGCCATTTTTTCTAATCCAGCTTTCTTCAGAATGCGATTGAGTGCATTGAATTTTGGGTATTCTAAATCAATAAGGCTGCCGTTCATACTTCCGCAATAAAAAAGGAAGGTAAACAGCAGCCATCTTTATTATTGTGGGAAACTTGTGTTCTAACAGCAGGAGATGCGAAACATGAGCCAAAGGAGGACAACACTGTGTGGAAAGTTTTAAGACAGTTACTTAAGAAACAGAAAAATCAAAGTTCACTCGATGAAGGTTATTTACAGATTATGGAAAAGGATATAAATCTAGAATTTAAATAAATGATATTTGAGCTGGAGAGCCTGGGGGAAGTAGTATCCGAAAAGCTGCAAAATAAGTATATAGATGTTTTTAAAGCTCAGGGTAAACCAAATCTTAGCATCAAAGTTTGTAGAGACATAGATGGACAGGGAAGTGTAGTGTTAGCTGCATCTCCTGCACTTAAAAAAGATTTTGGAATCAAAACAGGATCAAGACTTTTTGAGATATCTGAGGATCCAAGAATACACATTGTAAATCCGCAAATGAAGCTTTTCATCAGAGTTTCGGCTGAGATTACAAAGCTGTTTTACAGATTTGTTCCTGAAAAATGTGTCCATACGTATTCAATCGATGAATCTTTTTTAGATGCAGGAAAAGAAGATCCTGAAGAAATGGCCAAAGCAATACAAAGTAGCATGTGGAGAGAGTTTGGCCTGATGTGTACAGTTGGAATTGGTGAAATACATATGAATAATCAATCCAGAAATAAGGAAAATTAACTAAAAAATTGTGAGGAACATTCAATGAAACGATTTATTTTAGTTTTATCCTTATTGAGTATTATTGTTGCCTATCCCATTCAAACAAACGCCAGTCCAATGCCTTGCAGTGTAATACTGGAACCGGTAGATAAAAATTTTAAAAATGCTAAAGGTGTAGCATTAATCTATAAGGTGCAATTGAACCCACCGAGTGCTGCCAGAACCAATATAAGCATTCTTGCTGTCCATCTTCCTGCTCCTTCTTCTTTTGGAACTTACGACAGTTACGAAGGATTTGCTACTAAACCTGGTGAGATTAGTTGGCGGTTTAAACTTTATCCTACTCCTGAGGAAGAGAGCCCTAGTTGGGCGGGAAGATTTGACTTAATTACAGCCGAAATGAAGAATGTTAAAGTTCAAGTACGTCTTTCTAATTCTAGAACTCAACAGTTGGGGCCAAGTGTATTAACGAATAATATTCAATCTTGTGATTAGAAGTTATTTGAGGGCACAACAGTGAAAATAAATTTGGATTGGGTTGAAGTGGATGATTAAATCGATTATTTTGTCTGAAGAGAATACAAAAATAACTGTCGGAAAACCAATAAGCGAAGAATCGATAATGAGCATTGTCGCTGCGGTAATGTATTGGTTCTGGGACTCCACATTCCTTTGTTTAACTTAAATCACGTATTTTACAACGTTCACAACAAGTATAAAGGCCGCTGATCCGAACAACAAATACCCTGACCTTGTTTGTTTATTTGAAAGTATTCCACTCCCACTAAAACAAAGAGAAGTGCAACTAATACTTGGAGAGAAATCAAGAGGAATTCACTTTGACTATATAGAGAATACACACATAGTATCAAAGCTGCACATGAAATAAAAATTTTTGAAGCTTTAAGCAAAGAACCACTCCTAATGAAGTTTTTATTAAACCTTAACACGTTATATATTATTGGAGAGGCAAAGGGATCAAGATAACGAAGTATTTTAAACAAATTTAAAACAAAAAGAGCATTAAATTACATGCTCTTTTTTTCAATTTCCTCGCATCAGATCCGACCGTCTCATTTGCTCAAGCCGGGTTCCTGATTGAAGCTGTATGAAATAGTTTCAAATTATTTTTTGGATTGATGTATTTGTCGTTTTCGGTTTTATAAAAAACGCTGTATAGAAATCTTTCATTTTCTCTAAAGGCTTTGGAAATTGTTATTACTAAATACCACTCCCGAGAAATGTATATACATTCACACTTTCTGTCGTGAAAATTTAAATGTATTCATAAAGATGCCGCAGCATATCAGCAGTGCGCCGATGATGATGTTTATGGTGATCTGTTCGTGCAATTGCAGCCATCCAAAGAATAGAGCCAATACGGGAACGAACATTAGTGCCATGGATGCTTTTGACGCTTCGATTTGATTGAGTACCCAAAACCATACGACAAATGTAAAGCCGGTGGAAAGCAAACCATTAAACACCAATGACCATATCGCCTGATATGTCCACTCGGCTGAATGCACCGGTTCCAATATAAAGGAGAAAACCAATAACATGACGGCTCCCATCAGAAGATGCCAGGCATTCATATGAATGATATCGATATGCTTGAATTGAAGCTTGCTAAACACATTTGCGATTCCCCAGCTAAGCGCTGCCGCAAGGACGCATAGTTCTCCAAATAAAGCGCTTTGATTGACATGCAGCATTTCTTTTCCAAATATAAATAAAAGTCCGAAGAAGCCGCTTATCAGCCCGATCGTTTTATACACATTCATTTTTTCGTTTAATGTAAAATGGCTGATCACCGTAACAAATATAGGCATCGTATACACCAAAACAGAGGTTTTTCCTGAATCAACAAATTGCATTCCATACGTTAAGATCCCCATATAACCCAGACCCATTAGCAGGCTCATGATGATATAGCTTTTGACATGTGCTTTTCCTATTGAAAGTTTCTTTCTTTGAATGAAGAGAATGAGAAATAAAGGAACCGCCCCGATGAACAGGCGCAAAGCCGAAAACAAAAGCGGGGGGAGGTCATGAATTCCAACTTTCATCGCTACCCAAGTATAGCCCCAAATAAGTGTGACAGATATGATTCCCAGCATGACTTTTACCATTATAAAGCCGCCTTTCTTGTTTATATATTCGTGCTGGTTTCTATCATATGTTACATTTATATATAACTGAAATACATTTTTATTATTGGGGGTATAACCAAATGGTTATGAACATGAACCACCTTCACATATTTGTAAAAGTCGGGGAGAAATTGAATATTACCGAAGCGGCAAAAGAATTGTTCATCTCTCAGCCAGCGGTTAGCAAAGCGATTAAAAATCTGGAAAGCTCGCTGCAGCTGAAATTATTGATCAGAGATAAACATCATGGTTTAATGCTGACTGATGTCGGAAAGGAAATTTTGCTGCTGGCGAGGCAAATGAAGGGGATTGAAAGCAAAATATATCAAGTAGCCAACCGGGAAAACAAGCTGTTAAGCGGGAAGGTGAAAATCGGTTCATTTCCTGCTGTTTCAACAAATATCATGCCGCAGGCGATTGCGGCATTCAGATCAAACTACCCGCTGATCCGCATAGAATTGGTCGAAGGGACCTCTGATCAAATCAAAGGATGGGTCGAGGATCGAACGGTTGATATTGGGGTCGCAGCATCTCCATTTGAACCGTTTGACCATCAACTATTGTGCAAAGACTATATGGTGGCTGTCATCCCACCGCAATATGACGAATTAAAACAGGAAAAGCATGTTGACCTCAAAACATATCAAGATGACCTTATTTTTTGCAAAGGCGGTCATGAAATTGCGATGTCAAACACGTTTCAGCGGCACCACATTGAATTAAAGGAAAACTTAACTGTGCAAAATGCCGAAACCTTGATCAATATGGTCAAAAACAACTTGGGCATAGGCATTATTTCAAACTTTACACTGTCATCTGTCCCGCATCAATTGATCAAAAAAGACATCTTTCCGCGGATCACCCGTGATATTGGCGTTATGGCGCATTCTTTTGATGAAATAACGCCGGCGGCGCAAGAGTTTATCAAGGTGTTGAAAGCAGATGTGATTTAAATCCGTACACAAAAAAACATAAGGCGGTCAATCATAAGAAAAAAGCAACAATTCGAACGTTGCTTTTCCCATCACCTTATTGAAACTTTGTGCCCATGGATAAATATGATTATGATTGGAAAAGCCTTTTTTAAAATCAAAAAGCTGTTAAGCTGGGTTAATTATAATCCAGCTTTAAAATTGACATAAGAAGGATGAGTCTATGCCAAACATTATTTTCAAAGAACAAGATAAAGTATGGTCTGCAGATCAAAAAATGTGGTATAAACGTATGCTTGATGTAGCAGATGAGATTATTAATATTGAAGAATTAGATAAATATAAAGTTAGTGGAGATGAACCAGGAGAGTTTTCACCAGCTAAGATGCAAAAACGAAATGAATACATGATTGATCACAGTGAAGCAATAGTAGCTGTTTATGATGGAACTAAAAGTGGCACAAGGACTGCTTAAATTATGCCCAAAGAGGTCATTTAGGGCATCAACTATGGAGGCTTCATCCCGATTATAGCTTTGAATTGGATATATCTTATACATCTTAATAACCCAGCGGGAGGTAATAAAGCATTGAATCCTTTTAACTACAGATCTGAACAGAGAGGATATGAGCAAGAATACTATGGGGGTTATTGTAATCAAGTGAGAAACCTTGGTTTAGTACCTATCCCATTTCACAGGTTTCAGGACTTTTTAAGAGAAAGCTACTATTCAACAAGAACAAAGAAGGAAAGAATGAGATTTCTAATTAAGATCACAGAATCACAATAAAAGGATTATTTTATCTAGAGAGGACTGGACAAAATAATCAATAATAATACTCTATCGTAAGTTCATATTTGAATAACATTGAATTTAAAAAGGGAGCTAGAAGCCCCCAATTGCGATCTTATATTCGTACACCTTCATAGTGCCCAATCCAATATCCATCTGAAACTTTCGTAATACCTTTTAAATACCAGCGATATCCGCCGTCTTCAAATGAGTTGGCAAAAATACCTGTACTGCTAGGTAAATCCCAAGTGATAGCTTGAGCTTTAAAATCATCACTTGCAACATTAGCTATTCCCTGATCCGGGCTTGGGCTTGTACTTGCAGCGAATGCTGGAGATGCTGAAACAAGTAAACCTACAGATAATGCAATACCTGTTAATGCTTTTTTGTAACTCATGTAAATCCCCCATTCTTATAATTTTTTCTTGCAATTACATTATATGGTTTTGGCCGATAGGGAAATAGCGAAATTACTCCCATATATATGGAAATTGTGTGTCGGTTAATGTCGTGATAGATGAGAAGGCAAATGGAGAGATGGATTATAGGATGGAATCATAAAAAATATAGAATAAAAATAAAATAAGTGGAGGTTATATTAGTGATAAAGAGGAATCTTCTTAGAAACCACGTTGATGAGATTATCGGAGAATATTACGCTGCTAAAGGACATTCAGTTCAGAGTATTGATCGCCAAGAAAATGGTCAACTAATTGTTGTTACGCAGCGAGCAGCTAAAGAACAGAAACAAGAAAAAGTCGATATTGCATTTGATTTTGTACATAGAAGACAGCATAAAAAGAAATGCCTTTCTTAAAACAAGAAAAAAGGAGCTAAAAAGCCCCTACCTTTAAATTTAAACAACTTTTGTATAAATAGCCGTATAAAACTGAATTGAGTAATCGAAATAATATCTTGTAAGAGTATAAGTATATCCGTTGTATTCAATAGAAGGCTTGAAGTTTGGTATTGGGCTAAGCTGATATATGGTGTCATAATCATATTCATCACTTTTTACTACCACTTCAGACGAAGAACTTGTTGCCAAGGCAGGAACAGCGGATATTAGCATGCCGAATGTTAAAGCAGAACTCAATAAAATTTTTCGAGGGTTCAATTATATCAACTCCATTAACATTTTATACATTAATTATGAGGTAAATGGAAGTTGCTTCGGAAGTGAATAATGGATCATAAATAGTTAAAATCGTGATTTTAATTAGATTAGGGGGAAACGAATGAATCAAGATATTCAGTTTTTAAAAGAGCTTCAGAATGAGTTGAAAACACAAGACAACGATTGTCAAGCTTCACCGCGGTATTGGACAGTCGGTGATTATGAATGGGCTGAAGCTCGGGAGGAAAACGCAGAACGCTATTCTGTATACCTGCCATATATTGCAGAATCATATGTTTTAGATGATTATCTAGAAGAAATAAAAGATGATAGTGAGCTGTCTAAGGAAGCCCTTATAGAGTTGCAAGAAATTGAGGATGACTATGATGATGTCATTGAGTGGATTCAAAAATACATTGATGAAGGAGCAGAACTAATTCCAGAAAGAAAGGTTCACATTATACAACCAGATACAATGTTTTTGACAAAAGCAGAAGCAAAGAGCCACTCAAATTGAATAAGCATCATTATACTTCAGAAGCTCATACGTACGCGATGACATCTTGGAGAGCGCCAAAAGTTGAAAGGTTGCTTAAAATTCTCGAACCGTTTGATTGGAGTTCAATAACGATATCTAAAAAAAAGATAGTTTTTAACCAGATAACTCAAGGGTACGCTACCCGCAAAAGATTTAGATTTTACAGGTAGCGAGTAAATTACAGATAGCGTCTTTATAGCCTGAAACGCCGTTTATCTTGAAAGTGATCGGGGTACTTCTTTTTTGGATTAAATGCAAGAAAAATTACAACAGCAATAAAACTATCCCAGCTCTTTTCAAACAACCAATTAAAGAATAAATCAAGTAAATAATTCATAACTATCTCCTCCATTAATTAAAATAAATTTGACATTCAACTTAGTAAGCAACAAAGGTATTTACAATTAACCTATTGGAAATTAAGGTGAAAATTTAAACGGGAAATTAAAAAAAGGGGGAAATTTAAATGACGAAAAGCAATCAAAATGTTCACGTACTGGCTGACGAAACACTTGGCGGCATCAAGCGCGAATATGTAGAGGTCAAAAGAAAGGCAAAAATTGGTGAGAAGGTAATTATCGTAGACGCTGATGTTCAAGACGAGGAACCGTATGATAACGGAGATATTTTCAAAGTAAAAAAAAAGTACGGGCTTTCTGAAACGGCTAGGAATAGGTGGTAATCCAATTGTCGGGAAATATATTTCTGCATTACACTTTATAATGTCTTCCTTTTCTTCTTTAGTTTGATCGCTATTTAGAAACTCTTCGCAATACTTTACTGTAAATAGCAAACCTTCTTTACTAATTTCCCTCAATAAATTCGTCTAATGCGTGTTCAGGGGATCGGATATCTTGATGAAATGTTGCACCTAAAAAATTTTCTAATTCGTCTAAGAAATCATAACTTTCATCCATGATACTTCCTCTCTTTCTATTTGGTTGGATATCCTGTAAGAATAAAGTTACCGTTGTTATCTTTTTTGAGTATAATTTTTGCGTTTGTAACGTTTTCTACTAGTTCTGAATTTCTTGATACACTTCTACCGATTATTTCTCCATCGCCCTTGTATCTTAACATTAATTTAGGTTTTTTAGGATCATCAATCCAATTTTCGATTTTCTTTATATTTTTTGGATCGTTTAAAACTGAATTAGCAATTCTCTCAGCGGTAGCCCTGTCTTTGAAAGTAGATGAAGCTGTAATATGTGGGTTAGGATCAGTTCTCAGTCTTTCTATTAATTCTTCGTCGGTCCTTCCAACGTGTCTTTCAATAAAATAAAAGAAAAAGCAAAACTTGAATCATTATTGAAGTGGCAAAAGACCCTCTCATAGAGAGGGTCTTTTAACTAATTAAGGTGCTGTTCCGCAATCAACTTTGTATTCGTCCTCTGTTACTTTCTTTGAATAACAGAGATAAGGAGTTTGACCAGTTTCACTTTTCCAAGCATTAAATAACATCAAAGAATAAAGACTCCCTGATGATTTGTCACTTTCCCTTTTTTGAAGGATTGTGAAATAGCTTTGGTATGGGTATCCCATTTTATAGATTTCATGTCTTATGGCTCCTTTTTCTGAAGAAGTATTGAAAAAAACTGGTGAAAGGGGAGGCATTAAAATTAATATGATTAATACTGTTGCTAAAATAGATAGCAATATTTTGGTCCTTTTTCATTTTTTTCTACTATCCTTTTTTGTATTTGATTTTACGTTTTATTATTCATGTATTTTATGCCATATTTCCGTTGGTGTAAATGTAAAAGTCTCCTATATTCTGAAAACATGGATGGTGTTAAGAAAAAAGTTCTGTTGACTTCTTTATTTTGTTGCCTGTTGCCTTTACTGTTTTTGTCGAATCATGTATTTGCCGCGTCTTCTGAAAATGAAGAAAAAGATAGAACGTATGTATCAAATGACATTGGTATGAAAGAGCTTAATACAATGTTAGAACAACAAAAAAGAGATTTTGAGAACAGTGAGCCTTTTGCTCATAAAGATGTTTCAAAATTAACTGATTCTGATGAAGGTATTTTGTTGTATTATGCTTTCACCACAGTTGACAAACAAAAGCTGCATGAATTTACATATAAAATTAGTGATGTCACTACTTATGAAGAAAACAATAAAACATTTGTAGAGGCCTATATTGTTAGAAACTTTGTTTTTGGTGAAGAAAAAGTAGATACAGGGTTAGGAGACAATATTAAATTAGAGATTTCTAATAATAATGTTTCCAAGAAACAAAGTCTTTCATCAGAAAGCAAAGTGGCACCTAAGACAAAAAAATCTTCTACGCTTCATTATGAGAATGAAGGTGACGATTCGTCAAATATAAAATTGGATGAGTTTTTAAAGAATTACAAGCAAGAAGTTGAAGAAAATAAGGAACTGTCAACGCAACAAAAATCTGAAAAAAAGATCAACGGGGCGGAAGTCTCTGCATCTGCTGTAAAAGGATATAATCGTTGGAAAGCCATGGAATACGCTGACAAATATGCTTTTTCTCCAAATAAAAATTATAAATATTATAAAAATGGAGACTGTACTAACTTTGTATGTCAGGCTTTAAGAGCGGGTTCAATGCCTTATTTCAAAGAGTGGAAGCCTTATACAAATGCATGGATTAATGCAGGTTATTTTAGAAACTATATTTTAGAACCTGGCGGCATAAAAATGAAAACTGTAAAAGACGTTTATACGAATGTTGCGCTTGGTGATGTATATCATTATGATACTAGGAATAAAATAGGTCTTTCTCGTTCGATGGTTGGATGGAGCACACTGCTATTGTTACTAGCCGAGCTAATAATAAGATTCTTGTGAGTTACCATACTACCAATAGACACAATGTCCCTAGAGAGTATTACACTTCCAAAGAGGGTGGAAAACGTTACGCAAGTAGCATCCGTATGTAATTAAGATTTTTGATTTGATGAAAATTATATAATTTTAGGACGTGGTGGCGCTGTTGGACTTTTCATTTCCAAAATCGCCACCACTTTTTTTGTTTAGTGGCTGCGTGATATATCAAAATATCAAAAATAATCAATTATAAAAATGGAAAAGGGGAAGCCCGAGAAAATGCATATTTTTCATAAAGAAAAAGCCACCATTTACCTTCCATGTCCAAGCTCTTTTTAACAAGTGTTTGGTATAATTATCACAGGTAAAATAAACCGCTTTTAAGGACTTTCTGCCTAATTGAAAGAAATTATATAGTACATGTATGTTGTTAATTCTTTTGCTAATGAGCTGCTGAATTAAATTCTTATGTTTTTGTTTCCACGAATATTTCTTCTCCCTTATGCATCCCTGGAAGATGCAGTACAAATAATGATCTTGTCTGTGATATATCAGCCACTATAGGCCTGAGAGTTCCCTCACATACTCTCTGACTTTTTTTATAAAAACTGTTTTCGCAAGGAGTTATTGATTCATCCTATAAATGACATATAATAGAATCTAGGTGTTCTTGAGCAAAAGAGGCAGAATAGTTGAAAAAAGCCGAAGTGAAAACGATATAATACAAGTTGTACTACAAATCAATTTCGTTTGGAGGCAGTTTGATGTGATAATTAAAATGACTCAATTTAATATGAAGGATTTTAATAAACCAAACGAAAGTTTCATTGTATCAGGGAGAATTATCCCAACATTTAAAAACAATGTTTGGAAATATACAGAAGAGATATTTTCTGAACCTTATTTCAAGAAATATGAAGATGATGAAATTGATATCAGTTATATTCAAGAAGAGGAGAAAGCTGTATTTTTTTATTACGTTGAAAACAACTGCGTTGGTCGGATTAAGCTTCGTTCTAATTGGAATGGATATGCACTAATTGAAGACATTGCTGTTGCAAAAGATTATAGAAAAAATGGTGTTGGGACAGCATTATTAAATAAAGCTATTGAGTGGGCAAAGGAGAATAGACTTAGTGGTCTTATGCTTGAAACACAAGATATTAATGTTTCAGCTTGTCATTTTTATGCGAAAAATAACTTTGTAATAGGTGCAGTCGATACTATGCTTTATTCAAACTTTCCAACAGCAAATGAAAATGCAATTTTTTGGTACTATAAATTTTAGTTTTAATAGATGCATTTCAATTATTTGAGAGAATTTGATGTATCGCCTTGTTGAAATGATGGACCATCAAACGGCGGTCTTTTTATTCCCTTCAAGAATTCCACTGTGGTTTTATTTTTTGGGCGCTAGAATAAGCATATGGTCTTTTATTTGCCTTTTCATAAATATAGTCCACAGCATGTTCTTTTTTCAGTCTATGTTTGATCAGATCATGTTAAAATTTCACTGAATTCAAGTCAAAAGGGGAATGTGTTTATGCTGGGAATCAAAGTTGAAAAATCAAAAGAAAACTTAATAATCAATTGGCAACTATTCAAAATGGAAATTCCAATCAAAGAAATTAACAATGTATTTCTTGGCCAAAAAAATTGGGTTTCCTTATGGATCTACGGATAGGGTAGTGATTAAAACAGCAAATAGCACTTTTATTTTGTTCACCCCTAATGCTGCTTCAATAATGAATAAAATCGCATTCTTTGAATCTTAATCAGTATGTAAAAGTAAGTTGGTGAGACTATATGTAATTTCTGAATAAAATTCTTCTTTTATTTAGAAAAACCATAACAAAAAAGATAGAAGGTGGAACCTCCTATCTTTTTATCCTTCCTATTCTTACGAACTCGCCAATTAAAGAGCCAACAATGAAAATAGCCAGTGGAATCACAGTAAACTTGTTCCCCAGTACCCCCATGTAAACGAAATAGCACGCACATAAAACAAGGAACAAAAGGATATATCTTTTTATTATCCTATTAATAACTGTTGTTTTTTCTTGTTGCATATTTTCACCTCGTTTTTATGGCCAACAATTTGCCGGAATTGGTCTGCTTCCAAAGAATTTAGCGCTGTCTGCTGTTCTTAAGACTTTCTTTCTTGACGAGTCTTCATAGAATTTTGTCCTATTGGCATAAGGATATGCATTACATTTAAAGGCATAACAATACTGGAATACCGTATAATATGCAGTTGTTTGTGTACCTGCTAAAAATGATACAATACTTAGTATGACATTGTAAGGTGCTTTTGAGACTGCGGCGATTGCTGCGGTAGCAACACCAACTGAAACTCCCTTCAAATTGTATTTATAATTGTATTTACCCATGTATTTTCCACCTGGTGGAATTTTCATAGTTGATGCATTTGAAGGTGATGAAATTCCATCTTCTTGCTTGATCAGATTATCGATAAATTTGAATTAGGAGATTACAAATGCAAAAAATTGAAACCCACCGATTAATTTTAAGAAATTTTTGCGAGGCAGATTCTCAAGGCTTGTTGGAATATTCGGCTAATCCAAGAGTGAACTGCTTTCTTGATGACAGAATTTCTACGTTAGAAGAAGCTGTCTTAAGAGTGCAAAATAGAAGCAAAGATGACTCTTATATTGCAGTCTGCTTAAAAGATAGTGATGATATAATAGGAGAACTATTTTATTTTAAAGAAGAGCCAGATACCTATTCTATTTGTTGGAATTTCAATACTCAATTCGAAGGGATGGGATACGCAAGTGAAAGTGCGAAGGCTTTCTTAAAGTATCTCTTTATGCAAAAAGGAGCAAGAAGGCTTTATGCATATGTTGAAGATGATAACTATAGGTCTCAAAAATTATGTGAAAGATTAGGTATGCGTAAAGAAGGTTATTTTCTTGAATTTATTTCATTTACTAAATACGAGGATGGAACACCTAAATATGAAAACACTTTTCAATATGCATTGCTAAAAAAAGAATGGTTAAAACAACAGCCCAGTTAATAGAATTTAGGGGGAATAGTCTCTCTCTTTTCACCCTAAAGTTTATGAAGAAATATACTTAAATAAAACGGGGAGCTATAAGGAGACTTATACGAATTAAACACAATGTTAAAGTATTGTTGCTTTTCCGAGTAAGCATCCTCAATCTAAATAAAATAATGGTTTTATCCATAAAACAAAAGTTTGCAAATTAGGGAGAGAACATGCTTAATGCAGGTTCTTTTTTTATTCAATTATTAAATCATTTGAATAATTGTCGATATTTAACATGTATAAAGATGGAAAGGTTGCTCTAAGATTATAAAAAGCTCTGAAAGGATTGTGGTTATCGGTGGTAAATGTAAACTCAAGTGATCTTATTTATGATCCAAAATTCTTAGCATTTTGCAGTTTGGCTACTGAAGGGTATGGAGGGAATAATCCAACACCTTCATCCATTAGTTTTAGTGAATTCTGTGAAAAACTTGAGAAAAATGAGGTAGTTGAACCCGAGAATAAAAAAAGCTCACTTGACATAAATAAGTCTTTAGATTATTGGAAATCTAGATTAAATGGTGGAGGTAGTCTTTCTGCAATGGATTTGAAGGTATTAGATATTATTAAAAAAGCTTACAACTTAGGTATGGTTAACAAAGATAACATGTTACTACGTAACGAAGCAATTAGTGCTTACAAGAACTCAATTTGAATATGAAAATAGCGCCCTTTTAATTATTGAATTTATTTTCTTGTATATGCTCCTCATGTTCTCTGATGCTGCTATGTCTTGTTTGAATAACAATTGCTATGACCGCAGATTAAGTTGGTGCATAAAGAGGAAGGGTATGAACCCTTTCCTTTTTATATTAGTATTATTGATAATAGCTAAAACAGTTTTTATGGCCAGTATCGTTGCGTGTTGCCATCTTCCCCCTCAAACACCCCTCATCAAACAGTTGTATTTGTATATGGAACTTTCCAAATAATCTGTTGATGAAAGTGTTATTTCCTCTTCTTGAAAAATCCTTCTTTCTTTTCTGTTTTTAATTTAATAATTACTATACTATTTTTACGCTTGACTTTTTTACTGTAGCCTTTTAAAGTATGGAATGTTGTTTAGACTATGTTTAACGACTTTGATACTGAAATTAAAGGTGGCTACTTAGATGAAACAAAATGGAAATCCTTGGGCGCTATTGCCGCTAGTCTTATTTGTAGGCCTTTTTGTCGGCTCTGGTGTATTGACTGGAGATTTCTATAAATTGCCGATATTGATTGCGGCAATTATAGCATCAGCTTTCGCGCTTTCATTTAACCAGAAGCAATCTCTCAATCAGAAAATAGAATGGTTTGCTTCCGGGGCGGGACATCCTGATATTATTATGATGGTTATCATTTTTATATTAGCGGGTGCTTTTGCTTCTGCAGCTGAGACGATGGGAGCGGTACACTCAACCGTCAACCTTGCTTTGAGCATTATTCCGAAGCAGTTTATACTGCCAGGGCTTTTTATCATTGCTTGTTTTATTTCTGTTTCGATGGGAACATCGATGGGGACAATTGCCGCAGTTGCTCCAATTAGCGCCGGTTTGAGCGGAGAACTCGGCTTGTCTACTGCAATCGCTATTGCAGCTGTTGTCGGCGGAGCTATGTTTGGAGATAATCTTTCTTTTATTTCGGACACCACCATCGCTGCAGTACGGTCACAAAAAACACAAATGATGGATAAATTTAAAACGAATTTTTTGATCGTTTTGCCTGCTGCTATCATAACTATCATTTTATTATTTTTTATACCGACAGGACACGTAGGACATACCGGAGCTGAATCTTACAGCTGGTTTAAAGTACTTCCTTATGTTGCCGTGTTAGTCTTTGCGTTAATTGGTTTTAATGTGGTGGCTGTCATTTTTGGAGGATTGATCTTAACAGGAATTATAGGGTTTGCAAGCGGCAGCTTGACGCTTGAGTCTTATTTTAAAGCAATTACGGATGGAATTGCCGGAATGTCTGATCTTATCATCCTTTCAATGTTAATTGGCGGAATGGTCGGCGTCATGAAACAAAACGGAGGGATTGACTTTTTGGTGGAATTCATTTCCAAAAGAATCCATTCGAAAAAAGGTGCTGAAGCCGGTATTGCCGGATTGGTCAGTGTTACTAACCTAGCTACTGCCAATAATACGATTGCTATTATTGCAGCCGGACCGATAGCCAAAAATATCTCTGATGAATTTAAAATCGACAATAGAAAGTCGGCAAGTATCTTAGATATCTTTTCCTGCGTGATACAAGGCTTAATTCCTTATGGCGCCCAGATGTTATCGGCCGGGAAGTTTGGGAATATTTCACCTGTCAGCATCTTGCATTACTCTTTCTATCCTGTTTTAATCGGGATCTGCGGCATCATAGCAATTATATTCGGACTGCCAAAATTCACAAGAAATGAGAAATAAATATAAAAAAGGTACCAAACGGTACCTTTTTCTTTTTTAACCAAAATTCGTAAAAACATATAGAAATGATGAAAAAGGAAGATAGAGAGTGTAATGAAAACAAGCTTTCACAAGGGTTTTAAAGCTCTTGTTATTTTTTATGTCTTCTAATTTTTAGAGGTTTATTTATTTGGAGACGTGTAGATTGTTTTAAGTAAGGATCATTCGAGGATATGGAATAGCATTACCAACATTTACATCGAACTTTTGTTCTTGTTTTATGTTAAATAAGGAACTTTTATTCTATTGATATTAAAACAATAAAGGAGCGAGACAAATTGCTTCATTCGTTGTCTAAAATGTGGGGATAGGAGGGAGGATAGAAAGAAACCTGATCCGAATGGAGATATCGACTGTAGACCAGTTAGCCAAGTTTCCCTTAGAGCTGCTTGAAAAAAGTTTGGAATAAAGGGTAACAAGTTGTGCTACCATGATCACGGAAATTGATTTATCAGAAATTGGTGCTCCTTTGATGCAGAGGCAAATTAGTTTTGGTAAGAGTCAGATTTTTCTGAGGGAGTATACAAAGAGGGAAGAGATTAAAGCTGTTCTCTTGGAGATTTGCAAGAAGGGCACGTACACATAACAAAGTTGGTCGAACAATAAGCTTGGGGATTGGTTACAGTAAGGATGAGCTTGGGGGGGATTTCATCGATCCAAAACAATTGATCTTCCTACAAATATCACGATGGACTACAGATGCTGCTTGATGCTCTTTCATAAGTTTTACTCAGGTAAGATAGTGAGAAGTATCTCGGTTACGTTATCAAATATTGAAGATGAAGTTAATCAACAGTTGAGTTTATTTGAAGTGGATAATGAAAAGAGAAGAAAGCTTGGATTCGTTATGGATGGGATTAGAAGCAAATATGGCTCGAAAGCGATTCTGAGAGCAGTTTCTTATACACCTGCAGGAACTGCGCTTCACAGAGCTAGGCTTACTGGTGGGCATAAGTCATCACAAAAAGTGACTAAAAATATAATCGTTTTTTGTTATCATTTAGTTAAGAAACTAACTCATATAAATTTAAACTTCTATTTGCTCTTCAGTTTCACTATAGGGAACGCCAACAATTTTCTCATTACAATCATAAGAGCCTGGCTATATTGAGGCTGCAGGCTCTTATCACATATGGTATTATTTTTTTGTATAACGCACCCAGTCGTAATGAGCGTATAGAGGTGTTACACCATTGTAGGAACCGAGCCATTCATCTACACCCGTACCATTCCACAAGTTCATCATGATCTTTCCTGGTGTTGTCGGAATTTGGCTTGTCGCAGTATGTTTTAATTGCCCATCGACATACCATTTAATAGAGTTTGGCTGCCAATCGAACGCATACGTATGATTGGCATTTGCTGCATCAAATCCGAGATCCACAATCTTCTCATGGTTTCCTACACCATTTGTATAATAGTTAAATTGAACCTTTGTTGTGTCTTTTCCTAAAAATTCGATATCAATCTCATCCCAAGGAGTTCCATCCGTGGGACCTGTGTAGGTGAAGAACGATGAGACGATCCCTGCGTTTTTAGCTGGTTTCATTCTGACTTCATAAAGTCCATAGCCATATGTTTGAACAGAGCGGTTTTCCCCGCAGTCAAACTTGTTATAAGATGGACTTGTTAGCGCCAAACGCATTTCACCTAATGACGTCACTGATACGTTATTTGCACGCCAAGTGCAGTTGAACATATTTCCATTCGAATAACCATTTGCTTTTTGCCATAATCCGGAGTTATAGCTGTTAAAAGGGTCAAAAAACGATCCGCCGGTTTGAGCCGAGGCAGTAGAAGTGACTGTAGACAAACTCATAAACAATCCAGTGATAAAAAGCAACAACACTCGTTTCATACGATTAGACATGTTGGTATCCCCTTTCTTTGAAAGCGTTTTCTATATCGATCATACATGATTCTTTTAAAAGGGAACATCAGTCAAAATAATGATAATAACAATCTTCTTACTAGAATCATGTAAGTAAGAAGTATCTCAGTTATTCTGTCTAATATTGAAGATAACTCTAATCAGCAAATAAGCCTATTTGAAAGAAGAAAGCTCGGGTTTGTAATGGATGGGAAAGAAACAAATTTGAATCGAAAGCGATCCTGAGAGCAGTTTCTTATACACCTGCAGGAACTGCGCTTCAGAAAGCAGGTCTAACTGGTGGACATAAATCGTAAAAATAACCCCTTCAAAATTTGAAGGGGGAATGATGCATATTTAAGAAGTATGACCTCTACTAGCAACTTCAAATGAATGTCCATCAGTGAAATAACCAATACTTGCTGTATGCCCTCTACGTGCTTCATGGACATCTTTTTGAGTGTTAGTTAAATAAATGCTGACAAATCCAATTAAAACAATGGCTAAAATAAAGACAGATGCATGCTTAAGTTTCATAAAGACAATCCCCTCTCTGAATTTGTTTACGGGCATAAAGCACTTTCTCATAAAAAACATTAGCTACTTTATGGTCTTCTTTTTCATTATAATACTTCGCTGCATCTGAGGCTAAATCCTCCACGTCTGAAAGCATTGATTTCGATTCTAAATAATTTAGAATCGAATTTAATTTTTCTTTGTCGTCATCAACATGTAAGGCATTAATGAATTCAAACATTTTAGCCATAATTTCATCATTTAAATTCTTGGACAAAGACAGACCATGTGCACACCAAGAAATTGCTTCTGATTGATTCCTCATTTTAAATGTGGTTTTTGATAACATTAACAAGATATCTAATAAACGATTTGAATGCTCGTACCCGTTGTTTTGGTATACTAGTATACCTTCTTTAAAGTACTCAGCTGCCTTTTCATAAACTTCCTCAGCAAATGAACATAAGCCAAGGTTATATAGGGACGAACCTATTAAACGTGGCATGTCGATTTCTCTCGCTTTGTCTAGAGCTTCTTTAAAATGAGGAATCGCTTTTTCAGGATATTCCATATCTAAATAGTTAAGTCCAATAACAAACGAACATTGAATAACCCTTACAGTATAAGTTTCATGTGCTTTATAACTTTCTATTGCTTGAACAATATGATGCATCGACATATGTGTCTGCTTCATATGATAATAAATCTCTGCAACTTTGTAGTGGAATTCTGCTCGCTCTATCTCATCTGCGACAAGTGATAGCTTTTTCTCGGCTTGCTTATAGAAGCTTATGGCATTAAGATATTCGTACTGTTCAAATTCATACATACCCCGGAAAAAGTTAAAATAATATTCAAGAATTCCCTTCAAATCAGTTTGGTTACTTTCGATCTTTTCTAATAAGTCTGAAATTTTAGGGCGTTCTTCGTTCATTGTTTTGGGTTCAAGGTAATCCAGCATCAATTGGTGACGAAAACACATGAGAGAATAGTACAACAATAAATCTTGGTCTTCCTTCATATGCCTTATTTCTTCCTCGACCTCAGCTTTCAATATTTCCGAATCTGGGACACTAAACAATCTTATGTATTTATACCACTCATTTATTTTCACTCCGACTTTAGAAGAAGAGATCATTTGCTCCAAGACAAGCCCTCCTATATTAAATATGTAATATTTTATCATATTTAAATGAATAAGGAAGATTAATGTTATCTTAAAAACGAAAAAATACCCTCCTCAATTAAGAGAACGTAGGGGTTTATTGTGCAGATTCGTAATCCATTGCTTGTTCACTGTCAGAAATGACTTGAGTTGTGGGTCAACCACAATTCCCATTGCAGTTAAAAAAGTTAGAAGTGCATTAATTTCTCTGTCAAATTGTCAACAAATACAATCAAGTCATATATCGTACACGAATAACATGCTTATCGTAAAAATTAAAAAAGAGTTTAAAAAGGCGATAAACATAAGGATATTTGCTAATTGGATTGGTGAATAGGGATTAAACGAACGTAAAACGTAAGAGGGAGTAGGGAAGTGGCTGCTTTAAGTAAATATTGAAGAAAAAGAGGGAATTTTAAGAGAGAAAAACATTGGCACTATGCGGTTTTACGATAGCGATTACGATATAAAATAGGGTGATTTTGAGGCGGAATTAGGAAAATGAAAATATTTGGGTAGGGTGTGGAAATGGCAGTGCTATAGACACGTTTGTTCTTGTTTTTGAGTATTTAGATGTAAATATGCCCCCATATATTTGGTAGTTAAATCCCGATATAATAGCTCTTTTACATGCAATTTAGTTACATATAATGAATATGAAATAATGTTTTATGAGTGCATATATAAATGCGAAAATTCAAGAATGTTTTTTAAAAAAACAAAATGATTTCTGGCTTGAGTAGAGACAGATATCTATGTATTTGATCGTTTTCGTAACAGGAAAGATTAAAACAAACACTTATTTTATACTTTTATAAGAAATAGTTGTTCTGATGAAGCACTGCATATATTCAATCTTGTCTTTAATAATGAAGATGGAGAGTCCATCGTTTTTCATATATGTAGGCTTGAATTTTAGAGACGAACTTATACAGCAATCACATCAATGGTATGATCAAGTACTTATATTGCAGCTAAGGGTGAATCAGTCGAGACCATAACAGAAAAGAAGGAATTAGGGAAAGTTTATATTGCATTTGATTTCATACATAAGATACCAATAGAAAGAGGCAATTAGCATAAAAAAGGCAAAGAGTTAAAACTCTTTACCATGAGGTGTTTTCCTTAACCGATTCGCAATAAGCTTCATTAAGTTTACTGCAATAGATACCAAAACAATGATCAAAGCGATCTCAAGTAAGATGATAAGTCCAATATTTAAGTTTAGCCTCTCAAAGTAATCACCGATAAAGGAAAGGAGTTGATAAATACCTAGCATTAGAGCTATAAAGATTGCTCCTAAGACAATTAGAGATTTTTTAGAGAAATCCTTGGCATGTTCAAAATGATAAATGATTAAGAATACAAATAGACAAGCCATAGCAATCTCATGAGTCAACGAATCACTTGCTGAAAACCCTTGCACAATTAAGGAAGCAATTAATCCAATTATTCCGATTATTTTATTCAAGACATCACCTGCTTTGTATGATCCTAGGTGTCAGCTTACCAATTAAAGGGGAATTTCTCAAGACGATGTACTTTAAAGTTAACTTAAAATCATGATTCCAAGGAGCGAAGATAATGAACGCTTATGTAGTCGATGACAGCAAGTATAAATGTATTTATGTAGGAACTGAATAAGCAGCTGCTTTAAATAATGAATTTGAAAGTGAAACAAGAGTAAGGGTTTGATTCGGAGGCAATCACATAAAAACATTTGAGAAAGAACTGTTAGATACTATACGACAAGCTGAACAAGTCTAAATAAAAGATAGTTTTTTAACTAAACATATAAGGATGGATCGTTATCGGAAAAACACACGTATCGATAACGATCATAGAAGGATGATTTAGTTTATATGGCGGCGTCTCTCTTCGAAGTGATCATGATACTCATTCTGTTTTGATTTGGACTTGAATACAAACCATATTACAGCAGCTAGTGTATAATCCATGACTTTATCAAAAGTCCAATTCGCAAAAAAATCCAGTAGAAATCTCATTACATTTCACCTCCGAGACAAAATGTACAATCTCTTGAAAAGCATACGTATGAAATGCCTTTCATTATTAAAAAGTGAAATGAAATATGGGAAACTAAAAAGGATTTAAAAAAAATCACATTACAATCAAAATAAAATATTTATTTTATTGAAAGGGGGGAAGGGCAAATTAAACGCATGAATGATATTAATGACCTGATAAAGCTTGTCGCAAGCATTGATCGTCGAACTTTTTATAGCAAAGAAAACATCTCAGGAAAACCCAATCAAAAAGCGTATTTCAAATTCAGAACACGCTATTCTTTGTTGATAATTACACGGGGGAAGACGTTTATCCGCATGAATTACGCCACGATCCAAACGGCTTCTCACACGGAGGTAACGTGTGGCAGCTGATCAATAGTTTTAGAGAATTCATCATAACAGGGAAATGCGGCGACCTGAGGGATGTATGAAAATTCACAATAAAAGGGAAAGGAGATTGGATTTATGAAAAGTATCGTTTACCCTTATAGTTTGATGAATAGATGAAAATTAAATAAACAAATTAAACTATGTACTAAATTTTCATTAAGCTTTATAGGACTTGGCACTAAGGAGTTAAGTAACGGAGAGTTTATACTCTCCAGGATTCGAAGGAAGGTATGCGGAGTTTACCGTGTTTAGTCTTAAATCTGTGCTTAACCTTACATTAGATAGGCTCAATAAATACATATTCATCAGATTCAGAATTTACTTGTTTCATAGAGAGGAACTTACTTCGTTCTGCATGTGGCATGAATTCCATAAATCCAGCTGAAGTTCCATCGGGATAGGATAGAAGGAATTTTATATCCTTCTTGGTGTAGCCGGTTATGAGAACTTCAGTGTAATCATAATTTATCACTTTCAGCCAATTGTGTGAACGTTTATTGATTTCATAAGGAGAGTCAGCTTTCTTGAGCACGATTCCCTCTAATTTTTTTATTTGGCTAAGGTAAAGTAAGTTAGTCCGTTACCTTGAAATTCCTTCGATAACAAAGACATTAGGATGATTCAGTTCAAGTGAATTCAAAACTGTCTTACGCACAGTGAGCGGCTTAGAGGCAATTGACTGACCGTCTTTGCAGATAACATCGAAGACACAGTAAACAATCTTATGAGCTGGATTTTTTGGACATGATATGTTCCATTACAGCTTCAAAGTCAGGAGCACCTTCTGGGGCAGCTACAATGACTTCACAATCTCTAATGTATATCTCCTTTAAACGAAATGGTTCGAATGGAGGTTAATTACAGATATTACTCCATCAGATTTAGAAACAAGAATTGTGATTCTGCGAAAAAAGGATCAGGCTAGGCGGAACAAGACCACTTATAATATAATTTTTTAGGTATTTGTAATTAAATTACAAATATTCTTAATATTTGCTTGTGAATTCGTGATATTATATTGAAGGGGACGATCAAAAGCTTTGGGGCGTAGTAATTAAGGATGTTTTAAATAGATACGAGTGCTACCTCATGTCAAAGTCAGAAAAAATATTATAGGAGGTAACATATGTTTAAGTTTACAAAGAAATTCTTAGTTGGGTTAACGGCAGCTTTGATGAGTATTAGCTTGTTTTCGGCAAACGCCTCTGCAGCTAACACAGACTACTGGCAAAATTGGACTGATGGGGGCGGAACAGTAAACGCTGTCAATGGGTCTGGCGGGAATTACAGTGTGAATTGGTCTAATACCGGGAATTTCGTTGTTGGTAAAGGTTGGACTACAGGTTCGCCATTTAGGACGATAAACTATAATGCCGGAGTTTGGGCGCCGAATGGCAATGCATATTTGACTTTATATGGTTGGACGCGATCACCCCTCATAGAATATTATGTAGTGGATTCATGGGGTACTTATAGACCTACTGGAACGTATAAAGGTACGGTTTACAGTGATGGGGGTACATATGACGTGTACACAACTACACGTTATGATGCACCTTCCATTGATGGCGATAAAACTACTTTTACGCAGTACTGGAGTGTTCGCCAGTCGAAGAGACCAACTGGAAGCAACGCTACAATCACTTTCAGCAATCACGTTAACGCATGGAAGAGATATGGGATGAATCTGGGTAGTAATTGGTCTTACCAAGTCTTAGCGACAGAGGGATATCAAAGTAGTGGAAGTTCTAACGTAACAGTGTGGTAACAGATTATCTTTAATCAGGGGTAGCTAACGGGCTGCTGATCGTTCCTTGAGAAATTTTATAATCGTTGTTATTGTGAGTTTACTAAGAAGCGACGGCCTTTTAGTTGGAATCCCAATATATGGATCGAGTATGGTGAATGATTATTAAAATCGTTAGGAATGGTTAAAGGTCGTTTTCTACTAGGTGAACGGCCTTGGCATTGCTGGAGGTAGGGTATTCTCCAGCAGGTTTTATAACTTTCCCTATAAGTGTAATAGAATAGTATTAATTTTTTGTTTAATAGCGATATTTTTTGTAGTCTGCGCTTGCTCACAAGAGACACCTTCATTAAATTAAATTTATCAGATAAAGATTTATACATATCGTTGATTAATTTCGAATTGCTTAGAGACAAAAATGAACAATATGCCAATGTTCTTTAGGAGCTGTAAAAAGATGATCCTTATTTGTTTATTAAGGCTTTAAAAGAAGGATATGCCGTTAATCAACCAATTGAATTTGATGAGGCCATTGTACGTTTCGTTAATGGAGAAGAACTGGCTATTGTCCATAAAACAACCGGCAAGAGGTTCAATGATTGTGAAAATGAAGAATTTTCCTGATGGATTTACTTTACAGACAATGGATATGTGGTTGTGGAGTGAAATTGTTGAATGCACACAGCTCTTAGTTTTTGATCAGTTAGAAGCTTATTTTAAGAAAGAGTCAGCAACTTCAGAAGATATAGTTTGAAAATCCGGATAACTCTGAAATGTCGTTATATGTTCATATATTAAGAAAGTAAGCGTACCGGCAACTGAAGCTAGGACGCTTTTTTTGTGATGGCACCTCAATAAAACAACAATTTTAATCAGAAGGGAAGTGGGATATACAGGAATTTGAAACAATAACAGTTATAGAACGTATAGTGACTGTAGGGGTTATATTGCTTCATATGAATGTTGTGAAAGGAGTATCCATATGCAATTTCATCATACCCAAAGCGGAAAACAAAACAATCATCCAAAATGGTTGGTAACTATCTTGCTAAGTTGGGGAACATTCGTATTTGCTTTGTTTTTTGCTACTTTAATCGGTTCAA
This sequence comes from Bacillus sp. FSL R5-0434, assembly GCF_038004745.1. Taxonomy (NCBI): domain Bacteria; kingdom Bacillati; phylum Bacillota; class Bacilli; order Caryophanales; family Bacillaceae; genus Bacillus; species Bacillus sp. FSL R5-0434. Next base: position 1,898,943 of record NZ_JBBORV010000001.1, read on the forward strand.
TAGCCCACCAAGCAGGAGCTTCTAAACTCTTACAGCAAGGTATACAATCAGGCTTAGTAACATTAATTACTGTTCCATTACTCTACTTTCTTCTCAAACGGACGTCTAGTAGGCCATTTTGCTCTATCGGACTGTCTGGGTGGAGGCAAGCCGTTCCGAAAGCCATTATGGGTGCAATGTACGTCATTATTCTTTCCGGATCTGGATTCACAATCGCCCATTTATTGGACTGGGTCAAAATTTCACAATTTCATTTCTCTATCCATTTAGTTTCAGTATTGCTCTTAAATATGATTATCGCTTTCTATTATGAAGCTTTTCCAGAGGAATTAACTTTTCGTGGGGCGGTGTACTATGCTCTAAAGAGGCGATTTAACTGTTTCATGGCCTTGCTCCTGCAGCCGATTCTGTTTGTGCTTGCACCAATAGCTGTAAGTGGTTTGCAGTATATAGCTGGAATTAAGTCACCTGCTATCACATTAGATTACATCGTTTTATTGTTGTCTTTTGGATTCATCCTTCAACTCCTGCATATTGTAACAGGAAGCTTATGGACGTCAATCGCTTTTCATCTAGCCTTTCTCGAACATTCTCGGTTCTTCGTCCTGCAGGGGGAGGAACGCTTTATTACCTATGAAGAAATTGTTCCGGGAACAGGTGCGTTGTTTGTGGTCTTTTTTATGTTGCTTATTGTCGGTACTCTGCTATTAATACCTGTTGCAATAACTCGCCGAAATGCTATTCAATGGTTTAAGAATAAGAAAGATACCCAAGATGTTTGATATCTGAATAAAACAGCAGTTTTAATGAGACATAAATCTCTTGGCACAAAGGGAATAGTGCGGAGGGATTGCCATGAAAATCTTAAACTTTAAATTTGATAATTCTTTCTTTTGAAGTACATGCAGCGTTTACTGCTAATGTGGCTTTTCCAACTGATTAAGATATTCAGATGGATATGCTCATGATGAGTAAAGCGATACTCAAGACAGCTGGCTACACAAATTTCTTCATCCGGGATACATACTTTATAGATAGAGATCACAATTCAGTTTATTGTTCTTGTCACTTTGAAGAAACAAAGTAAATCTATTTGTAAAGTTCGGACGTGACGGAGCTTTAGTCTAGTCTAGATTTAATTCAGGAAGTAGGTATGTCAATTTTAACAATAATTGAGATCATCATAGTGATGCTTACATTGTGAAAGGGGATTTAAACATGCAAGTTTTAAGGATCATATTTGTTCATGTCTTGTCTGCATTATCAGCTGCTGTTGTTTATGTTTTTGGCATTGATTATGATGGCTACATTCCATACTTCTTAATAAGTGTTATTCTGTTTATCTTTTATGTAATCTTTGCTGCACCTGTTCAATATTTCGTAAATCGCAATCCAAAGAGGTTTAACCCGAAATATTTCCTCATATACATATTCTTTTCCTTCTTAGTATGGTTATTCTTCACTGTAATTACTGATCCAAAGAACACCTTAGAGAACACCTTAGACTTTCTAATGGAATACGAAGTTTACTTATTTAGTATATCATTTGCTGTAATCTTTTGGATCTGGGACTCTGTTTTTCTGCAAAACGAGAAAAAGGCAGCAACTAAGTAGCTCAAGTATTCATAATGCTTATTCTTAATCAATCGAGAAATAACACCTAAAATTCCTATTTGGTATTGTGATCCTCTTTCTAAAATTGCAGACGATAGGGGGATAAGTGTGTAAAACTGAATCCCTCTTATTATAGGATCTTAAATCAGCATAAAAGAGGGATTGACCTCACATTTGCAAAAAAATGAAAGAAAAAATCTACACGTACATTACTGGAGTTGATATCTTAAAAATCTCGCCATCTCTTATATAAAAACGGGGGATGCGGCGGCTTAATGTAGACACCACTTCATAGTTAATCGTATTAAGCATTTCAGCAACTTCATCAACGGGAATCTCAGCTCCCTTTTGGTGACCGTAAATCACAACTTCCTCTCCTTGTTTGCCTTCACTCTCTCCTAAACTAACCATGATCATATCCATTGTCACTCTTCCCGCCACCGGCACTCGTTTTCCGCGATGAAGAACAAACCCGCGATTGGAAAGCGCGCGAGAATAACCGTCAGCATATCCGATCGGGAGTGTAGCAATGACTTCACCGGGATTTGCGATGTATGTAGCACCATAACTAATGGTCCGGGGTTCTGTCAGCATGGTTTTCACATAAGCGATACGCGCCTTTAAACTTAATGCAGGTTCAAGCTTAACGAGATGTAGTTGTTTTATATATGCTGAAGGATATAATCCATATAAGCCTATACCTAAACGAATCATATCAGCGCTAAATTCCGGAAAAGCGATAGCCGCAGCCGTGTTGCTCATATGCACGGTGGGCAGCTCAATGTCTTGGTTTTTTAAAAAACGGAGAAAACGGAGAAATTGATCGTGCTGCAGTCTGGTTAGAGTGGTGTCTTCTTCATCGGCTGTTGAAAAATGTGTAAAGATACCTTCCCATCTTAGGAGTTTACTTGCTGTTAATGCCTTCACTACTGCTAAAAGTTCTTCTTTTGTACGTACACCTAATCGGCCCATACCAGTATCCACATTAATATGAATACCCAATCGGTTAGTGCTCGCTTCACTTTCCAATATATCGTTAGCTTTTTTAATCCAATCAACCTGAAATGCTGATAACTCTATATTCCAAGCTGCTGATTTTTTCACACAACTAAGGGATGTAAAACCAAGCACAAGGATAGGCGCTGTAATTCCCGCTTTTCGTAAAACGATTCCTTCCTCCACGCTGGCAACAGCGAGCTCACTAGCCCCGTGTTCCAGTGCATGGCGCGCCACTTCTACAGACCCATGACCATAACCGTTCGCTTTTACGACAGCCATAATTTTGGTCTTTTTTGGTATATGATGGCGTATTGCTCGCAAATTTTTTTTAATGGCATCAAGATTTACTTCGATCCAAACTTCTCGGCAGAGCTTTGTCATCGACGCTTCCTTCCTTCTTATAGAATAGTGTAAAGCGCATTTAGCCGTTAATAAATCCTGTAACATTGATGGTTGGATGCTTTCAATCTGATTTTATTCAACCTTAACTGAAATCATTCAACAGCAAACTCTTGATCTAACGAGAAGATGCTAACCGATGGCCGAAGTCGACAGTACTTTCATTTTTTTATATTAGCTGATTAGTTCAATTTTGATTTTCTTCACTTAGGTGAGGATTGATACGGTGACCGAGGATCAGATAGTACATCTAAACAAAAATAGCCTGCCTATGGCAGTACATTTACTGATTTAATTCAACGATTGCTTGACAACATTGGTATTGGTTAAGGCATGATTTCATAACACTAGGCGTTGTGGATGCTGAAGTAGACATTGATTACTCACTTAAGTCAAAGCTCTATTAGCGAGGGCTCACGTTGTGCTCAAACAAAGACCAGACGCTTAAGAACGATATGATAAGACGAGATACATCAAAGGATAAAGTCCTGTTCATACTAATTGTCGGGAGGTATGCCGACTTATGATACATATTTGGATCACTGGCCTTTTATTATTGGCTCAGCCCAGCGAGCCATCTGACAGTTTAGCGATCACACAACAAGGACGGACGATTGCTACTGTTCACCGCGAAGATTTTACGATGCCTCTTCCCGGTACCCCAATGATTGATCATGAAAAATACCGTAAGTTTATCAAACGGCTTGATCAACAAATTTACCGGGAGCCCATAAACGCCAAGCTTAACGATCAAGGAATCATCATCCCGGGGAAAATGGGTTACAGACTTTATCAACAAGCGTTTAAGGAGAAATTTTATGCCTATTTCTTTGGTCATGGCCCATACAAAATAGAAGTGCCGGAATTGAACATTTATCCGAAAGTTGACAGCGAGTTGCTTGCTCACATCAGTACGCAGCAATTAGGCCAGTATGTAACTTATTTTAATTCAAGCAATAAAAGCCGTTCACACAATATTTCTCTTTCTGCAAAAGCAATTGACAATCATGTTGTTTTTCCAAATGAGACGTTTTCATTTAACCAAGTTGTTGGGATGAGAACTCAGGACAAAGGATACATGCGTGCACCTATTATCGTGAAAGGTGAGTTGTCTGAAGGTGTAGGCGGGGGAATTTGTCAGGTGTCATCAACATTATTTAATGCTGTCGATCGTGCAGGGCTGCAAATCGTTCAGCGCTATTCTCATACAAGAAGCGTACCATATGTGCCGTCCGGACGTGATGCAACCGTAAGCTGGGGAGGCCCTGACTTTCGCTTTCATAATCAATATAACCAACCGGTCCTAATCCGGGCCAAACGATATGAGGGAAGTATGATTGTTACACTTTATTCCTCTGATGTCATCAATATCAAACTGCGAAAAGTTCCCAAAGCGCCATCACAGCTACCAAAAGAAATAAATGCCGAGCGATAAATCATAAGCTATTCATTCACCTTATGCAACCTGACGACTTCTTTTATGGGAGGGTGAGTTAGAGAGACATAAGGTTAAGTCCAAATGCTGAGTTCTCTAAACGAAAGCTGATTTTGATTAAATCTTTACTTCCTGGTCGAAATCTTACTGAAATAGCCCTCTATAATCCGGCAGCTATTTATAAAGAAAAAAGCAACAATTCAAACGTTGCTTTTTCCACTTTATCTTATTCAGAATGTTGTACGCCAATTCCTTACTATGTGGGATTCGACTTTTATTAAAAAAGATTCTTAACGATTATAAAAATGGACTAGTATCTATCCTGGTAGAATTTTTCCCCTTAACTTGTTTTAACGTCGCTACTATAAGAAAGCTGACAATCACTAACAAGAGCCATGAACTCACTTTTCCTAGATGAACGAGACTCCATGTATCGGTTTGGTTTGGGTATTCCCAAGCCCCAAAAAACGTTGCGATATTTTCGGCTATCCATATAAAGAATCCGATGAGCATAAATGAAAGGGCGAGCGGCATACGGTAACGAGTCCCATTCACCTCGTATGTGACCCATGATTGCCAAAAGACGATCAAGACAAGTCCAGATAACCAAAAGCGGACGTCAATCCAAAAATGGTGGATGAAAAAATTCAAATAAATCGCAGCGGCGAGAGGTACAACGGCCCAAAACGGCGGCCACTTAACCAGTTCAACCTTAAGCCTCCTCCATGCCTGGCAAAGATAACTGGCTACACTTGCGTACATGAAGCCGCTATACAAAGGCACTCCAAAAATTTTGGAATACCCCTCCTCCGGATAAGACCAAGAGCCCATATGTACCTTGAAAAGTTCAAGAGCAAGTCCAATAAGGTGGAACATTGTGATCACCTTTAGTTCATCACGTGTTTCAAGCCCTGAATACACCATCCACCATTGCATGAGCAGGCAGATGATGAGCAGCCAGTCATACCGTGGCAGAAGGGGAAGCGGTATGATTTGTGTAATTGCCAAAGAGGCAAAAATAACGACAGGAAACAGACATGATAGGGCCTGCTCCCAGCCAAAACAAACGAGCTGTTTAAATGCTTTCATGAATTTTTGCCTCCAAAGGTTTTTTTGATTAAATGGAAGGCCTGTTTAGTATAGTACTAAATAGACATAGGGTTATGTGCATAGAATCACCGCCGAGCAACTATCTTTTCCTTTCATGATTATTCCTGCTTTATTAAGCCTGGGTGTCATCATCACTTCGGTATTCCAAAATATCTCCGGGTTGACATTCTAAAGCCTTACAAATCGCCTCTAAAGTTGATAATCGAATGGCCTTTGCCTTTCCATTTTTCAATATAGAAAGATTAGCCATCGTGATTCCAACCTTCTCAGACAGTTCCGTTACGCTCATTTTCCTTTTAGCCAGCATCACATCAATATTGATTATAATTGCCATTGTTTTCACCTCAGACTGTTAAATCATTTTCTGATTTTATATCTATAGCTTCTTGCAAAAGCCTTTGGAGAACAGCAGCAAAGACTGCGATAACCATTGAGGCAAAAATAAGGACCAATCCGATTAGTATAATACCTGGAGCGTCGTCCATCTCCGCGATGAGATAGAAGAGTGGCATGCCTGCCACAAGTAAAAGACTGATGGTGATTGCACAGTATTTTATTTTCTTTAAAGCTCTTACTGATAATTCCGAGAAAGCTTTATTCCGGTCAATATAGCTTAAAAGTGTAAAGGCTTGATACAGAGCGAAATAAAAAGGTATCGCCGCTGCATACAAATCGATATAAACAAGATATTTCAGATAAGAAATATCTGGATACAATTCCTCTGCAAAGTTCGCTATCTCCGGCACTAAAAATATGCACAGAGCAAGAACTGGAATTCCAATAAGAATAACAGCTATCTTTAAAAAAAGTGTTGATCCTCGTTTCATAAAAAGCACCTCACCTAATATTGTCGATTTGAATTTAACATATTATTTATCGTTTTACAATAAAAAAGTATTGATATAGATTATTTTCTTGTTGTTTTAAAACTATCCTTTTCACTTTGAACAAGAAAAAAGCATTCCTCATTACAGAGAAACGCTCTATATCTTTAATCGATTCAATTTAAAAATTGGGCAGCTGACTGAATCATTGACTAACTATGGTTTAAAAATAACGCATGGCACATAAGGGGTTGTTTTTGAATCATGTACACGTTCGTTTATTTTGCTTAGGCGAAGGTGATATATAAAGCAATCTGGCAGGGTACTTAATGGGCTTCAATAAGCTCAGGTGAATTGTTTTTAGGTGAGTTAACTAATGATGAAACCTGGTATGCTTCCATGTCATCAGCATCATATGGCAAAAGCAAGCTTTTGAGAAAATCGGGATCTGTATTTTTAGGGTTCAGCCATTCTTTTTCATGATCGTGACTCAATATAACCGGCATTCGATCATGGATATTTTCCATAAGCGCATTAGGTTTTGTCGTAATGATTGTGCAAGTGTAGAGCGGGTAACCTTCAAGCGTATTCCACTTTTCGTATAAGCCGGCAAAAGCGAACAGATTGGATGATTTCAGCTTGATTCTCATAGGAATCTTAGTTTTTGGATCAAGGCGTTTCCATTCATAAAAACTGTCGGCCGGAATGATGCAGCGTTTGCTGACAAGCGGTTTTCGAAAGCTGGGTTTCTCGGCCAATGTTTCAGCACGAGCATTGATCATTTTATAACCGATCTTTTCATCTTTAGCCCAAGGAGGAATGAGACCCCATCTTAATTTTCCAAGGCGGTTGCTTGATCCATCATTAATAATGGTAAGGATGTTTTGTGATGGCGCGACATTATAGCTGGGGTGATATTCGTCTTCAGGCAAGAAGTGATCTATGTTGAATTGCTCAATGATGTCGTCAAATTCTGAGAATAAAGTGAATCTGCCACACATGTTCATCATCCTTTTGGTTTTTTGAATATTGTACAGGGTTGGTATATGAAAATCAAAAAGGGGAATGTGATGCAGCAAACAGTGAATGTTAAAGAATTAAAGTGTGGTTTAGATCCGAAGTGGAAATATAAAAGTTCACAGCTATTAATTAAGGCAGGCTTTTTGAAGAGAACGGAATAGCAAAGATCTGAAATACATAACAAGAACAGATCTATATTGGGTTGGTAATTTCGAAATCTGTTAAGCTAAACACAAAAAGGGTGTGGTATTGAGTTAATCAGTGTGAGTTTATATGGATTTACATTTATCAGGCTTCTGAGGACAAATAAAGTGTTCAGGTTATACAACAAAAAAGGACGCCGGCATTGCCAGCGCCCTTTACAGCATTCCTTATTTATTAACAGAAATCGTGACATTATTTCCAGAAGGGAGGACTTTTGCAAAATCCTGTGTATCTACGACAGGTGTCACTGCTTTATTGTCGATTGTGATATTGTTAAAAGTTGTTGAAAAAGTTGCTTTAATGGCAGAGCGTTGGCTTTCAGCTGAAACCGCAGCGGTGGCAAGCGTTTTCCATTTCGACAGAGTGCCGATGTTTGTTCCTTGAATTTCCATGATAATACGTCCGGTATAGCCGTCATTGTTCGTTCCCCAGAGGGTCATGCGAGTATTCCCGTTCAAGTTTTTGTAGATCGTCATTTGCACTGTGCTTCCGGGACGAAAGCCTTTATTATAAGTGAATTTCTCTTTTCCTTCGATATACGTTTCATCATTTTTAGAACCGACTTTCATGAGCGGTTTCCAGACGTTGTATTGTTTGCTGTACTGAAGGCCGATATCTGCCTCAGTTCCGTTTTTTGCGCTAAAGCCTGAATAAATATAAGGGGTAGAGACAGAGTCTTGGATGTTCACAGTGTCGGGAAGCTTAATTTTAGCCGTGAATACAGCGCCTGTACTGTTTAGGTAGGCGCGTCCGCCGATTCCCTTAGGCAGCTGAGAAGCCGCTTTTGCCACTTGAGTGTCTGCTCCTGGAAGACCTGGAACTCCTGGAACTCCTGAAGAAATAGTTCCTAAAAGAATAGCTGTTCCTACTGCACCTGCAATTAATACTTTTTTCAACAAAATTCCCCCTTTTAAAAGTGGTTTCTTCAATTATTATACCTTATTTTGGAACTTCTTTTATTAAGATAAATCGACAAAATCGTTAAAATCTCTTGTTTATGAATGGGTTATGTTTATATATTGACACCATAGATCTAAAAATAAACTAATTAAACTATGTACCAAATGTTCAATTTTTATTAAAAAAACGGCATTAAGGAGCAAATAATAATTGTAAGACATTCACCAAAGGTAAAAAAGCTTTATCCTTTTTTAACAAATTAGACCTATGATTCGTTTAGACATTGAAGTTACATAGTTTTTTCTGCAAAAAAACCCCCGGCCATTGACCGGGGAAGCAAAATTGAGGAGATTAAATGGAGTTTTAGCAGTGTTTCTTACGCTTTTTATACTCTACAACGTAGTCATAGTCTTTTTTGTCGTGATCATAATGTTTTTTGTCATAATCACAGTAGTAATCTTTTTTGTCATGGTGATCATAATGTTTTTTGTCATAGTCGTAATACTTCTTGTAATACGTTTTCTTAACCGTATAATACTCTTCTTTATATTTTTTGTAATAACCCATAAATACCCCTCCTTTTATGATCATACGCTTTATTATATGGAAGTTAGAGTTTGCGGATTGGACAGTTTAAATTGCAAAAGTAAAAAAGGGCTGTCCAAAAAAAGAAGTTGAGGAAAAATCAGAGGAAAACTGAGGGATCATGCAGAAACAACAATATAAAAAAAGCCGATATGCATCGGCCAAATCATTTTACCTTACATTTGCTTGTCTTCTTTGTTTTCTGAACCACTACTTCTTATGTCTTGAGTTAATCCGCTGGTCGCTTTTTTAAATTCTGATAAGGCTTTTCCGGCAGATCGGCCAAGCGCAGGCAGCTTATCAGGACCAAACACTAAAAAACCTACAAATAAAATAACTAAAATTTTTGTGACGCTTAATTCCATGATGCTTCTCCTCCTCTTGTTTGAAGTACGAACCCTTATTAACAAATTATAAAAGATGGCGGTTCAAATGAGAATACGTCTGTTTTGAATATTTTGTATAACACAGGCGAAGGGAGAATGATGTGATTTATTCAGGAAAAATGCTGATGATAAAACGTATGGCTTCCAATGCCATAGACATACCTGCAATTTTATTTAAAGGGGGGTGATATATATATAACTGTAAGTTGCTATGATCAAAATAAGGGGGAGATATTAATTATGAGATGCAATAAGCTAATAGGGTGCCTGTCTGTTTTCATGTTCGCTGTCGCTTTTCCATTATCTGCACATGCAGAAAAAGCGGGAACTGCTGGAGCCGGAGAGTGGGATAAGCTTGGGACTTACACTTATACTTATTCAAGTCCGACGGTATACTCGAGCGGAGGTGATTTTAGAGTTTGTCTTTCAGGAAGTACACCTTTCTCCGTATCGCTGCATCTATATGAGGATGATGCTGGTGACAACCCTGATGAATATGTGGGTTCTAATTATTTTTCACCCGGAGAATGTCATACCTTTAGCAGTATCGGGAAATTTGTAGATGGAAGCAATAACAAGGCAGAGTTCTTTGTTACTGATTACTCTGGTAAATCAAAAACAGTTACGTTTTACGATTGATTGAAGATATAGTTCAGTGAATTTAACTTTGTCATGAATAAAAGAGAGAGGGAGCTCTCTCTTTTTATACTGTATGAGCAATGAAATACCTTACTCTTGAACAGCTTTGCCAAGTCGTTCATTCACAATGCCTGTCCAGCCGCCATCCATTTTATCCCGAATGACTGAGCTTTTCTCGTTTACCTTACCGATCATTTCATCAGGCTTCTTCCAACCGCTGTGGATGAGAGTGAATTCTGTTTTGTTCCCTACGTCTGTTAATTGAAATGTAACAATCCATCCATCAGTATCCCATTCAAAAGAAAGCTCTCCGGGAGCATGAACCGTCAAAACTTTGCAAGGTGATGGTCCAAATGGTGATTGTAAATGAAATTTATATCCTTCCTTCAGCTGAAAATCATTCGGCATAAACCACTTGGCTATGCCTTCTGAAGTTGAGACTATCTCCCAAACCTTTTGAATAGGCGCCTCTAATGTTACATGTTTCGTAATGTCCGGTAATGTTTTTTCTTGATATTTATCCATATATTGCTCCTCTTTATCCAATATATACTTTCAAGCAAATTTTATACATCTAACGAAATCATGTCCATAGTGAGCATGAATTATGCTGAATCTGTTGTCCGGTGTTTCATTCTATAAATTTCACGATCTTGATGATTTATCTGGCTGCAATGGGCTTTTATGAACAAAGATTTCTTTTTAATCAATTAGCATTTCGGGTATTTGTGCACTGATCAGTTTTGTGTTATTGGCCAATGTGCTGTTTTTCTGGAAAAAAAGAAGAGCATAGCATATGTCTCAGGCATTTTGACTGTAGTTAATGTAATTATGCTGATAACTCTGCTTTTTCTATTGTGATGAGAAGGTAAAGAAGGAGGGTTCTTCGTGCTCGGTAAAATAAAAGCGGCCATTGATAATAGTCCGGGAAAACCCGCGAAAATTGTAGTTAATGAAAGCACACTTCAGCAGTTAAAAGAAGAGATGCGTTTTGTTTATGTTTCCAAACCTAAAACCATTATGGGGATACCTGTGGAGGTTTCAGATGATGTAGAAGGCTTTGAACTCAAATTTTAACGTTAATATATTTTAATACTATAAATATGCTAATATAGGAACTGCTAGAAAAAGAAGGGAGGAGGGGCTGTGAAACAGAAGCCGATTTATGTCGAAATCGAGATGACATCTGACCTAGACAAGCTTTGGGAATATACGCAAAACCCATCGCTACATAAGGAATGGGATCTGCGGTTTTCTGATATTACATATTTACACAGAAGCGTAAATGAAGCGCAGAGGTTTCTTTACGAGACAAGAATTGGCTTTGGATTAAAGGTGTCAGGTGCTGGTGAAACCGTGGGTACGAAATTGCATTCCTCTCAAAGAGTATCCTCCCTGGCCTTTTCCTCCAACCATCCGTTATCCCTGATTAAAAAAGGCAGCGGGTATTGGAAATACATACAGCATGATAACGGGAAGCTTACATTTATGACGCAGTATCAATATGAAACGGCATATGGCTTTCTAGGAAGATGGATTGACCGTTTATTATTTCGGCCGCTGTTGGGCTGGGCAACAGCATGGAGTTTTGATTCATTGAGACTTTGGATTGAACAAAATAAACATCCGAAACAATTGATCCGTTATGCGTTTGTCTATATGCTGACGTGCTTGTTTTTTAGTCTGTTTTGGTTTTACCACGGGTTTATAGATCTTGAAACGAACAACATGGCAGGAGCTGCGAAGATAGGATTGGGCATTTTATGGCTGAGTCCATTAAAGAGAAAATGGACACTTCATGCTGTGCAGACCTGTATCTTTGCTGTCTTCGCTTTTCTAGATGCTGGAATATATTCTTTACTGTTAAGTGTGATTACTGCGGCAAGCGGCTTGATCAGTCTCCGGCTTCCAAGTGCTCGGCATACGAAACGAAAAAGAAAGAAGTGAAATGGTGAGTTCAATGTATAAAAAAACAATTATAAATTATCATCTATTACATCCCAAGCTGCAGAAACGTTATCAATTAGACAGGTCACATACATTCAGCGGAAGAGGAACGATGTCAGAAATAAGCGGAGGTTCTTTTTTTGTCAGAATGCTGCTGAAGTGCGGGGTGTTTTTTAGATGTTTCTTTTCAGAAAGAGGAAAGGACATCCCTTTTACAATTAAAAACAGAACATGTCTTACGAAGCAGGAACATACGGGGATTGAATGGAATCGGACTTTTGTCTTTAAAGATAAAAAGCGTTTCTTTGATGCAGTTATGGTATACGACGAAAATGAAAAACGAATACTTGATTTTTTCGGCCAACCTCATATTATGCTGTCCGTTTTAACTTTTGAAGCACTCTCTGACGGGTCTCTCTACATTACATCAGGAAAGCAATGGCTATTAATATGCGGAAAAAGAATTCCTTTGCCAAAATGGCTGAGCGGTAATTCCACTGTTTGCGAAACTTTTGATGAAAGCAACAACTGTTTCACTATTCAAGTTCATGTGGAAAATGCAATTCTGGGAACTCTTTTTTATTATAAAGGGACGTTTCAGGAAACAGAGGGAGAAGTATGTTAAAACGAAACGGCATCATTAGTGCGCTTTGTATCATTTGGTTTCTTGTATCTGAAGCTCCCGACATATCAGTTGCGGAGGCGCTTGTCTTGTTTTCCATTCTCTTTTTTGTGCCGGGAATTTTTCCTTTTGTTTTTCATCAATCAGCTCACAGGACTATTCAATTTTCGGAAAAATTATTGATGCACATCTATCCGGCAGCAGCTGTTTTCGCGGTGTTAGCCCTTGTGACCGACGTGGGGTATTTTGCACTGATCTGGTGGATATACACTGCTTTGTTGGCTTTATATGGTTTGTTGCGGCTCTTGAAAACAAAAATACATAGAATCGAAGAAACATCTATTTTATTTGGACTCGTTTATTTAGGAGGAGGGGGATTTTGGTTTTTTGCCTATGCTGCGCATTTACATATCCTGCACTTCAGTCCTCTTATTATTTTGCTCACAGCTGTTCATTTTCACTATTCTGCTTTTCTGATCCCGATCTTTAATGGTTTACTTGGCAGAGTCAATAGAGAAAAACGGGTTATGTACGGTTGGGTGACATGGATTATTTTACTGTCGCCGCTCCTCATCGCACTCGGAATAACATACTCAAAAACACTTGATATCTTGGCGGTTGGTATCTATATGGCGGCACTTTATCTTAACTCATACTTAATATTTAAGACAGCTTTTCGCAGTAAGACAGGAAAAGTGCTTATCCGACTGTCTTCTGTCGTGTTAATGATAACGATCTGTTTCTCTTTCATTTACTCATTCGGTGTATTCCGGCAAGAAGTCACGCTGACCATCAGCCAAATGATTTGGATACACGGTGTCGTGAACGCATTCGGTGTTATTTTGCCGGCTCTTGCAGGATGGAGAAAAGAAAATCCTCAGCTATCGGATGCGAGTGTCAAGGTTTTCAGCCGTATATACGGAAAGAGAACAATCGGAAAGAACTTTTTGCGCAACATTCACGCTGAAAATAACATTCAATATAGCGGACTTGTGGATGATATGAGAAGCCTTCGTTCAAACGATTTTTCACCGGAGCATTTGACACCGTTGATTGTTTCTTTTTATGAACAGACGAAAGATTATGAGGTAAAAGCAAAAGTGACGTGGAGCACTTGGTTTCAGCCCTTTGCGAAAATGTATGAATACATCAGCAAAAGAACCGGACAAATACATCTGTCAACGAATCCTGACTGGTATAGGATGCACAGTACAATAAAAGGTGTCCATTCAAAAAAAGACGGAAGAAAAAAGGTACGTGCCTGGATCAGAACAAATGAAAAAAACGAAACCATTTTTACCGCGCTGTATTCTATATATCGCTCAAAAGGGGAGGGGTACATGAATATTTCTCTGCCGCTTCCTTTCAGTAACATGACAGGCATTTTAAAGCCTTATCATCACAAAGAGAACCTGATTTTGACCAGCAGGCGGAGAAAAAGCGGTGCTGGGGATGAAGGGATTTATCTTAGAACAAAAGTCGGGACCTGCCCGCTTCCATTATCTGAAACCTTTCTTATAAAGGCGCCGGCGGGTGCAAGCAGGTTAACAGCTGTTCACGAAATGTGGCTGTTTGGGATTCAATTTCTAACTGTAGATTATGACATTACATATTGCCCGTCCAAATGAATAATATAAAACAAAGACAATAGTTCATCTGACAGTCTCTCGTCCGGTAAACAATCGGTTCGGCACATTTTCATGCTGCACCTCATACAGACGGGGAAGGAAGGGTTTTTATGTTTTATATCAGTTTGTTTCTGATTGTATGGCTGGCTGCGGGATTTGCAGTGGGGATGAAGCAAGTTTATGTCGATCAGCTATTCGATAAAGATGTAATCGAAAGGCTTGAAAAAGAAGCAGGTGACTATGATCTTGTTGACCGTTTTATCAAACACCGTTTCATTTATATTGCAGCAGTGACTTTAAGCGGATTTATTGCTGTTTACAGTGAAATAAAAGCCATGCCGCAAAAGCGGAGAATAAGAAAAATTGAAAAAGACATTAATAAGCTCAATAAAGTAAAGAAACGCAGGAATAACAGAAAGTAAAAGGTGCACAAGCCAGCAGGCGAGTGCATTTTTTTATTTAATGGGGGAATGAGAATAAAGCCGGTGCGATCTTACTTTCTTGCTAAGGAGTATAAATTCATAAATGTGAAGAACAGCGCCCGGGCTAATGGTATATAATATTGTGAATTTAACAAAAATTTAACAAGGAGGACGAGATAATTCGTGCTAAAGCCTCAAAGAGTCCAGCATCCTGTGTTTTTGGTTTTGAGGCGGAGTAGATGAAACCGGCCAAAGTATCCCTGCTCCGCCGTTTGCTCCATTCCTTGAAGCATGTTGATTGTAACATAGTCAAACGTTTTCCATCAACTTTAAAAAATGTAAAATTATTGTTAATTTTCTTGTTGTTTGTTCCGGTTTCTTCTGTATATGCAGAGGATATCTATCAGAATTTCGAGGAACTAAAGAATCACGAAGATCCTTCAGATTATAACATTGCCACAAAAGAAACCGGCAGCTCTGTGCTTGTTTTAGCTATTCACGGAGGAGGTATTGAAGGCGGCACAAGTGAATTAGCGAGAGAGCTCAGCAAAGAATATTCCATGTATTTGTTTGAAGGTTTGAAGACGTCTGGAAATTCAGTACTGCATATAACAAGCACACATTTTGATGAGCCTCAGGCACTGAAGCTTGTAACAAGTCATGAGTATGTCATTTCATTGCATGGATATGCAGGAGAGGACCAACAGATACAAATCGGCGGAACAGACCGATCAAGAGCGGCAGAATTAGTTTCAAAACTGCAAAAAGCCGGTTTTCCGGCTGAATTGCTTGGTACGGATCATCCGCATGCAGGCGTAAGTCCAAACAATATAGCGAATAAATCAAAAACCGGTTTGAGCATCCAGTTAGAGATGAGTACAGGTTTCAGAGAATCTTTGTTTGGCATCTTTTCTTTAAAAAGCAGATCCACGACTCAAAATGAGAGGTTTTATGATTTTACAGAAGTGATGACCCATTTCATAGAAAACAGCTATTAAAATAAGGAGGCTTTGCGCCTCCTTATTTTTCGTCCTTCTGATCATTGGCTTCAGGAAACAATTCATCTGATGCCTCAGTTTGATATTGCAAAGTGTTATCTTTGACATTCAGTTCGTTTCGGAATGTTTCATCGAGCACATTTTTCAGTAAATACCGGTGAAAAAAATATTCAAAAACAGTAAGGCAGACAGACGCAATCAGAGCGGCTGCAAACGGTGAGAAACCGTTTCTAGTTTGCGTTTCAAGAAAGACCCAAAGAATAACGAGTGAAAGTCCGAAGTCAGCCAGTGAAGCTATCATATTGCTGGTTCTCGGCAAGATCAGGATGTCACCGGAAAGGTATGTTACAAAGCTTAAGAAAAATGCAATAAACAGCACACTTAAAAAGGAAGCATGGTAAACTCTATCCAAAATCACATACAATAGGGCAAGAGTTAAAGCTGTCTTAGAAGCAAGAGCGATAATATGTTTCATTTGATCACCTATATTTGTGGCAAATCTTTAGCGGTATCTGCAGCCTCAAGATCGACACTTATTTGCTGAGTTAAATCTTTAGAATGATAAAAACCCTTTGCAGCCATATAATGAAAAATTTGTTCATGGGTATTCATCGCGTCATGTAAATATTGCTGCAGCGTTTCCCTGACTTCTGGGGAAGAAGATTCTGTGATGGCAGCTGCAATATTCCTTACGCCTGTCTTTGCCGATATTAAAAAATCCGTTGCGATCACTTGTTCGGTCATGCTGCCCATTCCGGCTAATTTTTGAAAGAACTCATTCACGCTTGTTCACCTCTCACTGACAGCAATTCCTGCAAACGCGCAACCTGCTGTTTTGTTTTTTGAGCATCCTGCTCAAGAATACTCTTTAATTCTTCATCTTGTACAAGTCCCGTCATGGTTGAAGATTTTGTCAAACAAAGATTCTTAAACGTAAGCAATTCGTGCAATTCCAACGTTTCATGAAGGCCGTAGCCATTCATAATGGTCATTCCCTTCTGAAGTAATATGGTTTATTTTGAACAAATTGTTTTTGTTTACACTGGTATTTTTTGCTGGTCGTTTGAAACTTTCTGGCTGCAATGCCCGTACACAAGGGGTGGGGTGAGCTTCTGTTAAAATAATCAATTATTCACTGGTTTTTAATCATCTATCTTTAAATACTAAGGAGGAGACACAGTGGAGATCAAAGGGATCAATCACTTGTTATTTTCTGTTTCTGATTTACTGACTTCCATCGAGTTTTATCAAAATGTCTTTGATGCTAAACTGCTGGTTAAAGGAAAGAGCACTGCATATTTCGATTTAAACGGCATATGGCTGGCTCTCAACGAAGAGCGTGACATTCCCAGAAATGATATTAACGCTTCTTATACCCATATCGCTTTTACAATTGAGGAAAGCAAGTTTGAAGAAATGTCCGCAAAATTAAAAAACCTTCATGTTACTATTTTGTCTGGGAGAGAACGAGATGAACGGGATCGAAAATCAATTTATTTCACTGATCCTGACGGCCATAAATTTGAATTCCATACAGGAACTCTTCAAGACAGACTTCAATATTATAAGCAAGCTAAAACCCACATGGATTTTTACGATTGAAAAAGTACGGGAAACAGAGTAACAGGGAATATACATATTTATCTTCTGGGTTTAATATATGGTAAAGGAGGGGGATTGCAGTTGAGAAATAAAATATTGCTCATGACAGCTGTTTTGCTATGTGTTTTTGGAACCGGGACCATTCATGCAGCAACTTCACATTTTGAGCATAAAACCGACTTTATTCTAAATGACGGAACAAAAGCGCTTTATGTAGAAAACATTAGTGATGTACCGGCAATGGATTATTTTTTAGGATACCAATTTACGATATTAGGAGTGAACACTTGTTCAGTTAACATTAAGCTTCAGCGAATGGGACTTGCAGGGGATTATACTACGTTAAGCACAAAACAATTCACCGGTAATTGGTTTGACTTTAGCGCTCACGATAAGGTTTCCATTGAACCGTATCACCGGTATCGAATATTAGCTGAAGAACATTCAGAAAACTGTGCAAGTGTTCATGTAAAAGGCCGCTATGGTGTAGAATATTTTAATTTTGATTGATGCTCACATTTTTGAAAAGAAGTGAGCTTTTTTTGCAGGATAAATTAACTAAATAAACTATGTACTAAATATTCAGTATATTTCCTTTTGCCTCGCTCAATATAAAAGAGGAGAGTATAACTCATCTTTTCACGTCCGAAAATCGAAACATTTATAAGAAAAGAACGTCTAATTTTTTAAACAGAACTATTTTTTAAAAAAGTTTCGTTAAGGAAAGAAAATTTCTTGACTTCAACAATTGAATGATGGATAATTATGGTGTAAACATGATGTTCTTTTTCCTCCTATTCAGGTTCGCACCTAAGCCAGGGCGAACCTGCTTTTTTTAAAAACAAAACCCCCACTCCGCAAAGGAAGAGGGGGTTTATTCTTTGTAACTGATAGTTCAATAGTTTAATGGACAGTTCTGAACACACCAATTACTTTTCCTAATATGCTGACATTCTGCAGTATGATCGGAGCCATGGTTGGATTTTCAGGCTGTAAGCGAATGTGTGTATCCTCTTTATAGAAACGTTTTACCGTAGCTTCATCATCTTCTGTCATCGCCACTACGATTTCACCGTTATTCGCCGTGTTTTGCTGTTTTACAATAACATAGTCCTTATCAAGTATACCTGCGTCAATCATACTGTCACCCATGATCTCCAGCATAAACACATGCTCATCCGGAGGAACCATACGGTCAGGAAGCGGGAAGTATTCTTCAATGTTTTCAACCGCTGTAATAGGTGAGCCCGCCGTTACTTTTCCGATTACCGGCACATTAACGACTTGGCTTTTTGGAATCTCTACTTCTTCATCCAGAATTTCTATCGCTCTTGGTTTTGTCGGATCGCGTCTAATCAGCCCTTTTGTTTCCAAACGGGCCAAATGGCCATGGACAGTAGAACTGGACGCAAGGCCGACAGCCTCTCCGATCTCTCTAACCGAAGGCGGATATCCTTTTGATTTAACCTCTGCTTTAATAAAACGGAGGATATCAAGTTGCCTTTTTGATAGCTTCGTCATTTTTTGCACCTCTAAACGTCGATTTTAAATAGATTATAGCATGATTTTCCTGACAGTACAAACATAGGTTCGAAAAAAACAATTGACAGAAACATTTGTTCGTATATACTGAAATTATAAAAAAGCGAACAAACATTCTTGTCGGAGGTTGTTATCATGAATAAAGAATCTATTATTTTTGTCGGCCTGTTCACTGTGATTCTAAGCGTGGTTATCCTTCTGTTGTCATATACAAGCAGCGACCAGGAGCTTAATCAATATGTTAAAATAAAAGTTCAGTCTGGGGATACGCTCTGGTCGCTTGCTGATCAGGTGGATGACTCAAAAAAGATAAATAAAAGTGATTTTGTTGAATGGGTAGCTGAAAAAAATAATCTCCAGACGTCTGAGATTCAGCCGGGGGATGAATTGGTGATTCCATTAAAAAAGGAACACCCGGCTGCATACGAACTGGCTACTGTTAAATAGAGAGGAAAGGTAGAAAGGTGAAAGCACTCATTTATGCCCGAGTAAGCACAAATAAAGAACAGCAAGAAACCTCATTAAAGCGGCAGGAGGAGGAGCTTACGGCCATTGCTGCCGAGAACGGCATGGAAGTCGTCAAAGTGATTTCTGAAAAAGCCAGCGGATATGAAATGGACCGGGATGGTGTATTTGATTTGCTTGATCATATCAAGAATTCAAATATTGATGTGATTTTAGTTCAGGATGAAACAAGACTCGGCCGGGGAAACGCAAAAATTGCACTTCTTCATTGTATTTACAGGGAAGGTGTAAAAGTATATACGACCGCTCACAGAGGTGAGCTGGAGTTATCAGAGGCTGACTCTATGGTGCTGGAAATCGTCAGCATTGTGGAGGAATACCAGCGGAAAATCCACAACATGAAAATTAAACGCGGAATGAAACGCGCAGTGAAAAATGGTTTTAAGCCACAAAAGAACCTGAAAAACCAGCATGAAAACAGCGGAAAAGAAAGAATAGAAGTTCCGATCTCGGAGATTGTCCGGTTGAGAGCGAATAAACTGACGTTTGCTGAAATCGCGGCTACGTTGAGAGGTTTTGGCTATGATGTGTCAAAGGCGACAGTCCATCGGCGTTTTCAGGAATACATAGAGAATGAGCAGACAGGCGAGTGAATCAGTTGTAAAACTCCTCTTGTTTTAGTAGTATATAGACAAAATGCAATAAAGGAGTTTATCATGATTTCAAACGAAAAAATTGCCAGAATCAATGAACTTGCCGCAAAAGCTAAAGCTGGCGTTATTACAGAAGAAGAAAAAGCTGAACAGCAAAAGCTCCGTCAAGAGTACCTAAAAGGATTTCGTTCTTCTATGAAAAACACATTAAAAAGTGTAAAAATCATTGATCCTGAAGGCAATGACGTAACACCTGAAAAGTTAAAAAGAGAAAAAAATAATAACAGACTTCACTAATAGAAGAGGAATACGGCAATATCGTATTCCTCTTTTGTATATACTACAAACAACAGCGCTTTCTTCAAGCGACAAAATTCATCAAGTTTCTCTCAAATTTAAGCTGAAACAGTTGAGAAAAAGTCGTCAGACATTTATGATGAAAGGGTACAACATATAAGGAAGGGGATTTTTATGGATACAATTGAAAAGAAATCAGTTGCTACCATTCGCACACTATCAATAGACGCTATTGAAAAAGCAAACTCTGGTCACCCTGGTATGCCTATGGGGGCAGCGCCAATGGCATATACGCTATGGACAAAATTTATGAATGTAAATCCGGCAAACCCTGGGTGGTTTAACCGCGACCGTTTTGTTTTATCTGCGGGACACGGATCAGCACTTTTATACAGCATGCTTCATTTAAGCGGGTATGATCTCAGCATTGAAGATCTTAAGGGATTCCGCCAGTGGGGCAGCAAAACACCGGGGCATCCGGAATTCGGACATACAGCCGGTGTTGATGCAACAACAGGGCCGCTTGGACAAGGAATCGCAATGGCGGTCGGAATGGCTATCGCAGAACGCCATTTAGCCGAAACTTACAACCGCGATTCATTCAATGTAGTCGATCACTATACATACAGCATTTGCGGTGACGGCGATTTAATGGAAGGTATTTCTTCTGAAGCCGCTTCACTTGCAGGCCATCTTCAGCTTGGCCGTCTGATCGTATTATACGATTCTAATGACATCTCATTGGACGGAGATCTGGATCGTTCATTCTCTGAAAACGTGAAACAGCGTTTTGAGGCGATGAATTGGGAAGTTCTTTACGTTGAAGATGGAAACAATATTGAAGAATTATCTGCGGCAATTGAAAAAGCACGCCAAAACGACAAGAAACCTACATTGATTGAAGTAAAAACGACAATCGGTTTCGGTTCTCCTAACCGTGCCGGCACTTCCGGTGTTCACGGTGCTCCGCTTGGCAAAGAAGAAAGTAAATTAACAAAAGAAGCTTATGCATGGACGTATGAAGAAGATTTCTACGTTCCGTCAGAAGTATATGAGCATTTCGCAAAAACAGTAAAAGAATCCGGCGAGAAAAAGGAACAGGAATGGAATGACCAATTCGCTAAATATAAAGAAATTTACCCGGAACTCGCTGAACAGCTTGAGCTGGCTATCAAAGGAGAACTTCCGAAAGACTGGGATCAAGAGGTGCCTGTTTATGAAAAAGGAAGCAGTCTGGCATCCCGTGCCTCTTCAGGTGAAGTTCTGAACGGCCTTGCGAATAAAATTCCGTTCTTTGTCGGCGGTTCTGCAGACTTAGCAGGATCAAACAAAACGACGATTAAAAATTCCGGTGATTATACAGCGCTTGATTACTCAGGCAAAAATTTCTGGTTTGGTGTTCGCGAATTTGCTATGGGTGCAGCCTTAAATGGTATGGCGCTTCACGGCGGACTTCGTGTATTCGGCGGAACATTCTTTGTCTTCTCTGATTACTTGCGTCCGGCCATTCGCCTTGCAGCATTAATGGGTCTTCCTGTGACATATGTCTTTACTCACGACAGTATCGCGGTCGGTGAAGATGGACCGACTCACGAGCCGGTTGAGCAGCTTGCTTCATTACGCGCAATGCCTAACCTTTCTTTAATCCGCCCTGCAGACGGTAATGAGACAGCAGCGGCTTGGAAGCTTGCGGTGCAGAGCACAAATCAGCCAACAGCGCTTGTATTGACACGTCAAAACCTTCCTACAATCGACCAAACAGCTGAAGAGGCATTGGCTGGTGTAGAAAAAGGTGCTTATGTTGTTTCTAAGTCTAAAAACGAAACACCTGACGCTCTTCTCATCGCTACGGGCTCAGAGGTTGGCCTCGCAATCGAGGCACAGGCAGAATTGGCGAAAGAAAATATTGATGTTTCTGTCGTCAGCATGCCTTCAGTAGATCGTTTTGAGAAACAATCGGATGAATACAAAAACTCCGTGCTTCCGTCAGATGTGAGAAAACGTCTTGCGATTGAAATGGGCTCATCATTTGGCTGGGGCAAATACACAGGGCTTGAAGGAGACGTGCTCGGTATTGACAAATTCGGCGCCTCCGCTCCTGGCGAAACCATTATCAATGAATACGGCTTCTCAGTTGCAAATGTTGTGGATCGAGTCAAAGCATTAATCAATAAATAAGTTTTTCAAAGGGGATGAGTCAAATCATCCTCTTTTTCTTGTTTATCCGACAAAAATAGTATTGGCTGTTTAACAGTAATAGACAATTCTTTCTTCTCTTCTTTTGTATAATAGAATGCAAATGAAATGCTGCTGGAAAAGGGGATGAGAAGATGGAACGTCACTACTATACGTACCTGATCAAAGAGGAATTTGCCAATCACTATTTCGGGCGGGAATCGGTTATGTTTGAGCTGTTTCAAGACTATCATTGGACAAGCCTGACGAGGCAGCAGTATGAAATGACAGAGAAACAAATTCAATATATCACGAAACCCATTCCGATTTTACATATGCATCAGCGGTTAAAAATGAATTTGAACAATACAAACTATACACAGCTGGATTATATTTATAGATTATCTCTCCCGAAAGCAAAGGGACAAGCGTCTTTTATGATGAAAGAACACATGATTGAAATTGTAGCTAACGGAGATTACGAGGCGGAAACGATATTTTTTGAAGTTCTTCGTAAAGTAAGCCCTTGCTTTCTCGCAATGGATTTCAATACGAAGCGGTATGGGTGGTTAAATCCGGTGAAAGAAAGAAATTTTGTCTAAAACCGAAGAAAAAGAGATGTAAATGTTGTATAATAGCTTTTGGTTTAGTACACTTTAAACTAGACAACATGAAGGAGGAAATAAAATGACTTTATGGGTTGGCATCCTAGTGGGCGTTGTTGCACTGCTCATAGGTGTTGCACTCGGGTTTTTTATTGCTCGTAAATATATGATGAGCTACCTTAAAAAGAATCCGCCTATTAATGAACAAATGTTACGCATGATGATGATGCAAATGGGAATGAAACCTTCTCAAAAGAAAATCAATCAAATGATGAAAGCCATGAATAATCAAACGAAATAATACGTAAAGATTATGATATAGAGAAACATGGTTATAAAATAAAAAACCCTTTATCGGGTTTTTTATTTTGCAATCATTCATCACCCGCTACTGCTCGAAGGCGCTGCTTTTGATATTGTATGAGAAGATGGTCAAGCTCCTGACTGAGTTCTATCGTAATATGAGATGTCATTCCGTTCGCCATGACAATTTGCAGCAGCTCTGCTCTTTTTTTTTCAATTTCATTTAATAGATGCTCTCTAATCACAGGGATGTATCCTTTCATACATTAGATCTTCAAAAGTGAATGTTTATATTATATCCATATTTATACTAATTTTCAAATGAGAAGGAGTACAATGTCTCAATGTCAAATTAAATTATATAAGTTTTTTTTGAAAATAGAAATCCTTCGAGTGAAAGTGTTAAAAAAATGAAATGATTTTGTCATAACTTGAAGGAATGTCAAATCATGAAGGGATGATGACATGGGAGATGTGAATTATTTTCTGACATTCGGCGCGGGATTTTTATCATTTATTTCGCCTTGCTGCCTGCCGCTTTATCCGGCTTTCCTGTCATATATTACAGGAGTCAGCATGGATGATGTGAAAACAGAGAAACTATTGCTACAAAAAAGAAGCTTGGCCCATACGCTGTTTTTTTTGCTGGGGTTTTCAGTGATTTTTATAGCTTTAGGATATGGAACATCTTTTATTGGAACCCTGTTTAGGGATTATCATGATGCCATTCGGCAAGTTGGCGCTTTGCTCATTATTCTGTTCGGTTTTATTACGCTTGGCGTGTTTCGGCCTGAAGTTATCATGAAAGAACGCAGAGTCCATTTTAAGCATAGGCCAAGCGGTTTTTTCGGTTCCGTTTTAATCGGTATGGCTTTTGCGGCCGGATGGACGCCTTGCACCGGTCCCATTTTGGGGGCTGTTATCACATTAGCAGGTACGAATCCTGGCTCAGCGATACCGTATATGATGCTATATGTTCTCGGATTTGCCGTTCCGTTTGTATTATTGTCGTTCTTCATCACGAAACTGAAGTGGATCAGGAAGAATCAGCTTTTGATCATGAAAGCGGGCGGTGTACTTATGATTGTTATTGGGGTACTGCTATTTTTTGACTGGATGAACTTGATCATTATTTTACTGTCGGATCTTTTTGGTGGATTTACAGGTTTCTGACTGTTAAATTACTTTTGCACTACTACTAATCCTTTTGTTTTTGGTACAATAAGACTATTACCTGAGGAATTCGATTTTTGGAGGGGAATATGACAAGAGTTTTAGTTGTAGACGACGCCAAGTTCATGAGAGTAAAAATCAGAGAGATCTTGGAAGAGGCAAATTACATAATAGCAGGCGAGGCGGCGGACGGCGAGCAAGCGGCTGACCTGTATAAAAAACTTCGGCCGGACTTAGTGACCATGGATATTACGATGCCGGTGAAAAACGGCATTAAGGCGCTTCGTGAGATCATATCCTTTGACCCTAAAGCAAAGATAATCATGTGTACCGCAATGCGCCAGCAAAGAATTGTGACGGAAGCCATTGAACTTGGGGCAAAAGATTTTATTGTCAAACCGTTTGAGGAGTCCAAAGTATTAGAAGCTGTCAACCGCGTTATGGGAAATTGAAAGTCATTTCTTTTCAAAATGGTTTTTTTTATTGTTTTGGAGTATAGTATATAGTGTCAACACTCCGAGAAAACAAAGGAATGATAAGTATGATGATTATAGTTTCATCAATTGTTGCTGTTTTAATGGCTGCAGCTGTGATGGTGGTCAGAATTAAGTCTTCCGATAAGCCCGTTTCACCGAAAAAAATCATTCTCCCGCCGATTTTTATGAGTACGGGGGCGTTAATGTTTTTATTTCCGGTTTTTTGGGTAACGGGTGAAGAGTTTTTAGAAGCGATCACTTTAGGCGTGATTTTCTCTATTTTTCTTATAAAAACTTCAAAGTTTGAAATTAAAAATAATGAAATTTACATGAAACGCTCTAAGGCATTTGTCTTTATATTAATCGGCCTTTTAGTGATCAGAATTGTGATGAAATCAATTTTAAGCACATCGGTTGATTACGGCGCACTGAGCGGAATGTTTTGGATTCTGGCTTTCGGTATGATTGTGCCGTGGAGAATCGCCATGTATCTGTCATACCGAAAACTTCAAAGCGAGCTGCAGTCAGCAGACATTCAAATGAATTAAAAAACCTTTCCTCCTTGCGGGAAAGGTTTTTTATTTAAGAAGGGCCTGATAAGGTTCAATATCGATTTTCTTGTCTCTTAGATGTTTCTTTAAAAAGGTATGGTCTCTTTTCGGAGTAGCCAGGATATAACCTTTGATAATAAGCCGCTGATCAATTGCTGCTGCGTTTTCTTTTAATGCCAGCTCTCCGATTTTTCCGGCAATTTTTGCTCGAGCTATATCTCTGAACAGCTCCGGAACAGGTGTGACCAATTCATCGAGAAATTGTTTGTTTTCATTGCTCCATAGATGTCTGCTGTTTTCAATATAGTAATCCTGCCAATCCAGCTCAGATTTGCCGTCCTCTTTTGGTAAACGCTTTAAAAACTTTCGAAACATAAAAAAACCGCCGATTGATAACAAGACAATCATCGTGATCACCCAAAACAGAATAAACCACAAAAACCAGCCTTCCAGCATCAATCATTCCCCCTTATACTAACCATATTGTATATGAAGAAAGAATAGAAGAACAATGTTTTAAAAAAATAGAAAAAAATGATAGACGTCTAGTCAAAAGAGATGGTAGATCATATTCTATTGTATAGTGAATCTGCTATTTGGCCATGGGAGAGTCACTAGAGGGTATTTGACGATAAATGGACGGAAAAAAAGTCACTTTCATTATAGGGGATGAAAGTGACTTTTGATTTTAGCTGAGAGGGAATTGAAGAGAAAAAGAAGAGCCATCATTCGTCTCTTTATTGACGGCAACTGTGAGAATTTGATTTTCACATTCAGTCTCAATCGACTTGTCATTCAAATAAAAAGGAAGCATCATTTGTTTTTCAAGAGTCTGTTCTGAGGATTTAACCGTCAGGATGAACTCACATCCGGACAAGGTAATTGTGATTTGTGTCGGCTGTATAGCCGACAGATCTGCTTCAATAATATATTGCTGACTTGTTTCATATAGATCAATAGGTAATGTTTCGTCGTACCAGGCGAACGGATCTTCAAAAAATTGCCGAAGCCATTCCTCCATGCCATCGAAATCATTAGCATCGTTTCGTTTTGAATGGGTCATGGAAGCATTCCTCCATATATCAACCTTGCTTTAGCTTATGCAGTTGGTCAGAAATGGGTGAACGCATAAAAAAACAGACGCTAAGGTCTGCTTTTATTACATATCATGGCTTGAATTGTGCTTTTGTCTTGTGTGATTTCTGTTTTTCACTTTCTTGCTTCCGCTGAGGGGTTCCGGCTGACCCGGATTGTGTCCTTTAGGAGCGTTTTTATGCATATCTTTACTTGTATTTTTATTGGTCATAAAATGAGAACCTCCTTAAAAGAGTTCAACGTTATTGATTGGTTTTTCTTTTTTTGTTATTTTGGCGTTCTGCTTCAGTCAGTACAAGCTGATCGTTTTCTACATAGCCGGCGCCTTTGCCTTGGCTTTTCGCGTCATTCATCCCATTTATTACGTGATTTGCTTTTCGTTTGACCATCATTATCACCTCAATCATAATATGGCTTCTTTCAATGAGGAATATGAGAGAGTGCAGACAGTAAAATTTCCCGATTTTTCGCCCTGATAAGCCGATCTTATTGTATTTAATAAAAACATTGATATTTACTTATGTATGATTTTGTTTTAATATGAAATTGTGAGAAAATTGTGATGGAATGTAATGTTCATCTGAGAATGAACTGATCTGAAGGGGGATTTTGGAGAATGGCAAACGAGCAAAAAACTGCAGCACAAGACGTTTTCCAAGCGAGAAAATCGTTTACTACAAATGGGAAAACTTATCATTACTACTCTTTGAAAGCATTGGAAGATTTGGGGATCGGAAATGTGTCGAAGCTTCCTTATTCCATTAAAGTTCTTTTAGAATCTGTATTGCGTCAAGTGGACGGATTCGTCATCAAAAAAGAACACGTGGAAAATTTGGCAAAATGGGGAACTGCCGAGTTAAAGGAAATCGATGTTCCGTTTAAACCATCTCGCGTTATTTTACAAGATTTCACTGGGGTACCGGCAGTAGTTGACCTTGCTTCATTACGTAAAGCAATGGCAGCTGTCGGCGGAGATCCTGACAAAATCAACCCTGAGATTCCTGTTGATCTTGTCATCGACCACTCTGTACAGGTTGATAAAGCGGGCACTGAAGATGCTTTGGCTATTAATATGGACTTGGAATTCGAAAGAAATGCAGAGCGTTACAAATTTTTAAGCTGGGCAAAGAAAGCGTTTAATAACTACCAGGCAGTACCGCCGGCAACAGGTATCGTTCACCAGGTAAACCTTGAGTTCTTGGCAAGTGTTGTCCACGCAGTCGAAGAAGACGGAGAACTGATTACGTATCCTGATACGCTGGTAGGAACCGACTCGCATACAACAATGATTAACGGAATCGGTGTTCTCGGCTGGGGTGTCGGCGGAATTGAAGCGGAAGCCGGAATGCTTGGGCAGCCTTCTTATTTCCCTGTTCCTGAGGTAATCGGCGCGAAACTCGTCGGAAAGCTTCCGAATGGAACAACAGCCACTGACTTGGCGTTAAAAGTGACACAAGTACTGCGTGAAAAAGGCGTAGTCGGTAAATTTGTTGAGTTCTTCGGACCGGGAGTTGCTGAACTGCCGCTGGCAGACCGTGCGACAATCGCTAACATGGCTCCGGAATACGGTGCAACATGCGGATTCTTCCCTGTAGATGAAGAAGCTCTAAATTATCTGCGTTTGACAGGCCGCGATGCTGAACATATTGACGTAGTAGAAGCATACTGCAGAAGCAACGGCTTGTTCTACACTCCAGATGTAGAAGACCCGCAATTTACTGATGTCGTTGAAATTGATTTGTCTAAAATTGAAGCAAACCTTTCCGGCCCAAAACGTCCTCAGGATTTGATTCCGCTTTCTGCTATGCAGGAAACGTTTAAAAAGCACTTAGTCAGCCCTGCGGGTAACCAAGGATTCGGATTAAACGCCGAAGAGGAAGACAAAGAAATTAAATTTAAATTGCTTAATGGCGAAGAAACAGTCATGAAAACAGGTGCAATCGCTATTGCTGCGATTACAAGCTGTACAAATACATCTAACCCATACGTCTTAATCGGCGCCGGCCTTGTGGCGAAAAAAGCGGTTGAATTAGGACTCAAAGTGCCTAACTACGTGAAAACATCACTTGCACCGGGTTCTAAGGTTGTTACAGGATATCTTGTTAATTCAGGCCTTCTTCCATACATGAAAGAGCTTGGTTTTAATCTCGTTGGATACGGATGTACAACATGTATCGGAAACTCAGGTCCGCTTTCACCGGAAATTGAAGAAGCAGTTGCGAAAAATGACCTGTTGATTACGTCTGTTCTTTCTGGAAACCGTAACTTCGAAGGACGTATTCATCCGCTTGTGAAAGGTAACTATCTTGCTTCTCCGCCGCTTGTAGTAGCTTATGCGCTGGCTGGAACAGTGAACATTAACCTGAAGACGGATCCGATCGGTGTCGGAAAAGACGGACAAAAAGTGTACTTCAACGACATTTGGCCGTCAATGGACGAAATTAATTCACTTGTTAAACAAACTGTTACACCGGAGCTCTTCCGCAAGGAGTACGAAACAGTATTCGATGACAACAAACGCTGGAATGAGATTGAGACAACAGATGAAGCGTTATACAAATGGGATAATGAGTCAACATATATCCAAAACCCGCCATTCTTCGAAGAAATGTCAGTTGAACCAGGCAAGGTTGAACCTTTAAAAGGCCTTCGTGTTGTCGGTAAATTCGGCGATTCAGTCACAACCGACCATATCTCTCCTGCAGGGGCAATCGGAAAAGATACACCTGCCGGAAAATACTTGCAAGCAAAAGGTGTGTCACCTCGTGACTTTAACTCCTACGGTTCACGCCGCGGAAACCATGAGGTTATGATGAGAGGAACATTTGCAAACATCCGCATCAAAAACCAAATCGCGCCGGGCACAGAAGGCGGATTTACAACGTACTGGCCGACTGGTGAAGTGACATCAATCTATGATGCCTGCATGAAATATAAAGAAGATAAAACAGGCCTTGCCATCTTAGCGGGCAAAGATTATGGTATGGGATCTTCCCGTGACTGGGCTGCAAAAGGAACAAACCTGCTCGGCATTAGAACTGTAATTGCTGAGAGCTTTGAAAGAATTCACAGAAGTAACCTGGTATTCATGGGTGTGCTCCCGCTTCAATTTAAACAAGGTGAAAATGCGGATACACTCGGCTTAAGCGGTAAAGAAGTGATCGAGGTGGATGTTGATGAAAGCGTACGCCCTCGTGATATCGTTACAGTAAGAGCAATTGATGAAGACGGAAGTGTAAAAACATTTGAAGCACTTGTGCGCTTCGATAGTGAAGTTGAAATTGATTATTACCGCCATGGCGGAATTCTGCAAATGGTGCTTCGCGAAAAAATGAAGCAATCATAATGTATGAAGAAGAGAAGGCAGCCTGCTTTCTCTTCTTTTTATGAAATAAGATAGCTCCGGGGGTGAATTGATGCTGAAAAAATGGGTGGCAGGAATCCTGTTGATTGGGCTTGCCGGATACATGTGCTGGAACATCTATCAGCAATTTAGCAAAAAAGAAATAGGCATTGAAGAGGGACAGCAAGCGCCTGACTTCACTCTGAAAACGCTATTAGGAGAAAGGACCTCTTTATCAGATGTCAAAGGCAAAAAAGTTCTGCTTAACTTCTGGGCAACTTGGTGCAAACCGTGCCGACAGGAAATGCCGGCGATGGAGGAACTGCAAAAGGAGCACTCAGATGTAGCGGTTATTGCAGTTAATTTCACTTCAGCTGAGAAAAGCGAGAAAAAGGTGCAAACCTTTGCTGATACGTATCATTTAACCTTCCCCATTTTGATTGATAAAAAAGGAATTAATGCTGACTATAATGTGTTTTCATACCCAACTACGTATATTTTAGATGAAAAAGGCGTGATTCAAGACATACATATCGGGACCATGACAAAAAAAGAGATGAAAGAAAAACTGGATCTTCATTAGATTCAGTTTTTTTATGTGCAAACATGCTTACAAATTTTCAGAATTGGAAAAAATAAAAGAATACGCGGAGGTGAGAAGAGTGAAGAAGATGAGAAAACGATCTTTTCATGAGCTCGTCATGGAAAACAAAAAAGAGCTGATGACGAATACGGAATATTTAAATCAGCTTGAGGAAAAGCTTGAACAGCGATTTAAGCAAAAATAACCTTTAATTTGTATTCATGTTTGCCCCTCCTTTTGAGAATCCTATTTGTTGAGGAGGGATAAACATGGGAAACAACAAGAAAAACGGTCAGCCTCAATATGCTCCAAGCCACTTGGGTACGAAGCCTGTTAAATATAAACGCAATAAAGGGGAAAAAATGCACGATACTTCTGGTCAGCAGCCAATTATCATGCAGACGAAAGGCGAGTAGCGCCGGATTGATTTTATTCTAGGAGGTTCATCCCAATGACAAAAAACCAAAATCAATATCAGCAGCCTAATCCTGACGACCGTTCCGACAACGTAGAGAAACTGCAGGATATGGTCCAAAATACAATCGAAAATATAGAAGAAGCAGAGGAATCAATGGAGTTTGCTTCAGGAGAAGATAAGCAGCGCATCAAAGAAAAAAACGCAAGACGGGAAGAGAGCATCGAAGCATTTCGCAATGAAATTCAAGACGAATCCGAAGCGAGAGAAAACGGATACCGTTCGTAAAAACCAGGGAAACCTGGTTTTTTTCTTTCTGATTTGGATGTGGTAAAATGGGGCTAAACTGATTAAGGGAGCAGAGTATCTTGCATGTATCAAAAACAGAAATAGAAGTGCGTTACGCCGAAACAGATCAAATGGGGATCGTGTATCATGCGAATTATCTTGTTTGGATGGAGGTCGGAAGGACGGCACTCATTAAAGACCTAGGCTTTTTATACAGTGATATGGAAAAGAAAGGCGTGCTTTCTCCAGTCGTTGATATCAATATTTCCTACAAAAAACCCCTCCATTATGGAGAAACTGCGGTGGTGCACACATGGATTGAGGAATACAACGGCTTTAAAACCATATATGGCTACCATATTTATAATCCGGCTGGTGAGCTATCTATTCAAGCGAAATCATCTCATATTTGTGTGGATAAAGAAAGTTTTAAACCGATTCAGTTTCGTAAGGCTTTCCCCGATTGGCACGCAGCATATGAAAAGGCCAAAAAATAGGAAGTGAATGACATATGGCATTTGGCGTGAAACGGGAGGAAGTTAACCGCTGGAAGAAGGCAGTCAAAAGAGGGGAAATCGCATTTTTAACACATTATTGGCTGGATGACCGTTTCCCGGAATCTAAAACCGTGACAAAAGCAGGCTGTGCAGATATTGATAAGCTGGTTCAATGGGGTGCGGCGTACGGTTTGAAGGAAGAATGGATACATAAAAAAAGCGAATTTCCCCACTTTGATCTATTGGGCGAGACGCAAAAATATATCTTAGAACAAGAAAAGCTGACCGACCATCTCACACGTTTTCATTTATAAAAAAGAACGCATATGATATGCGTTCTTTTTCTTAATGGTATTCAAATACAGGCTCATCAGCCGACTCTGAATAGCTGACGAGAAGATCATGGTTGTCAAAGTACCAAAGATCACTTTCTTCAATAAAGAAGGTAATGCCGCCGACTTCTGCCGTGACTCCTGCCTCTTGGGGAGCATCTTTCGCCACTCCGAGAGAAAAGCCTTTTTGAACGTTGCTGCAGCCGCCATAGCGGACGAAAAATCGAACTTGGTCTCCGTTTTGTAAATCGAGCTCTTCTTTATACCAGTTCAGCGCGTCTTCGTTAACTGTCATATTCATAACAGGACCCCCTTTTCCCTTTGTTATCATTTGATTTTCTCTATTATAAACGTATAAGGCTATCTCGTGTCAAAATAGAAGTTTTTGAAACATTTATAACCATTATAACCATTTGACTTTAGGTTCTGTTTTATTGATAATTCGTTTGATATTCGCCCGGTGCCTGTATATTACAAAAACAGTGAGCAGCGTGACGACAATCAATAAATACTTATCATGTACAAAGAGACTATATATGACAGTATATATCCCTGTTAACATTGATGACAGAGAGACAAATTTAGTCAAGTATAAAAAGATGAAAAAGACCGCAACCATTGTAATGAATAACAGAGGTGCATAAAACAGCAAGACGCCTCCCGAAGTTGCTACGGCTTTGCCGCCTTTAAATTTGGCGAACACAGGAAACACATGGCCAAGAACCGCTATGACTCCCGCAAGGAGCGGATGAATATCAACATGCATGAGGTAAGGCAATGCAGCTGCCAGTGTCCCTTTTAAAATATCTCCGGCTATGACAACCGAACCAGCTTTTACGCCCAGTGTACGGAACGCGTTGGTAGCGCCTAAGTTTCCGCTTCCATGCTCCCGAATATCAATTCCCTTGGCAAGCTTCCCTACGATTAAGCCAGATGGAATGCTGCCTATCAAGTAGGCCAAAATAATCAATAAAGCAATTAACATCTACATTTCTCCTTTTTTAATGTCCCTAA
Source organism: Bacillus sp. FSL R5-0434 (assembly GCF_038004745.1). Taxonomy (NCBI): domain Bacteria; kingdom Bacillati; phylum Bacillota; class Bacilli; order Caryophanales; family Bacillaceae; genus Bacillus; species Bacillus sp. FSL R5-0434. The sequence continues at coordinate 1,932,084 of NZ_JBBORV010000001.1, forward strand.
TCTCTATTTTAACATGAGATATCATGATCTGATGATAAGTTTTTTTGTAAAGTTTGCTTACAAATCTAATCAGCCATACATCATATTTTGATTTCTTCCTTTTCGGTCGTGTAGAATAAACAAAAAGGAGTGGTCTATCATGCAAAACCCTTCAAAAGCGGAAATCAAAGAAATTCTTGATGGAAGTAAGAGAATTGCTGTAGTCGGGCTTTCAGACCGTCCCGATAGAACATCGTATATGGTATCAAAAGCGATGCAGGATGCGGGATACGAAATCATACCAGTAAATCCGACGATCGAAGAGGCGCTTGGTGTAAAAGCCGTATCATCGTTACAAGAAATTGACGGTCCGATTGATATCGTAAATGTATTCAGACGTTCAGAACAGCTTCCTGATGTCGCTAAAGAGTTTCTGGAGACAGATGCCCCGGTATTTTGGGCGCAGCAAGGCCTGGTAAACGAAGAGGCTTATCAGATGCTGAAGGAAGAAGGCAGAACGGTCATCATGGATCTGTGCATAAAAGTGGCACACGCTGTAACAAAATAGGTGCAGAGCTGCAAAAATCCTTGTGAATTCAAGGATTTTTGCTTTTTCATGTAAAGATATTGTTTGCGAATTACTGTGAAACAGATACAATAAAGCTTGAACAGCTTTTTTTGAATGCCTTGCTAAGCTGGGTTCCGGCCGTTCGATTTGCGAAGGTCCGCTGCTTTATATATAATAAACAAACATACGTTCTCATCTTGGAAAAACAGCACTTTTGGATGTTTTACGGAATGATTCGTTAGCTGTATGTTGAGAATGGGATGACATTGGTTATAATGGAGAGTCCAAGGCAGAAGCGCACCGGGGCAAGGATTATGAAAAATACTTTTATACAATTGACAAGTAACAATGAAAAAGAGAATGTTAGTTTTTTGAAAGGGGTTTGTACGTTTGGCTAGAAAACAGCAATTTGATTACAACGAAGATGCCATACAGGTGCTGGAAGGCCTTGAAGCCGTAAGGAAAAGGCCGGGTATGTATATTGGCTCAACCGACGCGAGAGGCTTGCATCACTTGGTTTATGAAATTGTAGATAACTCCGTCGATGAGGTACTTGCCGGCCATGGAGATCACATTATCGTTAAAATACATAAAGACAACAGTATTTCTGTACAGGATAGAGGCCGCGGCATGCCGACTGGAATGCATAAACTCGGCAAACCAACCCCTGAGGTCATTTTAACGGTGCTTCACGCAGGCGGAAAATTCGGTCAAGGCGGTTATAAGACAAGCGGAGGGCTTCACGGCGTCGGCGCATCTGTCGTGAATGCTTTATCTGAATGGCTAACGGTTACGATTGAGCGGGACGGCTTCGTCTATCAGCAGCGTTTTGAAAACGGAGGTAAACCGGTCACATCTCTCGAAAAGATTGGCAAAACGAAAAAGACAGGCACACTTACTCACTTTAAGCCTGATCCGACAATGTTCAGCACAACAACTTATAATTTTGAAACGCTTTCTGAACGCTTACGGGAATCAGCGTTTTTATTAAAAGGATTAAAAATTGAACTGATTGACGAGCGGAACGGCCAGCGTGAAGTCTTTTATTATGAGAACGGAATAGAAGCGTTTGTTGCTTACTTAAATGAGGAAAAAGATGCTCTGTCTGAAGTGGTCTCATTTGAAGGAGAGCATCATTCCATCGAAGTGGATTTTGCGTTTCAGTTTAACGACGGCTATTCAGAAAATATCCTGTCGTTTGTTAACAACGTCAGAACAAAAGACGGCGGTACTCATGAGTCAGGTGCAAAGACAGCGATGACGAGAGCCTTTAATGAATATGCGAGAAAAGTGGCTTTGCTGAAAGAAAAGGATAAAAACCTTGAAGGCACAGATATAAGGGAAGGGCTTTCAGCTATAATCTCTGTCCGTATTCCTGAAGAACTTCTTCAATTTGAAGGACAAACAAAAGGAAAACTCGGCACAAGCGAAGCAAGATCTGCTGTAGACGCAATCGTATCAGAACAGCTTGCTTACTTTTTAGAGGAAAATCGGGACACCGCTACTCTTCTTGTGAAAAAAGCAATAAAGGCGAGCCAGGCGCGAGAAGCGGCACGTAAAGCCCGGGAAGAAGCCAGAAGCGGCAAAAAACGAAAAAAATCAGAAGCGACATTAAGCGGTAAGCTGACACCTGCGGGTTCGAGAAATCCGGCAAAAAATGAATTGTATCTCGTTGAGGGTGACTCTGCGGGCGGTTCAGCAAAGCAGGGAAGAGACCGCAGATTCCAAGCGGTTCTGCCATTGCGCGGTAAAGTCATTAACACGGAAAAAGCAAAGCTTGCTGATATCTTTAAAAACGAAGAGATTAATACGATCATTCATGCCATCGGCGGCGGTGTCGGGGCTGATTTTTCAGTCGACGACATTAACTACGATAAAATCATCATTATGACGGATGCCGATACTGACGGCGCTCATATTCAAGTGCTGCTTTTAACCTTTTTCTATCGCTATATGAAGCCGCTCATTGAGAATGGAAAGGTATTTATTGCACTGCCTCCTTTATATAAGGTCAGCAAAGGCAGCGGGAAAAAAGAAATCATTGAATATGCATGGTCTGATGAAGAGATGGATGATGTACTGAAAAAAGTCGGCAAGGGCTATACAATCCAGCGATACAAGGGTCTTGGTGAGATGAACGCAGATCAGCTGTGGGAAACGACGATGAATCCGGAATCCCGTACGCTTGTAAGAGTCAAAATTGACGACGCGGCACGTGTTGAGAGACGCGTGACGACATTGATGGGCGATAAAGTAGAGCCGCGCAGAAAGTGGATTGAGAAAAACGTAGCTTTCGGCTTAGACGAAGAAAGCAATATTTTAGAAAATGAAAACTTATCGGTCGCTGAGGAGGTTTAATGATTGTCACAGCCAGAATTATTTCATGATTTACCATTAGAAGAGGTGATCGGCGACCGTTTTGGACGCTATAGTAAATATATTATTCAAGACAGGGCGCTTCCTGATGCGCGCGACGGTTTAAAGCCCGTACAGCGCAGAATTCTGTATGCGATGCATACGGACGGAAACACATTTGATAAAAATTTCAGAAAAGCGGCCAAAACGGTCGGTAATGTCATCGGTAACTACCATCCGCACGGTGACAGTTCGGTGTATGAAGCAATGGTGCGGATGAGCCAGGATTGGAAAGTGCGGAATGTATTAATTGAAATGCACGGGAATAACGGAAGTATAGATGGAGATCCTCCGGCGGCCATGCGTTACACAGAAGCGAAGTTGTCTTCGATTGCATCAGAGCTTCTGCGGGATATTGACAAAAATACTGTTGAATTTGTCCCAAACTTTGATGATACAAGCAAGGAGCCTGTTGTACTTCCGGCTATGTTCCCTAACTTGCTGGTCAACGGATCTACCGGTATATCTGCAGGATACGCGACTGATATACCGCCTCATCATTTAGGAGAGGTCATTGATGCTGTTATTAAACGCATTCAAATGCCGTCATGCTCTGTAGACGATCTCATGGAAGTGATCAAAGGGCCTGACTTTCCGACAGGCGGAATTATCCAGGGCGTTGATGGCATTAGAAAAGCCTACGAAACCGGAAAAGGGAAAATTATTATCCGCGGAAAAGCTGAGATCGAAACGATCAGAGGCGGACGTGAGCAAATTGTGATTACAGAAATTCCGTTTGAAGTCAATAAAGCCAACCTTGTGAAAAAAATGGACGAGTACCGTATTGATAAAAAGGTTGAGGGCATCTCCGAGGTTCGAGACGAAACAGACCGAACCGGCCTTAGAGTGGTCGTAGAACTAAAGAAAGAAGCAGATGCCAAGGGCATTTTGAATTACTTATATAAAAATACTGATTTACAGATTACGTATAACTTTAATATGGTGGCGATCCACAACCGCCGTCCAATGCTGATGAGTCTGCCATCTATTTTAGATGCATACATCGGCCACCAAAAAGAAGTTGTGACAAACCGATCCGTTTACGAGCTTCAAAAAGCAAAAGACAGACATCACATTGTAGAAGGTCTTATGAAAGCTTTATCGATCTTGGATGAAGTTATCGCAACGATTCGCTCCTCAAGCGATAAACGTGACGCCAAAAACAATTTAATGGCGAAATATGAATTCACTGAGCCTCAGGCTGAAGCTATCGTGTCCTTGCAGCTATATCGTTTAACAAATACCGATATCACAGCGCTCAAGGAAGAGGCTGAAGAGCTCAGCAAAAATATTGAAGAGCTTGAATCGATTTTGAGCAATGATAAAAAGCTGTTAAAGGTCATTACAAACAGCTTAAAAGCGCTGAAAAAGAAATATGCGGACACGAGACGCTCTGTCATTGAAGAAAAAATTGAGGAAATCAAAATTAATCTTGAAGTCATGGTTGCCTCTGAGGATGTATACGTGACCGTTACAAAAGATGGCTACTTAAAGCGCACAAGCCAGCGTTCCTTTGCCGCTTCAAACGGACAGGATTTTGGAATGAAGGACACAGACAGGATGCTGCACCAGTTTGAAATGAATACGACAGATGTGCTGCTGCTTTTCACGAATAAGGGAAGCTATATCTATTGTCCGGTTCACCAGCTGCCTGATATCAGATGGAAGGACATGGGCCAGCACTTTTCTAACATAATCACGATTGAACGTGACGAAACGATTGTAAAGGCCATACCGATAAAAGAGTTTGATCCATCTGCTTATCTTTTATTCTTCACGAAAAACGGCATGGTGAAAAAGACAGAACTCACCCATTACAAAGCACAGCGTTATTCTAAAGCACTTGTGGCGTTAAATCTAAAGGGTGAAGACGAGCTGATTGATGTACATGTGACAAATGGTGACAGTCAGATCTTGATGGCGACACATCTCGGATATGGCCTATGGTTTGGAGAAGATGAAGTAAATGTTGTGGGCGCACGTGCAGCTGGCGTTAAAGGAATTAACTTGAAAGATGGAGACTTTGTCGTGTCAGGAGAAATTCTGAATGAGTCTGATTCTCTCGTATTGTTTACACAGCGGGGAGCGGTCAAACGTATGAGTCTTTCTGAGTTTGAAAAGACCTCCCGTGCAAAACGGGGAGTCGTTATGCTGCGTGAACTGAAGAAAAATCCGCATCGTGTCGTTTCGCTGTTCGCGTGCGGACTAGATGAATGGTTTATGGCAGAAACGGAAAAAGGGGACAGAAAAGAACTGCAGGCTAAAGAGCTGCGAACAAACGACAGATACAGCAATGGTTCATTCTTTATTGATGAAGAAGAATCAGGCAATGTCACAGCTGTCTGGCGTCTTACAACTGAATAATCATTAAAAAACCCGCCCACATATCGTGAGCGGGTATATTTTGTTTTTCATCAGCTTTCATGGCTGGTGAATAAGTCTGTCACGGCATGAATGACTTCAATACCTTGCCATACAAATAAGTTCAGCGCTGTGAAAGAGAACAAGCCTAAAATCACCATTCTTAAGATAAACAACATGTTAACAGCCTCCTCATATTTTCGTTATATATTCGGGTGATGTTGAACATGAAGTTTGTCGAAATAAGACGATTGATAAAATTTGGCCAGTATAAAGCTTTTTCTTCGCTGCCGTCTCCGGGAGTAACATATATCTTTGTTTTCCGCGGTCATCAGCAGCACAGCCATTGAGAAGGCAGTCAGCGCAAAAGCTCCGGTGATGGATTTCTTTTCATCATCTGCATTTTGGCCAGCTTTCATCTCATGCATTTCCTGCTGGTCGGCTACCGCTTTATAATGATGGCCAATATCAAAGGCGTGGGGAATTGAGAACAAATGAAAACTGGCAATCGCCAAAAATAAGATGGACGCTTTAAGTATCGTTACTTTTTTCAAATGATCTCCCCCCTTCGATATTACTGAATATTTTTATAATGATACCCCAGACCATCTTAAAAGTAAACCTGATTTATTAAATTTAAAAATAAAATTCACTTTGTTAAGTATATATCGTTTCAGTTCCTTTTTAAAGTGAAATGTCTTTTATTAGTATATGTATACCCGATCTAGGGTGTGATTCAAAACATATTTTAAAGATATGTTTGCAGCTCAAACATTATCACGATATACACCCTAAGGTTAGGGAGAAACAAGCGGAGAATGAATAGAAAGGGAGACTCTTTTTATTGATTTCTAATGATTTTATTCATAGAAAATAAAAAATCAAACTAACATAATATTCTTCCGAAAAAACTTTCTAATTCGACATATTGTGATATAATAATACTCGTTGTGTTAAAAAATCTAACATCAAAAATGAATTCAGCATGAATTGCAAAAACGGGAGGTAAGTATGGAGTCTTTTTTCAGCAAAATGATTAATATTCCAAGTGCCTTTATTTGGGATTATTTAGTCTATATTTTAGTAGGACTTGGATTATTTTTTACAATTCGCTTTGGTTTTATCCAATTCCGATATTTTATTGAAATGTTTAGAATAGTAGGTGAGAAGCCTGAAGGAAATAAAGGCGTTTCATCTATGCAGGCGTTCTTTATTTCTGCGGCATCCCGAGTTGGTACAGGAAATTTGACTGGTGTGGCCTTAGCAATTGCGACAGGCGGACCAGGAGCTGTATTTTGGATGTGGGTTGTAGCTGCTGTAGGGATGGCTTCAAGCTTTGTTGAAAGTACGTTAGCGCAGCTTTATAAGGTGAGAGACGGGGAGGATTTCCGCGGCGGACCGGCCTACTATATCCAAAAGGGGCTTGGAGCTAGATGGCTCGGCATTGTATTCGCTGTTTTAATTACTGTATCGTTCGGTTTAATCTTTAACGCTGTTCAAACTAACACAATAGCGGGTGCCTTAGATGGCGCTTTTCATGTGAATAAAACAGCAGTAGCCATCATTCTTGCTGTTTTAACTGCGTTTATTATTTTTGGCGGTTTAAAACGTATTGTGGCGGTATCACAATTAATTGTTCCGGTAATGGCAGGCATTTATATTCTTATTGCTTTATATGTAGTGATTACTAACATTTCTGCATTCCCAGGAATTATCGCAACAATTGTCAAGAACGCTTTCGGCTTCGAACAAATTGTCGGCGGCGGTTTAGGAGGCATCATTATAACCGGCGCAAAACGGGGACTATTCACTAACGAAGCAGGAATGGGAAGCGCGCCGAATGCAGCTGCGACAGCTCATGTTTCGCACCCGGCAAAACAGGGTCTTATTCAGACATTGGGTGTATTTTTCGATACATTTATTGTCTGTACATCTACTGCGTTTATCGTATTACTTTACAGCGTAACGCCAAAAGGTGACGGTATTCAAGTAACACAGGCTGCATTAAATCACCATATTGGAAGCTGGACGCCGACTTTTATAGCCATCGCAATGTTCTTGTTTGCATTCAGTTCAGTTGTCGGAAACTATTATTATGGTGAGACAAATATTGAATTTATTAAAACTAGCAAGCTATGGCTGAATATTTACCGTATCGCGGTTATTTTTATGGTTGTTTACGGATGTATGGCAGACTTTCAACTTGTTTGGGACATGGCGGATCTCTTTATGGGGCTCATGGCGCTAATTAACTTAGTTGTGATCACACTGCTGTCAAATGTAGCATACAAAGTCTATAAAGATTACGCGAAACAGCGCAAACAAGGACTTGATCCTGTGTTTAAAGCAAAAAATATCCCAGGATTGAAACACGCTGAAACTTGGGAAGATGAGAAACAAGAAGCATAATTTATAAAGAATACGGCTGCATTCAATGACTTGAATGCAGCTTTTTATTTGCCGAAAAAAAGCGGAATCTTTTGATTTCATCAAAAAATAACGTGTAAAGTCCTGATCAAACACTTTTATCCCTGATATACACGTGTCAGCTGTATAGGAAGCAACACAAAAAGAGTCAATAGACAGGCTTTTAAGCCGCCTAAAAACAAGAAATTAGGTTGATAGACAATCATGAGAAAGATTTTTACAATGAGTGCGTGTTTAAAAAAAGAAAGGGAGGGAGAGCGGCAGCTATTAGCCATACGTTCTACATGATTATTTGAAGGAGGAGAGAATGCTATATGAAACGTTCAGTCTCTATCTTTATCGCATGTTTATTAATGACAGTATTAACAATTAGCGGTGTCGCGGCACCAGAAGCATCTGCAGCAGGGGCGAAAACGCCTGTAGCCCTTAATGGCCAGCTTAGCATTAAAGGTACTCAGCTAGTCAATCAAAACGGAAAACCGGTGCAGCTAAAAGGAATCAGCTCACACGGTTTGCAGTGGTTCGGCGATTATGTCAATAAAGACACTTTAAAATGGCTAAGAGACGATTGGGGAATTACCGTCTTCCGGGCGGCAATGTACACGGCTGACGGCGGTTATATAGAGAATCCGTCTGTGAAAAATAAAGTCAAAGAAGCTGTTGAAGCGGCAAAAGAGCTCGGAATATATGTCATCATTGACTGGCATATTTTAAATGATGGCAATCCAAATCAAAATAAAGAGAAGGCAAAAGAATTCTTTAAGGAAATGTCAAGCCTTTACGGAAGCTCACCAAACGTTATATATGAAATTGCTAATGAACCGAACGGTGATGTAAATTGGAAGCGCGATATCAAACCGTATGCGGAAGAAGTGATTTCCGTTATCCGTAAAAATGACCCGGATAACATCATTATTACCGGAACAGGCACTTGGAGCCAGGATGTCAACGATGCTGCGGATGATCAGCTTAAGGATGCAAACGTCATGTACGCGCTTCATTTTTATGCCGGTACACACGGCCAGTTTTTAAGGGATAAAGCGGACTATGCGCTCAGCAAAGGAGCTCCGATTTTTGTAACGGAATGGGGGACGAGTGACGCTTCCGGAAATGGAGGGGTATACCTTGACCAGTCGAGGGAATGGCTGAATTATCTCGACAGCAAGAAAATCAGCTGGGTAAACTGGAACCTTTCTGATAAGCAGGAATCATCCTCAGCTTTAAAGCCGGGGGCATCTAAAACAGGCGGCTGGCCGTTATCAGATTTATCCGCTTCAGGGACATTTGTAAGAGAAAACATCCGCGGTCTCCAAAATTCGAGTGAAGACAGATCTGAGACGCCAAAGCAAGAGAAACCCGCACAGGAAAACAGCATCTCTGTGCAATACAGAACAGGGGATGGAAGTGTGAACAGCAACCAAATCCGTCCTCAGATCAATGTGAAAAACAACAGCAAGACCACCGTTAACTTAAAAAATGTAACTGTCCGCTACTGGTATAACACGAAAAACAAAGGTCAAAACTTCGACTGTGATTACGCGAAGATCGGATGCAGCAATGTGACGCACAAGTTTGTGACATTACATAAACCTGTAAAAGGTGCAGATGCCTATCTGGAACTTGGGTTTAGAAACGGGACGCTGTCACCGGGAGCAAGCACCGGAGAAATTCAAATTCGTCTTCACAATGAGGACTGGAGCAATTATTCACAAGCCGGTGATTATTCTTTTTTCCAGTCAAATACGTTTAAAGATACAAAAAAAATGACATTATATAATAACGGAAAACTGATTTGGGGAACAGAACCCAAATAGTGACTGTTTTGACGGACATCACAATTGGTGTCCGTTTTCATTATCTAATCAGCGGCAAAACAAGGAGGTACAAGCTGTGGACGAAACATTGAAACAGTATATGTTGCTGTTCAAACAAAACAGCGACTTGGTTAACGGACCGGACTATCCAGGAAAGGAAAAAGATATCCAAAACCAAAAAGAACAGATTGAAGCCTACGAAAAACTTCTGCAGCAAGGCTTTACCAGCGATTATGATTATGATGAGTTTGCTGATTCGGTGATCAAATGCGCATACGGTGATATGACATTGGAAGATCTGGAAGCCGTATATTATGGGTTGACTTCGCCATTTTAAAGTTTCTTAATAAGACTTCCTGAAGCTCAGGCATTTGACACTTGAAATGAAAAGCAATCGAAATTGGCCAACCTGCAAGTAATTTTCTTATTCTGTCTCACTAACTTAAGTATACTTTGTTATTGAGACGGAATTTCTTTGAAATTAATTACTTCCTAGAATATATATTATGTTAACTAAAATAAGTCGTAAATCCACACCATTGTTGTTCAGCCTCTCTTATGCCAGGATTATTATCTGTATAAGAAAAAAACTTTAAAGTAGCTCGCGAAAACAATAATTGTTTAGGTGCAATGAAATTTGACAAATCATTGCACCCTTGAGCTTGTAATAATAATCTATTTCGTCAGTTGATTTTTTTAATTGTTTTGCCGCTTCCAATGCCCAATTCGGTTATGTCACTTGTTGCTGGTCTTCTTGATCAAGTCCACGCCATCGTATGCCAGACTCTCCACACTTGCAGCCTTCTGCAGTATGTAATGATCAAAAAAGTTCTTCGTATAGTCTGTAACAAGATTTCGCATCTCTATAGCATCCCGTTCGCCTCTGAGTTCCTCATTAACACTGGTAAACACGATGTCGCAGTAATCTAAATGCGCAACACGATCAACAGAGAAATAATAGGTTTCCATGCTATTGTTAGCGCCAATTATCGCATTCATGTTATAGTTAGGTTCACAAAACAGTAGCAAAAAGGGTTTCTTAAGGTCGCTGTCGAGAAGGTCGAACGCACCGCTATCCAAGCCAATCCCGCAGGCGAACCGGTCGTCGTCCCGGCAAACAATCGCCGTCGCAGGCCCTCCATAAGAATGTCCGACTATGCCCATGCCGATGTCAAGCAACAATCTGCCCTTAAAGATGGAATTCAGCTCTCCAGAGTCCAATTTGTAAAGATAATCGGCTACATACCTTACATCTTCTGCCTGTAATTCACTATACTCTGTTAACTTGGCAAGTATCGGCAGTGTAAGCACGTTATGGCACATCTCAATGGCAGTTTCATCGTCAGGCCGCATCTCCATCTTACCAGCCAACGCCAGCATCTCCGTATCTTCAGAAAACGCCATAATGACATCCGAAAAATCCTTTGATACATTAAACAGGCGCCCATCTTTACGCTTATACATTGTGCTATTCTGATGGCCGATGCTTACCACAACATATCCCATGCTTGCCAAGTCTGTACAGATCACTGTACCCCATTCTGGAGAACCGCCACCGCCGCAAACATAGAATAACACCGGATAGCGCTTTTCCTTCCCGGAGAGAGCAATGTCGTCGTAACACTGGGTCTTGATATCGATAGAGAAAAAATCCTTCTTTTTAAGATACTCAGTGACAAGTGGCTGATCATTAAGCATCTCATAGACTTCAGAAAACATGTACGTTGATGTAGTCTTCCCTTCGCTGCTGTCAGATGGATAATACACAAACGCCGTCAGTTCTCTTTTTGAGTGATCTGATGCCGTGTACTCAACATCCATCTGGGTTCGACCAACAGCATAGCCGCCAATTGGTTCTGGAAATGCGTCATAAGTTTTCACTTTCTTGTTCCCCCTTCATTAATAAAAGTGGCGAATGTGAAATACATACATTGCGCTATAAGCGCTTTTCAAAACTGTTTTAGGGTCTGTTTCAACAAGAACCCAAAAATCGTATTCTAGATCACTGAACAAGCGAACATTCCTTTTTAGTTAAGGACTATATAATTCCCAATAATTATTTCCAAACTTGCTGCTTCTTTTCATGTTAATGAGCGAATACATGTGCACATCTCTTTTAACAAGATTTTTCTATAAAATTTCGACAAGGTTCTACAATACCCTTCTATAAATATTCATAATATCTCAGTGATAGTGCATCGGTCGTTCAGAATGGATCCACTTTTACTTTCCCAAATAATAAAGGGTAATACAACTCTGTCATTTTCAGAAACAGAATTGTATTACCAAAAATTCAAAAAAACCCATCAAATTAAATATATAATTTCTTCCTCTAGTTTATTCCTCTTCTCTGGTTTTGCTATATGGATTTTTGGCAAAACATGTCCGCGGGCCCGCTTGCCTGAGGTCCCCTTAACGATTTGTGACAAATGTTGTCACGCTTTGAGCTGGAAGATGGGCCCAAAAATGATTGCCCGTTACATTGAGATTCGTTCCAGGTTGAAGATTGCTGCTTCCGCTTGTTATCCACCTAGATACCTGAGAAGCAGATCCATTCTGCAACACAAAGTTTTGGTTGACCCCTGTATTGCTTTTGTTAATGGCAACAATAACGACCTTGTTGTCACCTTTATAGGCTGACACGTAAACGTTCGCATTAGGATTTTTCGTTGCATCTACCCTTACATAGCCGGGACGCACAAACTTCGAGAAATGAGCCATATTGTAACCGCGTTTGCTGATCGTACCGTCCTCTTTCATAGGACCGTAAGATCTGCGGATGTACCACCAAACATAAGATTGAAAATCTCCCTCCACCATTGAATGGTGAATATGCTCTGAAACGCCTAATGCCTCGGGCCAGCGATCCGCTGAATTGTTGTCACTGTTTGGATAGTATACTTCCGTCATCCATAGCTCTTTCCCTGCTCCTTTTTGTTTGAATAGAGGATAAGGAAACTGACTGACCTGAGTACCGTACAGGTGAGTTCCGAGAATATCCATATTCCTAAGCGCCTGTGGATCGTTCAAAATGGGGTCCGATATATTTTTAAAGTACTGAAAAGATTCTGGTGCAATGACACGTGCATTAATGGAACCGGCATTTTCTCTCATGAAACGAAGTATTTCTTGCGGAGTCCACCACGTCCATTCGTGCGCATAATCAGGCTCGTTTTGAACAGAAATCGCATAAAGATTCACGCCATTATTCTTCATGTAGGTAACAAAATCGTTAAGATGCTGCGCGTATGCGGCGTACTTATCGTATCTTAGCCGTTTAGCTGATGTGTCACCATTACGATTGAAAGTCTCAACCATATCGCTTGGAGGATTCCAGGGAGAAGCAAAAACGATTGCTCCATGTTTGATCGCACTCTTTGCAGTCTCCACTTCTCTGTACCAATTATTTCTATTTTCATCCACATGAATTCTTAAGATTGAAAAACCTAACTGATTCTGTCCATTGCCAAAAGCGGTTTCTCTTTGAGCTGCTGTCAAATCTCCAATCCAAGCCGGGTGGTTCATGCCTCCAAAACCGCGGATCACTTGTTTTTCTGCAGATAAATTAATTGTTACATCACTTGCTGCTAAAACTTCAGTAGCACCTGGCCCGGCTAACATGACTGACAGCATAGTGAAACATACCAATAATACACAAATTGGTTTTTTTACGCTTGAAATCATTTTTTCCTCTCCTTCATATGTCTTTTACGGTATTAGAAGAATCTGATCTGTCTTCTTTTATATTGCAAACAAAAGGTTGTATATCAAACTTTTCCTTATATCCATAATGGGGGCTGCTCCGGCGTTGGTCAGTTCTGCACCCTTCTCGTTTCTTAAGCGGAGCCATTACGGTGCTATCTTTGCGTAAACTGCCAGTAATCAAAATTAAACAAGTTTCCTGTACCTGTTCCGGTAAATACAAAGAAAACTTTGTGTACACCGGTTGCACCGCTTACCGCAGTTTCTATTTCTCTCCAGGTTTGCGCTCCGCCTGTGGAAGGTACATTCAGGGTTCCTGCAAGCTTACCGTTTGCACTGTCTAGACGCACTTCTATTTTCCCGCCTATAGTGGATGCTACATTTGCTTTAAACGTTCTGGCACCGCCCGCCCCGAAGTCTGCATTTCCTACAGCAATCCAGTCTCCGTTATGAACGCTTGTTACATTTTGATTATTTACCGGCCCGCCGGTTGCTGAAGATTTCTCGGTCAATATGCGTCCATTCCAGGCAAACGTTTCAGCTTCTACCCGGTTAAATGGATTCAAATTGGAAAGCTGTGTTACGCCTGCATAATTTGCCGCAACCTCTTGAATGGATCCATCTGCATTATGCACCAGTTGATTAATATGGGGAGAACGGTATCCTTTGCCGGCCCCGAACAGAGCGGAACTGACAGTTTGAGCATGGTACACCACATACCACTCATTTTTTAAATTGAAAACAGCATGGTGGTTGTTTCCGCCACCTCCGAAAAATGCTCCCGGATTTTTCAGGAAGTGCCCTCTATATGTAAAGGGACCCATGGGACTTGAGCTGGTCATATAGCCGATCTCACCTGGGGGTTTATCGGCCGGGTGCGTGCCCCCGAAATTAATGCAATAGGAATAGTAATATTTTCCGTTATGCTTATGCATTCCCGAATCTTCAAACATAAAAGGCGCATCAATTGTAGCTGCACTTCCAACAACACTGGTCATATCAGGCCCCAATTTCATGACTCTTGCTGTTTTAGGATTGGCCCATTGTCCCTGCGTTGGATTTGAACCGCCAGGAACGCCTCCCCCGGCATACAGGTAACCGGTGCCGTCATCATCTACAAATACTGCCGGATCAAAAAGCCATACAACACCGGACATTCCTGGCGTACTTGGCGTTACGAGCGCTTTTCCGATTGGGTCGGTCCATGGGCCAATCGGGCTGTCTGCGGTGAGAACCCCGATACCTCCGCCGCTGTTTGCGAAATAAAGGAAGAATTTATCCTTACCATTTATCTTTTTAACTGCGACTGACGGGGCCCAGGACGCACCTGCCCATTTCGCAATCCCCCGGCCGCCATTAGCCCCGTTGGCACCTGCTACCGGAATGGCTCCATGGTCTGTCCAGTTCACCATATCCGCTGAAGAGATGACGAATACTCTATTCAAATTGGCAAATGAGTTATCCTTAATCGTTCCGTTGCTATTATATTCATAGTCATCACTTGACATATAGATGTAGACTCTTCCGTTATAGGTCAGCGCAAACGGATCTGCTCCCAAATGATGGTCTATAAGGGGGTTTGAATTCCCTGCATGTTTTGCAATTGTAGTACTGGCTGCATACGCAGACTCCCCAAATAAGCAACTCAATAATAAAGCAAGAACCCATAAACATACGCTACACTTTTTACTCATGACTTAACATCCTCCTTTTTTCTAAAAATGGGGGGTGATCACACAGGTCATGAAGGACACATAAATCGGATGCCGATCATATCATCGAACGGTGAAAAGCGCACTGACATTCAAATAAGTATATTTAGCCCCCCCCTTTTCCTCCGCCATCCTGATGACACGTACCACAGCTTGCCGATGCATGCTGCTGGCAGGAAATAAAAAGGCAGGATTTTTCAAGAGTTCCCTCCGATCACATTGAATAGAGATGCAATATTATACAAAATATCCCTTTATCTAACATCCTAGCATGATTATAATAAATGTGTATAGAATACTTTCGGAGGAATTATTGTTCGGTTTTACAAAGAAACTGGATACATTTATTCATTGAATATATAAGGTGGGAAAATCAGTCTTAAAAGGTTTTCAGGCGCAAAAAAACAGCCGTTCAGAGCGGCTGTTTTTTTTAGAGTACAAGAACTATTGCGGTATACCCGCCGTCCATAACTACGGCCTGACCTGTGATGCCTTTTGCTTTGTCGCTGTCCCTCTCGAGTGCGAGAAGCCTTTATGTAATAAGCCATTCACCCCTTCCTGTAAACCGCTGTAAGTGATGACCCGTTCTCCGCCTTGTTCATAGGGGGCGTCCTGGAAAGCTCTCATTCTGACGCTGTAATATGTTTCTTCCTGCATCATATTCCCCTCCTTTCTAACCTTGAGAATGAATGTTAACTAAACTCATTAAAGGTTAACACTTGTGCAATTAGTGTTCCTCGTAAAATATGCCAACCTGCACGATCAAACTATTAACTTAATGAATCTGCAAGGCCTCATTATTTTTTCATGTTTTGTTCATATTTTAGTAATTGTTTATTCAACACTGTCCTCTAAAGTAATCCATATCAACAAATGTGACAGCCATCTGCATTTTTTATGAAGGGAGGTCAAAACCGGGTGCCGTTATGTTGAGGAAAAAATAAAAACATTAGGCCGTTTTTGCACCGTGGGCGTCGGCAATACGCTGATAGATTTTGGTGTCTTCTTTCTTCTCACCGCTTGTCATGTCCCTTATCTGCTAGCACAGATCTGCTCCTATTCGGCAGGTATCATCAACAGCTATGTGTGGAACCGGAATTGGACGTTTCGTGTAAAACGTAAGGCTGACGGAAAAGAGATCGTGCGCTTTCTCATGATTAATATTGCCGCGTCGGGGATCACCTTTTTGCTGCTTTATTTGTTTCAAAAAGGCGGCTGTTCGCTTTTGGTGAGTAAGCTCGCCGCCACTATCGGTGGAATGATGATGAATTTTATAGGAAACCGAATCTGGGTATTTGGAGATTTGCTGAAAAACATACAGGATCAGGAGTGAAGATGAATGAGAAAAAAAGTGAGAAAAGCGGTCATTCCCGCAGCGGGTTTAGGAACGAGATTTCTGCCGGCGACAAAGGCGCAGCCGAAAGAAATGCTCCCGATTGTAGACAAACCAGCAATTCAATACATTGTAGAAGAGGCCGTAGAGTCAGGAATTGAGGATATACTGATTATTCCAGGGAGAAACAAACGCTCGATTGAAGATCATTTTGACCGGTCGGCGGAATTGGAATTCAATCTGCGGGAAAAAGGCAAGACGGAGACGCTTAAGGAAATACAGCAGATTGCCGATTTGGCCAATATTCATTATATCCGCCAGAAAGAACCGCTCGGCTTAGGTCATGCGGTGCTGTGTGCGGAGCATTTTATCGGAGATGAGTCTTTTGCCGTTCTATTAGGCGATGATATTATGGTGTCTGAAAAGCCGGCTCTTCGGCAATTAATGGATGTATACGCCGATTATGGCACAGAGGTTGTCGGCGTACAGTCTGTTCTCCCTGAGGATGTCAGCAAATATGGCATTATTCAGACATCAGGCTCTCAAAGCCATGTGTATGAAGTGAACGATTTAGTTGAAAAACCGTCTCCGGAAGAAGCCCCTTCCGAAACTGCAGTGATGGGACGATATGTACTGAATCCTTCTATCTTCCCTGTTTTGAAGTCGATCGGGAGAGGCGCAGGCAATGAGATTCAATTAACAGATGCACTTCGTGAGGTTTGCCGTACCCAGCCTATTCATGCGCGGCTTCTGGAAGGAAAACGATATGACATTGGCGATAAATTGGGCTGTTTTAAAGCAAGCACCGAAATCGGCTTAATGCGTCCTGAAATGAGATCTCAGCTTTTAGCTTATTTAGAAGAAGTGCTCAAACGGGAAACAAAAGAAGTGCTGCGATAAAAAAATTTGTAACCATCTTGCTCGTCAATCAGTCATATAATAGTGAAAAAGATAAGGACAGGTTGTGAAGAATGTGGGCAGTTTGATAAGCGAAATTTTAACTTGGCTGACGAATATGGGATATGCGGGCATTGCAATTGGGTTGATGATCGAAATCATACCGAGTGAAATTGTATTGGCCTATGGCGGCTATATGGTATCGGAAGGCACGATTGGATTTATCGGCGCCATCATTGCGGGGGTTATCGGGGGCACCATTGCCCAGATCTTTATTTATTGGATCGGACGCTATGGCGGCAGGCCGTTTTTGGACAAATACGGGAAGTACTTATTGATTAAAAAGCATCACATTGACATGTCAGAAAACTGGTTTCAAAAGTACGGTACGGGGGTTGTCTTCTCGGCACGTTTTATACCGGTTGTCAGACATGCGATATCAATTCCCGCAGGCATTGCCAAAATGCCGTTTCTCAAATTTGTGGTACTGACTGTACTTGCTATCATTCCGTGGTCTATCCTGTTTGTTTATTTAGGCATTCAGCTCGGAAGCCAGTGGGATGACGTTGAGAACATTGCGGGCACTTATACAACACCGATTATGATACTGGCTATAGTGGTCATTGCACTTTATTTTGTCATAAAAAAACGCACAGCCATTTTTAAACGATAGCTAATGGATATGCATAGGGAGGACTCTCCACTATGCATATTTTTTTGTTATTTTCGATGATGATTTGAAAGCTTCATATGTTCCGCTAAAAATGCGACAAACACTTCATCCCGTACAAGAGATGCCGCGTAATTCCTTTTAATAAACCATTCTGCTTCCTCAAAAGCCGAGAAGGTTTCATCCTGTGTCTCCCCGTTAATTTGAATGTTCCATGCGTTGTCCGAAGGAAACAGGAAGAATCTCATTTGTTCGCGATTTTCGTATAATGAGCCGTTTGCCGACCCTTTCAGATTATAGAAATTACGGAATGCATCTGGGCGGACCGGTTCCATTCGGAATGCTTCAGCTACAAACAAATCGTATACTTCGTCCGTTATGGAACAGCCTGAAGCCTTCGCATGCCCCCCGCCTCCGTACCGGCCTGCTACTTCTGAAACATCAATGTAATCATGAATGGTGCGCAAGCTGGCTCGTTTTGATCCCATGCTTAAAATGGCAATGTAATCAAGATGCGGATTGTCTTTTCCGAGTCTGTTTCCGAGTTCAGAATGGTACGATTCTGCGTGAACGATACCTACACAGTGTTCGTGAACAAAGGTTTGCACCATTTCTCTTTTTTTCCTGCGAAGGTAGCGCTCGATTTTCTCTTCTTCTAAATCAAGCAGTTTCACTTCAAATTCATCAAAGAAGAATTCGTCATGGTCAGAAAGCCGCTGAATCATTTTTTGTTCAAATTCATCGATTGAAAGCAAAAAGAAAAGGTCATTGAGCCGCTTTGCCTGTTTTTGATCGTACTGCTCCCATTCCCAAGTGTCGTATTGGCGGATGAGCTCTGTAAATTGATCTAAGGCGTTTGTCGGCTTCATCAAATCATTTTGGACAAGATAGTCGTATAAAAGAGATGTGGCCGATGCAAGACGTCCGTCATCGTATTCCACCTGGACAAATCCCCACTCATGCTCATTCAAATGAAGGGCTGTTTTATGGTGGTCAATCAGTTTCACTTTTCCGCCCGCATGGACATACTCGTTCAGCCTCTTTTCATTTTCTTCATTGACAGCAAGATCCGTGATAAATAAGGCATCGTGTCTGCTGCTCTCTTTTGCTTTTTCTAAGAAGTATTGGACTTGAGCATTTAAGCCGTTGACAGAGTTATAACGGACCTCAACTTCTTTCCCGAAAGCCAATTTCGCAACGATCCCGCACCCTACTCCGTCCAAGTCGTTATGTGAATATAAATGGTACATAATAAAGGCCCCTTTTTATCATACTGGAGATTGCCGCTATAGGTGTGCGGCAGCCTTTATTTACTATTGTAAAAAACAGAGGGTTTTATGCACAGTTGATTAGTTTACATAATAAAATTATCTAAAACAATAAAAAGAGCGCTTATCACGCTCCTGGTACTTCCTTTTAAACTGGATAGACCGGATGTTTTCGATTGGTGAATGTCACTTCCTTTGTCATGTACGCCATAAGCCGTTTGTGCAATTCCTCGCGCAATGAATTGGCTGGGATTACCGCGTCAATGATCATCTCTGAAGCCAAGCGGTATATATTGATGTCCTCTTTGTACTCCTCGCGTTTGCTGCTGATAAATTGAGCCTTCTCTTCTTTCGGCAGCTCGGAGATTTTTTTGGCATAGACAGCGTTTACGGCTGCTTCAGGGCCCATTACGGCGATTTGTGCGGTTGGAAGCGCTATGCAGCAATCCGGTTCGAAAGCCGGTCCGGCCATAGCATATAATCCCGCTCCATAGGCTTTTCTCACAATTACAGAAAGCTTGGGGACGGTTGCTTCTGACATCGCTGAAATCATTTTGGCTCCATGGCGGATAATTCCGGCCTGTTCTACCTTTGTGCCGATCATAAAGCCGGGAATGTCCGCTAAGAACAGCAAAGGAATATGAAAGGCGTCGCATAATGTGATAAATTTAGCGGCTTTGTCCGCTGAATCGTGGAATAAGACACCGCCTTTTACTTTTGGCTGATTCGCGATAATTCCGACAGGATGTCCGTGAATCCTCGCAAGACCTGTAATGATTTCCGGTGCGAATAAAGCTTTGATTTCAAAAAAAGAGCCTTCATCTATTACACGATCGATCAGCTCAAACATATTAAAAGGTGCATTTTGGTTTTGCGGAATAACGTCGGAAAGCGGTATGTCAAAGAGCTTTGGCGGCCGTTTTTCTTGTACAGGCGCTTTTTCTTTATAATTTGCCGGAAAGTAAGATAAATATGAGCGTGCCAAGTGAATGGCTTCTTGTTCAGTTTCAGCGAGAATATCTCCGCAGCCAGAAACTGAACAATGCATGCGGGCGCCTCCCATCTCTTCAAGTGACACCTTTTCGCCGATCACCATTTCCGCCATCCGCGGCGAGCCTAAATACATGGACGCGTTACCGTCTACCATGACGACAATATCGCAGAAGGCAGGAATATAAGCACCCCCAGCTGCGGACGGGCCGAATAGAAGGCAGATTTGGGGAATGCGCCCTGACAATTTGACCTGATTGTAAAAAATTCTCCCTGCGCCTCTTCTGCCCGGAAATACATTGATCTGGTCGGTGATTCTGGCGCCTGCCGAATCGACTAAATAAATGAGCGGACAGTTTAATTTTTCTGCTGTTTCTTGTATTCTGATGATTTTTTCGACTGTTTTTGCTCCCCAGGAGCCTGCTTTCACTGTAGAATCATTTGCCATGGCGCAGACGGTTTGGCCGCCGATTTTACCAATGGCGGTTACGACTCCGTCGGCGGGAAGCCCGTCTGACATACATTCTGCAAAAAAAGCGTCCTCAAGCTCGATGTCATCATCAAATAAAAGGGCAAGCCGCTCTCTAACAAAGAGCTTGCCTTTTTCTTGGTTGCTGCGATGATACTTCTCCGCTCCGCCTTTTTGTATCCTTTCCGCCCGTTCTGTTCGTTCTTTTTCATAATCCATAAGGTATTCCCTCCGATCTTTATTCTCCCGTGTATACGGCACGTCTTTTTTCTTGAAAGGCTTGAAGTCCCTCTGTCCTGTCCTTTGTCGGGATCGTGTGTTCATACGCTTTTTGTTCAATTGATAATCCCGTTGCAAGGTTTGTTTCCAATCCTTTATTGATCGCGAATTTAGCCTGGCGGACGGCAATTGGTCCGTTAGCTGAAATGGCTTCTGCCAGTTCCTCTGCTTTCGCCATAAGCTCACAAGAAGCCGTAACATGTTCTACAAGGTTTATCTCTTTGGCTTCATGTGCGGTTATGCGTCTGCCTGTATAAATGAGTTCTTTTGCTTTTCCTCTGCCGATCAGACGTGGAAGTCTTTGTGTCCCTCCTGCGCCTGGGATAATAGCTAAAGCCGTTTCCGGAAGGCCTAACGTAGCGTTCTCGGCTGCTATTCGGATGTCGCATGCCAATGCCAATTCAAGCCCGCCTCCTAAAGCACTTCCGTTTATGGCTGCTATCACCGGCTGCGGCAAGGCTTCGAGTAAAGCAGCGGTTCTGTGAATGAAGGATACACTTTTGAGAACCTGATCTTGTTTCATTTTTATTCTTTCTTTTAAGTCTGCTCCCGCACAGAACGCTTTTTCACCGGCGCCTGTCAGGATGACGCAGCGGATTTTCGTGTTGAATTCGATTTCTTGGAGAATGGATTGCAGGTCTCTAAGCATTTCTGCCGAAAGGGCATTTGCCGCATGGGGCCTGTTAAGGGTGATGACAGCAATGTGTTCTGTTTTTGCAGTGAAAAGAATAGATTCTCCCATTGGTATTTCCTTTCTTTTATAAAGATGATTTATACACCTGTAAGTTTCGGCTCGGAAGATGTTTCCCGATTTTCTCCTCGATCCATTTGGCTGCTGGAAGTAACTTGGCGAGCTTTACGTTTGTTTCGATTCCCATTTGATCAAGCATGTACACGATATCTTCTGTCGCGGCATTTCCCGATGAACCTGGAGCATATGGGCAGCCGCCAAGCCCGCCCGTTGAGCCGTCAAATGTGGTGATGCCCATTTGCAGAGCGGTGAGAATGTTGGCGAGAGCCGTTCCCCTTGTATCATGAATGTGGAGTGCGAGCTGGCTTGCCGGGAATCGTTTCAAAAGCGCTTCAAGTACGATTTCAACCTGTACAGGATTTGCCGCGCCGATCGTATCTCCAAGCGATAGTTCAGAAATTCCGAATTCAAATAAAGATTCTGCCAGGCGAATCACTTGTTCGATCGGTACATGTTTTTCATACGGACAGCCGAAAACTGTGGAGAGATAGGCTCTTACTGTAAGATTTGCTTTTTTTGCGTCGTCTGTTACTTGTTTGAGAACTTGGAGAGTGTCAGCAGTGGATTTGTTGATGTTTTTTACGTTGTGTGTTTCGCTTGCGGACATAAAGACAGAAGCTTCGTCAATACCCCCTTCCAGCGCATTCTCCAGTCCCATTTGATTAGGGACAAGTGCTGCGTACGTGATGCCTTTTACCCGGCTGATGCCTTTTGCCACATCTAGAGCATCTCGAAGCGCGGGAATCCATTTTGGATGAACGAAGGATGTTATTTCGATATAGGAGAGTCCTGTCTGGGAAAGCTGGTTGATCCAAGTGATTTTGTCTTCTGTTGCAAGCCACACCGGTTCGTTTTGCAAGCCGTCCCGCGGGCCGACTTCTCTTAACATGACTTTTTTAGGATAGGACATGGTAAGCCTCCCCAATTATTGAGTTGGATCGTTCAGTTCGAGCAGCACATCACCTTCATTCACGAAATCACCTTCCTTTTTTTTCACTTCTTTGACTGTTCCGCTTCTCTCTGCAACAATCGGGATTTCCATTTTCATTGATTCTAAAATGGCGACTTCCTGGCCTTTTTCAACGTGGTCTCCGGCTTTGACATGCACCTTCCACAGGTTCCCTGCCATTTGAATGTGTATCGTCATGACAGCTGCCTCCTTTATAAGTTGTTTTTCAAAAAATCAGTTGTGACGTCTCCTTTTTTGAATGCTTCTGATGAAGCAGCCTGTAAGAGAAGCGGAATATTCGTTTTGATCCCTTCTATCCGATAGTCACGGAGTGCCTCCTTTAGCCTCTCAATCGCTTCCTCTCTGTTTTGGCCTTTGACGATCATTTTGGCGATCATCGGATCGTAAAAAGGCGTAACTGCGCTCCCTGTTGTTACTGCACATTCGTGTCGGACTCCATATTGTTCCGGGAGAGAAAAAGCGGTGATTGTTCCCGGTGACGGATAGAAGGTTTTCGGATCTTCCGCATATATTCTGACCTCTATGGCATGCCCGTTTCGTTTTATGTCCTGCTGAGCGAATCTGAGAGTCTGTCCCTCCGCAACCCTTAATTGCTGCTCAACTAAATCTAAACCTGTAATTTCTTCAGTCACGGGATGTTCTACCTGCAATCTCGTATTCATTTCCAGAAAATAAAAGTTTTTATTTTCATCGACTAAAAATTCGATCGTTCCCGCATTGGCATAGCCAATCGCTTTGGCTGCTTTCACTGCCGTTTCTCCTATCTTCATTCTCAGCTCATCATCAACAAATGGAGATGGGGCTTCTTCAATGACCTTTTGGTGGCGCCTCTGGACAGAACAATCACGTTCAAACAGATGCACGGCATGCCCGTGGTGATCGGCAAGAATTTGAATTTCGATGTGGCGGGCGTGTTCAATCACCTTTTCTATATACATGGACCCGTCTCCAAAAAAATCTGCTGCTCGCTTTTTGTTTCCTTCATACGCCTTTATCAATGCTTCTTCGTCAGGAACGAGCTGCATTCCGATGCCTCCTCCCCCTGCTGAAGCTTTCAGCATAACGGGGTAGCCGATTTCACTCGCGGCGAGGCAGGCTGCCTGAATATCTCCAAGGGATTCGGAAACACCCGGCACTACAGGAACACCTGCCTCCTCCATTGCCTTTCGTGCTTCAATTTTACTTCCCATTTTGGCAATCACAGCGGGTGAAGGACCGATAAATACAATGTTTTCTTCTTTGCAGCGTTGCGCGAAACGGCTGTTTTCAGACAATAATCCATATCCAGGATGGATGGCGTCGGCATTTGCCTTTTTCGCCGCCTCTATGATTCTCTCAATATTTAAATAGCTCTCACTGACTCTCGATTCTCCGATATAATAAGCCTCTGTTGCTGCCTTTGTATGGAGCGCATCTCTGTCTGCTGCAGAATATACCGCTGCCGTTTTGATCCCAAGGCGGCTGCACGTACGTATGATTCTCATTGCGATTTCTCCGCGATTGGCAATCAGCACTTTTGTAAACAAATGAAATCACCCCTCATTGACTTGATGGTAAGTGAAACAGCTGAATCGTTTTTTCACGCAGCTTGTATTTTTGAATTTTGCCTGAGGCCGTCATAGGATACTCGTCTGTAAAGATGAAATAACGCGGAATTTTGTGGCGGGCGATTTTCCCTTTGCAATAGGTTTTCAGCTCTTCGGGTGAAGCTGTTTTTCCCTCTTTCAGCTTAATCCAGGCAGCTGCCTCCTCCCCGTATTTTTCGTCAGGCACACCAACTACCTGTACATCTAAAATATTAGGATGACGGTATAAAAATTCTTCTATTTCTCTCGGATAAACGTTTTCACCGCCTCTGATGAGCATGTCTTTTAATCTCCCGTTGACGCGGCAGTATCCGTCTTCATCCATCACAGCGAGATCACCGGTAAATAGCCATCCTTCTGGGGTGATTGCCTTTTGGGTAGCTTCTTCGTCTTTATAATAGCCCTTCATCACATGATAGCCGCGGGTGCAAAGCTCTCCCTGTACGCCTCTTTGAACCTCATTAAACGTGCCGGGCTCCACAATTTTCACTTCGACCTCTGGCAAGGCTCGGCCGGTTGTTTCCACTCTTCTTTGGAAGGAATCATTAGCTCTTGTTTGTGTGATCACCGGCGAAGCTTCCGTTTGTCCGTAGGCGATTGTGATGTCTGTCATGCCCATTTTTTCAATGACAGCTTTCATCACCTCACTCGGACAGGATGATCCTGCCATGATGCCTGTTCGCAACGATGACAGATCATAAGAATCAAAATCTTGAAGATGAAGCTCCGCGATAAACATCGTCGGTACACCGTGCAGTGCTGTGCATGTCTCGTTTTCAACCGTTGTAAGGACTGTAGCAGGTTCAAATTCTACAACAGGTACCATGGCTGCTCCGACGGACACACATGCCAAAACGCCAAGCACGCAGCCGAAGCAATGGAAAAACGGAACCGGAATGCACATGCGGTCAGATGAGGTTAATTTCATACATTCAGCGATATTTGCGGCGTTGTTGATGACATTAAAATGAGTCAGCATCACTCCTTTAGGAAATCCTGTCGTTCCTGACGTGTATTGCATGTTAATGACATCATCTTTTTCAAGGCTGCTCATTCTTGCTTCCAGCTCGGCATCTGACACTGTTTGTGCCAACATCTCTGTATCGTCCCAATGATACATACCAGGTAAACGTTTTTCACCGATATAAATCAATGTTTTTAAACACGGATAGCGTTCTGATTGCAGCTGCCCGGGCTCTGCTTCCTTCAGCTCGGGAATTAAGCTGTTCAGGATCTCTGTATAAGAAGTGCCGCGATATGAATCCATGACGATAAGTGCATCCGCATCTGATTGTCTCAGCAAGTAATCAAGCTCTTGGGATTGGTAATTTGTATTTACGGTAACGAGCACAGCCCCGATTTTTGCGGTGGCGAATTGAGCAGCAAGCCATTCCGGTATATTCGAGGCCCATATGGCCACGTGGTCTCCCTTTCTAATTCCCATCCCCATGAGCCCTTTAGCGGTTTGGCGGCACAGCCTGTTGAATTGCGCGTACGTATAGCGGAGATTCCGGTCGGGATAGACAACCGCTTCTTGATCAGGATAGGCTGCTGCCGTTTGTTCCAGCAGCCTGCCGATTGTGCAATGGATGAGTTCAGACATGTGTCGGTCCTCCTTTCACGAGATTAGAAAGCGTTTACATTTTATTTTAGAAGCTGTCTGGCGATCACGATACGCTGAATTTCTGATGTGCCTTCTCCAATTTCCATCAATTTTGCATCCCGCAGCATCCGTTCAACCGCATATTCTCTCATGTAGCCGGAACCGCCATGGATTTGAATCGCTTGGTTGCATGCCCTTGTTGCCATTTCAGAGGCAAACAGCTTGGCATAAGCCGCTTCTTTCGTAAACGGGCGCTTATGATCTTTCAGCCAGGCAGCTTTTAATACCATTTGCCGGGCAAGATCGATTTCCATCGCCATGTCGGCAAGTTTAAACTGAATGGCCTGAAAGGAAGAGATCGGCTGTCCGAACTGCTTTCGTTCTTTCGCATAGGCTAAGGAGGCTTCAAGTGCCGCTTGGGCAATGCCGACTGCAAGAGCGGCAATTGAAATGCGTCCGCCATCCAGGGTATGAAGAAACTGTTTAAATCCTTTTGAAGGGTCGCCGAGCAGGTAACTTGCGGGTACACGGACATCCTCAAGCAAAATTTCCGCTGTATTTGATCCGCGCACGCCCATTTTATCGTACGGGCTCGTTATGGTAAGGCCGGGTGTGTCTGTCGGAACAATTAATGCGGAGATGATATTATTTCCGCTCTCATTTTTGCCTGTCACTGCCGTCACAATCACCGTACGTGCATAGCTGGCATTTGTGATCCAGCATTTTTCGCCGTTAATCACATATTCATCACCATCTATCACCGCTTTCGTTTGCGTGCCTCCTGCATCAGAGCCGGCATTTGGTTCTGTCAGGCCGAATGATCCGAGTGCTTTTCCGGAAGCCAGAGGAATCAAATGGTCCCGTTTTTGTTCTTCTGTCCCGAAGTAATATAGAGGGCTTGCACCGAGTGAAACTGCAGCTGCATAGCTTAATCCTGTACTGCCGCATGCTTTGCCGATTTCTTCAACAGCTAAGGCATAGGAAATCGTATC
This sequence comes from Bacillus sp. FSL R5-0434, assembly GCF_038004745.1. NCBI lineage: Bacteria > Bacillati > Bacillota > Bacilli > Caryophanales > Bacillaceae > Bacillus > Bacillus sp. FSL R5-0434. The sequence goes on from NZ_JBBORV010000001.1 coordinate 1,958,870, forward strand.
TCCGCCTGATCCTCCATATTCCTCAGGAAAGGGGATGCCCATCAGTCCGAGATCACCCATTTTTTGAAACGTTTGTATCGGGAATTCACCCGTTTGATCTACATGTTCTGCGTGAGGAGCAATTTCTCTCTTTGCAAAATCCTTTACCATTTCACGAACCATTTGCTGTTCTTTTGTCAGCTCAAAATTCACTTGGTTTCCTCCTTCACATCTTTGTAACATCCTATTAAGTGAATTCAGGAATCATTCCCTGACAAAAGAAGTCTGAAAATTAAAACGTCAGCGTTAAAATTAACCGGTGATAATAAGCATTTTCCTTCGTTCGGGCTTTTGCTGATTTTAGCTTTTCGGTTGGCGGACGCTGATTGTTCTTTACGTTTGCCCATGAACTGTCGCACACATGACGAACCACCTCCAGCATCAGGTTCTCTTTTGTGCGAAAATGATAATAAACGGTTCCTTGCGTGACATTTGCTTGTTCGGCAACTGATTTTAACGTCATTGTAGTCCCTTGATACTTCTCATAAATCCCCCACTTTTTTCTGATAATCTCGTTCAAAATGGCTAATCATTTTATGTACTGTCTTTATCTTATGTTTAGGAATGATGCCGCAGTTTTTAAATACTTCGTCATGTTCATAGATTGAAAATATATTTTGCAAGTGTGCCTCTTCGATCTTTTTTAATACGAAATGCTCAGTTTCCAATACAGATAATTCAGCACCGGCAATACGTTTCTTGTCTCATTCATAAAAACGCAATTTGTTGAAAAAGACGGCTAGTAAACAGCCGTCTCTGCGGGCTATTGTTTTATTTTTCTTTTCGAGGCCTTGCTTTCGTTATGAAGCCGGTCTGCGGACGTGACATAATACGTATATGTTTTATTTGGTTCTGCCGTGTCATCCAGGAAGGTTTGCTTGTCGTTTGTTTTTCTTGCTGTGGCCAGCAATGTTTGCTCCTGTTTTCCTTCAGCCCTGTATATCGCATAATAGGCTGTTTCCTTTGTTTTTCGATTTGATGAGTGGTCTTGTATGTGCAGGAGGTTTCCGTTATCGTCTGCGGTTACTTTGGTCAGTTTCGGTTTTTTCGGCGCTTTGCTGTCGAGCCAAGGCATTTCGGGTACCAATGCAGGCTTGCTGTACAGGTCGGTGATGAGTCTGTCTTTGATGCCGAGCGGATTTTTATTGAGGTCTTTAAGGCTGAAATGCATGCTTCCTTTCACCAGCTCCAGCTGACGGTTGAGATTGATTTGTCTGGCGTATTCTTCAGGGTCGGACCAAGGCGGGTCAAAATTGTTATTGATTTTATAGGCTGCCTGCCCGATGTATAAATGAACGGGTCTGTTTTTGACCTCGTTGCTCCACCAATCAGCCAGCACGTCATAAGCGGCTGCGTTGAAGCCGATGCTCCAGTAAATTTGCGGGGCAATATAGTCGATGTCGCCTTGCTGGATCCAGTGTCTCGTATCTGCATAAAGGTCGTCATAATTTCTGACACCTGCTTTGGTATTCGATCCGGTTGGGTCGTCTTCTGCGTTTCTCCATACACCGAATGGACTGATGCCGAATTTGACATATGGTTTTTCAGCTTTGATTGTTTGATTGATTTGGCTGACAAGCTGGTTTACATTATCTCTTCGCCAGTCATCAATATCGGGAAACGTGTCTTTCCCGTATTGTTCATACTGTACGGTATCAGGAAATTCCTGTCCGGCTATTTTATAAGGGTAAAAATAATCATCCATATGAACGGCATCAACGTCATAATGCTTTACGACTTCTTCAATGCCTTTGATGATAAAATCCCTCGCTTCAGGGATGCCGGGATTATAATAAAGCTGCTTACCGTAAGCCACGACCCAGTCCGGATGCTTTCTTGCCGGGTGATCATCAGACAATTTATTGAGATCTGTATGGTTCATCGTAATGCGGTAAGGATTAACCCAAGCGTGAAATTCAAGATTTCGTTTATGGGCTTCTTCAATCATAAAAGCGAGCGGATCATAACCTGGGTCTTTTCCTTGAACACCAGTCAAATATTCAGACCAAGGCCCGTAAGCGGACGGATAAAAGGCATCGGCCGTCGGCTTAATTTGAACGATGACGGCATTCATTCCCATTGACTGAACGTCATCCAGCAGGCTGAGATACTCCTGTTTTTGCGCTTCAATCGATAAGCCTTTTTTTGACGGCCAATCAAGGTTTAGTACGGATGCAATCCATACGGCTCTCAGTTCCCTGTCCGTTTGTGCTTTGGCCAGATAAGGAACCGATATGATTAACGTTCCGATGAGCAAGCTGACAAGAATACGTACAATCGGCTTTTGACAACCCTTCATTCTGTTTCTTCTCCCCCATTACATCGCTTTCACTATTCGTTATTACGGTATTCCCGGGCTGTAAAAGGGTGCTTAATCGGATTGAAGAAACCGGATTTATAACCGGCTGAACGTAAAAAAGTCCCGAAGCCTCTTTACCCTGCTTTAGGACTTTTTATCATTTATGAGAATTTGGACACTTTTTAACACGTCTACGAGTTTTACGCCGACGCCGACAGCTGATTCAAGAATGGCCTGTGCGCCTGCGATCGATAATATGAAAATCACCGGAACAGCGATATCAGGTAAAAAAAGATAGCCAAGCCCGATCAGGATGGCACACCAAACGCCCGCGCACCAGTAGCAATTTAACATATAGCCAAAGTTTGAGGCCGGCACGTTTTTTTCATTCACATGCCCGTTTGCATCAACGGTTCTTTTCTTTTTCATAAAAGGTTTTCGGATGAATTCAGTAATTTTGTCGAATACAATTAAGTGTGTCAGCCTGTAACTCGCCAGTATCAGCATAAAAAAAGTAAGCCAAGAAAGATGTTCCATGACAAGCCTCCAAGAAAAAGGATGATGTTATCATTCCCCGCTTTTTTGCATCCATTCTTATGCGCGACTCTCTTGCAAAAAGAAAACCGGACAGAGATACGCTTCTGTCCGGCAAGTATTTGTTTAATGTTTATTTGGCAGCACTTTTTGATCTGAATTGATCTTGTCTAAAATATCGAGGATAATATTTGCATTCTTTTCAGCAAATTCACCTTCCAGCATGTCTTTGTGCGCGCCGTACCCGGTGTATTCGGCATAGCCTTCCTCAGCGGCGTCTTGCCATTTCTGTAATACCATAGCCCCGCTCGTTTCGGTTTGAATGCCAGCTTCAATGAAATGAATGTTTGACTTGATACGGCCTTCATTTATTAACTGAGCCCAATATTCCTGATAGCACCTTTTTTTCTGCATCACTGTTTCTCTGACTGCTTCTGGCAGGTATGCGGCTGAGTCGTCGTTTTCGGTATCTGCTGTTATAGACTGATCCTTTTTGTAGGCGTCTACGATAATGAAGTCACTGACTTCTAGTCCTTTCTGCTCCATAGCCTGTACGACCTCAAAAGCCAAGTTTCCGCCCGCGGAGTAGCCTAATAGAACGTACGGCCCTTCTGGCTGTATTTCGGTAATGCGGCTGACGTATTGTTCAATGCGGCTGTCTTCCTCAATAAAATGAAAGCCATACACGGCTGCTTTGTGATTCAGCTGCAATGCCAGGTCTTTAAAATAAATCCCGAAGCCTGAAATCGGCGGGAAGCAGAACAGGTTTTTTCCGCCTTGCTGGTTCAGTTGGATCACATGCTGTTCACCGGCCGCTGACAGCTGATTAGAATAAAGCTTTTCCGCAAGCTGGGCGATCGTCGGATTTTCGAATAAGACATCAATCGGTATATCAATATGCTGATGATGTTTAAGCATGTGTATCACTTGAAGCGCTTTTAGTGAATGTCCGCCAAGACCGAAGAAATCATCATGTATTCCGATCGTTTTAACGCCGAGTACGCTTTTCCAAATTTGCGCCAATTCCTGTTCGACCCAGTTTCTGGGCGGTGTGAGGTCCTGACGATTTTCAGACTCGTTTTCTGGAACAGGGAGTGCGCTGCGATTGATTTTTCCGTTTCCGGTAAGCGGCATACGGTCAACTCGAACCCAGCGCTGCGGAATCATGTAGTCAGGAAGCACTCGTGCTAATGCAGCGCGAATTTCCTTTTCGTTTCTGCTTTCATCACTAACATAATGCATGTATAGCTGCGCCTCTCCATCTGTTTCCAGCAAAGTAACTGCCGCTTCACGTACCCCTTCGATTTCTAACATCCGCGCTTCAATTTCAGCGGGCTCAATCCGTTTTCCGCGAATTTTAATCTGTCTGTCAATCCGGCTGATATATTCTAGGTTCCCATCAGGCAGCCACCGCGCCAAATCACCGGTACGGTATATTCTTTCTCCAGGTATGAAAGGATCAGAAGAAAAAACGGCAGCTGTTACATCATCTCTGTTTAAATAGCCTTTTGCCACCCCGTCACCGCCGACACATAGCTCTCCGGGAACGCCTATTGGCAAGAGACATCCTTTTGCATCTAAGATGAAAGCGGTACAATTGCTGATCGGTTTCCCGATCGGGATGGGAGTGGCGTAGTCTCTTTTAATCTCAAAAAAGGTTGAGAACGTCGTGTTTTCTGTCGGTCCATAGATATTATAAAGCGAAAGCTTCGGACACGCGCGCCTGACAGCGTTTATAAGCTCAGGTGACAGCGCTTCGCCCCCGACATATAGCGTATGAAGCCTGCGAAACATGTCAGCCTGAGCTTGTGCCAGCTGATTAAAAAGAGCGGTTGTCAAAAACAGCACTGTGATGTTGTTTTCAATTAAATACGCGCCAAAACGATCTGGTGTCAGCATTGTTGATTTATCAATGATATGCAGAGTTGCTCCTTTTAAAAGCGCTCCAAACATTTCAAAGGTGACGGCGTCAAAGCTGATGGACCCTGTCAGGATAAACCGGTCATTTACAGAAGCTGATGTGTAATTGCTGTTGCAAACAAGGGACACGACATTGCGATTGGTAATCATAACGCCTTTAGGCCGGCCTGTCGAACCGGAAGTATACATGATGTACGCGAGATCATCCGGGCCAGTGACGATTTCCAAAGGTTTCGTATGTTCTTCAATCATCGCCTCTGCATCTGCAGAAATGAAGGTTCCAGCAAACGCTGTGTTTGGCTCCAGTCCTTTTTGAACAATCAGCATAGCGGCTTTTGTTTCGTCGAGCATATAGCTGATCCGTTCAGGCGGAAGCTCCGCGTCAAGAGGAAGGTATGTCCCCCCTGCTTTTAAAACAGCCAGTACACTAATGATGAATTCAGGAGAATGACCAGACAAAATACCGGCTGTTCCGTTCCGGCGCAGCCCGTTTTCATACAATGTTCTGGCCAGTGCATCCGATTTTTGATCGAGTTCACGATACGAAATGGACCTATTTCCGTAAACCAGAGCTGTTTGATCCGGTGTTTTTACTGCCTGTTCGCGGAATATATCTATCACTGATTTGTTTTTCGGATACGCCGTCGAAGTGTCATTACATTGTGTTAAAATCTGCTCTTTTTCTTTCGGATCAAGAAAGGAAAAGTCTGCAACGGGAATGTCAGGGTGATCTGCAGCTGCTTGTAACGCTTGTGTCAGCTGTCTTTGGATACAGGTCATCCAGGCAGCATCATACACGTGCGCATTATAGCTGAACTTGATGACGAGTTCATCACCCGGAGCAACGACAAGGTTGAAATTGTATCCTGACTGTTCAGACACTTTTACATTGTCTATTTGCAGAGGTGAATCAATCTGATCAGCTGAGTCAGCCATTTTTTGCTGTAACGGATAATTTTCAAAGACAATAATGTGGTCAATCAGTTCCTGTTTTAAGGCGGTGTTTGCCTGAATATCGAATAAAGGATGGCAGGTAAACGGCTCAGCGTCCAGCATATCTTGTTGACAGCGGCTGAGCAGTTCTGCAAACGTTTCTTCTTTGCCTGTTTTAACACGAACCGGAACTGTATTGATAAACAATCCGATCATTGACTCAACACCCGGAATTTCAGATGGTCTGCCTGAAACGACCGCGCCAAAAACGACATCGTCCGTTCGGTTGTAGCGCTGGAGCATGACACCCCAGACCGTTTGAATAAAGGTGGCAAGCGTGACGCCTGTTTGTTTGGCAGTCTCTTTCAGCTTGTCCGTCAGCTTTTGATTCAGAGTGAAAATTAATTCTTCACGGTAATACCCTTCTTTTGCTTCTCTGTCCGTCACCCGAGGCAGCTGTGAGGGGGTGCTGTAATTTTTCAGATAAGCACGCCAGTAGTCTGCTGCCGTTTCTTTGTCTTGTTTTGTCAGCCAAGAAATATACGTGCTGTAGGGGCGAACAGGCTCCAAAGCAAGGTGATTTCCTGTATGGATAGATTGATAGATTTGCATAAATTCCTGCAGAATGATTCCGAGACACCAGCCGTCCATTAAGATGTGATGGTGGCTCCAGACACAGACATGCTCATTTTCCGCTGTTTTGAGCAGAGAAATCCGCATCAGCATGTCTTTTTGCAAATCAAACCCTTTTTTCTTATCTTTCTCCTTAAACTGTTCAATATAATCATTCTGCTCATTCGTTTGCAGGCTGTAAATGTCCTCAGTGTGCAAATGGAATTTCCGTTCTGTCATCACGACCTGCCGAGGCCCCGACAGATTGGGGACGTGCGGCAGAAATACAGTTCTGAAAATATCATGGCGGTCGATGATGGCTTGAATACTGCGCTGAAACATCTCATAGCTAAGGCTTCCTTTTATCGTAAAGAGCGACTGCTCAACATAAGCTCCCTCCTCTTTATGGAGGAAGGAATGAAACAGCATTCCCTCCTGCATATGGCTCAGAGGATAAATGTTCTTGATTTTTTTGGTTTTAACCATATCGCCTGCACCTTTCTATACGGTTTCATTAGTGAAAACTGAGCATATCAGCGATTTCTTGGAGTGCGTCCTCGGTCAGTTCATGATCATCAAAATCGCTGATGGTTTTTTCTGTTTCTGTTTTGTTCAGACAGTGATCAATCAGCTTCAGTAAATAGTGATGGCAATTCTCACAAAGCTGTGCGATTGTTTTATGCTGGAAACGGGATGTTTCGTACGTCATGTTGACTGTCATTTTTCCTTCTGCTGCCATCGCACTGATGTCAAGCGTTTGCTCACGGTTCCAAGAAGTGCTGATATCTTCTCCGGTCCCGAGCGGAGAAAACGAGAAGGTGTTTTCATCAGGCGCTTCAGTTGTACGGCTGTTTTCAAATTGACCCAGATAGTTGAAGCTGATGTCCGCCGTGCCGGTGAAATCAAGGTCAGTTTTCTCAGGCGGGGTCAAATATTTGAGTACACCGTAGCCGAATCCTTTGTCCGGAACGCGTCTCAGTGTATCTTTTGTTGTTTTTAACACATGAACCAAGTATTCTTCTTGATCCTTGTCGGACAAGTCTGAATCTAGTTTGACGAATAATGGATAAATGGCGGTAAACCATCCAACCGTGCGGCTGACATCTATGCCGTCTAACACATCCTCGCGTCCGTGGCTTTCTAATGACAATTTGACGGCGGATTGTTTTGTCCAATCCCGCAAAGCTAGAATCACGGAAGCCAGCAGCATATCTTGCGTATCTGTGTTATATATACTGTTGACGCTTTTTAAAAGCGCATCCGTCTCTTTTGTATTTAGAGAGAATGAAACTGTATCCCGTTTTCTCTCATTTAAAGTTTGAGCGTTCATTTGATCAAACGGCAGTGCTTCTGTTTGATACTCTTCAGCTTCGCGCCAATATGCGAGCTGTTTCATAAGCTGACGGCTTTCAGCATAGTCAGCGAGTTTTTCCGTATATGCTTTGAAAGAGCTTGTTTTAGGCGGCAAATCAATGTCTTCTCCGTTTACAGCCTGACGGTATCCGGTTGCCAAATCCTCCAGCAGGACACGCCATGAGACGCCGTCAACGATGAAGTGATGAGCCGTTAGGAACAAAAAGTCTCCATCATCTGTACGGAAAAGTCCGGCCTGCAATAGCGGCCCTTTTTCCAAATCTATGTTCTGCTGAATGTCACGTACATGATGTTTAATCAGAGATTCATATTCATTGACTTCTGAACCTTTAAGATTGATGATCTGAAGGCTGTACAGCGCGTCGTCTGAATGACTGACCGGCCGATTATATTGAACCCATTTGCCTTGCTCAGACTGTGTGAACACCATTCGCAGCGCATCGTGGTGGATTGTGATGGCTTTTAACGTTTTGCGCAGCGCGTCTTCTTGAACGGAGGTGCTCCGATGCAGCATAACAGATTGATTAAAATGGTGTTTCTCTTTTATATCTTGAGAAAGGAACCATTTCTGAACAGGTGACCACTGTACTTCTCCCTCAACCGGAGCTTGGCTGGCACTAGTATTGGAATCACGGATATATGCTGCCAGTTCTTTAATTGTCGGATGACTGAATAAATCTTTAACTGACATTTGTTTCCCGATTCGATGAAGCCGTGCTGACACCTGTAACGCTTTAATGGAATCTCCTCCGAGCTCAAAGAACGAATCATCAATTCCGATTTTCTCTGCACCGAGCACTTCACCCCATATATCTGCCAGTTTTTGTTCCATCTCGCTGTTCGGTGCATGAAATGTACGTACTTGATTGAATGCCGGTTCTGGAAGTGCCCGGCGATCCAGCTTGCCATTTGGTGACAAAGGAAGCGAGTCCAGCGTTTGAATAAACGCCGGCATCATATATAAAGGCAGCTGTTTTTTTAATTCGGCACGCAGCATTTCTGTATTAAAGTCTTGCTCTGCCACAATGTAAGCACATATTTCGGTTTGAGCAGGCGCTGTTTCGCGAGCAAGGACAACAGCCCCTTTTACTCCGCTTATACGGCGGATAACCGATTCAATTTCTTTCGTTTCTACACGGTGGCCCCTGATTTTTACTTGATCGTCCATTCGTCCTAAGTATTCGATTGTACCGTCTGCCATCCATCTGGCTGCGTCACCTGTTCGGTACATGCGTTTTTCGGGCTGGAATGGGTGCTGAACGAACGTTTTTGCTGTCAGTTCCGGAAGATTGACGTACCCTCTCGCAAGCCCTGTTCCTGCTATACAAAGCTCGCCGGCAACGCCGATTGGCTGAAGCTGATCCCCGTTTAAAATCAGCACTTCAGTATTGTCGATCGGCCGGCCGATGCATACGTTTTTCTGCCGTTCCATATGTCTCATGGCTGTGGTTGCCACACTGTTTTCTGTCGGCCCATATTCATTTGCTAGCTCTGTATTCGGGCATATTTCCATGCTGCGGTCTATCAATTCCCGGTCAGCTGCTTCTCCTGCAAGCGTGACTACTCTAAGCGTCTTCACATCTTCCGGCTGTATGACGTCCAAAAGTGCCCGATATAAAACAGGGACGATAATCATATGTGTAATCCGATGATGAGATAGATCATGCTTAATGGACAAAATATCTTTCGCTTCGTTTTCATCAGGCAGCACTGTCTTTGCACCTGACAAAAGCGGTGTGAACATACTTGTTAAAAAGCCGTCAAACGAAAAAGAAAAGAGCTGAAGGACTGTGTCTGTCTCATTCAAAGCATAAGCATTTCGCCGCCACTGCAGGGTGTTGGCTATTCCTTTATGCTCGACCATCACGCCTTTTGGCTGGCCTGTCGTTCCTGAAGTATAAATGATATAAGCCAAATGCTGAGGGCGTGACACTTGCGGAAGCGGTGATCCGTCGTATGTCTCCGCGGTCTCTATAGCGAATATCTCACCTTCAAAATCTTCAAGTGCTTCTTGCTCCGCAGCAGGTAAAGTGATGAGCAGTTTGGTTCGGCTGTCGTCGAGTATATAGCGTTTCCGTTCCGCCGGGTATTCCGGATCAATCGGGACATAACAGCCGCCGGCTTTCCAAACGCCCAGAATGGCTGCAATCATGCTGAATGAACGAGGCATCATAATTCCGACTGGTGTGTCCGGCTTAACCCCGCGGTCTCGCAGGGCCCATGCAATGCCATTGGACCATTCGTCCAGTTCCTGATAGGTGAGCGTGTTTTCTTTGCTGACGAGTGCAGGAGCATTCGGAGTCAGCGTTGCTTGTTTTTCAAACAGCTGATCGATTGTTTGCACTTTATGTTCATTTTCTTGCCCGCTGTTAAACTCATTCAGCAGTTTGTTTCGCTCTTCATGAGTCAGAATGTCGATATTGTTAAGAAGTGTGTTCGGATTTTTGACAATATGACTCAGCAAATTTGTCAGGTGATATGTCCATTGTTTTATCGTTGCTTTTTGAAAAAGTGCAGTCGAATATTCAAATTGCAAATGAATTTGCTCGTCACCCTCAGAAGCCTGCAATGTGATATCAAACTTAGAAACATGATGAGAAACGCCGGCCGGCTGGAGTTGTATGTCATCCAGCTCCAAAGACTGTTGCTCTGTATTTTGAACGACTAACATGGCATCAAACACTGGATTTCGGCTCATATCCCTTGTTACGCCGAGCTTATCGACAAGCTCTTCGAACGGATAATCCTGGTGTTCGTAAGCTTCCAATGCGGTCTCACGCACTTCCTGCAAAAATTGCGCAAATGGCTTCCCGCCCTCCGGGCGTGTCCGAAGCGCCAGGGTGTTGACGAACATTCCAAGTATCGGCTCAAGGTCTTTGTGAGGACGTCCGGCAATTGGTGACCCGACGATGATGTCTTCCTGTCCGCTTAAGCGCGACAATAACGCTGTGTAAGCTGCCAGGAGCACCATGTACAGGGTGCTTCCGTTCTCGCGTGCGAGTTTGTGAAGCCCGGCTGTGAGTTCTTGATCGAGCGTAAATGAAACTTGATCACCCGCGAAGCTTCGCACCGGCGGCCGGGCGTAATCAGCCGGCAGGTCCAGTACGGGCAGCTCGCCTTCGAGCTGCTTCAGCCAGTATGCCTCCTGCGTCTTGTACGTGTCTCCTTTTTTAAAGGCCTCCTGCCATACGGCATAGTCTTTATATTGAATGTGAAGCGCAGGTAGCTCCTGATTGGCGTACAGCTCCCCGAATTCCCGAATGAGCGTATTGACTGACACACCGTCTGAAATAATGTGATGCATATCGACCAGTAATAGATGCCGCCCGTCTGATACCTTGACGATCCCCGCCCGGAACAGCGGAGCTTGGCTGAGGTCAAACGGCTGAATAAAAGCTGCCGCGGCTTCCTGTTCAGTTTGTCCGCCGAGCACAGAGGTGTGGAATGTAAACGGCACTTCGTCATGGATGCGCTGAACCGGCTCGCCGCCTGTGTCCGTTGTAAAGGACGTCCGCAGTGACTCGTGGCGTTTGATCAGCTTTTTGAATACGGCCTCCATTCTTGTAAGATCCAGCTTTCCTTCCAGCTCCAAGACTGCCGGCATATTGTAGCCTGTGCCTCCATCCTCCAGCTGCTGGAGCACATACATCCGCTTTTGGGCGGAGGAAACCGGGTAGGTCTCGCGTTTTTCAGCCGGCTTAATGGCTTCATACGGACTTTCCGTTCCTTCGCTGATGACAGAAGCCAAACCTTCTACCGTCGGATGGGCAAACACATCCTTCAGCGGCACTTGGACGCCGAATTCCTTAGCGATCCGGGAAACAAGCGCGGTGGCTTTTAAGGAATGGCCGCCCCGGTCAAAAAAGTTGTCGTGAATGCCGACAGGTCCGCTTTTCAGCACTTCCTCCCACAGCTGGGAAAGCTTCATCTCTGTCAGATTTCTCGGCGCTGTGTAGGTTTCCCGATCTGCCGCTCCGTCAGGAGCAGGCAGCGCTTTTCGGTCGAGCTTTCCGCTCGGGGTAACCGGCCATTGTTCCATTTCAATAATATGAGCAGGAATCATATAGCCCGGCAGCAATGCCTCAAGCTGCTTGCGCACTTCATTTCTTCCGAGCCCTTCCGCATATGCACATAATTCCGCCTCGCCGCTTTCTGTACGAACAGTTACAGCCGCTTCCCGCACGCCTTCTATGCTTCTGAGCACCGCTTCGATTTCTCCCGGCTCAATACGATAGCCGCGGATTTTCACCTGGTCATCCAGACGGCCGAGGAATTCAACCTGTCCGTCTGGCAGCCAGCGTGCTAAATCCCCTGTTTTGTACATGCGCTCTCCCGGATAAAATGGATCATCAAGAAAACGTTCTTCTGTTAATTCCGGCCGATTCAAGTAGCCTCTGGCAACCCCGGCCCCGGCGATGTACAATTCTCCGATACATCCAGCAGGCAGCATCCTCTGCTTCTGGTTCAGAATATACAATCTGACATGATGAATAGGTTTGCCAATGGGAATGCGGTCAAGTTTTTCATCCAGCGGGCAATCAAAGAATGCCGCTTCTACAGTAGCTTCGGTAGGCCCATAGGAATTGGTTAATGTAACATCTGGCAGCAATTCACAGAACCGAGAGACAAGATGTGCCCCCAGCTGTTCGCCTCCAGAAAACACCCTCTTCAGCCTGTTCGTTTTGATCGGTGCTGGGCCATTTTTTAGATATTCTAAAAACGCATGAAGCATAGAAGGCACAAAATGCATCGCTGTAATCTGCTGTTCTTCTATGACCTTCAATATCATGTCCGGTTCTTTTTCGCCTCCTTGAGGAAGCAGATAAACAGAGGCGCCAGCATACGGCCACCAAAACAGCTCCCATATCGAAGCATCGAAGGAATACGACGTTTTATGCAAAATGACGTCCGATTGGTTCAAAGGATAGCGGAACTGAAGGGAATTTAAAAAATTCACTGCAGATTGATGTTCAACCTGTACACCCTTAGGTCTTCCAGTAGAGCCGGATGTATAAATCACATAGGCTAAAGAATCCGGATAGACTTCAACATTTGGATTGGACAGACGACGTTTCAGCCCGCTGTTTAATTGACTGAGATGAACGATTTCTCCATCAAAAGCTGGAATTTCTAGATTGTCAGATTGAATAAGGAGAATGCCAGAATCGCTGTCCTTCAGCAAAAAGCGGATCCGTTCCTCTGGATAATCCGGGTCAATAGGAAGATAAGCGCCGCCTGCTTTTAGAATCGCATAAATCCCGATCAGCATTTCAGGGGAACGCCTACCCATAATGGCAACAGTCGTTTCGGCTTTTACTCCGCGGTCGATCAGCTCCCAGGCTACACGGTTAGCCTGTTCGTTCAATTCCTTGTAGGTTATCTCTCCGTCTTCAACGATCACGGCCGGTTGGTCAGGTGTTTTTGCCGCTTGCTGTTCGAGTGCATGGTGCAGGGTCTGTTTCAACGGATAGCCTGTCTCCTCAAGCGGATGGCACGAGTCAATGAAAGACCTTTCTTCTTCTATTGTCAGGATCGGGATATTGTCCAATTCCATGTCAGGACTGGAAGCTGTGTTTTCCACAAGTGTCATAAAAAGGTCGGCCCATCTTTGAACGGTATCTTTTTCAAACAAAGCGGTACTGTATTCAAACTGACAGTACAGCTCAGCCTCATGCTCTGTGACATACAGGGAAATATCGAACTTAGATATCGGATGCTGCAAATCGTTCCATCTAAGCAGCAAATCATTCATTTTCAGCGTTTGCTTTTCCATATTTTGCAGCACAAGTGTTGTATCAAACAGCGGATTCCGGCTCATTTCCCGCTGCACACCGAGTTGATCAACCAGCTCTTCAAACGGATAATCCTGATGCTCATAGGCTTCCAGTGCAGTCTGCTTGACTTCCTTGAGAAAATTTGTAAATGTCTTATTGCCGGCTGGGTGCGTCCGGAGCGCTAATGTATTGACGAACATGCCAAGGACCGATTCAAGATCGGCATGCGGGCGTCCGGCAATAGGCGAACCGATCACGATGTCTTCCTGACCGCTTAACCGCGACAAAAAAGCTGAATACAATGCGAGTAGCGTCATGTACAGCGTGCTCCCATTTTTGCGGGCTAGCTGTTTCAGGCGGGACGTGATTTCTTCATTCATTTGAAATAAAACTTTTCCGCCTGAGAAATTCCGTTCTGCCGGTCGGCGCTTGTCTGTTGGGAGCTCGAGCACCGGCAGCTCACCGCTAAACTGTCTCAGCCAGTAAGTCTCCTGCTTTTTGTATGTGTCTTGCTTTTGAAATTCCTGCTGCCAAACGGCATAATCTTTATATTGGATTCGTAACGGCTTAAGCGTCCGATCTGCATAGCGCTCAGTGAATTCGCGGATTAAAAGCTGAACGGATACACCATCGGAAATGATATGATGCATGTCCACCAGCAACAAATGCTTCTCGTTCGCCAGTTTCACAAGGCCAGCTCTGAATAACGGCGCTTGACTGAGGTCAAATGGACGGACAAATCCAGCAGCAGAGGCTTCTTCACTTAACGTAAACGGAACCTCATTGTGAATACGCTGTACGGGCTCGGCATCTTCTCCCGGCACAAAGGACGTTCGAAGCGGTTCATGCCGGCTGATCAGTTCCTTGAATACAGCAGCCAGTTTTTCGCGATCAAGCTTCCCTTCCAGTTCTAAAACTGCCGGCATGTTGTAGCCGACACCGCCATTATCTAGATGCTGGAGCACGTACATCCGCTTTTGAGCTGATGATACTGGGTACGTCGGTTGTTCTTTTGCCTGTGCAACCGATGCAAAGGGATTTTCCTCTGCATTTCGGACAATGAGAGCCAATCCTTCCACTGTCGGATGGGCAAATACGTCCTTCAGCGGGACTTGAACATGAAATACCTTGGCGATTCGCGACACAAGCACCGTTGCTTTTAACGAGTGTCCGCCGCGGTCAAAAAAGTTATCGTGAATGCCGATCGGGGTTTCCTTCAGCACATCTTCAAACAGCTGCGAAAGCTTTACCTCTAACAGGTTCCGCGGAGCAGCGTATGTATTACTGCTGATTGAAGCTTCCGGTTCTGGAAGAGCTGATTGATCGACTTTTCCGTTCGGCGTCAAAGGAATGCTGTTAACCCAGACCCATTTGGCCGGAATCATATATTCTGGGAGCTCATTTGCCAGATATTGTCGCAAAGCCGAGGCATCCAGCCTGTGCATACTGCAATAATAAGCGCATAACTCATGTTCTTCACCTTGATTTGGCCGGATAAGAATAGCAGCTTCTTTGACCTCTGGATGATTCATTAACGCGATTTCTATTTCTTGCGGCTCGATTCGATAACCTCTGATTTTCACTTGATCGTCGGCTCGACCGATATATTCAAAGCTGCCGTCTTCACGAATTCTCGCTACATCTCCCGTTCGGTACATGACCGCTCCGGGCCTGAAGGGATCGGGTAAAAATTTCTCTCGCGTCAGTTTATCGTTATTGATATAACCTCTGGCCACGCTTGAACCGGAAATATAAAGTTCTCCTGATACTCCCCGAGGCTGCAGCTGTTTTTGGCGATTTAAAATATACAGATCAGTACAATCAATCGGTTTTCCGATCGGAGGAAACTCCGGAATTTGGTCACCCGGATGTATGGTATATGCCGACACTACATGAGTTTCTGAAGGTCCATAATGATTGTGCAAGTACATGCTGCGCTGACGCAAAACATCTTTGAGGAGACTGGAAACGATTAATTGCTCCCCGGCTGTAATCAGGTGTTTTACATCATGAGGAAACGCGTTCGCAAATTCCTGTTCGCTGAAAATCATTTTGATAAAAGCCGTTGGGAGAAACACAATAGTCGTCTGATGCTCTTTTATAAATGCAAACAGCTGCGGCACGTCTCTTTTTATAGCTTCAGGCACGATATGAAGTGTGCCGCCTCCTAGCAATGTTGAAAATATTTCTTGATAGCAGACGTCAAAAGCAGGAGTTGCAAATTGCAAAACATCATTTTCAAAGTCAATGCCAGAGCGAGTGAATTCGAACTGCAGCAAGTTAGCCATATTTCGATGTTCAAATTGAACGCCTTTTGGTTTTCCCGTTGTGCCTGATGTGTAAATCATATAGAGCAGGTCGTCCGCACTATTCACTGAATGTAAGCAGCTGCCGTCTTCGATTTGAATATCTTCTATATAGGTAACATTCAGGCCAGTCTCAAGCAAAGGTGCAAAATGCGCTTGTGAAACGACATGAGAGCAGCCGCAGTCATTTAGAATATAATTTATTCTGTCAGACGGATAATGGGGATCGATTGGAACAATGGCGCCTCCAGCCTTCAATATACCGAGAATACCTGTAATGAACTCAGTTGAGCGTTCCATCATGATTGCGACAGGTTCCTGCCTCATAACGCCTTTTTTCCGCAAATGCTGTGCCAATCTGTTGGCGGATTCGTTCAATTCTTTATAGGTCAGAGAATGCGCTTGATCAATCACAGCCCGCGCGTCAGGCGTTCTTTCTGCCTGTTTTTCAAACATGGCATGGATGGTTTCATAAACTGGTTTGTGATCTTTGATTTCCCCAATCAGCTGCAGCTTTTCAGTGTCTGTTGTGATATCGATGTCTTCGGGTGAGAGGTGCGGATGATCTAAGATTTGGGAAACAGTGTTCAAAAGATGCTCCTTAACAGAAAGCACAAAGGATCGGTCGTGCAGTGCTGCATCATAGCTCATTTTTATATGGATTTCTTCCGCTGGCGCCACCATAAGATAAAAGCTGTAATTGGTTTCATCCGCTACTGTAAAGTTATGAATCTGAAAAAGATCTGAATCAGGCTCCTGGCTGTTCAGCATTTCTATTTCTTTCTGCACCGGATAGTTTTCGAATACAAGAATGTGATCAATCAAACCTTGCTTGACTGCTGAACGGGACTGTATCTCGTATAGAGGATGGTAGCTGTATGCTTCTGCAGCAAGGCGATCCTTTTGCATGTCTTTTACGAGCTGTAAAAATGGCGTTTTTGATCCATGCATCCGTATGGGAATCGTGTTGATGAAAAGCCCGACCATTTGTTCAATTCCTTCAATGTCTGAGGGCCTTCCTGAAATGACAGAACCGAATACCGCGTCATCACTATTGTTATATTTTTGAAGAAGAATTCCCCATAGGGTATGGAAAATTGTACTGAGTGTGACTTCTTCTCTTACGGCAAGCTCTGACAGCCTGCTGCTGTCTTCTTTTGAAAATGAAAATGTAATTTGCTCCTGCCTGCTTGTGCTCTTTGTTTTTTTCTGCTTCGGGAGCAAGGTTTGCTGCTTAATGCCGGAAAGATAATTGTCCCAATAGGAAACAGCTTTCTCTTTGTCTTGCTCCATCAGCCAATTGATATAAGTTCCGTATGGCTGAACGGGCTCCAATGATAATGGAGCCCCTTTTATTTTTGATGCATAAATCTGAAGGAATTCTTTTAGTACAATGCCGAGGCACCAGCCGTCCATCATGATGTGATGAAAGGTCCAAATACAAGTATATTGCCGCTTTCCGGTTCGAATAAGTGTGATGCGCATGAGCATATCTTTTTGCAGATGAAACCCTTTGGCGCGGTCCTTTTCTTTTATTTGTTCGACAAACGCAGATTGGCCCGCTTCATCTAAATGAGCAATGTCCTCCTCCAGTACACTGACAGTCCGTTCCCTCAGGACAACCTGCTGAGGTGAAGAGACATTTTGGCTGATGAAAATCGTTCTGAAAATGTCATGTCTTGCTACTAAAGCATTGATGCTCTCTTGGAAAAACTGCAAATTGACTTCTCCCTCTATTGTAAAAGAGGCTTGTTCAACATATGCCCGTGAATCTTTTTGCAGGAGGGAATGAAAAAGCATTCCTTCCTGCATATAAGACAGCGGATAAATATCCTGTATTGAATTCGCTTTTGTCATGTTCATATCTCCCTGTCACGATTTTCTACAAATCTTCCACCAAGCTGGATATACTGTCCAAATCCTCTGCCGTTAATGATTGGCTGCTGAAATCGCTCAGCGTCTTTTCTGTGTTCTGTTTTTCAGCACAGTGTTTCATAATATCCTGCAAATAGCATTCAATCATGGTGATGAGCCGCTCCATTGTACCCCTGTGAAACCGTGCCGGCGGATAGCTGAGCTGAAAATGAAGCTGATTTTCTGCTGCCATCGCACTCATCTCAATAAGCTGCTCCCGCTTCCAAGTAGGAGTGATGTCCTTACCGCTCCCAAGACCGGATGGGCGGAAACGGTCTTGACTTTCTATGTCGTTGAACTGCCCTAAATAGTTAAAGCCGATTTCAGGTGTTTTTGACAACACCATGCTTTTATGTTCGGGATGTGTAAGATATTTCAACATGCCGTACCCTACCCCTTTGTTCGGTATCCGGCCCAATGTATCTTTCACGGTTTTAACTGCGGTTCCAAGCTCATCCGCTTGATTTTCAAAGTCAATAAGGACGGGGTAAATGGATGTAAACCAGCCAACCGTCCGGCTGATGTCTAAATCCGGCAGAATGTGTTCTCTCCCGTGTCCCTCCATTGCCATACGGAGCTTGCTGCCCCCTGTCCAGTCACAAATCGCTAAGGAAGCCGCCGTCAATAGAATATCTTGTGTATCTGTGCCATAAGCGTGGTTTACCTTTTGCAGCAAGACCGCGGTGTCTGCTTCAGTGAGTGAAAAGCGCAATGTTTCCCTTACACTGCTGTTCATATTCTCCATATAAGGCATTTCGTATGGCAGTTCCGCTGCTTTTTCCTCTTCAACCGTCCGCCAGTACGTTTCCTCGCGAATCAGCTTGCTGCTTTGGGCATAATCTTGAATTCGCCGTGCGTATTCCTGATAGGAATCTGTTTTAGGCGGAAGCTGTATAGCCTGTCCTGAAGCTGCTTGATGATATGCCGCTGACAGGTCCTCCAGTAAAATTCTCCATGATACCCCATCAACGACCAAATGATGAATCGTGAGAAATAAATAATCTCCGGACAGCGTTTTAAACCAAGCGGCATGCAGTAATGGTCCTTGTTGGAGATTGATACTTTGCTGAAGATTTGCCACTTCTTCTTTAATGCTCGTTTCCCAATCGATTCCCGGATCTGAAAAATCAGAAATCCTTAAGCTGTACAGTTTGGATTCATGAATATCTTGGTTGATTTGTATCTGTTGTCCGCTATCATCCCGATAAATCATCCGCAGGGCATCATGATGCTCTGCCAGTTTTTTTAATGATGCGCGCAGTGCATTTTCCGACAAACAATCAGGACTAAACAGCATGACAGACTGGTTAAAATGGTGTCTATCTTCTATATCCTGAGAGAGGAACCAATGCTGAATAGGTGTCCATGGGACAGCTCCCTGAACAGATCCTTGGTCTATTACTCTTTCTGTCTTCCGGATGACTGCTGATAAATCTTTTATGTTCGGATGGCGGAATAAATCGCTTGCATGCAAGCTCCAACCATAACGTCCGAGGCGCGCGGATACTTGAAGAGCCTTAATTGAATCTCCGCCTAGTTCAAAAAACGAATCTTCTATTCCGATCCTCTGTGTCCCGAGAACCTCCTGCCATATGATCGCAAGCTGTTCTTCAAGGTCATTTCGAGGCGGGACGTACGTTTGTTTAGATGTAATATCTGGTTCAGGCAGTGCTTTTCGGTTCAATTTTCCGTTGGCAGTGAGCGGGAGAGCATCCATTTCTATCACATAGGCCGGCATCATATAGCCTGGCAGCATTTGAGAAAGGTGAGTACGCACTTGTTCAGCATCTGTCCCCTCTTTTACGCTTATATAGGCGTAAAGCTCCTTGCTGCCTAATTGTCCTGTTCGCGCCAATACAGCTGCTTCTTTGACACCGTCTATATGACGAAGCGCTGATTCAATCTCACCGAGCTCAACCCGGTACCCCCTTATTTTTACCTGATCATCGACACGGCCTACATATTCAATTGTGCCGTCCGGTAGCCAGCGTGCCAGATCACCGGTACGGTACATTTGTTCGCCGGGCGCAAATGGATTTGGCACAAATTTCTCTTTCGTCAGGTCTGGTCGACCAAGATAGCCTCTTGCCACACCATCTCCGCCGACACACAGTTCACCGACAGCTCCGATCGGCTGCAGCATTCCCCATTTATTTAAGATAAATGCGGTTGAATTACCAATCGGCCGGCCGATCGGAATGGAATGTTCATACAGTTTTTCAATGTGAAAACAAGTCGAAAATGTTGTATTCTCAGTCGGCCCATATCCGTTCCAGATTGACAATTCCGGGCATGCTTGCTTGATTCGATTGACATGACTGGCTGACAGAGCTTCTCCGCCAATAATCAGATTTATGAGCCGGGAAAATATTTTCTCATTCTGTTCTGTTAAATGGTTGAAAAGAGATGCAGTCAGCCACATTGTGGTGATTCCGTTTTGTTCTATGTATCTCTTAAGCTGATGAGAATCCAGAAATGTTTCTTTATCTGTGAGATGCAAAGCAGCGCCATTTAGCAGCGGCCCGAGTATTTCAAATGTAACGACATCAAAACCGAGTGAAGAAGTCAGCAGAAGCCGGTCTCCAGGTGTAAATTCAATGTAATTGCTGTTTTTGACAAGACGGATCACACTTCGCTGCTCAATCATGACACCCTTCGGTTTGCCGGTTGATCCTGAGGTATAGATGATATAAGCGAGTGAATGTGGCCCTGCTGGAGATTCAAAGTTCTTCGTTTCTCCTTGTCCTTGAATCTCTTCGATGACGATTTGCTCACATGTAAGCTCTAAGTCTAATCGTTGATTGTTTGCTTTTTCAGATTGAAGGAGTATTTTTGCACCGCTGTCTGACAGCATATATGATATTCGGTCAGCGGGAAGATCCTTAGCAATAGGCAGATAGGCTCCTCCAGCTTTCAAAATGCCGAGCATTCCTGCTGCAAGTTCTGGAGTTCGTGTTGTCAATAATGCAACTACAGTTTCAGGTCCGACTCCTTTTCTCCGAAGAACAGCAGCAATCCTGTTTGCCCGGGTGTTCAGCTCCTTATACGTTAATGTTTGTTCATCGCCGGCCACAGCTATGGCATCAGGCGTTTGTGCAGCCTGTAACTCAAACAGCCTGCTGATGGTTTCATGTCTCGGATACTCTCTTTTTGTGCAGTTGAGTTCATGGATAAGGAAATGGGTTTCATTCTCGTCCAATACATGTATTGTTCCAAGTGCTGCTTCGCTGTCTTGGATGATGGCGCGTAGCATATTCATTAAATAGTGAAGCCACATTTCAATCGTATTTTTCTGATAGAGATCAGTGCTATATTCCATTTGAAACATCATAGATCCATTGGCTTCCTCGTACGCATACAGGGTTAAATCGAACTTTGATACTTGATGTTCCACATTTGTTGCGGGCCGGAGACACAGGTCCTTCAGCTGCATGGATTCTTGGTCCATATTCTGAAGCACAAACATCACATCAAACAGCGGATTTCGGCTCATATCCCTCGTCATGCCGAGCTTGTCGACAAGCTCTTCGAACGGATAATCCTGATGTTCGTAAGCTTCCAATGCGGTCTCACGCACTTCCTGCAAAAATTGCGCAAATGGCTTCCCGCCCTCCGGGCGTGTCCGAAGCGCCAGGGTGTTGACGAACATTCCAAGTATCGGCTCAAGGTCTTTGTGAGGACGTCCGGCAATTGGTGACCCGACGATGATGTCTTCCTGTCCGCTTAAGCGCGACAATAACGCTGTGTAAGCTGCCAGGAGCACCATGTACAGGGTGCTTCCGTTCTCGCGTGCGAGTTTGTGAAGCCCGGCTGTGAGTTCTTGATCGAGCGTAAATGAAACTTGATCACCCGCGAAGCTTCGCACCGGCGGCCGGGCGTAATCAGCCGGCAGGTCCAGTACGGGCAGCTCGCCTTCGAGCTGCTTCAGCCAGTATGCCTCCTGCGTCTTGTACGTGTCTCCTTTTTTAAAGGCCTCCTGCCATACGGCATAGTCTTTATATTGAATGTGAAGCGCAGGTAGCTCCTGATTGGCGTACAGCTCCCCGAATTCCCGAATGAGCGTATTGACTGACACACCGTCTGAAATAATGTGATGCATATCGACCAGTAATAGATGCCGCCCGTCTGATACCTTGACGATCCCCGCTCGGAACAGCGGAGCTTGGCTGAGGTCAAACGGCTGGATAAAAGCTGCCGCGGCTTCCTGTTCAGTTTGTCCGCCGAGCACAGAGGTGTGGAATGTAAACGGCACTTCGTCATGGATGCGCTGAACCGGCTCGCCGCCTGTGTCCGTTGTAAAGGACGTCCGCAGTGACTCGTGGCGTTTGATCAGCTTTTTGAATACGGCCTCCATTCTTGTAAGATCCAGCTTTCCTTCCAGCTCCAAGACTGCCGGCATATTGTAGCCTGTGCCTCCATCCTCCAGCTGCTGGAGCACATACATCCGCTTTTGGGCGGAGGAAACCGGGTAGGTCTCGCGTTTTTCAGCCGGCTTAATGGCTTCATACGGACTTTCCGTTCCTTCGCTGATGACAGAAGCCAAACCTTCTACCGTCGGATGGGCAAACACATCCTTCAGCGGCACTTGGACGCCGAATTCCTTAGCGATCCGGGAAACAAGCGCGGTGGCTTTTAAGGAATGGCCGCCCCGGTCAAAAAAGTTGTCGTGAATGCCGACAGGTCCGCTTTTCAGCACTTCCTCCCACAGCTGGGAAAGCTTCATCTCTGTCAGATTGCTCGGCGCTGTGTAGGTTTCCCGATCTGCCGCTCCGTCAGGAGCAGGCAGCGCTTTTCGGTCGAGCTTTCCGCTCGGGGTAACCGGCCATTGTTCCATTTCAATGATATGAGCAGGAATCATATAGCCCGGCAGCAATGCCTCAAGCTGCTTGCGCACTTCATTTCTTCCGAGCCCTTCCGCATATGCACATAATTCCGCCTCGCCGCTTTCTGTACGAACAGTTACAGCCGCTTCCCGCACGCCTTCTATGCTTCTGAGCACCGCTTCGATTTCTCCCGGCTCAATACGATAGCCGCGGATTTTCACCTGGTCATCCAGACGGCCAAGGAATTCAACCTGTCCGTCTGGGAGCCAGCGCGCCAGATCACCCGTTTTGTACATGCGTTCATCCGGATAAAATGGATCATCAAGAAAACGTTCTTCTGTTAATTCCGGACGATTCAAGTAGCCTCTGGCGACCCCGGCTCCGGCGATATACAATTCTCCCGCTACGCCGACAGGCTGTACGGCTAAATGAGGATCTAATACATACAGACGCGCGCCAGGCACGGGTTTTCCGATCGGAAGGCGCAAGCGATCCTTGTCCAGCTCAGGATCACACGCGTAAAATGCGGCATCAACGGTTGCTTCTGTCGGCCCGTAGCCGTGAACCAGCGATGTCTCCGGCAGCAAAGAAGCGAATCGGGCTGCCGTATGGGGAGCAAGCGGTTCACCTCCGGCGAATACGCGCTTCAGGCTTCTCGGTGCTTCTATTTCCGCTTGATCCAAAAAGCTGTTCAGCATGGCCGGAATAAAATGGGCCGTTGTAACGCCTTCCTCTCGAATGGCTTTTACCATCAATGCCGGATCTTTTTCCCAGCCGGACGGAAGCAGATAGGCCGAAGCACCTGAAAGCGTCCACCAAAACAGCTGCCAGACAGATGCATCAAAGGAAAAAGACGTTTTCATCATAATGATGTCGTCTTCCTCTAAAGGAAACTGCATCTGCATGCCGGTCAGAAAGGAAACAGCCTGGCGTTGCTCAACGGCGACCCCTTTCGGCTGTCCAGTGGAGCCCGACGTATAGATCACATAGGCAAGAGAATCGCTGTCCGCTTGATGAAGAGAGTGATATTCAGATTCTTCATTCGCAAGAGCCGTCATATCCACTTCAAGTGTCTTTCCGGAAAAATCAGGTGCCTTTAATCCCGGCTGCGTCAGCAACAATGCTGCCCCGCTGTCTTTCAGCATATAGCTCAGCCGCTCCTCTGGATATGCAGGATCAAGAGGCACATAAGCACCGCCTGCCTTTAATACGGCGAGAACGGCTGTCAGCATGTCCGGCGAACGTTCGCTTAGAACACCGACAATGCTTTCCTTCGTGACACCATGCGCCGTAAGGCGCGCTGCCAGCCTGTTGGCGTACATGTCAAGCTGCGCGTAAGTCAGCGAGCCGCTAGAAAAGCGCAAGGCCGTCCGATCCGGCGTCAAAGCCGCCTGACGTTCAAACAGCCCGTGCAGCGTCGGAGCTAACGCTGAAACAGCTCCCGTCGTATTATATTCAGCAACCATTTTCTGTGTTTTGTCTTTATCTAGTAACGTCATCTTTGAAACAGGAAGAGAAGGATCAGAGATGACAGCTGAAATCATATGCTGTAAATAATCTTTTATCTCAGCAATTATGCCAGGCTCATATAAACCTGTATGAAAATTGATGCGCACGAACAATGTGCGGCCTGGAATCACTTTGACGCTGCAGCCATAATTAGTCTCCTCCGCCATCGCAAAGTTTTCCACTGAGAAACCGAACGATCCAGTCTGGTTTAGTCCTTCAATTTCTTGCTGGGTCGGCACGTTTTCAAACACGATAATATGATCAATGAGCTCTTGTTTAAGAGCACTCTGTGCTTGAATGTCATATAGAGGGAAATAACTGTATGCTTCTGCTTCAGTCATTTCCTTTTGTATCCGGCTGACCAGGCCAGAGAAAGAAAGAGCTTTGCTTTGGACCCGGATGGGAATGGTATTGATAAAAAGGCCGACTATATTTTCTACATCCTCCAGCTCAGAGGGCCTGCCTGAGACGACTGATCCGAACACGGCATCGTCACAGCGATTGAATTTTTGCAGCAAAATCCCCCACAAAGCTTGGAAAACGGTGTTAAGCGTTGAACCGGATGCTGCTGCGATTTTCTGCAAATCGGACGTTTCTTTTTCAGAGATGGTAAACGTGACCTGCTGTAATTCACCTTCTGATACTTGCTCGTTTCTTTTTGGCAAAGAAGAAGCTTTCTCAAAATGCTGCAGCCGCTTTTTCCAATACGCAGCTGCCTCTTCACGATCCTGCTGCATTAGCCATTTAATATACGTTCCGTACGGCTGAACTGGCTGCAAATATGGAAGCCGCCCTTCTCCCAGCGCTTGATAAATGTGGAGAAAGTCTTTAATGATGATGCCTAAGCACCATCCGTCCATTAAAATATGGTGATGGCTCCAGATGCACACGTAACGCTCAGGCGCCCATTTTAAAACGGATATTCTCATCAGTACATCCGACTGAAGATCAAAGCCCCTTTTTTTATCTTGTTCCTTGAATGCTTCTGTACAATGTTCTTTCTCTCTCTCATTAAGATGAGAAATATCTTCAAAAT
Organism: Bacillus sp. FSL R5-0434; assembly: GCF_038004745.1. Taxonomy (NCBI): domain Bacteria; kingdom Bacillati; phylum Bacillota; class Bacilli; order Caryophanales; family Bacillaceae; genus Bacillus; species Bacillus sp. FSL R5-0434. The sequence continues at coordinate 1,983,943 of NZ_JBBORV010000001.1, forward strand.
GAACATGGCAAGGACGGTTTTTAAGCACCACCTGACGAGGTTTGGCTACATTTTTGTAGATAAAAGTTGTTCGAAAGATTTCATACCTGTCAAAAACAGCGTCCATACTTTTCTGGAAACGGTCTAAGTCAAGCTGCCCATTGATTGTAAAAGACGCCTGTTCAAAATAAGCTCTCGACTGTTCATCATACAGCGAATGAAAAAGCATCCCCTCCTGCATAAAAGACAAGGGATATATATCCTGTATTTCGGGTTGCTGCGGCATCAATGAATCTCCTCTCCTATAGTTTGTTGACGGCCCCCATAATCTCACTTAAATCCTCCAGCGTTAAATCCTCATCAGTAAAATCAGCGGCACTCCATTCGCGGTTTTCTTTGCCCGCGCAATGCTGAATCATGTTTTCAAGCGCATGTTTAAGATGATCGGCTAATGCTTGTATGGTTTGTTTCTTAAATTGAAGACGGTTATAAATAATGTGCATGTGCAGGCATCCTGATGAAACGGCTCCGCTGATATCTAACACATAAGGCCGCTCCCAATCCGGGCTGATTTCATTCCCTGTCTTAATATCAGAAATCTCAAAAGCTTTTGATTGAACATCCTGATCAAACTGGCCTAAGTAATTAAAGCTGATTTCCGGGTCGCTGTACTCAGAATCCCAAATTTTGTTGATATATTTCAGCACTCCATAGCCTGCGCCTTTATGAGGTATGCGGTGCAGCATGTCTTTTGTCTGTTTAATGTGTCGTCCTAGCCGCTCACCTTCATCCGTATGGTCAGAATCACTCATATCAAGCCATACAGGATAAATAGAAGTGAACCAGCCTACTGTTCTGTTCATGTCAATATTGTCAAGATAATCTTCTCTGCCGTGGCCCTCCATACTGATTTTGAAATGGTCAAGTCCCGTCCATTCCTGCAAAGCTAGGCCTAAAGCAGTCAGAAGGATATCATTCGTTTCCGTGTTGTATGCATTGTTTGCACCAGTTAACAGCAATTCTGTATCTTCACGAGACAGCTCGAAATCAATTACTTCTGTATCTTTGAATGAGTTCGATGTGATCGAATGATCTTTGGGAATACGCTCAATATGCCGGTCCTCCCGCTCATTCCAATACGCGATTTCACGCTGCAGACGACGGCTTTTTGAATAGTCAGCCAATGTTTGTGCATAGGTGAAATATGAATCCGTTTTTTCCGGCAGTACGATGGGTTTTCCTGAGACTGCCTGTTCGTAAGCAATTGAAAAATCCTCAAATAAAATGCGCCATGAAACGGCATCAATGACTAAGTGATGGATCGTCAGAAACAAATGGTCTCCATCATCGGCTTTAAACAAACCAGCATGAAACAAAGGGCCAGTCTCCAATCGAATGGTTTGCTGAATTTGGTTTGCCATTTCTTCAATCTGTTTGTGTGCTTCGGCTGACAAGCCCTGTGCATTTCCGGCTGTATTTGAACGATGATCTCTTATATCAAACAGATCGAAGGCATATAGCTCCTCATCCGGAAGATCTGCTCCTCTGTTAACCTGTACAGGCTTGCCATCTTTGTAACGGCATATGATTCTCAGTGCGTCATGATGAGTCACCAAGCTTCTCAGCACATTTCTGAGTGCAATGTCATCAAATCGTTCAGCCCGGTAGAGCATGACAGATTGATTAAAATGATGGGCTTCCAATGATTGTGAAAAAAACCATTGCTGTACAGGTGTCCAAGGCAGCTCGCCTTCGACTGGCGTTTGGTCAATTACGCGTACGGCTTTTCGAACGCGGGCGGACAGTTCACCAAGCGTCTGATGCTCAAACATCTCACGCACTGTCGTTTCATAGCCTCGCTGCTTCAGCCGTGCACACACCTGCAACGCTTTTATTGAATCCCCTCCAAGCTCAAAGAAATTCGCGCTGACACCTATCTCCTCCGCTTCGAGCAGTTCCTCCCAAATGTCAGCCATCGCCTTTTCAATCTCATTTCTAGGGCTGATATCATTCTCAGTTTGAGCGCGCTTATCTGGTTCCGGCAGGGCTTTCTGGTCGAGCTTGCCGTTAACCGTCAGCGGGATGCTGTCAATCTGGATCAAGCGGGCAGGCACCATAAAATCAGGCAGAACGGCTCTCAGGGCAGCCCTGATATCTGCTTCATTTACGACCTGTCCATCTTCCGCAACCAAGTAAGCATATACAGCGGATTGGCCTTGTTCATCATCTCTTGTGATGACAGCAGCCTCTTTGATTATTGGAAGCTGAAGCAGAGACGCCTGGATTTCGCCGAGCTCGATGCGGTGTCCTCTCACCTTTACTTGATCATCAATGCGGCCCATATATTCCAGATCTCCACTTGCCAGACGCTTTGCAAGGTCTCCGGTTCGGTATAATCTGTCTCCCGGAAGATAAGGATTAGGTACAAATCGGGCCGCGGTCAGATCATCTCTGTTCAAATATCCCCGGGCTACCCCTTCTCCGCCAATATACAGCTCTCCTGGAACTCCTGTAGGCTGAAGATTCATATGAGCATCCATCACATAAGCCTGAAGGGTTGCCAGCGGTTTTCCGATATTGCTCTTATTTTTTTCTATATCAGCTGAGGACAATTTCTTATATGTCACATGTACAGTTGTTTCAGTAATGCCGTACATATTGATCAGATCAGTATCAGGGTATTTCTCGTTCCAGGTTACAAGCATGCCGGGCTGTAAAGCTTCTCCGCCGAAAATAACGTATCGCACATGTAATCGGTCCGTATGGTTTTCTTCTTCATGAATGAGTCCGTAAAAAGCAGTTGGAGTCTGATTGAGTACTGTGACGCCTTCGTTTTTTAACAATAAGCGGAATGCGTTTGGATCGCGGGCTGTTTCTCTGGAGACAAGAACCAGCGTACTTCCATTCAGCAATGCTCCGAACATTTCCCATACTGAGAAATCAAAGCAATATGAATGAAATAAAGTCCAAACGTCCTCACTTCCAAAATCAAAAGGCAGATCCTGATGCTTCAATAGACTAATCACATTGCGGTGCTCGACAACGACGCCCTTTGGCTGCCCAGTGGTTCCAGATGTATAAATCACATAAGCTGGCTGGTCTGCTAATGTTTCTTGCGCTTTCAAATCAGGCGAAATCAATTCGTTTTCGGCGTCATTCAGGTATAAAATTTGCCCATAGTAATCCGCCGGCTTGTTGTGTCCGTGCTCTGTCAGGAGAATTCTTGCCCCGCTGTCATTCAGCATAAAGCTGATGCGTTCTTGAGGATATTCAGGGTCAATCGGCAAGTATGCCCCTCCGGCCTTTAGAATAGATAAAACGCCAATCACCATATCAGGCGATCGATCAAACAATAAACCGATGATATCCCCGGATCGGACTCCTTGTTTCATCAGCATAGCCGCTGTCCGTTCTGCTTTTTCATTCAGGTCGCGATAAGTCAGCCGTATATGATCGCATACGACTGCGGTATGTTCGGGATGTTCAGCTGCTTGTTTTTCAAATAAACGAACGATGCTTTCATCTCTTGGATAGTCAGCATACTGACCCATCGTTTCAAGAAGCAATTCGCGCGCTGGAGCAGAAAGCAATTGCATTTCCGAAAGCTTCATATGGATATCAGACGTTATTCCTTTCACCAGCTCAATAAAATGGGAAGCCCATCTTGCAATGGTCTCTTCTTCAAACAGCGCGGTACTGTATTCGAAGCGGCAGCGAATGCCATCGGAATGCTCCTCAGCGTGTAATGTCAAATCGAATTTAGATACATTGTGTGACGGGGTTACAGACGAGATAGATAAACCAGGCACTTCAAACCGGAAATCTTCGCTGTTTTGAAGCACGAGCATCGCGTCAAACAGCGGATTGCGATTTACCTCCCGTTTCGTTTCAAGTTTATTGACGAGCTCTTCAAAAGGATAATCCTGATGCTCGTATGCAGTCAGAGCAAGTTCGCGAATTTCCTGCAAATAAGAGCTGAACGTTTTGCGGCCCTCAGGCTGGCATCGCATAGCTAATGTATTGACAAACATCCCGATGACTCGCTCCAGATCAGCGTGCGGTCTCCCGGCAGCAGGCGAGCCGACAACGATATCCTCCTGCCCGCTCAGTTTGGAAAGCATGATGGAATAGACAGACAGAAGGAGCATATACATCGTCGTTCCCGTTTCAAACATCAAGCGGTGCAGTTCTTCCGCCGTTCTTTTATCAATGTTTACTTCAAATGTTCCGCCGCTGAAATCAGGCAGAAGCGGCCTCGTTTTATCAAGCGGCAAATCCAATACTGGAAGGCTGCCGCCAAGCTGCTTCAGCCAGTAGGCCTCCTGTTTGCTGTAATTCGTTTTCGGAAACTTCTCTTGCTGCCAAACCGCAAAATCCTTATAATGCAGGTTTAAAGCTGGAAGCTCTTTTCCGCAATAAAGATCAGTGAATTCTTGGACGAGTGTACTCATAGAGATTCCGTCAGCAATGATGTGATGCATATCAAGCAACAAATAGGCTCTTTCTTTTTCGAGAGATATCAAGCTTGCTCTAAAAAGCGGTCCCGCGGTAAGATCAAACGGTTTGATAAAGGACGAGATCACAGACTGCAGCATTTGCTCTGATCCAATTTCAAGCTCTTTTAGATCAGCTGCCAGCGCCGGATGAATCTTTTGCACTGGCTCTCCGTTGTTCAGTTCAAATGCCGTACGCAATGATTCATGCCGATTCACAAGCTCTGTGAGAACTTTTCTCAATCTCCCGCGATCCAAATGTCCTCGCAGTTCCAGTACCGCCGGCATGTTGTAGCCTGTGCTGTCATCTGCCAACTGGTAAAGAGCGTATAATCTTTTTTGCGAGAAAGACAGCGGATAAACATCTCTAAAATCCGCAGGTTCAATCTGCGTAAAAGCATTCTCACGTAAACTCATCAGTTTGGCTGCCATACTTTCCACGGTCGGATAAGAAAAAACGTCACTGAGCGGCAGCTCGATATTCAGCCGTTTATGTATTCTTGATACGAGTGTGGCTGCTTTTAAGGACTGTCCGCCTAATTGAAAGAAATCATCGCGTATACCGATTTGATTTTTGTTCAGCACCTCTTCCCAAATGCGTGCCAGTTCAGTTTCCATTAAGGTTTGTGGCGGCATGTACGTTAAGCTAGTTGTGTTTTCTGGTTCCGGAAGTGCGGAACGGTCGAGCTTCCCGCTGGATGTTAACGGCATTTGAGTGATTTTGATGATGCTTGCGGGAATCATATAGGACGGCAATGTACCGGCAAGATACTGGTGCAGATTCGGAAGGCCGTTTCCTTTTTCCGGAACGATATAAGCAACGAGTTCCTTTTCCTCATCAGAAACATCACGGGCCAGCACTGCAGATTCCTTCACTCCAGATGCTTGCCGAAGAACAGTTTCAATCTCACTTAATTCAATGCGATATCCCCTGATTTTTACCTGATCATCAAAACGTCCAATATATTCAATCGTGCCATCAGGCAGGAAGCGCCCTGCATCTCCGGTTCGATATAAGCGTTCCCCTTTGAGGAATGGATGGTCTGTGAATGCTTTCTCAGTTAGCTCTGTCCGCTTATAGTACCCCCGTGCGAGACCCGCGCCGGAAATACACAGTTCACCCGCCGCGCCTATCGGCTGCAGTTGCTCTCCTTGTAAAATATATACTTTTGTATTGGCGATCGGGTGTCCGATCGTGATTCTCTCTTTTTCGTTCAGATGACGAAGGATTGTTGTTGCCACACTGTTTTCTGTCGGTCCATATTCATTTGCAAGTTCAGCGGAGGGACAAATCTTTCTGCTGCTCTCAAGCAGGTCGGGAGTCACTGCCTCGCCCGCAAATGTCACGATACGAAGACTTTGTGCATCTTCAGCAGTCAGCACTTCTAATAACACCCGGTACAGGGAAGGAACAATAAGCATATGACTAACCTTGTATTGAGCTATTTTCCGTCTGAGGGCGAGCACGTCCTTCGCTTCGTTATCTGTTGTCAGCAGCACGCATGCGCCGGACAGAAGCGGAGTAAACAAGCTCGTCACGCAGCCGTCGAAAACATAGGAAAACAGATGAAGTGCTGTATCCCCTTCGCTCATGCCGTACTCTTCCCGTCTCCACTGCAAGGTATTTGCAATTCCTTGATGGTCAACGAGCACTCCTTTTGGCCGTCCTGTCGTTCCTGACGTATAGATCAGGTAGGCAAGCTCACCAATCGATGCATCAGGAGAATCCGTTCTGTAATGTGTTGTATGTCCTGATGTCACAATACTGCCTTTATAGCCTGACGGGATGGATGAAATAATTTCTTCTTCTGTCAGTAAGAGAGCTGCTTGACTGTCATGCAGCAGAAAAGAAAGCCGCTCTTTCGGATAACTTGGATCAAGAGGCAGATAAGCGCCTCCGGCTTTCCAAATTCCAAGCAGGGCAGCAGCCATGTCCATTGACCGTTCCATCATCACAGCGACAATCCCGCCAGATCCAGCTCCCTTTTCTATCAGGGCGTGTGCAATCTGATTGGCTCTTTCATCTAATTGCCGATATGTCTGGCACTCATCTCCCATTCTCAAAGCATTCGCGTCAGGTGTTTTGAGAGCCTGTTCCTCAAACAATTGGGATAGCGTTTTGCTTGGATAATGGCGCTCCGTTTCGTTAAACGATTGAATGAGCTTACGTTCTTCAGGAGGCACAATGTTGATGCTGTCGACAGCAATATCGGGATTTGACAAAATACAATCCATTGCCTGCATGAGGTGCCCCTGAATCCGAAGCACCTCTTCACGTTCATAAACGGCGGCATTGTAGCTGAATTTAATATAAAATGATTCACCTGGAACGATGACAACGTTAAGGTCATAGCTGGTTTGTTCTGACATAGAAATGTCATCTAGCTTCAATGCGTTTTCGTCATTTTCGCTTTGCCTATTGACTGCCTGCTGAAGCTGTACAGGATAATTTTCAAAGACAAGAATATGATCGATCAATCCTTGCTTCAAAGCACTGCGGTTTTGAATCTCATAAAGCGGATAATAACCATGCTGCTCAGAACGTAAAGTATCCTCCTGCACGGATTTGACAAGCGTAGAAAATGCCATTTTCTCTGCAGATCGAATACGCACCGGAACAGTGTTAATAAACAAGCCGACCATTGACTCGATCCCGTCAATCGCTGACGGACGTCCGGAAACAACAGAGCCGAAGACCGCGTCATCCGTACCGTTGTAACGATGGAGAAGAACACCCCATAGACTCATAAATAAAGTGTTTAATGTAACTCCCCAATTTTGAGCAGCTGCTGTCAATTTCTGAACGATAGCCGGCTCTAAAGAAAAACGGATATTTGCGGCTTCATATTCCCCATTCGCTGAGCGGCTTTTTAGTTTAGGAATAGAAGCGGTATTGCCGTACTCCTGCAGGTAATCTCTCCAGTATGCAGCGGTTTCTTCTTTATCTTGTTCTCCGAGCCATTCAATATAACGGCTGTACGGCACCGTGCTGCCGAGCTGTACAGGCCTGTTATTTTTAAGTGAGTCATACATGCTGAAGAATTCTTTGAGGATGATGCCCAGGCACCAGCCATCCATGATGATATGGTGATGCGTCCAGACACATGTATATGTGCTGTCTCCTCTATCAAAAAGCATGAGCCGCATTAACGGATCTTTTTGCAAGTGAAACCCTTTTTCCCGGTCCTGCTGCATAAAGTCTTCTATCAGAGCAAGCTGCTCATCATCTTTCAGGTGAGAAAGATCTTCCCTTTGTACGGTCAATTCACGGTTTGTCAGCACAACTTGCTGCGGCCCAGTGAGGTCTGGAACCTCCTTAAGGAATATGGTTCTGAAAATATCGTATCGGGAAACAAGAAGATTTAAGCTCTTTTGAAACGAATCGATACACAGGCTGCCTGTAATGGTAAACGAGGTTTGTTCCACATAGGCTTTAGAGCTGAAATCAAGCAGTGAATGAAACAGCATCCCTTCCTGCATGTACGATAACGGATAAATATCTTGGATCTGCGTTGCTTGCGTCATCAATTCCACACACCTTTTCCAAAAGTTAAATATCTTTAATGAGATTTTCGATGCTAGATAATGCGGATGGCGTTAGTTCTTTGTTGCTGAAATCGCTCAGCGTTTTTTCTCGTTCTTTTTTCTTTGTACAATGCTCAATGATCTCGATAAGATGACTGTGAAAGCTGTCCATCAAACACTGAATTGTGTTTTCGCGGAATACCCGGGTGTATACTGCTTTGACTTGCAGGCGTCCGTCTGTTATCAAAGCATTAATATCGAGCTCGTACTCTCTTTCTCTCTCCCCCGCTATTTCGTAACGAGGCTGATAAGAAGACAGTTGAAACAAATCAGAACCCTGACCTTCGCTGAATTGTCCAAGATAATTGAAGCTGATCTCAGGCTCTTTATGCTGTATGGCTCCCTTTTGTACTAATAAGCCGTAGCCCGTTCCCTTGTGCGGCACTCTTCTCAGCCTGTCCTTTGTCGCTTTGATTCTGTAACCGAGCTGATCTTCAGATGAATGCGGTGCACTCATGTCCAGAAGGATAGGATAAATAGAAGTGAACCAACCTACTGTTCGTGAAATATCAATATTCGGAACATGTCCTTCTCTTCCATGGCCCTCAGCGCTGATCACAATTTGTTCGTGTCCGCTCCATTCATAAAGCGCCATTCCTAAAGCAGTGAGCAAAAGTTCGTTGGCATCAGTACCATAGGCTTGCTGCGTTTCAAACAGCAGTTTTTTAGTCCAGTCACTGGCTAATACAAACGCAGCTGTTTCAGCACTGCTTTGATGCCTGTCCGACTCAGCCATGTCCTTAGGCAGAAAAACATTATGGGCATCTAAAATCGTTTGCCAATATGTTATTTCTGATAACAATTGCCGGCTCCCGGCTATCTGTGCCAGACCGCTGGCATATGATAAATAAGAATCGCTTTTCGGCGGCAGTTTGATCTCTGTTTGCTCCAAAGACTGTTGGTAGGCTGCAGCTAAATCTTCAAGCAGAATCCTCCAAGAAACGCCATCTACAGCGAGATGGTGGATCGTAATCAGCAAATGGTCTCCCTCTGTCGTTTTAAACAATCCCGCTTGCAGCAAAGGTCCTTCTTTTACATTCATATTGCTTTGAAGCACGATTTCCTCAGCAGCAAATTTTTCTTCCAAGAGTGTGCCTTCTGCCTGTTCCTTTGTCCAATCTGCTAGGTGAAATCCGAACAGTTCGTTTTCAGTGATCTGAATTCCGCGATTGTACTGAACGACACGCCCGGTATGATCCTGTGTAAACACCATGCGAAGCGCGTCATGATGCTCAGTCAATTTGCGCAGCGCTTGGCGAAGCGCGTCAGCATGAAACCCCTTTTCGCTGAAAAGCATGACCGATTGGTTGTAATGATCACGAAAAGCATGACGCTGATCGAAAAATTTGCACTGAATCGGTGTAAGATCCGCTTCACCTTCGATAGGCCTTTGTTCTGCCTGAGATATCAATGGAGTGATATGGCTGCTCAGCTCATGAACTGTTGGATAACGGAATAAATCTTGTATAGTCATGCTCCAGCCTTCAGCTGCCAGCCGGGCGGACACTTGCAGTGCTTTAATAGAGTCTCCTCCAAGCTCAAAAAAGGAGTCGTGAATGCCAACTCGAGACACGCTCAGCACGTCCTCCCAAATCTGCGCTGTCATTCCCTGCAATTCGTTGACCGGTGCAGTATACGGCCGCGAGAAAGCTTCATTTGGTGCCGGTAAGGCTCTTCTGTCCAGCTTCCCGTTTAATGTCAGCGGCATAGTTTCCAAAGGAATGATATGCGCAGGGATCATATATGCCGGCAGCATTTTCGATAAAGCGCCGCGGAGAACCGTTGTATCGGCATCTGAAGGCAGAATATACGCTGCCAAACGAGCCTGTCCATTCGTATCACTTTGAACCGCTACAACCGCTTCATTGACAAGTCCGGTTTGGAGAAGCACACTTTCAATTTCTTCTGTTTCGATCCTGTACCCGTTTATTTTTACTTGATGATCTATCCGGCCAAGAAGCCTGAGAGTGCCGTTTGGAAGCCAGCAAGCCAGATCCCCTGTTCTGTAGAGTCTTTCTCCGGATACAAATGGATTTTTTGTAAATTTCTTTTCCGTTAATTCAAATTTTCCGTGATAGCCCTTGGCAACGCCGGCTCCGCCGATACAAAGCTCGCCGGCAATACCGATCGGCTGTATTTGGTCAGTCTGGCTGAGTACATACAGTTTTACATTGGGAAGCGGGATGCCGATCGGTACGCTGTCTCCCGAATACTCTTCACCCATATTCATTTCATAGTAACTTGAATCAATCGTGGCCTCTGTGACCCCGTAACTATTGATTAAGCGCATTTTGTTTCCGAAACGGTCCGCCAATGTTTTGAAATCATGGGCTTTCACCATATCCGAACCAAGAATAAGGATGTCTAAGTCAGGAAGACTGAGCTGGTTGCGGTAAACATATTCCATAAATGGGACAATGAGTGCCGGTGTTGACTCCATGATCGTGATACGCTGGCGGTTCATCAATGCATATAATTCATCAGGCTCAAGCCTTGTTTCATCAGAGCAAATGACTAGAGTCCCTCCATTGGCCAATGTTCTCGCCAAGTCTCCTGAAAAGACATCAAAGGAAAAGCTCGCCATTTGAAGCAGCCTGACAGGCATTTGATCGAGCTGATATATGCTGCGCCATGCAAGAACAGCATGAGCAAAGTTGCGGTGCGTAACGATAACGCCTTTAGGCGCACCGGTTGTTCCTGACGTATAAATGATGTATGCCGAGTCCTCCGGGGCAGGAGATGAAGCAAGGTTGCATCTTTTTGCTTCATAGAAACTTTCATCATCAAGACAGATGCGAGAAATATCACCTATATCTGAGCCTGCAATCAAATGCTTTACTTCATTCTGTAAAAGAAGAATTTCAGCCCCGCTGTCTTTGAGAAGGTATTCAATCCGGGCTTTTGGATAATGAGAATCTATCGGAATATACACGCCGCCGGCTTTCATAACGGCTAAAATACCAACAATAGCATCAATGGATCGCTCCGCTAAAACAGCAACGATTGGCTGCGTCTCTTTTCCTTTTTCTTGCAGTGTGCGCGCCAGACGATTGGCTTTTTCGTTGAGATGGCGATAGCTGATCTGTTTTTCACCGTCCATAACAGCAATATGCTCCGGTGTCTCTTCAGCCCTCTTTTCAAACATGCGATGAAAAACGATATCAGTTTGAGAACATTCAACGTGGGTTTTGTTGAGTTCTATCAAAATCTTTTGTTTTTCTTTTTCGCTGAGTATATTCACTTGTGAAAGAGTTGTATTAGGATTTGACGTGGCAGCACGCAAAAATTCGGTAAAATGAGCCGTCCAGCGTTCAATTGTCGTTCTCATAAATACGTCGGTACTAAATTCCATGTCACATCTGATGACTCCATCTGATTCAGCCGCAATCAACGTCATGTCAAATACAGAAATTTGATGAATAACATTTGCAGGCCGTGCTTTTATGTCTCCAAGATTAATGTCTTGTTTGTCCATATTTTGAAGAATAAACATCGCATCAAACACTGGATTTCGGCTCATATCCCTTGTTACGGCGAGCTTGTCGACAAGCTCTTCGAACGGATAATCCTGATGTTCGTAAGCTTCCAATGCGTTCTCACGCACTTCCTGCAAAAATTGCGCAAACGGCTTCCCGCCCTCCGGGCGTGTCCGGAGCGCCAGGGTGTTGACGAACATTCCAAGTATCGGCTCAAGGTCCTTGTGAGGACGTCCGGCAATTGGTGACCCGACGATGATGTCTTCCTGTCCGCTTAAGCGCGCCAATAACGCTGTGTAAGCTGCCAGGAGCACCATGTACAGGGTGCTTCCGTTCTCGCGTGCGAGTTTGTGAAGCCCGGCTGTGAGTTCTTGATCGAGCGTAAATGAAACTTGATCACCCGCGAAGCTTCGCACCGGCGGCCGGGCGTAATCAGCCGGCAGGTCCAGTACGGGCAGCTCGCCTTCGAGCTGCTTCAGCCAGTATGCCTCCTGCGTCTTGTACGTGTCTCCTTTTTTAAAGGCCTCCTGCCATACGGCATAGTCTTTATATTGAATGTGAAGCGCAGGTAGCTCCTGATTGGCGTACAGCTCCCCGAATTCCCGAATGAGCGTATTGACTGACACACCGTCTGAAATAATGTGATGCATATCGACCAGTAATAGATGCCGCCCGCCTGATACCTTGACGACCCCCGCTCGGAACAGCGGAGCTTGGCTGAGATCAAACGGCTGGATAAACGCTGCCGCGGCTTCCTGTTCAGTTTGTCCGCCGAGCCCAGAGGTGTGGAATGTAAACGGCACTTCTTCATGGATACGCTGAACCGGCTCGCCGTCTGTGTCCGTTGTAAAGGACGTGCGCAGTGACTCGTGGCGTTTGATCAGCTTGTTGAATACGGCCTCCATTCTTGTAAGAACCAGCTTTCCTTCCAGCTCCAAGACTGCCGGCATATTGTAGCCTGTGCCACCATCCTCCAGCTGCTGGAGCACATACATCCGCTTTTGGGCGGAGGAAACCGGGTAGGTCTCGCGTTTTTCAGCCGGCTTAATGGCTTCATACGGACTTTCCGTTCCTTCGCTGATGACAGAAGCCAAACTTTCTACCGTCGGATGGGCAAACACATCCTTCAGCGGCACTTGGACGCCGAATTCCTTGGCGATCCGGGAGACAAGCGCGGTGGCTTTTAAGGAATGGCCGCCCCGGTCAAAAAAGTTGTCGTGAATGCCGACAGGGCCGCTTTTCAGCACTTCCTCCCACAGCTGGGAAAGCTTCATCTCTGTCAGGTTTCTCGGCGCTGTGTAGGTTTCCCGATCTGCCGCTCCGTCAGGAGCAGGCAGCGCTTTTCGGTCGAGCTTTCCGCTCGGGGTAACCGGCCATTGTTCCATCTCAATGATATGAGCAGGAATCATGTAGCCCGGAAGCAATGTCTCAAGCTGCTTGCGCACTTCGTTTCTTTCGCGCCCTTCTGCATACGCACATAATTCCGTCTCGCCGCTTTCTGTACGAACAGTCACAGCCGCTTCCCGCACGCCTTCTATGCTTCTGAGCGCCGCTTCGATTTCTCCCGGCTCAATACGATAGCCGCGGATTTTCACCTGGTCATCCAGACGGCCGAGGAATTCAACCTGTCCGTCTGGCAGCCAGCGTGCTAAATCCCCTGTTTTGTACATGCGTTCACCCGGATAGAATGGATCATCAAGAAAACGTTCTTCTGTTAATTCCGGCCGATTCAAGTAGCCTCTGGCGACACCGGCTCCGGCGATATACAATTCCCCCGCTACGCCGACAGGCTGTACGGCTACATGCGGATCTAACACATACAGACGCGCGCCAGGCACGGGTTTTCCGATCGGAAGGCGCAAGCGATCCTTGTCCAGCTCAGGATCACACGTGTAAAATGCCGCATCAACAGTTGCTTCTGTCGGCCCGTAGCCGTGAACCAGCGATGTCTCGGGCAGCGAAGAAGCGAAACGGGCTGCCGTATGAGGGGCCAGCGGTTCACCTCCGGCGAATACACGCTTCAGGCTTCTCGGTGCTTCGATTTCCGCTTGGTCCAAAAAGCTGTTCAGCATGGCCGGAATAAAATGGGCCGTTGTAACGCCTTCCTCTCGAATGGCTTTTATCATCAATGCCGGATCTTTCTCCCAGCCGGACGGAAGCAGATAGGCCGAAGCACCTGAAAGCGTCCACCAAAACAGCTGCCAGACAGACGCATCAAAGGAAAAAGACGTTTTCATCATAATGATGTCGTCTTCCTCTAAAGGAAACTGCATCTGCATGCCGGTCAGAAAGGAAACCGCCTGGCGGTGCTCCACGGTGACTCCTTTCGGCCGTCCAGTGGAGCCCGACGTATAGATCACATAGGCGAGAGAATCACTGTCCGCTTGATGAAGAGAGTGATATTCAGATTCTTCATTCGCAAGAGCCGTCATATCCACTTCAAGTGTCTTCTTGGAAAAATCAGGTGCCCTTAATCCCGGCTGCGTCAGCAACAATGCTGCCCCGCTGTCTTTCAGCATATAGCTCAGCCGCTCCTCTGGATATGCAGGATCAAGCGGCAAATAAGCTCCGCCTGCCTTTAATACGGCGAGAACGGCTGTCAGCATGTCCGGCGAACGCTCGCTTAGAACACCGACAATGCTTTCCTTCGTGACACCATGCGCCGTAAGGCGCGCTGCCAGCCTGTTGGCGTACATGTCAAGCTGCGCGTAAGTCAGCGAACCGCCAGAAAAGCGTAAGGCCGTCCGATCCGGCGTCAAAGCTGCCTGACGTTCAAACAGCCCGTGCAGCGTCGAAGCTGCAGGCGAAACAGCTTTCGTTCTGTTAAATTCATACAAAACTTTTTCTTTCTCATGTTTTTCTGCCATATCTAATTCTTTTATAGTGCTATGCGGATTTTGAAGCGCGTTTTCCAGCAACGTAAGCAGGTGGTGCTGAATCCGTTTAACGTCCTCAAGAGAAAATAAGATATTTTGATAGTCGAAATTTAATTGAATGGCTCCAGTATCTATCCGCTCCTGTATTTGAACAGAAAGCTCATTCGCGGTGTATCCGCTGAAATAAAGCGCCGTCTCATAGTTCAAATCATCCGCTTTTTGCCACTGAAGCGGATGGTACTGCATTGATATACCGATCAGGTTGTGTAAATCCTTGTGTTCTTTTCTTAATTCATTCACCAGCAAATTATAAGGAAATCTTTGGTGACGCATGACTGAAAGCTGTTCTCTGCCGACACTGCGTACAAAGGAAAGAAAATCGGCGTCAGAATCAACCGTTTTTCTGATTGGAAGAGAGCTGACAAACATGCCAAGCATTTCTTTCTCCGCCTTTGACCCCCTGTTTCCATAGTAGGTTCCGATCGCAAGGTCCGTTTTAGAGGTGATGCGGCTGATACATATGTAAAATGAAGCCATAAATAAGGAAATCATACTGATTTTCTGTTCTTCGCAAAAAGCTTGGATGGTATGTGCTAGGTAAGGTGAAAGTGTGATAGTATCTCTCGATGCGGAGGTACTCTGCTTTTGTGAAGTGCTCTGTCCGGTTAGTGAGTGGTATACCGGCGGCT
Organism: Bacillus sp. FSL R5-0434; assembly: GCF_038004745.1. Taxonomy (NCBI): domain Bacteria; kingdom Bacillati; phylum Bacillota; class Bacilli; order Caryophanales; family Bacillaceae; genus Bacillus; species Bacillus sp. FSL R5-0434. The sequence goes on from NZ_JBBORV010000001.1 coordinate 1,999,041, forward strand.
GTTGGTAGGTTTGCGTCCAAAACAAATGGTCTTTTTCAAAACGTGAAGATTGTAAGTACTGCCTCTCTTTTTCTATGTAGCTAATGTAGGAAGGCTCTTGCTCATCGGGTATAGGCTCCCCTTTTTTGATTTTTTGATACAGATTAATAATTTGATTTCCCATCAAATTTAAAGAGATGCCGTCCATGATAATATGATGGAATTTCGCATATAGCCAAATTTCATGGGGGTGGATTCTAAGGAGATAAAATTGATACAGAGGCGAATCAAGCAGCTTAAACGGAATTCTGGCTTGATCATGAATCCATTGCTCTGTTTCAGTCATTTCAGCATTTGTAAAATCTATTATTTCAAGTGATAATCCTTTGTATTCTGCAAGATACAGACGAGGCTCTGACTCCGATTCAATTCCTTCTGTCAGCTGGAACCTGATTGCATCATTACGGGAGATTGAAAGGTTCAGAGCCAACTGAAGAGCATCAAGATCAACATCACCCCTGAATTTTACACAGGCGGTCAGATTACAGATGCTTGTACCAGGCTCCAACAGTTCAGTAAACCAAACTCTCCTTTGGGCATGAGTTAAACCATAAGTATTTTCTTTCAACGAATTCCCTCCAATTCTAATTTATAAGAGGATAAGAAACTGAAAAAATTACAATAAAAAGAAATTATATGACTATATAATCCATATATGCATTATATTAACCGAATTTTTTTAAAGTACAATAAAAAATATAAAATTTTTATAACATTTTTTTGAATATAGTATTAATTATTTATTTTTCTTGATTAATTTTATTAGGATTTCGAATGTAAAGTTATGAAAGTATCGATTTTTAATAGTTCTTCATCACTAGATTTTTTCTTCATTTATTTAATTTCATATGAGGATAGTGTTGAACCGTTTATAAGATATTCTCCGCCTCAGTATCAGTTACATTTCTACAATATTTAGATGGATGTTTTAAAAACAAGCGCAATAATGTAAAAAAAAATATAAAAAAACCTGTTTTCGCGGAAAACAGGTTTAGCGTTTTTATTGATTTGCCAAAATAACAGCAATTTGATCCTCAATGTCTTTGCCATCCGAGTCATCAATCAAACCGTTTAGAAGAATAGAGAAAACGAGCGTTTTTCCGCTCTTTGTTTCTGCATAGCCAGACAGAGAGCTGACAGTGCTTAAGGACCCGGTCTTTGCCCTTATTTTTCCTTCTGCCGGAGTGTCTTTCATGCGGTTTCTTAGCGTCCCGCCTACCAGTCTGTCACTGTTCCCCGCTTCCGGCAGAGCATGCAGATAAGGTTGAAACCACTTTTCATCTTGGATGTCATATAACAGCTTTGTGATTTGGTCTGATGATACGGCGTTGATATGAGAGACCCCGGAACCGTCCCTCAAAATAAGTGTTTTGGGATCAACGCTGAAATTCGGAAGCGTACTGTTTAGCACTTCAAGCCCTTTTTCCCAGCTGCCCTCTCCTTTTTCCACTTTCCCCATCTCTTTTACAAGTACCTCGGCGTGTCCGTTATTGCTTAATTTCATAAAAGGGAGAAATAGCTTAGACAAAGGCATTGAGTGATGAGTGGCCAGTACGTCTGAAGAGTCGGGCGCTGTGCCCATTATGATTTTCCCTTTTACTGTAATGCCTTGTTTTTTAAGAGCCTGCTTAAATAAATCTAAAGCATATCCTGCCGGCTCCCAGACGGAAATCCACTCTTTTGTTTTGCTTGCATCAACCGGTATGCTCCCTTTAATCGTGATAGTATTGGTTCCATGTTCTCTTTCGATAGAAAGATCTTTCTTTTTTCCCGCCTCAACTGTTTTCGCCTCATTCTCAATCGCTACATAATCCGTTTTTGGTGACACTGATATTGCTGGCTTTTGTCCTTCTTTCTTTCCCGGGCTGGCTTCTACTATCACAGCGCCTGCATCATAGTCCTCATTTGGAGACGCTGTCAGTGCGGAAATTTGCGCGCCGTAATAAGTGTACTCATCACTCCATGGCAAATCAGGCGAATAGCGGAGATGATCATACCATGAGTCATCGGCGACAAGATTGCCTTTTATGGACTTGATGCCGGATTTTTTCAGCTTTTCGGCCATTTGATCAAAATCAGATGGTAAAAGTGTCGGATCTCCTTTTCCTTTCAGATAAAGGTTGCCATTCAGTTTTTGTCCTTTAAGGCGGCCGTCTGTCCGCACTTCTGTTGTGAAAGAATAATCCTCACCGAGAACAGAAAGTGCCGCGGCGGCTGTAAAAAGCTTCAAAGAAGAGGCGGGTCTCATCCGGACATCCCCTAAATGGTCGTAAATGACGTCGCCTGTTTCTGCAGAACGGACAGTAATGCCGGCCATTGCACCTTTTAAAGCAGGTTCATTGGCTAAAATGGTTTCAATCTGCCCGGCAAGTGTATCCTGTTCTTCAGCCGCCTGTACAGCATGATGCATATATGGAATGGAAGCAAAGATGAAAAGCAGCAATATTACAAAATAAAGCTTCATGCTTTTTCCCATTTTCTTATCCCGCCTCTCCTGATTGGCTATCGATGATTACGCTCAATCGTGATGCTGCTTTTTACTGTCTTCTCTTCACCAGGCTCTAACACATGTAAGCCAGTGAGTGACGAAGGGAGATCAAGGTTAACTGCGTTTGTCACCCATGTATAAGGCTCCGGACATAAATACCCTTGTGTTCCATCAGCATTATACACAACCCAATGCTTAAATTGTTCATCCGCCTTGTAGATCATATTCAGGTGTGCATGCTGATGGTAAATGACGGCCTGATTTTCTCCTCCTCTCTTCTGATAAGAAGATAAAAAGACATCATCAAGCTGCTGCCGCAAGAGCATTCCTTCGTGCAAAGCTTCCTGATTTGGTATATCGATCAGCTTTCCGGTCGGCAATAAACGTTCATCCAATTCCCATTGCTGATCAGCAGTAAGAGAAAATAAAGAGCTCTCTTCTGGGAAAACGAAGGTCGTATGATAACCAAGCCCCCAAGGAAATGCATCCTTCCCTTTATTCATGATCGTGGCATGCTTATAAAGAGTGTTATCTTTTAAAATGTATGTCATCCGTACAACAGCATGATGCGGAAATTGTTTATAAACATGGGGAATTTCCGATAGATCAATTTCAGTTTCTATGATCACTTCTTCGTCTGTTTGTTTCATCGTTATGATGTCCCACTTTTTGTCATAGAGAAAGCCGTGGAGGTGATGGTGTTTATCTTTTTCATTGATATCAAAATGATACGTTCTGCCCCGGAAAATGAACGTTCCGTCACTTATGCGGTTAGGCGGAAACAAAATGGGAATTCCATACAATGTAGGTGTGTCATGAAAGCTTTCAGTTGTTTCCGGTTCTCGTAAAAGGTGCATCTTTGTTTCTTTGTCTACGAGAGAAATGACGTTGCTGCCCCACTCAGGCACGACTATTATTTCCAAATGCTCATTACCCGCTTTGACAGCTGGTGTTCCTAAATACGTCATCTTTTCAATATAATTTGTCATGTGTACTCAACCTCTCCTTAGTTCAATGCTTATATATAAATTCAATTCAGTGTGCACTATTTCCTCCATTTTATGTTTTCCCTTTTGTCTTTAAGTAAACAAAAAACACCATTCAAAATGAACGGTGTTTTTTGGAGTTTATTGAATCAGACGTGTAATCTGCTTCTTTTTCCAAATGAATTGATAATACCCGTAAATCAAAAGCAAACTTACAGCAAATGCTGCCGGATAGCCTACCCAAATGCCGAGTATTTCAAGATTTGTATAGTGAGACAGAACAAACGCGACCGGCACTTCGATTCCCCAGATGGCAAAAATACTGATAAGGGTCGGCCATAAAACCGTTCCGCTTGCACGCATCGTCGCAGAAATAATTTGGGCATTCCCAAACAGCAAATAGCTCCATAATGTAATCATCAAAAGCCTGTGTGCAATGTAAAGGGTATCTTTCTCGGTCAAAAATAATGCTAAAATCTGATGTGCAAAAAGATAGATAAGGAGGATCAGCACACCGCCAATGATATAATTCAGCCAAATACCGACCCGAATGACTTGCTTTAACCGGTCAAACTCATTCGCTCCAATAGATTGAGCGGCGAAAATAGACACCGCGATCCCCAGACTGACAGCCGGCATTTGCACATAGCTGGCTACCTGATTGACCACGCCATATGCTGCTGTTGCATCAGAGCCATAATGATTGACGAAGGAAATGACTGCTATTTCCGATAGTGAGACGAGAATCATGTTAATGCTTGACGGAATACCAAGACGCAGCAGAAGCGCCAGCAATTCCTTATCCATTTTCAAATAACGCCGTACTGTCTTATCAAATTGCAGCGGGTGTTTCGTTTTCCTCAGATACACCAATAATACGATAAAGGTCACAATTGTAGAAATAACGGTTGCGTAAGCAGAACCGTAAATGCCCAGCTTCGGCAAGCCGAACATGCCGAGAATTAAGATTGGTAAAAGTGCTATATTGATGACTGTGCTTACAATCAATGTATAAAACGGTGTCTTAGAATCTCCTGTCCCCCGCAAGAATGTGGTATAAGCAAAATATAAAAACATAAACGGCATTGCGCAAAATAAGATACGCGCATAGCTGACACTGACATGAATTACATTTTCTGGCGTTCCCATGAGACGCAGAATATCTAAGGTGAATATACTGCCGATCACAGCTAACACAATTCCTAATAAAAAGGTGAATGTCAGCGTTGTTCCGACAACGGCCTTTAACCGTTCCTCATTTTTTGCCCCATAGGCTTGCCCGATAAGAATGGAACTGCCGGAACCGATGCCGATCGTAAATGAAATGAGAAGAAAAAACAGCGGGAAAAAGGATGAGACAGCTGCAAGCGCATCTACGCCAAGCCATCTGCCCACAGCGACCATCCCGACTAATTGGCCCACTGATTGCAGCACATTGCTCAGAAGGAGCGGCACTAAAAATAGTGACATTGACCGCCAAACAGATGGATTGCTCTTCTTCTTAGATACGGGATTTTCTTGTAATGTTTCCATATGAATGACTCCTTTATTTAAACTCGTTTCACTAACGTGCTCCCGTTTCTTTTGAAATGAACACGACATGCAACATGTAACTATTCACCACAGTACTTATAAAACCCTTCCCGATTCTCCTATTTTTACACATTTTTCAATCTGCAAGAATAAACTAGTGCGATACAGCATAGTCTTTTGGTGAGATGAAAGAATAAAAAATAATTTATGCAAAAGTATTGTAATCTAAACGTAACTATTGTAACATTTGTAACATAAGAGAAAGAGATTTTAAAGGAGAGAGCCACATTGAAAAAATATCTTCTATTTCTAACCACTATTGCACTTATTCTGTCATTAAACACAAATGCATTTGCGAAAAACACATCCGGAGATTTATCACAAAAACAAGCATTGCAGCTGGCACTAACAGCAAGAGAGCATTTTTGGAATACAATGAGCGGACACAATCCAAAAGCGAAAAAAGCAGTTTGCCCATCAGGCACATTCGAGCATCAAAATCTTCAGTACGTATACATGTGCAGTGACCTTGGCACAAAAGAAAAAGCTGTGAATTACTTAACACCTATTTTCTCAAAAACAGCGATTGAAAAAGGCTTTAAAGACTATCATTTCATTGTCTCAAAAGGAAAACTGGCTGTTCCGGTCGGTGACGGAGACAATCTCTTAAATTGGAAAAAATCAACCGCTAAACTCATTTCTAAAAAAGGCGGCACAGTCACATATGAATTTACCGTTCCTACTTTGGACGGATCACCTTCAGCAAAACGGAAAGTGACATTTGTAAAAGAGAACAAAAAGTGGAAAGTAAATCGCTTTGACGCAGTTATATAAGAAAAAAACGCCCGAGAAAAACGGGCGTTTTTTATGTTAAGCATAAAAAGGGCAACGGACGTATCATCCATTGCCCTTTTGTTTTATTACGCTCTAGGAGAGATTCGAACTCCCGACCTGCAGTTTAGGAAACTGCTGCACTATCCGCTGTGCTACTAGAGCTTTTTTGATATCTATATAGTAGCTCCGATTGTCACGATTTTCAAGCGATATGATTTACAGCCCTCCAAATACCTTATAAGCAGCTCTTGTTGTATCTTCATCGATTCCAATATAACGCATTGTAATCGAAGGTGATGAATGATTAAGGATCCTCTGCAGCTCAGCGATATCTTTTGTCCGCTGGTAGAAATGATAGCCAAATGTTTTCCGGAGCGTATGGGTCCCTATTTCCTCAAGTCCGCACGCTTCGGCTGCCTCTCTTAAAATTCTGTATGCCTGAATGCGTGAAATTGGCTTTTTGGTTCGGACAGATTTAAAGAGATATTCATTTTCTTTCATATCTTTCGTATACTCGTATATTTCTGCTTTCAAAGATTCTAAAATGAGAATCTTCCTTTTCTTTTTTGTTTTGCTTTCAGTCGCCCATAAATGGTCTTTATTTCTGACATCTTTCACCTGAAGCGACAAAATATCAGAAATTCGGAGCGCGCTGTTAATGCCGAAAATAAACAAAAAATAATCACGCTTGTTTTTGCTGCGTAAATACTGTTTTACATCTTGAATTTTCTCTAAACTGCGGATCGGCTGTACAATATGCATCAAAAAACTCCTTAAAAACCGTTATGTAACGTTTTGAGGTCTATGTTACTATTATAGCGGAAAAACGTTGAATGTCAAAGTTCGGAGGCATTTATGTAACATAATATACATAGTGTTACATAAACAGAAAAGAGATCTCTTGAAACGCCCTATCTTCTGAAATGGCATTTACAGGCTCATATAAAGCTTTTCCGCCTCCTGAGACAAATCACTCTGACCCTTCCCGAAAAAGCCCTTATAACGCAATATGACGCTTTTCTTTTCGAGATGCTCACAAAAAATATGCAAAAAAAAGACACAATTTGAAATTGTGTCCTAGTCTTCATCCTTTACATCAATATCTTCTGGGATCGGTTCATTTAATATTTCCTGCACGAGCGCTTTGTAATTTTCCAGCTGTTCGAGATGCGTTTTGAACTGTCCCTTATAAATCAAAAATTGCTCACCGTCATGAACGGCCCTGATTTTACCTTCGAGCACCAAACTTTTAATATAATCCTCTGAAAGATTTGCATATTCTGCTGTTTCTTTAATCGTTAAATACATATAGCATTCCTTTCTGAATCCGTATGCTGTTTCTACTATAGCACATGACTCACCCCCATATAATCAATTTCACACAGAAATAAGGCCGAATGATATAGATAATATACCATTTGTCACTTGTGAAACCGCTGTATTTTTTTTACGCTAAGATTGTAACATAACAGCTTAATAGGAGGGAGAACATGAAAAAAACGTGGAACGTCTGTTTAGCAGCCATGCTTAGTGTTCTGTTAGTCGCTGGAAGTGCTCCATTTCACGCGGAAGCTAAAAAGCCGCCCAAAGGCTATGACGAGTACAAACAAGTAGATGTAGGCAAAGACGGAATGGTTGCGACTGCGCATCCTCTCGCTTCAGAGATCGGAGCTGACGTCCTGAAAAAAGGCGGAAATGCCATTGACGCGGCGGTTGCCATTCAGTTTGCGCTTAATGTCACAGAACCGATGATGTCAGGTATTGGCGGCGGCGGTTTTATGATGGTGTATGACGGAAAAACAAAAGATACGACGATCATTGACAGCCGTGAACGCGCTCCCGCAGGCGCAACTCCGGATATGTTTCTCGATGAAAACGGCAAAGCGATACCTTTCTCCGAACGTGTCACAAAAGGTACTGCCGTTGGTGTTCCGGGTACACTGAAAGGGCTGGAAAAAGCCTTGGATACATGGGGAACCCGTTCGATGAAACAATTAATTTCCCCCTCTATAAAACTCGCTGATAAAGGCTTTCCGATTGATTCAGTGTTAGCAGATGCGATTTCTGATTATCAGGAAAAATTATCACGGACTGCCGCTAAGGATGTATTTCTGCCGAATGGCGAGCCGCTTAAAGAAGGCGATACGCTCATTCAAAAAGATCTGGCCAAAACCTTTAAGCTCATTCGTTCGAAAGGCATAGACGCCTTTTACGAAGGCAGATTTGCCAAAGCCCTTTCTGATACTGTTCAGGATTTTGGGGGATCAATGACCGAAAAAGATTTAGAAAATTATGACATTACAATTGACGAACCAATTTGGGGAGAATATCAAGGCTATCAAATCGCAACGACTCCTCCTCCAAGCTCTGGCGGCGTTTTCTTGCTGCAAATGCTAAACATTCTCGATGATTTTAACCTTTCACAATATGATATCCGCTCATGGGAAAAATACCATCTGCTCGCTGAAACCATGCATTTGTCTTACGCTGACCGTGCGGCTTATGCAGGCGATCCCGAATTTGTAAATGTTCCTCTCAAAGGTTTGCTTCACCCCGACTATATAAAAGAGCGCCAGCAATTAATCAGTTTAGATGAAGTCAACAAAAAACCAAAAGCCGGTGATCCTTGGAAATACGAAGAAGGAACCGCAAACTATAAGCAAGTCGAACAGCCGAATGATAAAGTAGACGGCCAAACGACACACTTTACCGTCGCGGACCGCTGGGGCAATGTTGTTTCCTATACAACAACAATTGAACAGCTGTTTGGCACAGGCATTATGGTTCCTGATTACGGCGTCATTTTAAACAATGAACTAACAGATTTTGATGCGGTTCCAGGCGGAGCCAACGAAGTTCAGCCGAACAAGCGGCCATTAAGCAGCATGACACCGACGATTTTGTTTAAAGATGACAAACCAGTTCTCACCGTCGGATCTCCTGGAGGGGCAACGATTATTTCTTCCGTGCTGCAAACCATCCTCTATAATATAGAATATGGAATGGAATTAAAAGCAGCGGTTGAAGAGCCGAGAATTTACACAAACAGTATGAGCTCCTACAGATACGAAGACGGAGTTCCAGAGAATGTACTCAGCAAATTAAAAGACATGGGCCATAAATTCGGCACAAGTCCAGTGGACATCGGAAACGTGCAAAGCATTTTTATCGACCGTGAAAACGGCACCTTCAAAGGAGTAGCCGATTCAAGCAGAAACGGCGCAGCGATCGGAATTAATTTAAAACATAAATAAAAAAGAAAAACTGTACTCATTTTTGCCGAGTACAGTTTTTTGCTGTGAACGATTAATCTTGCCTATGGTACCCGCAAACTCCTTAACGGTCGGTACGAATACCTTTCAATATAACATCCAGACATGTGCCAGATAACAATTCGAAACACATAAAGGTTTGATCAGCTAATCAATTCATAGACCTTAAAGCTTCTTTGTTTTTTTGAAAACCGTCTCTCCAGCTTACGAAACCAAAAATCTATCCAGCATCCCCTGCTATTGTTGAATCTTCTCTTCTTGATTAGACTGATTGGATAAATTTGGCCTCATTCAATTCTGCAATAAACCGCTGAAATGCACTGGTCATAAAAAAGTCTTTCCTGTAAATAAACACAATCGTCATATCCTGATATGATGCGGGAAGCTGGTGAACGTACACCCTTTGGCGATGGACAGAGCAGGCAATAGCCGACTTTGGCAGCAGCGCCGTTCCCAAACCAGCGGAAACACCTCTGATAACGGCTTCCAATGTGCCAAATTCTATGATTTTTTGCTGTTGAATACCTGCTTCCTCCAATAATCTTTTGACCCTATCGCGATGAGAGCAGCCGGTTCCAAAAAAGAGCATCGGCAGCCGTAGCATGTCCTCTATCGCCCCTTCCTCCGGTGAAATCAACACCAATTCCTCATAGGAAACAGGAATTTGTTTGATATCCATGTATTCAACAGGACCGTACACAAAAGCGCCATCCACCTTATGATCTAGAACTTGCCGAACCAAGCTGTGCGTATCACCTGTGTTCACTGATAAATCAACTTCAGGAAAACGTCTGAGGAATGAAGCTGCATGTTCAGGCAGGTGAGTGACCGCTGTTGTTTCCAATGCTCCAAGCCGCAACGGCCCTTTCGGATGCTGACTTAACTGCGCTGATTTCTCAGCTTCGTCTAATAATGATAAAACTTGATCTGCGTATTGTAATAGGTTTTCCCCCGCAGCCGTTAACGTCATTCCACGATTTGTCCGGTGAAATAACTTGATATTCAGATCTGTCTCAAGCTTATGGATTCTGGCTGTTACATTAGATTGAACATAATTCAGCTGCCGGGCTGCTTTTGTTATACTTCCTTCACGGGCAACAGCCCGGAATATCTTTAATTCTCCGCTTTCCACACGCTGTCACCTTCTTGCTATGATTAAAAGTGATACCGGCAATCATTTTTGTTCATTTTACTTGAAGAAAACCGCTGTGTAAAATATGTGAAGATCATAGATTACGAGGAATATAGGAGGCAGACGGCATGAAAGCGGTTATTCATAACGGAAAAAGCGGACTTCGGGGGTTAGCGTATCAGGACATCCCTTCTCAAAATCCCGGAAACGGAGAAGTGAAAGTAAAGTTGAAAACGGCGGGATTAAATCACCGGGACCTGTTTCTCATGAAAAATAAAACTGAACAAGATCCTGAGTTTATTCTGGGCTCTGACGGTGCTGGTATTATTGAAGCGGTCGGTGAAGGTGTAGATCATCTGGCTGTTCAAACAGAAGTGGTGATTTTACCGACTTTGAATTGGGAAGTAACAGATGATGTACCTCCTGTTCCGGATATTTTGGGAGGCCTTTCAAACGGAACACTTGCTGAATATGTGATCATTCCTTCACAAAACGCAGTGAAAAAACCTTCTTATCTATCCTGGGAGGAAGCAGGCGTGTTGCCATTATCAGCTCTGACCGCATATCGAGCACTTTTTACAAAGGCCCAATTAAAAAAAGGCGAGCATATTTTGATACCCGGAATTGGAAGCGGCGTTGCAACTTACGCACTATTAATGGCTAAAGCGATTGGAGCAACTGTAAGCGTGACTTCTCGAAGCGAGGAAAAAAGAAAAAGAGCAATACAATTAGGCGCTGACCACGCTTTTGAAAGTTACAGCAATTGGTCTGAACATCTTCAAGGACAAAAAGCTGATGTCATTCTCGATAGCATAGGGCCGGCCCTCTTTTCAGAATACTTTGATCATGTTAAACCGAACGGCCGTATTGTCAGCTTTGGTGCAAGTTCGGGTGATAATCTCAGTTTTCCGCTGCGTTCTTTATTCTTTCCGCAAATCAATATATTGGGAACGTCAATGGGAAGCCGTGATGAATTCCGTGAAATGCTGCATTTCATGGAAAAACATAAACTTCGGCCCGTGCTTGACCGGACATATCCTATAGAACAAGCACATGAAGCATATACCAGTATGCTGGAAGGCAGCCAGTTTGGGAACATCGGAATCACAATAGATTAAAAAAGAAACCGGCTGACAAACAGTCCGGTTTCTTTTTTTATATAATCCCCTTTATTTACGGCAGAACTGAACTCCCCATCAAATATCGGTCAACTTCACGCGCCACTTCACGGCCTTCATTAATCGCCCATACGATTAAGCTTTGGCCTCTTCTTGCATCCCCTGCGGCGAAAACACCATCGATATTTGTTTTATAATCCCCATATGCTGCGCTGATTTTGTTGTTATTAGAATCAACACCAAATTGTTTTAAAAGCGGCTGTTCTGTGCCTTCAAAGCCGATAGCGATAAAGACGAGCTGAGCAGGCCATACTTTTTCAGTTCCAGGCAGTTCACGGAACTCGTATTTTCCATGCTCATTTTTCATTTTCTCCATTTGAATCGTATGGAGCTCTTTCAATTTGCCGTTTTTATCGGCAACCAATTTTTTTGTTTGGATCGAATATTCTCTCGGATCTCTTCCGAATTTTGCTTCTGCTTCTTCATATGCATATTCAAGCGTAAAGACGTGCGGCTGTTCAGGCCACATATTATCATTCGTGCGAGCCGGAGGAAGTTTCGGGTGTTTGCCGAATTGGTGCACGCTTTTGGCTTTTTGGCGCAAAGCGGTAGCCACACAGTCAGCTCCTGTGTCTCCGCCTCCGATCACGATAACGTCTTTCCCCTTCGCATCAATGAATCGCTTGTCTTTAAAGTTAGAATCTAAATAGCTTTTTGTAGCAAGCGTCAAGTAATCCATCGCGTAGTGAACACCTTTTGATTCGCGTCCCTCGATTAACAGATCCCGCTGTTTTTGAGCACCTGTGCAAAGGATCACGGAATCAAATTGCTCTTTCAGCTCATCAGCCGTTATATCAACGCCAATTTCCGTATTTGTAACAAAATCGATTCCTTCTTGCGTCAGCAACTTAATGCGGCGTTCGACAATTCCTTTTTCAAGTTTCATGTTTGGAATGCCGTAAGTTAAAAGTCCGCCCGCTCTGTCTGCGCGTTCAAATACAGTGACAGAATGTCCAGCTTGGTTCAGCTGGTCAGCACTCGCCAGTCCGGCTGGGCCCGACCCAACGATGGCAACTTTTTTGCCTGTTCGTTTTTTCGGAATTCTAGGCTGAATCCAGCCATTCTCAAACCCTTTATCAATTATGGTCCGTTCAATATTCTTAATCGATACGGCCGGGTCGGAAATCGCTAGTGTACATGACCCTTCACAAGGAGCGGGACAAACCCGCCCTGTGAATTCAGGAAAGTTGTTTGTTTTTAAAAGCCGTTCTAATGCTTCTTTCCATCTGCCTCGGTAGACAAGATCGTTCCATTCAGGAATTAAGTTGTAAATCGGACAGCCGGATGTAAATCCGTTAATGTCAGCACCGATCTGGCAAAACGGTGTACCGCAATCCATACACCGCGCCCCCTGCCGTTTCGACGCTTCTTCTGAAAAAGGAGCAGAATATTCCTTCCAGTCCTTTAAGCGAGTGAGAGGGTCTCGCTCAGCTGGTTTTTCTCGTTTGATTTCCATAAATCCAGTTGGTTTCCCCATGTTCCTCTCCCCTTCCTTACTGTACTACCGTTTGTTTTTGTCCCGCCGGCGCTTTTTTCTGCTTTGGTTTCGTATTGGCTTCAAACGCGTACATGACGGCTTCTTCCTCAGATAAGCCCGCAGCTTTTTGCTCTTCGATGCTCGCAAGCATTTGTTTATAGTTTTTCGGAATCACTTTAATGAATGTTTTCACGCTGTCTTCCCACTGTTCAAGCAGGTCTGCTGCTTTTTGGCTGTTTGTATACGCGGCATGCTTTTCAAGCATTGCTTTAACTTGTTGAATTTCTTTTTCATCCTCTAATGACTCAAACAAAATCATTTCAAGGTTGCATTTGCGTTTAAATGCTTTTACATCTTCGGCCAATACATACGCGATTCCGCCGGACATACCAGCCGCGAAGTTTTTGCCGACATCACCCAGTACGACAACACTTCCGCCTGTCATGTATTCACAGCCGTGATCACCGATGCCTTCAACAACAACATTCACACCGCTGTTCCGAACGGCAAAGCGTTCACCTGCACGGCCGTTAATATATGCTTCTCCGCTCGTCGCGCCATAGAATGCCACGTTGCCGATAATTACATTTTCATGTGATTCGGAGTTGAATCCTTCCGGTGATTTGACAATGATTTTTCCGCCAGACAGACCTTTTCCGACATAGTCATTTGAATCTCCGTCTAAATAAAGCGTCATGCCTTTTGGAACGAACGCTCCAAAGCTTTGGCCGGCTGAACCTGTGAATTGCAGCTTAATCGTATCTTCCGGAAGTCCTTCTTCTCCGTAACGTTTCGAAATTTCACTGCCTGTTACAGTGCCTGCTACACGGTTTGTGTTATTGATTTCGACTGAAATATCAGCTTCTTTTCCCGATTCAATGGCATCTTTTACAGCAGGTAGAATTGTTGTGATATCGAGCGATTGATCAATTTTATGGTTTTGCGGCGTTTGGAATGTCCGTATCCCTTCCGGCTGATAAAGAAGTGTGGACAAATCAAGCTGACTCGCTTTCCAATGCGCCTTTGCCCGCTCACTCACGTTAAGTGCGTCAGTGCGGCCGATCATTTCATCGAACGTTTTAAAACCTAATGCAGCCATGTATTCACGGACTTCTTCAGCAATAAACAACATGTAGTTCACAATATGATCAGGATCTCCCATGAACTTTTTGCGAAGTTCAGGATTTTGAGTCGCTACCCCGACAGGACATGTATCCAAATGGCAGGCGCGCATCATAACACAGCCGAGAACAACTAACGGAGCAGTTGCGAAACCGAATTCTTCGGCGCCGAGCAATGCGGCCATGACGACGTCGCGGCCTGTCATAAGCTTTCCGTCTGTTTCTAATACAACACGATCACGGAGTCCGTTCAGCATTAAGGTTTGGTGCGCTTCTGCAAGGCCAAGCTCCCACGGAAGCCCTGTATGTTTAATGCTTGTTTTAGGTGAAGCACCTGTACCTCCGTCGTAACCGCTGATAACGATGACATCTGCAGTTGCTTTAGCAACACCCGCAGCGATCGTTCCGACACCAGCTTTTGAGACCAGCTTCACGCTGATTCTTGCATCACGGTTCGCATTTTTTAAATCGTGAATCAGCTGGGCTAAATCCTCGATTGAATAAATGTCATGGTGAGGAGGCGGTGAAATCAATCCGACCCCAGGTGTTGATCCGCGGACATCGGCAACCCAAGGATACACTTTATTGCCTGGCAGCTGTCCGCCTTCTCCCGGTTTTGCGCCTTGCGCCATTTTAATCTGCAGCTCATCGGCGTTGACTAAGTAATGGCTTTTCACACCGAATCGTCCGGAAGCAATTTGTTTGATCGCGCTTCTTCTGTCATCGCCGTTTTCATCAGGCACAAAGCGTTTTGGATCTTCTCCGCCTTCACCGCTGTTGCTTTTTCCGCCCAAGCGGTTCATCGCAATCGCTAATGCTTCGTGGGCTTCCTTGCTTAATGATCCAAATGACATCGCACCTGTTTTAAACCGTTTGACAATCGATTCAGCAGATTCTACTTCCTCCACTTTTAGAGGCTTGCGGTTTTCGTCAAATGAGAACAAGTTTCGCAGGAATCCGATTCGTTCTTCATCTGCCGCTTTCGTATATTGTTTAAACAGATTGTAATCATTTCTGCGGCACGCCCATTGCAAGGTATGAATCGTTTTCGGGTTAAATGCGTGATGCTCTCCGCCGTTTCTCCATTGGAAGTCACTTCCCGGTTCAAGCGTTTTGCTGTAGTCATCCTTATAGGCTTCCTGGTGGCGGCGCTGTGCCTCTGCCGCAATGGTATTTAAGTCAATGCCGCCGAGCTGTGATGCTGTTCCTGTAAAATAAAGGTCAATCACGTCACGGCTGATTCCTACCGCTTCAAAGATTTGGGCGCCCCTGTAGCTCTGTACCGTAGAAATCCCCATCTTCGACATCACTTTTACGACACCTTCGGTAATGCTTTTTCCATACTTGCTGACTGCTTCTTCATAGCTGATATCCAAGCGGCCTTCGTCAATTTCCTGCTTATAGGTCGCATATGCCAGATAAGGATTGACAGCATCGGCTCCATAGCCGATTAGAGCTGCAAAGTGATGAACTTCACGTGCTTCTCCCGATTCAACGATAATGCTGACTTTCGTGCGCAATCCTTTTCGGATTAAATGCTGGTGCAGTGCGCTGACTGCTAACAGCGGCGGAATTGGCGTTAACTGCTCATTCATTGCTCGATCGGACAAAATCAAAAGACTGACGCCTTGACTGATTGCTTTCTCAGCTTGGGTGAACATGTCTTTTAACCCGCGTTCAAGATCTTCTGAAAACAGCATATTCATTTTTTGGCTTCTTAAATCAGGATGGACGATTGTTTTCAGCGCATAAAACTGCTCATTTGATAACACGGGTGTATACAGCTTGATTCGGCGGACGTTTCGTTCATTCGGATGAAGGAGGTCGCCTTCTGCTCCGAGCCAAGTCATTGTTGAAGTCACGAGCTGCTCACGAATTGCGTCAATCGGCGGGTTGGTAACCTGTGCAAACAATTGCTTAAAATAGTTAAACAGCGATTGCGGGCGATCAGACAAAACAGCAAGCGGCGAATCGTTCCCCATTGAGCCGAGAGGGTCTTTTCCTTCTTTAATAACAGGAATTAAATATTTTTGAATATCCTCATATGTGTATCCAAACGCTTTCTGACGCGTAAGAAGATCCGTGAACTGCTCTTCCTCTCTTGTTTCCGGATCAGGATTCACTTGCACAAGCTCTTCCTCAAGCCATTTTTGGTACGGATATTCAGTTGCGATTTGTGTTTTTACTTCTTCATCAGAAATGATGCGGCCTTCTTCCAGGTCAATTAAAAGCATTTTTCCTGGTTCAAGGCGGTTTTTATATAAAACGTTTTCCTGTTCAACCTCAATAACGCCGACCTCAGATGAGAAAATAATATAATCATCCTTTGTCACATAATAACGGGCCGGACGTAAACCATTTCGGTCGAGTATTGCGCCGATCTGTTTTCCGTCAGTAAATGAAATGGCCGTCGGACCATCCCAAGGCTCCATTAATGAGCTGTGATACTCATAAAACGCTCTTTTTTCTTTAGACATGTGCGTATTTTCTGTCCATGGCTCAGGAATCAGCATCATCGCCGTATGTGCCGGCTTGCGTCCAGCCATAACGAAAAACTCAAATGCGTTATCTAAAATGGAAGAGTCACTGCCGTCAGCATTCAGAATCGGAAGAATTTTATTGAGATCCTCACCAAAACTTTCAGACACAAATTGCTGTTCACGTGCTCTCATCCAGTTGATATTTCCTCGAAGGGTGTTAATCTCACCATTGTGAACCAAATAACGGTTTGGGTGTGCTCTTTCCCATGTAGGGAAGGTATTCGTGCTGAAGCGTGAATGAACTAGTGCAAAAGCGGATACGAATGCCTCATCTTGCAGATCGGAATAAAACGCATCAACCTGTTCAGGTGTTAAAAGGCCTTTATAAACAATAGTTTGGCTTGAAAGACTGGCAAAATAAAAATCTAGGCCTTCCGTTACTCCCCAGTTTTCAGCCTGTTTACGAATGACATACAATTTTCGCTCAAAGGACAAATCATCCTTCAGGTCAGAACTTGCGCCAATGAATACTTGACGGACAAACGGACAGCTTTTTTGTGCTACTGTTCCGATTTTTCCGACATTTACAGGTGCAGTTCTCCATCCAAGCACAACTTGGCCTTCCTGTTCAATCAGTGCATTGATTTGCTTTTCGATTTTTTTTCTTTCATCTTCCTTCTGCGAGAAAAAGACCATTCCTACCCCGTAACGTCCTTTTTCCGGCAGATTGATGTCTTTGCACTCTTTCTTAAAGAAAGCATCAGGGATTTGAACCAGTAAGCCGGCGCCGTCTCCCGTATCCGGATCACTGCCTTGACCTCCTCTGTGGTCGAGCTGGCAAAGCATCTGCAGCCCCTGTTTGACGATGTCATGTGTCGCCTTGCCTTTTAAGTGCGCATATAGGCCGATTCCGCATGCATCATGTTCAAATTCAGGACGGTAGAGACCTTGAGCTTTTGGCATTTGATTGTAAGTCATAATTCCTCTCCCCCGATCAGATTCCGATAATACCGGTCATAAAATCTAACAACTCTAATATTATTGTAGGTTTTCAAAACGATATAAACAATATATAATTTAGATCAAAAGAATCTCAAAATGAGATAGATGGATGTGAAACTTACATGGAGCTGCGCCAACTGCGTTATTTTATGGAGGTTGCAGAACGGGAACACGTTTCAGAAGCCGCTGATTATCTGCATGTGGCCCAATCAGCAATCAGCAGACAAATTGCAAACCTTGAAGAAGAATTAAATGTTACTTTATTTGAGCGTGAAGGGAGAAATATCAAACTCACTCCGATTGGAAAAGAATTTTTAATTCATGTCAAAACAGCGATGAAAGCCATCGATTATGCAAAAGAACAAATTGATGAGTACCTTGACCCGCATCGCGGAACCGTAAAAATCGGCTTTCCTACAAGCCTCGCCAGTCAGCTTCTGCCGACTGTCGTTTCGGCATTTAAAGAAGAATATCCGCACGTAGAGTTTTTGCTGCGCCAAGGCTCTTATAAGTTTCTGATTGAAGCTGTCAGAAACCGCGATATCGATTTAGCGTTATTAGGCCCGGTGCCGACGAATTTTCCAGACATAGCAGGAAATATTTTATTCACGGAAAAAATTTACGCGCTTGTACCTTTAAATCATCCGCTCGCCAAACAAAAAACGGTGCATTTAATCGATTTGCGCAACGATCAATTTGTGTTGTTTCCGGAAGGATTTGTGCTCAGAAAAATGGCGATTGACTCTTGCAAACAAGCCGGGTTTGCCCCTCTTGTCTCTACAGAGGGTGAGGATTTGGACGCTATCAAAGGATTGGTGTCCGCAGGTATGGGTGTCACCCTTCTGCCGGAGAGCACTTTTGCTGAAACGACACCCCGATTTACTGTGAAAATTCCAATTGAGTTTCCTCAAGTGAAACGGACTGTCGGGATTATTAAGCCGAAAAACAGAGAGCTTGCACCTTCAGCGCAGGATTTTTATGAGTTTGTCATTCAGTTTTTCTCGAAATTGGAACAGTATCAATAAAAAAGAACCCGAGCTTCTCTGGAGAAGTTCGGTTTTTTTGTTCCCGTGTATTTCTTCTATTTAATATACAGGCAAAGATAAATCCACATGGCATACAAACGCTTCTGGATCAATCACAGCTTTGTTTTTCATGCCTTTATTTTTTTCGGGTGTCTCAAGCTGCGAGGAAGAATAATTGACGATCCCGAGGCCGATGTCTTCACCATGAGAATCAGTCAGGCGGACAACAGCGCCGCTTTTAAATTTTCCTTTAATCTCCCTTACACCATCTGGGTATATACACGATTGACCGTCAGCTATTTGGCCGGAACAGTCATCTGATAACACAATTTCACCTTCTGGTCCGGAATTAAAAGCGATCCACTGCTCTTTTTGATTCAACGGAAGCGTTCCCTCAGCTTCAAAATAGGTGCCTTCCGCCTCTCCATGAACAGCTTGATATAATATATCTGCAGCGTCTGCCTGGCCAAGAAATCCTTTTATGCCGGATGCCATCACAATTTTAAACGCATCCAGTTTGGACCGCATGCCTCCGGTGCCGACCTCGCTGTCTGTATCGCCTGCACACGCTTCAATTTCCGGTGTAATCTCACTGACCCGCTGCACCCTTTTCGCTTTTGGATTATTTCGCGGATTGCCGTCATATAAACCGTCGATATCCGATAAAATCACAAGCAAATCTGCATCGATTAATCCGGCGACTTTGGCCGCGAGTGTATCATTATCGCCAAACTTAAGCCGATTGACGGTCACTGTGTCATTTTCGTTAATTATCGGGATAATACCGCGTTCGAGCAGTACATTCATTGTGTTCCGAACATTGTGATATCGGTATTCATCAGAAAAGTCGCTTCTTGTAATTAAAATTTGGGAAGCCACATAACCGTGCGCCAAAAACAGCTTTGAATAAGCCTCCATCAGCAACCCTTGACCGATTGAAGCAGACGCTTGTTTTTCAGGCAGATTATCTGGTCGCTGAAGAAACCCGAGCTTGCGATATCCTGCAGCTACTGCGCCGGAAGAAACCAGGATGACTTCATATCCGGCGTCTTTTAGTTTGGCGACCTGGTCCACTAAAGCTTCCAGTTTGCGAATGCTGATTTCCCCATGAAGACTTGTTAATGAACTGCTGCCGATCTTCACGACAACTCTTTTCATTTCTGTTTCAGACGTCACTTTATCACTCCTGTTTTATAGCGGTGCCGCTGTTTTTTCGATATCATCGCTGATTTCCTTTGAACGCTTAGCCGCATGTTTAATGGCTTGAGAAATGGCTTCTCCTCCGCCGCTCTTCTTCAAGGCCTGCAATCCGGCAGCAGTCGTTCCATTTGGCGAGGTGATATTATCTCTCAGCACCTCGGGCTGTTCTCCTGTCTCCATCAGCATTTTTGCAGCACCCAAGAGTGTCTGTGCACCGATGCTTCGTGATAAATGTTTATCAAGGCCCGCTTCCTCGCCTGTCTTTTCGATGAATTCCATTAAATAATAAAAATACGCAGGGCCGCTGCCGGCAATTCCCGTAAAAATATCCATTTGATTTTCCTGGATTGTATACACTTCACCCATACAGCCGAGCAAAGCCGCCGTCAGTTTTTCTAAATCATCTGTCACATGCCTGCCAAGTGCGATGGCAGTTGCAGAAGCGCCGATCATACTTGATGTGTTAGGCATTACTCTGACAACCGGCTGTTGATTATGCAATGATTGTTCAATATAAGAGGTGGTTATGCCGGCTAGCACCGACAAAATTAATTGATGGGGTTGGATGCGTGTTTTTAATGATGACAGAGCGCTTTCAGCATCTTTTGGCTTCATCGCCAAAATGAGCACATCCATGTCTTCAATACATAAGTGATCCGGCGCCACGCCTTTGATTCCATATTGAAGTTCAAGCTCAGCTAATCGCTCTGTATTGCTGCGGTTTGTAACGCAGATGTTTTGTTTTGGGATTTTATTGGCACGAACGATACCTGATATCATTCCTTCCGCCATAGATCCGGCTCCGATAAAAGCTACTTTTTTTTGATCAAAGATCGGTAACATCTCCTTTGTTCGCTTTTTTGTTCGTATTTTCACACGTTTAAAATGTTACCACGTGAGGAAATGATGTCAAGTTTGAAGGCCACTATTGATTTGTATTGTTTCATTTCGACAAATATGTATAATGAAAAACAGAAAACACCCGATACTCGTGACTATGCCGGGTGTTTTCTATGTTAAAAATTATCTGACAGTGCTTTTTCAATCAGTTTCTTGCAGCGATCCAGCTCTACTTTCAGCTGTTTTTTATACAGCTTGGCTGCCTCGTAATCTTTAAATTGATAGAGGACCACTTCTTGGAGCTTAGCCCCTTCTTTCTTTACTTTGATTTGTTTTAATATCCCATCATCAAGAAGCTCATGCAAAGACCGGTAAACCTCTGTATGGTTTGGTTTAAAACCAATCTCTTTAAATTCTGATCGAAGCACTTCCAGAAGCTTTAACCCGTAAAGTCTTTTCTGCTCAGTCATGGTAATCATATAAAGCTTCAAAAACGTGCGCTGCTTGACTAAAAATCCAGTGGAACTTCTTTTTTCTTCTTTCATCGGTCTGCACCCCTTCTCTGTAAACTGAGAACACCATGTACTAAATATTCAATTTTTTCCTGTTGTTCTCCTTCTTCTATTCATAACATGATAATCAAGTTATTTTGTGTTTGGTGTTTGTATGGCTGGTGGGAATAGAAAAAGATAAAATGAACATTTGGTACATAGTTTGTTTGGTTCATTATAACTTGTTTTCACTATGATCTTCAATTTAAAACTATTGTCCGGTTTACATTTTCTTCAATATATGTCCGTTGAATTGAAAAACAGCCTTTGATAACGTAGCGATAAAGGAGATGATAAAATGACAAAGCAAACAGCGCGCCCTGCCAAAGAAGAACGTTACGCCAACTTGATTCCCATGAAAGAATTGCAATTCGAAAAGGATCGTCTTTTCCCCTTCCCGATTTATGAAAAGCTTCGGAAATCGTCTCCTGTCCGCTATGACAAACAGCGTGATTGCTGGGATGTTTTTAAGTATGATGACGTTCAATTCGTCCTGAAAAATCCCAAACTTTTTTCATCCAAACGCGGCATACAGGCAGAAAGCATTTTAACAATGGACCCTCCGAAACATACCAAATTACGTGCACTCGTCAACAAATCGTTTACTCCAAAGGCAGTGAAACAAATCGAAACCCGCATAAAAGACGTTACAGCATTCCTCTTACAGGAGGCGCGGCAAAAAGACACAATCGATATGATAGATGATATAGCAGGCCCCCTTCCTGTTATTATCATTGCTGAAATGCTTGGAGCACCGATTGAAGACCGGCACATCATCAAAACATACTCCGACGTGCTCGTTGCCGGAGCGAAGGACAGTTCAGACAAATCTGTCGCTGACATGGTTCAAAAACGCCGGGACGGCCACGCTTTCTTAAGTAACTATTTTAGAGACATTCTATTAAAACGACGAGCCCAGCCAAAAGAAGATTTGATTACGATGCTTTTGCAGTCAGAAGTCGATGGAGAATATCTAACAGAAGAGCAGCTGCTCGGTTTTTGCATTCTACTTCTTGTCGCGGGAAACGAAACGACTACTAATTTGATCGCGAATGCTGTTCGCTATATCACGGAAGACACAGCCATGCAACAACAGATAAGACAGAATACAGACTATGTGCCTAATATAATAGAAGAAACACTCCGCTATTATCCGCCTGTTCAAGCCATCGGACGAGTTGCAGCAGAAGATATAGCGCTTGGCAGAGCATTTATAAAGAAAGGATCTTCCGTTATCAGCTGGGTCGCGTCAGCCAATCGGGATGAAGCTAAATTTTCTGAACCTGATCGTTTTATCATTAACCGCCCCTCCTATCCCCATCTCAGCTTTGGGTTCGGAATTCACTTTTGCCTCGGCGCACCATTGGCCAGGCTCGAAGCAAAAATCGCTCTTTCCTCCCTCTTGTCTATGTCAGCTTATATTAAAAAAGCTGATGATGAACAGAAACTCGAAGCGGTACCAAGTCCTTTCGTGTTTGGCGTTAAACATTTACCTGTGCGGATTGAATTCAAATAAAAAAAGCCTGTCGCTAGACAGGCTTTCGTTTTACGGATTTGTTGACCACAATCCTGCAGATTTAATGAAAATACGCGGATCTAATTTCAATTGAGCTACCATATATTCAGCAAGATCCTCAGGCTGCATAACCTTTTCAGGATTACCGTCTGTCAGGTTCAGTTCAATCGACATATCACTTGCGACAGTGCTCGGCGTTAACGCGCTGACTCTGATATTATGCTTTCTCACTTCTTGCATGAGAGATTCTGTTAACCCAAGAACGGCAAATTTGGATGCGCTGTAAGCGCTTGTGACAGCTGCTCCTCTTTGGCCGGCTGTAGAAGAAATATTAATAATGTCACCAGCTTTGCGTTCAATCATTTCAGGAAGCACCGCACGAGTAACATGGTATACACCCATTAGGTTCACTTGAATGATATTTTCCCACTCATCAGCGGATAGATCTAAGAATCCGCCAAACTTGCTGATTCCCGCATTGTTAATGAGAATATCAATCTCGCCAAGCTCCTCTTTAATAGAAGCCACAGCTTGATCAACATGCGCCGCATCCTTTACATCCGCAGCGGCAAACGCAGCTTTCACACCAAGTGCTTTTACTTCTTCTGCGACTTTCTCAACATTGGCGGCAGTTCGTCCGATTAAACCGATATTTACGCCTTCTTTCGCAAGCGCAAGAGCTGTCGCGCGTCCAATCCCTCTGCCTCCGCCTGTGATAAGAGCAGTTTTATTTTGTAAACTTTGCAATTGAAGCACCCTTTCTTTGTTTACATATGTACGATAACACATTATAAGCACAAGAAAACCAATACGCAAATCATATGAACTGACCAGATAACATTTCACCTGATTATAATAGGCGAAATAGGGTATGACATTAGAAAAGGGGTGAACATATGGTTATCGTTTATATCAGTATCGCAGTAATAGCCATTTCAATCATTTACTTAGGGATAAATGTGATTCAAAACAAGAAGAAAATAGATCCCGCCATGAAGGAACTCACTGCAGTTACGCAATCCATGCAAAAACAAGTTGAAATGGTAAAAACGGAAGCACAGCAGCTGTCTCAAAAACAAAAAATGATTCAGTACGATGTTGAAATGAAAAAAACCGCGTTGCAGCAGACTGCTGCTGAAGTGAAAGAAGCCCCTCAAGCAGTTAAAGAGGTGTGGCACGCAGGACATTTGAATAGAGGTTAAATATGAATGATATCCCGTTGTAACGTTTAAAATGGACAATGGGATATCATTTTTAGGGAGGTTCACCCATGATTGGAAACCGCAGCGGTTTAGCAGCATTTGCAGAGAAATTAAATACTCTTCCGGTATCAAGACCGCTTTCGAAAACGGATTTGCTCACTTCCCCATTTCGCATACACCAAGAAAACGCGCTTGAAATGTACTATTCACCTCATAATGAATATATCAATCAAGATGCTTCAGTTGTGATGTCAGGCATAACGCCGGGTTTTTCACAGATGAAAACAGCTTATGAAACAGCCGCAGAAAGCTTGCGCAAAGGCCGATCTCTAGAACAGATAGCTTTAGACACCAAAAAAGCGGCAGGACTTTCTGGAACTATGAGAGATAACCTGATTACGATGCTGGATCAATGCGGGCTGCCGCAGGTTTTAGGCATTCAAAGCGCCGCACAGCTTTTCGGCGACTTGCGCCATATGCTTCACACCACTTCTGTTATCAAATACCCTGTTTTCATTCAACAGAAAAACTATACAGGACATCGTCCGGCTATCCCCCGCTCATCTATGCTAAGCACTTATGCATATAAGCATTTTCCCGCTGAACTTGAAAAGCTATCGAGCCCTGCTCTTCTTATCCCGCTAGGCAAAGCAGCCGAAACAGTCTGTGAAACACTGATCAGGGAAAACAGCAAATGGCGGCTGACCTGCCTACACGGCTTCCCTCACCCATCGGGCGCGAACGGCCATCGAACGAAACAATTTAATAAAAACAAAGAGGAATTAGAAAAACAAATCCGCTCCTTTGCTTCATCAAATTCGATTTCGTTATAGAAAAGAGGAAATAAAAGGGATATGATAAACCTACATACACCATAAGGGAGGGATTCGGTGTTTCCTGAATTAGAAACCGTCAGGCTTATTCTAAGAGAGTTGACAGAGAAAGATGCGGAAGCCATTTTTACTTGTTTTTCAAACCATGGCGTCACACGCTACTACGGACTTGATCCCTTTGAAAGTATAGATCAAGCAAAAACAATGATTCATCAGTTTGCCGACAATTATCAAGAAAAGCGGGGAATACGGTGGGGAATTGAAAGAAAAGACACCAAAGAACTCATCGGTACGATTGGCTTTCATGCTTTGGCCCCCAAGCATAAACGTGCAGAAATCGGTTATGAAATCAGCCCGGCGAATTGGCGAAACGGCTATGCGTCAGAAGCCATTTTAGAAATTGTGTCTTTCGGCTTTGATATCCTTGAACTAACGAGAATCGGTGCAGTTGTTTTTACGGAAAATGAAGCGTCAAATCGTTTGCTGTTAAAAATGGGATTTCAAAAAGAAGGCGTATTAAGACAATATATGTACCAAAGCGGTGTCCCTTATGATACAAATGTTTATTCTATGATAAATTCATGAAAATCAGAGAATGAGCAGAGATTCTAGCTGCTCTTCTCTAAGTCTCTCGTCTGTTTTCACTCCGCAGGATTGCCTCTCAAAATATCATAGCTAAAATACTCACAGTAGCGGCAATCAAAAAGACCGCATTCCATCGCAGCATTGGCGAAGACGGAGCCTTGTCATATAAAATGTCCGGTTCTGTATTCGTGCCAGCAATGCCACTTCATTCTTAAAAACTCCCTAATAAATAACTCATTATAACGAAACAATAAAAAAGATGCATAGCGTTCTATGCATCTAGTGACATCCATTAAATCCCTTTCTTCATCCTGCTTCTTGTCATAAAGCCACCAAAGAAATAAAATAATGCCGACCAAAGAAAGATATAAAAAAGCTGAAATTTGAATTCCCGCATTGTCTGCCCTATTTCTATCCCATGGATAAAGGTCATGAATGCTTTTTGCGGCAGAATCGCACATAGTGCATCTAAGACGGGAAGATTAGTCGTAAAAGAAATAAAACAGCCTGACAATACAGACGTAACCACACTGATTCCGCTCGTCACCAAGCTTAAGTTTCGATCCATAACTGAGGACATAAAAATAGCGAATGACGCTGCAAGCACTGCGAGAACAGCCAGCAGTTCAGCAAGAATGTCCAAGCGAAAGCCAATATTCACATGAAATAATATTGTTGTCATCACAATGGCCAGATAGGTTGGTATGTATAGACATAAAAATGTAAAGATAAACTGAACACTCAGGTATTTGTTCTCGTTTACGGGTGACACTAAAATCCGCCTGAAGGTTTTAAGCATGCGGTCTTCAGGATACAAGGCAGTGAGCGCGACACCTTGCATAAAAACAAGCATCACGATAAAACCTAAGATATTTGTGCCTGTCCCTCTTTCAGTCCTTATTTTATCCTCTCCTTTATAGCTGTTCGGCATTTTCCCAGTCTCAAAAAGCTCCCGAATCATTTTTTTATTCGCTTCACTCTTCAAAGTGTTTACCTTGTAGTCTTGATGATTTTTTTCTACGACTGCTGCATATTTTCCTAACATAAGATCAGAAAACCTCGGCTTTTGATGGACCATAACCACTCGAAAGGCAGGATCTTTGGGGAGATTTTTCATTTCATCCTGCTCCGTGACAAATGCAATGGTTTCTTTTAAGACCGGTTTACCGGAAAAAAGAATCGCTGCTCCAACCATCAGCGGAATGATAATCACTGCAATGATGATAACGGCTTTCTTCGCCAGTATTCGTTCCCACCTATTTCGGAATAGATTCAGCATACATATCCCTCCGGCTTAAAAACAACATGGGAAACGGCAATACAAACGACTGAAGCCAAGTGAAGAATGGATACCACAGGCAGCAAAATGCTGAAATCATGATCATAAATGAGGCGAAATGAGCATTCCGCTACCCATTTAACCGGAGAAAATACGGAAATTTCATTTACGGTATCTCCAAATCTATGAATTCCGAAAAAAACGCCTCCAAAGAAAACAAAAAAAGCAACTGGAATTTGCATGATACTATTCGCCTGTTCTTCATTTTTAAAAATGCAGCAAAACATGGTGCCGAAACAGCAGCCAAAGAACAAAAAGACATGCAGTAAAAGCAAGATATACGGAAGGTCTTCTCCGCCAAAGTTCAATTTAAAAATCGTTTGGGCCGTCCATACATTCATGCTGTACAATATCACACTGAATATGTAAGTTGATAGTAATTTTGAAAGATAAATACTTGTTTTCGAAACGGGTGCGTATACAAGGCGGATGTTTCCTCTCTTCACCTTTTCTTCCATAAATGTGTTGGACGCGGTCATTGCGATCAGAGCCGCTGAGAAAATGATCATATTCACCCCGTAATAATCGTATGAACTGATACCATCTGCCCCAAAGCTGTTTTTTGTGACAAAACCCATGATCACAATAAGAATGAAAGGAAAAATCGTATTAGCTAAAACGAGAACCGGATTCCTTAAAATATTCATAAAATCAAATGTCATTACTTTTATCAAACTCATGTTGCCTCTCCTAATCTCTTAAATTTCTTCCCGTCAGCTCCAAAAATACCGTTTCTAATGATGCCTCTTGACTGCTCATATGCAGAATGCTGCATCCTTGAACACTTAATTCTGCTATGATTTCACCTAGGAGATCTTGGCTCTTTCGGACTGTAACTTTCAATTCACCCTCTATGGAGTGTACTTTTATAACCCCTTCTATATCCATCAGAATGTTTTTGTTTAATTTATCTGCATTCGCCAGCTGAAAAGAGTAAGTCATTTCTTTATTTACTTTTTTGTACAATTCATCTTTCGTCCCGTTAGCAATGATTTTTCCCTCATTCATAATCATAATCCGATCACTAATAGCCTCCGCTTCTTCCATATAATGAGTTGAGTAAATGATGCTCGCTCCTTTTTCTTTAAGCAATTTAATAGACTCCAATATGTGATTTCTGGATTGAGGGTCTATCCCAACAGTCGGCTCATCCATAATAATCAGTTTCGGCTGATGGGCAATAGCACAGGCAATGTTTAGTCTTCTTTTCATCCCGCCTGAAAAAGTCTTAGGCTTATCATCTTTACGATCATATAGCTGTACAAGCTCCAAGGCCTCCTTAACCCGGGCTTTCAGCTTTTTTCCTTTAAGAGAATATAGACTGGCAAAAAAGCGAACATTTTGCTCAGCAGATATATCCTCATAGATGGCGATATCTTGAGGGACGATTCCGATGCCCTTTTTCATTTTCTTTGCGCTGTTTTTTACATTATGGCCCAATATCGTAACATTTCCGGAAGTGGCCGACAGTACTCCGGATAAAATATGAATCGTTGTGCTTTTTCCTGCTCCGTTTGGGCCAAGAAGCCCAAGGATTTCACTCTCCTTTACTTCAAATGAAATGCCGTCTACTGCAGTTTTGTTCGTGTACTGCTTTTTCAAATTTTCTATTAATGCCACGCTGTTCATACGTATCTCCTTTTTACATTCTCCGTTTTGCGAACTCCTGAAGTATTTTTATTTTCAGATCATCACGTTCTTGTTCAATTTCAAAGTCACGAGCATCTTCTTCGAAACCATCCTGCTCTTCTCCGTCAAAACTGTATAGCTTTTTCAATAAATTCCACAGTGTCTCTAATTCTTCCGTCGAAAACCCCTGAAAAATATCTGCCATAAAGTACACAGCTTTTTCACCGCACTCCTCTAAAACGCGTTTTCCAGAATCGGTAATTTTCACATTAACCGCACGCTTGTCACGTTTACTTGGCACAGTAACGGCATATCCTCTTTTTTCAATACTGCTGACAAGCCTGTTTACGTTCTGTTTCGACGTACCTAATTTTTTGGCAATGTTGTTGAAAGTGGTTTCTTCTTCCGGTAAATGCAGTATGGAGACCATCGTCATAAATTGCCTAGTCGTTAAGCTCTCATAGTACTCATCACCTCGTGATTGAATTTTGTTTAAAACAGAAAAAAGTGTAGCGTAAGACTGCTGCATTAAAAATAAATCTTTTAGTTCTTTAGAAAAGTTCATTATAATCCTCCCAAAAGACAATTTGTTGTCTATATCATCATAGCACTTCGTTTTGGTTTGTCAACATATTGTCTATTTTATTTCAAAAAACTTACGTCCTCGTTTGCAAAACATACAACAATTCCATATTGATCAATATGAAAAAAGGTATATCATGGTTCAGCAACGTATAGTTGTTGAAGAAAAAGCATTGAAATCAGCCTTTTTTGAAGATCTAATTGAAGAGAAATACGGAGACCCTTAAATCGTACTACAATGGTTGAGCCGTGCCCTGCAAAGATACACTTAAAAAAAGGCATACAATCATGAGAGTTAAAAAGCGCTTTAATGCAGAAGCGATCGCCCAAACTATTTTATTGGCGGACTCCTAATGATGAAGTCCCGTCCAGACCAATCATTTGCGCGGCACTCTGTAACTGAAACCATTGCTGAAAAAAATCATAAAAAGCGCCCTGTTTCAGGGCGCTTTTCATCAGGATGCATATTGAGGGGAAGTCTCTTTCTGTACTTCTTTTTCTTCAGGTAGCTTAATACATTTCGTCATGACTGCACTCGCAAGATAAAGC
Organism: Bacillus sp. FSL R5-0434; assembly: GCF_038004745.1. Lineage (NCBI taxonomy): Bacteria > Bacillati > Bacillota > Bacilli > Caryophanales > Bacillaceae > Bacillus > Bacillus sp. FSL R5-0434. Next base: position 2,028,434 of record NZ_JBBORV010000001.1, read on the forward strand.
ACCGCAAAAATCCAGACAACGCCTTGTGCACCGACGAGTCCGATGAACATCCAAGCTAAAGCAGGTCCGACAAATGCCGATAAGCCGGCTGCGAGGTTCAAAACGGACATGGCGGCTCCTTTGTCTTTTCCGGCAACTGTCGGCACGATCGCACCAATCGGCACGTAGCCTGCCAGCAAACCGCCCCAGATAAAGCCGATGATGCTCACAACAGCTATATTCCCGCCTGAAAAAACAGGCGCATAGTATAATAAAACGGTGAAAATGCCGCAGCCGACACCTCCAAACCAAATGACGGTGTTTTTCCATCCGAATTTATCACCGACAATTCCAAAAATGAGGTTAAATACAATGTTGCCCAGAAAAATCGTTCCCCAAATCTGCAGCCACACATTAGTTGAAATGCCGTGCTGAGCCATGTGCATCGGCAAAAACACAGGGAAACCATATGTGCCGATGCTGTTGATGATTCTAATCATTCCTCCTGTCAGCACCCGCGGATTGGTAACAAGAATGGTAACCCCTTTTAAAAGCTCCTCCGCCGTTTCTGATCTTTTTCTTTTCTTTTTTTCAAACCGGTCTTTATTAATAAACAACGCGAAGACTGCACCGAGGCATACCCAGAAAATAGAACTCCACAGCGTATTTAAATAACCAAACGTTTTAATTGCATAACTTGAATACCAAGCACCGAAAACAAACATGCCCAGACAATACGCAATCCAAAACCAGCCGACAGCTGTGCTGAGCCTGTTCTGCGGTGTTCTGTAGATGACCCATGTCAAGAAGGAATAAGCAAAAAGCGGGTATCCTAAGCCTTTAATAAAGTAAGTCACATACATGACAGGCAGATTTAGCTGTTCAAATCCGAAGACGATAAAAGCCGCTGTACCGATCACATAAAACAACAACCCCATAAACATCGTCCGCTTTGCGCCAAATGCTTCCAGACACACACCCGAAAACCATGAAGCGATGGCCAGTGAAATGCCGTATATACTAAAAATCGAAGCGGATTGCTGAACGGTGAGCCCATTTTCAATCAGAAAAGGACTGAGCCATCCTTGTTCAAGACCGTCTCCCATCATAAACAGCACAACCCCTAAAAACCCCCATGCCAGCCGCTTTGGTATACCAATTTTATCTAACATATCTGTATCCTCCTTAGATGCTTATCTCAATTACCGTATTACCTCATTAAAGTAAGAAAATGTATAATTCCTCAATTAGCGGCAAATTCCGCCTTATACTAATACCTTGTTTCCCGATGACGGCTCTAACCCTGAAAAGAAGCGTTGGACCTGCTTCCACTCCTCGTATAAAGTCATTTCTATCCGGCAATCCTGCGGTTCTATCACCCGAACACTTCCAGACATTTCTTCGGTCAATCTATAGGCCTCATTGCAAACCACCGCAGCACCAACGACTGATGCCTGACTGTACCCTTCTTTGACATAAATTTTTTTCTGAAGAAGATTGGCGATATATTGTGTAAATGCTCTGCTTTGGAATCCGCCTCCGCATCCCCACACATAGTCACGATCAAACGGAGTGATCTCTGTTAAAATGTCAAAATTCCATTTGATTGAACATGCAATCTCCTGTAAGGCTGCACGTACAAAATGCGCTCTGCTTAAATGGGCTGAAAGCGGTACATCAAAGAGAAAGCCGCCTTTCGTCAGGGCGTTTTTTTCTGCCGATAAATACGAACCGAGGGAAGATACACATGCATGATCTTCCTTAGCAAGAGCAGCAATCTCTTCTTCCATCACATCGTACGGTTCATTCGGATAGAAAATATCCTTTAATTTTTGAAAATTCAGACCTGTTACCCCGGGATTTGTCTCCGCAAGCCACTGTCCTTGGTCTGTGTGGCAGTTCAGCCAGGCTTTATTTTGTCTGTCCTCATGAATTTCACCAATAATTTTGGTAATCGGTGTTGTCGTACCTGATACAATGACTGCGTCTCCCAAAGCAGCACCAGTGCTTTTGACAGCAAGCTGTGTATCTCCCCCACCCGCTATAACCTTCGCATGATGTGATAGTCCCAATTCTGCTGCATACTCATCTGTTATCGATCCAATGACTGTTCCCGCTCTTACTAGAGGCGGAAGAATAGATGGCGAGAAACCGAATATATTGCACATCTCTTCTGACCATGTATTTTGTTTTACATCAAACAGCAGCGTTTCCGTCGCCTGTGACGGTTCATATGTCAATACTCCGCTCAACAGATACGTCACCCAATCACTGATGCTTGTGAAGCTTGCAGTTTTTTCCCATAAGGAGGGCTGGCGGTGCTTTAAACCATAAAGCTTGAGCGCTGAAAAAAGCGCAGTCGGCAGACGGCCTGTTCGGCTGTATACTTCTTCCCGATTCGGTATGTTTTCCTCCCACTCCCTGCCCCGATTGTCAATGTTGGGCAGACCGAGGAAAGACTCACCATTTTGATCAAACAGCACGATCCCCTGTCTTTGACTTGTTGAAGTGAGACCAATAATTTCAATATGATGAGAACGAGAAATCGCACGTTTAGCCAGATTCATGATTTGATTCCACAGCGCCTGTGGAGAAAAATAGCGGCTGTCCGGGTAAAGCGGCTCGGTCGTATATACAATGTCCTCCCGTTCAACCGTTTGAACGCTTCCCGACACACTTACGACCGCAACTCTTGCATTGCCAGTGCCAATGTCAAATACGAGATAACCTTTTTGTTTCGTCATCCTGATGCCCTCCTTTTTACACCTCTGCTTTAAGATCGTTTTTGTTATATATAGTCGGAATATTGAGAGTTTTTTCATCCTTCCACTTTTTAAGCGCTTCGTTCAGAATGGTAACGTGATGATCCTCTACTTCAAATGTCGCTCCTGCTAAATGCGGTGTTGCCAGAACATTAGGCAATGAAATAAATTCATAATCCGATTGCTCTGGCGGCTCATGATAAAAAACGTCTAATATCGCACCTCTGATTTTACTTTCTTTCAGTACAGATAAAAGATCCTCTCGGTTTACCACGACAGCTCTTGATGTATTCACGAAAATGGCGCTCTCTTTCATCAAGTCAAAATACGGCCGATCAATGAGGCCAAGCGTATCATCTGTACGCGGCAGATGAACAGAAACGATATCACTATCTGAAAAAACCTTCTCCAGAGATACTTTTTCATATTGCGGATAATCGTGCTGTACGTATGGATCGTAATACAAAACCTTGCAGTCAAACGCAGTCAGCAGTTTTGCAATTCTTTGCCCAACCGCTCCGAATCCGACCATACCCACGGTTTTTCCTGTTATTTCATTACCTTTGAATTTGGCATACGCCTGCAAATAATCGCTGTTCCATTTTCCATCCTTTAGCCATTGATTAGAGGTATTCGTATGCCGGAGAAATGAAATCACATTTCCAATAAACATTTCAGCAACAGCTTGTGCGTTGCGCCCAGGTGTATAGAAAACCGGAATGTCTCTGTTTGACGCTGCTGCCACATCAACATTGGAAGGCATTCCCCTGCATACTCCCACAAATGAAAGTTCCGGCATTGATGCAAACACGTTTTCTGTCACCTGATCAAGCTCAGTAATCAAACCCGTCGCATTTGATCCTTTTAATAGCTGAATCAATTCATCTTCCCTGTATGCCCGGCCGTTTTCTTTCCAAGACTGATAAACAACGGAACCGAACAATTCTTCAAGCTCTTTTCGTCCTTCTTCGTTGTACGGTGCTGTAATCAAAACCGTCATGATGCAAAACATCCTTTTCATCGTTATTTTTCACACAAAAAAATCTCTCTCCAAAGATGGAAAGAGATTCATGTATAGGCGCACTCTGCCACAGACAGAAGCCGATATAAACCTTACTTTCCTATCTTTCAAGCTGACGCTTGCTGGAATTGGCACAATAATGTTGCCGAGGTTTCATAGGGCCAGTCCCTCCACCTCTCTTGATAGAAAATGTTTTGTATGTAATTTTCAGAATTGAGAATACGTTAATCATAAAGAAGACCCAGATTGATGTCAATGTCTTTTTTTTCAGAATTGACGTTATCATTCGAAATGTTATAATTCTTACAATATATCTAACTAGGGAGAGGAACTGGGCTATGAAATCGTTCGCCACTCAACAAAACGGCATTTTTAAATCCGTTTGCTCACTGGACTGCCCGGACCAGTGCGGATTGCTGGTACATAAAAAAGACGGGAAAATTGTGAAAGTGCAGGGTGATCCTGATCACCCCGTGACAGCCGGAAATATATGCAACAAAGTACGAAATATGGCTGAGCGCCTCTATGATGAAAAGCGGCTGACGACTCCGCTGAAACGAACAGGTGTGAAGGGCGAGGCAGAGTTTAAACCAATTTCTTGGGAAGAAGCGATTGACACCATCACATCCCGCTGGAAACAGCTGATTGATCAAGAAGGAGCTGAAAGCATACTGCCTTACAGCTTTTACGGCAATATGGGAAAATTAACGGCTGAAGGAATGGACCGCCGCTTTTTTTACCGCTTGGGCTCAAGCCAGCTTGAGCGGACGATTTGCAGCAAAGCCGGATCAGAGGGCTATAAATATACCATGGGTGTGAGTGCTGGAATCGATCCTGAAGAAACGATCCATACGAAACTGTTTATCTTTTGGGGAATTAACGCAGTCAGCACAAATATGCATCAAATTACAATCGCCCAAAAAGCACGGAAAAAAGGCGCAAAAATTATTGTGATTGATGTGCATAAAAATCAGACAGGGCGTCTAGCAGACTGGTTTATTCCTATAAAACCCGGTACCGACAGCGCGCTTGCCCTCGGCATCATGCACATTTTATTTAAAGAAAATCTTCACGATGAAGCGTTTCTTTCAAAATATACAGTCGGCTATGAAGAACTGCGCGAGCATGCGAAACAGTACCATCCAGAAAAGGTATCCCTGATCACTGGTATCAGTACCGACGATATCTATCAGCTGGCAAAAATGTATGGTGAAACCTCCCCTTCCTTTATCAGAATCGGAAACGGCCTTCAGCATCATGACAACGGCGGAATGATTGTAAGAACGATTGCCTGTCTTCCGGCAATTACCGGTCAATGGATGCATACAGGAGGCGGTGCCATCAAGCATAACAGCGGGATTTTAGAATATAACACCACCGCGCTTCAGCGTCCTGATTTACTGAAAGGCCGCACACCGAGATCGTTTAATATGAACCAGCTGGGCAGAGTTCTTCTGGAAACAGACCCTCCTGTTCGCTCCCTCTTTATTTATGGGACGAATCCAGCCGTTGTGGCGCCAGAAGCGAACAAAGTCAGACAAGGCCTCCTGCGGGATGACTTGTTCACCGTGGTTCATGATTTGTTTTTAACAGAAACGGCCAAATATGCGGACATTGTACTGCCCGCTGCATCTGCTTTTGAAAATACTGATTTTTACACCTCATACTGGCATCATTACATTCAGCTGCAGCAGCCGGTTATTGAGAAATACGGAGAAAGTAAGTCTAATACTGAGGTATTCCGGTTATTGGCTGAAGCAATGGGATTTACGGATCAGGAGCTAAAAGACTCAGATGAAGATTTAATCCGCCAGGCGCTTCACCATCCGGATAATCCTTATTTAGCAGAGATTACTTATGAATCACTTACTGAACGTTCGTTTATGAAGGCGAAGCGTGAAAAGCCGCTATTTCCGGGTAAATTGCCGACACCGAGCAGAAAAATAGAATTATATTCAGAAAAAATGAAACAAGCCGGTTTCCCGCCGTTACCGACACATACGCCGCTTGCGCCGGATCATGAATTTCCGTTTATGTATGTTCCCGGGCCTAATCATAATTTCTTAAACTCAACGTTTTCCAATAATGCAAAACACGTCAAACTTGAAAAGACACCGAAACTCTTTATCAACACGAAAGATGCCGAAAAACACGGCATCACTGATGGTGAAGCCGTACGGATTTGGAACAGCCGAGGTGAGTGTGAACTAACCGCCGCAGTTGGAGAACAAGTGCTGCCCGGTGTTGTCGTCAGTCAAGGATTATGGGCAGATGAACCAGGCAAAAATCAGCTTGTTAACGCCCTGACCCCCGACCGCTTGTCTGATATGGGCGGAGGTGCCACTTTTTTCTCAGGCCGAGTGCAGATTGAAAAAGCATAGAAACCGTCCAGAGCTTGCTCTGGCGGTTTTTTGTGTACACAGTCAACAAAATGAAACCAATGGTATAGATTGACCGTATAACATGACGAGTACATAATGGAGGCATACACATGGACGTTTTTTTAGGAATCGGTATTGCATTGGCTGGATATTTTATCGGAGAAGGATTAAAGCATATTAACAACCCAAAAGCTAACGAAAAAAATGACATCATGCTGATTAAAGAACGAGATATTTACTTTTACATCGGGCATTTTTTAGGAATAACCCAAGCGGAGGCGAAACTCTTAGCAAAGGATCTCACAGACCTCCCTCATATTGATATTGACGGAAAAAGATATGTGCAAAAACATATCTTAAGAGAATGGGTATTAACATTAGGAGAGAAACAACAAGCGAAAGATTAATGCGAATTTTTCAATAAGACGAGCTATGAAATTTCTTTCCCAAACACAACAAAAAGCAGGATTGGAAACGCTTTTTGATCAATTTATTGGTTCTTTAGTTATTTATTTAATTTGAAACCAATCAACACATTAACGAAAGCAGCCCACATATGCAAATATTGATTTTTACTTATCAAGTATAGGTATTGCTGTCTTTGGTGGAGGGGTTGCCAAATGAATACAGAGTCACCATCTAGCATCCAAGTAGCTGAAAGACAAAGACCAGTCGCAGGATTCGTTTAGCCCTTTTTCTTGAGCAGGACTTTTCATTTAAAATGTTCCTCTACCGTTGCTGTGCCAACTTGCATAAGTAAGTCACAACATTCTTATTTCATAATCATTTGCACGTATAAAAAAACGGCGGAAAATTTAGATTTTCCGCCGTTTTTCAAAGGTTTTATTCAGGAAACTGAACATGCCCGGGAACTGTGTACGCCCCAGATGTTCCGTTTGCAGGAAGCTTTGGAATCGTGTCTTTTACAACTTTTCCTCGAATGTCAGTGATTCTGACTTTAAGAGAGCCCGTTCCTAAATTGGTGCTGAGGAAATGATTATAGTCCGTTTTCTCCATGTTGATCCACTTTCCGTCTTTGTAGTATTCCATTTTCATAGCGGGATACTTGTGATTTCTAACTTGGATTGCCGCCCACCACTGGCTGCTGCCTTCTTTAATCCGGTATGTGAAATTGCCAGTGATTGGCGCTTTGATCACACGCCATTTGATTTTGATTTTCCCATCTTTCATAGCACCGATTTTGCTGAAGGCATTGGGTGAAAGATCAAGGGCTCCTGGGGCACCCTCAGGATATAGATCGGTAACATAGACGATCGTCTTCCCCTTTGGCCCTTCCACTTCAAGATAAGAGCCGGCAAGAGCGGCTTTCACACCGCCGTAATTAAGATCCTTTGGGTTAATTGCCGTAATCTCCATGTCAGATGGGATAGGGTCAAGAAGGAAAGCTCCTCCTGAATAGCCTGATCCGGTATAGGTTGCATAGCCTTCGTGCAAATCGTTATAGGCTGCCGAAGCCTGCGGGCAAAAACAAAGAATCATCAACATAACCACGCTAATAACAGCACTGATCTTCTTTTTCATAGACATCCTCCTAATCCAAATTTCGAATGAGAATCATTATCATTGTAATACTCACTCGATATGGATTGAAAGAGGACATAGATTCATAGATTGATTTATGCCTAATTCACTATTCTATATATATCAAAGGGTGCGTTTTATACGACTATGCAATACTTATGTTCAGATGCACATATGAGCCAAAATTCTTGTTTCATTAATATGGATAGAATATGGATAGCTATAGTGAGGATCTGAAGTATATCAGCTCAAAAAATTCCCATCCCCGCTTGAAATCGCAAGCGGGAGAATTTCACTTTACCTTTTGCAACTTGGTCAGAGCAGTAAGTATAATACCTAAAATGAGCACAATCGGAAACCAGATAATAATGTAATGAAAATGTGGATCTGCAAAAGCTACAATAACAGCCCCCACACAATATAATATGATGGCCAGCGCCCTTAACACAGCATCTCTTAAGAATGTTTTATTCTGTTTAGAGAAAAACAACCGGCCGGAAAGATCCTCTAAAAGAGAAGCCAATGTTCCGGTCAAAACTGTAGAAGAAATGCCTGCAATCCCCAGTTGTTTAGCTGCTATTGTTTGTATCCCCATGGCAATACTCAAAAGGATAATAAGGATGTACACCGGAACGAAAGCAGCAGATATTGAAAGACAAGCAAAAACAAATAAAATGAACGCTTCAATTGCCAGAGCTTTTGTTACAGCGGATGGCCAAAATGTTTTCTCTGCCTTTCCAACAATGATCGTGGAAACAATCACTCCCACGATAAAGCCGATTAGCGCAGTTAAAGAATGAAAAACAGTGACTTGAAGAGATTTTCCGATTGCTAATCCCAATAAAACGATATTTCCCGTCATATTAGCAGTGAAGACGTGTCCTAGGCTTAAATAACCGATCACATCCACGATTCCCGCTGTTAAACAAAGAAGAGAAAGCAAAGTGTTTCGATATGCTGCAGCAGTCAATGGTGTATCAATCCTTTCGTGTGGTTCCAACTGTAACTCTTTTATTTGCATCAAAAAACATATAAAATCCCGGTTTTGATCAGGAATATAGACTCTATTCTTACTGTTGTCCAACTGTAATAATAATCCATATGTAAATTATTTAAATTTGAAAGGAAGCTGAGTGGCTTTGAAACGATTTTCTTTATTATTTGCCATGTTAAGTTTATTATTGCTTCTCTTGCCTGAAAAAGCTTTAGGCGCCGTCGATTTTCCAAATACCTCGACGAATGGCATTTTAGGATTTGCCGGAAATGCAAAAAATGAAAAAGGAGTCTCTAAAGCCAGCACAACCGGCGGAAAAAACGGCCAGATCGTTTATATCCAAAGTCTAAATGATTTAAAAACCCATCTGAGCGGATCAACACCTAAAATTTTAGTGCTTCAAAATGATTTAACCGCTTCTTCAAAAACAACGGTAACGATTGGTTCAAATAAAACACTTGTAGGTTCTTACGCTAAAAAAACGCTGAAAAATATTTATTTAACAACATCTTCTTCATCCGGAAACGTCATCTTTCAAAATCTGACCTTTGAACACAGCCCGCAGATTAACGGAAATAACGATATTCAGCTTTATCTCGATTCAGGCTTTAACTACTGGATCGACCATGTTACATTTTCAGGACACAGCTATAGTGCTGGCGGAAGTGACCTGGACAAGCTGTTGTATATCGGTAAATCAGCTGATTATATCACCATCAGCAACTCAAAATTCGCAAATCATAAGTACGGTTTAATTTTAGGATATCCTGATGATTCCCAGCACCAATATGACGGCTATCCGCACATGACCATCGCCAACAACTATTTTGAGAATTTGTATGTAAGAGGCCCGGGGCTGATGAGATATGGCTATTTCCATGTCAAAAACAATTACAGCAACAATTTTAACCAAGCAATTACCATCGCGACAAAAGCAAAAATATACTCTGAATACAATTATTTTGGAAAAGGCAGCGAAAAAGGCGGAATCCTTGATGACAAGGGCACCGGATACTTTAAGGATACAGGAAGCTACCCATCCTTGAACAGACAATCCTCTCCGTTGACAACGTGGAATCCAGGCTCCAATTACAGCTACCGGGTACAAACTCCGCAGTACACAAAAGAATTTGTCACAAAATATGCCGGATCACAAAGTACAACATTGGTTTTTGGCTACTGACACAAAGAGGGCTTGCATAACGCCAAGCCTCTCTTTATGGCTATGTATTGTTCGTCTGGCTTGTGTCTAAAACTCACATGCGCCACGATGTTGCTTGTCCAACATATCATTCCTGCACAAGATGAACATGCTGACGGACCAAATATTTTTTTGCCAAAATGTTCACTCCATTTTCATTGAATGAACACACGGACCTCTGAATTGCTTTTCTTATTATACAACTAGGTCAATATGGTTTCATCTCAAACAAAAAGAATCCATTTCTAAAATGGATTCTTTTATTTTACTGTACATTCTATCATCTATAAACCAGGCCGCCATCAGTTAAAATAGCTTGACCGGTGATATAATCTGAATCATCTGAAGCTAGAAATGAGACTAAATTGGCCACATCTTCAGGAGTTTGATATCTTTTTAGAGCAATGTCTGAAGAGAATTTTTCAAAAGCTTCTCCTGGTTTTAAATCATCGCTATGTTTAACCATTTCCTCATCAATGCGATCCCACATTTTTGTTTTTGCAACACCAGGACAATATGCGTTAACTGTTATTTTATATTTGGCTAACTCTTTAGCAGCTGAATGTGTAAAAGATTTCACTGCGTGCTTCGTTGCGGAATATGTGCCAAGCATTTCAAATGATTCGTGACCTGCTATACTGCATGCGTTAATGATTTTGCCTTTTGTTTCTTGCTTAATGAACTGATCAGCAGCTGCTTGAGTACCAAACACAACGCCATTGACATTAACCTTGAACAATTGATTCAGTTGTTCTTCTGTTATTTCTAAAAATGGCGAAACTGCCTCAATGCCTGCATTGTTTACAAACACATCCAAACGGCCAAATGTATCTGCCGCTGCTTTAACTAAATTGAATTGATCATCACGCTTGGATACATCCCCTTTTACTCCGATAACATGATAGCCTTTTTCTTTGAAGTCTGATACAGTTGCATGCAGCAGTTCTTCGTTAATATCATGCAGAACGACACTAAAACCATCCTTGCACAATCTCTCTGCTATCCCTCTCCCTAATCCGCCTGCGGAACCAGTAACTATCGCTACCTTGGTCATAAATATTCCCCTTTCACAATGAGGTATAGTGACGATATATTTATTTTAACAAATCAGTGTTTATCCACATAATGTAAACTGCTGTCTCAAAAGAAAACTTGTGTTATTTTAATTAATTCAAGTTGAAATCATCATGTGTAAAGTAATAAAGTTCTTCACTTCAGGATTGATCCCTTAATTGAGATGATCTATAGGACATGTGTAACCAAGCCCTCATTATTGTTAAAGATATGGACACCGGGCTCTTATCCATTTTCTTTAGTATTCATGTGCTGTAATACATTGTATTGGATTTCATTAGACCGGTACCCAATGTTTCATTGCTACGGTCTTACCCATAAATGTTCCGCCGAATACACGAAGTCCGCCGATGTAGTTTTCCTTGATTACAATACCTTTGAATTTCGTAAAAGCATAGTGTGTAAATGCCTTTGAGTTTAATTGGTCTTGATTCCAAAGCATGCGTGATGAAGCGTTCTTTAACTGATGAAGAAGATCATCGACCTGGTCAACTTTTTCATCAGTTAACATTCTATTTTCTTAGCAAGCTTAGTAATCATATGTATTGCCGATGCTGCCGTCCTCTTGTTTCCTTTGTAATTCTTTAAGCTGCAAGCTTTTTCTGGCTCCTACTTGGTTTAAATTCTTCAACTGAGATATCATTATTTATAATTGAGATGTATCGTTTAACAAATAGAGTTATCCTAATTTACTTCCTTTTTTATCAGATTCTTAATTTTTAATTTATATTTATGTGGTTTTAAAGAGGAGAAAGTCCCCTCTTTTACACTTGTATTTCTTCATAACATAGTTACCGCCAGTTTGATACATGCAACGTTGATAGCATAGTTGTGGATCATAAGAGATTGTTTGGTATTGAGGCACATGATAATTCAGATAGTAAGGAGTTTGTGTATACCAAACTGGATATTGTCTAAACACATCGAACCCTCCATTCGCTCATCTAGTTTACTGTATTGTATTTACCTCACAGCCAAATGTCATTTGTCCATACGAAATTAGGCATTCTTTAAAAGAACCCCCCCTTTATTAGAGCAATTGATCTTTTCAACACATTTAGTTATTTTTTTATTCTTTAACAATTTATCAATTCACTATCACTCCAATCATTTTCAACTTTGACTCATATGAGCAATAAACTTCTCCTCAACCGTTTCTTAAAAACATGTCAGCAAAATTGGTTTGGAAATCACTGTCGTTATTGAGTTTCACCTTCCCTTTCCTCCTTTTAAATCTAGATAAAAGTCTTTTTTATTTAACCTTAATCTCTTTCCTAATTATGTTAAAATAGATTCAAAAAAGAAATTGTGGTGTATTTATGCTTGACTCAACTTTTCTCTTGCCATTCATGTTTGTACTTTATTTTTGTTTTATTCTTTATAGAATTATTAAGCGATTTATATTTAAGAAAGAACGAATGGCCAATGATAAGCATCTTGTTATTGTTTGTTTAATCGTTTACTTCTTTGAACTGATAAGCGTTACAATATCTCAATTGATTTAACAATCATAAAGCATTCACTAGCGCGAGAGATGATGTTTATTGGAAGATCGCAAGTGAAAGGATATAATCAATATAACTAATCATTTTAAGGTGATACGAAAATGGACAGTATAATGAAATCTCATTTTGAAAATCTAGAAGCAAAGGACAAAAGCCTGCAATTAGAAGCTTTTCAGAATATTATTAACGCCACAAAAGAAAAAGTAGACTGGGCTTATGAAGTATGGGATCAATTAATAGGATGGCTGACCGATCCGGATAACCACAGGCGAGCGAGAGCTGCACAGTTTCTTGCTGGTTTAGCAATCAGTGATCCGGATAAGCGGATGCTGCACGACTTTCCAGCGTTATGGGAAGTGACCAGGGATTCAAAATTTGTAACTGCTCGGCATAGTTTGCAAGCAATCTGGAAGGTTGGCTTAGCTGGGCCAGAACAAAAAGAACTGGTGCTTACTCATATTATTGATCGTTTTAAAAATGGAATGAACGAAAAACATTATACATTGATTCGCTACGATATGATTGTAGGATTAAAAAAATTATACGATGAAGATAAAGATGAGCATATTAGGGAAATAGCAATGGACATGATTGAGATCGAGAAAGATAGCAAATATCGAAAGAAATATTTGTCAGTCTGGAAATAACCACTTTTATGCAATGCTCTGCAAACGTTAAAACAGCACTACATCTTCGTGTGAGTGCTGTTTTTTATGCTAAACTTGCCGCCCTCGCCCATCATGCTGCTTTTATACAGCAACAAGCTGCATTGATTGTGTAAGCGATGTTCATGCCCTTGCGCGTGGTAAAGAGAACATCTGTGTTTATTGATTTTTTTCAGGCATCTTAGCATTTGAATATAGCGCTGTTTATGGCAGTACCATTATTAAAATATAATAATTGTAGAGCTTTCTATTAAGCGATCATATGCGGGGGATGCCAACCTTTATAACCAATTGAATTTTTTAATTGTTGCTTTTGGAGGATCAGATTCTTTAAGAGTGTTGAACCACACCTTCATTTTTTTACCTGCCACAAGGTCTTCTTTGTTTTCAATTTGACTTAATCCCAATATCACAACATGATTTTTATATTTTCTTATTAGTCTATCTTGAGACAATTCAAAGTCCTCTTTTTCAGGAGCATGTTTGCCCTCAAGAAAAACGGCTGACTTGTCATCCTTAAAAAGGATAAAACCAACAAGGTTCTGCATCTTTGGCGTTTTTATTTTATTTTCTTCCTTATCATTGCAGCCTGAAATAAAAGCAAAGAACGCTAAGACCAATATCCCGATTTTACGCATTTATCTCTCCTTTTTGGTGTATGTTTTATAACAGTGCAAATCATTTTAGAGGTAATTTATAATAACGCGACACAAGAGTACTGAACCCGGAAGACAGTACAAGTTTATAGATTTGAAGAACACATTTACCACAGGTAAACTCTCTTCAATTCAGTTTTGCCTTTCCGTTACACATTATTCCCTAGTGCCCGCACATAAAAAACGATTGAATATTTAGTACATGGTACAATAAGATAAAAAAACCTATTTCGTTAACTAATTGATTAATTTACTGCCATCGCATTGTGCCTATTGTGAAAAACTTGTAAACTTTTTGGGTAGCCATAAAATAAGGAGCGATTTTTTGTCTAAAAACTTAGCATTTTTTCTTTTCATCTTATGTATCATCATTGCGAAAGTCATGAAAAATATTGATGTAATAAGCACTGTAGCATCCTTTTGCTCTTTAGTTCTCGTTTTCATTTATTTTAAAGATGAGTTTAAAAAGCTAAAACCAAAAGCAAGGAGCATTCTGTTTTCATGCTTTTTAGTATTAACAGGGATTATAACTTTTATCATTTTAGAAGGACAGGTATTCATTAAAAACCACGATTTTTTTAACGGCTGGGAGATCATAGCAGTGATTATTTTGTTTGCAGTCCCTTTGATATCTGGTACTGTTTGCTTTAGATTGCTTTACGAGCATTTGAAAGAAATGTAAGCATTTTATGTACAGGTAAGGAACTAAACTCGCATGTTTTATTTTTACTTTGAATAAAAACATGCCTTTATCATGACATGTACTTATCAATCAGATGTTTCTGAAAGCAGACCTATATTTTGGACGTTCATCCCTAAACTCGCCATTGCAGATTTATCTTTTATACCATGGTTTCTCTTGTAATCTCATTTGATCTGTATGTTTCTCCTTTCCAGTCTTCCACTCCACCTTAACAACTACATCATGTCCAATTACTTCATCTTCAGGCATAAAATCAAACGTAGCAATGTGGTCTTCCATTTGTCCTCCGCCTGGCATTTCTTCACCTGTGTACTCTGATAAATCATAATCTTCTCTGTCATCGTACTTTTTACCATCTATATACAATATGATTTTTTCAACAATGGTTCTTTTCGCTTCTTTCTTGTTCCCCTGCCAGTATAAATTCAAGAAGTAATTAGGGCCAATCGAAGTTTTATCTGATTTTTCAATGGTAGAAACCCATAATCCGTTCCTGCTGCTTCCCTCATATTTTACTTTGTCTCCTGATATCATTGCGAAGAACGTTACTAAACAAATCAATAATAGAGCTGTAATGATTAGTGATTTTTTGATTTTATTTTTGCTTCTCATGTTTCCCCTCGCTTTCTTCATTTTATTAGTAGAATAAATGGGCAAAATGTTACTTGAAAAAGAATATAAAAAAAGCTGCTCATAAAGCAGCCCAATCATTGTCTTTTCAGTTTTGCAGCCATATAAGACTTTCTTCATTGTTCTCAGCTTTGTGATTCGAAGCGCGTCTATATCTGCCTTTAGACCGACCAGGTGTTGATTACCTGCCTGTTAACCCAAATGGAAACAAGTTTACTTACAAGTATTTTAACTCCTATGTAGGTCACTACATTGTCTAATTCACCTCTTCTAACTGAATGTAAAGGTTTGTTTTAATTGGCGTCCTTCTTTTCCTTTTTGTGTCCAAATAATAACAACCTCTAATTCAGATGCCTTTTCAGACACCATAAAATGGTTAAACTTCAGCGGTGCACCATCGTTTAAACTTTTGGCTAAGCTTATTAAATCCTCCTTCTGTCTCACACAGTTTTCGGGACAGCCAAAAAGTGAAAACCTCGTGGTTGAATCAGGATCATTTCTATACAATTGTACATCCACTGTAGCTGCGGCTTCCCCTATGTTTTTGATCTCCATTGAATATACGTGATATTCCCCCTTTTTTGGACTTGCTAATTCCTTTGCATTTTTTGCTTCAGCTATTTCGACTGACCATTGTTCTGTTTTTTGTTTAATTGGCAATTCTGTAAATGTCAGGGCTTGAGTCTTTGTTTGAACAACAGTCAATGCAAATAATAAAACACATAAGGAAAGTAAATGCTTCTTCACTTCGTATCTCCTTCTTTCTTTTTCATTAGCTTCCCCAATATAAGTGTCCGGTATGACGCATAATAAAAAGCCCTCATAAAGAGAGCTTTAATTACAAATGCAATACTATTAATATGTTCATAGACAGAAGTAAAATTTTCAAGAAGATTAGTCGAAAACAATTACTTGTTATTGTCCACTTGATGAAAGTGGGCTGCTTAACCATTGCATTCAATATCATTTTAATAAGATAATCACGCTTCATGAATTGATTTTTCAGAGTCATAATTTCTATCCATTGAACGGAAATGCTCTTCTAGTTCTTCAAGTGTTCGCCCCTTAGTTTCCGGCATGAATTTGTACACAAAACCGATTGCCAAGATACCCAAAGCGACAAATATAAAGAAAGTAAAGGATAAGCCTGCAGAGCTAAGCATGATTGGAAAAGCAAAACCGATGATAAAGTTTAAAATCCAGAGGAAAAATACACTGATGCCAGAACCAAGCCCTCTTACTTTTTGCGGGAATATTTCTGCAATGACCAGCCATGTTACTGGTCCGACACAGCCCTGCATAAAGGCTAGAAATAAAACGGTCAAAGATAGCACGATATACGGGAGTGCTGCTGATCCATCAAACACGATTGAGAATATGGCAATGAATAAAAGCGCTGTGGTCGTTCCTGATAAACCAATCATCAATATCGGGCGCCGGTTCACCCTGCCAACCAGCCAAATGCCGATGATAACGGCAATGACTGATATCAATCCATTCCCAATATTAGCGATTAAAGCTGCCTTTGTACCAAAACCGGATTCTTGCAGGATTTGAGTGCCGTAATACATAATCGAATTAACGCCTGTGATTTGATTAACGATGGCAACACCGATCCCAATCCATAAAAGACGGCGCAGCCATGGTGTAGAGAACTCTTTGATCGATGCCTTCTCTACATTTGAATCTTTGACTGCCGCTGCTTGTATTTCTTTAAATTCTGCTTCTGCCCTTTTCTCGTCACGTATGAGTTTAAGAACGCGCAGCGCCTCGCTTTTTTTACCTTTAGAAGTTAGCCACCTCGGGCTCTCCGGAACCATGAGCATACTTGCAAATAATAGGAGAGCCGGTATGGCACAAAGGACAAGCATGTATCTCCAAACATGCCCTGTATCAGCCATTGCAACACCAAGAATCGCATTAAAAACGTAGGCTAAAAATTGCCCGCCGACGATCATCAGTTCATTTTGCGTTACCATACGCCCTCTTTTCTCATACGGCGCCATTTCTGCTAAGAAGGCCGGTACCATTGATGATGCCCCACCGACAGCCAGTCCCAGCAAAAACCGAAAGATAACCATCGTTAAAACATTCGGCGCAATTGCTGTTCCGAGTGATGCCAGAAAGAATAAAAAGGAAAGATTAAGGATCATTTTACGTCGGCCATAGCGGTCAGCCAATTTGCCGCACAGCAATGCACCAAACGCTGCTCCTAATAGAAGCATGCTTGTAACCAGCCCTTCTGTGACCGGTGTTAAGTTAAGTTGATCAGATCTTGCCATAAAAGGCAAGGCTCCATTTATAACTCCGGTGTCATATCCAAAGAGAAGCCCGCCAAATGTTGCTGAAATCATTATCAACTGCAAAAACGACCTGGGATTTCGTTGTTCTTTCATACCCTTTCCCCACCTTTATGAAGAATGCTTTATACATTTTTTCATTCTGTCAACCGAGTGTGCTGGATTCACCCTTTCTCTTTTAAAGAGCAATACTCGTTTCAGCCAGTTTTTTTATTTCCCGAGACCTTATCAATCTGAAAATTAGCAATACTCAATGCAGCGAAGAGGCTTTTCGCAAAAACAGCCTAATTGAAATCGCTTTCATTTCCCACGAGAAACATATCCACTTTTTTGTTATGTCCTAGTTATATTTTTGTTACATCCTTGTTAGGTTTGGTATTATCATAATTTTAAAAGCGTTTTCAGTCAATAAAAAACTTCTGAAGTTTTTTAGCAATCATAGGATTTTCCCAGATAAAACGCCTAACACCAGGAATACATACTAATCCCCTTATGCTCCGAATGATTTCAGGAAATTCAGCTGAACATGTTCTATTTTCATTATGTTATGGTTATGTTTTCGAAACCTTTTTGTGATATTTGAATATTGATCAAAAGCTAGTACTCAAATATAAACGTGTTAAGAAAAATTACATTCACAATAAATAGCGATATCATTATAATGAATGTTGGTTGATTGAGATAGAAAGAAACAGAAGAAGGGGAAATGGAATTGAAGAAAGTAATGTTAGGCTTTAGTCTATTAGCTTTGAGTTTTTCTTTGGCAGCCTGCGGATTAAATGATACTGCTGAAAAAAGCCATTCAGATCTTAAACAGCCAGTTGTCAAGAATTCTAACTCTGAAGCAAAAAAAAGCTTGGTGGATGCTGTATTAGAAAGGCCTGTTGACGGAGATACGATCAAAGTTAGCTATAACGGCAATATTGATACGGTTCGCTACTTGCTCATTGATACTCCAGAGACTAAAAAGCCACATTCATGTGTTCAGCCATATGGCGAGGATGCATCTAAACGAAACAAAGAATTGGTTAGCAGCGGCAAGCTGCAATTAGAATTTGATAAAGGAGAGCGCAGAGATAAATTCGGAAGGCTGTTAGCTTACGTTTATGTCGATGGCAAGTCTGTTCAAGAAACACTGTTAAAAGAAGGATTAGCCAGAGTAGCATATGTTTATGAGCCAAATACAAAATACATAGACCAGTTTAGAAAAGATGAACAGGAAGCACAAACGAAAAAACGTTCTATTTGGAGTAAAAACGGTTATGTGAATGCCAGAGGATTTAAAGGCTGTGTTAAGCAGCACTCAACTGAAAAA
Source organism: Bacillus sp. FSL R5-0434 (assembly GCF_038004745.1). Lineage (NCBI taxonomy): Bacteria > Bacillati > Bacillota > Bacilli > Caryophanales > Bacillaceae > Bacillus > Bacillus sp. FSL R5-0434. Next base: position 2,047,162 of record NZ_JBBORV010000001.1, read on the forward strand.
AAGATATAGTTCGTGATAGACACCCTTTTGAATGAATATAATGCAATAAACCAAAAAAGAGGGTGCCTCACAAAAATGAATTCTCTACTAAAGAACGAAGACATGATTGCGATTATTAGAAATGGTCTTAGCACATCACAATACCCAAAGAACATAATTATTGTTGGCGCCGGGTTGGCCGGGCTTGTTTCTGCATCTTTACTGAAGAATGCGGGACATAAAGTGACGATTCTGGAAGCGAGTGATAGAGTCGGGGGCAGAGTTTGCACGTTGCGATCTCCCTTCAGTGCCGGGCTGTATTTCAATGTTGGACCAATGCGCATTCCGGATATCCATACTCTAACCTTGGAATATATAAAAAGATTCCGCCTGCCAACTAGTGTATTTTTGAACAGAACTCCAATGGACATCATTTACGCCAATGGCATTCAAACACGTCTTCATCATTTTGAAAGCAATCCGGGTATCTTAAGATACCCGGTTACAGCAAATGAACAAGGAAAAACGGCCGAAGAGCTGATGCTTTCTGTATTGCAGCCTATCCTCAATTTTATTTATGTAGATCCTGCGAGAAATTGGCGGATTGTTGAAACACAATACCGGAACCATTCGTTAGGCTCTTACTTGAATACTTATTTTTCATACGGTGCAATCGATATGATCGGCGTACTTTTGGATATGGAAGCATATATGGGGATGTCCCTTGTTGAAGTGTTACGGGAATCCATCTTTTATACGTCGCCAACTCGTTTCTATGAAATAACAGGCGGCATGGATCGGCTTCCTCAAGCATTTCTTCCTCAATTAAAAGAACATATTGTCTTCCATCATAAAATGGTGAAAATATCTCAAAACCAAAACAATGTTACGGTTAACTGCATTCATCAACAGACAGCAAAACATTTGGCAGTGACAGGCGATCTCGCTATCATAACCATTCCATTTTCAACATTGCGTTTTGTACAAGTTGAACCATATGATTCATTTTCCTATTATAAACGGCGGGCTATTCGTGAACTCAACTATATTGCCGCAACAAAAATCGGAATAGAGTTTAAGAGCCGTTTTTGGGAAAAAGCTGGGCAGCGCGGCGGCAAATCGATAACTGATCTTCCGATTAGATTTTCGTATTATCCCAGCATTGACATTGGATCGAATGGACATGCTGTCGTTGTAGCGAGTTACACATGGGCGGATGAGGCACTGATATGGAACAGTCTTTCAGAGGGAGAGCGCCTCCGCTATACGTTAATGAATTTATCGGAAATCTATGGTGATGTTGTATGGTCAGAGTTTGTGACCGGCGCTTCTTTTAGCTGGACCCAAAATCCATATTCAGCCGGGGGTTTCACAGCTTTCGAACCAGGACAGGAATTACAGCTGTATCCATACATCCCTGCCCCTGAAGGGAAAATACATTTCGCTGGAGAACACGCCTCACTTACTCACGGATGGATGCAAGGAGCAATTGAATCCGGAATACGAACGGCGTATGAAGTGAATCGTATAACTTAAATCCTACGTTTTTTATATTCGTTTTAGTGACTCCTATAGATAGATTTGATATTGCTTTTTAATGACGAACATTGATTTTATTGAATACTATAGAAACAGCAATTAGATCGTGTAGCTTATCAAAAACACCCTTCACATTTAATGTGAGGGGTTATTTGTGCGTAGACAATACTTCCGATTTGATCGTAAATCAAGAGTTTGGACTGATACCAAATCAGGATTTGAATCAAAGCTTAAAAGGTTGATTTACTGCTTGAATTCCCTCCCGGATTGAAGGTTGCGTTGTAATGAATTGACATGTTTCCAAGTTATGAGTGAGTCTTGATTATATCAAATTTCTTGCCTTTTCGGAATAAAGCATTCCCAATGCTACTCCACTGGGCACTATATGCGCCGCCGCTATTGAGCGTCATACTGGTGTTCCCATAATCCTTCCATTCATATTCATAGCTAGGGGGCCGATTTGAGCTGTAGTTTTGTCATCAAATGCCTTTGTTGGTGATTAGTCGTTAATTGTTCTTTCGTTGATCCCCTGACAAAAAATACACTCTTTACGAACCACACATATAATTAGTTTTTTCGAAAGCTCTTCAAGGCTATATTTAGACCCTTTGTGTGAGTGTAAATTTTCTTATACACATCGAATAGTGTTTTATATTTTTGAACATTTTGTTCCTTTGGATAAAATGTAGCAGCCTCACGAATGAACTGCTCTGCACACTCTTCAAGAGATTCAAACCACCTACTTCCAAAGGCAGCTAGCATAGCAGCACCCATGGCTGGGCCTTGTTCATTTGCCAACTTTATCACCCTCGCATTGAAAATATCAGCTTGCATTTGAAGCCACGTTTCATTTTTAGCTCCTCCACCAATAGAAACAACGGTATGCACTGATTTTCCCGCTTCTCGAAATAGCTCAATTGATTCATGTAAAGAGAATGTAATGCCTTCCATAACCGCCCTCAAAAAATGCTCTCTTTTATGTGCTCCATTCATTCCAATTAAGCTTCCCCGAATAGAAGAATCAGCATGTGGCGTTCTTTCACCTACCAAATAAGGAGTGTATAGTAGTCCATTTGCTCCTATTGGAATAGATTCCACCCCCTGCAATAATTGCTCAAACGTTTCGTTTGGGGCAAACGTTCTTTTGAACCAGTCCAAGCTGTACCCTGCAGCGAGCGTGACTCCCATCGTATAAAAAGAATCCTTTTTTCCATGATTAAAAAAGTGCACTTTCCCTTTAAAGTCTCTTTCTTCGCCTTCTTCGTATGAAAGTATGACCCCTGATGTTCCAATACTGCATAATGTTTTTCCGGAAGAAAGAATGCCGGCTCCAATCGCACCACAAGCATTATCTGCTCCCCCAGCGTACACTTTTGTTTTTTCCAAGAGCCCTGTCTCAGCCGCAACGTTCGGAAGCAGCGATCCTACACAATCATGAGATTCAACAAGCGGAGGACAAATATCTGCAGAAATGCCAAATCGATTGCAAATATCATCGCTCCACTCCTTGCGAGTAATATGTAAAAGTAACGTTCCTGCTGCATCGGAGTATTCGGTGTGAATGGCACCAGTCATACGAAATCTCACATAGTCTTTTGGAAGCAAAAAAACAGCCGTTTTTTTAAAAAGTTCAGGCTCATGTTCCTTCACCCATAACATTTTAGGTAATGTAAACCCTTCTAAAGCACGGTTTTTTGTGATGTTAAGCAGATTATCACCGAATTTCTCGGTCATCTTAATACATTGAGGCGTGGTTCTAGTGTCATTCCAAAGAATCGCATGACGTAACACCTGCCGATCCTGGTCAAGCAGTACTAACCCATGCATTTGTCCTGAATAACTTATCCCGTCAATATCCTTGGCTTGAACGTTGGATATGGAAACCAATTCAGCCAATGCATCAATTGTTTGCTGCACCCAGTCTTCAGGATTTTGCTCACTATATCCCGCCTTCTCTTGAATGAGCGGATAACTTTTGGATGTTTCTGCACAAACCTTGCCGTTTTGATTGACTAAAATCGTTTTAACAGCACTCGTTCCAAGATCTATTCCAATGACATACTTCATTTTTTCACCTCTTACCCTTATAAAAAAACCATTCACTCTAAATAAATCCCAATTATAGAAATTACCCGTCATAACAATAAGCAAAAGGTAAGGAATCATGACGGGTAGTCTCAGGTATTAGCTATCATGCTATACCTTTTTATAGCGGTTCTCTTTATCTGTTATACTTCTAAAATGTATTGGTTCAATATAGCTTTTAATCGCTCCTGTCTTCCTGATTCGTTTTTGATTGCTGTATTATTTAGCGCATATTGCTCAAGAGTATGGAAATTAGCTCTTCCTTCTGTAATTTCAAGACCTATTCCTTCAGTAAAGCTGCGATAACGATGTTGAATCACATCATCAAACACACGATCTTCGATTAATTTATGTGCTACTCTCAATCCTCTTGCAAATGCATCCATCCCCGCAACATGGGAATATATTAAATCATCAGGCTCAAAAGAAGACCTTCTGACCTTCGCATCGAAGTTTAATCCACCGCTTCCAAGGCCACCATTTTGCAGGATTTCGTACATTGCTAATGTCGTAGAATATAAATCCGTCGGAAATTCATCTGTATCCCAGCCTAAAAGAGGATCACCCTGATTCGCGTCAACAGAGCCAAGAAGACCATGTACTCTTGCCATCCGTAATTCATGTTCAAATGTATGCCCTGCTAATGTGGCATGATTGGCTTCGAGATTTAATTTAAAATGATTGTCTAAGCCATATTGCTTTAAGAAGGCAATGGTTGTTGCTGCATCTGTATCATATTGATGAGTGGTCGGCTCTTTTGGTTTTGGTTCAATCAAAAACTGCCCTGTATATCCGATTTCCTTCGCATAATCCACTGCCATATGCATGAATCTCGCCAAATTATCAAGCTCCAATTTTAAATCGGTATTTAACAATGTTTCATATCCTTCACGGCCGCCCCAAAATACATAGTTCTCGGCGCCAAGCTCTTTTGCTGTTTCTAACCCTTTTTTTACTTGTGCTGCAGCATACGCAAACACATCTGCATTGCAGGAAGTCGCCGCACCATGGACGAAACGAGGATTCGTAAACATGTTTGCAGTATTCCATAATAGCTTAACGTTGCTATTTCTCATATACTCTTTAATCATGCCCACGATGATATCTAAATTTTGATTCGTCTCTTTTAACGTACTTCCTTCTGGTGCAACATCTCGGTCATGAAAAGCAAAGAATGGTGCATCTAGTTTTTCAAACATCTCAAATGCTGCTTCTACTCTCGCCTTAGCCAGATCCATTCCTTTATAATGATCCCATGGCCTTTGCATCGTAGCTGCCCCAAAAACGTCTGTTCCATCAGCGGTAAATGTATGCCAATAGGCAATAGAAAACCGCAAGTGCTCTTTCATCGTTTTTCCGCCGATTACTTCTTGGGAATTATAATATTTAAATGCTAAAGGATTAGTGGAATCTTTCCCTTCGTAAACCACTTTGTTTACGCTTTCAAAATAGTTGACTGAACTAGAATGAGATTGAGCCATGTTATTTCCCCCTTAAAAATCATTTCAAATACATGTGCATTTTATTTCATATTGTAAGTAAGTTGTCTATTAGTTTGTTGTTCGAACAAACTAACTTATTTTAATCTTATATAACCTCATCAGTATTTTCAATATTTTTTTTGTTTTTTATGAACACATTAGATATAGTAAAGGTAAGATTAGCTATGTACTATGTCTCATACTGAAAACAATACATTTCAACTTAATTTAAAGATTATACAAATGGAGTGGATTAAGTGGTTATCGCTGATCAAACCTTTGTCAAAAAAGTAAATCAAAAGTTATTATTAAAAGAAATTCTTAAAAATTCACCTATTTCAAGAGCAAAATTATCTGAAAAGACTGGATTAAATAAATCAACTGTTTCATCACAAGTAAACACGTTAATGAAAGAAAATCTTGTTTTTGAAATAGGTCAGGGACAATCAAGTGGCGGAAGAAGACCTGTCATGCTTGTTTTTAATAAAAAGGCAGGATACTCCGTAGGAATAGATGTTGGTGTGGATTATATTAATGGCATTTTAACAGATCTTGAAGGAACGATCGTTCTTGATCAACACCATCATTTGGAATCGAATTCTCCAGAAAAAACCAAAGACATTTTAATTGATATGATTCATCACTTGATTACGCGTATGCCACAATCTCCATACGGGCTTACTGGTATAGGCATATGCGTGCCTGGACTAGTTGATAAAAATCAAAAAATTGTTTTCACTCCGAACTCCAACTGGAGAGATATTGACTTAAAATCTTTCATACAAGAGAAGTTCAATGTGCCCGTTTTTATTGAAAATGAGGCGAATGCTGGGGCATATGGAGAAAAAGTATTCGGTGCTGCAAAAAATCACGATAACATTATTTATGCAAGTGTCAGTACAGGGATAGGGATCGGTGTTATTATCAACAATGATTTATATAGAGGGGTAAGCGGATTCTCTGGAGAAATGGGACATATGACAATAGACTTTAATGGCCCTAAATGCAGTTGCGGAAACCGAGGCTGCTGGGAATTGTATGCTTCAGAGAAGGCTTTATTAAAATCTCTTCAGACTAAAGAGAAAAAAGTGTCCTATCAAGATATTATAGACCTTGCCCACCGGAATGATATCGGAACTTTAAATGCATTACAGAATTTTGGATTCTATTTAGGAATAGGCCTTACCAATATTCTAAATACATTCAATCCTCAAGCCATCATTTTAAGAAACAGCATAATTGAATCGCATCCTATGGTTTTAAATTCAATTAGAAGTGAAGTGTCGTCCAGGGTTTATTCCCAATTAGGCAATAGCTATGAATTATTACCGTCTTTCTTAGGAAAAAATGCACCGGCATTAGGAATGTCCTCCATTGTTATTGATCATTTTCTGGATATGGTTACAATGTAATTTATGATTAAAATGTACAGATCTCTATGTCCTGCGCTCATCTTTAAAGATGAGCTTTTTGTTTGTTATATTGATGAATGAATAGGAGTATTTTGAAGGGTATGAAAAAAGGAGTTCTAAAATAGAAGTCTCCTTTTTTCATGAAACAAATTATTTTTCTTTATAGCGAAAATATCTAAAGTCGGCCGGAATATGATTACCACTGGTATCTTGGCATTGCATCCCTACAAAGGCTCCCGTGAAAAATCCTCCTCCACGGATGTAATCATCTGATAATTTTTTCGATTCCAATGCAATGTCAATTTTATGCCAATCTTCTTTGTTAAAAGAATAAAAATAATAATAATTTTCCTTTTCAATATTTACTTTTAAATATACATACTTTACTTCATCTGGAATAACAATTTTATTTTTTAATGGTTGTGAAAAAGAAAAGTTATCACATATTGTTAATTCAAGAATACGGCCAAGGTCTTCATCATGCGTGACTTGAAGAGCAGTCCAGTTCTCTGTATTGTAATAGTTCACCAATCCAGCGGCTTGTTGAAAATTCTCCGGATAAAACTCAACAGCCGTTTCCGCTTCAAAATGGAGACTTTGCCAACGCCTGGCTACAAATGCCTGAGTAAATGTCGAGGTTAATGATTCATGGCCGTATAATCGTAAATGATTTGGCACTTGAGTTAATGAACCTAATTCATTCGTAAACGGGATCCTTAAAGTTTGAAAATTTATATTTAATGTTGAGTCCTCAAATTCATCAACTTCCGGGTACGTTGCTTGAAACATTGTATTAGGTATAGAAGGCGCTTCCACCTCCAAGCTTCCTTCTTTTCCACCTACTACATAAGGCCAATCATCTTTCCAATCCAGTTTTTGAATAGCTGTTTCTCTGCCTAAAGGACAATATCCTCTCTGCTGAAAAATTGAATCATCGTCAGGATGAATAGGACGGCCCGTTAAATGAGCTAAATACCACTCATCTGTATGTGTTTGAACAATGGATGCATGACCGCATTTTTGCAATGGATTTCCAGGATCATGCCATGACGTTAAGATTGGATTATCGGGATGAACTTCATATGGACCCTCAATATTTGTAGAACGGGCAATTGTAGCAGCGTGTTCAAACCGTGTTCCTCCTTCTGCAGTCAATAAATAATAATAGTTCCCGATATGATAAAGGTGCGGAGCTTCTGTTAGTTTTCTATCGGTCCCTTTAAAAATAACTTTCGGTTTACCAATTAATTTTTTCTCCTCATCAGAATATTCCTGTATGACAATTCCTCCAAATGAATGCCGATCAATACGCTGATCCCATAACATATTTAATAAATATTTTTTTCCATCCGTATCATGGAACAAAGAAGCATCAAATCCTGAGCTATTTAATTTGATCGGATCCCCCCAATCACCATTAATCGTTTCACAAGTAACTAAATAATTATGACAATCTTTCCAAGCGCCATCTACTACCTTAACATCCGTATAGATCAGCCAAAACTTTCCGTCACTATAACTTAAACATGGTGCCCAAACCCCGCCTGAATTAGGGTTTCCTTTCATATCTAATTGTGAAACTCTTTGTAATGGATGTGCGACTAAGTGCCAATTCACTAAATCTTTTGAATGATGTATCTGGACACCTGGAAACCACTCGAATGTAGATACAGCGATATAATAATCCTCTCCTGCCCTACAAATACTTGGATCGGGATTGAATCCTTTAAGTACTGGATTGATAATCTTCATTTGAACTCCTCTCAGCTATTTTCTTAATAGGCTTCTCTTATTTGGTGCCATTTTCATGCCTTGAATTCCTCAATATTATCCAAATAAATTTTATCTCTATTCTCTAATTCTCGTACCATTTTTTTGTATTTCTCTTCATCTAAGTTATAGAAATTAATATCAATCATGGCTAGAACCAGCAAGAACACGGGAATGATTGTTGCTGTAATTAAAATTCCCGTTAATGCCTCCGGGGTTTGTGTTTGATTTGCCACGTATCCAAACTTATCTAAAACCAACCCAGGAACAATCCCTCCCAGTGCCATACCGAATTTAAAGAAAAATCCGATAATAGCATATATGAGCCCACCCATTCTTTTCCCAGTCCTATACTCTCCATATTCTATTGTTTCAGGAATGAGCGCCCACATATATCCCCCGGCAGTGAGACTTCCGGCAGCAGCAATTAATCGAAAGAAGAGTATTAGATATACATTACTTGGCGGAACAAATAGTAAAGCTAAGAGGCCGATAATATTCAGTAATAATGCATAGTTTAGTAGTTTTTTCTTCCCCAATAATTGATGAAGCCTTGGAATAAACGGTAAAATGACCAAAGCAGGCAAACTTCCAATCAAACCGTACCACTTCACTAAATCCTCTCTTCCTAAGTTATATGTCACATAATAGATGCCAACTGAATTACTTATTGAATTCACTCCAAAAATAATAATAAAGAAAATGCTTAATACAACAAGTGGACGATTCACATGAAATTGCTCAAATATATCCGATAATTTAATTTTCTCCTCAGACTTTTGAAGAGTGACACGCTCTTTTGTGCTTTTAAAACAAAAGATTAAAAGGCACCCGCCTATCATTCCCAAAATACCCATGGTTAGCTGCCAGCCAAGAGATTCGTTGCCGGAAGTATCGCTTAAATAGGCAGCCAATAAGGGAACAAAAAATGCAACGACAAGTCCCCCAAGATTCGCAAATAACATACGAACAGATGTTATACTAACAACTTCTTGATTATTTCTAGTCATTGCAGAAGTTAACGCTCCATATGGAACGTTTATGGTTGTGTATGTAAGCGACAAACCAACATAGGTCATATAGGCATATATTAATTTCCCCATGTCTGAAAAATCTGGAGTTGTAAAACAGAGTAATGCAAGTACTACAAATGGGAAAGCTCCGAATAAAAGATACGGTCTAAAGCGTCCAAACCTGCTATTTGTTCTGTCTACTACTGTTCCAATAAAAGGATCAGCTAGAGCGTCGATGATTCTAACCACTAAGAACATGGTACCGGCTGCTGCTGCCGATAAACCAAATACATCTGTATAGAAGAACAAAAGATAAGTAGACACCGTTGCATAAATTAAATTACATGCAAAATCTCCAGAAGCATAGCCAACTTTTTCAGTCATGCTAATCTTCTTTAAATTTTCACTGACCATGATTTTTCCTCCCTTTTCGATCATTAAATAAGGAACAGTATGAAATGGTATAAAAATTTTCCAAACTCACCTCAGCCGGTAATTGTTTATAAAAGCGCTTTCAAAAAATCACAAAAAATATGAGTGGTTTAACTTCACAGATTATTCTTCATCGTACAAAATGATCTGATCAGCAAGCAGTAAATTCATCTTTTTTCGTTGCACTCGTATACTTGGGAAAGGATTAAAGATACACTCTTTTGTTTTATATATTGTTTAGCTCCATTTAAATCGAGCCTTTTATTCCCCCTTTATATTTAGAAATAACCTTATCTTATGGAACTAATAAAGTCACCTTCATTAGTTTGTTGACTGGACAAACTAACTTGACTTAATATTATAAAATCCTATCAACTTTTTCAATGTTTTTTCAGAAAATTTAAATCAGCCTGCAGCAAGTATTGATTATTGCTTTTTTAACAGTCAGTTTCTCAAATATCCTGATTATTCTCTTCAAAAAGATTTCATTCCTTCTAAGAACCCTGTAAAATTTTAAATTCATATAAACTTCACTTGAATAAAACAAAAAGCAGTCTATTCAGAACTGCTCCTTAGTGTTCTCTTCTTTTAACTTTTTGTTTAGCTTGAAACCAATTAAGACATTGATCATCGCCGCTGGAAAATATAAAATTCCTGCTCTCATTATTCCTAAAGCAGTGCTTGAACCTACTATAAAAGCCTGCATTTCTGTATTTCTTGACTTCAAACTAAGTAATACTAGAATACCCGCTAAAACCCCTATAAACCGAGCAATGCCTGGAATAAAGAAATCGGTTAGGGTTCCAAATATTTGTCCAATAATCGATAACACAATCCCCATAAAACTGGATAATACAACTAATGTTTTGATAGCTTTTCACCCTTTTTAAATCCGTTTCCAATATTAAACCGCTTTTTTTGATACAGGTCTACAAGTATAGCAGCCCGCTCTACAAACCCTCTCAGCTGCCATGCTTTTTGACTCACCATTCTCTTTCCGCTCTATTCCAATACAAATAAACACTCCTTACCCTGCGACAATGGCGATTAGCTTTATTCAAGAACTCTGCAAAGGCGGTGTATTCTTACATGAATGCCGGAGATGTGGAATAGAAAAGAGCATTTAACTTAATACTCTTTCAGAATTCTCACAGTCCGTTTCCAGAAACTTATATACTTTACTTTTCTTGTTTAAGCTCTTTCTTTTTATTCCTTTTGTAACCTGCATAAGAGCCGCCAAAAATAGCTATAAACATGGCAATCCAAATAAAAATGTTCAAGTCAACTCCCCCAATTTTAAATAAAACACTTCTTTTGCTTTTTCCTCTCCAATAAAAGCTCATACCGTGTTATGTTTTAAAAAAACTTTCAAGGAGTGGTTCTTTGCTTAAAGCTTCAAAAATTTTGATCTCATGTGCAGCTTTAATCCTATGCGTATATTCTTTATATCATCAAAGTGAATTCCTCTTGGTTTCTCTCCAAGTATTAGTTGCACTTCTCTTTGTTTTAATGGGAGTGGAGACACTTTCAAAGAAACAAACAAGGTCTGCGTATTTGTTGTTTGGATCAGCGGCTTTTATACTTGTTGTGAACGTTGTGAAATGCATGATTTAAATAGTAAATAAACTAATTCCGCAGGCATATGGAATCCCAGAACCAATAAATTAACGCAGCAACAATGCTCATTATGTAATAATTTAAGCTCCTGAACACTGTAAGAGCACTAGGCGGATAATCAACAAACCAGAACACGAACACAGCCAAAAAAGCTACTGCAGTATAAATTAAAAAATGGATCAAACTGAACTTTCTGGGATTTCTTCTTAGTAATAATTGTAAGGGAAAAGCAAAGATTAAGTAAGTGATAAAAGAGTAGAATGCAATGATGCCTATTGTGATTAAGGCGATCGCCATAAATCCCGAATAAACAAACATATACAAGCCAAAGACTAGACCATATGACAAACTCGAGAATATCAGAGTATAAACATAACTGTTTAACGTCTTTTGATTGAGGCTCAAATCAGCACCCCCTACCATGTATCCTTTTTAACCAGTTATCCAATTGTTCAAAATCTTCATCGATTTTCACGTCTTTTTAAAAATTAGACTCCGAATAACAAAGTTCCACCTATAAAAAAGAAGAAAGGGAATAGTAACAAAATTAAATTTAAAATGATTCCCCATATAGCCCACCGTTTATTTGTCTTGATTGAAACTAACGCGAGCATTATCCCTATAGGTGAGAGTAATAAAGGGAACAATACCGGCATTCCTTGCCACGGCATTGAAATAATCCCAGTCAAAAAATTAATTATTAATATAGCTGAACTAATTGGAAAAGCAAATGAAAAGATGACTGCAGCTTTTTTAAAATTCATATTAAAAGTAAATCTCCGTTCTCTTTAAAATCGTATTTTTATTAAAAAATATTTTAAGACGTCATTGTCTCCGTGCTATTGCTTCAACAACGCTTTATTTAATTTTGAGAGATGCTTCAAACCTTGCCTCAGATCACACTTCGCTTAATTCTTTTCTCATATTCCGAAAAGATGTTTTATCTTAATGGTTTTCTTTTCGTTAGTATCAAGGAAGTGAAGAAGCTTAATGCCATTCTATTCTATGTATTGAGTAGACTTCAATTAAAATTTAAAAAAGATCGGCAGATGCACGAACATCTAACCGATCTGCAATAGATAGCTGATTCTCGTACTTCCACACTCAAACACTCTGTGTTCTCCCGGTTCCGTTACAGTTTCCTTCATTGTACTGTAGACGTTTCACTAGCTGGTGATGGCTTCACAACTATTGGCAGCTGTTAAAACCTCAGCGGTATACACTGTGCCAGATTTGATGGCAATTTTCTGATTAAGCCTCATATTCTTGTTCATTGGGATTAAGATTTGTTCGATGGAGGTTCAACATCATTGTATTAGGTTTACATCAATTACGTTATAAAAGGCATTAGAGGTATCCGCAACGTCCCACACCCCTAAAATGACATGATAACCACTGCGATCAGTTGGTACATAAATCTTATGAGAAAGATTAGTATCTGCCTTTGAACCATCGTGATCTACTGTTCCAATTAATTCAAACTCATCTCTTGTTAATGGTTTGTTTGGATTCCAATCTTTCTTGGTTATATAATAGTGCCACTTTGATGTTGCGTGAGGAGCAGTATAGTGCCAAGTAAAGGTGTTTAGACCTCCATGCATGTTTTGTTTTACCCAATGATCTGCAGTCTGCCTGTCTAACCCAAAGTCAATTTGACCAAAGCCTCCATTTGCCGATGCAATTTTTCCATCTGGCGGACCTCCGGCTGGAAACCCTTTAGGTCCTTCTACCGATTGAGGATTATCAACTACAGAACCATACTTTTGTGTAGCTGCTGTCCAACCAATTATTTGTTTTTCTAATGATCCCATGTACGCTCTACTAGCAGGTTCTTTTATATACCCGTGTGCAGATACATCACCTGCAAATAAAGTAGCACCCACACTTAGAGCAGCAGTTAGAACAGCGCCTTTGATAAAACCCTTCATTACCAACTCAGTCCTCCCTTTGCTGTAAATTTTTTCTCTTTCCTACTATAATAATTCATTATATGTCAGGTAAACTCCTTCTTTATTTTTGATGGCGTTACACTTAAAGAACTTCATACTCCCCAGCTCTTTTGTTCTTCATATAGCTTTTTAATGTAATTACAGATGGCGAACTCTTTTTCAATCTCTGCTTTAACACATATGATCTGCAGTATCATTCAACCCAGCGGTATATTCTTAATCCCCTAATAACTAACAAAAGGATTTATTCAATCTTCTGTGGTAGCTGAAATTCATGTGACTTTGAAATAAAGTCGTGACGTCTATAAGAATGTTGCGATGCCTTCATTTCCTCAGAAAATTCTTGTCTAAAGTTTTGTTCTTTTTAACTAAACGGGCAGGTATAATTAAACTATAAAAAGAAAACAAAACATCAGAAGGAGGATTTTTGTGTTTCAAACCTTAGACCATTTTTTAAAAACTTGGGAGTTCGAAGCCGACGCTACACAGAAACTACTAAATATTCTAACTGATGAATCACTTAAACAAGAAATAACTTCACAAAATTGGACTTTAGGCCGTATTGCGTGGCATACTGTTGCTGCCATTCGCATTATTACCTCAAACACAGACTTAACGTTTCATGCCCCTGCTGAAGATTATCCTGTTCCTACTTCAGCTCAGTTTATTGCAGACAGCTATCATCAAGCCAGTAATGCGTTTGTACAGGCATTAAAAACCCAATGGACTGATCATACACTTCAAGAACGTATTAACTTTATTGGTCAACAATTGCCAAATGGTTCACTTTTGATGTTTTTGATCCAACATCAAAATCACCATCGAGGACAAATGACTGTTCTTATGAGACAAGCAGGATTAACTGTTCCAGGTATTTATGGTCCAGCAAAAGAGGAATGGACAAAATTCGGTTTGGAACCCCCGCAAATGTAAGCAACATTTATAACGAAGTTAACCTATTACAAAATATAAAAGCATGTTTCGATGATTTTTTTTTCAAAACATGCTCTTCCTTTTGTTCATTTAATCAATGTTGATTAACAACAGAAATAATATCTGGCATTTTTCTAATCTCCTTTTTGAATAATGTTTTGATACACATTAAAATGGGTAAAAATTTATCAGGTGATTTCTTTGAATAATGATCAAAAAGTTTCTCAACACTCTTCATTTATTTTTTCAACGATCATCGTGTTGCTGGTCGCAATCTTTCCTCAATACACTTCTTGGTTTGTGACTGTTTTCTTTTTGGGTTTTGCACTTATATATACTTTCCAAAAACATAAAGCAATTTCTTATATTTCATATTTCTTGTTCACCGTTGCGTTGGTTTACACATTAGTAAATATATAGTTTTAATCCTCCTAGAATTGTCTCAAATAAAATGCCCTGCATTTAAGAATGTCTCCTGCCATTTCATTTTATATATCATCGCTTATGTTCTAAATAGGAGATGGTATTTTGTTTGTATCGCCAATGTTTCTGCCTTCAATATAGTTCAATTCCACTCTTCCTCTAAAATAGCGTAATAATATTCATCCCACCATTCATTGCCTTTAGGAATACATTTTTTAAAAAAGCCTTCTCTTCTCATTCCAATCTTCTCCATAACTCGGTATGATGGAATATTCTCAGGTTGACACGTAGCTATAATCCTATGTATGTTCATTTCTTTAAATCCATATTCCAAGATAGCTTGTGCTGCTTCAGAAGCATATCCTCTATTTTGATAATTCGGATTAAACACCCACCCAATCTCATATGTATGTTCACCAAAATACTTATAAAAAACAATATGGCCGATAAGAAAATCTTCATCTTTTAGTATTACAGGAAATTTTTCTGCGTTATCACCTTTGTTTTTATTTACAAATGCTTTTGCATCTTCTTCAGTAAAAACCCCTTCTGGTATATACTTCATAACATTAATATCTGACGTATACTCATATACAGCTTTCCAATCTTTGAATTCAAATTCACGTATCAATAACCTTTTTGTTGTTATATGCATTAAAATAACTCCCATCAAAAATAATTTCACTTAATCTTTATTCGATATTAAGACAATAATAACCTCTTTAAATACTATCCTTATACAACAATCTGGGCCCCTTACAAACAACAAAGGGTAGGCTCCTTGTAGACTTCTGTGTACGCCTTTAATTGGTCACGTAAATCCTTGCTCTAATCGCTTAACTTTCCGGTTTAATGATTCGATAATCGCGTCTTTATTATTTTCATTCATATCCCTTTGCAGCTTTCTTTTTCAATTTTAAAGCTCTTTACACAAAAAAAGAGGCTATCCACAAAATGAAAATTTTAGGGATAACCTCTTTTTTATCAAAATCTAATCAATCATCTAGCTTTCACTCCATAAAAGCTTCTGAATAATGAACGACACCTTGCACATCTTCAAGAGAATGATCTGCTAATTCCAGAGCCATAAATACTTCATCAGGCACCTCAAAGGGGGCTTTTATATTCCATAAGCTAGCTGGCTTAAAACCAAACTTCGGATAATAATCTTTATGTCCTAAAACAATTACTGAACGATAACCAAGCTCTATTGCTTTTTTTAACGCAGCACGAATTAATTCACTCCCGATTCCTTTTTTCTGGTTCTCAGGCGCAACAGAAACTGGAGCAAGTGCCAAAGAATCGACTGCGTTATCGCCATCTATGATTTTGATTTTAGATAAAAGGATATGACCTACGATATCTTTATCTTGATCTAATGCGACCAATGAAAGTTCAGGAATGAATGCATCTGATTTTCTAATTTTATTTACAAGTATGTGTTCTTTCTTGTCGCTATATTCTACATTTGAAAAAGCTCTTTTAATCATTTCTTCAGACGTATGATATTCTTCAGTGAGCTCTTGCCTAATTAAAATTTCCATTCATATCCCCTGTTCTTTTAGTTAATTGCCATAAGCTTTTTCTTCAACAGCCTTAATACTTGTTGTTTAGAACGTTGTAATATTAAATCTTTTCTTGATTCTTTATAAATACTGAATCCCAGAACCAGTACACCGCCGCTGCTACAAAACTCAAATAATAAAAGTTCACATATTGAACCTCAGTAAGCACATAAGTTGGATCACTGGCTAAGGAGAACAAGAATAATGCGATTAGCGCTACTACGATATAAATTAATAAGTACTTCACACTGAATTTCTTTACTTTTTTTCGAAGTAATATTTGCAATGGAATAGCAAATACTGTATATGGGATGAATGCATAAAATGGTATGATGAAAATTGTTATCAGCATCCAAGGTTCGAAATTAGAATAAGCAAAACCATAAAACCCAATAATAATCCCGTATGTAATGCATGAGAGCGCTAGTGTAAGACTATATTTAGCGACATTTTTTTTATTAATACTCAATCTTTCCCCTCCAAAACAAACGCACATTTAAATATTAAATTTTAAAGTGTTTTAATTAACCCAAAAAGCAGGTGGAATATCTATTACCCTAAGTTTTTCATCCAGATATGCATATTTTCTTTCCCAATCACCTTTCTTCCAAGCCTCTTGGTTTGCAAACAATGGGTTAATTGGATGCGGATATTCGCTCTTTGACCAACCGTCCTCTATGTGGTTCAGCTTAGGATCGTTTTGACCATCGTAATACTTATACCAAACAGTAATCATTTTCAACATTATTCACCCACTCTTTTAAATACGATATTTTAACTGTTCAAGATTATTTAAGGTTAATATGTGTTATCCACATCCGTATGTTTTTCTGTTTTATTGACTATTTCACAATTGAGTTTATAATCCGTCTCACCCGTATCAATTTTTATATCATTACGATTGACTCTATATTTCCCTCCATACAAACTACCTGTGACGATTAATTGTGAACCGCTCTTTATCAGGTCAAGAATGTACTTTTTCCCACTCTTAAAATTCTTTTGAGGAACATGTCCGACTTTAAAATTATTCACATATACAGCAATAGCTTCAGGATCATACTCGTTGTCTTCCTCTAAACGCAAATCACAATTTGAGAATATAGAATTATGATGTATAAATATCGGTTCATCGAAAGTAGATTCTAGAATTTCTTTATTACTCATCCCATCATATTTTTCCTCAAAAAATATACTATCCGCTTCAAGTTTTATAGCCTTTTTAATGTCACTTTGGTAATGGTAAGTCCCTGCAACTTTAAAATTTATATATTCAAAGAATGCATTTTTTTCTTCAAACTTCCTTGAAAAACTCGTCTCTTGAATCAAAATTGGATATTCTTTTTTTGGCAGATCTTTTTTGCTTACCTTTATCTCATCTTTGTTATCACTATGAACATTATTAACTTGACTTGTAATGTTTTCAGAAATAGTGTTAACCTCAAATTGTGGTTTCTTGATATTATTCCTCTTGAGAAATCCAAAGATGCCCAAACCTATCCCTCCCAAATTTTCAATAAAAGTACGATTTTATGCAGACCTAGAAAACTTGCAATTCCTTCCTATGTTTGTAACTTTAGTATACCATTTTCATTCTGAGCGATCGATATTAATATCATATTTTGGGAGGTATCAACAACTCTTGCAAACTCGATGTTTAGGTGTTCCCAGACTTTATCTAACAGCTCTCTAGGATACCGCTCCATTTCATATCTGTATAGCTTTCTGACAGTCGCAAAAGCATGATCAATTCACGATTAAAATGTCTAAATCAAATGGTGTTTTTTTATATAAATTCAAAACAAGCATGCAATAAACAAAACTGCACTCAATTGTTATTTTTCGTAATAATAGGATTTGACCCAATGATAATTTCTACCCTTATTTTCACACCATTCAATAAATCCCTTTGATTGTTTTTCTGTAAACAACACCCAGTCATTCAACAGATCTTGATAATAGTTAAGTGCTTCGTTATTGTTATTTCTTGTTTGTTGACATTCTACCTTGTTGTTTAACTGCCGTGACTTAGTAATAAGTGCTGTATCTTCTTTAATATCGCCAAGATACAAATCTTCGGATATATGATGAAATGAATACCAAAGGGCGTTCAAATTAATATCGATTAGCGTTAATAAGGATAATTGTTCATTGCTGCCACCAAGTCTAAGTGCATTGTATAAGTAATCGACACGTTTTTCAGCATTTAAAAACACGCCATACCACCTATGTGGTCTTGGATCTTCGGGGTTACTCTTCATCCATACCTCAAGTAAAGGCTTTAAAAGTTCCTTTTCCAAAGGATGAACGAGTGTATGATGAATATCATCTGATGTTTCAAATAAAGCAAATAGCCAACAAGCAAAATTCTGTTGTGCATTATGATCCCATGTCTTTGCCTCATCAATAAAGGAAGATAATGGTTTAAAGGATTCCTTACGTAACCCTTTTTCTTTGAGAGAGCAGAACTTTTTAAATAATGGATATTCATCCAATCTGTCACTTTTCAATATATTAGTTAAGATATTTACTATTGTTCACATCTCTCTTTGTTTAGAATAAAATACATGTTTTATACAGAATTGATACTAATAAAAATATCCAAAAGGAAGGCTGTCTTTGAATAAGGATTGGTGAACTGCGATTACTTCTGAATCATTTTCTTTCTCTTTTGCCTCTGCTTTAGTTAGAAACATTGTATTTTGATAAATGTAATGAACCTCTGTTTCTGGTATCAGATCAGTGCCACTGTCTACATATTCATAGATCCAATCTAATGCGGAAGCCTCACACTCTATATCCTCTCAAGGTATTTCTGATAGTGAACAAGCAATGGATTATGATTCACCGAGATAAAACCCCTACCCTTCTCTTAATCGAGGAGGGTATTTTTTTCGCTTTTTAAGAAAACGTTAATCTTCCTTAAACACTTAAATGTGATAAAATATTACATATTTAGTCTATTGGATACATAGAGGGAGGGATTTCAATGGAGCAATTAATTCCGTCATCCACGGTTGGAGTTAAAATCAATGAGTGGTATAAATACATACGGATGTTCGCCGTTCCAGATGCTGAGATATTAAAAGCAGAGGTTGAAGAAGAAATAAAACATATGAAGGAAGATCAAGACTTATTGCTGTATTATTCTCTAATGTGTTTTCGTCATCAGCTAATGCTGGATTACCTTGAACCTAAGTCATTGAATGAAGCACGTCCTAAAATTTCAGACTTATTAGAAAAGATCGAAAGCAGCCAAACAAAGCTTAAAGGTGTCCTGGAATACTACTGCAATTTCTTTAGAGGAATGTATGAATTTGATAAGAAGGATTATATAAATGCAATAAGGTCATATAAAATTGCTGAGAAAAAGCTCGCTTTAGTAACAGATGAAATTGAACGAGCTGAGTTTTATTTCAAAATGGCTGAAGTGTATTATCACATGAAACAAACCCATGTATCAATGCACTATGCTGAAGCAGCCCTTAACATTTATAAAGACCAAAAAACTTATACTGTTCGCCGAATACAATGTGCATTTGTTGTAGCAGGCAACTTTGATGATCTGGAAAGTCATGAAAAAGCAGTTCCCCATCTTCAGAGAGCCCTAAAAGACTCAAAAGCCATAAACAAACACAAACTAATTGGTGCATCATTATATAATTTGGGAAACTGTTATTATAAGATGAAAGAGTATGACAAAGCTGCTGAATATATTGAACAAGCAGTTTCATTGTATGAAAGAGATAAAAGCGATCTCCTCCCTCACACGTTATTTACGCTGACACAAATTCACTTTAAAATGAAGGATATTGAAAAAGCCTTGGTTCTTTACAAAAAAGGAATCGAGAAAGCAAAAGCAATAAATGACGATGTCTTAATTGCTGAGTTTAATTACTTAAAGGCTTTATATATCGACTCTATAGATAAACGCACAGTTTTCCGAACTTTTTCTGTACTTAAAGATAATGTTATGTATCCAGATTTAGAGGAATTAGCACTCGACACGGCTAATTATTGTAAGGAGATAGGGCAATTTGAAAACTCAACCACCTTTTTTGACGTCATGGTGGATGCCCGAATCCAAATACAAAGAGGAGAGTGTTTATATGAAATTTAAACTTGCATTAGCCACCTTGTCAGTTGTCGTTGGATTAGCAGTGTTTAGTGGCTTTTCATCCTCGAATGACCAAGAATTCCATGAAGCTAAAAGGAACATTACTTCTATTCAACCAACCAAGTTTTTTGTTTAATGTTTAGCCCTTCTCATTGAGAAGGGTTTTAACTCTTATGTCCACCTGTTAGCCTAGCTCTGTGAAGTGCTGTCCCTGCAGGTGTATAAGAAACTGCTCTCAGAATCGCTTTCGATCCGTATTTGCTTCTAATTCCATCCATAACGAATCCAAGCTTTCTTCTCTTTTTATTATCCACTTCAAATAAACTAACCTGCTGATTAACATCACCCTCAATATTTGATAGCGTGACTGAGATATTACTCACTGTTTTACCCGAGTAAAACTTATAAAAGCGCATCAAGCAACATTCATAAATGTCCATTGT
Source organism: Bacillus sp. FSL R5-0434 (assembly GCF_038004745.1). NCBI lineage: Bacteria > Bacillati > Bacillota > Bacilli > Caryophanales > Bacillaceae > Bacillus > Bacillus sp. FSL R5-0434. The sequence goes on from NZ_JBBORV010000001.1 coordinate 2,067,920, forward strand.
GATATTTGTGGGTAGATCAATTGTTTTGGATCGATGAAAACCACCGCCAAGCTCATCTTTACTATAACCAATTCCTAGGCTAATTGTTCGACCAACTTTATTATGTGCACGTGCCCTTCTTGCGACTTCCTCACAAATCTCCAGAAGAACAGCCTTAATCTCTTCTTTTCTTGTGTAATCCCTCATTAAAATTTGACTCTTACCAAAACTAATCTGACCTTGCATCAACGGAGCACCTATTTCTGATAAATCAATTCCGTGAGAGGTAGTACAACTGGTTTCCCATTATTCCAAACTTCTTTTCAAGCAGCTCTAAAGGAAATTTAGCCAACTGACCTACAGTTGATATTCCCATCCGATTCAGATTTCTTTCCATCCTCCCTCCTATTCCCCACATTTTAGACAACGGGTGAACCTTCCAGAGTTTATTTGGTACATCTTCATATCTCCAACGTGCAATACCACTCTTTGTTTTCTTACTCTCCAGGTCAAGCGCAAGCTTACTGAGTAACATGTTATCTCCAATGCCTACTGTGCACATTGGCCAAATTCTCTCCACATGCTGCTTTGAATTGCTTTGACCATGTCTTCAGGATCTTCTTTCCTGCAATGCGGATTTCCCACGCTAAGCAATTATTACATAAAAAAGCCGGATCCCCACTCTATGGGGATCCGGCTTTGCTTATTGTTAGAGTATTATTTTTTTCATTTTTTTATATTTCATCGATTCTCTAATCTTGTCGAAGAATAGCTAAGGCCTCAATGTGTGTAGCAAGCCATCAAATATTCAACATTCACTAAGTGTCCTTATCTCTGCTCAAGAAGATAAAAGAATGAACAGTATAACCATTCTTTTATCCATTTAAGGCCGTCCATTATGACAAGATCTTAATTGATGAGCCATTACAATATTTCAATGTACCCTTCTGTTCCATTCACACGAATTCGTTGCCCGTCTTTGATTAGTCTGGTAGCATTTTCAACTCCAACAACCGCAGGTAAGCCATATTCACGCGCTATTACTGCTCCATGGGTCATCAGTCCACCAACTTCGGTGACTAGGCCTTTTATGGATACAAACAAAGGTGTCCAGCTAGGGTCAGTAAAGGAAGTGACTAATATATCTCCAGCTTCTAGATCAGCATCTTCCATGTTTAAGATGACACGTGCTCGCCCCTCTATAACTCCGGAGGAAACAGGTAGACCTACAATCGCTCCGGCTGGGAGATTTTCTCGTTTGTACTCGCCTGTAATGATTTCACCATCAGACGTGATAACACGTGGTGGAGATAGTTTTTCATATAATTTATACTCGTCTTTTCGTTTGCTTATGATTTGGTAATCCAGTTTATTTGTGCGTACGACTTCGTGAAGTTCTTCAAAAGTGAGATAGTATATATCTTCTTTTTCATGAATAACGCCCACTTTTACGAGTTGTTCGGCTTCTTTCAGTAAAGCCTGCTTATAAACGAAGTAGCGATTAACCATGCCGTATTTTGGATATTCCCGATAACCGATGAAATTTCGGATTATGTCGATCATTCGTTTGGTTTCTTTGGCTTTTTGTTCACCATCCGGTAATTGTTTCAATCGATCTAATAACTCTTGTTCTTTCTTCAAAGCCTCCTGTCGCCCTTGCTCAAATTTCCGTTGGCTGGCATTAGGCTCAAAGTTTTTGATATTATTAAGAATCATTGGGACGAGTGTAGTTGGTTTTTCGCTCCATCGAGTTCTTGTAATATCAATTTCTCCGGCACATCGCATTCCGTATTTGTTGAGATAAGCATAAATAGCGTCTTGGATTTTCTGTCCATTTTCAAACTCAACCAGCTCATCCAAAAAGTGATCATTTTTTACATGCTGTAAATAAGCAATTACTTCTGGATAAGGACGTATCACGTCTGCGACGTCCAATAGCGCAAGACCCATTTCTGAAGTAATATTATGAGGTACAGATTGAGAAAGCGTATCTGCTGCGTTTTTTTCGCCTAACCACTCGTTCATTTTTTCGTTAATCCATGATGTAGCATTTATAGCAGCCATAAACACAGCCGAACTTTGTGGGTCAAATAAGATCTTCTTTAATTGCTGGATATCTTCGAGAATAAAATCAAACAAATCCGATCCGGATTTCGTTTGGATGTTTTGTTTTAACTCTTCTATCGATGTTTGACTACGCTTAATCAAATCAGAAACGATTGTTGGATCGTTCTCGAATTGTGCCAGCATATCTGTATTGTTACTTCGGTTGGGAATCGTTGCTGTTTTATCATTTGGTATCGACTTAATGAAATCTCGTCGCTCAATTGTGGTCATAAGTGCGTCTTTTAAGAGCGGATCGTGTTGTCCCATGCCATTTAATAAAAATTCTCTGCTGTCAGGTGATGCCAGATTATGTGTGACATCAACAAATAACCTTCCACCAGCTTTATGCATGGGTGCAGAAGTCGTCAACAGAAAAAAAGACAATCCCAGTGGTTTTATGGGATCCGTCATCATTTGTTGATGACCAACAGAGATATAGACGTGATATTCTTGATCACTCGCTTCAGGGATGGGGTATAAAGTTGTGATTGGTCGACTCTGGACAATATAAAAAGTATCGTCAACCAAACACCATTCGATATCTTGCGGGCAACCAAAGTGGGCTTCGATCTGTCTCCCGATGCGTGCCAGTTGTAAAATTTGTTCATCAGTCAGTGTTTGAGTCTTTTGCTGATTAGGATCGATTTGCTGTGTTTCTGTTCCTCCTTCTTTTCGTCCATAGATAGCCAATTTTTTGGTTGCTATCATCTTATCGACGATTTGCTCATCCTGTACTTTATAACAATCGGCAGATACCAAGCCAGAGACCAGTGCTTCACCAAGTCCAAAACCGGCATCGATGGATAACACCTTTCTGTTGGAAGTGATTGGATCAGCGGTAAATAAAATCCCCGAAGTCTGTGGGAAAACCATCCTTTGAATGATAACGGATAAATAAACTTGGGTATGGTCGAATCCATTTTGCATGCGGTAGATTACCGCGCGATCCGTAAATAGGGAAGCCCAGCATTTGCTGATATGCAGCAAGATCGCTTCTTTGCCGATAATATTTAAATAGGTATCTTGCTGACCGGCAAAAGAAGCATGTGGTAAATCTTCAGCAGTCGCACTCGAACGCACAGCATAGGCATGTTCCTCGCCAAATTGGGAGAGATAGTGAGCAACTGCTTTCACAACATCGGAAGGAATTTCTACTTCCATAATGATTTGTCGAATCTTTCTGCTGATTTTACCAATTTGATCTCGATCCTCAACTTTTATCATGGCCAATTGATCCAACAACACTTGTAACGTTTCGTTTTGTTCGACGGCTTTTTGATATCCTACTGTTGTGACACAAAATCCTTCTGGTACATGCAGACCTTGAATTTTTGATAATTCCCCTAAATTTAACCCTTTTCCTCCAACAAGCAAATGCTGTGTTTTTTCAATTTCGTGAAAACCAAGAACCAAAGAACTCATTCTACATCTCCCCTTTAAAAATAATAATTGACAAAGAGCTTTCCAGCATGATATAATAAAAATATAAGATGGATATCTATAACTTTTTACAAAGAAAGCACACGTAGTCTGATTATATCACCGTGTCTATTTTTGTGCAATATAAAAAGAACCTGGGCTATTTCACCAGGTTCTTTTTTAATTTCCCGCTACCATTAGTCACAAAAAACTCGGAACTTTATTCTAGAGAAAGAACATGAAAAGTATTTACAAGAAAAAATGACCAATAAACAAAGCAACATCCAACTTGTATTCTTGTATTGTTTCCATATTTAAATTGAATTTTTATAGACAATATATTCCTGTAAAGTTTGCTCACTCAAGGGAGTCTTGCTCATCCCCTAATGAAAGGGGGTAATGCTATGTCAATATTCCAGGCATTAATGATAATGTCTTGCATTCGCGTCGTTTATAATCGCCCTGTTGACGTATATAAATAAAAAATAGACCTCCCTTGAGCCTCAGAACCTAAAGGGATAGGTCTACCAAGAAACCACATCGGGCAAGCCCTTTGATGGGCAGCTTTTTGTACAGAGCCGGGGTGTTGGCAGTACCCTAGGTCTTTTATGTTAAAAAGAAGATTCAGAAACTAAGCCAAAAAAAATGAAGATATCGATACTAACATTTAATGCCTATTGAGAGTTCCTAGGCATTTTTTTGTGCAATAAAGAAAGACCCAGATCAAAAAGTCTAGGTCATACTGGTTCCTTCTATTCGCTTTGATATTTAGTACGTTTTCGTTGATTTAACTACGTTTATGACAACTCTTAAATGTATACTTCGGGTCACAGTTGGGGTCACACTCAGGTCATAACATGACTTTTACCGGTTTCAAATCATCCAATACAGACTAATCAATGTACAGTAATCTCCCCTATTTCTCTTCATTTCATATTTTCACAGCAAATTCAAACATAAAATAACAAAGTACTCCTTGCATTTCCTCATCCGTCATGCTATATTCATATAGCGATGAGCTGAACTGTGTAAGCCGATGTACATGCCCTTTGCGGCACACACGAATGTGGCGTGTTAAAAGAGGTACTACAAAGCCTTACACAGTGTAGCTCATCGCTTTTTTATTTCCTTCAGATCACAGGTGAGGTCACGATTTTAACAATAAATCCATCTTATCCACTGCTTCTAATTGCATTGATGGAAGAGCGTGACTGTATGTTCCTAATGTTTGCTTAATATCTGAATGTCCTAACCTCTCTTGTACTATTTTTGGACTCACACCAATACTGATTAGATAAGTAGCATGTGTGTGTCTTAATGCATGAGGTTTAATCTTTGGTAATCCTAGCTGTTTGCGTATTGAGTGAAATCCCCTTCTCCAATTACAAGGCGGCAACCAATCCCCCATTTTCGTACATACCACTAAGTCTAGATCATTGTATTTTGCTCCTGCTTCTTTCTTGTCCCTTTCAACCAACCTTTTTCACATAATGACTCAGGTATATTAACATTTCTGTATGAATTAACTTTTTTAACTTCTGGCTCTAACCCATAGTTACCTTTATCATCTACTCTGCATAGTGTTTGGCGTATTGTGATGTACCGTTTTTCCCAATTAATACTCTTCCACTCTAACCCCAGTACCTCACCCATTCTCAAACCAGTCTTAATGGATATTTCATAAGCAATGTAATGTCTTGATGGGCGTTTAAGTTTTGAAGTATCCAGGAAACGTTTTATTTCTTCAGGAGTCCAAGTCTCCACTATGCTCTTTTCTCTTGGTAAGTTCAATTCATCAAAGATGGCCATATCAATTTTTCTTCTTCGTGATGCCTTTTTGAATATACTCCTGGTTACCTGTACTGCTCTTCTTACTGTGTCAGCAGATACTTTTCGTTCAAAGAGGAGTGTATTTATGTGTTGCTGCAATACATCCTCTGTGATCTCATCGAATTTGTATACCGATAAATAAGAAAGAACATTGTATTGAAGTATCTCTCTATAGTTGTTAAATGTACTTGGTCTAAGCTTCACTCTTTTTGATTCTAACCAGGATTCAGCATACGTTCCAAATGATTCAGGTATCTCAGGTAAGTAGTTCTTTTCTTCTTCAACCTCAAGAATTACCTGTCTAAGTACCTCTTGAGCTTCTTTATAAGTCTTAATCCCTTTTCTTTTACGCTGGATCCTCTTTTTTGTTATTGGATGTGTTCCACCTGAATACACAAAATAATATGTTCCTGATTTCTCATCTTTTTTAACTTTTGTCATTCTGCTCACCTTTTTAAGTGAACACAAGGGAAAACGTACTAAAGACAATTATAATGACATGCTTATAAGAAGTCACACAATATATAGAGTGGATAGCAGCACACTAGGTTCGGAAGAATGTTCCGACCCTTTAACGCCCCTCTCTTCCCTTGTGATAACAAGAATACCCATCCATATTTTAACACACTGCATAAAAAAGACCCCCAGTTAAAGGGAGTCTAGTTTTTAATAAACTTCATCTAAAAGTTTCTCGCTTAAATCCTTAAATTTACCTTCATCTTTTAGAGCATTAAGAAGCGCTATCACTTTCTTTTCTTTAATTCCAAGAACTTTAGATAAGATATCACGCACTTCTGCAAAGTCAGGGACTTTCTCATTATGTAACTCCTGACTTGAAATGCCTTCAACCTCTTTTCGATACTGTTCTGGTGGCTGAGGACTATTTAGAACACGATCATTTAAGACTGATAAGATATATTCCAATTCTCTTCTTTTCTCACTATAAATATTATGTTGAATTAACCAATTGGAATAAGGGTATCTTGGATCATTCAGTTTTGCATTACTAAGCTTTAAGATTTGCCATTTAAGCTCTTCAATTTCTTGTTCAAGAAGTTCAACCTTTTCTTCTAATTGATTAGTCATTTATAGCCCTCCTGTGAATTATAGAAGTATCCAAAGTACCCCTTCTCTGCGCAGTGAAATTATACCTGTGCTAGCCCGCCATCTACGAACAATTCAACACCCGTCAAGTAACTGCTTTCGTCTGAAGCAAGGAAAGATACAGCGTTTGCTACTTCTTCAGGTGTCCCAACTTTTCCAACTGGAACAGTATTTCTGGTATTTTCCATTGCTCCTTCAAGTGCATCACCAAAAAGCTCATCGTATGCAGGTGTAAGAATAACTCCTGGACTAACCACATTTACACGGATTTCAGTACCTTTTAGGTCAAGAATCCAGTTGCGAACTAGTGCTCTTAATGCTGCTTTAGATGCTCCATATACACTAAACGCTGGGTTGCCAATTGATCCAGCAGTAGAGCCCGTTACAATAATAGAACCTACTTTGTCCGGGAATAGTGATAACGCTTTTTGAACAGTAAAGATGGTTCCTTTAACGTTAATGTCGAACGTTCTATCAACCTGCTCTTCAGTAATTTCACCTAATGGAAGGAAGTTGCCGGTGCCTGCATTAGCAAAAAGAATGTCCAACTTACCTTTTTCCTGCTTTATAATGTCATATAGTTTGTCTAAGTCTTCAAGCTTAGAAATATCACCTTGAACACCGGTTACGTTCTTGCCAATTTGGTTAACAGCTTTATCAAGTTCGTTTTGTCTACGTCCTGTGATATAAACATATGCACCTTCGTTTACAAACTTTTGTGCTGTAGCAAGACCAATCCCACTTGTTCCACCCGTTACAAGCGCTATTTTACCTTCAAATTTACCCATACTTAACACTCCTTTAGAATTAATTTTATTTTATGTCTAGTACCTTTAAGTACTTGAAGAACAACTTACAAGATATAGTATCCTTCAGTAAGCACATTATCGGAAGTACCCACTTTTTTGTGATATAGTAACCAAAAAGTAATAAATGTGGAATGGAGAGCTTTAGACATGAAAAAATTTAGTTGTGGGTTTGAAGTGACAAAGGAAGTTATTGGCGGAAAATGGAAAGGTCTTGTATTATACTTTTTAATGAATGGACCAAAGAGAACGAGTGAATTAAAGCGCATTATCCCAAATATAACTCAGAAAATGCTGATTCAAACACTTAGAGAGCTTGAAGCCAGTGGACTTGTGAGCAGAAAGATGTATAATCAAGTACCCCCGAAGGTTGAATATTCATCCACTGAACTTGGAGAATCTCTTAAACCTATCTTGCAGGAGCTCTGTCAATGGGGAGGCCATTATGCGGAGCAAGAGTATGCAGAAGGTGAATATGAAATTGTACAACCAGAACAACTAAAGTGAGGATTGATGTAGCTGCTGAAGTAAATGCTAAACAACTTCAGTACCATCACCTGACAGATGAAGAACAGTCAGAAATAAATGAGATATTCAATTATGAAAGTGAAGTTCTAATAAGAAGTATCATGGACTATATTCAGGAGAACTTTGATGAAATTCAAAAAAGAGCTGTTTCAAATGTTAAAAAGAAGGTTCAGAAACTTAGCCAAAAAAATAAATGAAGATATTGATAATAATATTTAATGCCTATCTAGAGATAATAGGCATTTTTTTGTGCATAAAAAAGACCTGAATTAAAAATCCAGGTCACATTACTCCCCTGTATTCACCTTATTATTTAGTATGTTTTTATTGATTTAACAGCATTTATTCACATCCACAAAACGGTGTTTCAGGTCATAATCAGGTCACAGTACGGGTCACAGTTAAGTCAATTTTCTGAGTTTGGACAATAAAACACCAGCTTAATATCGTCATACAATTTAACAATATTACGATTGAATTTTGTGTTTTCGCTTACTTTCGACAACATCATACAAAATAAGACAAGTTTTATTACGTTTTCAATTACAATAACAAAGTACTCCTTGCATTTCCTCACCCGCCATGCTATATTCATATAGCGATGAGCTGAATTGTGTAAGCCGATGTACATGCCCTTTGCGGCACACACGAATGTGGCGTGTGGTGCATCGCCTCAATACGCAAAGACGTTTGCCTCTTAGGCAAACGTCTTTTTTGTGTTATCCGATTTTTGTTCCGTTTGGTAATGGCTGTTCAGGCTGAAGCAGGACGACATCGCCTTGGCCGGGAATGCCGCCGAGGACTAAGACTTCGGATTTAAAACCTGCGATTCGGCGCGGCGGGAAGTTCACGACAGCGATAATTTGTGTGCTGGTCAGTTCTTCTGGGCAATAGCGCTTTGTGATTTGCGCGCTTGATTGTTTAATGCCGATATCTTCTCCAAAATCAATGAACAATTTAATCGCCGGGACTCTTGCTTCAGGGAACTCTTCCGCTTTAATAATGGTGCCAGTTCTGATATCCAGTTTTTCAAAATCTTCAATTACAGCCATCATTATATCTCCTTTTTCTTACTATTTTAAAAGAGACACCTGCTAAATGTTTAACCAAAAGCTCATATTTTTTTATCCGAATGAAAGGTGTTCCGGTATATTCGGGGTGATACACCTGTACTTTTTGCAAACCATCTTGTAAAAGAAGAAAGGTTTTGAAAGCCGAGCGCTTGACTCACGACAGTCAGCGCAACATTTTTCTCAATCAGCATCCGTTTCGCTTCCTCAAGACGGAGGTCAGCTATATAGGCTTTAGGGGACTTACCGGTCTGTTTCTTAAACCAGCTTGAATAGTAAGCTGGGTGATAATGTTCAATTTTCGCCAGCTTTTGTATTGTCAGCGGCTCAGACAAATGACTATGGATGTATGCGATTGACGCATGAGTATGGGTTTGCAGTTTTTCTTTTATGTATTGAACAAGCAAATGGAGCGTGTGCGCTGAGCGTGTGTTTGCTTCCTCTATTAATAAGTGCCTGATCGAAGACCAAAAAGGATCGATTGCAGCTTCAATCCCTGCGGCTGCATGATGCTCCTCAATTTTCATCGCCTGAAGCGGCACATCCAGCACAAGACATTCATTTCTGCCAATAGAGCGGAACCGATGCTCGCACTCTGGCGGAATATATAAAAATTGATCCGGCTTTAATTTGACCTGCCGATCCTCTGTTTCAAGATCGATATTCCCTTCAAGGGGAAAAAGAAATTGGCTGTATGCGTGCTTATGTGAGGAATAAAGGCGTGTATATGTCCGTTTTTCACAGATAATCTCTTGAAGCGAATTCATCAGCCATCCTCCTTTTTGATCCGGTAATGGTGTTCCGATATAGGCAAGAACCCGATTTTTTCATACAAAGAAACGGCGGCTGAGTTTTCTTTCATCACTTGCAAGTACATATACTTGGCTCCATTGTTCATTGACCATTCAGTCAGAGCCCTGATGACTTGGGTCCCTGCCCCTTTCCCTCTATGTTCCTTTGCTACTACAACGTTGCTGAGTCCGCCATAGCCATCGATAACGGAAGCCGTGCCCACTGCTGTCAGGCTGCCTTGGTCATACATAGTGAAAAAGGTTTTACACGGCTGCATTCGTTTGAAAATGCTTGCATAGCCGCAATGCCGTTCGGCTGAAAATTCTTCCAATCGGATAAAATCATCAATCCATGAAGACGATGACTCCTGCTCCCACTTATATGTAAATCGGCTGTTGTCAAAAGTACGATCTAAAATATCGCAGCATGTTGCTGTCATTCGAAAACATTCATCAATCTTTTCATATCCGCTGTCTGCCAGCGCATCATCCAGTCCTTCCGGAGATGCGTCACTGATTTGAACACAAACGGGCAGGCCTAAACTTTTATAGAAATGCTCGATCTCTTTTTGGTAATCTCCTTCTGGCATGTCCGCCGATGTCCATACGCTGTTCGCCCGTTTGGTTACGCCAAAATTCGCTCTAAGAAGCCATTTCCCCATTCTTTTTTGAATATAAGACGGCCATGATGCTGCCGCTAATTGCTCAATTTTGTAAAAATCATGCATCGCCTCTTGCCTCTCCCTTATATATACTGCATGATATATTATACAATATTCAGAAATATAAGACATATATTATTTAGTTTACATAATACTTTTATTGTTTGTTGACAGACCCGATAGAAATAATCGAATTGAAAATGCTAAGCTGTCTGAAATATCTTCCTTTAATTCAAACGCTTCTTTTCCGATTAAAGTTGCGAATCCGTGCAGTAAGCTTCGTAGCCCTCTTGTTGCATGGATTACAGTCTGTTCGTTTGCATAACCGCTGTCAATTAGCAGTTTCGTGACAAGCCGGACAATCTGGTTTGACAGGCTTTCAGCTCTTTCATCTTGAATTTTAAGCAAAGTCGCTTCATAATAACCCGGATTTTCAACTGCAAACCCAACATATGCATCGCCTAAAGATAGCAAGGCGGACTCCCCCTTCTGTTCTTTGACGGAATCAGCCATCTGATCAAAAAGCCTTGTCAAACCGCTAACGGCAAGCTCTGTTCTGATTCCCTGCAGCCCGCTTATGTGATTATACAGAGACGGGGGCCGTACATTCATTTTTTTAGAGAGTGCGGCTAGTGTCACGCCGTTTATTCCTTCCTGATCAGCAATCTCTGCCGCCGCCTCTATAATCATCTTTTGATGTAATCCTGCTCTCGGTGACATGGTCAGACCCCCTTCTTTGCTTTTTGAATTGCTAATTTCATCAATTGTTCTGGTGAAGCAAGGAAATTCCCATGTCCGACCGCGAGACAGCTCGGCGCCTTGTCAACAAGCCATTCCGCGCTTCTTACAGCAGCCTCCTTATTCCAAGTGGCGAAGGCAGGAAAAGGAAATGTCCATCTCATCTGGCCGGAGACAGCTATTCCCCCGCGTAGTTGAAATGCATCCCCAGCTATTACAATTCCGTTTCTTGTGTCCAGAAACGACATGCTTCCCGGGGTATGACCTGGGGTTGAAATCGCAAGGAGAGAACCAATTGTTTCGCCCCCCGCCAGCAAAACGTCAGGCTTTGTTTTGATATTTTTTGGAATTCCTCCTTTTATAGGCGTCTGCGGTTCCTCTTTCCGCAAAGAAACATCACCTTTTAACAAAAATGAATCACGCTCGGATATGACAACCTATGCATGAGGAAAGGCTTGGGACAGTGCATCCAGCGAACCGACATGATCACCGTGCGCATGAGTCAGTAAAATGTGTTGTAACGGTTTTCCCAGCTGATTCACTGCTTGGATAATCCCTTTATAGCTGTTCGGAAGACCAGTATCAACTAAGGTTACTTCATTTTCTTCCTCTACAAGATAACAATTGACCGGAAATAATGTCGGATAAAACGTCAGCTGCCGCACAGTTTGATTCTGAATCATTCTCATATGATAACTCCTCCTGAATAAAAAACTAATGGTGTTAGTTTTATTATTAACTAATACCATTAGTTTTTCAAGAGTGTTATACCAAGTTTATGGCGACAAATATTTTAACCTGCGCCCGCTGCGGTGAAAGCGCACTTTGATCATACTGCTCAAAGTCTCCTGAAAACGTACGCAAATGGCGCTTATCCCAAGACCAGATTTCCTTCCATGTGTCGAGTACAATGTCTTCAATAGGACCGATTCTTGAAGTGAAAACAGCATAAGCGGAAGCCGGTAAATATATATCCTCATAAGGTTCCGGAAGCATGTCGCTATGCTCGGTAAAAGCGCCGACAGAAAATGTGTAAAACCCATTCTCCTGCTGTTCGTAATGAGAGTATAAAGCGATAATGCTCTGATCCTTTTTATTAGGCGGGAGTAACATGCTCGTATCCTGCTGCCAAAATCGATTCCATAAGAGCGGGATTTGTCTTTTTTCCGTCATTTCCAATGCATTGCTTGTTCTCTGTGACAGCCCTGAAAAGCGCTTTTGTTCTAAATGTGTCATATGTGAATAGCTCATATGATACCTCCTTTTTACCTAGATTATAAAAGAAGAAACCTGACAGCATTGTGTCAGGTTTCATATATTTTTTGCATATGAAAAATCGTATCTTTTACCTTTTCCCGGATATGAAGGGGTTCCAGGACCTCAATATCCTTGCCAAATTGCAGCAAGAAACCGATCAGCCATTGATCCTCAGGCAGAGATATCACCGCTCGGCAGGCTTTATTTTCATCCAATTGAAGGACATCATTTCCAAACCATTCACTTATACGCTGATGCGCACCGGGCTGGACAAGAATGACCAGTTCAGTTAAACGATCCTTTCGATACCAATTCGCATCCCAAGGCAGAGTCTCCAGCTGTATGTCTTTTCTCTTAAATGATTGATGTAAAACAGTCAGATCTTTCATCCGGCTTAATTTAAAAAAACGGAAATCGTTTCTAACCAGACAGTAGGCGTATAAATACCAGCGGCCTGTCTTGCACACCAACGTGTAAGGCTCTGTTTCACGGAGAAGTGTTTCCCCGTTTGCATTTGTATATGTAAATGATATGGTTGACGACCGATCGATTGCATCACTGATGTTTTCTCGAAGCGCCTTTTGGTCCTCTGTTTGTCCCCATGCCGTCATGTCAATAAACCATTTTTCCGTTTCTCGCTTAAATGCCTCTGCGGCCTGGTCAGGTATGAGATGTTTTATTTTTTGATAAGCCGCGCTGTGAGAAGCGGGTTCATACATCGATGAGACGCTCTGCAAAGCGGAAGCAATAGCAAATAGCTCCTCTTCTTTCAGCCACTCTCTTTCAAGCCGATACGTTTCCATCACACTGATCCCGCCCCCGGCGCCTTGTGAGGTTACAATCGGAATGCCCGCTCTGCTGATCGTATCAATATCTCGGTAAACCGTTCTGACTGATACTTCAAACAAATCAGCTAGCTCAGCAGCCTGCACTTGTTTTTTGCTGATTAATAACATCACCATCGCTAACATACGTTCCAGTTTCATTTTTCGCACCTTGTCTCCTGCTTTTATTTTCCAATATTATCATACCATTTTATGAGGCTTGGGCATATCTATTATGCAGCCTAAAGGCATCGTGCATATGTTATGAAAACAGGGGCCTCCCCTTCTTTTTTTATGGGCATTGTTTATTTAGACTACTATTTCAAAACGGATAAGCATACACTTCTCAACGGAGGGGATATCACATCATGCATCTTACACTTCAAAGCGTTTATCCTGTCGTGATTATCGTCTTTTTTCTGTATAAAAAAATCAAGCGATCCATCGGATATCAGCCGCTGAAGCCTCGCTGGCTTTTTACTCGTATGATTCTTTTTTCAATGTTTGCATTCGGTCTCACCATCTTCAGTCTCATTCATCCTTTTTTATACGGATATTTCATTATCGGCATTCTCGGCGGATGTCTGCTGGTTTTTTTCGCCAGGAAAAATCTCTCCTTTGAAAAACGCAGAGGAAAAATTTATTTTCGGACTCATATTTGGGTAGAGCTTATTCTGCTAACCCTATTTCTATCGAGATTTCTTTATCGTGTAACAGAGCTGTACCTTGCCGCGCCTGATTTACACAGCCTGGGATCTTACAGCCAGTCTATCGGTACTGATCCTTTCACGATTGGCGTCTGTTTTCTGATCGCCGTCTATTATATCGGTTTTTCCTCTATTGTAATCAAAATCAGCAGAAACGGACTGGAACAAAATGGGCACAGTAAAGAAAAAGACATCCTTGCTTAATCGCGACATGCGGCAGCAAGGATGTCTTTTTTAATCGTGTCTTGTATGATGGATCATTTGCTGAAGCACATCTAAAACATGCTCATCCTCGGGAGAATAGTAGATTGATGTTCCTTCTCTGCGCGATTTCACAAGCCGGAGATTTTTTAAAAACCTGAGCTGATGGGATACTGTTGATTGCAGTAAATTCAGTTTCTCCGCGATTCCGTTCACAGCATGTTCACCCTGAGAAAGCAAATGGAGAATTCTGATTCTCGTAGGATCAGAAAGCGCTTTGAAGGTTTGTGCGACTAGAAATAAAGTTTCTTCGTCCAAATCGGTCACCGTTTCATTCGCACGGTCCGTTTCTCGAAATTCAGTCATGTGTCTCACCTTTCTTATTTCATAGTTTTATCTTATAACAAATGACCTTTCATGCAAACCTGTCTCTTCTTGTTCCAATTTAATCTCATAGTTTAAATTTATGTTTCAAATCAGGTTTTCACTTGGTCTGGTATACGTTCTATGTCATAATGAAAAAGTCATACTGCTGCAAACATTGAGGGTGAAACACAGTGAAGAAAAAGAGAAAAGGCTGTTTCGCTGCTGCGGGTTTTATGATGATTTCTGTCTTTGTCATGGCCTCTTTTTTATTGGTCCTGCTTTTGTTCAACCGCGATTTAATCAAAAAACTTCCGATTGACACGAAAACAATTGTCCTCGAACGTTTAACTGATTATAAACCGCTGGTTGAGGACGAGCTTGAAAATCGGGGACTCTCCAATTACACATCGCTGATACTCGGCATGATGTATCAGGAGTCAAAAGGAAAAGGCAATGATCCGATGCAGTCCTCTGAATCTCTAGGGTTAAAGCGTAATGAGATAACAGACCCTCAACTCAGTATTAAACAAGGCATCAAGCAATTTACCCTCATGTACAAAACCGGTAAAGAAAAAGGTGTGGATTTGGATACGATTATTCAAAGCTACAACATGGGGGCAGGTTATATTGATTTTGTAGCTGAACATGGAGGAACGCATACTGAGGAATTGGCAAAACAATACTCCGAGCAGCAAGTCGAAAAAAATCCCGGGCTTTATACTTGCGGAGGAAATGAAAACAATTTCCGTTATCCGTATTGCTACGGTGATTACACGTACGCGGAAAAAGTAAAAGAAAAAACGAAAACTGTTGAAAAATCTTTACAAGTTGCAACACTTGAAACCATGGAATCAACGGCTCATTAAAGGAGCCTGTCAATTTACTGACAAAGCCCAAAACGATATTTGGGCTTTTGTTATGTTTACAAACCTCAAAAAAGCCATACAAAGTATGGCTTTTAATAATACGGTGATATCATCAAGTATACAATAACGCCTGTAAGGCTGACATACAGCCAAAGCGGCATTGTCCATCTGGCAATTTTTTTATGGCGCTCAACCTGCATGCTGAAGCCTCTGATCAGCGTAAACAGCGCAAGCGGCACGATGATTGCAGAAAGGCAGATATGCGTAATTAAAATAAAGAAGTAAATCGGACGCATAATACCTTCTCCGCCATACAGCGTATTCTCCGCAATCGAATGGTATGTGACATAGCAAATCAAAAACAATAATGTTGTCGTAAAAGCAGCTAAGATAAAGCGTTTATGCGCCTTAATGTTTTTTTGTTTAATCATAATCAGTGCCGCCAACAAGAAGATAAACGTAAAGCTGTTGAATATCGCATTCAGCATTGGCAAAATGTGAATATTCGCATGGCTGAACTGATCTAATTTGGGCATAAAAAACAGCACTGCGATTAAACCGTTAATCAGAACTGTCAGTGTTAGGACAATTCCAGTATAATTTTTCGGTTTATTTTCTGTTTGATTCATTTGGTGACCTCTCCTAATTTGTACTGGCTATCCAAATCGTATGCAAATTCAACGGAGATGTCAACGTTTTCGATGGCTTCGTCAGAAATTAGACACACTTCAGAAGGCCGGCGCTTTAATAGCACCAGCCTTTTGGTTTATGCCTCTTGCATTAAATGGTCAACAACCTTATGTTCATTTTCATTCAGCAAATTCTTTTGGATTTTCGAATGAACGGGTTTGTTCATATGCTGATCGAGGATGTCAGCCGTTTCTTTATCACCGGCAATGATCATCCGCTCCCATTTTTTTGCCGCGGCCTTTTGGTCGAGGTTGGCCGCCAGCCGCTTGTACAGTCTCGTTTGATTCTCCGTTACATGATTCTTCAGCTGTTCCTCTTCTAATGAAGCCGATGTGGTTTTAGAAGACTGGCTGCTCTCCCATGATTCATTGATTACGTCATATTCATAATGTTCCACCGCTTCAATTTTGCCTAAAACGGTTTCTATAATTTTCACTTCATTTTGCTGCGTTAAAATAAAAGCCGTGCTTGGATACGTTTTGCGCAAATTCTCCAGCTGATCAAGTACAGCTGTCTCTTCCCAGTAAAATTTTGTTTCAACAGGAATTTGAAGCTTGATCGCTTCCCATATACCGCTATTCGAAACAAAAAACACGAGGCTGCGCGGCATGTTTTTTCCTATTCCGTTAAGGTGCTGATAGATTTTGTCCGTGATTGCATTCAGACACTTTTCTTCCTCAGGGTCACTTGCTGCCAGATATTCTTTCAATCTGCCGAACCCTGACTTAAGGGCAATTTTCCATTCTCCCCCTTGCTGCTCTGGATCCCTCATATCTGTGTTGAGATATAATGAGAGAATTTTGTCCGGGGATTCCAATTGGACATAACGCAATTTCTTAATCAATGAATCAATCGGCATTCATATTCCTCCTTTTGCAACGGGTTACTTTTCTTTTTCCTCTCTTAAAACCAATCAAACCTTCCTTGCACTAAATTCTAGCAATTATGGATTTATCATTTACAAACGCCTTATCTATCTACTACAATTGGTTACTGTGTTTCTAACTATTTTTTGAAAGGGGTTTGATTTTGATTACCACTAAGGAAAAAAACCGCCAAGAGCTTGAAGAAGAGCTGAATCATTTAGAATTTCAAATTTATCGCATGCAGGAAAATATAAAGGATCTATCGAAAGATGCCAGAGTGCTTGGTATTGATCAATCGAAAGATGAAGATTGGATGATTGTTTCCTCGATTGATGATGGCCAAACATGCAAAATTATGCTCACAGATTGTGAAACAGCTTATAGAGGGAAAAGCTGCTTTTCACTTGTAGCATCCTATCAGGACGATGCCATTCATATTGGGGATATTAAAGGGCCTCCGAATTACGGCTTCGGTTCTATTTGTATGAAATATTTAAAAGATATTGCCAGAGACTGCAATATCCCGAAAGTTACCGGCGACATAGCCAAACGGGATTGGAATCATGTGGACAGACTCATTCATTTTTATGAAAAGCATCAATTTGAAGTATCCATTGACTACGATACACAATCAGGAAGCATTAAATGGACGGATTTCTAAAAAAGTCTGGAAGAATATGCCGAGATATGCTGTAATGGTGTAAAACTGTTTAGGAGGACCTGAAGTGTTTGCACCCAAACTGAAACCGGGAGACGAAATTCGAATCGTGTCTCCCGCCACCAGCATGTCCGTATTAACAAATGAAGCAAAGTTGCACGCAAAAACGACATTAGAACGATTGGGTTTTCGGGTGACCATTGCTGAACACGCAGAGGAGTTAAACGAATTCCAGTCATCCTCTATCGAATCAAGAGTAAGTGATCTGCATAGCGCCTTTTTTGATCCCGAAGTCAAAGCTATTTTAACAACACTCGGCGGATTCAACAGCAATCAGCTGCTGCGTTATCTTGATTACGAGAAAATCAAACAGAATCCAAAAATTCTTTGCGGCTATTCCGATATTACGGCTCTCGCCAATGCCATTTATCAAAAAACCGGTCTCGTTACATATTCAGGCCCCCACTTTTCTACGTTTGCAATGAAAAAAGGATTGGACTATATAAAAGATTATTTTCTGGCTTGCTGCGCTTCGGATGAAGCCTTTGAAATCCTGCCATCACAAGAGTGGAGTGATGACCAATGGTTTTCAGATCAAGAAAACAGGCACTTTTATCCCCATTCCGGTCCTATTGTGATCCAGGATGGCTATGCTGAAGGCACATTGATTGGCGGCAACCTGTGTACACTTAATTTGCTGCAGGGAACGGAGTATTTTCCGGAAACAGAAAATACAATTTTACTGATTGAGGATGATTATATGTCGGACGCAAACATGTTTGACCGCGATTTACAATCGCTCATCCACCTCCCTTCTTTTTCAAATGTAAAGGGGATATTGATCGGCAGGTTCCAAAAAGCATCAAACGTATCAATAGATCACGTAAAAGCGATAGTTGGTACAAAAAAAGAATTATCCGGCCTCCCCGTCATCGCAAACATAAATGCCGGGCACACCTCTCCAATTGCCACGTTCCCTATTGGGGGAACATGCAGGCTTGAAGCTGTTTCGGGTACATCACGAATATGGATCGACAAACATTAAACAGCTTGTAAAATCATTTTACAAGCTGTTTTCACATCTGCACGTCATCTCAGTCCACATGACAAATGTCATATATGATGCATGATGTGTGCTACTACAAAGGACTCCTCTCATTAGCGTATACTTAAGCGAGACACACAATGAGAGGATCCTTTACTATGACTGAACCAACCCTTAAACACAAACAAAAACTGCTGACAAAGCAAGTCGCTGCTTTTGCTCAGCCCGAAACAAAAAACAGTCTGATTCAGCTTTTAAACACGTTTATCCCTTTCTTCGGACTTTGGTTTCTTGCTTATTTCAGCCTCAATGTCTCCTATCTTCTTACTTTAGCATTAACAGTGGTTGCCTCAGGGTTTTTAACAAGAATTTTCATTATCTTTCATGACTGCTGCCATCAATCATTTTTCAAACAAAAGCGCTATAACCATATTCTCGGTTTTCTGACAGGTGTTCTGACTTTATTCCCTTACCTTCAATGGCAGCACAGCCATTCGATTCATCACGCGACCAGCAGCAATCTGGATAAACGCGGAACAGGCGACATTTGGCTGTTAACGGTAAACGAATATAAAGCCGCACCTAGACGCACAAAACTTGCATACAGACTTTATAGAAATCCGTTTATCATGTTTATTCTCGGACCAATTTATGTTTTTCTGATCACCAACCGTTTTAACAAAAAAGGTGCAAGACGTAAGGAGCGTATGAACACGTACCTTACAAACCTGGCAATTGTGTCATTGGCTGCTGTTTGCTGTCTCATCTTTGGCTGGCAATCGTTTTTGCTCGTGCAAGGCCCTATCTTTCTGATCTCAGGTTCAATCGGCGTGTGGCTGTTTTATGTACAGCATACATTTGAAGACTCTTATTTTGAAGCAGATGAAAACTGGAGCTACGTTCAGGCCGCTGTGGAAGGCAGTTCATTTTATAAACTCCCGAAACTGCTTCAATGGCTGACAGGCAATATCGGTTACCACCACGTTCACCATTTGAGCCCAAAGGTGCCGAACTATAAGCTTGAAGTTGCTCATGAACATCACGAACCATTAAAAAACGTACCGACAATCACCTTAAAAACAAGCCTGCAATCACTCGCATTCCGTCTTTGGGATGAAGACAAAAAACAATTTGTGTCATTTCGGGATATCAAACAAATATCTTTCCGCCTTCCGCCTGATTCAACAGAAAAACAGAAGCTGCGGGAGAACGCCTGACAATTAGGAGGTCTTCTTATACAACAAGAAGACTTCCTTTTTATTGTTCGGTGGTGCAATCTGGCTTTTACAATGGTAAAGTTACATTTAAGATGAAAAGCTGAAAATGAGGTTATATCATGATCAAAAAGCATTTTACATTTCAAAAACTAAGCGGGATCACGCCTTATATATGGACGATATTTTTCATCCTGCCCTTCTACTTTATATTTAAATCATCTTCTACATTTGTTATTATCGTCGGAATTATTTTGACGCTTTTATTTTTTTCGGTTTATCGATTTGCTTTTGTCTCAAAAGGCTGGGCCATTTATTTGTGGGCGTTTCTGCTAATCGGCATTTCAACCGCCTCCATTACGCTGTTCAGTTATATTTATTTTGCTTTTTTTATTGCGTATTTTATTGGAAACATAAAAGAACGCGTCCCTTTCCACATTTTATATTACGTACATTTAATAAGCGCAGCTGTCGCAGCGAATTTCAGTCTTGTGTTAAAAAAAGAATTCTTTCTGACACAAATTCCTTTTGTAGTCATTACCCTCATCAGTGCAATTTTATTGCCGTTCAGTGTCAGAAGCCGCAAGGAGCGCGAACGGCTGGAAGAAAAACTTGAATTTGCAAATGAACGGATTGCCGATTTGGTAAAATTAGAAGAAAGGCAGCGGATTGCCCGCGATCTCCACGATACGCTTGGTCAAAAGCTTTCTCTTATCGGTTTAAAAAGCGATTTGGCGAGAAAATTAATATACAAAGATCCCGAACAAGCAGCGCGTGAGCTGAAAAGCGTTCAGCAAACAGCGAGAACTTCTTTAAATGAAGTAAGAAAAATCGTATCCTCTATGAAAGGCATCCGGCTCAAGGATGAAATCATAAATATCAAACAAATTCTCGAAGCTGCTGACATTACATTTATCTACGAAGTTGAGAAATTGCCCGAAAATATCTCATTGCTTAATGAAAATATTTTGAGCATGTGCTTAAAGGAAGCTGTCACAAATGTTGTGAAACACAGTCAGGCTAAAACATGCCGAGTTGATATTCAGGAGCTCTGGAAGGAAGTTGTTATTACAGTGTCTGACGATGGAACATTTCAAGGAAGAGACACGTGCTTTTCAAAAGGACATGGCTTACTCGGTATGAGAGAGCGTCTTGAATTTGCAAACGGGAGCCTTCACATCGACACCAAAAACGGAACCAAGCTTACCATGACGATTCCTAATAACTCAAAATAAACAAAAAGGATGGCTTACATGATTAGTATATTTATTGCGGAAGATCAGCAGATGCTGCTGGGCGCTTTAGGATCACTATTGAACTTAGAAGACGATATGAAAGTTGTCGGCAAAGGAACAACCGGACAGGATGCTGTCGAATTTGCAAAAAAACATCAGCCCGATGTATGCATTATGGACATTGAAATGCCCGGAAAGACAGGCCTTGAAGCTGCTGAGGAGTTAAAGGATACAGGCTGCAAAATTATTATCTTAACCACTTTTGCCCGCCCCGGCTACTTTCAGAGAGCCATTAAAGCCGGCGTTAAAGGCTATTTGTTGAAGGACAGTCCCAGCGAAGAGCTCGCGAGCGCCATCCGAAGCGTCATGAACGGAAAGCGTATCTACGCACCTGAGCTGATGGAGGATATGTATAGCGAGGCCAACCCTCTCACAGATAGAGAAAAAGAAGTGCTCGAACTTGTGGCTGACGGAAAAAACACAAAAGAAATCGCCCAAGAACTCAGCATTAAAAGCGGAACGGTGCGAAATTATATCTCTATGATTCTAGAAAAGCTTGAAGTGAAAAACCGTATAGAAGCCATTACGCGCTCAAAGGAAAAAGGCTGGTTTAAGTAAAAGAGGATCTTGGCATATGTCCAAGATCCTCTTTTGTTCATCTGCTACTCCCCACGCTGAAACAGGAGATATGTTGCCGCTCCAAGAATGAAAATAACACATGACGCCAGCTTGACGTGCTTCCATGGTGTAATATCAACCTGCGGGTCATAATCAGGCTTGTATTCATTTTGCGCGGACGCAGCTTTCCTACAAGAAGCACAACTGCAACTGAAAAAGAAAGAGAAAGAGAACGGCCAGGATATACAGAAAATGAATATGAGTAAATAGACTTTTGATAAACCGCAGCAAATGCCGGTACTTTTTTCGTAAAGAAGCCACGGGGACATTAAAGAACCTGATCACCTACCTCTTGAAGATTGTATACTGGAAGGCATATCACACGAATCTTTCATAGACAGAAGAAAAGAGGAGTAAACACATGATCTACTCCTCTAATTAGTTTCTTGCCTCTTCACTTCTTCATAGTCTGGTGTTTTCTTTGATAAACCAAGGCGTCTGGTGCTATGACATAGATACAATCCCGAGGACTGCAACAAAAATGCGCCCTGATTTGACAATTTCACCTTTACCATCATCTAGCTTGAACATTGGCTTGTATATATTTAATGTAAACAAGGTAACTATACTGTTTAAAGCCCCACTGAAATAGCTTAAAATCGCCCTGAATAAAATAGCGGCAAAAACACCAGTAAGTGACGCTGGCGATAAGTCGATGATCAATCGAGGGTATACACTGTCAGCATTTCTATTCCGAAGCCATACAAATGAAAAGGCAGTCACTCCCGGAACTACTATATAATACACTCCGATCAGTTTAAAAGCCCCCTTCTGGCCTTCATCTGAATGTTTAGCGCCTAACGCACGCTGAACAAATTGCATGGTTCATAATACAGGTGATTCACTAATAAACCTGTTCAAATCGTCGGCCGGGATACATCTGCCGAATTACGAATATCGATTGATTGAGTTTTTCAATTATGTAATGCAGTCAGTCTTGCAATTCCGCTCCCAAAGCTGCCATTCTTCGACTGCAAGAACACCTAGAACCACAATAAAAAAATCGCCGGAAATTAAACCAATTCCGTATATCACATCTGCTAAAAGCAGCTGCTATCAGCCCGCCAAAAAAATGTAGCAGTCGTTACGCAAAAATGAAGGAAATCAGCTAAACCGCCATGAACGTGCTGATGCCAAACGTCTCCGTAATGCGGAAGACAAGAGCCTTGAATACAGCACTGTTGCTGGAATGAAACAGCATAACCTATGATCGCTGCTCCAAAAAAACAGGTATCGCCATTACTCCTGTTTTTAAGTAACGCGGGCGGCGCACTTGCTTCCCAAGACATGCTGTCATAGAGCCCGCGTAGCTTTGTCCATTAATCAAAGTAAAAGCCAGCACACCTTCTGCAAAGACAGTAGATGACAGGAGCGTTTACCTTCTATTCATCGAAATCAGAAGGAGCACAATTTTTCTTTTATCAGCGTATTATGTTTTACGTCTCTAAAAAACAAAAAAAGGACACGAGCTTAGAGCTACATGTCCTTTATCTTCATCTATTCTATTAATTTAACACTTTTACACTTACTGTTCTGACGCCCCAATTATGTGCATCACTTTTGTTTGGTACAAATACGTCAATTTTATTTCCTTTTATTGCGCCGCCAGTGTCTGCTGCTGTTGCTTCTCCATAACCTTCAACATAGACTTTAGAACCTAGCGGAATCACGTTTGGATCAACCGCAATAACTTTAGCATTCGGGTTCTTGTTTAAGTCGATGCCTGTTGCTGTAACGCCGGAAATGCCGCCGTCGTTAGCAGAGTAAGCAGTAGCAGTAACAGTTAGTTCTTTTGCCGCTTCTTGTTGATTTGTATTAGATTCAACAGCCTTTTCTTCTGTTTTAACAGAAGTTTCTGCTGCAGCCTTTGTTTCTTGTTTTGGTTGTTGTTGAACAGCTTCTTGTTTTGGTTGCTCTTTTTGCACAGCCTCTTGTTTTGTTTCAGTTTGAGGTGCGCTTGTTTGCGCATTCTCAGTCACTGTGTTTGTTGCTGTTGCCTGACCTTTTACTGAAAGTGCAGATCCAGCATAGATCATGTCAGAGCTTAAGTTATTCCAAACTTTCAGGTTGTTAACTGTCGTACCGAATTTTTGAGCAATCTTAGAAAGCGTATCTCCCGCTTTAATTGTATATTGCCCAGAAGTGGTTGTTTCTTCTGAAGAAATGGTCAGTTTTTCTCCCGCAATGATTGTATCAGAAGTTAACTTGTTCCATTCTTTTAGGTCCTTTAGGTTCACTCCGTTTTTCTGAGAGATCCCCCAGAGCGTATCACCCTTTTGCACCGTGATTTCTTTTGCAGAAGCGTGAGCTCCGAATGCAGTTGTTGAAAGTGCTGCAACTGCTACAAAGGACATAATCGTCTTCTTCATAAGTAAATCCTCCCTTGTTAGCTTTTTATTGGCGGCTAACAGGTGATATCGTAACACATGTAAATGTCAAATCAATAACAAAAAGATATGATTTAGATTACAGTTCCTTTACATGAAGGATTTCTCTCCGTTGGAAAGTCTTACTGAACCCTTGATATAATAGGCTTTTCAAGTCTTTTAAGTTCGGGTCAAAAAAAAGAAAAGAAAATGTGTTTTTCAAAGAAAAAAAGGTTGATTTATGCTTTTTTTGAGTCTGTCACCTGTACATAAGCTTGTATTTCTTCTAAAAAAAGCCGGCCATATTTTGCTCTTTTTTGTTCTCCGACTCCTTTTATAGACAAAAGTTCATCATCATTTACAGGCTGTTTTCCTGACATATCTTTCAGCGTCTGATCAGAAAAAACGACAAAAGGTGGAACACCCTGCTCCGCCGCAATTTGCTTGCGTAAGGTGCGCAGCCGTTCAAATAGCTCGTCATTTTCCGTAATGGCCTCTGCTTTTAATGCTTCTTTTCTCGCTACCGATAATTCGCCTCTCAGCACATTTCTCCCTTTGCCGCTTACAAAAAGAGTCGGAAATGTTCCATCTGACATCCTAATAAAGTCGTCAGCGATCAGAAATTCAATGAAGTCGCTGATTTCACCAACTGATTGGTGCTTTAATATTCCGTATGTTGAAAGGCTGCTAAAGCCGTTTTCGAGCACTTTTTTATTTTTTGATCCAGCGAGCACCTGGGCAACCATCGTCTTCCCAAAACGTTCATTCATGCGAATGATACACGATAAGACCATCTGCGCTTCTCTCGTCACGTCATGGGCTGTTCTTGTATCTGTGCAGTTTCCGCACTGTCCGCAGGCTTCAGCCTCCTTTTCTCCGAAATACATCAGAATAAATCGCTGCAGACAATCTTCCGTATGGCAGTAGTCAACCATTTGCCGCAGTTTTTTCAAGTCCTGCTTTTGCTTCTCTTCATTTTCCGATTGCTCGATTAAAAAGCGCTGCACCATAATATCCTGCGGAGAAAATAAAAGCACACATTCACTGTCGAGGCCATCCCGGCCAGCTCGTCCCGCCTCCTGATAGTAGCTTTCCATATCTTTCGGGATTTGTGCATGAAGAACAAACCTGATATTTGATTTATCGATGCCCATGCCGAAAGCAGATGTGGCAACCATGACCTGCATCTCATCGTTCAGAAACCTTTCCTGCTGTTCCTTTCTGACTTCGTCCTGTAAGCCCCCGTGATACCGCCCTGCGCTGACCTGATTTCGTTTTAATCGCTCATATATCCGATCCGCTTCTTTTCTTGTCGCGGTATAGATAATGCCTGCTTCATGTTTGTTTCTTTTTACATACTCTTCAATAAAACGATCTTTGTTTTCCCCTTTTGCAACTTTTAAAGTCAGATTATCACGGGAGAAACCGGTATACACCGTGTTTTCTTTTTGAATATGCAGCTGGCTGCATATATCATCATGCACCTCAGGTGTTGCTGTTGCCGTTAATGCCATGATGACGGGTTTGTCATTTAACTCACGAAACAGAATTTCAATGTTTCTGTAGCTTGGCCTGAAATCATGGCCCCATTGAGAAATACAGTGCGCTTCATCTATTGCTACTAAAGGAACGTCAATGCTTTGCAAAATACGAATAAATTCTGTTGACGTTAACCGCTCTGGTGTAATGTAAAAAAGCTTATAAGCTCCTTCTTTCAGCCCGTTCAGCCTTTCATATATCTCTTGATTGGTTTGCGTGCTGTTGATGTAAGCAGCTCTGATTCCCGCTTCTTCAAGAGCATCAACCTGATCCTTCATTAATGATATTAACGGCGAAATGACAATCGTTGTTCCTTCAAACATCAGTGCCGGAATTTGATAGCAAATTGATTTCCCCCCGCCCGTCGGCATGATGCAGGCCGTGTTTTGTCTCGCTTCTGTCACCGAACGGATGGCTTCCTCCTGCCCTCTGCGCAGCTTTTCATAGCCGAAATAATGCGACAAAAGAGATTGGGCTTTATGTAACATAACGTGTAACCCTCGCTTTTCCTTCAATTTCTCCCATCATATCACAAAAAATAACCCTGCATTTCTTCTCGGATGGAAATTGAATTTTCGATATAAAAATCCTTTTTCAGATAAAATAAAAAGCCATTTCCATAAAGGAAATGGCTTTCGCTACATCTTGCCGTATGCAAGTAAGAAAGTTTTAAACCACCACTCCTCAAAGTGGGTGTTTGCAGAAACGTTCCTGTCGTCCTCTACAATGGAGGCATGACATTCCGGCTTCGATATAAAACTCCCTATTACAGCTTAAAGGTTAAAACTTAATTAACAATACGTACAAAGTAGCTTCTTTTATATAGTACACCATCGGACATATTTTATCAAGGGGTAGATCAATTGTTCAGAAAAACTTTTTTCCGTCCGTAAAACTGTTTTTTCGCTAATATATCTAATGATTCGACAAACAAAAAATATATTACAATAAAAAACGGCGCTTTTTAACGGCAAGAAGTCATCACTTTCTTCTATATAATATGTACACGCAAAAAAACTCCTATCTCACGGATAGGAGTCTTCATTCATTAAAATTTAACAGCAAGCTCTTTCGCTTCTTGCAAGCCTTTTTCAACAATTTCTTGTGCTTTATCAGGCGCTGCGTTATGTCCCTCGATGACAACTGTGTGCAAGTCTTGAACACCCCAGAAACCAAGAACTGTTTTCATGAAGTTTAATGACATTTCTAGTGAAGCCATTGGCCCTTCTGAATAAACGCCGCCGCGCGCGTTAAGAAGTGCAACTTTTTTGCCGCCCATTAAACCAACTGGTCCTTCTTGTGTGTATTTGAATGTAACGCCTGCGCGAGACAGGTAATCCACATAAGTATGAAGCACTGCTGGCACTGTGAAGTTCCAAAGCGGGAATGCGAACACCACTTTATCAGCTTTTACAAATTGGTTCAGATATTTGTCAGCTGTTGCAGCTTGTTTTTTCTCTTCCTCAGTCATTTCCATACCTTGACCTGCTTTAAATGTTCCATTAATCATATCTCTTCCAAGGTAAGGAAGGTTTTCTTTATGAAGATCTAATTCAATCACTTCATCATTAGGGTTGTTTTCTTTATATGCAGCTAGAAATGCTTCGTATAGTTTAACTGAAACACCTTCTTCAGCTGTACGGTCACTTGATTTTACAAATAAAACTGTAGACATTTGTATTCCTCCCGGTAAACTTTTTATATTAACTTACAAATAGTATGTTACTTTCTTTTTTATGCAAAGTCAATCACTTTATTTCGAATATGAGATTTTTTTCATAAAAAAAAGCAAGTACACTTCATATCGGTGTACTTGCTTGCCATTTTCAGTTTGAATCCTGCTCACGGTCTAAAATCTCATACGTTTGAGAGCTTTTTTGATCAATTGTTTCTTTATTAGATAGATCTTTGACCTGTTCATGAAACTCCCTTTCGAATGACGGAGCATCCGTTTCCAAATCGTCCTCTACATCAGCTTGGGCTTCCACTGTCATTCTTGCGTACGGAACAGCTTCCAATCTTTCGTACGGAATGTCTTGACCTGTTTTTTCACAAATGCCGTACGTTCCGTCTTTTATCTTTTGTAAAGCCTGATTAACCTCCTCCAAAAGTTCCCGGTCTATTTCTTTTACCGTTTGGTCTGTCATGCGGTCTGTTACTAGCGTTCCGTGGTCAGCCATATGGTTATCGACCCCATTAGACAGCTCTCCTACTTCTTCAGTCATTGATTGTGTTTTCTTTTTTTCGCCAGACAATTCTTTTTGCATATCAAGCAATTTATGGTAGAGATGCTGAGTTTGTTCTTTAGTCAGTGCCATGTGTATCCTCTCCTTTTTTTCTCTGTTCCCAGTTTTGAATACTGACAAACCAAAAAAGCGTTTTTATGGCACAAAAAAAGCCAAACCATTCTTTGGGACGGCTGGCCTCAGTCAGTTTTATTCAGCTGCATAAATACTTTGTCAGCACCGCTTGCACTTCGCTTAAATCGGTATCTTTCGCAAATTCTAATTCAAAGGTTTTGCTTCTTGTCATTAATAAAAGTCCAGTATCGGGATCAAACATTCCCGCTTCTTGAATGGCAAAGCTTTCAATCGTTTTATATGGAAGAAATACACGAACCTTCTTTTTAGAAAACACCTTATTATCAAAGAAAATGATACGTTTGTTTGTAAAGCAAATTTGGTCAACCCGGAGCTTATAAATCGATTCTATTCTTTCCCCTTCAACGAGCAAAGCTTCAAGCTTCTTTGCGTCAGTTGATCTGCTAACAGAAAAAATACCCAATGAAGAACCCCTCTTTCTGCATTTATCTATTTTTCTTATGACGAGATTACATTAAATAAAATAAGTCCTTTATCCCTATATAAGAATACGACATAGAAGACATTTAAACCATTACGAACAGATTACATTTTTCAAATTTTTGATTTGTTTCTTGTCTTTTGAATTGTTGTCATCATGTAGTACGCACCAAAAGAGAAAAAAGTTTCATTTTCCGTAAATATTTTTTGAAAAATGAGTTTTTTAACGTTTCTGTTGTGTATCTGTTTTATTTTTCCTTTTTGAATCAAAGAAGAACCGCAGCTAAGCTGCGGTCCTTTGCATAACCATCCGTATCTTCAATTGTGACATCTTCTGTTTCTTCTCCCTCAGGAATTCGATCGGTGATTATACCTCTTCAAAATATTCTTTATAGTAACCGCCGATTTTATTTGTATTATCGACGACAAACAGAAATTCCTCTGTTTCATTCTTCACTTCATATTCTTTCCCTGGAGTTAATACGCGATTTACAATGTATTTTTTTGCGTTTGTCTGAACACACTTTACTTTTTTAATGGTTTCTTTTTCAAGCCAATTTTTATGTATCATGATGAAATCTCCTTTACTTGTCTATAAGCCTATTGTAGCTTTTTTCTTTTGTAAATTGCAATATCGGTTATTCATTGATTTTGCCTTGTTTTCTAGTATAGAATGTTTGTATACGCTTACTTCCACAGTAACGATCACAGCTAATTCCTGCTCTTCAATGAAGCAATAACCATTCTATCACCAAGAATCTCAGAACAGACCATAAAAATGACTGGAGGTTTGTTACGAATGAGTTCTTTAACGATGCAAGTGAGTAAAAGGCTGGAGACATTTTTACAGGGAACAAAGAAGCTTTATATTGATGGAAAGTTTGTTCCGAGTGCCTCAGGGGCAACCTTTGACACGCCCAACCCGGCGACAGGCGAAACCTTAATGACGCTGTATGAAGCCCAGGCAGAGGATGTGGACAAAGCCGTTAAAGCTGCCCGCAAAGCCTTTGATCAAGGCGAGTGGAGAACAATGTCTCCAGCATCGAGAAGCAGACTGATGTATAAGCTGGCAGATTTAATGGAAGAGCATAAAACTGAGCTTGCCCAGCTTGAAACCCTTGATAACGGAAAACCAATAAACGAAACAACAAATGGAGATATTCCGCTGGCTATTGAGCATATGCGCTATTACGCAGGCTGGTGTACAAAAATAACAGGGCAGACAATCCCTGTTTCCGGCTCCTATTTTAATTACACACGCCATGAGCCTGTCGGCGTCGTCGGGCAAATCATCCCATGGAATTTCCCGCTTCTTATGGCGATGTGGAAAATGGGTGCGGCTCTTGCAACCGGCTGTACCATTGTACTTAAGCCTGCTGAGCAAACCCCGCTTTCAGCTCTTTATTTGGCTGAGTTAATTGATAAAGCCGGTTTCCCTGACGGTGTCATCAATATCATTCCGGGATTCGGTGAGGATGCGGGAGAAGCACTTACCAACCATGAAGCGGTTGATAAAATTGCCTTTACCGGATCAACAGAAATCGGAAAGAAAATCATGGGCACGGCGGCAAAAAGCATTAAGCGGGTCACCCTGGAACTGGGCGGAAAATCACCTAATATCCTGCTCCCGGATGCGAATTTGAAAAAAGCCATTCCAGGCGCTTTAAACGGTGTCATGTTTAACCAAGGCCAAGTCTGCTGTGCGGGCTCACGCGTCTTTATTCATAAAGACCAGTATGATGAAGTTGTCAATGAAATGGTGTCTTATGCTGAATCACTCCGCCAAGGAGCCGGACTTCATAAAGATACCCAAATCGGCCCGCTCGTGAGCAAGGAGCAGCATGAACGCGTTCTTTCTTATATTCAAAAAGGGAAAGATGAAGGAGCTAAAGCTGTCACTGGCGGAAGCTGCCCTTATGAAGAAGGATATTTTGTCGCGCCGACTGTGTTTGCGAATGTGGAAGACGATATGACCATCGCTAAAGAAGAAATTTTCGGACCAGTCCTGACGGCCATACCATATGAAACAGTGGATGAAGTCATTGAACGAGCTAACCATTCTGAATACGGACTTGCTGCCGGACTATGGACCGAGAATGTAAAACAAGCCCATTATATCGCAGATCGTCTTCAAGCCGGGACTATCTGGGTAAACTGCTATAATGTGTTTGACGCAGCTTCCCCATTCGGCGGTTATAAACAATCCGGACTCGGAAGAGAAATGGGCTCCTATGCTCTAGATAACTACACAGAAGTCAAGAGTGTATGGATTAATCTTGAAGACTAAAAGCTTTTAAAAAAACTGCTGCCAGCCAGCAGTTTTTTCTTTCAGTAATGGCAGCATAAGCGGATGAATATATATCTTTCTGAAGGAGTTGAGCGTGATGAGCACACTTCAGGAGAAGGTGAGGCGCTATCAGCAAAACACCATTTCAGAGCTGAAAGATAGGCAAAATGATGACGGTTCTTGGACATTTTGCTTTGAAGGGCCAATCATGACGAATTCTTTTTTTATTCTGCTCCTCACCTCACTTGATGAAGGTGAAAATGAAAAAGAACTCATTTCGGCGCTTGCAGCCGGCATTCGCGAAAATCAGCAGCCAGACGGAACGTTTAACAATTTTCCTGACGAGACAGACGGCAATATAACAGCTACCGTCCAAGGATATGTCGGAATGCTGGCTTCAGGATGCTACCATCGAACTGATCCGCACATGAAAAAAGCTGAACAATTCATTGCATCACATGGCGGCTTGAGAAATATTCATTTTATGACAAAATGGATGCTTGCAGCAAATGGCCTTTACCCTTGGCCCGCTTTATATTTGCCATTGTCGCTTTTAGCAATTCCCCCAACATTCCCGGTTCATTTTTATCAGTTCAGCACATATGCCCGTATACACTTTGCCCCGATGGCCGTAACACTCAATCAACGATTCACACTAAAAAACCGCAAAATTCAATCTCTCCGCCACCTCGACCCGCACATGACAAAAAATCCTTTGACTTGGCTCCGTTCCGATGCTTTCGAGGAGAGAGACCTCTCTTCTGTTCTGACTCATTGGAAGCGCATTTTTCGTGCACCCTTTGCTCTTCAGGAGCTGGGCTTACACACAGCTAAAACGTATATGCTTGACCGGATTGAAGAAGACGGCACACTGTACAGTTATGCAAGCGCCACAATATTTATGGTATACAGCCTTCTGTCACTTGGTGTGTCACGCCATTCACCGGTCATCCGAAGGGCAATAAATGGCATCAAAGCATTGGTGGCTGAATGCGGCGGCATTCCTTACTTAGAAAATTCCACATCCACTGTTTGGGATACTGCATTAATCACCTATGCGCTTCAGCAAAACGGCGTTGCCGAAACAGACGGTACAATGTCAAAAGCCGCTTCGTTTTTACAAAAGCGGCAGCATACCAAGATAGCAGATTGGTCTGTCAAAAATCCAAATGTATCTCCAGGCGGCTGGGGATTTTCAAATATCAACACGAATAACCCTGATTGTGACGACACCGCAGCCGTCTTAAAAGCAATTCCCCGCAACTTCTCTCCTTCTTCTTGGGAGCGAGGTGTGGCTTGGCTTTTATCGATGCAGAACAATGATGGAGGGTTTTCCGCCTTTGAAAAAAATGTGAACCACCCTCTTATCCGCCACCTCCCGCTTGAATCCGCCGAGGATGCGGCTGTTGATCCCTCAACCGCCGACCTTACCGGGCGTGTGCTGCACTTTTTAGGTGAAAAAGCTGGCTTTTCAGTTAAACATCACCACATTCAGCGTGCTGTGAACTGGCTTTTTGAAAACCAGGAACGTAATGGATCTTGGTACGGACGATGGGGTGTTTGCTACATTTATGGCACATGGGCTGCCTTGACCGGTATGCACGCCTGCGGAGTTGTTCGAACACATCCTTCGATACAAAAGGCAATCCGGTGGCTCAAAACCGTACAAAATGATGACGGCAGCTGGGGTGAATCCTGCAAAAGCGCTGAGGTCAAAACCTATGTGCCGCTTAAAGAAGGAACCATTATACAAACTGCCTGGGCTTTAGATGCTTTATTGCAATATGAAAAACCCAGTCATCCAGCAATTGTAAAAGGAATGAACTACCTCATGGACAGCAGTTCTCATGACGGTAGAAGCTTGACTTATCCAGTGGGAATCGGGCTGCCAAAGCAATTTTATATTCGGTACCATAGTTATCCTTATGTGTTCCCTTTGCTGGCTGTCAGCAAGTATTTGAATTCTATTGAAAAGGAGACAGCAAATGAAACGTGAATCTTATCAAACCGAGATGTTCAATTGGTGTGAAGCCTTAAAAGATCAGATTCAAAAACGAGGACAGCTTGATCAATTTGAGGATCAAATCGAAAAGATGATTGAAGCGCTGGAGGATGACCAGACGACAGAAGAAGAGTGGTATCAGCAGGCCGCCACACTCTATCGTGATATTACACAATCAGAAGAAACAGGTGAAAGACGTGCCTTCGTTCCTATAGGAAAACATGTTCTCCCAAAGCTTCCGTACAAGTACTCCGCTTTAGAACCTTATATTTCGCGTGATATTATGGTGCTTCATCATACAAAGCATCATCAAAGCTATGTTGACGGACTGAATAAAGCAGAATTGGAGCTTAAGAATGCCAGAGCTTCAAAGAACTATGACTTGATCACTCATTGGGAAAGAGAGCTGGCATTTCATGGAGCTGGCCATTATTTGCACAGTATTTTTTGGTTTTCTATGCATCCAAACGGAAAAAGACGTCCTACTGGAGCATTGTTTCAAATGATCGATCTTTCATTTGGAAGCTATTCGGCCTTTAAGGAGCATTTTACCCAAGCTGCAAAAAAAGTGGAGGGTGTCGGGTGGGCCATTCTTGTCTGGTCCCCTCGTTCCGGACGGCTTGAGATTTTAGCCGCAGAGAAGCACCAGCACTTCAGCCAGTGGGATGTTATCCCTCTTTTGCCGCTTGATGTATGGGAACATGCTTACTATTTGCAATATAAAAATGACCGCGGGAGCTATGTTGATCATTGGTGGAACGTAGTCGATTGGCGTGAAGCCGAAAAACGTTTTGAACAGGCAAAAGAAGTTGTATGGAAACTCTATTAAAAAAGCCCCCTTTTCCAGGGGGCTTCATTTTTTAAAAAACACCTAATACATGTAAAAATACAATAATGATTGCAACAGGTGAAAGATAACGTATCAGCAGAAGCCAAACCGCAAACCACTTTCGCTTGAGGTTTGAGCCGCTTTTCAGCTCGTTAAACAAATCCTCTTTCGGTATTTTTAACGGTACAAAGATAGAAATCAATAACGCTCCTAACGGCATTAAAATATTGCTGACCAGAAAATCAGCTGCGTCAAAAATAGACATGTGAAAAATGGTAACATCACTTAAAACCCCGTATGATAACGCAGACGGTACGCCGACCAGAAAGATAGCAATCCCGCCGATCCAGGCAAATCGTTTTCTTTTACTAACATCGCCTTTAGAAAGTACAGCGACCAAAATTTCAAGCATTGAAAAGGCAGAGGTCAGTGCCGCAAATAAAAATAAAATTAAAAATGCTAATAAAAAGACAATTCCGAACGGCATTTGATTAAACACAGTCGGCAGCACATTAAATAACAGAACAGGCCCTTGATCCGGTTTGAGACCGAATGAAAAAACAGCTGGAAAGATCGCGATTCCCGCCATAATGGCGACAAGGACATTCAAAACCGTAACAGATACAGCAGACTGCACCAGATTTTCTTGTTTCTCTAGATAAGCACTATACGTTACCATTACAGATACACCGACACTTAATAAGAAGAAGGACTGGCCCATCGCATATAATATCGTATTGGCGTCAATCGCAGAGATATCAGGTGTCAGGAAAAACTTAATACCTTCTATCGCTCCATGAAGTGTAACTGAACGCACCATTAAAATGATAAATAATATAAAAAGCGCCGGCATTAAAATTTGGCTTGCTTTTTCAATTCCGCTGCTTACACCTTTTGCGACAACCAAAATTGTGACCAGCATAAACAGCAGCTGGCCTCCTACAGCCAAATAAGGATTTGAAATAGTATTCGCAAACAGCGTATCAAATCCTGAAGTATGCGATAAACCGCCGGTAAAGCCTTTAAAAATGTAATTTAAAATCCATCCGCCGACGACGCTGTAGAATGATAACAGAATAAAGCACGTCGCCATGCCCAAATAGCCTATCCAATGCCACTTAGACCCTGGAGAAAGAGATTTATAGGATTGGACGGCATCTTGCTGTGTTTTTCTGCCTATGATGAATTCACCGAGCAATAATGGCAGTCCGATTAAAATTGTAAATAAAATAAAAATAAATAAAAACGCGCCTCCTCCGCTGGTGCCTGCTACATATGGGAATTTCCATATTGCACCGAGACCGATAGCCGATCCAGCCGCAGCTAAAATAAAGCCCAGCTTCGAAGACCATTGATTAGCTTCCTTCACCCTATCACTCCTATTTTCCAAAACAGTTTAAAGGTTCATTGTAAGAATATCTACCTATATAGTCAAGAATATTTTGATTAGTTTACATAATATATTTATCATCTATCTCCATGGATATATCAGATCACAGTCAATCTATCAATATTGAATTATTCAGAAAATTAATTATAATAGGGGAATACCAAAAAATCTGTAAGGATTTCTGCTGGAGTTCTTGATCAGTGTATGAGGAGTGTTTTTATGGAAAACATCAGAAAGATAAGTCATTTCGCGGGACAAACCTTCGGAATCTGGGTCATTATTTTTGCCGTGCTCGGATTTTCTTTCCCGTCATTATTTTCTTGGATCAGTTCTTATATTACGATTTTGCTTGGCATTATTATGTTTGGAATGGGGCTAACACTGCAAACCGATGATTTTAAAGAGCTGATCAGAAAACCTTTGTACGTCATTATCGGAGTGATTGCCCAATATACGATTATGCCGCTTGTTGCTTTCGGCTTAGCATATGGCCTGCATCTCCCCTCGGAAATCGCGGTAGGCGTTATTCTCGTTGGCTGCTGTCCCGGTGGAACTGCCTCTAATGTTATGACATTTTTAGCAAAAGGCAATACGGCCCTGTCTGTTGCTGTCACAACGATTTCCACCTTGTTGGCACCGGTTTTGACGCCGGTTTTGATTATGCTGTTTGCCAAGGAATGGCTGCCTGTCTCACCTGGCTCGTTATTTATTTCGATTTTGCAGGCTGTATTGATTCCAATCATTGCAGGCCTAGTCGTCAAAATATTTTTCAAAAAACAGGTCGCAAAAGCCGTTCATGCCCTGCCGCTTGTTTCAGTCATCGGCATCGTTGCGATTGTGTCAGCTGTTGTAAGCGGCAACCGGGAAAACCTGCTTCAATCAGGATTGCTTATTTTTTCAGTAGTTATCCTGCACAACGGGTTTGGATATTTACTGGGATTTCTATGTGCAAAGCTGTTAAAAATGGATTATGCGTCTCAAAAAGCAATTGCAATTGAAGTCGGCATGCAAAACTCAGGGCTTGGCGCAGCACTTGCCACGGCACATTTTTCACCGCTATCTGCCGTTCCGAGCGCGATTTTCAGTGTATGGCACAACCTTTCGGGCTCCCTGCTCGCTACATATTGGTCTAAAAAAGGTAAGAATCCAAAAGAAGATTCAAACAGCACAGAACTGACTCTTTAACATTCTATTGTATATAAAAAGGTACATCACATTTATCCGTGATGTACCTTTTTTGTTTTATCCCTCTAACAAAAGCTGTTCAGGATCTTCTAGTAAGTTTTTAATTGTGACAAGGAATCCAACTGCTTCTTTACCATCTACGATCCGGTGATCATAAGATAATGCAATGTACATCATCGGACGGTTTTCGAAACGTTCTTCATCAATTGCGACAGGGCGCAGCTGAATCTTATGCATACCCAGGATACCAACTTGAGGGCTGTTTAAAATCGGTGTCGACATGAGTGAACCGAAAGTCCCTCCGTTTGTAATTGTAAATGAGCCTCCTTGCAGCTCACCAAGGGTCAATTTATTGCTTCTCGCTTTTTTCGCAAGCTCGCCGATTTCTTTTTCAATGCCTGCAAATGTCAGGCGGTCTGCATCACGTACAACTGGAACGACAAGTCCTTCCTCAGCTGCGACAGCGATTCCGATATCATAGAATTTTTTAACAATCAGCTCATCGCCTTGAATTTCTGCATTCAAGAGCGGATATTTTTTCAAAGCCGCTACAACAGCTTTTGTAAAGAAAGACATAAAGCCGAGCTTCACTTCATTTTGCTCAAAGAATTGGTCTTTGCGGCGTTTTCTAAGATTCATAACAGCCGTCATGTCAACTTCATTAAATGTAGTCAGCATCGCAGATGTTTGCTGTACTTCGACTAGACGTTTTGCGATTGTCTGTCTGCGGCGTGACATTTTTTGCACTTCAACAGGCTTTTCAAAGCTTTGCTGTGTTTTTTGAGCCTGCGGCTGCTGTTTTTGCTGAGGAGCTGGTTTCGCAGCCGGTTTTTCATACGCCTCAACATCCTGTTTGCGCACTCTTCCAAGCGGGTCGCCAGTCGGAACCTGAGACAGGTCAATCCCTTTCTCTCTCGCCAGCTTACGTGCAGAAGGAGATGCGATTGTTCTTGATTTTGCTTCAGTTTGCGCTTCCTGGCTCACTTCTTGCGCCGCTGGTTCAGCTTGCTTTTCTTCTTTTTCACTTTCTTTGCTTTCAGCCTTCTCTGAAGGAGCAGGGGCAGAACTTTCACCCGCGCCTTCTGTAATGGTACCGATAATTTCTCCAACTTGGACGGTATCACCCGAATCTTTCAATACCTCTTGAAGAACACCCGATTCTTCTGCTGTCAATTCAACATTTACTTTATCCGTTTCAAGTTCAAGCAGATATTCACCCTGTTCTACATAATCACCGGGCTGCTTTAACCATTGGGCTATTGTTCCTTCTGAGATTGATTCTGCTAATTCAGGTACCTTAATTTCCGCCATTTTTTCATTTCCCCCTTAGTTTTTGCGAGTCAAGCTATCAGATACAATACGTTCCTGTTCTTTTTTATGAACTGTCGGATCTCCCTCTGCAGGACTGGATCGTCTTCTTCGTCCAATATATTGAACGCTTACTCCTTCTGGTGCAAGTTCTGTCAAATAAGGGCTGATGTAGCTCCAAGCCCCCATGTTCTGCGGCTCTTCCTGAATCCAAACGATTTCTTTTAGGTTCGGAAGCTTTGCAAATAATTCTTTGACTCCTTTTGCAGGGAATGGATACAGCTGTTCAATTCTCGCAATGTGAAGCCACTCTTTCCCGTCTTCTAACTTGTTGAAATGATCGCTGATGTCTATAGATACTTTACCGCTGGATAATACGAGCCGCGTTACTTTTTCATACTCATGAGAAAGTCCTGACTGTTCGTAAACAGGCTGGAAGCGGCTTTCACTGAGCTCCTGCACTTCAGAAACGGTATTCGGATTGCGCAGAAGGCTCTTCGGCGTCATGATGACGAGCGGACGAATTTCCTCACGCAGCAGCATTTTAGCCTGTCTTCTTAATATATGAAAATATTGAGCGGCGCTTGTCAGGTTGGCAACCGTCCAGTTGTTCTCAGCAGCTAGCTGCAGGAACCGCTCGATTCTACCGCTTGAATGCTCAGGGCCCTGTCCCTCGTAACCGTGCGGGAGCAGCATCACTAATCCGGATTTTTGGCCCCATTTTGCGCGTCCAGCAGAAATAAATTGGTCAAAGTACACTTGAGCAGCATTGGCGAAATCTCCATACTGCGCTTCCCACAGGACAAGTGTTTCCGGTGAATGCACGTTATAACCGTATTCAAAGCCGAGAACCGATCCTTCAGACAGCGGGCTGTTATGAACGGCAAATGATGTATCACAATCTGACAAATGGTGCAAAGGCACAAATTCTTTGCCTGTCTCACTGTCGTGAAGTACAAGGTTTCGTTGGGCAAACGTTCCGCGCTCAGAATCCTGTCCTGTTAATCGAATCGGTGTTCCGTCTTTCAGAATGGAAGCAAACGCGAGAGATTCAGCCAATGACCATTCCACTTTTCTGTCATCATCAAACGCCTTGGCCCGTCTTTCTAAAATGCGTTTTAGCTTACCGAATACATTAAACGACTCCGGCCAATTGACCAATTCGCCATTCAGCTTGCGGAGCACATCAAAATCAATAGATGTGTCTACATCCGGAAAGCCGTTTGAAACAGGTTCCGGAAGTTCTATTTCACAAGCGATAGGTTCCTTTTTAGCCGGCACTTTTTGATAAGCGTCTTCTATGCGTTTCGTTACCGACTTTTCAATGTTTTGAACAACTTCCTCGGTTAGCACCCCATCTTTAATGAGCTTTTCCGCGAAAATATGTTTGACAGTCGGATGCTTTCTTACAGCGTCATACAGCATCGGCTGAGTAGTTGACGGCTCATCCATTTCGTTGTGTCCGTAGCGTCTGTACCCGATTAAGTCAATCAGAAAGTCCTTGTTGAATGTTTTTCGGTATTCTACCGCAAACTTAACAGCTGAAAGACAGGCTTCAGGATCGTCCGCATTTACGTGAACAATCGGAATTTCATAGCCCTTCGCCAGGTCACTGGCATAGTTTGTTGATCTTGATTCAGCGCTTTCTGTTGTGAATCCGATCATGTTATTGGCGATAATATGAATCGCACCGCCGACTTGATACCCTTTTAAAGAGCTTAAATTCAATGTTTCAGCTACAATTCCTTCCCCCGGGAACGCAGCGTCTCCATGAATTAAAATCGCAAGTGATTTTGTTTCATCCTGAACCGGATATCCGCTATGTGTTCTTGTTTCCTGCGCCGCTCTTGTGCTGCCTTCAACAATCGGATTGATAAATTCCAAGTGGCTCGGGTTATTCGCCAGCGTAATGCGCGCTGACTTCGTTTCAGCGTCATGAAGCTCACGGTTCGCTCCCAGATGATATTTGACATCCCCCGTCCATCCGTAGCTGATGCCGATTGATCCTTCAGACGGGACAAGATCTTTGTTAGGCGCGTGCTGGAATTCTGAGAATATGATTTCATACGGTTTGCCCAGCACATGTGCCAGCACATTCAGGCGGCCCCTGTGCGCCATGCCGATGTTGACGCTCGTTGTACCTGATTTGACAGATTGTGCAATTATGTCATCAAGCACTGGAACGAGAGCGTCCAGACCCTCAATTGAAAAACGCTTCTGCCCGACGAAGGTCCGGTGTAAAAATTGCTCGAATCCCTCTACTTCCATCAGTCTCTCCAGCACAGCTGACAGCTTTTCGGCTGAGTTCTTTTGGAACAATTCACCGGATTCAATCTTTTGAGTCAGCCACTCGCGCTCTTTAAAATCGTGTACATGATCAAATTCAAATGAGATGGTTCTTTTATACGTATTTCGCAAATATTGAATGGCTTCTAAACCGTTCGTAATGTTTGTAGGAGCGTCTTTACAAATGACCGACGCAGGTATTTCTTGTATTTCCTCTTCTGTTAGCCCGTAATCGGATAATGGAAAGAGCTCGCTCTTTTTCCCATCCTTTCTGAGCGGATTGACGGAAGCGTTCAAATGGCCATAGGTTCGTATATCTTCTGCAAGTCTGATTGCTGATGCGATCTTTTGTATCAGATCGGCTGTAACACGTCCCTTTTCTTTTGTTCCCGATGCCTCTTTTATATCGCTTGGAGGAGCTCCGAGTTCGTCGAACATTTCCTTCAGATCCGGATCAATGCTGTTCGGATCCTGGGTGTACTGATCGTAAAGCTCCAGCGCATAGCCGAGGTTCGGACCGTAAAAATCTTCCCAATTCATTCGTTGTTTCATATTATTTTGAAACATTTGAA
Organism: Bacillus sp. FSL R5-0434; assembly: GCF_038004745.1. Lineage (NCBI taxonomy): Bacteria > Bacillati > Bacillota > Bacilli > Caryophanales > Bacillaceae > Bacillus > Bacillus sp. FSL R5-0434. Next base: position 2,108,125 of record NZ_JBBORV010000001.1, read on the forward strand.
TATTACCCCCAACCTAGATAATCAAGTGATTTATTCACTATCTTAAAATAACTTTCGAACGCTGTGTCCAAAATTATGTAATAAAAACGCTTCCAACGATATTTTACCACTGTTTGCAATTTGATTCTACCTTGATTGTTCACAAAATAGTAAAAAACCTTTATAAAAAACAAAAAATTTAATCATTTAAAAAAAGAAACGCCAAAAAGCATAGAATAAAGGGTTATCCTATGCTTTTATGGAGCAGTTTTTTAAGAAGCGGATACAGTACATCCGGAAGCTGATCGACATCCGGGACAAATATACTGAACTTCCCGTACATATCCTGTATCGTTTTCATTTGTGATTCTTCAATTTCCGAGTTGGAGAGAAAAACATTTATGACTTCTATTCCTCTTTTTCGAGCTTCGATAACCGCTTCACTTGTATCGACAATTCCATTTTGCTCATAACCAAATGCGGCCGGCTCTCCGTCAGAGAACACGATTAAGAATTTTTGCGCCTCGCTCCGCTGCAGCATTTTTTTCGTCATTTGCCTGATCGCATAGCCGTCACGGTTGTCTTCCTCAGGTTCAAGCTGCATTATCGCCGGTCCCGCCGCCTGTCTTAAGGATGACTGAAATGGAATTACCGTATTAAAATAGTTCGGCTGACTCGTTTCGGTCGCATCGTTTGTATCCTCCCAGAAACCGACAATTTGATGCGGGACTGCTACCGACTTCAGGGCTTCGTGAAACAATACGATTCCCCTCTTCGTTTCATCCATTTTGTCGAACATGCTTGCTGAACAGTCGACCAGCAATGTAAAAACAGCGTCAATTTCTGAAGAAGGCTCTTGTTTTTTGTAAAAAAGACGCGGATTCCGCTCCGTAAAATAACGGAGAAGCTTGTTGTTCAGACGGCCCGCGTGAAGGTCAGTCCTTGGCAGCGTTTTTTTGTGTTCAAGCGTTTTTTGAATCATCTGTTTCAAACGCTTCTGATACGATTCGATCGATTTTGCCTGCTGTTTATAAGAAAGCTCTTCATCTTGTGTTGCAGGCTGCGGTTCTTTATAAATCGCAAACGCGAATTTATTTTCCTTTCCGTCGGCAAGACCCGCACCGTTCGGCTGGTCTTTTTTGGACTCCAGCGCTTCCAGTTTGGAATAGTCTTTTCGTTTTGTCTGTCTGGCTGAACCTTGAACAGAGCCGAGGGCCTGGTCTCCATCGTCCCCTTCACGAGAAGCATCTTTTCCTAAATCGGATTTTGCGCCGTGTTCAATATCAAATTGAAGGAAGCTTTTAGACGGCGCTTCTGTTTCACGGTGCCAAGTCGGCATTTCTTCATCGTGAATATCTTCATCGCCGTCTGACTTTTTCGGAAGCGTTATGTCATCACTCAGCTTCGGCGCTTTTTTCTCTTCTTCAAATAACGGCTGCTCGGCAGCTTTTGCATAATCTAACTCAGGCAAAAAGAAGTAGGTATTCAGCATGTCTTTATCAAGCACCTCTTCAAGTCCGTCCATGATATCTTCGACAATTTTCAGAACGTGATGTGTAGAATCAGCTTCATACACACGCAAGAGCTGCTGTTCGATAAACGGACGCATCAGATCAATATCATCACGCATAGACGGGATGGCTTCCAGAGGCGATTCCGCCGTCAGCTTGACATATATGGCGCAAAAGAGCGCATCCGTAAAAATGCTTCGTTCTAAATTTAAAGTCAGCTGCGTGGAGAAATGTTTTCTGAACATGTCTTTTCGTTTTGCAAATACATGCTTTGTACCAGGACGCTCGTGTTTGATACATTCTTCAATTCTGATGTCCTCAAGCAGCATAAACAGCTGTTTGGCAAAGCTTTTGTACGTAAGATTGTGCTGGATATAATCCAAAAGGCTCGCAAACTCTTGCAGCGAGCTGTATTTTGTTCCGACCGATCGAAGGTAGACATCGCTTTTGAGACCTGCTTCCATATCTTCAGCTGCTCTGTCCTTCCAAAAGTGGCTCATGTAGATTTTTTTTTCAAATGGGTTGTAGTAGGACTGAACGCCATACTCCACTTCCACTGCCTCACTTTTGGTGAGCGTTTTGGCCAAATCGGTCAGCATCATAAATAAAAACGAGTCAATTGTGCTGTCATTAAATTTGATAAATTTCATCGCACATCCCTCATTCAAACAGAGTTTCTGCGATATTTCGGACCGCCGCCTTTTCACGGTCATCGTCAAGCTTCTCTACAATTCCCCGTTCGATGGCGCGTAGCGGCGGAATATAAGCGGCTAAATCACACGTATCAATTAAAGCTCTGATGGATGCCGCTTCTTCAGACACCTGCCCGTTATTGGCCTGAACGATCAGATCAGAAGACAGCGTGATAAACCGGTCAATCAATTTCTCATCATGAAGGGCAGACTGAGACATGAGTACTTGTTTCAGCAGCTCGCCTTTAATATAAGGCACATCAATAATGACAAAACGGTTTTTAAGCGCTTCATTCAGCGGAACGGTTCCGACGTAGCCTTCATTGATGGCAGCAATGACTCCAAACCCTTCTTTTGCCCGAACGACTTCTCCTGTAAACGGATTTGTCATCATTTTTCTGTAGTCCAATACACCGTTTAAGATTGGCAGGGTTTCCGGTTTTGCCATATTAATTTCATCTATATAAAGAAAGTGGCCCTCATTCATGGCCGTTGTCACAGGTCCCGAGACAAACTCGATCGTCGCCTGGCCAGATTGATTTTCAATGGTTTTATAGCCGACCAGCGCTTCAGCATCCAAATCAACTGAGCAGTTGACACTGTGCATCGGTTTATGAAAATAGCTGGACAATGTTTCTGCCAGCTTAGTTTTACCTGAGCCTGTAGGTCCTTTTAACAGGATATTTTTCCCCATCGCCAATGCGATAATGGCATCGAATAAAATGGCTTCATCCTCCGCCTCATAGCCTGATGTCCCGATAAGCGATTGAAATTCTGGAGAAATCGGCTGGCTTTTATATGATAAAAGCTTATTTTGTATATCTTCCGGCAATGTTAAGTGCTGCAATTGAGATGTCATAGACAGGTTTCCTTTCCTATTCGTATTCCATTAACGAGTATACTAAAAAAGCCCCTGTATGCTCAATACAAAAGGGCTCCCACTATATTACTGTTTCTCGTTATTGCCAGAAAGCGCTCCGCAGACAATTCGCGCTCCTGAATTTCCGCTCGGATTCGTCAAATAGTCGTCAGCCTGTTCATGAATAATAAACGCGCTGCCATCCTGGTCGAGAATATTCAATTTGCTTCCTTTTTGTAAAGAGGTTTCAGGCGCATTCATAATAACATCTACTTTCCCGTCTGCGCCGACTTCAAGATTCGGAAGATCTCCGGCATGATGTCCCATCGGATTATTGAAGCCGTGTTCTTTGTTCAGCGGATTAAAGGGTCCGCCCGCGGATTCAAAATCCGGCCTGACACATGATCCTTTTTCATAAATATGAAACCCGAGTGAAGCCCCAGGTGTCAGGCTGTGTGCTGAGATGTGAAAATCGAGCCCTTCGTCTTCTGACTCTTTTATTTCAATAAACCCGACTTTTTTGCCTTCTCTATTGACCAGCTGAATCTGATGGCGAAACGCTGAGGTTTCTATTACCTTTTTTTCCGGTACCCGCCGCGGATGATCGGGAGGTGTTTCCTGACTGCATCCCGCAAGCCCCAGTGCCGCCAGCACGATAAGGAGCAAGAAACGATTCATGCTGTCTCCCCCTTGTTTTTTCTAACAGTCTGGTCAATCATATTCCGATATAAACTAAAAAAAGCCTTTTAAAAGGCTTTTACATTAGGGCAGCAGGACGTCCTGCCCAAACGCCCCGTCTGTCTAATGTCGATGCTCAAAGTTTAAAAATAGCTTCGTGCGCCCAGGTAGCGCTGTTTCCAATACGAATTGCTGAGATTGGAAATGCCCACACCGTCGGAGCTTGCATGAATAAAATTGCCGCCGCCCAAGTAAATCCCCATGTGAGACGGTCCGGATTTATACGTCGTAAAGAAAACAAAGTCACCGACTGACGGCTGGCTGACTTTTTGCATTACGTTCCAGTACCCTGCCGTGCTCAGCCTTGAAATAGATGATACTTTATTAATGAGGTAATAAATATAACCGCTGCAATCGAAACCGGAAGGCGTATTTCCGCCCCAGCGATACGGAACACCGACATATTTTTTTGCCTCCGTTATCATTCTGTCAATCTTTGTTCCTATTTGAACGTTTGATCCTGGTTTGTCTTTCGGGACTGTCTTATTGGAATTATTTGATTTAGTCGTTCCTGAAATCGTGAGAACCTGCCCGATTCGCAGAACATCACTAGACAAATTGTTCTTATCACGGATACTTTGCACAGTGACGCCCAGCTGATTCGCAATCTTCCATAACGAATCACCTGATTTCACTTTGTATGTAGTTGTTTTTGAAGAATTTGAGTTTGACGGTTTTTTTGAACCGCCGCTACCGCTATTGGATGAGCTGCTTTTTTTTATTTTTAATACTTGCTTAGGGTAAAGCGTATCTGATGTTAAGCCGTTTAAGGTTTTCAATTCGGCCACCGTCATATTTAGACTGTTTGCGATTTTCCACAGAGAATCACCAAGCTTTACAGTATATGTACTTTTTGATGAGCCTGCAGAATTTGAACCGTTGCTTTTTTTCTGCCCATTCGAACCATTTGAACTGCTTGTCCCTTTAATTTTCAGTTTTTGGCCGGGACGAATCAAATCACTGCTCAGGCTGTTTAAGCTTTTAAGCTCTGAAACACTCATTTTATGATTTTTGGCAATCATCCATAAGGAATCACCATATGCTACGGTGTATGTTGACGTTTTGCTTGAGTTTGATGAGGATGTTTTGCTTTTTTTGCTGCTTTCAGGAACTTTAAGGCTTTGGCCGACATAAAGCATTGACGATTTCAATTTGTTTTCGGATTTCAGTGCTGAAATACTCGTATGATACTGGCGCGAAAGTTTCCAAAGGGAGTCACCGCTTTTCACCTTTATCGTTTTTGCGTCCGCGGGTGCTGCTGCCATCGATGACCCAACAACTGCGGAAACAGCCAAGCCGGCTACGATCTTCTTTTTCATTCATTTAACCTCCTAAACTTTTTATGAGACAAACAGAAATAATTAGTATTCTGTTTCCAAAAATGGCACACATACGTTTTATCGTCACTTTTTTAGCGTTATAAACAAATTTTTATAGATCCGGCAGCAAATTCAGCTACGTTCGACCTTAAAACTCTAGATAAACACCTAATACTTTACATAATTTGTATAGGTTTATCGAAAGTCTAAGGAACTATTTAAGCGGGGGTAAAATGATTGGTTTATGCTGATGAAAGAAGCAGATTTTCCTCCTTTCCTGTCTGTTTTTCTTTCAATTCTCTATCAAAGTGTCAAATCCCTTCTTCTGACTGCAACTCTGCCCAGCTTTCCGAAACAGTTAAAAGCCTGTCCATTTCAAATGAACAGGCTGTATACACTATGCGTTAGCTGATTGAGTATTGTGTTTAACATATTCAAGAATGCTGTCGGCAGCTTTTTCAGCACCGCCTGCTGCTTTCAGTGACTGGCCAATTGCTTTTGCATTCTTAGCATAAACAGGATTGCTGATCACTTCTTGAATGGTTTCTTTCAGAAGGTTTTCAGACAGCTGTTCTTTTTTCAGCACTTTCCCCGCACCTACTTGTTCCACCTGTTTTCCGACAGCGAATTGATCAGCTCCCATCGGAATGACAATGAGCGGTGTTTCAAAATATAACCCTTCGCTTGTGCTGTTCATTCCGCCGTGGGTGACAAACAAACTGGCTCTTTTCAGGATTTCAAGCTGCGGCACATACGGGCGCACAATAAAATTGTGAGGAATATCGTTTAACTCACTTTGTTTAACATGTTTCCCAATGGACAGCACAACTTTTCCGTCAAAGTCTTTGCACACCTCGAGACATTGGTTGAAAAACTCTTTTTGATTATTAAAAATGGTTCCCATAGAAATAAACAGCACGTTTTCATTGTCAATCTCATCGAATGGAAAGTCATTGCTTTTGGCTCTTTTTGCAATTGAAGGACCAACAAACACATAATTTTCTCCGAATTGCTCAGCCATTGGCTGAAATTCTCTTGACGTAAAGACAATCGTCAAATCTCCATCGGACGAAAAAACGTCAAACGGCTTGGTAATTCCCGCTTGAAACTCGGCATTTAAGGTTTCTGCGAGCTGCTGATAGGATTCGTAATAAGGTGAGTCTTCAAATGGTCTGCTATTGAAGGTGTCCATCATTTCCTTTAAAAAATCCTCATTCATTGCAAAGGTCGTACATAATGAAAATCTCGGCAGCTTCAGCAGATTGGCAATGATTTTACCGGCCAGGAAATGGTGATCATATATGACATAATCATATGATTCGTTTTTCACTTCATTATAAATATGGGTGGCGATGTCCTTACACCCTTTCAAAAAGGCGCATATCATTTCGGCAAAATCTCTTTCCTCATTACCAGTTGCGTTTTTTCCGAAATATTCTTCTCTAAAATCGTTATAGTCACGAAATTCAATATCAAGCGCAGTGATTTTTTCTTCGTATTCCTTTACTGCATAGTAAGTAATGTTTTCTCCTCGTGATTTCAGCTCCTTCATTACACCGATAGACGGATTAATATGGCCCTCTCCCGGAAAACCGATCATTAATACATTAGCCATGCGGCACACCCTTCCATTAAAATTTATGTAATATTTTATACAGTACTATAAATACAAAATCAGGTAAAGTATTTAACTTTATTAATATTAATCCAATATAACTTTTATACTAGGTTACATTTCCCGACTTTCTATTTTCAAGAAAAAAAGCATTCAGTATAGCATGAATGCTTTTAAAAAAGAGTTCTATTCCAGTCATTTTGTCTCATGAGACGAAAGCTGTTCGGGTCCTTTTGTTTATTTTTATGTTCTCGGTGAGATGAGCGGATATAACACACCGTCCTTCGCAAACGACATCTTGCCTGTTTCCTCAGAAACAACAAGCACAAGCGCATCTGTATATCCAGACATCCCCAAAGCCGCCCGGTGCCTGGTTCCCAAATGAATATCCACTTCTTGTGTCGTCAGCGGGAGAACGTTTCCGGCTGAGACGAGTGTATGGTCCCTCACTAATAAAGCGCCGTCATGAAGAGGGTTTCCCGGGAAAAAGATGCTTTCAATTAATGAAGCACTGATTTCTGCATGAAGCGATGTTCCTTTTTGAATAAATTTGTCAACCGGGTCTGCCCTTTCAATGACAATTAACGCGCCATGCTTATTTTCCGATAAATTTTTAATCGCCTTGGCCAGTTCCACAAATGACGGTGTAAATTGTTCAATGTATGATTGCAAATAAAAGGATGAGGCAATGCCGTGCATATTCTCAAAAATACGTCCCAAGTCATCCAATTCACAAAGGAGGCATTGATCTTTTTCGTGTAACGTTTTCAAAATAAGAGAAGCATCCCCTAATATCTGTTCTAAATGCGATTGTATCTTTGCCGTGAATACACTTTCTGTCATCTGTTCGTAATGCATGGGCCTTCATCTCCTTTTCATATTTTCAACTTTGCACGCATGCTTATCTTATTGATGTACATTCTATTGGTAAAGGAGGTATGTAAAGAATGGAAATGGAAAGAATCATTCAATATATCTGCACCTTTTTAGGCGTTATTTCGCTTTCTTTTATTTATGCCCAAATGTTTAGAAAAACGAAACCGACAAAAAAAGAATAGGCCAGGCGTTCATTGCTTTTTATACATAAAATGTTATAATTTCTCTCGTTATGATAAAGAAACGGGGATCAATGTATGAAAGAAACCAAAAACGCCGGACAAAAGATAAAACAGCTTTTGCACATTTTAATTCCGATTTTAATTACTCAGGCGGGGCTTTCTCTCATGACCTTTTTAGATACGGTGATGTCAGGGAAAGTCAGCGCCGCCGATTTAGCCGGTGTGGCCATTGGTTCAAGCCTTTGGACGCCTGTCTATACTGGTCTGGCAGGTATATTAATGGCAGTCACCCCGATTGTCGCACAGCTATTAGGTGCTGATAAAACCAAACAAATTCCCTTTACTGTCTTACAGGCTGTATATGTGGCCGCGCTTCTAAGCATCGCCGTTTTAGCGGTTGGATATGGAATAGTTGATCCTGTTCTGTCCCGATTGAACCTTGAGGCACACGTATATGACATTGCTAAGCACTTTTTAGGGTTTTTATCTTTGGGGATTTTTCCTTTATTTGTTTACACCGTTTTGAGATCGTTCATTGACTCATTAGGAAAAACACGAGTGACCATGATGATTACACTATGTTCACTGCCGATTAATTTTGTGTTAAACTACGTATTTATTTTCGGAAAATTCGGCATGCCTGCCCTTGGCGGAGTCGGCGCCGGAATTGCATCAGCGCTTACGTATTGGTGCATCTGTATCATCAGTTTTATCATCATTCATAAAGCAGCGCCGTTTTCTGAATATGGCATTTTCCTTACCATGTATAAGTTCTCTTGGGAAGCGTGCAAAAATATGCTGAAAATCGGACTGCCCATCGGGTTTGCCGTGTTTTTTGAAACGAGCATCTTCGCGGCTGTCACTTTGCTGATGAGCCATTTCAATACAGTAACCATCGCGTCCCATCAGGCCGCCATGAACTTTGCGTCACTTTTATATATGCTGCCGCTCAGCGTGTCCATGGCTTTAACGATAGTTGTCGGGTTTGAGGCCGGAGCAGCTCGTTTTAAAGACGCTCGCTCTTACAGCTTTATCGGCATCATGATGGCAGTAGGCTTTTCTTTGTTAACAGCTGCCTGTATCCTTTTATTCAGAGAGCAAATCGCAGGTATGTACACCTCTGATCAGGATGTCCTCCGGCTAACGCAGCACTTTTTAATTTACGCGCTGTTTTTTCAGCTTTCCGATGCTGTGGCAGCACCTATTCAGGGCGCCCTCAGAGGATATAAAGATGTCAATTATACACTTGCAGCCGCTTTTATTTCTTATTGGGTTATCGGCCTTCCTGTCGGTTATGCGGTCGGCACGTTTACAGGACTTGGCGCGTTCGGTTATTGGATCGGGTTAATTGCAGGACTAGCGGCAGGAGCAGTCGGGCTGTTTTTCAGGCTGGTTAAACTGCAGAAGCGTTATTTATTGAAGCAGGAATTTTAAAAGAGGTGATATGACATGGCACAAAATCAGAAATTATATGAGTATCTGTCTCAGCATGCAGAAGAAATAAGTTCTACATGGTATGAAACAATCGAGGAAACTGATCCGAATTCAATCTATGCATCAACAGACCCGGCCGTCATTAAAAATTTAAAGAGCCAGAATCTTGCTTTCAATTATAAGATCAGCCGTATCTTTATAGATGAAGAAGAGGTATACTTGCCCATTCTAAAAGCCTGGGCATTTGAAGTCACCCAGGATCAAGAGCATTTAAAAACGCCTATCCACTATATTATCCGTGAGTTTGTCAGAGTGAGAGACTTGTATATTTCCTATGTGAAGGACTTTGCTCATATCAATCAGGATACCGTGAAAAGCGAAGAAGCCGAGGATTTGTATCACACCCTTATTAAGGCGTTTGATCTTGTGATTCATATTTTTATAGAAGAAATGTACAAAAACACAAGCCTTCAGCTTCAAGCCCAAAAGGATATGATCACTGAATTGAGCGCCCCGGTAATCGTGCTGTTCCACAGTGTGGGACTGCTTCCGTTAATCGGTGATATTGATACCGTCCGCGCTAAATTGATCATGGAAAATACATTGAATCAATGTGCGAAAAAAAAGGTGACGCAGCTTTACATTGACTTGTCCGGAGTAGCGGTAATTGATACCATGGTTGCCCACCAGCTGTTCAGTCTGATTGAGGCGCTGCGTTTGATCGGCGTTTCATCCACATTGTCGGGGATCCGCCCGGAAATTGCGCAAACCGCGGTTCAGCTCGGTTTGTCTTTTGAGGACATCTCACTGAGATCTACTCTTGCATCAGCGATTGCATCTGACTTGAAATTAAAAAAGGTATAAGGTCCCCTCTCGGGCCTTATACCTTCTTTTTTTTAATCATTCCATTGATATGTCCAATACACTTCTTCTTCAAACCATGTTGCCATTACAGATTCATTGTTTTTCAGTTTTTCCTCAAGCTCTCGGAGCATACCTTCCGTCTGGGTGCGATGAGCTCTTAACGCGTTCATTTTAATATCTGCCACTTCTTTGATATCAAGTACGACGTCTGCTTCGCCAAGCACCTCTTCCCTATTGCGTGTAATAGCCATGCATAGTGTGCGCGGACGGTCTTCTTTCTTTTTGCGGTACAATGCCCGGATGACCGCTTCCCCGCATGCATCATGGTCAGGGTGCACGCCATGTCCCGGATAAAATGTGACAATTAAGCTTGGTTTTACATCATCTATGATTTCTTCCATGATATCAGCTAAATATTCATCGTCTTCAAACTCAAGCGTTTTATCCCGAAGTCCGAGCATTCGCAGATCATTGATATCCATTTCTTTGCAGGCATTGATAAGCTCTTGTTTTCTTAATAATGGCAAGGTTTCCCGATTAGCAAAAAATGGATCTCCCATATTTCTGCCCATTTCGCCTAACGTAGCGCAAGCATATGTAACGGGCACATCTTTTTTTCTGTTTAAAGCAATCAGACCCGCCACACCGTATGATTCGTCATCAGGGTGAGGCAGGATTACAAGCACGTGTTCTTTCATTATTTTTTCACCCTTTTCTTTAAACTGTGAACGGTTTTTCACTGATTTGAAGTGAAATAGCCAGTTTTCCGCCCGGCAAGTGTCCTGCCATTAATAAGCGGTTTTCTTCATCCACTGTGTACTCAGTCAGGCCTTCAGCATAAATCCAGCCCTCTTCTGTTTTTAAGCCGACCCGGTAAGGCCCGCTCCCTTTGATTTTAGCTTGATGATAGGTTACCTTCGCATTGCGTATATAAGCAACAACCGTCATGTTTTTTTCATTTAAATGTGCCGAGTAAGAACCGGTTGTGGTTTCTAAATGGATATATACAGGGCGGTCCGCATATCGTTCTAAAGATGCTTGCACATCTTCTTTTATGATTGCTTTCATAATTGCTCCCCTCTTTCTACTTTTAAATACTGTACGCGTTCTGTATGTAATTTGACCAGTTGATATTTGACAGCCGGTTCCAGCTGTGAATTCACAATGCGCTGTATAGCGGCATAATATTTTTCCAGCATAGGTTTACGGAGTCTCGGATGTGTTCTCTTATCCAAAAGCTCAAGATCAATTGCCTCTGTAACCGATTCTGCATCTTCGTTTGAGAAAGAGCGGCTGTTCCATAGCGAGGCGTATGCTTTTCCTATTTCTATATCATTGTCCATCGTCCTGCTCCTTTATGTCTTACATACATGAAATGATTATACATAATATATACTCAAACTGAAAAGCCAAAGGCTCAATGGCTTTTTGATGCCCGTTTCCATTTCACTTGTGAAAACGTAAACAAGACTAATGCAGCCCATATACAGGCAAAGGTAAATGCCTTCGAGCTTGAAAATGGCTCATGGTAAATGAACAGCCCGATCAGCAAGGTGATGGTCGGTGCAATATATTGTAATATACCGACTTGATACAGCGGCAGCCGCTTCGCCCCTTCAGCAAACAATAAGAGCGGCAGCGCGGTAAACACACCGGCAAAAAAGAGAAGCACCCATGCCCCGCCGCTTTCTGCACCCGCAGGCTGAATATGGCCGCTAAGCAGCAAATACCCCAATGCAATCGGCATAATCATGAATGTCTCCAGCGTTAAACCGATAGCGCTTGAAAGACTTGTTCTTTTTTTGGTAAATCCGTATAAGCCAAAGCTGAATGCAAGCAGCAGCGCGATGTACGGAATGGAGCCGTATTGAAACGCAGAAATAATAACGCCGGCTGCCGCAATAGAAACTGCAACCAATTGAAGGCGATTCAGCTTTTCCTTTAAAAACAAAATGCCGAGAAGAACTGACACAAGCGGATTGATGTAGTAGCCAAGACTTGCTTCTAGCAGAAATCCATGATTGACAGCCCATATGTATACAAACCAGTTAACCGAAATGAGAATTGAAGCGAGAAATAAAGATAGTATGCCTCCGTTCTTTTTTAAAGACCGCAGCTCATGCCACCCCGTTTTCCATTGACGCAAGAAAAAAAGCACGATACACATAAAAACAAAAGACCAAATGATACGGTGAGCTAAAATATCAAGTGCCGGCAGCTGTTCAAGAAGCTTCCAATAAAGCGGAAACAGCCCCCACATCGTAAAGGAAACGGCTGTGTAAAGAACGCCTTTTTTTGTTTCTGAATGATGCATATTATGTCCCTGCCTTTCTTTAGAGCATCTTATATTATATCACGTGAAAGATCGAGCAGGCATATACTATTTTGTCCGTGAAGAAAGGTGTGACGAAGATGTTTGAGTGGAACAAGTACTTTCCTTTCCAAAATCAATTTTCCAAGGAAGCATTAAAAAAGGCCGATCCAAAAGAGGTTGAGCATTATGTAAACAGTGTAATGGAAAGTGTGTTCGGAAGTGATTACGCGGCTCAATTTCCATTTCGCGATCCTCTCCCGACTAAAGAAAAAACAAAGCGCACCGAACCTGATATAGATATATTCGAAACAGCAGACCATGTGTTTGTAAAGGTTTCAGTAAGCGAAAGCCAGCTGGAACAGCTCAAAATTAAACATACATCACATACATTACTGATTGAACATTTCCCGGGTTTGACTCATCCTAAAAAAGTAAATCTTCCCTGTCTTGTCAAGCGGAAAGGAACGAAAGCCGTATATAAAGACGGCCATCTGGAAGTCATGTTTCATAAACAGCAGGACTACAATATGTCCGAGGTAGAAATTATGCGATAAAAAACGGCCTGCTTCTGTGCAGGCCGTTTTTTGCTAATAGAAACCGGGATAACCTCCGCCATACGGTCCCCCGGGGCCGTATGGCGCACCTCCGTAACCGTAAGGAACAGGCGGATACGCATAGGGACGCGGATAATTAAAAAGAGCACTCCCAAGAAAACCGCCTAATAAACCGCCGACTAAAGGAGCGCCAAACAAAAAAGGGTTTCGTTCCGGGTATCCGGCCGGACCTGGGTTCCCGCGATAATATGAGTGTTGAGGGTACATGATTATTTCCTCCTTTATGTCTGCCTATATATAAGATATTCATCCAGGAAGAAAAACGATTGGGCTATTGTTAAATTGGATTTTTACTGATAAAGCATTATTACAAAAATAATCCGGCCAATAAAACACAGCCCAGTCCTGTACCGAGAGGACCGTTGTGAGCAGCGTCCACGTTTGAAACGTTTCCTTCATGCTCACGCCGTCAGAAATAACAAAATAAAAACCCCGGCAGCAGTGATAAAAATCGGCATGGCTAACCTCCATTTTCATGTTGTTTTTGACAATATCTCCGGATGTTTATTAGAAAACGCTTTCATTTCAACGGAATAGGATCTTCGTGGTGATATAATTGTCATCTTTTGATCAACTATTATTTTCATACTAACCTCCTAATCAATTACTGCCAGTAATATTTATGATTTCATAGGCTGTCAGACAACAATATAGTTATATATTGATCAATTATTGGTTATATGTTATGTTTTTATCTATCAATCGGCTTCAGATAACAAAATAATGTGATAACATGCTGATAAAATCAGTGTCACAAAAGGAGGAATTCAAATGCCATTATTACGTTTCGATCTGATAGAAGGCCGTGATCAAAAAGCATTACAATCGCTATTAGACACTGCTCACCAAGCAATGGTAGAAGCGTTTGGCGTGCCGGAGAGTGACCGATATCAAATTGTGCACCAGCATCCCGCGAATGAGCTCGTGATTCACGATACCGGATTAGGATTTCATAGAAGCAAGGATTTGATCGTGATCAGCATTACAAGTAAAACAAGAACAAAGAGCCAAAAAGAGAAATTATATGCCTTGCTGGCTGAAAAACTAGAAGCAGAATGCGGTATTTCCCCGGAAGACCTAATGGTTTCCATTACGGAAAACGGTGATGCTGATTGGAGTTTCGGGCTCGGCGAGGCACAATTTTTGAATGGTAAGTTATAAGATGGTGAAACTTCTTCATCTGCTTTACACTTAGCAAATGGCCAGTCAATGAAATAAAAAAAGAGAGATCCTTATTCAAGACCTCTCTTTTTTTATTTCTTTTTCAAAAAAGCAGAAATAACCAGAATGAAAACAGCCAGCAAAACGAAATATAACGGTGTGATCCAGATTTGGTGGATAGAATCAGGGTCTCCCTTTTTATACCCAGTTTCGATGCCTATGTAATTCCAATGAAAGCTGACAGGGTTTTGATCGTATATATAAAATTCAGGCAGATAGAGCTCCGGTTTGCTGATTTGAACAACAAGATAAATGATGATTCCCATTAACAACAGGATAGCTGTTAGTAACTTTTTCACGGAAGGATCCTTTCCTATTTTTGTATGTTGACATCATCCTAACATCTCTTTTTATAAGTGTAAAATATAAGCTGATTCATATCATGGCTCCTAAAATAAAAAGTCATGTAAACGGTATGACCCACTTACATGACTTTCTCACTGAAACAAACCCTTTCTGCGGATGCTCTGTTTCTTTCCATTATTTCTCTTCTTCGCACACTGTAACACCAGGCTCACAAAATTGATCGGCCCACGCTTGCATTTCTTGAAATACGGCTTGCAGCGCGGTTCCTTTTTCAGTCAGCGTATAGATCACTTTTACCGGTGTCTCGGGAAGAACCCGGCGTTCAACAATTTCGTTTTGCTCTAGCTCTTTAAGGCGCTCTGCCAGCATTTTTTGGCTGATCATCGGTATGGTTTCCGTTATCTCTTTAAATCGTTTCGGCCCATCCATTAGTACATGGATGATCAGACCGTTCCATCGTTTTCCCAGCAATGAGAAAGCTGACTCCATTTTAGGGCACATTGTATTTCCCACTAGTCTTCATCCCTTCATCTATTGTTTGACAAGTATTCACTGATCCATTAAAATTATCTTTCAAGTTACATTTAGTAAGCTTCTAACTTTTCTATTATCATACCACGTTTACCCGAAGGAGGAAACATTATGACTGATACTCTGGACATTTTGCAAGCACGGGCATCTGTTAAGGAATATGATACGAATGCCCCGATCTCTAAAGAGGAACTGACTGATCTTTTGGAGCTCGCCACTAAAGCGCCTTCTGCATGGAATCTGCAGCACTGGCATTTTACAGTTTTCCACAGCGATGAATCAAAAGCGGCTCTTCTGCCTGTAGCATATAATCAAAAACAAATTGTTGAATCTTCTGCTGTCGTTGCCATTTTAGGCGATCTAAAAGCGAATGAAAACGGTGAAGACGTTTACGCTGAACTGGCAAACCAAGGTTTCATCACGGATGAAATCAAACAAACGCTTCTTGGCCAAATTAACGGTGCTTACCAAAGTGAACAGTTCGCACGCGATTCCGCTTTCTTAAATGCTTCATTGGCTGCTATGCAGCTTATGATTGCCGCAAAAGCGAAAGGTTATGACACCTGCGCAATCGGAGGATTTAATAAGGAGCAGTTCCAAAAGGAATTTGATATCAGCGAGCGCTATGTTCCGGTTATGCTTATTTCTATCGGGAAAGCAGTGAAACCTGCACACCAAAGCAACCGCTTGCCTCTATCAAAAGTATCAACTTGGCTGTAAATCTAAGAAAAACCTTAGTCCGGATAAACACGGACTAAGGTTTTTTTATTGAAACGTATCTTTGTACCATTGGCGAGCCTGTTCAGCTTCATGCTGTGTGAGCTGATGGCCCCCATCCTGCCAAAAAACTGAAGCAGATGCCCCGCTGTCAAGCAAACAGCGGTGAAGCTCTTCCGATTCTTCCTTTGTGCAAAGCGGATCATATTTTCCCGCGCCAATGAAAACAGGAAGCCCTGTCATATTGGGAAGCTCAAGCCCCCGTATCGGCACCATAGGATGATGCAGAATAGCCCCCTTTAAAACATCCGCATAATGAAAAAGCAGGCTCGCTGCGATATTTGCGCCGTTTGAGTAGCCGACTGCAATCACTCGGCTCCGGTCAAACTGATGCGTTTGTGCCGCCTCGTCGATAAAATCTTTCAATTCTTTTGTCCGCTCAACGAGATCCTTTTCATCAAATACACCTTCGCTGAGACGTTTGAAAAAGCGCGGCATTCCATTTTCGAGCACTGATCCCCTGACACCCAGCAAATGAGCATCCGGATCTATAAAACGGCCCAATGAAAGGAGATCATGTTCATTTCCTCCGGTTCCATGTAACAGCAGTAAGACGTTATCAGATGTCCCTCTTTCAAAAATATGCTTCATCATGTCCCCTCCTACAATTCAGGCAAAATATCTGTAATTTGTTTGCGGTGTTGCTCCAGCCATTCAGGCAGCTTTAAGGATGTCCCCAGCTCATCAAACGTTTCATCTGTCATAAAGCCTGGTTCATCTGTGGCAATTTCAAATAAAATGCCGCCTTTTTCCCTGAAATAAATTGATGTGAAATACTCCCTGTCCAGAATTTCTGATGAAGGGAGATGTTTTTCAGCAATAAGCGGCTGCCATTTAGCCTGCTCCTCACTCGTTGTCCGAAACGCTATATGATGAACTGTTCCATAACCTCCGACGCCTCTTTTTTCCGGCTGCAAATGAACGTCAATCACGTTTCCGACAGCCGCTGCGGATTTCAGTCTAACGATCTGATCTTCTTCCGCTACTTTGCTGTATCCGAAGCTTTCCTCTAACAATTGAATCGTTGCTTGCGGATCAAAGGAGTACAGCAGCACGCCTCTCATTCCGGTGATGGCTTCATGTTCTGAAATGCCGTCAGGTGTCCACTCGCTTTTTCCGCTTTTGCCGTCTTCCATGATTGCTAACGGAAGGTCTTCTGTATCATCAAAGATCAGCGCGTGTTCCCCGCATAGCATTTTCTCCTCTGCATTCAGTCCATTATTTTGAAGGCGTTCCTTCCAGAAAGCCAGAGAGCCTTTAGGGACTGAAAAGTAAATTCGGCCGGCTTGGCCTTTCCCTACCGTCCCCTGCCCGCTTCCTTGGAACGGGAAAAAGGTAATAATGGTCCCTGGATCTCCATTTTGATTCCCAAAGTAAAAATGATATGTTCCCGGGTCATCGAAATTCACTGTTTTTTTGACAAGCCGAAGCCCGAGCACTTCTGTATAAAATCGCAAATTTTCTTGCGGATCTCTGGCAAATGCTGTGACATGATGCAATCCTTCTGTTTTCATCTTTTCACTCCTAAATTATCTTGATTTCGAGATATTTATTATTTTAAACCTATAATGTGCAGGATGCAAACCATGTGATTTAATTAAATAATTGAAAAAATCATTTTTTTCTAATAATTATCTTGTGATCTTATCTTACAACTGCTATTATAGTGAGCATTATCATCTTTCAGGAGGAAAGTAAATGGTTAAAAAAGCACTTATTGTTATACTCATCATTTTACCATTCATTCAGCTTGCACTTTTGCCGTTTGTGAATCGAATCGAACCGATTATTTTCGGCCTTCCTTTTTTCCATTTTTGGCTGCTGCTGTGGATTATCATTACGCCGGTATGTTCGTTTGGCATTTACCTGGTGCAAAAAAAAGATGGAGGAATTGAATGATGCAAGGAAATCTCACTGCACTTATGATTACGGCTATTATCGTATTAACTGTTGTCTGTATCGGATTTCTCGCCGGGAGAGACAAATCATCGCGAACCTCGGTGGAAGAATGGTCTGTCGGCGGCAGACGTTTTGGAGGCCTTCTCGTTTGGTTTTTAGTTGGCGCTGACCTTTACACGGCATATACTTTCTTAGGCCTGACCAGTACGGCTTACACAGGCGGAAGTGTTGCGTTTTTTGCAATTCCTTACTCCGTATTGGCTTATTTTATCGCCTATTTCTTCCTGCCGAAACTTTGGAAAGTTGCGAAAATCCACAAATTAACAACTCTCGCTGATTATGCGCGGGAACGTTTTGACAGCAAGCTGTTGGCAAGTCTCGTTGCAATTGTCGGTGTCCTGATGCTTATCCCATATATCTGTCTTCAGCTTAGCGGAATTCAAGATACGCTTCAGGTGGCGGGAACCGGCTATATCAACGTAAAGTTTGTTGTCATCATCTCATTTATTCTAGTTGCTCTTTACACGTTTTTCAGCGGGATTAAAGGGCCTACTTTTACAGCCATTATTAAAGATATTTTAGTATGGGTGATTATGCTGTTTATGGTCGTTTCCCTCCCTCTTATTCATTTCAACGGCTGGACGCCGATGATTGATACATTGGTGAAGGAAGCGCCGCAAATGCTGACGATACCGACAGAGGGCCCAAAAGGCATCCCTTGGTTTATTACAGCATCTATTGTATCCGCCTTGGCACTTTTTATGTGGGCGCATGCCGCTACAGGTGTATTTACGGCGAAAAGTGCCGATGCAGTTAGAAAAAACAGCATGTTTTTGCCGCTTTATAACATCGTTTTAATCTTAGTTATTTTCCTTGGTTTTATCGCTTTTCTTGTGCTGCCGGAAGATACAAATCCAAGACTGGCGCTGCTGCATCTGATTCAGACGTCTTACGGCGGCGTGGCACAAGGTTTTGCATATGCCACTATCGCCCTAGCTTCATTGATCCCTTGTTCGATCATGGCTATCGGAGCATCGAATTTATTTGCCAATAACTTATACCGTGACTTGATCCATCCAAATGTGTCACAAAGCAAACTGACCCTTATTACACGTTCCATGGTGTTTGTCGTGATCGGTCTTGCTCTACTATTTGGAATGCTGTTCCCGACTGCCTTAGTAACACTTCAGCTTTTAGGCGTTTCCGGTATGGTGCAGATCTTCCCCGCGATTGCCGTCAGCTTATTCTGGAAGAACCAAACGAGAGAGGCGACAGTGATCGGATTATTAGCCGGCCTTGCGGTTACGTTTATTGTGTATATCACTCAATCTGCACACGGCATTTATGAAGGTTTCTGGGGATTGTCCGCCAATATCATCGCTGTAATCATTCTCAATCCGCTGTTTGTAAAAAGAGCAGGTTCAAATCCAGTCAAAGAAGGTTTATTTGGTAAAAAAACTGAACCGAATCCGAATCAGAAGGGTGCTTAAAAAAAGCCATACGCGGTAGCCGCGTATGGCTTTTTTACATTTCTTTTTTCAGCGTTTCAATTGCTTTTTTCATTTGCGTATCATTATTTGACAGCTTTTGTTGAAGTTCTGTCATTAGTTTTGTTGTAGTATCGCCAGTCAGCACGCCTGTTTGTTTCAGATTCTCTTTTTTCTGGAACTGTTTGACGACTGATACAAAATCTTGATCATACGTACTGTTTACCTTCACCTGATAGCCAAGTGCTTTCAGCATTTGCTGAGCGACTTTGACTTCAGTGCCTGTATTGCCTGATTTGTACGTTTTATCAGCGTCCAAATATGGGAGCTTCGCGTAATCAGGAAGTTCTGCTTTCACTTGCGGCTTGATGCCTTTTTTATGAATCCATTCACCGTCAGCAGTCAGCCATTTGGCCATTGTCAGTTTGACTGTTGAGCCATCCTCATACTCTTTTGCGGTTTGCACTGTGCCTTTTCCGAATGTGGTTTCTCCAATTAACGGAATGCCTGACGATTCATGAAGGGCAGCGGCCATGATTTCTGCAGCGCTCGCTGTTCCGTCATTTACTAAAACGACAGTCGGCTTTGTGACTTTTCGTTCTTTTTCCGCTTTCATGACTTCTTTTGAGCCGTTTTTGTACTCAACCTGCATAATATTTTTACCTTTATCAATAAACAGATTGCTCATTGTAATCGCCTGGTCCATTAAGCCGCCCGGATTGCCCCTCAAGTCTAAAATATAGCCTTTGGCACCTTTTTTCTCTAAACTGTCGATCGCATTTGTCAGCTCTTTAGCAGTTGTTTCAGAGAAAGAAGTGATTTGGATCTCACCGATATTGTTGTCTTTCATCTCAGAATAGACGGTCTCAACAGGAATCGTATCGCGCTTAATGGAAAGATCAATCTCTCCCACTCCCGCTCTGTTCAGCTCAAGCTTCACTTTTGTGCCCTTTTTGCCGCGGATTAAAGCGACGGCTTCATTTACATTCATGCCTTTTACGCTTTTCCCGTTTACTTTCAGGATTTGATCCTTCGGTTTGATTCCGGCTTTTTCAGCAGGTGAACCTTTGATTGGCGCAACAATAAGGATTTCACCGTCTTTTTCCTCTACTTGCGCTCCTATTCCTTCAAAGGATGCAGAAATGCTTTCTTCGAATGATTTTCCTTCCTCTTGATCCATATAGGTAGAGTAAGGATCGTCCAGAGACTCAATCATTCCTTTAATTGCTCCGTCTACTAATTTGTCATCGTTTGTTTCCTTGTAATAATCACTTTTGATTTGCTCATACGCTTTATTTAATTTATCGAACTTACTGTCTCCTGTGCTTGTTGATTTCTGGCCCAGAATGCTTGAATTGCCCGTAATAAATAAAGTCAGCGCCGAAGCGACAACCGCAGTGATCAGCACAACAAAAAACAGTTTCAATTGCCGTTTCAATTAAACACCACCTTTTCTTCTTACATTATTATCATGGACGATTTCCTATTCGTCAACTCGGAGCAGAAAATATAGAGATCCGCCCTTCTTTATCGTTTCATAAACCTATGTCTTTTCACGACATATAATAACGAAAAAGGAGGATACCATTTTGAGCCGATATTTAGAAATGCTGTCCTTATTCGGTGTCTCAGGTGCACATCCAGGCGGGCTTGCTTTTTCAAAAGCCGTATTGCAAAAAGCGGCACCTCCGCCTGATCAGCCGATTCTTGATGCCGGATGCGGGACGGGGCAAACTGCGGCTTATTTAGGACATTTGCTTTATCCTGTCACAGTCGTTGATAAAGACCCTGTCATGCTTGAGAAGGCGAAAAAAAGATTTGCAAATGAAGGGCTGGCCATCCCTGCATATCTTGGAGAGCTGGAACATCTTCCGTTTTCTTCGGCGTCCTTTTCCTGCGTCCTGTCCGAATCCGTCCTCAGTTTTTCCCATCTGACATCCTCCCTTCAAGAAATTAATAGAGTATTGAAGCCGGGTGGAATGCTGATCGGTATTGAAGCGGCGCTTAAACAGCCGATGCCTCCGCGCGAAAAGAAGCAAATGATGGACTTTTACGGTTTTACAAAGCTTTATGACGAATCGGAGTGGATAGACTCGATTCGTTCCCATGGATTTCAGAAAACAGAAACGATCACCCTTTTGCCGGAAGATATGGAATTTGAACCGACGACAGAAATGGATGTATCGCAAGCAATCGCTCCTATCTACTATGAAACGCTTCAGTCCCATTATGACCTCATGCAGGCATACAGCGAGTATATGGGTCATTGTATCTTTATCGCATACAAGTAAAACGGCGCTTCACCCCCTCTTTTCGTCCAACCTTTTTTGTTTATCTATCATAAGCTGATAGAAAGACGGATTAGGAGGGAATTATATTGGAAAAATACTATCATATCTGCCGCCAGCACCAAGGAAAAGTTGCTAGAATTACAGAAAGAAACGGCAGAGTCCATGTGGGCAGAATTACACGGGTAACCAACAGCAAGGTCTTTATTGCTCCAGTTACTTCAGGGGGCCCAAGAGGCGGATTTGGCTATGGATATTGGGGCGGCTACGGATATGGATATGGAGCCGCATACGGTATTGGCCTTGGGCTGATTACAGGTGTGGCGCTCGCCGGTTTATTCTTTTTTTAATGGAAAAACCCGCTTAACCAATGGTAAGCGGGTTTTTATTTTATATCTTCTTCACTTTTTCAAAGTATTCTTCTAATGTTAAGTCATTCTCATGAATAACCTTTGCAGCCTTTTTGCCTACATAACGCAAATGCCATGGTTCGTATTCGTACTTCGTGATGTCTTCTTTGTTTTTAGGGTAGCGAATGATAAAACCGTATTTATATGCATTGTTCTGCACCCATTTTCCGTCTTCGGTGCTGCCGAACGCCTCATTTAGCTCAAAACCGTTGCTTCGGCTGGAAATATCCATTGCTAAACCTGTTTGATGTTCGCTTTCACCCGGATATGCGACAGCTTCTCTTGCTTTCTTTTCCCCTTTTAAGCTTACTTCATTTTTAAAGATAACCTGCTGTCTGTCATACGAGCGGTATCCAGACACGGCTGCCAGCTCATAGCCATCCTTTTTCGCAGCATCAAACATCGTTTTTAATGCGTCTGCTGCTTCTTTTCTGATGTATCGCTTTTGTATTTTCTCTTTAAAAGAAAACTCGACATCAGGGATAACTAGATCGCTAGGTTCATAGTCTCCTGGCAGTGCGTATTGCTTATTGACAAGGGCGAGGATATTTTTTGGATTTTGAATGGTTTCCAGGCCGTCCACTTTTTTAATGTTATTGAAAAACTTGCTTTCCAATAAGAACTCACTGTCCTGCGTATTTGTTCTTTTGCTGTCAGCTGTTTTTTCTTCTGTCTGTTTTGATTCTGCAGTGGTTTTCGTATCCTTTTGAGCATCCCCATTTGACATGCTGCAGCCGGCTCCGACAATTGCCGTCACACTCAGAGCGGCGGCCAGCGAGAACCATTTACCGGACTTTTTCATAATCACATTACCTTCCTTTTATCAATCGTTTCCGTATCCATAAAGAAGAGGCTGCCGGCACCCAGCACGCCTCTTCATTTATTTTATTTTGATACAGAATGTAAAGCCACTTCTATCATATCATGAAAAGTGGTTTGACGCTCTTCTGCTGTTGTTTCTTCTCCTGTTAATACGTGATCGCTCACGGTCAGGATGGACAGCGCTTTTCTACCGTGCTTCGCTGCCAATGTATACAAAGCGGTTGTTTCCATCTCTACCCCGAGCACACCGTATTGGGCAAGCTTCTCAATTTGAGAATCGTCATTGTAGAACTGGTCAGCAGTAAATACACTGCCTACCGTCACCGGTACGCCTTTATCCTTAGCGGCGTCATAGGCATTTTTCAAAAGCTCGAAATCTGCGTTAGGCGCGAAATCGATACTTCCAAAAGCGACTCTGTTCATTTGTGAATCAGTAGAAGAAGTCATGGCCAAAATGACGTCGCGCACTTTGACATCTTTACGGATGGCGCCGCAAGAGCCTACTCTTATTAAGTTTTGCACATCATAGCTTTGAATTAATTCATTGACGTAAATTGAAATGGACGGAACGCCCATGCCCGTGCCCTGCACAGAGATTTTTTTGCCTTTATATGTACCTGTAAATCCATACATGCCTCTGACTTCATTATAGCATTC
Source organism: Bacillus sp. FSL R5-0434 (assembly GCF_038004745.1). Taxonomy (NCBI): domain Bacteria; kingdom Bacillati; phylum Bacillota; class Bacilli; order Caryophanales; family Bacillaceae; genus Bacillus; species Bacillus sp. FSL R5-0434. The sequence continues at coordinate 2,131,520 of NZ_JBBORV010000001.1, forward strand.
CACATTTTCAAGATACGTTTCAGCGATAAATTTTGCTCTTAAAGGGTCCCCCGGCAATAGTACCGTATCCGCAATTTGTCCTTTTTCCGCACCGATATGTACACTCATCTCATATCCTCCTCAACCAAAATTAACGATCAGTCCGTTCATTTTACAACGGATGTCATGATGAGACAAACTTCAGCATTGATTATAAAGGAATGTTCCGAAAAAAGAAAATGATCCGGGGTATTTTTAGGCGCCATTAGAGAAAATCGGGATAATTGAGCCGCTTATATGAGAACCTAACGGCAAAAGGAGGGATGAAACATGGGTAAAAAACAGCGTAACCGAATAACCGGACAAAAAAAGAACAACCACATACCTGCTAAAGACGTTATCGCGGCTGAAGAGGCGCACGAAAAAGAGCATTCCGCGGCCAAACGAAAACCTTAAACAACAGAAAACTGCGGATATCCGCAGTTTTCTTTCGTTATGTTGTTTGCACAATCAGACGATTGATTTTCCTCCATCCGGCGGGAAGCAGTTTATAATATGTTTTCCCTTTTCTGCCTTCATCAATCAAAATCACATCCCCTGTGGCCATAAATCTCGCATCATAATCACTTGGAACAGTATCGAATACATTAAACAAAGAGAATGCTCTTTTTAGCACGTCTTGATGATTGCTCCCGTTCAGTTCAGTTCGATAGACGGCTCTGTAGCCTTTTTTTTCACCAAACCGGGGTGTTTGAAATATTGTCACATCGTAAAAACAAGACTTCTTTTTAAACACGGATAACATCATCAAGATCCCTCCCTTTTATTTCTATAACATATTGGCGTTTCGCCCTCTTTTTCCTCTCTCTACTTTTGTCGAAACGAATGAAACTTTTCGTCAAAACCTTTCACGAGGAAAAACAGCAGCAGGCCGAGACTGAAGCCTCCTAAAACGTCAGTTAAAAAGTGCACGCCGAGGTAGACTCTGCTGGCACCAACCAAAATAACGACAGTACCGGCGATTATGTATACCGCTTTTTTATGCTTTGACAAAAACGGGATGTGTTTCACTAAAAAGTAGGCGATTACTGGATAAACACAAGCAGCGTTCATGGAGTGGCCGCTCGGAAAGCTGAAGGACGACTCATGAACGAGCGGTTCAAAATCCGGCCTTGCCCGTTCGATCCACTCTTTTAATATTTTGTTTAACAGACGATCCGCACCGAATATGAAGAGCATCAAAAGACCGTCCAAGGTTCTCTTGTAAAAAAACAGCCCTGCCCCAATGACTACGATAAGTGGCAGTAAAAAGGAAGTAGCACCAAGATGTGTCACCCAAATCATCACATCGTTCAGCCAAGGCTGACGGATAGCTGCGGCTACCTTACTGATCATTTCATCTGCTGATTGAACAGCAGATGTATGAATAACCGCGGCTAAAAAAAGAAAGAGAAGAAACAGACTGACTGGCTTGTACAAGATTTTCCCTCCTTTATTTCTCAAAAATTCATATCAGCCGAATAAAAAACCGGAGCTGGCCGCTCCGGTTTCAAGCCTTAACAATCTTCATCCAGCTCTTCATCTATCATACATTTTTCTATCAGATAATCAAAGGTAATATCGGCGATTTCAAACAGCTCATCTTCACTCGGTATGTAGCCCCGTCTTGCAAGCTCTCTGTAAAAAAATTCAGCGATTTCTTCCGTGTCAATCACAAGATCTATTTCTTTCATAACCATACCGCCTCCTTTTTTATGTTTTATGAAAAAACGGGATGAATTATACCCGGTGTTCTAAACAATTCTTTCATTCATATACATTGAATAAAAAAACAAGCCATAGGAGGCTGACAAATGATTGCTAAAATGATGGAAGCACTGGACGGAGAAAGATTCGATATGGTGATGGAAAAAACGCTCAAAGGTATGACGCATGTCATGATTTGGGGCTGTCTGCCTTACTTTTTATATGTGATCATCCGCTTGTTCACAAACTAACTGAAGTGTTCTTTTAAACTTTCCAGCACAAACATCATCATATCTTTATATTCTTCATCTTTAAACATTTCGTACAGAATTTTGTAATCGTTGTAAATATCCAAAAGCTCATCAACAATTGATACAGCCAGGATGCGCAGGGTATCTTGATCTTCATCTTCGCCTTCAAACTGAAGAAGAGCAGACGGTACAATATCTTCGCCGATCTCATGGGCAGTTTCTCCGACATAGTGGACAAACAAAAGCTGATGCACAAACTGGTCCATTTCATACTTTCTGAGTACCAGCGTGAGATCCTCTTCCTCCGTTTCAAGCCACTCTCCATCCTTTAAACGAGTCAGCTCATAAATAATATCTTCCCAGCCATCTTCTAAATATCTCCAAATTTCTGTTCTGTGGCCGATAATGCGAAAGAGTTCTTTTCCATAATCTTTTACATAAACGACATCTCCAATGAGGAATTCATATTCAATATCAAGTTTTTCCATATCGACAATGACGCCTTCATAATCTTTATATAATTGAATGGACGATTCAAAATATAAGACTTCATTGTGGTTTACTTCATAAAGATAGTGCTTATCGATTTGGTGCACTTTTGTGATTGTGCCGACTGTCCCATACATAATGACGACTACGATATCCCCTACTTGGAATTTCGGTTTATTTTGCTTCACGGTGTCTCCCCCTCGCCGCAACATTTCTCATACGCTATCGTATGCTGGGTTACACCAATTCGCATGGGCATGAAAACCATTGGAAGTATCCAATTATGGTATGTGTATGCGCACAAAAAAATCCGCAGCAAATCTGCGGATTTAAACATGTGGTTATTTGCCGTGCACCTCGGCCTCGTATTTTTCCCAAGCTTCATCAAACGTAGCCATCGTGTCCAGATAATCAACATTCAGCTCCAAATATGAACTGATTTCGTGATAATCGGTTGATGTTTTCGGGAAGCTGTGATCCTCATACGCCTGATTGGCAAACTCGCTGATGCTGTCCTGCGGCTTAGGATGTCTGTATTTCAATAAATAGTGATAAAAGGATTTCATGGGTTTCCCCTCCTGGTGTCTGTCTTTTGTTGTTCTATTATACAGTGCAAGTGTAAAATTACAACAAAAGAATAACGAAACATCATTCAGGAAAAATCAAAATAGTTGCGTTTTAATATCCTTTCCGTTTCCATGAGCTGTTGATACGTCAGACTTTCAGGGAGTTTTTTTGTGTTGATTAAAAACAGCTGATCCTCAATATCCTTTATCGTCGAATCCTCTTGGTAGGCCATTCCGCAAGAAGAGCAAATCATCGCGGGGATGTTTGTCAGCTCTATGGCTCGTGTGCCGTCAGGAAGCTCCCAATAAACCGTGTTCGTGCCAGGCTGCGCCTCAGGCACACCGCACCATTCGCATGTTTTCATGAAGAATTCCCCCCGCTTTCTGCCTCTTTTTCTTTTTTCTGCTGGGCTAAAAATTTCTTTTCCTTTAGCTGGTCTCTTTTCTCCCGCCGGTCCTTTAAAGTTTCATGCCCCGGCTTCGCTGTATATGCTTCTCTCCTTTTGATTCTGGCCACGTTTTCCGGTGTGAAAGAAATCTCTTTGTCGGCAAGGATGGCACTCAGTCCAATTGGCTCTTTTTTGTCGACAGCTTCAGGAAAAACAGACTCAAAATAGGCGTCAGCCTGGTTAGGGATATAATGTTCAGGTTCCGGATAAGAGGTAATGACTCCTTCAAAATTTCTCAAGATGATTTTGTCAGGACTTTGCGATAAAACATAATTTGGCTGCAGTGCGATCTTCCCGCCGCCGCCTGGTGCGTCAACGACAAAGGTTGGTACCGCGTAGCCTGAAGTATGGCCTCGCAGCCCTTCAATAATCTCCAGTCCTTTTGAAACCGGAGCTCTGAAATGTCCGATGCCTTCTGAGAGATCACATTGGTATATATAATAGGGACGGACTCTGATTTTCACCAAGTCATGCATAAGCTTTTTCATAATTGTTACCGAATCATTAATGCCTGCTAGCACGACGGCCTGATTTCCGACCGGCACACCTGCGTTCACCAGCTTTTCGCAAGCCTCAACGGATTCCTCCGTCATTTCGATGCTTGTGTTGAAATGGGTGTTCAGCCAGACCGGATGATATTTCTTTAAAATATCGCACAGTTGATCGGTGATTCTCTGAGGGAAAACGACAGGCGCTCTTGTGCCGATTCTGATAATTTCCAGATGGGGTATACTGCGCAGCTCTTTTAAAATGTATTCTAAAATTTGATCATTGATCAGCAACCCGTCCCCGCCTGAAATCAGGCAGTCCCGGATCTCGGGTGTCTCCCGAATGTAGGCGATCGCGGCATCAAGCTGCTTTTTAGGGACACCCATTCCGATTTGACCGGAAAAACGCCTCCTTGTGCAGTAGCGGCAGTACATGGAGCATTGGTTCGTGACAAGGAACAGGACTCGGTCGGGATAACGGTGTGTCAGACCGGGTACCGGAGAGTCTTCATCCTCATGAAGCGGGTCTTCCAGGTCGTATTTTGTTTTGTGCATCTCTTCAGAGAGCGGCACAGACTGCATCCGTATCGGACATCTGGGGTTGTCGGGATCCATTAAGGAAGCATAATAGGGTGTGATATTTAAGGGGATCGTTTTAGTAGAAATTCTGACGCCTTCCTCTTCTTCTTCGGTCAGGTTAATCACTTTTTTCAAGTCATCTAATGTTCTTACAGTATGGGTCAGCTGCCACAGCCAATCATTCCATTTTTCTTCCGGAACATCCTTCCATAACTCTATCTCCTTCCAATGCCGTTTCGGTTTATACCATTTGTTTGTCAAATGAAATTCCTCCTCGTGCATTTCTTTTTGACTTACAGGCGCTTGCACCAGATATTCATATTTTCGAGCCCTTCTCCTATATAACAATTATTGATCAGCCTTCCGCCATACTGATACCCGGAATGATACAGGACCGCATTCATGCCAAAAGATGCAGCGCGGGCGAGTGAAAATACTTGAAAGATATCTTGCTCTCTCATTTCTTTTTCTAATGCATCTATTAAAATACTTGTCAGCGAACGGCCCCGATAATCGGGAAGCACGGCACAGTCCGTCATTTCGGCATGCCCCAGCTCAGGATTGATATCTGCGCTCGCCGCGCTAATCAGACGGTCATCTTCAAGCATGACATAATAAAGCGTATGCTCATTCATCGTCTTTTCAATATAGGCGGGATCAAACACAGGAGTCGGATACGTGCGGAATACTTTTTTATACAGCATAGATAACTGATACATGTCGTTTGTTTCTGCTTTTCTCATTGTAAAAGGAGACCTGTCTTCGATTTGTGACTGAGGCTTCATTTTATATAATAGCTCTATCATTTCCTGCTCGGATAAATAGGTATCTGTTTGTCTTCGTTTTTCTGTGAGATAACGGACCATGACGGCAGCGCGATGGCCGAGATAGTAGCCTTCGAGAAAGCCCTCCGGCGTAAACAATTGTTTAGCCAGCTCTGCCTCGTCATGCTGTTTAGTGTACACAATAATTTTTTCGGCACCCTCCTCTTCAGCCGCTGTCATAATATCAGACAAGGCTTCCTGAATAGCGCCTTCATAACGAATGACTCTAATTCGTTTATTAAAGCGGTCATTGTCTATGACAGCCGTAACACCGCTACTCTTTACCGTTTTGATCATCAGCATCCTCCCCGTCTATATGAAGCCCGCACCAATCCATCACAAAAAGAGCAATAATTTTAGCTGATTCTAACATGGCTTCAACCTCAATATACTCGTTTGCCTGATGTGCCGTTTTCGTCTCTCCCGGTCCAAAAACGATAACAGGAGTATCTCCCGCATGATACAAAAGGCCGCCGTCTGTCCCCCAAGGCGACGCTTCGATGATCGGCTCTGTTTGTTTCATTTTTTGATAGGCTGATTGCAAGACTGATAGTAAAGGATGGTCATCAGGCAAATCATTCGGCAGCCATTGAGCCCCGAACCATTCCACTTGAATTGGATGGCGTTTAAACCATTCATCATGGTATTGTAAATCTTTCAGCCAGTTTTCCAATTCCATTTTCACGGCTTCAGGCTTTTCATGAGGAGCAATTCCGCACCTTCCTTCTATGACGACGCGGTCTGCTACCGAGGACGGCCATGTTCCGCCTGAGATGGTGCCAATATTGATTGGAACGGGGATTGGGATATGATCATAAAGCGGGTCAGAAATTCTTGCATTGCGGACTTTTTCAAGCTCTTGAATGGCTGTAATGACATGCATGCTTTTTTCAATGGCGCTGACACCTTCATACCGTGTGCCTCCGTGTGCCGCTAATCCTTTAACCGTGATCCGAAACCACATCGAGCCCTGCTGTTTAATAAAAAGCTTCATATTCGTCGGCTCCGGAATTAGCGCCCCGTCCGCACGATAGCCTCTCATAATGGCAGAAAGTGTTCCGGCGCCGCCGCACTCTTCATCTATAACACTTTGAAACAATACATCACCTTTCAGTTTGACATCGCAGGCGTGCAGAGCTTCTAATGCAAATAGAAGGGCTGTATTGCCTCCCTTCATATCAGTGGAGCCGCGGCCGTAAATTTTACCATTTACTTCGGCAGCTTGAAACGGTTCATACTTCCATTCCTTCAAATTTCCTTCTGGCACAACATCGATATGCCCGTTTAAAATCAGAGATCGTCCTCCGCCCTCTCCCGTTTTTTTAGCGACAATGTTCGGGCTCTCATGAAAATCCGAACGGTCTGATATAAAATAGGGATGCTGTTTTAATTGTTTTAGGCTCGGCTCCCACACATCAATGTCCATATGAAATTGCCTAAGCTTTTCAAGAACTACTGCCTGGGCGTTAAATTCCTTGCCAAGTGTGCTTTTTTCTCCAACCAGCCTTTTCAAAAGACGAATGGCTTTGGCTGAATGCTGATCAAGCCATTCGATTACTTTTCTTTCAATGTCCTGCATCATCACTCCCCCTTTTAAGAAAAAGGCATATCTACCATTATTTCAGCGTCGGTCAGCCCGATCACCTCGTCAATTGTTGAGCCATTCATCAGTTCTTTTAAAATAAAATGATGCCGGCCAACTGCAAGAACTGCTTTTTCAGTAATGATCATATCTACACAGCCTGCTGCTGTTAAAGGAAGGGTGCAGGCTTCTGTTAATTTAGGCCTCCCTTTTTGATCGGTATGGCTCATGACGACAACCACTTTTTTCGCTTTTTGGGCGAGCTCCATCGCACCGCCCATGCCTGGCACCTTTTTTCCGGGTACAAGCCAATTCGCAAGGTCTCCCGACTGGCTTACCTGCAAAGCGCCTAGAATCGTAATGTCAATCATGCCTCTTCTGATCATGGCAAAAGACATCGTTGTATCAAAATAAGATGCTCCCTTTACAGCACGGACAGGGAATCCCGCGGCGTTGCATAAATTTTCATCCTCATTCCCTTTTTCGGGACTTTCGCCAATCCCGAGTACGCCGTTTTCCGCCTGCAGCATAACCTGCATGTCAGGCGGCAAAAAGTTCGGCACCAAGGAAGGGATGCCGATACCGAGATTCACCATCATGCCTGGTTTGATTTCAGAAGCAGCCCGTCTGGCGATCTGCTCTCTTTCTGTTACTCCCAAGCCCATTTCCACCTCACCCCTTCGCTTCTCACAACCCCCTCAACAAAAACCCCAGGCGTTACAATCATTTCATCTGCAATATCACCCATCGGCACAATCGTCTCAGCCTCGGCAAAGGTTCTTTTGGCGGCCATTGCCATAAGCGGATTCATGTTGCGCGCTGTTTTGTCATACGTTAAATTGCCGAATTCATCTGCAATGCAGGCATTGATGAAGGCAAAATCAGCCGTCAGCGCTTCTTCAACCAAGTATTGTTTCCCCGCTACAGACACAATCTCTTTTTTCTCACAAACCATTTGATTATCAATGCCGATATCGGTCAAAATGCCGCCAAGGCCGGATCCGCCGGCGCGAATCCGTTCTGCGAGCGTGCCCTGAGGCGAAAATCGAACCTCTAATGTGCCGTCTGTCATCTGTTTTCCGGCTACAGGATTTGAACCGATATGCGATGCAATCAGTGTCTTGACTCTTTTATTGACAATAAGCGGTCCAATCCCAATCTCCGGGAATCCGGCATCATTGCAAATGACAGTTAATTCTTTCACACCGCTGTCCAATATGGCTTCAATCAAAGAAGGAGGAGAGCCGACTCCTCCGAAGCCGCCAAACATAAGGACCGACCCATCACGCACATCTGCAATTGCCGATTCAATGCTGATCGTTTTTTGAAATGGTGCCATATTGATTTCAGTCCCTTTTCAGTTTTTTTCAACTTCTGCAACTGTTTCCGAAAAAGTTGATATAAGCTCTTCCATCTCTCCGTCTGAGATTGTGAATGGAGGAGCGATGATTACGGCATCTCCTTCCCCGCTGTCGATTCCAGCCTTGGAAGGATAGACAATGAGCCCGCGTTTTTTTGCTTCGCTGATGATACGCTGGGTCATCGACCGATCTTGCGGAAACACTCGCTTTGTCTTTTTATCAGCCACAAATTCAACGCCTAACAGCAGCCCTTTGCCTCGGACATCCCCAATGATGCCGCTTCGGTGCATCATCTCTTCAAGTTTCTTTTTCAGCTTGAAGCCCTTTTCTTCAGACTGTTTGATCAAGCCGTGTCTGATAACATAACGCAAAACCTCGAGAGCGGCTTTGGCTGAAAAGGGATGAGCACTGTATGTGTGGCCGCTCATAATAATACCTGATCCTTGTTTTATCGTTTGGAGAACCGTATCAGACACAACTGCAGCTGCAATAGGCGCGTAGCCTGCACCGAGCCCCTTTCCAAGCACAGCGATATCAGGAACGGTATGCCAATGCTCTGTCGCAAGCATCCTTCCAGTTCTCCCAAGCCCGGTCATCACTTCATCCGCAATAAACAGCACGCCGTGTGAGCGGCACACCTCTTGCAATCTCTCATAATATCCAGAAGGTGGAGTGATTGCTGCTCCCGCGGCTCCAATAATAGGTTCTGCCACAAAGCCAGCAATAAACTGACTTCCGATTCTTTTTATAGCGGTTTCCAGCTCCTCCGCAGCCGTTTGAACAAAATCTTTTTTTGCCTCTTGATTCAGCCGATATATATGCGGGGCTGAGAGAGCGGGATAACGCTCTAGCAAATGGGTGAACCGGTACCTGCGTTCATAAAATCCCGACAATGAAAGCGCTCCCAAAGTTATGCCGTGGTAACTGCTCCATCGTGAGAGAAAGATGGATTTTTCTGTCTGCTTTTTTTCCTGCCAATATTGAATGGCGATTTTCATTGCCGTTTCTATGGCCTCTGATCCGCTATTGACAAAAAAAGACCAATTCAAGTCTCCCGGCAGCTGCTCGGCCAGTAAAGCAGCTAATTGCTCGGCCGGCTCACTCGTAAACTGCGAGCGGTAAGCAAAAGACACCTTATCAAGCTGTTCTTTCAGCTGCTCAGTTACTTCATCAACCCCATGGCCGATATTGCATGTCACCGCACCAGATGAGCCATCAAGATATTTTTTTCCGTTCTGATCATACACATATGTGCCCTTTGCATGACTGACAATCGGATATTCCGCATTAAGCTCTGGCTTAATTAAATAACTGCTCATGCTCCACCTCAAAAACACCTTTTCTACATTGTATGAGTGTCCAAATAGCGGCATGACGCTCCCTATAAAATCTTTTTTCGCACAAAAAAAGAGCCCTTCCGAACTTCGAAAGGCTCTTGTGTTATTTCATCTAGCAAATAAAAGCGGCTCCGACGATAATTAGTAAAATGAACAAGACAACAATCAATACAAATGTATTTGTCCCGCAGCCAAATCCTCCGTAACCGTATCCATGACAATATCCATGCATATTGTTTTTCATCCTTTCTTATCACGATATACGGCATTGTATGCGGGCCAAGTCCCAAACGGTTTGTGCAAATGCCCATCTATGTAAGGAAATAATGAAAAACAGTGTGCACCCGCTCAAATTTTTTAAATTTGAGCTTTTCATAAAAATGAGTAACGCCATCAGAATTTGAGGCCACTAAATAAGCATCGTCCATTCCTAAAGATTTGGCAATAGACAGCATCTCACCCACAAGAATACTGCCGAAGCCCCTTCTTTGAAACTGATCCAAAATCGCCACCTCTTCAATTTTAGCCGTTTTCTCTTGCGAATCAATAAAAAGTTCCCCGCAGCCAATCGGAATGTTCTGTGATGAATCGCTGTAACAAACGACAAGCAAAATCGTACCTGCTTTGTAAAAAGGATATTTTCTCACTAATTTTTGTTCTGCGGTTGCCTCTCCTATATAAAGCGAGTCATAAATTTTCATGATAGAAAATCCGTCACTAAGACTCTTTGCCGTCCCCCATGCCGTGAAAGGATGTCCCGTCTGTCCCTTCCAGTCTCCAAGCTTCATGCAGTATAACAGCTCATCTTCAACCACAAAACCGCTTTTCACAAGCGACTGCTTCAAAACGAGCGGAAAAGCATGCTGAGGAGACGCTTTTAAATGGATATAATTCGCATCAAGCAGCTTCGGTACGGACGGCAAAAAATCAGGTATACGCTCCAATGGAAATGTATCATGAAGCTGTACAAAATTATGAGAAAAAATTTGCGGCAGCTTGGAATCTTTATATACCCTGTAATGACCAAACAACTTCGATTCAGACGTTAACGATAGATATTGATGCTCCGTTTTTGAATAATGTCCTGTCATGAATGTCTCCTTTTTATGACCTATACATTTACTCGATTGCAATATTTAATTTCTTTATAATCTCATCGTACACCGGATAAAACGGCTTTCCAATTGGAAATTGCTGAATATTCCGGAAAGAAGCGGGTATTGGTTTCTGCTGCAAAAAGAATTTCCTCACCACTTGCTCGCTGATTGGATGAAAAACACCGTTTAGAAATAGAAACCGCTCGCGTTCTATAAAAAACAGTCTTCGTCCAGGCGGATTTGCGATCACCCCAGATCTGTCCCGCGTGATAGGCGGCCCTTCCTGCAGATCCTCGAGCACTTCTTTTTCAATCGTCAAAATATCTTTTCTTTTAAATTGATAAAATTGAAAAGCATGCTGACTTTCTATCCGTCTTTTTTTACCGGCGTCAATGTAAAATACTGCAGGCTGGTCAGCTTCTTTTACCAAAACATAATTCGGAATGTTTAAACATTTTCCCATATGATATTGAAATAAATGCGGATCGGGGATAACAACAGTCCGATCCAGATACACTGAACTCCATCTCTCCCCCACAGGATGCCGCACACCTTGATCAAGAAAATACACATGTTGATCAGATCCTTTTACAAACGTGCCGTCAATCAAATCGGCGGGCAGAAACTGATAAGCGTTTTGAAAGGAATTCGGGGTCTTATACGTTGTATCTAATACTTCATTTATCGGCAGGAACGGGGCAAATGTGTTTACTCTAATCCAAAAAATTGAGTCGCCGTGATTCCAATGCATCATATCATCGTCCCAATAGCTTCCATATTTATCTTTGATCCGATCAAGCAACGAACGGCGATGCATAACAGAGCAATGATCGACTTGAAAAGCGGCTTGATCAAGCACTGCATTGGCATCTCTGTAAAAATGGGAAATTTCCTCTCCTCTTTCGTTTACATGAACAACTTTTTGTTTTGAATAGACTGCCTGTGCTTCAGGATGACACAAAAATGTCTGCACCATACGGCTCAGCCGATCAGGATGATAAACTGTATCATCGGTGAGATAAGAAATGTAGTCGCCGGCGGCAAATGGAAGAGCGTTATTAATTAATGTGGCATAACGTGTTGTTTTTAATCGATTTTGAGGATGGACGAAGCTGTTTTTATAACGAATGCGCTGGTCATGAAGGTACTTGTGAATCACCGCAATCGTTTTCTCATTTGAATGGTCATCCATGACAAAAAGCTCCCAATTGCTATGAGTTTGATTGATGACACTCTCAATCGCCATTTGCAGATAATCAGGTTTGTTATAACTCGTTAAAATAATGGAAACTTTGTCCCCCATCTCTGCAAGCCTCCTATTGTCACACATGAAAACGGCTCCGCAGCAAGCAGAGCCTCTGTCAACATGTAAAAAGCACCTCAACTTACAATAGCAACATTTGATCCCGTTTGATTTAGCGGGTTCTGAAAAATAACCAAATCAGCCAGGGATTTTTACGATAACATTTTGAAGCGTATCTCCATTGATCAGATTGACTCTTGAAATCGGACACCAAGCTCTTGGCAACTACGAGCTGGCGTTTGAGACCAGATTGATTTCCGTCTGAAGCTGTTTGACGTATAAGCAGAATGAATAAAAACAGAATAAAATGCAATTCGTCGTCATTTTCTTCTTGGTTCACTTTGTTTTCTAAATCCAAACTTCCCTCGCTCCCTTACCCTCTGTTTCACAATATGAACATGCTGTCAATTGCGGTATAGGCAATGTCCATCCATAGAAGAAAATCAGCATTTTCCTTAAATATATGAAAAATAGCTCAGGTACGGCGTTCGACTCATACCAATTGCCAATCAGAAGAATATGATTAAACGTGAGTTCAATAATTAATAGGAGGTGTATGTGTTGAGCAGTGAAAATGCGCAGTTAAAAAAGGATATTATTAAAAGCCTTTTAAGCCCTTTATTTACAAATGCAACAGAAGGAGGAGAAAACGTGAATAATAACCTTAAAGAATTACTTGAAGCTGCTGTTGATAAAAAAGTTGACGAAAGCGAAACGGTTACTGCTGAATCTGTTTTAGATCCTTCCCTTCCTGCAAGATGGATTTTTGCCAGAATTACACCTGGCACTACCATCAGCATTGTGACAGATTCCGGTGACATGATCGGTCCGGTTGTCTTTGTGGCTTTTGATCAAGTCCACGGCATCGTATTTGTCACACAGGAAAGCTCTGTAACTCCGCCAGGTCAAGCGACAACATTGATTGATGTAGATAAAGTAGAAAGCGTTACATTCTTTTCATAACCTCTGATGAAAGTTTTGTATATCCAGTCGGGATATGGAGGAATATACAGTTATTTTGACCGCTGGGCTGAAGAATGCTTTCGGCACGCTCAGACAGAATACATGTCTGCAGATACACCAGACACCGAATCGCTGTCACGCATTGAAACGTTTCAGCCGGATTTCGCACTCATGATGGTTGGAGTTCACGTTCCTCACGACTGGCTGACCTGGTTAAAGGGTAAGGGTATTCCCGTATATGTTTGGCTGACAGAAGACCCATTTTATATTGATATCAGTCTTCAGGTGATAAAGCACGCTGACGCAGTTTTAACAATTGACCAAAATGCTGCTCTCTATTATCAGGATCTTGGTTATCAGCATATCTATTATGTTCCGATTCCTGTTAATCATCGGCTGTTTAAAAAAATGGACACCGCACATTCCTTTCATTCACAATTGCTTATCATCGGCTATCCTTACCCTAATCGGGTTCAGCTTGTGAAAGAAGCGGCATATCTCCCGTACACCGTTCGGGTCATCGGAAAGGAATGGAGAAAATACCTGCCTAAAAAAGTACTCAAACAGCCGCATATAGATGTAGTCAGCACATGGGTTCCGCCTGAACAGGCCGTTCATTATTATAACGGGGCAGACATCGTGATCAATCCGCATCGGCCGTATCATTTTACGTTCAACAAAAATAAAAGCCGCATTAAAAATACAAGCTTTAATAACCGCACCTTTGATATCGCTGCATGCGAAGCATTTCAACTAGTGGATCTCCCTGCGGCATATCCTTTTTCATCCTTTATTTCTTATCACAGCATCAACGACTTTAAGGAAAAAGCCGCTTTCTATATCAATCATCCTGAGGAACGAAACAAAGCTGCGGCGTTAAATTATAAAGAGACCGTTCCTGCTCATACATTTGATGAGCTTCCCGCAAAACTGAAAGCCATTCATCTGGCGCTTTCTTGAAAAATCGTTCATTTCATATGAACGATTTTTTCGTGCACATAAAAAAGCAGCCGAAAATAGGCTGTTTCTTTATTCATCAGATCTGTCCTTCAGCTTCCTTGGATTCACCTGTTTATTCAGGTCAGGTTTTCCGCCTAGATGCTGAGAAATCTGTTCCCATGATACAATTTTGAAATTTTGATTGACAGCTTGTCCATTTTCTATATTTTCTCCGTCCTGTGCTACAAAAATGCCGTACGGATATTTTGGCCCCAGCCCGAAACCAAGAACATCAATACCGTCAGTATCACTCGTCCCGTCTATTTTCTCGCCATCCGTAATTTCAAAATTGGCAATATACCGATTGCCTCCCTGTCTTTCATACAACACATAGCTGTTATTGCCTTGGCTTGAGGCGATAAGATAACCTTTTCCGTCCGGCGCATAATAAATGGTCAAGCCCTCAATATCAGCTGTCAAATGCTTTCCAGAAGCAAGATCAATGACTTTGCCCTGCGATCCTCCAGATGGTTCAGCATTAAATTTCCAAATTGCTGTGTCTTCCTCCGCTATATAGAGATTCCCGTACTCGTCATCTGCGACGAGACCTTCAGTTTGTGCATGTAATTTGAATTGCCGCACTTTTTTCCCTGTTACATATCCCTTTCCATTGTCGGCAATTTCATATTGCTCGAACTCTCCTTGCTTTCCTGTTACCAACGCATAAAATGCCCCTGTTTTTTGGCTGTGATACAGGCTGAAACCGTAAACTTCAGAAATATCAGTGGAAATAGGATGTTTTGGGTCTGTGATGCTTTTCAATTCACCTTTTTCCCCATCAATGGCGTAAACTTCGATCGAATTTTTTCCTTCTGTCCGGTTTGAAGCAGCAGCAATGTCAATCTGTTTGCCGTTGAACGGAAAATCATAACGCAGATCGACATTATTCAGCTTGCCAAACTCGTAAGAATTGATCTGTTTGCCGTCCAAATCATACACGACTAACCCGGACTTCTTGTTTGTCGTTATCAATTTGCTTTTTTCCGGATGCTTTGCATCAACCCAAATGGACGGATCATCCGCTGCGTCATCTCCTGAAGCAACCGGGTCAGTCTCTCCCTTTGCCGTCACTTTGAAATGATTCACTTCATCAGCCTGATGAGCCGATACCGAGTTTGCAGATAGGCTAAGCAATAAACCCGCAGCGGCACTAAACAGAATAGTTTTTGGATACTTCATTTTACAGCCTCCTTATTTTAACCTTCATTTCTTATTGTAAAATATATGTAGTTGATGAATAGTGAGACAATCGAACCTTTTTTTCGTAGTGTTTCTGATTCAAAAGAAAGCTTTTTATATGGACGTGATAAGATCATATGGGACCTGTTTATATGGAGCGAAAAAAGATAATATGAAAATTTAGTACACTGTTTATTTAGTTAGATTAAGCCAATCTCTTCATTTTCTATTAAAAAAGAACACTTTGTGACATCATCATTCCCCTAAATTTCGTTTTATTGGTTGCTTTCATTAACTCGATTAAAATGTTGAACATATGATGCATGGTAGAGAAACGAGAGTTGGAGGATAAGCCATGCCTAAACAGCAAACAGCAGAACTAAAACCATTTTTCCATAACAAAACAGTTTTAGTCACTGGCGGAACGGGTTCAATCGGAAGTCAAATTGTCAAACGCCTTTTGCTGCTTACACCAAAAAAGGTCATTGTATTCAGCAAAGACGACAGTAAACAGTATGTTATGAGTCAAAAGTATGCGGAGGATCAGCGGCTTTCATTTGTACTTGGAGATGTGCGCGACCACCGGAGAGTGAATCAGGTGATGACAGGTGTCGATATCGTCTTTCACGCAGCAGCGCTGAAACAGGTACCGACATGCGAAGACAATCCGTTTGAAGCGATCCAGACCAATCTCATCGGCGGACAGAATGTGGTGGAGGCCGCCCTAATCAATGGAGTACAGCATGTCATCAATATCAGTACAGATAAAGCTGTGTCCCCTGTAAACACAATGGGTGCCACTAAGCTGTTATCTGAAAAGCTGTTTCATCAAGCTAACCGCCACGTTCAAAATAGAGGAACTGTTTTTTGTTCCGTCCGTTTCGGAAATGTTCTCGGCTCAAGAGGTTCAGTCATCCCTATTTTATTTGAACAGATGATGGAAGGTGAACCGTTGACCATCACAGACAAGAACATGACCAGATTTTTTATGTCTATTAATGATGCGGCCACACTGACACTGCAATCAGCCGCTATAACCACAGGCGGAGAAACTTTTATTTTTAAAATGGAATCACTGAAACTCGAGGAATTGATTCATGGATTTGAAGAATACGCAGCGCAGCACGGTCTCCCGCGCCCGGCCGCAATAGAAGTCGGCAAGCGTCCAGGTGAAAAGCTTCACGAAGAATTGACATCTCCCCACGAAGTAGAGTCACTATATGAATGGGGCAACCTATATGCTATCCTCCCAGAACCTGAAAAACATCCTGATTTTCGCAAAGTCAATTTGCCCGGGTATCAGTCTGATCAGGCTCCTCTTATTACAAAAGACAGAATTGCCCAAATTATTGAAGACCTGCATAAAGAAAAAAAGGCATAAAACAAGCCTGTCTATCCATTAGGCAGGCTTGTTTTTTCTTGCATTTATTTGTCAAATAGGTGCTGATAGCTTTCATATCCCTCTTCTTTGAGCTTATCCTTAGGAATAAACCGCAGCGCCGCAGAATTAATGCAGTAACGAAGTCCGCTAGGTCCAGGTCCGTCATTAAATACATGTCCCAGATGGGAATCAGCTGTTCGGCTTCTGACTTCTGTCCGAATCATTCCGTGGCTCGTATCCTGTTTTTCTTCCACTTCTTCTTCCTCAATCGGCTTTGTAAAGCTTGGCCAGCCGCAGTGGGAATCAAATTTATCCTTGGAAGTAAACAAAGGCTTTCCTGACACAATGTCAACATATAGCCCTTCTTCCTTATGATCCCAATACTCATTTTGAAACGGCGGCTCCGTTCCGTTATTTTGTGTGACCTCGTATTGCATACGGTTTAATGACTTTATTCTTTCTTCTTTATTTAGCGTCATTTATTTCGCCCCCCAATGCTCACTGATAAATCCAGATCTTCCGGAGCCTGTCCGGTAACGCTGATAATGCCCTGGATTCTTTTTATAAAAATGCTGATGATAATCTTCCGCTTCATAGAATGGTTCAGCCTTTAAAATATCTGTCACGATAGGATCTTTAAAAATACCGCTTTCCGCCAGCCGCTGTTTTGATGCTTCGGCAAGCTCCTTTTGTTTTTCATTATGATAAAAAATCGCTGCACGGTAAGAGCTGCCGCGATCAGCGAACTGGCCGCCTCCATCTGTCGGATCAATTTGCTGCCAGAACAGCTCTAACAGCTTTTCATAAGGGAATACATCAGGCTCAAACGTGATTTGTACGGCTTCACGATGCCCTGTTGTTTCGCTGCATACTTCTTCATACGTAGGGTTTTCAGTATGGCCGCCTGTATACCCGGACACCACTTTTTCAATTCCCGGCTGTTCGTCAAATGGTTTGACCATACACCAAAAACAGCCGCCTGCAAATGTGGCGAGTTCTTTTTTTTCAGACATACTGGTGCCTCCTTTGTTAATACGTGGTATTATTATATTATAGCATGTAAAAATAGAATGAAAATGATTCTGCTTTTCAATAAAAATCTATAGGTTTTGAGTATTAGCAATTATGTAATGGGGGTTCACAAATTTGAAAGTAAGAACACAAATGATGTATGATATGGAAACTTTACTCCGTAAAGTTTTTAAACAAATACGCAATGAAATCAACGATATTCTAGATAAAGAGCTTTCGCGGAATGAATTTACCATTTTGCGCATTCTAAGTGAACAGGGACCTAAGAAAGTGACTGAATTTGCGCCCATTTTGGAAGTATCAGCAAGCCATATTACCGCAGTGACTGACGCGCTGGTAGAAAAAGAATGGATCACGAGAATCAGATCGAAGGAAGATCGGCGGATCATCCGCATCCATATCACTGAAGCAGGTGAAAAAATCGTTCAGCATTTCAATGAGAAAAAAACTGAATATTTCTTTAAACGCTTTGATTGTTATACGGATACTGAACTCGCCACATTAATCGAGCTTTTCAGCAAACTTGATAAAAAACGGTAAAAAAAGCACATACCCATTTAGGGTATGTGCTTTTCGCAGCGTCTTTCTTATCTTTCAGTAAACAATTTCATCGTTTTCCAGCGGCCGTATCTGTAGTACAAAAACGCCGCACAGCTGCTGAATAAGAAACTCATACCGATTCCGAGACCGATCCCTTTCTGTCCAAGCCAAGCTGAAAACAGAGCCGTGAAAGGATATCTCAAAACCCAAAAAGAAATCAAATTTAAAACCAAAACCTGCATCATTGCCCCAGCAGCTCTGACAATTCCGTTCAGCACAAAATTAATACCGATAAAGGGATAGAAAAACGCAATCCACCGCAAATATTGTTCACCAAACGCTACCGCGTCAGGCTCACTAATAAATAACCTCATTAAATATTTTCCGAATATCCAAATGATAATAGCAATTACGAGCATGCAAGAGAAAACAGATATCACACCAAGCTTCGCAATCGATTCCACTCTTTTATAGTTTCCGAGCCCGATATTTTGTCCCGCCATGCTGTTGACCGCCGTACCGGCCGCCATAGCCGGAAGTGTGATGATGCTGTCCAGCCGCTGCACTGCGCCAAATCCAGAGACCACATGCTCTCCATAAGAGTTGACGACGCTCATGATCGCCATCATTCCGCCTGTAATCACCATCATCTGCAGACCGGCAGGAATACCAAGTTTTAGAATCAATGCAGTCTCTTCCCACTTAGGTGCTCTTGGCATAGAAAACGGAACCAGCTGATGTTTGATGACATAAAACAAACCGTAAAGAAACGCAATGCCCTGTGACAAAACAGTTGAATAAGCCGCTCCCGCAATCCCCATGCGGAAAACAGAAATAAAGAGCGGTGCCAGCACAGCATTCAGCACAACGGCAAAAGCGATGAACCGCAGCGGTGTTTTGCTGTCGCCTAGCGCCCGAAGAACCGTACTGATAAAGTTATAACCAAACAAAAACAGTATGCCGATAAATTGAATCTGCAAATAGATCTCGGCAAGCGGAATCATGGACTCCGGCGTTTGCAGAAGACGCAGCAATGGTTCTGACAGGAAAAAACCGGCTGCGCCGAACCCGATGCTTAAGCCTGTTAATAAAACCACAAAGGCATTTATATAAGACGCCATTCCTTTCTCATCATCTTTTCCCTTTTGCTGAGACAAAATGGTTAAGGTCGCATTATTAAGTCCCAAAATAAAAGACAGCACGGTTAAAACTATCGTGCTTGATACCGCGGCCGCGCCAAGCGCTTTTGCCCCCAGCAAATTGCCGATCCATAAACTGTCTATGAATTGAAAAGAAACCTGCAGAGCATTTCCCAGCATAATAGGCATCGAAAACAGGATAAGCTGCCTCAGCACGTTTCCCTTCGTAAAATCGTATGCTTTCATTTCTTCTCCTTGTTCTCTTATATTTTCGTCCAGCCGCATGAAAAAAGAGACGGTGCAGCATGTCTCTTTTTTTCATGATTTATCGGTTTTTTTTCGGTCTTTCATGCCAAATGTAAACACCATCACACTCAAAAACAATGCGCAGTACGAAATGTTCAAGTACATTTGATCCATATCCTCAGCCGACAGATGATGATAAGCCAGCCAGCCGAAGTAAAGGGAAAACGTAAATGATAACAAACTGAAATACTGGTAAATCCGCTTCATTTCAGTCACCTCTATTGTTTAGGATGGTAATAGGAAAACTCAATTTCATCTTTTTCTAAATTAATTTTATCTGCTTTGACATACATACCGTTCGTTAATGGCATTTCAGACAAACGAACCTCAATGCTTTTATCGCCGGGATGAACATGCACAAAGGATGGAAGTTCATAGAAGCTGTCCATATAATTTAACACAAAGCTAATAGGAATACTCAATTTCCCTAAGGAAAATTTCGTTACATTCAGCTCGACATCGCCATTCTTTTTCACGGTCGGCTCAAATGCGATAAACGCGTCAATTGACGTGGAAAATGCTTTGATTTTCCCTGCCACATGGACATCGTCATCTATATCCACTTTGTAATCAAGCTGATTTGACGCTTTCTCGTTTAAATATGAGTTGACAAACGCAGCTAAGGATTCTTTTGTGCTTGTCACTTGAAATCCGTACTCGCTTTTAGAGGTATCCTCTACCTCCGCTTGCTTGCCCGGCAGCATGACCAGCGTCACAAATCCTACTGCTAATACAATATTGATGGCAAGCAATATAAAAAACAGTCGTTTCCAGTTATTCATGATTTCACCCTACTCTTTCGGTAATCCTTCTTTTTCAATTGCTTGATAGACCCGCTTCGCTATTAAGGAATAACCCGTTCCATTAGGATGAAAATCATCTTCCTCAGAAATTCGTTTACTGTCACTTTTTTGATTGAACAAGTCTTCTATATTAATGATTTTTGCATGTTTATCTTTTTTCAGCTCTTTTTTAGCAATGTTGTTCCAATCAGTGACTACCCCGTTTATTTCCTGTAATTCAGATAAAGTAAATGTAAACGGATTATACATGCTGACATAAATCAGCTCTGCGTGATTATTCAGCGCGCGGATTTCTGAAATGATTTTTTTAAAACGCTTTTCGTACGGCTTTTCCTCTTCCTGAAACGGTTCGACGGTTAATTGCAGGAAGTTTTGACGAAGGACCTTCATCAGATCATTACCGCCAATTGTTAAAAAGACATAATCTGCATCTTTTATGCCTTTTTGAACGTTTTTATCTTTTAGTTTCTCTAATAAATCTTCCGAACGATTCCCTTTGACGGCATAATTTTTAACGTCAACCTTTTTGACTTGCTCATTTGACCGGATAGAATCCGCCACCTTGCCGACATATCCCTTGCCCTCAGGATCTCCGACACCTTCTGTAAGCGAATCTCCGACAGCGGCAATGACAATGTGTTCCTTCGTTTTCAGTTCATGGGCTTTTTGTTTTCCCTCAGATGCTGTACGTATGCTCGTACATGCAGTAAGAAGCAAAATCAAACTGGCCATGAGTGCAAAAATGCGCAGTTTCAATCTTGTTGCTCCTCCCCATTCTACTAGTGGAAAGTGTATCATGTTTTAGGAGATTTGAAAATGCCTTGTCTTCGAGATTACTTGAGTTTACTAGCCGCTTTCACATCAGCGATGATGTCATCGTATGGTGTATTTTCTACTCCATTGTAATCTTTCAGCACTTTACCGTCAGGGCCTACTAAATAAAAAGAGGATTGGTGAATGACCTGGTCCTGGCCTTCAGGTTTCTTCACGATCGCTTTAAAGCTATCAAACGCAAACGTCTCGATGTCACTTTGACTGTATCCCGTTAGAAAATCCCAGTTATCAAAAGATAAAGGATAATTTGCCGCAAATTTTTTCAGCTGCTTCGGGTTATCATTCTCAGGATCAACACTAAAGGATACGATACGCACATCTATATTCTCAGCCTTTAATTTCTTTTGAAGATCTGTCATATGAGCCGTCATCGGCGGACACACGGTCTCACAATTGGTAAAAATAAAGTCTGCGAGCCAAACCTTTCCTTTTAAACTGTCTAAAGAAACATTTTTGCCATCTTGGTTTTTAAAAGTAAAAGACTCCACCTCGTAATTAAGCGGATCCTTAATCTGATGTCCTCCACAGGCACACAAAAGCAGAAAAATCAGCCCCGCCGCCAAACCTTTGATCATCTTCATGCCGTTCACCCTTTCCAGCTTAAAGCGCTTACTAAATGCCGCGCTCACCTTCTTACATCCTTTGTTTAATTCTATACGCGCAAAAAAAATTCCTGCATGCCCCTTCGTCCGCCTTCGAGCGGCATAGCAAAGGGGACACACAGGAATAAACGGCGTATCACGCGTTGTGTTTTAACACCTCTTGATGAAAAACAGCCTGATAATCAGTCCATTTCATCCGGCGCTTCATATATTGTCGGAAAGAATACACTTTTGCCCTGCTTTTTGATAAAAATACTTCTTTTAAGTAGATCTGCAAATGCTGATTTAACATAAAGAAATAATGTTCATCTTCCTTTAACACAGGTATTTCTGTCACTTTCACCTGAATCCCGTCGCTGCGTTTGAACTCTAGGCTTTTGAGTAACAAGCTATCAATCCTCATTTTTTGATTGTTTTCTTCTATTATATACAATGCCGGCCGGGCTGTCTGTCATTTTGCGCGGTTGTGCTGAAAAAATCAGATCAGCAGATGGAATAAATCTTGATCCTTATTTACCTCTAAATAATGAAACGCTTTTTTATTCATCCGTTCAATCAGCGGTCCATAGTCAGCTTTGTTTTGAAGCTCAATGCCGACCAGGGCCGGTCCGTTGCTTTTATTGTTTTTCTTCGTATACTCAAATCGCGTAATGTCATCATTCGGCCCAAGAACTTCATCAAGAAATTCACGGAGTGCCCCAGCTCTTTGCGGAAAATTGACGATAAAATAATGCTGAAGGCCTTCGAAAATCATAGACCGCTCCTTCATTTCCTGCATTCTTCCGATATCGTTATTGCCGCCGCTGACAACACATACTACGTTTTTCCCTTTAATTTCTTCCTTATATAAATCCAGTGCCGCGACAGAAAGAGCACCCGCCGGTTCAGCGACAATCGCACATTGATTATATAGTTCAAGAATGGCTGTGCATACCTTCCCTTCTGGCACGAGAAGTATGTCATCAACAACGGTTTCTAGCGCTTGAAAGGTTTCATCGCCGATTTTTTTTACAGCCGCTCCGTCCACAAATTTATCAATTTTATCTAACGTGACAACATGTCCAGCTTTGTTAGATTCAAAATAAGACGCAGCACCCGCCGGTTCAACCGCGATTACTTTGGTTTCAGGAGACACGTTTTTCATATACGTGCCGACCCCTGCAAGAAGCCCGCCTCCCCCGACACTTGCAAATAGAAAATGCGGTTCTGTATCAATATCGTTTAAAATTTCAACCGCCAGAGTTCCCTGGCCGGCCATTACATCCGGATCATCAAACGGATGGATAAAGGTGCGGTGTTCCTGCTCACAGCATTCTACTGCGTTTTTATACGCATCATCAAAAGTATCACCTGTCAAAATAATATCGATAAACCCTTTTCCGAACAGTTCAACTTGTGACACTTTTTGTCTTGGTGTTGTGGAAGGCATGAAAATCTTCCCGTGAACGCCCAGGTGTTTACACGAAAACGCTACACCTTGCGCGTGGTTTCCGGCACTTGCGCACACGACTCCATTTTTAGTCTGCTCGTCAGAGAGCTGCTTCATTTTGTTATAAGCCCCTCTGAGTTTAAAAGATCTGACTACCTGCAAGTCTTCTCGTTTCAAATAAATATTGCATTCGTATCTCTCAGAAAGTCTGTCATTCCTTTGCAGCGGTGTGTGAGTCACAACGTCCTTCACGTTTTGATGAGCCTTTAAAATGTCTTTCACTTGGATGAGAGAGTTTTCTTTAAGCAACGGTTTCATGTACAGATTCCTTTCTTGTTTTAAATCCCTATTTAATATGCCATTATAACACGAATATTCAAATAATAAGACAATTATTTTTATTTAGTAAATAAAAAAATGAATCGTATTCTAAGTTCCCCGCACCCGTGATAACATCTGCGTGACCTTTATCCAGCAGCCTAAGAAAAAAGTTTCTTAAAGATAAAAGATGTTTTCATCTGAAAGGCATGCTATAATAGAACCAATTAGAACCAAAAGGAGCCAACAAATGATTACCGCACCTCGACCTTGCACTTTTCATAATCTAATTGGAGAGCATCAACTATTTCTCGAAACAAAACGAGTCGCCATGCAGTTCGCCCTATCAGAGCTTCCTGTCCTGATCACAGGAAAGGTCGGAACAGGCAAGGATCATTTTGCACAAGCCATACACCAAGGCTCTTCAAGAAACGGCGAACCATTGATCAGTATCAATTGCAGCACCCATTCAGAAGAAAACCTTGCATACGAGCTTTTTGGCGCTGATGATGCCTTGGGTGCGTTTCAAAAAGCCGCCCGAGGTACACTTTTTCTTAATGACGTATGGAGTATGCCGGTTTCTGTACAAGCTAAGCTTCTAGAAGCACTTGACTCAGATGGGGAAAAACCGAGAATCATCTGTGCTTCTGCAATCCCGATAACAGAAGTTGCTGAAAATACATTCAGGCAGGACTTATTTTACAGGCTGCACATTTTAACGCTCACATTGCCGGTGCTGTCCGAGCGAAAAAGCGATATCCCCCTTTTGACCCAGTATTTCCTTTCGGAATCGGGGCAGCAATTGTTAATTGACCCCTCAGTCTTTCCGCTGCTTGAACAGCATCCCTTTGATGGGAATGTAAGAGAATTAAAAAACGCTGCAGATTATATGGCGGCTGTATCAAGCGGAGGAACCATTCATCCGTATGACGTGCCGCCGTATATACGGGACGGGCTAAATGAAAAAACGACGAAGAAAAAAGCGAAGCTTCTGACTTTAATGGAAAAAGCCGAGTTTCTGTTTATTTTGGAAACCATAAAAGTGTTAAATGAAAAAGGCGAACCGGCAAGCAGACGGATTATCTCTGAAAGCAGCAAAAACAGCCAAATCTCTTTAACGCCGCAGCAGGTCAGAAGCCGTCTCGATTATTTGGAGAAGAAAGAGTATGTGACAAAAAGCCGCGGACGTGCGGGCACGAAAATCACTTTAGAAGGGCTGAATTTTTTAGAAACGCTGCAAAAACAAATGATGTAGCAGCTAAAGAGAGGAGAATGTACTTGTATACAATAAAAGAAGAGATCGCCAACGCCATTACCCACGGCATCGGTGTGTTCTTATCCATACCAGCATTAGTGTTTCTCATCATATTTTCGGCTAATTACGGGTCCGCATGGGATATCGTCAGTTTTACCATATTTGGTGTTTCCATGCTGCTGCTTTATTTGAGCTCCACCCTGCTTCACAGCATTCAGCACAAAAAGACGAAAGATATTTTGGAGATTATTGACCATAGCGCTATTTACGTGTTGATCGCCGGCACCTATACCCCTTTTCTGCTTGGACCGTTAAAAGGCACACTCGGCTTCACCCTGCTGATCATCGTTTGGGCGCTTGCCCTTGGCGGAATCGTATTCAAAATTTTCTTCGTAAAACGGTTTATCATTTTATCTACCTTGATGTATTTATTAATGGGATGGCTAATGATTATCGCGGTTAAGCCTTTATATGCTTCACTGACAGGAGCTGGATTTAGCCTTCTTTTGCTTGGCGGTCTGTTATATTCAGCCGGAACGATCTTTTATATTTGGAGAAAGATCCCCTTCCATCATGCCATTTGGCACAGCTTTGTTTTAGGCGGGAGTGCGGCGATGTTTTTCTGCGTGCTGTTCTATTGTGTGAAAGTGCCGTTTTTATCCTAATGAAAAAGCGCAGTCTCAGTGACTGCGCTTTTTTAGGCCCGTAATTGCTTCTCACTTGCCGGTATATAAGCCTTGGAAAATGACACTTCTATATCTGCTGGCTTTAAGCGTTTAACAAGCGATCCCTTCAGCAGTTCATCGGTTCCTTTCGTTTCCACCATTACAACCGGAAGGCTGCAGCGGGCTGCAAGTTCCAATGGATTGATACAGCCATCTAAAGAAAGAATCATGCTTTGGCCTTTTTCTAATTGGGTCAAAATATCTTCATATACCATGTCTGAACTGCTCTCTCGAATGACATTCATCCGTTCAAGCCATTGCCCGATAATCGGTAAACGAAACACTTTGGGATTTGTGATAAATCCGGCTGGTTCTTCAATATACCCGGCAATCAAAGCAAGTTCAGGCAATCCTAAACGAGAATGCACATACAAAACAGGACCGCTCGGTATCGGCTCTGGCTGATGAATGGTGATGACAGATCCTGAAATGCCGATACAGCCTTCCAAAAACGCCTTTGGCTGCTCGTAAACGAGCGTCATCTGTTTTTTGTATGACAGACGCGGATCCAGCATTCTTTGATTAAACAATTGTTTTATATTTTTTAACAGCATATACACAATGTAAATCACTAGACAGCTGTATCGAATCAATTAAAATCCTCCCGCTTCAGATGATACATTCTTCTTTTCATACACTAAAAATTCATAGTCATACGGATTTTTTTCGTCCTTAGTCCCTTGCTCAGAAGAAACAAGTTTCCATTTGCTCTCATCAAATTCAGGAAAGTAGCGGTCTCCATCAAACTGGTGATGAATTTTTGTCATATACAGCCTGTCCGCATAAGGGAACAGCGCCGTGTAAAGCTGTGCGCCTCCGATCACGAAGCATTCCTCAGTATCTGAGGCAATCTGGAGCACATCCTCTATTGAACTGACGACGGTACAACCGGGGAATTCTGAATCGTGTGCAGATGTCACAACAATATTTTTCCGATTCGGAAGCGGACGTCCAATTGATTCATATGTTTTTCGCCCCATGATGATTGAATGTCCTGAGGTTATTTTTTTAAAGTATGCAAGGTCATTCGGCAAATGCCACGGCAAATTATTGTCCTTCCCGATAAGCCGGTTGGCATCCATCGCGAAAATGAATGATATCATACGCTGACCGCTCCTTTAATATGCGGATGCGGATTGTAATCTTCAATGATAAAGTCTTCAAACGTAAAGCCGAAAATCGAATCAACCTCTCTGGCAAAACGAAGCTTCGGCAGCGGGCGGACATCTCTGGTCAGCTGCAAGTTAACCTGTTCAATGTGATTTTGATAAATATGAACATCGCCGAATGTATGAATAAACTCGCCCGGCTCAAGCCCTGTTACATGCGCGATCATCATCGTAAGCAGCGCATAAGAAGCTATATTAAACGGCACACCGAGGAAAACATCGGCTGAGCGCTGATAAAGCTGGCAGGACAGCTTGCCGTCAGATACATAAAATTGGAACAGGCAGTGGCATGGAGGCAAGGCCATTTTATCAATTTCACCAACATTCCATGCACTGACGATTAAACGTCTTGAGTTCGGATTTGTTTTAATATCTTCAACAAGACGTGAAATTTGATCAATGGTTTCTCCGTCAGCTCCCCGCCACGAACGCCATTGCGAACCATATACAGGTCCGAGTTCGCCGTTTTCATCGGCCCACTCATTCCAAATACGCACTCCGTTTTCCTGCAGATAGCGTACATTGGTATCACCCTTTAAAAACCAAAGCAGCTCGTGCGCAATTGATTTAAAGTGAAGTTTTTTTGTGGTCAGCATCGGGAAGCCTTCCTGTAAATTAAATCTCATTTGATAGCCGAAGGTGCTGATTGTTCCGGTTCCTGTACGGTCGCCCTTTTTTTCACCATGATCTAAAACATGTCGGCATAATTCTTTATACTGTTTCATTTTATTCATCCTTTAAAAGTAGTCTTATAGTAGTGTAACACAATAAAAAATCATTTCTGAACCCAGAAATGATTTTTTTATAAGTCAGCTGACAACAGGTTTTTCGTCCTGTTCTTTTTCTTCATCTTGCAGATCCTGATGCGTATGGGCAATTCTGCTCGCTGCTGCGGCTGCAAGTGCTGCCACAATATCATCCAAAAACGTATGGATGCCGTCAGGGCTTTCATCGAGCTCCTTAATAATTCCGATCTTCTCTTTATCCAAATAACCAAAGTTGGTCAAGCCGATCGAACCGTACACATTAACGATTGAAAGAGGGATAATTTCATCTATGCCGTACAGCGGTTCATCTGTTTCAACAAGATGCTGCAGCGGTTCAGGAAGCAGTTTCTGCTCTGCAAGCTGATCAAGCGCCAGCCCGGTTAAAACAGCATGGATAATTTCACGCTTGTTCAGTACTTTTTCTACATTCTCCATACATACACTAAGCGGGAGATTTGGATTGTATTTTTCCTGAAGTTTTTGAACAATACGCGCAATATCTTCTATCATAACGCCCCGTTTGTTCAGCATATCTTTTGTTATATCGACCATTTCATTCATTGTGTACTTTTTCATATCTAATGGCATCTCCTTTAGGCACTCATCCAGTTGGGAGGTGTGTTGCGGTCCCAATAAATGCTCCCAAGCTCATGGTGTGATTGAAATCCATCTTCTGCTGTATGATAATGAAAATTAAACCAGTAGCCGTCATGAGGAGGGTGATCTCTGCGCACATGGAACCTGAGGAGGTCTTCTCCGGTTGACCGATTAAAAACGTGAAAGATTTTCTCCGTTTTCCCCGCTGAAGGCTTGCTTGAAATCACAACATCTTGATACGCTTCGTCATCTTGTAATGTCGCTAAAAAGTCACATATGACGTTTTCGATTTTCGGCAGAATCTCTTTCCGATAGTCATCTTCAATGACCGGAGCAATTTTGCTGCCAAATTTCAAAAAGGACTGATTTTCAGCGCTGTCAAGGAGCTGTTCCTTGTACGATTGAAAAAGTAATTCGGGGTCTCGCCTGTCTTCCGATTCATAATCATCGTACAAATCATGCTCATCATAAAAAGCGGTGTAATCATTCTGCTCAAGACTGCTCGGCTGTCCTGAAGGCTTGTCTGCCATGAGAGCAGCCGGAGGAGATACAAGCCCGAACGTTACGATGGTAAATAAAACCACAAGGGTCTTTCTCATCCACAATTTCATGACTGCTTATTCCTCTCTATTTTATTGTCATGTTTCTCTTATTTTATCATAGGTCGAACTTACAAGTCATGTACTATATGAAGCTCTAAGTCAATTTAGGAGATTTGTTGCTTTGCCGCGTGTATAAAAACGCTTACAATATAATATGAAAGGAGGCCTTCCGCATGATTGACGCCTTGTTTGCAACGGTTTCACTTTTAACATTATTATACTTTGTCGTCATGGAAGTCACCGATTAGAAACAAGCCCGTGAGGTTCTTCACGGGCTTGTTTCGCTTGCGATTTGAATAACACCGTAGTGAAAAAGCGCTGTTTTTCTTTTCAATACGTTAAAACCAAATTGGTCAAAGCGCGGGCTTTTCCAATGGTCTTTGAGTACAACGCTTTTTCTGGCTGCCCGCACCGCTTCTTTGATGCAGCCGTCGGCCAATGCAGAATCCTCAGCCAGCTCTCGTAATGGCGCGATGCCATCAGACGACTCTACAGGCTCATGAAACATCGGATCAAAATAAATGACATCTACTGATTTGTCAGGCAGCTGCTTTAGATAGTCAAAGCAATCCGCATGATTCACTTGTATTCTTCTCATGGCAGCTTGAAGCTGTTCTATACCGGTTTCCCACGAATGGAGCCCCGTATTCACCAGAACGGACACAAGCTTGTTTTTTTCCAGCCCGATCACCGACCCGGTTTCACCAACGGCCATACTTGCGATAATTGCGTCGGAAGCCAGACCGAGCGTGCAATCCAAAAAAGAATCTCCCGCCGTTAAGCCGGCTGCCCGAAGCATTGGCTCTTGCTCGCCGCGCATAAACCGTTTAGCTCTGAACATCGCTGTATTCGGATGAAAAAAGAATTTACCGCCTTGTTTTGTATAAAGTTCGAACCGCTCTTTTCCAATTACGAGCAAATCACGCTCAGCTGACTTCAGCATATTTTCAACCGTTTGTTTATTTCGGTCGCAATATCGTATACCCAGCTCTTCCGAAAGCATTTTTGCGATCTTTATCGTGTGGTCAGACGGTCTATAGCTTGTTGTAATCATGATCTATACTCCAAAAGAAAATGCCCGGAAAACGGGCATTTAGCAGTGTGCATCAAAGGCGTCAGTTAAGTTTTTCATGATTTCTTCCATTTCGTGCCCTTCAATCTCATGACGCGGAATAAAATGCACGACTTCTTTGCCTTTCAAAAGAGCCATTGACGGCGAAGAAGGCTCCTGGCCTGTAAAATACTCCCGCATTTTTGCAGTGGCTTCTTTATCTTGGCCCGCAAATACTGTCACCGTATTGTCAGGTGTTTTGTCGTTCTGCAGGACTGCCTGAGTTGCCGCAGGACGCGCAAGACCAGCTGCACAGCCGCAAACAGAGTTAACGACTACGAGAGTTGTGCCCTCTGCCTTTTCCATAAAATTCTCCACTTCTTCTGCCGTTGTTAATTCTTCAAAACCGGCCCCAGTCAGCTCGCGGCGCATCGGAACGACAAGCTGGCGCATATATTCTTCATAAGCCATTGACATAAAAAAAGCCCCCTCTATTATCCTTCATCTGAAGTAAAGGATACTATAGAGAGAGCCGGATTTCAAATGTTCACATCTTAAAATAAGAGAATGTGATCATGATGTCTAGATTTTCATGATACCGCCCGTATTGGCACTTGTTACAAGTTTAGAATAACGGGCTAAATAGCCGGTTTTCACTTTTGGCTCAAAGCCTTTCCAATTCGCTTTCCGTTTTTCCCATTCTTCTTCCGGCACTTGAACGTCCAGGATGCGTTTTTCAATATCAACGATGATATGATCGCCGTTTTCAACAAAGGCAAGCGGTCCGCCTTCTGCTGCCTCTGGTGATACGTGTCCGATTGAAAGGCCTCGTGATGCTCCGGAAAAACGTCCGTCTGTAATCAGCGCTACTTTCGGACCAAGCCCCATTCCGACAATCTGTGATGTAGGTGCAAGCATTTCAGGCATACCCGGCCCGCCCTTTGGCCCTTCGTAACGAATGATGACGACATCGCCTTCTTTTACTTTCCGGTTGATAATGCCGTCTAGCGCCTCATCCTGAGAGTCGAATACGACAGCCGGCCCTTCGTGTCTCGTAATTCCGTTCTGTACGCCGCCGGTTTTGATGATAGCGCCGTCCGGAGCCAGATTTCCGAATAATACGGCAAGGCCGCCCTTTTCAGTGAATGGCTGATCTAACGGATGAATCACGTTATAATCCTTCACTTCATGTCCGGCAATGGTTTCTCCAAGCGTCTCACCTGTAACTGTCAGCGCGTCCAAATGAAGTGCTCCTTCTTTTTTGGAAAGCTCATTCAATGCTGCAGACACACCGCCCGCTTCATGAAGATCTTCAATAAATACATCAGATGCAGGCGCCAGCTTGGCCAAATGCGGCACGCGCTCTGCGACTTCATTGATGCGTTCTAAAGAGTATTCAACGCCAGCTTCATTTGCAAGGGCAAGCGTATGAAGTACAGTATTTGTTGAACCGCCGAGCGCCATATCAAGCGCAAACGCGTTATCAATCGCTTTTACTGTAACGATATCTCTCGGTTTGATGTCTTTGCGAATGGTTTCCATTAATTGCGCAGCTGATTTTCTGACAAACTCTTTTCGTTCCGGTGATGTCGCAAGAATGGTTCCATTACCAGGCAAAGCCAATCCAAGTGCCTCTGACAGACAGTTCATTGAGTTTGCTGTAAACATTCCCGAGCAAGATCCGCATGTCGGGCAGCCGAACTGTTCTAATTCTTGAAGTTCACTTTCGCCGATTTTTCCAGCTTGATAAGCACCGACTCCCTCAAATACTGAAGAAAGAGAGATTTTGCGGCCGTCGCTTGTTCTTCCTGCCGCCATCGGTCCTCCGCTGACAAAAATGGTCGGAATGTTGATGCGCATAGCCGCCATAAGCATTCCCGGCGTGATTTTATCACAGTTCGGAATACAGACCATTCCGTCAAACCAGTGCGCTGATACGACAGTTTCCACTGAGTCCGCGATGATCTCACGGCTCGGGAGCGAATATCTCATTCCGATATGCCCCATCGCAATTCCGTCATCTACACCGATTGTATTAAATTCAAACGGTACGCCTCCGGCTTCTCTGATTGCTTCTTTTACGATTTTCCCAAACTCCTGCAAGTGAACATGACCGGGAACGATATCAATATATGAGTTACAAACCGCAATAAACGGTTTACCAAAATCCTCTTCTTTTACACCTGCTGCGCGGAGCAAACTGCGGTGCGGTGCTCTATCGATTCCTTGTGTGATCATGTTACTGCGTAATTCTGCCATGGTGATCCTCCTAAATAGTCTCAATTGTTAGATTGAATTTTATTTTAACAATTTTCAGTTTATTTGTGGGCCGTTTTAGCTAAATCGCATGATTTCAGGCCGCCCTTTCCTCTGTTGTTTGATTCATGTTTTTATATTTATATAGCTTTCTGTCGATGGGAACCCTCCAACTATTAATATTGTTACTTACTATATATAGTTTTTGATTATTTTTCAACAATATTCGAAATAATTTTTATAAAAAGTGAATTCAAACAAAAAAGGTGCATGATCTGCACCTTCATCTTCTTTTTTATTCGCCTTTTTTTCTGCTCTCTGTCATTTGCTTCCAGACTGAACCTTTTGCCTCTTCCCCATGTTCGATTCGTTCCAGCGCCATTTTCACTTGAAGGCTGACTTCGAATTCCGGATCATCTTCAGCAGCCCGCAAAGCTTCTATTGCACTTTCATCACCGACTTCGTAAAGGAACATAGCGGCGCGCCAGCGGACCAGCTTGCTTGAGTCGCTTAACGATTTTATCATCGCAGGGATGGCTTGAGGATCGCCGATATCAGACAGGCAGTCTCCAGCCGTTCTTCTCACCGATACAGACTTATCCTCAAGCGCCTTATACAATAGAGGAAGAACATCAGGTGATTCAATCATTCCCAAATACACAACAGCCTGTCTTCTAATGGACACCTTCGGATCATCCAATGCTTTTTGCAAAACGGGGATGTCCTCTTCTTTTGGATCCATCTGCTCCAAGTGTGCGTATCGCCGCTTCCAGTCCTCATCATCCAGCATGTCAAGCGTTACTTTATAGGCTTTGCGCTGTGCTGTTTGTTTCGTTTCGCCTTTACCTTGGGCCGCTGCTTCCGTTAGCCGTTTCAGCCTTTCATCACTGTAAGCGGCCTGAAGCTCTTCTGTCACGTCATGGCCGATTTCAGTAAAATCGCCGAATCTGACGCCTTGTTCTTTCCAAGCTCGTTCAAACACAACATTTGACGCTTCAGATCTGAGTTTTAAGATCGCCTGCTGAAAACGGTCAGGAAGCCCGAAACGCTCTTCACGCTCACCATCTGTTAATTTGACTTGCATAGGAATTCCGCTGAACATCTGTACAAAAACTTTCACTTCTCCAAATGACTCCTGATCCGAGCGGTTTTCTGCACTCTCAGCGCTCTCCATTCCAAATGCCGTCCGGACTTGCGGTAAAATGTCTTTCCAGTCATATCTGGCGTTCCGTTCAACCGCAAGAAAGTCGGCAACGTGATATACCCCTTTAACTCCTTCAATATTTAGGATTTCCACGACAACAGGCGGGGCGCCTTCTGCCTGATCCGGTTTATAATTATTGCTTTTGCCCGCCGGAAGCTCTTCCGTTAAGATGACCTTCATTGTATTCGGGCTTGGCGTCGGTTCAATTGATTTTATCTTCATGATTGTCCTCCTATAGCCTATCTGTGACTTATTCTAACATAGTCGCCCCGCGCCTTCTATTACGATGTTTCAATATCAATTCCGGGAATTTCTTTTTCTAATTGACCGACAAAATGAAGCATAAATTTATGCCTCTCGTCAGCCATTTCTCTTGCGGTATCTGTATTCATCATATCTTTTAGGAGCAGCAGCTTGCTGAAAAAGTGGGTATAGGCACTCTTATCATTTCCATAAAGGCTATGTCCCTTTGCTCCCGCAAACATAAACGTCCGTGCTATACCAACTGCGCCGATTGCATCCAGCCTGTCAGCATCCTGTACGATTTTCCCCTCAAGTGAAAGCGGTTCTTTTCCGAGCTTTTCCCTGTCCCGAAAGGACATTCTAGTAATAATGTGAATAATTCTTTCAGCCTCATCTTTTCCGGCTCCTAAAGAAACCAGCCGTTCGTCCACCTCACTGACTGAAAGCCTGATTGCGTCAGGCAGCTTCACATCAATCAAATCATGAACCAAGGCTGCCGCTTCAACGACGAACAAATCCGCATTTTCCTTTTTTCCAATAGATAAAGCAAGCTCTGCAACTCTTGACACATGAAGCCAATCATGACCCGTGCTTTCCCCGCTCAGAACAGATTTGACCCATGTCCTGATTTGCTCTGTCTGCATCAGTTTTCGATCCCGCACCAAAACACCCTCTTTATTGTCCTAATAACTTCGCAATAACGTCTTCCAGTTCTTTCGGATTTGTGTTTGGTGAGTAGCGTCCGGCTATTTCTCCGTTTCTGTCCACTACAAATTTAGTGAAATTCCATTTGATTGCCTTTGTTCCAAGCATGCCTTTCGCATTGTCTGTCAAATACGCAAAAAGCGGGTGGGCATTTTTTCCGTTCACCTCGACTTTTGAAAACATGGGAAACGTCACACCGTAATTTGTTTCGCAAAATTCCTGTATGCCTTCCTCGTCGTCAGGCTCCTGATTCATAAATTGATTGCAGGGAAACCCTAAAATCTCCAGGCCCTCCGGTTGGTATGTATCATACAACTCCTGAAGCTGCTTAAATTGAGGAGTAAAACCGCATTTACTGGCTGTGTTAACAATCAACAACACCTTTCCGGCAAATGGCTGAAGTGTCATGTCTTTGCCTGTAATGGTGCGGACCCTCATATTGTATATAGACATTGAAATTCCCTCCTAATGAACCTGAGTGCTGTGATTATTTTACCTTTTTTCCTGTTTCAAAACAAAACGGAAGCTCTAGGTTTATCAATTGTACAGACATCGTGTTCAACGGATGTTCTTCCCTCATCGGATCATTTGTTTATGAACAGAAACATCTCTTGAGAAGGAGCTATTATTCTATTTATTGCATGACACCTGGAAAACTCATTACAGTGAAACCAAAAGTCATATGTTTGCGTTTATTATATAGTATTTTCTGCTGTTCCCCTTCAAACCCTTATAGATAGATTGAAAATTGGCGGGAAAATTCCTATAATGAAGAAAATTAACGGGGAAATGATGGAGGTGGCACGTTGCCTATTAATATACCTACACACCTGCCGGCAAAACAGGTGCTTGAGAGTGAACATATCTTTGTAATGGATGAAAGCAGAGCATTTCATCAGGATATCCGGCCGCAGAAAATTATTATTTTAAATTTAATGCCGAAAAAAATCCAAACGGAAACTCAGCTGCTCAGACTGCTTGGGAATTCGCCTTTGCAGGTTCATTTTACATTTTTAATCCCAAGCACTCATACACCGAAAAATACAGCAAGGGAACACCTTGATGAGTTTTATACGACATTCTCCAATATCCGTCATAAGAAATTTGACGGCATGATCATCACCGGTGCGCCGATCGAGCATTTGGCGTTTGAAGATGTTTCTTATTGGGAAGAGCTCAAAGAGATTATGGAATGGAGCAAAACGAATGTCACGTCAACCTTGCATATTTGCTGGGGTGCTCAGGCAGGTTTGTATTATCATTACGGCGTGGAAAAAACTGAAATGCCGAAAAAAATCTTTGGTGTGTTTGAACATACTGTTCTTTCCAAGCACGAAAGATTGGTAAGAGGTTTTGACGAGCTATACTACGTGCCGCATTCCCGGCATACAGATATAAATATGGAACAACTGCAAGCAGTGCCCGAGTTAAACATTCTTACTGCATCAAAGGAAGCTGGGGTTTGCTTAATTGTGTCAAAAGACGAAAAACAAGTCTTTTTAACAGGACACCCTGAATATGATACAAATACGTTACTTCAAGAGTATGAAAGAGATCTGGAACGAAACCTTTCGACTGTCGAGGCGCCGAAACATTATTTCGCAGAAGACAGCAAAGAACCTGTCAATCGCTGGAAAGCACATGCGACATTATTGTTTATGAACTGGCTTAATTATTATGTTTACCAAGAAACTCCTTATGAATGGGACTAATTTTTCTTTTTAAAGTGATACGCTGAGCAAAAAATATGATAAAATACATCTGATTCAGTATGCGTATAACAAAAATTAAAAATACTGGAATCCGAATCTTTTAAAATTAGTTTAATTTTTTCACTGCATTAATAATTCGATTATGTATTTGTGTTATGTTTATGTATAGACAATAACTCCTTACGATGCATGAAGCTTGCTTGTTGTTGATTACATTGAGGTGAATTTACTTGAATACCAATAAAAGAGTATTAATTTTGACTGCAAATTACGGAAATGGACATGTACAGGTAGCCAAAACGCTTTATGAACAATGTGTACGTCTCGGCTTTCAGCATGTAACAGTTTCTAATTTGTATCAAGAGTCAAATCCGATTGTTTCAGAGGTAACTCAGTACCTTTATTTAAAAAGCTTCTCAATCGGAAAACAGTTTTATCGTTTGTTTTATTACGGAGTTGACAAAATCTATAATAAACGTAAATTTAATATTTACTTTAAAATGGGAAATAAACGATTGGGCGAACTTGTCGATGAACATCAGCCCGACATCATTATTAATACATTTCCGATGATCGTCGTACCCGAATACAGACGGAGAACAGGAAGAGTTATTCCTACCTTCAACGTCATGACTGATTTTTGTCTTCATAAAATTTGGGTTCACGAAAATGTGGATAAATATTATGTGGCGACAGATTATGTGAAGGAAAAACTGATTGAGATCGGGACCCATCCCAGCAACGTGAAAATTACGGGAATTCCGATCAGGCCTCAATTTGAAGAATCGCTGCCGGTAGAGCCGATTTATAAAAAGTACGATCTTTCGCCTGATAAAAAAGTGCTGCTCATCATGGCTGGCGCACACGGTGTATTAAAGAACGTAAAAGAGCTGTGCGAAAACCTTGTTATGGATGATCAGGTGCAAGTGGTGGTCGTATGCGGAAAAAATACGGCTTTAAAAGAATCCTTGAGCACACTTGAAGCAGAAAACAGCGATAACTTAAAGGTTCTCGGCTATGTAGAGCGAATTGACGAGCTCTTCCGGGTCACAGATTGCATGATTACAAAACCAGGCGGTATTACTTTGACAGAAGCCACTGCTATCGGCGTGCCTGTCATTCTGTACAAACCAGTGCCCGGACAAGAAAAAGAAAATGCAAATTTCTTTGAGGACCGCGGAGCTGCCATTGTCGTGAACCGGCATGAAGAGATTCTCGAGTCTGTCACCTCCCTTCTTTCAGATGAAGATACCTTACAGCGAATGAAGAAAAACATTAAGAGTCTTCATTTGGCACACTCCTCTGAAGTGATTTTGGAGGATATTTTGAAGGAATCAGAAATGATGACGACCAAACAAAAAGCCAAGGCGCTTTCTTAACTGATGTTCTTGCAGGAGCACACGAAAAATCGTGTGCTCTTTTTATTCGCATTCATCTTTTCGTAAAAGCGGTTACATTTTTTTGAGAAACTTGCCCTTTTTTTCAAAAATAAGCAGTTTCGCAACTTGACGCGTGCTGCCAGATGGTGTATAGTTGAACCATCATTTAACAACGAAACGAAGTTAAATGATACAAAATTTTTTTTAGCACATAGGTGCTACAGTACTAGGAGGAATTAAGCAATATGCAAAACGGTAAAGTAAAATGGTTCAACAACGAAAAAGGATTCGGCTTCATTGAAGTTGAAGGCGGAGACGATGTATTTGTTCACTTCACAGCTATCGAAGGAGAAGGATACAAATCATTAGAAGAAGGACAAGAAGTTTCTTTTGAAATTGTCGAAGGTAATCGTGGACCTCAAGCTTCTAATGTTGTAAAACTCTAAACTCAATATAAGTTGACAAATAGAGGAGAGGCAAATGCCTCTCCTATTTGATTTTCATCTGAATTTCGATCGCTAAAATGTTTTGTTTGCACCTCTGCTCAATCTCTTCAATATGCTTTTCCATTGACGGCTTTCCTTTTTTCGCAATATCCGCAAGTTCTTCTAAATCATTGTATATTTCTATAAATGTTTTGTGAAGGATCGATTTTAAGTCTTTATCATCCATAGCTGTGCTCCCCTTCTCTACCAAGATACCTCAAATAGTAAAACAGACCTACTCATTCAGGTTCAATAGTTATATCGGCTTATTTTTTATTTTATTTTCTATTTTGGCACATAAATTTAAAAAAACTCTGCAAAATAGTTGCGGAGGTGTTTTTTTGTGAACTCAGAATTTCATGAAGAGGATCAGACTGGATTTACCGATAAACGGCAGCTGGAGCTAGCGGTGGAAACAGCGCAGAAAACGACCGGCGCCGCCACAAGAGGCCGAAGCTCAACATTACTCAATTCCGCATACCAAGCCATCGAGGACGCCAGGGAGCTTTCACTGTCTCAAGAACTGGCAGCTCTTGATGATCCTGAATTTGTACAGCAGCAACAACAGCTGTTAGATGCCTGCCAGCATCAGCTGGATGAATTTAAAAAATAAAACCGCAGCTTCTGCGGTTTTATTTTTTAGTGCTTGGTTAAGACATCTCCATATGATTTAAGCTTTTCCCCCACTGTACATTTATTGATACAAAATGAATGTGCGTATGTTTTGCCAAATTCCTTGCGAAACTGCTTCTTAATAAAACAGTCTTTGCAATATTCATCTTGCAGTTCTGTCAGTTCCTTATATATAGCTTTCTTATCCAATATTGTCATCTCCGTTACAGTCTAATTTCATGTGGCTTTCTACGAATTGATGAGATAGGATTTTTTTTGCGAGGCCATCAGCTTCCTGATTTTCTTTTCGCTGTATCGTTTCGTATGTCGGACTCAGCTTTAGTGACTCAAGAAGCGCTTCTATTTTATCCAGCCATTCATTATGGGAGGGATCATAGCAAGGCCAGCTGCCGTCAAGCTGGTTCAGCACAACAAGAGAGTCCCCTCTGATCGTGATTGAATTTCTGCTAGCTCCGAGCTCTCTTACTTCTCTTATCGCTTCATAAAGAGCGGCATATTCAGCTTCGTTATTGGTTTTCAGACGGAAGCTTTTATTTTTTCTTAAGCGGTGACGCGCCCCTCCCAATGAATAATAAATGACGATTCCGAGCCCGGCCAGCTGGCTTTCCTTATCGAAACTGCCGTCAAAATAAACGGTAATGTCATCAGGTTCATGCGCAAGCTCCTCAGTCAGCTTTTCTAATTCCTTTAGCGTCCAGATGCCGCCCTTCTCATCTTCGAATTCAAGTTCCTTCATATAAGGAAAACGGCCGAGTTCCCTCGCGAGCATACGCGCTTCCTGAACAGTCAGCCAGTTTTCGCCCAAAAACGAGACAGGCCCTGTCCCTTTTGCTTCTATTTTCATGTGCGGTCTGAGATTCAATATAATCACCTTACCATTCATTAGTTGCCGGGCTTGTGCTATAATCAAACCATTCTTAACCCGGAAAGGAAGCTTCTTCATTTTGTTTAATAACTCTTTTTGGATCTTTTTTGCGATCATTCATTTTATCATTGTTCTTTTATTTTATAAAGGATTTGGCAAAATGGGTTTATTTGTGTGGATCGGCTTTGCAACAGTCTGTGCCAACCTTCAAGTCGTCAAAACGGTTGAACTGTTTGGCTTAACAGCAACGCTCGGGAATGTGATGTACGGCACAATCTTTTTTGCTACAGATGTGCTGAATGAAAAATATGGGCCAGCTGAAGCGAGAAAAGCTGTATGGCTCGGGTTTTCGACTCTCCTGACACTGACTTTTGTTATGCAGGGCGTTCTGCTTTTCGAACCCGCTTCGAGCGATATTTCACAAACAGCGCTAGAAACGATTTTCGGTTTTCTCCCGAGAGTTGCTTTGGGAAGTCTGCTTGCCTTTATCTTCAGCCAAACACTGGATGTTTATGTATATTCGGCAATTAGAAGGATATTTCCTTCCGATCGGCTTCTATGGCTGAGAAACGGCGGCAGTACAGCAGTCAGCCAGCTGTTTGATACATTCATTTTTACCGGAGTCGCTTTTTTCGGCACATATCCGGCGGATGTTTGGCTTCATATTTTTATTTCTACATATTTGATTAAGTTTGCGGTATCTCTGATTTCTCTGCCATATGCTTATGCGGCGAAAAAAATGATTCCGAGTGACGAAAGGAGTACATGATGCCTACAGAAATATATGTTGACGGAGCGAGCGCCGGTAATCCAGGGCCTTCCGGCATCGGAATTTTTATCAAACATGAAGGAAAAGCAGAATCTTTCTCGATTCCAATTGGAATGCATACCAACCAGGAAGCGGAATTTCTGGCGTTAATTGAAGGCATGAAACTGTGTGCAGCACGCGGGTATCAATCGGTCTCCTTTCGAACTGATTCGGATATCGTGGAACGCGCAGCCGATCTTGAAATCGTGAAAAATAAAGCGTTTCAGTCATTTGTCGAAGAAATCATCCGATTAAAAATGGCCTTCCCTCTTTTTTTCATCAAATGGATTCCGGGAAAGCAAAACCAAAAAGCCGACCAGCTGGCAAAAGAAGCGATTCGGATGAATGATAAGAATTAGAATGGTTCATGCTATTGATGAGGTGAACAAACATGAAAAAGAAAGATAAGGGCCGGCTGACCGGCGGTGTTTCCCCGCAAGGCGATTTAGAAGGAAATACACATAATGACCCTAAAACAGAGCTTGAGGAAAGAGCTAAAAAAAGCAATACAAAACGCTAGAGAAGATCTTAAACGATCTCTCTAGCGTTCAGTTTTTCAAGCATACGCTCTATTCCTTTGATCTGATGGCGGCGAAGCATGACAGCCGCCTGCTCCATTTTCAATGTAAAAACGGCTTCTGTCAGCGTACAGGCTAACGGCACAGAGCAGTTAATCTCAGCAAGCTTCCTCGAAATTTCCAGGTCGCTTAAACCTTGCTGAATTTTCCCCTGCTGTCCCTTTGGAAGAAGAGACAGATTCTCCAGCAAGCGGTCAATTGTTTCGTATTCACGAATCAGTTTATACGCGGTTTTTTCTCCAATGCCTTTTACTCCGGGATAATTATCACTGGAATCGCCCATCAGCGCTTTGATGTCAATTAAAGCCTTGGGCAGGACACCTGTTTCTTCGTAAAATACTTCTTTTGTATACATTTTATAATTGCCGATTCCTTTTTGAAGCAGCGCAACGCTTACTTCGTCCGTTAACAGCTGAAGTAAATCCCTGTCGCCTGTTACGATCGTAATATCCGTTTCTTCAGAAAACAAGGCTGCAAGTGTTCCAATACAATCATCCGCTTCGTACCCGGCAAGGCCAATATTCATGATGCCAAGTTCAGCGGCCGCTTCCTTTGCCAGATCAAATTGCGGTATCAGCTCAACCGGCGGCTGGCTTCGGTTCGCCTTATAATCCTGAAACAGATCATTCCGGTACGTTTTGCTGCCCATGTCCCAGCAGCATACAACATGTGTAGGCTGAAATGTTTCCACGGCTGTGATTAAATGTTTCAAAAAACCGTTAACGCCATTTGTCGGAACCCCGCTGTCATTTATCATAAAGTTGCGATGCACGGCTGTGGCGAAAAATGCCCTGAATAATAGAGCCATGCCGTCAACAAGCAATAATTTATTTTTCATATGATAACTCCTTTTTCTATCAGTCGATCTATTTTACCATAAGTGCCGCGAAAATAAAAAACAGCATCTCTGTATAGAGATACTGTTTGCGGTTAAATTAATCGTTGTGTCTTTTATTGCTGGCAATCAGCTTTTCAGCTTCGCGTCCTGCGTAAGAGTCGAAATGGGTTTGAAACCCGTTTTTCTTTTTGGCATTGTTATTGGCCTGTGCATTTCTGTTACCCAGCTTTGTTCTGCCCAACATAAATCCCCCCTTACGTCGGATACATATAGTATGCGCGTAACGGAGGATTTGCACTCGAGGCAGGATCATCCAGCTTATGTGCGGCTGACGTATTCTTTGACCATTTCTTTTGATACCAGACGTCTAGTCGGTACGATACCTTTTTTGGCCAGCTGATTCATCTTTTCTGTAATTTCATTAATGGCATCTGTTGAAAATGGCTCATCGTTTTTGCATTTAGCAATAGTTTCTTCAATCGCCATTTCACGAAGGTGTTCAAGCTGCATAAATGTTTTAATATGCTCGTGCTGTTTTGCAGAATGTGCAGAAATTGCTTTATGTACCTCTGACATCAATCGTTCATCTCGCTTTTTCTATTTAGTCTATCATGACTTGAAATGCAAGCCAACTGAATTTTTACATTTTGATTGTATCGCCTGTTCTCTGCCAAGAAATACATGCTTGATATGCATCTTCTATCTCTTTCACATGTTCCCCTTCTGCGTATCCTTCTGCATACGTATCTCTTTGGCCCTCTATTTGCGCCAATGCTTTTTCCGCCATTCCATACTGCTGGTGTCTGACATATTCAACATAATGAGATATAAGGCTTTCTTCTTCATTTTTAATCCAGGCCTCCGTTATTTTCATAAGCTTCGTCCGCACTGCTTCAATGAAGCCTGCTTTTCCTTTCTGTTCAAAAAACTGCTTCGGAGATTTGATTTGTTTTTGCTCCTGTTCAAAGGCACGTTCATCGATTTCAGGTTCAACTTCTTTGAGCTGTATGCTGTTAGAGAGCTGATCATCCGCATAAATGGAGAAATATCCGTCTTCTTCCAATGTTTTTTGACAGCTTTCCAGCCACTCTTCAGTGATATGCCGTTCGATGAAACCGCTCATTCGAATGTCGAGCGTTTTGATCTCCTGAATATATTCAAATTGATAATCATGTAATGCGCTTTTCATCGCCGCACTGATATTCTTTTTCCAATCTCCATTTTGAAGACCCGGATGAAATGCAGATTTTAACAAATCATTCGCAAAAAAGGACAAACGCTGTGTAATGTGATAAAGCTGCTCCCTTGTATCCTTTTTTACTTTCTCAATAATGGTTTCTGAATTGCGGCGTTCCTTGATATCAGCAACTGCCCGCTCAAACGATAACAGAAGGCGCTTTTTTTGCGCTTCCTTTTCTTCTTTGGACTGATGCTGAGATTGATGAAGCTGTAAGACCGTCTCACATAGTTTGTCTGCTTCTGAGCTAAGCTGGGCCGCAGCCGCTTTCTTTACATCGACCTCAATAAACTGGTCTAAATGTGCTCTTGCTTTTGAGAACTGATTATGATACGTTTCCGGTTTTCCTAAAAGCTCTTCTTTACTTGACACGTAAAAGAGCTGCGGATCATGAATTCCTTCTTTTAAAAGCTCTGATCTGACATAATCCGTGACCGTTTCGAGCTCTGCTTTATCTTTCGCAAGATCAGCGGCATTAATGACAAAAAACATTTTATCCATGCTAAGCGATTCTTTCACGAGTCCCAGCTTCCGTAAAAATGAGCGGTCTCCTTTCGAGAAAGAATGCTGATAATAAGTCATGTAAAAAAACGCATCGGCATCCTTGATATATTGAAACGCAAGTTCTGTATGCCGTTTATTCAGACTGCTGGCTCCAGGTGTATCAACGATCGTAATCCCTTTTTCAGTCAGCGGGCTTTTATAATAAACGGTCACTTCCTTTACAGCACAAGCCGTTGTCTCCTCAGCTACATACGGTTTTAATTCGGAGAGCGGAATCGTTAATATCTTTTGGGCCTGAATATATTGCTGATATTTTTCATATGCAAGCAGGAAATGACTGATCATATTGATTTGTTCTTCTTGCAGACGCTCTTTTTTGATTGCCTTTTTCCATTTTTCCACAAATGACCGACCTTGTGGTTCCTCTTGCATTCCTGTGAGCTGCATGATTTCAGCTGTTATGTCACCCTCCGTCTTAAACATGACATCCGCTGTTTTGTGAGATTTGCCGTTTGCCGGTTTCGTTATTTTGTTAATCGTTGCTGTTGTCGGTGTCGGTGATGACGGCAGCACTCTTTCACCAACCAGCGCATTGGCAAATGAGGATTTTCCTGAACTGAATCCGCCAAATAGAGCAAGTGTAAATTTTCGGTCTTCCAGCCTTTTAATCCTTTCACGAAAAGCTGAGGTTTGTTTGGACAGCATACGATATCCACCCAATAGATCAGACAG
Organism: Bacillus sp. FSL R5-0434; assembly: GCF_038004745.1. NCBI lineage: Bacteria > Bacillati > Bacillota > Bacilli > Caryophanales > Bacillaceae > Bacillus > Bacillus sp. FSL R5-0434. The sequence goes on from NZ_JBBORV010000001.1 coordinate 2,175,441, forward strand.
TGTGTAAAAGCGTTTTATCTGATCATGAAGCGGCAGCTCTTTCCCGCTTTTCACTTCTGTTTTTAGCGTCTGCTGCTTTATATGCTGTGCTTGGCTTTGTTTCTGTTCTGGAGCCTCGACCTTTTTTTTCTTCGTTCTAAACCAGTCCGGATCTATGTTTATTGGGCTTGCAGACTCCTCTTCCCAGATCGCCCACATCCGGCCGGCTTTCTCACGGGCATGTTGTTCATGACTGGCCTGTTCCTGAAGATAAGCCAGCTTTTCTGATTCCTGCGCGAGCCGGCCATTGATCGATTCCCGTTCTATAGAAGTACTCTCTTTTACCGTGGCGGTAAGTGTTTTGATGATGTCTGACGCTTCAGCTTTTGCCTCTTTACGGATCAGCTCTGCCAAATCTTTTGTATATTGCAGGACATATTCAGAAGAAAATGCTGCACCTTGCTTGACTGCGCGTTCAATGATATCAATATGAAGCGGCGTGCGATAGGCCTGGATCAGCTTTTCACTTTCAGCTGATTGAATACCAAATCTCTTGGCGAGTTTATGCAAAATATCTATAATATGCCAATCCGCTTCAGCTTCCGTTCTTTTTTTCACATCAGAGAAAAACTCATTTCTCCTTTTTTCTCTTTCCTGTGCAGTCTTTGCTTTAGAAAAGAAAAAACCGGTCTTAAAAGAGGGCTCACGTGATTCTAAGTAAGCTGCTGCCAGTTCACGCATTTCAAAAGGCGTCAAATTAGCGTTTCTTAAAATTCGATTGACTTCCTCCTGCATCGTGCTTTCTGCCTCAATCGGTTTATTTGCTGCTTCGGTTGATTGAAGCTGCAGGGAATCCACCAGCCGAGCTTGCTTTTCAAGCTGTTCTCCAGAACTTGGACTGTCCGTATCTTCTTTCATGAGCATCTGTGTGTGCTCTCTCAGTAAATTCTGTACTTTTTGTTCAGTAATGGAATGCAAATTTCTTTTTGAATGCTGTTCAATTCTTTTTAACTCTTTTCCCAGGATACCGATTTGATTGAATGGGTGATTCGGTTCCGTCACCGACGTAAAAAAGAGTGCATCCTTCGGAATTCCTTCTTGACAAAGCATCTCCTCCACTTGCGCTTTGTAATCTTCAAAGCGTGTCTCAGTCTCATCATGTCTGTCAATTTGATTAACGATAAAATAGACATTCGGAATGCTGTCTTTGATTGACCTAAGAAACAGTACATTTTCCTCAGAGTGGACATGGTTATAGTGTACGACGTAAAACAGCGCATCTGCCTGGTGAAGAATAGATGCCGCCGATAAAAAATGAGCCTCATCTGTTGAGTCAATCCCGGGGGTATCAATATACGCAACTCCTGGTTCGATTTCAGTATACCGGTCAAAAATTTCTACAGTTTCAATCTGCTCCCCATCCTTGCAATATTGCTGCACCTTGTCTTTATGATAGGCACCCTCCAGCTCCGCACACGCTCCGTCTGTTGTATGAAGACGAACACGCTTTTCTCCGTTTCTGATCACAACAAGGTTAGCGCTGGTCGGAATTGGACTTGTCGGCAGAATATTCTCCATTAACAGGCAGTTCAGCAATGACGATTTCCCCGCTGAATAATGCCCTGTAAACGCGATATAAATTTCTTCATCTGCGGCTTTCTTAACAACTGAAGCCAGTTTAGCCGCCCTTTTTTCATCCTGGTTCTCAATCAATTGTTCATAAAGTGCCCCAGTTTTGTACAAAAGTTCTTGTCTGCTGCGTTCTGTCATAAGTCTGAACCCCTTTGTGCCGTTTCAATTATGAATCTTTTTTGAAAGATCTGAATAAATCCCACTTCCATTTTACACAAGAATGACCCAAATTTCTTTATGAGAATAGAAAAAAGCTGCCGAAGACGGCAGCTTCTATAAAAGAAAATCTGCAACTTTTTTACAAGTTCCAGATTCTTTAAACAGATTTATTAGAGATTCCTTTCAATACAAAACCAATTAATACACTATATGTACAAACTGCCCCAAGCAAAAACAGCATTGTCATTTGCTTCACCATCCTGATTGAGAATCTTTTTCAAGTTCATTCTAACATGGATGAGAATGATATTCAATCTCTATTTTGCTGTATATTCTCGTAATGCTTGCTCCTCTGCACGTATTCTGACAGACAGTATAACGGCATTTAAAAGTGAAAACAGACACATGGTAAAGTACGCTTGATACAAGAGCGGTATCAGGATGATTTCTAATACGACAACTGTATAGTTTGGGTGCTTCAGCCATTTGTATGGCCCTTTTTTGACAAGTTCAACACCCGGAACAACAAGAATTTTTGTATTCCAGTATGCCCCCAAGGAACAAAGCGCCCAATATCGAATCGCCTGTACTGCTAATATAGCCGCTGCTATGCCTGACCACCAGTTTGAAGGCTGTTTGTGCAGCAATAGTACTTCGGCAATTAAAGACAGAAAAAAAAGAATGTGCATGGTGATGATATACGGATAATGACCCTCTCCGAACTCTATCGCACCTTGTTTTTTCACCTTTTGTTCGTTTCGTCTCGCCACAGCCATTTCCGCTGCTCTTTGAGCAGTGAGCACAGTGATTAGCATCCAAAACATGAGTTATGCCCCCTTTTCCCAGCTGAACAGCAGCAATTCTGATGAAAATCCCGGCCCCAATGCACCGATCAGCCCCCGTTCTGCTTCGTCTTTGCTTCCGTTCTGCAGATGGTGGTCGATTACATACAGAATGGTGGCTGATGACATATTTCCGTGTTTTTTAAGGATAGTTTGCGAAGATGCAAGCTGCTCAGGTGACAGTTCAAGACATTTAATGTATGCATCAATGACTTTTTTTCCGCCTGGATGAGCCAGAAAGACCGTAATATCGCTGAATGAAAGCTGATGTCCATTCAAAAAAGCCTGGACATTTGTCTTCAGCCATTTTTCAACCAAAGTCGGAATATCCCTTGAAAAAATGACTTTGAAACCACGATCGGTAAAGTCCCAGCCCATAACATCTTCAGATTGTTTCATCAATACAGACTGCGAATCCGATATATTCGGCAAAAGCTGGAGCTTTGTCAGCCGGCGGTCCGCCTTCTCCCCGCATAATAATGCCGCTGCAATGCCGTCGCCAAAAAGTGATGTGCCGATCAAATTGCTTTTCGTTTTATCTTCAGGCTGAAATGTCAGACTGCACAGCTCAGCAGCAATGACAAGAACAAAAGCCTCCGGATACGCTTTACAGTACTCAGCAGCGCGCGCAAGCCCGCTCGCCCCTCCTGCACAGCCGAGCCCCCAAAGCGGAATTCGCTTCGTATAAGGGGAAAACGGGAGTTCATTCATCAGCCGCGCCTCAATGCTTGGTGTGGAAAGGCCCGTGCTGGAGACGAAAAAAATAGCATCCACTTTTTCATAAGGAATGGGTTCTTGAAGATAAACTGCATTTGCGAGACACGTTTGAACAGCACTGACGCTATGCCTGAGTGTTTCCTCTATATAAATTTGATTTTTTTCTTCGAAGCTGTGCCCTCCTTTATACCATTCAATCGGTCTCACAAATTGTCTCGATTCAATTTGCCCGTTTTTAAAGGAGGTTAACAGCCGTTCTATATCTTTAAAGGATTGCTGAAACATATATCTTGCAAACTCCGCCGCCTTTTCTTGATTCACATCATTCTCAGGAAGACTTGTCCCGATCGACAAAACAAACGCCATTTGATCACCTCTTAGCATACATTGTGCCGCAACTTTCTTTTTTATATGCAAAAAAACTCCGCCGAAGCGGAGTTTACACTGCTGTTTTTTGCTGATTGACATCAGCTTTCTGTTCTGTTTTTTCAGTTTTCGAAAACATATTATATATCACATTCAAGACAACAGCTGTAAAGCTGCCGGCAACAATGCCGTTTGTTGTAAGAAGCGTTAAGGCACTTGGAAGCTGTTTAAATATGTCCGGCACAACTGTCACACCGAGCCCAAGCCCCACTGAGCAGGCAACGATCAGCAGATTTTCCTGCTTTGCAAAATCAATTCGGCTGAGCATTTTGATGCCATAAGCAATGACCATTCCAAACATGGCCACCATCGCTCCGCCTAACACGGCAGATGGAATGATTGTCGTAAAAGCAGCAATTTTGGGAAACAGGCCAAAAGCCATTAGAAGCACGCCTGTCGCCACAATCACTGCATTTTTCTTGATTCCTGTCAGCTGGACAAGACCGACGTTTTGAGAAAATGCAGTGTAAGGAAATGCGTTAAATATACCGCCCAGCAAAACAGCCAGTCCTTCTGCACGATATCCTCTGGATAAGTCCTTTTCTGACAGACGGCGGTTGGTCAGATCGCCTAAAGCAAAGTAAACGCCCGTTGACTCCACAAGGCTGACGATGGCAACGATGGACATTGTAATGATAGGGGCCGCATGAAAAGACGGTGTGCCGAAATAAAACGGCTGAATCATTTGCACAAAGGCAGCGTCTGAAACATTATCAAACTGAACTTTCCCCATAAAATACGCAATAAATGTCCCGATCAAAATACCGATCAAAATGGAGATGGACTTGATAAATCCTGTTGTAAAGCGGTATAGAAGCACGATGATGCTTAAAACGATCAAAGCGAGAGCAAGATTAGAAAGATCACCGAAGTCCGGACTGCCTTCCCCGCCGGCTATATTATTCATGGCCACCGGCATAAGCGTAATGCCAATGATGGTAACGACAGAACCTGTAACAACAGGCGGGAAAAACGAGACGAGCTTTCCAAAGAAAAACGAAATGAGAATCACAAGAATACCTGAGGCGATAATACTTCCATAAACAGCGGAAACCCCGTATTCGGAGCCTATCGCAATCATTGGTGACACAGCGGTAAATGTGCAGCCAAGCACAACTGGAAGCCCGATGCCGAAAAACCGATTGCTCCAAACTTGAAGAAGTGTAGCCACACCGCACATAAAAATATCAATCGACACCAAGTAGGTCAGCTGCTCCGCCGTCAGCCCCATCGCCTTCCCCACAATCAGGGGAACAACAATGGCGCCGGCGTACATGGCGAGTACATGCTGGATCCCTAGTGACAGCGTTTTGCCGAATCCGTTTTTCATGAACGAACCTCCTGTACAAAGGATACTTTTCCTTTTTCTAAAGATTCAATTCTTGCCAAAGATTCCACCCGATAGCCAAGCTTCACAAGTTCTTCTCTTCCCGGCTGAAACGATTTTTCAATGACAATGCCAAGTCCCGCGACAGAAGCTCCAGCTTGCTGTACGATCGATACCAGCCCAAGTGCGGCTTGTCCATTTGCCAAAAAGTCATCAATAATCAAAACGCGGTCCTGATCTGACAGATGGTTTCCTGATACTGCGATTTGGCTTTCTGTTTGCTTCGTAAAGGAATAAACAGACGATGTCAGCAAATTGTCAGTGAGCGTTAAAGACTTATGTTTTCTCGCGAATACGACTGGCACACCCATTTGTAAACCAGCCATTACGGCCGGAGCAATTCCGGATGATTCGATTGTAACAATTTTTGTTACTCCGTCTTTTTCAAATCTGGCGGCAAACTCGTCACCGATTTTCTTCATGAGCAGCGGATCAATTTGATGATTTAAAAAAGCATCCACTTTCAATACCTGATCTGATAAAACGACGCCCTCTTCCTCTATTTTTCGTTTCAGTGCTTCCATCCTGTCATACCTCCGTTTAGATAATAAAAAAAGCATTACCCGCTCAAAACAAAGAGCAAGCAATGCTGAAATAACAAAAAACCGTACACGTCCGGTCTCATTGCTCACTCATAGTCGGACATTTACGGTGCCCGGTAGAAACTTGCGTGCCATATCCACGCGATTATATGAGTGTTCCTATCATATTGTTACAAATTATATCAAGATTCTAAGGTCTTGCATAGACAAAAATAAAATTTCCGAACTTTAATTCTTTTTTTGAAAAAATCATTCGTTTTTTATGAATATTTTGTTAATAAGTTAGCCTGACGTTTAAAACGCCAGGCTTTTTTATTAAGATAAATACAGATTTGAGTATTTATTTTGCAAATAATCAATCAGGTAGCGTACATTCAGTTCTTCACCTGTTGCTTCTTTAATAATGTCTAATGGCTTTTTCCGTTTTCCGTGAATATGCACTTTTTCCGTCAGCCATTGTTTAATCGGATGAAACTCTCCTCTTTCCAAGAGAGTATCAAATTCAGGCAGATCATCGAGCATTTTATGCTTCAGCTGTGCTGCATACATATAACCAAGTGCATACGATGGGAAGTAGCCAAAATCTCCACCCGCCCAGTGAACATCCTGCAGGATTCCCTCTGCATCCTCAGAAGGAGTAATACCTAAATAATCCTGATATTTTTGATTCCAAAGTGAAGGCAGTTCTTCCACAGATACTTCATTGCTGAAAATCGCTTTTTCAATTTCATAACGAATAATAATATGCAAAGGATACGTCAATTCATCCGCTTCAACTCTGATTAATGAAGGTTTTGATTCGTTGACAGCCCTAACAAAATCATCAAGCGATATGTTGCCGAACTGTTCAGGAGACGCTTCTTGTATTTTCTGATAGTATGGTGTCCAGAAATGCTTGTTGCGTCCAATAAAATTCTCGTAAAATAATGATTGAGATTCATGAATTCCCATTGAAGCACCGTCTGATAAATTCGTCCCGCTCAGCGCTTCGTCAATATTTTGCTCGTAGATCGCGTGACCGCATTCATGAATTGTGCCGAAAATAGCTGTCCGGAAATCTTTTTCATCATATCTCGTCGTCACCCGAACATCCCCGCGGTTCATTGTTGTCGCAAATGGATGAACGGTTTCATCAAGCCTTCCGCCGTCAAAATCGTAGCCGAGCTCTTGCAGGAAATAAAGGCTGAGTTCTTTTTGTTTTTCCTTAGGGAACACTTCACTGATAAAGCTTGTATCCGGTTTATTCTCTGAGGCTGACACTTGTTTGATAAGAGGAATGATCGCTTCTTTCAGCTCAGAAAACAGCTGATCAAGCACCTTGACTGTCACACCTGGTTCAAACAAATCAAGCAATGCATTATAAGGATGCTCTTCATAACCCCAATATTCAATAAATCGTTTATTGTATTCGACCAGCTCCTCCAAATAAGGGGCAAACAAGCTGAAATCAGATTTTCCTTTCGCTTCCTCCCATGCTGTTTCAGCCTTTGAACAAAGAATAACATATTCCCTGTATTCTGCTTCAGGAATTTTTTTGTTTTCTTCATACTCTTTTTTAGCCAGCTCTACAGCCTTTTTCGTATCTTCAGCCAGATCATCAAACCGTTCATAAAGCGCATCAATAAGTTCCTTCATCCGATCTGATGTCTGGATATTGAATATATCTGTCGAAAGCTGACCGATGCTTTCAGCACGGTCCTCTGAGCCGTTTTTCGGCGCGCCTGTTCTGGAGTCCCAATGCATTAATGCAACCGCTTCACTATAATGTGAGATTCTTTTTAAAAGATCAAAAAATTCCTTTTCATATGTATGTATCTCCATATCCATTCCCTCCCTATTCTAGCCGTTCCATTACAGGCTACTGGAAGGGTGTTTGAAAGTCAAATTGTTTGTATAAAAGGCTGCCGGTCTAGTTATCGGCAGCCTTCATCACTCAGTTTATCTTCATTTGATTGTTTGGCGGCGGCGGTGTTTTTCGTTTTTTCGCATTGATTTTTTTATCCGCCCACACTGTTGCCAAAGGTGTTAACAAAGAGGTGACAATAACGCTTGTCGCAATGATTGCAGTTGCCGATTCAGCAACGGGTGCAAACGCAGAATTCGCTTCCGCTAAGGCGTATGGCACGGCGACGGCCGCTCCCGCTGTTGATGAAGCTGCCACCCCCGCGACACCATCTCCCCGGGCAATGAAACGATCAAGCAAATACAAGGAGCCGCCGGATAAGATGACAACAGAGACACCGACCAAAATGCCTAATAACCCTGACTGAATCAGCATTCCAAAATTTAAAGTGTTCCCAAGTGAAAATGCAAAAAACGGAATGATTGCCGGCACTACCTTGCTGAATAAGTCTCTCAGATCATGATCAAGATTTCCAAGTATGCAGCCGAGCAAAAACGGGATGACTGTTGCCGCCAGCGTTTCCCACGGAAAAGCAGCCAGTCCGGTAACACCGAATGTAACCATGGTCATAAAAGGTCCAGATTCTGTACTGATAAACGCGAATGCGCCGGCATCTTCTTTTCTGCCCATATGATTCATGAGCGCCAAATAGAGGCCGCCGTTCGTCTCATTCATCACTGCAACAATGGCTAGAACAGAAAGACCTGCAAAGAATCCGGATTGTATGCCTTCATCGGGTATAAATTGAGCCGCAATCACACCGAGCAATGCCGCAAACCCGATCTTTCCCAATAATAAGGTAATCCCTTTTCTCGCAATATAGCCTGAAGAACGGAAATCAATCGTCGCTCCAACGCAAAAGATAAAAACGCCTAGTATGGGAAGGGTTCCTGTAATAAGCGCACCCGTAAACCCTCCAAAAAACTCTGCTGTTCCAGGCGCAAACGTATTAAGCGCTGCTCCCAGAAACAGCGGAATAATCATCATTCCGCCAGGTACCCGTTCAATTGTCGCTTTGATTTTCATATATATTCTCCCATCCTCCGGTTATGGAAAAACAATACCCCTTATGTGGCTACACTTGGAAAACAGCCTGTAAATCCTCTTTTGAACAGCTTTCCAGCTGGCTTCCGACTCCGACGGCACCTGCCCCTGCCTTGAGCCATTCCGGAACCTCAGACGGATGGATCCCGCCAGTCGGTATAAAAGTAACCTGCGGAAAAGGGCCCGCTAAATTTTTCATAAAAGGGATGCCGAATACACCGCTTGGAAACAGCTTTAATGTAGTAAATCCACATGTCAACGCTTTCATAATTTCGCTCGGTGTCAGTACGCCAGGGATATAATGCGTCTTCATAAACGATAGGTGTTCAGCAAGATCTGTTGAAAAACCCGGACTGACAATAAATTGTGCTCCTGCTTCCGCAGCTTCTCCCGCCTGCTGCGCAGTGATGACCGTGCCCGCTCCGATTAAGACATCTTCCCGATTTCTGTAGGACTCAATAATAGCAGAAGCTCCAGGTGTCGTATAAGTGACTTCAATTGCCCGAATCCCTTTATCTATCAAACTCTCAATCTGCTGACAGGCCTGCTGTTTATCCTTTGAACGAATGACTGCAATCAGCTTGGCTTCTTTCAGACGGTTTTCTACTACATTGGACTCCATATAACAATCCCCTTTCTTGTGGTGAACTGTTCTTTGAGCAGATAGAAATGCGGCTAATTTTTCCCTTGTCGGCAGACCGTCCATGTCCCCCGGTGCCTGAACTTGCAATGCGCCGATCGCATTACCCCTTTGCACTGCATCCTTGTACGGCAAGCCATCAAGAATTCCGCTGATGACGCCGACAGCAAATCCGTCTCCGGCGCCGACTGTGTCAACAACCTGATCAACCCGGAAGCCTTCTGTATATCCTTCACTTTCCTTTGATTTAAAGTAAGCGCCTTCTTTTCCAAGTTTAATAGCGACAAAGCTGACACCTTTTTTCAGATAAAAATCTGCAATGCCTTCAGGCGTTTTTTTACCAGTCAATAGCTCTCCCTCTGCGATTCCAGGGAAGAACCAATCCGCAAGTCCCGCCAAATCATTAATCGTATGTGCCATTGTAGCTTGATCAGGCCAAAGTGCGGGTCTTAGGTTAGGATCTAATGAGATGGTTTTTCCAGCCTGTTTCATGTCTTTCATCACATAATAGGCGAATTCTTTCATATCGGCGGACAAAGCCGGGGGAATACCTGTAACATGCAGATGGTCTGCGCTTTGAAAATAGTCTCTTGGGTATTCAGCAGCTGTTAAAGTGCTTGCAGCCGAGTTCTTCCTGTAATAGGTTACCTCAGGATCGCCTTCTTTCACTTTGGACTTTAGCAGCAGCCCGGTTGGATTGCCATCCTGAGACCGGATCACGCGAGACACATCCACTCCCTCTTTTTTCAGCTCCTGAAGAATAAATGTTCCGAGCTGATCATTGCCGACTTTGCTCATCCAGCCCATTTGAAAGCCAAGTCTGGCCAGGCCGCAAGCCACATTGCTTTCTGCCCCGGCCAGTCCTTTTGAGAATGTGGAAGCTTCATGAAGGCCTCCGTACTCATTTGCGTAAAACATGGCCATCGATTCGCCGAAAGTAATCGCATCAAGCTTCATTTCCCAACCTCCCCTTAGTTGAGGGCACCTTGGATTAAAGTGACTTTCTCATGATGACTTTTGCCTCTAATTCGATGGTTTGAGGCGCTCCCTCGTCACCTTCAATCCTTTTTAATACGCGTTCCATCGCCGTCTTGCCCATATCATGTGACGGCTGGGCGATTGTTGTAATGCCCGGGCCGATGAGTTTATACCATTCCGTATCATCGAATCCGGCAATCCCCGTATCTTCGGGAATGCGCAGCCCTATTTCTTCCATACAGCTAATAATTTTCAGCATAATCAACCCATTTAAAGCAAGAATCGCTTTTTTTTGCTCAGGCATCTCATTCATAAAAGAGCACAGCGCCTTCTCAAGCTGCTCTTTGTCTTTGACGTCAATTTCATACATTCGCCTGAGTCCATTCACATTTCGCACCGTAGCAATCTCCTGATAAACAGCCGCTCTTTCCGCCCGGGGGCTGATGGATGCAATCGGTTCGGTAAACAGCGCGACATCTGTGTACCCTTTGCTGTATATCTGCTGAAGGATCTCTTCAGTTATCCTTCTGTTGTCAGTCGTTACGGTATCCAGTTTCAGATCCGGCAATTTGCGGTCAATTAATACTGTCGGCACCTGCTGTTCGGCAAAGGAATATAAAATATCCTTGTTTTCCCCGGTTGCATTCAAAATCAGCCCTTCTACAGAGTGTGCTTCGAGCTTTAGCAGCATTTCCCGTTCTTTTTCAGGACTGTTATCAGTGTTGCACACCATTATGCTGTAGCCATATTGATCACAAACCTCTTCAACTCCCCTAAATGCTGCGACTGAAAAGGGATTTGTAATGTCGGCAACAACAAATCCGATTAATTTGCTTTTTTTTATTTTCAAACCTTGTGCCATTTTACTCGGCCGATAATTCAATTCAGTGATTGCCTTTTTTATGTTTTTTACCTTTTCAGGAGAAATCGCGTCAATTTTCCCGTTAATATAACGAGAAACAGTTGATTTTGATACTCCTGCAAATTCAGCTACGTCTTTGATGGTGATATGGCCTGTTGTTTTCTTTTTCATTCAAGCGCTCCTGTATCGTCTTATAATTTGAAACCGATTTCAAAACCGTTACAACACAAGAATACCATATTTTTTAAAATTGGAAAGTATTTTTTTAATAATGTGCTTATTCACAAAATTTCCGTTGACTCTTTTCTCTATTTATCCTAAAATTTTCTTTGAAACCGTTACCAAAATATTTTCATTCAAGTGATGCTGAAATCCTAACCAAGGGGGAAATCCAATGGAAAATCGTTACTCTGTACACCCTGAACAAGTAAAACGCTTTACAACCGAGGAGCTTCGCAGTCATTTTTTAATGGATACGTTATTTACGGAAAATAAGCTGACCATGTATTACTCCCATGAAGACCGCGTTGTGATAGGCGGTGCAGCACCCGGACAGAGCGAACTGAAGCTTGATGCCGGAGACTTTCTTAAAACGGACTTTTTTCTGGAACGGCGTGAAATCGGTATTATTAACGTCGGCCAGCCTGGTGCAGTTAAAGTCGGCGATGATGAATACGTGCTTCAAACAAAGGATTTTCTATATATCGGGATGGGCAATCGGGATGTAGCATTTAAAAGCCTAAACGGAGAAACAGCAAAGTTTTACTTCGTCTCCTCGGGCGCGCATCAAAGCTATCCGACGCAAAAAGCCGCTCTTTCTGAACTGAAACCGGACCGGCTCGGTGACGCAGCAGCATCAAATGTAAGAAGCTTGTACAAAGTCATTCATCAAGATGGCATTCAAAGCTGTCAGCTGATGATGGGGATCACGATGCTAGACGAAAACAATAACTGGAACACCATGCCAGCACACGTTCATGATCGCCGGATGGAGGCTTATCTCTACCTTGATCTTGAGAAGGATTCGAAGGTTTTTCACTTCATGGGTCAGCCGGATGAAACACGCCACCTTGTCGTCGGAAACGAGCAGGCTGTCCTTTCTCCTGCCTGGTCCATTCATTCTGGCGCAGGAACATCTAACTACAGTTTTGTGTGGGCGATGGCTGGTGAAAACTACACATTTACGGACATGGATCTTGTGCCGATGGATGGGCTGAAATAAGATGAGTTATCTGCAAGAGGCATTTTCATTAGAAGGAAAAACGGCACTGGTGACAGGGCCGGGTACGGGAATCGGCCAAGGAATCGCCAAAGCGCTGGCAGGCGCCGGTGCTGATATTATCGGCACATCACATAAAAGCAGCCTCTCCGAAACACAGCAGCTTGTGGAACAAGAAGGCCGCACATTCACTACCTTTACATTGGATATGAGTAAGCCTGATGCAATAAAGGATACAGCGGCTGAACTGTTTGAAACACAGCAAATCGACATCCTTGTCAATAACGCCGGGATTATTCACCGGGAAAAAGCGGACACTTTCGCTGAAGAGAACTGGCATAACGTGCTGAATGTGAACCTAAACAGCTTATTTATCCTGACCCAGCTAGCGGGCAGACACATGCTGAAAAGAGGTCATGGGAAGGTTATCAATATTGCCTCTCTCCTCTCTTTTCAAGGCGGCATTCTTGTTCCAGCCTATACAGCAAGCAAACATGCCGTTGCTGGTTTAACAAAATCGTTTGCAAATGAGTGGGCCGCTTCCGGCGTACAAGTTAACGCGATAGCGCCTGGCTATATATCAACTGCCAATACACAGCCTATCCGGGATGATAAAAAGCGAAATGAAGACATTTTAAAAAGGATTCCTGCCGGCCGCTGGGGCAAAGCTGATGATATCGGCGGGACGGCTGTTTTTCTGGCATCTCGCGCTTCTGATTATGTCAATGGACATATTTTAGCAGTAGACGGCGGCTGGCTTGCCCGCTGACAAAATGAAAAAGCTGATGATCATGGATCATCAGCTTTTTCGTGATTACATCATATGCGGTTCAACAGGTAAGACCTTTTTCACTTCATCAATGATGCGTTCATTTTCTCCGCCCGCATAAATATGAATCGAGCCGCTGTCTTGATTTGAGCGAATCAGACGGCCAATCCCCTGCCGCACTCGCAACAGCATATACGGAAGGTCAACCTCTTCAAACGGGTCTTTTCTCGCACTGTTGCGTTTTGCCGTAAATACAGGGTCATGAGGCGGAAACGGCAATGACCAGATCGTGACATTCTTCAATGCGTCACCAGGAATATCAAGCCCTTCCCATAGGTGAACTGAACATAAAACCGTTTCCTCTTCCCCTTGGAATTTTTCTACTAAGCTGCTGATTTCTTCGTCGCCTTCAAAGTAAATCGGATACGGCAGCTCCCAAGCAGCTGCGAGCTCCTTAAACTCGTTTAATTCCTCAAAAGACGGGAAGAGCACCAGCGTTCTGCCTTTATAGTGCTTAATTGTCTCTATTGTTTGAGCTGTTTTTTGTTCTGCGCTCATTTCTGTTTTCCCATAAAGGGTAACGGTCATTTGTTCGTCATAATCATAAGGAGAATCAACCGTTAACGATAAGTAATCGTGAATCCCCAGACTGTCCGCAATATAGTCAAACGAACCGCCTTCTGACAGCGTTGCAGAAGAAAAGATATACGGAATTTTCTTTGAAAACACTTTCTCGCCAAGCACTTCTGCTACTGTTCTCGGCATCACGACAAAAGTGGATTCCGCTTCCTTTTGCTCCAGCCAGCTGATCGCATCCTTTTGATATAAAGATAATGAATACGCCATTTGCTCAACGTATTCCTCTACGACTGACAGCTCGTATTGATCAATGGTGTACATTTCTGACTCAAATACGAGTGCTTCACCAATTTTATCAAGCAACCGGCACAGCTCGTCCGCCGCCTTTTTGACACGCTGATCATTCTTTATTTCCAAACGGTGCGACCCGGCAACTTCTCTTGATTCTTCAGAAAGAACATAGAAAAATTCGTCGTTTGCAGCAAGTGCGTCTTCTATCAATTCAGCAAATTCTTCTCTAATGTCATTTTGAAGCAAACGTTCTAAAAATAATTCAAGAGTTGATTGCTTGACTCTGTAGGTTAATGCTTTTTGCGCAGCAAACTCTAACAGATGCCCTTCATCAAATACAACCGCACTATGATCAGGCAGCAGCGGCAGCTGTCCCTCCCGTTTGCGCGATTCTTCCGTCCATACATGTTCCATATAGAAATCATGAGAACAAATGATCAAGTCTGTTGACTTGCGATAATAATCTCTTGATAGCGTCAAGCCGCATCTATGTCTCATATCACAGGTCAGGCAATCTTGAAACGAGTCGTAGCTTACTTGCGACCATTCTTCATTCGAAAGGTTAGCGTACTGCTTTCGGTCACCGTATGGATAAAACCGCTGCATGGCCTGTGACTCATGGACAAATGACGGTAAAGCTTCATAAAGATCAAGCCACTTTTCATCATCAGATCGCTGCATTGTTTTTTCAAGCTTTTTCAAGCATAGATACTGCTCATGTGATTTCGATAGCCTTGTGTCAATCTTAAGATCCAAATGTTCAGCCAGTTTCGAAATGTCTCCCTCTTTTTTCACAAGCTGTTCGATTAACGTTTCATCAGCACAAGCGATAATGGCGGGTTTTCCGACATATCTTGCATAGCTGATCGCAAAAAGAAGGTAAACAAGTGTTTTCCCCGTTCCTACTCCGGCTTCGGCAAACATGACTTTTTTCTCTTTAAACGCCCGTTCCAGCTGAAAAGCCATGAACACTTGCTCATCTCGAAGATCAAACCCTTTTTCGGGAAGAATATCGTAAAACACGTCACCAATCCAATTGTTCAATTCTTCATAAAAATTCTTTGTTTTCGTTAAAGAAAAAGGCAAACGTGATGTTGTCACCCAGTTCCAACCCCCAACTATTCGGCATTCAGACCATCAATATTATCATTTCCCGCCGCTGAATACAATAAAAAAACTTGGCAGTGCCAAGCTTTTTGTGACTTACTTTCGGTTGATCACATGCGAGGATAAAAAAGGATGGTCTGTTGAATGAATATGTTCCACCGCTTTTTCTAAATTATTTTGCGCATGTGAAATCACAGACGGAGACGCATCATCAGCTCTGAGCTCCTTCAGCTCGTTTGCGGTTGCGTCAAGCGCCCTTTGAATGAGATTAAAATGTTCGCTGTTCAGCATGAGATCACCTCTAATTGAAATAATCATCATTGTATGCGAACTTTTCTTTTTATATACATGCTTTCCGCATGTTATCACTGAAATGTGCACAAACTACATCCGATACTCCGTCATGGACTATCCGTCTTATCAACAATATTCTATCAGGGAGTGATGTTGACATGAGTTATAAAGACCGATTAGATCAGCATTCTGAACTGTTTCATCACAATTGGACGCGGCCTAAACGTTCTAAGTCTCAAGTAAACGGTCACACCGAAATGTCCCAAACCAACATTATATTAAGAAGTAACGCGAAAGCGCACCGTTGGTAACGATAGAATATGGCTGAAAGATGAAAGAAGACGCATCCAGAGCGTCTTCTTTTTATGCGTGTTCCGTTTTATTACGCTGAGGTCTTACTTTAGACCAGTACTGATAGTAATCCGTCTTAATAAATCCATTAAAGAGCTTTCGTTTCTTCGTTGCTTTTCTTCCATATGCTTCCTCAAAATTTTCATTTGAAGTCAGCATATACACAGACCACGTATCAAGCGGTTCGAACGCCTGTCCCATTTCTTTGTACATCTGCTCAACGGCTTTTTTCTCGCCGAGACGTTCTCCGTACGGCGGGTTTCCGACAATCACGCCAAACTCATGTTTTGTAGTGAAGTCCTTTACCTGCATTTGTTTAAATTCGATTAATTCGCTCAGTCCCGCTTCCTCTGCATTTTCTTTTGCGATTTGCACCATGCGGTGATCTACGTCACTGGCGAAAATCGTAAGCGGCTGATCATAGTTTGCCTTTTCTTCGACTTCAAGACGTGCTTTGTCCCACAGATCTTTACCGATCCACTCCCAATCCTCTGAGACAAAATCGCGGTTAAATCCCGGGGCGATATTTTGGCCGATTAATGCGGCTTCAATCGCGATCGTTCCGGAACCGCAAAAAGGATCGACAAATGGACGGTCCGGAGTCCAATTTGTTAATTGCACCAAAGCGGCAGCAAGCGTTTCTTTAATGGGCGCGCCTCCCTGATCCACGCGGTATCCCCGTTTGTGGAGGCCTGTCCCTGACGTATCAAGTGTAATAACCGCCTGATCTTTCAATAAAGAAATTTCCACCTTATATTCGGCGCCTGTTTCTTCGATCCAGTCATTGGCTTTGCCGGACTGCAGCTTCAGCTTTTCAACAATCGCTTTTTTGACGATCCGCTGACAGTCGGGAACGCTTGCAAGTGTTGATTTAACGGATTTACCGATGACAGGGAATTTCCCGTTCTCCGGTATAAATGAACGCCAGTTAACCGCTTTCGTTTTTTCAAACAGCTCATCAAATGTTTTTGCTTTAAATGTAGCAACTTGAACTTTTACACGGTCCGCCGTTCTCAGCCAAAGATTCGCACGGCAAATCGCAAGCGCATCCCCTTCGAAGATAACTTTTCCGTTATCAACCTTGCATTCATATCCTAAGTCACGAACTTCTTTTGCAACTACAGCTTCAATGCCCATCGGCGCTGTTGCAATTAGTGTATACTTCTTCATCGTATCACCCTGTCTTTTAAAACTTTTCTCTCATCAAGATAAAAGCTCTCCTTATACGGGAGAGCTTGATTTCATCATTTAATTTAATGGTCTAACGTTCTGTAAGCCATGTTTTGTTCCATCGTACTGCAATCGGCTCATCACCTCGTACTCAGGCGGCAATCATCTATCTACAGAAAGCATTCTGTCCTTCTCTCCGTTGAATTCCGTCAAGAAGGTTCCCCTACCAAAATTTGGGTTTCTCGCTCGAGGGGTTTACCGCGTTCCACTCTCACCATTTCTAGTGAGACTTCGTCACTGTGGCACTTTCAAGGATACTCAGCCATATCCAAAGGACGTAGGCTTTTTTCCTGCCGTCAGCCTATCAAGGCTGCCCTAGCTTATGACTTCGCTAGGCACGAACACTACGGGCATCTCAGCACCGTGCGAGCATGGACTTTCCTCTACAGATTCAAGATCTGCAGCGATTACCCGAACGTTAAGAACATGAATTATTATATAACAACTGATTGTCATTTACAAGCGCCATTTTTTACAAGCGCAGATCAATCATAAAGCTTGCTGCCAAAAACATGCTTTTCTAAGTTAGACAGCCGTTTTAAGATATCAAAGTTCGTGGTGTTTGATTGCACTGGCTGTTTTTTGCTGGCTTCTTCAAGCTGTTTTTTCAGCTGCAAATTTTCCTGCTGCAGTTCTTCAATTTCTTGATGGAAGGTTTCATAATCCTTAATGATCATATCTAAAAATTTGTCAACGTCTTCTTGTTTGTAACCTCTAACGCCTGTTTTAAATTCTTTTTCCAAAATGTCTTTCGCAGAAAGCTTTACTTTATCAGCAAGCATCTTTTTCACCTCGTATCGTGAATCATCATCTTATATTTTTTCAGAAATCTGGACGATTGTCAAATTTCTCTTTCTTTGTTATGAGAAGCTGTCTTCCTCTACTGTCACTCTCAGATCATCCATTGTGATAAAGTAGATCGGATAGCCATCCTGTTCGCGTCTTTTTTCAGCTGTCTCAAGCATATACTTTGGGGAACCTGCCATTTCAGAGTCATATAAAAGCATAAGCGCGTCAGACTTATCAATGAAGAACTGATTTTTTTGTTTAAACTGAAGCGGGCTTTCATACGGACGATGAGTCAGGCTTTCCTCGTAGTCCGCCTGGGCCAGAACAGCTTCATACAGTTCCTTATTCGGCTCTTTCCAGTTCTTTTCCTGCTCGTAAAATGGTGTGATGACAGCAACCTTTAAGTCAGGGTATTCTTCTTGCAAATCATATGCAACTTCGGCCGACCAGAGTTCCGTTCCAAGCTGCCCTGAAATTAAAATCCATTCTAATCCTTCATCCAAAAAAGCAATCAGCCGGTTCTTAATGGCTTTTTTTATGTAATACAGCGCCTTGTCATCCTGTTTAAATATCCCGAGTTCAAACGGTTTATATCCTGTTATTGCTAATACTTTCATCTTTTCACCTGCTTTAAAAAATGGGGCTCCCATTGGGCCCCATTTTATGTGCTGCGTTGGTTTACACCATCAAGCTGCACGTTTCCATACTAGTAATCGCAACAAGGTCTTCCTGCTTGAAAATGCTGATGCGTAGCCGGATCAACATTTGAGAAAGTGTGTGGAAAGTAGTGAACGTGCTGGAAATGCTGGTGATTTACGTTTGTTGTGTGCTGTGGGTGAATGTGCGGCACGATTGTTTTTGAAAACGTATGGTGTTCACAGCAATGAGTAGGATGGACAATCGGCGCCATCATGTGCGGTCTGCAGTGATGCATGATTTAAATCCCCTTTCCATAAACTTTATTACAATACTAAGCTATGAAAAATAGAGGGTACATGTTCTGATGCAAAGACCTATTTTAAAAGTGTGCAATTAAGCTGTCTTTAAAGTTTGAAAATACGAAAGCAATCAAAAACACAACGACGAAGAACAAATAAAAAACACCCTTATACATACCAACTCTCCCTTTAAAAATAACTAACGTCATTTTACAGGATTCGCCGGTATTCTACAACAAAATCGATGTGAATCCAGCAAAAAAATTTCATGGCGAAAGAAGTCGTCTTTTGCGCTTTCCCGGGGAATATTTAAAAGGAATATTTCCTCTTCAGACGGGCAATTCTCACGTGCAGATTTTCCGTTTCTTTTTCTGATAAGGATGCCTCATCGGCAAGTAATTGTTCAGCTGTATGTAAAGCTTTCCCGAATTCCTTTTTCTTATGCTCAAAATATTTCGCAAGCTCTATCGCTGAAGTGTACCTGCATTTTTGGTGCTGAGAATGAGATAGTTTCTCCCAAAGCGGGACTGCATCTTCTAGGCGGTTTTGTTTTTTGTACAGCATTGATAAATCTAAAAGGGCTCTGTCTTTATTTTCAAATGACTTTTCTTTAAGTCTTTCAAGCTGATTGACTGCTTGGCCTGTTTCCTTATGGGCCATAAACCATTTCGCCATTGCGTAAGCTTCATCATCCTCTTTTGGCATATCAGAAGCGGAAAGAATTTTCTTTGACATATGAATGTACAGTGAAATTAACGACAGCACATCCATCTCATTATGGTGCAGCACACCCTTTAAAAGATCCGGTTCCTGTGCCTTAATAAAATGAAAGTACAGCATCGGTGCCAAATAGCCCGGGGTGTCTTCTTTTCTGCGTACGCCGAGCTCTTCTTTTTCAACTGAGCCAAGCGACACGCGTTCCATTTTGTGCTTCCACAAACGCCTTGCTCCATGCAAGAGGTCAAAATGCCCGAATTCCGGGAGCTTCGGAACTCTGTCACGAATCAGTGTATGCCTTGTTTTTACCTGCGGCCAATCAAAAGCTTTTCCGTTGTAGGTAACAAGTGATGTAATATCAACCTCGCTTAAAAAGCTCTGATACAAGGCGACTTCATTCCCCGGTTTGGGCAGAAGATGCTGTTTGATTATCACTCGATCTTTATATACCCTTGCATGGCCGAGCAAAAAAATCGTATTGCCGGCTCCACCGCCAAGACCTGTTGTTTCTGTATCAAAGAAAAAGAGGCTGTTGTTTTCATATCCTTTTGCAGATAGTGTATGCGACAGGCTGCTTTTATTCCATAACGCGATGACTTCATCAAGCTCGGAAAAACAGTAATGTCCGTGCCGATGGGAGAGCGGATATTCTACTTCCCTGATCAGACAGTATTCATCCTCAAAGAAGAAAGGCTTCACGCCATAAGCCTCCCACTCTTTAAGAAACGGTATATCAGAGCGAATGTCTGAGTTCCCATTCTCTTCTATCTTGTGTTCTGCTTCCTCCAGCACCATATGCTTTTTCATACGCTGGAGTTTTCCTTTTAACGACATGCCTAACCTCCTTTCCTTATGACATTTGGTCCAACAGCTGCAAAATTCGTTCCTTGGCTTTTATTCCTTCTATTTCAGTACCTATACAAGACGGACAGCCATCATGACAAGGACATTGTTTTATCAGCCGCTTAGCCGCTTCATTAATGTCAGCAAACCGTGTAAAGACTTCCTCTGCCAAGCCGATTCCGCCCGGATAATGGTCATACAAAAATACCGTTGGCAAACCGGTATGGGCAGCTTTGATTTGTGAAACGACATGGACATCATTTCGGTCACACATAATATACACAGGGACAATATGCTGCAAAACATTCGATATGCCGAGAAGCAGCTGTTCGAGTGTCTTTTCTCCAATGTCTTCATCAATTGTTTTGATTTCAAGCCAAGCCGCACTCGTGTGGAGTTCTTCTTCCGGTAAATGGATAGGGCCTGATCCGATATTTTCAAAAGTAGTCATCTTAATCTTTTTAAAAATAGTGGGCAATGCATTTACCGTAACATCGCCGTAATGTAGGGATGTACGGCTCCTCTCTTTTGTTTTGTCAATTTCCAGCACCTTCAGCTGGACTGCCAGATTGGCATCCGTGTAATATTCCACATCAACTCTTCTGACATAAGCCTTTTTATGATCCCAATCAAGCTTTTCCACTTGGAATTGCACGCCTTCATGCAAATAAATCGCTTCATCATGAAGAAGCGTCATCGCACTAAACCGATCCATTTCACCGATGATTCTCACATTCGCAATATCCGTTTGATCGACAATGACCACATTTTCTTGTGAAGCCGAACGCAGACTGATATTGGAAGCAGGAAACGATTCGTTTGCCCAATGATAACGTTCCCCATTGCGGTGCAGGACACCTTCTTCCTGAAGGTACTCGAGAATATCACTGACGTCCAGCGGCCCAAACTCTTCATCGGCTTTAAAAGGAAGTTCATAAGAAGCGCATTTTAAGTGATCAACTAAAATAATTAGATTCTCTGGGTTGATTCTTGCCGATTCCGGCGAACGGTTAAAGAAGTATTCAGGATGGCGCACAATATATTGGTCAATCGGTGTTGAATTGGCGACCATGATAATCAAAGACTCACCGTGCCTTCTGCCGGCTCGTCCCGCCTGCTGCCATGCACTTGCCACACTTCCGGGATAACCGGTCATGATACAGACCTGCAGCTGACCGATATCAACCCCGAGCTCCAGCGCATTTGTGCTGACAACCCCAAGAATTTGGCCATCTCGCAGTCCTCTTTCGATTTCTCTCCGCTCTTTCGGAAGATAGCCTCCCCGATAGCCTCTGATTGACTTTGTCCCGATCTCTTTTTTCACAAGCTCTTGAATATGGCTTAAAATAATTTCCACCCGGACTCTGCTTCTGGCAAAAACAATGGTCTGCACTTTGTTCTTCAGGAACTCTTTCGCCAGCTCGTTTACTTCTACTGTTGCGCTTTTTCTGATGTTAAGCGGCTGATTAACAATTGGAGGATTATAAAATACAAAGTGCTTCCGTCCGCTTGGCGCACCGTTGTCATCGACCAGCCTCATTGAGTTTCCGGTCAGCTGCTCTCCCAATTCCTTTGGATTCGCGATCGTTGCCGAGGTACAAATAAAGATCGGGTCACTTCCATAAAACCGGCAGATCCGTTTCAGCCGGCGGATTACATTTGCCACATGGCTTCCGAATACACCGCGATACGTGTGCAGCTCGTCTATCACAATATATTTAAGGTTTTCAAACAGACTCACCCATTTTGTATGATGCGGAAGAATGGCCGAGTGGAGCATATCAGGGTTTGTAATCACAATGTGCCCTGCTTTTCTGACTTTTTGTCTGATCGCCGGAGATGTATCTCCGTCATATGTAAAACTTTTAATATCAATGCCCATCTCATCAATGATTTCATTGAGTTCACTTTTTTGATCCTGGGCCAGCGCTTTAGTAGGAAATAAATATAACGCCCGGTTTGTATCGTCCTCAGCGATAGATTGCAGGACAGGCAGGTTGTAGCATAATGTTTTTCCGGATGCCGTAGGCGTTACAGTTACAATGCTTTCCCCTTTTTGCACATATTGAAAAGCGGCATATTGGTGGGTATATAAGGCATCAATTCCCCTTTTGGAAAGGGCTGTTTTGAGTCTCTCATCTATACGTTCAGGCATCGGTCTTGTCCTTGCTTCACGAGGCTCAATTTCATGCCAGTTCACAACGTTTTCATTTCCTTTCAATTCAGAAATGAGTTCAGTCAGTGATTTCTTTTTCATTCTTTACACCTCTTTATCAAGTACAGTTTACCGAATATTTGTTTGCATGGCTAGGTGCAAATTTTATACAATCGGACAACAAAAAAGCAAGGCATCCGCCCTGCTTATTTCGCTCTTATTGTGAGCAGCTTTGTTTCGCCTTTGTGTGCAGCCTTTTCGCCTGCAGGCTCTATTGTTTCCACAGCTTCCCCATTCATAATGACGATTGGGATGACTGTGCTGCTCGCTTTTTCTTTTATTAACTCCAAATCACACGTGATGAGCGGGTCGCCGACCTTTACTTTGTCACCTTCTTTAATATGAGCGGTAAATCCTTCTCCATTCATATTTACGGTTTCTAATCCGACGTGAATTAACAGCTCGATTCCCGAACGTGTCCGGATGCCCACGGCGTGTTTTGTATGAAACAGCTGAATCACTTCACCTTCAGCAGGTGAAACAATTTCACCATTAGAGGGTTCAACTGCAATTCCTTCGCCCATCATTTTTTGTGAAAAAACAGGATCCGGCACATCTGTCAGATCCATTACCGTCCCGTCTGCCGGAGAATAGATGACCTCTTCCGTAATTTTTTCCTCTGATTTTCCCATTCCGAATAATTTTTTCAGCAATGTGTTATCTCCCTTCCAATTCATCAACCGTTATCCCTTCATTCACCACCTATTTAACCACACTTTCAATTTCGCTTCAATTTATAACAACATCCGGCACAAACGCATAGTCTGATAAAAAAAGGCGGTGGCTCATTTGGAATGTAAAGATGACAAAAAGAATGAATTGTCTAAGAAAGAAGAGACCATCAATCAAGCAATGGACCATCTGTTTCAGTCTTCTGCATTAGGAAATCTTTTACATGGTTTTCAAAACTTGATCGACTCTAGTTTCAAAGATGTACAGACAACGATAGACGTCAGAGAAAGTGATAACGGGCTGTATGTCGATATCACAATTCCAGCAACGTTTCGAGACGGCGAGATTCTCATCGACATTAAGTCCCGGTACCTCCATGTAACGCTTCAGGAAAAACAGAAGGAGCAAAACGCCTCCACATTAACAAGCATGACAAGAACCGTACAGCTGCCTTATGAGGTACACCAGGAAGAAATGGCAACGTCATGGAGTGAGCAGACAATGACGCTTTTCTTCCCAACAAATAAGCATGAATGATTTGATTCATTCATGCTTCTGTTATTTGAAAAAGCTGGTAAATCCCTTTATTAATGAGCCGACTTGATTCATGGCACTCATGACTTGGCCTGTCGTATCCATCATTTTATTAAAGTCAAACTGCCCGTTCGCTTTTTTGAATTGTGACATAATACTTTGAACCTGTGAAGGCTGCTGCTGATTCGGTCTCGGAATAGGATAAGGATTAGGAAATATCGGCGGCTGCATAGGCATAGACTGAGGCGGAATATACGGCTGATAAAACTCCTGTTGTCCGTAATGCTGCGGAACGTACTGTTCAAAATGAACAGGCGCATTCTGCTGATAATATCCCTGCACTTGCTGAGGGTAATAATAACCCAATTGCCGAGGATCGTTTTGAGGTCTCCTTTTCATTGCGATTTCCCCCCTAGACTCAACAGTTTCTCTCCTATATATGTATGAATCATTTCTTTTGTTTGTGTCTGATGCCATCAAGCGTGTTTGTCAAATTGTGTCGAAAGTTTAAATTTTTTAAAAACAGAAAAAAGTCGAATCATTATGATACCATATTTTCAATACAGATGAGAGGGGATGCACCATAATGAACGTATCATACTTAAGCAAACGTTTTGCAGAAATGAAGAAATATGAAACAGACTGTGTGAATAAACTGATGGACTTTGCCAAGTTCCTCTATATTCAAGGACACTTCAACGCAACTGAATTTCGTAACAGTATGAAGGTTCTGGAAGCAAATGGAGCAGAAAGCCCGGCATATGAGCTGAATTAATGTCCGGCCCCCTATAATAAAAATGAAGACAGCCTTTATTGGCTGTCTTCACTTGCAATTTCATCCCTCACTGTCTGCAATGTGTAAATGACTGATTCAGTGATGTCTTTGAATCGCTTTTTATGAATATGATGAACATATGATTGAAGAATCAATTCCAGGAAATTATCTTTTGCGGTCTCTATTTGCTCAGCATGCACATATTTCGGGCGGCGAGCCTTTATAAATTCAAGCGTCCCTTCCGCCCAGTGAGCTGCCAGGGCATCATTCTCCTCCACAGCAGGCTTTATCGTCTCAAAAAAATCGTACGAGTGGTTATTTTCTTTCCCTTCCTGATATCGTGCAGCACCTGTTTCAGCGGCTTCAATCATCTGCTCGGTAACTTTCAGCAATGTTTGTGGTTGCAACATCCTTCACCTCAAAGCTTATCGTACCAAATTTTGCTCATAAATTCAGCCGATACGGTATACCTTGTCCACAGCATACCTCTCTTGAGGGGATCGGTACAGTTCGTTTATACATATATGAAGATCCATGATTTCTTCTTCCAGAACACTCAAACGTTCGTCCTCCGTTTCACGCATTTCAGCCTCGAATACATCTATAGAACGGCTAAGGCTCTGTTCAGCACAGTTTATTTCAGTTTCTATATCAGAAAGCATTCGGAGAATATCTGTCTTGCTTACGTAACCGGACATTTGTGTTCCTCCCTTTACTCTTCTCTCCCGGTTAAATTCTTTGCTCGCACGGCGCAATCCTTCCGCATGACAAAACTAGAAGCAAATCGCCAAACAAACAGGTATTCCACGAAAAGCTGAAGTTTTCGACAAAAAGACACGCAAAAATTGTATGATCCTCACGCTTAATGCACACGATACTTGTGAGGAGGTGCCGTATGAAATCTAGACCGAAAAAAGCCGGCCAGCAAAAAAAGACGGAATCAAAAGCAGTTGATTCTTTAGATAAAAAACTAGGCGGCCCGAACCGTCCTTCTACGTAAGAAGCAAGGAAATTCCTTGCTTCTTTTATTTCTTCAGCCAATGCTCCACCGCAAAGAGCGCATGCAGCTGACGTTTTTTATTTACATACCAGTCGGTCAATTCTATCTGCCGCGGCAATGCCTCCCGCACAAAGAGGCCTTTCTTTATCTTTCCATGAAACCAATCTGTTTTCTTTCCGTCTAATGAGTGAGTTAATTCAGGGTAGCATGTCCTTAGCATAGGAGATGTCCTTTTTGTGATTCCGATCATTTTTTCCATATCAAAACGGGAGCCTGTATGCGGCACTGTGTGCAAAAAGTCATAAAAAGAAGAAAACAGTTCCGGACTGAACAGCAATTGTGACAGCTGTTTTCCAAGCCTTATCCTTTCTTCGGTTTTAGAAAAACGCTTGGCCGAAATACCGTAAAGAATGCCGTCTGAAGAAGGAAAAATAACGGTGTTGAAATGAAACCAGTCACTTAAATAAAAAGGAATCGTGCCAAAAACGTTCTTTTTGAACGAAGGATTTTGTATAATAGGTGTTTGGATAGTGTTTTGTTCATTTATAATGAGAGCATACATGAGCCGCTCCGTGTTTCGTTCATGCCAAAAACGGGTCCACTCTTCTGTCATAAATTGTGATACGCCAAACAATTGCAGATAGTTGAACAGGGGCTTCCCGGTTTTTACAGACCAGTGGTACAAAAGAAGCTGCGGATAGGCATCTGAAAAGATGAGCCAATTCGCTCTCTCGTAGGCCAAAAAGAACCACCTTTGCTGTGACTCACGCAGACCAAGCTGAAACAGACTGCCCTTTAAATCAGTCATTGACCAGCCGGCATTGCGTGAAACGAAGGAAGCTAAGAGTGACCATTTAATTTCTGGATGACGGTCATAGAATGCTTTGTAAGCATTCGTTCTTGATATATTATCGGCGTTTTCGACTGCCGTCTGCCGTTCAATCCGGCGAAGAAGCTTTCTGATGGCCTGTTGTTCTTGCACGTTCATTCACTTCCGTCACTAATAGTTTAATAAGGAGGATGAGAAAGTGATTCGGTATCCTAACGGAAAAACGTTTCAGCCGAAACATCCGGTTTCATCCCAAAACAGTCATAAAAGAGCGCCATCTTACAGTAATCGCGGAATGACCCTCGAAGATGACTTAAACGAAACGAATAAGTATTATCTGACAAACCAAATTGCCGTGATACACAAAAAGCCGACACCTGTTCAAATTGTAAATGTCCATTATCCAAAAAGAAGCGCTGCAGTCATAAAAGAAGCCTATTTTAAACAATCATCGACAACAGATTATAACGGAATTTATAAAGGGCGGTACATTGACTTTGAGGCGAAAGAGACAAAAAACAAAACCTCTTTCCCCCTGCAGAATTTCCATGACCATCAAATTGAGCATATGAAGCAGGTAAAGGCTCAAGACGGTATTTGTTTTGTTATTATATCCGCTTTCGGCCAGGTTTATTTTTTAGAAGCCGATAAGCTGTTTTATTTCTGGGAAAGAAAAGAAAAAAACGGCAGAAAATCCATTCGTAAAGATGAGTTAGAGGAAGCAGCTTATCCGATTTCTCTTGGATACGCGCCAAGAATTGATTATATTAGTATTATTGAGCAGCTTTATTTTTCGCCATCATCTAGTGCGAAAGGTTGATTAACGAAAGGTTGAGATGTTATGTCAGATCAATTTACGAGTCGTGAAGCTCGACGTAAAGCGAACAGCAAGTCGAGCCCTTCACCGAAAAAAGGCAAGAAACGAAAAAAAGGCGGATTGTTTAAAAAGACGCTATTCACTTTACTCATTCTGTTTATCCTGGGTGTAGTCGGCGGCGCCGTAACATTTGCCGTCATGGTTTCAGATGCGCCGTCACTGAATGAAAACAAATTGAAGACGCCTTATTCTTCAACTATTTATGATAAAAACGGAAAAGAAGTCGCAGAAGTCGGTGCCGAAAAGCGTACCTACGTCTCGATAGATGAAATACCTGATGTCGTAAAAGAAGCCTTTATCGCGACAGAGGACGCACGTTTTTACGAACACCACGGGATTGACCCTGTCCGTATCGGAGGCGCCTTAGTCGCCAACTTTAAAGACGGCTTCGGAGCTGAAGGCGGAAGTACCATCACCCAGCAGGTCGTAAAGAACTCCCTTCTGTCACATCAGAAAACGCTGAAACGGAAGGTGCAAGAAGTCTGGCTTTCTATACAGCTGGAACGTAATTATTCTAAAGATGAAATTTTAGAAATGTATTTAAACCGAATTTATTTTTCTCCTAGAGCTTACGGAATCGGAAAAGCGGCGGAAGAATTTTTCGGCGTCACTG
This sequence comes from Bacillus sp. FSL R5-0434, assembly GCF_038004745.1. NCBI lineage: Bacteria > Bacillati > Bacillota > Bacilli > Caryophanales > Bacillaceae > Bacillus > Bacillus sp. FSL R5-0434. Next base: position 2,203,194 of record NZ_JBBORV010000001.1, read on the forward strand.
ATTTAAGCAAATTGACAGTGGAACAGGCTGCGACACTTGCGGGTATGCCGCAAAGCCCGACAGCGTACAATCCGGTTAAAAATCCTGATAAAGCGGAAAAAAGACGGAACATTGTACTCAGCCTGATGAAAAAGCAAGGATTTATTTCTGATTCTGAATATACTAAAGCCAAAAAAGTGGCGATGAAAGACGAAGGCGTTGTTTCACAGAAGGAATATGAAAAAACAAATTCAAACAAATACAGCGCGTTTGTCGATGAAGTCATGAAAGAAATAGATGAAAAATCTGATGTCGATCCATCTGCTGACGGATTAAAGATCTATACAACACTGGATACAAAAGCACAAGACACTTTAGATGAATTAATGGATGGGGAGACTGTCGGATTTACTGAAGGAATGCAAGGCGGCGTTTCGCTTCTTGACACAAAAACTGGTGAAGTCCGGGCAATCGGTTCCGGAAGAAACTCAACAGTTGGGGGCTTCAACTATGCCACTCAAGCAAAAACTCAGCCTGGTTCTACCATAAAACCAATCCTAGACTACGGACCAGTTATTGAAAATAAAAAATGGTCCACTTACGAGCAAATTGATGACTCAGCTTATACGTATTCAGATGGAACACCTATCCGCGACTTTGACCGTCGATATAAAGGGCCTATGTCCATGCGGGAAGCACTGGCACAGTCCCGTAATATCCCAGCTTTAAAAGCATTCCAAGCAGTCGGAAAAGACGCTGCAGTGGATTTTGCTAACGGATTGGGACTCGGTTTAAATAAGGAAAAAGTGTATGAATCCTACTCTATCGGAGGATTCGGAGATGACAACCCGGGTGTCTCTTCTCTGACAATGGCAGGAGCATACAGCGCATTTGGAAATAACGGAACGTATAATGAACCGCATTTTGTGAAGTCTATTGAATTTAACGATGGAACAAAGCTTGACTTAACACCGAAATCTAAGTCAGCAATGAGCGATTATACAGCCTTTATGATTACAGATATGCTGAAAACAGCTGTTAAGACAGGTACCGGACAGCTTGCACAAGTACCTGGAGTCGAGGTAGCCGGTAAAACAGGAACAACAAACTTTAATGAAGATACAATACAAAAGTACAATATCGCCCCGGGCGGTGTGCCTGATTCCTGGTTTGTCGGGTATACACCTCAGTACACTGCTGCTGTATGGACAGGTGTAGATTCACAAAACAAGTTAGGGAAAAAATCTTTAAATAAAACGGAACAGCAAGTCGCAAAACGTCTATTTGCACAGCTCATCGCCCAAGTCGATGACGGAAGCGGATCATTTGAGAAACCTGATAGCGTAGTGGAAGCGACTGTGGAAAAAGGCTCTAATCCGGCAAAACTGGCAGGGCCGAATACGCCAAGCGATAAAAAGGTCACAGAGTACTTTGTAAAAGGTACATCCCCTTCTACTGTTTCTAAAACATATGAGAAAGAAGAGAAAGAAGAAACAGCAAAACTGTCTGGTTTAAGTGTGAAATATGATAAAGATAATCAATCATTGACATTAAGCTGGAAGTACGACGGAGATGCGACCTTTGCTGTTAAGCAATCTGTTGATGGCGGCAGCTACTCTGAAGTACAAAACAGCTCTGCAAAAGAAGCAGTCATTTCGGGCGTGCAGCCAGGCTCTGTATACAAATTCGAAGTGACAGCCGTCAGTGATGATGGCAAAAGTTCAGCGTCGACATCCTATGAAGTGCCAAAAGCCGAAGAGGATGAAGATAAAGAAGACCAGCAGCAAACGGATGATGAAAATAAAGATGATGAGAAGACTCAGGATGACACACAAACTGATGATTCTCAAACAGATGACAGTCAGACAGATCAAGATCAGACCGATGATTCAACAAACGATCAAGACAAAAAACAAGACAACACGAACACCAATCCGTCCGACAACAGCAACCAAGACCAATCTAACGATAACAGCAGCAATAACAACGGCCGCAAAGAAGAGGACGCGTCAGATGGTGACTCAACGGATGATTCATCAGGGTCTAATACAGATAAAAACAAAACAAATACATCTGACAATACACAAACGAATTCATCATCAACTGAAAAAACGAATTAAAGACAAAGCCATCACCCTTTTAAAGGTGGTGGCTTTTTTCTGCACAAAAAAACCTCCTTTTTAGGGGAGGTTTTATCGTTTCATCGCGTGATGCTTATAGAAATGCTTCTTCATTTCTGTAAAAAGTTCATCTAGCTGGATAAAGCAATGATACTGGGTCGGCTTCAGCAAAATGAACTCCACTCGTTCAGCCCAATTAATCGGCTTAGCCGGAAATGATTTCTTTGTCAGTTCTGACCAATTCAGCGATATCACCCGCTCACCCGCTGTCCAATGAAATGAAGCCAGTAAACATACAATCCCTTTAAGCATGTCGTTTTGATCGCATCTGGACTTTCTTGTTTGAAATACAGGGAGAAGTGATTCTTTTGTTTCTTCCCACACTTGAAATAGATACGGAACGTACTTTCCGCTGTTTTCCCACGGCAATATGTCTTGCGTGGTCTCAGAGAAGTCAAAATACAAAGGATTGCCCCTTAATGCTTCCTTGGTATCGGTGAAGTCAATGTGGCCCAGACTGCGCAAATATTGCTCATAAGAAGCTAACAATTCATTCGCTGCCGTCATCGTTTCACCAGCCCTTTTTTATCTCTCTTCTGCCCTTCTCTGCACAGAGAAAGCAATGGACATTCCGCACAGCGCGGCGATTGTGCCTTACAGTGATATCTTCCGAAGAATATGAGACGATGATGGGTAACGGACCAATCTTCTTTAGGAACCTTGCGCATCAGTGTCTTTTCGACTTCCAGCACCGAATCCTTCCACCGGCAGATTCCCAGACGCTTGCTGACCCTCTCGACGTGTGTATCCACTGCAATGGCCGGTACGCCAAAGGCAACAGATACGACAACATTGGCTGTCTTCCGGCCAACTCCTGGGAGTTTCACAAGCTCATCACGGTCCTTCGGTACTTCTCCGCCATAATCTTCAATAATCATTTTACTCAGTTTTTGAATATTTTTTGCTTTATTACGGTACAGACCGATTGATTTGATATCCTGCTGAAGCTCTTCCAGAGAAACAGATAAATAGTCTTCCGGACGTTTATATTTTTGAAATAATGTTTTGGTCACCCTGTTTACAAGTGCGTCTGTACATTGCGCAGATAAAGCGACTGCCATCACTAATTCAAAAGGATTGGAATGAACAAGTTCACACTCCGCGTGGGGAAACATGTCGCCTATCTTCTCTAAACAGAATTCAATTTGTTTTAGATTTAACACGATTGTCACCTTTTCACTTTATTGTTCAAGCCAATTGTAAAAAGGAACCTGCCTCTTATACTCTTTTTGCGGTTCATTCTGTTTTGTTTGAACACGCCGGAATTTTTGGCTGTGGATTTTGGCCTGCTCCACTGTTCTCAGCCCGTTTTTCTTCCATTCAAACAAAATCCGGTCAATGTAGCGGAAGCTGAGTTTTCCTGATAATACAGCCTCTTTTAAAGCGTGTTTAATCAGCTGTGCATCATGCTGATCCTGATCCTGCCAAATGGCCAGCGTTTCACACTCCAAAGGAGATAACGGTCTTGCAAACTCTTCTTCAAAAATCGTATAAAGGCTTCTTTGTTCCCCTTCTGCTTTTCTTTCTTGTGTTTGATTCTGTGCAAGCTCTATATACTCATAGAGCTTGCCCCATAAAGGCTGGAGTGAATATTTCTCAAACTTGATGCCGTTTTGGTCTTCGCCTTCCTCAATAAACAGAAAACCCTTTTGGATAAACATACGCAATCTGTTTGTGCATTCTTCAACAGAAATCGTCATGCCTTCCTGCAGTTCATGCGGTGTAGGAAAATAAGATCCCTTTTCTAAATGCATTTTGATTTTCAACAGCAGAATCAGTTCTGTTTCATTAAGTCCAAGCTGTTTATAATGGGTCAGCAGAAGATTGGGGATCGTCGACATCCCCATCTCCTGCATATCAATAAATTGCTGTTTTTTCATCGTTACACCTCTTACTGTAAAGGATAGTGTTTTCCCCTTTACTGTAAAAAGTCTCCCTTGCAGGAGACTCTTTTTTTGTTTCATTTAAATGTATTACGGATACAGACGGTTCAACAGTCTTGGGAACGGAATTGTTTCACGTACGTGAGGCGCTCCGCTGATCCAAGCTACTGTACGCTCTAATCCAAGGCCGAATCCGGAATGTGGAACTGATCCATATTTTCTAAGTTCAGCATACCATTTATATGCGTCAGAATCCAGTCCATGTTCTTTAAGGCGCGTTTCCAAAAGTTCCATATCGTGAATCCGTTCAGAACCGCCGATGATTTCTCCGTAGCCTTCAGGCGCGATCAGATCTGCGCAAAGCACTACATCTTCGCGGTCAGATGCCGGCTGCATATAGAACGGTTTTAAGGACGTCGGATAGCGAGTGATGAAAACCGGCTTGTCATAGTGCTCGGCAATCGCTGTTTCATGAGGCGCTCCAAAATCGTCTCCCCACTCGATATCGTCAAAGCCTTTTTCTTTCAGAAAATCAACCGCTTCGTCATACGTAATTCTTGGGAACGGCGCTTTGATTTGCTCAAGTTTTGACGTGTCTCTTCCTAGTGTGTTTAATTCAATTTTGCAATTCTTAAGAACTGATTGCACGATGAAAGAAACGTAATTTTCCTGTACCTGAAGGTTTTCCTCAAATTCAACAAACGCCATTTCCGGTTCGATCATCCAGAATTCGATTAAGTGACGTTTTGTTTTAGATTTCTCTGCTCTGAACGTCGGTCCGAAGGAGAATACTTTTCCTAAGGCCATTGCCGCAGCTTCCATGTACAGCTGTCCGCTTTGAGAAAGGTAAGCATCTTCATCGAAGTATTTTGTCGCAAAGAGCTCAGTTGTTCCTTCAGGCGCACTTCCAGTCAAAATCGGCGGATCTACTTTTACGAAGCCTTCGTTATTAAAGAATTCGTAAGTCGCGCGAATGATTTCATTGCGGATTTTCATGATCGCATGCTGGCGCTTTGAACGAAGCCATAAGTGTCTGTGATCCATCAAAAATTCCGTACCGTGTTCCTTTGGCGTAATTGGATAATCAGTCGCTTCGTGAATGACTTCAATATCTGTCACAGCTAATTCATAACCAAGCGGAGAACGCTCGTCCTCTTTGACAATTCCTTTTATATAGAGTGACGTTTCCTGCGTCACAGATTTAGCCGTTTGGAAAATGCTTTCTTCAACCTCCGCTTTTACAACGACACCTTGAATAAAACCTGTACCGTCTCTCAGCTGTAAAAACGCGATTTTCCCGCTTGAACGCTTATTAGCGATCCAAGCTCCGATCGTTACTTCCTCACCTACGTGCTTGTACACTTGGTTGATTGTTGTTTTCAAAATATTTCCCTCCAAAACAAGAAGACATTCGGAAGCTTTTGCCCCGCGAACTCTTTTATCATCACTTTATTATACCCGGTCTTAACTGACCGGGTCAATGCAGATAAAAAGCGGCTTTTTGTCAGCCGCTTTCTGATCCGTTAGCAATGTTTTTCTACAAAACGTTTGATTCGTTCCACCGCTTTTTCTAGAAGGTCTAATGATGTCGCGTAGGACAACCGGACATTATCAGGAGAGCCGAATCCGGAACCTGGAACAATCGCGACTTTTTCTTCTTCAAGAAGCGCCTTGACAAATTCATCTACATCTTTGAAACCGCAAGTTTGAGCTGCTTTTTTTGCATTCGGAAATAAGTAAAAAGCACCTTCCGGCTTCACGCAGCTGAAGCCCGGGATTTCAACGAGCTGATCATAAATCGTGTTTAATCTATGCTCAAATGCTTTTCTCATCTCCTCCATTGGCTCAGAAGGTCCGTTGTATGCGGCAATCGCTCCGTATTGTGCAATAGATGTCGGATTTGACGTGCTGTGGCTTGCAAGGTTTGTCATCGCTTTGATGATCTCTTCTGCTCCAGCCGCATAACCGATTCTCCAGCCTGTCATGCTGTGTGATTTTGATACGCCGTTGATGACGATCGTTTGCTCTTTCAAACGGTCAGACAGCTGTGCGATGGAAACGTGTTTTTTTCCGCCGTATGTAAGTTTTTCATAAATTTCGTCAGATACTATCAGGATGTCATGATCAAGGCATACTTCGCCAAGCGCGGCCAGCTCTTCTTCCGTATACATAACGCCAGTCGGATTGCTTGGTGAATTAATAACGATTGCTTTTGTTTTTTCTGTAATCGCTTTTTTCAGCTGCTCAGGAGAAATTTTAAAGTGATTTTCCTCAAGCCCTTCCACATAAACAGGCTGACCGCCAGCGAGTTTCACCTGTTCCGGATAGCTTACCCAGTACGGCGTTGGGATAATCACTTCATCTCCTTCATCCAAAATCACTTGGAAAAGGGTATACAGTGCATGTTTGGCACCAGTACAGACAATCAATTGAGACGGTTTGTATTCAATATTCTGGTCACGTTTAAATTTCTCTGCAATGCTGTTCTTTAATTCAGCCAAACCGCCTGAAGGCGTATATTTCGTATGTCCTTCGTTCATTGAGCGTACAGCTGCATCAATAATGTGCTGCGGTGTATTGAAGTCGGGTTCGCCCGCTCCAAGGCCGATGACATCATGGCCTGCCGCTTTCAGTTCTTTCGCTTTCGCTGTAATGGCTAGTGTGGTAGACGGTGTTAATGCGGATACTCTTTTTGCCAGTTTCAACTTGAACTCCCCCTAATTCGTCTTAAGGCGTGATATTTTTGAGAATCTTTCCAGTTGTAAAGTCCACATAACTTAAACTGTATTGTCCTTCTTTGTCTAAGTACGTTACTTCCCAAAGCAGGACGTTCCCTTCTCTTGCCAGGTGAACCTCTTTTTGCTTTGAAACCAGCCCTTCATCTTGTATGATTTTCGCCGCTTTGTCCTCGGTGATTCCCTCTTTTGCTTCTTTTGAGAGAATTTTTGCTTTTTTATCTTCAGGAACCCATACATATAATTTGATGCCTTTTTTGTCGGTTCCCTTTACGATATAATACTTTTCTTTTCCGACAAATGTTTCGACTTGATCAACGCTGGTGAGGTCGGTTTCTTTTTTCGCTTCAGCAGCTGCTGCTTCGTGCCCCTTTTCCTTTTGTGCCATGGCTGATTTATAAATGTTTGCCGAGACAAGAAGTACTGCTAAAAAAATAATACCAAATATGGCGGTAAATATTAATGCTTTTTTTCTCATCTTCTCACCTACGTACGATAAATAGTAAAAACGGCTTGGTTTTTGTTTTCTTCATCAAGCGCAAGACCGAACATCAGATTATCTCTTTTCAGTGTCCGATTCAGCGTGTCTACAATTTTATAAAGGTCATCCGAATGCTCTACATTAATTGTTGAAAGAATTTCGATTTTGCTTTCCATTTTTTCATCCTCCAAATTGAACAAATATTGTTAGTCATACTCCTTTTCAGGACGCGCCATACTAGTACCACAGAGCGGAAAAACCGCTTTTACAAATAAAACACGTCCTACTCCCACACCGGAAAGCCGCTTTATGCGGCTTTTATTCACTTTTTCCGGCAACATAAGCTTCAATCTCACTGTCAGTCACTTCAGATATTGCGGACGTCGGCAGAGCGTCAAGAAACAGGCGCCCGTAACCAGCGGTTTTGACCCGTCTGTCTAATATGACAATCGTTCCTTTGTCTCCGGCTGTCCGGAGTAAGCGCCCAATTCCTTGTCTGAACGTCAGCACCGCTTCCGGCAGTGAGACCGTTTGAAACGGATTGCGCCCTTTTTTCCTCGCCAACTCACATTTTGCAGCGTGCAGCGGATGATCCGGAGCCCGGAAAGGAAGTCTCACGATGATCACTGTCGTCAGCTCATCACCAGGGAAATCAACGCCTTCCCAAAAATGATTCGTTCCAAGCAAAATGGCCTGATTGGCTGTTTTGAACGTTTTCATCAGTTTTCCGGGACTGCCGCCGGTTATGCCCTGAGCCAAAAGCTGAATGCCTGAAACACTCATGGCGAGCTTGAGTTCCTGATGCACTTTTTTCAGCATGTCATGAGACGTAAACAGCACAAGGATTTTCGGCTGTTTTTCTTTTGCCATCAGTTCGATATAACGTGCGGTATCCTGTATAAATTCAGTCTGCCCCGTATCTTGGATCGATTTTATTTCTTTTGGAATCATTACCTGCATCCGCTCATCATAAGAAAAAGGCGACGCGATCCTCATTGTGCGGGGGAAAAAGTCGCTTAACCCCAAACGCTCAATGATAAATTGAAACGAATTTTCTATCGTTAGGGTTGCAGATGTAAGAACGACACTGTTTTTCCGGGCAAAAAACTGATCAGCAAGAAGCTCGCCCGGTTCCAGCGGCTGCGCATATATAGCTACTGCATTCTTCGCACCTTTAGCATCTATCTCAATCCAAACCGCTTCATTGTCATCTGAGCCAAAGAACAGCTGATTTAGAGTCTGGCAGTACTCCCCCAAATCATTCATGCTTCTATTATATTCATCGGCCAAAAAAGCATTTTTGCTTTTCATAACCGTCAGATGTTCTTCCATCAGAGCCGTCTGGGTCTCAAAAAGCTGCTGCAAATGCGCCAGCATAGAACAAAGCCTTTCCGCTCCATCTGTTAAAATAGGCCATCCTTTATCGTGACTTTTTTTGTTCACGTTAAAGACAAGACGGTTTAAGTCTTCTTTAGGTTTTCTTCGTTTGACAAAAGAATGCACAGAGCTGAAAAAAGCATCACTTTCCGCCTGAATATGCTGAATCCACTCCTCCACTTCGAAAAATGAATCCACCGGCAGGCTGTGGCGCTGAAAAAGCTGTCTCATTTTTTTCAGAAGCCCCTGCTCTTTCAGCGTTCCGATTCTGCTCAATTTTGTATGCAGTTCTATGTAAGTTGCTCTTTTTCCTAAATGTTCGCTTGCGGCACGTTCAAAATGGTGTGCTTCATCAATGACAAAAGTCCCGCTATCCGGGAGTCTTTTTTTCCGGCTTGCCTCATCGGTAAGCAGAAGAGAATGATTCGTAATCACCAGGTCAGACCGCATCGCACTTTGTTTGGCCCGTTCATAAAAACCAATCACTTGATCCCTCTGTTTTCGTTTATAAGAATGATCATCATATGCCAATCTGTCCCACAGCAGTTTTCCGCCTGACGGCAAATTCAGTTCTGCTACATCTCCCGTGTTTGTCTCTGTCAGCCAAACAAGAAGCTGGGCTTTTGTCAAAACGGCATCATAGTTATCGTCTTCCTCATGAAGCACCTGCTCAAACTTATAAAGGCACAGATAATGCGTTTGCCCTTTTAAAATAGCCGCAGTCACCGAAAAAGGGAACATATCTTTGATGATCGGCAAATCCTTCGTCAAAATCTGCTGCTGAAGAAGGGTTGAATACGTGCTGATGACGACCGGCTTTTTTGACTTTTTAGCAAAAAGCGCAGCCGGAATCAGGTAGCCGATCGTTTTTCCGATTCCCGGAGCAGCTTCAATCAGCGCGTGTTCACGATTGGCAAAGGCCTCAGCCACTTCTTTCATCATCAGCATTTGGCCTTCTCTTTTTTCGTACTGGGGCATGAACTCAGAGAGCGCTTTTTCATTTCCTGCTGCCCAATTTTCTATCTCAAATAGAAATTCTTCATCTTCTTTGAGACGTTCAATCAAAGGTTCAGGTTCTCTGACAGAAAAAGATGAAAAACGCGTAAAGCCTGGCATATCTGTATGTCTGTTTTCATAAATGAACATATCTAACAAATGCGTCAGATCACTGATAAAATGCTGTGACAGCCTTCTTAACTGCTTTAATGTCGGGTAAGGAAGCCGCCTTAGCTTTTCAAGAATTTCCAAAAAAATAAGTCCTGTGACTTCAGCGTCGCTGTCAGCTCGATGCGGCTGATCATGCCGCAGCTGAAGCTCTTCGCTTAATTCAGTCAGCTTATATCCCTCAAATCCCGGAAATGCGATACGGGAGAGCTCAACAGTATCCAGCACTTCACAATCTGGGAGCTGGAAACCCGCTTTATGTAACTCATGCTTCACAAACCCGAGGTCAAAATGGATATTGTGGGCGACAAAGTAAGCGCCGTCAAGCAAATGAAACACTTCTTCAGCCACTGCTTTAAACGGCGGCTGATTTTCTACCATTTGATTCGTGATTCCCGTAAGCTGTTCAATAAAAACCGGAATGGATTTATTTGGATTAATATATTTTGAAAACCGCTCAGTAATTTGTCCATTTTCAATTACAACCGCTGCAATTTGAATGATTTTATCGCCCTTTTTTGGCGAATTCCCTGTTGTTTCTACATCTATAACAACGAACCGTTGCTTTTTCATTAAAATGGACACCTCAATTCTTGCATACGACAAAAGTGTAACACGTTTTGTACGGAAATGGAGCGGCAAAACCGTTTTACGCTGAAAATCTTAAACGAAAACCCCCGATAAAGGGGGCGGTATATCTACAAAATGGTGCTGGCAGGTTCTTGTCCAAGCATTTGTTCAATTTTGTTTTGGTCATTCAAAACGGCAACTTTCGGCTGATGGCTTGCCGCTTCTTGATCAGACATCATTTTGTAAGAAATAATAATAACCTTATCGCCTTCCTGTACAAGGCGTGCGGCAGCTCCGTTTAAACAGATGACTCCGCTTCCGCGCTGACCGGGAATAATGTACGTTTCCAGGCGTGCTCCATTGTTATTATTCACAATTTGCACTTTTTCATTAGGAAGCATTCCTACCGCATCAATAAGATCTTCATCAATTGTAATGCTGCCCACATAGTTAAGATTTGCTTCTGTAACTGTTGCCCTATGAAGCTTTCCGCTCATCATCGTGCGATACATCATTATATTCTCTCCATTTCTCGAATATCAATAATGATATTGTCTATTAAACGCGCTTTTGAAAATGCAACTGCTACAGCCAGAATAATCTTTCCTTCGAGCTTGTTCACAGGCTCAAGTTCCGGATAAGAAAATAGCTCAACATAATCAATTCTGCCGCTTGTCGTTTCAATGATGTCTTTTGCAGCATTGATGACCGTTTCAGGATTTCTCTCACCTGCTCTGATCAGCTCGGCACTCGTCTGAAGGGCCTGGTAAAGCTTAGGCGCTTCTCTTCTTTCCTCAGCCGTTAAATACACATTCCGGGAGCTTTTGGCTAACCCGTCTTCCTCTCTGACCGTATCTACAGCAACCAGTTCAATATCCATGAAGAAATCACTGATTAAACCATCAACAACTGCCACCTGCTGCGCATCCTTTAAACCAAAATAAGCGCGTGTCGGTTTAACAAGATTGAACAGCTTCGTCAGCACGATGGCAACTCCGTCAAAGTGTCCTTCTCTTGAACGCCCGCATAAAACCTCTGTACGTCTCTCAACATGTATCGTTATATTTTTTTCACCGGGATACATGTCACGGGCATCAGGAGTGAAAAGAATATCAACGCCGGCATTTTCCGCAAGAGCGGCATCACGTGCAAGATCGCGCGGATACGCTTCAAAATCCTCCCCGGGACCGAATTGCGTCGGATTCACAAAAATACTCATAACGACGGCGTCATTTTCTTGCCTGGCTTTGTCTGCCAAGGTTAAATGCCCTTCATGAAGAAATCCCATCGTCGGAACAAATCCGATTGTTTTGCCTTCTGACTGATATTGTGTAATGATTTCTTTCAGCTGTGAGATATCTGTAATCTGCTTCATCTTATTTTCCTCCGTACAAGCCTTCCAGGACTGCCTGATTCATCTGAAAGGAATGCTTTTGTTCAGGGAAAGCACGATGTCTTACATCATGGACATATCCACTGATTGCTGTTTCTATAGTGCCGTCAATTTGCGTATATTGTTTCACAAATTTAGGTGTTCTAACAACACCATGGCCAATAACATCGTGATAAACAAGAACCTGTCCGTCCGCTTTTACACCAGCTCCGATTCCAATGACAGGAATGGATAATATTTCTGCGATTTTTGCCGTGAGTTCTGCAGGCACACATTCAAGCACAAGCATCATGGCTCCCGCTTCCTCGCATTTTATACTGTCTTCTATTAATTTCTTAGCGCTTTGTTCATCTTTGCCCTGTACTTTATATCCGCCTAATACACCGACTGATTGCGGTGTCAGCCCTAAATGACTGACAACAGGAATGCCACCGAGCGTCAAGGCGCGGATGGATTCAAACACCCCTTCACCGCCTTCCAGTTTCAGCGCGTCGGCTCCGCTTTCCTGAACGATAGCTGCGGCATTTTTCAGCGTATCCTCTTTAGACAAGTGGTAGGACATAAACGGCATGTCGGTTACGATAAATGTATTTGGCGCACCTCTTTTGACCGCTTTCGTATGATGGATCATATCCGCAACTGTCACGCCGACAGTTGAATCAAGGCCTAGCACGACCATTCCTAGTGAATCACCGACTAAAATCATATCGACTCCCGCTTGTTCAGCAAGCTTGGCTGCCGGATAATCGTAAGCCGTCAGCATGACAATCGGTTCTTCATTTTCTTTCATTTTTAAGAAATCAAGTTTTGTTTTCACTTTTTCTCCTCCTCATTTTTAGAGGAGATGAGCTGCCGTTTCTTATACAAGCCAAAAAACCTTCCGCTACACGAGAAGGATTCTTCACTTTCTAAAGTTCGGCGAGTTTCATCCCTCTGTCCCAGTCCTTTTTGGATCAAGGCAGACTGCTGCAATGTCTATCTATTTTTTATGAATAGGTGCAGTTCGCAGGCGATACTGCCCAATGGAAGTATATCAAAATCAACACGCTTGTACCAACTACAATGAACCCATTTCGATATCTGCCGAATAGATTTTTTTTATGCCTTCCTTTGTTTCTAAAAGAAGAACACCCTCTTCGTCTATTCCTAAAGCTTTCCCATAAAATGTTCCATTTAGCGTTCTTGCTCTTAATTCACTGCCGATCCCAAGCGCATAGCTTTCCCACAGCAGCTTAATCGGCGTGAAACCATGCGCTAAATAATCGCGGTACCGTTTTTCAAAAGAAAGCAAAATATGCTGCATGACGCTGGCCCGATCTATTTTTTCACCGGCTGCCAGACTGAGGCTCGTTGCGGTTTCCTTTAGCTCCTCTGGAAAATCATCGGCCTCTTGATTGACGTTTATGCCTGTTCCAATAATGACTGAACGGACGCGGTCTTCTTCCGCCTGCATTTCAGTTAAGATGCCGACTGCTTTTTTTCCGTGAATTAATATGTCATTAGGCCATTTAATATCCGTTTGGAGACCTGTTGCCTCCTCTATTCCTTGCACAACAGCTACCGCAGCAAGAAGTGTAAGCTGAGGTGTTTTTTGAAGCGGAATGTCTGGACGCAAAATCAGGCTCATCCAGATGCCTGTTCCTTCTTGAGAATGCCACACCCTTGACATACGCCCTCTGCCGGCTGTTTGTTTATCCGCGACAACGAGAGTGCCCTCGGGCGCGTTATCATTAGCAAGCTCATGAGCCTTTTTTTGAGTGGATGAAAGGACGTCATGATAAAAAAGATGCTGGCCCATCACTTCTGTTTTCAGCCCAAACCGTATCTCACTTTCACTGAGTTTTCCAGGCTTTTTGATAAGCCGATACCCTTTTCTTCTGACAGCTTCCACTTCATAGCCTTCTTTGCGAAGCTCCTCAATATGCTTCCATACAGCTGTTCTCGAGCATCCGAGAGCATCACTGATTTTTTGGCCGGAAATAAACTCGCTTCCGGCCTGAGAAAATAATTCAATAAGATCGTTTCTTAAGGTTGATCGCATGTCTTCAGCCACTCCTCTATGTGTTCCTTCTGATTGGAGAGCTTTCCCGTTACAACAGCCTGCTCTATCCGCTGTAATTCTTCAGACACCCATTTTCCAGCGGGCTGGTTTCGCAGTGCAAGTAAGTCCCGCCCTGTGATGGCAAGATCCTTCAGACTTTTGATGGGCAGGCTTTGATAAGCTTCTCTAACTTCCTTCAGTCTCTCGCCGTTCAGCTGCTTGGTTTGCCGGAGCATTGATATTTTGACCGCGGATAAAAGCGCTTTTTCACCAGCCTTGTACATGGACATAGCGTCATGGCTCTGGCCAAACGTATCGGCAATGTGAGCGGCTTCCTTCATCACTTTTCCAGGGAGCTTCCAGGCTTTCAGGAAAAGCATCGCTTCTTTCAAGTCTATCTGAAGATCAATTAAAAGCGCTGCCCAAAGCTCCTCACGAGAAGTGAGAAGAGAAAACGGAAACTCGCTCGCCGTCAGCAGGTTCTCTCGTTTGTGATAAAAACCGGGCAGTTCTTCATAAAGCCCCGTATGTACAAGCATTTGAATGGCCTCTTGGGACGCTTTTCCCAGTAAAAGCTTCTCGAACTCTATTGTTTTCCGTTCGACTGATACATGAGACAGAAGTGTTTTCTCTTTTATGATCGCTTCTTCTGTTTCTTTCGAAAGCGTAAATCCGAGCTGGCTCATAAATCGCACCGCTCTCAGCATGCGAAGCGCATCCTCCTGAAAGCGGTCCTCCGATTTTCCAACCGTTCGAATCAGCTGCTGATCAATGTCTTTCTTGCCGCCAAAATAATCAAGAACTTGACCGTCAGCTGTCATGGCCATCGCATTAATCGTCAAATCCCTGCGTTTCAAATCCTCTTCTAATGAGGTGATAAAGTGCACTTCTGACGGTCTTCTGTAATTTTCATAATCTGATTCAGTCCGGAATGTAGTGACTTCATAGGTATCATCTTCCCAGAGCACGATAATGGTCCCGTGCTCTTTGCCGACATCAACTGTCCGCTTAAAAAGCCGTTCTACTTGGTCCGGTGCCGCATCTGTCGCAATATCGACATCTCCAATTGTTCGTTTCATATAGCTGTCACGAACTGCGCCTCCGACAAAGTAAGCTTGGTGGCCTGCTTCAATTAATGTGCGGAGCACGGGAAGTGCTTTAATAAAAACTTGTTCCATGTCATCACTCCAGTTCTGCTAAATCGGCATATATCTGTTCATACTGGCTGACAATCTTTTGTGACGAAAATTCATTATTGAGCATTTCCATGGCCGCTTCTGTAAACCGCTTGCTCAGCTGTTCGTCTTCTAAAATGCGAACCGCTTTGGATGAAGCGGCTTCGACATCGCCGACATCCACCAAAAACCCGCTCACATTGTTTTTTATCACTTCAGGGATACCGCCAATATTCGTTCCGATGC
This sequence comes from Bacillus sp. FSL R5-0434, assembly GCF_038004745.1. Lineage (NCBI taxonomy): Bacteria > Bacillati > Bacillota > Bacilli > Caryophanales > Bacillaceae > Bacillus > Bacillus sp. FSL R5-0434. The sequence goes on from NZ_JBBORV010000001.1 coordinate 2,218,418, forward strand.
AAGGCACTCCGCATGCCATCGCTTCAAGCAGGACAAGGCCAAAACTTTCTTTTTCAGACAGCAGCAGCTTCAAATCACTAATGGAGTAAAGCTCCTCGACACGGTCTTGATTTCCAAGCATCAGCACTTGTTTTTCCAGCCCATATTTTCTGACAAGCTCACAGGCCACTGATTTCTCAGGACCGTCTCCGACTAAGAGCAGTTTTGCTTTTGTTTTGCCGGCTATATTGCGAAACACCTGGATGACATCCTGCACACGTTTGACCTTTCTGAAGTTGGACACATGGATCACGACTTTTTCATCCGGCAGGATTCCATGTTTCTCTTTAATGGCCGCTGTGTTTTTCTTAAGGTATACACGTTCATCTATGAAATTATAAATCGTTTCTATTTTTTTCTCCGGCTTAATTAAATCGTACGTTTCAGCAGCAAGGGCTGATGAGACCGCTGTCACCCTGTCTGAAGCCTCTATCGCAAAACGGATAAGATCTTTTAAGGATGGATCGTAGCCTAATACTGTAATATCCGTTCCATGCAAAGTTGTTACGATGCCGATATTCCGTTTCAGCATCTGCTTTGCGAGATAAGCGCAAACCGCATGCGGCAGAGCGTAGTGAGCGTGGATGATGTCTAAATTCTCCCGTTCTGCAACCTCAGCGATTTTGCTTGCCAATGTTAAATCATACGGCGGATATTTAAAAACGGCATATTGGTTAACTTCAACTTCATGAAAGTGAATATTAGGATGGTATGTATTTAATCTAAACGGGATGCTCGATGTTATAAAATGGATTTCATGACCCTTTTCAGCAAGCTGTTTCCCGAGTTCTGTCGCAATGATACCTGAGCCGCCGACGCTCGGATAGCATGTAATGCCTATCTTTAACTTTTTCATTGTTCGCCCCCAAGCACATCATGGTCCAGCATCAGCATCCGATTAGAAAAGAAGCCCTCGGCGTACCCTACACCCGCTTCTTTGCCGTACAGCTTTTCTCTTGCTTCAATGATCTCGATATAACCGTTCGTCAATGGTGTTGAAACAGAATTCTGTGACGGTACAAACTGGCTTTTGTAGGCATTGAGGCTTTTCTTTTTATCCTCTATTGTATCCGAGATATCAATAACAAAATCAGGCTGATGAAAACCATTTATCATATAATAGTAGACCTTACTTACTTTATGCGCAGGCAGGCTGTTTTCATCTTTATATTTATGAATTCCTGCTGAAAAGATCGCTTCTTCTACCAGTGCGGCAGCATTGCCGTGATCCGGATGACGATCCTTTTTATATGGCATAAACACCGCTTTCGGCCGGCAGGTTCTAATGACTGTGACAATCGCCCGAATCGCCTCATCACTCATCATCAGCCCGCGGTCAGGGAGCGTCAGCTGAATTCTTTTGTCCACACCTAATATACGGGCTGCTTCGGCCGCTTCTTCTTTTCGCAAACTGACTGTTCCGTTTGAAGACAACTCCGCTTCAGTCAAATCGCATATCACAGCTTTTTTTTCCTGTTTGACAAGCTTTGCTATTGTGCCGCCCATACCGATCTCGACATCATCACTATGGGCGCCAAAAGCAAGAACGTCAGCATTATACATGAGGTTCTTCTCCCCGAAGAAGATTGCGGAATTCAAAAACGCCTTCATCAAGTGTGCGAACAAGTATTTCTGCAGTTCCCATATTGGTGGCAAGCGGAATCGAATAAACATCACATAAACGGATTAATGCCGAGACATCCGGTTCATGCGGCTGTGCGGTCAGCGGGTCGCGCAAAAAGATAACTAGGTCAAGTGCGTTAACGGCAATTAACGCGCCGATTTGCTGGTCTCCGCCTAAAGGGCCGGATTGAAAACGCTGAATTTGAAGGCCGGTTGCCTCTTGAATTTTCAATCCCGTTGTTCCCGTTGCATATAGATCATGATGACTCAAAATCTCTTGATAAGCGGTTGTAAATTGGATCATATCCTGTTTCTTCTTGTCATGCGCGATCAAAGCAATTTTCATCATTTATCCCCCTGTCTAATCAATGATATTTTCCAATCCGTAGACAAGCTGATCAATCTTCATGACTTGTTCTACAGACAGTTTTACACCGGACATGAAGGAAGCACGGTTATAAGAATCGTGACGGATCTGCAGCGTTTGGCCGTCCATGCCGAACATCACTTCCTGATGGGCGATCAACCCTGGAAGACGAACACTGTGCAGACGGATTCCGTTTAGCTCCGCACCTCTTGATCCTGGGAGAATTTCTTTTTCATCTGGATGTCCTTGCTGTTTTTCTTTTCGAACCTCGGAAATCATTTCAGCGGTTTTGAGAGCCGTTCCGCTTGGCGCGTCAAGCTTCTGATCATGGTGAAGCTCAATAATCTCAACATCATCGAAGTAATTGGCAGCCATTTTTGAGAATTTCATCATGAGTACCGCACCCAATGCAAAATTTGGAGCGATGATAGCCCCGATCCCTTTTTCTTCTGTCAGAGATGTAAGTTCTTTCAAATCACCTTCAGAGAAACCGGTCGTACCCACTACAGGGCGGACACCATGTTCTAATGCAACTTTTGTATGTACTTTCCCGATTTCGGGTGTAGTTAAATCAATCAATACATCTGGTTTTGTTTCTGTAAAGCAGGCATGGATATCTGTGTAAATAAGAGCATCAGACTCAACAGACATCACATCAGATAATTTGTGCTGATCGTATGTATGGTCAACTGCTCCGACTAGGTCAAAATGAGGTGTTTTTTCCGCCAATTTAACAGCTTCTTGCCCCATTCTTCCCCGCGGTCCTGCAATGACTACTTTAATTGTTTCGTTTGACATCTTGATCTCCTCTACTTTCCTTCTTCTTTTCTAGTCCAGCGGTCTTTATCTCTTGTATTAAATTTATGCATGACTCGGTCGTGGGCTTCCTCTAATGAAATATCAAGTGAGTTGGCTAAACAAACCAATACAAACAGCACATCGCCCATTTCCTCTTCCATGCTTTTATCATCTTCAGTCGCTTTTTTTGGTTTTTCTCCAAAACGATGATTGATTTCTCTTGCAAGCTCGCCCAGTTCTTCGGTTAATCTTGCCATCATGGCAAGCGGGCTGAAATACCCTTCCTTAAATTGGCCGATGTAGCGGTCCACCTCAGCCTGTATATCTTTCATTGTTTTATCACTCACTGCACGAAACCTCCTATCATCCTCTTACATGTTAGCTAATTCGGATACGTTTGACAAATGTTTAAGCACGTTTGCTGTTTTCTTTTGCATCCACTATAATATAAACGCTATCTAATGGAAGGAAAAGGGGTTTTGTGTGATGCTTGGAGAAATTAGATTAAAAAACATATTTTTTATTTTAATCGGTGCAGCAATTTTTTCATTTGGCCTGGTTCATTTCAATATGCAAAACAATCTGGCAGAGGGTGGATTCACGGGAATTACACTATTGCTTTATGCCCTTTTCCATATTAGTCCTTCTATTTCAAACCTGGTTTTGAATATCCCGATCTTTTTTATCGGCTGGCGTTTGCTGGGCAAGACAATGTTTGTATACACCCTAATCGGTACTGTAGCACTGTCTTTATTCCTCAGCATTTTTCAGCGATATGAAATACATATGCCCCTTCAGCATGATCTTGCGCTTGCCGCTTTATTTGCCGGCGTATTCATTGGGGCCGGCTTAGGCATTATTTTTAAGTTCGGCGGTACGACGGGCGGGGTTGATATCATTGCCCGTTTGGTCAATAAGTATTTTGGGATACCGATGGGCCGAACGATGTTTGCTTTCGATGCTTGCGTGATCATTTTATCATTGCTTACCTATCTCTCTTACAAAGAAGCCATGTACACATTGGTTGCCGTTTTTGTGGCGGCAAGACTGATTGATTTTATTCAGGAAGGCGGATACGCAGCTAAAGGTGCAACAATCATCTCTGCGAAAAACGACCAGATTCAGAAGAAAATTCTTGAGGAAATGGAACGGGGCGTTACCATTTTGAAAGGACAGGGATCCTACACGAAAGAGGATCTAGACGTGCTGTATTGTGTAGTGCCCAAAAACGAACTGGTCATGCTGAAAAGTGTGATTAACTCCATTGACCCTCATGCCTTTGTCGCGGTCAGCGATGTCCACGATGTGCTTGGAGAAGGATTTACACTCGATGAAAATAAAAATCCGCTCCCGCGCTAATGTTTTTTTGATAACAAAAGGCGGCTGCCGCCGCCCCTCTTACTCATTTTGGATAATCCCGCTTTTTTAGTTTCTTTTTCTCCGCTCTGTATTTTCTGTAACCGACATAAGTAAGTGCAGTAATGATGATACCGCCTGTAGTGATCATCACCCATAACAAAGACGGATCTGCATCATCCTCTTCCACCCTGTCAAATACACACTTCAGATCGTTCTGGAGTAGGGAAAGCCGTTCAAGCTTCGTACTCTCGGTCATTTGCTGAAACCCCTCTTGCTCAATCACTTCAATATGTTTTCCGACTGTATCAAGCTGATCTTCTGATATATCGATTGTAAGACTTGGATAAATCAAATCATACAAGCTGATAAATTCGTTCCACTTTTCATAAAAGCTCGTACTTTCATTTTTTTGGACATCCTGCTTAAGTGCGGCAAAGACCTCCATAATCGGCTTCTCCAGTGACCCCCAAAGGGGATCAGACTGATTGTCAACAGCATCCATCAGCATTCTGAACTGCGCGGCTGCTCTGAGCTTTTGTGTGTCTGATGCATCAGCCTGTTTTAAACTCCGTACCATATCGTTATAGCCCAAAGTAATTTGGCGAATTTGGGCTCCAGTTAACATGCTGTCTTGCTTCTGTTTTTCAGCGGATTTTAATGTTTTTTCAAAATAAGATAAGACTTGTAGCGCCTCTTCATATTTCGACTGACGGGTCATTTGAAAAACCGTATCGGATAAATCATTCAATTCCTTGAGGCTTCCCCGCTCTTCAGCCTTGGCATTCCCATTATAAAAAATAAGAGCAATCAACAAACAGATCGTCAGCTTTCGTTTCATGCAGGTCCCTCCCACTCTCTCTCCTTACAGAATATGAAGGAAAGGACAAGGATAGACCAAGATTGTCTTTACGTCAGTTGAAGCTTTGTTTGCTTTTTCGAAATGACGAGATAGAAGGCAAGTCCGATTGAAAAGATGCTCAGCCAAAACGTTCCGTATCCTATGTCAGTCATATATTCAGAAAGCATGGAGTATTGCGGCATCATTCCAAACAGATAATCAATGACATCATTATGAAGCGTCCAGGCCGCAGCGATAACAAGATGCCATAATGAAAATCGAAAATACGGGCTGTACAGCACCCCCTGGACAGCCATTGCAAAATGCGAGGCAATCAGCATATAGCCTTCCCATGGCAAATCACCCGTTACAGCCAATACGAGAAGATTCATTCCGACCGCCCACAAACCATATTTCACAAGCGTCACTAACGCAAGCGCTTCAAAAAGCGGAGCATTCCGCTTCATGAGAAAGGCCAGCAGCACAAACAAGAAGAAAAACGTTGCTGTCGGGCTGTCCGGGACAAAGATGAGGAAACGGGTCGGCGTCTCCAAAAGCTGAGGCAAGTACCAATAGTATCCGTAAACCGTTCCCAGAAAATTGATCGCTAAGACAAGAATAAGCATCGTTCGCTGTCCTAATACATATTGAAACCATTTCACATCAAATCAACTCTCAGTCTGTAAAAATAATGTGTCCATATAAAAAAGCTGACGCCTGGTCAGCTTTTGATAATAAAAGTATATCCTTCCGTTTCGCAATTCACAATACGTTATTTTGCCGTTGTTTCGGAAATGAATTTCGCAAGTTCTTCAAGCTGCTTATCATTTCCTTTGAACACGCCTGCCGGCATTTGGCCTTTTCCTTCAACAGCGATCTTTTTGATTTCTTCCGGCTTCAGTCCGGTGTCTACCAATGAAGGCCCGGCCGCTCCGCCTTGAAGATTATCTCCGTGACATGAAATACAGCCCTGCTCCTGAAAAATTTTATATCCTTCGGCACTGGTATCGATATCCGCTTCTTTTGTGATTTTCCCCTGCTCCTCCGCCTTTGCCCAGTCGTGAGTAGCTACGGACTGCCAGGTCAAAAATACAGCCGCGGAAATAGCCAAGAGCATCATCCCTACAGCCACGGGACGCTTCCAAGGCCTTCTTTCCGTTCCCCTGTCGAGAAATGGTGCCAAAAGCAGAGCGCCAAAGGCGATCCCCGGCATAATCATAGCGCCGACCACCGTAAAGCTCCCAGCGGCGTATTCATATTTCAAAAGCTGATATAAGAAAAGAAAATACCAGTCCGGCAGCGGAATATAACCTGTATCCGTCGGGTCCGCCATCCGCTCCAAAGGCGGCTGGTGTACAATCGTCAAAACAAGAAAACCGATCAGAAAGACAGCTCCGACCATCCATTCCTTCAATAGGAAATTTGGCCAGAAGGCTTCTGTTTTACCGGGATACTCTGAGTAATCCTTCGGTATATTCGGCTTTTTCTCAGCCGGTATCCTTGAGTCTCCTACAAATTTCATCCCTTTGCCCCGGTGCATGTCATCCCCTCCCTTTTATTCGCAGATCAAGTTTAAAGCGGTCCTGAAATCCCCTGCTTGCGGATCATAATAAAGTGTGCGGCCATCAATCCAAACAAGGCGGCAGGAAGAAAGAATACATGGATCGCAAAAAACCTAGTCAGCGTTTGGGCGCCTACAATATCCGGATGCCCTGCCAGGAGTGTTTTGACTTGCGTCCCGATCAAAGGAGTGGCTTCAGCGATCTGCAGCCCGACTTTTGTGGCAAACAGAGCCTTCATATCCCAAGGTAGCAAGTAGCCTGTAAACCCAAGCCCAAGCATGACAAAAAAGATTAACACACCGACTATCCAGTTCAGTTCCCGCGGCTTTTTATACGCCCCTTGGAAAAAGACCCTCAGCGTATGTAAAAACATCATCACAATGACCAAGCTGGCGCCCCAATGGTGCATTCCCCTGACAATCTGGCCGAATGCAACTTCATTTTGCAAATAATATACCGATTCCCAGGCATTTTTAATATCAGGCACATAGTACATCGTTAAAAACATCCCAGACAACACTTGGATAACGGTTACAAAAAACGTCAGTCCCCCAAAACAGTACACAAACGCAGAGAAATGGTGGGCGGGATTCACATGTTCCGGCACTTCGTGATCGGCAATATCCCTCCACATCGGTGTAATATCAAGCCGTTCATCTACCCAGTCATAAATTTTGTTCAGCATGTCACCCTTCCCCCTTAGGCTTTGCTTTTCCAAGATACAGGAAGCCGTCTTTAACTTCTTGCTCGTAATGATCAAGAGGCGCAAGCGGCGGCGTGCCCGGGACATTGGTGCCGTCTTTTTCATAGAGTCCGTAGTGGCAAGGACAGAAAAATTTATTCGGATTTTTAGGATCGCTGTTCCAGTTCACCGTACACCCCAAATGCTTACAAATTGGTGAAAGTGCTACAATCTCATCCCCATTTTTGAAAACCCAAGCTGATCTCGATTCTTCCGACTCATACCAGGCATCGACTTGATTAATTTTGAAATCAAAGCGCTGCGGCTCTTTTGTCAGCTCATCTACGCTGACAACCTGAACCATGTCCTGCTTTCCTGTCGATTTTAATACCGGGTCGAGTGCAAAGCGAACCATAGGCATGAGCATACTAGCCGCCATAAACCCCCCTACGCCTGTAAGCGTATAATTTAAAAATTGACGTCTCGATATATCATGTCTTCCGCCCATCTCTTCTCCCCCCCTCAAGGTCAACCCTGCAAACTGACTAAAATAGAAAATATTTCATAACTCTAGACACCCTCATAATATATGAATCTCTCAGCAAGGTCAATATAGCCAAAATATTGTTTATAAGGAAATGTAAGTGTTTTTACGAGGCGTTCCATAACTGTAACAAAACGTTCAAAATTTCAGCTGTTCGTTCATCTAATATTTTTCTTTTTATGGAGTCATTTAAGTGCTCTAACGGAACAGAAGGCGCAACAATCATCTTCCCCAATGACTCTTCGCAACTCCAATGATCATCAGCTGTCAGCAGTACAACATGCTGAAAATCTGATTTGACCTCCTCCTGTAAATCTTTCAGCCCTTGAACGGTATTTTCATTTCTATCAACATATGTATAAGCAGGCAATAAATATACCCGTCCTTTTAACTGCCTTTCCAATTCATCAGCTAGAAGCTGCGTAAATTCGCCTCTTTCAGCTGCTATTTTTAATTGGCTCCCCATTTTTATGTTAATTAATGGTATGACAGCGGTATCGATGTAATCTTTAGATTGTAAATAGTCCTTAGCATCAGGCATTTTCCACCTCATCATCGTTCTCCCCTTTTTACGACAACAAGCCTTGCATTACACTGCAAGGCTGGTCATGTTATGTGAGCTGATTCAATTGGCGCGATAATTGTTCAAATGCTTCTTTATCGTGACGATCAAGCGCATCGTCAATGTCTTTTAATAATTTTTCTCTTTGGAATGTAGAAATGGCGTGCTCCAGGATTTGTTCAGCCAGCCCCTGATCTTTTTTGTTTTCAAACAGATCTTTCGGAATGTGAGGGTTGGACTCCAGCACCGCCGCATACTCAGGAGAACTGTAGGCTGAACGGAAATTAAGCTGGATAAACAAATCCTGCTGTTTATTTAATCTAATATCATGAAAAGATTTTTCCGCGTCGGTTGTCATAACATTCTCTTTATAAAACCGAAACGGAACTTCTTCAACACAATGTGTTGACATTATAATGCCTCTAGGGCAAAATTCTGCCTGCTCTACAAAATGAACCTTTTCCATTAAAGAATCGTGGCTCATTAAATAGTTCAAGATCCATACGCACTCTCTGCGCTTTAGCTGATAATGGTTTAAAAACCAACGGATAAAATCCTTTTTCTCATTGACAGAAACAGGGGTCTGCATGTAATTCCCTCCTCTATCGTTCGTATAATCTATACTTATATGTTCCACATAAGCGGTTAAATTTCCTGCTTATCTCGAAAATTCATCCTCGATCCGCAAGATTATTTCTTCCAACTCTTCATTGGCTCCGTCTATTTCGAGTACCTTTTTCAATAGCGGCAGCGCTTCTTGTTGGAGGCCTTCTTCTAATAAAAAGGTTGCGTATTCGTATAAGAAATCTCTGTCATCACGATAGTGAAGAAAAGCTGCTTCAAAGGATTGTTTTGCTTGTTCATACTGCTCTAATTCGGTGTAAGCGCTGGCCAGATACCAATTGTATTTCGGATCTTCTTCCCCGTAGCCCCGCACCTCTTGAATCAGATCAATAATTTGCTCAAAATCCTCTTCCTTATGATACACAGCAAGGAGAGTATGAAGTGCTTCGACAAAACCAGGATCAAGAGCAAGCGCTTCCTGAAGAAGTTTTTTCCCTTCTTCTGACTTCCCGATTTTTAACGCCATCTTTGCGGCATAGAGGAAAAGTTCTTTGTTATATTCATCATACCTGATACCCTCTTTTGCCGTTTTTAATGCCTCTTCATACATCCCTTCAGCCTCATAGCTCTTTGAAAGCGGCATATAAAGTGATGAATAGGATGGATCAAGCTCCTTTAAATCGGACAGCTGTTTAATAGCCGTTTTGATCAGTCCCGCCTGCGAGGCTGTAAATCCATAGCCGAAAATTGTATTAGGGTCAGGATTCTCATCTACAGCTTTTTCATACCACGGAATGGCCTCCTCAAAATCTCCTGATGCACTTAGCGATTCCGCCAGTCTTTGGTGGACATTAACGCCTCCGATCTCACTCTGCTCCCCAGCCGTTCTTTTAAAATATTGAACAGCTTTTGCATAGGCTCCTTGAGTAAAGTAAAGCTCGCCTAGCGCAAAATCAATGATTGGTTCATTTTCAAGAATAGACTTTGCCTGTAAAAGCTTTTGCTCACTTACTTCGAACAGCCCCTGCATCTGATAAAGATCAGCCATGAGCAGCAGGCTTTCCGGATATGATGGGTCTGATTCCGGGATCGTTTCCAGCACAGCCAGCGCTTTTTCTTCTTCGTCAATATCTATTAAAAGTTCAGCATAAAAATTCGTCAGTTCTGTTTCATTCGGATATAAATCATGCAAATCACTGATCAGTGAGATCGCTTTCTCTACATTTCCCCACTCGTAATAAAGCTGTGCTGCGATGGCTTTATCTTCATCATGAAGCTGTTTTTCGGCCTTCGAGAGGGTGTTGAGTCCCTTTTCTGTTTCTCCTGCTTCAACTAATTTTATGGCTTCTTGAATTAATGTATTCAAATCGGACCGGTCCTTTCTTTTCCTAACAACATCAATCATACATAAAAGTCTTACTTGTTTGGGTTAATCCTATCATAATTCAGAGGAAAGCCCTCGGCAAATAAGATGCTTACACTGTACGTCAAGGAATTTCTGAGTCTTATTAGTTTATCAAAAGATCCTGCGATAGCAAATAAAAAAAGGAAGATAGCCCTCTATTACAGTAAAGCAGCCCTTGACCTGCCGACTTGTAAGTAAAGCACCCCTCCCTCTTTTTTAGTTTTTATATTCCTTTATAAGACAGGCTATGTTTTTCCCCTTCAGTTTATGACTGATAAACGCTCACACAACAAATCCTGAAGCATAAAACTTCAGGATTTGTTTGAAAGCTTATTTAAATGATCAAAAAAGTTTGGATATGACACATGAATGGCGTCTGTCTGTCCGATCTCAACCGGCTCCTCTGTTAAACAGGAAGCTATGCCGAGCATCATTCCGATCCGATGATCACCATGACTGGATACTTTCGCGCCGCCTTTAAGAGTTTGTTTGCCGTATACCTTCATTCCGTCTTCAGTCGGTTCAATCTCAGCACCGAGCTTTCGAAGCTCTGAAACAACTGTGTCGATACGGTTCGTTTCTTTCACTTTAAGCTCTGCGGCATCCTTAATGACTGTTGTTCCTTCCGCCTGAGTCGCAAGAAGCGCAATAATAGGTATCTCATCAATCAAGCGCGGAATAATATCTCCGCCAATTTCAACCGCTTTAAGAGATGACGTTTCAATGATTAAATCTCCATAAGGCTCTGCGCTTTCGTCAACAGATGGTATGATTTCAAGCTTTGCCCCCATGTTTTGAAGCACGTCGATGACACCGGTGCGAGTCGGATTTAACCCCACGTTTTTCAGTACAATTCTGCTGTTTGGAATCATTGCGCCAGCTGCAAGGAAAAACGCGGCTGAAGAAATATCTCCTGGAACAAAAATATCTGCAGCCGTGAGCTGCTGGCCGCCTTTTATGGAAACGCTTGTCTTGTCCTCTGCCAGTTTCACTCCGAAAGCCGACAGCATCCGTTCAGTATGATCTCTGGATTTATGAGGCTCGGTGACAGTGGTAGTCCCCTCAGCCTGTAACCCGGCAAGCAGAACAGCTGATTTAATTTGCGCGCTGGCCACAGGTGATACATAGTCAATGCCTTTTAATGTACCGCCGCTTACTGACAGCGGTGTAAATTCTCCGCCGGCTCTGCCGTCAATTTTAGCGCCCATTTGTTTCAGAGGTTCTGTTACACGTTTCATTGGGCGTTTCGCAATGCTTTCATCCCCAGCTACCGCGCTGTAAAAAGGGCGGCCCGCAAGGATTCCGAGCATCAGACGAATCGTTGTGCCTGAATTACCGACGTCTAACAGACTTTCTGGTTCTCGCAGGGAATCCATCCCTTTCCCGTGAATGACTACATCACTGCCGTTTCGCTCAATTTGAACACCCATCTTACTAAAGCAATCGATGGTGCTCAGACAGTCTGCTCCCGGCAGAAAATTTTTAACAGTTGTTGTGCCTTTCGCAAGCGCGCCAAACATAACAGAGCGGTGAGAAATAGATTTATCACCGGGAATATGTATTTCGCCGTTTAACGCCTGCACCTTTTCTCTTTTCATTGTTTCCACCTCAATCAGCATAAAAAGTTTCGTATTCCGCGCGGGCTTCTATGCACTGTTCGGCCCGTTTGCGGTCATCATCGGATTGAAAACTGATCCTTAAAATCCCGTTAATATCTTCTCTCGTTTCAATAATGCGAATATTCGTTATACTGATGCGTTCCGCAGCAAGTATAGCCGTTATCTCGGAAATCACACCAGGATGATCCGGCACGTCTACGTATAAATCATAAAATGCCGGTATTGCGCCCTTCTGGCGGAGAGGCAGTCCATCACGGTAGTCTTTTGCCGTTTTAAAATAATTGAATAGTTTTTCCGCATCTCCATGCTCTACATATGTCCGGATCGTTTCAATCTCACGAGTCCACTCATCAAAACGATCTAAAATCTTATCTTTATTATGTAACAGAATATCACGCCACATTGCAGGACTGCTTGATGCAATCCGGGTAATATCCCGAAAACCGCCGGCAGCAAACCGCTTCACAAGCGGATAAAGCTCTTCCGAGTGATGGGTCTGATGCACAAGACTGGCTGCAACAATATGCGGAAAATGACTGATCACGCTTGTTACGCCATCATGCTCTTCAGGCGACATTTCTACAAATTGGGCATTCGTCCCTTGCAGCAAATGTTTTAACTGATTGACCGCTTGTCTGTCCGTTTTACGGCCCGGGGTTAAAATATAAAATGCATTTTCAAACAGAAATTCCTTTGCAGCGGCAACTCCTGATTTATGCGAGCCCGCCATCGGATGCCCTCCGACAAATTGGTAGCCGGCAGGCAGCACTTGATCGGCGTAATGAACCACTTTTTGCTTTGTGCTTCCTACGTCAGTAATCAAAAGCGGATGCTTAATTTCTGAATGGGCCAGCTCTTCAAGCATAAGCAGCGTTTGCGCAACAGGTGTTGCAATAATAACGGTTGCAGCTTTTTTCGCGCCGTCAATAAACGAATCAGCACTCTCGTCTATCACACCTAATTTTAAGGCAGCCACTACCTGCTCATCTGAGATATCGACCCCAATAATGCGTTTTTCCGGATGTTTTTTTTTGATGGCTAACGCAATAGAACCGCCTATCAATCCGAGACCGGCGAGCAATATTGTATCTTTGATTTGATTCATTCGTCATCACCTGGTTCATAGACTAAAGAGGTGATTCTTGACCACCTCTTATAAAATTTCAGCTAAAGTTGCGAGAATTTCCTCGTTTTGCTCTTTCGTGCCGATCGTAATCCGGAGTGAAGTCGGGAACCCTAATGCATTTCCTGATCGGACAATATAACCTTTTTGCAGCAATGCCTGAAACAATTCATCAGACGGGCGGTTAAAATCTATTAAAACAAAGTTTGTCTGTGAAGGGTAGCATTTTAATCCGTGTGTTTCCGCAAAATCATAATACTGCTGAAGGCCTGCTTGATTTTTCTCGATGCAAGAAGCGATAAATTCTTGATCGTCAAGCGCTGCAATCGCTGCAGCCTGGCCAAGACGGCTGGTGTTAAACGGCTCTCTTGCCGGCTCTATTTGGCGGATCAATTTTTCGTCAGCAATACCGTATCCGACTCTAAGCGCCGCCAGACCGTATGCCTTTGAAAACGTACGCAATATCATCAAGTTGGAATACGTATTCAAAAGCGGTATGCTTTCCGGGTAATCCTCAGCTGTTACATATTCATAATATGCTTCATCAAGAACAACGAGGACACGAGAAGGAACACGTTCCAGAAATGAAATCAATTCTCCTTCAGCTGTATAATTGCCAGTCGGGTTGTTCGGGCTGCAAATCCAAACGACTTGAGTCTGTTCGTCAATCGCTTCAAGCATCGCGTCTAAATCATGAGAGCCGTCAGAACGAAGGGCAATTTCACGAACCTCAGCGCCTTCAATTACCGCATTATGCTTATATTGCGGAAAAGTCGGTGCTGCTGCAATCGTGTTTGTTTTGTCGTTTAAAAAAGCCCGGCATATTATTTGGATGATTTCATCTGAACCATTGCCGAAAATAAGTGATGTTTCGCTCACATTGAGGTGCTCACTGAGCCTTGTCCGCAAAGCGGCGCTATATCCATCGGGATAAAGCGCAAGCTGTTGAATTTCATGATGAAGTGCCTCTTTTGCAGCTTCCGAACAGCCGTACGGATTTTCGTTTGATGCAAGCTTCACGACTTTATCCAAGCCATATTCTGCTTTTACTGCTTCAATCGGTTTACCCGGCTGATAAGGCTTCAGTTGTTTTAAATGTTCTTTGATACGCAAATCCAGTCACCTCATTTTAAACTGTACAAACCGCCAAACGTCTTCGCGTAATCTTCAAACTCCTGCACTGCACGATCTCTCGTCTCAGTGCTGATGAGCCGTTCCTTTAATTCTTCTATCTTTTTGACGAGCGCACTTCCCACTACGACACCGTCACAGATTTCATTCATCTTGACCACCTGCTCGCGGCTGGAAATACCAAACCCTACAGCAACCGGCACAGAACTGAGATTCTTCACTGTCCGGATAAATGGATAAGCTGATGAATTGAACTCATTTCGGACACCGGTCACACCTAACGAAGATACACAGTAGACGAAGCCCTCGGCTTGTTCAATAATCGTTTTCAAACGGCTTTCGCTTGTCGGTGCAACTAAAGAAATATACGTTACCTCATGGGTTTTGCATTCCGCTTGAAGGCTGGCGCTCTCTTCTAAAGGCAGGTCCGGAACAAGCAGGCCGTCTATATGATTTTCCCGCAGTAAAGCGAAAAAGTATTCTTTGTTCAATTGTAACACAGGATTATAATACGTAAAGAGGATAATGGGAATATTGACGCCATTTTTTTTCATTTCTCCGCCTAATTCAATCGCTTTTACAATATTCATCCCGTTCTCAAGCGCCCGTTTTGAAGCCCGCTGAATCACCGGACCGTCTGCCAGCGGATCTGAATATGCTACACCGATCTCAAGTGCCGTGGCACCCGCTTTTTGAAGAGACTTAGCCAGTTCGACTGAAACTTCCGGCAACGGATCACCCGCTGTAATAAACGGGATAAACAACTTTCCCGACTGCTGCAGGTCTACTTTAAACATGCGCTTTCACCTCATCTTCCAATACGTTCATTAATGTGTTGACATCCTTGTCTCCTCTTCCTGATAAACAGACAAGGATAGTTTGATCCCGCCCCATCTCTTTTGCGATTTTAAATGCCTTCGCTAATGCATGAGCAGATTCGATCGCTGGTAAAATCCCTTCTTTTTCTGACAATAGTTTTAACGCATCTACTGCTTCTTCATCAGTTATGCTATCGTATGTGACACGGCCGCTTTTATGCAAATAAGCGTGCTCCGGACCAATTCCCGGATAGTCAAGTCCTGCTGAAATTGAATAAGGCTCAATAATTTGACCGTACTCGTCTTGAATGAGGTAAGTGAGCGAACCGTGAATCACACCGACAGTTCCTTTCGTAATGGTAGCGGCATGAAGCGGGGTGTCAATTCCTTTTCCTGCCGCTTCAGCACCGATCAGTTCAACATCTTCGTCTAAAAATGCCTGAAACATGCCTATCGCATTACTTCCGCCGCCTACGCAGGCAACGACTTTATCAGGCAGTGTTCCCTCAATGTCCTTCAGCTGATCCTTCGCTTCCTCTCCGATCATTTTTTGAAATTCCCGGACAATTTGCGGGTAAGGGTGCGGTCCGACGACCGATCCAATCATGTAAAAATGATCCTCACAATGCTGAACCCAATAGCGGATAGCCTCATTTGTCGCATCCTTCAGTGTCCCGTTTCCGCTTGTGACCGGCACAACCTCTGCTCCAAGAAGCTTCATTCGGAATACGTTCAGAGACTGGCGGGCGACATCCTCTTCACCCATAAATACAATGCAGGAAAAACCAAACTTTGCAGCAACCGTGGCGGCGGCTACTCCATGCTGTCCGGCACCTGTTTCTGCAATGATTTTCGTTTTGCCCATTTTTTTTGCAAGCAATACCTGGCCTAAAGCATTGTTGATTTTATGGGAACCTGTATGGTTTAAATCTTCTCTTTTCAAATAAATTTTAGCGCCGCCTAAATGCTCTGTGACTCGATCGGCATATGTTAATGCGGTCGGCCTGCCGGAATATTCAGCTAACAGCTTATGATATTCTCCCCTAAAAACAGGATCATCCTTTATTTCCTTAAATGCTGTTTCAATTTCTTCTAACGGCTGCATAAGAGTTTCCGGAACAAATTTCCCGCCAAAATCGCCGTATCTGCCTATTTTATTCGGATATGGATACATATCGGTTCATCCTTTCTTCTAAGAGCCTAATCAGTTTGACATCTTTTTGCCCGTTCTTTTCTATTCCGCTGGCAAGATCGACTCCGCCCGGTCTCCATTTCAATAAGTCTGCGATTGTGTCGGGATTCACACCGCCTGCGATGAAACACCGTTTCCCCGTTTGTTCAGCTTTCTGCTGATATTCAGGCACACACTCCCAAGCAAAAGCCACTCCAGTCCCGCCTCTTGCCCCTTTTACAGATGAGTCAATCACAAAACCGTCTACAGAATCGTTAAAGCGGTCCAAGTTCTGAATTACTGTGCTGTTATGATGGAGCGCCTTCCATATTTCACAATTTGTCAGCAGACGGAGGACTTCAGCATCCTTTGGAGTCTCATCACCATGAAGCTGGATGACGTCAAGCTGCAAATCGCCTGCTATACGGGCAATCGTTCCCAGCGATTCATTCACAAAAACGCCTGCAATCTGTTTTTTGGTGCGAACTTGGCTCAGCCACTTTTTCACATCTGCCGGAGATACTTTTCGTTTACTGTCAGCAAAAATAAAACCCAGATAATCTGCCTGTGAATCCGCTGCAAGCCGCAGGTCCTGCAGTGACCGTATACCGCAATACTTTAATGCCGGTTTTTTCACAACCTCACTCCCCATACAAAGCATGGATTGCTTTTTGCTGTGAATGCTGTCTCATCAATGACTCTCCGATTAGAACAGCTTGTGCTCCATGTTCTTTGACAAATGTTAAATGTTCTAAAGAACCAATGCCGCTTTCACTGACAAGCAAGCATTCTTTCGGAACTAGGGATGCAATCTGTTTCGTCTGTTCAAGCGAAGTTTCAAACGTTTTTAAGTTTCGATTATTAATACCGAGAATATCAGGGGTGAATACCTTCACTATTTGTTCAAGCGTCGTTTGATCATGAACCTCCACTAACACGTCCATTTCCTTTTCCCCTGCTTCGAGATACAACTCGTGAAGCTGTACAGGATCAAGCACCTCTCCGATTAACAATATGGCATCTGCTCCAATTCTCTTTGATTCCTCCACTTGAATAGAATCGATAATAAAATCTTTTCTCAGCACCGGAATCGAAACAGCACGCTTTACGTCTGATAAATAACTGTTTTTCCCTTGGAAAAACGGAAAGTCAGTTAAAACAGAAAGCGCGTCTGCCTGCGCAGCTTCATAGTCTTTTGCAATCCGCTCCGGAACAAAATCTTCTTTAATGAGTCCTTTTGACGGCGACGCTTTTTTGACTTCGGCAATCAATCCGATAAAACGGTTCGGGTTAGCCAGCGCCTCTTTAAAAGACCGTTTTTCAAAAGGCTGCTCTTCTGGCAGGATGAGAGTTTTGACTTCTTCTTTTTTTTGATTGATTATGTTTTCAAGCATAGATCTCTCCCTCTTTCTGTTTCAGTCTATCAAGCTGCGCTGCGGCACCTCCGCTTGCAATCGTTTCTAACGCAAGCTCCGTTCCTTCTTTCAGTGTTTCGGCAATACCCGCCGTGTATATCGCAGCGCCGGCATTAAAGGCTGTAATATATAAAGCTGATCGGCTGCTTTTATTTTCAAAAATATTCTGAATCAGATGAGCGCTTTCTGTCGGTGACTGCACCTGTATATCTTCAAGTCTGCCATTTTTGAAGCCGAAGTCTTCGGGTGAAACAGTATATTCCCGGCGCTCTCCATCCTTTATTTCAATCACATCGGTCGGTGATGTAACCGAAAGCTCATCTAAACCGTCACGGCTTGCTGCGAATAGTACATGCTTCGGCTGGAACATTTCCAGTGCGCTTGCCATCAATCCCGCTTTTTCAGCAGAATAGACACCGATCACCTGACGCTTCGCCTGCAAAGGATTGCTGAGCGGTCCGAGCAAATTAAAAATCGTTCTGAATCCGAGCTCTTTTCTTGTGCCCGCCACATGTTTCATGGACGAATGATAAAGCGGCGCAAACAGAAATCCCATGTTATTTGTTTCAATGCTGATTCTGACTTCTTCAGGTGTGGTTTGGATTGGTATCCCAAGCTCTTCTAGAACATCGGCGCTTCCGCTTTTAGAGGATACGGAGCGATTGCCGTGCTTAGCAATTTTAGCTCCTGCTGCTGAAGCAACGATTGCCGATGCCGTTGAAATATTAAAGGTAGAGATGCCGTCACCGCCTGTACCGCATGTGTCAACCACATCATGAAGTCCGTCTACCGTAAGGGCATGTGTCCGCATGGCCTTCACAAAGCCCGCCAGCTCTTCTGCAGTTTCGCCCCGATGAGCCAGGATTGACAATATACCGCCCATTTCAGAAGGAGTCATTTCTGCTGTCATCATCATATTCATAAGCGCTTCCGCTTCAACAGCAGTAAGTGTCTTACCATCAACGCACGTTTGCAGAAATTGGTTCATCGGCTTCATCCCCCTTGCTACGAAACATGTCTTCAGCAATATGAATGGTTTTCAGCAGTGCGCCCGCTTTGTTGCAGCTTTCTTCATATTCGGCTTCCGGCACAGAATCAGCAACAATACCTGCTCCAGCCTGTATCGATGCAACACCGTTTTTTACGCTCATGGTGCGGATCGTAATACAGGAGTCGATATTCCCGTCAAATCCGATGTAGGCGATGCAGCCGCCGTATGTCTCTCTCGGTGTCGGCTCCAATTCATTTAAAAGCTGCATGGCGCGGATTTTTGGGGCCCCGGTTAAAGTTCCCGCAGGAAAAGCCGACATTAGCGCATCAACAGGGTGAACTCCCTCTTTCAACCTCCCTGTGACGACTGAAATGATGTGCATAACATGTGAAAATGAGACGATCTTTGTGAACTCCGGCACAGCAACCGATCCATACTCTGCCACTCTGCCGATATCGTTTCGAGCTAGATCAACGAGCATATAATGCTCCGCTTTTTCTTTTTCATCTTTCATCAGATCAATTTTGAGTTTTTCATCTTCCTCTTTGTCTGCGCCTCTTTTTCTTGTTCCGGCAATCGGATGGATTTCCAAATGCCCGTCTTGAACGTGGATTAACCGTTCCGGAGAGCTGCCGACAATCTCTCTGTCCGGGAGTTTTATATAATACATATACGGCGAAGGATTGACGATTCGCAGCACTCTGTACAATTCGAAGGAATCTGCTGTTATCGGAATCTCAAATTTTTGTGACAGGACACCTTGAAAGATGTCGCCTGCTTTTATATATTCTTTGATCTTTTCTACATCTGCCATAAACGCTGATTTTTCGTAATTTGAAGATACTGAATCGAAACCTGGTGTCTTATATGACTCAGATGAAAGAAACAGTTCTTTTATGTTTTTTTGATCCATCATCTTATCAATGAGGCCTTGTAGCTCTCGGTGATTTTTATTGAACACAGCAATTTTTTCAGCTTCAGTTTCTTGTCCATTCAATCTAGCATACTGAATAAAGTGGACGTTTTTTGTTTCATGATCATAAGCAATTAATGTGCTGCAAACAAACAGCATACACTTTTCAAATTCCGTTTCCTTCCTGTGGCGAGGAACAGAAGGTTCAATCATCGGGATCATGTCATAGCTTAAATACCCGACAGCTCCGCCTACAAAGGGAATGGCAAGCTCTGGCGTTTTGATTTTGTATGCTGCATTCATCCAATCCAGAACCTCTTTTAATTCTTTTCCAGTGTAAAGGGATCGTCCATTCTCATCTTGAGCAGTAAAATCATTTTGCTGTTCTTTGATCGTGAGAAATGGCTGAAGGCCGATGAACGAATATCTGGACCAATTTGATGTGTCATCCTTGCTTTCAAGAAGGTAAGTGATCTTCCTGTCCAGCTGCTCGATCATTTGGATAGGTGTCAGTGTGTCAACTGTGAATGTCTCCACAATCGGTATGGTGCGGTAGGACATACTGTCCTCTAAAAATGCAGAAATGTTTGATTGGAAATTCATTGCTCTCACTCCTTTTGGCAAGGAGAATGAGAAGAAGGCATGAGAGGGAAAATCAAGATATAACAAAATAAACCCAAAAGAAAGGCTTCTTTTGGGTAGAATAAACATACATGTCTCAGCTCAACTACACTCATTCTCTGCTACCCTATTCTCTAACTCAACTCATTCACTAAGCTTTATACACACTCTTGTGTATTTCTAAGCTGTTCTAATCGTATTACAATTCATTATTTTTTGTCAATGATAAATCGGGTCTTAATACAACCGCTTTTTCTAAATAGACATGTCTGATTTGATTCTGAGGAACTTCAGTCTGAACAGTCATCATGACCCTTATACATTTTTTCAGACCGCCTGTAACATCCATTTCCTGCATACATGTCACCGGCACATACTGCCAGCCAGAAAGCTCACGGACAGCTTTTGCCGGGAAAACAGAGTGCAGGTCAGGCGTCGCCGATAGAAGCATTTGAACAACATCTTCCGGCTTTGTTTTGTTTTCTTCTATCATTTTTTCTAACAGCTGTTTGGTTTTTTGTAAAATCTCTTCTTCAGTATCCTTTTCTACTGTAGTTGCTCCGCGAATTCCACGAATCATCATGATGTCTCCTCCATTCGCCATTTGTTCAGCCAGCTCTCAAGTTCATCTCTTGAAAACGTATGGTCGGCGACTTTTCCTAATTCTTTGAGAACGATGAATTGAATCATACCGCCGCGGGTTTTTTTATCATTCATCATACGGTCTAAAAGCACGGAAGTTGCCGTTTCTTTTTTAATGCGGCTTGGATAGCCTAGGTTCTTAAGCCAGCTGACTAATCGATTTCTGTCCATTTCACAGCCGGCTTCCTGTTCACTTATATATAAAGCAAACTGCATACCGAGTGCTACCGCATCACCGTGGGTGATCTGTCCGTAGCCATACTCCGCCTCAACTGCGTGGCCTAGCGTATGCCCAAAGTTAAGATAGGCTCTGATTCCTTCTTCCTTTTCATCCTGATGAACGACAGACGCTTTAATCGAAATACCTTTAAAAATCATGTCATTCAGCTGCTCACTGGTGATATCGTTCAATGAGTGAATGTCCAGCAGGTCTTTCAGGAATTCTCTGTCATAAATAAAAGCATGCTTAATCACTTCTGCCATCCCGGACCGAAGCTCTTTTTCCGGTAGGGAACGGAGAAAGTCCGTATCGTAAAGCACGGCTTTGGGCTGATAAAATGCGCCGATCAGATTTTTTCCAAGCGGATGATTCACCGCTACTTTTCCTCCGACCGCGCTGTCATGCGCCAAAAGCGTTGTAGGCATTTGAATGAAATCAATGCCGCGCATAAAAGTAGCAGCCACAAATCCAGCAAGATCTCCTACAACACCGCCTCCAAAAGCGATGATGCATGAGGAGCGATCCATATGAAATCGAATCGCTTCACTCTGCAGCTTCGTGTACATATCCATTGATTTCGCCTGCTCTCCGCTCGGCACCGTCACTTTTTTCACAGGCCATTTTTCTTCCAGCAGGTGAAGCATTTCATCACCGTACAGGCGATCCACTTCTTCATCGGTAACAAGCATAATGCGTGTTAATGGCCTGTTTAGCGAGGTTAATAGTTCACAAGCCTTTTTTCTGATTCCTTGTCCGATAAATACAGGATACGAAGAGGAAGCGGTTTGAACATGCAGTGTTCTCATTAAAATTCCCTCGACAGTTTTCTCATATTCTCCACGTTTTCTCTAATGCGGTCAATTTGGTCTAAGCCGAATTGTTCAACAACAGCGTTCGCAATTTCCCATGCAACAGCAGCTTCCGCCACTACACTTGCTGCTGGCACTGCGCAGCTGTCTGAACGTTCAATGCTGGCAGAAAACGGTTCTTTCGTTTCAATATCCACACTTTTCAGCGGTTTATATAATGTCGGAATCGGCTTCATGACTCCGCGGACAACGATTGGCATTCCTGTCGTCATGCCGCCTTCCAATCCGCCAAGTCTGTTCGTAGCACGCGTATATCCTTTTTCTTCGTCCCAAATGATTTCGTCATGAACCTCGCTGCCGTTTCTCCCGGCCGCTTCAAAACCGATGCCGAATTCCACACCTTTAAATGCATTAATAGACAGTACTGCCGCAGCAAGCTTGCTGTCCAGTTTACGGTCATAATGAACGTAGCTGCCCACGCCCACCGGCATTCCTTCAACAATCACTTCCACAATTCCGCCGATGGAATCTCCGTTTGCCTTCGCTTCGTCAATGGCATCCATCATTTTTTTGCCTGCTTCTTCATCGTAGCATCTGACCGGAGACTCTTCAGTCACACGCTTCAAGTCATTAATTGAAGTATAATCCGTTTTTTCAGCCTTAACTGCCCCGATCTGTAATACGTGGCCCGCTACCTTAATGCCAAGCTCAGAAAGGATCTTTTTAGCGACAGCGCCTGCCGCCACTCTTACGGTCGTTTCACGTGCTGAAGAGCGCTCAAGCACATTTCTCATATCGCGGTGGTTATATTTAATCGCACCGTTTAAATCTGCGTGTCCCGGTCTCGGTCTGGAAATTTGGCGTTTCATTTCCTTTTCTTCTTCTTCAGTAATCGGAGCCGCACCCATAATTTTAGTCCAGTGTTTCCAATCGTTATTTTCTACGACAAGAGCGATTGGTGAACCGAGAGTGCGGGCATGGCGCACCCCGCTCATAATTTTCGCCTGATCCTTTTCGATCTGCATGCGGCGCCCGCGGCCATGGCCTTTCTGGCGTCTGCCAAGCTCAAAGTTGATATCTTCCTCAGTTATGTAAAGCCCCGCAGGCACACCTTCAATAATGGTTGTCAATTGGGGGCCGTGTGATTCACCGGCTGTTAAATATCTCATGACTTCTTCTCCCTTCATCACATTAACGCTTTTAAGTAAAACTACTATAACATATTTTTCAGCAAAAAGTCAGTCTATCTTTTTTGATAAAAGAATGTATCCGCAGGAGAAAGGCCGAATTTCTCCGGATTGAAGATCTGCTCTGTGCTGCCGACAAAGAGAACCCCATTCTTTTTTAAGCTATGAGCCATTTTTAAGTACAGCTCTTCCTTTGCGTTTTCTGTAAAATAAATAAAAACATTGCGGCACACAATCAAATCAAAGTCTTGCTCGTAGCGATCCGCAAGCAGATTATGTTTTTGAAACCTAATGTTCTTCTTTATGCCATGTTTCACTTCATAGCTCTTATCAGCGTTTTGAGTAAAATAACGATCCTTCACAGAAGACGGCACTTCTTGCAAAGACCGCTCCTGATACACGCCTTTTTTCGCTTTTTCCAGTGCCTTATCATCTATATCAGTCGCCAAAATCTGATAGCCTGGGAGCCCTTTCTGCTGATCTAAAATCATTGCGAGCGTATAAGGCTCCTCCCCTGTAGAGCATGCCGCGCTCCATATTTTTAAAGGATTTGAATGTTTGATTAAAGGCAAAATAGCTGTTTCAAGAACTTCCCATCTTTTATAATTTCGATAAAATTCTGAAACATTAATCGTCATTCTGTCCAATGTTTCATTTAAAAGCGTCTGATCCTTTTCTAGTGCCGCTGCAAAATCCTTAAAGCTTTGAAAACCTTTTTTCTCATAAAGAGATGTCAGCCTTCTCTTCATTTGCGCTTCTTTGTATAAAGTTAAATCAACTCCGGTTAATTGCTTCCATTTGGTTGTAAATACGCTGTATGTATCCATCTCTTCTCTCCCAGTCTCGCTGTCTTTTGTCCTAGTATAGCTTGTTTTATCAGGAAATTGTATTGTTTCAAATAAAAAAATCAGCTTTTCAGCTGATTTCAGATGATTGGTAAAGACAGTGGTGGATCCCCTGCCGTTTTAGCCATATATTCAAGTCAATGTAAACCTTTACAAAAAAGCCGGAACCGGCGGAGTGCAGATGCCGGCTCTTCTCTCGGCTTTTTCAGCAATGATTAATAGATCCAGCCTGTCATGAGTTGTTGATATGATACTAACTCTTCATCCTTAAAGAAAATATGAATCTCACGCTCAGCGCTTTCCAGAGAATCAGAGCCGTGGATAATATTTTTTCCGACAAACATGCCGAAATCCCCGCGAATGGTGCCTGGCAATGCTTCTTTAGGGTTTGTTTTTCCAATCAGCTGCCTAGTCACTTCAACGACATTTTCGCCTTCCCACACCATCGCAAAAACTGGTCCGGAAGTAATAAACTCAACAAGTTCTCCAAAGAAAGGCTTTCCTTGATGTTCGGCATAGTGTTTCTCAGCCATTTGTTCAGTTACTCTCATCAGCTTTGCGCCAGCTAATTGTAAGCCCTTACGTTCGAATCTAGATAAAATTTCCCCGATCAGCTGCCGTTGGACACCGTCCGGTTTCACCATGATAAAAGTCTTTTCCATCACATTCTCCACCCCATCATATGTATGTATAGGCTTTCACATTGCACACCGAAATCGTAACATCTTTCAGATAATTAATCAATCCGGGGCGGAGAAATTTCTTAATATATACAAAAAATTAAAATTTTCTTTTGCCGATATATTTTGCGATGGCTGCAAGAGAAGAACGCGCACGCCCTCTCGGAAGCGTGTTAAGTTTTTGGAAAGCTTTTTGCAGATACATCTCGCTCACTGCCATCGATGCTTCAATTGCATCTGTCTTTTTGATTTCTTCAATAATGGGCGCAAGCTGTTCTTGTGTCGTCTCGCTGTTAATTAATTTAAGCTGATTCTTTAAAGCTGGATTTTTTAATGCATATAGGACAGGCAATGTAACATTTCCTTGAAGCAAATCGCCTCCAACCGGTTTACCCAGTTCTTCTTCAGTTGAAGTAAAATCAAGAATATCATCAATGATTTGATAAGACATGCCGACATAATATCCAAACCAGTAGAGCGCCTTATGAATCTTTTCTTCAGCTCCGGAAGCAATAGCCCCCAGCTGGCAGCTGACAGCGATAAGAAGCGCCGTTTTTCTCTTTATGCGCCGCAGGTACGTTCTGAGATTCTGTTCCATGTTGTATTTGTCTTTGATTTGTTCAATCTCTCCAAGACACACTTCAACAATGGTCTGTGACAAGATCCGATGAGCTTTCGGTTCATTAATTCTCGTCATCATTTCAAGAGATCCGGCAAGCATATAATCGCCTGTATACATCGCAATTCGGTTATCCCATTTGGCTTTGATCGTCGGCTTTCCCCGGCGAAGCTCCGCATCGTCAATGACATCATCATGAACCAACGATGCCATATGAATCATTTCCAGAGTGACAGCGACATATTTAATCTTATTGATATCGTAATCGCCAAACATGCCGGAAAGCAGAACGAAGACAGGCCGAATCCGTTTGCCTCCTGCCTGCAAAAGATGAAGACCCGCCTCGCTCAAAAGCGGATAATCGGAGCGTACGGTTTGTTCAAGCTCCCTTTCAATTACATCAATATCGTCATTTAAAAAAGAGTAGGCCATTTTAAATTTCATATCATTCACCCAAACATCTGTGTTTTCATTTCCATCCGATATGCGTGGCAGCAACTCCGCCAGTAAACGAATGATATTTGACATTTTTCAGACCCGCCTCTTCAAACAGGCCTGCCAGTTCCTTCATACCAGGGAATTCTCTGGCTGACTCTTGGAGCCACGAGTATTCTTTATAGCTTTTCGCAAACAGCTTCCCGAAAAACGGCATAATATACTTAAAGTACATAAAATAAGCCTGTCTAAATCCAAACATTTCAGGCTGTGAGGTTTCCAGGCATACTACTTGTCCGCCAGGCTTCACCACACGTCTCATTTCTTTCAGTACGGTCAAATAATCCGGCACATTACGCAGTCCGAAGCCAATTGTTACAAAATCAAATGTATTATCATCAAAAGGGAGCTCCATTGCATTTCCGTGCAGCAGTTCGATTTGACTGAAACCGCCGTCTTTTACTTTCTGTTTGCCGACGCTCAGCATGTTTTCGCTGAAATCCAAACCCTTTATTTCACCGGTTTTACCGGCTGCTTTTGCAAGAGCAATCGTCCAGTCAGCTGTTCCGCAGCAAACATCAAGAGCTTTGGCGCCTTCTTTTACACCCATGATGCGCATCGTTTTATCACGCCATTTTTTGTGCTGCTGAAAACTGATGACAGAGTTCATTTGGTCGTAGTTTTTATATATTTTTTCAAATACTCCGTGTACGCGCTGTTCTTTTGAGTCCTGCATAATGGTTACCCTTCTTCCACTTTCTGATGATAAGTTTGGTCTTGGCTGATTGTCTTCAGGCGGTTTAATAAAATTTGCTGAATAGGTGAGCTTAGAGGCAGAAGTGACTCAATGCTGTTCTTTGCTTTCTTAAAACACTCTTCCAGCATCTCTTCTTTTGTTTTCCCCAGCTGTATAACACTGCCGATCACATCTAAAAATGTATCATTTCCGGTCATAAGCCGCTTATATACAAAAAAATCACTCGATAGCTTCTTCCAGCGCGGGAGATTGAAATGTTCAGACACCCGATGGAATAGAGCTGATTCAACGATGCCGACACTTTCGAAAAAATGGTGTTCGTCCTTTACAGATCGGTCATACAGACGAATTTTATGTTCATTGATTTCTTTAATTGCTGTAGCGAGCGTTCTAATCATGTAGATATCCTTCATTTCAGATAGTAATGAATAGTACAGTCCGCTGAAATAATCGCCTGCAAGAACAGTCAATTGACGGTTCTTGTTTTCGTCTCGTTTTATGACTCTGGCTGTCGTTACTTCATCATGGGTATCAAGGGCGCTTTGTACAAGCATCGCTGTTACAATATAATTTTCTCTGTCATTGTTTTTTATGTCGGCTTCCTCAAATAATGCATGAAAAAGAAGAAGCTTATCCTCATCGATCTTAGGCGCAGAAATATGCTTCGCTAAATAAGGATGAGACAGCTTTTGTTTTATTTTCGTGTTCAGATTGGCTAAAGTTCCGTAGATGTCTTGCAAAAATATCACCCTTGTCCCCAAATTCACATTTATTTCTAAATCATATGTATGAGTTTTATTTTGTCATAAGATTACGCAGGTATCATTATAGCATAAAAAAAACAAATTGGCTGTATCCTCCCGCTGTTTGCGAGCATTTGCTTTAAAACAGCGGGGACAGCCAGCTTATTTTTTTTCGCTTTTCATTTCTCCGTATGCGGTTTGAATGAGCGCCTCTCCTCTGACTTTAATGGCAGAAGTATGCTCTGTAAACTGAGCAATGATCACTTCTCCCTTGTCGAGTTTTTCGGAATGGTGAAACTTTGTGTCCGTTCCCCTTGTCAGGCCGATCACATTCACTCCATCCTCAATTGCTTTAATGACAACAAAATCGCTTGAATGCTTTTCGTTCATTTATAGCACCCTCTATCTTTATTAGTCCTGGCGTTTAATATGTTCCAATACTTCTGAACGTGCAGCAGCATCATCTTTGAAAATGCCTCTGACAGCTGAAGTGACTGTTTTGGCGCCCGGCTTTCTTACGCCCCGCATTGTCATGCACATATGCTCTGCTTCAACAACAACCATTACGCCATGCGGATCAAGCGTTTCTACGATGCTTTCTGCAATTGTAGAAGTGATGCGCTCCTGAAGCTGCGGACGCTTTGCAACTGCCTCAACAGCACGCGCCAATTTGCTGAGCCCTGTGACTTTTCCGCCCCGCGGTATATATGCAACATGTGCTTTTCCGTAAAAAGGAACAAGGTGATGCTCACACATAGAATGAAACGCGATATCTTTTACTAGAACAAGCTCCTCATGGTCTTCACCGAAGATAGTCTGGAAATGTTCTTTTGGATCTTCATTCAAGCCGGAGAATACTTCGGCATACATCTTTGCGACTCGTTTCGGAGTATCAAGAAGCCCTTCTCTGTTTGGGTCCTCTCCGATCGCTTCTAAAATTTGACGAACAGCTTGTTCGATTTGTTCTTTATTAACTTCTTTCATGTTCTGTGTCCTCCACCAATGAATACATTTAATTTCGATTCTAGCACACATGCCCCGCTAAAAGCAAAGTGAATGCACACGCTCCTAAAAAAATGAAAAGCCCCTTAAGAAGGGGCTTTTCTGTGAAGAAATAAAGTGTATGTAATCTAGATGCATACACGATCTATATTCACAATTATTTTCCGGCAACTGCGTCTTTAAGCGCTTTACCTGGTTTGAAAGCAGGTACTTTGCTTGCTGGAATTTCGATTTCTTCACCTGTTTGAGGGTTGCGTCCTTTACGTGCAGAACGTTCACGCACCTCGAAGTTACCAAAACCGATCAGTTGGATTTTATCACCGTTTTTAAGTGCATCTAAGATCGTATCAAAAACAGAGTCAACTGCTTTTGTCGCGTCTTTTTTAGACAATTCGCTTGCTTCCGCAACCGCATTAATAAGTTCTGTTTTGTTCATGCCTTTCACCTCCTCCCAAAAGGAATAAGCTCAGTTCGTTTATTATCATTTCTTCACAGTTCAGTCTGATTCTAAACCTGCCTGAGAAAAAAATCAGACAAGCAAGAGAAAGACAATTAAACGGCTTTTAAGAAAAACTGCACTCCAAGGAATGTTTGTCCATCAGAGTGAAGAATTTCTGTATGTAGAGTAACACATATAAAAAGCCATATCAAGCATTTTAAAGCGTCAATCCCTTGCTCGTCAAGGATTTAACGTGATTTATCGAACAAATATTCCTTTTTTTCCTTTTTTCATCCTATTCCTTGATCCTTTTCCAATATTAAGAGCAAAGAAAAAAGACCTCCTATTCTATAAAGAGGTCTCCCCGCATTACAGGATAATGGCGATTAAGCCGCCTGATCCTTCGTTTATGATTCTTTCTAATGTTTCTTTTAATTTATATCGTGCGTTTTCAGGCATCAGTGACAGCTTAGCCTGAATCCCTTCTCTCACGATAGAGCTGAGCGATCTTCCAAAAATGTCAGAGTTCCAAATTGAAAGCGGATCATCCTCAAAGTCCTGCATTAAGTAACGCACCAGTTCCTCGCTTTGTTTTTCAGTTCCGATAATCGGCGCAAATTCGCTTTCGACATCCACTTTGATCATATGGATTGACGGTGCGACAGCTTTCAATCTTACGCCGAATCTGGAGCCTTGCCGTATAATTTCCGGCTCATCCAGACTCATGTCAGTTAAAGCAGGCGCTGCAATGCCGTATCCCGTCTGTTTGACCATTTTTAAAGCGTCGGACACCTGGTCATATTCCGTTTTCGCATGGGCAAAATCCTGCATCAGCTCTAGTAGGTGGTCTCTGCCCCTGATTTCAACGCCTACCACTTCTTTTAGGATTTGATCATATAAATGGTCGGGCGCATACAAATCAATTTCTGCAACCCCTTGGCCGAGCTCAATCCCGGCTAATCCGGCACTTTCAATAAACTCAAACTCACTGAATTGACCGACAACCCTGTCGACATCACGGAGGCGTTTAATATCCTTAACAGTTTCCTTCACTGATTCCTGATAGCTCTCGCGCAGCCAATGGTTTTCTTTCAGCACCATGACCCAGCTTGGAAGATTTACATTTACTTCAAGCACAGGAAACTCATAAAGAGCCTCTCTGAGAACATTCAGTACATCGTTTTCCCGCATACTTTCTACGCTCATTGCCAAAACAGGGATATCGTATTTCTCGCTTAAATCCTGGCGCATCGCCTCTGTCTCCGGGTGATAAGGTTTTACTGAGTTAATGACCATAATAAAGGGTTTTCCGACTTCTTTCAGCTCTTCAATGACTCTTTCTTCTGCCTCTATATAGTCACTTCTGGCGATATCACCAATCGTGCCGTCTGTCGTAATAACCACTCCGATGGTCGAATGTTCTTGAATCACCTTCCGCGTTCCGATTTCAGCAGCCTCATGAAATGGGATCGGTTCTTCGTACCAAGGTGTATTAATCATCCGCGGGCCGTTTTCATCCTCGTATCCTTTTGCACCCGGCACTGTGTAGCCTACACAATCTACTAATCTTATATTGACATCGAGTCCGTCTGATACATGAACAGACATCGCCTGATTCGGAACAAATTTAGGCTCTGTAGTCATAATCGTTTTTCCGGCTGCGCTTTGTGGCAGTTCATCCTGCGCACGTGCCCGGTCTGCTTCATTACTGATATTCGGGAGCACCACAAGCTCCATAAATTTCTTAATAAACGTAGATTTCCCTGTACGGACAGCACCAACGACTCCTAAGTATATATCGCCTCCTGTTCGTTCAGCGATATCCTTGAAAATATCGACCTTTTCCAAGTGATCCCCTCCCGGACTTCCTATCCTTATCAATTTTATTAACCTTTTTCAATCAAACACAGGACACTATATGTGTATGACGTTGTCCTATTTCAATATGACATCTTTAGAAAATTTTCTATCCTTAATCTATTAAAGTATAAAAAAACCTTTCTCCCTATTTGTATGCAAGGGAGAAAGGTTCATTCCTTTTTTATATCATTTTCTAAAAAAACAGGTTCTTGTTTGTCATTAACGGTATATTTCACTGAAAATGCGGGGACGAAAGGCGTCTCTTCCCATATTATGCCCTGTATTTCCGTGCCGGGTTTAAAAGTTTTTTTGCTTTTTTTGAGACAGGAAACGAGCTCTGTCCTATAGTCGGCATAAATTTCTCCGTCTCCGTCAATCATAAGCGGCAGGGAGTTTCCTGAGATTGGGCTTGTGACTGAAAGAGAGTCAGCCTCCCCTAGTTTTTTCCCATCAAGCGTAAACAAGTCACGCGCTAATACATCCTGATATGGCGGATATTTATGTTCTTGGCGGTACATTTGAACGCGTAATTTGATATCACGTATTTTTTCTGCCATCTTTACATCAATCAGTTTAACAGTCGGATTATTCTCTACATCGACAAGCACGTATTGATAGTCTCCGCCGCTTTCATATGCCGTGCTTGGAGGTTCAGCCATATATCTCGGCGCTAAACGGTTAAAATCTATCGGATATTTTTGATAAAGCGGTGTTGACATATCTTTTGTTTGAATCGGAAGCAGTCCTCCGTTTGCCTTTTGAAATTCATCAACGGCTGATTGAACCAGCTTTAATTGGTCCTGATACGGAGTGGCTTGTACACTGCTTTTCCGCTCATGTGGATATAAACATCCAGATAAGAAAATCACTGCTACAAAAATCATAGCGCACTTCAGTTTACCCATACAGCACTTCCTTTTACAGCTTTATTCATTAACAGGGCCGCTGAATACCACCACAAATACAATAATTCCTGAAATCAATACACACATGTAAGCAAACGATGAAACCGCAATCTTCAGAAAACGGTTTCGGCATTTAAAACGGCTTAAATAGATGCATGCTACGGCCAGAAACATCAGCCCCATGGAACCAAGGGCAAACCACATTTTGATCAATGCCAGACTCAAATGACCCGCGCCCCCTCCGACATTTGTTTTGTAAGCGTTACATTTTATTTTAATATACAGCGCTTGAAAAGATCAACCAGATTTTCCATCCTTTGATAGAATAAAAAAACTGAAGCAAAGAGGGGGACTTTGCTTCAGTCAAATTGACTATATTCACCTACGTTTAAGAAACACTCTCTTGGACTTCGATGCTATAGTATGCGACTTTGCATACAGATGCATCCTCTCTTGCCTAAATCGGCAAAATGTTTCAGGAGATCCCAAGGCCTGGGTATTCTTCTGTGTTTCGGGCTTTCGTGCAATTAGAATATGCGGATTTCTATTCCGTTGACACTTTTATTTAACTTGGTTATCAAATGTATTCACCAAGTCCTCCATCTCGTGGGTTTTCCCTCTCGCCATTAAGGATTCAACAGCGGTTTCTACCTTTTGTCCATTAAACAGAACTTGATGAAGGGCTTCTGTAATCGGCATTTGCACCTGATATTTTTCTGAAAGCTGGTAAGCCGCTTTTGTCGTGCGCACTCCCTCAACGACCATTCCCATTTCTTCGAGAACGTCCTCAAGCTTGTACCCTTTTCCGAGTAAATTGCCGGCACGCCAGTTTCTGGAGTGAACACTTGTGCACGTAACAATCAGGTCTCCGACACCTGTCAATCCGGAAAACGTTAGCGGATTCCCGCCCATTTTTGTGCCGAGTCTCGCAATTTCAGCAAGACCCCGCGTAATCAAAGCAGCTTTGGCATTATCGCCGTATCCTAAGCCGTCTGTGATGCCAGCAGCAAGGGCGATAATATTTTTCAGAGCGCCTCCGATTTCTACACCGATAACGTCAGGATTTGTGTACACCCGAAAATTGTGGTTTATAAACAGATCCTGCACCTCTTCTGCCGCCTGCATGCTCTTTGAAGAGGAAGTGACGGTTGTCGGATGCCGGAGTCCTACTTCTTCAGCATGGCTCGGCCCGGAGAGCACGACAATGTCCTTTCTGACATCACTCGGGAGCTCAAATTCCATAATTTCAGAAATACGCAGGAGCGAATCCGGCTCTATCCCCTTACTCACATGAACAAAAACTGCTTTTTTCGTCATAAAAGGCACTGCCTGTCTCAACACTTCCCGAATCGCTTTGGTCGGAACAGCAACTATGATGAAATCTGCGTCTGACACAGCCTCCCCGATTTCCGTTGTTGCTCGAATCGATTCAGGGAGCTTGACATCAGGCAAATAATCCTTATTTTCGTGCAGATCATTTATTTGTTGGATCAGCTCCGCACGATGCCCCCACATTCTCACATCATGGTTGTTATCGGCTAATACTAAAGCCAGTGCCGTTCCCCAGCTTCCGGCTCCAAGCATTGTGACTCTTTTCATATTTGCTTCACACCTTTTTATTTTCTAGCTCTTGCAAATATTTTGATTGGTGTCCCCTCAAAACCGAACGCGTCCCTGATTCGGTTTTCTAAAAATCGTTCGTATGAAAAATGCATCAGTTCCGGATCGTTTACAAACACAACAAAACTCGGCGGCTTCACCGCAACTTGAGTCGCATAATAAATTTTCAAGCGCGACCCGTTATGAGTCGGTGTCGGATTCATTGCCACAGCATCCATAATGATGTCATTTAAAACATTCGTCTGGACACGAAGTGAGTGATTTTCACTTGCTTTAATGATTGCAGGCATGAGCGTATGAATCCGTTTTGTCGTTAATGCTGACATGAACAGAATCGGTGCATAGTCAAGAAATTGAAAATGGTCGCGGATATTTTGTTCAAATTCTTTCATCGTGCTTTCATCTTTGTCAACAGCATCCCATTTATTCACTACAATCACGACAGCCTTGCCTGCTTCATGTGCATAACCCGCGATTCGCTTGTCCTGTTCGATAATGCCTTCCTCGCCGTCAAGCACCACCGCAACAACTTCAGAGCGGTCAATGGCTTTCAGCGCCCGCAGCACGCTGTACTTTTCAGTCGTTTCATACACTTTACCTTTTTTTCTCATGCCGGCAGTGTCTACAATGACAAAATCCTGCTGGTTATAAGTAAAAGTTGTATCAACGGCATCTCTTGTTGTTCCCGCCACATTACTCACAATGACACGATCTTCGCCAAGTATCGCGTTTACCAGAGAAGACTTTCCTACATTCGGGCGTCCGATCAGGCAAAATTGAACGACTTCATCATCGTATTTTGTTTCAGGGATATTTTTAAAATGCTCCGCTGCGGCATCCAGTAAATCTCCGAGTCCCAGCCCGTGTGTTCCTGAAACCGGATACGGTTCACCAAAGCCCAGCGAATAAAAATCATAAATATTCGCTCTCATTTCTGTGTTATCCAGTTTATTTACCGCTAAAACAACAGGCTTTTTCGTGCGGTACAAAATTTTCGCTACTTCTTCATCAGCAGCAGTCACACCTTCACGGCCATTCACCATAAAAATAATGACATCCGCTTCATCCATGGCGATTTCGGCCTGCTCGCGTATCTGTGTTAGAAACGGCTCATCACCGATATCAATACCGCCCGTATCAATCAAATTAAAATCATAATTCAGCCATTCAGCCGAGCTGTATATCCGATCCCTTGTCACACCAGGGGTATCTTCTACTATTGAAATTCTTTCACCCGCAATCCGGTTAAAGATTGTGGATTTTCCTACATTCGGTCTCCCGACAATGGCTACGACAGGTTTACCCATAGTACCCTTCCTTTCGATCCAGCCGCTTTCATTTTTACATAAATTCTCAACCGGTTATTTAAATCATCTCATTCACTTTTATGAAAAGAAACCCTTCAGAGGAAGGGCTTAACTCATTTATTATATCAGTTTTTACTGGGATCACAACTATTCTTAAAAATGTTTCACGATCAAATAGACATCTTCCCCAATTCTATGGGCAATTCCGTCAAGGATCGCCTCAAGGTTTTTAGCGAAAAGCTCCATCTCTTTTTGGTCATTACAAAAAAAGATGGGTGTCCCTCCTGAAGCACGGTTCCGGTTTGTCGTGATAACAGACAAAATCACTTTCGTCAGCGATTCACTCATCCTATCACCTTATCCTGTTTTTTGATAAATTCCGTAGGCATTCTGATTGCGTTTTCCAAGGTCGGAACATTACTGATAATCTGAACAGCTGTTTCCGGGTGATGAATTTGCGGCAGGACAAAAACGCCCACTCTTCCGTCATTAAGATCCCTTTTCGCGATTGGCGTCAGGGACGGCTCTCCTGAGTCCCGATACACCCCCAGCACATTGGAGACATCAAATAAAATGGCCTGACGCTGACCCAGGTTGGCAATGGTTGCAGCTGAATTAAAATTTTTAGGAGTTAAAATAAACCCCATGCCATGCTTTAAAATCAGCTCCTGTTTCTCCGGAAGTCCGATGTTCATCATATAAATATTATCTACAAACAGACCCGGCCCTTCGAAGTGAGGCTCTATGTACTCAATATCCACAATATCTTTCAATACACTGCCGGACATAAATTTCATTGCTAACAAAAAACAAACAACAGCGGTGATGACAGCAGCCCAGATAGAGAAAAACACGTACGCCGATGTTGTCAAAAGAGCAGTAAAAATTACGATATAATTTCTGCTTTCAAACGCAATGGCGATTCCTTCAATGTAAGTGCTTCCTCTTGAGACAAGTTCGTACGAATCCATTTGTGTCAGCGTATTCCGCTCCATATTTCTGACATCTCTGAATTGAGTGGCTGCAAGTGTCAAAAACGTGATGGCCGTAAACTCCTCCTGTAATAGCGCAGGCATAATAATTGCCCCTAACCCTGCCGCAATAAGCCCAAGCGCAATATGAATGACTTTTCCGTGAATATAGGTCGGATACTGACGATAATCTGTTTTCAGCATATACAGCCTTGTGGCGACTCCTGCTACGACCCCCGCAATAATCGGATAGATGTAATCACTCATGACATTTTAGTAGCTCCTTTGTTTGATCTTTTACCTCTCTGGCCAATTTGACTGGCGAGCTGTTCATATTTTGATATGCCAAACAGCAATATCGTTCCCGCAGAGCACGCGTTAAGCCATTGAAAACCTCCGACAGCCGTATGCCCTGCCAATTGTTGAATGACAAAAGAATACACCAATTCGCCTTGGCACATTCCTAGAACATATAAGGCAAGCTGCATCTGAAAATCCCTTTCAACAGAAGCAGTCAACAGCACACATAATACAACGGCGGTCCACTCAGGTTTTATGATGAACCAAACCGGATCATATAATGCAAAAAGATAAACAAACGCATACCCGGAAACAAGCGTCAGGTGCACCATGATATAGCGAAATTGTTTATACATCCCTAAATATCCGGCATAGACGCACCCGCAAACGAGAAACATCACGTACGCCGCATTCAGAGAAAAATATAAAGTAAAGTGATGTATGCTTAAGATGATATTAGTCAAAATAAATACTGAGACGGCAAAGCGCCTTTTCGTTTTTCCAAGAATAAAGGTTGTCAGCACCCACAAAAACCACATTGACCAATAATAATAAAATTGTTCCATATCGCTTCCTCCATACTCCCAGTATGGAGTCTAAACACTTTTTTTAAACAAACCGCTTCACGTAAAGGAGAATGATCATGGGAAAAGACAGACAGGAGAAAAAACTCAAGGCTTCGGGCAGAGTGGAATCAGACCGGGACCAATCGATTCACTATGACGGAGCCACCAGCCTTGAACAAAACGGCAAATTTAAAAAGCGTAAATCATAATACAAAAAGCCCAAAACTCACACCGTTTTGGGCTTTTCTTATACAGCTGTCAACGCACATTGTAATTGGAAGTATGAATGCCTCTCTCTGTCAGCCAGTGATGAGTCTCACCTTTTATGACAAGAGGAGCCTTTTGCAAATCAGAAATCGTACTGGTGCCAAGCACAGTCATAATCATTTTTAATTCCTCTAGAATCAGCTGAATCTCTTCAAGCAGCCCTTCTTCGCCTTTTTCAGTCAGCGCTTTTAAGAAGTGCCCTGCCATTCCGGTACAGGAAGCCCCAAGAGCTATCGCCTTCGCGACATCAAGCGCATTTTGAAGGCCGCCGGACGCAATCGTTGTTTTACCGGGAAACTCAGAGCGGATTTCCGCCAGGCTCGCTGCTGTTGAAATCCCCCATGAGTTGAAAAAAGTGATCTTCCGCTGTCTTCTGAGATTTTCTATTTTCGAGAAATTTGTCCCTCCGTAACCGCCGATATCAACAGCTGCCGCACCAGCTTCATACAGCTTTCTTGCTGATTCTTTGCTCATTCCGAAGCCTACTTCTTTTATAATGACAGGCACTTTGACTTCGCTGCAGATCTGTTCAATACGGGAAAGAGCGCCGCTAAAGCTTCTGTCGCCTTCGGGCATGACAATTTCCTGAATCACATTCAGATGAATCTGAAGCGCATCCGCCTCAATCATTTCGACAGCTTCCTTCGCCTGACGAGCTGTCGCCTCACTGCCCAGATTGGCAAAAATCAGCCCATTTGGATTTTCCTTTCGGACGATTTCATACGAATAGCGTTCAGACGGGTCTTTTAACGCCGACATTTGTGAGCCGACAGCGAGAGGAATATCAGCTATACGAGCTGCTCTAGCAAGCGCCTTATTAATTTCATATGTAAGTTGTCCGCCGCCGCCAGTCATTGCATTGATAAAAATCGGCGAACTGCTTGAAAGTTCGCCGATTTTTGTGGAAATATCTACTTGTTCTAATGCAAGATCGGGCAGACTGACATGAACAAACGTAATATCATCAAGACCCGTCTCCCGCTTTTGGCCGGTAGACAGGGCATGATTGATGTGTTCTCTTTTCCGTTCTGCTCGAGTCACGTTTATCACCAATTATTTTAGTTTATTAAGCTTATCTCCGATCAGATCTCCAAGCTGGAAGCCAGTGCTTGTTTCTTCCTTCGCCTGATATTGGCGGTAATCCTCTTGATCGGCTTTAGGAGCTTCTTCAAGCTCACGCATGCTTAATGAAATGCGCTCTTCATTTTCATTCACATCAAGAACCTTCACTTTTACAGTCTGTCCTTCTTCAAGGACTTCATGCGGCGTGCCGATGTGTTTATTAGAAATTTGAGAAATATGAACGAGACCTTCTACGCCAGGAAGAATTTCAACAAACGCACCGAAGCTCACGAGGCGCTGAACCTTTCCTTCAAGCACATCACCCGGCTTGACTTTCTCGCCAATTTGGCTCCAAGGCCCAGGCAGAGTTTCTTTAATAGATAAAGAAATACGCTCATTATCCCGGTCAACCGATAATACTTTCACTTTCACTTCCTGTCCCTCTTCCACAACATCAGACGGCTTTTCAACGTGGGAGTGGGAAAGCTGTGAAATGTGCACAAGCCCGTCGATACCGCCGATATCAACAAACGCGCCAAAGTCAGTCAGGCGCTGCACTTTACCATCGAGCACACTTCCAACTTCTAGAGACTGAAGAAGGTCTTGTTTTTTATTCGCCTGCTCACTTTCAACAACCGCACGGTGTGAAAGGATGACGCGGTTTTTATCACGGTCAAGCTCTACTACGAGCAGAGACAGTGTTTTTCCTTTATAGTCGGTAAAATCTTCTACAAAATGCGCTTCTACAAGTGATGCCGGAATAAAGCCTCGAACGCCGATATCAACGACTAGACCGCCTTTTACGACATCTTTCACTTCAGCTTCAAACACTTCTTTTGTTTCAAATTTTTTCTCAAGGTCTTCCCAAGCGCGGTCTGCATCAACAGCACGTTTAGATAAAATCAAAGCATCGTCTTCCACTTTTGTTACTTTCAGGTCAAGCTCGTCGTCTACTTTTACGACATCCGATGCTTTCTCTACATGAAGACTTGATAATTCACTGATTGGAATAATACCGGACTGTTTGACATTGATAATTTCAACATCCACATGCTTGTCCTCTACCTTTGTCACAATCCCTTTTACTACATCTCCAACCTCTGGTACTTGAACATCAATTTGATTCATTTCCTCTGTCATTTGAATAACCTCCTTGGTCCAAACCTACACAGCTTAATTAAAAACGGTTTGAAAGCTGAACACGTATCATGCATGTCCGCTTTTAGCCGAATATGTATTAAAGAATCATCCAAAAAAGATTTTGAATGATCAATAAAAAGTTTTATTAGTATTAACTTCTAATAAAAGGACAGGTTTGTCAAGCAATAACATTCTTTCTTTGTTGAAAAATTCAAAAAAAGTGGCCTCCGCCGGTATCAGCGGGACTTTTGCTCCACTACATCAAGGATTTTTTCAGCAACTTCCTGAATGGAGAGAGAAGTCGTGTCGATTTCAAGCGCGTCATCTGCTTTTCGAAGCGGAGAAACTTCGCGCTCTGAATCGAGTTTATCTCTTCTTGCAATTTCCTCAATTAATGTTTCGTAGTTGGCATCGTAGCCTTTTTTTACATTTTCTTCATAACGGCGTTTCGCTCTCTCTTCAACAGATGCCAAAAGAAAGATCTTCACTTCGGCATTTGGAAGCACATGAGTTCCGATATCACGTCCGTCCATGACAACGCCGCCTTTTTCCCCGAGCTGCTGCTGGCGTTTCACCATTTCTTCCCTGACGCTTCTGTGCTTGGCAGCAATTGAGACTTGATTGCTGACCTCGTCTTTTCTGATGTCCTCAGTCACATCTGTGCCGTTGACAAGCACCTTTTGTCCTTCTTTTGTTGTAATCAGCTCAATATCGGTTTGCTTTAACAGCTCAGCCAATTTTGCTTCATCTGTCAAATCAACTTTTTCTTGTAAAGCCACATATGTAATGGCCCGATACATCGCTCCCGTATCAATATATATGTACGATTTTTTCTCAGCCACAATTTTGGCAACGGTGCTTTTCCCCGCAGCAGCCGGGCCGTCGATCGCAATCGATAATTTCTTTTCCATAATTCCTCTCCTTGCTCTTTTCTCCTCTATGGATTGTATCATGAACTTTATGAAAAAGGGTGAAAAATTCATGAATAATTAATGTTTGAAGGTTTCTACCCAATCATTAACTTCCATTTTATCCACCCCTTCATATTGAATCACTTTTGAGACATAAGGTTCAATATGCTGATAGTGAAAAAGAAACTGGATACCAATTAAAATCACTGCCTGAATGAACAATAATTTGAGCAGCAGCCGTTCAAAGGTCTTCATCGGCCCACCTCCATCACAAATAGTATGGAAGTGTTAGCCGATGTTTATTCCAATCGTCCCTTTCTTCTCTTGTTTAACTGGCTGCGAATGCAATACTGAAGAAGGAGCTGCTGATCACCGGCTGAAATCTCCGAATACTCCAAGGTCATTTTACGTTTGCCTGATTTTGAATCATTAAACACACGCCTGACAACCGCGTCAGCCTCTATTTGATGCGTTTTTTCCTCATCCTGAAGGCTGATGAACAGGCGCAGCGTATCCCCGTGCTGAAAAGAATAGCCATCTGTCACAATCAAAGCAATACCGCCGGCGCTGATATTGTACGAAAGTGTTTGAAACCCGTCTTTTTCATCTGCCGGCTCGACCAGCACATCCAATACCGCGTCAGTTCTTACATATTGCCGGCGCTGAATTCGCTTCATTTTTTCACGAGGAGGCACTTCAAGGCAGATCATTTGAAGCTTATCCTTCACTTTTCCCTTAATTCGGCTTGAGAAGCGGTAAGGCACTTCGTCTTTACCGACAAACTCTATCGTTACTTCAGTATCATGATGTAAAATCACGGTTCTTCCTGTGTTTACATCAACCGGATATGCGATCAGGAGCTCTCCGTTTTCTATACTCACGGCTTTGCTCTTTGCTATTTTTAAATCATTTTCTTCTATGTATTCTAAGTGTACAGTTTCCCCAATCTCTATCATTGACTTCACTCTTTCGCATTCAATATACTCACTTTTTTATTAAATCATGTAATGAAAAAAAGGAAAAGACTTTTAGTCCTTTCCTCCTAGTTTTTATAGGTCTTTATATATAGGTTCAGCATTTTTTAGTTTTTCAACTTTCTCTTCCGTTCCGTCATTAGCATTTATATACATTCTGAATGTATCATTTTCAATCGTACCAAGCATTTCATAGCATAATACTTCCTGTCCTAATTCATTTGTGATCACAGCAAGCCTTGTTTCTCTCACTTCTACACTTTTGTTTAATTTTGCTTTCGCATCTTGTTCAGAGATAGCCGGCTTTGGTATGTCTCTTTTTCTGTGGGATGTTAAGAAATCTCGTGCTGAAAAGCCGACAACCTCGCCGTCATCCAAGGCAACTTTCATACGGATGGCTTCTGGATACATCCGGACATTATTTTCTATTGGAACATATGAGAATACACCGATTTTATCGTATTGCGCACTTTCATCGATTTCCAGATCTTTTGTTTCATATCCGTTTTTCTTTAGAAAAGCAAGGGCTCGATTCGATCCGTCATTCAAGCTGATTTTCTGATCTTTCACTTCTCTGTTTTGGATTAAATAAACCGGGTGTCCGCCTTTTTTTGTAATATCCATATATATCGCTGCTTTATGATCAGGATCTTTCATACTGATACTGTAGACGTCACGGTTTGTTTTTTTTCCGCTCTTTATCACTTTGATTGCATAATTGTCATCAGGTGCAAAGCGTTGGGCAATTTGTTTGGCTTCCTGTGCAGAAATTTCTTTTCCCTTCAGATGGGCAAAACCCTTCTCCTCTTTTTTGGTGCTGGTGAAACTTGGCCCAAGATCTGTTCCTGAGGCGAAGGATCCGACATTTTTTTCAACCGTTTTAAAGCTGTTGATGATCGTGTTATCACTCTGTTTTTCATCAGAGGCCAGCGCCATCTCTACATCCATCCAGCGCAAGTTCTTGCTCATGACAAGGTGCTGAACGTGGCGCAGTTCATTTTGTATATCTTCTGATTGCTGATAAAGCTTATTTAACGAAGTATACTCTTTTTCGTCGAGCGGTTTTTGATCCAAATCTCTGATTGACGTTTTATAGCTGAAATCACCGATCTTGGATAACAGCTCTTCCGTTTTGTTAAACGGCATTAATGTAAGCGGCAGCTGACTGACACTGTTATGGGCTTCTGATGTAATTCTCCAAACATCTATCAATGCGGGGGACAGTGATTTTTTGCTGTTCATGGCAAGCGTTGCACCAATTTTATCATGCAGCTGGTCTACCTGATAGGTGAGCTCATGAAACGCCCGCTGATAGTTATTTTCAGCATGAAGAAGGACAGCGTCTTTTTCCTGGTGCTCTTTGTATCCCCAGTAACTAGTACCGACAATTGCAATACCGAGCACTGCGATTAAAATAGCTCTGATCATTTATCACACCTCATTTTTATGCTTTCTTATGTCCTGCTACTCACAGAAAATGTGTTTACCGATTCTCTTAATCTGCGGGCGCCCCCAAATCCACGCGCTGGTAGCTGTATCCGGATTAAAGTAATACAGCGCTTCCTCGGAAGGGTCCCAGCCATTAATGGCGTCTAATACTGCTTCTCTTGCTGTTTCGTTCGGCTGCATATAAATTTGTCCGTCAGCCACCGCTGTAAAGGCAAGCGGTTCAAAAATAACACCTGCT
Organism: Bacillus sp. FSL R5-0434; assembly: GCF_038004745.1. Lineage (NCBI taxonomy): Bacteria > Bacillati > Bacillota > Bacilli > Caryophanales > Bacillaceae > Bacillus > Bacillus sp. FSL R5-0434. Next base: position 2,260,511 of record NZ_JBBORV010000001.1, read on the forward strand.
ATTGAATTTGGAAATAACGGACTGTTTAAACGGTTCAAGATAACTGCTGCAATAGCAACCTGTCCCTCGTACGGCTCGCCACGCGCTTCCCCGTAAACCGCTTGAGAAAGCAGCCGAATATCATTATTGGAAAAACCGCCCGGCATGTTAGCTGCAACCGCATCCTGTTTTCTGGTTTTTGCAGGCGTGTTATTGTTTTGCTGTTTATTCGCTTGCGGCTGCTGTGTTATTTTTTCAGCAGGCTGTTTCTGGCGCGTCTCTGCTTGCTGCCTTGCTTTTTGAGTCGCTGTTTTTGACGGTTTCGTTTGGTATTTCAGCGGTATTTTTCCGTAATGCGTGAATTTATTTCCTTTTTGGAGCTGCTCCATGACATATTCACGGTAATATTTAGACTTAGATATCAAGGTCTGTTTGGTTTGGGCTCCGACCAGACCGTCTACCTCTTTTAAGCCGAATTGATCCTGAAAGTTCCGTACTGCCCAGTATGTCCCCCATCCATAAACCCCGTCAATTTTCCCATTATAATATCCGTTATATTGAAGACGCGCCTGCAGCTCGATCACATCGTCCCCTGTTGCCCCTCTTTGAATGACTTGATTAGAAAAGGCTGAAATTGTTTCAGTATTGATAAACGTCGTAATTATAAAGGAAAATAAGATGAGACATGCCATAATCGATCCTTTGGACTTCATCTTTTCAAGCCTCCTACAGCAAATTTTTGAGTGTAATCGTATTTTCTGTAACGAGGTTATTTTTATACACTCTTTCCTTCTTATCCCTCACAGCTTAAAAATTTCAGCAAATCAAAAAGCCGCACTATCGCTGTGCGGCTCTTCTATATCTGCATCATATTGACGGAACGGGCTTTTTTTGCTTTCCGCAAACCAAACCACCATAAAAATAACATAAATGGAAACATGTAATAGATCCAATTACTGAGGGCTGTCAGGATAAAGTCATACGACCCATGTAAAAGTGAAGGTACGGCCAACGAAAGGAAAAGCCATTTTACACGTGCTTTTTCAGCGGAAAAACGCGCTTTCCCTAGGTAAAACCCCATAATCACTCCAATTAAGGCATGGCATGAAACGGGCAGCAGCGCTCTGACAAACGCATGCTCCACGCCATGACCGATTAAATAAAGAATATTTTCGAGTGTCGCAAAACCGAGCGATACACTTGCGCCGTATACAATTCCGTCATAATGTTCATCAAAGTGGGCGTGCGGGTAAACACTGATCATTAAAATAAACCATTTTAATGATTCCTCCAAAAAGCCAGAAGACAAAAAAGAAACAAAAAAGCTTCCGCCTCCCACATTCTCTTTTTCAAGCACATACTGGATAAACATGGTGGGAAATACAAGAACAACCCCAAGAAAAAATGACCGAAGCACCATATGTACAGGTTCATTATCATACTGATCTTTTAAATAAAAATAACTTAACAGCGCGATGCCGGGAGCAATTCCTGCAGAGATGATTGCAAACATCAGGCAACCTCTTTCCTTTATATTCCTATGTCTATCCTACCATGTTGTGTATGAATTTACATCTGTCTGCCCTTAAAAAAACAAAAAGAGCATACGAATCCTTCATATGCTCTCCTCTTTTCACTTATCTTCTCTTTTTGCGATTTCATTTGCGATGTGGCCGCCGTGAAATCTTCCGTTTTCAATAAATATTTCATTTGCATTGTTTCCGGCAGCGATGACCCCTGCAATAAATACGCCTTCCACATTGGTTTCCATCGTTTCTTCATTAAAAAAAGGACGTCCTGATTCCTCATCGATTTTCACACCGATTTTTTTCAAAAATTGATGATCAGGGTGATAACCCGTCATGGCAAATACAAAGTCGTTTTTAATGGTAATCAGTTCCTGCTGGCTGGAGCGGAAAACGACTTTATCTTCAGTGATTTTTTCTACACAAGCGCCAAATTCCATTCGGATTGTACCGTTTCTTACTAAAGATTCGAATTCTGGCAGAATCCATGGCTTAATGCTAGAAGAATATTCATTGCCCCTGTATAAAACGGTGACACGCGCTCCTGATTTTACGAGTTCAAGCGCAGCATCTACACTTGAATTTTTCCCGCCGATAACGACGACGTCTTTATCGAAATACGGATGTCCTTCCTTAAAATAATGGAATACTTTCGGCAAATCCTCACCGGGTACGTTCATATAGTTTGGATGATCATAATAGCCTGTGGCAATAATGCAGTATGGTGTTGAATACGTCTCTTTTGACGTTTCGATAACAAATGAATTGTTTTCTGCTTTTGTCACTTTTTGCACCATTTCAAATGCATTCACACGGATCTTTTTCCGCTTCACGACTTCCCTGTAGTACGACAAAGCCTGAATTCTGACAGGCTTTCTGTTTTCGGTAATAAATGCCACGTCACCGATTTCAAGCTTTTCACTTGAGCTGAAAAAGGTTTGATGCGTCGGATAATTGTAAATACTGTTAACGACATTGCCTTTTTCAATGACGAGGGCATCAATGCCAATTTGTTTTAGGTGAATGGCCGCAGATAACCCGCAAGGACCTCCGCCAATAATTATTGCTTTTTCTTCAATCATTTCCGTCAACTCCTGCGATTGGCATTCGATTCACATTTTTCTATTTCCAAATAAAAAAATCTCCTATTTTATCATAGGAGATTTTTATTTTTTATGCAAATCATCAACTTATATCCAGCCTCTAAAGCGCGAAGCCTCCGCCATTTTACGCACGCCTACCATATAAGCGGCAAGTCTCATGTCGATTCTTCGGTTGTTGGCCATTTCATAAATATTGTTGAATGATTTTACCATCATTTTTTCTAATTTCTCTTCTACTTCTTCCTCGCCCCAGTAGAAGCCTTGGTTATTCTGAACCCATTCAAAATAAGAAACCGTTACGCCTCCCGCGCTTGCCAGTACATCCGGAACAAGCAGAATGTCACGGTCTGAAAGAATTTTTGTTCCTTCAAGCGTAGTTGGGCCGTTTGCTGCTTCAACAACGATTTTCGCCTGAATGTTATGGGCATTTTCTTCTGTAATTTGGTTTTCAATCGCGGCAGGAACTAAAATATCACAATCCAGTTCCAGCAGCTCTTGGTTCGTAATGGTATCGTTGAAAAGCTTTGTCACTGTGCCAAAACTGTCGCGGCGGTCGAGTAAATAATCAATATCCAGGCCTTCAGGGTCATACAGTCCGCCGTATGCATCGGATATGCCGACAACCTTTGCCCCTGCATCATGCATAAATTTTGCCAAATAGCTTCCGGCGTTTCCGAAGCCTTGAACGACAACTCGCGCACCTTTAATATCGATGCCTTTTTTCTTCGCCGCTTCTTTTATGCAGATGGTTACACCTTTTGCTGTCGCTGATTCTCTCCCGTGAGATCCGCCAAGCACAAGCGGTTTGCCTGTAATGAACCCAGGCGAATTAAATTCATCAATTCTTGAATACTCATCCATCATCCAAGCCATGATTTGTGAGTTTGTAAATACATCCGGTGCCGGCACGTCTTTCGTCGGACCGACAATTTGGCTGATAGCTCTGACATAACCCCTGCTTAGACGCTCCAGCTCTCTAAACGACATATCCCTTGGATCACAAACAATTCCGCCTTTACCACCGCCATATGGAAGATCAATGATACCGCATTTTAAACTCATCCAAATGGAAAGTGCCTTCACCTCTTTTTCAGTTACGTTCGGGTGAAAACGTATCCCGCCTTTTGTCGGACCGACAGAGTCATTGTGCTGGGCACGATAACCCGTAAAAATCTTGACTGAACCGTCGTCCATACGAACTGGTATTTTTACCGTTAATAATCTCATCGGCTCTTTTAACAGTTCGTATACTTCTTCAGGATATCCCAATTTTTCCAGAGCCTTATGTATTACGGTTTGGGTTGATTTTAATACATCAAGTTTGTCCTCTTCTGTATGACCGGTGTTTCGATCGGCTGCCATTTGAGTTAACCTCCTAGAATCTTCTGTTTCTCACATGCTCCCTTTCAGAGAATAGTATACACCTTCATATGATCTATGCATAGGATAAACGTTATGTTTTTCCATGTTTTTTAACAAAAAAAACCGCTGTAAAAAACAGCAGTTTTTCTCCCATTCTTATGAAAAATGAGTTTGGATTGTCTCTACAGCATTTCCGTCCATAATGAGCTTACCATACTCTTGTAAGCGATAAATCGTTAATGTTGTCGGACTGCCGTATTCAGCCAAGACCGCCACAACACCCTCGGCAGTCTGTGATCCCAAGTCTTCAAGGCTCAGAAAGTACTGTCCTTCATAGTGGTAGACAGTTCCTCCTGTAATACCGATCCGCTGTAAGCTTTCAGAAAGCTGAATGATATCTTCAAAGGAATGGAATTGATATATGATGTCCGCGCTTTCGTCAAGCTTGACTTGCATTTCGATGTAATCATCATCATACTCATCTTCTTCTGAATCCGCTTCTTGGTTCTTTGTTACGATCACAACCATCCCTTGTGCTTGGAGAGAATACACTTCCACTGCAATCGGTCCATTCGCTTCAAAGCCGAGCTCTGTATTTGCTTCATTCATCATATCTTTAAATAACTGGTGGACTTTAAATGAGTCCTTCCAGAGGTCTTCTTTTGTTAATCCACGATCAGTTAAATCATCGAGGGTCAAGAAGATTTTGATCTTATTATAATTCAGACGCTCAAGCCGCATAACGTTCCCTCCTGCCTCTACTTGCACACAAATCATATAACACATTATATGAGATGATGAGTCATAGGTTCTTAATTGTTATCAGTTTACACTGAGTTCACTAGTAAGACAAGCACAATGCAGTTTTTTATTGACACACTCTTTAGGGAAGTCATTCAGGTGCTGCAAGTGTCACGATGTGTGCCTCAGGCTCCGCCCCTAAACGAAGGGGCACTTTTGTTGTGCCGTACCCATTGCTGATGAGGTACGCAGCATTTTTAACAAAACCGGTTGTACCAAGCTCATAAGGGCCAAATTTCCCAAATCGAATCTGCCCGCCATGGGTATGCCCGCTGAATATCACATCAATACCGTCAGTTTCATTGATTTGTTGATGGATCTCAGGATTATGGCAAACCAGAACGTTCACCTGGTTCCCGTCAATTTCTTTAATCGCTTCTTCATAATCATCCATCTCCATCCTGATGTCATCCACTCCGGCTATGGTGATGGTATGTCCGTTATACGCAAAAGGAACCGATTCATTTCGCAGCGTAATAATACGGTGCGTTTTAAATATAGCATACAGTTTCCGCTGACTGATTTCATAATCATTGTTTCCCCAGACAAACATGACAGGGACTCCCAAACCCGCAAGCCTTCTGACGTTTTCCTCAATTCTCGAGCAGGACACCCCGCCCTCAGCTAAATCACCCCCGATTATAACCAGATCCGGCTGATGGCCCTGCGCTTCCTCTAAAAGACCGTGATCAACAATACGTTTATGAATGTCAGATATAAAAAAGATCGTAAGAGGCGGCTTCCCCTTCATTTTTGATAACGTAAATGTATGGATTTTTAGGTGATTGCCTTTTGCCACTGAATACATTTTTGCCGTCATTGCCGCTGCTGCAATAGCCAATGCACCGGCAATTTTCATTGATCGCTTCATTAAAAACTCTCCATTCTTTTAGAACTTATCAATAAGACGGACAATAAAAAAAAGACGTTTCTATCGTTTGAGAAAACGCCCCATTTTATTTACTTTCAAAATATAGATTAATATCGTATTGGTGCTTCATCAATTGAAAAACAGATTCTCTCGCCTTCCATTTATCAGGCTGCGGCCAAAGATCAGTGCTTTTCTGAATAATTTCACATCTCAGTTTATGGAAATCACCCTCGGCTTTTTCTTCTTTTTTCTTAAAATAATATGAAGTGCAGTATGCAAAAGCAGTTGCCATCATCCAAAATAAATAAAAGGTATGGCTGAGCATTTCTTGAAGAATGAGCTGAGGCGCCGGACTTTTGATCATCATTAAAAGACATAATAAGCCCAGGCAAATGAGTGAGGTCCACCGCCACCTGCGGCATTGCGCAGCATAGTTTTCGTATTTTTGTTTTCGTTTCACCAACGCCTGTAGCATCTGTTTGGTCGGCGCGTCCGTAAATCGGTCCAGCTGGTTCCATAAGGATTCCATACGCTTCACACCTTGTCCCTTTTCATTGCTACAATATATGAGCCTGCGATCAAAAAGATGCCCGCTAATAAGTCAAAGGGATGTCCAAAATTTGCCCGGTATAAACGTCATTTCCGTTCAAATGGTTATAGGCACGGATCTTTTCTTCTCCTGATCTGCTTTTATAATATTTCATGGAAATGCGGTACAGCGTTTCTTTCTTTTGAACGGTGTGCTGAACGATACGTTTCGCCTCCGTATCTTGAACTGGTTCAGACTGCTGCTGTACCTGTTCCTGCTCTTTTTGGACTGTTTTTTCCGGGGAAGGGGAAGCAGCCGCGCTTTTTGCTTCCTGTTTGTTTGCTGTGTCCTCTTTTTCCGCTCCAGCAGGCTGCTTCTTATCAGTTGTTGCTTCTGTTTGTTTCTCTGTCTTTTTGCCTTCAGATTTTTTTTTTGACTCTTCGCGCAGAACTGTCTCTGCCGTTTCTTTTTTGGCCTCTGGTTTTTGGACCACCTCGTATTTACTCTGGCTGCTGTTTATAAAAACATCTTCATAATCATCGGGATTTTCCGGATGGCTTTTCATTAGATAAAATAAGGTGACAAAGACGATAACCGGCACAAATACAAACAGTACTGTGAGAGTGGTAAATAACGGCGTTCTTGTTTTGCCTTGCTTTTTTTTCTTCTCTCTTTGATTTTTTACAGATTGTCTTGTCGGAAGGCTTTCTTCATCATCTTCGAAAAGGTCGTCCGCCAATGAGGTTTTATGGTCTTCATAAAGATTCTGGGCTTTTCTTCTCTCTACTCTAGACATGTTCGTCATGTGTATCCCTCCTAACATGTTCAAAACGAATCTGACAGGCAAACACGGCATCAATAATAAAATGCGCCGTTACCGGAACAAATAGATTGCCGGTCCATTCATAAATCAGTCCAAGCAAAAAGCTGATTGCCGTCACCATGATAAATAGCAGCCATTTTGTCAAATACCGAAAATGAAGAACAGCAAATACAAGACTGGCCGCCCATAAACCAATATGGGTCTGCAGCACTCCCCTGAATAACATTTCTTCAGCAAAAGAAATCAGAAGCGTTAAAAATATAATATGAGGGATTGGCCTTTTACTGAATAACTTTTTATTGATTCCGCCGTCATCATATAAATGAGGCGGACACCATTTCATGATTGCCATGTCGGCTAAAATGACAATAACCGCCAAAGAAACACCATACCAAATGATTCTTGTATCTCTAATATGCCAGAGGCTGAAAAAATCACTTATATCCTGAAAAAAGAACAAAACGGCAGCAGCGGACACCATGATGATCAGAAGCTGTGTCATGTATAGCTGCTTCAGTATATCACGGTCAGACAGATGCTGGATCAAATCCTTTTGCTGTTTCAGTTCGGCTCACCTACAGTCTCTAGACTGAATATACGGTGCAATTCCGATCTCCAGCCGTCTAATGGCGCTTTTTGGACGCGCTCCTCTTTTTGTTCATACAGCGAAAGATCAAAACCGCAATGTGAACAGCATGGCATGCTTCCTTTATCGGGCTCGTATGTTTCATCAAAATAGGCTAACAGCGATTGTCTTAAACAGCCATCGCGATGAAGTAAAGCTGCCACGTGACGCATTTTTTCAAGTTTCAGCTCCATGCGATACGTGATTTCCCGCTTGATCAGTTCAATTGATGTTTTCCCCTGCATAAAGAGATGGATGATCATTCGCGACTGCGTCTCTGTGATACCATATTGCATGAATAATTCGCGCAGTTTTCTTTCGTCCCGTTCTTCCGTTTCTTCCAGCACGCGAATAACATTGGCAATTTCTCCATCCGCAAGGCTCTCCATTTGGATAATCTGCTCCTGCAATTCGAAATCTCCAGGCGCTCTGAGCAAAATGCTGACACTCGGTTTTCCGTCACGCCCTGCTCTGCCGATTTCCTGCATAAAAGCTTCAGCCGTCTGCGGGAGATAAAAATGGATGACATATTTGATATCAGATTTATCAACACCCATGCCGAACGCATTTGTACAGCAAATGACATCAAGCTGATTATTGATAAATTGCTGCTGAATTAACATTCTGTCACCAGAATCCATGCCGCCATGGTAATAATCAACCCTGCTGCTTGTTTTATTTTTAATTTCCTCCGCTAATTCCTCTGCCCATTTCCTTGTCGGACAATAGACAATTCCCGGTCCTTGCAGGTTTTCAACCAGCTGAATGACCCTATCTATTTTTTCGGCAGTATCCGCGGTATTTTCAACTTTGAGCGCAATATTCGGCCGGTTAACTGAGTTAAGATGCTGTTCGGCATGCTGCAGATCAAGCAAATTCATGACATCATGCAGCGTATCCTTCGTCGCCGTAGCCGTCAGAGCAAGCACCGGCGGATGCCCTAGTTTTTTTCTCAGCTGTCCAAGCTTTGAATAATCAGGCCTAAAATCATGTCCCCATTCCGATATACAATGCGCTTCATCAATAACAAAAAGACTGATCGGAACGCTCTTTAATTTTTCCAGGACATATGACGACTGCAATGCTTCGGGCGACAGATACAAAAATTTGTAGCGGTGGATATGCTCCAAAACGAAATGTCTTTCCTGCCTGCCGAGCATGCTATTCAATGCGGCAGCTCGTTTTTCTCCCCGCGCTTTCAGCTGCTGCACCTGGTCCTCCATTAAAGAAAGCAAAGGAGAAACGATTAATATCATACCGTCAAGCATATAACCGGGCAACTGGTAGCAAAGAGACTTTCCTCCCCCTGTCGGAAGCATTGCAATGGTATCCTTTCCGCTGAGTACGCTTCTGATGATGTCCTCCTGCCCTTTTTTAAAGGAATGAAAACCAAAAAACTGATATAACGCTTGCTGTAATTTAGTCATACTGTTTCACCTGCTTTGCCAATGCCAGCCTGATTTGAAAGTAGCTGAACCGCTGCTCTAGGCCTTCTCGAATTTGTTTGATCTTGTTTGTCCGCATGCGTTTGGCGAACTCAGCAATTTGGAGCTGATCTTCAGCCGAAATATATCCATCAATCACAAAAGCCGGCTCATGAAGAGAAATTTCGACGATATGGTCTTCAATTGTGGCGGTTTTCAGCTTTCTGATTTCAGCAATTCGCTGAATCGGAATCCCTTGTCTGACCATCTGCCATGTTTTTCTCGTAGACTCAGTCAGTGCGTTCTCCAAATGCACATCAGAAAGAAGATCCTTTAATATAGAATCTTCACATTGCGGCAAGGAATGAATAAAATAATGTACCGCAGCCCAAAACAAGACATAAACGTACCACTCGTCTTCTTTCAGATTGTCAGCAAGCTGCCTGCTCGTATAACCGATCCTATTATATGAAGTTAATGAGTAGACAAAGATAAGAGCTGCTTTCTCGTCAAGCTTTTGCAAATGATTCTCCAGCATATCCTGCAAGCCTCTTGCCAGTTTTTCATGATCCTTTTGCTTGTGCATGTATCGCTTGACCCAGTGAAGCGTCTTATAATCTTTTGTGACGGGAATATACTGTCTGCTGCTGTGCTGCTTATTTGACAATACCTGTACGAGAAGGGAAAGTCTTTTCCAAAGCACGCTTGCGGCCTGCTGAAAATAAGCGCCGTGGCAATGGGCTGGCCAAGGCCGTTCACTCAGCGCCTGCCTCAACATGCTTTCGCCTCTAATAGTCACTCTGTATGTATCTGTTTCTGACATCGGTTCCAGAAATGACTGCTGTTCAAGCTTGCGAAGTGAGGCTGAAATGTCGCTTCTTGAACATTGCGGAGCCATTCCAAAATATCTTGCAGTCTGAAATAAGCCAGCATCTTGAATGGTTTGTGACGATCTTTTTCCTTTGAATAAGTGAAAAACGGCACTTCCTGTCCGTTCCCCGTTTATTTTAGAAAGGCAATCGAGAACCATGATATCAAAGTAATTTAATGACAACCTATCCACCCACATTCTTCCTGACAAAAATCGCTGGTTTGTTCTTTTTATTTTAACAGATTTTAAACAGAAATCGACGTTTAAAGTCATCATTAGGGGGGATGTTATGTAGATAACCCCTTATGTGATAAGCATTCTCAATCATTTTTCTGTTGAAATGTGGCATCAACATCATTACAATAAGTAAGAGGAATAGGTGTTAAATTGATTAAATATAAAGATTGATCCATTTGTTCCACCAAGAACAATCTGGGAGGTTTTATTCATGGCAAAGTACACAATCGTAGACAAAGATACATGCATTGCATGCGGCGCTTGCGGAGCGGCTGCACCAGACATTTACGATTACGATGATGAAGGCATCGCGTTCGTAACGCTTGACGAAAACAAAGGCGTTGTCGAAGTTCCTGAAGTACTGGAAGAAGATATGATTGACGCATTTGAAGGATGCCCTACTGATTCCATCAAAGTGGCGGATGAGCCGTTTGAGGGCGACCCGCTTAAATTTGAATAGAAGTAATCGAAAAAGCTCCCCTGCGGGAGCTTTTTTTATTTAATGAATATGCGCGCTTCTTTGCTGTTCAATCCACGGTTTAAGCTTGATAAAGATAAGTGTGAACACAATCGTAATGACAATGCCTTTTATGACGTTAAATGGCAGGATACCAGCGACTACCGCTGTTTTCAGCGCACTGTCGGATAATGCCGGGGAGTGTAAAAACCATGTGTAGGCCGGAAGAATCAGAACATAATTCAGAATGCTCATCAGCACCGTCATAGCTGCAGTTCCAAGCAGAAGACTTACTGCCAGGCCTTTTGCTGAGTTCAGCTTTTTAAATAAGAAAGCAGTCGGCAAAATAAAGAGTGTTCCGGCAATGAAATTTGCAATTTGTCCTACAGGCACTCCAGCCATGCTCCCCTGAATGATATATTGAAGAACGTTTTTTATCGCTTCAACGGCAATACCCGCTAAAGGTCCGTATATAAGAATCGCAATAATGGCAGGGACATCACTGAAATCAATTTTTAAATAATCAGGAAGCCCCGGAAACGGAAAATTTAACAGCATCAAAACAAATGCGATGCTGCTCAGCATGCTGATCACGACTAATTTTTTTACTTTCAATTTGCTCTCTCCTTTTCGATCACATCTTACTCGAAAAGCGGAAAGGTTCTTTTTCCAGCCAATAAAAAAACCGCTCTATGATATAAAAGCGGGGTTTCAAAAATTTGGCTTGGTAAAGAAACGTTTGAAAACCTTTCTTTCAAAACGCTGCTGAACCTCCATCTTCTCCCATCCAGACTATACTGTCGGCTTCGGAATCGCACCGAATCCTGCTGTCAAAAACAGCTCGCGGGCTTAGAGCCATTGCTCATCACCGCCGGTAGGGAATTTCACCCTGCCCCGAAGATTGATCATATGAATTTGGTTCCATTATAAACGATAAACGGTTGGTTGTATAGATAATTGCTTCAAATTAAATATAACGCCAAAAGTCTCTAAAACTGGTCAATTCCTCACTTTCCTTTTATCCTTTACTGCGTCAATACACATTGACACTCTATTGAGAATATGTTAAATTATCAGATATTTAGTTTGTCAATTTAGGAGGAAATCTTACGATGTTTCGAGTATTGGTCTCAGACAAAATGAGCAACGACGGCTTACAACCACTTATTGAATCAGACTTTATTGAAATCGTCCAAAAAAACGTAGCAGATGCAGAGGATGAATTACATACCTTTGATGCTCTATTGGTGCGAAGCGCGACAAAAGTAACAGAAGACCTTTTTCAAAAAATGACTTCTTTAAAAATCGTCGGAAGAGCCGGTGTCGGTGTGGATAATATTGACATTGACGAAGCGACGAAACACGGGGTAATTGTTATTAATGCGCCTAACGGAAACACAATTTCCACAGCTGAGCACACATTCGCGATGATCTCATCTTTAATGAGACACATCCCTCAGGCCAATATTTCTGTAAAATCCAGAGAATGGAACCGCACAGCATATGTCGGTTCGGAACTTTACGGCAAAACACTTGGAATTGTAGGATTAGGAAGAATCGGAAGCGAAATTGCACAGCGTGCGAGAGCCTTCGGTATGACCGTGCACGTTTTTGATCCTTTCTTAACAGAAGAAAGAGCGAAAAAAATCGGTGTAAACAGCCGTACGTTCGAAGAAGTCTTGGAAAGCGCAGATATCATCACTGTGCATACACCGTTAACAAAAGAAACCAAAGGCTTATTAAACAAAGAAACAATTGCAAAAACGAAAAAAGGTGTTCGCTTAATTAACTGTGCACGAGGCGGCATTATCGATGAGGCAGCTCTTCTTGAAGCTTTAGAAAGCGGCCATGTTGCCGGTGCGGCTCTTGACGTTTTTGAAATTGAACCGCCAGTTGATAATAAACTCGTTGACCACCCGTTAGTGATTGCCACTCCTCACCTAGGGGCATCGACAAAAGAAGCGCAGCTGAATGTTGCAGCGCAAGTATCAGAAGAAGTTCTGCAGTTCGCAAAAGGTCTTCCTGTTATGTCAGCCATTAACCTGCCTGCCATGACAAAAGATGAATTCGCTAAGATTAAGCCGTACCACCAAATCGCAGGGAAAATCGGCAGCCTCGTATCACAATGCATGAAAGAGCCGGTACAGGATGTCGCGATTCAATATGAAGGCACAATTGCTAAACTTGAAACATCGTTTATTACAAAAAGCCTTCTGTCAGGCTTCTTAAAACCACGCGTTGACTCAACAGTTAACGAAGTAAATGCGGGCGGTGTCGCAAAAGAACGCGGCATTAGCTTTAGTGAAAAGATTTCCACTTCTGAATCTGGATACGATAATTGCATTAGCGTAAAAGTGACAGGAGACCGCAGCACCTTTACCGTTACAGCTACCTATATCCCTCATTTCGGAGAACGCATTGTCGAAATCAACGGGTTTAATATCGACTTTTATCCAACAGGCCACCTGGTTTACATCCAGCATCAGGATACGACGGGGGTCATCGGCCGAGTGGGACGTATTCTCGGAGATAACGATATTAACATTGCAACCATGCAGGTTGGCCGTAAAGAAAAAGGCGGAGAAGCCATCATGATGCTTTCTTTTGACAGACATTTAGAAGATAAAATTGTGAAAGAACTAACAGATGTTCCTGATATCGTGTCTGTGAAACTTATTGATCTTCCATAATGAAAAAAACTCAAGCTCTGCAGCTTGAGTTTTTTTCTGCTTTTTAACGGTTTCCTGTTTATGTATGTTTGTGCAGTACTTCTAACACGTTTCTCAGTTCGGATACAGGTATTTGCCCAGGTGCTGAAGCCTCTTCTCCTGCGCCGAATGTGCAAGCTGATCCAAATACCTCACCGCTCAGCCTGCTGACTAATCCCGTTCCCGCCATTGACATTGTGATCATCGGTCGGTCCGCATATTTTGTCTTCATCGTATACGTCGCATCAAGCAAGGTTAAAAGATCTCCTGCATCCTTCGGCATTACGGCTATTTTCGGAATATGCGCTCCTAACTCCTGCATTTTACGAAGCCGAGAAATGATCTCGTCCTTTGCAGGTGTTTTCTGAAAGTCATGATTAGACATAATCACGTAGACACCATTTTCTCCTGCTAAAGATACTAACGCTTCAACGTTTGCCTCTCCTAAAAATAATTCAATATCGATAAAGTCTATATCTTTTGTGCGGATAGCCGTTTCCAGCAAAGCGATGTAGGAACTTACATCCATTTCTTTGCTCCCGCCTTCTTTATGCGATCTGAATGTAAATAGAAACAGCTTGTCTCTCAAAGACTCTCGCAGCTTTGAGATCATCTTTATGACTGCTTCGCTGTCGTCCGCTTTTTCAAATACATCGACTCGCCACTCGACAATATCCGGATCCAGTAATTTCACAGCTTCTGCTTCTTTTAAAATTTGCTTTTCTGTTTTACCCATCAGCGGAACGATGATTTTCGGCATCCCTTCACCGATGGAAACTCCTTTGATTGTTAACACGTTCACTCGTCTCAAATCCTTTCAATCTTTACCTTGTTTTATTATACACGGACAAGTTTTTTTTGAAAATTTCTATTATATGAAAAGCAACGAAAAAAGAGCCTGAAAAAAGGCTCTTTTAATGTAAGGAAATCGGATTTGGAGCAGCAGGAACCGGAATAGCTTCTGTTACATCGTATCTGCCGATTTTTTTTGTTCCCGTTTCCGCAAAGGTCACTTCTGTAAAGCCAAACTCCTTTGCTGTTAAAAGAAGTCCCTCCAGCATTAAGATGCCGGCAATAGAATCCTCAACCCCCGAGTGTTTTGAGAAATGGATATATAAGTGATTCTGTTTCTCCGTTACAGATTTGACGGCACCCGCTTGAATAAGAGGTGCAGTATTTGTTTGATTGCTCGATTCCATTTCCTTAATAGCTTCTTTTACAGTATTAAATGTTCTTTCTGTTGGAACGAGAAAGTCTTGTCCTTGTTCATTTTGGTACAAGGAGTAGGCTCTGTTCGACTGTTTAGGAATAGGAATTTCAGTAAAAGTACCATTTGAGCCAATACTGGCGCCGTCCTTTTTCTGCTCCGATGAGTAAATTTTGATTTTTTCATAAGGACTCCATTTTAAAGATTCTTTCAGCAATTTTTTTAGTATTGCGTCGTCTTTTACAGAAAAAGCCTCAATGGGCTGATCGACTTGTATATTTAATTCCTTATGGTTTTGGTTTTCCTTTACCTCCACTTCATCCATGAAGGAGGGAATCGTGATGGCGTGATCAAGGATATCCAATTGATCACTTTCAAACAGCACCTCCTGTATGGTTTGGTTTGATTTCGTTTTTTTAATACTGACGGGTATAATTGTGGATGTTTCGGCATCGGCAATTGCTACAGTCGTATAGTTGTTCTGCTCCTTTTCAGGAACAACTAACGATGACTGATCCAGGGATAATGCAGCTTTTTTGCTGTCTGCTGTCTCAGTTTTCGTTATAGCGTTTTCTTGGGACGCTTCTTTTTGTTGAGGCTGTGCCTGATCAAAGAAATGAGGAGAAATAATGAAGGCGATATAAACCGCAACCACAGTGGCACATGCGGGGCCAATCCACCTAACAGCGGACTTTTTTTTGCTTTTTGCCATCGAAAGCCGCTTGTATATGTCTTGCGGAGAACGATGGTCTTTAACTGCCGGCAGTTGACTTAACAACTCCTTTATCTGTTCTTCGTTCCAATCTGACTTCATCATCCATTAGCTCCTCCCTCAAAAGCTCCATATGTTTCCGAAGTACTTTGAGCCCTCTGTGTTGGGTCGTTTTCACTTTGCTTTCCGAGAAGCGCAGAGCATTGGCTGTTTCCTGTATTGAATATCCCTGAATAAACCGTAAGATAATCACAGCTCTTTGATCGATCGTACATTGATCGAGCGCAGCATAAATTTCCCGGACATTTTCATGTTGAACCGCGAGTTCGTCCGGAAGCAATTGCTGATCTCTGACATCCTGTGTGTCCCAATCAAATGTCCCGAGTACACGCTGTCTGATCGTCTGCTGCTTACGGAACCAGTCTATCGCCACATGGCGTGCAATCGACAAAAGCCATGTTTTTTCACTGCTTCTTCCTTCAAACGTATGATATGAATTTAATACACGAATATAAACCTCCTGAAGAAGGTCTTCAGCCTGGCTTTTATCCTTTACCATATAAAATAAAAATTGATATAAATCTTGATGGTAAGTTTTATATAACGCTTGAAAGGTTTCTTCCATAGGAAACCCCTCCGTTCCTTTAGTCGTAATAATAGCTTAAAAGTTACATTACAACTATATTACGAGAAACTGGAATTTGGAAGGGAATTTATATTAACATATCCTTAAATTTTATTAAGAAAAACCTTTTAAAAAACACCCGCTTGGATCAGCGGGTGTTTCTTATGGAACAAGATTCTTCGGCAAATTCAGACTCGACTTGATCATTTTGTCGGAATATAAAACGTAAACGTCGTTCCTTTGTCCATCCGGCTGTGCACCGTAATGGTACCGTTGTGAGCTTCCACAATATTTTTAACAATAGCCAGTCCCAGTCCGGTTCCTGCTCTGCCTCTTGTCCGTGCTTTATCTGCTTTATAGAATCGCTCAAAAATAAACGGCAGATCCTCTTCCGGTATCCCGGAGCCGGAATCTTTGACGTCTATTTTTATTCCATCCTTAACCGTATGAACGGAGATGGAGACATTGCCGCCTGATTGAGTATGACGCAACGCGTTATCAATTAAATTGGTAAACACCTGCTCCATCTTATCTTCATCAAACATAAATTCCTCTTCAGTGAGAGAAATGTCCTGATGCAAAGAAATATTTTTTTCTTTGGCAACGCCGGAAAATTTGCGCATGATCTTTTCTATAAATTCATTAAGATTGATTTGTTCATAATGCAATCCAGTATGGCCTGATTCCATTCGCGCTAAATCAAGCAAATCGTTGACAAGGCGGCCCATTCGCAGCGACTCGTCATATATAATTTGAGCAATCTCTTTTCGGTCTTCTTCGGAGCTCGCAATGTCATCGACAATGGCTTCACTATACCCTTGAAGCATGGAGATCGGCGTTCTTAATTCATGGCTGACATTTGCGATAAAGTCTTCGCGCAATTTATCAAGGCGGCGTTCTTCGGTCATATCTCGAAGAACGGCAACCGCGCCTCTGACATGCGATTCCGCATACAGCGGCGACATCAGCAGCACCCATGATCTGCCCTGCAGCGTCATTTCAATCATTTGTTCTTTTTCTGTGCTGACAGCATTTTGGAACAGTTCTTTTGCTTCTGGCGGAAGATTGTCGCCTTCTTTAATATTCATATTCTGCTCATAATACCAAGCCTGCAGAAAACGTTCGGCCGGCGGGTTTGTCACGAGAATCGTGCCGTCGATATTGATGGTAATCACTCCGTCAGCCATACTGCTTAATATGTTTGAAAGCTGTTCTTTTTCTTGGTTGAGCGCATTGATATGAAAGTTAAGCTGCCGCCCCATTTGATTAAAGGCGGTTGCCAGCTCACCGATTTCATCCTGGGTTAAAATCGGGATTTTCGTGTCAAACTTGCCCTTCGCCAAATCCTGTGCGCCCTCTCTCATTTTTCGAAGCGGATACGTGACCCTGCTTGATAAAAAGAAAGCAAAAAATGTGGTCAGCACAATCGCAATGCCTGCGGCAAGGAATATATAACGGGTCGTGTGTTTTGTTGTGTCTTTGACGGCAAGCAGAGATTGAGATAAAAAGACCATGCCTTTTTTTCCGTCTTTTTCATACGGAACACCCACAATCAGGCGTTCATTATCCGTGTCTCTGCCACTCAGGCCCGTGCGTTTACTGACTTTTTTATGGTTGTCCAGAGCCTGGTGTAAATCCTTGTCCCGCTGTATTTGCTCAAGCGTGATAGATGAGAGCCGATTTTTATCGTTCGGCGAATACCAGTATTTTTTCTCATCCTGTATGATCGCAATGCTTGTTAAGTTATCAGCGAGCTCCCAGGTGATCGACCTTGCCAGTGCCTGATCCTCGTGTTTTTCTAAGATGACTGCGACTTTATTTGCAAGCTGGGTTAAATCATTTTCGGCTTCTTCCACATGATAATTTTCGATAAACTCGAGTAAAAGCACCGTTAAAATAAATAATACGATCAGGACAAGAGAAAGGATCGTAGCCCACAGCTTGCCTACTACGCTTTTCCAAAATTTCATTCAGCGCCTACCTCGAATTTATAACCGACGCCCCATACGGTGACGATTTTTTTGGCAGCTCCCGGTGATACTTTATTGAGCTTTTCCCGGAGACGTTTGACGTGTGTGTCTACTGTACGCAGATCGCCAAAAAATTCATACTGCCACACTTCCTTGAGAAGCTTTTCCCGATCATACACTTTGTCAGGTGTTTTCGCTAAGAAGTAAAGGAGCTCATACTCTTTCGGTGTTAAGCTCACTTCAGTTCCGTCAGCAGTTACCCGATGGGCATCATGATCGATTGACAGATGAGAAAACACCAATACGTTTTTCGTCGGCGTATTCGCATTGAAATAAGAGTTTTGAGATGCCCTTCTCAGAAGCGCTTTTACCCGCAGCACAACTTCTCTCGGACTAAACGGTTTGACAATGTAATCATCTGTTCCCGATTCAAACCCCTGCACCCGGTTTGCTTCTTCTCCTTTTGCGGTCAGCATGATGATTGGTGTAGCTTTTTTTTCGCGAATTTGGCGGCAGACCTCAATTCCGTCTGTGCCAGGCATCATTAGGTCAAGCAAAATTAAGTCATAATTGGTTTCGAGGCCTTTGGCAATGGCTTCATCACCATTTTCCGCTTCTTCAATCACATAATTTTCACGTTCAAGATACATTTTTAAAAGGCGGCGAATTCTGGCTTCGTCATCAACTACTAATATTTTGGTTTCATTGGTTTGGTCCATCGTTTTCCCCCTGCTTTCCTTCTGTTACTTTCATTTTATCAAATCGTGAGAAAGTTTGAGAACTGTATCGCTTTGTTCTGGACTATGCATAAGAATGAAGTCCGGCAAGCACAAGATTTACGAATATTAAATTGAACATAATGATGGCAAAACCGATTACGGCCAGCCATGCTGATTTCTCACCGTGCCACCCTCTTGACAGCCTTAAATGCAAATAAGCGGCGTAAAACAAAAACGTGATCAGCGCCCATACTTCCTTCGGGTCCCAGCCCCAAAATCTCGTCCAAGCGAGCTGAGCCCAAATCATTGCAAAGATCAGCGCGCCGAGTGTAAAAATCGGAAAACCGATGGAAACGGCTCTGTAGCCAACCTCATCCACCAGATCAAGATTCACGTTTTTCACCAGAGGATGTAAACAGGCACTGATTCTTTTTCTGACGATCAGGCGAAGCGCTCCGTACAATAGGAGTCCAGCTCCAAACGACCAAATCACTGTGTTTACCTTTCTGCCTGAGAAAAGGGCCGGAAGCTCTGCAATGGGCTGCATTTTCCCCTCGGTGATAAGCTCACCCTCATGCGGACCTACAAGTGCGGGCATTTCATAGACCATCACGCTTTTTTCCTTATTCTTATCCACCCAGTTAAACTCAGCTTCATAGCCGGCAAAACGAAACACAGATGTTATCACAATAAAGGCAACTGCCGTCACCATAATAAACATGATAGCTTCAAGCCAAAAGGTTTTTTTGCTTGGTTTTGTCTGGTCAACATGCTTCAAAAGAAAAATGACGCCTGCGACAAAACTGATGGCGAGTATAGCTTGCCCCAGCGCAGCCGTGGTTACGTGGATATACAGCCAATTGCTCTGCAATGACGGAATTAAAGGCGAAATGTCCGTCGGAAACATGCTGGCGTATGCAATCAGCAATAAAGCGATCGATAATGTAAACAGACCTAATGAAGGCAATTGATAGATAAAATAAAGGATAATAAACGCAAGCACAAGCATCATGCCAAAGGCCGTTGTAAATTCAAACATGTTGCTGACAGGCGCATGGCCGCTGGCAGCCCACCTTGTAATAAAATAGCCCAGGTGGCAGAGAAAACCGATAATCGAAAGGGTAATCCCGATCGTCGCCCACCGGTTTGCCCTGTCTTTTTTATTTTTCCTTCCGCGTATGGCCCCGCCGAAAATCGGGACCGCAATTAAATACACGAGAAAGGCCGCATAAAGAAAATTTCCGCTCAGCTCCGCCATGACACCACTCCCTTTTCGCCTATTTCTGTGTTTTCATTAATTCTTTTTGGTCTGCTGGTTCAGTCAGCCCCGTTTCAGCTAAAACAAATTTTAAATCCTGCTTCAGTCCGTACCAGTTTTTATTGGTATGGCCGGCAACCATGACTGCACCTTCCTGTGTATGCAGCCAGATTCTGCGGTGCTGCCAGTACATTCCTTGAATGACGCCAATCATAAAAATGACTCCGCCGATGGCAAGCACCCAAAGCGTCAGATCTTTTCTGACTGTCAGACCGGTTATGTTTTTCGTTTCGACATGGTCAAATTTTAACTTGTACTTATTGCTGCCCGATCCTTCAATTGTTTCTTGAATGGCAACAAAGCTTTTTTCGCCTTTTGGCTTATCTGGCGTTATGATATTAAAGACAAACGCCGGATTGTTAGGGATTTTTGTTTTTGTGCTCGGCTCTCCGTCCTGATTAAAATAGAAGTCAGGAAGGTAGCTGGCGACCTCAATTTTGTAACCGTTGCCAAGATCATAAACCGAATCTGGATCCAATAGGTTGATCTTTAAGCTCCCAAAGGATTTTTTTGATTTTTTGTCAATCAGCTGAAACACCATCTGATCGAGCTGATTCTCTTTATAATCCACCTGATAAACAGAAAACGAATCAAAGCGCAGCGGCTGGTTGACACGAATATCTTCTTCTTTTACTTTTTTCAGCTTCGGCTTCTCTCCATAGACAATTTTGCCTTCCCGTTTATAGAGAACCGCGTCTGTTTGAAAGTTTTTCGCGACCTTTCCGCTTCCGACTCTGTCAATGGCATCAGCGAACACCTTTTTTTCTGTATCGCTGTTATAAGTCTCTACGCTGAATTGATTGTTTTTCAAATAATATCTTCCGTCTGTGCCTGGAATTGCCGCAGTTTCGCCTTCTCTGACCCAGAGCGTTTCATCGACGTACATGCCCGGCACAAATCTCAGCATTGCGCCAATCAGGAAAATGATTAATCCTATGTGATTGACATACGGACCCCAGCGGGAAAAACGCCCTTTTTCCGCCAGAAGGCTGCCCTCTTGTTCTCGTATTCTATAACGCTTTTTCTTTAAGAGAGTCACAATCTTTTCTTTTTCTTCAAGGTTGAGCTCGGTCTCCGTTTCACTGAACAGCCGCTGTCTTTTTAAGAAAACAGGGCTTCTCCTGACCCCCTGATTTTTCAATGCCCTGTACAGGGGAATCACGCGGTCAAGGCTGCAGATGACAAGAGAAATGCCGATAGAGGCAATCAGCAGCAAGTACCACCAAGATCCATATAAATGATGGAACCCGAGTAAATAATAAAGCTGGCCAAACGTGCCGTATTGTTCTTTATAATATGTATCAGCCTGAGCGCCGGGGGGCAAATAGGCTTCTTGAGGAAATATAGTCCCGAATGCTGATGCTGCAAGGGTTATGACGATAAGCCATATTCCGACCTTAACCGAAGAAAAGAAGTTCCATATTTTATCAATGAACGTTTTGTTATAGGTTTGTGAACGTCTCGCACTTCCATCGTATCTCATATCAGCAAGCGGGGGCTGCGTTTCCTGAAGCGCCCTGCCGCACGATTCACATAAAACGGTTCCTACCGGGTTGATATGTCCGCATTCACATTTTACCTGCTTCATCCCGAAGTCGCTCCGGGTTTTATCAGATTCATATAGTCATGGATCATGCTTTCTGTCATAGTGCCGGTCACCACCTTGACAACTTTTCCTTCCGGATTGATTAAAAAGGTTGTCGGAAGCGGAGATACGCCATAGGCATCAAGCACCTGACGATCTGTATCCAGGACAACCGGAAAATTCACTCCGTAGGATTTCATAAAATTATGTACTGCTATCTTTGACTCCCCAACATTTACCGCGACAATTTCAACGCCTTGGTCTTTAAAATATTTGTATTGGTTCGCCATATAAGGAAATTCTTTTTTGCACGGCTCACACCAGGTGCCCCAGAAATTCAAAAAAACACCTTTTCCTTTTAAGTCACTCAGCTCAATACGTTCCCCATTCGTATCTTCAAGGACAAAATTCGGTGCCTCGGACCCTTCGGATATGCTCTCTTTGTCGGCAAATACAGCATTGTATATTGTATAGCCCAGCGCGCAGATTAAAACGAGAAGGATGCCGGTCCGAATGAATAAACGCCTTTTTTTCTTCATTGTCCACTGCCCCCTTCCCCTATTGCAGATCCATTCAATTATATCATTTCACAATCATTTCACATTTCTAACTTTTTGAAGGTTATGTGAAACTTAGAAAGCGTTTTTACCGTGTTCCGCTAGCGCTCTGAGTCTTTTGACTTCATGCGGCGTAAGCTCTCTTGCGTCTCCCGTATTTAAGCCTCTCAGATTTAAAAATGCGTATTCTTCCCGCTTCAGCTTAATTACTTCATGTCCGATTGCTTCAAACATGCGGCGCACTTGCCTGTTCCGTCCTTCATGGATGGTCAGCTGTATAATGCTTGTTTGTTTTTTCTTATCCAATGAAAGCAGCTTCGCTTTGGCAGGCGCTGTTTTGCCTTCCTCTAGCATAATGCCGCGCTCCAGCTTTCTGATCAGCTCTTTAGACGGTATGCCTTTTACCTTTGCTACATATGTTTTGTTTATTTCATATTTAGGGTGCATCAGCTTGTTGGCAAACTCGCCGTCATTGGTTAAAAGCAAAAGACCGCTTGTATCGTAATCCAGACGTCCGACCGGATAGATGCGCTGCGGCACTTCTCTAAAAAAGTCCGTCACGACTTTGCGCCCTTTGTCATCATCCGCTGCGGAGATCACGCCTCTTGGTTTATATAGCAGAAAATAAACAGGCTCTTCACGTTCCACCTTCAAGCCGTTTACTTCAATCTGATCAGAACCGGTGACTTTAACACCAAGCTCTGTTATTACTTTGCCGTTCACCTTTACTTTTCCTTCTTTAATCAGCTCTTCTGCCTTTCTGCGCGATGCAACTCCGGCGTGAGCAATTACTTTTTGCAGTCTTTCCATGTCTTTCACCTCAAGTATTATCTTACTTTTTTCAACCTGAACAAACAAGCTTTTTCAGATTTCGCATGCTTTATCTAAAAAAACGCCATTTTCAGGCGCTCCCAAATAATAACGTAACGATGATGATAGATGCAACTACACCGATTAAATCAGCAAGAAGTCCCACCTTTAACGCATCACCCATTTTTTTAATGCCGACCGCTCCGAAATACACCGTCAGCACATAAAGTGTTGTATCCGTTGATCCCTGCATCACCGATGCCAGCCTGCCAATAAAGGAATCCGGTCCATACACTGCAATTAAATCGGTGGTCATACCCAGAGCAGCCGTACCGGAGATCGGACGGATCAGCGAAAGCGGAACCACCTCAGCCGGTATGCCGATGGCGGAAAAGGCCGGCTTTAAAAGATCCATAAAAAAGTCAAGCGCGCCTGATGATCTGAAAACGGTAATCGCAACAAGCATCCCTACTAAGTAGGGGATAATCGAAAATGCGATCTCAATTCCTTCTTTTCCGCCTTCAACAAAGGATTCATATGTCGGCACCTTTTTGATTGTTCCATAAAGTAGAATGCCGGCAATAATGATAGGGATCATGGCTAAAGACAGCCAGTTGATAATTTCCATCGGCTTACCTCCCCTTCTTTTTACGGCGGTAATAAAAATAACGGTCAATAATAATGGCGCCGATTCCAGAAATGAGTGTCGCCAAAATGCTCGGTCCGACGATATCTGTCGGCGTTTTGGAGGAATAGGCCATTCGCACGGCGATAACCGTTGTCGGGATGAGAGTAATGCAGGAAGTATTAACAGCTAAAAAAGTGATCATGGAACGGCTCGCTTCCGAACGGTTTCCATTCAGCTTTTTCATTTGCTCCATTGCTTTAATGCCAAGAGGTGTGGCCGCGTTCCCGAGACCGAAGAAATTCGCCATGAGATTTGATAAAATGTAGCCCATTGCGGGATGATCCGGCGGTATGTCAGGGAACAGCTTAGAAATAAAAGGCCTGCACATACGGCTGAAAATATCCAGCAGCCCAGACTGTTCAGCTATTTTCATTAAACCCAGCCAAAAAACAAGCACGCTCATAAGTCCAAATGAGATTGTGACAGCTTCTTTGGCTCCTTTAAACACCGCCTCATTTACATCCTGCAGCGTTCCATTGCACATCGCAAATACTAGCCCGATCACAGTTAAGCTGACCCAGATTATATTGACCATTTTGCCCCGCCAGCCGCATTCAGAAAAATGGATTGAAACGTTTCAAAAAACTTTTTTTTCGGTTTTTGATTTCGTTCGTTTTCGTAATAGATCGGGACTTTTGCGATGATTTCATCGTTGAACATGACTTTCATATGTCCTACAATATCCGGAATTTTTGAGACATCCTTTTCCCAGGCTTTTTTTGGTTTGAGCAGGGTAGTGTTGATTTTGACATCTTCTTTTTCTTCTTCGGTAAGCAAATAGGTGATGTCCCGTTTGATGAAAGCTTTAGACTCATAAAATGTACCTTTGAGCTTCGGAATATCTCCTTTCTTTGCGATTAAATATGTTTGATAATGATCAAATACATAGTTAAACATATTCATATGATCATCCCAATCTTCGGGGTCATTAATGGTAACGGCTATCAGATCTACGCCGTCCTTTGAAGCGGTTGAAACCAGTGTGCGTTTTGCAAGCTTGGTATAGCCTGTTTTCCCCCCTGTGCTGTATGGATACAGCATCGTCAGCAATTTATTTTTGTTTTTCCATACACTTTCCATTGTTTCTGCTTTGTATATTTTTGTGCCGGAGATGGTTTGATAGTCTTTGAGCTTCATGGCGTATTTCGTTAAAACAGCCATGTCATAAGCTGTTGAGTAGTGATTTTCATGGTCGTCCAATCCGTGCGGGTTTTGAAAACGGGTATTCTCCATACCAATTTGTTCTGCTTTTTGGTTCATCATATAGACAAATCCATCGAGGCTTCCCCCGACATACTCAGCAATCGCAACAGCAGCATCGTTCCCGGATCTCAGCATCAGGCCATACACAAGATCCTTTAATTTTACTTTTTGCCCTTCGGTTAAATAAATGGCCGAGCCCTCTGTTCTGACCGCATTTGCAGAAACAGTCACGGTTTCTTCCATTTTTCCGGATTCAATGGCAAGAACAGCGGTCATGATTTTTGTAATACTGGCAATCCGCCTTTTTTCATGCTCGTCCTTGGCAAATAACACTCTTCCTGATATGCCGTCAATGACAATGGCGCTCTTCGCACTGACATTTATAGCTGCATGTGCTGTGTTCACATTTACACTTGCAAATAGAAAAGAAATGATGACTATTAATACAGCTTTTTTAAAAATGCGCATGTTTGTTCACGTCCTTGTGGTGGTTTGTACAAGTTTATGCGCATGTCCATCAGTTATGAATAACAATTGTGTCTTGGCCTGCAAACATAAAAAAACTCTCCCATAAAGGGAGAGTAAGTGTTATCTGATTGATGCCATGCTAGATCCGGACGCTTCGTAATGAGCCAGTTCTTCCCTCATCTTCAGAAACGCTGCGCTCAGCGGCAATAATAATTGCTCCAGAGACTGCGGAACAGCATGGTAGAACTCAATTGCGCTGACTCCGGTATATGACGCCCGGCTGTTTTCACACCAGGTGTCTTTCTTTGGCATAAAGAACTCTTCAATGCATTGATGATACACATTGTAAAGTGTTTTTTCCGCTCTGGTTTCCTGAAATGGCTCTTGCATAAGGAGACGGCGGCATGCTTCAGCGCCTCCTTCACAAAATACTGTCATTCTTCTCAGCGTGCTCAGCACATCACAGCAGTATGCCTCTTCAACAGGCAATTCAGCCTGCATAGACGCCAGTGTGGTTTCATTTAAATAATCATTAACGGTATTGACAACCATTGATAAGAATTCGCCTGTTTTTTGAGTCTGCACTCGCACAATCGAATGTCCCATTTCGTTTGGTATCTTCCCCTCATGTCTTTGTCTCTCACATTTTGCTTCTTTCATGATAGCTACTTCTTCCTTATATCTTATGTTGATGAAAAAGCGCGATTCATTAAATCTCTATTTTATGTCTTCAAAGGTTTGGTTAAAGTTTTCAAAGAATAAATCCGCTTCTTCTTGAAGAACGTCATCTTCCGCATTTTCAGGCAGCGGCGGAAGCTCGTCCAGCGTTTTTAAGCCGAATTGCTCAAGAAAAGTCGGCGTCGTGCCGTATAAAATGGCCCGTCCCGGACCGTCAGCGCGTCCGACTTCACACAGCAGCGCCTTGGCGACAAGGCTGTGTAAAATTCTTTCTGATTTCACGCCTCTGATATCTTCAATTTCCGCTCTCGTAATCGGCTGTTTATATGAAACAATCGCCAGCACCTCCAAAGATGCCTGGGAAAGGCCTTTCGACGGTACTTCGATCAGTTTTTTCAAGTACGGCGCAAAGTCCTTTTTGGTGGAAAGCATGTACGTATCTGCATATTCAATTAGTTCAATGCCTCTTGTATCATGACGGTAATCGTCTGCCACATCCGCCATAATGGTGTTCAGTTCAGGCTCTTCTATTTCAAGCACTGTTAACAGCTGTTTTTTGGTCAGTCCTTCATCGCCTGCCGCATATAGAAGGGCTTCCACTATAGCTTTCCAATTCACGATATCAAGCCCCATGAATGGATTCACTCCCCATAATGTAAATATCTGAAAAATTTTGCTCCTGCTCAATCAAAATCAGCTGATTTTTCATCAGTTCTAAAACCGCCAGGAAGGTGACAACCAAATGTTCTTTTTGCTCATATGAAAAAAGATCCATAAAATTGATTCTTTTCCCTTTTGATTTCAGGCTGTGCACGATTTCATTCATTCTGTCTTCGATTGGTATTTCCTGTCTTGTAATTGTTGTTTCCATCGGCCTTGTTATTTTTTTTCGCTTCAGCACTTTTTGAAAAGCGCCAATCATATCGTAGACTGTGACTGACAGCTTTTGCTCCGACTGTTTCACTTCTTTTGCATATTCGCTCAAGTCACTCGGCGGTTTCGTGAATGATTTTTGTCTTTCTTCTTCCCGTTCCTTTAATTCCTTCGCCGCGTCTTTATATTTTCTATACTCAATCAGCTTTTCAATCAGTTCCTCCCGCGGGTCTTCTTCCTCAAGCAATTCATCCTCAAACAGCTCTTCCTCTTGCTTCGGGAGCAGCATTCTGCTTTTAATACTGAGCAGTGTGGCAGCCATCACCAAATACTCGCTGGCGATATCAAGCTCAAGCACACGCATCGTATGTACATATAATAAATATTGTTCAGTAATCTTCGCCACAGGTATATCATATATGTCAATTTCAAGACGATTGATTAAATGAAGCAGCAGGTCCAATGGGCCTTCAAACGTATCAATTTTCACTTGATATTCTTCCATCATCTCACCATTTTCAAGTATCACTCTCATTGCCGGATAAACTGGCTACCCTTTAGTATAAGCCACCAAAAAGCTCTCGTCCAATACTATTTCATTTCCTGCATTTCAAGAGATTTGTGCTGAATATTCAAATAACGAGATATCCGCCTACACAAAAAAGGGCAGGTGTACATAGGATGCTCGCGTAGACCACAACAAAGGAGGCTGAATGTTCATGGGAGAAAAATGCTTCAGCGGCGGTTTCGCTTTAATTGTCGTTTTGTTTATTCTGCTGATTATCGTAGGTGCCGCTTGGATTTGCTAGAACTAAAAAAGAGCGAATCCAATGCGTTGTTTTTTCCTTTTATCTGTCCTGTGTTACACTAAAGGCGGATTAAAAGGAGGAAGCATCTTGTACCCGAAAGCTTATATCGATTATCTCGTTGAATTTCACGCAACACGGGATTATTTTGAATGCCATGAAATACTAGAAGAATATTGGAAGGAAGATCCTCCGAACAAACGAAACATACTTTGGGTCGGCTTTATCCAGCTTGCTGTTGCTTTGTATCATCACAGAAGACAGAATACAGCCGGGGCCAAAAGATTGCTGGCAAACAGCATACGGATTCTTCAAGCGAAAAAACAAGCGGTGGAAGATTTGGGGCTTGATCATACCCGTTTACTGGAGCTTATGCAGTCGGTTTACGAACAAATTGAACTGGGATCTTCCTATAAAAGCATCATGCTGCCAATTAAAGATGAGAGGCTGAAGGAAGCATGCCGCATTGAATGCAAGCGAAAAGCTTACACGTGGGGACAGCCCAGCACACTCACTGATAGATTTCTAATTCATAAACATCGTTTGCGGGATCGGACTGATGTCATCCGCGAACGCGAGAAAGAAATTGAACGAAGAAAAAAAAGCAGAGGCTGATAACAGCCTCTGCTTAATTATTGTATGAAATGTCTTGATCCTGCTGACCTTGACAGCGTTCGAAAAAGCTCTGCGTTAATTCATTCGGAACCAGTACCTGCGTTTTGAATAAATGCTTTAAAGCATCCATCATCTGTTTTCCGATTCCTTGATGGCGATGAGAAGGATTCACACTGATATGCCGGATTTCAACCTCGGAATCCTTTTTTTCAACTCCGATTGCTCCGACGATATCCTCGTCCTCTTTCCAAAGAAAGAGCTGGCGGTCTGTATCCGTTTCGTAGTCCTTAATTGTCTGCTGAAGCTGCTTAAGATCTTTTTCATTTGGCATAAATGAAAGAAGTCCCATCGCAATCTTTTCAAACGATTTTTTATAACGAATTAACATAAAAACCCCTCTATATCCTAAATGTCCAGTTCTATCAAACGGATAAGTATAGGTGATCCGTTTTCTCACATTATATCATTTTCGCCATATTTTTAAACTGTTTTCAGCAAATTATTCAAATGAACGGTTTAAATTTGCCATTTCTATGGCAGAAACAGCACAATCTACGCCCTTATTGCCCGCTTTTGTTCCAGCCCGTTCAATGGCCTGCTCAATGTTTTCCGTAGTGACAATTCCAAAGATCACAGGTACGCCTGTTGTGTTCGCTGCTTGCGCGATGCCTTTTGCAGCTTCGTTGCAGACGTAATCGTAATGAGTCGTCGCGCCTCTGATGACAGTGCCGAGTGTAATAACGGCGTCATATTTTTTTGTTTCCGCCATTTTTTTAGCAGCGAAAGGAATTTCAAATGCGCCCGGAACCCAAGCCACATCAATATCGTTTGTATCCACGCCGTGTCTGAGCAAAGCATCTTCTGCCCCGCTCAGCAGCTTGCTTGTAATAAAATCATTAAATCTTCCTACTACGATTCCGATTTTAAGACCTGTACCAACTAAATTTCCTTGTATGATATTCATATGATTCCCATCCTTTTTTGTGATTTTTGTTATTAGAAATGAAGTAAATGACCTAGTTTATTCATCTTTGTTTGCAAATATTTTTTGTTGTGCTCTTTGGCCTCCATTTGAAGCGGCACTCTTTCTGTAATGCTGAGACCATACCCTTCAAGTCCAGCAATTTTTCGCGGATTATTCGTCAAGAGCTTCATATTCCGCACGCCGAGATCGCGTAAAATTTGAGCACCAATGCCGTAATTGCGCAAATCAGGCAAAAAGCCGAGCGCTTCATTAGCTTCTACGGTGTCATACCCTTCTTCCTGAAGCTTATAAGCTTTTAACTTATTGATCAGACCGATGCCCCGGCCTTCTTGGCGGAGATACAAAAGCACTCCCCGGCCTTCTGCGGCAATTTGCGTTAGCGCGGCGTGAAGCTGCGGGCCGCAGTCACAGCGATGAGACCCAAACACATCACCTGTGAGACACTCTGAATGAACCCGAACCAATACTGGTTCTTCATTAAACGGCACATCTCCCATCACAAATGCGACATGCTCTTTTCCATCGATCTCATTTGTGTATCCGTACACCTTAAATGTGCCAAAATCAGTAGGCAAGGTAATATCGACTTCCCGCTCTACAAGTGTTGTCAAGTTGTAGCGGTACTCAATTAAATCCTTAATGGTGATCAGTTTTAATTGATGCTTTTTCGCAATTTCAATGAGCTCAGGTACCCTTGCCATCGTTCCGTCTTCATTCATTATTTCACAAATGACGCCAGCTCCCTGAGAACCGCAGGCTTCAGCAAGATCAACTGCCGCTTCTGTATGGCCCGCTCTTTTCAGGACACCTCCCTTTTTCGCAATCAGCGGAAAAATGTGCCCTGGACGCTGAAAATCTGCCGGCACTGAACCGCTGTCCAGCAAAGCTTTGACAGTAAATGATCTTTCCTGTGCGCTGATTCCCGTTTTTGTCTTACGGTGGTCAATGCTTACTGTAAAAGCAGTGTGGTGGGAATCTGTATTGTGCTCAACCATAGGATGAAGATCGAGCCTGTCAGCGATTTCCTCACTGAGAGGCGTGCAAATCAGCCCTCTTCCGTGCGTCGCCATAAAGTTAATCACTTCAGGAGTCGCATGCTCCGCAAGAGCCACAAAGTCTCCTTCGTTTTCTCTGTCTTCATCATCCACAACAATGATGACTTCGCCTTTTTTTAAAGCGTCTAATGCCTCTTCTATCGGATGAAACATGCAAATCTTCCTCTCTAAAAGCCGTTTTCGCTTAAGAAGGCTTTTGTTATGGTTTGTTGGTTCTTATTTTCATTGGCTTTATGCAAAAATCGATACATATATTTTCCGATCATATCGCATTCGATATTCACTTTAGAGCCGATTGTTTTTTCTGAAAAAATCGTTTCGCTGATGGTGTGAGGGATTAAAGAAATCGTCACGGTATCATCTGTCAGCCCGAAGATGGTTAAACTGACGCCGTCCACGGTAATAGATCCCTTTAAAACCAACGTTTTTGTTAATGACGAATCCATTTTCAAATCATAGTAAACTGCGTTGCTTTTTTCTTCAATACGCGTGATTTCTGCGGTTCCGTCGACATGGCCTGAAACGAAATGGCCTCCAAAACGCCCGTTTGCCGCCATGGCTCTTTCCAGATTCACTTTGCTGCCTTTTGATAAATCGTTCAGCGACGTTGCTTTGACTGTTTCAGGCATGACATCAACTGTGAAGTGACTTTTCGTGAAATCAGTAACAGTCAGACAAATGCCATTTACTGCAATGCTGTCGCCCAAATGAACATCCTCTAATATTTTTGAGCATTTAATTGTTAAGGCCATAGAGGGGCCAGCTTTTTTCATAGATTCGATTGTGCCTGTTTCTTCTATAATTCCTGTAAACATGGTCACCATCCTACTCGTTTTTCGGTTTTGCCGTCAGTCTGATATCACGGCCAATTTGGGTTATATCTGTGAATTGTAATAAGGGGACATCTTTCATTGATTGAAAACCTTCACCGGAGATTAAGCTGGGAGCAAGCGTTCCTCCGATTAATTTAGGGGCAAAATAGTAGATGATCTCTTGAAAACAGCCTGCTTTGACGAAGCTTCCGTGAACAGCTGATCCGCCTTCCACATACATCGACATGATGCCTTCTTCCGCAAGGATTTTCAGTACATCGGAAATTGGTATACGATCTGTTTCCAGAGTAAATATTTTCACGCCAAAAGCGGAAAACCGTTTTTTCTTCTCCTCATCAGCACGTGTTGTTGTAAAAATCCAAGTCGGCGCTGCCTGATCGCAAATCACATTGGCGTCATCGGGAATCGAAAGTTCGGTATCAAGTATCACCCTGACCGGCTGTTTTGAAACATTCGGGAGCCTGCAGGTTAAGCTTGGATTGTCAGCCTTCACAGTGCCTGCTCCGACCAAAATGCTTTGATGTGATTTCCTGTATTGCTGAGCATCCTGTCTTGCAGCTTCTGATGTGATCCATTTGCTGTCACCTGTACTGGTCGCTGTTTTTCCGTCTAGGCTTGCGGCAGCTTTTAATGTGACGTAAGGGAGGCCTGTCCTCATGAAATGCAGAAATTTTTCATTCAGCTGTTCCGCCTGATCTGCCAGAATGCCTTCCTTTACTTCGATGCCGGCTTCTTCTATCATGCTGATTCCCCGTCCGGCCACAAGCGGGTTAGGATCTCTCATTGCGACAAATACTCTCTTTATCCCGGACTTGATAATCAGTTCGGCACAAGGCGGTGTTTTTCCGTAATGGCTGCATGGTTCAAGGGTGACATAAATATCAGCGTCTTTCACATGTGCGCCTGCCATATGAATAGCATGGACTTCCGCGTGAGCTTCACCGTATTTTAAATGGGCGCCCATCCCGACAATCTGTCCGTCCTTCACCACAACAGCGCCTACGAGCGGATTCGATTCGGTCTGTCCTTCACCCTGCTTCGCAAGATCCAACGCCAGTTTCATATAATACTCTTCCATCTGTTTTCCCCTCCCTTCTTTATTCATTTACCGTCAAAAAAGCCCCGAATTTAAGAAAAATTCGGGGCTTTAGGTATTTTACGCAATAGGAAATAACACTATGCATGTTGATACATTTTGCATAGCGGTTCTTCATCCTTCTCCCATCCAGACTTTCACTGTCGGCTTCAGCTTAAACTGAATCCACCGCGTACATATGTGCACACGGGTCACGGGCTCTAAAGCGCATGTCGCTTTACTACCGCCGGTCGGGATTTCCACCCTGCCCCGAAGGATACAATCTTTATTCATTTGTCCTTAATGGCTATTATAGCGATCCTTTCTTAAGTACGCAATGAAATAAACTTACAATTTGAGAAATCAAAAAAACACCCATCGTTCCGAAAGGTGTTTTTTCACTTAATCATTTACTTTTGCAACCTTGATTAAACCGTCGATCCGCTTTGATTTGCTGAAGTACGCCTTAATCTTATCGCCTTCTTTTATATCAGACAAATCTTGATTTAACTTTTTTCCGTTGAAGATGATCTTCGTGCCGTTTTCTGCTTCTCCATGATATTCGGTGCCGTCAATTTTTGTCACTTGATATTCCTCGATTGTATACTCTTCTTCTTCGGAGGACAAGGTTTGTCCAATCGCTGTCGGAACGTCTTTCAGTTCAACATCATTTATGTACATATACCCCCCTGCAAGTAAAACCAGTAGCACTAACAGAATGGTAATCTTGGTTTTTATTCTTCCCATTTTAAAAAACCTCCAGCCAATATGAATCTATTCATTCATATGAGTTATTCCTTTTTTTCATGAATAAAAAACCGTAAATTCTCGTAAATTATTAATATAACGATGCATAACGGGAATATGTTTCGCATTTCTGCAAAAATTTCTTTTCTATAGATATACGAATTTACGTTCTGGTTTTAGGGGATGCATGAGAAAAAGAATAAAAAAGCAGCTCCTTTTCAGGAAACTGCTTATACCTAGTTGGTTTTACGAATGTCGTTAAATGGGAAGAAAACAAACTTTGACGTACCCGCAATTTGTTTTTTCGTAAAGAGTCCAAGCCCGTTTCGGCTGTCCATTGAGTATCGGCGGTTATCACCCATCACAAAATATTTGTTATCAGGCACTTTGATCGGGCCGAAATCATCAGTTAGATGGTCATATCCATCTTCTTTTGCTTGCTTTTTATTTGCCTTCAAATAAGGCTCAGCCACTTTTTTTCCATTGATATAAAGCTGGTCGTTTTTCATTTCGACTGTGTCTCCCGGCAAGCCGATCAGCCGCTTGACATAGTGGACATCATCCCCGTTTAGCACGATGATATCCCCTCTCTTAAACTCGCCTATGTACTTAACTGTCATATTGACAAATACCCTTTCATGGTCATGAAGGGTAGGCTCCATGGACTCACCGTCAACGACATACGGCGCAAAAATAAAATTGCGGATGAGTAATGCCAGAACAACTGCGATAATAATCGCTTTGGCCCATTCAAATATTGATTTTTTCTTAGAAACGGTTTCCGCTTTCAACTGAGTTCCTCCAATAAACAACGGTCTTCAATTTATGTTATCACGAATCGATAAGAAATCCCATTAGGACCATTGAAGAAAATTTTCACATCTATTTATTCTACTGCCAGAATCAATTTGTTCCATTTCCTAATGAAATCGGGAGAAGAATCAATCAGCCTCCAAAGAACAAATCCAATATATTGCCGGCAGTTGAAGTTTCTTTATTATAAAACTCCGAATATCCGCATTTCTTACAGTAGACGACGAGAAAACGGTTATGCTGCACATCAAACAACTTTGACAATCCGGTTCCAGTTGTGGCAATTTCTTTTTGGCCAGCTTCAGTGCTTCCGCATTTTATACAGCCCTTGTTGTTCATCAAACGCAGCCCCTTTTCAAAAAAATGACATCGATATTATTTCATTTTACTACAAATGCCGTTTGGGATGAAGCATGTCAGCTTTAAAATTTGTTTAATTTTTCCCTGATGAGTGTGACTGTAAGGAATGCTCCACCCATACAAACGCGGACTAGCTTACAATCTCATTTTGTTTTTTACTGGTTCGTTTAAGCTATTTCATACGATCTCTAATATGTATAAAGAGAAGAAGAGATAGGGATGATTTTCCTATTACGTTGAATCATATTGAAGGGAACAGCGTAGGCAATGCATTTTCTATAAGCCCGCTGAACGTATCAAAAATCAGTGTTTTGGTTCCGTCGGATTGAATACAATTGTGATTGAACACTTATGATTTGAAACATAGCTATAGGATTTAACTCAAATCTCTCTATGCCTCCTCGTTCTACCTTAAAAACGTCTGTTTGTTAACTGTCACAACCAGATCAGGCTGTGAGCGAAAAGAAAAAGCTCCCTCATATCGGGGAGCTTTCTGCCTGCCTATTAGCCTTCTACGCGAACTTCTTTCATCACGTCACCGTTAGACATGTTTTTCGCGAATTCTAGACCGCTTGTTACTTTGCCAAATACAGTGTGAACACCGTTTAAATGAGGCTGCGGCTCATGGACGATGAAAAATTGGCTGCCGCCAGTATCTTTTCCTGCGTGTGCCATAGAGAGCGCGCCCGCTTCATGTGTGTGCGGGTTTCCTTCTGTTTCACATTTGATTGTGTATCCGGGACCGCCTGTGCCAGTACCGTGCGGGCATCCGCCTTGGCTGACGAAGCCTGGAATTACTCGGTGGAATGTAAGTCCGTCGTAAAATCCTTCGTTTGCAAGCTTTTCAAAGTTTGCAACTGTACCCGGTGCTGCTTCCGGATAAAGTTCAAATTCAATTTTGTTGCCGTCTTCTAATAAAAAGTAACCTGTTTTCAATTGTATGCCCACTTTCTTTATTTTAATTTTCAAAGGAGAAATTTATGTATCATCATTATGGCTTGTCTCTCCTTGTCGCGGCTATTATACCACACCTTTTTTGGGAAAACGACTCTCCCGGCTTTTCTCCAAAATAAAAATGAAACCTGAACCTCTCTATCTCCGTCTAACCTATCGGAACTGTATTTTTCATCATGATTCAGGTCCTCGCAAAGCAGCTTTAACTGCTGCTTGTGAAATGAAGGAGGTCAACTGCTTTGAAAAAAATATGGATTGGAATGCTGGCAGCGGCCGTTTTGCTGTTGACGATTCCGAAAGTCAGTCTCGCGGATGCCGCAGTCGGAGATGTCATCGTGACACTTGGTGCAAATTTGTCAGAATCAGATAAGCAAAAAGTGCTTGATGAAATGAATGTCCCTGATAATGCCACAACCGTGACCGTTACCAATAAGGAAGAACACGAATATTTAGGAAAATATATACCAAGCGCGCAAATTGGCTCAAGAGCGATTTCATCATCGTCTATTACCATTGCCAAAAAAGGCTCCGGATTAAATGTTGAGACACATAATATCAGCGGCATTACGGATGAAATGTACCTCAATGCCTTGATGACAGCCGGCGTTAAGGACGCGAAGGTTTATGTTACCGCTCCGTTTGAAGTGTCCGGTACTGCGGCTTTGACAGGCTTGATTAAAGCATATGAAGTTTCTTCTGACGAAGCGATTTCTGAAGACGTTAAGCAAGTCGCCAACCAAGAGCTTGTGACGACCTCAGAGCTTGGTGACAAAATCGGTGACGAAAATGCGGCTGCGCTGATTGCAAAAATAAAAGAAGAGTTTGCTAAAAACGGTGTGCCTGACAATAAAGCCGATATTGAGAAAAAAGTGGATGATGCGGCTTCCGATTTAAACGTCACACTGACAGACAGCCAAAAGGATCAGCTTGTATCCTTGTTCAATAAGATGAAAAATGTTGATATCGACTGGGGACAGGTCGGTGACCAGCTTGATAAAGCGAAAGATAAGATTAGTAAATTTTTAGACTCAGATGAAGGCAAGAACTTTATCCAGAAAGTCATTGATTTCTTCGTTTCCATCTGGAACGCGATTGTTTCTATATTCAAATAAAAAAAGCGCCGAATTCCCGGCGCTTTTTTCATTGCTTCACACTCGTTTTAAATGGCAGATCCAGTTTTACAATATCCTCGTACGTTTCTCTTTTTACGACTAAATGAGCCTCTCCGTTTTCTACAAATACAACAGCAGGTCTTGGAATTCTATTATAATTATTGGCCATGCTGTAGCCATAAGCGCCTGTACAGAAAACAGCAAGCAGATCTCCTTCTTTTACTTCCGGCAGGTCAATATCCCAAATGAGCATATCTCCGCTTTCACAGCACTTGCCGGCAATCGATACCGTTTTATCGTGCGCTTCACCGATACGGTTAGCTGTAACAGCTTCATATTTTGCCTGATAGAGAGCCGGACGGATATTGTCGTTCATTCCTCCGTCAACAGCTACATACTGCCGGACACCCGGCACTTCTTTTTGGGAGCCGACTGTATAAAGTGTTGTGCCTGCGTCTCCTACAAGCGAGCGGCCCGGTTCGATCCAAATTTCCGGTATGTCAAATCCATAGCGGGCTGCATTTGTTTTTACTGCTTCGATAATTTTTTCTACATATTCAGTGGCATGAAGCGGTTCATCTTCTTCCGTATAACGAATGCCAAAACCGCCTCCAAGGTTCAGCACCTTTGAAACAAATGAGTAAGCTTCTCTCCATTCGTCAAGTTTTTTGAAGATTTTTTCTGCCGCTAGCACAAAACCGGCTGTATCAAAAATTTGCGAACCGATATGGCAATGAACACCTAGCAGCTGAATGTGTTCTGATTGTAAAACCTGTTCAATCGCCTGTTCAGTTTGTCCGTTATGAAGGTCAAAACCAAACTTTGAATCTTCCTGTCCCGTTGTAATGTAGTCATGTGTATGCGCCTCTACTCCGGGGGTAATCCGCAGGAGAACATCAATTGAGTGCCCAGTTTCTTTGCACAGGTCTTCAAGTATCGAGATTTCATAGAAATTATCAACCACAATGCAGCCGATACGGTGTTCAAGCGCCATTCGCAGCTCTTCCCTGCTTTTGTTATTTCCGTGAAAGTGAATGCGCTCCGCCGGAAATCCTGCTGCAACAGCTGTGTAAAGTTCTCCTCCAGACACGACATCTAAGGAAAGCCCTTCTTCCTCGGCAAGCTGAATCATCGCAACAGAAGAGAATGCCTTGCTCGCATACGCGACCTGCGCTGTCAGCCCTGCAGTTATAAATGCCTGCTTAAAGCTTTTAGCACGCTCACGTATTAAAGCCACATCATATACGTAAAGAGGCGTGCCATATGTTTCAGCTAAATAGAGAGCGTCCACACCTCCGATTTCCAAATGCCCATGTTGATTTTGTCTGCTAGTGCCGTGTAAGAACAATGTCATTCCCTCTTTCTCCGCTTATGGGTGAAAGGACAGTTTTATGGACTGTCCTTTCATAATTAAGACATACATTATCATACTCTTCAGTCAGTTTCAATGCGATTATGAATTGGTAGGCTGTCTTAAGCGATTTCTTGGGTGAACAATGCTTGGTCTTACATTCGCACCAGGTTTCGCCGTGCGAATCAGCACCTGCCACAGCGCCTTTCCGTTAAACGGAATGAGTGGCCATAGGTATGGGGTTTGAAGGGATTTTATGCTGGCCATGGCAATAATCAGAACAGTAAATCCTATAACGAGCCCTTTTACATGAAAGAGTGCTACTAATATCATAAGTGTAAGACGGGCCATTTTATTTGCCAGGCTTAATTCATAGCTTGGCGTCGTAAAGGTTCCAATAGCGGCAAGCGAGACATACAGTATGACTTCAGGAGAGAACAGCCCCACATCAATGGCAATTTGCCCGATTAGAACCGCGGCAATTAATCCCATTGCAGTAGATAAAGCGGTCGGTGTGTGAATAGCCGCCATTCTGAGAAACTCAATTCCTAAATCAGCTAAGAAAATCTGCAGAATGATCGGGATGTGCATATCTTTATTCAACCCGATAAATTTTAGATTCTCTGGCAGCAGTTCCGGTTGAAGAACAAAGAGAAACCAGATGGGGAGAAATAAAGTAGAAGCAAGAATGCCGAAAAATCGTACCCATCTTAAAAAAGTTCCCACAGAAGGAGCCTGTCTGTATTCTTCAGCATGCTGAACATGATGGAATAAGGTTGTCGGCGTTATGATCACACTCGGCGATGTATCAACCATAATCACGACATGGCCTTCAAGTACGTGATTGGCCGCCACATCGGGCCTTTCTGTATAACGGACGAGCGGAAACGGGTTGTAGCTTTGCTTGATAATAAACTCTTCGACTGTTTTGTCTGCCATTGTTAATCCGTCGACATCAATGGCGGCAATTTCTTTTTCCACGATGTCAACCAGATCCGGATCAGCAATGTCTTCTATATAACAAATGCTCAGATCCGTTTTTGAACGCTCGCCGACCTTTGTCATCTTGACGCGAAGGCGTTCGTCCCTGATCCGTCTTCTGAGAAGCGCGGTATTGACGACGATATTTTCAACAAATCCGTCTCTGGCCCCTCTGACCA
This sequence comes from Bacillus sp. FSL R5-0434, assembly GCF_038004745.1. NCBI lineage: Bacteria > Bacillati > Bacillota > Bacilli > Caryophanales > Bacillaceae > Bacillus > Bacillus sp. FSL R5-0434. The sequence goes on from NZ_JBBORV010000001.1 coordinate 2,299,106, forward strand.
CCTTTTCCGTATCCGGTTCTTCCGGATTTCTTCCCGGATAGCTTCTGACATCAATGATAAAAGCAAATCCTGCATCTTCGACAATAACTGCAACTAACCCGGACAGCACCTGGTCGGTGGTTTCATCCAGCGTTTTTACTTTTTCGACCTGAGCGTTGAGCAGTCTGTTTTCAACGATATCGACCAGCTCTTCAGGGTCCTCTTTTCCTGTCCGGTTGTTAATCGCAACAAGCTCTCTCATTAAGTGAATGATAAAGGCAGTGTCACATAATCCATTTAAATAGTACAGCTGAACTTCTCTGTCTAAAATGGTAAGCTTGCGAACACCTACATCATAGCTGATTCCCATTCCGACTCGATTTTTAAAATAAGCTTCATTTTTGTCTGGATTCCGATAAACCCGGATTTTCTCTTCCTGTTTGTCCGGCATGATACCCGCTCCTTTCTAAAATAAACTCGACCGCTTTCATGGTGATTGGCGACCCTTTCGATATATCGTCTTTCCTGCCCATTTTGCCGATATCCCCGATACCAATGATAAGCGGCAGATCAAGTTTATCAAGGCAATAGACCGTATCCCCGTTCATTCTGTGTTCATCGAATTCCCTCTCTCCGATTTTATCCACGCCGTATTCTGTTATCTCTCCATTGCGGTCAATGCTTACGTCAACCCTGGTCCATTCAGCCTGATGGGTTTTCGACGCTACCGCAATCACACCGAGCACTTCAATTGCCGGATGAGTGGCCACATAGGTCAGAGCGGTTTCTCCCGGTCCCTCTCCTTGAAGGCCGGAGTCGTCAAACATGACAAATACAGGGTCATACGGTGCTGATGTAATCAGCCTGACAAGCTCGGCGCCGCTGCGGGTGGAGGGATTTCCTTTTGATTGAGAAATACATCTCCCTCCAACTCTTCTTGCAGCGTATTCAATTGTTTTAGCAGCATACACATCTCCGTCTGTTACCAGTATGACCTTGCGTTTTGTCGTCATCTCGGCATTATCCTTTCGGTTTAAAAATAACAGCGACGATAAAGGCGAATAGAATGGCGGCTGAGATACCGGCAGATGTCAGCTCGAATATCCCCATACCGATTCCGATAAATCCGTGTATATGCGCTTGATGCATGGCACCGTGCAGAAGGCTGTGGCCAAAGCTGACAATCGGAACCGTGGCGCCTCCTCCAGCAAACTCAATAAATTTATCGTAAATGCCAAAACCATCTAAAATCGCCCCGATGACGACAAAGGATGTCATGACGTGGGCAGGCGTCAATTTAAATATGTCCAGCAGCAGCTGCCCGACAATACAAATGGCGCCTCCGCAAACAAAAGCCAAAAGATAGTCCACTTAAGATGCACCTCCTGCACGTTCAAATACAACCCCGTGTGCGATGGTCGGAATGGTTTGTTTTTGCTGGATCATAGTCGGGCTTAACAGCGCCCCGGTTGCTACTACAAACACACGGTTTAATTTTCCTTCTTTCAGCTGCTTGAAAATATGTGAGTAGGTTACAACCGCGGAACAAGCGCAGCCGCTTCCTCCGGCAAACACTTGCTGATCTGGTGTGTAAATCAGAAGCCCGCAATCATCATGTTTTGTGCCGACCGGATATCCCTCTTCTTTCAAGATATCTTTGACAATAGGAGATCCGACGCCGGAAAGGTCTCCCGTCAGGATCAGATCGTAGTCGTCTGCTGTGCGGTTCATGTCTTGAAAGTGCTGTTTAATGGTATCAGCAGCAGCAGGAGCCATGGCTGATCCCATATCAAACGGGTCGGTAATTCCTAAGTCAGCCACCTTCCCTATAGTTGCACTTGTAATTTGAATATCACTCGGTGTCTGACTGATAACAACCGCACCGCTCCCAGTTACAGTAGATGTCGCAGTATCCGGTTTTTGCCCGCCGTATTCCGTCGGATAGCGGAACTGTCTTTCGGCCGTGGCATTGTGACTGCTTGTAGCAGCAATCGCCCGATTTGCAAATCCGCCGTCGACTAAGGCAGATGCAACAGCAACTGTTTCCATTGATGTTGAGCATGCGCCAAACATGCAAAGAAACGGGATTTTCAGATGCCTTGCCACATAGTTGGCTGTGACATTTTGATTCAACAGATCGCCTGCAAGCAAAAGATCAATATCATCTTTTTTCAAATTGTTTTTTTGCAGCACGGTATTGATGGCGTCCTCCATTAGCTGCCTTTCAGCCATTTCCCAGCTTTTTTGATTACAGTGCATGTCGTCATAGGTTTTATCATATAAAGACCCGAGCGGACCGTCTTTTTCCTTAGGCCCTACTGCTGTTCCCGCTGCATTGACAAATAAGGGATGCTCAAACACCCAGGTTTGCTTTCCTGTTAATTTCATTTCTTTCTCCTCCTATGACATCAGTTTCTCAAAAGCAAACCGAATCATTCCGACGATGTAAGCAGCCACAACACCGAATACGATGACGTTTCCCGCCAGTTTAAACATGTTTGTCGCTACTCCCAATACTAAACCTTCGCTTTTATACTCAAGAGCCGCGCTTGCCATACTGTTGGCAAAGCCGGTGACAGGTACAGCTGATCCTGCGCCTGCAAACTGACCGATTCTGTCATAAATGCCGAATCCGGTGAGCAACGCTGATAATAGGATCAGCGTTGCCGCCGTAGGGTTTCCTGCTGTTTTTTCGTTAAAATCAAAAAAATGGATATAAAAATTCTGCAGACCTTGTCCGATCATGCAGATCAAACCGCCTACAAGAAAGGCTTTTACACAGTTCCATACGTAAGGCGGCTTTGGCTGATATGTTTTTACTTTTGATTTGTAGTTTTCTTTTATGTTTGTCATATTAAAACCTCCTTATGAATGATGAATAAAATACAGCCAATGAAATAAAGATCCCGCGATTTTTCCAATGACAATGGCCATTAATAAAATAATGATTTTACTTCTGAGGCCGATTCGTTTAGCCAAGATCGGCAGGACATTTAACACTTCTGTCAGCGCGGCTGCAAGCATCCCGACAAATACTCCGGCCAACAGCCCGACCGGCACGGCAATCCACTTTGATAAAAAGAGATGGTGCATATGAAGTGTTTCCCAGCCCCCGCAAACCGCACCGAGAATAACAGCCGCTTCATAAGCTTGAACAAATCTCATCGTTTTGGTGAGCTGCATCAGACGAGGAATGATTCCCATCACGGTTAAAAAAGCCACGAAACCTGCCCCGACTGTGATGCCTCCGCCGAGCCCGACAAAAATGATGAACAATACACTAACGATCATGCAGGTCCTTTATTGTTTCTTCATTTTCATGCATGGCCACATATTGATCGAGATCAAGCTGATAGTTAAACATTTCAACTTCCAGCGGGCTGGGCTCTTCATTAAGGCGCTTTTTAAAAATGTGGTTAAAAAACACAATCATCCCCAGTCCCAAACCGATGCTGTAAGGGATTTGAAGTAAATATGGATAGTCATTCCGCTCTCCGGTTATGATTTCATATAGCGCAATATGAACATCTCCCATGCTGACATCCTCATGGAAGTTCATGATGGCGAGGCACGATCCGATAAACAGCAGCAGCCAGACACCAATAAAAAGAACGGTTGATATGTGCCGTTTCTGATACTGAATTTCAACAATGGTTTCAGCTCCGCCCACAGTTTGAACATCAAGTGTGGGATCCTGCTGATAAATGGCTTTGAGCACTTTTATGATATCCAGAATTACGATATTTTTATCTTTTTCGCTCACCTGATACAGCGGCATAGCCGACAGTTTCTTTTTCAGCTGATGCTGCCCTTCTATTTGCGCGGCATCCCCGACCGTTATGATATCCCCCGGATGTGCCAAAACGCGGTGGCGAAGCCTGATAAATAGTCGTCGTTCCATCATTGATCACCATCTTTCGGTGGTTATATATGTAGTATGTGGTTCGATTTTGTTCTCATTCATCCGCTTGAAAAGACCATAAATTACCACGCTTTTGCAAAACAAAAAGCCAGCCTGCAGTGACAGACTAGCTTTCCGTATGATCCATTTGAACCTTGATCTGTTTTAATATTTTCTTTTCAAGCCTGGATACCTGCACCTGAGATATCCCCAGCCGCTCAGCAACTTCTGACTGCGTCTGATCTTTATAATACCGAAGATAGACGATTAATTTTTCCCTTTCTTCTAAATCGCTTATGGCTTCTTTCAGCGCAATTTTATCAAACCATTTCTCTTCTGAGTTATCGGCGATTTGGTCAAGCAGGGTAATCGGATCTCCGTCATTTTCATAAACTGTCTCATGAATCGAAGACGGAGCTCTTACTGCCTCTTGGGCAAGCACGACATCTTCAGCTTCAATTTCCAAGTGTTCGGCGATTTCCTGTACGGTCGGCACCCTGCCCAGTGTTTTTGAAAGTTCATCTTTCGCTCGGCGGATTTTGTTGCCAAGCTCTTTTAATGATCTTGACACCTTGACAGTTCCGTCATCACGGATAAAACGCTGGATTTCGCCGATAATCATCGGCACTGCATATGTCGAGAAGCGCACATCATAGGTTAAATCAAATTTATCAACAGATTTTAACAGCCCGATGCAGCCAATCTGAAAGAGGTCATCAGGCTCATATCCTCTGTTTAAAAACCGCTGTACGACAGACCAAACAAGACGCATGTTTTTTTCTATGAGGAGGTCTCTTGCCTGCTGGTCGCCATCTTGGCTCTGTTTGATTAATTCTTTTACTTCGTGGTCCTTCAGCTGAGCGTTCTTACCGTTTTTCTTAACCTCCACATCCATAACAAATCTCCTTAATTACAAAGCGCTTTGCTTTTTGATAAGTGCTTTGTTAAGCGAATCGTCGTTCCCATTTCGGGTGATGAATCGATACTGACATCATCCATGAAATTTTCCATAATGGTAAAGCCCATTCCAGAACGCTCCAGCTCAGGCTTTGTTGTGAATAAAGGCTGCCGGGCTTCTTCCAGATCTGTAATGCCGAGCCCTTCATCACGGATGGTCATATATACGACATGATCTTCTAGCGTCACCGAGATATATACTTTTCCATCGCCATTTTCTTCATAACCATGGATGATGGCATTCGTCACCGCTTCTGATACCACAGTTTTGATCTCGGTGAGTTCATCCATGGTCGGGTCAAGCTGTGCAATAAATGAAGCAACTGTCACACGCGCAAACGATTCATTTTGGCTGAGGGCGGAAAATTCAAGGTGCATTTCATTTTTCATGATGCCACCCCCAGTGTGAGCAGTGCCTGCTGCTCAGATTGTTCAAAGCGAATAATTTTAAACAGGCCAGACATATCAAACAGCCGTTTCACTGCCGGAGAGATGGCGCAAACGACCATTTCCCCGCCAATTTGCTTAATTTGTTTGTATCTGCCTAAAATAACGCCAAGCCCCGAGCTGTCCATAAAGGAAAGGTCCTCCAGATTCAGCACAATATGACGAATATCATCCTTTTCCAATGATTCCGTTACTTTTTGTTTCAGCGTTTCAGCCGTATGGTGATCGAGTTCGCCTGTTAATCGAATACAAAGCACTGATTCTTTGACATGCATGTCAATTCCAAGGCTCATGCTCATTCCTCCTTGATATGATCGGATAATGAGTGTTTCGATTTCGCAGGAATGAATTCCTTCACCGTGACAAAACTAGTGATCATTCGGCATAATTACTTAAATTTTGTCCAATCTCCCATTGCCCTCTTTAAAAACGTTAAGTATCCGGCTTTTTCCATATCATCTTTAGCGACGACAGGACTTTCAGCAAGCACTTTTCCGTCCTTTTTCAGCACCAGCGTGCCAAGCTCTTGGCCCTTTTGAACCGGAGCGCTTACATTGTTGTTCATTTTAATTTCTTTTTTCACATGTTTCATATCCTCGCCTTTTTTCGTCAATACAGAAATCGGCTCAGAAGTGGTGAGTTCTATCACTTTTTGTTTGCCTTTTTTGACCTTTGCTTTTGCTACCGTTTCATTTCGTTTGTATAAAGGATGTGTCTCATATTGGCTGAAAGCATAATCAAGCATCTTTGTGACTTGCGCATTTCTTTCCTTAGGTGTGCTTGCCCCGAACACAACGGCAATCGCCCGCATGTTCCCTTTTTTAGCCGAAGCGGTCAGACAGTATTTCGCTTCTCCTGTATAGCCTGTTTTGACGCCGTCTACACCGGGATAAAATTTGATAAGCCTATTTGTATTCACTAACCAAAACTTTTTATCTGTGTTTTCACGTAAATAATCCTCATACGTACCTGTAAACTTGGTGATTGATTCATATTTCAATAATTCCTTAGCCATAATTGCCATGTCATAAGCCGAGCTGTAATGCCCTTCCTCAGTCAAGCCGGTCGGGTTTTTAAAGGATGTATCTTTTAAACCCAGCTCTTTCGCTTTTTTGTTCATTTTTTTCACAAATTCATCCTCGGAGCCTGAAATAAATTCAGCCATCGCTACGGATGCGTCATTTCCTGATGCAATCGCAATGCCCTTCAGCATTTCTGTAACTGTCATTTCCTCCCCGGGCTCAAGGAAAATCTGTGATCCGCCCATTGAAGCAGCATGTTCGCTCGTACGGACCTTATCACTCATCTTGATTTTTCCTTCGTCTAAGGCTTCCATGATTAAAAGCATCGTCATGATTTTTGTCATGCTTGCAGGCGCCAGTCTCTCACGGCTGTTCTTGTTGTAAAGCACTTTTCCAGTATCACGTTCAATCAGCACCGCAGACTTGGCTTCATGAGCAAGCTCCGATGTATGTTTTCCGTCTTGTTTTGCAAATGCGGACGGTGCAAATGTAAGCAGCATCATACCAATCAACAAAGTGGATAAAAGACGTTTCATCTCAAAAGCCCTCCATTTCATAATCCTTTTTATTTTTTCCAAGCTGAATGGTTTTATACACCACTGTTGGAAAATGTTTCGGGACTTTTTCGACATAAAAAAAGACAGCTGTTTCGATTAGAAACAGCTGTCTTCTTATTTTTTCTAAATTCCATTTTTATTCGTACTTAGCAACTACCGCTTTCACAAGCTGCAAGAATCCGGCTTTCACCTTTTCTGTCACTTCCATGACCTCATCGTGAGATAAAGGCTGATCCAAAATTCCGGCTGCTGCGTTCGAAATGCAGGAAATGCCGAGTACGCGGAGACCCGCATGGTTTGCCACAATCACTTCCGGTACGGTAGACATGCCGACTGCATCAGAACCCATTGTTCTTAAAAAGCGCACTTCCGCCGGTGTTTCGTAGGAAGGACCTGTCACAGCGGTATACACACCTTTTTGAATTGGAATGTTAAGGTCTTTCGCCATTTTTTCAGCCAGGCTGGAAAGATCTTTATCATAGGCTGAAGACATATCAGGAAATCTGGCGCCGAAATCTGCTTCGTTTGGCCCGATTAATGGGTTTGTCCCCATAAAGTTAATGTGATCTGTAATGATCATTAAGTCTCCCGCACGGAATTCAGTGTTTACGCCCCCTGCCGCATTTGTCACGATCAAAGCCTCGACTCCGAGCGCTTTCATGACGCGAACAGGAAAAGTGACTTTTTCCATTGAATAGCCTTCATAGAAATGAAAGCGGCCCTGCATGGCGATGACGGTAACTCCCTCAAGTGTGCCAAGCACAAGCTGTCCGGCGTGTCCCTCAACCGTTGATACCGGGAATTCCGGGATATCCTCATATTTCAGCTTAACAGGATTTTCGATTTCATCAGCCAAAATACCAAGACCTGAGCCTAAAATAAGGCCGATCTTTGGTGATTCAGGCAAGTTTTGTTGAATAAAAGCGGCTGCGCGTTCGATTCTGTCTTTCAAGAAACAATCCCCCTATTGTAATAAAGATAAAAAGCTTTTACCGTATTTCGGTTTTTTTGTTTGGAAGTTATCGGCGATGGTTGCGCCGATATCGGCAAATGTATCTGCGAGCGGCAGCATTTGCGCTTTCTCATGTTTTTTGCTGTATGCAAGAATCGGCACATACTCACGTGTATGGTCTGTTCCATGATGAATCGGATCATTGCCGTGATCGGCTGTAATGATTAACAGATCATCTTCTTTCATTTGTTCGAATACTTCCGGAAGACGAGCATCAAATTCTTCAAGCGCGCGTCCGTAGCCCTCCGGATCACGTCGATGGCCGTATAAGGCGTCAAAATCAACAAGGTTTGCAAAGCTCAGACCCGTAAAGTCTTCTCCGAGCGTGTCAACCACCTTGTCCATTCCATCCATATTGGATACCGTTCTGCGGGAAGACGTAATTCCTTCTCCATCATAAATATCAGAAATTTTTCCGATTGAAATGACATCTAAGCCACTGTCTTTCAATTCATTCATCACAGTGCGGTCAAACGGCTTAAGCGCATAGTCGTGGCGGTTTGGCGTCCGTTTGAAATGTCCCGGCTCGCCGACGAACGGCCGTGCGATAATACGGCCTACCATATATTTCGGATCAAGCGTCAGCTCTCTCGCCGTTTCACAAATGCGGTACAGTTCTTCAAGCGGAACAACTTCTTCGTGAGCGGCAATTTGCAGAACAGAGTCAGCTGAAGTGTACACAATTAAAGCGCCTGTCTCCATATGCTCTTTGCCGAGTTCATCCAAAATAGCTGTGCCAGAAGCCGGCTTGTTTCCAATAATTTTGCGGCCCGATCTTTTCTCAAGCTCCTGAAGCAGTTCATCAGGAAAGCCTTCAGGGAACACTTTAAACGGTTTATCAATGTATAAGCCCATGATCTCCCAATGGCCTGTCATTGTATCTTTGCCGTTTGACGCTTCTTGCATTTTTCCAAAGTACGCGAGCGGCTGTTCTGTTTTTTCAACGCCCTTGATATCACCAATAAGGCCAAGGCCGAGTTTTGCCATATTCGGCATATGTAATCCGTTCATGTGCTCGGCAATATGCCCGAGCGTATTGGCGCCTACGTCATTAAAGTCGGCGGCATCAGGCGCTTCGCCAATTCCGACTGAATCCATTACGATTAAAAACACGCGATTATATTTGTATGCAGGCATCATAAAAGCCTCCTTTTTTTCTATACGTCTATTGTATCGCCTAGAGGTCTGACAACTCAAGTATAAACCGTTTTCATTCCTGTTGACAATGCATTTGAAAATAATGAGAAACTTCATTATTTTCTGTCTGGCCTAAAGAAAAAAGCCGCAGCCTGCTGCGGCTAGGCACGCGGATGGTACTGCTTGTACACATCCTTCAGCCTTGTTTTCGTCACATGCGTATAGATTTGCGTCGTAGATATATCCGCATGGCCGAGCATTTCCTGCACCGCTCTTAAATCAGCCCCGTTTTCAAGCAGATGCGTTGCAAAGGAATGCCTGAGTGTATGCGGGGTGAGCTCTTTTTTGATTCCGGCTTCGAGCGCGATTTTCTTCAGATTTTTCCAAAACCCCTGGCGGCTGATCTGCTTGCCGTGATGATTTAAAAAGAGTGCGTCAGACACTTTGTTCTTCAGCAGTTTCCCCCTGGCTTTCATCATATATTCTTCAATAGCAGAAGCAGCGGTTTCACCGATCGGCACAATCCGCTCTTTCCTTCCTTTTCCGAAGCAGCGGACAAATCCCATTGACAAATGGACATCTGTCGTTTTCAATTCAATCATTTCACTGACTCGGATACCTGTGGCATAGAGCAGCTCCAGCATCGCTTTATCCCGATAGCCAAAAGGACTCGTAAGCTTAGGCGTGTCCAACAGCCGCTCAACCTCGTTCAGCGCCAGCACCTTCGGAAGCGTCCGTTCTGTTTTTTGTGTTTCGATATGTACGGAAGGGTCTTTGTCCGTCACCTTTTCCCTAAGCAGAAATTGATGAAAAGAGCGAATCGATGCCAAATGCCGCGCTGATGTCTTTCCGGATTTCCCCGAGTCCTTCAAGTGCTTCAAATATTGGATAATATGTATACGGGTCACATCGTTCCAATTGTTGATATGAAGGGTTTCTGTTAAATAAAGAGAATAGCTTTTCAAGTCACGCTCATAGGAGACCACCGTATTTTGAGAAAGCCCTCTCTCTACCATGACGTAGTGGATGAAATCCTTTATTTGATCTTTCACTCTAGATCTACTCCCCATTTTGGTAAAAAAAGATTAACCGGTCAAACCATCCGCCTTTTTCTTCCGCATCCATTTCAACAACTTTTACGGCAGAGCCTTCCGGTTTATCGTACCGATGATAGTTTTCATACTCTTGATTTACCCATATCATAGCATAATAGAAGAGAGCGGTAAAACCTGTGAACAGAATAAAAACCTTCAATGTATCAACAGCCGTTTTCAGGAATCTTCCCATGTCCCAATCGATCCTTTCTCTATGGTTCCAGTTATTTAAACCATATGCCAAATCAGAAAGGAATTATACGTCGAAACAGCAAAAAACCCTTTCCCCAAGAGAAAAGGTTCGAGCCCGGCATCGTCTATTCAGTTTCTTTTCCGTTACAGCGGTGGCAAATGCCGTGAAACGTCAATCTATGATCTTTGATCTTAAATTTCCAATCACGTTCAATGACTTCTTCTACGTCTTCAAGCAAATCTTCTTCAATTTCATCAACGGCTCCGCACTCCATGCACACCAAGTGGTGATGAAAGTGAGCTGCCCCCTCCTTACGAAGATCGTAACGGGACACGCCGTCTCCAAAGTTAATTTTATCAACGACTTTTAATTCAGTTAGTAATTCAAGCGTACGGTATACTGTTGCGAGACCGATCTCAGGAGATTTCTCTTTTACGAGGAGGTATACATCTTCTGCGCTTAAATGGTCTTCTTCGTTTTCAAGCAGCACTCTTACTGTCGCTTCACGCTGAGGCGTAAGTTTGTAGCTGGATGAGTGCAGCTGTTTCTTAATTCGATCAATACGGTTTTCCATGTCTTTCCCTCCTACGCCGCATTCCATGACTCATTATAACAAAATAAGCGCGGAGTTCCAACTATAATTATTATAAACTGATAAATAAAATGATTTTCTTTTAATAATATTTTTAAAAAAGTCGCGATGTCAGCTTTTCCATCAAAACAGGCGACATGTATGCTTCAAAGAGAGACGAGATCAGCGCTAAAAATAAAATGATCAGGAGAACAACAGCATATCGCCCGAACCACTGGATCGGCGCATCATGCAGACTTCGTTTGACGAACAGCTGCCTGATCAGCTTTAAAGAAAATGCAATCGCACACGTGCCCATAATGAGGTAAGCCGGAATAAGCAGCACATTTTGCGGCAAAACCGAGACAAAGGATAAGAAAAAACCGCTGATTCCCATCTGGTTGACGAGAAATCCCACAGTAAATCCGACGACAATTCCTTTTAGAAAGATCATAATAAAAATGATCGGCATACCAATCACAGAAATGCCTAAAATCCACATCAGTCCTAAATACTTTACATTATGAAAAATGCTTTGCCAAAACATATCGGATGAGCTGGCCTGCTTTCCGTCTGATAGCTGTCCGAAAAATTGGCTTAAATAATAATATAAATCTTCTTTCTGACTGATCGTCATGCTGTTGACAATAATAGCGCCAAAAATCACACCCATGAAAAACAGGACAGACACAAATATATAAAGAGAGAGATGATCCTTTACATGCCCGAGAAACATGTCCTTATAAGAAATTTTCCGCATATCGTTTCCTCCCGCCCGCTCTATTGATTTGATTTAATAGATTGTATGAAAGAAACGAAAAAACATGCTCTTTTTCAAAAAGAAACGATAGAGATTGCTAGGCGGCTGTTTCGGGCATAAAAAAATCCCTATCATCAAAGGCATTATGATCATAAGGATTTTTGTGTTTATGCTTTCTTTTATTCAATATGTCTTTTTTGCTTTTTGTCATTCTTTCATGGGTGCTGAAGGATGGAGAAGTGCCTCTTGATAATAAGGCGTCCCGTCCGCTGTTTCTAAGCAGATGCTCCCGTTTTCTTTTCGCTCGGCTTTTTGCCATGCTGATCACTCCCTGTTTCATTTTGGTTCATGATAGCAAATGGAACTTGTTATTAAAATGTTTTGAACCCGTCAGAAAAACCAGCACCTGTCGTGCCAGGTGCTAGTTTCATTTTAATGTTTGACCGCTGTAAGAGCTGCGCGTTCAACGGCGGCTGTCACTTCGTGATGGACCTTTGAATCCAGCGGCTGCGGAACCACATCGCCTGGCTTTGTGCAGGCTGCAATGGCCTCTGCTGCCGCCACAAGCATATCGTGATTGATCTCCTTGCTTTTGGCATTCAGTGCTCCTCTGAATATACCCGGGAAGCCAAGCACATTATTCACAGACCGCCCGTCAGCTGCATACGCTGCGCCGGCCTGCAAAGCAGCCTCAGGCTCAATTTCCGGCTTCGGATTGGATAATGCCAATATGACCTGGCCAGATCGTACGAATTCAGGTTTAATTAAACCAGGAACTCCTGTTGTGGCAATGACAATATCACATGTTCCCATTAACTCTTCGATGCTGTCAGCTGTCTGTCCGCCGTATTGCTCAAGACGACTCATCGCCGCCTCTGATTTGTCTGTACCGCATACAGCTTTGACGCCGTAAGCCATAAACATCCGGCAGATGGCTACGCCCGCTGCGCCGAGGCCGATCTGCCCCACTTTTGCTTCTTTCAAGTCAACGCCCGCGCTTTCACATGCCGAAATGGCAGCTGCCAGCGTGACGACAGCTGTCCCATGCTGATCATCGTGCATGACAGGGATATTGAGCTCCTCTTTTAGGCGATCTTCAATTTCGAAGCAATGCGGTGACCCGATATCCTCAAGCAGGATGCCGTTAAATCCTGGTGAAATATGTTTTACTGTATTGATGATTTCTTCAGGATCACTTGTATCCAGCAAAATCGGGATACCGCTAATCCCTGCCAGCTGATCAAACAACGCTGCCTTTCCTTCCATAACAGGCATTCCCGCCACAGAGCCGATGTTACCAAGGCCGAGAATCGCTGTTCCATCGGTTACAATTGCGACCGAGTTGCTGATTGTTGTGTAGATATCAGCCTTCTGAGGTTCTTTCTCGATCAGTCTGCAGACGTCTGCTACACCTGGCGTATAGACACGCCCGAGCTCTGCCAGCGAACGGATTGGCATTTTGCTTTTCATTTGGATTTTTCCGCCTTCATGAGCAGACAGGACTTCATCAGATACCGTGTGAAGCCTGATCCCTTCGCCAAGAGCCTGAACAGCCATGATCACTTCCTGAAGCTGTTCTTCATTTTCCACTTGTACAGTAATATTGCGCATCGTGTAATTGGGTCCGACTTTTACCGTCTCCACATCACCAATGTCTCCGCCCAGAAGGCCGATTGCTGTAGCCACTCTTCCGAGATTTCCGGGAACCGAAGGCGTTTCTATCATCAGTGTCCGAATCATGTGTTTCGCTATCATTCAGTGATCCTCCCCTTAGCCTAGTTTTTCAGCTTGAGCTGTATCGTTTTTCGTATACCATATACATTTTCCTGTATAACCATAGATAATGGCAAGACCTATTGCGACAAAACTGAGCCACATAAATGGCAGATAAGAGAAGGTAGAAACTCCTAAAATCCCGGCCATGTAAATGCCGTTATCAGACCAAGGGACCATACCTGAAGTCAAAGTTCCCCCGACCTCTGAATTACGGGATAGAACTCTTCTGTCCAGATGCAAACGGTCATAGCTGTCTTCCATAATCTTCGGTGTCAAAATAAGAGATACATACATAGCACACCCGAAGATGTTCGCCAAAAATGCTACAATCAGCGTAGATAATGTCACATTGCCTGCTGATGTTAATTTCTTTTCAAAAGTAGAGACAATCACTTTTAATACACCGAGTTTTTCAAGCAATCCGCCAAAGCCGAGACCAAAGATAATCACGACGAGAGAGTCAAGCATACCGACGATGCCTCCGCGGTTTAAGAGGCCGTTTAAAAACTCAACATCTGTTTTAATAGAGAATCCGTTGTACGCAGTTGCAATCGCATCGGCAATATTCATGCCTTGGAAAATAGCAGCCCAAGCAGCCCCAAGCAATGCACCAATTACGATAACCGGCATAGACGGCTTTTTCATCGCTAATAAGACGATTACGACAACAGCCGGAATCAGCATCCAAATATGAATGTCAAATGTATTCTGCAATGAAGATTTCAAAAATTCAACTTTGTCGAGATCAATATTTTTCCCGCCGTACATAAATCCAACAGCTGTAAAGAGAATAGCCGTAATCACATATGCTGGTATTGATAAATAAAGCATCGCTCTGACGTGAGCCAATACATCCACTTTTGATAATGAAGAAGCCAGGACTGTACTGTCAGACAGAGGAGACAGCTTGTCCCCGAAGTAAGCTCCGGAAAGAATGGCTCCAGCTACAAGAGGAAGCGGGATTCCGAGGCCTTCACCAATTGCGATCATGGCAATGCCGGCTGTTCCTACTGTTCCCCATGATGTTCCTGTCGCCACAGACATAATAGAACAAATAATTAACGTTGCGAGTAAAAAGATACTAGGATGAATAAATTCTAATCCATAATAAATCAAGGTCGGCACGACGCCTCCGGCAATCCATGTTCCAATGAGCGCTCCGACTGAAACGAGAATCAGAACAGCTTCAAGACCATTAGATATCCCATGAACAATCGCGTTTTGCAGATCTTTATATGAATAACCCAGTCTGATTCCGAGAATCATTGCAATAAACCAAGAAACAAAAAGCGCTAGCTGTATTGGCAAGTCTAAAAAGACTGTAAACGACAGAACAAGTGCTAAAAATGCTCCTAGTACGATAATAATTTCAAATAGTGTTGGCAATCTTACATCCTTCAAAAGAAGTCCCCCTTAATGAAAAAGCTAAAACGCTTTCAATAAATAGTGCAACACGTATACTATACTTCCTCATCCCTATGCTTGTAAACAGCTTATTCACCGGCTATTCAGAGGTGAATAAGCTGCATTTTGTTTAAATTTTATTTTTCTAATAGCTCTTTTCCGGCAATCCCTGGCTTTGTCATCTCGTATGGATTTAAAATGATATCCAATTCTTCTTCTGTCAGCACATCATGCTGAAGGCAAAGATCACGGACGGATTGGCCTGTCATAATCGCTTCCCTGGCGATTCGGGCAGCCGCTTCATAGCCAAGATGCGGATTCACAGCGGTAATAACGCCAGCGCTTTTTTCTACGTATTGTTTCAAGCGTTTTTCATTAGCTTCGATGCCTTTTAAGCAATAGTCAGTGAAGGAACGGAAACCATTGTTCATAATGCTGATTGATTGCAGCAGATTAAAGACGAGCACTGGCTCCATAACGTTTAACTCAAGCTGACCTGCTTCTGAAGCTAGGCAGATGGTATTATCGTTTCCAATCACCTGGAACGCAATTTGGTTAATGAGCTCCGCCATAACCGGATTGACTTTACCCGGCATGATGGAAGATCCCGGCTGGCGGGCAGGCAGAGAAATCTCCGCAAGTCCGGCGCGCGGTCCCGATGCCATTAAACGAAGGTCGTTTGCGATCTTCGACATGTTCATCATGCAGACTTTTAATGATGCAGAAACTTCTGTGTAAGCGTCTGTATTTTGCGTTGCATCGACAAGATGGTCAGCGCCGACAAGAGGCAGTCCGCTAATATCAGCAAGGTGTTTAACGACTTGTTTGATATATTCCGGATCGGCGTTCAGGCCAGTGCCGACTGCTGTAGCGCCCATGTTGACTTCATACAGGTGCTGCCGGGATTGTTTAATGCGTTTAATGTCACGCTCAAGAACACGGCTGTATGCTTCAAATTCCTGGCCGAGACGAATCGGAACAGCGTCTTGAAGGTGAGTCCGTCCCATTTTAATGACAGAATCAAATTCCTGTGCTTTTTGTTTAAACACACCATGCATGTCTTCCATCGTCTTAAGCAGTTTTTCCAGCAGATTCAGTGTGGAAATATGAATGGCTGTCGGAAATACATCGTTTGTTGACTGAGACATATTAACGTGTGTGTTAGGACTTAAGTGGATGTATTCTCCCTTTTTATGACCCATGATTTCGAGCGCGCGGTTTCCGATGACCTCGTTCGCATTCATGTTCATGGATGTACCAGCGCCGCCTTGAATCGGATCGACGATAAACTGGTCGTGCCACTTGCCTTCCAGAATCTCGTCAGCGGCTTGTACGATAGCTTGGCCAATTCCTTCATACAGCCGTTTTACATCCATGTTTGCAAGAGCGGCAGCTTTTTTTACAATCGCCAGCGCGTTAATCATTTCTTCATGGATTTTATATCCCGTAATCGGAAAGTTTTCTGAAGCACGCAGCGTTTGGATGCCGTAATAGACATCTGCTTCAATTTGTTTTTCTCCAAGGAAATCTTTTTCCACGCGGTATTCTTTTTGGCCGTTTAACATAATCTTTAACCTACTTTCTCTATAATGGTTATAGTTTTAGCTTTTTTACAGGACAACGTCATCGGCAATCGGTGTTTCCATAATTCTTTTTACGACCGGCAGATCTGAGGATTGGCCGAGTGCCCACATTAATTTAGGAACGATTGCTTCAGTGTTCATGTTTCTTGAGCGGATAATCAAGTCCTGATTGACTCTGCGGCCGACTTCGTAAATACTCATATCTTCGCCTTCTTCCAAGCATTGAGTCGTAATGACGACAACGATGCCGCTTTCAATCAGCTCATTTACTTTGGACAAAATGTCTCTGCCTTCAAACGGAACGCCTCCGCTGCCATAACTTTCGATGACAATTCCTTTGTACATGCTTTTCAGAGCGTCCAGCATTTCCGGCTTTAAACCCGGATGCAGCTTAAGCAGACAAACATCTGTGCATAGTGACGTGTCAACCGTGAAGGAGTCGTTCTCAGGTTCCGTTACTTGTTTGTTGTATTCAATCCCGTCTTCTGTAATAAAAGCGATATATGGATAATTGATGCTTTCAAACGCGTCATAGCTTTTCGTTCTTAACTTGATCGCACGTGTTCCTTGAATGACTCTGCCGTCAAACACAACATAAACCCCACCTACGCCTTCACAGGCAAAGCGAATGGCATCTGTAATATTTTTTTTGGCATCTGTCTTTTGAAAGGTAATCGGAATTTGCGAGCCTGTAATCACAATCGGCTTTTTAGCATGCTGCAGCATATAAGATAATGCGGCAGATGTATAGGCCATTGTATCTGTACCATGGGTAATAACAAACCCGTCATAGGCATCATAATTTTCCTTAACGGCTTCCGCTATCTCTACCCAGTATTCAGGCTGCATATTGGTGCTGTCTATATTCATAAGCGATTGGGTTTCCATCGTGTAATCGTTATCAAGTTTTGATACGTAACTTAACAACTCGTCAGCCTTCACCCCCGGGGCAAGCCCGTTTTCCCCTTCAACTGAAGCGATCGTTCCCCCAGTTGTCAACATCAATAATTTTTTCATACCATACACCTCTTCACTATATCTAAAGATGGGTTTGCGAGAAGGCATTCGCTTTTCGCATACTTTTAATGCAATTATAGACACGGAAAATAAAATACGCAAGACATTATTATTCAATTCGCGTACACTTCCGAATACCTATATGATATAATCAGCTCAAGTTGAAAAAGGAGCGGAAGTCCATGAATTTAGATCGTTTAACTGAATTGAGAAAAAAGAAAAATTGGTCGCTTCAATATACGGCTGACCTCCTGGGCATTGCAAAAAGCACATACGCGGGATACGAGTCCGGCTACCGCCGCCCTTCACTTGAGGCGCTGGCAATGCTGGCAGACCTTTTTGACACAACCTGCGATGACCTCTTAGGCCGCCCAAAGCAAAAGCAGACTGCTCCTCAGACCATTGAATTGACCACGTGGAGCAGCCTTGACATTGATATTGCTGTTGACGGCAAGCCGCTGTCTGAAGACGAAATTATACAGCTGATCACCTTTATCCGGACAAAGAGAAAAGTCCAGGAGGAACTGAGTTAATTTTCACTCACGACTTAACTTTCCCGTAGGTTCCTCCTCCTCCGGCTTTCAGTTCAAGCTTTCCTGACCTCGCTTTCACAATAAGAGCGGCGGTTTTCGGCGGAACAACCCGAGCCAGATCCTCCTCTGAAGTCTCATGGAGAACAGCCATTTCTGTGCCAAAGGCAGTCTTCAGCTTGTCCAAGGTTTTCGGTCCGACACCCGGAACAAATTGCAGCGGTATCTGATGGACATATCTAGGACGCGTTATGCTTTTTCCAGACTGATCACTCAGTTCGCGCAGTCTTTCGCTGACACCCTTTGTCAATCTGGCACTTCCGCATTCCGCGCACGCCGTTGCCCCGCTCACTGTACGCTCCCCGCATACTTCACAAGCCGTTTGATAATACTTCCCCAACAGCGGATCTAATCCGTAATTTGCAGTAATTTTCCTGTTGTCCTGCCCCTTTAATGCAAGAGCAAACTCAGAAAAATCAGCTGACTGCACATATAATTCATTATATTCTCTGCCGATCTTCCCTAAGGAATGCGCATCAGAATTTGTTAAAAATGAATATTTATTCAATTCGGATACCCGTGAAGCCATAGGTGTGTCACAGCTTAAACCAAGCTCGACCGCATCTATCATAGAAGGATCAAAAACCTCAGTTAAACTTGACTTAACCCCTTTTCCGTACAAGCTTTTGTGGGGCGTGAAAATATGGGCGGGGATAAACAATCCGCCCATTTCCTTTACTTTTTTTTGAAGGTTCAAGCCTGTTTCGTATATCCGCTGCGAGCTTAAGTGAATATTTTTCATCCGCGCTGAAAGCCAGGCTGAAAATTGTTTCATATTAGCGAGTGTCGGCATAAAAGCGAGCACATGAATCGGCCCGCTGCAGGCTTCATCGTAAATCTCCAGCTCGCTTCCCAATAAAAGAGTTGTGCTGCGATAACGGATTCCGCCGCCCTCAAGCTCGTGATACCTGCCTGAAGCAATGCCTTCCTCAAGCTCTATTATGACTTCCGGGGAATGGCAGTCAATAATCCCGAGAAGTTCAATCCCTTTATATTCACTGGCCTCAACCAAAATCCGGTCCAGCGTCAGGGTTTTTGCACCTGTTATTTTGACAGCCCTTCCTGTATAGGTCCGGCCGATATGAATGTGTAAATCCGCGTAAATCTTTTTCATTTTTATGCTTGCAGCGCTTCTTTCAGCTGAAGATATTGAATCGCATAGGCTGTCTTTGCGTCGTATACCTCACGCGACTCAACCAGCTTCAGTGCGTCTTCAAGCGCCACCTCCATCACTTCAACAAACTCGTCCTCATCAAGCTCCCGTTTTTCTTCAAGCACAGACAGCTCTTCCGCAAGAAAAACGTGAACAATTTCATCGGCAAAACCGGGCGATGTATAGAATGCTGTGATTTTAGTCAGCTTTTTCGCTGTGTATCCTGTTTCTTCTTCCAGCTCCCGAAGCGCCGTATACTCCGGCTCTTCTCCTTTTTCCAGCTTTCCGGCCGGTATTTCAACGATCGTCCGCTCCAGCGGCTTCCGGAATTGTTTCACCATTATGATTTTCCCTTCGTCTGTGACAGCCAGCACCGCTACCGCACCCGGGTGTTTTACAATTTCGCGTTTACTAGTTTTTCCGTTTGGGAGCTCGACGTCCTCTACATAAAGATCAATAACTTTACCCGAAAAAATCTGTTCTTTAGCAATTGTTTTTTCTTCTAAGTGTTTCATTTCTTCATCTCCCGTTCTGTCTCTATATCATGCCCCATACATTTTATCATACTAGAGAAAAGGGGGCTTCTTTATGAAAGTGTACCGTATGCAAAAGGGCGTCGTTTTAGTGGGAAAAGCGTGGGAGGTGCGGGCGAAGCTCAAGGAATACGGGCGCACATTCCGGTATGTGAAAGATTGGATTTCCGAGCCGTAAAAGTTGAAAACTCCGCTCCTTTATATTACGGTCATTACAAAGCCTAAAAAAGGAGTGTGCACATGAAAAAGCGCAAACTAGGTTCATCTGATATAGAAATAAGCGAAGTCGGACTTGGCTGTATGTCCCTTGGAACCGAAAAAAATAAAGCGCTGTCGATCCTTGATGAAGCCATTGAGCTTGGCATCAACTATCTGGACACAGCTGATTTGTATGACCGCGGCCGCAATGAAGAAATCGTCGGCGAAGCGATTCAAAACAGACGCCAGGATATCATTTTGGCCACAAAAGCCGGAAACCGCTGGAGTGACGAAAGTGAAGGCTGGTATTGGGACCCTTCAAAAGCTTACATAAAAGAAGCTGTGAAAAAGAGCTTGTCACGTCTGAAAACGGATTATATCGACCTGTATCAGCTTCACGGCGGCACAATAGAAGACAACATTGACGAAACGATTGAAGCATTTGAAGAATTAAAACAAGAAGGTGTCATTCGTTATTATGGAATTTCTTCTATTCGCCCGAACGTCATTAAAGAATATGTGAAAAAGTCAAACATCGTCAGCATTATGATGCAATTCAGCCTGTTTGACAGACGGCCGGAGGAATGGCTCCCTCTTTTAGAGGAACATCAGATCAGTGTCGTTGCCAGGGGCCCGGTCGCTAAAGGGCTGCTGACTGAGAAACCGCTTGAACAAGCGGCTGACAGTATCAAACAAAACGGGTACTTATCCTATTCGTTCGAGACACTGACAAATGCCCGCAAAGCGATGGAGAATGTCGCGTCAGATCTCTCCATGACAGAAAAGTCGCTGCAGTATCTGTTAGCACAGCCTGCTGTCGCCTCAGTGATTACAGGCGCCAGTAAGATTGAGCAGTTACGGGAAAACGTTCATGCTGCAAACGCACGGCGTTTAAGTGAAGAGGAAATCAAAGCGCTCCAATCTCATACGAAACAAGACGTTTACGAAGCGCACCGTTCATAAAGAAAACCAGCACCTGACCGGGTGCTGGTTTATTTGTATTGATGCCAATCAAGCTGGCTTTCATCGAGGAGCTGTTCAAAGCTTTTGTTTTTTTCGATCTCCTTTTTCTTTCTGATCTGTTCTGCTTTTTCTCTTTTCTGTCTCTCCTGATCCTCTTCCTTCAATTGGCTTTTCATCTGCATCAGCTTTTCTTTTATATCGGATTGAAGATCGTCTTTTAACTGGTGTTTGTCAGCGGATTTTTGTTTTTTCATGCTCGCTTCCCCCGTGTTTTGTTTTGAAGCCAGTTTATCATGGAGATTCAGGCTGAACAAGCAGACTCTCTTCGGAAAAACGCTGTCATATTTTTCTGCCGGCTCAGCAGCGTTTAGGTATAATGGTTTTAGAAGGTTATCCATAATAGAGTTGAAAGGTGCTGTGTCTTTTGAAAAGATTCCTTTTAGCCGTCGGCGCTGTCTTGGCAGCTGTAGCTGCTATCGGTATTTGTTTCACAAATATCATTATGTTCATAAAGAAAAAAACCGACGAAGAGATTATGAAAAGAGAAACAGATGACGGGCATGATGTATTTGAATCGTTTGAACGCATGGAGAAAACGGCTTTTGTGATTCCATCGGCTTACGGATATGATATAAAAGGCTACTATGTTGCACCACACGATACATCAAATACAATGGTCATCTGCCACGGTGTGACCGTGAATGTATTGAATTCTGTCAAATATATGGATTTATTTCTTGATCTCGGCTGGAATGTGCTGATTTACGATCATCGCCGGCACGGACAAAGCGGCGGAAAGACTACAAGCTATGGTTTTTATGAAAAGGATGATTTAAACGAGGTCGTCAAATGGGTCAAAGACAAAACCTGTAACCGCGGATTGGTCGGAATTCATGGTGAATCAATGGGAGCAGTGACTGCTCTGCTGTATGCAGGCGCACATCCTGACGATGGCGCTGATTTTTATATTGCCGATTGCCCGTTTGCAAGCTTCGAGGAACAGCTTGCGTATCGTCTGAAAGCGGAATACCGGCTGCCTTCCTGGCCGATTCTTCCCATTGCCGACTCCTTTTTGCGGTTCAGGGACGGCTACCGCGCACGCGATGTATCTCCGCTTGCCGTCATCGAAACGATCGAAAAGCCGGTCCTCTTTATTCACAGCAGGCACGATGATTATATTCCTGTTTCTGCAACCGAGCGGCTTTATAAAAAAAAGCCCGGTCCAAAGGAACTCTATATTGCTGAAGCTGGAGAACACGCCATGTCGTATACAAAAAATCGGGACACGTATCGAAAAACCGTGCAAGCCTTTTTAGACAAAATAACGTAAAAAGCGAAAGGCCCCTTTCGGCCTTTCGCTTTTCCATCATAAAACGTCGGTGATGCCATCCATATTTTCACTGATCCATTCAATCGCAAGGTCTATCGTAGTAAACTCCTGCGCTTCAAATGTCATTTCATCCTGCAAAAGCCAAACATCCTTCTCGACGGATTGCGCTCCTCCGATTGACCAATGCAGCAGGGTGTAGGGATGGTTTTTGTTCAGAAAGGATACCCACGTTTTATTCTGTGCTGTATTCTTAATTGACTTCAGCTTTTGTTCCACGTTTCGTGTCTCCCTACTTTACTAATATGCTCATTCTTGGACTGAGCATTTGAGCCGGACTTTTCAGCGCCAGCGTTTTGGCTTTTTCATTGTAATCGATTGTCATTTGATCGTCAAAAAACACTTTTTGCGACGACTGGATATATAGCGGAATGCCGTTCGTTTCCAGCTGCTCACACTGTCCCGCTAATTCCTCTGTCACCCAGATGGTCGGTACACCGCTTACTGCGCAGCCGCATCCTTCAGCGTCATAACGGAGCTGTGCCTTTTTTCCCGGGTTGGCGTCAAGCGCCTGCTGCAGTGCCTGTTTTGCTGCATCTGTCACATGAATGTTCATAAGGTGAAACCCCCGTTTTTTTCATTTTCGCTATTGTAGCACACCACGCGTCCGTTCGCATTGTTTCTGCCTTTTTTCCACCGCTTCGCTTTTTCTTCTGCAGCCTTGATCCAATCGGTTTTTCCCTGTATGTACGGCTTGATATTGTCCGGGTACTGGGCCGCCAGCTGTTTTTTGAGCGCGGCGTATTCATTCGCTATTTCCGGATGAGCTGTGAGATAATCTCTGAACACCAAATGCCTTTCAATAGCAGGATGCCCTCCCTCATAAATATGGACATGATGGGTACGCTTATTTCCGCCCTTTTGAAAATAGCGTCTGCCAATCATGCCGTTTTCTCCTTTCGGCATATAGCCGAGCTCCGCCATTTTCGAATCATATTGGTTCACGGCCGCGATATCCTTTACTGCAATCAGGATATCAATGACCGGCTTTGCCGCCATATTTGGTATCGATGTGCTTCCGACATGATGCACGTCAATGATCTCCGGGCCGAGCACAAGCTTCAGACGATCTTTTTCCTCACTGAACAGCCTTACCCATTCTTCATTGTAGTGAACGACTTCAACCTTTCTTTTCGGATAGAGATGAAAGACTGACAGCAAAAGCCCCTCTGACGCTTTGACGGTTTTCGTCTTTACAAATCCTGCCTGCGTATACAGCGATACGGCAGGGTTGTTTTTCTCGGCTGTTACTACCTCGATTTTCTCAGCGTCTTCGTTCTGATCAATAACAAATTGCACGAGTGCTCGTCCGATGCCTTTTCTGAAACCGTCGGGATGCACAACAAGCCTGCAAATGGTCAGCTCATGCATAAACTTCTCGTATGAAATGACACCGAGCAGTTTCCCGTCTTCCCGGTATCCCGCAAATCGCTCCTGAGAGGCTCTGATATCCTCAGCTTTTTCGTGTAAAGCAGGGATTCCGTCAAAACCGATAAGCTCCGCTTCTTTTACATAAGCTGGCTTTTGAACGTCAATAATCTCACGCGATACATCCTCTTCCTTATGCTGAAGAAATGCAATCATTTGTTTTCTCCTGAAAACAGCCGCTGCTTCTCGACTTTGGCGACGCGGACCGCATACGATTCATACCATACGCTTTTTCCTTTTTCTTTCGCTGCCTGGTGTTCGGTGTGATGCTTCCAATGATTGATTGCGTTCATACTCTCCCAATAGGAAACTGTGATGCCAGTTCCATCCGCTTCGCGAACGCTTTCCACACCTAAAAATCCGGGCTGGCTCGCCGCAAGCGAAACCATCCGCTCTGCTGTTTCTCCATATGCTTCGTCATTTTCACTTTTGACAGAAGAAAAGATAACAGCATAATAAGGAGGCTCAGGTGTTTTTGACAAAAAATCCATAGCGGTTCCTCCTCATATGTTTTTCACAAAAAGAACCCTGTCCTGGCCCGTTCCATCGTAATTTGCAAATACTGAGATGCCATTCACTGTTTTGCTGCCTTTTTCAATTTCAAAACCCAGTCTTGTATGATACGCGATTGACACCTTATTTACCGGGGACGTGACGCACTTTACCCGGGTGCATCCCCTCTTCTTAACTGCTTCAATAAACACATCGTATAATTGTTTTCCAATTTGCATTTTTCTGAAATCCGGATGCACACCGGAAAAATGGATGTATGCCGTTACAGGATCTGATTGCGATTGAAATCCGATTAAAAATCCAGTCATGCTGTTATGTTCATGTGTGATAAAGCTGGTGTCCTGAAAATGTTCAAAAAATAATCGCGGGAGCTTTTCTTTCAGCTGCCTGCCGCCCCACCATTCATTCATTACAGACGTTACCATTTCATAATCTGAAGACGTGATTGTTCGAATATCCATTACGATTTGATCTCCCTCCGTCTGGCAAAACGAATGTCTCTTTTTTCTCACAATATAAAAATTATATTTTGCCTGACTGGAATTGTAAATGCCTTCTTTTCTGTATCATACGTTTCCAGACTGCTGACGGAACAATGTTTGCTATTTTCACATCTAGTTCTCCCCCTCCAGGAGGGGGAACATTTACAGAAAAATATCAAGCACCTGATCAAGTCTCAGCTTACAGAGCTTGCCGGCGTCCCCTTTTATCCACACTGTTTTTTCAAATTCTTCATAGCGGCAGATTTTCCCGCTGCAGGTGACAATTTCGCCATCTTGAAAGCAGCTGACAGTAATATCCTGAGCAAATTCCATTGCCATGCAAAACGTTTGGTTCATCTCCTCCAGCTTATCCGAATCAAGGATTGGCCTTTGCAGCTTCTGTTTATGGTGTTTTCTCTCAAGCAGGCTTTGTTTATGTTCAGGCAGAAACATTCGGCTTCCTTCCCACAGCAGATTGCCTCTTTTTAAATGCTCATTCATTTATAATGCCCTCCTATTTTAGCCGCTCGTTCAAACGCCTGGCCTGCCGCTGTCAGTGAGGCCGCCCTGATGATCGCCGTGTCGCCGAACCGGTTTTTAATCCCGTCCATCACATAGCCGAGGCTCATCTTCTTTGCATAATCCTGAAATAAATTAAGCTGCCATACTTCATCAGATGAGAGCTGAGAGAGATTGACCCCGAGGCGGCGGACAGGCTTCCCGTCCCAAAACTTGAGAAACAGTCTGCATACAGCCTGGTACACATCCTGCGTAGAATTGGTCGGTTCCGCCAGCTTCACTTGCCGGTTGAAGCCGGTCGGCAAATCAAAGTCAGCCCCCCTGCAGCTCACCGAAACCGTCTGCCCCATCATCCCGGCGTTTCGGCTTCGCCTGCATACCTCTTCACTCAGCTCCAGCAGAACGACCTTTATTTCTTTGTCAAAGTGTTCATAGTCTTTCGGGAGTGTCATTCCGTGGCCAATCGCTTTTTGTCCGTCCAGCGATGCCGTTGACACAGGAGAATAGTCGATTCCGTTCGCCGTCATCCACAGCACGTGTCCGTTAATGCCCCATTTCTTTTTTAAAAGCTCGAGCGGAAAAACCGCAAGCCCGCCGATCGTGCTGATGCCCATTCGATTTAAATGATGTTTCATCCGGCTCCCGACGCCAAACATACTCCCCACCGGAAGCGGCCACATCTCGGTTTTCATATTTTCTTTCGTTAACGTGAAAATACCGTTCTTATTCTTTTTGGCAAAATTGTCACACGCAATTTTGGCAAGCGCTTTATTAGGGCCGATTCCGACCCGGGCATAAATGCCGACCTCCCGCATGATTCTGTCCTGAATGCTTTTAGCAATCTCCTCGGGCGCCCCAAACAGCTTCTGGCTGCCTGTGATATCCATGAACTGCTCGTCAATGGAATAGGGTTCCACAAGATCTGTATATTCCTCTAAAATGGCGGTGATTTGCAGCGATACATCAATATACCGCTGCATACGAGGCCGGAGCACAACAGCTTCAGGGCACTTTTCCTGCGCTTCCCACAGGCGTGAGGCATTGGCTACCCCTTTTCGTTTCGCCAGCGGGCATGCAGCCAATACGACTCCGCCCCGCCTTTCCGGATCACCCGAAACAATCACCGGCTGATTTTTTAAATGTGGATTTTCCGCTTTCTCTACAGATGCATAAAACGATTGCATGTCAACGAGAAAAATCACTTTTTCTTTCATCATACACACCTCTAAAAAGAACTTATGTTCGCTTTCACTATTATATGCGAAAATAAGTTCGATTTATACTGGTAAATGATTCTTGTCTGACAGAAAATATGATGCAAGGGTTTGAGAGAAGGAAAACATTTAGTAGAATGAAAGCGAACCATAAAGATAGGAGAGTCAAAATGGAGAAATTTGTCGAAAAAATGCTGGGACAGGCATTGCGCCAATACGGCCGAAATGTTGCCATTGATCCGTTAAGCCCGTATGAAAAACAAAGCCTGAAAGCTGCTTTAGAGGAAAGACAAAATGAAGATCCAGACGAGGACCTGCATGCGCATATAGAGGATATCATTTATGACTACGTCACAAACCAAGGGCTGTTTTCTTAGTGACATGCACCTTCATTGTTGGAGAAATTTCGTATATCTGTTTTCGTATGGCCAGAAGGGACGCGGCTGATATCGACGGGAAGCGCCCCTTCTCATATACGGGCGCTCAAGCCCGTCAGCATAAACTTTAATCTGATGCCCGGTCTCACTCAGCATTTCAGGAACCCCGCCGATATGATCTACAGCCTGATGGGTCAACGTCTTCGAACGGAAATCCGTTTGCTTCTCCCGCCTTCCTAATGTCTTTAAACTGACCGGGCATTTCCTGCTCAATGAGAATTGCACTTTCATGATATAAGCGCCGAACAAAAATCCGTGTACTTCACCCTCCACTTCAACGGCGTAAACGCCATCGTCAACGTGAAACATGAACCATTCAAAAAACAAAGGTCATCCTGCGCACACATAGTGTAATACAATCCCATATAAACCAGTAAGTAAAAAAATTTAATCCCCCGTTGGATAAGGAAATTTTTTCATGTATGATAGAAAAAGATCTTACTAACAGGAGAGAACAATAAACATGAAGACATGGAAAGATATCCACCCAATCAGCTGGACAATTATTATCGGAACCATTTTTGGCAGGATGGCAACATCGATGAGCATTCCGTTTTTAGCGATTTATTTAACAGCTGTCCAAGGCGCTTCAGCGTCCTATGCGGGGCTTGTCATTGCGGCGAGCTCATCAGTCGGTATCATTGCAAGCTTTTATGGCGGATATATCTCGGACAAATTCGGCAGAAAGAACATGATGCTTGTATCCATTTTCGGCTGGATGCTGGTGTTTGCAGGGTTTGCGGCCGCTTCTCACCTCTGGGTATTTTTTGTGGTAAATGCGTTAAACGGACTTTGTAAATCACTGTTTGAACCTGCTTCAAAAGCTTTGCTGTCAGATATGACAGAAGAAAAAACAAGATTGCTGGTTTTTAATTTACGGTATGCAGCCATTAATATCGGCGTTGTCTTCGGCCCTGTGCTCGGTCTGTACTTTGGTTCATCACAATCTACCGCTCCTTTTTTGGTGCCCGCGGTGATTTATGGGATGTACGGTGTCATCCTTGCTATCCAATTTAAAAAGCATCCACCCGCGACATTAGAACAATCCAGAAATCTGAACGTTCGGGAAGCGTTTATGGTAACGCAAAAGGATCGTCTTTTTACAGTTGCTCTTATCGGCATTACACTATGCAGCTTCGGCTATTCGCAGTTCAGCTCTACATTTCCGCAATATATGGCGCAAAATCCCTTTATCGAAAATGGGACAAAATTGTACGGCTTGATGCTGACATTAAACGCAATTGTTGTTTTGGCAACACAGTTTCCCATCGTCCACCTTGGTAAACGGTTTTCGCCGCTTTGCTCCCTGATGCTCGGCAATATCATGATCAGCGCCAGCATGATGATCCTTACCATGTCACACGGGGTTTCTTCACTTGTTCTCATTGTGGTTGCATTTACAATTGGAGAAGTGCTCTTATTCTGTATGATGGATTTGTTTGTAGACCAGATTGCAAAACCCGGATTAAAAGGAACGTATTTCGGAGCGATCGGCTTTTCGCAGTTTGGGAATGTGATTGGCCCTTGGGCCGGCGGCTTATGTATAGATGCATTTGGTGCCGGGCATCCAAGTTCCATTTTTTCTGTCCTTAGCGGCATCACCCTGCTTGGCCTGCCGTTTTTAGTGTTTGCCTATCGGAGGATGAAAGCGGAAATCACTGAGCAGCAACCCGGACTGGGGAAGCCGCTTTAACACAAGAAGAGGGGAGAGAATCGCTCTCTCCCGCAAAAACGAGGTGATGAAATATGAATATAGGTGATATCATGTTTCAGCTGATCGTATTTTTTATGTTTGCCGCTGTTATCTCGGCGGCTGTGATCGGCTCTACATATGCGAAAAACCGTAAAGCACAGCTGGACCGAATCGAAAAAAAGCTTAACAGCATGTCCGAAGACCAAAACGATTAACCGCTTGGGGCAACGAGCTCTACCTTGATCCGGTCAGGGTCCTCACAATAGACT
The DNA here is from genome assembly GCF_038004745.1 of Bacillus sp. FSL R5-0434. Classification (NCBI taxonomy): domain Bacteria; kingdom Bacillati; phylum Bacillota; class Bacilli; order Caryophanales; family Bacillaceae; genus Bacillus; species Bacillus sp. FSL R5-0434. The sequence continues at coordinate 2,327,895 of NZ_JBBORV010000001.1, forward strand.
GCATAATGCCAGTCTCCTCCGGCAAAAGGATGCCGGTCTCGGTACAGCACACGATAGCCTTTCGCCATCAATTTTTCAGTCATCAGGTCGACTTGAAGCTTGGATTCAGCATGAAACGCGAGATGGTTCAGCCCGACACGGCACCTGTGATATTTCGGCTCTAGACATTCTTCTTTTGCCTGAACAATCACAAGGTAAAAGTGATCTTTCTTCCAGCTGATGCCGGAACTCCATTTTTGAAACTCATTATAGCCAATCTCTGCTAAAAACCATCCCCAAAACCGCTTAGACGCTTTCAAATCGGAGACATACAGTTCAATATGATGCATAATGGTCACACCCTTCGCACTAACACTTCTTCTACCTTATGCCGGTCTCCCTTTCGCAATATTAAATCTGACCTGAATTTAGTCGGCAAAATATTTTCATATAAATTAGGGCGGTTGACACTCTCCCAAATCGAGGTTGCCATCTCGTCAGCCTCCTGGTCAGACAGGTCTTTAAATTTATGAAAATACGAGTCCGGATTTTGAAAGGCTGTTTCCCGAAGAAGTCGGAAACGCTCTAAATACCAGGTAAGAATCCGGCTTTCGTCCGCATCTACGTAAATTGAAAAATCAAAGAAATCGGAAACAAAGATGCGGGGATTTTCCCGGTCATCCTCCAAGGTCGGCGATTGAAGAACATTAATCCCTTCGATGATCACGATATCAGCCTGTTCTACAACCTCGAACACACCTTCCTCGCGGTCATAGGTTAAATGAGAATATACAGGGGCCTTCACTCTTTCTTTTCCTGACTTTACGTCATTCAAAAATTCAAGGAGCGCTTTCACATCATAGCTTTCAGGAAATCCTTTTCTTGACAGCAAGTTTTTCTTCTTCAGCTCAGCTGTAGGAAATAAAAAGCCGTCTGTCGTGATCAGGCTGACCTTGGGGCGATCCGGCAAACGCGAAAGCAGCTTCTGCAAAATCCGCGCTGTCGTGCTTTTCCCGACTGCGACACTGCCGGCAATGCCGATGATAAACGGAATTTTGGCTGAATGAGGATGCTTCAAAAAAACATTCACATGCTTATTTCGTTCGGCAGCGGACTTGACATGCAAATGAAGCAGGCGAACAAGCGGAATATAGATCGTCTCCACTTCCTCTACGGATAGATGATCATTCAGCCCTTCAACAGCTTTTGCCTCTTCTTCAGAAACAGCAATCGACAAATGGCCCCCGAATCCTGACCAAGACTGCCGGCTGTGCTGTGTATATAAAGTATGTAAATTAAGCTCTTTATTTTTCACTGTTTACACCTGACTCTCTGTAGCTTTAAACAAACGCTTACAAAGATTGTAACGGAAAACATTCCTACTGTCTGCTTATTTTTTCAATTTACCTTTTAACAAGTCAGCACCGATTCGGTTATATGCAGCCATTTCTTCTTTCGGAACCATACTGCCTCCCGTTCCCCAGACAACATGTACGGCATTTTTCATGCTGTGACGCAGATCATTTTCAGACATGTCGTGTTTCCCGGTATCCGATAAAAACAGCTGAACAGGCCCGAACATGCCGGCAAGCGCAGACGGCTCTAAATGCTTATTTTCAGATAAAGCCAGCAAATGAAGCAAGGTATACAGCGTTTCGTCTTCAATTGTATAACAGCCGCTCAGCAAAGGTTCTATCAGATTGCCGACAAATCCTGACGGACGCCCTACGGCAAGCCCGTCAGCAGCCGTTACATTATCCAAGCCGATATCCTGCACAGAGATCTGGTCATGCAGGCCGGAATATAGACCTAAGAGCATAGACGGTGAATGGGTAGGCTCCCCGAAAAATACATGGACATGGTTTCCGTACAATAGCTTCAGTCCAAATGCCACACCGCCCGGCCCTCCGCCGACTCCGCAAGGCAAATACACAAACAGCGGTGTTTCAGGACCAGGCTCGATATCCATAAAGCTGAGCTGTGTTTTTAAACGACTGGCCGCTACCGCATATCCTAGGAACAGCTGGCGGGAATGTTCATCATCAATAAAATAACAGAATGGATCTTGTTCCGCCTGCCGCCGTCCTTCTTTAACCGCTTCACTGTAATCTGATTCGTACTCGATTACGGTGACACCCTTTTTGCGAAGTAAATCCTTCTTCCACTGTTTAGCGTCGGAGGACATATGCACCGTCACTCGAAAACCTAGTTTGGCGCCAATGATGCCGATACTTAAACCAAGATTGCCTGTTGAGCCGACAGCAATGGAATAGCGTGAAAAAAATGAAGTGAACCGCTCTTCGTGCAAGATGCTGTAATGATCTGTTTCCTTAAGCATTCCTTCTTGAAGCGCAAGCTCCTCCGCATGTTTCAGCACTTCATAAATACCGCCGCGTGCTTTAATCGATCCCGAAATCGGAAGCTCATGATCGCACTTTAAAAGCCATCTCCCCGGAAACGTTTCGCCATACACTTCCTCCAGCTTCTTTTTCATATGGCATATTTCAAAAAGCGGCGATTCAATCATCCCTTCGGCAGCTTTTGTTTCCGGAAACGCCTCGGCAATATAAGGAGCAAACCGCCGAAGTCTTTTGTCCGCCTCGGCTATCTCGCTTTCCCACTCAGCCGCTTGTAATACCATCCCCTCTTTCTTGCCGGGATTAGCCCAGAATACCGGTCGTGCATCAATCAATTTCTGAATAAATGGATCTTTTATCAGATTACGCAAAGTTTCTTGATTTATCGACATCAGCCATTTCTCCTTCCTTTAACAAATGTATATCTTTATAAAAAACTGCCTGCAAACACACCAAAAGGCGCCTCACACAGGCAGTTCCATGCTTATTTTTTCATGAACACCCGTCCAGCCAGCTTTTCCACAAGGGCTGGAAACAGCTGATATAGCTTTGTGCCGGCATTCATCAAACGAGGAAGGTTGATTTCACGTTTGTTCGTCATAATGGCAGACGCGATTTGTGCTGCCACATCATCTGGGTCAAGCATCCAGCGTTCGACATTTTTGGCATAGTCTCCGCCTTTATCAGCAATAGAAAAAAAGTCAGTCTGAATCGGCCCTGGATTGACTGTCGTCACATAGACGCCTGTGCCCGCCAGCTCCATACGCAAAGCGTTTGAATAGCCGAGCACAGCGTGTTTTGTCGCTGAATAAAGGCTGGATTTCGGTGTGGCAATTTTCCCTGCTTGAGAGGCAATATTGATGATATGGCCGCTTTTTTGCTCAAGCATATGCGGAAGAACAGCTTTTGTACAGGCAATCAGACCGAAAACATTGACATCAAACATTGATTTCATCTCATCAAGTGTAGAGTCTAAAACCGTTTCAAAAATACCGAAACCTGCATTATTGATCAGCACATCAACCGGACCGATCTGATCACGGACGAGGGTGATATCTTCAAGACGGGAGACATCCAGAGGGAAAATATCACATTGTCCGCTCCATTCCTCGGTCATTTTTCTTTTGATTTCCTTCAAACGATCCTCACGTCTTGCCGACAGCAAAACATGGGCTCCTTCAGCCGCACATAAATAAGCGATTCTTTCACCAAGCCCTCCTGAAGCACCTGTAATCCAAATACGCTTGCCAGCTATATTTTTCAACCTGTTCACCTCTCTATTGCTCTAAAGTATGCGGTATTTCCATCCCAATATGACGTGATGCCTGCTTCGGCTGCCAATATATCAAGATGCCCAACCGTTTCTGACATCGTTAAAAACAACTCTTTTTCATAAACGGCAGGAAAGAGCTGCTGACAGACCTGAAAAGCGGTAAGCGGTTTTTCCGACAGCATATGACGCACATCCTCGGTTCGGCTGCTCTGCTTGTCAAACCGCTTCTTGATCAGTGCTCGTACATTGCCAATCGTCTCGCCATGACCGGGAAACACTGTGTTCGGGGCAAGTTCAGACAGCCTCCGCAACGACCGCTGATAATCCAGTAAAGGCTCCGATCTTTTTTCTCCCGTTTTTGGCGCTTCAAGAATCGGGTTAGACGAGCTGTTCGCCAGCAGCAAATCACCGCCAAGCATTCTTCCGGTCTTTTCATGAAAGAGAACAATATGCGACTCTGCATGTCCGGGCATTTCCAGAACAGTCCAGTCACCCATCCCGTCAATTTTCATCCCTTCCGTAACCGTTTGGGTCAAGGATCTTGTACAGGAAAATGCGTACGCCGACCGGATGAGCCTTTCTGCTTTCACATCATCAAATGGAACGCCTAACTCAGGCAGCAGCTTTTGAAAAAAATGTTTTTGCCACTCCATAAATGCCTTGTCTCTGCTGATATATGGTTCGTTAAACGGATGTCCAATCACTTTAATATCATCAGAAAAAACATCAAGCAACCCCGCATGATCCGCGTGATGGTGAGTCAGCACGATCTGCTCAATATCTGACATTTCTATATGTATACTAGCAAGCTGCTCTTTTAGGACTTCAGCTGCTTCTTTAGTGTTCGGTCCGGCATCGATCAGTGTCAGCGCGTCACCTTTCACTAAGTAAACGATGACATCACCGACGGCAAACGGTGTCGGGACGCGAATCGGAATGATATCTGCAGTTGTCATTCTTTTGCTCCTTGTCTTCATTCATTACTCATATTTTAGCTTTTTCTCGGTCCTGTGTCATTATTGCCGTATGAGAATGTCCCTTTTTGAAAAAGCTATTGACATTAGCTTATCCCCCATTGCATAATGAACAACAACTAAAATGAGAACCATTGGAACGCTATGACGAGGAATAGTATACAGGCAATGGCCAGAGAGAGCGATATCCCCAGGCTGAAAGGTATCGCGGCCCGCTTGTTTGTAGAACCTGCCCTCAAGTCGCGGTTAGGAAAACCTAAACGTTTCCCGCGTTACGGGATTTGAGCTGAGCACAAGTTGTGCTAATGAGGGTGGTACCGCGAACCTTTTCGTCCTTTACGTGATGAAAAGGTTTTTTGTTGTTCTGATAGAAGGAGGATATCCATGAAAAAGATAGGATTTGTCGGCGCCGGGTCCATGGCTGAAGCAATGATCAACGGCTTTTTGCAAAGCGGCATTACAAAACCTGAAAATATTTATATCACAAACAGGTCAAACGAAGAGAGACTCAATGAATTAAAGGAAATGTACGGCGTGCGTCCATGCAGGGATAAGAGCGAGTTTTTCACACAAACAGATATCGTCGTTCTCGCTTTTAAGCCTAAGGATGCGGCAGAGAGCATTGACAGCATTCGTTCTTACATGAAGGATCAGCTTGTCATTTCTGTGCTTGCAGGCCTTACCATCGAAACCATTCAGCATTATTTCGGCAGAAAGCTTGCTGTCATACGGGTGATGCCGAATACTTCAGCTGCCATCAGAAAATCAGCAACCGGATTTTCCGTAAGCGCTGAAGCAAGCCAAGACGATATCACGGCGGCTACAGCATTGCTAGAAACAATCGGTGACGCCACATTGGTTGAGGAGCAGCACCTTGATGCCGTTACCGCGATAGCAGGCAGCGGTCCCGCTTACCTGTATCGCTATATCGAAGCGATGGAAAAAGCGGCGCAAACGGTCGGTTTAGAGGAGGAAACGGCTCAAAAATTGATCCTGCAGACAATGGCAGGCGCAACAGACATGCTTCGTCAAAGCGGAAAACAGCCCGCACAGCTGCGCAGGGAGATTACGAGCCCAGGGGGAACAACAGAGGCAGGCCTTCGCGCTTTAACGGAAGCCCGCTTTGAAGAAGCGATCATTCATTGTATTGAAGAAACAGCCAAACGAAGCGCTGAAATCAAAGAGCAATTTGCCGGAGCCGCCTTAGAGAAGCATTTATAGAAAAAAACACAAGACAGAAGGCAAAGCGCTTTCTGTCTTCTTTTATCTTAAGGCTGGCTGGCAGCTTCTGATTGTTTTAATAATGCAGAGATTGTAAAGGACAGCAAGTCGGGAAGCACCTCAAAGGAATAAGGCACATACAGTCTTTCTGTCCATTTGTGCGGGTCTTTTCCAGCCGGGCCGACATTTAATACCGGGACATACAGCGCCTTGTCTTTACTGCTGGGAAGTGAATATCCTCTGTTAAAGAGCGGCATATTGCTTGTGTATGCACCAACCTCCTGTTTTTCCAGCTGAAGATAGCTCAAATCCGAGAGTCCTGGGAAATACTGAACCTCCCGTAAAGCAATGCCGTACCTGTCAGCTGCATATTGAATGAGCTTGCCAGCAGTATTCTTGATTACCTGATCGTTCTTTGATGACACTGCCGGATAAAATGGAGGGCTGTAAAAGAGAACAATGAGCGGCGCATCTTCCTTACACAGCGCTGCGAGCTCAGATACAATTCTAGTCGAAAAATCCCTGTCTCCAAGATCTCCCCTGTTTGCATAAGTGAAATTCAGCACCCGTTCTGTTTCTGAGCTTCCGACACGCCTTTTCGCACGTGCAAGCAGCTCATCAAATGTAAAAACAGAGACAGTTCGTTCAATTGGATGAAATGGCTCAAACTTCTGGAAATCACGTGTTTTTTGCTGAATATGGTTTGAAATCTTCTCTGCCGCCTGCTCTGCGGTTCTCCGCAGCATGTTATGCAGCTCACTCGCAGAGCGCTTCATTGTCAGTACATTAAATAACGTAACGGCCGTATGCGGTGTTTGGACGGAATATGCCTCCTTCAAGTCCTTTTGCATTAAGTTTACCGGTGGCGGGGTGACTTCCCCGTCAGCCATTTCGCAGTAATTCACGTTCAGCTCCAGCAGACGATTGATCTCGGAAACCATTAAATTTGCATTTAAACCGGAAAACGGCTCTCCGACATGCGTCTCTATCCCTTTGCAGAAAAACCCTGCGAGAACCTTGCCGATGCTTCCTGAATACACATATTGCCGCTGGTCGCCCGGAAACTTTTCAAACATCGGTTCGCTATTCAAACAAGCAGTGTATGTAAGATGATATTTTTTCTCCATTTCTTTCAGCGCAGGAACGGCTTCGATCATTCCCCTTGAATTCACTTCCTCGTCAGGAACCGTAATCAAAAGCACATTCCCATCAAAATGACCATTCATTGCCCGCTCAAGCATCGACAGCTGAACAGCCAGCCCCGCTTTCATATCCATCGTGCCTCTCCCGAACAGCCAGTCGCCGCTTTCCGCGTCTGTTCTCACACGTTCAGGAAGCAACTCTTTTTTCTCTAAAAAGGAGTTCAAAAGCTCAGCCGGCTTACAAGCCATATGTTTGAATTCTCCGTAGTCCTCTATGTCCACGACGTCAAAATGGCTCAGCAAGAGCACCGTCTGTTTGACATCTTTCTTTTTGACAAGCGCTGTCAAAAACGTTCTGCCGTCTTCCATCGGATGGAGTGTTACATGATCAGGGTTATTTTGAAAATAAGGCTTGTCCTTTAAAAGATAATAAAGATATTCCGCAAGTGCGGCCTCCCCTTTTGAACCGGTGACACTTTCATACTGGACAAGAGAAGTTAAAAGGGTAAGCAAATCATCCTTAGTCTGCCAATTCATCATTTCCGCCCTCCTATGTATAAAAACGATTTGATCCTAAAAAATAAAATGATTCCCTGTCTATTATACAGAAATGTTTGACAAATTCGGATCGTTTGAGCAGTTTATATGACGTGAAAGAAATGACTTGTTATAATCAATCTCTAAAAACCTTACGGGAGGCGAAAGAAATGGCCAGAAAATTATTCACACCTATTACGATTAAAGATGTAACGTTAAAAAACCGCATTGTGATGTCACCAATGTGCATGTACTCTTCTCACGAAAAGGACGGAAAATTACAGCCGTTCCACATGGCTCACTACATAACGCGCGCAGTCGGCCAGGTCGGATTGATTATTGTGGAAGCATCAGCGGTAAATCCTCAAGGACGAATCACAGACCAAGATTTAGGGATATGGAGCGACGAGCATATCGAAGGTTTCGCAAAGCTGACTGAGCAGGTAAAAGCGCAAGGCTCAAAAATCGGAATTCAGCTTGCCCACGCAGGACGTAAAGCAGAGCTTGAAGGAGATATTTTCGCTCCGTCTGCGATCGCGTTTGACGAGCAATCAAGCACGCCGGTTGAAATGACAACTGAAAAAGTGAAAGAAACCGTGCAGGAGTTCAAACAAGCGGCTGCCCGTGCAAAAGAAGCAGGTTTTGATGTGATTGAGATTCATGCAGCACACGGTTACTTAATTCATGAATTTTTATCTCCGCTTTCTAACCATCGCACAGATGAATACGGCGGCTCACCAGAAAACCGCTACCGTTTCTTAAGAGAAATCATTGATGAAGTCAAACAAGTGTGGGACGGTCCATTATTTGTCCGTGTATCGGCTTCTGACTATACAGACAAAGGCTTAGATATCGCTGATCATATCGGTTTTGCAAAATGGATGAAGGAGCAGGGCGTTGACTTAATTGACTGCAGCTCAGGTGCCCTTGTTCAGGCAGACATTAACGTATTCCCTGGCTATCAGGTCAGCTTCGCCGAGAAAATCCGCGAACAGGCTGACATGGCGACTGGAGCTGTCGGGATGATTACAAATGGTTCAATGGCTGAAGAAATTCTTCAAAATAACCGTGCAGACCTCATCTTTATCGGCAGAGAGCTATTACGCGATCCTTACTTTGCAAGAACTGCTGCAAAACAGCTGAATACAGACATTCAAGCCCCTGTTCAATACGAAAGAGGCTGGTAATCTTGATCCGAGATATCCGCGGCTCCGCCGCCGGATATCTCTTTTTTTATTTTTGGAGAAACGATCAGCTGACGTTCTCCGTCTCCCTAGTAGAACCAATTAGAGGAGATGACTCCAATGAATGCAGCATGGATCGAAAGGACCTATACGGTTGACGGTTGTGAATTTCATACAAAACACCGAAAAGGATTTAGCGGTGTAACCATTGTCTTTGAAGCCGGCTATGGCACTTCTTCAGAGACGTGGAAACCACTAACAGCGGACATTGATGACGAATTTGGCATATTCACATATGATAGAGCGGGCATTGGGAAAAGCGGACAAAGCAAGGCAGAACGAACAGCCGACCAAAAGGTGAGAGAATTAGAAAGCTTGCTTAAGGCAGCAGGTATAAGACCGCCTTATCTGGCTGTTTCACATTCATACGGATCGGTTATCAGCAGTTTATGGGCCTGTAAAAACCGACAGGATATTATCGGCATGGTGCTCCTTGATCCCGCTTTAGGAGATTACGGCAATGGCGGCTTTACATTTATTCCTGAAGAAATGCATACAGCATACAGAAAGCAGATGATGCTCGAGGAGACACATGCAGACTTTTCGAAAAGTCTGCGGCAGTTCAAACAGCAGCAAGTCCATTTAGGGAACATGCCGCTTATTGTCCTGTCATCAGGTGAACGCACTGAGAAATTCGCCTCCGGTGAAGAGGACTGGAGAAACCTGCATAGCAGCATTTTGTCTCTATCCGATCAAAGCGGCTGGATACAAGCTAAAAACAGCTCACATAACATTCATCATGATGAACCTCATATCGTCCATCTGGCGATTTATGATGTTTGGTGCGCGGCCTGCAAGCAGGCCGCCCCGATATACCAGGCAGTCAATTAAACAAAAACCCCGGCTAAAGCAGGGACTGACCCCATAAGATGAGACAAATAAAAAACACCTTCAAGTTTGAAAACGGATAGTTGTTATCCGAAATAAGACTTGGAGGTGTTTTTTGTATGGGAACAAGAATGAGTTATCCGATTGAAGTCAAACAGAAGGCTGTAGAAATGAGATTGGCAGGCGTGCCTATGAAAGAGATCATGCAGGAATTGAATATCAAGAATAAGACGCAGGTTCAGACATGGGCTAGATGGCATAAGGCTGGGGATACACATCGATTTGAACAGCCTGTTGGTAAGCAATACACTTACGGAAAAGGTCCGGAGTATTCTTCCGAATTAGAGAAACTGCAGGCAGAGAACCGTTATCTGAGACAACAAAATGAAGTTTTAAAAAAGTACAACGAATTGGAAAGGAAGTTGATAGCCAAACGTCAGTCGAACTTGTAGAAGTATTGCACGGCACAATGACCGTACAGAATATCTGTGTTCATTTAGGTATCTCACGAGCGTCTTATTATCGTTGGAAGAAGAACCTGATGAAAGATCATCCCAAGTGCCATTTGGAAAAACAAATCGGCACGTTGTGCCGAGAGCACAAGTATCGATATGGATATCGAAAAATTACAGCTATATTAAAAAAGGGAATGCGTATTAACCATAAAACGGTTCAGCGTATCATGCAGAAAAATCAGTGGCAGTGCCGGGTTAAGGTGAAAAAACGCAAGAAGAATGGGCAGCCATATGCCGTGGCCGATAATGTGTTGGATCAGAACTTTCAGTCTGATCGCCCTCTTGAAAAACTAGTAACGGACATCACATATTTGCCTTATGGACAGAAACAATTGTACCTTTCCAGTATATTGGATGTATACAATGGAGAAGTGATTGCTTTCACGATTGGAGATAAGCAGGACACAGACTTTGTCTTAAACACACTTGATCAGCTGCCAACACTGCCTCAGAACTGCGTGTTACATAGTGACCAAGGATCTGTGTATACATCTTATGAGTATCAGAAAGCTGTTAAAACAAAAGGCATTACCATGAGCATGTCCCGCAAAGGGACGCCCGCTGATAATGCCTCCATCGAATCGTTTCATTCCTCACTAAAGTCTGAAACGTTCTATCTTAACAGCATTGATCGAACCACGACCGCCATCGTAGAACGCACTGTCAAAGAATACATTTATTATTATAACAACATTCGTATTCAAACCAAACTAAACAGCCAATCACCGATAAGCTATCGGCAATTGGCTGTATAAAAGGTGTTTTGATCCCTGTCTCAAAAACAGGGGTCAGTCCCAGCAGCCGGGGGTTTTATTATTTTGTTTCGCGATGAAGGGTATATTTCTTTAACCGCGGTGAGTATTTTTTCAGCTCTAAACGATCAGGATTTGTGCGTTTATTTTTGGTTGTGATGTAGTTTCTGTCCCCTGTTTCAGTGCAAGCCAAAGTAACATTTACTCTCATGTTAACATCTCCTTATAAAACGTAATGGTTACGTTTTATTATACAGCTTAACAACAGATTGTCAAACACCATCTCTTTCTCAGCCTCTCGGAACTTGAACCTCTAAGAAATCATACGCTGTGATGCTGTTTGGAAAAACGGCTGCCGCTTCTTTTTGGAGCTCTAAAGAAGCCTCTCCCTGATATCTCGCGCTGATATGAGTTAAAATGAGCTGCTTTGCCCCAGCTTCTTTGGCAGTAATAGCTGCTTGTTCTGTTGTACTGTGAAAATAATCAAATGCAAGCTTCACATCATCCTTAGCAAAGGTGGCTTCATGCACAAGCACATCACAGTCCTGCGCAAGCTCTTTTATCTTATCGCTCATTCTCGTATCCCCGGAAAACACGACAGCTCTTCCCTTTTTAGGAGGCTCCAGAAAATCCTCCCCATTTATGGTGCGTCCGTCTTCAAGCGTCACGATTTCACCTTTTTTTATTTTCGAATATACAGGTCCAGGCGGAATATTCATTCCCTTTAATAACGCCGCCTTTAAAGAACCAGGCACATCTTTTTCCTGTACGCGGTACCCGAAGGCCTCTACACCATGAATCGCGGATACAGCTGTGACGATAAACTGGTCGTCCTCAAATACGGCTCCCTCTTCAATCTCTTGTATCACAAGCGGATATGTTAGGTGGGTTTTCGTGACGGCAAGACTTGTTTCAATAAACGCCTTGATGCCTTTCGGTCCGTAGACCGTCAGCTCGTCCTCACCGCCCTGAAAAGAACGGCTGCCAAGAAGCCCTGGAAGACCGTATACATGATCGCCGTGCATGTGAGTAATGAAGATTTTTTCTATTTTTCGAGGTTTAATCGATGTATGTAAAATTTGATGCTGTGTGGCTTCCCCGCAGTCAAACAGCCATACAGATCGCCTTTCTTCAAGCAGCTTTAATGCGATCGACGTCACGTTTCTCGACTTAGCGGGAATTCCGGCTCCCGTCCCTAAAAAAAGTAATTCCACATTTCCTTCCTCCTACTAGAACTAGTTACCTACAAGAATACAGGATCATGCGTAAAATGTGAATCTTGCCTCTGATTCGGGCAATCCTTTCGTTCTAGAAATATTTTTGCGCCATTCTGCAAAAAAAGGTCTTAAATGTTTGCTTTCGTTGAATTTTAGATTTAAAATGAAGGAAATATGCGGGGTACTAAAATAAAGCTTCGAATAAAGTGAGGTACTTTTAGTGAAAACAAACCAACAACCAAAAGCAGTAATTGTCATATTCGGTGCAACGGGAGATTTAGCAAAACGAAAACTCTATCCGTCCATTCACCGTTTATATAAAAACGGGCAAATCGGAGAAGAGTTTGCAGTTGTAGGAGTCGGAAGAAGACCTTGGTCCAATGAGGATCTTCGCCAAACCGTCAAAACATCTATTTCCTCAGCTGCTGATAAACATATAGATGATTTCACGTCTCATTTCTATTATCACCCGTTTGACGTGACAAACCCTGGTTCTTATCAAGAGCTTAACGTACTGCTCAACCAGCTGGAAGATACATATCAAATCCCGAACAACAGAATGTTCTACTTGGCAATGGCCCCAGAATTCTTTGGGACAATTGCAAAGACATTAAAATCAGAAGGTGTTACAGCAACTACAGGCTGGTCCCGCCTTGTGATTGAAAAGCCGTTCGGCCATGACTTGCCGAGCGCGCAAGCATTAAATCAAGAAATTCGCGAAGCATTTACAGAAGATCAAATTTACAGAATCGATCACTATTTAGGAAAACAAATGGTGCAGAATATTGAGGTCATTCGATTTGCCAATGCGATTTTCGAACCGCTATGGACAAACCGCTACATCTCAAATATCCAGATCACATCAAGCGAATCACTTGGTGTTGAAGACCGTGCTAGATATTACGAAAAATCAGGCGCCCTTCGCGACATGGTGCAAAACCATATTATGCAAATGGTTGCGCTTCTCGCAATGGAGCCGCCGATTAAACTGAACACAGAAGAAATCCGCAGCGAAAAAGTGAAGGTGCTGAGAGCCCTCCGCCCTATTGCAAAAGACGAAGTGGATGAGTATTTTGTGCGCGGACAATATCAAGCCGGTGAAATTGACGGTTTGCCAGTCCCTGCTTATACAGATGAAGATAACGTCGCTCCTGACTCAAATACAGAAACCTTTGTTTCTGGAAAGCTTCTGATCGACAACTTCAGATGGGCTGGTGTTCCATTCTACATTCGTACCGGAAAACGAATGAAAGAAAAGTCTACAAAAATTGTCGTTCAATTTAAGGACATTCCGATGAACCTGTACTACGGCAATGAAAACAACATGAATCCGAACTTACTCGTCATTCATATTCAGCCTGACGAAGGCATTACACTTTACTTAAACGCTAAAAAACTCGGAGGAGCAGCACACGCGCAGCCAATCAAACTGGATTACTGCAGCAATTGCAATGACGAGCTGAACACTCCTGAAGCATATGAAAAATTGATTCACGACTGTCTTCTCGGCGATGCGACGAACTTCGCACACTGGGATGAAGTTGCCCTTTCTTGGAGCTTTGTCGATTCCATTTCTGAAACATGGGCAGCCAACAAAACCCTATCGCCAAACTACGAAGCAGGTTCTATGGGTCCAAAAGAATCAGATGATCTTTTGGCGAAAGACGGCTTGCATTGGTGGAATATATAAAGAAAAAGGCTGAAAGTGCTTATAAAGCATTTTCAGCCTTTTATTTATGTTGTATATCAAGCTTTCTGCCTCTAAGCGGCTCAAAAAGACGATTGATTCTCTCTCTGTCGTAATCTAATATCCAACTGTTATATGTTTCATACATATCCTGTATTGTTTCAGCTGCAGCAGCTAAAATATCGCAGCCTCGATCATCATAAAGATAAAAAATGGTTCTCTTTTTTATATTGATAAAGTGAATTTTTTGAGAAATGCTTGGTTTTATCCCCATATCTTGATTACATATTGCTCTCAGCATTGGGATATATCTTATATCACCAGCTTTGCATCTAAGAAAAAATCTATGCGTTTTATCATCATAATCATCAGAACAAGTATAAGGAACAGCAATGTGCTGCAGTTTTTTCAACACAGCTTTTTCTCGAATGTACCGTGAGAAAATATGCAATTTGCTCTTATATCTCCTTCCCCCTTCAGCTATAACAAATATATCATCATCATCGGCATGTAAAGACTTAAATAAAGTGACAGCTCTCTTGTATGCGTTATCTATATAAGGGCTGTGTAGATAAGCAGCATTCACATTATATCCTACGCCTATTTCAAACCGGATGCCGATCTGCCAGTTATAAAACAAAGGAGGTGTAAGTCGTAAACCAGGAAAATTTTCAAGTACATACTCATTTACAGGCAAAACATACATCCTTTCGTTCCCCGCACTCTATTTCAAAAAAATCCCGCAGCTGTCAGGCTGCGGGATTTCCACATCATTATTTCATCCATTCAGTATGGAAGACACCGTCTTTGTCTGTGCGCTCATAAGTATGGGCGCCGAAGTAGTCACGCTGCGCTTGGATCAAGTTTGCAGGCAGCACGGCTGTGCGATAGCTGTCATAATAAGCTAGTGCGCTTGAGAATGAAGGTACCGGCACACCTTGGGCAACTGCAAGTGAAATCACTTGGCGAAGCGCTCCTTGGTAGCTTTCTGCAATGTTCTTGAAGTGGCTGTCAAGCAGTAGGTTATCAAGCTCAGGATCACGGTCGTAAGCTTCTTTGATTTTCTGCAGGAATGCCGCACGGATGATGCAGCCGCCGCGGAAGATCATAGCGATTTCACCGTAATTGAGATCCCAGTTGTATTCTTCAGAAGCTGCTTTCATTTGGGCAAATCCTTGGGCGTAAGAACAGATTTTGCTCATGAACAGCGCTTTTCTGACTGCTTCGATCAGCTCTTCTTTATTTTCTGTAACAGGCTTCACTTCAGGCCCTGAAAGAAGGCCGCTTGCTTTCACACGCTCATCCTTCATCGCTGAAATAAAACGTGCGAATACAGATTCAGTGATAATCGGAAGCGGAACACCTAAGTCAAGTGCACTTTGGCTTGTCCATTTTCCTGTTCCTTTTTGACCCGCTTTATCAAGAATTACATCAACAAGCGGTTTACCTGTTTCTTCATCTTTTTTCGTGAAGATATCAGCAGTAATCTCGATCAGATAGCTGTCAAGCTCGCCTTTATTCCATTCAGCAAATACTTCATGAAGCTCATCAGCTGAAAGACCGAGTACCTGCTTCAGGATGAAATAAGATTCAGAGATCAGCTGCATATCCCCGTATTCAATACCGTTGTGCACCATTTTTACATAATGGCCGGCACCGTCCGGACCGATATATGTCGTACACGCTTCACCGTCAACTTTTGCAGAAATTGCTTCAAGAATTGGCTTCACAAGTTCATGAGCTTCTTTTTGTCCGCCAGGCATGATAGAAGGCCCTTTAAGCGCTCCTTCTTCTCCGCCTGAAACGCCTGTGCCGATAAAATGAATGCCGCTTTCAGCAAGCTCTTTGTTTCGGCGCTGTGTATCTTTATAATATGTATTTCCGCCGTCAATTAAAATATCGTCCTTCTCTAAGTGAGGAAGAAGAGATTGAATTGTCGCATCTGTAGCAGTTCCCGCTTTAACCATTAACAAAATTTTGCGCGGTGTTTCCAAGGATTGAACAAATTCTTCAATGCTGTAGGTGCCGACAACGTTTTTGCCTTCAGCCTCCTGCAAAAATTCCTCGGTTTTGCTGCTTGATCTGTTGTAAACAGAAACAGAAAATCCTCGGCTTTCAATATTTAAAGCCAGATTTTTACCCATTACCGCAAGTCCGATAACTCCGATTTGTTGTTTTGACATATTCTAACGTCCCTTCTGAAAACGTTTAACCATTTTAAAATTTACATTAAAATAAAATGATATTTATACTATTGAAATTACCATACTTCACCCCCTTATTTCAAGACATTCAGCTTTTCTTTTCATCTTGAAAAAAATCTTTATTAAAGCTTGTCCCGCTTGTTTTGCTCTCGTCTTTTTTAACCTTTGCACCTTTTCTGATCAGCTTGGAGCCGTACTTTTCATTCAGTTTTTCCATCATCTGCTGAATCGGTTCATCCTTCGCATCCTCTGTAAAGCTGAACAAATCGAGCTGCTTATAGGCCTGCTCTTTTTCTACCAAATCCGTTCCGGTAATGCCGAGCAGCCTGATGGGGTTTTTGTTCCAATGCTTAAAGAAGAGATGTTCTGCTTCATTATATATTTCGTTTTTTTGATCTATCGGATTCTTCAGTGTGATGCTTCTCGTAATGGTTTTCCAGTCCGCATATCTGATCATAATAAACAGCTTTGAAGCCATTACTTCCTTACGCTGCAAACGGTCGCTAACTGATGCGGACAGTTTGCGAAAAACAGCTAACAGCTCATCCTCATCGGCAGAATCATGAGAAAGTGTGGATGAATTACCTACGCTTTTAAATTCATAAATGCGCTCCGGATCAACAGGAGCATGGTGAATGCCGTTCGCTTTATTTTTTAGACGGGGCCCGTTGATGCCGAGCAGCCGTTTTAGCGAGTGTTCGTCAGCTGCTGCTAAATCTCCAATCGTATCAATACTGAGCCCGTTCAGTTTTTCCGCCGTCTTTTTACCTACGCCATGCATTTCTCCAACTGGGAGAGGCCAAAGGATATCAGGCACTTCTCTTTTTCTCAGGATGGTGATCCCAAGCGGTTTTTTCATATCGGATGCCATTTTAGCGAGAAATTTATTAGGGGCAATTCCGATGCTTGACGGAAGCAGCAGCTCTTTCTGCAGTCTGCTTTGTATTTCTTTTGCCGTCTCATAGGCATTGCGGCTGTATGGTGTATCCGTCATATCCATATAGCCTTCGTCGATGGATACAGGCTCCACCAAATCTGTATATTCACGGAGGATGCTAAACATCGCTCTTGAAGAGCTTCTGTAGCGGTCGAAGTTCGGCGGAAGGACGATGAGCTCAGGACAGTTACGCTTTGCTTCCCAAACCGGCATGGTTGTTTTCACGCCGTGCGCCCTTGCTTCGTAGCTGCATGTGACAACGATGCCTTTGCGTTCTTTGACGTTTCCGGCAACTGCAACCGGCTTTCCTCGGAGAGCCGGGTCATATGCCATTTCCACCGATGCATAGAAACTGTTCATATCAATATGGAAAATAATTCGGCCCTTCCCCGGCATAAACATATCTCCTTTCCGTTCATTAGACAACGGCTTGTACATATAGTAAAATGAAGGTATTGAATGGATGTGATTACAATGTTTGTGGAATCGATAAATGACGTTTTATTCTTAGTCGATTTTTTCACAATTATTCTTCCGGCTCTGACCGCCATCGGGATTGCTTTTCTCTTGCGAGAGTGCCGTGCCGGCGAGCAGTGGAAATCAAAACGAACAGATGAACATCAGACGGTCTTTCGAATAAACCGAACAGACTTTCTTATTATTATATATCATCGCATTACAACTTGGATACGTAAAGTCTTCCGCATGAATTCACCTGTGAATGATGATGAAGACGTCAGTTCCCTTCTTTTATAAACCGCATTTATAAAAAGGAGGAGAACAAATTGTTAAAAACATATCAGAAACTTTTGGCTTTAGGGGCCTTTTTGATCGTATTATGCTCGGGCAACGCAGCTTTTGCTGCAACAAATCAGGTGGGAGGTCTCGGTAACGTCGGTTTTTTCCACGACTATTTAATTGAGCCTTTTTCCTCGCTGCTGAAAGGCGTTGCCGGACTGTTTCACGGAGAGTACGGGTTGTCTATCATTCTTGTAACCGTTATTGTGCGCGTTGTGGTACTGCCTTTGTTTGTCAATCAGTTTAAAAAACAGCGTGTGTTCCAAGAGAAAATGGCAGTCATTAAACCGCAAGTAGACAGCATTCAAGCCAAAATCAAAAAGACAAAGGACCCGGAAAAGCAGAAAGAACTTCAAATGGAAATGATGAAGCTGTATCAGGAGCATAATATCAACCCGCTTGCGATGGGCTGTCTTCCAATGCTGATTCAGTTTCCGATTATGATTGGGTTTTATTACGCAATTCGTTCAACACCTGAAATTGCGTCGCACTCGTTTCTATGGTTCAGTTTAGGACAATCTGATATTCTCGTGTCCCTTAGTGCAGGGATTATGTATTTTGTCCAAGCCTATGTCGCTCAAAAGCTGAGTGCGAAATATTCCGCTGTCCCGCAAAATCCGGCAGCGCAGCAATCTGCAAAGCTAATGGTGTTTATCTTCCCTGTGATGATGACGATTTTCTCGCTTAATGTACCTGCGGCCCTTCCGCTGTACTGGTTCACCAGCGGCCTGTTCTTGACAGTGCAAAACGTCGTACTTCAGATGACACACCATAAACATAAAAAAACAGCCGCTCTTACAGAGCCGGTGAAATAAAAAAACAACTCCGACTTTTGTTCGGAGTTGTTTTTTTATTTCCATCACTTTTTAGAACCTGCATCCGTTTAAAAAGAAGAAAATCGGGAATACCTTTACTCACATCCAAAGGAAAGGAGCTGGTGTCGTGACGGAACAGTCTCAACAAAAAAATATTTCTGTGCCTGAGGGAATTTGGATCATGAAACAAACATGGAATGATGTCTTATTTGCTCATTGGCCGGTTAATTACTCTACCCTTCGAGCTAAGATTCCGCCGCTATTGGACATAGATACATATAACGGACAAGCTTGGGTCAGCGTGCTTCCCTTTATGCTCACAAACCTTCGCGCGCGTTTTCTCCCTCCTATTCCCGGAGCCCAGTCCTTTCCAGAGCTTAACCTGCGCACTTATGTCACCTATAAAGGCAAGCCGGGCATTTATTTCTTCAGCTTAGATGCTGATCATCGGCTGGCAGTTCAAGGTGCACGGACTTTCTTTCATTTGCCTTATTTTTACGCCGATATGAAAGCCGAAAAAAATGGGGCTGATATGGAATATAGAAGCAAACGGAGAGACGCCGGAAAAGCAGAATTCGGCGCCAAGTACCGGCCACTCTCTGCGCCTTTTACAGCGCAAGAGGATTCGCTTGATTACTGGCTGACGGAGCGCTACAGACTCTACACCGCCCATCATGACAAGCTCTATTATGAGGACATTCACCATCATCCTTGGCTTCTTCAAAGAGCCGAGGCCCAGTTTTCAATCAATACAGTGGCTGATGCTCACGAAATCACTTTACCAGACTCAGAACCGCTGCTTCATTTTGCCAAAAGACAAGACGTGTTATTTTGGCCGCTTCGACAATGGCACTGACTGTCAGAAAAAACCCGAATGCCAGATCCGCACTCGGGTTTTTCTTCATTATTTTGCTGCTTCTTCAATAATGGCAACAACCATTTCTGCTGTTTTCACCAGCTCTTCAATCGGCATTTTTTCGTTCTTCGTATGAATTTGCTCATACCCGACAGCAAGATTGACCGTTGGGATGCCATGGCCTGCGATTACGTTTGCGTCGCTTCCGCCGCCGCTCGTTTGCAGCTCGCTTGTGCGTCCGATTTTCGCAGCTGCTTTTTTCGCGATTTCAACGACTTGGTCGCCATCTTGATATTTAAACCCTGGATACATGACTTCGATTTCGACTTCTGCACGTCCGCCCATATCAGCCGCTGCCTCTTCAAAAGCAGCTTTCATTTTTTGAACCTGCGCTTCCATTTTTTCTGGAACTAAAGAACGGGCTTCAGCGAGAATGTGAACTTCGTCGCACACAATGTTTGTTTGTGTGCCGCCTTCAAATCGGCCGATGTTTGCTGTTGTTTCTTCATCGATGCGGCCCAAAGGCATTTTTGAAATGGCCTTGCTTGCGATTGTAATCGCTGATATACCTTTTTCTGGTTCAACTCCAGCGTGTGCAGTTTTACCATAAATCGCCGCTCTTACCTTCGCCTGAGTCGGTGCCGCAACAATGATATTGCCGACTTTTCCGTCTGAATCAAGAGCATAACCGTAGGATGCTGTTATCATGGAACGGTCCAGCGCCTTTGCCCCGATAAGACCTGATTCTTCACCTACTGTGATGATGAATTCAATCGTGCCGTGCTCAATGTTTTCTTCTTTGAGCACTTTAATTGCTTCAAACATGGCAGCCAATCCCGCTTTGTCATCGGCGCCTAAAATTGTTGTGCCGTCTGTTTTAACATACCCGTCCTCAACAACCGGTTTTACGCCGTTTCCGGGTACGACTGTGTCCATATGAGATGTAAAATAAATTGTATCTGTCTTTTTCGTTCCTTTTAATGTGCAGATTAGGTTTCCTGCTCCGTGGCCAGTGATACCCATCGTATCGTCTTCTTTTACATCTACACCTAAATCAGAAAATTTTTGTTTCAGCACTTTGCAGATTTCAGCTTCGTGCTTCGTTTCTGAATCGATTTGAACAAGCTCTAAAAATTCTTCCAGCAGGCGTTTTTCATTCACCATTTGTAAGTCCCCTCCATGTTAAAGCGGTATGTTACCGTGCTTTTTTTTCGGTCTCTCTTCTGTCTTATGTGCAAGCATGTGAAAAGCTTGGATGAGTCTTTTCCTTGATTCTTCCGGCAAAATGATGTCATCGACCATTCCGCATGCCGCCGCTTTGTAAGGGCTGGCGTTTTGTTTTTTGTATTCAGCTGTTTTTTCGCGTTTTGTCTTTTGCGGGTCAGCTGACGCTTCAATATCCTTATCATACAAAATAGATGCCGCACCTTCAGCACCCATCACTGCGATTTCGGCATTTGGCCAAGCAAACACGAGATCCGCTCCGATGGATTTGCTGTTCATGGCGACATACGACCCGCCATACGCTTTTCTTATAATGAGCGTTACTTTTGGGACCGTCGCTTCTGCATAAGCAAACAGCAATTTGGCTCCGTGTCTGATAATGCCGTTATGCTCCTGCTGAATGCCGGGCAAAAACCCCGGAACATCTTCGACAGTTAACAGCGGGATGTCAAAGGCGTCACAAAACCGGATAAATCTCGCTGCTTTATCAGCCGCGTCAATCGTCAGGCTTCCTGCTAAATGTTTCGGCTGGTTTGCCACAATTCCGATCGTTTTTTGGCCAAGCTTTGCAAATCCAATGACTATATTTTTCGCAAAATACGGCTGAATCTCAAAAAAAGACTGCGGATCAGCCAATTCCTGAATCACCGCCCGAACATCATACGGCTTTGTGCTGTCAGCCGGCACGAGGCGGTTTATTAACGAGCTGGAGGCCTCATCCACAGATGAAGGTAGTGATATCTGTTTGTCGAGCGGCAAATAAGACAGCAGCTTCTTCACTCCTGCCAGAACCTCCTCTTCCGTTTTTCCGGAAAAGTGGGCATTTCCGCTGACGGCATTATGTATTCCCGCTCCTCCTAAGCTCTCCGCATCAACCTGTTCTCCTGTTACTTTTTCAATGACCTTCGGACCGGTAATAAACATTCGGCCCGTCTGTTCTGCCATAAAGATAAAATCAGTAAGTGCCGGAGAGTACACAGCGCCTCCAGCGCACGGTCCTAATATAACCGAGATTTGCGGAATGACTCCGGAATATAAGACGTTTCGGTAAAATATGTGACCGTATCCATCTAATGATACCACACCCTCTTGAATTCTCGCACCACCTGAGTCGTTCAGCCCGATAATCGGGGCTTTATTTTTTGCTGCAAGATCCATAAGAGAGGTAATCTTTTTCGCATGGGTTTCGCCAAGCGCCCCGCCGAATACGGTAAAATCCTGCGCAAACACATATACAGAGCGGCCGTCAATCGTACCGTAACCCGTCACGACTCCATCTCCCAATATACGCTGCTCCCTCGTTAAGCTTCGGCTCTCCATGAAAGGATATAATTCGATAAAACTATCCTCATCCAGGAGATAGGCGATCCTTTCCCGCGCTGTGAGCTTTCCCTTTTTCCGCTGTTCAGCCTGCTTTGCATGTCCCCCGCCTTCTTCCGCCTGCCTGCGCCTGTTGTATAGATGACCGATATGTTCATTCATGTTCAATGTCTTGATCTCCTTTCGGTTCACAGAGCTCGACAAGCACGCCATTTGTTTCCCGCGGAGAAATAAACGCGATCTGTTTCCCGTTTGCTCCCTGTCTCGGCTGCCTGTTTATTACATCAATTTGCCGGTTTGATAATGCTTGAAGCTGATCTGTTAAGCCGCTACATAAAAACGCAACATGGTGCAGCCCCTCTCCTTTTTTATCTAAAAATGTACGGACAGGGCTGTCAGGCGTTAACGGCTCGATCAGCTCCAAATAAACGCCTCCCGCTTGGAACAGAGCAATGATCACCTTTTGCTCTTCAACCGTTTCTTGATGAAGAAACGTTAATCCCAATACATCTTCATAAAAAGCTCTGGCCTTTTTTATGGAATAAACGGCAATCCCAATATGGTCAAGTCCGGTCATTTTCATCCCTGCTTTCCGGCAATATATATCGCTTGTCCGCCCATACAAAACACGTTAAAATATAATCAGATTGTCTAAGGAGTGAAACCATGTCTCAAAAACTGATGAAAAGCGTTTTAATCGTGATTTTGGGAGTTTTTATTCTTTCAACAGTACTCTCAGGAATCGTTATGTTTTTATAATGATAAAAAAGCAGGCGGCCTTATTGAACGGGAACATCCTGCTTTTTTATCAGGGCTTTATGCTCAATGGCAATCTCCTCAAAAGCCCGGGAGTCTTTCGTGATCAGCACTCTCGTCCCCACCGGAATCTCTTGAAACAGATGGACAACTTCATCGTTATGCATACGTATACAGCCGTTAGATACAAATTGACCGATAGATTCTTCCCGGTTTGTCCCGTGAATTCCGTAGATCCGGCCGTCTGTCCCTCTCGCATCAAACCCAATCCATCTTGCCCCAAGCGGATTCTCAGAAGCTCCGCCTTCAATATTTTTCTTTCTGTAATAAGGATTCGCCGCTTTTACTGTAATCGAAAATTCTCCCTCAGGCGTCAGATCATCCGACTTTCCGGTTGCCACACGATAAACGCCTTCAATTTTGTTGTCGATGATGACAGCAAGCTCATTTGTTTTCTTGTTGACAATAACATACGGGTCACCTGGAAGCGGATTTTCGCCAAGAGGCCATATCGGAGAAATAATCATCAATATTGAACATAAGAAAAAACGCATAAGCTCCTCCTTTTCCATTAGGTTGACCAATGGAGGATGAGCTCATGCGAGTTAAGCGAGCGATTTTTCTGCTTTGATTCCTTTGAAATAACTTTTGATCACTAAATATTGCTCCATTTCCCCAAGAAGATGAAAGAGTGCGGCTCTCGCTTCAAATTCTTCTCTTGTCGCAGGAAGCGGCATCTCTTCGAATTCTTTTCTCATGTCAGCAAGTCTTTTCAAAAATTTGTAGGCTGTATTCCCCGGGTGAATTGCTTCCCGCAGATCGCGAAGAAACTCAGCAATCATTTTACCTTGGTCCACCGTAATGGAGATGGATGTCACTTTAGGAAGAAGGCGCTCGATGATTTCAAATTGTTTTTCTCTCATTTTAAAATAATGATAGTGCTGATTTTCGTGGCGAAGAATGTGATTTTGTACATCTCGGTACGCCAGGTTTTTGGCTTCAGTGATTAACTGGTGTGTTTCCGGAATTTCTTTTCCTGTCCAATCTTGCTCACCAGTTAACAAATACCGTTCGATTTCTGCGAAAATGACAGCAAAATTGTCCTCTATCTTTTTTCGATAGGCGATCAGCTTCCGGTCAAGGCTCGGCATATACAGATTCATTAAAAGAGCAACGCCGATTCCGACCGTAATTAACTGGACTTCATTCCAGATGAATTGCGGCGTAATGCCGCCGGACATATACAGATGAAGGATAATAACAGAGCTGGTGACGATACCTTCGTTGATTTTTAATACAACTGTTGTCGGGATGAAAATCAGCAAAAGCAATCCAATGACAAACGGATGATAACCAATCAGTTCGAAAAAGAGATAGGAAAAGAGAATTGCCAGACAGCATGCTGCAAATCGGGCCCATGACGCTTGAAGCGACCGTTTTTGTGTGATTTGTATGCACAAAATGGTGATGATTCCTGCTGATGCGAAGTTTTGCAAATGCAATAGCTGGCTTATATAAATAGCCAGAGCTGTTCCAAGTGCGGTCTTTATTGTGCGGTAACCAATTTTAAACATGTCGGACTCCATTCTATTTGTTTCTTCAACAAAAAAGAAGAAGCACAAGCCTTCTCCTTTTTCCCTATATTCTATAATATTTTTTCTAAAAAGTCCTGCGCTCTTTTGGATTTTGGCGAAAGAAAAAATTCTTTCGGGTTGCCGTCCTCGACAATCATTCCTTCATCCATAAATAACACGCGGTCGGCCACTTCTTTTGCAAAGCCCATTTCGTGTGTAACGATTACCATGGTCATACCGGTTTCGACCAGTTCTTTCATGACCTGGAGCACTTCTTTGACCATTTCAGGGTCAAGCGCGGATGTCGGCTCGTCGAACAGCATGATTTCAGGATTCATTGCCAAAGCACGAGCGATGGCGACACGCTGCTTTTGTCCGCCTGATAAACGGTTTGGATAGTCATTTCGCTTTTCAAACAATCCGACTTTGCGCAGCAGCTCTTCGGCTTTTCCCTGTGCAGTCTGCTTGGATTCTTTTTTGACATTTACAGGTGCGTACATGATATTTTCGAGAACCGTTTTGTGCGGAAAAAGATGAAAATGCTGAAATACCATTCCGATGTTTTCCCGTACCTTTAATGTATTGGTTTTCGGCTGCGTAATCTCTTTGTCTTTAATTGTGATGGTTCCGCCGTTAGGTTTCTCCAAGAGATTCAAACAGCGAAGAAATGTTGATTTGCCTGAGCCTGAAGGGCCGATGACGGCAACAACCTCACCTTCAGCGATGTTTGTTGAAATGTTTTTTAATACTTCATGTTTCCCAAATGATTTTGACAGCTTTTCAACCTTAATCATTGGATTTCAGCTTCCTTTCTACAGCCTTGCCGATAAACGTTAAAATAAGGACAAGCACATAATAAATCAATCCGGCGATAATCAGCGGCTCAAGGTAATTGTAAGTGGCGGCGCCAGCTTGATACGCGCGTCTCATAACATCGCCAAGACCAATAACTGTAACGATCGCTGATTCTTTTGTTAACGTAATTAATTCATTTACAATGGCAGGTGATATATTTTTGAAGGCCTGCGGCAAAAGCAGATCCTTCATCATTTTGCCGTACGGAACACCCAGTGCGACAGCAGCCTCTTTTTGCCCTTTATCAATTGCGTTGATTCCCGCTCTGATAATTTCCGATACATAAGCAGCGGAATTCAGTGACAATGCGACAACCGCCGCCCAAAACTGGTCAATTTGAAAGCCGAGCAGCTGCGGGAGCCCGAAATAAACAATCATAAGCTGCAGCACTAAAGGCGTGCCGCGAAATACTGATGTGTAAAAATCAGCAATCCAGATCAGCGGGCGGAATGTGCTGATCTTGCATAAGCTTAGCACAATCCCTAATATAAGTCCGATAATAGCAGATACAACAACAATTTTTAATGTGATTGCTAAGCCTTCTAATATAAAAGGAATTTGGGGGATCGTTGCTGAAAAATCCAAATTCATAGCCTTTGTCTCCTTTTCTTACAGGAAAAAAGATTTCCTATTCAATAAAAAGGCTCAACGAAAAAGTTGAGCCGCTTTTTTTACTTCTCGCCAGTGAACCATTTTTTCTTCAATTTATCGAGCTCTCCGTTATCTTGCATTTCTTTGAGCGCTTTATTGAATTTGTCCGTCAGTTCACTGTCTTTTCTGAAAGCAATCGCAGAACCGGCTTCTTCCGCTTTCGCATCAGGAATCACGAAGCCCTGCAGGTCATCATTTGATTTGAAATACCCTTCTGCCACCATGTCTTCAATAATCGCAGCATCAAAGCGGTCAGATTTGATTTCCTGCACCAAATCAGAAATTCTGTTGCGGTCTTCTGTTTTAAAATCATATTCCGGAGAAAGCTCTTTCCCCTTCTCTTCCTGAATGGAGCCAAGCTGAACGCCGACTGTTTTTCCTTTGAGATCTTTTAAAGACTTAATGCCGCTGTCTTTTTTGCTGACAATCATATGATTCGCTGTGTAATATACATCGGAAAAATCAACTTGTTTTTTACGATCAGGCGTCGGTGTCATTCCTGACAAAACCAAATCAACTTGTTTTGATTTCAGTGCTGTAATTAAGCTGTTAAAGTCCATATCCTGCACTTCAATTTCGTAGCCGGTTTTCTTCGCAAGGGCCTTTGCCAAATCTACATCAAAACCGACAATGTTATCGCCATCTTTATATTCAAACGGTTTGTAATCCGCCGAAGTTCCCATAACTAATTTTTTCTTGCCGCTTTCTGAACCTGAACTGCTTGAGCCGCAAGCAGATAATGCAAAGGTGATGCACGCAGCTATCAGTAATAAGAGCCATTTTTTCATGATCCATTTCCCCCATATTCATTACTTTTATCACATTTGAATATTTATTCGTTAATTTGTATTTTAAACACTTTCTTATTTTTATGCAATACTATTTTTAAAAATTATCTCAAAGCTTATTTTTCCAGCAATCTCTTTTCATATTACTAGATAAAAGGACATCTTCTGTAGCGTAGCCATTGAATAAACTCTAATATTTATTCATTATAACTTGGAATTTTATGCACAAAAAAACCCCGTGCCGCTCGGGCTTCCGGGGTTTTATCTTATACTTCTTCGCAATATTCTTCGAAGGCTTCCTGCAGTTTTGAGACAACTGCCATCGGCTCATGGCCTTCAATTTCATGACGCTCCACCATTTTCATGATTTTCCCGTCTTTTAGAATAGCAAATGACGGAGAAGATGGCGGGTATCCTTCGAAATATTCGCGTGCTCTTGCCGTCGCTTCTTTATCCTGTCCCGCAAACACAGTCACGAGCTGGTCAGGTCTTTTGTCATAATGAACGGAATGGTATGCAGCCGGTCTTGCGATCCCGCCCGCGCATCCGCAGACAGAGTTGACCATGACAAGCGTCGTTCCTTTTTTCGTAAGTGCCTCGTCCACCTCTTCAGCTGTTTTCAGTTCGGTATATCCGGCAGCTGTAATTTCTTGTCTCGCTTGGCGGACAACATCATTCATAAATAAATTAAAGTCCATGTTCAATGAAGACCTCTCCTTTTTCATCATCTGTTCTTATGATAGCAAGGAAACCGCCTTATCGGCAAATGCTACCGCTTATATCGGAGGATTTTTTGCTTTCCGTTTACTCCTTACAAGATAAGGGAATTATATAATCAGATGTATAAATAAAGGAGCAGTTTTGTATGAGCCA
The DNA here is from genome assembly GCF_038004745.1 of Bacillus sp. FSL R5-0434. Classification (NCBI taxonomy): domain Bacteria; kingdom Bacillati; phylum Bacillota; class Bacilli; order Caryophanales; family Bacillaceae; genus Bacillus; species Bacillus sp. FSL R5-0434. Next base: position 2,355,272 of record NZ_JBBORV010000001.1, read on the forward strand.
CCGGAAAGCTTTACTTATTCATAACGGAAACGCCGGCAACAAAAATATAGAAAAAGCATTAGGAGCTGTTGTGCCGGTTTTATCACAATCGTTAGATGAGGTGATCATTAAACAGACAAAGAAAAAAGACGATGCCTATCATTTTTGCCGTTCAATAGATGATTCTATCGAGACTGTCTTTATTCTCGGCGGCGACGGTACAGTCCATCAATGCATCAATGGCATCAGTACTTTAGAAAGAAGGCCAGCTGTCGGTATTTTGCCCGGCGGAACGTGCAATGACTTTTCAAGAGTGCTGGGCATTCCTCAACATCTTGCAAAGGCAGCCGAAGCACTCGTGTCAGGAAAAAAATCCAAGGTTGATGTATGCCAGATGAACGATCGTTATTTTTTGAATTTCTGGGGGATCGGCCTGATCGCAGAAACATCGAATCAAATCAACGAAACGGAAAAAGCGTTATTAGGAAAAATCAGCTATTTTACAAGCGCGTTACGTACCGTCTCATCCGCTGAGTCCTTTCCTATTTCATTGACAATCGATGGGCAAGAGATAAAAGATGAAGCCGTTATGCTGCTTGTCATGAACGGACAATACATTGGAACGAATCGAATTCCCCTGCCAGATGCCAGTATAAGTGACGGATTACTTGATATCCTCATTTGCCGCAGCACCAATCTCTCCGCTTTGCGCGAGCTGATGAATATGGAACAGGGCACAATAGAGCGGTTCACCGGTGAGCTGTCCTATGTTCAGGCCTCTCGCGTCGAAATTGAAACGGATACCGTCAAAAAGGCTGATACAGATGGAGAAGTGTACACACATACACCCGCTGTGATTCAAGTCCTTCCGCAGCACATTGACATGCTTATTCCCCGCAATGAATAACTGTCCGCTGGTAAAGGACGTTTATAAAGAGCGAACAGCTTCATAGAAAGAAATCCGTTGACTCTCCCCTAAGAGGAGGTCTTACAGTATAAGGGATACACTTTCGTAAAAAGGGGAAGTCACATGAAGAAACAGAACATCACATTAGCTATATTATTAACCAATTTATTCATTGCTTTTTTAGGGATCGGGCTTGTGATTCCGGTAACGCCCGCGATTATGAATGAATTGCATTTATCCGGTACCGCGGTCGGCTATATGGTTGCATGCTTCGCTGTTACGCAGCTTATTGTGTCACCAATCGCCGGACGCTGGGTTGACCGCTTCGGACGCAAAATTATGATCGTGATTGGCCTGTTGTTTTTTAGTGTTTCAGAGTTTTTATTCGGCATCGGAAAAACAGTTGACATTTTATTTATATCCCGTATGCTTGGCGGCATCAGTGCTGCTTTCATTATGCCCGGGGTCACGGCTTTTATCGCCGATATCACTACTGTTAAAACACGGCCGAAAGCGCTCGGCTATATGTCAGCCGCTATTTCAACAGGTTTTATTATCGGTCCCGGCATTGGCGGATTTTTAGCGGAAATCCATTCCCGTCTGCCTTTCTTCTTTGCGGCAGCCTTTGCGTTAATAGCAGCCATTTTATCGATGCTAACGCTTCGGGAACCGGAGCGAAATCCTGAGAATGAGAAAATAGAGGGCCAAAAGACAGGATTCAAGCGGATTTTTGCACCTATGTATTTCATTGCTTTTCTCATCATTTTAATATCGTCTTTTGGATTAGCATCGTTTGAATCTTTATTTGCGTTATTCGTTGATCATAAATTCGGATTTACGGCCAGTGACATTGCCATTTTGATAACTGGGGGAGCAATTGTCGGAGCCATCACGCAAGTCGTCTTATTCGACCGCTTCACAAGGTGGTTTGGGGAAATCCGTTTAATCCGCTACAGCTTAATTCTCTCAACAAGTCTTGTGTTTTTGCTGACCATCGTAAATTCATATGCTGCGATTTTATTAGTTACCTTCACCGTATTTGTCGGATTCGATCTTATGCGGCCGGCCGTAACAACCTATCTGTCAAAAATTGCGGGAAATGAACAGGGGTTTGCCGGCGGGATGAATTCAATGTTTACGAGTATCGGCAATGTGTTCGGCCCTATTATCGGGGGAATGCTATTCGATATTGACTTAAACTATCCATTCTATTTTGCAACAGTAGCTTTAGCCATAGGCATTGCGCTGACTATTGCCTGGAAAGCCCCTGCCCATATAAAAGCCAGCATGTAAAAAAAGCGTATTCTTTGTGTACTGCAAAGGATGCGCTTTTTTATTATACTGATCTTAAGGGGGGTGATGGCATGAAGGACTCGTTTTACTCAATTGGACAAGTTTCAAAACTGGCAAATGTGTCGATTAAAGCGCTTCGTTACTACGATAAGATTGATTTATTCAAACCCGCCTACGTCGACCCGGATACGAACTACCGCTATTATACTGACTCCCAGCTCTATCATCTTGATTTGATCAAATCATTAAAATATATTGGCACACCTTTAGAAGAGATGAAAAAGGCACAGGAATTAGAGATGGAGGAACTGTTTGCTTTTTATACAGAGCAGGAAAAGCAAATCAGGGAGAAATTAGATTTTTTATCAACATTGGAGCAGACCATTTCTCTGGTGAAAAAGCGAATGAAACGGCAGATGGAATATCCTGCGCTCGGTGAGGTGTTTGTTCTAGATGAAGCAGAAATACGGATTATACAGACAGAGGCAGAGGGAATCGGGCCTGAAAACGTGCTCAACGCCTCATACAGCAAACTAAAAACATTTATCGAATCAGCTGATGGTTTTTCGAACAATAGCTACGGTGCTACTTTCTCGTTTCAGCCGTACAACAACATTGATGAAATGACTTACCGTCATATTTTTACGCCTGTCTTAACGAATAAACAAATTTCTGCGATTACGCCGGATATGGAAATCACAACAATACCAAAAGGCAAATATGTTTGTATCGCTTATAATTTCTCGCCAGAGCATTATTTTCTCAACTTACAAAAGCTGATCAAGTATATCACGGACCGTCAATTAACGGTTATCAGTGATGTTTACGAGTTAATCATACCGATTCATTATTCTCCGAAAAAACAAGAAGAATATCGGGTTGAAATGAAAATCCGAATCGCAGAATAATGGTACATAGAAAAAGAGCATTTTTTGAAGTTATCGTTCAAAAAATGCTCTTTCTGTTTGTTTAGTAGACAGAGGTCTTCTCATCTATCGATTCTAAAATTTCTTTGACACGTGCCAGGAATCTTCCGCACACGAGGCCATCAAGCACTCTGTGATCTAAAGACAGGCACAGATTGACCATATCTCTGACCGCAATCATGCCATGATCCATGACAACCGGGCGTTTGACGATCGATTCCACTTGAAGAATCGCAGCCTGAGGATAATTGATGATTCCCATCGACTGAACAGATCCGAATGAACCTGTATTGTTGACGGTAAACGTTCCTCCCTGCATATCGTCTGCTGACAGTTTTCCGTCTCTTACCTTTTTGGCAAGGTCGGTAATTTCTCTCGCAATGCCTTTAATCGTTTTTTCATCAGCGTTTTTGATCACCGGAACAAATAAAGAATCTTCCGTGGCAACCGCGATTGAAATGTTGATATCTTTTTTCTGAATGATTTTGTCCCCCGCCCACATGCTGTTCATTTGCGGGAATTCCTTTAACGCCTGAGCGACCGCTTTTACGAAAAAGGCGAAAAAAGTTAAATTAAAGCCTTCTGTTTTCTTGAAGGAATCTTTTATACTGTTTCGGTATGCCACCATGTTTGTGACATCGACTTCCATCATCGTCCAAGCGTGAGGAATTTCTGTTTTGCTTCGTTTCATATTTGAAGCGATTGCTTTTCTAACAGCTGTGACAGGAATTTCTTTATCCCCGGCTGCTGAAGCAGGATGAGAAACGTTTTCTTTCGTCTCCTGTTTTTGCGCTGGTGCAGGAGCTGCTGCTTTTGGCTCTTCAGTCTGTTCTGAAACGCCGCCTGAATCAATGATACGCTGAATATCTTTTCTCGTGATCCTTCCGCCGGCGCCCGTTCCTTTCACTTGCTCAAGGTCAATGCCATGCTCTCCGGCCAAACGAAGTACGGCTGGAGAAAAACGTTTCTTATTGGCCTGACTGGCTGCTTCAGTGCGGCTTTCAGGAGCAGCTTGCCCGGCAGTTGGCGCTTCCGCCTGATCTTGTTTTTGTTCAGCCGGCTTTGCGCCTTCTGTTTCGATTTTGCAAATCACTTCTCCGACTTGCAGGGTCTGGCTTTCTTCTCCCACAAGCTCTGTTATTGTACCGGTAAAAGAGGACGGAACCTCCGCGTTTACCTTATCTGTCATGACTTCCGCAATCGGATCGTATTTGTTCACCTTATCTCCAGGGGCGACAAGCCATTTGCTGATCGTGCCCTCTGTTACGCTTTCGCCAAGCTGCGGCATCGTCATTTGTTCTATTGCCATGATCGTATCCTCCTTACGTCTTTAAAACTCCGCTAATTCTCTCATCGCCGCTTCTACTTTATCAGGGTTGAGCATAAAGTATTTTTCCATTGTCGGCGCATAAGGCATAGCCGGAATATCAGGACCTGCAAGCCGTTTGATCGGCGCGTCTAAGTCGAACAGACAATGCTCGGATATAATGGCAGCCACCTCACTCATGATACTGCCCTCTTTTGTATCTTCTGTGACCAAAAGGACCTTTCCGGTTTTGGATGCCGCTTCGATGATCGCTTCTTGATCAAGCGGGTATACCGTTCTTAAATCCACCACATGTACAGAAATGCCGTCTTTTTCGAGACGTTCTGCAGCCTGTAAAGCAAAGTGGACACAAAGCCCGTATGTGATCACCGTGATGTCATCGCCTTCCCTTTTTACATCAGCCTTGCCGATAGGAAGTACATAATCATCTGCCGGAACCTCTCCTTTGATCAGACGATACGCGCGCTTGTGCTCAAAAAACAGCACCGGGTCTTCATCACGAACTGCGGCTTTTAAGAGTCCTTTCGCGTCATATGGCGTTGAAGGCATCACAATTTTCAGTCCGGGCTGATTGGCGAAAATCGCTTCGACTGATTGAGAATGATAAAGCGCTCCGTGCACGCCGCCACCGTACGGCGCTCTGACAACGATCGGGCAGCTCCAGTCATTGTTGCTGCGGTAGCGGATTTTAGCAGCCTCGGAAATAATCTGGTTTACCGCCGGCATAATAAAATCAGCAAACTGCATTTCGGCAATCGGCCTCATGCCGTACATAGCCGCTCCGATACCGACTCCGGCGATCGCTGATTCAGCAAGCGGCGTATCCATGACACGCTCTTCTCCAAATTGTTCGTACAGACCGGCTGTGGCTTTAAATACCCCGCCTTTTTTTCCTACATCTTCCCCAAGAACGAAGACACGTGAATCTCGTTCCATTTCTTCTTTCATTGCCAAATTGATCGCATCAATATATGACATTACTGACATTTGTACTTCCTCCCTACTTCGCATACACATAATCGAGCGCTGACTCAGGAGCTGCATAAGGAGCGTTCTCCGCTTCATCTGTCGCCTCGTTTATGATTGCCATGATTTCGTCCAGCATGGTTTGTTCTATCTCTTCGGTCAGCAGGCCTATTTCCTTTAAGTAGGCTTGATAAGTAAATAGGGGATCACTTTTTTTCGCTTCCTCTACTTCTTCACGGCCTCTGTAGCTGCTGTCGTCGTCATCGCTGGAATGCGGTGTCAGGCGGTAAGAAATCGTCTCAATTAAGGTAGGGCCTTCTCCTCTTCGCGCCCGTTCACGCGCTTCTTTCACCGCTTGATAAACTTCGAGCGGATCGTTTCCATTCACCGTTACGCCAGGCATTCCATAGCCTACGGCACGATCTGAAATATTTTCACATGCTACTTGCTTATCGTAAGGGACCGAAATCGCGTATTTGTTGTTTTCACACATAAAAATAACCGGAAGCTTATGAACAGCGGCAAAGTTTGCCCCTTCATGGAAATCGCCTTGGTTTGAAGATCCTTCTCCAAATGTGACAAAAGCCGCAATGTCTTTTTTCTCCATTCGTCCAGCCAGCGCAATGCCGACCGCATGCGGCACTTGCGTTGTTACCGGAGAAGACCCCGTCACGATCCGGTTTTCCTTTTGACCGAAATGCCCCGGCATTTGGCGGCCTCCTGAGTTTGGATCTGCTGCTTTGGCAAACCCGGACATCATTAAGTCCTTCGCAGTCATGCCAAACGCAAGCACGACACCCATGTCTCTATAGTAAGGCAGCACATAATCCGTTTCACGGTCAAGGGCGAAAGCTGCTCCTACTTGTGCTGCTTCCTGTCCTTGACAAGAGATAACAAACGGGATTTTACCAGAGCGGTTTAACAGCCACATTCTTTCATCGATTTTTCTAGCTAACAGCATCGTTCTATACATATCAACGGCTTCCTGATCAGTCAGCCCTAATGCTTGATGTCGGTTTGTACTCATTCGAGCGCCTCCTTTATGCTTTTAAAAATGAATGGCTTTGCCATCTGCAGCAAGCGCTGCTTCTCCAATCGCTTCAGACAGCGTCGGGTGCGGGTGGATCGTTTGTCCGATCTCCCATGGCGTCGCATCCAGCACTTTTGCAAGACCTGCCTCTGATATCATGTCAGTGACATGCGGGCCTATCATATGCACGCCGAGAATATCATCCGTTTCACGGTCCGCCACGATTTTTACAAATCCGTCGCTTTCTCCATATACAAGCGCTTTTCCAATTGCCATAAATGGGAACTTGCCGATCTTGACATTATGCCCATTCGCTTTTGCCTCATCTTCTGTTAAGCCGACACTGGCAGCTTCAGGGCTTGAGTAAATGCACTTCGGTACAAGTGTCGGATCAAGCGGATGCGGATTGAGACCCGCAAAATGCTCAACGGCAATGATTCCTTCATGCGATGCAACATGAGCTAACTGAAGGCCACCGATTACGTCTCCGATTGCATAAATATGAGATTCCTTCGTTTGGCAGCTTTCATTTACTGAAATGACGCCGTTTTCAGTGACGATATCGGTGTTTTCTATACCGATTCCTTCGATATTTGCCTGTCTGCCGATGGAAACGAGCATTTTTTCCGATGTATAAGTGACGGTTTCTCCGTCTTTTTCCGCCTGTATACTGATTTCGCCTGATGATTTTTTTAACGTATCAGGCAGCACTTTAGCTCCTGTGACAAACTGAATTCCTTTTTTCGTAAGAAGGCTTTGCATTTCTTTTGAAATGTCCTGGTCTTCAGTCGGCAATATCCGGTCCGCATATTCGATAACCGTTACGTTTACGCCAAAGTCATGAAGCATGGATGCCCATTCGATTCCAATGACCCCTCCGCCGACGATGATCATTGATTTTGGAAGCTCCTCCATTTGGAGCGCTTCATCCGAGGTCAAAACAAACTCTCCGTCCGCTTCCAGACCCGGAAGCATTCTCGGCCTTGAACCTGTAGCTATAATGACCTGCTTCGGGATCAGCATATCATTTTCTTCGCCATTTCCCCGTTCAACAGAAATCGTTCCCGGCAGCGGAGAAAAAATAGACGGTCCGAGGATGCGCCCATATCCGTCATACACGTCAATTTTTCCTTTTTTCATTAAATGATTGACGCCTGCTGCAAGCTTATCGACAACAGCCTGCTTACGGTGCTGTACCTTTTCAAAGTTGAGGGAAACGCCGGACGTTTCGACTCCGAATTGATCGGCTTCACGGGCTGTCCGGTACACTTCCGCGCTTCTCAGCAGCGCTTTACTCGGAATACAGCCTTTATGCAGGCATGTTCCGCCGAGCTTTTCTTTTTCTACAACGGCTGTTTTTAAGCCGAGCTGCGCCGCTCTGATCGCCGCGACATAACCGCCTGTACCGCCGCCCAGAATGACTACATCATACTCAGTTGCCATCTGACTCACTCCTGTCTGTCTATTCAATGCGATATTGTTTGGATTGCTCTTCGCCCTGCAATACCCTGAGCGCCCCTTGGGCCAGAGATTGCAGTTCGTTTTCTCCCGGATATACTAAAACGTCCGAAATCCAATCTATGTATGATCTGATGCTGGAAACAAAGCTTTTGCCGTAAGCCAGACCTCCTGTCAGAACAATGGCCTCGACTTCGCCTTTTAAAACGGCGCTTGCTGCTCCGATTTCTTTCGCTACCTGATACGCCATGGCGTCAAAAATTAAGCGGGCTTTTTCATCGCCCTCCTGAATCATTTGTTCTACTTTCACAGCGTCATTTGTACCTAGATAACCGGAGAGCCCGCCGGTTCCCACCAGTTTTTTCATCATTTCTTCTTTTGTATATTCTCCTGAAAAGCATAAATCGACGAGATCCCCCGCAGGCACTGTTCCTGCGCGTTCAGGACTGAACGGTCCCTCTCCGTGAAGGCCGTTGTTGACGTCCACCACCCGGCCCCGGTCATGTACACCTATTGTAATGCCGCCGCCCAAATGAGTAATGATCATTTTCATATTCTCATATCGTTTGCCAAGAGAGTCTGCCGCCTTACGGGCGACAGCTTTTTGGTTTAAAGCATGAAAAATGCTTTTCCGTTCAATTTCCGGCATGCCTGATATTTTAGCGAGCTCTGACATTTCGTCAACTACAACAGGGTCTACAATATAAGATGGAATGTTGAGGCCGTCAGCAATTTCTCTTGCGATAATGCCTCCTAAATTGGAGGCATGCTGTCCTGCATAACCGCTTTTCAAGTCCTCAATCATATCGTCATTCACTTCATATGTCCCGCCTTCTATCGGACGGAGAAGACCCCCTCTGGCACAGACAGCATCAAATTTTGAAATATTGATGCCCTGTTCATGAAGCGATTCGAGGATATGCTTTTTTCGAAACTCATACTGGTCAATAATATGGTCGAACTGCTGCAGCTCTTCTATGTCGTGTCTCAGTGTTTTTTCAAAAATACTGCGTTCATTATGAAAAACACCGATTTTCGTTGAAGTTGAGCCTGGATTAATGGTGAGAATGCGTTTTTCATCATGTAGCATTTCAAAACCTCCAGATCAATTTCTTAGCGTCTGCTTAATATATGGTGGCCGTTTTGCAAAAACTGGCTTCTTGAGCGGCGATTGCGTTCAATTCGTTCTTCAGCCAAGCGGTCAGCCGCTAAATACGTCGGAATGCCGTCACGCTGGGAAATGTCAAGGACACGTTCAATGTTAGCGTAAATGCCCTCAACCTTTTTCAGTGCACGTTCCGCATTATAGCCATAAAGCTCATCCGCAACGTTGATAACGCCACCCGCGTTGATGACGTAGTCCGGTGCGTAAACAATGCCCATTTCGTGAATTTGATCGCCGTGGCGAGTTTCTTTCAGCTGATTGTTAGCCGCGCCTGCAATCACTTTAGCTTTCAGCTGCTTAATAGTATCATCATTGATGGTTGCACCAAGAGCACACGGCGCATAAATATCGCAGTTTTGTGAATAAATATCTTCTGGATCAACCGCACGAGCGCCAAAATCTTGTACCGCACGTTCAACTGATTGCTTGTTGATATCCGTAACGATTAAGCTTGCTCCTTCTTCATGAAGGTGGCGGCATAGATTGTAAGCCACGTTGCCAACACCCTGTACAGCGATGGTTTTTCCTTCAAGAGAGTCCGTGCCGAATGCAGCTTTAGCGGCAGCCTTCATGCCTTTATACACCCCGTAAGCAGTAACAGGAGACGGATTTCCTGAAGAGCCGAATGCTGGGGAAATACCTGTGACAAAATCTGTTTCATCATGAATGATATCCATATCCTCAACCGTTGTGCCGACATCCTCAGCCGTAATATATCTGCCGTTAAGCCCTTGAATATAACGGCCGAACGCGCGGAACATTTCTTCATTTTTATCCTTGCGCGGATCGCCGATGATAACCGTTTTTCCGCCACCCAGGTTTAAGCCTGCCGCCGCGTTTTTATAGGTCATGCCTCTTGCAAGTCTCAGTGCGTCTTCAATCGCAGCTTCTTCATTTTCATACGTCCACATTCTCGTTCCGCCGAGCGCTGGTCCCAGCGTTGTATCATGAATTGCGATAATTGCCTTTAATCCTGATTGTTCGTCTTGGCAGAAAACCAATTGCTCATAATCGTATTGCTCCATATATTTAAAAAGTTCCATATCAGTTCCTCCTAAAGTGTGTATTCTTCAGATGCGCATAATGCCAGCGCGATCGAATACAGTTTGTTTTCAGCGGAATCCGCTCTGCTCGTTAATGCAATCGGCGCTTTGGCCCCCGTAATGACAGCCGCCACGTGTGCTTTCGCAAAATAAATCAGTGATTTATATAAAATATTTCCCGCTTCAATCGAAGGGACAAGAAGGATATCGGCGCTGCCCGCTACGTCTCCCGAAATCTTTTTCTGAGCCGCGGCGATTTGCGATACTGCGTTATCCAAGGCAAGCGGTCCATCTACAATGCACCCTTTAATCTGCCCTCTTTTACACATTTGGGCGAGAGCAGCTGCATTGACCGTCGCTTCCATCTTCGGATTTACCGTTTCTACCGCTGCAAGGGCAGCCGCTTTTGGCATATTGTTCCCTACTGCACGCGCGACATGAACAGCATTTTGAAGAATCTGCTGAAGCTCCTCCAGCGAAGGGGCAATATTCATAGCCGAATCTGTCACAAACATCAGTCTCTCAAAGTCAGGAATATCAAACACGGCCACATGAGAAAGGACACGGGATTTCCGCAGCCCTTCCTGTTTGTTTAATACCGCTTTAAGCAAAACAGAAGTCGGCACATTCCCTTTCATTAAGACGTCTGCTTTTTTTTGATGAACTGCGCGAACCGCTAGCTTCGCCGATTCCTCCGGCGTATTGGCATGAATGATTTCCACTTGATTCCCTTGCATGGAGGATGTCAGGTCGTTCAGTTTTTTGCTGTCGCCCACTAATAAAAAACGGACGGACAAATGCTCGGCTGCCAGTTTCACAGCCCGGATCACTTCCTCATCCTCAGCATGAGCAACCGCAATGGTCTTGTTTTTGTACATCGACGCTTTGCCGATCAAATCTTTCAGCTTCATCAGTTACCACCTTTCTTGTCTCGACTCCGCTTTTTATTATGCAAGTTCTATGCCAGCTCGGTGCGATGCTGTCATGATGGATGCGAAGAAAGATTCGTGCAGACGTTTGCGCTTATTCTGCAAATTATTGCATGCCTTCATTTGCAAGGCCGTATTTATCCATTTTGTAATATAAATTTCGAATGCTGACGCCGAGGGCTTTCGCTGTTTTCGTACGGTTAAAATGATGCTTTTCCAGCGTTTGCTGAATCAAGTGCGCTTCAAATTTTTCAACGGCCTTAGACAGCTTTTCGCCTTCGATGTCAGGAAAGTCAAACCCGGCTCCCTGTTCTGCGCTGCTTTCTTTTTGTTCTATTTCAAATACAGGCAAATGCTCTTTTTCAATCCATTCCATGTGCGGCTTCAGAAAAATCATTGCTCGTCCAAGGACATTTTCCAGCTCGCGGACATTTCCCGGCCAATGGTAAGCCGACAATGCCCGCAAAGCCTGCTGGGTCAGTCCCTTTACATTCCGGCCGTAATCGCGGTTAATTTTTTGAATGAGCCTTTCACTGAGCGCTTCAATGTCTTCAATCCGCTGACGCAAAGGAGGGATAGAGATGGGATAGCGATTGATGCGGTAATACAGATCTTCACGGAACGTCCCATCCGCCATTGCTTTTTCGATATTTACATTTGTGGCTGCAATAATTCTCACATTAACAGGGATTGCCTTCGTGCCTCCCACTCTGACGATCTCTTTTTCTTGAAGGACGCGCAGCAGTTTCGCCTGCATATTTTGCGTCAGCTCGCCGATTTCGTCTAAGAAAATGCTGCCGTTATTGGCTTCTTCAAATAAGCCCTTCTTGCCGCCGCGCTTCGCTCCCGAAAACGCGCCTTCCTCGTAGCCAAACAGTTCTGATTCCAGAAGATTTTCTGAAAGAGCGGCGCAATTTACGCGGATGAATTTATTGTATTTCCTGTCGCTTTCGTTATGGATGGCATGGGCAAACAGCTCTTTGCCCGTGCCCGATTCTCCGCGCAGCAAAATCGTTGCCGGCGTTTTCGCTCCAAGCTTCGCCTGCTCAAGCGCAACCAGCATTTGCTCACTTTTGCCGATAATATCGTCAAAGGTATATTTCGCTTCGAGCGTGCGGATAATCTGCCTGGCCCTGTTAAGCTCCGCGGTCAGCATTTTAATTTCTGACACGTCATGGATCACGCCGACACTGCCTTTTAAAATGCCATCCACAATCACCGGCGCTACATTGACGATGACCTCTTTTTCATTCGGGCCGACCTTCATTCTGACGCCGCGCACTGGGCGTCTTGTCTCAAGCACCTTTAAATGCATGCTTTCCCCTTCAGAAATATCAGTGCTCGCCGGCTTGCCGATGACTTCTTTTTCAGAAAGCCCAGTCATTTTTGTGTATGCTTTATTGATCAACAGGCCAATGCCGTTTTCATCAACGACAGAAATCGCCTCGTCGGAGGATTGTATAATCGCCTCCAGCATCGTGCGCACCTGTTTTAAATTTGTCACTTCCTCCGCCAGCTCGACCGCATCTGTAATATCCTTAAATACACTGAGTGCTCCGAGCAGACGTCCGCCTTCATCAATGATTGGCAGCCTTGTTGTTACAATTTGCAAATTTTCTCCCAAGAGCTGTTTTTGATTGTATTCAGGCTCTCTCGTTTTTAAAATCCGAGGCATCTTTGTGCTCGGGATGACTTCTTTGATCGGGCGTCCAATGACTTCCTCACGTTGTTTTCCCACCATATTTTCAGCCATATGATTAAACAGAATGATCTCTTCATTGATATCAATAAAAATCATTCCGTCGTGGGTGGAATTAAAGATTCGGTCATGTTTGTATGTTTGTTCTTTTAGCATTTGAATCAGCTGCTGTTTTTCTTCCATAAGCTGAAACACAATGTAAGCCATCTTTCCCGGCATAACAATGGTCTGCTCATGTTTTTCCTGAAGGAGTTCGTCAAGTACAGCTTGATCACCCGTTGTATGAATGACGATATCCGGCTTTTGTTGTATGTATGGTTTCCAATCAGATGAAACGGCAATTCCATAATGTTTTGCTTCTTTTAATCCCGGCGCTTCGGGGTTTTTGTCAACCACGGCAATAATGTCTATGATGGCTGTTTTAATGAGAATTTGTAATAACGCCGTTCCCCTTTTACCGGCACCTACGATCAGTACCTTCTGCATCCCGATACCCCTTTGTATGAAAAAATTTGCATACCTGTTTTTTTCGTTGCAATAATTTGCACAACCCTATGTTACCACGTTTTCTTCTCTTGACAAAATATTTTTTCCGCTGGACAATAAAGGAAATGAAAAATAAAGGGGTTTTCTGAACATGAGCCGACTTCTTGCGCTTTTGATTTTAGTGCTCCCCGGCGCCATTTCTGCTTTAGGCATTAAACTGATGAGAGATATGCTTTTCGGCCATACGGTAAAGCCATTTTCTTCTCTTTGGCTCCAAGGTTTATCAGGATTAATCTTTTTCGTTTTCGGCCTGTATGTGCTGGCCGGGTTCATCTTGTACAGAGACAGAAAACGCAATCAAGTCAGTCCGCGATTCAGAAAACAAAAGATGTAAAAAAGCCGGAGAATGCTCCGGCTTTTTTGTTCGCATTATTTATCAGGCAAGACGGTCTTGGCAATCGTTTTGTCCAGCGCTTCATAATCATAATAAGAAATCGTTTCATACAGCTCCTTACGCGTCTGCATATCATCAAGCCCTTCTTTTTGCGATCCGCGCTCCCTTATCAAGCTAAACATCCGTTCATAAGCCTTTGCCGCAGCTCTGAGCGAGGTGACCGGATAGATCACCATCTGAAACCCCATAGCAGCAAATTCATCTGCATGATAATACGGGGTTTTCCCAAACTCAGTCATATTGGCAAGAAGCGGGACAGGGATCTGTTCAGCAAACTGGCGAAATTCGTTTTCCGTTTGAAGCGCTTCAGGGAAAATTGCGTCCGCTCCCGCCTCAATGTATGCCAAAGCGCGTTTTATTGCGGATTCAAGTCCTTCTTGCGCTCTTGCATCTGTACGGCCGACAATCACAAGTGATGGTGCCGCTTGTTTAATGGCTTTTATTTTTTGCGCCAATTCCTGAGCCGGGACAAGCTGTTTGCCATTCAAATGCCCGCATTTTTTCGGAAGCTGCTGGTCCTCTATTTGCACAGCTGCCACCCTTGCTTCCAGCATCTCGCGGGCGGTGCGGGCAGCGTTTAATACCCCGCCAAAACCCGTATCGATATCAACAAGCAAAGGCATGTCTGCTGCGCGGACAAGATCTTTTGCCCGTTCGGCCATTTCTGCCGACGTAACAATTCCGAGATCAGGCAGCCCCCTGCTGGCCGTATAAGCCGCACCCGATAAGTATAAGGCAGAAAAACCGGCCTCCTGCGCAAGCAAGGCGGCCATCCCGTCATGAACGCCGGGAATTTGCAATATTTCCGGCGCACACATCAGCTTGCGGAAGCGTTCAGCAAGCTCTTCTTGTGACGATTGCTTATTGACGATCCAAGACATGATACAAATCCTCCTTTTACATACAGAACATATCGACAAAATCGTTTACACGCATCGTTTGTAATGTTTCAGAGCTGGTGCAGCGCTTGTAAATATGTTTTTGCTGCTTCTCAGAAAAATGGGTTTTGAGATTCGCAGAAAACTTTTCTAACAATTTTGGCACAGCCTCGCCTCTTCGAAAACGATGGCCCAGCGGAAATTCACATTCAACCATCTCTGTACTCGTTCCGTCTTTAAAATGAATCTGAACGGCATTTGAAATGGAGCGTTTATCTGGTTTGAGATAATCTTCCGTATATGCTTTGTTTTCAGTCACTTCCATTTTTTCTCGAAGTTTATCTATTCTTGGATCACTTGCCGTATCAGCCTCATAATGCTGTGCAGTGATATCACCGAATATTAAACCAATCGCTGTGATGTATTGCAGACAATGATCGCGATCCGCGGGATTATGCAGCGGACCTTTTTTATCAATGATGCGGATAGCTGATTCATGCGTTCTGATAACAACACGGTCAATTTCATCGATACGGTCTTTGACATGCGGATGAAGAATGACGGCACACTCTGCCGCTGTCTGGGCGTGGAATTCCGCAGGATAAGAGACTTTGAACAACACATTTTCCATGACATACGCGTCAAGCGGGCGGGCGAGCTTGATCTCTTTCTTGTTGAATAATACGTCTTGAAACCCCCAGCCCGGAGCTGTCAAAGCTGTCGGGTAACCCATTTCCCCTTTTAATGCCATCAGTGCGAGATGAACACCCCTGCTGGTCGCATCTCCTGCGGCCCACGATTTGCGCGAGCCTGTATTAGGTGCATGCCGGTATGTCCTCAAGGCTGCATTGTCAATCCAAGCATTCGAAAGCGCATGATTGATTTCTTCCCTTCCGCCGCCCAGCAGCTTTGCGGCTACAGCCGTCGTTGCCACCTTGACAAACAACACATGATCAAGCCCGACTCGGTTTAAGCTGTTTTCTAAAGCCAGCACACCTTGAATTTCGTGAGCCTTGATCATCGCTTCAAGGACGTCGCGAACCGTTAATGGCTCTTTTCCTTCAGACAGCCTCACTCTTGATACATAATCAGCCGCCGCAAGAATGCCCCCCAAGTTATCTGACGGATGCCCCCACTCCGCCGCAAGCCATGTATCGTTGTAATCAAGCCAGCGGATCATACACCCTATGTTAAATGCTGCCCGTACAGGATCAAGAACATATGACGTTCCCGGCACTCTGCTTCCGTTTGGCACACTGGTTCCTGGCACAATCGGGCCGAGCAGCTTGGTGCATTCGGGATAGCGGAGCGCTAAAATCCCGCAGCCGAGTGTATCCAGCAAAACGTGACCTGCCGTTGTAAACGCTTCTGAACTCGTAATCTCTTTCTCAAGCACATAGTCTGTTATTTCTTCAATGACATGATCCGTTTTCAGCATTCGACCCATTCCTTTCATGATTTGAATTTGTTCTCATATCGCGGGCCGGTATAGCGGACACGCGGGCGGAACAAGCGGTTATTGGTATGCTGTTCAATCACATGTGCGCATAAGCCTGCCGTTCTCGCACTGAAAAAGACAGGTGTATACAACGGAATTGGTATGCCAAGCATCCAATACACCGGGGCGGCGTAATAATCCAAATTCGGATAAAGCCCTTTTTCCCGCTCCATCAGCTGCTCCCCTGCTTCACACATTTCGTATAAACGGTGATCTCCGGCTCGATCGCATAATTGCTGAAGCGCTTCTTTCATCATTAGCGCTCTCGGGTCCATTTTTTTCATGTACACTCGGTGGCCGAAGCCCATGATTTTTTCTTTTTTTCTCAGTTTTGATAACAGGATTTGTTCAAAATCAGGCTTTGTTTTAGCCTCCAAAAGCATATACATGACCGCTTCGTTTGCGCCTCCATGAAGATTCCCCTTCAAAGAAGCTACAGCTCCTGTCAATGCGCCATAAAGATCCGATTGTGTTGAAGCAATCACCCTGGCCGTAAAGGTTGAATTCGGCATCTCATGCTCACTGTACAGAATGAGTGAACGGTCAAAGATCCGCTCTTCCAATGCGGACGGTATTTTCCCTGTCATCATGTATAAGAAATTCGCGCTGTAGGAAAGGTGCTGAAGCGGGGGAATCGGTTTTCCTTTATTTATCTTTCTATAGCTGCTTGCTGTGAGCGCAGGCATTTTCCCTAAAAGCTGATAGGCGCGCTCCTTGTTTGCAGAAGGCGACCGATCGTCAATTTGGCGGTCGTAGCCGGCAAGAGCCGATACCCCGGTTCGCAGACAATCCATCGGATGAGTATATTCAGGCAGCAGCTCAAGAAGACGGACAATGTCAGCAGGCAGGTTTGAAGCGCTGTTGACCTTCCTTTTGACCGTTTCCGTTTCATTTTCATCCGGCAGCCTCCCCTCCAGCAATAGATGCACCAGTTCTAGATAGCTTTTGGTTTTTGAAAGATCAATTAAATCATAGCCTCGAATCAATATCTGGCTGTACTGTGTGTCAAGATAAGAAATATCCGTTTCTGCCGCGACGACCCCGTCCAGACCTGGAGAAAAATGCTGTTTACCATCCATATTCTCAACCTCCGCTTTGCGTTATTATCTGTCAGATTGCGCCAAGCAGGTGCTTGGAAATAATGAGTCTTTGAATTTCATTTGTACCTTCATAAATTTGTGTTACCTTTGCATCCCTAAGCAGCCGTTCGACCGGGTAATCCTTCATATAACCATATCCTCCATAAATCTGGACTGCCTCAAGGGCAGCCTTCACCGCTGAATCGGAAGCAAATTGTTTAGCCATGGACGCTTCCTTTCCGCAGGCCAGGCCGCGGTTATGGAGATCTGCCGCATGATAGACAAGGTGCCTTGCCGCCTCTGCTCTTGTCGCCATATCGGCGAGCTTAAACGATATGCCTTGATTGGCTGCGATAGGCCTGTTGAATTGGACACGCTGTTTCGCGTAAGCAACCGCATATTCTAGGGCAGCCTCTGCGATTCCCAGCGCTTGTGCTGCAATGCCGATGCGCCCCACATTCAGATTCGCCATCGCAATTTTAAATCCATCGCCCTCTTCGCCCAGCAAATTCTCTTCCGGCACTTCCGCATTTTCAAATATCAGCTCTGTTGTATTGGACCCGTGAAGCCCCAGCTTTCTTTCTTTTTTGCCGACTGTAAAACCCGGTGTGTTCTTTTCAACGATAAAAGCCGAAATCCCGCTCCTGTTTTGGCCTGGAGCAGTTAAAGCAAACGTAATATAGAGGTCAGCGGCACCGCCGTTTGTTATGAAAATTTTCGATCCGTTTAAAATATATTTGCCGTTCTTTTTGATTGCTGTGGTGCGAAGGCTCCCGGCATCCGATCCAGAGTAAGGCTCAGTCAGCGCAAATGCACCCAAGTAGTTGCCTGAGGCGAGTTTCGGTATATATTTCACTTTTTGCTCTTCGTTTCCGAAGTACAAAATCGGATTTGTGCCCACTGAGGAATGAACCGAAAGAATGACACCGACCGCCGCGCTGATTTTAGAAATCTCATGAATGGCCAAAATATAAGAAACAACGTCCGCTCCAGCGCCGCCATACTGTTCCGGCACTGGTATTCCCATCAAGCCGTGTTCACCCATTTTCTTCATTAGCTGAAATGGAAATTCATCTGTTTTCTCCATGACCTCCGCAGCAGGAGCAATTTCTTTTCGGGCAAAATCACGCACCATCTTTCGCATCATGACTTGCTCTTGGGTTAAATGCAACTCGGCCACCCCCGGATTGGAATTGACTTCAGGTATTCTTCTCCTCGCCGTAATGATAAAAGCCGCGTCCGCTCTTTTTGCCGAGCCACCCTGCTTTGACGTACTTACGAAGCAGCGGGCAAGGACGGTACTTGGAGTCTCCAAGCCCGGAGTGAAGGACTTCCATTATCGACAAACACGTGTCCAGTCCGATAAAATCAGCTAATTTAAGCGGACCCATCGGGTGATTCATGCCAAGTTTCATAACCTGGTCTATTGCGTTTGGCTCAGCTACCCCCTCATAAAGACAATAGATGGCTTCATTAATCATTGGGAGAAGCACACGGTTGGAGACAAATCCGGGAAAATCATTGACTTCGACCGGTGTTTTCCCCATTTTTTCCGCTAATGCCGTAATGGTTAATGCCGTTTCATCTGATGTCGCCAGGCCGCGAATGACTTCAACCAGTTTCATAACAGGGACGGGGTTCATAAAATGCATGCCAATGACATGTTCTGGACGATTTGTGACAGCCGCAATTTCTGTTATAGGCAAGGAAGATGTATTGCTGGCCAAAAGCGTATGAGCCGGGCAAATATGATCAAGGTTTTTGAACAATTTAGTTTTTGCCGTCATGCTTTCTGCAATTGCTTCAATCACAACATCCGCATGCTGCGCCTCCTCCAGCGCGGTGGAAAGCGAAATACGGCTGATAACAGCCTTCACTTCAGCTTCCGTCTTTTTTCCTTTTTCAGCAGCGCGGTTCAAATGCTTTTTTATGTGCTGAAACCCAGTTTCCACTGCCTCCGGATTCAAATCATACAGCCGCACATAAAAGCCGACTTCAGCCGCTGTTTGGGCAATTCCGCTTCCCATCTGTCCGGCGCCGGCTACCATGATATGTTTGATTTCCATTCAAATCCCCTTCTCCGTCAATGTTTTAATGAACTTGAACCAAGACAGCGTCTCCCTGAGCCGCCCCGCTGCAAATAGCAGCAATACCCAGTCCGCCTCCCCGGCGCTTTAATTCGTACACAAGTGTCATCAAAATTCTCGCACCGCTAGCGCCGATCGGGTGGCCCAGCGCAATCGCTCCGCCATTCACGTTTACTTTTTCAAGATCAAACCCGACGATTTTTTCACCTGTTAATACAACAGATGCAAATGCTTCATTGACTTCAAAAAGATCAATATCCTGTAATGTAAAACCGGTCTTTTTCAGCAGCTTGTTTATTGCATATCCCGGAGCAGCCGCAAGCTCATGCGCTTGCATTCCGGCTGTTGAAAAACCAAGAATGGTTGCAAGAGGAGGCTTTCCAAGTTCAGCGGCTCTTTCCTCAGACATTAATACAAATGCACCCGCTCCGTCGTTGACTCCCGGCGCATTGCCGGCTGTAATGGATCCGTCACTCGAATAAATCGGGGAAAGTTTCGCAAGCTGATCGAGAGTGGTATCGCGGCGAATCGCTTCATCTTTGTCAACAATGTTTGTTTTTCCTTTCCGGCCAAGCCAGCTGACAGGAACAATTTCTTCATCAAACTTTCCTTCATCGGCCGCCTCGGCCGACCGCTTGTGGCTTCGAAGGGCCCATTCATCCTGCTCTTTACGTGAAATTCCATATTCCTTGGCCGCCGTATTTCCGTGAACGGCCATGTGCACTTCATCAAAAGCGCACATTAATCCGTCATAAACCATTAAATCCCTTAGCTCACCGTTACCCATCCGCGCGCCCCAGCGGCCAGCGGGAACAGCATACGGAATATTGCTCATGCTCTCCATGCCTCCGGCAACAAGAATGTCCGCATCATGCGCCCGAATCATTTGGTCACATAGAGTGACAGCGCGGAGGCCGGAGGCGCAAACTTTATTCAGCGTTTCCGATGGCACACTCCAAGGCAATCCGGCTATACGGGCAGCTTGCCGGGAAGGTATCTGGCCCGCACCGGCTTGGACAACCATACCCATGACCGCGCCTTCCGCCTGATCTCCAGAGACTCCGGCACGTTTTAACGCCTCTTTCATAGCAGCGCCCCCGAGTTCAGCAGCTTTTACTTCTTTTAATGCCCCGCCAAATTTACCAAACGGGGTTCTCGCAGCACTTACAATAACTGTTTTCCTCATAGTGTCACCTCAAATCAGAAGATAGACAGCGCTTACATTTCTTGATGTCTTCTATGAATGTATGCTTTGAAACAGGTATGAATGAATGAAAAAAGAAGGCTGCTCCGGCAGCCTTCTTGAAAACTAATTTCTTCTATTCAATTTCTTAGCGATGGCAGCAGCCCGCTCAGGAAAATCTGTGAAAAGGCCGTCTGCTCCCATTTTCATCAAATGCTCCATATCGTCTGGCCGATTGACTGTAAAAGGCCTTACCTTAATCGAACTGTTCCGCATTTGCTCCAGCATTTCATCCGTTACCGCCGGACTATGCAGCTTTGGGTGGTAGCCGGCTGCCGGAATAGATTTTACATATTGATCAGCCTGATAAAGCACATCTGAGGTTAGTACCGCCCGCTCAATATGGGGTGCCAGCCGGCCGCATAACGCTAAGCTTTCATGATTAAATGCGGACAGAATCGTTCTTTCTTCTATTTTAAATCGCTTTACTGCCTCAAGCACTTTTTCTTCCATTCCTTCATAGCGGATCACGCTATTTTTCAATTCAATGTTAATCAGAAAATCCTTTTTTTCAGCCCACGAGAGCACGTCTTCAAGCAGCGGCACCCTTACATCGCCGACTGTTTGATGATGACCGGCAGCCGCATCCGCGGATTTCAAGACATCGTACACCGTGTCCTTTACGAAACCTTTTAAGGATGTCGTCCGGTCGAGCCTTTCATCATGAATAACGGCAATACGTCCGTCTTTTGTCAGCTGAACATCAAGCTCTATTCCGTCTGCTCCGTCTTCAATCCCTTTTTCAAATGCAATCATTGTATTTTCGGGATAATGACCTGATGCCCCCCGATGGGCAAAAATCTTTGTCATTGTTTCACCTCAAGCCTAAAGTTGCCCGTTTTCTTCATTATACTGATTTTGGCCTTGTCACTCTAGAATTAAGGTTTCTTGTACTCAGACTATTGTGCGTAATAAGAATCGATCCCCGCGACAATCGCGTCTGCAGCTTTTTCCTGATATTCTTCACTCCCAAGCTTGTCTGCATCAGAGCTGTTTGTAATAAATCCAAGCTCAGCCAGCACGCTCGGCATTTGTGAATATGTAATGACATAAAAATCTGATTCTTTCACACCCCTGTCTCTTGTTTGCAAGGATGATACCAGCTCTGACTGAATATCCGATGCCAGCCGCTGACTGTTTTCCGCTTCATAATCAGACTGAAAGTACGTTTCCGTGCCTGAAGCGGAGGAAACGCCCGAATTCACATGAATGCTGACAAAAAGATCGGCATGGTTTGCACTTGCTTTTGCCACTCTTTCCTCCAAGGTCAGAAAATGATCATCTGTCCTTGTAGCGATAGGATTCGCTCCTTCCGCTTTCAGCTTGTCCACAACATGACGGGAGACAGCCAAATTAATATTTTTCTCTAAGAGCCCGTTTCCGACTGCCCCGCTGTCTTTGCCGCCATGGCCGGCATCAATATATACCGTCTTCCCTGCTACCGGCTCTGCCGCTTGCGCACAGGGTGCGAGCATAAAAGCCAATCCGCATATCGCTAAACTCCTCCATAACATTCTCAACGTTTCTCCCTCCGGTCTGTCATTACGAATTCTTTTGCTGAATATCTTCCAGCTGTAAGGTTCCGTTCTCTTTTTTTATATATTTCACCTGGACATTTGTGTGATCTGGCAGATCCTCACAATCATCGCGCTTGTCTCTTGGAACTTGTATCATGGTTTCTTCTCCGTTAAGGGAAACAGCGATTGTATGAGGATCGGCCGAGCCGATGTATTTGCCCTCTTCTGTAAACCTCGGGGCTGATTCATCCGCGCTTGCAATACTGCATCCGGAAAGCAGCAGTACAGTAAACAGAAATAGACCAGCTTGTTTCACATGATCACCTCTTCCTGATGTTTGGCTTTTATCTTTGACCAGAATGGCGGATTTGTAAAGCTTGCACAAAAGCCGGCACAACATTTCCATGATTTTCAAAAGGGCTATCTGACCTGCTGATTTCCTGTTGTTAGAAAGAAAGCAAGCGGATCTGTCTATGAGGATGTCTCTAAAAGAGCAGCATTTTAGAAAAAATTAGCTGAAAGAAGCAACTTTATATTCATTTTTAAAAAAATTGATGAATACGATGAGCAGATGGTTTGACGGAAGGGTTGGGCAGGCGTAAGCTTTTAAAGAATATTTACTTTACAGAAAGAAGTTACAGCTCATGAAAAAATTCGTTCTGCTGCTAGCCGCGGCGGTCATCACTTGCTCCATTGGCCATCAAATCAAAGGCGGCTACAAAAGCCCCGAAAAAGAGCGAAGAAAACCACATTCGGCACTCAAGATATTCAGCCGGTGAAGCAGATTGATTGCATCAAATTTTACATATAGGCTAGAATATGTGCGAATCCAAACGAAAGAAGATGATCTTATGAATCCAAAGTACAAACCGCTCTTTGAATCATTTACATTTCGAAGCGGCGTTACGATTGACAACCGGATCGCGGTTGCTCCAATGACCCATTATTCTTCCAATGAGGATGGCACGATTTCTGAAGCGGAGCTGGACTATATCATCCCCCGTTCAAAAGAAATGGGAATGGTGATTACAGCATGCGCAAACGTCACGCCTGATGGAAAAGCGTTTTCCGGACAGCCGGCCATCCATGACGATTCAAATATTGCCGGGCTAAAAAGATTAGCCCAAGCCATTCAAGCACAAGGGTCAAAAGCGATTGTGCAAATTCATCACGGCGGAATTGAATGCCCTGCTGAGCTCGTTCCGAATCAGGACGTTGTCGCGCCAAGTGACGTGTCTGATAACGGCAAACAAATGGCCCGCGCCTTGACAGAAGCAGAGGTTGAAAACATTGTGAAGGCTTTTGGAGAAGCGACAAGACGCGCTATTGAAGCCGGCTTTGACGGTGTCGAAATTCACGGTGCAAACGGCTACTTAATTCAGCAGTTTTATTCCCCAAAAACAAATCAGCGCACAGACCGCTGGGGAGGAAGCGATGAGAAACGATTAGCCTTCCCGCTTGCTATTGTGGATGAGGTGAAACAAGCAATTGCCGATCACGCGAAAGATGAATTTTTAGTCGGCTACCGCCTGTCTCCGGAAGAGCCAGATACACCGGGACTGACAATGACAGAAACCTTCACGCTTGTTGATGCCTTAGTAGAAAAAGAACTGGATTACCTCCATATTTCATTGATGGACGTCAACTCCAAAGCGCGCCGCGGGGCAGACCCGACACGTACGCGCATGGACTTATTGAATGAACGTGTCGGACACAAGGTGCCTCTGATTGCTGTTGGTTCCATCCATTCTGCTGATGACGCGCTTGCTGTGATTGAAAACGGTATTCCGCTAGTGGCGATGGGGCGTGAAATTTTAGTTGATCCTGATTGGGCTGTAAAAGTAAAAGAAGGACGCGAAAAACAAATTGAAACTGTGATAAAAGGGACAGACAAAGAAAAATATCACTTGCCTGAGCCGCTATGGCAAGCGATTGTGAACACACCTGGATGGGTTCCTTATAAAGATTAATTTGATGTGACTGCCGAAATGTTTCGGCAGTCTTTTTTATAAAAAAAGACCCTTAGGAAAGGGCCTTTTCGTCAATCGAATAGTTTGTGCACATATTTAAGTGGCAAAATGAGAAGCTGACCAATTCCTTCGGTTAGAAAATCGAACAGCAGTCCGTCACGTTTTCTCTTTTTCATGATATGTCTTCTTTATACCTCAATTGCTCTTTTTGCTACGAACATACAGCGGAAAAGGTTTCAATCCGTTTTTGACTTTCTGTTTCTCATGGTCCAACCAACGAATATACATACGACCATTGCAGCAAATGAAATGAAGTCAATCAGCATACCTATTTTGTGTGACTCCACGATGATGTTTGAATTGACACAAAGCGAAAGGATAAATATAGCCATCAGCAGCCCGTACTTTTCACACATTTTCGATCACTCCAAGCGTATAAACAAATATTCACCCATCTACCGCATTCATTATAACAGATTTATCCAAAAACAAAACGCCTCCTATTTATCAGCGGAAACCAATAAATAAAAGACGTTTGATTTAAGTGCTTTTGCTGATCATGCTTAAGAAGCCTTATGCTCTAATCTCAGCTTATCTGCAACCATCGCAATGAACTCTGAATTTGTAGGTTTTGCCTTCGTCATGCTGACTGTATAGCCGAACAATGAGGAAATGGAATCAATATTCCCTCTGCTCCATGCCACTTCAATCGCGTGGCGGATCGCTCTTTCTACACGGCTAGCGGTTGTGTTGAATTTTTTGGCGATGTCCGGATAGAGGACTTTTGTAATACTGCCGAGCAGTTCGATGTCGTTGTACACCATTGAGATCGCTTCACGCAGATAGAGATAGCCTTTAATATGTGCAGGGACGCCGATTTCATGGATAATGCTTGTGATGCTCGCGTCGAGATTTTTCCTTTTTGGTTCAGGCTGGCTGCTGCGTATAATGCTGCTTTGTGATGACGGCGCGCGATGCGTCACACTGCTGGCATTTCCGCTGACCTGGCGAATATGGCCGACAAGGTTTTCCATATCAAACGGTTTGAGAATAAAGTAGGACGCTCCTAAATCGACGGCCTTTTTCGTGACATCTTCCTGCCCGAAGGCTGTCAGCATGATGACGTTTGGCTGTTTTTTCAGATCGGATTCTCTCAGTCGCTCTAAAACAGCAAGTCCGTCCAAATGAGGCATAATAATATCCAAGACGAGCACATCAGGATCTTTTTCTTTAAATAGCGACAGGCATTCCTGTCCGTTATACGCAACTCCGATGACTTCCATGTCTTCCTGTCCTTCTATATATTCACTCAACAGGCTTACCAGCTCTCGATTATCGTCAGCAACACAAACTTTAATTTTCTCCACGTTTCTTCCTCCCCAAATGTAGTTAACAGGATTCCACCTTGCTACATGTTTACATTCGACAAAACCGCTATATACCCTCTAAAAAAAATCATAACTAACAATAATAGTGGCATATCTTCGTTATTCTATGTTTTTCTCTATTTTTCGACTAAAAATGAAATTTGACAAATAAGGAAACGTGAATTTGTCGAAAAATCTTCTTTTGTTCATTTTAACGTATGTATGATGAGAAGTGAAGAGGGAGAAAAGCAAAAAAACTGCCGGAGATCCGGCAGTCAGCTTGCTTTTTCTTTTCCGTAAATATCGATTCCTGCTTCAGACAGCATCCATTCAATATGCACACCGTAACCGCTTGTCGGGTCGTTGACAAACACATGGGTGACAGCGCCGACGACCTTTCCATTTTGAATGATTGGGCTCCCGCTCATGCCTTGTACAATGCCGCCTGTTTCCTTCAGCAGTCTCGGATCGGTAATTTTTAAGACCATTCCTTTTGTAGCCGGAAATTTTTGCGGTGTCGTGCTGACGATTTCGATATCAAATTTTTCTACTTTATCATCATCAATGACCGTTAAGATTTCCGCAGGCCCTTTTTTCACTTCATTTGAAAAGGCAACCGGCAGCGCCTTATCTGATATTTTGTTTTTAATCGGCTGATGTAACGTGCCGAAGATTCCAAATGGGCTGTTTCTGTTAATGTTCCCGATCGTTTTGCGTTCAGAGGAAAATCGCGCCAGTTTTTCTCCAGGATTTCCGCCTGTCCCTTTTTCAATTGATGTCACAGTCGATTTGACAATTTCTCCATCTTCCACGACGATTGGTTTTTTCGTATCCATATCGGAGATCACGTGGCCAAGCGCTCCGTATTTTTTTGTTTTCGGCTCATAAAAAGTCATCGTGCCGATGCCCGCGGCAGAATCCCTGATATATAAACCGATTCGGTATTTGCCTTCAGCTTCATCCTTTTGAGGAATCAGCTTTGTTTTGATCTTCTGTTTATCACGTTTGATCAGCAAATCAAGTGACTCTCCGGTGTTTCCCGCCTTTTGAATAAACGGGGCAACATCATTCATTTTTTCAATTTTCTGCCCATTCATCTCGATAATAATGTCGCCTGCTGTAATACCTGCCGATTCACCAGGGGATTTTTTCCCTTCGCTTGTGTTAACTTGATGAAATCCGACGACAAGGACTCCCACGGAATGAAGTTTGACACCGATGGATTGCCCGCCCGGTATGACTTTTAAATCCGGAAGAACTTGCACTTTTGTTTTTTTGATTGGAAATCCGGCAAGATCATATACTAATTCTGACTGGCCTGATTTTTTGCCTGTGACTTTGATTTCATGCGGGTCTTTCTCAACTGTAAACGCTTCTGATGATTTTTCCTGGGCGTTTACCGATAAACTCGTTTCAATGGCTTGTGTTTGGGTTTCAAATACTCTCATTTGCGTTGGAATCAGTAAATACTCTTTTAATGGTTTGCATAAACCTACACTTAATAACGAAACAAGGAGAATTAAACCTATTGCTTTTCTGATGTTATCCGGCATTCACTACTTCACTCTCCTCGCTCCTACCCCACACCTTCTTTATGAATTGCTGCTACATCATTACTTTTGCCTTCTCAGCCCTTATTTATAACTGTCTTATAAAGAAAAACATTGGATATACTGATGAACGAATGGATGTGTATACAAAAAAATAGGCTGCGCATATCGCGCAGCTTACCCAGTTGTTTTGACTTGATCCGCTTGTTTTAACAGCTCTTTCGCATGGCGTTTCGTCAAGTCTGTGACTTCGACTCCTGCTATCATGCGTCCGATTTCCGTCACCTTCTCTTGTTTAGTCAGCGGCTTTACACGCGTCGTCGTTCTTCCGTCTTTTAATTCTTTCGCAATGTAAAGATGGGTATCGGCCATGGCTGCTACCTGAGGCAGGTGCGTAATGCATAGCACTTGTGATCCCATCGATACTTTGTGAATCTTTTCAGCAATAGCCTGAGCGACCCTGCCGCTTACACCTGTATCTACCTCGTCAAATATAATCGAGGTAACGTCCTGCTGTGAGGAAAAGATGCTTTTAATGGCAAGCATGACCCTCGACAGCTCTCCGCCGGAAGCAACTTTAGAAAGAGATTTCAGCGGCTCGCCCGTATTGGTGGAAATTAAAAACTTCACCAGATCAATCCCTTGTTCAGTGAGCTGAACAGGCTGTCCGTTTACGACCGGTGCTTCCTCATCGCGGGTCGCCGTTCTGACCTTAAACTCCGTATCGAAAGTCGACTTTTCCATATATAAGCTTTTCAGTTCACGATGGATTTCCTCAGCCAGCTTTTTCGCCCACGTTTTTCGGATTCGGGAAACGTTTGCCGCTTCTACTGCAACATCTTTACCAACCGAATCCAGCTCCTGCTTCAGGCTTTGCAGATGGCTGTCTCTGTTTTCAATTTGATCAATCTCTTCTTCAATTTTAGAAGCATATTCTAAAATATCCTCAACGGTTGCCCCGTATTTCCGCTTCAGCTGCTTGATCTCATTAAGACGCGTCTCAATAAAATTCAAGCGCTCGGGGTCATATTCAAGCTCATCCAGCATATTTCTCATCTGAAATGTAGCGTCCTCTAAAAGGTAGTAGGAGTTCGAAACACTCTCAGAAAGTTTTTGCAGCGGTTCGTTAATATCGGATAAATCTTCAAGCTGAGACGAGGCCATTCCGACCCAGTCCAGACCGCCCTGCTCGCTGCGCAGCGCGTTATAAGCATTTTGCAGTGATTCAAATATTTTCTCGAAATTTGAAATTTGCTGGCGCTCTTCTTGCAGCTGCTCATCTTCGTTCAGTTCAAGCTTTGCTGATTCGATTTCTTCCAGCTGAAATTGAATCAGATCAAGCCGGTGTGCCATTTCCTGCTCACTTTCAGAAAGCTGCTTCAACTTTTTAAGCAGCTTCATATATCGCTGATAGCCTTCCTGATACGCTTGAAGTGCGCTTTCCACTTCGGCTCCCGCAAACTTGTCCAAAAGCTGAAGATGGTTTTCGTCCTCCATTAACAGCTGGTTATCGTGCTGCCCGTGAATATCTAATAAAAGCCTGCCGATTTCTCTAAGCGACGCAATCGTTACAAGTTTGCCATTAACCCGGCATACGCTTTTTCCGTTCGTGCTGATATCCCTTCTCATGACGATCATTTCATCTGAAACGTCAATCCCCTGTTCAGCACAAACGTCAAAAACGGGATGGCCGCTATCTAACAGAAACAGCCCTTCAAGCTCGGCTTTTGTTTCTCCATATCTGACAAATTCAGATGAACCGCGGCCACCGACCAAAAGTGAAATGGCATCTATGATGATGGATTTGCCGGCTCCGGTTTCTCCTGTTAAAACCGTAAGCCCGCGTTCAAAAGAAACCGTCAGTTCCTCAATAATGGCAAAGTTTTTAATCGATAATTCAGCTAACAAACAGCATTACACCTCTTATCTTTGTTAGATTTCCTTTACAGCAGCTCTAGGAGCCGGCTTTTTACGCCATCGGTATCTTCAGGAGTCCGGCAAATAATTAAAATGGTGTCATCTCCGCAAATGGTCCCCATAATTTCGTCCCAATCCAGATTGTCCATAAGCGCTCCGATTGCCTGGGCATTGCCCGGCATGGTTTTCAGCACAATCATATGGCTTGCTGAGTCTATTTTCACAAAAGCATCCATCAGTGACCGTTTCAGCTTAGACAGCGGATTGAAACGCTGGTCCGCCGGTAGGCTGTATTTATATGAGCCGTTATTTGTCGGCACCTTCACAAGGTGAAGCTCTTTAATATCACGTGAAACCGTGGCTTGTGTCACCTTGTATCCATCCTGCTTCAGCATGTCGACCAATTCATCTTGGGTTTCGATTTCATTGCTTGTAATGATTTCTCTGATTTTGATATGCCTCTGGCCTTTGTTCATGTAAGCACCTCTATTTCCAGCTTATCTGTTCTTATATGGTATATGATTCTCCGCAAAAAGTACATGAATGCAGAAAAAAGGAATAATAGCGCCCTATTATTCCGGTACATCTGCTTTTTTTTCTTTTAACGTCTTATGTGCTTCTTCCACTATACGGCTGATTTCCTCCTCAGGCAAACCTGCACCTTCTTGACCTTCTCCCAGCCAGTGCAAATGAAGGAGAAATTCAATATTTCCGTCTCCTCCCGTAATTGGAGAAAATGACAGGCCTTTGCAGATATAGCCCTCGCCAGCCGAAAAACTGATCATACGCCGCAGAACATCCGCATGCACCTTCGGATCTCTGACAATGCCTTTTTTGCCGACAGATTCCCGGCCTGCTTCAAACTGAGGCTTGACAAGCGCAATACAATCGCTGCCCGGTACAAGCAATGTTTTTAAAACGGGCAGGATCAGCCGAAGTGAAATAAAGGATACATCAATCGTAGCAAACTCCGGCATGCCTTTTGTGAAGTCTGCCGGAGTCGCATAACGGAAATTCGTGCGTTCCATCACGACGACGCGTTCGTCCTGTCTTAGCTTCCACGCAAGCTGATTATAGCCTACATCCACCGCGTACGACTGTTTTGCACCGTTTTGCAGAGCACAGTCTGTAAAGCCGCCGGTGGAGGAACCGATATCAATCATAATTTTGTCCTGAACAGAGACAGGAAATTCTTTCAGCGCTTTTTCAAGCTTTAAGCCGCCTCTGCTCACATATTTCAGCGGGTTTCCTTTGATCGTCAACGGAAGCTCGCGGTCAATTTTTTCTCCAGGCTTGTCCAAGCGGTTTTCATTCGAATACACGATCCCTGCCATAATGGCCCGTTTCGCTTTTTCCCGCGTTTCCGCAAGCCCTCTTTCCACTAGTAATACATCTAATCGTTCTTTCTTAGCCGTCATGATCCAATTCCTTTATGTGTCTTCGGCGGTGCCAGCAATCGAATTCGGTCTGCCACCTGCTGTTTCGTTAATCCTATTTCTTCAAGAAGCGCCGTTACGCTACCATGTTCTATAAATCGATCCGGTATGCCCATTCTGTCGATCGGCGTATGATACATTCCCTGATCATGAGCGAATTCTAAAACCGCGCTTCCGAATCCGCCTTCTAAGACCGCTTCTTCAATCGTTAGAATCGGCAAGCCTTCATTTAGTATATCCTTCATCATCTTTTCATCAATCGGCTTAATGAATCGCGCGTTGACGACGCGTACGGAAAGGCCTTCTTTTTGCAGCTCTTCAGCAGCTTCAAGCGCCATTTCAATTGTTGTTCCAAATGTTAAGATGACCGCGTCGCTACCCGGACGCAGCACCTCCCACGTGCCGATTGGGATCGTTTTAAGCTGTTCATCCATTTTGACGCCGAGGCCGTTTCCGCGCGGAAAACGCATGGCGATTGGACCGTCGTCATAGCTGAGCGCTGTATGAACCATATGCTGCCCTTCATTTTCATCCTTTGGCATCATTAAGACCACATTTGGAATGTGGCGCATAAACGCGATATCAAATACGCCTTGATGCGTCTCGCCATCTGCACCGACTAATCCGGCACGGTCAATTCCGATAAACACATTGGCGTTTTGACGGCAGATGTCATGAACAACCTGGTCATATGCACGCTGCAGGAACGTTGAATAGATAGCCAGAAACGGCTTCATCCCTTGTAATGCCATAGCGGCGGCCATTGTAGCGGCATGCTGCTCTGCAATTCCGACATCGAACATTCGGTCAGGAAATTCCTGCGCAAAGCCTTCAAGCTTCGAACCGACAGGCATTGCCGGTGTTATCGCCACGATTCGCCCGTCCTCACGTGCCATTCGCTGTACTGTGCCGCTGACAAGGCTGCTCCATGCAGGCGCTGCGGCTTTTGGTTTTACAAAGTCACCTGTATTAATTTTATATGGGCCGGTTCCGTGCCACGTACCGGTCGTATCGGTTTCAGCAGGTTTGTACCCTTTTCCTTTTTTGGTGATCACATGCAGAAGGACAGGGCCTTTTGTTTTTTTAGCGTATTGAAGATTCTCAATCAGCTCATGATAAGAGTGTCCGTCCACAGGGCCTAAATAAGTAAATCCGAGTTCCTCGAAAAACATGCCTGAGACAAGCATATACTTCAGGCTGTCTTTGACACGTTCTGCCGTGGCGGCAAGCTTGCCCCCAACAGCCGGAATCTTCTTAAACAGGTATTCAAGCTCATCTTTAACCCATTGGTATTTCCCGGCTGTTCGCAGCCGTCCGAGCATGGAATGAATAGCACCGACATTCGGAGCGATACTCATTTCATTATCATTGAGGATAACAATCATGTCTTTTTTCTCGTCACCGATATGGTTCAGCGCTTCAAGCGCCATTCCGCCGGTCAGCGCACCATCACCGATAATCGGAATGATAAACTCATCCGTTCCTTTAATATCGCGAGCGGCCGCCATCCCCATCGCACCTGACAAGGAAGTTGAGCTGTGACCGGTTTCCCATACGTCATGTTCGCTTTCGCTCCGCTTCGGGAATCCGCAAAGCCCTTTATACTGACGAAGGGTCTCAAATTCTTTTCCCCGGCCCGTCAGCAGCTTATGGACATAAGACTGATGGCCTACATCCCACAAAAACTTGTCTTTCGGGCTGTTAAATTCCTTATGCAATGCAACGGTAAGCTCAACGACACCCAAATTAGGGCCAATGTGACCGCCAGAAGCCGATAAAGTCGTAATCAGAAACTGACGGATTTCATCACTTAATTTCTCTAATTCATCAATGGACATGTTTTTTAAAAACGACGGGTCCTGTATTGATAAAAGATCCAAAGCGGATCAACTCACTTTCAGCATGAATTTCTGCATTGATATATGTCTTAAATGCCGAGCTGAACTCAGATCATTTCTCAGGCATAAAAAAAGACAAACGCGCTCTTCCTTTTGATTTTCATCGAAACTGCTTACATTTTACCATATGTCGTGCAGCCGCTTCAAATAAGGATCGTTTTAGTGGTCTCTAGCCGCAATTAAATCACAAAGCTCATGCAAAAGGTCTTTTTGAAGGGAGAGCCCGTCGATCAAGCGCTTTGCTTCTTTTATGTGACCGTCCAATTTCTTTTTGGCCCCTTCCAGTGACAGAAGTGACGGATAAGTCGATTTGTCGTTCGTTGTATCCGAGCCGACACGTTTGCCGATTTTCTCTTCACTGCCTTCTACATCTAAAATGTCGTCTCTGATTTGAAAACCGATTCCAATGTGGCTGCTGAAGACGCGCAATGTTTCAATTTCTTCCTCAGGCGCATCCGCCAAAATAGCGCCGGCGATGACGCCAAAACCGAGCAGTTTGGCTGTTTTTCGTTCATGAATGGATTCAAGTTCTTCAAGCGTGACCTGACGGTTTTCTGCTTCCATATCGGCGATCTGCCCCCCGACCATGCCCTCGGTTCCCGCTGCTGAAATCAGTTCATTCACAAGACGAAGCCGCTTTTCTGCGGATACTTCGTCTGACACATGGGATGTAATCAGCTTAAAGCTTTCCGTAAGCAGCCCGTCTCCCGCTAAAACAGCCGTGGCTTCACCAAATACTTTATGGTTTGTCGGCTTTCCGCGGCGCAGATCATCATCATCCATGCAAGGCAGATCATCATGAATTAATGAATACGTGTGAATCATTTCAACAGCGCACCCGACTGGGATACCGTCTTTTTCACTTTTTCCGTACGCATTCAAAACCGCCAGCACGATGAGAGGCCGCAGCCGTTTCCCTCCGGCCTCAAGGGAATACAGCATAGATTTTTTTAATGAATCCGGGATATTAAGGTTTTCTGTATATACAAAGAGCTGTTTTTCAACCGCTTTTTTACGCTCCGCCAGAAAGCTAGCTAATTTATTTGTCACCTTCGTCTTCCTCCTGAACACTAAAAGGTGCCAGTTCGCCGTCTTCTTTTAAAATGAAGTCCATTTGCTTTTCTACTTTTTGAAGCTTTTCATGGCACATTTTTGAAAGAGCCATTCCTTCTTGAAAGTAGTTAATTGCTTGCTCCAGAGGCACATCGCCTTCTTCAAGCTTTGATACAATGCTTTCTAAGCCTTTCATCGCTTCTTCAAACGTCATGCTTTCATTTTTTTTCGTGTCTGTCATTTTTCTTCCCCTCTCTTATTTAATACTTCACAGGTCAGCACGCCATCCTTCAGATTTACCTCAAGCTGGTCTTTCTCTTCTATCTGACTGACGCTTTTTATGAGTTCATCTTCTTTATAAGCCAAGCTGTATCCTCTTTCCATAATTTGAAGGGGACTTAGCGCGTTCAGCTTGCCAAGAACGGTTTGAAACTGAGAATGCAGCTGCTTCATTTGGATATTCATATTTTTTTTCAGCTGATTCGTCTGATCCTCATACCGTTTTCTCGCCTGTTTCAGCTGTTCATGGGGATGCAGCGCCTCTAATCTGTATGTTTCGCGCTCAAGCTGTCTGCTTTTCCGGTCCAACAGCGCGGTAAGCTGAGCTTGAAACTGCTGGTATGCAAGGTCAAACTGCTGCTCTTTTTGCTCAAACAGCCGCTTAGGAAAGCGAAATGCATATGAGGATTGAAGTGTTTGAACCCGTTCTTTTTTTTGGATGAGATGCTGCTGCATCGCTCTTGTCATTCTGACTTCCGCCGTTTTCGTCCGTTCAATTAAATCAGTGGTATGGGGCACTGCAATCTCAGCTGCTCCTGTAGGTGTCGCCGCTCTGATATCCGCAACAAAATCACTGATGGTAAAATCCGTCTCATGCCCGACTGCCGAAATGATCGGTATGTTGGAAGCAAAGATCGCACGCGCTACGATTTCTTCGTTAAACGCCCACAGTTCCTCAATCGATCCGCCGCCTCTTCCGACAATTAATACGTCGCACGCCTGTTTTTCATTCGCCTCTTCAATGCGCCTAACGATTGATCTGCTCGCATTTTCACCCTGAACGAGCGCTGGAAGAACAATGACTTTTACAAGGGGATATCTTCTTTTTAGAGTTGTAATGACATCTCTGACAGCAGCACCTGTGGGTGATGTCACAACCCCGATTGTGGCTGGAAATGCGGGGATTTGTTTTTTGTAGCGTTCGTCAAATAAACCTTCTCCGGCTAGCTTCTTTTTTAATTCTTCATACGCTAAATAAAGCGCTCCGACCCCGTCAGGCTGCATTTCTTTTGCATATAATTGATAGTTTCCGCTCGGTTCGTATACGGAAATTCCGCCTCTCACCAGCACTTTCATACCGTTTTCAGGTTTAAAAGGAAGACGCTCGCTCTGTCTGGCGAACATGACCGACTGCATCCGGGCGTTTTCGTCTTTTAACGTGAAGTAAATATGGCCTCTCGTGTGTATCTTTACATTCGATAATTCGCCTTTAATCCAAATATTTTCAAGGTGAGGATCTACATCGAATTTTCGTTTTATATACTTTGTCAGCGCTGAGACAGTAACATACGCTGTTTCACCCATGTCTCAAACTCCTCTCGTAAGCATTCCTGCACCATAACTAAAGAAAACCCGCTCTGGCTTAAGGAGCCTGAAGAAGCGGGTATCGTGCTCATTATCCAGAGGCAGGGTTTTAGCCTGTCTCTGAATATCTCCAAAGATCTATGATAACGTACGTTTCGCAGATTTAACAGTATTATGCGCAAGCATCGTGATGGTCATAGGACCGACTCCGCCCGGAACAGGTGTAATAAAGGATGCTTTTTCCTTCGCACCTTCAAACTCAACGTCTCCGCAAAGCTTTCCGCTTTCCAAACGGTTAACGCCGACGTCAATAACGATGGCGCCTTCTTTCATCTGGTCAGCAGTGATGAAGTTGGCTTTACCGACCGCCACCACCAGGATGTCCGCTTTTTTCGTATGTTCAGATATATCTTTTGTTCTTGAATGACAGTATGTCACTGTCGCGTTTTCATTTAATAAAAGCTGGC
The DNA here is from genome assembly GCF_038004745.1 of Bacillus sp. FSL R5-0434. Classification (NCBI taxonomy): domain Bacteria; kingdom Bacillati; phylum Bacillota; class Bacilli; order Caryophanales; family Bacillaceae; genus Bacillus; species Bacillus sp. FSL R5-0434. The sequence goes on from NZ_JBBORV010000001.1 coordinate 2,390,478, forward strand.
CGACAGGTTTACCGACAATATTGCTTCGGCCGACTACAACAACCTCTTTACCGGAAAGGTCAATATTGGTTTTCTTCAAAAGCTCAACAATTCCGTGCGGCGTGCAAGGAAGAAATGTATCTTCGCCTAGCAGCATTTTCCCTACATTTAACGGATGAAAACCGTCTACATCCTTATCAGGAGAAATACGTTCAATCACCGCTTTTTCAGAAATATGGTCTGGAAGCGGAAGCTGAACGAGAATTCCGTGAAACTCAGGGTCTTCATTGTATTTGTCAATAATCGAAAGCAGTTCAGCTTCTGTGAGGCTGCTGTCGAATTGATCAAGCTTAAAATTCATGCCCATTGTTTCTGCTGCTTTTTTCTTTCCCCGCACGTAAGAATGAGAAGCTGGGTCATCTCCAATCAAAATAACCGCCAGGCCGGGAGTGACGCCTTGCTTTTTAAGCTCTTCTACCTCTTTTGCCAATTGTTCGCGTTTTTCTTTTGCCGTTTCTTTTCCGTCGATGATTGTTGCAGTCATTTTCTTTCCTCCTATGATTGTTCAATATCAGATTTAATGTTAGAAAGAACCCCGTTTACAAATTTTGTCGCTTTGTCATCACCAAACCGTTTCGCCAGCTCAATCGCTTCGTTCATGGAGACATTTACCGGAATGTCTTCGGCATATGCCATTTCGTATGCTGCCAGACGCAAAATAGCACGGTCAACATTGGCAATCCGGTCAAGCTTCCAATTCACCAGATGTTTCGAAATCATTTCATCCAGCTGAACCTGGTGTTCAAGTACACCGTATACAAGCTTTTCAAAGAAAGGATCTGTCTTTTCTTCATCTAATGCGTGTTCAATGGCTTCATTCACTGCAATATCGCTGACATCAATTTGAAATAGTGCCTGCAAAGCTTTTTCTCTTGCTGTTCTTCTTTTCATTTTCTTTCTCCTTTGATCCTCTTTATCCGCTTGTCGTTAAGCCATAAAGAGATCATAACATATTTTTTTCGTATCCGCATATTGAAATCAAGGTTTTTCGACCCTATTACCGAATATTTTTACACACCTACATATGATCATTCGGATTTCACGATCATGAAGAAACTCGGCTGCCTCGAGCCGGCTTTCTTCATGCTTTGAAATAAAGGGTAACGTGTAAAAAAACCAAAGGGCCGCCCTCCCCTTGGTTTTCTGTTAAGCCATTTACATTTCTTCGTCGATTTCGACTTCCTGGGCTTTTGTGTCAAATTGAATGCCGACGATGTGAATATTGATCTCGTTAATTGAAAGAGACGTCATATTTAATAAGGTTTGACGAATGTTTTCCTGAACGGCCGCTGCGACTTTCGGAATGGAAACGCCGAATGCGACAACACAGTAGACATCAATCGTAATTCCGTCATCCGCCAAGTCGACTTTTACGCCTTTGCCGTGGTTTACTTTGCCGAAGCGCTCGACGACGCCTGTCGCAAAGTTCCCGCGCATTTCAGCAATGCCGTCAACTTCTGAAGCTGCGATACCGGCAATCACCTCAATGACTTCCGGTGCGATCTCAACCTTACCTAAATGCGTGTCTTCATGATCCATTTTAAGCAAGCTGTTGTCTTTCATTCAATTCACCTCCGTAAAAATTATGAGCCCATTACATCATATGTTTCTAAAAACTTCGTATTAAACTCTCCGCTGACAAATGTTTCGTGTTCAAGCAGTTTGATGTGGAACGGGATTGTTGTTTCTATGCCTTCGATGACGAATTCGCTTAATGCGCGCTTCATGCGGGCAACCGCTTCATCTCTCGTTTTTCCGTATGTGATTACTTTCGCAATCATGCTGTCGTAGTACGGAGGGATGGTATAGCCCGGATACGCGGCTGAATCTACACGGACACCTAAACCGCCCGGCGGCAGATACATTTTTATTTCACCAGGTGACGGCATGAAATTTTTGCTTGGGTTTTCCGCATTAATTCGGCATTCGATGGCCCAGCCTTCAAATAGAACATCTTCTTGTTTGAGGCTGAGTTCCATTCCTGATGCGACTCTGATTTGTTCCTTAATCAGGTCTGTTCCTGTCACCATTTCTGTGACTGGGTGCTCTACTTGAATTCTTGTGTTCATTTCCATGAAGTAGTAGCGCTGTTCTCTGTAGTCATAAATAAATTCAACTGTGCCCGCGCCTGTGTAGCCAACTGCTTTTGCAGCCTTAACCGCTGCTTCACCCATCTGCTCTCTGATTTCTGAATCAAGCGCAGGAGATGGTGATTCTTCCAAAAGCTTTTGAAGGCGTCTTTGAATCGAGCAGTCGCGTTCGCCCAAATGAATGGTATTTCCATAATTATCGGCAAGCACTTGGATCTCAACATGACGAAAATCCTCTATGTATTTTTCGATGTAAACTCCAGGATTTCCAAATGCAGTTGCAGCTTCCTGCTGAGTAATCTTAATGCCGTTAATCAATTCCTCTTCGGTGCGCGCAACCCTGATTCCTTTTCCGCCTCCGCCTGCGGTGGCTTTTATAATTACAGGATACCCAATTTCATTAGCCAGCGAAACCGCTTCTTCCACATTTTCTATAATTCCTTGTGAACCTGGAACGATCGGCACGCCCGCCTGTTTCATCGTCTCCCGCGCAACGTCTTTTGTTCCCATTTTTGAAATGGCCTCAGCGCTAGGTCCGACAAACGTGACATTCACTTCTTCACATAATTCCGCGAAGTCGGCGTTTTCAGCTAAAAATCCGTATCCCGGATGGATAGCATCTGTGCCGGTAAGCTTGGCGACACTTACGATATTTGTAACGTTTAGATAGCTGTCTTTTGATGCTTTCGGTCCGATACAAAAAGCCTCATCAGCCATTTGCACATGCAGGGCATCTTTATCAGCTTCTGAATAAACAGCGACAGTCTCAATGCCGAGCTCTTTGCAGGCTCTGATGATTCTGACAGCAATTTCTCCTCTGTTGGCGATCAATAGCTTTTTTATCATGTTAAGTCTCCTTACTCTGCTTTTACAAGAAATAGAGGTTGTCCATACTCAACCAGCTGGCCGTTTTCAACTAATACTTCAACGATTTCGCCTTTTACTTCCGCTTCGATTTCGTTGAATAGCTTCATTGCTTCCACAATGCAGACAACTGTGTTTTCATTTACTTTAGAGCCTGCAGTTACATAAGGACCGGCTTCCGGTGATGAAGAAGCATAAAATGTTCCCACCATCGGCGATTTGATTTGATGCAGGTTTTCATCTTGTTTCGGCGCCTCTTGTGCAGGTGCCGGCGCTGCTTGCTGCGCTTGAGGCTGTGCCGTTTGCGGAGCCGCTGCTTGTACAGGTGCTGCCGGTGCTTGCTGCATCACTTGCACAGTACCCGCTTCGTGTTTTTTCAGTTTTAGGGAAACACCTTCATTTTCATATACGAATTCATCAATTGAAGATTCGTCAATTGTTTTAATCAGCTCATGGATTTCTTTAATGTTTAACATTCCATCGCACTCCTATGTATTGAAATTTCTTTTTTATAGGTTACTACTAAAAGTACATACTATGTTTATCTTACAGGAGCGGACTTTTGAATTCAACTCTAATATGATTGGCATGCAAAAAGCCCGCGTTTCGGCGGGCGGTTGTTCATTAACTATTTGGAAGGCTCAAATGTGACAGCAACGTCTTTCATCGTTTTAATTTCTTTGGCAACAAGGTCTATGATGGCTGTAGCTTTAGATTTGGAGTGTTTGTCAGACTTGACCGTGATGTTGATTTTGTCTCCTTCCGCATTTACGAGGGCATCTTCATAGCCTTGTGTTTTAATCAGTGTTTCAAGCTGTTTTTCTGTTCCTTCCGCTTCACTGAGGGCTGTCATTTTATCATATGCTTCGCTCTTTTCCTTTGCTGTTGCATCGTCGCTGGATACGATCGCATTCAGTTCTTCCCTTTCCTTGCTTCTGGCATCCTCTAAATCAAGGCGGTACGTTGTGAAGAGATCATCATCGGCGGTTTCGGTCACAACTGTTCCTTTTTCACTCGCTTCAGCGGAAGTTTCTTTGTCTGATGAAGAATCTTTCGTACCCTTTGTTCCGTCTTCTTTCTCTGTTTCAGCACCGTTTTTTTCCTTTGTGTCTTCCTTGGCAGGTGTTTTTTCAGTTGCTACCTCACCGCTGTCTGACGGGCTTTTTTCACTTTGCATCTGCACCGCGTTTTTACTTTCCGGTGACATGATATAATAAACACTTAACACCACAACAAGACTGAGCATTGTTAACAGCCAAACGGTTTGTTTTTTGAGCATTTATGAATCCTCCTTTATTTTTTTAGGGGCAACCGCAACCCGGTGGCTTGGAACATCCAGGACCCGTGTCACCGCTTCAATAATGGTTTGTTTTATTTGAACGTTGTCCACTCCTTGAGCAACAACGAGTACACCGCGTATATCAGGTTTTTTCGTTTGAACGACAACAGGGGTTTCTTTATCCCCATTCCTGATCATGACGATTTCTTCCTCTGATGTTTGATCCGTCACACTTCTAGTTCCGCCTTCTTTGTCTGTTTCCTCAGTTGTTGTATTTTTGCTTGATTTGTTTTTTTCATAAACCTTCAGTGACGTTGCGTCTACATTGACCACAACCGAGACATCCTCCACGCCGATAATGGTTTCAAGAATTTCCTTCAGCTGGTTTTCATATTCTTTTTCATAATCGCCAATAGAGTTTTTAGGATCATCAGATTTAGAGGCTTTAAACACTTCAGCTGTTTTCTCTTTGCTGTCCGCCGAATCAGCTGATGCCGGTGCTGTTATGGTCTGGGCGTTTTCCGTTTTCTCCGGTGAAGAAAAGAGCTGGCTGACAAGCATAAAGGAGACGCCGAGAACAAAAACGAACAGAAAGTAATGATATTTGGTCAGCTTCGGTTTTTCGCCGTCCTTCGATTGCCCCGGAAGAAACTGCTTTTTCAATACGTTCCATAATCCGTTTTTATTCATTGCCGATCCTCTCCCCGCCTTCCATATGAACCGTAATTTTCTCACTGCCGATTTCCCAAATGTCCGCAAGCTTTGTCTCAATCTGTTTAGCTTCTTTTTGTTCCGCTTTTTCTTTCGTGACGTATACATGATCCGTATTAATGTCGATCGGCGCGACCGTTTGGACCGTTTTTTCAGAAGACGGGGCCATATACACGCTGATTGTTTTGATATCCTCTTCTGAATCTACTTTTTCTCCTGCCGTGATCTTGATTTGGTCTACTTTATATTCGTCATGACTGAACATCTCCTCCGCTTTCTTTTTTAGTTGGACAGCCATTTCTTCTAAAATATATGCGCGCTGGGAAGCTTGTATTTCTATTTTTTTTGAATTGATCTGATTTTTTATTTCGGCAGATTCCGATTGCCCGTTTTTTGTGAGGTATTCAAAGATGACTTCGGGGTCTGTTTTGAAAAGCTTAAAGATTGGAGTAAGCATGACGACGATCAGCAGCAGGCTGACTACCATTTTTGCGTACTTTTGCATGCTGGAGCTCGGCAGCAGCATATCAATAACGATTGCAAATAGGATAAATAAGACGATGCTGGTAAGCCATTCAGTTAAAAAACTCATCCGTCAGCCTCCTTTATTTCATCATCATCGTGAGGTTTCCGGCAGTAATAATGACGGTAAGGCTTAAAAAAAACATGAGAGACACAATAGCGAGAGCCGCAAAAATATAAATGACGCTTTTGCTGATGACATCGAGACAGGTAATGACCGGACCGCCGCCGAGCGGCTGGAGAATCGCGGCTGCCAGCTTGTAAATAAAAGCGAGAGAAAGCACTTTGATTGCCGGGAAAGCCGCAATACAAATCAAAATGGCGACACCTAGGATTCCTACCGTATTTTTCAGCAATAAGGAAGCGCTGATCACCGTATCCGTTGCGTCAGTAAACATTCTTCCAAGAACAGGAATGAAGTTGCCGGTAATAAACTTAGCCGTCCTGAGCGTAATGCCGTCTGTCACTGCCGCCGAGGCACCCTGCACAGAAATGACGCCGAGAAACACAGTGAGAAAGACTGCCAGCGCTCCGATGGCAATATTTCTGAGAAGATTGGACAGCTGCGTTACTTTGTATTGTTCAGTCATTGTACTGACGATGCTCAGAATTGCTGATAAGAAAATCAGCGGCATGACGATATTTTGAATCAGCAGACCGCTCGTATTCATTAGAAAAAGAATAACAGGATGAAAGAAGGCCGCAGATACAGCTCCTCCAGAGGAAGCCAAAAGCGCCAGCAGGAGAGGAATGAGAGCCAAAATAAAACTGGTCATCGTCTGAATCGCCTCTGTCGCATAATTGATCGCTACATGAAAGCTGTTCAGTGCAAGGATAATCAGCACCATATAAACAATTGCGTAGGCAACCTTGCTGACTGTGCTTTGCTGAAATGCATTTTGCAGAAGCTGAAGAATGACGCAAAAAATCGTTAGCAAAATCAACGTGCCGAGAAGCTTTCCATTGGCAAGCACTTCATGAAACAAATAAGAAAAGAGAGCCTTCAGCCATTCTTGCGGTGAAAAAGATTTATCGCCGTTTATAAACTCAAGCAAACTTCCTTTTTGACTTTCCGGCAGAAGCCCGCCGTACTCCGTCATTATGTCATTCCAAAATTCACCGATCTTGTCTGTTTCAAGCGACTCTGCCGTTTTTTCAGCCAATTGCTCCGGTGTTTCGGTATGTTCTTCTGTTTGGACCGAGTCGTCTGCTGCTTGTACAATTTCTGTGCAGCCGAATACGAGCAGCACCGCAAGAACTAACGCCCATCGAAAACGCTTCAATCTGCCGCCTCCTTTCGGTTATGACATGGAAGGTATAAGTCCGAGAATCGTTTCAATAATCACGGTTAAAATAGGAACAGCCATAACGAGAATCAGAATTTTCCCCGCCAATTCTATTTTCGAGGCGATGGCCCCTTGACCGGCATCCTTGGTGAGCTGCGCCCCGAATTCAGCAATATAGGCGATTCCGATAATCTTTAAAATCGTTTCAACATATACCATGTTGACATTGGCGTTAACGGCTATTTTTTCAATCATTCTGATAATGTCGTAGATTTGATCTACCAAATAGAGAAAAATAACACATCCGGCAAATACGACAATTAAAAAGGCAAATGTCGGCTTTTGTTCTTTTACGATCAAAGAAAGGAAGGTGGCGATCAGCCCTAAACCTACAATTTGAACAATGTCAATCTGTAAGCCCCCCTATCCTTGAAATAAAAACACAGCTTTTATCTTTTTAAAGAGGTCATCCACAATGGTGGCGACCATAAATAAAATATAGATAAAACCTAACAGCGTCACCCACTGGGCGTATTCTTTTTTTCCCATCTGATCCAAAATCGTGTGTAAAAAAGCGACCACGATTCCCACTCCGGCGATTTGAAAAATGACATTAACGTCTACTCCCATTTTATTTTTGCTCCCCTCACGTTTACATCAATAGAAGAATGAGTAACAAGCCCGCTAAAAAGCCTAAACTTTTTATCATCTTTTCATTTTTCGCTTGTGCCTGCTCAGCATCCGCTTCCGATGCCTCTAAGTGTGTAAGTGCCAGCTTGATATGTTTTTGCTGTGAGATTCGATCGTGAATCCCAAGCGTCTCGCCGAACTGCTTCAGCACATCATATTCGGCTTTTTTCAGTGACATGTTGTCCCACACTTTTTTTAAGCTTTGCTCCCATGCCGTTTTAGCGGAATCACTGCCTTTCTCCAGCTGTTCGCTAAAACTGAGAAACAGAGCCGAAACAGGCTGTGCAAGCTGTTTTGCGATCTGCTGCGAAGCGGTGTGAAGCGGTGTATGGCCGTACATAATTTCTGCCTCAAGGGATTGGAGCGCCGCGCGCAGCTGACGAATTTGCCTTGGCCGTTCTGTATAAATTTTCGCCGTCTCGAAACCTGTCCATGTTGTCGCAGCTACAATGAATACAGCGCCTAACAGCTTCAGCATGTTTTCACGTCCCTCGTTCCAGAAAGCACGTTTCCGTCTTTGTCATAAATACGGCTTACCGTGCCCGGCCCCTTCGTTCTGGATAATTCCAAATAGCGGTCAAAGGCTTTTTCTTCCCACAGACGCTTTAATGAAGGCCGCTTCATCAGATCAGAAATACTCCAGCCATGCGCGGATACGATGACCGAAACACCGGCATGCAGCGCCTCGAGAAGTGCTTCTGTATCCTCCGTTCTTCCGATTTCATCAACAATTATCACCTCGGGACTCATTGACCGGATCATCATCATCAGCCCTTCTGCCTTCGGACAGGCATCTAACACGTCAATTCTCTGTCCGAATTGATGCTGCGGAATGCCGCGCAGGCACCCGGCAATTTCCGACCGTTCATCGACAATGCCTGTCTTTACGGGCGGAATGCGGTTCTTGCCGCTGCTCGCAAGTCTGGCAAGATCACGAAGCAGCGTTGTTTTACCGGTTTGCGGCGGACCGATAATCAATGTATTCAGCCAGCCGTTTTGATGCAGATAAGGCAGCAGCGGTTCTGCAATTCCAAGCTTTTGCCGGGCAATTCGTATATTAAAAGACGCAATGTCGCGGAGGCCCTTCACCCCTCCGTTTTCTGTAATGACTCTGCCTGCAAGTCCGACTCTGTGGCCGCCCCTGATGGTGACATACCCTTTCTTCAGCTCTTCTTCGAGCGTATACATACTATAATTGCTCAGCCGGCTGAGGATCAGGTGGGCATCCTCGGCCGTGCCCGCATAGGACAAAAAAAGAGGTTGTCCTTTTCGTATCAGTTCAACAGGGCGGTTAACCCGAATTCTGATTTCTTCGATTTCCAGCCATTGATGTTCCGGTATTTCAGAAAGGGCGTTTTTCATGGATTCAGGGAGAACGTCAGCAATTTCATTCAACAGAGTCTCCTCCTTTCTACCGATCGGCTTCTTTAAAATGTATGATGTGAGGCAGACTTTATGACAAGCCTCTCTTTATTTGTGGACACCCGCTAAAATCAACACGACACCCGTAAAAATCAAGATCAGTTTTGCATATGACAGCTGCCCGGCAATTTGGTAGATTCCCACAGTCATGGTGATGATAAAAATCAGCGGACCGACAATAGCAAGAATGCTGTTGACCACAACCGCTTTGCGGACATCATTTGTCACAAGCATCACAATCGCGGCCGTCAGCTCAATCATGGAGGATAAAACTCGCAATCCGGCCATTGTCAAAACAGTAGAATTGATATTTCCAAGAAAAAATTTCATAGCACTCTCCCAACCTCCCATTTTTTTATATGATATGCTCTAGCTGTCGGAAGTAGTCTTGCCATTTTCGTATAAAAGAAAGATTCTGTTTTTGCGCACAAAAAAAGCCTGCTCCCAATTGGGAACAGGCCTCTTTTTTCTCCTTACGCTCTTGAAACGTAAGAACCATCTGATGTGTTGACTACAAGAGTGTCGCCTTCATTGACAAAGAACGGCACGTTTACAACAAGACCAGTTTCGGTTTTCGCAGGTTTTGTACCGCCTGATGCCGTATCACCTTTAATACCAGGTTCAGTCTCTACCACTTTCAGCTCAACCGTGTTCGGAAGTTCGATACCGAGTGTTTCATCTTGGTACATCATGATGTGTACAGACATATTTTCAAGCAGATATTTTAATTCCTCTTCAATTTGAGTTTCACTCAGTTCAAGCTGTTCATAAGAACTTGTATCCATGAATACGTGCTGGTCTCCGTTTGCATATAAGTATTGCATTGTTTTTGTTTCGATTTGCGCTTTTGCCACTTTTTCACCAGCACGGAATGTTTTTTCCTGAATCGCGCCAGTACGCAGGTTGCGAAGTTTAGAACGAACAAATGCCGCACCTTTACCCGGTTTTACGTGCTGGAAGTCAACGACGCGCCAAATGCCGCCATCCACTTCGATTGTTAATCCTGTACGGAAATCGTTTACTGAAATCATGTTTAATGTCCTCCTATATTCCAATCACAAAATAATGAGTTCTTTTGGGGAATGGGTAATTGTCCGGTTGCCGTTTTCTGTAATCACGATGTCATCTTCAATTCGGACACCGCCTGTTTCTGGTATGTAAATGCCCGGCTCCACTGTAACCACCATGCCCGGTTCAAGAATAGCTGAAGATCTGACTGACAGCCCCGGCGACTCATGAACTTCCATGCCGAGCCCATGCCCGGTTGAATGGCCGAAGTACTCGCCGTAGCCTTTTGCAGCGATATGATCCCTAGTCAGGGCGTCAGCCTCTTTGCCTGTCATGCCCGGCTTAATATGTTCGACGCCGAGTGCCTGAGCATCAAATACGACCTGATAAATTTCTTTCAATTGATCACTAGGCTGGCCTACAGCGACCGTTCGGGTAATGTCAGAACAATATCCTTTATAGTAAGCGCCAAAATCCAGCGTAACAAGATCCCCGCTTTCAATCAGTTTGTCACTTGCCACTCCATGGGGAAGGCTTGACCGAAGGCCCGAGGCGACAATCATATCAAAAGAAGAGCTGTCCGCTCCTTGGCTTCTCATATAAAACTCCAATTCATTGGCAACAGCTATTTCAGAAATGCCGGGTTTCATAAACGTCAAGATATGGCTGAAAGCATCATCTGCAATCTTCGCAGCTTCCTCTAATATCTTAATCTCTTCATTAGACTTAATCAAGCGCAACTTTTCCACGGATTCAGCCACAGGCACTAATTCAGCCTCACTGACAACCGCGTTGTAGGACGCGTATGTGCCGTAGGTCATACTGTTTTGTTCAAAACCGAGGCGTTTGATGCCGAACTTTTCAATTGTGTCGGCAGTGGTTTGAATCAGGCTGCCGCCGTGCTCAATGATTTCAAAGCCCTTTACCTGAACCTTCGCCTGCTCCGTATAACGGAAATCTGTAATAAACGCAGCCCTGTCTCCGGATATGACAGCTAAGCCCGCTGACCCTGTAAAACCGGTCATATAGCGCAAATTGATGCTGCTTGTAATCAGCATTCCGTCTATCCCCAGCTGTTCGAACAAGTTTCTTAATTTCTCAAGTTTCATCTTTATTCTCCCCCTTGCCGGCTTAATAAATAGCGAACAGCAAGCTTGTAGCCTTCAGATCCGAGGCCGACAATCTGCCCTTTCGCAACAGGAGCGATCACTGACTGATGCCTGAATTCTTCTCTGGCGTATAAATTTGATAAATGCACCTCAACCACAGGAGGGCTGATGCTTGAAACAGCATCCCTGATTGCATAGCTGTAATGGCTCAGCGCGCCCGGATTCAAAACAATTCCGTCATATTGTTCCTCAGCCTCGTGTATGGCGTCTATCAAATCGCCTTCATGATTAGACTGGAAAAAAGTAAGCTGAATATGTAAGGCTTCAGCAAATTGAAAAATATCTGTTTCAATATCTGTCAGTGTGTGACGCCCAAATACATCCGGCTCACGCTTCCCCAGCCGATTGACATTCGGGCCATTCAAAATCAAAAAATGAGGCACATGGCTCTCTCCTTTTCGCGAGGGTTTCTCATGTAAAAAATGTTCACTTCTCGTGAACATTTTATCATAACAAAAAAGGATAATACACTATTCTCTCTGTGTTCCCAGCGCACGTGCCAGCTTTTCCGAGTTCAGCTCATTATATTCAAATGAAATTGAATATCCGACAAACAGCCCGTAAAGCAGATAGATGCAAATTGTTGTAATAATCGTATCTGATTTCAATTCAGTTACAGCGCGCACATCCTGGAAAATCGGATTAAACACAAAAAACACGAGCAGCCAAAGCAGCAAGCCGTATAACATACCAGGCCACATCGTTTTCAAGCGTTTCAAGAGAAGATAATAAAGAAACGCCCCGCCAATCGAAATGATGCCAATCACAATGATGCTGATAATCGTTCCTAAACCATGTTTCTTCCACTCTCCGAGTACAAACGGCTGCAATATCATATTGGGGCTGATTTCGGAAAAATGAAATAAGTAGGCGATATAACCGACGAAACTCCATAATACGCCTCCGCAAAAACCCGTCGCCGCTACCCTGGCGCCCATTGGCACAGGCGGTCCCTGATCCTCTTTTGTTTGTTCGTTTTGATCTGTATTTTTTTCACTTGTCATAACGGCCACCTCCTTGTTAAAGTGTGCCCAAAAAATGAAATGTCAATAAAAAAGCTCACACATTTTGACAGCAGCGAGTAAAATTTGAAAATAACGGGTATACTGCATGTAGAAAAAGCAAGGCTCTGGCAAATTTTCAGCCCGTCAATCTAGAGGTTTCGCGCTGTTTCCTGTACAATAGAGTGAAAGGAAATAGTTAGCAATCCTAAAGAAATAGGCAGGTTGATGAATATGTCAAAACATAAAATTCCGCCCGCTTACGGCGGGCAGGCGGTTGTGGAAGGCGTTATGTTTGGCGGAAAACACAATTACGTTACGGCCATACGAAGAACAGACGGAAGCATTGATTTCTTCAAGCTTCCCCGGAAACACAATCCGAAGCTGAACAGGGTAAAAAAAATACCATTTATAAGAGGGATCGCGGCTATTATTGAAGCGAGCGCTAACGGCACAAAGCATTTGAATTTCTCGAGTGAACGCTACGGACTTGATCCGTCTGAGGACGAGACGCTTAAGGAAGAAAAAAAAGCCTCGGGGCTGTCAATGTATCTCAGCCTTGCAGTGATCGGCGTCTTATCATTTTTGTTCAGTAAATTCGTATTTACATTGGTTCCTGTTTTCTTAGCTGAACTGACAAGACCGGTTTTTCCATCGGACACAGCGCAAATCGCAGTTGAAAGTCTATTCAAATTGATTTTGCTGCTCGGTTATATTTATTTTTTATCCATGACGCCGCTGATTAAAAGAGTGTTTCAATATCATGGAGCCGAACATAAGGTCATAAACTGTTATGAACAGAATTTGCCAATTACTGTAGAGAACGTTCAAAATCAATCACGGCTTCATTACCGCTGCGGGTCCAGCTTTATTCTATTTACCATTATTGTCGGTATGTTTGTATACTTGCTTGTTCCGACAGATCCGCTTTGGTTGCGTGTTATAGATCGTGTCGCTCTCATACCGGTTGTACTTGGGATTTCCTTTGAAGTGCTGCAGCTGACAAATAAAGTGCGTGATATTCCCGGTTTGAAATGTCTCGGGTACCCGGGCCTCTGGCTTCAGCTGTTAACGACGAAAGAACCTAAGGATGACCAAGTTGAAGTTGCAATCGAAAGCTTTAACGAGCTTCTCAGACTCGAAGAAAGATCTGAACAAAAAGAGCAGCCTTCTCACAACGTCATCTAATATCCGTTGCCCTGCTATTACTTTCGGAGGTGGACAGTTATGAATCATCGTGTACAACCTATTATTGCTGTATTAATTGCGCTGGGAGCGTTCGGTTTCCTCTATGTGCTGGTAACCAATCCCGGAGAAATGGCAAAAATGGCGATAACCGTCATCTTGGCAGGTATCATTATTTATTTTATTGTGAAATATGTAATGAAGCGAAATACTGGAAGTGAAGGAGCGGCTTTTAAAAAAGCGGCCAAACAATCGCGGCGCCGGCTGAAAGAACAAAAAGCAAAGCACCGCGCCGGGCATAAAGGACGGGTGAGCCATCTGCGAAGCGTTCCGAGCGCCAGCAAACCTAAGCCGATGATTCTCAAGAAAAAAAGCCAGACGCAGCTGACTGTCATAGAAGGAAAAAAAAATAAAAAGAAAAACAGAGCGCTTTTTTAATAGGTCCACTGCTTTAAAAACTGCTCTGTCCGACTTTTACCTAGCTCAATCAGGGCTAGTTTTTTTTGTTGTGTTAAATGAAATTCGGTCGCCATCACGTTGTCAACCGGAAGAAAAATGATATTTTGCTCATAGCGTGACGCGATATGTCTTGCGTCATGCGCATCCTTCATCGTTTCAAACAGAGCGCCAAACAGTTCGAAAGCGTTTCCGATATTTTTTTTCGGCCGCTCCCTTTCATTCGGCGCAAGCGTCACCCCGATAACAGGTCGTTTTCTTTCTTTAGAAAACAGCCATATGGGAAAATTGCTTAAAACGCCCCCATCCACTACGGTGGCAGTTCCTGTATCTGTTTTTAATTTTATTGGTTCAAAAAAATAGGGAATGCTGCAGCTCATTCTTACCGCTCTGGCAACCGGAAACATATCCGGATTTAACCCGTAGCGGACCAAGTCGTCCGGCAGCACGATCATTGTACCGTTTGTCAGATCCGAAGCGATGAGCCGCAAAGAGCCTTTTTTCAAATCGCCAAAGACGCGTACGCCTTTCGCTCTTAAAAGGTCGGCGATCCACTTTTCTAATGTGTCTCCTTTAAACAAGCCCAAACGCCAGTAAATGGACACCCATTGGAGCATTTTTAAGGGGAGAAATGAGTATCGCTGGTCCAGCAGCCTCTCTCCGTCCACTTCTTCAATCAAAGCGTGAATTTCCTTGCTCGAATAACCTGATGCAATAAAAGCGGCAATAACGGCGCCGGCGCTTGTGCCGGCAAGCCGTGCAAAGCGGAAGCCTTTTTCCTCAAGCGCTTCATAAGCGCCGGCAAGCGCCACGCCTTTTACCCCTCCGCCAGAAAACACACCGTCAATATACATCCCATACCCTCCCCCTCCATCCAATGGCTTACTATCATTTTAAGAAAAAACGCGAAGAAATAGACCAATGAATGAAGCAGGGCGCATTTCATCAAAAAAAGGCGGCCTCCTTTGAGACCCGCCTTTTTACTGATTATGATGTTCTGTTTTCTTTTGGATTGATTTCAGCTCTTTTTTACGCGCATCGTCTTCTTCAAAATATTGAACAAGATCACCGATGCGATCAATGCTGTTCCAGCTTAAATGATGCTCGATTCCTTCGACATCGTTATATATTTTCTCTTCATCAACACCAATGATTCTTAAAAACTGCTCAAGCAATTCATGTCTGTATACTAGCCGTTTGCCTATTTTCTTTCCTTTAGACGTTAGCACGAGACCGCGATATTTTTCATAAATTAAATATTCGTCTTTATCTAGTTTTTGAACCATTTTTGTTACAGAGGAGGGGTGGACTGCCAATGCTTCCGCGATATCAGAAACCCTTGCATATCCTTTTTCTTCAATCAGCATATAAATCTGTTCAATATAATCTTCCATACTTGGTGTCGTCATCGAAACCCTCCCAAAAAGCACCTTAACTTTATAAATCATTACAAGTTTACACTAATGAACTTGAAAAAACAAGGATGCTCTGCAGGCCAAAAAGCCCTTTTTACCGCTTATAATTCCATTCATCAGAAGCATATTTTGTTTCTGCCAAGTCCTGAACAAAATCAAGCTCTTCCTGGGATAATTCGTACGGCTCCAAGTGAATATTCAAGCCGGTTTCAAATCCGGATTTAAAAGCCTTGCGTGCATCGTCCATCGTCACCGGGTGATCGGTGAGTTCATTAATCGCAACCGCTTTATTTTTAAAATTGCGCTGCATCCGCTCTCTGACTCTTTCACTCGGATACAAAAACAGATCAAACAGCTTGTCCTCATCCAAATCAAGCAGAATGGAGCCGTGCTGAAGGATGACGCCTTTTTGTCTCGTTTGCGCGCTTCCCGCCACCTTGCGCCCCTCCACAACAAGCTCATACCAGGACGGCGCGTCAAAACAAACGGATGACCGCGGGTTCTTTAAGCTTTCTTTTTCTTTTTCGGTTCTCGGAATGGCAAAATAAGCGTCCAGACCAAGATTTCTAAAGCCTTGAAGTATGCCTTCTGAAATAACCCGATATGCCTCGGTTACAGTCGCCGGCATTTCCGGATGATCCTCAGAAACGATTACGCTGTATGTCAATTCCTGATCGTGGAGCACCCCTCTTCCTCCGGTCGGGCGTCTGACAAATCCAAGATTATACTTATGTACTGCTTCAAAATTGATTTCCTTTTTAATATTTTGAAAATAACCTACAGAAAGCGTCGCCGGATTCCAGCCGTAAAAACGGATGACCGGAGGAATTTTCTTTTCACTGTGCCAATATAAAAGCGCTTCATCAAGCGCCATATTGAAAGCCGGGCTTGCATTTCCTGAGTCTATAAACCGCCAAGTTTCTTTTTCCATTTTGAGACCTTCCTTACCGTTTTAATAGAATCAGTTTAACAAACTGCCGGGAAAATGAAAAATATTTTAGTTCCATTATGGATGACAATCACGCCGTGCTTTACTATAATAGTATTTGTCGAAAACGTCTCTATGCCCTTGTTTAAAGAAGCAGGGTTTTGATTTTATACGTTAAAGGAGTAGAATCACATTGTCTAATATGATCGTTTTAATTATTTTTGCTGCGTTTATCGTCTATATGATTGCTTCATATGTCTATCAGCAGCGAATTATGAAAACACTTTCGGAAGAAGAATTCCGCGCTGGTTACCGCAAAGCGCAGCTTATCGACGTTCGTGAACCGAATGAATTTGATGGCGGACATATTTTAGGCGCCCGCAACATTCCGCTTTCTCAGCTGAAACAGAGAAAAAATGAAATCCGGCCGGACAAGCCTGTCTATCTGTACTGCCAGAACAGTGTCCGCAGCGGACGCGCGGCACAAACCCTGCGCAAAAACGGCTGCACTGAGATTTATAACCTTAAGGGCGGCTTTAAAAAATGGGGCGGAAAAATTAAAGCCAAAAAATAAAAAAACAGCTGTCTGATATCAGACAGCTGTTTTTTTATTTTACAAGTTCGCTGCTTACGTTTTTCTCGTATCTAAGTACAGGCTGTCTGGCTGCTTTTGTTTCATCCATTCTTTTGACGATTGTTGTATGCGGAGCCTCCTGTACGAGCTCCGGAGTTTCCTCTGCTTCTTTCGCAATTTGGATCATAGCATCAATAAATGCATCCAGTGTTTCCTTGGATTCTGTCTCTGTCGGCTCAATCATGATGCACTCCTCAACATTAAGCGGAAAATAAATTGTAGGCGGATGATAGCCGAAATCGAGCAGCCGTTTTGCAATATCCAGCGTACGCACCCCAAGCTTTTTCTGGCGTTTCCCTGACAATACAAATTCGTGCTTGCAATGGCGGTCAAACGGCAGATCGTAATAAGGGGCAAGCTTTCTCATCATATAGTTGGCGTTCAGCACCGCGTTTTCAGTAACGGCCTTTAACCCGTCCGGGCCCATAGAGCGGATATACGTATATGCTCTGACATTGATGCCGAAGTTGCCGTAATAAGGCTTAACACGGCCGATCGCGTGAGGGCGGTCATAGTCAAAAGTAAATCGACCTTCTTTTTTGATTAAAACGGGTTTTGGCAGATAAGGAATCAGATCTTCTTTTACGCCAACCGGACCTGAACCCGGACCGCCTCCGCCGTGAGGCCCTGTGAAGGTTTTATGCAAATTAAGATGCACCACATCAAATCCCATATCACCGGGTCTCGCTTTACTTAACACGGCATTTAAATTAGCGCCGTCATAATACAGCTTTCCTCCGGCTTGGTGAACGATTTCCGCCATCTCGGTGATCTGTTCCTCAAATAATCCGAGTGTATTCGGATTCGTCAGCATAAGAGCTGCGGTTTCTTCATTCACCGCTCTTTTTAAATCCTCTAAATCAACAAGCCCGTTTTCATTCGATTTCACCGTCACCGTTTCAAAACCGGCAACTGTTGCAGACGCAGGATTTGTCCCATGAGCTGAATCGGGGACAATGACCTTTGTCCGTTTCATATCTCCGCGCGCCTCATGATAAGCGCGGATCATCATCAGTCCCGTCCATTCGCCATGCGCCCCCGCCGCGGGCTGAAGCGTGACCTCATCCATTCCCGTAATTTCTTCGAGATGCTTGCTTAAGTCATATAAAAGCTCCAAAGCGCCTTGCACTGTGTCTTCGTCCTGAAGAGGATGAATCGCGGCAAAACCGGGAATCCGCGCGATTTTTTCATTCAATTTCGGATTGTATTTCATTGTACAGGAACCGAGCGGGTAAAAGCCCGAATCAACCCCGTGGTTCCGTCTGGACAATGCTGTGTAATGCCGCATAATATCCAGCTCAGAAACCTCCGGCAGCTCTGCGTCCTCATCACGGATATAGCTGTCTGACAAGAGGTCCTCCACTTCCATTTCCGGTATGTCAAGCTCCGGCAGACTGTAGCCGACACGGCCTTCTCTTGAAAGCTCAAAAATAAGTGCCTGATCCTGATTATTCATGGCGATCCCCCAATTCCTGAATGAGTGCGTCAATTTCTTCTTTTGTTCTCAGCTCTGTTACGGCAATAAGCATATGGCGGTCAAGCTCCGGGTACGTCAGACCCAAATCGTAGCCGCCGATGATTCCATTTGTCAGCAATCTTTTGTTTACCGATTTCACAGGTTCATCTAGTTTGATAACGAATTCGTTAAACATCGGCCCGTCAAACATTACGGTGAGCCCCGCTTTTTTCGCTTCTTGCTTAGCATAATTGGCTTTTAAGAGATTTTGGCGGGCGATTTCTTTTACGCCGTTTTTCCCGAGAGCCGTCATGGCGACGGAAGCGGCCAGTGCGTTTAAAGCCTGGTTCGAGCAGATGTTTGACGTCGCCTTATCCCTGCGAATATGCTGCTCTCTGGCTTGCAAGGTAAGCACAAAACCTCTTTTTCCGTTTTCATCCTCCGTTTGTCCAACGAGGCGGCCCGGCACCTTTCTCATTAATTTTTTCGTGACGGCAAAAAATCCGCAATGGGGTCCGCCGTATGCGGAAGGAATCCCGAATGGCTGTGCGTCGCCAACCACAATATCGGCCTGAAAAGCGCCCGGCGGGGTCAGAAGTCCCAATGCAAGCGGATTGGCTGAGACAATAAACATGGATTTTCCCTGATGAGCGATCGGCTCAATATCCTTCAATGGCTCAACCAGACCAAAAAAGTTCGGGTACTGCACAATGACTGCCGCCGTATCGTCACAAACGGTTTCGCGCAAAGCATCAAGATCAGTCACTCCATTTGCGGCAGGGACTTCAACAACTTCAATATACTGTCCTTTTGCATATGTTTTCAGCACTTCTCTCGATTCAGGGTGCACGGTTGTTGACACCACAATTTTTTTCTTTTTCGTATGTCCGGAGGCAAGCATCGCAGCTTCCGCCAAGGCTGTTCCGCCATCATACATAGAAGAGTTGCTGATATCCATGCCAGTTAATTCACAAATCATCGTTTGAAACTCGAAAATCGCCTGAAGCTCCCCTTGAGAAATTTCCGGCTGATATGGTGTATAAGCTGTATAAAACTCAGACCTTGAAATGACATGATCCACAATAACCGGCTGATAATGATCATATACACCGGCGCCTAAGAAAGATGCGTATTGAACGGTATCACAGTTTTTAGACGCCAGCTTTGTCAGTTCTTTTGTTAATTCTGTTTCTGATTTTGCCTTTTTGAATTGATACTCTTTTTTGAATCTGACGTTCTCAGGTATATCGGCGAATAAATCATCGATCGTGTTTGCGCCGATGGCATCAAGCATTTCCTGTTTATCCTTTTCTGTCGCGGGCAAATAGCGGTGCTTCATGTGTTGACCCCTCTCCAAAGAAAAATTTTTAGCGTTTATAAAATGGTGTTTTAACTACCTTTGCTTTCACTAATTTTTTGCGAATCTCCACTTCTACAACAGTTCCGATCTCACTCGCTCCAGCATCAACCAAGGCAAGGCCCACGTTTTTCCCCAATGTCGGTGACTGGGTGCCTGTTGTCACCTTTCCGACGGACTTGCCGCTTTGAAACACTTCATATCCGTGTCTCGGTATTCCTTTTTCAATCATTTCAAGACCGACGAGCTTTCGTTTCGCCCCGTTTTCTTTCTGTTCACTCAATACAGACTTCCCGAAAAAATCAGATTCTTTTTTGTGTTTTACGGCAAAGCCTATACCTGCTTCAACCGGCGTGATATCCCGAGTCAGCTCCTGGCCATAGAGCGGGAGCTTCGCTTCAAATCTGAGCGTATCACGCGCCCCTAGCCCGCATGGCATAAGCCCATGTTCTTCACCCGCTTCAATGATTTGTTTCCAAATTCGGACTGCGTCATCAGTACGGCAGTAAATTTCGAACCCGTCTTCACCCGTATAGCCGGTGCGCGAAATGAGTGCTTTGCAGCCGCTGATATCAGCTTCATCAATAAATGCAAATGGTTTTAAAGCAGACACATCTGAAGCTGTCAGATTTTTTAAGATTGTTTCTGCCTTCGGGCCCTGCACGGCCAAAAGCGCAATCTGATCTGACAAATTGTCAATCTGGACATCTCCTGCTGCGTGTTCTTTGAGCCAAGCAAGATCTTTATCTATATTTGAAGCATTTATGACAAGCAAATAGCGGTTTTCAGCTTTTTGATAGATGAGTAAATCATCAACGGTGCCGCCATCCGGATAGCACATCGCGGTATATTGCGCACGGCCGGTTTTTAACGCGGATACATCATTTGTCATCAGCTTTTGTAAAAAAGACAGACTGTCATCCCCCGTGATTTCGACTTCCCCCATATGAGATACATCAAACAGCCCGGCTGCTGTTCGGACAGCCTCATGCTCTTTTTTGATTGAAGAAAATTGAACAGGAAGCTCCCAGCCTCCGAAATCAATCGTTTTCCCTCCATATTCCTTATACAATTCAAATAACGGTGTTCTTTTCAGCATCAAATTCCTCCCCTTTTTCAACGGCGCAGCTAAAAAAACATACAAAAAAGGACAGAGAAACACCTCATATTAAATGAAGGTTCTCTGTCCTGGCACCTGAAAGT
The DNA here is from genome assembly GCF_038004745.1 of Bacillus sp. FSL R5-0434. NCBI lineage: Bacteria > Bacillati > Bacillota > Bacilli > Caryophanales > Bacillaceae > Bacillus > Bacillus sp. FSL R5-0434. The sequence continues at coordinate 2,411,193 of NZ_JBBORV010000001.1, forward strand.
TTACTTTGCAATAGCAAAGACGTCCCCTTTGGTGGCTTGCGCATTTCACACAAACACTCTCCAGAGTTGCGTCGAGCAAGAGTTCTTTTGCCTGAGAGATTCACTCCGCAGTTTGCTCCTTCGGCGCCTGTATCCCGGTTTTCTCGGTCAGGTCTCTCCCCTTGCTGTCATTCGCTCATATTTTCATGCTGTTATGGACATACTATAGCAATATCTTACATCAAATACATACTCATATCCTACCATCATCACTATATGCGGGGCAACAGCAATTTGGGCGGATTTTTCTTATATTGTTCATTTAAAAAATTGAAGAATATGAAAGGCGGTTTCACAGCAATGAATGCAGAAATCACATATGACACAAAATGGCCTGAAGAATTTGCCGAAAGACTGAAAAACGACGGTCCGTGGTCAAACTGGGAGCTGTACAAGCTTTCATCAGAAATCCAGAAAACATTGGCGATTCCTGAATTTGAAGGCTTGCGGGCCCCATTATATCTCCCTTCCTTCACTCCGCTTCCCCATCAGCTTGAGGTTGCGCAGAAGGTTGTTGAAAAAATGAACGGAAAAGCGATTTTAGCAGATGAAGTGGGGCTCGGCAAAACTGTTGAAGCCGGACTGATTCTAAAAGAATATATGATTCGCGGGTTAGCCAAAAAAATTCTGATCCTTGTGCCAGCTTCTCTTGTTTCGCAGTGGGTGAAAGAGCTTCAGGAAAAATTTTTGATTCCGGCTGTTGAGCAAAAGAAAAGCTATGTGTGGGAGCAGTGCGATATCGTCGTGTCCTCCATCGATACGGCAAAGCGCTCGCCCCACCGGGAAATTGTGCTGTCAATCCCATATGATCTCGTCATTATTGATGAGGCCCACAAGCTGAAAAATAGCAAAACAAAGAACTATGAATTTGTGCGGAATCTTGTGAAAAAATACTGCCTGCTGCTGACTGCGACGCCAATCCAAAACCGGGTTGAAGAAATATTCAATTTGGTTTCATTATTAAAGCCTGGTCATTTAGGCAATCAGAATCACTTTCAAGAAATGTTTTCTAAAAAGAAATCCAGCTTAGAAGCACATGATCATTTAAAAGATCTAGTGAATAAAGTCATGATTCGCAACAGGCGGCATGACACCGGGCTGAATTGGAAGCAGCGCCGCGTCGAAACAGTGCCGATTGAATTTTCTCCATCAGAGCAGGCGCTTTACGATGAGATTTCCCGCCTGAAAGAAAGCATTAACAAACCGACCAGCATGTTCTCCATTATGACACTCCAAAGAGAATGCTGTTCAAGCAGGGAAGCTGTGTACATGACACTGAAAAAAATGCTCGACCAAAAAGAAAAACAGACACCAGCCATTGATGAACACACCATTTCTATATTAATGGACCGCATCAATCAAGTGACGCAAAATTCTAAAGCGAATCAAGTCGTCGATCTGATTAAAAAGATAGACGATAAAGTCATTATTTTTACAGAATACCGTGCCACTCAAATTTATCTGCAGTGGTTTCTTCAGCAACACGGCATCAGCTCTGTGCCGTTCAGAGGCGGATTTAAACGCGGGAAAAAAGACTGGATGAAGGACCTTTTCCGCGGGAAGGTTCAAGTGCTGATTGCAACTGAAGCAGGCGGCGAAGGGATCAACCTGCAGTTTTGCAATCACATGATCAACTATGATTTGCCATGGAATCCGATGCGGCTTGAACAAAGAATCGGAAGAATCCACAGGCTCGGGCAGGAGCGTGACGTCCATATTTATAACATGGCTACCAAACATACAGTGGAAGAGCATATTTTAAAGCTTTTATATGAAAAAATTCATTTATTTGAAAAAGTGGTCGGCGAGCTTGATGACATTTTAACAAAAATTCAAGTCAACAAATTTGAAGAGCACCTGCACGATATTTTGTATCATTCGGCAACCGAAGAAGAAATGAAAATTAAAATGGACAACTTAACCTCATTTTTGTCTTATAAAAAACAGCAGCCCGCTGAAAAAAAAGGTTCTTAGCCGCAAGGAGGTTTTACAAGTGAGACAGCAAGAGGTTCACCAATTTCTGCTTCGTTTTTTCCAGGCAAACAGCTGTCCGATCATCGACCAAGGCCCCGGTTACATAACGGTTCAGCTTACAGTTGAAATGGACAAACAGATCATGAATCGGCCTTTTTACTGGCACTGGCGCGAGAAGACCGGCGGCGACCCGAATCCGATGAAAATGACGTTCATTACAGATAAGGAATCTGCTCCAAAAGACCTAGACGGCGAATTTATTTATTTCGGGGCGCCACGCCTTTTTCAAATATTCAAAGCAGTTAAACAAAATGGGAGATTTACCAGAATGTATGAGAAAATTGAATCAGCCGGAGCGAAAATTCCGCTTCAGCCTTGGCTTGGTATAAATGTCATGATTTCATACCAGTCCGACATGAAAAAGGATAAGCTATTGTCACTAGGTCTTCACCTTGTCTCTGGAACCATGATTGAAGATTTTCAAAGTAAGCTCGTACAGCTTTCATTGACATCACAAATATGTGACTATTGTTTCACCATATCGCCTATGATCAAACCTGAAAGCGGTCTTAAGCGGATGGAGAGCTACATTACCCAAGCCGCTATGCAAGAACCGTCAGACTGGGCAGAGCAGGCGGTAAACAGGTGGCAAAACGATATGAAATTGCTTGATCAGTTTTATGAGCATACAGAAGAAAAACCAGAAGAGTACCATCTTGAAAAACAGGCGTTAAAAGCCTTGTATCAACCAAAGATATCAGTTCAGATCGAGAATGGCGGATTATTTTTTCTGCAAAATAATATTTCGAGCTAACTTTTTTCAGATTCGACATCGTTCTCGTTTTTTTTGGAAAAATGCTATTATAATAAAGGTATATTGGAAAAAAATTCTGGCTATTCAATTGGCAAATGACTTCCAGAGACCACAGAAGGCGTACAATGGTCATGGCCGGACTGGCTGAAATACATAAACAAGTATTTTAGGAGGAGAAACTGCATGAAAAATGCAAAACAAGAGCACTTCGAATTAGATCAAGAATGGGTTGAATTAATGATGGAAGCCAGAGAAGCAAATATCAGCCCTGAGGAAATACGCAAATATTTACTTTTAAACAAAAAGTCTGCTCATCCTGGTCCGGCAGCCAGAAGTCATACCATAAATCCTTTCTGAATGTGCTATAATATCACAAGGAAGGTGATGACATTGATTGGCCAGCGTATTAAACAATACCGTAAAGAAAAAGGCTACTCACTATCAGAACTAGCAGAAAAAGCTGGGGTAGCGAAGTCTTATTTAAGCTCAATAGAACGAAATCTACAAACGAACCCCTCCATTCAATTTCTCGAAAAAGTCTCCGCTGTTCTGGACGTCTCGGTTCATACTTTGCTTGATGAAAAACATGAAACCGAATACGATGGTCAATTAGATAGTGAATGGGAGAAATTGGTTCGCGATGCGATGACATCTGGGGTATCGAAAAAACAATTTCGTGAATTTTTAGATTATCAAAAATGGAGAAAATCCCAAAAAGAGGAGTAGTGCCTGAGCAGAGGCACTTACTCCTCTTTTGTCAATGAACATAAGAATGGCTCAGTACGCATGTACTGAGCCACCTCTTTTTTCTATTAATGTTTATCCTCGCTATGCGCTTTTTCATTTTCTTTAATATAACCGTCTTTATCAGTATGTTCCTTTTTGATTGTCAAGCCATTCCACTGTGTTGCTTCAAATGAGAATTGAAGCTGTAATGAGTTGCCTTGATATTTATTTTGAACCATTTGTCCCTTTTCATCTTTTGTTTTATCGTCTTTAAATTGAATTTCCATTTTAACCTGGTCAAAATCAGTTGGTGTTTTTGGAACACCGTCATATTCAGGAGCGGTTTTACCGTCAATTGTCGCTATATTGACTTTTCCGCTTGCGTTTAAGAATTTAGGATCAATTTGTTTTTTAATTTTTTCAGTCGCCGCAGCATCATTCTTAGAGGACATTAAATATAAGTCTTTAAGGTTGGCATCATCTAAAATGATGTTTTTCGGATAGCCGTTGCCTCCCTCTTTGCCGACTGTCAATAATGTAACCTCAAATTGGCTGAGAAAATCTTCTGGGGATGTATTACTTCCCCCGTTTGCTTTAAATTCTCCATAATTCAGCGCCATTAATACCTCTTTGATCGCAAGTGAGCCGTTATTTTCGAATTGGAAATCTTTCGTCAATTTATCTCCCGGCTTTAGATTTGATAAGTTGACACTGGCTGAATTTTCTTTCGCTGCTAAATCAAGCGTACCTGATGCAAAAGTAGCATCCGTTGATTTAATGTCGTTAAATGCTGCCCATGTTCCTCCTCCTACTAAAGCTAACCCTAGTGCTGCTGATGCAACTCCTAAACTCAATTTCTTTTTCATACCCATGGTAAACTCCCCTTTTATTGAATGATTATATTATCGAAACCTGTTGCCAGGTTTACAACTGATGTTAAGTGGACATCGTATTGTCCTTTGTCTCTGTTTCCAAGGCTTTCGTCTTTCTTTCAATCTCCCTGATCGCACTGCTGATCGTCACAAAGGAGTAGATCAGCAGCATAACGCCGGGAACAATCAGTAAAATAGCTGTGCCGATCGGCTGACTGGCAAAATGAAGCATGTAGCCGGCATAAGGAAGCTGAAAACCTGTATATTGCGCGCGGACATTTTCATCCGACACAGGCGCAGAATCAGCTGCGGTGTTATTATCCCCTTTTGTTTGGAATAACAAATGATCGCCTTGCTTTTTCATATCAATAATTCTATGAGTCACCGCTGTGTCTGCATCCTGCATAAATGTGATCACGTCGCCCTTTTGGAGCTCTTTCACATCTGTGATTTCTTTAACGAGAATTAATGAGCCCGTTTTAAATTCAGGGTCCATTGAGCCAGACAGTACTGATTTCAGCGTGTATCCGAACACTGCCGGCTCTCCCCCTGATGAACGTGTTGATATGACAACTAGCGTTAACACAATAATCAGAGTAAAGATGATTACGTAAAGGATATTACTGATCAGCTTTAATGCTTTCTTCATCCTCTTCCCCGCTTTCCTTCTGAACTGGTTGATTTTCTTTGTCTTCAGTTACGGCTTTGTCAGCTGTTTTTTCTTTATCTGTTTTGTCTTTTCTGTCACTGTCTGCTTGATTGTGCTGTTTTTTCACAGCCGGCTGACTTTCCTTTTTCGGTGTCGTCGGTTTTTCGTCACACTTCACAATTGTCATTGGATCCGACCACTCAGACTTGCTTCCGTCCGCCGGATAGCCGGCCGGTTTATATACTTTAAACACATAAATGCCGGATTTCACTTTTTTATTTGTTTCAATTTTGTAAAGTGATTCGCCTATTTGGTTGGAAACGTATCCTTTATCTATTACGTTCCCGTCTTTTAGCGGTTTGCGGGTGTTTGCCAGTTTATGAAGCTCCCACTTCCATTTCGATTTCTTAAGTTTCTCGCCTCTGTTTTCCAGCTCGGCAAATAGACGAACAGGGGAACAGACAGTACCTTTTGTATCTGTTTGATTCACCACGTGTAAATCACTTTGGTCCCACCGTTTATCGTAATGACAGTTTTTATCTGTATGCTGAAAGTTCTCACACGTTTGAAGCGAAACATCAAAGTTTTCAATATCATAAAAAGCAGCGCTTGTATCTCCGGTAAATTGTAAGCATATGGCGGCTGTCAGACTGAATATGGCTGAAAGCTGAAAAACAAGCAACACTCTTAATTTTGTCTTAGCCTTATGCTGATTGCGGAACAATCGAAACATACCTTACCCCCTGTAAAACACTGTAACTTGATGTGATAATCGTTCTCTTTTAAGAACCACACAAACTGAGTATAATCAACGATTGAAGGATTTAAAAACACCAAAATCCGTCATTTTGTTCGTTTAAAAGAATGTTTTCATCATATTGCATAGCCTTACTCAATATTGCTCACCTTTTTAAGTTTTTAGAATTTTTTGGGATTGTTATGTGAGAAATTAAACGCATATCCGGTTAACATTTGGCAATAATAAACAACAAAGAAAGGGTGACGGCTTATGATCAAACAATGTGTGATTTGTCTGTCTCTTCTCGGTTTCGGCACCAGTGCCGCTCAAGCAGAAGAAGGGCCGCTTGTAACCGCCCGCCACATGTCAAAATGGGAAGAGCTTGCTGTAAAAGAAGCAAAAAAAAGGTACCCGCTCGCACAGGTACTGGTTAAACAAAAAGTTTGGGACCGCAAAAGAAAAGACGAAGCTGTGAAGCAATATCATTTAACCCTGAGAGAAGGCTCAAAGGAATTCGGCGTGTTTGTCACAATTTCTTTCGATCCTCATAGTCAAAAGGTGAATAAAATTGCAATTTTAGAAGAATATCAATAAGGTCCTCCATGTGAAGGACCTTGTTCGTTATATTGGTACAATTTATTTTTTTCTTTTCAGCCATAACCTAAAACCATAAGGTAAAATACCGAACCAATGCTGAGAAGCAGGCGTTTTTGTTTCTTTTCGAACCTCTTTTCGTTCTTTTCGCTCATCTTTTGGAGTGTCTATATATTTCACAAATTGCTGAGTCATATATTTGACATAATCATTCGTTTTCACGTGATCACCTCATCATTCAGTTATTATGAAGTGTTGGCTCACACGACTTTTTTTATACACATACCGCTGGTTTATTCTGTCCAGCTCAGCAGTTTTTTCTGATTTTGATCGAACAGCAGCTGAGCGCTTTTTTCTGTTCCCGACTCTGTGATGGCTTTAAGAGTGATTTCTTGCTGTTCTTTTATGGTTGTTTTGCGAATGTCATAAGATACATGTCCATATTGAAACTGCTGTGAACCCTTTCGGCCTGGTCTGTGCTCAAGTATATGCCTGATGGATAGAAGCGCGCCATTTTGCAGCAGATTTTCTCCTGTGTAATACTCTTTTGTTTCCTGCTCAAACATATGGCGTGAAACAAATTGAGGGGCGGTGAAATTCACAATCAGCATCACAAGGGCAAATGTAAAAAGAACGGCCGGATAGATAAACCCTTTTGAGTAGTACATTCACCCACCTCCTAACGACGTATATACCGGAAAAGCGGTTTGATACTCTTTATCATTCTCATTCTTGACTTTCAGCCAAAGCATCCCATTTTTAACCCCGGCTTTCATTGTTTTAATATGGTCAAGAATCGGAACATGCCCTTTTCCGTCTACTCTTTTCCTGATCATTGAATGGTAGATTTCAAAACGGACCTCTTGCCCTGACAGATTTCTGCAGATTAAGACGCTGCCATGCTCATCTGTCTGCACTGTCTGCGACTGCTTGCACTCATTCATGATCTGCTCTACCGAAATGACCCATTCCCGCTGCATGAAGCCCTCATTCTCCTGTTGACGTGACAAAAATAGATGAAAGAATATCGCTAACGATCCTGATATGAGCAAATAAGCAGAGAGCGAAAATAATACATTAAGAAGCGTATAGCCAGTCTGTCCGCAAAATGCTGAGGCAAAATGGCTTGTCTTTATAGGCGTCTGATGTGATGCATACGTTTTGATACTTTCCCTCCTCCTCCCATGTCATCGAGTATTTGCTATTGTTCATCGAAACAGTTTGTGACGAATTTCCTTTTCCTGTCAGCATATATTTGCCTATGCTTTCATTAACAAGCTGATAACCCATTTCTCTCGACTCCGCTATATGTTCATCAGCTATCAGCTTGTTCCACAACGGCACGATCGTCAGAAGCATAAACAGCCATATGCTGAGGGCAGCCATTGTTTCAATTGTAGAAAAGCCTTTATTTTCTCTCCACATTCACTCTTCCGCTCCCTAAATAAACTGTTATGTCATAGGCGGCACGCCCTTTTATACGGATTTTCCCGCCTATATTCGGGTGCCCTTTCTCGTTAAATTCCAAGCGGTCTTTTAATGTCAGTAACTCTGCCGAAAGCCCGTTATGATAAGTACGGTCTATAACAGTGTCACCTATGATTAATTGATATTTTTTCTCTTGAAAAAGAATTTTTGTTCTTTGATGATTGGAAATTGCGGTCTGCTGCGCAAGTAAAATATCGTTTTTCAGCTGGGATACTGTCTGCCGTAATGCTGTATTTTCATAAACAGGAGGAAGCGTGGTAAACACCGCAATCAGCATAATAGAGGCGAGGCTTAAAACAAGCAGGCTTTCTAAAAGGTTGAATCCAGCTTCCCCTTTTAATTTAATGTTCAACCTTAACCTCCCCGCCGGTAATGATAATTTGCTTTCCATTTGGACAAACCGCATCTTTTTTCACATAACCTTCTGCCTGTAAATCGCCGAGGCTTGGTGTCTTCCCGTCATGATCGAGTTCATATGCTGTTACCTGCGCCTTTATCATGTTTTGCAGGCCTTCACAGCCCTTTTTCTGAATGGTTTGATTATGTTTTGTTACATTCGGTATGGTGATCAATAGCAAAATAGAAATAATAAAGAGCACGATCAGCATTTCCACAAGTGTAAACCCTTTCTCATTCATCCGCCTCTTCCTTTCACATTTGATTCATCATCTGATACATAGGCAGGAGCATCGATAGATAAACAATTAAAATCATCCCTGCGACAAATCCGTAAATAATGGGCTGAAGAATGCCTGTCCATTTTTGTGACTTGTCCTCAAGCCGCTGCAATATAAACTGGCTGTATGTGAAGAGTTCCCGATCCAAGCGGCCGCTTAGCTGGCCATGAGATATCACTTTTGAAAAATCATTTTCGTAAAAAGGCCGTTTGCATAAAGCAGCTTCAATGGTTTCACCGGCTTTTAACCGTTCAATCATTTGTTCAGCTTCATGGCGGTAAAAAGGGAGAAACGTTTGATGCCTAAATGCTTTCAAACTGTCATAAATAGAAAGACCTGATGCTAGCAGACTGCTCAGCTGTAAAGAAAAAAAGTAGCTGTTAAACAGCCTGACCAGCTTTCCAAACAAAGGAATGCTTACGCAAATGAGCATTTGATGGTCAGGGGATTTTTTCTTGAACACAAACCAATAATAAAGACCTATTCCTGCAGCCAAAATGGCCATTAATATGAACACAGCATCAAGGTGCTGAAAAAATGCAAAAATGATGTCTGTTGTGCGTGACGTTTCTACATTCATCGATTGATAAATACCGGAAAACTGAGGGATGATGATGTTTTGCAGCATATAAAGCATGACACCAACGGTAAAGATGAGGAAAAGAGGATATCGCAACACCCTTTTTATCTGTTCTGCCTGCGCTGCTTTTCGTTCCAGCAGCTCTCCGCTCTGAATCATGGAAGCCGGCAATTCCCCATGTGTTTCAGCAAAATAACAAATACCGACGGCTTCCTTATGAAATGACAAGCTCTTTAATACATGGTAAAACGATTCCCCTTCTCTCAACCGTCTTATTGCGTTAGCCAAGTCCGCCAGCTGCCTTTTATTCATTTGCAGCTGCATCACGCGCAATCCGTCTAAAAGACTGTATCCGCCCGCTGTCATTTCACCCAGCCTTTTCAGTAAATAGGCTTGATCCTTTAACGGCCAAACTTTTCTAATCTGTTTCATGATAAACCCACCGGTCATAGTTGTTTGTCGTTAAATAGCCGAGCGCAATCCCTTTTCTTATAATTTGACGCAGCGTTTGATATTGGTAATTTGCATTGTCCCCTTTCGCTTCCTGGATACACTGCTGAAGGTTTTTCCCGTAAAGCAGCTCGTATACGCTTGCTCTCCTGACATTTCGTGACAGGCGGCAATACACTGATGAACATCCGTCTTCACAAAACGGGCAAGCCAAATCAACTAAACGCTGAGCCGCTATCGCAATAACCGTTTGCTCGATTTCATTCATATTAATGCCAAATTCAAGCAGCCTGTAAATCGCGCCCTTCGCATCTCTCGTATGAAGGCTCGTCAGCACTAAATGACCAGTCATCGCTGCCCGCACCGCAATTTGGGCTGTTTCAGCGTCTCTAATCTCACCTAAGATGATCATATCGGGGTCATGGCGCAAAATAGCCTTCAGCCCTGTGGAATATGTGACACCGGCTTTTTCATTCACCTGCACTTGAAGAACATCTTCATCCCTCGTTTCCACTGGATCTTCAAGTGTGACAATGTTTCGATTAAAATGTTTTTTTGCATATTGGATCAGAGAATATAATGTTGTTGTTTTCCCAGAGCCTGTTGGTCCGGTAAAAATCAGCATGCCGTGGGAGTGTTTTAAAAATGAAAGCAAGGTGGCTCCTGTCTTTGGGAATAAAGACAGTTTGTCAATCGAAGGGATATTATACTGAGGCATCACTCTGATGACGAGGCTTTCTTCGTTAATTGTCGGGAGCGTTGACATCCTTAAGTGAACGTCACCCTCTTTTAATTTTAGAGTAAGAGATCCATTTTGCGGCTTTCTTCTTTCCCCTATGTCCATAGCTGAGAGAAACTTAAAATGAGAAATGAGTCTTACACACTCTTCTTTTTTCATGTTTCGCTTTTTCAGCAATGCATGGTCAACCCGAAAATGAATGATTGCGTCCCGTTCCCTCGGCACAATGTGAATGTCAGAGGCCTTCGTCCTATATGCCTCTTCAATTAAAGTTTTGCTTATTTTTTCTATCGAATCCAATTTGATTCCCTCTCCTTTCAAAGCGTATTGTAGAAAAAGAAGACATGGTAATCAAACAAAGAAAATGTGTTTTTCTGATGTATTTACAACCTAAAAAAACATTTCGCTCCTACCAAAAATAGAAATTCAGCTATATGTATCACATCATTTTCAATTTTAATAAGGATTTGAAAAGAGATTGATGGACAGATGTACGCAGTCCGGCTCTGGCACCCAAAGAGGGATTTATAAATCGGAGTTTGATGCTTTCTAAAATTGGCGAATCAGTTTATTGTATACAAAATAAAAAGGAAGAGGCAGTTACCTCTTCCAAACTGTTTGTTATGCTGATTTAGAAATTTCACTTAATGCTTTTCCGGCTTTCTGGTCTGTGTCTTTCTTAACGGAAAGGTCGCCTAACGCAACAATACCCGTTAAACGTTCATTTTCAAGAATCGGTAAACGGCGGATTTGATGCTCTGCCATGAGCTGACTCGCTTCATCAGCAGACATATCAGGATGACCGGAAACGATTTCGGTGCTCATGATATCACTTGCTTTCGCTTCTATTTGATCTTCAGCTAAGCTTCTGGTGACAATGTCCCGATCAGAAACGATGCCTTGAAGTCTGCCGCTTTCACAAATTGGAATAGAACCGACATTGGAGTCTTTCATCTTTTTGGCTAGTTCAGTGACTGATGCGGTTGGCTCACAGCATTCTACATTCGCAGTCATGATATCTCTTACTTTCATTTCAATTCCTCCTTTACCGTGTTCTATTTATTCTTTATCCGCTGCACAAAAAATGAAACATTCTACAGGATCCGCCGTTTTCGAGATTTCTTTTTATCCTTCCGTTCCTGCAGCATATCTCCCGTCCAGCCTTTCTTCTTCAAATATAGGTAGATTAAGACTGTAGAAGTGATAATCAATAAGAGAGAAAAGACATAACCGTATTTCCAATTCAGCTCAGGCATCACGGAAAAGTTCATCCCCCAGAGGGCACCGAGTGCTGTAACCGGCGTAAAAAGCGTCGTGAAAATGGTCAGCGCTTTGAATATTTCATTTCCCCTGTGAGAGGTAATGACTTCCTCTGAATGCAACAGACTATTAAGCTCCCCTTCAAATTCGCTGATGTATGTAAACCCCCTGTCAATTTTGAGTTGTATCCGCTGATAAACCTTTTTACTATCATTTTGGAGCAAAAAGGTTTCTTTCAATGCCATTTCAATTTTTTTAGCGCTTAGGATTAAGTTTTTCCAGACCATCAGCTCATGGTGCAGGAGATGAACACGGTTTAAAATGCTTTTGCTATTGTCGTCTTTGATTTGCCATCTGAGCTTTCTCAGCTTTACTTCAAATTCATCTACACCGATTAGATACGCATTCATTAACTCGCCGAGAAGGATCAAAAATCCCTCCATGGTACTATCCGCTCTCTCCATTTGCTGGACAACTTGTTTTCCCTTAATCCCCTCCAAAATCGCAAAATCAAAGTTAATTGTGAAAAAATATTGCCTAGTAATATAGAAATGAAAAACGGTATGGTCTTTTTCCTCGCCAAGCCCCTGATCATATACGATCGAGCCAAATACCGCTTCATTCTCAGCTTCTGTTGTATCCACGCGCAAAAAGTTAATATGATGATTATTTTCAAACCACTTTTCACATTGCGGCCAATGAGAAAAATGGATCAGATCTCTTGCCTTATCTCTTTCCTGAGGCCCCATTTGGTACCAAAACCAATCCCCACCTGTATGTACTTTCATGTTACGATCCTCCAGACTTTTATTCTTTTGTTCTTTAATTGCCCAAGGAGAAGCATTCCTAAACCATTTAGGCACTTCATCACATGTTTTGTGAGCTTTTGCCGGTGGTATGGAATGTAGAAAGACATCGGAAAGGGAGGTGCATGCCTTCCTTGGAGAAGGCAGTTTATTTTGGAATTTATCAATTTATTAGCAGTCGCGTTTTTAATTTTGTTAACGGGATTTTTTGTCGCCGTAGAATTTTCGATCGTAAAAGTCAGGCGATCCAGAATTGATCAGCTTGTTGCAAAAGGCAAAAAAGGCGCTAAAGCGGCAAAACATGTGGTCACACATCTTGACGAATATTTATCAGCCTGCCAGCTGGGCATCACGGTCGCAGCTTTAGGACTCGGCTGGCTGGGTGAACCGACTGTACAGACTCTGCTTCGTCCGCTCTTTCATAAGGCAGGTTTAAACGAGTCGCTTACCCATCTTCTTTCCCTTATTATCGCCTTTTTAGTGGTAACGTATTTAAATGTCGTCATCGGGGAACTGGCACCGAAGAGCTTCGCGATTCAAAAAGCAGAAAGCATTACGCTGATGCTCGCGAAACCATTAATCTGGTTTTATAAAATCATGTTTCCGTTCATTTGGCTCCTTAACCAGTCTGCCAGAATGATCACAGGACTTTTTGGGCTGAAGCCGGCATCAGAGCATGAACTGGCTTATACGGAGGAAGAGCTTAGAGTACTGTTGACCGAAAGCTATAAAAGCGGAGAAATCAGAAAAAGCGAATTAAAATATATGAATAATATCTTTACATTTGATAAACGAATGGCAAAGGAGATCATGGTCCCGCGAAACGAAATGGTCAGTTTGTCTATTGAGGATGACTCGATTCCAAGCATGCGGGAAACGGTTAAGCAGACCAAATATACCCGTTACCCGGTTGTAAAAGAAGATAAAGATAACGTCATCGGCGTGATCAATATGAAAGAAGTGCTGTTTTCATTGCTGACGAAAGATTTTTCTTTTCAGAAGCACAAAATTGAACCCTTCATACAGCCCGTCATTCATGTCATTGAGACCATTCCGATTTACAAATTACTCATCAAAATGCAAAAGGAACGCACTCATATGGCGATTCTTATTGATGAGTATGGCGGAACTTCAGGATTGATCACCGTCGAGGATATTATTGAAGAAATTGTAGGAGAAATACGCGATGAATTTGATGCAGATGAAGTGCCTCATGTTCGTGAGCTGGGAAAAGATCATTATTTATTAAATGCGAAGTTATTAATCAGTGACGTGAATAACCTGCTTGGAACTGATTTATCAGATGCTGAAGTCGATACGCTCGGAGGCTGGTTTCTCACACAAAACATAGACGCCGAGCCTGAAAGTGTCATTGAATATGACGGCTACTCATTCAAGGTAAAAGACATCGACAGTCACCATATTTTGTTTATCGAAGTAAAAAAAGCTGAATAGCCCTAGCACAGGCTGTTCAGCTGTTGCTTCTCTTCATTGTTGAACGTGCTTCAAAAAAATACATCCCTTAAGGGACATCTTAAGATTCTTCTATCTTAAATCCTTTGTTGGCTAAAGCTTTAGCAAGACTTTGCTCTGTTTTCACATTCGAAAAATCTAATCCGAGCTTCACAACAGTCTGGGCGATTTCAGGCCTGATTCCTGAAATAATCGTCTCAATGCCCAGCAGTTTGGTGCTGTCAATCACTTTAAAGATTTGATAGGCAACCATCGTATCGACGATGGGAACACCGGATATATCTAAAAATAAATATGAAAGCTTTAACGCCGAGCATTGGGCCAAAACGGATTCCAAAATGGTTCTCGCTCTGTACGTGTCAATTTCACCAACAAGGGGAAGAATCCCAATCTCTTTAGAAATCGGCATAATCGGTGCGCTCAATTCATTGATCATTTCTTTTTGCGCATTTAATTGGATCACCGTGACCTGATGATATTCTTCTGTAAATACCTCGATAATCTCATCAATCGTTTGATTCAAAATCTTGCTCCACTCAAATATCTCCTGAATGCCGATTTCTTGGGAAGAAGCGGCTTCGCTGAAGTCTTGAATCCATTGCCACATGATGTGCCTGAAAGCGTTAAACTGACTGACACTTTCCGTCACGGTCACTTCATGAACAGCACGGTCTCTGGCACATTGAAGTGACCATTGGTTAAGCTGATCCTTCACCTCTTCTTTTCTAATGGATTTTGCTACAATGGCTACCAATGATTCATGCTGCTCTTTTAATTTTCGTTCTAATTTTTGCTGATCTTTTGCAGAATACAGCAAACTTCCTTTTAACGTGCATGTTTCCAGCCATTGGAGTGTAATGTCTTCTTTGTGCTCTGTTAAATACTGTTCTAGAGCTTTCATTTCAATCGGTTACCTCCTGTGAAGTTTATCTTTCAAAAAGTGTATGATTGATATGTATAACTTGTCTCACGTTACACATACTATTTTTATATTCAATGGGCTATAGCCAAGCGGTAAGGCAATGGACTTTGACTCCGTGATCGTTGGTTCGAATCCAGCTAGCCCAGTTTCTGAACCGTGAAAAACCGAAGATAAGCTGATTCAAGCAAATCAGCGGATCTTCGGTTTTTCATCATGCAGATTGATGAACCGTTTTCTTTTTCGATAACTTTAACAGTTCTCCCGGATTGTATCCGATAACAAGCTTCCTGTTGTCCACGAGAATCGGACGGCGCAAAAGCTTCGGTTTCTCAATTAAAAGTTCCAGCACTTCGTTTACAGTCATATCTTCAATGTTTAAATTTAAATTTTTGAAGGTTTGGCTTCTTGTTGCTAAAATTTCGTCAATTCCTTCTGTCGTTAAAGATAAAATATACTTTAATTCATCCATCGTTGGAGTTTCTCTGAATAAGTGCCGTTCGTTAAATTCAATCTGGTGCGCTTTGAGCCAATGTTTTGTTTTTCGGCATGACGTGCAGCTTGGGTATGAGTAAAAAGTTAATTGTTCCATTATGTTTTTTCCTCCTCCAGTTAACCATCTCTTTGTAGAATAACTACCCGTAACAATTTTTCTTTAAACCATTTATTGAACTTTTTTTCGGGTTATTTCTAAAAAACCGCACATATAATAGAAAACGCAATCAAAGGGTTAAATACCATTTTTTATATTAATAATGAAAATGTTTACATTTTTGTCCGTGATCTATTATAATAACAATCAGAGGGACTCTCGGGAGGGGATAAAAAATGAATCGCATGTTCCGGGTGTTAGGATTTTGGACGGGAATATTTGCAGTCATGTTTTATTTAGGTGATATGAAAGATGCTTCCCTTTTATTTTTTGGACAGACGATCTTATTTGTGTTTCTATCGTATTTGAATTTAACAGAACGGATGTACATTTATATCTTTGGCGCTTATTTAACCATCTTCTTTGCCGGCTTCACATACTATTCCATTTTTATTATGGTACCAGGCGGCGGAGGACATTAAAGGCAAAAAGAGACAAACCTCATCGGTTTGTCTCTTTTTCTATAATGAAAAACCATTTAAAAACGGATTTTGATCCTGCTCAGTCTGCACGTCAGTTTCAGGGCCATGTCCGCTTAACACCAATGTGTGCTCCGGCAGCGTAAGCAATTTTTCATGGATAGACGTCAGCAGCGTTTCTTGGTCGCCTCCATGTAAATCTGTACGGCCTATCCCGCCTTGAAACAGGACATCACCGGAAATCACCAGGTCGGCATCCTTCACGTAATATGAAACGCTTCCCGGGGAATGTCCCGGTGTAAATAGCGTCTCCAGATGGAAAGGCCCAATATTCAGCTCACCGTCCCCTTCAATCAAATGATCTGCCGGCTTAGCTGTCACTTCTATCCCTCTCAGCATTCCTGAGCCGTTTAATGAGGCATCTGTAAGCCAATTCTTTTCATTTTGATGCAGATAGACAGGAATATCCCATCTGTCTCTCACGTCATCCAGCGCCCCAATATGATCAAAATGGGCGTGTGTCAGTAAAATGGCTAAAGGCGTTAATCCTTTTTCTTTTATGTATTGGTTGATTTTATCTCCTTCGCCGCCCGGATCAAAAATCAGGCATTGATCATCACTGATTAAAAAATATGCATTCGCTTGAATCGGTCCTACAGGCATTCTTCTCCATTTCACTTTTCTCACCTCTTTCCTTTTTATGCTCCTATTATGAGGGTTTTTGAAAAAAGATTCAAACAATCGCTATGAAAACGCTATCGACAAACACACTGAAAACGGGTAGAATAAAAATGGAAAGAATTGCAGGTTTTTCAATGTAAAGGGGGCTGCGTAATGTTACTTGTCGTGATTTTCGGCCTTGTCGCTCTTTTCGCTTTATGGGGAGTCTTGCGTTCTGTGAAAAACAAAAATATACTTGGATTTTTATTAGCCGGAGCCACCTTGTGTGTGTTTGGCTGGTTTACAGTGATGACGGTGATAAACAGCGGTTATCCTACTGCACATTAAAACCTGTATCCAATGGGATACAGGTTTATTTTTTATTGCTGTAAATGTTTATTCACGCTTTCTATTTTACTTTCAAGCGTCGTTTTTTTGTCCCGTCTGTCATCGATGCGAATGTTGGTCGCCACTCTGTGAAGCCCTTTTTGGAACGGCGCTTCGTGAATCGCCTGAATCACAGTAAAAAGGTCGCTGAGTTCGCCTTCAATCAGTGTGTTCATTGGTGTCAGCTGATATTTGATTTTCCCTTCTGCCTTGTAGCCCTCTAAAATTTTCTGCACATCCGCCACGTAGGCGCTCACACTAGGTGTTTCTGTTCCGATTGGGATAATGGTTACATCTGCGATAGCCATTAATTATTCCATCTCCTTTTTATCAATGATGATTGGCTTCATTTCATGTGATATTAATGAAATTATGCGCTCAAAATGAAAACCGTACAACGCATATTTTCCGTTCGGGGATACTTGGATCGGCTCCATTTCAGGCAAAGTAAGAATATCCTGCGCCTTTCCCGATTTCATATCGATCGCTGACAGCTTATATGCGTCCCCGCTTTCTTTAAACGTGTAAAACAGACCGCCAGCCTCATCATAATCATACTCCATCGGAGCCAGACTTGTATATTTGGTTTGGAGCGGCCATTCTGCTGTAACTGCTTCACCATTCAATTGCGGTGATGTAAATTTATACAAGCCGTTCTCTCCGGAATCTGCTTTGACGGTAAAGCTCATATTATGAAAAGAATCAAAGTAAAGGACATCCTCCTCCAGCTTTTTCTCCTTTTCAGAAGCAATATCATACGTATACAAAGGGCCTTCTTTATCGTTTCTTCCCTCTTTTAGATAGTCAAATGTGTCTTTTGAGGCCCAATGGACAAACGGTACCTGTATTCGACTTAAAGCAGACTTGTCTTTTTTGGCATCCACGTGATATGTATTGAAGTCCCAGTTTTCAGTGAATACCGTGACCATCATTTGATACGGATCATACTGATTCCATGCTGCCTCCAGCTCGTACGTTTCGTATTCTTTCTGGTACAGCTTCTCCCCTTTTTGATTCAGCAAAACTACTGCTGTCTGTTGGCTATGCGTGATCTGCAGCAGAATCATCTGTTTCTTGGGATTGATTTGAACATCAACGATTTGACCATCCGTCTGATAGAGCTTTTTCGTTTTGCCATTAAAGATTTGATATGCAAGAAGCTCTGTTTTTGTCGGATCTGAGGCTGTATACAGAATGGTGTTGTTATTGAGCCAGCCTTCCGCTCCGTCCGCTTTTCCTGCTGGCAGCGGAACAATCTCTTTTTCCTCACTTTTTGCCGTCGCTGCCTGTTTTTGCTGCTGATGAGATGGTTCGCATGCCGATAAACAAACTAGCAATGCTGACAGCAGAATCAAACAAACTGATCTCATCAGCCTCCCCCTCCGATCATATTTATTGTCCCATATTTGATACGGCACGAAAAAGAAAAAGTTTCAGTTATTCAGGAAAAAATAACGACCTCCATAAGATCCCGCTTGTCGCCTTGTAAATATGTGAAAACTGCTCAAACGGCAAGGGATTTTGACCTTTTCCAAGCTCCACCGTATAACCTTCCTTAAAATAGTGATGAATAAACCAGTCGCGGAATCCCGCATAGCTGTCAATATCCTTGACTCCTTTATAAATGTTTCCGCTTATCGTCTCAAAATCCTTTATTACAGCAGCCGATTCTTCGGGCTCAAGGCCTTTATATCCCCAATAGATTTCTTCTCCTTGAGTGTGAAGGGCCACCAGCCTGTCAGGCGGATCCGCTGTTATCAGCTGCTGCATCGCAATGGATTCCGGCTCTGTGAGCGGAGAAGTTCCGGGAAAATCTCGGTAGCTGGGCGTTTTTGGTTTGCGGTATTTTTCAATTTCCCATAAAGACGGGAATTGTTTATTTAAATCAACGCCGTTAATATTTGCTTTCCATTCATTAAAATTCGGACGATGGCAGTTTAGTCTATCAAGTTCATCTCTCCTGTCTCCCATGCCCGCTGATCCGTGTAAGACAAGATCAACGCCATCCGGATTCACAAGAGGAACAAGAGACAGAGAGGTTCGGCTGAACAGCTCCAAAGGAGTAAAACCAAAGAAATTCGTATTATGACATAAAGAAAGGCAATATTCCTTCAGCCACTTCAGCAATACAGACGTGGTAATCCACTCATTTGCATGAAACGATGCATTCATGTGAACTTTTTTGGAGGTATGCTCTCCCCCAACTGCCAGCTCCCAGATCGGCCTGCCCAAAACGGAACGTCCGATTTCCCGGCACGAAACAAACGGAAACACATTGATTATTTTTTTAATTTCCTCTTCGGCAGCTAGAAAGTCATAGATTTTTTCTTGCTCCAGCCAGTCATCAGCAGGCTGCAGCTGCAGCGGGTGTAAAAAGCGCTTTACTTCCTGAATGGATTGAAGCTCCTTATCAGTACTTTCTTCAATCTTATAACCCGGACAGTACAATTGATGTTTCTGTGCTGTTTGATTGGCACTTCTAAGCAATGTCTCATCTATCTTCAGTTCTCTTGCCAATAAAGCCAAATTGTATTTGATCTCAGGTTTTATCGTAATAAACGCCATCATCATCCCCCTTTTTGTTACTATATGACGGCGTTTTTTAAAAAAGAAAGCCTCCCGCATTTTTTGATACGGGAGACTTTGTGATCATGAGGCCTGATCAAGAATTTGTTTTTCTTTTCTTTTTGACGAATTGTCCAGTCTTTCCTGATCATAAAATCGTAACAAATCTCCGTAAATGATTTCATCGGAAAGTGAAAGCTCCTGTTTCGCTTTATCTGCAAATGTTTCACATTGTTTTGCCTCTTTCAAAGGCTTTCCAGTCGCTTTGTCATAACATAGACCGTCAGTATACACGATCTGGTCTGTGATAAAGCTTCCGTCCCGCAGCACTGTAAAGTCCAGTTTGTCGTCAGAAAGCAGATCGTTGCCGAATTGAATGAAGTTCTTTGTATCAATACCTAACAGATTCATCAGCGTCGGCCGGATATCGATTTGTCCGCCTACCTTATCAATCGTTTTCGGCTTCTTGTCTGTAATTCCAGGAATGTGAACGACAAACGGCACTTTTTGGAGCTGCACTTCTTCAAATGGTGTAATTTCTTTCCCTAAAAACTGCCCCATCGCTTCATTATGGTTTTCCGATATCCCGTAATGGTCACCGTATAAAACAATAATGGAGTTATCATATAACCCGTCTTCCTTCAGCTTTTTGATAAATCGTTTCAGCGCCTCATCCTGATAGCGAACAGTTGGGAAATACTTGTTTAACGTTTGGCTGCTTGAATCATATTCCTCAATCAATTTGTCCTCTTCATCAAGGTCAAACGGAAAGTGGTTCGTGAGTGTGATCAGCCTGGAGTAAAACGGCTGAGGCAGGTTTTTCATCAGCTCTGAAGACTGTTCAAAAAATTCTTTATCCTTCAGCCCCCAGCCGACTGAATTATCGTCATTGACATCATACGATTCAATATCAAAAAATGAATCATACCCAAATGAATCGTACATTAAGTCGCGATTCCAAAAGCTTTTATTATTGGCATGGAGCACCGCTGAATAATATCCGTTATTTTTGAGTATCTCCGGGGCGGCCATGTATTGATTGCCCGCATTTGTAAAGAACACAGCGCCTCGTCCAAGCGGATAAAGTGAATTGTCAACGATAAATTCAGAATCAGAGGTTTTCCCCTGCCCGGTTTGGTGGTAAACATTACTAAAGTTATAGCTTTCTTTTATAAAATCATTCAAAAACGGGGTGATTTCTTTTCCGTTCACCTTTTCATTGATCACAAAGCTTTGTGTCGACTCCAGAGATACGAGTATGACGTTTCTGCCTTTTGCGGCGCCAAATAAGTTCTTATTGGCATCTTTCGCATTGGCTGTGACATAGTTTTCAATTTCCGTCAGGCTGTTGCTGTCAGCCAGCGCTCTTTGTGCGGATTGCTTCGACTGAAGTACTCCGTCATAAATATGAAAATTAAAAAGGCTGATATTTTTAACGAGCATTTCTCTGTCAAATGAGCGTGTCAATAACTGCGGCCGTTCTGCCTCAGACAGACCTAAGTTGAAAAAATAAACGGAAGCCACAAACAAAAAATATGCCGCCCGTTCATTTTTCGTGGAGGGGATGTCTGATTGAAAGGCTTTTTGACGCATATAAAGCCATATTAAAATCACGATATCTACAGCCAATAGGAGGTCTGTCGGCTCAAGAAGCGTTCCGATGCTGCTTCCCAGATCGCCCATATTGCTTGTTTGAAAAAGAACCGGAATCGTTAGGAAATCATTGTAAAAACGATAAAAAACCATATTCGCCAGCAAAACAAATGTGACAATACAACTCATGGCAATAATGTAACGATTTCTGTTTCTTCCCTTTAAAAACAGGCTGAAGCCAAAAATAAGCAACAAAAAGCTCAATGGGTTGATAAACAGAATAAATTCCTGCGTAAGATTGTCAATTTTAATATGAAAACTGGTTTTGTAAACAACATACGTTTTCAGCCACATCATTAAAATGGCAATCAGCATAAATGAAATCATCGAAAAAAACGTTTTTCGCATTTCAACCTCCTATGCAAGCACGCTCAAATAAATCAGTCTATTCACAACATTCTCATCAACACATCAAATTAAATCTTAACCTGAACATAACAAAAAATCAATTTCATTTTCACAAATTTAACAATTTTGGTGTTTCAGCCATTCATTCTTAGCAATCCAAGCCCCTCCGATAACGCCCGCATCATTTCCAAGCGCCGCAATAGATATATCAGCCGCTTCCGCAGCGCGCGGAAAGGCACATATACGGAATGTTTTCTCGACTTTGGATCTCAGCAATTCTCCGGCTCTTGAAACGCCGCCGCCGAGAACAATTTTTGACGGATTAAGCGAGCTGGCCAGATTGCCAAGCACCAGGCCGAGATGCTTAGCTACATAATCGACAACTTCAAGAGCTAATTCATCATTTTCATTTGCTGCTTCAAATACATCTCGTGCCGTTAAATGATCAGATGCTTTTAATTGAGTCGGCTTTTTAGCTTTTGCAATTTTCTCTTTTGCAATTCTAACAATGCCAGTTGCTGACGCGATGGTTTCAATACAGCCTGTTTTACCGCAGTTGCACGGCGCCCCGCCTTCAGGGATGCTGCAAATATGGCCGATTTCTCCGCCAGCGCCATTTATCCCGTGCACAATCTCCCCATTCACAATAATACCGCCGCCAACTCCTGTGCCTAGAGTAACGAGAATGACGTCTTTTGCGCCATCACCCGCACCCTTCCACATTTCTCCGAGCGCGGCAATATTCGCATCATTTTCTATAACCGCAGGGATGCCTGTTTCCGTTTCCAGATGATTTTTTAAAGCATAGTTTTTCCAGCCCAGATTTACCGTTTCATAAACGACCCCAGTTGCCATATCTACTGGCCCCGGTGCGCCCATTCCTATATATTTGACGATGTGCTTCGGTTTATGAAGCTCATCCAGCTTGCTGTCAATCGCTTTTGCTATTGTCACGGTAATGGTGTCACCGGACTTATCGGTCGGCACTTCCCATTTATGCTGAATCTCTCCATATTGATTAATAAATGCGAGTTTTATCGTCGTTCCTCCAAGATCGATTCCCGCAAACCATATCTCATCCATTTTTATCACCTTAACCTTTACGTAAATCTCTTCCGTTTTTTTGTTTGTTCCAGCTCTTTATGAAGGACAGCTGCCGCTTTAGCCCACTGCTCCTTCTCAATCATATGATTTATATATAGTTCCTTTAATTCATCAAGCATAAACTCAATTTCAAGCTCTCTGTCACCAAAGTAAACAATGTGTCCAAAAGTTTTTAACAGCTGCTGTACATCATAAAATGTATTCATATTCCTCACCATTCTTGATCTTAACTATAAATAGCGTAGTCATAAAGAACCGGCCAGTCAAGAAGAAAACGCTGACAAAAATACCCGGGATTCATTCCTTGGCAAATTCAACGTTTTCTCATCCAGTCATTTATTTTTATTATTTTCAATTTGCTGCTGCAGTTCTATGTAACGCTTCTCCTTCGGCTTCAGCTTTACAGCGGTCCTGATTGCCTCGTCAGCTTGACCAAGTTCATTTTTTTCCGCATACAGCAATGCCAAATAGTAATAGGACGCATGGTCTTTAGGCTCTTTTTGCACAGCTCTTTCCAAAAGAGAAATCGCCTGATCATATTCACTGATTTGAATATCAGAAACGGCCAGGATTTTCAGAAGATCAGCTGAAGCGTCTTTCTGCTCTGCTTCACCGTTCAGCAATTCGGTTACTTCTTTATATTTCCCTTCCTGGTAAAGCTCATTTGCCTGCCGGATCAGCGCTGTCTCCTGGTGGGACGGTGAATGCAATCCGTAAGAGAGAAACCCGCCGGCCAGGGCAGCCAGCAGAATCGCTGACACCAGTTTTTTGCCCCAGTCTTTTGCTTTTGGCAAACCCAGTGCTGCCGCAGCAAGAAAACCGCCGGCCAAGCCGCCAATATGCCCCGAATTATCAATATTTGAGACCGCAAAGCCAAAACCCAGATTTATCAGGATAATAACAATAATATTTGTGCCTATCGTTTTTAGAAACATTTTTCGGTTTGACACAGCTACATACAGCAATGCGCCTAAGCATCCGAATATGGCGCCTGAAGCACCGGCTGACGGATACGGACTGAACACGAAGCTGGCGATCGATCCCGTGATACCCGCCGCCAAATAAATCAGCAAAAATCTGCCTGATCCATACATGCGTTCAACAGCGGTTCCAACCGACCATAAAGCCAGCGTGTTAAAGGCTAAATGCGCAAGGCCGATGTGAAGCACAATCGGCGTCAGCAGGCGCCACCATTCTCCGGCTGCAATCAGGCCGTTTTCCTTAGCACCGAAAGCAACAAGCGTCTCCGTATTGGTGCTGCCTCCGTTTATTTCGAGCAGGAAAAACATCACGAGCTGCAACGCGATGAACAAATATGTAAAGATCGGTTTTCCGTTCTGGAAAAACGCCGCTTCTTTTTTTCGCTGTTCCTCTTGTTTCTGCACTAGTGAAAAAAAGCGTTCTTTCGCCATTTGCGCGTGTTCCAATGAGTCTCGGTCTTCCGTCCATTCAACAGCATCAAGTGAGGGAAAAACTGCCTGCAGATCTTCATGAAGCGAAGTGCCAGTCACAAGTGCCGTTTCAACGGATACCTGTCCCTTTTCAAAAGGCTTTTCAGCGATTTCCTCCCAGTCATCGACAGGGGCTTCCGCTGAAATCAGCACATTCAGCAGCTTCAAATGCCGCTGGCCGATAGACTTTCTGACATGCTCTACTCGCTCCGCCTGCACTTCTATGTCCCTTGCAATTTCTTGGCGAAAATCAATATTCTGTTTTAAGAGGCGAATCAGATCATGAGAGGATTTGTCCGGTGCTTCCAGCCATATTTCATCAGATTCACCGGATTGTATGACGCCATACCCTCTTCTTACTAAATGCGCCGCGACCTTCCAATATGTATACTCCAACAAATACATGTTTACCGCTCCAATGGTTTTTTTTCATTATAACAGCTGGTGCTCTTGACGCCTACTAAAAGCAAAAAATCCCGTGAAAACGGGATTTTTAAAAAGCTTGCTGTATAAACTTATTGCGGATAAACGGGATTCTTAAAAAAAGATGAATAAAGGACCGTCTGATCCCGGGCTGGCTGAGCACGGTATTCATGAGACGGTAACGGTTTTGGTAAAACATCACGGCAGAAACAGCACAAATGGCATAGATCATAAATTTTTTCATTATATCCCTCCTGCCATTAGGGTTTGTTATTCTTTCTTATTTATTCTTGACGGAGGGACGAGAAAGCTATGAAAAGCAAGAAATGATTCGATCCTCAGTAACCAGCATTTGAACCGGGATATCATGTGACAGATGCGGCACGTGATCATACAGCTGGCATTCTAAAAGCAAAGAAACTGTGTTCCCTTTATAATCACTTAAATAACGATCATAATAACCGCCGCCAAAGCCAATCCTATAGCCGTTGACATCGAAACATACGCCAGGCACGATCATCAAATCAATCTGTGATTGGATCACTTCATTCGTTTTCTCAATCATTGGCTCCTGAAGTCCGGCGTAAACCGTTTCAAGCTGATCATCCGCTTGGAAAGTGCGGAGCTGCATTCTTTTCGTGTCGGGATCACACTTTGGAATACAAACTTCTTTCCCTTCGCCCCAGGCTTTTTCGATGATCGGCCGTGTCGGTACCTCCAGCCCTCTTGAAATGGTGACGGCTATGGTGCTGGCATTTTGCCACTCTTGGAGTGAAAATAAATGCTTGTTGATACGCGCAGTTTTCTTAGACAGTTCTTCACTCGATATCGCTGATAACGTTTCTATTGTTTTTTTTCTTAATTGTGATTTCATTTCCATCCCCCTCGGAATAGAAAAAAGCCAGAACCTTTTTCAAAGCTCTGGCTTTTTTCTTACACCTCAAACAGCTATGCTGTTATTTTGTTTCACGGTGTAACGTAGATTTTTTATCACGTGGGCAATATTTTTTAAATTCAACGCGGTCTGGATTGTTGCGTTTGTTCTTTTTAGAAATATAGTTACGCTCACCACATTCTGTGCAAGCCAAAGTAATATTAACGCGCATTGTTTTCCCTCCAAACTAAATATCATTTACTTATTCAGACTTATATATAATACCACTATAATGCACGGAATGCTAGGATGTTTTTCAATGAAATGATGAATTATTGGATAGACGCTGATAAAGCTGCAAATATGATGCTTGGATGATCCGTGGATGATGCAGTTTCATCACCTGTTCTCTGCCCGCTTCTTTTATCCGGCGGGCCTTTTCTTCATCTATTAATATGTTGTGAAGCCTATCAGCCGCTTCCCGTTCTTGCGAAAAATCAGCAGCAATTGCAGTTTTGTCATGAACGGCAAAGTCACAAAAACCGCCCGACTGTGAAACAGCTGTCAGCACGCCTTGTTCCATGCTTTCTTGTGCAGCGAGCCCAAAGGGTTCATAAAAGCTTGGGAAAACAGCCATTTCACATTGAGACAGTAACGTCACGATCTCTCTTCTATTTAAAAAAGGATAAAACATTACACTTTCCTTTATGCTCAATTGCTCAGCCAGTTTCTTATAGGCAGCCAGAAACGGCCCTTGTCCAGCTAGCACCAACTGAAGGTCAGGCCGGCATTTGTTCAGAATAGAAAATACCTTCAACAGCTGTGAAAACCCTTTTTCCGGAACAAACCTTCCAAACGAAAACAAGTATCTTTTATGAATAATCCTTTCAGCTAGGCCACTTTTTGCCTGCAGAGACAGAGGGCTTGGGATGACGGTTATTTTTTCACGAAACGGATACGCCTTATTCATCGATCTCTTCATAAAACTGCTTAACACAATCAGTTCGTCGGAAATTTCAAGGAGGAGCCTCTCCGTCAGCAGCCTGTACGGATGAGGCGTTTCTTTGCATGCACGCTTCCTTCTGCTTTCAAGCCCGTGGATCGTTGCAGCAAGCGGAATGCCAAGCTGCTTTTTCAAATAATGAGCGGCAGGAGCCGTCATGTCATCATGGGCATGAATCAGATCAAAGCGTTCATTGCATGACAACACTTGTTGAACCATTCTGACATTGACATCAGCTATAAAGTCTTCAACATTCGCATTGGAACATAGCTTACCGCTTGGAACGCATACCGTTATTTTGATATGCGGATTTAAATAAGAAATAAGACGGCTCAAATGAACACCAAGCCCGCTTTTCGGTTTATTAGGATGCTCGAATGAAAGCATAAGGATGTTCATTTCCCTTTTCCCTCAGTGCGATAGCAGGTATAAGCAGAAAATTGCTCCTCCCACCTGGTATGTATTTCTGCATTGCGGAAACTGTTTATGTCGCTGACACCGTTTTCTGCAAGAAAGATGTCCTCTGTTTCAGCTAGTTTGAGAGAAACATTCATTGAATTCAGTATTCTGCATTCTGCGCGATATAAAGCATTACCAGGCACCTGAACAATGATCCATTTCCCTTTGCCCCGTTTTATGCGTTTCGTCCTGACAGCTTCTATACCGTTTCTTTTCACGAAAATACGGATTTCTTTTATCATGTCCGGCGTTTTTTCGAAAAGCACGGTTTCCGCCAGTTTCATCGTCTCAACTGAAAGATTCCATCGGACTGTCAATGTGTAAGAGTTTTGGATGTTCATGTCGAATATGTCCCTAAAAAAAGGAATCCCGCTTCGAATGTTATGGGGAAATGAGTGTTTGTCCATAGGCTTCTCACATTCTCCTTTCCTTCCATTGGCTCGGTGATCCTATTAAACCATTACCCATAAAGGAAGAAAAGAAAGATTTCTCGACAAAAACTCGTTTTTTTCGCGAATTCCTTTAGAATCCACTTGTTTTATGGTATAAAAAAGAAGGATAAAAAAAGAATAGAAGGTGATGAAACGTGGAAATTGCTATTATTGCGTTGTTTATCGTCAGTATAGCGCTAATTGCATTCTCATATTCTCAACGAGATCCGATGAAAGATGTCGAGCAGGAGCTTGAAACATTGCAGCTTTCTGCTATGCAGGAAATTTATAAGCTCAAAAAGAAAATGACAGTGCTTGAGGAAGAATTACTTGAAACAAACCTTGTGATCCGCAAAGCAAAGAACAGCGGCATCAATCAAAAGATCGCCAAACAAATACTTTCTAAATATAATAACGGCATGTCAGCTGAAGCAATTGCTAAAGCTGAGCATGTATCAGTAGAAGACGTGAATATGATTATAAAAGATAATGAGAAGGTGCTCGTATGACAAAACGAGGCATTCAGGCATTTGCCGGCGGTATCATATTAGCGACAGCCGTTCTCGCAAGTGTTTTTTATCTGACAGATGAAGATCAAGCCGCTGCTGTAAAAGAACAAAAAACAGTAACCGAGCAGGACGTGAACAATTATCTCGATTCTAAAAAAATGGTTTCTGTTAACCGTGATGAATATCAAAAGCTTCTCGACTCAAAAGAGAAATCTCTGAGCGATGACAGCAGCTCAGACTCGAAAAACAAAGTAAAAACGTACAAGCTCATCATTAAAGACGGCATGAGCACCGCAGATGTATCAGCTATTCTTGAAAAAGAAGGCATTATTTCTTCAGCTAAGGACTTTAATGACTACGTGATCGACGCTGGGTATCACAAGGAGATTCGTGCCGGAGAATTTAAAGTTAAATCAGATATGAGCTTCAAAAAGATCGTTAAAACATTAACACGATAAAAAAAACAGGCTATGTAATAGCCTGTTTTTTTTATCCGAATTTCCCTGTAATATAATCGAGTGTTCTTTGATCTCTCGGCTGAGAGAACATTTTATTTGTATTGTCGCATTCAACAAGCTCACCCATGTAGAAAAATGCAGTTTGATCAGAAACCCTCGCTGCCTGCTGCATGTTGTGCGTCACGATAACGATGGTGTATTTATTTTTCAGCTGAAGAATGAGCTCTTCAATTTTTCTCGTCGAAATTGGATCTAGCGCAGATGTCGGCTCATCCATCAGCAAAATATCAGGATTTGTCGCAAGAGCTCTGGCGATACAGAGACGCTGCTGCTGGCCGCCTGATAATGAGAGTGCAGATGAATGCAAACGATCCTTCACCTCATCCCACAGCGCCACGTCTTTTAATGACTTTTCTACAATGTCTTGCAGCTTCTTTTTATTTTTGATGCCGTGAACTCTCGGTCCGTAAGCAACATTATCAAAAATTGATTGCGGAAACGGGTTTCCTTTCTGAAATACCATGCCGATATTTTTGCGTAGATCTACGATATCGACTTTATCCTTTAAAATGTTGCTGCCATTATAGTTCAGCTCACCCGCAAGCTTTACATTCGGCGTCATTTGAATCATTAAATTCAATGTTTTAATAAATGTCGATTTGCCGCATCCTGACGGCCCGATAATCGCCGTGACTTCGTTTTGATTAATGCTCAAATTGATATTTTTCAAAGCATGGTTTTCCCCATACCATAAATTCATTCCGTTGACTTGATATACTTCCTGTTTCTTTACAGCTTCGGTAGCAATACTCATTGCCAGCCTCCTATCCGAATTTCCCGTTAATGTAATCCTCTGTTTTTTGCTGCTTCGGACTTGTGAAAATTTGTTCGGTCTGTCCGTATTCAACGATCTCGCCGTTTAAAAAGAAAGCCGTCCGGTCAGACACCCGCAGAGCCTGCTGCATATTGTGAGTGACAATAATAATTGAGTATTCGCTTTTCAATTCCGTAATCAATTCTTCTATTTTCGCATTTGAAATCGGATCTAGCGCTGAAGCAGGTTCATCAAGAAGCAGAACGGCCGGCTTCATCGCGAGCGTTCTGGCAATACATAAACGCTGCTGCTGACCGCCTGATAACGAAAGTGCGGATGAATGCAAACGGTCCTTTACTTCATCCCAGAGCGCCGCTTTTGTTAAGCTTTCTTCCACGATGTCGTCGAGCACTGATTTGTTCCGCTCTCCGGCATATTTTAATGCATGCGTGATATTATGGTAGATCGATTTTGGAAATGGATTCGGCTTTTGGAAGACCATGCCGATTTCTCTTCTTAAGCTGACAACGTTAATATTGCTTCCCAGTATATTTAATCCTTCATACAAAATTTCACCTTCGCTTCTTGCAGAAGGAATTAAGTCATTCATGCGGTTAATATTTCTAAGAAAAGTAGATTTGCCGCATCCTGACGGCCCGATCAAAGCGGTCACCGCATTTTTTTCAATCTCCATATTCACGTGACGAACGGCCTGTTTGTTTCCGTAGAAAATAGACAGATCCTTCATCTCGAGCACATTTTGCTGCTGAGGAAGCATAACCGCACTCTCAGGCTTTTCTTTTACCATTTGTTCAGACATTGTTTTCGCCTCTTTCCGGTCTAATTTGCCGTAAGCTTTTTATAGATTATTGTTCCAAGCCATCTCGCCGCGAGATTGAAGACTAGGACTGAAATCACCAGCACTGCAGAACCGCCGTTGGCAATCGCTTCAGCATCCGGAATCATCCCTTGCGTATTTACGTTCCAAATGTGGACCGCAAGTGTTTCAGCGGGTCTGAAAATATTAAGCGGCGATGTTTCAGAAAACGGATTCCACTCTGCAAAATTGAGGCGCGGCGTTGTAAGCCCTGCTGTAAATAATAAAGCCGCCGCTTCCCCGAACACCCTTCCTGACGCTAAAATGGCACCTGTGATGATGGAAGGGATCGCACTTGGTATTAAAACGGTTTTTACGGTATGCCAGCGAGAAACACCTAAAGCGAGCGATGCTTCCTTCAAATCTTTAGGGACTGAACGGACCGCGTCTTCTGTCACACGCACCATAACAGGAAGATTAAAGACCGTTAATGCCAGCGCCCCGCCTATGATCGTATATCCCCAGCCTGTCAGGTTAACAAACATCAGTAAGCCGAACATCCCAATGACAATTGATGGAAGAGATGAAAGGACCTCAATACACGTTCTGATAAAATCTGTCACTTTGTTGTTAGGCGCGTATTCCGCCATGAACACTCCGCCGCCCACTCCGAGCGGGATGGTAATCAGCATCGTGATAAACAGAATATAAAAGGAGTTAAACAGCTGGTCTCGTATCCCGCCTCCTGCGGCAATGGCGCTTGATTTTGTCGTAATAAAATCAAAGCTGAGCTGAGAAACACCGTTAATAATAATATAGGAAAACAGACCGACTAGAATCGCGGCGATAATGGCTGCGCATAAACCGAACATTCCAGTCGCCAGTTTATCTGTTAATTTGCGGTTCATTACACTTTCCTCCTAGATGACAAGTAGCGAATAAGCAGGATGAATAAGAATGACATCACCAGCAGAACAAGTCCCATTGACCACAGCGTATTATTTTCAACGCTTCCGTATGTGGTATGGCCCATATTCAGCGTAATAATGGTTGTCAATGTTCCTGCGGTGTCAAACAGACTTTCAGGCAATACTCTTGTATTTCCAATGACCATTTGGACAGCCAGAGCCTCACCAAACGCACGCGCCATACCTAGGACAACGGCAGTCATTAATGTCGGAAAAGCTGCAGGAATGAGCACTTTTCTAATGGTCTGCCATCTTGTCGCACCGAGAGCGTAAGAACCTTCTCTTAAGCTTTTCGGAAGTGATGCCATCGCATCAGCTGAGATAGATGTAATCGTCGGCAGAATCATAATAGAAAGTACAATCGTTCCCGCCAATAAACTGTGTCCTGTTCCGCTCGTTTTGAACTGAGCAATAAAAGGCACCAATACTGTAAGACCTATGAATCCATAAACAACAGATGGGATGCCGACCAATAATTCGATCACCGGCTGCAGCACTTTCTTCCCCCAATTCGGCGCAATTTCTGTCATAAAGATCGCACCTGCTATGCCGAGCGGCGCAGCAATGAGAGCGGAGAGAATCGTTACTGCAAATGAGCCAAAGATAAAAGGCAGCACTCCGTATTTCGGATCAGAATCTGTTGGGTTCCAATTCAGACTCGTTAAGAATTCAATTGGGCTTACACCATTTACAAGAAAAGATTGCAGCCCCTTAATGCCGAGGAAAATGGTGATCGCCACAGATGCCGCTATCATTATAAGCGCGCAGGCTGTCACGATCATTCTTCCCCGAACTTCATCCAATTGCCTATTTTGCCTTGAGCTGATTAAACGTTCGCTCACAGACATATTTTCTCTATTGTTTATCATTGTTTTACACTCCTATGAATGTGTTAAGAGGAGAAACGGAAGTCTCCGCACTCCTCTTTTTATTTAGATCAGCTTTGCTTCCCTTTGGCATCGCGAGTCACTTTCATATCAGTCACCGGAATGTACCCTTGGTCAGTTACAATGCTTTTTTGAATGTCTTCACTCTTTAGATAATCAAGAAATTCTTTCGCTAGATCTTTCGCTTCGCCTTTTGTATAAGAATGCTGATAAGCCCAGATTGGATATTCTCCAGTTGTAACGTTTTTCGCTTCTGGCTTCACACCGTCAATAGATAAAGCTGTTACCTTGTCATCTGTTAAATATGAGAATGCAAGATATCCAATCGCTCCCGGAGTATCAGCAATAATTTTTTTCACAGTGTTGGAAGAATCCTCAGTAATGCCTTCTGCTGGTTCTTCTCCGTCAAGCGCGTATTTTACAAATGTAGCACGTGTACCTGAAGAATCAGGACGGTTTACAAGCGTAATTTTTTGGTCCTTTCCGCCAAGCTCTTTCCAGTTTTTGATTTTGCCAGTGAAGATTTTTTTCAATTCATCTTTTGAGATATCTTTTACACCTGTATCAGGGTTTACAGCCGCTGCCATACCGACTACTGCAACTTGATGGTCTACAAGCGCTTTTGCGTTGATACCTTCTTTTTCTTCAGCGAAAACATCTGAATTTCCGATTTGAACAGCTCCTTCAGATACTTGAGAAAGCCCTGTTCCAGACCCCCCTGCTTGTACCTGTATATCAGCATCAGGGTTTTCTTCCATAAATTTTTCTGCAGCTGCAAGTACTAATGGCTGCATGGCCGATGAACCAGAAATGGTTAAAGAACCTGATGCCTTTTCTTCTCCTTTTGCAGAGCCGCTATTTGTTTTTTCACTTTCTCCTGCGTTTCCGCATGCAGCTGCAATCATCATAAAAGCAGCCATCAGAAGCATAAGCACCAATTTGTTTTTTTTCATTTCCTGAATTCCCCCTGCGTATAATGTGTAATTTGTCCTACACGTATAGAGTAAAGGTTCTATGTAAAATAGGTTTAAATCGAATGTTAAGGTTTTGTAAATCCGTGCATTTTTTTGTATAAAAAAACGCCCACATGATGTGGGCGTTTCTGTTTAGTTAGCAGAAGACGAGGTGTTTTCTGCTTTTTCTTCGATTTTGTCTTTATTCTTTTGCTGAGTATCTTCTTTGTCCTGCTTCGATTTCAGCTCAAAATATTTATCCAATACTTCTCTGCCGATTTCGTTCGTAATGGTATATTTAGCGCTGTAATCTACATAAGCCCAAGGAACTACAACAGAGATGGCAACCTCAGGGTTATCAGCAGGCGCATAAGCAACAAGTGTTGTATTATAAGTACTTTCACCTGTTTTTGATTTATTTGGTCCGTCATAGAACGATTGTGCTGTTCCTGTTTTAGCAGCAGGTTTATAAGATGCTGAAGCAAATTGACTTGCCGCAGTTCCTTTAGTCGCGACTCGTCTAAACCCGGCTTGAACCTCTTTAATATAATCGCTTTTCATGTCCACTTTATTCAGCACTTCAGGCTGAACAGATTGTACGACCGCCCCGATTCCTTTTTCTGCATCAGGTTCCCTTACTTCTTTTACAAGCTGAGGTTTCAAGCGGTAGCCACCATTTGCGATTGTTGATACATATTGTGCTAGTTCGAGCGGTGTATACGTATCATATTGGCCGATAGCATAGTCTAGCAAGAATCCCGTCAATCTGCTTGTTCCTTTATAGCCTGTCATTTCATTTGGAAGGTCAATCCCAGTTTTTACACCAAGTCCAAATTGACTGAAATAATTCCGGAACGTATCAAAAGCCGTCGTATCAATCGGTAAAGCTTGATGCGGTTTATATTCACCTTTTCCAAGTGCGATTGCAGTTTTAAACATGAATACGTTTGAAGACTGCTCTAAGGCTCTTTGAATATTAACAGGTCCCAAAGTAGTCCACGATTTTTTGCCGTTTTTATCCTGGCCAATATATAATGGTTCATCCTGAAAAACTGTATTCAGATTGATGGCACCGGTTTGAAGACCTGTCAGTACAGTTGCGCCTTTGACAGCTGATCCCATAGCATAAGATGACGTCATATTCCCTAGTGCGTAATCATCAATTTTATATTTCCCGTTTTCTGTTTTAATCTGCTTACCCGCCATCGTCAGCACTTCGCCGTTTCTCGGGTCCATCATGACGACAAATGCCCGGTCTAACAATTCAGTACTTGGTCTTGCTTTAGCAGACTTGAGGTTTTTCTCAATGATTTTTTCAACTGATTTTTGCAAGTCAATGTCAATCGTAAGCACGAGATCTTTACCGGCTTTCCCTTCAGAAACGGTCTTTGTTCCCGTTACATTGCCATTTGAATCTGTGATATTTTCCACCTTAGCTTTTTGGCCTTGCAAAAGGCTTTCGTATTGATATTCTAAGTAGCTTTTTCCGACCCTGTCATTTCGGCTGTAGCCAAGCGACAGATAATGGTCGAGCAAGTTGGATGGCAATCCTTCATCAGAGCTTGATACACTTCCGAGCACTGAGCGGAGAAGATTTTTATACGGATATTCACGTTCCCAGTCTGACGTGACATCAACACCCGGGAGTTCATCTAAATGTTCACTTACAACTGCCATTTCTTTCGCTGATACATCTTCATTTTTGATGTATTGCGGCGTTAACGCATATCCGGAGTCCATCTGTCTTTTAATGGCGAGAATCTGCATGTCTTTATCAGTCAATTCATTCAGCTGCTTATCGGTAATCCGTTTTAGCTGGAGCTGGTATAAATCATCATCTGATAATTTTTTATTTTCCACTTGCTGTCTTTCCTTAGAAGTAATCAGCTTTTTCGCTTCTTTTGGTCTAGTCAAAATCCAATAATCTTTTTTATCCCGTTCTGTTACTTTTTTTGTATCGACTTTAATCATATCCGCCAGCTTTTTTGCGATTTTCAAACGCTGTTCTTGCGTTGTAGATTTAGATCTGGTGTATGTAATCGCATTTAAAGCCTTATTTGTTACAATGGCATTAAAATTCCGATCATAAATTTTCCCGCGCGGCACCGCCGAGCTGACTTCACTTTGTTCCTGCTGATTGGCTTGATTTTTGTAATCATCGCCTTGAACGATCTGCTTAATGCCAAGCTCCACAATAATCCAGGTGAATATAACAAAAGCGGCCAAAAATAAAATATTCAGCCGGATCGGAAGCGACTTCTTTTTCTCTTTATGATTTTGCTTTTTTTGTTTATTTCTCCTCATAACATCACCTTTTTCTATTTACAGAAAGAAAAGACACTCACGTAAGAGTGCCATTTTTCATTTTAAAGGTTTTTTCGACTTTTTTCTACAGATAACCCCTTATTGCCAAAAAATTATCTTTCGCCTTTTAAAAGGTTCGGTTCAGTCACCCGTTTGTGGCCGTCTTCTTCCATAGTTTCATTTTCCTCTTCTTTCTCTTTAAAACGAATATCCTTGACAAAGTAATAAATGAGCGGATGCCCGATGCCCAAGATGGCAAGCGACAACGGTATACCCATATCTTCTTTAAAAAGGGCCACGATAAGGAGAAAGCATAAAATCGAAACAATTCTGCCGGCGTTTAAAAACATTTCTCTCAGCACGATATATTCAATTCTCGCTTTTCTGGCATGTCTGGCCCGTCCTATGACATCATATGTAAGCGATACATAAGGCACGAGCAAAAGAGGATAGCCGATCGCAATAAACACGCCGTACGTCAATAATGTCGTAAAGCTCATATGAAAGAGTATCAAAAACAGCGCGCCATAGAGAATAAGGCCGCCCAGCAAAATTGATTTTTTACGGGCCTTCTTCTTGATCAGCCTTGAAGCAAAATAATAGGCAAAAAAGGAAACAGCAGAGTTGACGAGACCAAAGGTTCCGAGGGCCAGTTCGCTGTTTGTCTCAATAAACACAAAAACACTGATTAAAAAGACGAAAATCCCTTCTCTCAAGCCCTGAAAAAAATGCGCATTTGTAATTCGCCGCCAGTTCATATTAGTGTGGCGTTCTCCAAATACCTTACTCAGCATAAATTGGCCCTTTGATTCTCTCCGTTTTAGGAAGAAGCTCATCACGACAGCCAGTGCAAATAAACTGAGGGAGAGACTGAAAATGACAGTGTAACCCGTATTATTTTCAAGCCTTGAGATGACAAATCCTGCAACAATCGGACCAATCATTCCTGCAGATGAGGACAGGATGCCCATAAAGCCGTTGAAAAAATCCCGCGTATCAGGCTCTGTTATTTCAAAGGTGAGCACATTAAACGCGAGCCAGTAAAATCCATAGCCTACTCCGAGCACCGCTCCGATGAGAACAAGACGTGATGCTGCAGTTTCTCCAGCCAGCAGCACACTTAAATAAAATGCTGCTAAAAAAATCACTCCAAATCTAAGAATGAAAACCCGGTCTATTTTTTTGGCTAATCGGCCAGCTAAATAAAATGTTATCGGCTGCATCGTCACAATCGATAAGTTGTATATCGCCAAATCAATAAATTTTCCTGACTGCTTCCAGAGATACACATTCACAAATGTATTGGAAAGCGCAATTCCTAACGAGTAAAGACCGCCAACGGTCAGCAGAAGAAGTAATCCTTTATTTACATTTACATCTCCAATTACCTTTTTTAGTTTGCTCATTACTGACTCCCCTTTACTACCCCTTAGTCTGTCTCACTGAAACCGAGATATGTAAAGAGAAGACATAAAAAAACAAGGCCCTTTTATGAGGGCCTTGTTTTGCGTTATTATTTTGCTGCGCTGTAAAGACGAGCAACTTCGTCCCAGTTTACCACATTCCAGAAAGCTGAAATGTAATCAGGACGGCGGTTTTGATAGTTAAGGTAGTAAGCATGCTCCCAAACATCAAGACCTAGGATAGGCGTTTTGCCTTCAGAAAGCGGAGAATCTTGGTTTGGCGTGCTTGTGATTTCAAGTTTGCCGTTATTTACAACAAGCCATGCCCAGCCTGAACCGAAACGTCCAGCTGCTGCTGCAGCGAATTGTTCTTTGAATTTGTCCAAGCTTCCAAATACACTGTTGATCTCTTCAGCAAGCTCGCCAGTTGGCTCGCCACCGCCGTTTGGAGATAAAAGTGTCCAGAATAATTTGTGGTTCGCGTGTCCGCCGCCATTGTTGCGGACTGCTGTGCGGATGTTTTCAGGAACAGAATCTAGATCTGCAACAAGCTCTTCAACTGATTTGTTTGCAAGAGCAGTGTTTCCTTCAACCGCTTTGTTTAAATTTGTAACGTATGTGTTATGGTGCTTCGTATGGTGAATATTCATAGTTTCCTTGTCGATATGCGGTTCTAAAGCATCGTACGCATAAGGTAATTCTGGAAGTTCGTAAGCCATGATAATTCCTCCTTAATATATATGTACTGAAATGCCGCTTCACAGCGAGCCTTTCTTCATTCAATGTAACAAAAGAACGCCGTGTAATCAATGAAAAAGCTCACAATTTGGCTATTTCAGCAGACATATTTCACTTTAACCGTTACTTTGCCCCCTTAAACCTCCTGACAGCAATTCTTACAGGACAGTCCATAAAAAATATCCGATCATTAAAAGCTGAATAATTCCCTTTGCAATGACCCCCGTTAAAAAGCCGATCAATGAGCCTAGCCCAATTTTAAACGCTGATTTTACATCTTTTTGATGTACGATAAGCTCTGCGCAAACAGCTCCGATAAACGGCCCTAAAATAATCCCCGCAACCGGAATCACAAAGGGACCGATCAACAACCCGATCGTACTCCCCCAAATAGCAGCTTTGCTTCCGCCGAACCTCTTTACACCAAGCAGATTGGAAACGTAATCTGCGGCGAATAATACTGCGGCGAATACAGCTTCAACCAGCCAGAACATATAGGAATACGGACTGAAAGAAAACAAAAATCCGTATAATACAAAACCGGCAACGATAAATACAACACTTGGAATAACAGGATACACAAGCCCGATAAAAGCGATGATAAATAGTGCCGCGATCAACAGCCAATACAAAATATCCATAGAATCCATCCTCCTCATTATGCTTACATCTCTTATCTTACACTTCTGCCAATGCAGGTCTTCCTTGTATTCATACGCAGGCAACGATACAATAAGCAACATATATTGTATAGCTAGGAAGTGAAGACAGTGAATGTATTTCAGCTTTTCATCAAAAGTACATACTCTCCACGGGATATTGCAAAAACAAGATTTCAAGGAATCGGAAAAGCGATTCTTTATGTATTTTTGCTTTCTGTCCTTTTTGCGATCCCCACTGCTTATTATGTAAGCTCAGGGACCGTCCAATCTATGAACGGCTTTAAATCCGTTTTAAACAAAGATTTCCCTGATTTCACAATTTCAAACGGCAAACTTCAGACGGATGAAAAAAAAGCCACAGAATCAAAGGCAAACGGCTTTGTCATTGTGTTTGATCCGACGGATGCATATGGCACTGAACAAATCAAAGCAAAGCAAAACGCAATAGGTATACTTCAGGATAAGTTTGTTTTGGCCATTGACGGACAGGCCCAAGAGATGGCTTACTCAATGATGCCGTCAGATTTAACCAAAAAAGATGTCACTGCAGGGTTAAACCAAAATAAAACAATGATCGTGACTGTTCTCTCGGTACTCATTTTTCTCGTGACAGCGGCGGGAAAATTTATTGAGGTATCATTCTTGGCGCTTATCGGGCTAATCATAAAGAACGCTCAGCAAAAGCAGCTGTCCTACCAGCAGCTATGGAAGCTTTCTGCTTACTCCATTACCCTTTCAACAATATTTTTTACGATTATGCGTGCGTTAGAAACAACGGTGCCAAGTGAATTTTTAGTCAACTGGTTTGTTAACTTTGTCATCCTGTTTCTCGTATTAAAAGAGCTCCCGTCCAAAAAAGCTGTTGCTTAATTCGGAGACTGCCTTCGCAGTCTCTTTTCTTTTGTCATGAATCAACACGGACAAGCATACAATGTTATAAAAATTTTGTATGCGGGAGGCAAAATCAATGAAACGTCTCACTTTTGTATTCAGCATTCTCTTTATCCTTTTTATTATTTTTTATGATCTTAAAATTGGAACGATCCCCATTCAGAACCTCCCTGTCTATAAAGCATCGGCAAAAACAACTGTACAGGAAACAGCGTATAAAACGGTGACGGTAAAACCGGGTGACACGGTCATGTCAATTGTCGGGTCTGCAAGTTCCCCTGACGATATTGTAAAGGATTTTGAAACGCTTAATCCAAGTGTAAAAGCCAATACGATTCAAGCAGGAACAGCATACAAATTCCCGGTCTACCCATAATTAACGTTAATTTCTTGTCAGTTCGGCGAATACACTGTTACAATATAATTTGTAAAATACATTGACATACACCATACTAGGTTTATTCTATCTAGAAGCGGCAACTACAATTAAGGAGCGATTGACAAGTGAGTGAAATCACCCATCGTACAAAAACGCGTCCCGTTAAAGTGGGACCTTTAACAATAGGCGGTAACAATGAAGTCGTTATCCAAAGCATGACAACAACCAAAACACATGATGTAGAAGCAACGGTTGCGGAAATTAACCGGCTGGCTGAAGCCGGATGCCAAATCGTGCGGGTGGCTTGTCCGGATGAACGGGCGGCAAACGCCATTGCGGATATTAAAAAACGCATCTCCATTCCGCTCGTCGTTGACATTCATTTTGATTATAAGCTTGCGTTAAAAGCCATTGAAGGCGGCGCAGATAAAATACGAATCAACCCTGGCAACATCGGCCGCCGTGAAAAAGTCGAAGCGGTCGTTAAAGCGGCAAAAGAAAAAGGGATTCCAATCCGAATTGGTGTAAACGCAGGTTCATTGGAAAAACGGATTTTAGAAAAATACGGATATCCGACAGCAGACGGCATGGTAGAAAGCGCTCTTCATCACATTAAGATTCTTGAAGATCTAGATTTTCACGATATTATCGTCAGCATGAAGGCTTCTGACGTAAACCTTGCCATCGAGGCTTACGAAAAAGCGTCAAAAGCATTTGATTACCCGCTTCACCTCGGAATCACCGAGTCAGGAACGCTGTTTGCCGGTACAGTAAAAAGCGCAGCAGGACTTGGCGCGATTTTAAGCAAGGGCATCGGTAACACCCTGCGTATCTCATTAAGCGCAGACCCGGTTGAAGAGGTTAAAGTAGCGAGAGAGCTATTGAAATCCTTTGGTTTGGCCTCTAACGCTGCAACCCTCATCTCTTGCCCGACTTGCGGCCGTATCGAGATTGATTTGATCAGTATCGCCAACGAAGTGGAAGAATACATTTCTAAAGTGAAAGCGCCGATTAAAGTTGCCGTTCTCGGATGTGCGGTAAACGGCCCGGGTGAAGCGAGAGAAGCTGATATCGGCATCGCTGGAGCACGCGGCGAAGGTCTTCTGTTCCGAAAAGGTAAAATTGTCCGTAAGGTTCCAGAAGAAACAATGGTTGAAGAACTGAAAAAAGAAATCGACATACTTGCTGAAGAGCACTACGCAAAACTTGAGGCTGAAAAAGCGAAATTAGATGAAGAAACACAAAAAGCTTGACGGAAACCCGTCAAGCTTTTTTGTATTAGAAAAATGGAATAATAAATATTCCAAGCACTAATGAAACAACACCAATCCCCATAGCCCATGCACCCAGGCTTTGGGCTCCTCTTCTTCTTGCGATATAGCCGACAATAATACCGGCAGCTCCCAACAAAACAGGAAGAACAAACAATGAAATAATGGACAAGGCTAAAGCGATATACCCTATCCCCCGTCCTTCATTGACATTTCCGCCGCTGCGGTCATTCTCTTGGTCACCGCTTCGGTCAGAAGCACGGAAAGGCTCTGCAATTTCAGCAGCCGTTTCCTCAAAAAAACCATCATTGTCGCGGGTAATATTTGTTCCTTCAGAACCATGATCTACATAGTAACTGTTGTTATCACGTTTTTCGTAATCGTTTGCCACCTTCAATTCCCCCTTCTGTTTTATTAAAGGAGCTTTTATAGTTTGATCCATTTTTGCTGATTCATGTTTGCTAAACTTTTCTGGTAATGTTAATTGTTTATGTTACACTTGAAAGGATGAAACTGAAGGAGTGTGGGCATGTTACGGTTAGGAATAGATATTGACGGCACAATCACGGCTCAGGATACATTCGTCCCTTATTTAAACCGCTCGTTTAATCTTTCCATTTCATTAAACGATATGACGGATTATGATTTAACAAAACTGTTACATATTACACAGGAAGAATTTTGGGATTGGATGAATCAAAATGAAGCAATCATATATAAAGAAGCACTTCTTGCGCAGCATGCAAAACAGTCCCTTGACCTCCTCAAAGAGGAGCACCGGCTGATTTATATTACGGCGAGAAGGACTCATTTAAGCGATGTTACGTTCGAATGGTTTGACAGACAAAACATCCATTATGATCACATAGAGCTCGTGGGCGGGCATCATAAAGTCGAAGCGGTCAAAAAACATGACATCGACTTGTTTTTTGAGGATCATCACGGAAACGCAATGATGATTGCAAAAGAAGCCGGTATACCGGTGATTTTATTCAATTCGCCTTATAACCAGCTTCCGATCGATTCAAATATCATTAGAGTTAACAACTGGCTCGAAGCGGTTCAATGGATAAATGAAAATAAACATTATTTCATACGTGTGAAAAATTAAAAAAGGAGCCTGATCAGGCTCCTTTTTCTCTATCCTTAACTCTTACGCAGAAGGTTGATCTTGCTTTTCCTGTTCACAGCTTGGACATGTCCCGTAAATCTCAAATTTATGCCCGCTGATCTGATAGCCATCTAGATCATCATAGAGCTTATCCATCGGACAAGACTCAATTTCCTTTGTTTTGCCGCAAGCCAAGCAAATAAAGTGATGGTGATGATGAGTAAATGAGCATTTAAATCGGAACAGCTTTTCACCGGAGAGCTCAGTCGTTTCCAAAATACCTAGCTCTTCATATAAAGAAAGGTTTCTGTAAATCGTATCAAAGCTTAAACCGGGATAATCATCATTTAGTGCAGACAGTACATTTTTAGCGGTCAGATACCTGTCCGAATCAGCAAAAAGCTGAAGCATATCTTCCCGTTTGCTTGTATATTTATATCCGTTTTCTTTCAGTAAGTTCAGCGCTTCTTGTACGTTCATGAAGGGCCCCCCTTTTCGCTTTGCTTAAGAACGAACGTATCTTATATATCAAAAAGAAAATGGCAGCTGTCTGACCAGCAAGCCATTTTCTTTACTACTGATAAAATTATACCCATAAAATGAATAAAAGTAAATGAAAGCCTAGTGGATTGCGGTTTTGAATTTACCGCCTCTTGTTTCATGAGTATTCATAATTGTAATAAATGCATTATCATCGACTTCAAACACAATGGATTTGAGCTTGGTCACTTCCAGCCTTGTGACAACTGCATAAATCACATCTTTTTCCTCGTCTGTATAGCCGCCTTTTCCCTTCAGCTTCGTTGTTCCGCGTCCGAGACGGTGTAATATAGCGTCGGAAATCTCATCATACTGGTCCGAGACAATAATCACAGCTTTTGTTTCATCCAGCCCTTGGATGACCGCATCAATGGTTTTCATGGCAATGTAGTAAGTCATGAAAGAATACATAGCTTGCTCAGGACCGAACACAAAACCGGCCCAAATAAAGATAAATACATTGATGAGCATCACAAACTCACCAACTGAAAACGGCAGTTTTTTCGTTAGAAGGATACCGAGAATTTCTGTGCCGTCCATTGAACCACCGTTTCGAATTACCAGCCCGACACCAAAGCCGAGCAAAAGACCTCCGAATACTGTAGCCAGAATAGGCTGTGTCGTAATGGCTTCTACGTGGTGAAGCGAGGATTCGATTAAGGCAAGGCCGACAATCCCGATAACAGTAGAAACGAGGAAGGTCTTACCGATATATTTATATCCGAAGATCATAAAAGGAATGTTTAAGATGACAACGAATACAGCGAAATTCAGAAAGGGGTTTGACATAAAGAGGTGGTCTAAAATAAGTGATACACCGATAATGCCTCCATCAATAAAATCATTGGGGACTAAAAATAATTCAATACTTACCGCCGCAGACGCAGCTCCAATCAGAATCATGATGACC
This sequence comes from Bacillus sp. FSL R5-0434, assembly GCF_038004745.1. Lineage (NCBI taxonomy): Bacteria > Bacillati > Bacillota > Bacilli > Caryophanales > Bacillaceae > Bacillus > Bacillus sp. FSL R5-0434. The sequence goes on from NZ_JBBORV010000001.1 coordinate 2,454,036, forward strand.
CTGAATATAAAATGGGTAAATGATTCTCTTTTGTGTTGTTTTGTTGGGGTCATAAAATCTCCTTTCCTGCAATAACTATTTTAAATAGACTATGACTCTATTTTACCATGAAATGCTGACACATTTTACTGATTTGCCCATACATTATGTCTGAGAGGTGGAATGTTCGATGATATTATTTCAAAGAATTATTTTGCAGAGGCTCAATCAAGCCACTGCTGAAGATTTATTGAAGTACTCTAAGCAATACGGAATCAGTCTGTCAAAACCGCAGGCAGTTGAAGTAGCAAACCTGTTATACGGGAAAAATGTGAATATTTTTAATGAGCAGGAACGTACGCGGCTGCTGAAACAAGTAGAATCCATTACTTCAAAAGAAACAGCTCAAACCGTTCATGAACTTTTCAAACAGTTCACAAGCTGAAAAAAGGGGGGGGAATTCAATCCCCCCCTTTTTTTATTGCTGTAAAATCTTTTCGAGTAATGTGTTGTCAAATTGCTTTTCTTTCAGCATTTGAATTTCAAAACGGTACGGCGGTTTTTTGTTCTTTTTATCTTCACCGACATACGGCGTTTCAAGGATTTTCGGAATGTCTTTTAACTGCTCATGATGAACGACATATTGCAATGCGTCAAACCCGATTTCCCCGAAGCCAATATTTTCATGACGGTCTTTTCTCGCGCCTTTGATATTTTTGCTGTCATTGATATGGAGCACTTTGATTCTGTCAATACCGACAATTTTATCGAACTCATTCAGCACTCCGTCAAAATCTTCGACAATATTGTAGCCGGCATCATGTGTATGGCATGTGTCAAAGCATACAGACAAATGCTCATTGTGTGTCACGCCATCAATAATTTGCGCAAGCTCTTCAAAGCTTCTGCCGCATTCAGATCCTTTGCCTGCCATTGTTTCTAATGCAATCTGCACATTTTGATTCGGATCAATGACTTCATTTAAGCCTTCAATGATTTTTTTAATGCCTTCTTCGGCTCCCGCCCCAACATGAGCACCCGGGTGAAGGACGATTTGCTTTGCGCCGATAGCAGCTGTCCGCTCAATTTCTGAGCGGAGAAAATCAACACCAAGCTCAAACGTAGCCGGATTGACCGTATTGCCAATATTAATAATATAAGGCGCGTGTACGATAATTTCGTCGATCCCGTTTTCCTGCATGTGAGCGCGGCCGGCTTCTATATTTAAGTCTTCAATTTTTTTTCGGCGCGTATTTTGCGGCGCACCTGTATAAATCATAAACGTGTTCGCCCCGTAAGAGACTGCTTCCTGACTCGCAGCCAGAAGCATATGTTTCCCGCTCATAGAGACGTGTGAACCTATTCTCAACAACCGGTTCCCCTACTTTCTTTTTTTAGATTGATTTCTTCGCTGTTTTTTCTTAATTTTCTCCATCTCGTAGCTCATTTTCTTTTTATATCCCGGCTTAACCTTCTTCGGCTTTTTCACGAGACGATGGGCGATTTCATCTGCTTCGTTTGGCGTCTTTTTACGCTTTTGGCGGCGCTGGCGGTCATCGCCTTTTTTCCATTCGCCTTTTTCAATCTCCAGGTAATCAAACTCAATACCCATTTTCTCAAGCTTCACCAATGCATCCTCATCAGAAAGCTCATAAATTGTCATGGCCTGTCCTGAAGAACCCGCGCGCGCTGTTCTGCCCACACGGTGAACATAGAAATCAAGATCATCCGGCAGCTCATAGTTGATGACATGGCTGACACCTTTAATATCAATACCTCTTGCGGCGAGGTCAGTTGCAATTACATAAGTGAATTCCAAATCATTAATCTGCTTCATGACTTTTTTCCGCTCACGAGGCGTTAAGCCGCCGTGCAGAAGTCCGATTTTCATACCTTTGCCCATCAAATATTTGGCAATATGGTCGGCAGTGTTTTTCGTATTGGCAAACACAATGCCTAAGTATGGGTTCAGATTAGTCATGATATCGAAAAGGAGCTTGTCCTTATCACGGTGCTTTGAAGGAATAAGAATATGCTCAATTTTTGCAGCAGTGACCTGTTTCGGCTCCACGTGGGCATATTTCGGATTTTCCATATATTTTTTCAAAAACGGTTTCAGCTTTTCCGGAATAGTTGCAGAGAACACAAGCATCTGCAGATTCTCCGGCATGCGTGAACCAATGTAATCAACGTCTGCAAGGAACCCCATATCCAGCATTAAATCCGCTTCATCAATAACAAGAGACTCAGCTTTATGAACACTTAATGCCTGTTCTTTGATTAAATCCGCAATCCGTCCCGGCGTTCCGACGACTAGATGCGGCTGCGTTTTCAGTTTATCAATGGCTTTCTGCTTATCTGTTCCTCCGATAAAACATTTCGAACGGATCGAATCGCCTTCTGCACCCTGCGTGATTTTCAGCGCTTCCTGATAAATTTGGTTGGCAAGCTCGCGCGTCGGAGCCGTGATGACCACCTGAACGACATCCTTAGCAGGATCAATTTTATTTAACAAAGGAAGTAAGTAAGCGTGAGTCTTTCCGGTTCCCGTCTGAGACTGTCCGATGACGCTTTCTTTTTTTAATACAGCAGGAATCAGCCTTTTTTGAATATCAGTCGGTTCATAAAAACCAAGGCGATGTACTGCATCTATAATAAACGGTTTCAATTCATACACATCAAATTTAGTTTCTTTCATTTTTCCCAGCTCCTTAAAGCGGCACATTATGTGTCCATCATCACATTATACCCGATTTACGTTAAAAACACCACGTTTGGAAGGCGTTTGTTTTATTCAGATAAGGAAAGCAAATACCGAAACCCATGCATATTGTAATAGCAGAGAGAACTGAAAGGAGGTACAAGTATGTTTTCACAGCAGCAGCCAATGAGAAACTATCCGCAGCCCGGTCCGCCCCGCCCTATGCAAAACCAGCGCATGATGGGAAGAACAGCGCCTGAAATGCGAAGACCTTCATTTGGTCCGCCGCAGCAAGGTTTCCAGCAATCAGGGCAGCAATTTCTTCCTCAGCCAAACGCTGGAGCAAGAAATGGGGCGGGCACAGGCTTAAAAGGGATGCTGTCCAAATTTTTGCCCGGCGCAGGAGGCACAGGGGCACCCGGAGCAGCCGCAGGCGGAGGAGCAGGTCTGCAAGGCATTCAAAATCTCGCCAATCCGGCATCGTTATCCAGTATGCTCAACAATGTGCAAAAAGTGCTCGGCATGGCGCAGCAAGTCACCCCTATGATCCAGCAGTACGGACCCTTAGTCCGCAATCTGCCGGCAATGATAAAGCTTTACAGTCAATTAAGCAAAAACGATGATACAGAGGGCACTGAAGAAGAAACGAAGACAGAATCGGAAGAAAGTGCAGAAACAGAAAAGAAAACTGCGTCCAACGACTCTGCCGAAAAGAAAAAATCAAAAGCAAGCAGTTCATCACCTGCAAAAAAAACAGAAGCACCGGACTTGAAGGAACAAGAATCAAAAACATCTGTCTCAAAGAAAAAGGAAACGCCCTCTCCTTCCCCGAAAAAAACATCAGGCAGTTCAAAGCCGAGATTATATATTTAACATTCTTTGATATCTGGAGTGAGTTTGGCTATAATGGAGATCAGAAGAATGCAAGATTAGAGCCGTTTGATTACGGCTTTTTATATTGCCTTTACTCACTTCTGTATTGGAGGACAACCGAAAATGGACGTAATTAAAATTTCGCCGCGCGGCTATTGCTATGGTGTTGTTGACGCTATGGTAATCGCTAAAAACGCGGCACTGGATAAAAGCTTGCCAAGACCCATTTATATACTCGGGATGATTGTTCATAATAAACACGTCACTGATGCGTTTGAGGAAGATGGCATTTATACATTGGACGGCGCTAATCGACTGGACATCCTGAAGCAGGTTGACAAAGGAACTGTCATTTTCACAGCTCACGGCGTTTCTCCCGAGGTTAGACGAATCGCCGAAGAAAAAGGATTAGTCGCAATAGATGCTACATGTCCGGATGTAACGAAAACACACAATTTAATCTTAGAAATGAAAGAAAAAGGATACCACGTAATCTATATCGGCAAAAAAGGCCATCCGGAGCCGGAAGGAGCGGTTGGCGTTGCGCCTGATATCGTTCACTTGGTTGAAACGCCGGAAGATGTCAAAAATCTCGATATCCAAGCTGAAAAATTGATCGTAACAAACCAAACGACAATGTCTCAATGGGATGTTCACGATATTATGGAGCTTGTGAAGGAAAAATATCCTCACGTTGAATATCACCAAGAGATTTGCCTGGCTACTCAGGTACGGCAGGAAGCTGTATCGGAACAGGCGAAAAAAGCGGACTTAACGATCGTTGTCGGCGACCCGAAAAGCAACAATTCAAACCGGCTCGCTCAAGTGTCAGAGGAAATAGCCGGAACAAAAGCGTACCGAATCGGCGATCTAAGCGAATTAAAATTGGAATGGCTTAAAGGCGTAAATACCGTTGCCGTTACTGCCGGAGCTTCAACACCGACACCGATCACCAAAGAAGTAATTCGCTTTTTAGAACAGTTCGATCATGAAGACCCATCAACTTGGACAATCGAACACAATGTTCCGCTCAAAAAAATCCTTCCGAAAGTGAAAGCAAAAAACTGAGGCCCTCACAGCCTCAGTTTTTTTTATAGAAAAGTAAATGGATTTGTATCCGTTTCAGAAATAAAGATATTGACGTTTACTTTTTTATCCTTACACATTGACGTCAGTTTTTTTGTGACGCCTTCTTTCATGATTTTTTCAGCGTAATGGCCTGGATCAATGACATTCAGACCAAGCATCATCGCATCATGGGCAACATGGAAATATAGATCACCTGTAACGTAAACATCTGCGCCTTTTCGTTTTGCCTGGTGAATATACTTGTTCCCGTCTCCTCCGAGAACAGCTACTTTCTTCACCATGCTGTCAGCCTGTCCCACCATTCTGACGCCGTTCACTTGAAGCTTGTCTTTCACAAACAAAGCGAATTCCTGAAGCGTCATTTCATTTTTAAGTGTTCCGACACGGCCTAGCCCTTTTTCAGCTGGTGACTGTTCGACAGGATAAACATCATAAGCCACTTCTTCATATGGATGGCTTTTTATCATTGCGTTTATAACGGCTTTTTCTATGCTTTTAGGAAACACAGTCTCCAGTCTGACTTCATGAACGAGCTCAAGCTCTCCTACCTCTCCGATAAAAGGCTGTGCGCCGTCCAGTGGCTTAAAGCTGCCAATGCCCTCAGATGAAAACGCACAATGGCTGTAGTCACCGATATGGCCTGCCCCCGCATTTCCCAGCGCTCCTCTGACCTGCTCCTCATATTCTTTCGGCACGTATACGACCAGCTTTTTAAGAGGATCGGTATAAGTAGGGGCCAATACTTCAGTTTCACTCAGCTCCAAGGCCTCAGCAAGCAGATCATTTACGCCGCCATCAGCAACATCTAAGTTAGTATGCGCCGCATAGACAGCGATATCATGCTTCAAACACTTTTCAATCAGCCTTCCGCCGGGCTGATCAGTTGAAATATGCTTTAGCGGCCGGAAAATAGGAGGATGGTGCGCAATGATTAAATCAACATCTTTTTCAATCGCTTCATCGACAACGCTTTCCAATACATCCAGCGTAACCATCACATTTTTAACCGGTTTATTTAAACTGCCGATTTGCAGACCGATTTTATCGCCCTCAACTGCATAGGCTTTCGGAGAAAATTGTTCAAACAGCTGGATGACTTGCTGTCCGTTTACCGTTTTAGCCATGATCGATAACCTCCTTTAATAGCTTCATTCGATCGGTTAGTTCCTTCAATTTCTGTTTGTTATCTTCAGATGTTGCAGCACGGCTGATCTGTTCATATATATTTTGAGTATGCTGAAGCTCTTGTGTCCATTTTTTCAAAAATACAGCATTCTTTTCTTTTGCCAAAAATGGGCCTACGAGCATTCCGGCCGGCAAAGAAATTCCTGCATAAGCTGCATCTCTGTCTCCGGATTCGGCGACAAGTACCTCATAGCACTTTCCGTCTTCCTCAAGAATCACTTCATCAATAAGTGCGTATCCTTCTTTATACAGCCACTCTCTAATATGAACGGCATGAATATTCGGCTGTAAAATAAGCCGTTCTTTACCTGTCAGTTTTTCTTTGCCTGCTTCTAAAATATGAGCGATCAGTGACCCGCCCATTCCGGCAATTGTTATGGCGTCAGCCTCACCTTTCTGAAGCACTTCCAGGCCGTCTCCTTGCCTTACCGTTATGTGTGCGCTTAAGCCCGATTTTTCGATCTGCCGTTTGGCAGATAAGAATGGACCGTCTGTTATTTCTCCAGCAATAGCTTTGCTGGCTTTATGATTCAGCACCGCATAACAGGGAAGGTAAGCATGGTCAGAACCAATATCCGCTACTACTGCTCCATCCGGTATGTACTCCGCTACTGTTTGTAATCGTTTTGATAATTTTAATTCGTTCACTAGTCATCACAACTTTTCTCAATCATTTTTTCCTTTTCTATCATATAAAAAATCAGCCCAGAATCCAAGCTGAGTGAATGATTTTCAGTTTATTTCTTTGCAGGATGACGGACAAAAATAAAAGGCTGTCGAGAACATCTCGGCGGCCTGAGAACGTATAAGGAGAAAGATACATCCTTTATTTAATTTTAGACACCCATTCTGCCATGTCATCAAGCTTATCAGCCGGAACAAGACCGGAAGGCATTCCGTTACCGCCTTTTTCAATCTTTGTTTTGATTTCAGCGACATCCTTCTTATCTCCTACACCTTTTAAACTCGGACCCGAAACTCCTTCATAATTTTCCCCGTGACACGCGATACAATTTGCCTTGTAAATGTCTTCCGGTGAAGCGTTCGCATCATCTTTTTCAGCAGACTTGCTTTCTCCCCCGCTCGCAATCTCGCGAGAGTCATCAAGCCCCTTTACTGATAAAAAGAAAGTCAGACCAATTCCTAAAACAGCGATCAGTAAAAATGGAATAAGCGGATTCCATTTCATTTCCCTTCCCCCTTTATGATCCTTCCCCCTATGTAAACACTTCTAATTCTAACTTATTTTTACAAAAAGTAAATGGATTGGCATACAAAAGTTTTTTATTCACACTTTATACAAAATTGAATCAAAACATGCCTATTTCTCTAACATTCCTTTTATTCTATTGTATAATGTATTGTATACGCTTACAATAGAAAATATGGATTGGTATATTGAAATTTTTCATTACAATGTTCATTTGCAAATGACATCATTTTTCAGTAAAATAAAGGCATATTATCCATATATCTTTTTAAAAAAAGAAGAACGGATCTGCAAGACCCGTTCCATCTTATTCTAGAAAATCTTTCAAACGTTTACTTCTGCTAGGATGTCTTAGTTTCCGCAGCGCTTTCGCTTCGATTTGTCGAATACGCTCTCTCGTAACTCCAAATACCTTGCCGACCTCTTCCAATGTTCTTGTACGTCCGTCATCAAGACCGAATCGAAGCCGCAATACATTTTCTTCACGATCTGTTAACGTATCAAGCACGTCTTCAAGCTGCTCTTTCAATAGCTCGTATGCCGCGTGATCTGAAGGTGAAGTAGCCTCTTGATCTTCGATGAAATCACCAAGATGGGAATCATCCTCTTCACCGATCGGTGTTTCAAGGGACACTGGCTCTTGTGCTATTTTTAAGATTTCACGTACTTTTTCAGGTGTTAAATCCATGTCTTCCGCAATTTCTTCAGGTGTTGGCTCTCTGCCTAAGTCTTGCAATAGCTGACGCTGTACGCGGATTAATTTATTAATGGTTTCAACCATATGAACGGGGATCCGGATCGTTCTCGCCTGATCGGCAATGGCGCGTGTAATCGCCTGTCTGATCCACCACGTAGCATACGTACTGAATTTATAACCCTTACGGTAATCAAATTTCTCAACGGCTTTCATCAGACCCATGTTACCTTCTTGGATCAGGTCAAGGAACAGCATTCCGCGTCCGACGTACCGTTTGGCGATGCTGACAACAAGCCGCAGGTTCGCTTCAGCCAATCTGCGTTTGGATTCTTCATCACCTTCTTCAATTTTTTGCGCATAGGCGATTTCTTCCTTTGCAGAAAGAAGGTTAACCCGGCCGATTTCCTTTAAATACATACGAACTGGGTCATTGATTTTGACACCAGGCGGTACACTTAGGTCATTAAGGTCAAATTCTTCTTCGGCTTTGGCAAGCTGCTGAATATTAGGATCTTCTGTTTCTTCATTCTCACTAATTAATTCAACACCTTGTTCACCTAAAAATTCATAATACTCATCCATTTGGTCTGATTCAATCTCAAAGCTGGACATACGCTCAGCAATTTCTTCATATGTCAAAACGCCACGTTTTTTACCAGACTCGGTTAATTGTTCTTTCACTTGGTCGAATGTTAATTCAGTTTCGTGGGTTTGTTTATCAGCCATTATGGATCCCTCCTTCCAAAGCTTGCAACGAATTCTAAAAGCGGTATGATTCTTATTCGGTCCATTCAGGCGTTTTCTATGTGAACTGCCTTTAACAATGTGCGAATAATGAAATGACAATTCATGATGAGGTCAAGCGATCTATTTGCTCCTCCGCAAGGAATCATTGCCAATGAAAGCTCCTCATCAGTTGTCCCGGTTATTTTAAAGATCGGTTCAAAGTAACGATTTCTTGAGCCAGAGATGCCGCTCTCAAAAAATCTTTTTGCCTTTCGGCTTCGGCTCTTTCCGCCTCTTTTTCTTTTATCATTGACCATTTTCTGTGATTCAACACTTTTTTCACATAATCTGATAACTCGGCCTCGCTGAGTTCTTGATTAATCTGAAGCATTAAAATATCAGACAGTACCTGGCTTATATGATCATCCGTCACCCTGGCCATAAGGTGCTGAGGCGTCAGCTCGGCACCCTCTTCATAAAAAGCATACAGATAGGCGGCCAAAGCGCGGTGTTCATCAATATTAAATTCAAACCCAACCCGGTCAATCACTTTTTTTATGACGCCCCTGTCACGAAGCATATGCGCCAGTAAAAGCCTTTCTGCATTTTCATACGCCGGGCGCAGCCGTTTTTGCCTTGCCTTAGTTGTCAAATGCGCTCTTCTTGTTTTCGTTTCACTGCTGCTGTCAGCAGGTTTGTTTTGCCTGCCGAATACAGTCAGCTGCTCAGTTAATGACTCCTGGGAAATCGAAAATTCGGAAGCAAGCTGTTTCACATACACTTCCTGTTCAAGTGATCCTGACAGCGCGCTGATTTCTTTAAGCACTTCTTTAATGTAGGCTAATCGATCGCCTTCATCGGACAGGTTCTTTCCTTTCCGGAAATATTGCATTTTAAACGCCATTACCGTAACGCTTGCATCGACAATGTCGTTTTTGAATTTTTCTCCGCCGTACTGTTTAATGTAATCGTCAGGGTCCAATCCGTCAGGGATCATTGCGACTCTGACTTTACAATCTTTTTTCTGAAGAAGCTCTGCAGCTTTCAAGGTGGCTTCATATCCGGCTTTATCAGAGTCATAGCAAAGAATGATCTCCTCCACGTTTCTTCTCAGAATCTTTACATGATCATCTGTCAGAGACGTGCCCATCGTCGCTATACTCTCTTTTACGCCTGAGTTTACCGCTGATATGACATCGGCGAATCCCTCGAATAAGACAGCTCTTTCCTGCTTTCTGATATGAAGCCGGGCCTTGTGAAAATGATAAAGCAGCTTACTTTTATGAAAAAGCGGCGTTTCCGGACTGTTCATATATTTTGGCTGCTGGCTGCCAAGCGCTCGGCCTGAGAAAGCCACAACAGCTCCATGATGGTCATGGATCGGAAACATGATCCGGTTTCTGAAACGGTCAAAATATCCGCTTCCGTCTTCGCGTCTGATTAGCAGACCCGCTTTTTCCATTTGCGTTTCACTGAAGCCCCGCTTGACGAGAAATTTTGTTATGAAATCCCAAGAATCAAGAGCATAGCCGATCTGAAATTCATCAATCAGCTCTTTTGTAAACCCTCTTGCAAGCAAATAATCCAGCGCTTCTTGACCTTCTTTTGTATTTATTAACAAATGATGGTAAAATTTCTTCAGAAGCTCATGAGCCTCCGCCATTTTTTGTTCTCCGGAGGATTCTGGCCGGACTGCGGTGTGAACCGTTATATCATCTGGAAAATCAATGTGGTATTTGTCCGCAAGGTGGGAAACCGACTCAGCAAACGAATAGCCCTCCATCTGCCTCAAAAAGGAGAAAACATTGCCGCCCGCTCCGCAGCCGAAGCAATGAAAAATCTGTTTGTCTGGCGATACGGAAAACGAAGGTGTGCTTTCTCCGTGAAAAGGACAGAGTCCAAAGTAGTTTCGGCCTTGCTTCTTTAATTGAACATAATCACCTATGACTTCAACGATATCTGCCGACTTTTGCACCTTGTCTACAATTTCATCTGGTATCCGATTTCCCATCTTATAACACTCCGTCGTACATTATTCGATGTTTTAGTGCAAAATCCCTTCATCGTTCGACAGGATTTTTTGCAGCAGTGTAACAAATCGTTCTCGATCTTCATGATTCAATTTTTTAGGCCCTTTGGCATATATGCCTTTTCTCCTTTGTTTGCCGGAAACATGACGGCCTTCAAGGGCAAAATCAATCGTATCTTCCTTGTAAAGACGCCCTCTCTCCGACATGACGGTGACATTCCTGTTCACAAGCAGGGATGCTAAACCAATATCCTGCGTCACCACGACATCTCCCGGTTTTACATGATTTGCGATATATAAATCAGCAGCTTCTTTATGAGGATCAACATACTTCCATTTTTCTTCCTGACTTCTGGAAAGCTGGTAATGTTCAAATGAAGCGACAAAAAGAACTTGAACTTCATAATCGGATGCTATTTGTAAAATTTCGTCTTTTACGGGGCAAGCATCAGCATCGACAAAAATCGTCTTTTCTTTTTCATTAAGAAGAGTAATTCTCCATCCCTCCATTAAACTCCTGCATAAAAGCAAGCAAAATCGCACACCCTGCAAAAATGCGGGTGTATATGAATTTGTCGAAAAATTTCCGGGAGAAATTCTTGACATCTTACCCATAATAGTTTATTCGTATCACACTAACCTTAAACCTAAAATTAATCATTTTATCACAATTTTTTATTATAATACAAACTTCACAAAGATGCTATTGTTTTTCATTATTCCCTTTTGGCAAAGTCAAAAACCCAGGATAGAGCGTCCTGAGTTACATGTTTTTCGTTTTGAGATGATGGATAATATTTGCTGTTTCTTCTACTGCTTTATTTGAAACATCTACAACCTGGCAGCCGATTCGATCCACGATCTTTTCGAAATATTCCAGTTCCTCTTTAATTCTGTTGATATTTGCATAGATGGCCTTGTCATTGAGGCCAAGCGATTTTAACCGTTCTTTTCTGATATGATTCAGTTTATCCGGACTAATCTTCAGGCCGATGCATTTTTTCGGGTCAACATTAAAGAGCTCTTCCGGCGGGTCAACCTCCGGAACAATCGGAACATTGGCAACCTTCAGCCGCTTGTGGGCAAGATATTGAGATAACGGTGTTTTAGAGGTTCTCGATACACCGATCAAAACGATATCAGCTTTTAAAATGCCTCGTGGGTCACGCCCATCATCGTATTTAACAGCAAATTCAATCGCTTCGACCTTTTTGAAATAATCTTCATCAAGCTGGCGGACCCGTCCCGGTTCATATTTCGCCGTTAAACCGTAGGCTGTTTCCATTTTATCAATTAACGGGCCGATAATATCATAATATAAAACATTTGCTTTTTCCGCTTCGGCAATCAAATATTCTCTTATTTCCGGCACCACAAGTGTAAAACAGATAATACCTCCATCTGCTTTTGCAAGTGAAATCACTTCATTGATAGTGCCAATGTCTTCAACATAAGGAATTCTTCTTACATGTGTATCATCCGCTGATCCGTTAAATTGGCTTAATGCAGCTTTGACTACCAATTCGGCCGTTTCACCGACGGAATCCGATACAACATAGATGATGCGGTTATTCATATTATCCCCCCGTTAGTCTGCGCTCTTATAGGATTTCATTTTCTGATAAACTGACAAGTATTTTGGTCATATTCGTTTTCGTCACTCTGCCGATCACTTCATATCCTTTCTCGGTATCTTTGATGACAGGCAGCGCATCGATTTGTTTTTCAATTAAGTGCTTTGCAATGTCCATCACATAATCCTCGCGTCTGCACACTGTAATATTCGGCATTCTAGTCATAATAATGTGCACAGGGACAGAAGTAAGCTCCTGCTGGCCGATGCTGGCTCGTAGTAAATCCTTTCGTGAAAGCACTCCGACTAAAACAGCATCACGGTCCACTACAAACAGAGTACCTACATCTTCTAAAAACATGGTGCAAATCGCATCATATACAGAAACGTTCTCGTGAATAACGACGGGGATAGATTGAAAGTCTTTCACCTGAAGCTTTTTCAGTTTATCTGCCAAAAGCTGCGTGCCGGTTTTTCCAGTATAGAAATAACCGACTCTCGGGCGCGCCTCAAGGAAACCTGACATGGTGAGTATGGCTAAATCCGGACGCAGTGTTGCTCTTGTTAAATTCAGCTGTTCGGCAATATGCTCCCCTGTAATCGGTCCGTTTTCTTTTACAATCTGCAAAATATGTTCTTGCCGTTTATTTAGTTCGATCGTACTCACCACCTTTTCACTTCGTATCTATGTAAAGAAATAATAAACCATATTATAACGTAAATGCTTTGTAATCAAACAAAAAAACTTTCAAATGGGGAAAAGACGATTACCGATCACACAGCAACCGCCTTTTCTTTCTTTATTTTACAATAAGGGCATTCATATTAGCAAAGGACTTGATCTGATCCGCCAAGCTTACCATTTGCGCTAATCGGTTTGCCTTTAATGTCTCGTTATCAGCAATAACCATCGTATGGTCGAAATAAGCATCAATCGGTTCCTTCAAGGCCGCAAGGGAAGTAAGTGCCGCCTCATAATCCTTTTTGCTGAAGCTTTCCTGCAGATTTTGTTTAGCAGTTTGATAAGCTTCGTACAGCTTCGCTTCGTATTCATTTTCGAATAAATCAGGCTGAATTTCCGCGCGAACTCCTTTTTTGCTGATAGAAATCACTCGGCCTAAAGCTTCTGCTGTTTCCTTAAAGCCTGGCGCACCCAGTTTTTGTTCCAGCACTTGCGCTTTGTGGAGCGCCGAATATGGCTCAAGCTCAGAGCTTTCCAGCACGGCATCTATTACATCATGTCTGATCTGCTCCGCATTTAAGACGTATTTTAGACGCTGAGTGAAGAAATCTAACAGTTCGGTTTCTTTTTCGGTTTGTACGAAAGTCAGCAGCTCTTCAAACGAAATGCCCCAGTTCCGGTCAAGCAGAATAGCGACAATCCCGCTCGCTTGGCGGCGCAAACCGTAAGGATCCTGTGAACCAGTCGGAATGACGCCAATAGAGAAGAAGGATGCGATTGTATCCAGCTTATCCGCCATGGCAACTACCGCCCCAGTAAAAGTGGAAGGCGTTTCTCCGCCTGCAGATATAGGCATATAGTGTTCGTTGACAGCTGCGGCTACAGCATCATGTTCGCCAAGCATTTTCGCATACTTTTCACCCATAATTCCTTGAAGCTCAGGGAACTCATATATCATGTGTGTCACAAGGTCGAATTTAGAAATTTCAGCAGCACGTTTCACATGTTTTAATGTATCTTCATCAGCTTGAAGACGGACAGCAAGCTTCTCTGCGATCGCTGTTACTCTTCTTACCTTATCAGCGAGAGAGCCAAGCTCTTCATGGAACACAATGTTTTCAAGCTTCTTCACATTTTCATCAATGTTCAGTTTCTGGTCTTCCTTGTAGAAGAAGGAAGCATCTGACAAACGAGCACGCAGCACTTTTTCATTGCCTCGCGCGACATTTTCGATCGCGTGGCTGTTTCCGTTACGGACTGTGATAAAGTAAGGCAGCAAATCTCCGTTTTTGTCTTTAACAGGGAAATAGCGCTGATGCTCTTTCATTGTCGTTACAAGCACTTCCTCAGGAATGGACAGAAACTCAGATTCAAATGACCCGTAAAGAGCCGTCGGATATTCTACTAAATGATTGACCTCATCAAGGAGGTCCTCGTCAACCGGAATACTCCAATTGTTTTCTTCGGCCATTGCTTCCAGCTGCGATTGAATCATCTGTTTGCGAACATTTGGATCAGCAATAACATGCTGCTGTTTCAGCTGTTCTTCATAACTTGAAGGCGATTCAATAGACACTTCATGCCCCAGGAACCGGTGCCCCTGTGTCGTCCGGCCTGACTCAACATTTGTGATTGCAAACGGAATGACATCCTGGCCAAATAAAGCGACAATCCATTTAATCGGACGGATATAACGCAGATCTTCATTTCCCCATCTCATGTTTTTCGGGAAATGGAGGCTTGTAATTAAGCTGTTCAGTTCAGGCAGAAGCGTTTTGGTTTCTTGTCCTGCTTGAAATTTTTGCACAAAAACATATTCGGTGCCTTTTATTTCTTTCATGTACAAGTCTTCCACGCTGGCACCTTGGCCTTTTGAAAACCCAATCGCCGCTTTTGTCCAGTTGCCGTCAGCATCAAGGGCGATTTTTTTTGCAGGCCCTCTTGCTTCTTCTTTTATATCATCCTGCTTTTCTGCTACACCCTTTACTAAAACAGCAAGGCGTCTCGGTGTATTAAAAAGCTTCACTTCACCGTGTGCAATATTTTTTTCTGCAAGCCAGCCTGTCAGCTTTTCGCCCAGCTGAACCATGCTTTCATTCAAAAAGCGCGCCGGCATTTCCTCTAATCCGATCTCTAAAAGTAAATCCTGTTTACTCATGAGAAGAACCCTCCCCTTTAAGCATTGGGAACCCTAGTTTTTCTCGTTCCTCATAATAGGTTTTTGCGACTTTTCTTGCTAAATTCCGCACTCTTCCGATATAGCCTGTCCGCTCTGTAACAGAGATTGCCCCTTTGGCGTCAAGAAGGTTGAATGTGTGCGAGCATTTAAGCACGTAGTCATATGCGGGATGCACAAGACCGTTATCCATTTGCTTGATCGCTTCTTTTTCATACGTGCTGAATAATTGGAACAGCATATCAACGTCAGATGTTTCAAATGTATAAACGGAATGCTCGTACTCAGCCATCATAAATAAATCTTTCACAGTAAACCCTGACGTCCACTCAAGTTCAAATACATTTTCTTTATCCTGTATATAAGAGGCCAGACGCTCAATTCCATATGTAATTTCCACGGAAACAGGCTTACACTCAAGTCCCCCAACCTGCTGGAAATACGTGAATTGTGTAATTTCCATTCCGTCAAGCCAGACTTCCCAGCCAAGACCCGCACAGCCTAAAGACGGATTCTCCCAGTTGTCCTCAACAAAACGGATGTCATGCTCAAGCGGATCAATTCCGAGAGCACGCAAAGAGTCTAAATACAGCTCTTGAATGTTATCAGGTGATGGTTTAATGATGACCTGAAATTGATGATGCTGATAGAGTCTGTTCGGGTTTTCTCCGTATCGGCCGTCAGCTGGGCGTCTTGACGGCTCAACGTAAGCCACTTTCCACGGCTCAGGACCGATACTGCGCAAAAATGTATACGGGCTCATCGTGCCGGCCCCTTTTTCTACATCGTATGCCTGCATGAGCACACAGCCTTCATTAGACCAATGCTTCTGCAGGGTTAGAATCATGTCTTGAATATTCATTTCAAGCACCTCCACTTTTCTTTCATAAAATTGCTGCGGCAGCAACCAAAAAACTCCCGTCTCTATGCTTGCCAGCCGCAAACATAGGGACGAGAGTTCTCCCGCGGTTCCACCCTAGTTGCTGAGAACAAAATCCCAGCCTCTTTTTTAAAATTGCTCAAGAATGCCTTTCGTTGCGAGCTCATCCTTAGCTTACACCGTCCTAAGGTCGCTTTTATGAGGTAAACGCAAGTACTTCTTTCTCTCACTGCAACATATTTTATAATAAATGATCATATAAAAAGATGGGCCATATGTCAACTTTTGTTTTCACCCATAAGATGTTTCATGCTCTCCATTTGATCTAAAAAACGCTTCGATTTCAGATAAACCCCTGAATATTCTTCGTAGTACAAGTCAATAACTTGCTTTAATTCATTTTTCGTTTCCTGCTTTAAAGACACATTGCCAATCCTTGAAAGATCGAAGTAATAAAACAGTCTCAAAAGCCTTGCCGTTTGCGGCTTAATCGGCACCTTGTAAGGGTCTTTGTCAAAGCAGCGGTGGCAAATAAAACCGTTATCGCGAACAGAAAAATGGAATGTCCCATCCTGGCTTTTACAATGCACACAGTGATTAAGCTCAGGATACAGTCCCATCACAGCAAGCATCTTCATTTGAACAATGAAGGTAATAACATCCGGGTCTGTTCCTTCGTCAAGCTGTTTAAAGGATTCTAAAATAAATTCAAACAAATAGGGATTTGGTTTTTTTTCTTCTGTGCCTTTGTCAACGAGCTCAGCAATAAAAGCTGCATATGCAGTTAAAAACAAATCCTCTCTGATGCCTCTCATGCTGAGGATCATTTCACCCTGCTGAAGGGTTCCGAGGCCTGTTGTTTTCTGCATTAAGAATGAACCATACAAAAAGGGCTGGCTGACTGCTGATAAACGGCTGTTCGGTTTTTTGGCTCCTCTGGCCATAACACCTATTTTTCCGTGTTCTCTTGTCAGTAAAGTAACAATTTTATTCGTCTCTCCGTAATCATTGGTACGAAGAACGATTCCTTCACATTTTGTCAGCATTTCCGCACCTTCCTAAAACAGGAGCGGTCAAGAGGTCTATAAAATTGGAAAATCAAATCGGGCTAGCTCATCTTCTAGTTCTTCGGGTCTTTCCATGTTCTCTTTTTCCAGTTCTTTAAAAAGAAGATACGTATCAACATTTCCTGTTTGAGAAAATACGTTCCAGGTAAAATTCAACACAAGAAACCCACCTTTCTGTAGTTAAACTAGCTTACCTAAACTCCAAATTCTTACCTTTATCTTGACCAGATGTCCTCCATTTCATGTTAAACAAAATTTGCTAATGTATCCCTGTTCATGTGAGATAATGACACAGCAAGAGATTAATATTCATCCTCTTTAAAGCCGAAGTCGCGAAGCTGGGACATTTTGTTACGCCAGTCTTTCTGCACTTTTACCCACAATTCAAGATAGACGCGAGAACCTAAGAGGGCCTCGATATCCGCTCTCGCTCTTTTTCCGACTTCTTTCAGCAGGCTGCCTTTTTTCCCGATGACAATTCCTTTTTGAGAATCCCGTTCGACCACAATTGTTGCCGCCACGTGCACGGATCCGTTGTCCTGCCCTTTAATCGATTCGATGCTTACCGCAATGCTGTGCGGGATCTCTTCCCTTGTCAGATGCAGCACCTTTTCCCTTATCAACTCAGAAATGATAAAGCGCTCCGGATGATCGGTCACCTGGTCACTCGGATAAAACTGCGGACCTTCAGGCAAATATGCTTCAATCTGGGCCAGCAATGTTTCAATGTTATTTCCCTCTAATGCAGAGATCGGAACAATTTCCTTAAAAGGATATCGCCCGCGGTATTCGTCAATTAGCAGAAGCAATTGATCTGGATGGATCTTGTCAATTTTGTTTACGATTAAGAAAACAGGTGTCGAGGTATTCTGCAGTTTCTCAATAATGAACTCGTCACCCTTGCCGTAGCCTTCCTCAGCATTGATCATAAATAAGATCAAATCGACTTCTTTTAATGTATTTTGCGCCACTTTCATCATAAAGTCTCCAAGCTTATGCTTAGGCTTATGAATTCCTGGTGTGTCAATAAAAATCGTTTGTGATGTGCCTGTCGTTAATACCCCTTGCACCTTATTTCTTGTTGTTTGGGGTTTATCACTCATGATCGCGATTTTTTGGCCGATCACTCTGTTCAAAAAAGTAGACTTTCCTACGTTTGGTCTTCCGATAATGGATACAAATCCTGATTTAAAGCTTTCGTTCGTCATGTAAATCCTCCGATGAAAATGCGCCTGGCAATAATTCTTCTGCAGTCATTTCTTGTATTTGTCCTTGTAAATTGGTCAGCACGATAATAACGTCCTTTGTGCAGAGCTCAGAAATCACCTGCCGGCAGGCTCCGCACGGTGATACTGGGCCCGGGGTGTCAGCAGCTACTGCCAGCATCTGAAACTCAGTATCGCCTTCAGAAACAGCTTTAAACAAAGCGGTACGCTCAGCGCAATTGCACATGCTGTATGCCGCATTCTCTATATTGCAGCCTCTGTACACTTTTCCATCTTTGGTAAGAAGAGCGGCTCCTACTTTAAACTTGGAATACGGTGCATATGCCATGTCACGCGCTTTTAAAGCTTCTGTTATCAATTTCTGTCTGTTCATGTGTACATGTTCCTCTCTTACCTATAATGGTACCGCTATCACTTTATATTTTACATAATGGCGCTCCTTTTTTCACGCCCATTTCTAAAAATGTAAAATAAATGTAAGAATTTTCAGCCAGACAGCTTTGGCAAAAAAATAAGTAAACCAATAATACACGAAATCACGGCAAAAACGCAAACAGCCCCGGCAGCAGCGTCCTTAGCCGCCTTAGCAAGCGGGTGGTGTTTATCTGTTACTAAATCAACCGTGTGTTCAATAGCTGTATTTAAAAGCTCCAGTGAAAGCATTCCGCCAATCAAAAGAAAAATAATAGCCCACTCTGTCAGGCTGAGATTAACGAGAAAACCGCAAATGATAACGGCGCAGGCAGCCGCGGCATGAAATTGAAAATTCCGCTCCGTCCGCGCCGTTCTCCATATGCCCCGCCCTGCGTGCACGAAGCTCATTAGGAATCGCTTCAGCTCATTTCTATGATCTCTTGAGTCCATAGGCGTCCAGCAAATCCTTTTGCTTAGTAAACATCTCCTCTTCTTCCTCTTTCGTCATATGGTCATATCCTAAAAGATGCAGGAATCCATGCACCGCTAGAAAGCCAAGCTCTCTCTTGAAAGAATGGTTATATTCTTCAGCCTGCTCTCTTGTACGATCTGCACTGATGATAATGTCACCTAGAACCGGCGGCATTTCAGCACCGACAATTTCAACTTCGTCTTCTCCCTCTTCTTCAAGAGCAAAAGAGATGACGTCTGTCGGCGTATCCTTTCCCCGATACTCTTTATTGATCTGCTGAATGTCTTCATTGGTAACGATCGTGACAGAAACCTCAGCCTGGTCCTGAACTCCTTCGCGCTCAGCGGCAAATTGAAGCAGATTTTCTACTTCTTTAAGCATCTCTTCAGAGACACTTCCGGTTTCATCTACGATATCAATCAATAAACTCATCTATTTCACCTTCTTAGTAGCCTCCGGATATTCAATCCGGGAGTGGAAAATTCCTTTTAATGTTGCACAAAGCGTTTTTGCGATTGTATCTAGCTCTTTAAATGTCAAATCGCATTCACTAAACTGTCCGTCCTGAAGCTTATCGGATATAATGCCCCGGACAAGCTTTTCAATTCGTTCAGGATTTGGATTATGCATCGATCTGACAGCCGCTTCGACACTGTCTGCCACTGATATAATCGCGGCTTCTTTTGACTGCGGCTTCGGTCCCGGGTAACGGAATTCTTCCTCTGTAATCTGATCGCCTTTTTCTTTCGCTTTATAATAAAAGAATTTCAAAAGAGAGGTCCCGTGGTGCTGCTCAGCAATATCCACAAGCTCCTTTGGAAATTTATAGCTCCTCAGCATATTCGCCCCGTCAGTGGTATGCGAAATAATGATATTTTTACTGAGTTGCGGAGAAAGCTTATCATGCGGATTGTCAATATTCATTTGATTTTCAATAAAATATTGCGGCCGCTTTGTTTTTCCGAGGTCGTGATAATACGCACCGACTCTTGCAAGCAAACCATTTGCCCCTACCGCCTCGCAGGCGGCCTCTGACAAATTGGCGACCATGACGCTGTGGTGATATGTACCTGGTGTTTCTGTCAGTATTTTTCGAAGCAGCGGATGGTTAGGGTTGGACAGCTCGATCAGCCTCATTGTGGACAAAATGCCGAAACCTGTCTCAAAAAACGGCATAAGCCCGATAATTAATACGGAGGAAGCAAATCCCGACACAACCCCCATCAGCATTAGCGTCCCGATTTCCAAGCCTGACAGCGCGGTGTTTTGAATCAATAATAGAGATAGAACCACAATCATATTGATAAACGCCACAAAAAGCCCGGTCTGCAAAATTTTTGATCTGCCATTGTGTTTTCCTAAAAACAAAACACCGGAAATACCGCTGATCAAATAATAAATACCAATGACATAATTAAATGTTCCTGTCACACCTTGATTAAACATCATACTTCCGCAAATCGCAAGAATGATACTTCCTAAAATAGCGATCCGTTCATTCATCAGCAGCTTGATTAAGATTGCTCCGGCCGCAATGGGAACAAGATAGCCAATATTGTTATATTCCATCTTTTGAAATAAACTGACAACCTCCATAATAACAAGCAAAAGCGTTGTAATAATGGAGAATAATAGGATCGACTTGTTTTTGAATTTCAGATTTTGATTCTGTTTTTCGAAATAGTAAACGAGTGTAGCAATGAAAAGCCCGATCATAATCAAAAGGCCGCTAATCGGTTTGAACAAATTGGAGTTATTTAACAATCCGGTCAGCTCAAGTTTTCTGTACACTTCCCGATCAATGAGGTCATTTTCTTCCACGAGCACCTGCCCCTGTTTGATCTGAACCTGCTGAACATTATCTGACGCTTCCTGGCGTTTTGCCTCTGTTGCTTTTGGATCGAAGACGTAATTCGGAATAATGGCGTAACGCCCGATTTCCGTGGCGGCTCCTAAATATTTAGACGGGATAGAATTACTCTTCAGTTCTTTTTGCACTTTATCTTTTGCTTCAGATAATTTATCCGACGGGATTTCACTGCTCATCACTGAGTTTACTGCTGTTATGACAGTATCTCTGACAAATGAAAAATCTTCATGGTCCGCCTTCAGCAAAGTCTTGATGGCATCCTCTGATATAGAATCATTCACATCTGACGTCAGCTTATTTTTCACCGACTTAATCATTGTTTTTTCTGATGGTGAACTGCTGTCTTCTTCTGCTGATTTTTTCACTTCACTGATACTGTCGAATATCGATGACACAAGATCAATTCGATTGTCTGTATAATCTTTCTTTAAGGTATATTGATCTTCGACCGCATCCTCAGCAGCTTGCTTTTTTTCCTCTGTCGCTTTTTGATCTTCCACGGTTGCCGGAGCATAAATGGTCTTGTCGCTGACTGAAAACAGGTCTAAATCAAGCGTTTCCGGCTTCACATGTACAAAAAGCAATGCGAACATAATCGCAGCCAGCAGAAGATACAGCAGTACATGCATGGAACGGGCATTTTTAAAGCCGCGCCACTTTTTTGAGCCGCTTTTGGTCTTCCCCTTCTTTTTCAACACAAGAACCTCCTCTAGAAAATCAAGCTCATAAGCAAAAATGACCCGATAACGCGCGATCGGGTCATTCAGGATTAATTTTGCTTATCGTATGCTTCAATAATTTTCGCAACAAGCGGATGTCTGACCACGTCTGTCTGGTCCAGTTCAATCACAGAAATGCCGTTGATTTCTTTCAGCATCTCTCTCGCTACTGCAAGTCCCGATTTGACGCCTTTCGGCAGATCAATTTGGCTAACGTCACCTGTAATGATCATTTTAGAGCCAAAACCCAGTCTCGTCAAAAACATTTTCATCTGGGCAGGCGTAGTGTTCTGTGCTTCATCAAGTATAACATAGGCATCATCAAGCGTCCGGCCTCTCATATAAGCGAGCGGAGCGATTTCAATGACTCCTCTTTCCAGCAGCCGTTCTGTATGATCTGTTCCAAGCACATCATGAAGAGCGTCATACAGCGGGCGCAGATAAGGATCTACTTTCTCTTTCAGGTCACCTGGTAAAAAACCGAGGCTTTCACCGGCTTCTACCGCAGGTCTTGTTAAAATGATTTTTTTAATATGTCCGTTTTTCAATGCGTGGACTGCTTTTACGACAGCAAGGTACGTTTTTCCAGTTCCTGCCGGGCCGATGCCAAATACAAGATCATCTCGTTTCATGGCGGCTACGTATTCCCGCTGTCCCATGGTTTTCACACGGATCGATTTGCCTTTTGCGTTTTTTGTAATTTCTTCTTCGTACATGCTTTCAAAATATTCAAGTTCATTCTTTTTTGCCATCTTGATGGCGGAAATCACATCACGTTCAGAGATCTCTATCCCCTTGCGAATTAATGCGAGAAGTGATCCCAGCAGCCTGTCGGCAATCTGAAACGATTCTTCATCGCCTGAAATATAAATCGTTTCGCCTCGCGTAATGATATTTACATCCAGATCTTTCTCCATCAGTGTCAAAAAAGAATCTTGATTCCCGAACAGTGAAAGCGCTTCGTCCGGGCTTTTCAGTTTTTGATTCATCGCAAGTAAATGTTCTGTCATTCTTCAGTCTCCCTGACAATAGGTGTGGTTTGAACGATATCTTCTATAACTTGGTAGAGAATAATCAACTTTACTTTACCATTCTCGACTGTCTGGTGCAAAACTTTTTCACTTTTCACCTCGCCGTCCTCGCCTATTTTACTCTCTACATCCCGTTTACCCATTTTGATTCCTTCTTGAACTGCTTCTTCTTTCGTATATTTTCGCAAAGCCTCTTCACTTTCTCTCGTTTGCTCTTTGATATAAGAAACAGGGAGCTCCAAACC
This sequence comes from Bacillus sp. FSL R5-0434, assembly GCF_038004745.1. NCBI lineage: Bacteria > Bacillati > Bacillota > Bacilli > Caryophanales > Bacillaceae > Bacillus > Bacillus sp. FSL R5-0434. The sequence continues at coordinate 2,476,880 of NZ_JBBORV010000001.1, forward strand.
GAGAAAATGAAGCGAATGCTTCTCTTGTTCTGTTTTTGGATGTTTTAATTCTTCTTTTTTAAGCGTCCCCCAGATTGGGAAAGCCCATGAGCCAAAAGAAAGCTTGTGCTTTGTCCTTACTTTGCCCGTATAGACGTTAAATAATGTTTCAAGGGGCACCGTTACTTCAGATCTGTACCAGGTCTCGCCGTAAATTTCAGCTTTAGAGGCGACTTCCTGCTGCTCATCTTCGCTTCCGATTAAGCCGGAGACAAGCATTTGCCCCTTTTCCACATGATCATGGATTGCGGCCATGGGCTGGCCTTTCTGGACAAACATTCTTGTAATGGTTGCTTTCTTTTTGGCGACAATGTGGCGCGGACTGACATACTTTTCTTTTTCAGGCTCATTTTTCTCCACAACTTTCATGTGGATGGTCGTGCCTTTCAAATCGACTCCGACCCAAGTAATATTGTCTATTCCGTTGGTTAACGATTTTTGTATTTTTTCGGGAGACTGCATTAAAAATTGCAATCGCCCTTTTTTGACGCCGATTTCCTTCAAATGCTGCATCATTTGGTGCTCCGTTTCAGGCTTTGCACCAGTCACTTCAATTTTCCACACCATATTGGAGAGCAAAAACAATAGGATAAAAAAAAGCGCAAAACCAATGGTAAAACCTAAATTCAGTTTGGATTTCAGCAATAAGAACGGGAACCCTTTTCGATTGATAAAACGGGCTTTACAGTCAAATTCTCTTCTGACACGCCGAAAGGCATGTACATCCTGAAGCTGTATATATAACAAGACGGCTTCTTTCTTTTTTTTCAGATGAAAGATCGGAATCCCTCTTCTTGTGCATTCATTAAGGAGCCGTTCAATGCCTCGTCCCGTCACTTCAAGCTGGACCTTACCACCAAAAAAAGACAGCCATTTATTTTTCACAACATTTCCCCCTCGGCTTTATGACTCAACATATCGAACGACATCAATCGTACCCTCCAAAAGTATTTCTTCCGGAAGAATCGCTTTGATAACAAAGTTTTTTCCTGATATGATGCACTGGCCCTGCTTCAGCATCAGCCTCACTTCATTCTCACTGAACAGCAGAAGGCCTCTGTGGTTTTCTATGTAGATATGAAGTCTGCCGACCATTGTGATCCGCGGCAGATCCATCATAACGTCCGGGGGAATTTCCAATGCTCTTGTCAGCCAAGCTTTTAAACGATTCTTTCTTTGCCCCATACAAAAAGAACCCCCTTTCATCTCATATGTATGATTTGAAAGAGGGTTCTAACACTTAATTTTTGCGGGCTGCTCGCATTGTGTGATGAGGTTTTTTTGCCCTTGGCGGACCGAATACCTCGCCTAAGACAATACCTTGCACCACAGTGTCTTTATTGACCTGAAACAGTTTTTGCTTGGTATACACAGATTTATGTTTGGCGGCAGTAAGATCCCCCTCAAGCCCTTTCAGGTTTCTTTCCGTTTCCTTCCGTCTGTCTTCAGCTTCTTGTCTCATCTGTTCCAAGCGGTTTGGAATAGGAGCAGGCGTTTCTTCAGCTGATTGTTTAGTTTGAACAGAAGCAGGTTTCATTGTCTGCGGCTTTTTTCTTTTTTGATTTTGATTGTTTTTTTCTTCTTCTTTTTTCACTTTGCCGAAAATCGTGGAAATAATTCCGATAATCGCTGCAATAACAAGCGGATTCGTCAGTATATCTTCCATCACTATTCTCCCTTCTGCATAGAGAGATTATGATTTGCGGTCTTCATCCGATTGGTCTTTCGTTAATTTACCGAATGAATCACGCATATCTGTGTCTGCATCAATGTTTTTAATATTCATGTAGTCCATGACGCCGATATTTCCTTCGCGCAAAGCTTCGGCCATCGCAAGCGGCACTTCCGCTTCGGCTTCAACCACTTTAGCTCGCATTTCTTCTACACGTGCGCGCATTTCCTGTTCTTGAGCAACAGCCATTGCACGGCGTTCTTCGGCTTTGGCCTGTGCAATATTTTTGTCGGCCTCTGCCTGATCCGTCTGCAAGATCGCCCCGATGTTTTTACCAATGTCAACATCAGCAATATCAATCGAAAGAATTTCAAAGGCGGTTCCTGAATCCAGGCCTTTACCGAGAACCGTTTGAGAAATCATATCAGGGTTCTCCAGCACTTTTTTGTGATTTTCGGATGAACCGATTGTAGAGACGATCCCTTCGCCTACACGGGCTACAATCGTTTCCTCACCCGCCCCCCCGACGAGGCGGTCGATATTGGCTCTTACTGTAATTCTCGCTTTCGCCTTCACTTCAATTCCGTCCATGGCAACACCTGCAATAAACGGTGTTTCAATGACCTTCGGATTAACGCTCATTTGCACGGCTTCCAATACATCACGTCCGGCAAGGTCGATGGCTGCACAGCGTTCAAATGTAAGCTCAATATTAGCACGCTGAGCTGCGATAAGTGCGTTAACGACTCTATCTACATTCCCTCCGGCAAGATAGTGGCTTTCAAGCTGGTTTGTTCCAACGTCGAGTCCCGCTTTATGCGCTTTAATCAGCGGATTAACCACCCGGTTCGGTATGACGCGGCGAAGCCTCATCCCTATTAGAGTGAAAATGCTGATTTTAACTCCGGCTGCTAAAGCTGAAATCCAGAGCATAACAGGTACAAATGTAAAAAATACAGCTAAAACAATGATCCCTACTACGACAATAGCCAGTATCATTAATGTTGATGGGTCCATGCTACTTCTCCTCGTTTCTGTTTAAATTTCTCTCACGACAATGCGCGAGCCTTCCACTTTGATTACTTTTACTTTTTTATCTTTCTCTGTAAATAATCCTTCAGATACCACATCAAGACGTTCATCATCGATAATGACGGTTCCCGCGGGACGCAGCGGCGTAAAGGTCACGCCCTCCTTGCCGATTAAGTCCGTGCGCGTTTGGTTTGATACATAACCGCTCTCTGTATTTGTAGAATCATTTAATATAAATTTCTTAAAGAATTTCATACGCTTTCCCAACACCCTTGTCAGTAAAATGAAAGCTGTAATGGAAACAGCTGAGGCGATCAAGAGAGAAACCGCCATGACTGTGAAGCTTCCCGCGGCCAAAAATAAGCTCGCAACAATTGCTCCCAAGCCAAGTAAACCAATAATTCCTCCGGGGAGGAATATCTCCATCAGGATCAGAATCACCCCTGCTATGAAGAGGAGAACCGTTTCATATCCGGCAAAACCCGTTGCAAGATGTCCGTAAAAAAACAGGATCAAAGCGATAAATCCTGCTGTTCCAGGCAGACCGACACCAGGAGAAAAAAGCTCAACAGTAAGGCCTAAAAAGGCAATTGTCAATAAAATAGGAACAACAATCGGACTGGTCAGCCACCTTGCTGCCTTTTCTGCAAAGCTTTCCTCAGCATAGCTGATATGTGCATTTTCGTATCCAAGCTTCTTCACAAGCGCGGAAAGATTGTTAACAGTTCCTTCTGAATAGCCTACGTCAACAGCTTTTTCCGCATTCAGCGTAAGCAGATCTCCCTTCGGCGCGCCCGCTTCTCTTGCATCTACATCAGGGTCTGCCATGGCACGCGCATATTTTGGATCACGGTTGTTTTTTGCTGCGGCATCTTCCAGCTCCGCAAGCCAGAATGATTCAGCTTTTTTGTCAGCAGCATTGCCTTTACCGTCTATGATCGCCGAGGCTCCCATCTTTCCTCCGGGCGCCATATAAATGGCGTCAGCCTGTAACGCGATATATGCACCAGCAGACAATGCCCGTTTGTTTACATAAGCAGTTATCGGGATATCCGTTTCGTTGATCGTGTCCGCTATATCAATAGCTGATTTCACCAGTCCTCCCGGTGTGTTAATATCAAGAATAATATGGTTTGCATGCTGAGCCTCTGCATCTTGTAGCGAACGTGACAAAAACGAGGCGAGACCCTGTTCGACATTTTTTTCAACGGGAATGACGTAGACGGTTTGTTTTTCTGCTTTTGTGTGCAGCTGAACTCCTAATAATGATAGTAGAAATATGCTCAAAAGAGCCGCTCGGAATCCTTTTGTTTGAAGCAAGGGCGATGTATCCCTCCTTCCTCGTATAGTAAGTGCCTTCTCTTCATACGTAACAAATGTATCAAAGGTTTCATTTTTTTATGTATAAAAAAAGACATCTCTCTTAGAAAGATGTCCTTTTCTTCGCCATTTAAGACAGTTGACTGCTCACAAGCTTATTAATTAAACTTCCGTCAGCTTTACCTTTTACTTTAGGCATAATTGCCCCCATCACTTTGCCCATGTCCGCTTTTGAGCTCGCACCGACCTCCGCGATGGTTTCATTTACGATTGTACGCAGCTCTTCTTCTGATAGCTGCTGTGGTAAATAAACTTCTAAAATGTCCAGCTCTTTTTGAACTTTATCTACTAAATCTAAACGATTAGCGTTTGAAAATTCCTGGAGGGAGTCTTTACGTTGCTTAAGTTCACGAGAAAGGACAGTGAGTTCCTCATCCTCGGTCAAACTGTCTTTCTTAAGCTTAATTGCTTCGTTTTGAAGTGAAGCCTTAACCATTCGAACGACAGTCAGTTTGTCTTTCTCACGGCTTTTCATATATAGCTTCATATCTTGGTTAAGTCGCTCAAGAAGACTCATAAATCCACCCTCTTTTAGAATTTGCGTTTTCTAGCAGCTTCAGACTTTTTCTTGCGCTTTACGCTAGGTTTTTCATAAAATTCGCGCTTTCTTGCTTCTTGCAAAGTACCTGTCTTTGATACACTGCGTTTGAAGCGACGAAGAGCATCTTCAAGCGATTCGTTTTTTCTAACGACCGTTTTTGACATTCTCTTTCCCTCCCTCCGAATACACCAATCGACTACCTTTAAGTTACACATATAAACATGTACTTTGACATTATAATATAAGCCTTCAGTCAGGTCAACTAAGTGAGTTCACTTTTCCGTCATGAGCGGGACTGCCTGTCTATATAATGATAGAAAGGGGTTGGTGAATAAAATGTTGCTTCTGATTAGTTTTACTGCTCTTATATTATTCTTTCTCGCAGGAATGAACATGCTTCGGAAAGGTTTAATTTCGCTGACGTATTCAAAAATTGAAGAGCAGCTGCTGATTTTTACGGATCATCCATTAAAAGCATTCCTCATCAGTATTGTTTTTACAGGATTTCTCCAAAGCAGCTCCGCCTTTATGGTAATTGTCATCGGATTTGTAAGTGCGGGAGCCCTTTCTTTCAAACGGACAATACCGATGATCCTTGGAACAAATGTCGGATCTACCTTTACAACCGAATTTCTTGCAATCAAAATGGATGTGTTGATTTGGATTCTATTGATTGGCGGTGTGCTGTTTTTTTTGACGGGCAGGTATCCATTCAAGCAGCTGGGAACAAGCTTTCTCGGACTCGGAATTATCTTTTTTTGCATCAGCGGCTTCAGCCGTCTTGCAGAACCGCTTACTCAGCTGAAAACAGGTGCAGGGATTCTTCATCATGTAAACGACTCAAACTGGTCTGCTTTGCTTATCGGCATGGTGTTAACTGCAATCATTCACTCAAGTTCTGTCTGCATCGGCATTTTAATGAGCTTTATGAATGAAGGCGTTATTGGACTGACACAGGCAATGAGCGTTGTGCTTGGGTCAAACATCGGGACATGCATTACAGCTGTCATGGCTGCTGTATCCGGCGGATATGCCGCAAAACAGACAGCGTGCGCCCATGTTTTGTTTAACATAATCGGCGTAGCAATTGTATTCCCGTTTTTGGCGGCAGCGACCGGATTTGTTGAACAGCTCTCGGCAGACCCTGCCCAAAGAATCGCCCATTTCAGTCTGCTATTTAATGTCGTATCAGCTCTTTTGTTTTTACCGCTTACCAACTTGTTCTACAGCTTTATTAAACTGCTTATCCCAGCTAAAAACTGAACATAAAAAACCGGCACATTCAGATGCACCGGTTTTTCAGATTAAGAAGACATACGCATTTGTTCTGTTATGTCATCCTCAACAATACGGACAAACTGTCCTTCATTGTATGGATAGCCTGCTTTTAGTATTTTTACTTTCACGATTTTGCCGATCATGTCTTCCGTACCTTTGAAAACAACTTTCATGTAGTTGTCTGTGTAGCCGACATACATGTTTTCTTCATCTGATTCTTTAAATGCTTCCTCAGGAATAATTTCAAGGACTTCATTTTCATAATCAGAGGCATATTCCTTCGCAAGCTGGTCAGAAAGTGCAATCAGGCGGTGTACACGTTCGTTTTTGACGTTTTCATCCACTTGGTCTTCCATCCGCGCAGCTGGCGTTCCCGTACGTTTGCTGTAAGGGAAAACATGCAGTTCAGAGAATCTGTTTTCTTTGATAAAGTTATAGGTTTCCATAAATTCTTCTTCTGTTTCACCAGGGAAGCCTACAATGACATCGGAGGTTACGGCTAAGCCCGGAAGTGCTTTTTTCAGCTTATTTAAACGGTCAGCGAAAAATTCCATAGTGTATTTGCGTCTCATCCGTTTAAGCACTGTGTTTGATCCGGATTGAATCGGAATGTGCAAATGGCGCACAATCTTATCTGAACGGTCTAAAACTTCAATCACTTCGTCTGTGATCTGGCTTGCCTCAATGGACGAAATTCTGATCCGTTTCACACCTTGAACACGGGCGTCAAGTTCTCTCAAAAGCTTGGCAAAGTTGTAATCTTTCATATCTTCACCGTAGCCGCCTGTATGAATACCAGTAAGTACGATTTCTTTATAACCCGCATCAACAAGCTGCTGTGCTTGTTTAATAACTTCCTCCGGGTCACGTGAACGGAGAAGTCCGCGCGCCCACGGAATGATACAGAACGTGCAGAAGTTATTGCAGCCTTCCTGTATTTTTAATGACGCTCTTGTCCGGTCTGTGAAAGCAGGTACATCAAGCTCTTCATATACTCTAGCTTTCATAATGTTGCTGACGCCATTGATCGGCTGACGCTCTTCACGATATTGATCGATGTAGCCGAGCATTTTTTCACGATCCTGAGTTCCGACTACAATGTCAACACCCGGGATTGCCATAATCTCCGCTGGCGAGGTTTGCGCATAACAGCCTGTGACGCAGATGACGCCGTCAGGATTTTGACGAATGGCGCGTCTGATCACTTGTCGGCTTTTTTTATCTCCCGTATTTGTTACCGTACATGTATTAATGACATATACGTCAGCTGTTTGTTCAAAGTCTCTTCTTTCATAGCCCGCATCTTTGAAAAGCTGCCAGATTGCTTCTGTTTCATAATGATTGACTTTGCAGCCAAGCGTATGGAACGCAACAGTTGCCATTATTGATCACCTCTTAATAACTCTGTATGATAAGAAATTGCGCTCAGCGCGTATAGCGGAGCGGTTTCTGTCCTTAAAATTCTCGGTCCGAGGCCGCACGGAACAGCGTTTTTCGCCGTGAGCCGCTCAACCTCCGCTTCTGTTAAACCGCCTTCGGGACCGAATACGATCAAAAGGGATGATCCTTTCGGAAGGCTGCTTACAACTGCGCTGAACGAGCTTGTTTCTCCTTGCTTCGATGACTCTTCGTATGCAACGACACATTTATCGAAATTCTGCACCTTTTCAAGAAGCTGCTGAAAGGAATGGATATCCAGCACTTGCGGCACTTCGTTTCGGTACGATTGCTCCGCCGCTTCCTTCGCAATTTTTGTCCATCTTTCCCGCTTTTTCTTCGCTTTCTTGTCATCCAGCTTGACAACAGAGCGTGCGGCTTGCAGAGGAATAAAGGCATGAGCTCCCAGCTCAGTCCCCTTTTGGATAATCCATTCAAGTTTATCCCCTTTCGGGAGGCCGCTTGCAATATAAACCTTTATCGGAAGCTCTCTGTTTTCATTCGTCCATTCTATCATAAGACAGGACACTTTTTCTTTGGTAACAGATTGAAGTTCACATTTTGCTTCGAAGCCATCCTGAGAACAGCAGATAATCTCGTCTCCCTCGTTCATTCTCATGACATTTACAATATGATGAACATCTTCTCCGGTAATTGAAATAGCCGGCGCTTCCTCCATTTGCTGCTTCGTGAGCTCGATAAAATATCGTTGCATACGCTGTGACACCTACTAACTGTTATTTTTTCGCAATAATGCTGACCCAATCTTCCATTGAGAGGATTTCCACAATGGTAAAGCCAGCCTGTTCCAATGCTTCTTTTACCTCTTGCTTTTTTTGGCCGATAATTCCTGAAGTAATAAAGTGCCCGCCGTCTTTCAGCAGATGATAAGCCTGTGAAGTAAAACGAAGGATGACTTCAGCCAAAATGTTGGCAACGATCACATCATGTTCTCCTGAAATCCCGTCTAACAAATTATTTTGTTTGACTTGAGCTATATCGCTAACCTTGTTTAACTTCAAATTGAGACGTGCGCTTTCTACAGCAACGGGATCAAGATCATAGGCATGAACCGATTCAGCCTCAAGCATTGCAGCCGCAATACTTAAAATTCCGGAGCCTGTGCCTACATCAATCACCTTATCACCCTTTTGCACAAAGCGTTCAAGCGCCTGAATACAAAGTACGGTTGTAGGGTGTGTGCCTGTTCCGAATGCCATTCCCGGGTCCATTTCAATAATCAGCTCATCCGTATGTACCGGCGTATAGTCCTCCCACGTCGGCACAATCGTAAACTTTTCAGAAATTTTCACAGGGTGGTAATACTTTTTCCAGGCAGTCGCCCATTCCTCTTCGTTCACTTCGGAAATGGTGATATGGTTTCTGCCCAAATCAATATCATAAAGAAGCAGATTATTAATTGTTTCTTTTATGCCCTCTACCGTTTCTCCAAGAAAGCTGTTGACCGGCAGATACGCTTTGACAATGACACCCTCGTTCGGATAATCATTGGGGTCGAGCTGGTAGATTTCCCCGTACACATTCTCACGTTCTTTAATTAAATCAAGCGGGTCCTCTATCACAACCCCACTCGCACCAGCTTCATGCAAAATATTTGAGATAGGTTCGACCGCTTCATGTGTTGTGTGAATGCTTAATTCGGACCATTTCAAAACTACCAACTCCTCATCCAATAATTAATCGCCTTTAAACGCGCGTTTTACCTTATCAAAGAAACTCATTTCCTGTTCATCAGGCAGGTTTCCGCTGACTTCGGCAAATTCGCGGATAATATCTTTTTGTTTATCTGTCAAGTTTGTCGGAGTGACAACGCGGACGACGATATGCTGGTCACCCTGTCCATAGCCTCTGACATTTTGAACGCCTTTGCCTCTTAATCTGAATTTTGTTCCTGTTTGTGTACCGGCAGGGATTTTCAATTTCACTTTCCCGTGAAGCGTCGGAACTTCCACTTCATCTCCAAGCGCGGCTTGAGCAAACGTTAACGGCATTTCACAGTAAATATCATCTCCGTCGCGCTCAAAGAATTCGTGGGCGCGCACGTGGAATACGACAAATAAATCCCCGGCAGGGCCGCCGTTTACGCCTGGTTCACCCTGTCCTGAGAGACGCAGCTGCTGCCCGTCATCTACACCGGCAGGAATTGTGACGTTGATTTTTTTGCGTTTTTTGATTTTTCCTTTGCCGCCGCAATCCGCACATTTGTTTTTAATGATTTTACCTGTACCTTCGCAGTGGTGGCAGACTCGTCTGTTGACAACTTTACCAAACGGCGTGTTTTGCTCCACATTTAGCTGACCGGAGCCTCCGCAGTGTGAGCACGTTTCCGGATTTGTACCAGGTTTCGCCCCTGAGCCTTTACATGTATCGCATGTTTCCTCACGCGGAATCTCGATGGTCGTTTCTTTTCCGAAAACGGCATCCTCAAATGACAAAGTCATCGTATATTGCAGATCCGCCCCTTGACGCGGTGCATTCGGATCTCTTCGTCTAGTGCCGCCGCCGAAAATACTTGAGAAAATATCATCGAAACCAAAACCGCCGAAGTCGCCGCCGCCAAAACCGCCGCCGCCGAAGCCTTGGTTAGGATCAGTATGGCCAAATTGGTCGTAATGAGACCGTTTTTGGTCATCAGACAGCGTTTCGTATGCTTCTTTGACTTCTTTAAACTTTTCATCTGATCCGGCTTCTTTGTTAATGTCAGGATGATATTTTTTTGACAGCTTTCGATAAGCCTTTTTTATTTCATCCTTTGAAGCGCTCTTACTTACACCCAGCACTTCATAGTAATCACGCTTACTCATCTACTTCACTCTCCCGAATTTCTCACATAAATTAGATTGTATCATTTTGAATTATGATTTTTCAATTCCTTTTATCCCGGGCAAGAAAAAAAGTCAAAGCCAAGAGATGCCTGACTTTGACTTTCTAACCATTGAATCAGATTATGAAATATGTTCTTTTCAGCCAGCCCAAAAGCGAGCTGACTCAGAAAGAAACTTATTTTTTGTTTTGGTCGTCGTTTACTTCTTCGTATTCAGCGTCGACAACGTTGTCATCAGCTTTGCCTTCAGCGTTTGCTCCGTCTTGAGCTTGCTGTGCTTTAGCAGCTTCTTCATAAAGCTTCATAGAAAGCTCTTGAACGATTGCTTGAAGCTCATCTTTTTTCGCTTTGATCTCTTCAAATTCGTTTTTCTCAATCGCTGCTTTTAAAGCGTCTTTGGCATCGTTGGCTTTTTTCACTTGTTCTTCGTCCACTTTGCCTTCAAGATCTTTTAATGTTTTCTCAGTTTGGAAAACAAGCTGATCTGCTTCGTTGCGGACTTCGATTTCTTCTTTTTTCTTCGCATCAGCGTCAGCATTTTCTTCCGCTTCTTTTACCATGCGTTCGATCTCATCATCAGAAAGACCTGAAGAAGATTTGATTGTGATGTTTTGTTCTTTTCCTGTGCCTAAGTCTTTTGCTCTTACATTTACGATACCGTTTTTGTCAATATCGAAAGAAACTTCGATTTGAGGCACGCCGCGCGGTGCTGGCGGGATATCAGTAAGCTGGAAGCGGCCGAGTGTTTTGTTGTCGGCAGACATTGGGCGCTCACCTTGAAGAACATGGATATCAACAGCTGTTTGGTTATCAGCAGCAGTTGAGAACACTTGTGATTTGCTTGTCGGAATTGTTGTGTTGCGGTCGATCAGTTTTGTGAACACGCCGCCCATTGTTTCAATACCGAGAGAAAGCGGTGTAACGTCAAGAAGAACAACGTCTTTTACGTCACCAGTGATAACGCCGCCCTGAATTGCAGCACCAAGCGCTACAACTTCATCCGGGTTTACGCCTTTATGCGCTTCTTTTCCAGTTTCTTTTTTGATTGCTTCTTGTACGGCAGGAATACGAGTTGATCCGCCGACAAGGATGACTTTGTCGATTTCGCTTGCAGAAAGTCCTGCATCTTGAAGCGCTTGACGGACAGGGCCCATTGTGCGCTCTACTAAATGAGAAGAAAGCTCTTCGAATTTAGCGCGAGTTAATGTAAGTTCAAGGTGAAGCGGTCCTGCTTCTCCAGCTGTGATAAACGGTAAAGAAATTTGCGTAGAAGATACGCCGGAAAGATCTTTTTTCGCTTTCTCAGCTGCGTCTTTCAAACGCTGAAGCGCCATTTTGTCTTTTGACAGATCAATGCCGTTTTCTTTTTTGAATTCAGACACAAGATGATCGATGATGACTTGGTCAAAATCGTCTCCGCCCAGACGGTTGTCACCGGCAGTTGAACGAACTTCGAATACACCGTCGCCAAGTTCAAGGATGGAAACGTCGAATGTACCGCCGCCAAGGTCGTATACCAGGATCGTTTGATCTTCATCTGTTTTATCAAGTCCGTATGCAAGCGCTGCTGCAGTCGGCTCGTTGATGATACGTTCTACTTCAAGACCTGCGATTTTACCAGCGTCTTTTGTCGCTTGACGCTCAGCATCGTTAAAGTATGCAGGAACTGTGATAACTGCTTTTGAAACTGTTTCGCCAAGATAGCTTTCAGCGTATGATTTAAGGTGTTGAAGGATGATAGCAGACACTTCTTGAGGAGTGTAATCTTTTCCTTCAATTTCAACTTTGTAATCTGTACCCATATGGCGTTTGACAGACATAATTGTGTTAGGGTTTGTGATAGATTGGCGTTTAGCCACTTCCCCTACTTGGCGTTCGCCGTTTTTGAATGCGACAACTGATGGAGTTGTGCGGTTTCCTTCAGCGTTAGCAATAACTTTAGGCTCGCCGCCTTCAAGCACTGCCACACATGAGTTTGTTGTACCTAAGTCGATTCCGATAACTTTACTCACTTGAATAACCTCCTGCTATGTAATTATTGATTCACTTTTACCATGGAAGGGCGAATGACGCGATCCTTCAGCTTGTAGCCTTTTTGCATTTCCTCAACGACAATGTTGGAGCCGTAGTTTTCATCTTCAGCCTGCATAACGGCTTGGTGAAGGTTCGGATCAAATTCCTGTCCTACAGCCTCGATTGCTTCTACGCCTTCTTTATTCAAGGCTTCTACGAGCTGGCGGTGGACCATTTCCATTCCTTGGAGCAAACTTTTCGTCTGTTCATTGTCGGCTTCAACCTGAAGCGCTCTTTCAAAGCTGTCAAGAGCCGGCAGCAATTCAGTAACGATGTTTTGAGAACGGTATTTCTGTGACGCTTCCATTTCTAAGCGGCTGCGTCGTTTATAGTTTTCAAAGTCTGCTTGAACACGCAAAAGTTTGTTTTCCTTTTCCTCAAGCAAACCTTGCAATTCGTTAATTTGATTTTGAAGAAGTTCGCTTTCGTTTGTTTCTTCCTGCTGTTCTTCAGCGGCAACTTGTTCTTCGATTACTTCTTGCTCTTCTGTTTCGTTTTGTTCCGCGGTTTGTTTTTCTTCTGACATTGTGTTCACCTCCCTCAAAAGTGTAAGGAGAAGGGCGGGTGATGCCCTTCGATAAAATTTGCCAAATTTCCCTTACTCATCATACAAACTTGTTAATGCTTTTGACAAGTCTGAAGTCACATGCTGAAGCAGACTGACGACCCGTGAATAATTCATACGGGTTGGTCCGATGATCGCAATTGAGCCTATTTGCTTCTTATCTACTGAATAAGAGGCTGTAATCAGGCTGCAGTTTTCCATCTCTTCATAGTCATTTTCTTTTCCGATTTTAATCGAAATGCCTGTATCTGAAGATTGGACGAGCTTCAAGACGTCCTGCTCCTTTTCGATTAGAGAAAGCAGCGACCGCACTCTGCCGATATCATGGAACTCGGGCTGGTTCAGCATATTGATTTTCCCGCCGAAAAACAATTTTTCAACGTGACTTGTCGAATGAAATGTTGAACGCAGCGCTTCAAGGATGTTGTCGTAGTTCTTAATGTGCTGCCTTAAGTACATGACAACTTCTTTAAAAATGCGTTCATTCAGTTCATCCATCGGAACACCGGTTAAACGGTCGTTCAATATATTTACCAGCTTTTCAATATCAGACAGATCCATTTTGGTTGGAAAATTAATCGTTTTATTTTCCACATGCCCCGTATTGGTTACGAGAATGGCTACCGCTTTATCGGGCTGAATCGGTATGATTTGAATCTGTTTAAGATAATTCTCGCTCAACTTCGGCCCGAGTACGATAGACGTATAATTCGTAAGATCGGACAAAATTTGTGCTGATTTTTGAACTGTCTTTTCCAGCTCGAATATTTTTTCTTTGAAGATCGAGTGGATTTGGTCTAGGTCGGTTTTTGTCAGTTTGACGGGCGACAGCAAATGATCAACATAATACCGGTACCCTTTTTCCGACGGAACACGTCCTGAGGAAGAGTGGGTTTTCTCAATAAAGCCCAGCTCCTCCAAGTCAGCCATCTCGTTTCTTATTGTTGCAGAGCTAAATGTGATTTCATCTTTTTTCGAAAGAGTTCTAGATCCGACCGGCTGCGCCGATTTAATAAAATCGTTGATTATGACCTGAAGGATCAGCAGCTGACGATTTGTTAACATCATCATCACCTCTGTTAGCACTCTCAACAAGCGAGTGCTAAATCTATAACAAAAGTATCAAACCACAAGAAAAATGTCAATTATAACTCACCCAAAAAAGCGCCAAAAACTTCATTACCCAATAATTTTCCCTGATGAGTCAAACAAACGGCAGACTCTGTGTTAAGAATCAGTCCCTTTTCAGAAAGCTCTTTTAAAACGCCGGGAAAAAGTTTATCAAGAGAACGACCGTATTTCTCTTCAAACCGTTTTTTGCTGACTCCGGATGTTTTTCTTAATCCTAAAAACATCTCTTCTTCAATTTGTTCTTCCATCGTCACTTCATGTGTATCCCGGTAAGGAAAACCTTTTTCAGCTATCAGGTCAATGTAATGCTTAACAGGTCCGACGTTTACTGTTCGAATTCCGCCGATATACCCGTGGGCTCCTGCTCCGAAACCGAAATATTCCTCATTGCTCCAGTACGTCAGATTGTGCTGAGATTCCATGCCTTGTTTTGCAAAATTGCTGATTTCATATTGATGAATACCGGCAGCTTCCATCCGGCTCATCACCGTTTCGTACATTTCGGCTTCCTGTTCCTGCGCCGGCAGATGAAGCCGCCCTTTTTGCATCAAATTATAAAATACCGTTTTCGGTTCTACAATGAGAGAGTAAACGGAATAATGCTCTGCATTCAGGGATAAAGCAGTTTTTAAAGAATGATCCAGATGTTTAAGCGTTTGTCCGGGAAGACCGAACATCAAATCGAGACTAATATTTTCAAAACCAATTTCCCTTGCACGTTCAAAAGAGGCAAATACGTCTTTTTGTTTATGCACCCGTCCGATTTTTTCTAGAAGGTCGTCTTCGAATGTTTGCACACCGAAGCTTAAACGATTAACGCCCGCTTCCTTGAGTATTTTCAGTTTTTCTGCCGATAGGTCGTCCGGGTTCGCCTCAACAGCGAATTCTTTTAAAGTGTCTGCAGGCTTCAGCACACGGCTGACCATGTCCATCAATTTTTTGAGCTGGTCCTCTGAGAGGGATGTCGGCGTGCCTCCTCCGATAAAAATCGTATCCAAATCAGGCTGCCCCGTTTTTTCTATCGTATTTATCATTTCCTTCTCGAGTGCGTTTAAATACTCGCCGACGGGCTGGCTTTGAATAAAATATTTATTGAAATCGCAGTAGTGGCAAATATGCTCACAAAATGGAATATGGATATAAGCTGATTTCAATGTATTCACCTTCTTTACAGAAAGAAGCCGCAGTACAGGACTGCGGCGGCTTCTATTATTTTTTCGGACTGTCGTCCATTTTCAGGACCGCCATAAATGCTTCTTGCGGCACTTCAACTGAGCCAACCTGCTTCATTCGGCGTTTTCCTTCTTTTTGTTTTTCAAGAAGCTTCCGTTTCCGCGAGATGTCTCCGCCGTAACATTTAGCCAATACGTTTTTACGCATCGCTTTAATGGTAGAGCGGGCCACGATTTTTTGGCCGATCGCCGCTTGAATCGGTACTTCAAAGTGCTGGCGCGGAATGAGCTCTTTCAGTTTTTCTACAATTACTTTTCCGCGTTCGTACGCGTAATCGCGATGCACGATAAATGAAAGGGCGTCGATTTTTTCTCCGTTCAGCATAATGTCCATCTTGACAAGTTTAGACGGTTTGTAGCCGATCAGTTCGTAATCAAAGGACGCGTAGCCTTTTGTGCTTGATTTCAGCTGATCAAAAAACTCATAGACGATTTCCGCTAATGGCATGTCATAGACAATGCTGACACGATTTGCGTCTAAATATTGCATGTCGATAAAATTGCCGCGTTTTCCTTGGCAAAGCTCCATCACCGCACCGACATAATCGTTCGGCACCATCATTGTCGCTTTTACATACGGCTCCTCGATTCTTTCGATCTTTTGTGGGTCAGGCATGTTGGACGGGTTGTCGACAACAACCTTTTCGCCGTCTGTCATATACACATCATAGATAACACTCGGTGCTGTTGTGATCAGGTCGATTTTAAACTCACGCTCAATCCGCTCCTGGATGATTTCCATGTGAAGCATACCTAAAAATCCGCAGCGGAAACCGAATCCGAGCGCTTGGGATGTCTCTGCTTCATATTGAAGCGATGAGTCATTCAGTTCAAGCTTTTCAAGAGCTTCCCTTAAATCGTTGTATTTGGCCGTATCGATCGGATACAAACCGCAATACACCATCGGGTTCAGCTTGCGATATCCAGGCAATGCTTCGGCAGCCTGATTGGCCGCGCTTGTGATCGTGTCACCGACGCGTGTGTCACCGACATTTTTGATCGCAGCAGTTAAAAAGCCTACATCGCCGACGGTCAGTTCATCTGTCGGAGTTGCTTTCGGCGTGAACACACCGACTTCTGTCACTTCAAACTCTTTGCCAGTTGCCATCATTTTGATTTTTTGCCCCGGCTTTACCGTTCCTTCAACGACTCTGATATAAGCCACGACACCGCGGTAAGCGTCATAAAGCGAGTCGAAGATCAGCGCTTTAAGCGGCGCCTCTGGATCTCCGGTCGGAGCAGGCACCTTTTCCACGATCTGCTCTAATATCTCCTCAATCCCGATCCCGGCTTTTGCTGAAGCGAGCACGGCTTCCGATGCGTCAAGGCCGATGACGTCCTCCACCTCTTGGCGAACACGTTCCGGCTCTGCGCTTGGCAGATCGATTTTATTAATAACCGGAAGAATTTCAAGGTCATTATCAAGCGCCAAGTAAACGTTCGCAAGCGTCTGCGCTTCAATTCCTTGCGCCGCATCCACAACAAGTATTGCTCCTTCGCAGGCAGCAAGGCTTCGGGATACTTCATATGTGAAATCGACGTGTCCCGGTGTGTCAATCAGGTGGAAAATATATTCCTCTCCGTCTTTCGCTTTGTATTTAAGCTGAACAGAGTTTAATTTAATGGTGATGCCCCGTTCGCGTTCAAGATCCATAGAATCAAGCAATTGTTCTTTCATTTCTCGTTGAGTGATTGCCGACGTTTTTTCTAAAATACGATCCGCTAAGGTCGATTTTCCGTGGTCAATATGGGCGATGATGGAGAAATTCCGAATTCTCGACTGCCTCTCTAAACGCTTTTCTTTATCTGTCACAATCTATCACTCCTACTATTAAACGCAAAATACACTAGCTTAGATTATATCAATAGGATTGTAAAGATTCAATGTAAAACAAGAAAGAGAAAAGTTCCCTCTCATACTGGGGCTGCTTTTCTCTTTCAAGCACTTATTTTCTCATATCCCGTATCCATTCATACATCGATTGGGCTGTGTTTGTCACTGTGTCAGAAAGCGTTTTTCCGGCTTTAGAGAAAACGTTAAAGGTTTCCACCTGTTCCAGCTCTTTTTGTTTTTCTTCTAAATCTTTCGAGGTTACTGTTTCCCCTAAAACGGTCGCTTCTTTTTCATTATTTTCTCCGTCTGTGAGCGTAAACGCGCCTTTCAGTGAAGGATCATGATAGCCTTTCATGCTCAGCATGCCGTTATTCGCCTGCTGCATGCCGAACAGGACGCCTATAAACATCATCGCCACAAGAAGCAAGCATTTGCCAAGATATGCAATCAACTCGACCACCTATTTCTTATTGTTTTTTCGTCTCGCCGCTTTCAGCGTTAACCTTTTCAGCATCCCAGTACATTTCGCTGAATACGTCAGCGGTTGCGTCAGCCGCCCGCTGCAGCTCTTCGAGATTGTTATCCACTCCGCCGAATTCAAGCAAAAGCGCTCTGTCGTTTAAGTCTTGGTTGTAAACTCCGTTATCGCCTGGTGAGCCTTTAGAAAAGACCCCTGTGCTGAGTCCCGGGTATTTTTTCTCCATCAGCTTGTGAAGCTCACTTGCAATTTTGTAGTTTTCTTCGAAATTCTTGCTTTTTTTGCCGACCACAAACGCCACCCGGGCATAGCTTTTCCCTTTAATGGTTGCCGTCGTATTTTTCTTGCGCCTGGAGTCTCTATGGATGTCAATGATATATTGCAGATTTTTATTTGACGCAAGGGCTTCCTGCACGACCGGCCTTGATTCATCATAGGATCTGGCATAATTCAACCCTTTTTTGCTCAGTTTTGCCTGTATATCCGTTTTATTAACTGTGGCTCCGATACCTTGAGATTGCAGCGCTTTTCCGAACATGTCTCCCACGAGGGTGACGTTTGCTTTAGAATGACGCGCCATATCGGGGTCGGTCTCACCTTTTAATAACGGGAGATAAGATTCTGTATTGTGCGTGTGATAGATAAAGACAACCTTCTTATCGCCGGTTGTTTGTTTTGGCGGGTCTTTTTTCGTATTGTCTGTTTGCGTCTGCTGTTTTTCAATCTCCGCCAAATTCGCTTCTCTTTCTTCCTGCATCACCTTTGAAGGCGGCGGGGATTCCGACGGCATGTTTGTATAATCGGTGCCTTGTCCCGCTAAAAGAATCTCTGTGTCAAATTGCGCAAACCCAGGCAGCTCGCGTCCAAGAAAACTTCGCGGATCTTCGAGATTAATACTTGTCGCCAACTTTAAAGAAAGACGTGATAGATGAAATGAGCTGTCGGTTTGAGAAAGGTCAGAAGCGAAATAATGGTTTTCCATCCGCAGCAAGTGTGCAAATACGTCACCCGGCAGTTCGTCGGCAATCCCGTAAAAAGAGTCAGACGAAGGCCTGAGTTCCGGCCGGAGAGACGTCAGCACACCAGATAAAACAAAAATCACTACTAGGCTTGCGATAAATAGAAAGATCGCCTTTATCGCTTTCCCGCCATTCACCGCAACAACAATTTGTCTGTTTCTGCGTTTATTTCTCATTGAATCCCTCCAGCGCTTGTCTAGTAATTACTCTATGAACAAGCTAGAGGAAGTAGAACCGTTTAGTGATTATAGGAGCCTTTGTTTTCTTGAGACACCTTTTCATGAAGCGCTGTATTTAATCCGTTTGCCAGCACATTTGCCATATCGTCAATAAATGAATCGACTTCCTTCGGCGTGACCATCAAATTATGGCCCAGAGGCGCCAGCACCTCATGAATGAGCTGCCGCTTTTCGTTTTCTTCAAGAGTCCCGACAATGCCGAGAAACGATTGACGCTGTTTTGGGTCGGGAAGATCCTCTTCAGTAAGCACTTTCTTTTTCCCAAACGTCATCCCCGCCGGAACAAGCGATCTCGACGGACTGTCATCTCTCATTTCTCTGCCAAAATGTTTTAATATGTAGTCAACCGTATCGCTGGCAATTGTTACCGCGTCAACGACTGTCGGTACACCGATTGCAATGACAGGTACGCCCAGGGTGTCCTTGCTCAAGTCTTTGCGTTTATTTCCAACGCCTGACCCCGGGTGAATTCCTGTATCTGATATTTGAATGGTTGTGTTGACCCTTTCTACCGCACGCGCCGCAAGTGCATCAATGGCAATCACAAAATCAGGTTTTGACTGTTCGATTACCCCTTTAATAATGTCGCTTGTTTCGATGCCTGTAATTCCCATGACACCAGGAGCAAATGCGCTGACAGGCCTGTAGCCCTCCTGCACATTTTCAGGCTGGAGTTTAAATAAATGTCTTGTCACCAATAGATTTTCTACAGCCATCGGACCGAGCGCATCAGGTGTCACGTTCCAGTTGCCGAGGCCGACAATTAAACAGCTCGCATCCTTTGAGATCTTAAGGCTTTCCAGAAAGGCTGAGAATTCTTCCGCAAATACAGCAGAGACTTTCTCTTGCATTTCCGAGTCATTTTCTCTGATCCCTTGGGCCTCAATTGTTAAATAACGTCCTTCTTTTTTTCCTGAAAGCTCAGCGCCTTCCTTCGTGATATCAACAGTGCGGATTTTTATTCCGCCATGATCGCGTTCTTTTTCGATAAAACCTTTTATCTCTTTTGCAGGCACAGCCTGCTGATTAGCCATGGCTTCCTTCGTTTCAACCGCTAAATCCGTACGTACCAAATACTGATTTACATCCAGCTCACTCTTTTTCATACAGGGCCTCCTTCGATATTCAGTATCCATATTGTTTCCATTTATAAAATGAATCATGCTTAAAAGCATTCCTTCAATGAAAAATACTTTACATTTATATTGCAATCTAAAGGTGTGTTTGATAGAATACAATTTGTTCTATTGTGAAGAAGATTTAACCTTAAGACACTGTGCTACAGGTTGTATCTTAGGAGGTGAAACACATGCCAAACATTAAATCAGCGATTAAACGTACAAAAACTAATAACGAACGCCGCGCTCATAACGCGACAATCAAATCTGCTATGCGTACTGCAATCAAACAAGTTGAAGCTTCTGTTGCAAACAACGAAGCTGACAAAGCGAAAACTGCTCTTACTGAAGCAGCTAAACGTATTGATAAAGCAGTGAAAACAGGTCTTGTACACAAAAATGCCGCAGCTCGATACAAATCAAGACTAGCGAAAAAAGTGAACGGACTTTCTGCATAAAACAAAAACGATCCTCATAATTGAGGATCGTTTTTTTCATTTCTTTTTAACAGCTGCAAGAGAAAAAGCTCTAGTAAAAGCTGCTTGTCCTTTTTCCCGGTTTTCATCTCATAGTCCATAACGGCAAGCTGTTCAATAATAGACCGGAGCTCGGCTTCTGAAAAAAGCCTTGCTTGATCCATCGCCAGCTTTACCCGGAATGGATGCACCTTTAAATTAGAAGCAATCTGTTTTTGTCCGTACCCTTGTTCCGCGAAATATTTCGTCTGCAGGATCAGCCGGAACTGGTTCGATATAAGAGCCATAATTTTGATCGGTTCTTCATTTTGTTTGAGCAAGTCATAAAAAATTTGCAGACTCTCAGTTCGTTTCCGATTGACGATTTTATTAATCAGTTCAAAGATATTTTGTTCCAGGCTTCTCGCTACAAGCATTTTTACATCATCCAGCGTAATTTCTTCACGGTCTCCAATAAACGTGCAGAGTTTCTGAATCTCCTGAAAAAGGGATGACAGATGCCCGTTTACAAGCAAAACCAAATGCTCTGCCGCCTCGGTGCCGATCGTTTTCTGCTCGGTTCTCGCCAGATTGATCGTAAAGTCTGTCGTTTCCTTCGCGTTTAATTCCTTTGCCTCCATCATGAACGCCTGCTTTTTTAGCGCTTTGGTCAGTTTTTTCCGCTCATCCAGTTTTTCATAAGGCGCAAGCAGAACAAAGACCGTGTATGGTGCCGGTGATTGTATATACGATTCAAGCGCGCTGACGTTGTGCTCAACTTTTTCTTTCTTTTTCTCACCCGTTAAAAAATATGGATTTTTCACAATGACAAGGCGCCGCTCCCCCATAAACGGGAACGTTTCAGCGTCGGCAATCGCCTGATCAAGCGGGTCTTCCTCCAAATCAAAAACAGACAGGTTGAAATCTTTCGTCTCTTGATCAATCACCGTCTGTCTGATCCTGCTGACGGTTTCCTGGAGCAGATACGTCTCTTTTCCGTATAAACAATAAACCGGATGGACTTCTCCTTTTTTCAGGCTTTTCCACACATCAAATACCATTGTTGTACGACTTCCTCTCTTTCATCATCCCCTTCTATCCTAAATTGAGTTTGCAAAATAGTAAAGAGGAAGCCTGACAGCTGCTTCCCCATTTATATTAAACGCCTGTTCGCAAGCCCCCGGGACAGCTTGTAAAAAGGCGATAATCACCAGAACAGAAAACGTTACCTTAGCTTCTAGATTTTTCAAAACGATTCCATTATACTTAAGTCAGTCAGGGGGGATGAAATTGAATGATTTTGAAAAAAACGTTCAAAGCAAACGAAATGATGCTGTAGATTCAGCGGTTGGTTTTGTTGTGTCCTTCGGATTTTTCGCCTTATTGTTTGTCATGGCAACGGTTATTCACCTGGTTGGTTCATAACACGACTGCCCGGGCTGCTGATTTCTCGGCAGTCTTTTTTAATTCGTCTCTGTCATATCTGATGTATCATATGGAGGATAAACAGAAAAGGTTCCAGATCCGCTTTTGTACGTGTATTGGATCGTGCCGCTTTGATCAGTGCGCAGCACACGAATGGATCGGCTCTTTAACAATTGAAGAACTTCTTGATGCGGATGATGGTACCTATTGTTTTCACCCGCTGAGATGACCGCCGTTTTGGGCTGAAGCTGTTTGATGAATTCTTCACCGGTCGAGCCCTTGCTTCCATGATGCCCCACCTTTAACACATCCGCTTTTATATTTGGGAACACATCGATAACCTCCTGTTCCCCCTCTTTTTCCAGATCACCCGTCAGGAGCCAGCTGAGCCTGCCTGTTTTCATCCATAGAACGAGAGAAGAATTATTTTTACTTGCCGGATCAGGCGTTTCCGGTGACAGCACATGAAACTGTAAGTCCTTTATTTGTAATACATCACCTCTCTTCACCTCTTCAATTTCCACACCCTCCTGTCTGGCAGTCCGCAGCACTTTCTCATCATGAGGTTCAGAAACAAACCCTTTCGGAATGATGAGACGCTTCACTTTATGATGCTTCAGCAAAACCTCTGCCTCTCCGATATGATCTTGATCTGCGTGCGTCAGTATCAGCGCATCAAGCTGCTTGATGCCCTTTGCCGTTAAAAAAGGGATCAGCACCTTTTCCCCCAGTGAAAAAGGATGCTGTTTTTCCCGCCAAGGCTCTGACGAATAAGACAAAGTGCCTCTCGTATCAATTAAAACACGGCCTTTCTGATACGGTGCACTGACAAACATACTGTCACCTTGTCCGATATCAATCATATCTACTTCTCCCTCGGAACTAACATAAGGGAAAACAAAGAGCAGGATAAGTGTTGCACAAAAAAGGCCTGTGGACACTGTCAGCCGGAGAAATGAGGGTTTCTCAATACTCATAAGCAATATGATGACAGTGAGCGTGAATAAGAGAAGAAGAGCAGGTGCAGGGCGAGAGATGATGATTGTGAATATTTCTATATCAGCGATTTTAGTGATCAGTCTGTTGGTCCAGGTCATCATTACATCAAACCAATAGAACAGAAATTGACCGACGGACGCTGAAAAAAATAATAGAATAACTCCTATAATAGCAGCCGGTAAAATACAGAATGTATAAAAAGGCACCAACACCATATTCATTGGAATGCTAATGATAGAAAACTGCTGAAAATGATACAGAAGAATGGGTAGTGAGCCTAGCTGGGCAATAACAGATACAATCGTCAGCTGTCCCAGACTCGTTTTGATATGCTGAAAAATAGACGATGAGAGAATTAAAGAAAAACTGACCGCAAATGAAAGCTGAAATCCAGCTTCAAAAAGGTAGTAGGGATTAAAAAGCAAGAGGACAATATACGAAAGACAGATTACCCCGGCAGAATTCACCCGCTGCTGAAAAAGGCTTCCCGCTAAGCAGATGCCGGACATCAGAGCGGCTCGGAGAACAGAAGGCGCTGCACCTGTCAAAATAACATAGATCGGCAGAAACAAAAGCAATAGGATTGACGCATTTTCTCTTGTTATGCCCAGACGGATCATTGCGTAAAATAGGCCTGCTGTCAAAATCCCGATATGGAGTCCTGAGATGGCTAACAGATGGACAACACCTAGACTTTGGTAAGCATTAAGCACATCGTCATCTAAATAAGATCTTTCACCTACTGTAAGCGCCTGTACGATTCCTGCTGAATCTGGCGGAAGCTGCGTGTTCGTAAATGATACGATGTATTTTCTCAAACTGAGAAGCTTATATCGGACACCTGAAGGCTCGCTGCAATTTCCAATAGATGTGACAGAATAGCTCCAATGAATATGCTGCCGGTAAAGATACTGTTGATAATCAAATGTTCCCGGCACTGTTGCTTGTTTTGGCTTCTCCAAAGCACCAGTCAATTCGCATGGCATACCCGGCTCTAGATGTGACAGTTTGTCTTTTTCAGCTAAAGACTGGATCCGATAAGAGGCAGCCCATTTTTCGCCATCAGGCGTCTTGATCAGCATAGACATCCGATCCCCGTCAATTTTAGGAATACTGTGAATAACCGCCTTGAAGTGATAGCTGCCCTGCTGATACGAAGAAGTATTTTGAGAATCTGTGATCTTAAACAGGGCAAAATTGAGTACAAAAGAGAATAAACAAACAAAAATGAGTGGAGCGTTCCTTGTTTTGATTGACACAATAAGAAGAAAGAGGAAGAAGAGAAAGACAGCGGAGAAATAAGAGGCGGCAGCAATTCCAGCCGTTGCTGAAGCTGCCGCCAAAGGCAATAATAGACGCGAATTCCGCATCAATCACACATAACTCGTAAAAAGTTTATTAGCCTGCTCATGTATTTTCTTCAAATCTTCCTCTGCAAGACCGGCATCCGCTAATTTTTCTAAAAGTCCTGCTACAAATGAAAGCTTTTCTCTGTTTTTCAGATCAACGATCATTTCATCGAGTTCAACCTGTTCAACCGTAACGCCTGATTGCTCAAATAGCTCCTGGGCATACGGATGTGTTTTATAATCCTCAGCGTAATATACTGTTTTGATACCGGCTTGAATGATAGACTTACAGCATTGAATACACGGATAGTGCGTGACATATATCTCCGCTCCATCTGTCGGCACTCCAAATTTAGAGCATTGAAGTATCGCATTCATTTCCGCGTGAATCGTTCTCGCGCAATGATCGTCTATCATTAAGCATCCTTCGTCCGCGCAATGTACGCCGCCTGCGATTGATCCGTTATAGCCTCCTGCAATCATGCGTTTATCTCTGACAATGGTAGCGCCGACAGACAATCTCGGGCAGGTGCTGCGCAGTGCCAGTAAATGGCTTTGAGCCATAAAATATTGGTTCCATGAAATTCGTTCCACGTTGTTCCCTCCAAATGTTGTGTTGCCTGTTCTTTAGTTTACCTATCCTCATGCATGACCGTCAATTCACTTTACTGTAATGGAAGACTTTATTTTTTCAAAAGATTTTTCGCCAATTCCCGAAACCTTTGTGATATCTTCGATTGTCTGGAAACGCCCGTTCTCTTCCCGATACGCAATAATCGCTTCGGCTTTTGAAGGCCCTACTCCCGAAATGTTTTGTAAATCCTCTAATGTTGCTGTGTTGATATTGACCAAAGTCTCCTTCCCCGTACTGCTTTGTACAGCACCGCCGGCCGCTTGCTGTGCCGCCTCTTCTCCCTTACTCGGTATATACACCACTGTACCGTCCTGTAAAAGTTCCGCCAAATTCACTTGCGTTTCATCTGCTTTTTCACCAATGCCGCCTGCTTTCTCAATAGCCTGCGATACTCTGTCTCCCGTATGCATTTCATAAACGCCGGGATGCTTAACAGCGCCTTTTATATCGATTACAATATTTTCTTCCGCTTTGTCTTTTGTTGCTTCCTGCTTGACCTCCTCATTTTCCTTTTCACTAGATACAACTTGTTTTACAGGCTCTTTGTTATTTCCGCTGAAAAAAAAGAGGCAAAGAACTGCAATGAGAACAGCAGCAGAGCCAACTGACATGATTATCGTTTTATGTTGATTCAACCAATTCAACTTGCATGCGCCCCGCTTTCGTCATATTTTGTTTCTTTATCACATATGGTTTAGAGGATAATAGCTCAAAGGAGGGGAAATTATTGAAGATTGGCTTTATCGGCACTGGAAATATGGGTACGATCCTTATAGAATCATTTATTGAATCACAAGCAGCCGATCCCTCAAACATCACAATCACAAACCGCACAATTGAAAAAGCGTTGAAGATAAAAAACCGCTACAACAGCTTAAACGTAACAGAGAGCCTTGAAAAGCTTGTTGCAGAAAATGAGATCATTTTCATCTGTGTAAAGCCGCTTGATATATATCCATTATTGTCAAGGGCAGTCCCTTATTTAACAAAGGATCACATTCTCATTTCAATTACAAGCCCGCTTCAAACTGATCAGCTGGAACAGTATGTGCCATGTCAAGTGGCACGAGTTATCCCGAGTATTACAAACCGGGCGCTTGCTGGCGTTTCTCTTGTCACCTTCGGTAAAAGCTGCGGGGAGGCAGCAAAAACAAAAATCAACGAGCTGATGAAGCACATTTCTAATCCGCTGCAAATTGAAAGTGACATCACAAGAGTAGCGTCAGATATCGTAAGCTGCGGACCCGCTTTTATGAGCTATCTGGTTCAGCGGTTTATAGATGCAGCCGTTACGGAAACGTCAGTGTCTAAACAAGACGCTATACTCATGTGTAAAGAAATGCTTGTCGGGCTGGGAAAACTGTTAGAAACCGAATTGTATACCCTTCCTGCATTACAGGAAAAGGTTTGCGTAAAAGGCGGCGTGACAGGAGAAGGCATTAAAGCACTCGAAAGCGGTGTACAGGATATGTTTCATCGGGTGTTTCAAAATACGCATTTGAAGTACGAAGAGGATATTTCCGCGGTGAAGAAGCAGTTTCATGTGTAAACGAGTATGTCATAGCCGTCTGTTGTATGCAAAAGGGTAAAAAGGCATTTTAAAAACCATCGTCTTAGTAAACGATGGTTTTTGATTTCTGTGCTTTAAAGAACAGGCGCTCAGATTGTGGTGACGGCGCTGAATCGGTAAAATCAGCGGTAACCTTATGAAGCTGAAAGCCGCAGCTTGCCAGCATTTCCTCGTATTCATCCACTCGGAACGTTCTTTGCTCATGTGTTTCGTCGAAGCGGTCGTACGCCTCTCCGTTCCAAACAAAAAACGACATATCATGAATGGCGGAAAGCTCTTCACTTCCGGCAAAGCTTTGCCAAATATAGCTGATATCTTCGTCCTGATCAGCAAACGTGCTCCCAGGAAAAACCTCGGTTATTTTATATGGTGAATGAACATCAAACAGCAATATGCCGTCCGGCTTCAGCACCTGAAATACACTTTTAAAGGTATTCATTACGTCATTTTTCGTTTTTAAATAGTTCAAGGAGTCACAGCAGATCACAACCGCGTCAAACTGGCCTTCAAATCCGGTAATCTCTCTCATGTCCTGCTGAAGGAAAAGAATCGGCTGTTTAGCTGGTACTTTTTGCTGGGCGTAAGAAAGCATTTCTTCACTGAGATCAATCCCGGTGACTTCAAAGCCTTTTTCGGCAAGCCGGATTGAAATTTCTCCGGTGCCGCATGCCAAATCGAGAATACGGCCTTTTTCCGGTAGAGATGCTTCAATCCACTTTGTCCATTTGTCGTAAGGTGCGTGAGACATTAACTCGTCATACACGCTTGCAAAGCCTTGGTAAATCATTGGTTCAATCCAAGTTCCAGGTCTGCGAGCGGAGCGTCTCCCCACAGTTTTTCTAGGTTGTAATAGCTTCTTTCATCCTTATGAAACACATGGGCAATGACATCCCCAAGGTCAACTAATACCCATCTTGCTTCATCGAAGCCTTCCATCTTTTTGACTTCAATGCCGTTTTCTTCAGCCTGGTCCTTGATTTCACGCGCAATGGCCTGCACTTGTTTGTCTGAATTACCGTGGCAGATCAGAAAATAATCCGCAACCAGAGAAATTCCTTCCATATCCAGTGCTAAAATATCCTCTGCCCGCTTATCGTCGCAAGCCGCAGCTGCAATCTTTAAAATGGACGTTTGATTCATTCACATATTCCTCCTGTTCATTTGCCAGACACAAGCCAGTTATAAGTTAAACATGTATCTGGGAAAACCTGTTGATTTTTTTTCATTAGAAAAATCATTGTATTTTTGATCGACTGAATCAACGCTTGATTCAAATCCGTTTCTGCAAGTTCACGCACCTCATCGACACCGGGAAATTTACGGCCTGGTTCAATATAATCAGCAACGTAAATGACTTTTTCCAAAAGCGTCATGCCCGGACGCCCAGAGGTATGATATCTGATCGCGTCAAGAATATCTTCGTCATGAATTCCCGCTTCTCTCTGGACTAGGTAAGCGCCGACCGGAGCATGCCACAGCTCCGGGTTGTGATCCAACAGATGCGCGGACATTTTTTCTCTGGCTATAATTTGTTTCATTTCTTCTTTCGGGCGGAATTTGGCGTAATCATGAAAGATAGCCGCCGTTTCCGCTTTTTTGGAGTCGGCGCCAAAGCGCTCCGCAAGTTCAATCGCCGTGTTCATTACGCCAATTGTATGGATATATCGATGCTCGGTCAATTGCTGCTTGACGCAGGCAAGTGCCTCCTCACGATTCATATAAACCATTCTCCTCTACATACTTCTTCACTTTATCAGGGATTAAGTAGTCAGTGGGCTTCTTGCTTTTAAACCGTTCCCTTATCATAGTCGATGATACCTCAAACTCCGGAACGTCTGCAAAGAGAAGCGGATAAGGGGTTTCAACATGAAAACCGGGGCGCTTTACTCCGATAAATTGAATAAGGTTCAGCAGCTCGTCCAGCTTATACCATTTCGGCAGGTATTCAATCATGTCAGCACCGATAATAAAGAAAAGCTGATCATTCGGATATCGCTGCTTTAGTAAAGAAACGGTATCAAAGGTATATGACGGTCCTTCTCTTTCCATTTCAGCCAGCTGCAGCTTAAAGGATGGATTAGACTGAATAGCAAGCTTCAGCATTTCCACCCGATGAGTGCTGTCTGTATAGTCTTCATCCTGTTTATGCGGAGGAATTTGATTGGGCATAAACCAAATTTCGTCGAGCTCCGCCTGATACAGCACCTCATTCGCCATTAAAAGGTGACCGTTATGCGGAGGATCAAACGTGCCTCCGAAAATTCCGATTTTCTTCATTTCAACCACCTTAAGGAAGCTCGATTTGTTTATTTTCCTTTGATTCCTTATATAAAACAATCGTATTGCCGATCGTCTGAACCAACTGTGCGCGGCTTCCTTTTACAAGAGCTTCCGCAACATCATTTTTATCGTCTTCGCAGTTTTGAAGAACGCTGATTTTAATCAGCTCTCTCGCTTCAAGCGCTTCAGAAATTTGTTTAATCATGTTGTCATTGACTCCGCCCTTTCCTACTTGAAAAATCGGGCTTAAATGGTGCGCTTTTGAACGCAAGAAACGTTTTTGTTTTCCTGTTAACATTATTTTCCTCCTAATTTCCCTACTACAATAGATCTCATTTTTTCAACATCAGGCTCATGTCCCGTCCACAAGCGGAAAGACAATGCCGCCTGCTCAACAAACATGCCGACTCCATCCAGTGTTTTCAGACCTTTTTGCTTTGCTTCTTTTAATAGTGAAGTCTGAATCGGATTATACACGATATCGCAAACAACCGCACTGCTTGCAGCACGCTGCAATGAAAGCGGAATATCTTCCACGTTTGGATACATGCCTACAGATGTTGTATGGATAATTACATCATACTGCTCAAGCCGTTCTTCTGCTTCTTTTATGCTTAACACTTCTACATTGCGGAACGAGGGAGCAGATTCTGCGAGCTGTTTGGCTTTTTCTATCGTTCGGTTGCAAATATCAAACTTTTCCGGATTGTCGCGGACGATCGTTGTAAAAATCGCTCTGGCTGCCCCGCCCGCGCCGATCATTAAGAAAGACAGTTCGGAGACTGGTTTGTCCAAAATTCTCATTAAAGATTTCACAAAGCCTTCTCCGTCTGTATTATATCCGACAAGCTTGTCTCCTTCTCTTCTGACAGTGTTAACGGCACCAAGCACTTTTGCGCTCTCATCAATATGATCGAGATGATCCATGATGGAAACCTTGTGCGGAACAGTCACATTGATGCCTTGTACACCAAGAGCTCTTATCCCTTTTACCGCATCTTCCAGACGATTCTCTTCCACCTTAAATGCATGGTAGTGTCCGTCCAAACCAAGATCCTTCAAAGCCGCGTTATGGATATCCGGCGACATGGAATGCGCAATCGGATTTCCGATAACCCCGTACAGCTTCTTCATACTCCTCTCCCCTTTTTGTTAAATTAATGAGCGCCGAACAAATACGTGAACGCCTTTTGGCGCATAAGCCGTTATTTTTTTATTCGCGTCATGCACCGTTACCCAGCCTAACCCAGAGAAAACGATATCTGTCTTTTGCTCTTTCATCGTAAACGTATGGGCAACCAGCTCTGGAAACTCATCCATATCATCTTTTCCCGGCGGTATGAGCAATTCTCCTGCGTGCTTTTCATAAAGCGCGTCTGCATTTTCCAGTTTCGTTCTGTGAATCATTAATTCATTTGGCATATAGCAGACAAAGGCAGCTCTTTCACCTGAAACATAATCAAACCTTGCCAGTCCGCCGAAATACAGCGTTTGCTGATCGTTTAGCTGGAATGTGCGCGGCTTCAGTTCCTTTTTGGGCGAAAGCACTTTTAAATCCTTTTTGTTTACATAGTGCGCCATTTGATGGTGATTGATGATTCCCGGTGTATCATAAAGCGCAGAGCCGTCATCTAACGGAATTTCAATAGCATCAAGAGTTGTGCCCGGGAATTGGGATGTCGTGATAATGTTGTCTTCACCCGACACTTCCTTGATAATCCGGTTAATGAACGTTGATTTCCCTACATTGGTACAGCCGACAACGTAAACATCCTTGCCGTTACGGTAATGCTCAATCGCATCAATGACTTCTCTGATTCCCTGGCCGCGTCCCGCACTGACCAAAAATACGTCAATCGGTTTTAAGCCAAGCTCTTTCGCCTCGCGCTTCATCCACTGGATCAGCCGTTCTCTTTTGAGCGATTTAGGCAGAATATCCGCCTTGTTTCCGACTAACAATATAGGATTGCCTCCGACTAAGCGCTGCAATCCATTAATCCAGCTGCCGTTAAAATCGAAAATATCAACAATTTTAACAACGAGAGAATCCGTTTCTCCAATTCCATGAAGGATGTTTAAAAAGTCATCATCCGTTAAGGAAACGTCTTGTATTTCATTGTAGTTTTTCAGTCTGAAGCAGCGCTGGCAAATCACACTTTCTTTAGAAAGCGAAGCCGGCGGCGCGTATCCCAGACCATTTTTGTCTTCGGTTTGGATTGTGACTCCGCAGCCGATACAAACAACCTTTTCCATTCTTACTCCTCCCACTGAATGTGCCCTTTTCGTTTGAGAGCACTCAGTATTCTGCGTTCGACCTGGCGGTTAAAGCGCGTAATAAAGCCATCCGAGGAAGCGACAGGCACGACCAGGATCGTATGGTAGCCGTTACGGTTCCCGCCGAGTACATCAGTCAGCAGCTGGTCTCCGATGACAACACAGTCCTCTTTTTTCAGCTCCATATTGCGCACTGCTCTATTAAAGGCTTTGCCCATCGGTTTTCTTGCTTTATAGATGAATGGTATGCCG
The DNA here is from genome assembly GCF_038004745.1 of Bacillus sp. FSL R5-0434. Lineage (NCBI taxonomy): Bacteria > Bacillati > Bacillota > Bacilli > Caryophanales > Bacillaceae > Bacillus > Bacillus sp. FSL R5-0434. The sequence continues at coordinate 2,508,031 of NZ_JBBORV010000001.1, forward strand.
AGCGGTTCCGAGAAAAGTTTTACTCTTCGCTCATTATTATTAGAGACAATCGTCACTTTAATGCCGTGCTCTTTCATTTCTTCAAACCACTCGATCAATCGCGGTGTTGCGTTTGGTCTGTCCCATTCAACAAGTGTATTATCCAGGTCAGTGATAATTCCTTTTACATTTCGTTCCTTTAATTTTTCAGGTGTAATATGAAAAATATTTTTAACAAACTCGTCAGGTAAAAAAAACTTTTTTAACAAAACCCGCACCCTTCCCTTTTCTTTCTCTTAAAATTCATGTCGAAAAAAATCGAACTTGCGCTTAAAGAAAAACTGAGCAAAAAAATTTCGACAAAAATTGGGTTTCTTCACCAGGTGTGGATAAATTTACACACACTATCCACTCTTATTACATCACTCTTTAGACAAATTATAAACACGATACTCACAAGTTATCCACTTTTTGGTGTGGATAACAGAACGATTGTTCTTATATGCAATTCATGGTAGATTAAAGATAATCTTCAGCTTCAGATGAACGCAACCTATAAATGTATGTCACAAAGTCATGAATGATTCCAACTATGAAGGAGGTGTCTCTCCCATTAATTGGGTTCCTAGCATGAGAAAATTGTCTGATGAATTATTAATAGAATCTTATTTCAAAGCCACCGAAATGAATTTAAACCGTGACTTTATCGAGTTAATCGAAAACGAAATAAAAAGAAGATCGCTCGGACATATTATTTCCGTATCTTCTTAATAGGAATTTGTCTATTTTTTCCGGGCGTATTTCCTTTTTTTACTCAGATGACTGATATTATATCACTTCAGTTACGCGCTTTACTACTGTTTTCAGCAAAAAACACCCCTAAAAAGAGGTGTTTCCAGGGCTGGATTTCATGTGAACCAATACACTCCGCCCACAATCAGGAGAACAACAATCAAAACAACGATAAAAGCGTATCCGTATGCTCTGCTTGCGCCATATGGCCAGCCGCCGAAAGGATACGTGTATAAATAACCGCTGTACATGTGAAGCGCGCCTCCTTAAAAATGTTTCTATAACAGCCTATGTAGGAGAAATAAAACATTTTAGGCCTTTGTCCGGTTCAGCGCTTCAGGACCTGCCCATCTTGTATTCCTTCATAAACAACCCTTGCCCCTTTAGGTGTCATATGATTGCCAGAAGGATCTATCAAGCCGGATTGGATAAGTGCTTCATCAGTAGCTTTTCCGCCGTCTGCTTCTATAAAGTGCTTCCAGTTGTCTACGAGAGGCACATTCATATGTTTCGCGACATCTCTTGTAATATCATTGTATGAGTTATGCCACTTTCTCGCCCCGCCTTTTGATTCAAAAGCAGCCGCTTTATACCTGGAATAGTAAAAGAGGTGATGCTTCCCGTTTCCTTCAATAATAGGGATACACGTCATTAAAACAGGCTTGATGCCGTGTTTTCTGCTTTCTTTTATAAAGTACACCAGATTCTCTCTGAAACGCAGCTTTGACACTCTTGGCTTTCCTTCAGCCAGAATCCCAGCGTCATTAGTGCCAAACATAATAAAAAGATGCTTAGGTTTTTGATCGAGTACATCTGTTTGAAACCGTAAACGGGCATCTTCAGTCGTTTGTCCTCCAATTCCTGCGTTGAGGATATCAAGATTCCCGCGTTCAGCTGTTTTTAATATATTGACCCACTGCTGCGCTTTTGGATAGTCACGATAATCCCAATTAGAGCCGCGTGTATTGCTGTCACCAAATGCTACCACGTCTTCGTATCCCTTTCCTTCACATCCTGCTGTAACGAACAGCAGAAGGAAAAGGATGAATATATACTTCATCTTTACACCCCCAAAAGCTTCATCTTTATGTTATACCTCTGTTCTGTTTCATTCAACGCAGAGTTTTTTCGTTATAGCGTTCTCTCTATTGTTAACGTGTCCCTCTCGACTAAAATCATTCTGTTTCCAGTAAGGGGTGAGATATCTATTTCAGTTCCCGTCTTTTTCTGCGAAAAAACACTTCAGAGAGTTGAATGCAATAACCTGTTTCCGCCAGAGGAAACAGGCTACTGATTACCTCTGCATTTATTTTAATTTCGCTTTAAGCTTGGCCTTTGTTTTTGGTCCGTATATACCATCAGCTTTTAATCCATTCATCAGCTGAAAACGTTTCACGGCATTTGCTGTTTTCGGTCCATAAATGCCGTCAATACCGTTATTCTTCGCGCCTTTATCGGGGTAAAAATGAAAGGCGGCTAAAGCCTTTTGCAGCTGAAGAACTTTAGTGCCTTTTCTATAAGGCGCAGTGAGTTTTATTACTCCTGAAGGCAGAGGATAAGATTTGGGTGATTCTTCAAATGGCGTATCAGAGGAAGAAATTCCGTTTTTGAAAGCACTCCATTGATGTAAGAGTTTGCGGGGACATTCTTTTCCAGACCATTTTTTGTGGGGAACAACACGATCCAGCGAAATATTGTGATCCTTCATTAATTTTTTGATCAGCCACTGCGCATTAGCTACTGCTTTGTCAAAATCGCCGTCTGCATTTTCACAGATTTCAATCCCGATTGATTTGCGATTCCCTGTCCCATTGGTGCCGTCGCCAGCATGCCACCCGTTTTCAGTAAGAGGAAGATGCTGATAGATGTCTGAATCGTCTACTGTAAAATGCCAGCTGACAGATGTACTTGGGTTTTTCACATAATCAGCGTGCATTTTCGCATCGGCACCTTTGGCGGTATTTGCTGTATTGTGCACCGTAATATAGGCAGGTGTCATCGCATAGCCGGGACGGTTATCGTTTGATTTTGGTATAAAATCCTTTTTTATCGCTACCATTTCTATCCCTCCCTACTATTAAAGAATGCAGCAACAAGAGAAATGGACAGCCTATTTTACTAGATAAAAAAGAATTGTATTTCCCCCCACTCGTATGACAGTTGAACCACCGAAACGGTACAAGTTATACTAACGTAGATGCCGGAGATTCTGCCTCCTGACATCGCCACAAGTGTTGGGAGTGGATAATTGATATGTTAAAAAAGACTTTAGGTATAATCTTGATCATCGCCGTTATTGCAGTCGGATTCTATCAGAAAGAAGCTTGGCTTGATGCTATAAAAGCAGGCGGATTGATCTCCGTTTTATGTAGTATGCTGCTGATAGCCGCCGACGTCTTTTTCCCGATTGTGCCGTTTGCAATCATTGCAGCTTTAAATGGCGCTGTGTTCGGAATTGCAAATGGTGTTTGGATTACACTGGCCGGTTCAATGCTCGGTACGATATTGCTGTTTTTTCTCGCGAGGTACAGCTTTCGAGATTGGGCCAGAAAAAAAATAAAAGCTTATCCTGCTATACAAGGCTACGAGGCTTCATTCGATAAAAATGCGTTTACTGCAGTTTTATTGGGAAGGCTTATCCCTGTTATCCCTTCTCTAGTCATGAACGTTGTATGCGGACTAAGCAGTGTTCGGTGGCATGTTTTTTTCTTCGCCTCTTTAATAGGAAAAATTCCGAACATTTTAGTTGTTACCATTGCCGGCGCCAATTTCTCCAGCAACAAATTATTATCTTTCAGTATTTACGGGGCCTACGTTCTGATCCTGATGCTAATCATATATATAAAGTTTCCTCATCTGGTGAAAGCGTCAAAAAAATAAGGGCGTCCCGCTTTGCCCCCCTTACTTTTTTTCTGTTGCATGTCCTCCAAATTCATTACGGAGCGCAGCAACGACCTTTCCTGTAAACGTATCGTCTGTTAAAGAACGGTATCTCATCAAGAGCGACATCGCGATCACCGGAGCTGCTGTCTGCAGATCTAGTGCCGTTTCCACTGTCCATTTCCCTTCCCCTGAGGAATGCATGACGCCTTTGATCTGATCGAGCCTCGCGTCTTTAGAAAAAGCTCGCTCAGTCAGCCCCATAAGCCACGACCTTATGACAGAGCCATGATTCCATACCCTTGCGACTTTCTCATAGTCAAATTCAAACGGACTGTTTTCCAGCACTTCAAATCCTTCACCAATGGCAGCCATCATTCCGTACTCAATGCCATTATGAATCATTTTCAAAAAGTGGCCGCTGCCCGCTTCTCCGGCATATAAATATCCATTTTCAACAGCAGTATCCCGAAACAGCGGCTCCGCGATACGCCATGCTTCCGGGTCTCCTCCAACCATATAACAAGCCCCGTGACGCGCTCCCTCCATACCGCCGGAAGTTCCGGCGTCGAGATAATGAAGACCGGCTTCTTTCATTTGATTGTACCGCCGGATCGATTCTTTATAATGAGAATTTCCAGCCTCAATGATAATATCCCCTTCGTTTAATAACGGTGCCACATCACTCAGTACAGCATCCACAACGTCATGCGGCACCATCACCCACAAAATTCGCGGCGTATCTAATAATGAAATCAATTCTTTTATATTTGTTGTCCCCTCAGCCCCATAAGATATCAGTTCATCAACAGCCGCTTGATTCACGTCATAACCGATTGCTTGATGATTGCGGTCGATCAATTGCTTTCCTATGTTTATGCCCATTTTCCCTAAGCCGATCAATCCTATTTTCATGTGAGTTCCTCCTGGTTGTCTAAACTCTAAAGCCATTACTCTTTATGTTCCCTGTGAACTGCTATGTGATACGTCCTGTTTTCTCAAATAAAAAACAAAAGCGGGCCGCGATCAGCAAGGGTAATTCCTTTTATCCCCAGTAACTTACTGCTCCGTGTCATATTGTTTCTGTATGATCTTTATCATAAAGAAGGCTTGATAATCATTTGGCGGCTTCATGCATGACAGCAAAAATAGCGGAAACATTCTTGATTTCCTCTCTATTTAAGTTAAAATATGGAAAGGGAATTCAACTTATTTCTAGCTAAGAAGGTGACAACTTGCCGGATCAAACACAAACTATAATTGGAATTACGAAAACCGCGAAATGTTTATTATACGGTACACTTGCAATCATCGGTCTTCTCATTGGTTATTTTTTTCATCAGCTTGCGAAATGGGCATTATCCCTGCCGTGGACTCCATTAGAAGGCCCTCTTCGGCTTGTTGCCTCTTTTCACGGATCACCGGTTAAGTTTATCACCGCGCTGCTTGGCCTGATTGCCGGTATATGGTTCGCTCATTCAATCATGAAATTGCTATTAACTGTACAGATTACAGACGACTCCGTGGAATTAATGAAAGGCAAGCATGTTCAAACGATCAACTCCGGAGACATTGCTCTGGTATTTATTGATCATAAACGGCTTGTCCTCTTAGGAACAGACGGATATGAACTGGCACGTGAAGAAATAGATGAAAAACCTAAAATCATTGAACAGGCCTTTAAAAAGCACCATTACGTGTGGTCGGCTGAAGGAGACCCGTTTAAAGATAAATTTAGACGATGGGTACCTGAATCACCCGATCTCTCTCCAAGCGCTCATGCTATATTGAAGGCTCGTCAGAAAGCACTGAAAGAAGAGGAAACAGACGACATTGAAGATTTCCGTCTTGAACTCGCAAAGATCGGAATTGTTGTACGTGAAGAAGGAACACGCCAGTATTGGCGAGAAACAGAATCGTATCCTCCTCAGGAGAATCAGCCTAGCGGCAAAATAGGATCATAGCAAAAGAGGCTCAGAATTGAGCCTCTTCTTTTATCACTGAACAATAAACAACACTTTGGTGCCATCTGGATAACTGCTCATTTGATTTCCTACCCATGAACCGGCGCCGCGATTATCAGAAGGCGTTACATATCGGACATCGGCTCCGGCGCCTCCTTCTTCACAAACTGCCATCGGCCATTCATCCCGATCGTAGCCAGGCTTCGTTGGAATTCCTTTTAATGATTCCTCCCGCCTTTTGTCCGCTCCACCACGATCAATTGTACATATATCAGAATGTCCTTCGGCAATTGCATCTCTTATATGATCCCCGGTTTCCGGATAACGAGACAACGGAAAGTATAAAATTTTGTCATATAAAGCAGCCCCCTTGGCCTGTTGCGGAGCCGTCATATCCTTTCCCAACAAACAAAGAAAAACTGCTGCCGCCAGAAGAAGCATTGCCATCCATCTTTTCATCCTCATCCCCCCATACAGTTTCGTTCATTTAAATGTATGGGGGCAGCGTAAAGATTATTTTAAAAAACAAAACCTAAGCTCCCCATTGAGAAATTTCCCGGTACAGACACAGACAGCCTTCCGATCACATACATTGACATATAGGCTTTTGCCTACATAATCATGTGGAGGTGACGATGGTGACAGGTGTTTTCGCAGCGCTCGGTTTTGTAGTTAAAGAGCTTGTCTTTTTAGTATCTTACGTGAAAAACAATGCCTTTCCACAACCGCTCTCAAGCAGCGACGAAAAAAAATACTTAGAGCTCATGGCTAAAGGGGATGAACATGCCAGAAACATGCTGATTGAGCATAATCTTCGCTTGGTCGCCCATATTGTAAAAAAGTTTGAAAATACAGGTGAAGACGCAGAGGACTTAATCTCCATCGGAACAATCGGGCTGATCAAAGGAATTGAAAGCTATTCCGCCGGAAAAGGGACAAAACTGGCGACGTATGCTGCGCGGTGTATTGAAAATGAAATCCTCATGCATTTGCGAGCATTGAAAAAAACAAAAAAAGATGTGTCCCTTCATGATCCGATCGGGCAGGATAAAGAAGGGAATGAAATAAGCCTGATCGATGTCCTGAAATCAGAAAATGAAGACGTGATTGATACGATCCAGCTCAATATGGAGCTTGAAAAAGTGAAGCAATACATTGACATTTTAGATGACCGTGAGAAAGAAGTGATTGTCGGGCGGTTTGGGCTTGATTTAAAGAAGGAAAAAACGCAGCGTGAGATTGCCAAAGAACTCGGTATTTCGCGCAGCTATGTATCACGGATTGAGAAACGGGCGCTGATGAAGATGTTCCATGAGTTCTACCGGGCGGAAAAGGAAAAGCGGAAGAAAGCGAAGGGGAAATAATGCAGAAGAAGCCGGATCTAATATGCCGGCTTTCTCTTATTCATTTACATGCTTCTTTTAAAACTTTCGAAACTAATGGAGACAGAATATACGATAGAGGTATGAAAATGCTTCCAGCTAACCGCTTGTCTCACTCTCTCAACTCGTCAGCACTGATAAGCTCAATTATCATTTCCGAGAAAGACGGTCAGGACCTTAGCAAACTTTAGTCCTTTACTCGCATTCTCCCTCAAGCGATTCTAAGTCGGACGTTCTAAAAGCTCGTCAGAAAATCGTTCATGCCTCAGCACATCCTTAGTCCCTGCTTTCTTATGCAGTCCTCGATCTGGCTGTCAATACTCGATTCCTCGATCCCTTGATCGCTTGTTCCTCGGTTGATACCCTTACATATATTGCTATCACCCTGGATCTTCTTCCTATAACGTTTTATTAAATATTGATAGCAATCGTTAATGCATTTGTCAGCTTGCGGTCCCTCGATGATTATTACCTTCATAAAATGCATCACCCCTTGGGTAATGCTATGTAACAGCTGTTTGTCCAAATGAGGAGATTTTAAATTAAACTACAGTGTTATTAAACGTTTCAATGTATATGCAGAAAATAAAAAACACCGATAATTTGAAACAATCGATGTTTTGTTGAGACATTTCTACACTCCTTAGATCCTCAATAGGAGAGATTTTATTTTCTAATCAAAGCCTTAAATCAAAATTAGCTTATTATCGTTTACAAAGATTTATTCTCATTTTAAAAATGAAGTAGCGTTTTTATTGCCAGTTATTAATGCAATTTCAACAATACAAATTTTTGTTGAGGGGACTATTTAAGAAAACAGAAGTAGGGCAAAAATTAGAAGAAACCCTGGTATATAACAGAATACTGCCCCTATAGTAAATAAAAAAGCTACCACATTGGTAGCCTGATCTTAAAGTAACTTGCTTTTCGAATTAAGATTATCCTCATACGGTAGGTATTAAAATAACCAGTGATAAACAAAAAATTCCTCTCTTGAAAAGTTTGAGCTTAAGGGCTTGTATAGGTTAAAGAAATCATTAAGTACACTTTTTCGTCTGAACGGTTTATGTACGTATGAATCTCTTCACCTTTAAATTTAATGACATCCCACTTGTTGAGTTGGTGTTTTTCCTCTCCAACTTTCATTTCCAATTGACCATTTAATACAAGTACGATTTCTTCAGATCCAGCCAAATGTGACTCACTGTACTCACTGTTTGGATCGATACATGCTCTATACCATTCAACCGTGCCAAGTGCCTTAAACAATGGGTTGATAAACCAATCATTATTTTGTCCCGCAAAGTGATGGGGAGGCACAAATCGGTGTACTTCAATTTCCTCTTCAAAAGTTAGTAAAGATGCTAATGGAATATTTAATCCTCTACATATTTTCCATAAGACATTTATTGTTGGGTTCGCTTCGCCTCTTTCAATTTTACCTAGAGTTAATTTACTGACATTGCTTAAGTTAGATAACTCTTCCAAGCTAATTTTTTTACTTCTTCGAATTCCTCTAAGTTTAATCCCTACCTGATTGGATAAGTCAATATTTTCTTCCTTCACTTTTTCACACCTTTCGCATTGATTCTATCTACAAAATATATTATAGTATACCAAAGATGTAACTATAGTATACATCCAAACAAAAAAGTTAACTATATTATATCAAATAATCATCTAAAATCATAAAAGGAGCGTTTATAATTATGAAAAAAAAGGGAAACATTTATATAATTTGGAGCATCTTTTCTTTGTTTGTTATATCCATGAGCTTACGTGCTTCCATTACATCAATCTCTCCAGTTTTAAAAACTATTCAGGCAGACTTACAAATGTCTAATGTTTCGGTTAGTTTACTTACAGCCCTCCCAGTTTTTTGTATGGGGGTATTTGCTCCTGTGGCTGCAAAGCTTAGTCAACGATGGGGAATTGAATTGACCATTGCATTTTCAGTCTTATTAATTGGACTAGCAACAGCGTTGCGCTTTATGGCAACCTTCCCTTTTCTATTATTAATGACGGCTGTACTTACCGGAATTGGAATTGCAATAGCCGGTCCACTTATCTCTGGATATATAAAAAAACAATTTCCTAAATATTCATCTTCAATGATTGGTGTTTATTCAGCTGGCATGGGCGTTGGAGCATCCTTAAGTTCTGGGTTGGTAGTGCCCGCTATGCATTCTTTTAATAATTCTTGGAACATCGCTTTAGCAATATGGGCTTTATTCGCTGGAATTGGAATAATTGTTTGGATGCCAATCATTAAAAAATCTAAACTAAAGAAAAGTGTAGAAGGGGAGTCTGTAAAACAAAAAAACCAATTACCTTGGAGAAATCGATATGTATGGCTGCTAATGGTGATTTTTGGCCTACAGTCTGGCATGTATTATTCTTTTGCAACATGGCTAGCTCCAAAAGTACAAGAAGTAGGTTTTAGTGCCACATATGCAGCAACAACTGCTACTGTTTTTTCAATCATACAGATGATTTTCAGCTTCATCATCCCTATTTTAATTAATAATAATCCAAATAGAAAACCTTGGATTATTCTATGTGCTTTATGTTATTTTATCGGGATAATCACGTTAATAGCTGGAAGTATTTCACCCATTATTAGTGCTATTTTGACTGGGATTGGTGCCGGAGGGTTATTTCCAATAGCGATGATCCTTCCTTTAGACGCAACAACTACACCAAGAGATGCTAGTCAATGGACTGCTATGATTCAATTCGGTGGTTACATTATAAGTGGCGCTGTCCCTATACTTGTTGGGGCTGCAAAAGATATAACAAACTCTTATAATTTTGCATTCTTTTTATTACTTTTTATTTCAATCATATTAATGCTATTAACTTTAAAAGTTAGAAAGAAGAAAGAATCTAATTTTCAAATAAATGAGTTGAAAACAACAAGCACGTAATATTTTTAACACTTTAAAAACTACCTGAAATAATAAACCCAGCTTCTATTGTAAAGATGAAGGTGGGTTTATTATTTGGAAAATTACTCAAAACTATGTTATGCACCAACTCGATATGCGGCAATTTTGAATCCATCCTTATCCTTAAGCAATTCAAAGCCGGACGTTCTAAAAGCTCCCCAAAGCTTCATCGGCATACTTCAGCACATCCTTAGTCCCTGCTTTCTTTATACAGGCCAGGCCTCTATCTGGCTGTCGATGCTTGACCCCTTGATCGCTTGTTTCTCGGTCGATACCTACATATATCGCCATCATTCTTTAAGCCAATATGTTTATTACTTACTGTTCTCCCTCTTCATGGGATGCAGCTAGCGAGTAATCTTACTCCATTTTCAATTTCTTCAATTGATAATCCACCAAATCCCAACATGATATAGGAATCATTTTCGGGGTTTGGATTAAGCCAAAACCTTGACGGAGAATATACTTTGACACCTTTTTGGAAACCAGCTTCGATCAACTCGAAGGCTGTTACGCCTTTTAGTTTCAATAAGATATGTAAGCCTGACTTTTCTCCAACAATTTTTACTTGATTGCCCATATACTGTTCAATGCTCCTTAACAGAGTCTGATGTTTTCTTTGATAAATCTTGCGCATTCTTCGTATATGCCTCTCAAATTCCCCGGATTGCATAAACATGGCCATAGCCCTCTGAATAATAGGAGAAGCAGATTGCTTGTAAGCTGCGAACTTTCGTGAATATTGAACCATTAGAGAGGATGGAAATACAATATAACTTAATCGAGCTGAAGGTAGAAATGATTTAGAAAATGTACCTAAATAAATAACCCTTTCCTCTTCATCCAATGATTTCAGTGAAGGAATCGGCTGTCCCCTGTATCGAAACTCGCTGTCATAATCATCCTCAATAATGTATCCCCCAGTTTGATAAGCCCATTTTAGTAAACGCATTCTTTTCGATATGGACATAATCATACCAAATGGAAATTGGTGAGAAGGCGTTAAATACACTGCTTTTGCCTTGCTCATTTGAATATGCTCCATTGACAATCCGTCCTTCTCAAGAGGCACTGGTTCAATTTGGCATCCTTGGTCTTTTAAGACTGATCGAACTCCACTGTAACCGGGTTCTTCCATGGCCACGGTTTTTTCCTGAAGTGCTAAAAGACGGCAGATTAACGCCATGGAGGCTTGTGTTCCGGCCGTTACAAGAATCTGTTCCGGTGTAGAGCGTACACCTCTGGATTGAAGCAGATAGTTTGAAATCTCTCTCCTCAATGCAAAGTCACCCTGATTTTCTCCATAATGAAATACTTGATCAACTGCGTCTGACAGACATTTTTTCCACTGCTTCAAGGGAAACTTCTCCAGATCGATGTTTCCATATTTAAAATCCACAAGGACCTCGCTTGATTGTTTACTTTCCAACCTAATAGGATGTTCCACAACAATCGGATGTAGTAAAGGTTTCTCAATCTCAGCTACCCATATTCCACTTTTAGGGACACTTTCTAGGTATCCCTCTGATTGTAGCTGCTGATATGCTGTCTCAACCGTGTTTCGGCTAACCTTTAAATGAGCCGTTAGCTGACGAATTGATGGCATCTTCATTCCTGGCAAGAGCCTACCTTCCTCAATTTCATTCTTAATCCAATGATACAATTGACTATATAACGGCTCAGACGACTCCCTATGTAAAAATGGGGTAATTTCCACTGTTAACCCTCCATCTGTCCCTATTGTTTTTTTAAATTCTGTCACTTTTATTAGGTACAGAAATTCTCTAAAATGATTTTATCATTTATAAAGAAAGTTGGGATAAAAAAAATGCATAATATCCGCCAATAAAATTAGTATGTACAGATAATAAGAGGATTGATTTTACTCAGATACGATCGGTTAAATTGTTTGGATTATTCTTGAACTAGGTACTTTATTGGGAGAATTCTTACGCTGATGGAATCCCCAAAAGTAGAGAAATCAATCTTATTAAACATTCAATGTAATATTAACAAGCATAAGTTCCCTACTTCGTGGGTTGATCTAAGAAAGGATATGTTAAGTATGCAAATTAACCAATTTGGACAAAAAATCGGTGAGCCAGTTGAGGGCTATCAACATCCACTAGTTCCAACAAGAAACACAATAGCAGGAAAATACTGTACGTTAGAAAAGGTATCAATGAAGCATTTTGATGATCTGTACAAAAATGTTTATGGACCCGAGAGTGACGATAAACAATGGACCTATCTGCCAACCGAAAAATTTACAAGTGAAAAGGAATTCGAAATTTTCTTATCAAAATTAATAAAATCAGAAGATCCTTTTTACTATGCAATAGTTGACAATGACACTAACGTAGCACTGGGCTCTTTTTCACTAATGAGGATCAATATCGAAAATAGTTCAGTGGAAGTTGGACATGTAATATACTCTGAAAGACTAAAAAAAACTAGAATTGCTACTGAAGCACAGTTTCTACTGGCGCGTTACGTATTCGAAGAGCTGCACTATAGACGTTATGAATGGAAATGTGATAGTTTAAACGATCCTTCTAGAAAGGCAGCTCTAAGATTGGGATTTCAATATGAAGGAACTTTTAGGCAAGCACTTGTATACAAACAAAGAAATAGAGATACAGCTTGGTTTTCGATAATTGATAAAGAATGGCCCAATATAAAAAATCGGTTCGAAAAGTGGCTTTTGGAGAGCAATTTTGATGAATATGGAAATCAAATTTCAAAACTAGACAACCAGTTTTGAAACGAGAAATTACTTTATCCATTTTTATGATGTTTCAAAACAGATCCGCGGCTTTTTGCTCTCGAAGTTTTTTCATGGCCACCGGGCGTTGCAAGTGGGACTTCCCCTACAGATTTGACTCCACCAACCGTGGCAGAAATCGGTAGCACCTGGTATGGAGCTCCATTTCAACGTACTGGTGTTAATACAGAGTGCAAGCTTCTGATGCTTGCACATGCATTTGATTCGTGGAATACTATCAGAGTCACACTGAAAACTGACGCTCGTAACATACGTTCACGTTCTGCTATACAAAGGCTTGGTGCTACTTTTGAAGGCATTCGCAGGGCACATCTCCCTGCAAGTAATGGTAGCATTAGGGATACAGCTTACTTTTCAATCATTGCCAAGGAATGGCCTGCTGTCCGCACAAATCTCAAAGATCGGCTTGAAAAATATAACTGAGTAAAGCGAACGAGAATCAGAGTGTAATGAACATAAGCCTGAGCCTCTAGTTGAACAGGAATCCGGCTTTAATGAAAAGTGGCTTAGCGTGACAGGAAATTTGACTTTTTTAGTTTGAAGTTAAGCTTTGTGCAAAAAATCCATGTTTCCTAATGTCACTTTTGATATTTTAGGATTTGGAAATAAAAACAATCCTATGACCCCTTATACATGTATCTCGGCTGAACCCCAAATAGACTTTGTTCCGTGGTCATGTATCTGTTGAAAAAGCTGAATCTTTTTTGGCTTCTTGTACCTTTTGGGTACTAAGCACAAAACTTACGATTGCTGCAACGCTACAAACATATGGAAGTGAAGAATATCCCCAATTAGATATGACATAACCCCCAATCATTGAACCAATGGTAATACCAATATACAGAGCTGTATTATTCCATGCCATAACAATTCCTCGTTCTTTTGGATATTCCACTGCTAATCTTGCTTGGTATGATGTAAATCCTGCATACCCAACTAAAGCCCATATAAAAAGAAAGAAATAAATCCAATCACCAGATGAGAAGAATATCCCTAAACAAATGAGTATTAAAATTAACAAAATTAGCGTAACCTTCGAAATTTTCTCTTCTCCAAATTTATCTGTTAATTGCCCACTTGTAAGGCTCCCTAAAACAGCACCGACACCATAAAAAGCAACAGCTAATGCGATTTCTGATGACGAGAATTTATTTTTAGAGTAAAGAGCTGCACCTAAATAAACATAAAGGGTATACATTGAAATCGCCCAAATGGTAGTAACACTTACAGAACCAAGTATTCTTAGCAGATTTCCTTCTAACAGGTTTCTTGTTAAACCATTTTTAGGAATAGATTCCCATGTTTTAAAATTCACTGCCGCCAATACGGCTCCTATGATTGCCATTACAACAAATACTGAGCGCCATCCAAGAAAATGCTCTAATAACGTACCGATTGGCGCTCCTGCCCAAAGAGCCGTCAAGTGTCCTGAGACAACAATCGAAAGCCATGTTCCTCTTCGGTTAGGCGGGGCAGTATCTCCAATGATTGCGTATATCAAAGGAGTGATTGAAGCAACGGATAAACCAGCTAAAATACGGCTAACAATCAACCATAAAAATGAAGGAGAAAATGCAGTTAGCATATTAGAAATAGCGAACAGCAATAAGCCAAATGTAATCAATGTTCTCCGTTCTTTGATATCTGAAAGCCAACCGAAGCAAGGAGCCGAAAAAGCATATGTAACTGCAAAAACAGTTACCATCCATCCAGTGGTTGATGCACTAACTTTATATACTTCCGAAATAAACGGTAATAATGGGGATACCACAAATAAATCAGTACCCATTAGAAACAAAGTTATCCAACCAACGCTTAAACTTATCCTCCCTTGCAACTTCATATAATCCCCCATATGAAAAAATATTTTTACATGTATATTCTCTAGGGGGCATAAAAGAACTTTATGTAAGTGGTACACCCCCATAAAATGAGACAAATAAAAACACCGATAGTTTGAAACAACCAGTGTTTTCTCGGACAATTACTTCGGCCATTAGGTCCTAAGTAATTTTGAAGTCATTCATTACATCTTTTTACACAGTTTTATATTTTATGCACAAAAATGGGTACAAGTTCAGCAATCATCCAAAATAGAAATAAAAGGTCTGATCACCTTTCTCTTTATGCATAACTTGTTCTGCAGCAATTTTAAAATCACTTTTGAAGCACTGTCTTCATCTACGAAGTGAGTTTTTAATGAGCTAATCCTCAAAACCACTTAATTCACCATCGAGAGATTTTCCATGAGAACTAAAAAGTTATTGCGGTCTCACCGAAAATTTAAATTGCGGTGCCCTATTGCCTTTTTCTCTCCCCAAAAGTAAAGGTTATTCCTCAAGGATTTAAAGGGGGGATACTAATTATATCGCATTTGATTCCATTGTTTCTGTTGATATCAAATAAAAAAACCTCCATTTCTGAAGGAGGTTGAATGTAATATTATCAAGTTTGAAAACGATCTGAGGCAATATGAAATGTGTTTTGAGTTTGATTTTCTGTTAAGTTGGATCCGAAACCACACACTAAAACAAGTGACAAACCCAGGATTAGGCATACCTTCTTTTTAAAAGTCATACAGGCATTCTCCCCTTTGAATTTGTGTTTGAGTCTCAAGCATTTTCCGATGATATAAATAAGATGTTTCAAATTCTTTTGAGTTTGCGTAAGCAGCTGCGGTCTCACAGGCAATGTCTTCAATATATGAATAGTTCTTATTTTTTTCTAAGTATTCTATTGTTTTATTAACACCTTGTTGGTCCACTGCATCGACATAAAGAGCTTTTAAATATCCCTGTAATTTTGCGAAAAGCTCATCACCTTGATAAAGAGCTGCTGACAAACCTTTCTTACTTACTTGGATAGCCTCATTCATTTTTCCTTGTTTAAAAAGGATTTTTGCATAAGAAAATAAAGAATGTGGCAAGTTTGTGAGCTTTTCTTTTTCTGTAATCTCCACTGCTTGCTTTATGTATACTTCCGCCTGCTCGTAATCACCACTATCAGCAAAATTAGTGCCTAAATTATATAGTGCAGAACTAATCAACCTTTTGTTATTCAATTCCCTAGATAACTCTAATGCCTTTTCAAGATGCGGCTGACTTTTTTCATAATGTTTAAAATCAGTATAATTCCCTGAGATAACAAACATACATTGAACTTTTCGCACCTTATAAAGTTCATATTGATTATAAATATCCAATGCTTGTTTAACGTGATGCATAGACACATGACTTTGCTTCATACCATAATATGCTTCAGCTAACTTAAAATGAAACTCTGCCCTTTCGATCTCATCAGGGACATGTATAAGCTGCTTTTCAGCTTCTCTATAATAGTAAATAGCTTTCATGTATTGCTTCTTATCAAACTCGTACATCCCTCTGAAAAACAGAGAATAATACGACAAAAGACCAGATATGCCTTTATTTGAAGTCTCAATTTTTTCAAGAAGTTCGTCAATAGTTGGTCTTATACGTGTTGTTACGGGTTCCAAATAATCTAACATGAGTTGATGACGGAATTTCATTAGGGAGAAGTAAATGAGTAAATACTCATCTTCCTCCATCCGTTGGATTTCTTGCTCCACCTCTGCCTTTAAAATCTCTGCATCCGGGACACTAAATTGACGTATCATTTTATACCATTCATTGATCTTTACGCCAACTTCTGACGATGATAAAACCGGATTCACAGGACCCCTCCTTTTATGTCTTTTTATGTAATATTCTAACATTTCCAAAAAGTGTTTGGACCGCAAAAAAACCGCAATTTTTTTATTCGGTATCGTATCTTTGATATGATTAACCAAGATAATTTTAGGCTCGTTTCTCCCCTCTTACATTATTGAACATAAAAATATGAGTATGTCTTGAAGAGATTTCTTTCTAATTTCTTAAATATAAAAGAGAAGGGACATCTCTGCTTCCTAAACTTATTCCCACAAAAAATAGAGCAGTTCACATGTTAGTTACTGCTCTACATAGTTTATTCCCCGTTAATTTGTTTTACAATGTATTCAGCATCATTTCCTACGCCTTGAAGCAATGCTGAACCTCGCCTATGCTGCCAAGGCAAACCTATAAAGTACAATCCCTCTACAGGTGAAACACCTCTATGATGTATGATTCGGCCTTCTTTATTCAAAACACCTTTTATATTTATCCATTTAAGAGGATTCCTAAAACCTGTAGCCCAAATAATATTGTTTACTTCTAACGAAGATGAATCTTTAAAAATGATTTCATTTTGCTTTCCAGCTACGACTCTTGTTTTTAACATAATCTCCCTCTGTTTTATTGCGTGTTTTAGTTCATACCTAAATATTGGATCATCTTTCTTTTGAATGAATTTGCCTAATATCGATGTATGACTTGCATGTAAAACTCCTAATTTATCAAACCACCAAAAGATGCTTCTTTTTCCGATCATTAAAGGCAAATAAACAAGTTTATTACTACAGGCTAAATATGTAACTCTTTCTTTGGATAATTCAACAGCTATCTGCGCACCACTATTCCCCCCACCAACTACTAGTACATTTCCATGTACCAATTGTTTTGAATTCTTATATTGTGACGAGTGTAGTTGATTAATATTATCAGCTAAACCTTTTGATATTGATGGAATATTAGGGGTATGAAAAGGACCTGTAGCAATGACAAGATTCTTTGATTGATATTCTCCCTGATTTGTTTTTATTAAGAAATAATTCTTTGATTTTAGAACACTTATTACATCTGTCTGTAATTGGATTGGAATATCAAATCTTTCAACATATTTCTTTAGATAAGCTACAATTTCATCTTTTGAAGGAAATCCGTTTTTTTCTCCTTCAAGATGCATCCCAGGCAAAGAGCTATACATTCGAGTAGTAAATAAAACCAATGAGTCATACCGTTCTTTCCAGCTCTCCCCAACCCCCTGACTTTTATCCAAAATGATAAGCTTTTGGTCGGTCTGCTTAAGATAATATCCTATTGAGATTCCTGCTTGACCAGCTCCAATTACTATCGTGTCATACATATTAAGCCTCCCACTAATTTTATTCATACGAGAGATAGACTAAAACTGAACCTCATCAGATAAAAATTTTAATGATGATGGTGGTCATGCGGCTTCTCAATTGTGGCCTGACAAAGGATCGCATTGTCATGATTATGTGCTTCTGTTTCCATTTGAATGGTTACATGCGTAATGCCTTTATGCTCAAGCTCATGTTCAATTTTGCGTAAAATATTTTCACTTTCTGAAATGGTCAGCTGATCGTCAACCACAGCGTGGCAAGAAAGAGCATTTAATCCACTTGTGATAGACCATATGTGTAAATCATGAATGTTTTGAATTCCCTCTGTCTCTTCAATTGCACGAATGATGTCAGTGACATCGATATGTTCTGGAGTTCCTTCCATTAATATGTGAATGGAACTTTTAGTCACATTGTAACCACTTCTTAGAACAAGAATAGCCACAATCATACTAGCCAATGGGTCTGCCCAGCCCCATCCAAAGAAGATGATAAGTATGGCAGCTAGAATGGCACCTACAGAGCCGAGCATATCGCTTATCACATGCAAATAAGCTCCTCTTATGTTCAGATTATTCTTTGTATCTCCGCCACTCATCATAATCCATGCGACTAATATATTCACAACTAACCCGATAATACTAATCGTAAGCATGCCAGTTGTTGCTACTTCTGGTGGGTTAGAGAAACGTTCGATTGCTTCATAAATGATATAAAGAGAAATAAGAATTAATGCAACACCGTTTATCACAGCAGCAAGAATCTCAAATCGTTTATAGCCGAATGTCTTATTGTGATTTGCCTTTTTTTCAGCTAATGTAAAAGCAATCAAGGCAACCATTAATGAAATTGAATCACTCAGCATATGGCCTGCATCTGATAAAAGCGCCAGACTATTTGTTAAAAATCCACCTATGGCTTCTATCATCATATAACCTGTAATCATGATAAAAGAGATCAATAAAACCTTTTTATTAGCTCCCGTAGTATGATTGTGACCCATAAAAATCTCCTCCTTAACGAAAGTTTCTTGATTCATATGCTTTATTATTTCTTATCTTTTATTGAGCATTCTAACCTGACACTAGAAATATCAATATATGATTACATGCTCATATAAGAATATATATGCTCTTTACTGAAATGTCAAAATATTTATTATAAAAATTCCAATACAGGTTCTTTTGTATTCAAATAAAATCAATTGATGCTTTTCTTAAAAATACTATTGCAACTTGATAACAACACCACGACGACTATCTGATAAGCAAAAAAAAGAGGAGCAAACACAAGGTTTACTCCTCTAACAGTCCCAACCCGTCACTTTCTACGTAGCATATAATCAAGATTCTTAATACCAAGACAAAAAGTTATTGCGGTCTCACCGAAAATTTAAATTGCGGTGCCCTATTGCCTTTTTCCGCGAAGGAAAACTTGTTAATATTTACATTACTAGTAGAGTTAAGGGAAGGGTGAATATCTTGATATCAATCACATCAGCTGAAGTGGGAATGAAGATTAATGAATGGCATAGGCATATTCAAAAATTCAACGTAACTGATGCTGAAATGTTAAAAGCTGAAATCGAACGTGATATAGAGGTGATGGAAGAAGATCAAGATTTGCTTATTTATTATCAATTAATGGCCTTTCGCCATAAAATTATGTTGGAATACACGCTGCATCTGATGAAAATCGAATGGAACTTTCAGAATATTTAAAGAAAATCGAGGGGCATAAGAAGAAGCTAGACAATATGCGAGCGTATTATTATAACTTCTTCCGCGGGATGTATGAGTTTAGAAACGGTGAATACACAAAGGCCATTACATATTACAAAAAAGCTGAACGCAAAATTCCAACGATCTCCGACAAGATTGAAAAAGCTGAGTTTTATTTTAAGTTATCCGAAGTCTATTATCATATGAAGATGACTCACATCTCAATGCACTACGCTGAACTTTCATACAACATCTATAAAAAACATGAACTTTATTCTGGTCGGCTTATTCAGTGCCATTTTGTTATTGCTGGCAACTACGATGACCTTGAAAATCATGAAAAAGCTCTCCCCCACCTTCAAGAAGCTTTAAAAGGTGCTGAGCTGCTTAAAAGTAAAAATACTCACATCTATGCCACCGCATTTTTCAATCTCGGTAACTGCTATCACAAAATGGACAACCTAAATAAGGCTGCACGTTACATCGAACAAGCTTTGGTTCAATACAGAAAAATAAACTCTGACGTACTTCCGCAAGCTTATCATGACCTAGCGTTGATTTATTTTAAACAAGGCAAAAAAGAACAAGCAATGGATTGCTTCCGCAAAGGAATCAGAAGGCGCTGTAGATTTTAAAGACGAACTTTTTATGAACTTATTTGAAGCATTAGACGTTCTTTATATAAGAAATGGCGATACACCTAAACTCCTCAACATTTTTTCTCGTTTAGAGAACGGCAAAGGATACCCTTATCTGGAAGAGCTGGCATTATTAGGAGGAAACCTTTTCGATTATAATGGAAAAATAGAGGATAGTATCATCTGTTTCAAGAAGATGGTATATGCTCAAAAGCAAATATCGAAAGGGGAATGCATGTATGAAATCTAAATTGTTTATCAGTTTATCCGCTGTTTTAATTGGACTTGCCTTTTTAGGATCTATGTCTAATGGCGAAATGAAGGAAGCATCCCGGAATGTAACTCTCGCACCTACTCATGAATTCCTTGTTTGATTCGATAAACAACATTAGTTCTAATTCCCTTTAGCCGTTTCATAACGGCTTTTTCTTATTTCTAATACTGAAAAAATCCATCATATACATAAAGCTTTTGAGGTGAAAATTTTGGACTTATTTGATGAATGCTTAGAAGCTCTAGAGAAAAACAAAGAAATCTTATCAGAAGAATTAACGGCAAAATATTATGAACTGCTTTCAAACAGTTTTCCCTTTACATCTTGGGGACGAATCAAGTGGGAAGAAGTTTGTTGTCACCAATCTATAGATTACGAGGAAGAGATTGACGAGTGGCTAGCTGAACACCATTTTAAAGATAGAAACATTATCATTCTTTGGGGTTACGGAGAACAACCAGCATTAAAAACCAGTCTTGAACATGCATTAAACGTAATTGATGATGTAACTGCCGTTGGTTCAGATACTTTTATGTTTAGTGAATCCGGCTACGTTATCGAATTTTTTCATGATGGCGATGTTACAATTGGAAAGTCCCCTTTCATTGAAAGGATTAGCAAATAGGTAAAATGACACAGATCGAATGATTCATTTCCACCATTTGATCCACATAACAGTTAGTTTCATCATTCTTCCATGGTAATATTTTGTTATATGATTAAATGAGAGGGTATGATTATGAAAGTCTTTGAAGCTAAAACACTTATGTCTGAAGCTACAGACCGCGCCAAAGAATATAAAGAACTAAGGACGCAAATGGTCAACTTGAGAAAAGCTTTACAAAGCGTCGCTGAACTGGACGACAGCGAATTCTCAGGTAAAGGCGCTAATAACATTAAAGCATTCTATCACGATCATGTTGGTGTCACTGATCAATGGATTGACTACATTGACATGAAAATCGCATTCTTTAACAGCATTGCCGGAGCTGTCGAAGACAAAGGTCTCTCTGATGCTTATATTGAAGAATCTTTTTTAGAACATGAACTGGCTAACGCCCATAAAAAATCAAAATCAATCATGTCTGAACAGAAAAAAGCCATGAAAGATATCCTAAACGACATTGACGACATCCTTCCGCTCGACCTATTTTCAACAGAAACCTTCAAGGATGAGCTTGCGGATGCTAATGACAAACGAAAAAAAACAATTGAAAAACTAGGTGACCTTGACGAAGATTTACTGACAGAATATGCCCTGTCAGAACCTAATGAACAATTCATCAAGTCAGACTTCCAAAAGCTCCAAGAAGCAACGGGCAAAGGCAAAAACGCTACACCCATTCACTACAACTCCAAGGCGTACCGTGAGAGTGATATACATAAGAAAAAAGGCGATATCGAAAAGCGTACTGATGCTTATTTGACGATTAAGAAAGAGGAAGCTAAAAAGCGAGATATCAAAGAGCTGAAGAAGAAGCTAGCTGACGGAGTGACGGATCCGGATGAATACTTAGAAATTGCCAAGAAGGTCGGCTATGAGAATCTCACCCCTGAACAGCTCCAGTATGTGGTCCAGCTTGAACAAGCAAAACAGCTGGAGGCCGTCGGTGAAAGTGTCATCAATGTCGGTAAGACAGCATTTGATATCATCGATGGTGTTAATGATGGGATTAACGATACGATTGACGATACGATATATGGCATCAAAGACTTGGTTGTAGGAGCCTGGGAATATTCACAGCTTCCTATGGAATTAAAACTTACAAAAACAATTACAACAGTCTTAAGCGTTCCCTCTTATCCAAAAATAATCTGGACATACATCTCCGATTCATGGAATGATAAAATGATAAATGGTGATGCATACACAAGAGCACATTATATCAGTTATGCCATCGGCAATATTGTTGGACCAAAAGGTGCGGGTGCCGCAGTGCAAACCACTACCAAGCTTTCTAAAGTAGGTAAAGTGGCTGAAGGTGGAACAGCCGCTGCTCATGTGAATAATGGGATTAAAAAGGGAACAGCCTATATTCATTCTATTGTTAGAAATAAGAATGATCTTGCACTTGTCGGGATTGCTCAAGACATCGATAATACGTATAACGCAAAAAATACTCCTCTATTAAAAAGGATTGTTGAAGATCAAAAAGAGAGTGTACTTAGAAAATCTGAGACGTCTAACAACATGGCTATAGGTAATGTCAAACAAGGTGATAGTACCCCTCTCGCACCTGGCGGAGGATTAGCTGCTCATGAAGCAAAAGGCGGGCATCTTATAGAAAGACATGTTGGGAAGACTGATGGCGAATTATTTCAACGTTTAATAAAAGATACAAAAATCTCTGGGTCTTCTTCATTTAAAGATAGAGCTACTGCAGAAAAAGTCGCCAGTTCAGTTCTAAGTGATCCAAAAAACATTAGTAAAATAAAAAAATGGCTCTCTAATCCTAACAGTAGACCTACTCTTCCTTTAAGATACAAAGGTGATGGAGAAGTTCTCGGCAGAAGGGTACAAAAAGGTTCAAATGTTGCTAAGGATGCTACCAACGCCACAATAGTATTGAAAAAGAGTAAAAATGGGGAGTTTATTTTAACTGGCTATCCTACAAAATAAAAGGAGTTCTGAATAACAATGTACGAGAATTATGATACTCTGGAAGAATTAAGTGATTTTTTAGAAGGAACATTTCATCAGGACATGGGTTCACCAGAACAAGCTCTGAAAGAATTTATAGCTGAATCAAGTAAAGAATGCTTAGTTTTCACAATAAAATTTTGTGAAGAGTTTTTAAATGAAAACATATCTGATCAAGAGAAAGAAAGTTTTATAAAATCAAATACGGAGATTTATTTTCCGGCAATCGATTTAACCCCTTTACAATGGTTGAAAAAAGTAATTACAGAAATAAAAGAGGCTATTTAGTATATAAGCAATGATTGAAATTAAAGTTTCTGATCCTGTATTTAGATTTCTCGGTGGACATTTCCACCAAGATATAGAGTCTCCGAAAAAGGCCCTTGATGAATATTTAAATGAAGCATCACAAAAACTAAAAGAAAGAGATTTAATAGCACTAACTGAGTTTGTAAATAGTGATTATTCAGAAGAAGACAAGATTGAATTTATAGAAGAAGCAGCTGATGGTATATACTTTCCTGAAGATGATATAACTCCATTAGAATGGCTTAAGCAGGTCATTGAACAAATTAAAGAACACCTTAAAACAATATAGTTAGAAAAGGAGCCCCTCTTTTTAAGAAGGGCTTCTTTTATTATTTCAAGAACTCTTTAAGTTTTGCTTTAGTATTAGGTCCATAAATACCATCAGCAGAAAGGCCATGCATTAACTGGAATCGTCTAACTGCATCTGCTGTTTTCGGACCATACACTCCGTCAATGCCGTTATTCTTTGCCCCTTTATATCCGGGTAGAAATAAAGCGCCGCCAGCGCTTTTTGAATCTGCTTTACGTCATCACCTTTTCGCATAGGGCTTGTCACTTTATAGATGCCAGATGGCAGCGCACATGACGTTTTTTTGTTGCTTGATTTAGTGCTGGAAGTGCTTGGGCCTTCAATCTTTAAATTTTGGCCAACTGTAATTTTATTCGGATCTTTAATGTTATTCCAGCTCTGAAGATTTGCCACACTAACACCATTCTCTTTTGCAATTGCAGAAAGAGAATCGCTTTAATTAATAACGAAATCCTCATGCATTTACGCGCATTGAAAAAAAAACAAAAAAAGACGTGTCCCTTCATGATCCGATGGACAGGATAAGGAAGGGAATGAAATAAGCCTGATCGATGTCCTGTAATCAGAAAATAAAGACGTAATTGATACAATCCAGCTCAAGATGGAGCTTGAAAAAGTGAAGCAATACATTGACATTTTAGACGAACGATCGTTTCATTCCTCACTAAAGTCTGAAACGTTCTATCTTTACAGCATTGATCGAACCACGACCACCATCGTAGAACGCACTGTCAAAGAATACATTTATTATTATAACAACATTCGTATTCAAACGAAACGAAACAGCCAATCACCAATAAGCTATCGGCAATTAGCTGTATAAAAGGTGTTTTGATCCCTGTCTCAAAAACAGGGGTCAGTCCCTTAAATCATCGGTTTTTTTTACTATCCCCACTAGGACCTCAAGTTTTTCGCTAAGCTTTCTCCCAACCGGTTTTCTTTCCACATAATTGTAATACCGAAGCCAATGACCATAATGACAGCAGCGAAAAGATAAGGATAGTGGATGTTTACGTCAAATAATATTCCACCCATGGCTGGCCCACCGATATTACCTAAGCTCGTATAGGTTGAGTTCATTCCAGCAGCAAATCCTTGCTCTTTCCCGGCAGCTTTTGATAAAAAAGTCGTTAACGCCGGGCGAAGCAAGTCAAATGCGAGGAAGATGAAGCAAGTTACTGCCAGTACTGCTAAAAAGCTAGAGATTACAGTAGATGCCACCGCCAATATTGCACCTATAATTAACAATAATTGAATTAGTTTCTTTTCACCAAGTTTATCTACCATTTTTCCAAACATAAATAATTGAATAACAACTCCGAAGATTGAGCTGATTGTAATAATAGTTGCAATCTCCTTCGGCGTGAAGCCAAATTTATGATCAGAAAATAGGCTGAAAACTGTTTCATATGCTGATAATCCGAAAGCAAGTACAAATATAATGA
The DNA here is from genome assembly GCF_038004745.1 of Bacillus sp. FSL R5-0434. Classification (NCBI taxonomy): domain Bacteria; kingdom Bacillati; phylum Bacillota; class Bacilli; order Caryophanales; family Bacillaceae; genus Bacillus; species Bacillus sp. FSL R5-0434. The sequence continues at coordinate 2,533,125 of NZ_JBBORV010000001.1, forward strand.
TAAATGTCTTACATAAAAAAGAAAGGCCAACATTTGAAACACTCTGTTGGTCTTTCTTTTAATCATACGTAAGAAAGTGATCTGTTACAGAATATCCAACCAAATTTTAACGGTCGTCACCAAAATCAGTAAAGCTAAGATCCACCGCAGGATTTTTTCATTTACTTTTTGTCCCAGTTTTGCTCCTAGAGGCGAAGCGATTAAACTTGAGATAATAAGAATCAAAGAAGGTAAAAAAAGTACCTGACCTGTGATCACCTTTCCAACTGTTGCTCCAATAGATGAAAGAAATGTAATCGCAAGAGATGAAGCGACGGTGATTCTTACAGGAATATTTAAAATCGATAACATAATGGGGACTAGGATAAAGGCGCCACCAGCTCCTAAAATACCTGATACGCCACCAATGATAAACGCTAGGGACGACGCCAACCATTTATTAAATATCACTTCTTTTCTTTCTCTATGTTCTTGTCTTCTTTTAGGTATAAACATTAAAATAACAGCTATAATGGCCATAATTCCGTATATAAAGTTAATTCCTTTTTCAGATATGAGTTTAGAAAAGTAACTCCCCAATACACTCCCTATAAGAATATTGCTTCCCATGTAAATGATTAATTTTTTATTTAAAAACCCACTCTTACGATAAGCCCAAACACCGCCAAGTGTTGCAAAGAAAACTTGAATAGCTCCTATCCCTGAAACTTCATGGGCTGTTAATGACATCACTCCCACTAAAGAAGGAACGTATAATAACAGTGGGTAATTAATAACAGATCCTCCAATACCAATCATTCCAGAAATAAAGGAACCAATAAACCCTATGATGAAAAGAGTTATAATAAAGGCAATATCCATTCGGAATTCCTCCTTTTCAAAGGAAAAGGGTATCTTTTTATTCGATACCCTTTCACAGTGATTAGCCTTTTTTAATCCAGAATTTCAGTACATCGCCTTCTTCAACATGTTCTAGAAGTTCATGACCACCTGACTTAGACCAAGCCGCTAGGTCACTTTTGAATCCTTTATCTGTTGCATGTACTTCTAAAATTTGGCCCAATTCTAACTCATTCATAGCTTTCTTTGTTCTCACAATTGGCATTGGGCATGCTAGTCCTGTTGCATCTAATACTTTATCTGACTTCATGTTCGTCTCTCCTCTGTTTTAGTAATATCATCTTGTGTTATCGAATTGCACAACGATTTGGCCCAATCTCCATTTCACGCTGTTTTTGTTCATCTGGGTTGATTTTTCCCATATTTGTTTCTCGAATCTCTTGATATGCATTGGGTTGTGGAGGCAGACTGTCTGTCACTAGGTGTCTAAATTCTGTTTCATCCTCAATGTTCAAACCATGATTCTTAATAAATAATGTACTTAGTTTTTTACCAACACTTCCGTCTTCATTTAACTCATCAATAATCATGAAGTGTGCCGGTAATACAATTAAATTCTTTGATAACGCTTTGTAACGTTTATAAAGGGTTTCTCTTAAATCTCCTACCCAATCTTCTGCCATACCGGCTAAATCAGGTCTGCCGATTGAATCGATAAACAAGATATCACCTGAAAGGAGATACTGATCATCGACAATGAAAGAAGTGGAGCCAATGGTATGTCCAGGTGAATAAATTGGTTGAATTTTAATCGTCGTTTTTCCAATGATAATGTCATTTCCTTCTTCCAACGGCTGATAATCGAATAACACTTCTTCAGCATCTTTAGGCGGTAACCAGTAGGTTGCTCTTGTTTTTTCAGCAATCACTCTCCCCCCTGAAATATGGTCTGCATGGAGATGGGTATCAAATACGTGAGTAATTGTTGCACCCTTCTCTTTAGCAAAATCTAAAAAGACATCCGCCATACGTGTAGCATCTACTATGGCTGCTTCTCCATTGGATAATATCATGTATGATAGGCAGCCTTTCCCAATTCGAACAAACTGATAAATTTCCCCACCATCTTTTAAATCCCCGACTTTTACTGGCTCTAAATGTTCACTCCATGCTTTCATTCCGCCTTTAAGATAGGATACAGAAAGACCTGCTTCTGAAAGCATCTCGGATACCATTGCGGATGAACCTTCTTTTGCGCAAACGACTAGTACTTCTTTATCAGAAGGAATTTTCTCCAATATATCTTCTACTCCATCTAAAAGATCGAAATAAGGAACATTCAAATGGTCAAAGTCATGCCCTTCAATCTTCCAATTGCTAAAATCATTTTCATTACGTACATCTAGAATAAATAAAGGTTCTTTGTTAAAGATTTTTTGTGTGACTTCTTTTGCGGTAAGTGCTTGCACGGTCATGTTTAATTTCCTCCTATATCAAAATCTTTTTAAAGCAGGACTAAAATGTTAAAGATACATCCGCATCTTTTGCAAAATCTAAAAAGGTAACAGCTCCGCCTACTTCAATTCCTTCTACAAAGTCCTCTTTTGTTAAACCCATAACGTCCATCGTCATTTGACAACCAATAAATGTAACTCCCATTTCTTGTGCCATTTCAATCAGTTCAGGAATAGAAGGCACATTTGCTTTCTTAAATCCTTCCGTGAAGTGTTCTTTTCCTTTCGGCATTTCTAAATGTTGATGGGCTTGCTTATGGATCAGATTTAATCCCTCGAATGTAAAGAAGATAGATACTTCTTGATCACTTGCTGCTGCCGCAGTCGCAATATTAAATACCTTATAAGCATCAAATAGACCACCATTTGCCGCAATAATCGCTACTCTTGTACTCATTGGTTCATCATCCTTTTTATTTATTCTGTTTTACCTGTCCAATCACGCATACCAGGGACAACATTAATTACCTTTTTAAAACCTTGTTTTTTCATCGTTTGGGCTGCCATTTCACTTCTTCTTCCAGAATGGCAAATGATATAAATTTCATCATCTTTGTTTAACTCGTTAGAGCGCTTTTCCACTTCCCCAAGAGGGATATGCATAACTCCCGGGATATGAGCTTCTTCATACTCATCTAGCTCCCGGACATCTAAAATGTTAAGAGACTCCTCACTTTCCACTTTCTGTTTGAAAGCTTCTAGTGGAACCTCAGGAATAGAAGGTGCGCTTTCTGATGAATGCACTCCTCCTTTACGAAGAAAATGATGAAGTATTTCTCCCTCTGTTTCAGTACCTAGATATTCGTGACCTGTGCTATTTGCCCATGCTTGCAAATCTGCCGTAGAGCCTTTATCTGTTGCTTCAATTTCTAGTATCTCACCAGCATTTAAATCCTTCATTTTCTTCTTCGTTTTTACAATGGGCATTGGACACGTCAAACCTTTAGCGTCTAACACAATATTTGCCTTCACCATTTTTTCCTCCTTTTCAAATACGGGTGGGGGTATATAAACATACAAAAAAATAATATCTAAGGTTTTATGGCCATGTGTTCATACCACCTTTAATATTTGTGATATTTTTAAATCCTTGTTTTTTCAATACCTTGCTCGCCTTTAGACTTCTCATTCCACTTTGACAAATAACAAAAACTTCTTGGTCTTTCGAAAGTTGACTTGTTTGATGAGCCAATTTTGACAAGGGAATATTTTTGAACTCTTTAATATGCCTTGTACGAAATTCATGAGGTGTTCGTACATCGATAAACTGTTTTCCTTTATTTTTCAGCTCTGACTTTAAATCAGTAGTTGTTATCTGTTTAACACCTTCCACTGGTAAAAATCGTCGAAATACAATCCAAAGTAAAAATAAAATTAGTAAGGTATTGATGATTATCCCACTATCCATTGTGTTTCACCTCCTTTATTTAATTTGCAATTGGTAACATTAAATAAATAAGTTGACACTGCCTTCTTCAGCATCTGCTAAATAAGCGGCTACACCAGCATAGTCGATTTCATCTAATAGTTCTTTTTCCTGTAAACCAAGAAGATCCATTGTCATCGTACAAGCTACAAGCTTTACACCCTGTTCTTGAGCCATCTCAATCAACTGAGGCAACGTAAGTGCATTATGCTTTTTCATCACATTTTTAATCATTTTAGGGCCCATACCTGCAAAGTTCATTCTAGATAAACCCATCTTATCAGCACCACGAGGCATCATCTTTCCAAACATTTTTTCAAGAAACCCTTTTTTTACTGGAATCAGTTCTTCTTTACGTAAAGCGTTTAAACCCCAAAAAGTATGGAAGATCGTCACTTCGTGATCGTAGGCAGCAGCACCATTTGCAATAATATAAGCTGCCATTGCTTTATCATAATCTCCACTAAATAAAACAATTGTTGTGCGTTTTGTTTGTTCTGTCATGTTTCTCCTCCTAAACTAAATTACCCCCATGGGTATTTCGAATTCTAAAAATTTTTGAATGAAAGATATACAATTACGCAATCCGTTAAAACTATATACCCGTAGGGGTATATTATTACACAAATAAAAATTCGTCAACCTTAAAGATTATAGGTTGATGAATTTTTTATCGACTCTTTACTAATAAGTCTACTGCCTCTTTTACTAAGTTTGCTGTGTCTTCTCCCTGTTCTATGCTTTCGCGAACACAATGTTCAAGATTTGTACTAACTATAACACCTAATGCTCGGTCGATAGCATTGCGTGATGCTGCCAATTGAGTCACAACTTCTCTACAGTCTTTTCCTTGCTCCATCATAGTCAATACACCTTTAATTTGTCCTTCTATCCGACGTAAGCGGTTTTTAATCTTTTGATCATACTCCATTCGCTGAAATCCTTTCTATAATTTATTTTTACATTTACATGTTGCCAATTCATAACTATTTACATGGATACCTTTGCTCTTCAGAAAACGCACTCCTAAATTTAATTCCACCCTATCATAAGCTATTATGTGTATTTTATCACGTGGAATCTCTAAATAAAAACGTTTTAGATACGCATATGGGATGTTTAAAACAATACCATCTGAAAAATTGGGTACATCGTTATAATGGCGAATATCTAATATTGTTATGTCCATGGTCTCTAATTTATCCTTATGAATACAAAAAATTCCGGTTATAGGATAATAACGTCTATACGTTGCATGGATAATAACAAAAATAAGCAGAAATGCAACAACTAAATAATTGATACTAACCACACCACCTTATTAACCCCTTCTTATTCAGAACGCAATAATATACCCCTATAGGTATATAGTCAAGTGTGAAAGCTAATTTCTTTGAGCTATTAATTAATTTTAACCTCTAACGACTGAAAAACACTCACATTTCGCTAATGCCAATTCGACTAAAAGTAACTCGAATAAAGAAACAATCCGATTTTCATTTAAATCGACTTGTTTAATCAATTACTTTTAAAATTAGCACAAGACAGTTCATCTGCTCAGCAACTATTTCTAATACGCTACACAGCATGCAATCCTCCGCTGCTTGGATATTAAATTGAGTTTCATTTGCATAAGAACAATTTGTAGGTACTGGTTCCCTATGTTTCATGCCGGATGTGACTCGAATTACTCAGAATTCTGCAAAATATCTATGCTAATCTTCCGCAGCGGCTGCATCTGCTTTGGTTGCATGAACTGTACCAAATGGATGGTTTGGAGGAGCATAAATTGAGTATAGTTTTAACGGCGTATTACCTGTATTAATCACATTGTGCCAACTGCCAGCAGGTATAACAATGGCAGAATCATCATAGACATTTCTTTGGAAATTTAAATTATCTTTGCTCTTTCCCATTTTAACGATCCCTCGCCCCTGCTCAATCCGTAAGAACTGATCGACGTTTGAATGCATTTCCAAACCAATATCTTCTCCAATACCGATACTCATCAAAGTTACTTGAAAATGTTTTCCTGTCCATAAGGCAGTACGGAACGTATTGTTTTGTTTTGTGGCTCTATTGATATTTACAACAAATGGTTTTGGTCCATCATTTCATTTGGAATAGTCCAATAAACAGATCTTCCATCGTTATACATCGGTACAGTGACATAATAATAACATTGAGGCGAAAAAGGTATATAGTACATTTTTTGATCCCCACAATTATAAATTTTTGTGATAGTTTCCTATGCATTTATTAAGGGAGTGTTACTAAATCAAGAAAATTCATATTTAACACAAAATGGACGTTCTTAATTAATGTAAAATATATTATTTAAAAAGACCTGCTTTGTATGTCCCTTTACAATTCTCATAAAACCATATTCATAAACCCTGATTTATTTGCACTAGATGCTTCTATAATATCTACTTCTAAGTAACGTTTTGTTCGATCACCGTTTACACGGATGAATAATTTATCACCGACTCTATAATTGTAAAACTAGATGATAGCAGAAAACCGTTTACAGGTAAGGAAATAAATCTTCCTTGGTTAAATAAAGAAAAGTATAGTGCTGTTGAAATAGACGGCAAAGTAAAAGTTAAAAGACAACCTAGAGATGTAAGCCGTAGAGTATACACAATGAAAGACATTGATATTAACAGAGTAGACCCAGATACAGGGAAAACGAATCTTCAGATAATGAAAAAAGGAGATGCTCCTTACGCTAATGATGGAACCAAAGTTAATTTGCATCACCTTATCCAAGAAGAGGGTGGTACAATGCTTGAAATACCCGAAAGCTGGCACAACAAATATAGTAAAGTGCTGCATGGCTTGAAGGGAAGTGGACAGAGCTTTAGAAATGATCCAATACTTGAAAAACAGTACAATAATTTTAGAAAGAGATATTGGAAATGGAGAGCTAAACAATTCGAGAATCAAGAGTAAGAGGTGACTTTAATGAACTATTCACAAGTTGAGCAATTTATTAGAGAGAATGCAGAAGATGACGATTTTACGGGTGGAATTAGCATTGATAAAATTAATGCTATAGAGGAAAAACTAAACGTTAAATTACCCAACAGTTATAAATGGTTTCTTAAGAAATATGGTTCTGGTGGAGTTTATGGAGTGAATATACTAGGTCATGGTAAAGCTACGGCGAGAGTGGTTACAGTGACTGAAGAATACAAGAAATACTATGATTTAATTGATGGAATTGTGGTTATCGAATATATAGATGAATTTTCTTATTGTCTTGATACAAACAGAATGGATGATGATGGAGAATGTCCGGTTATCCTTTGGGACAATCAAGAGGGTTACGGTCGAACTGTGGCCCGTAACTTTTTAGAGTTTTTAATGGAGGATCTTGAGGAATCTAAAGAAAACTGGGAAGAAGATGAAGACTGGGACGATTAAGTCAGAAGGATTGCAATATAGAACCCTCATTATATGAGAGGCTCTTTTGCACTTCAATAAATGCTTCTAGTTTCGCTTTCGTATCAATTTCAGAACAATCTTGAGTGCCACATGATAGCTTCTGGATGATCCATAACCACCTACTAAGAATTGAAATTTTTGATTCCAGTCAAAGAGAAATTCTTTAAAATGGGGATTTACTTGTTTAATCACTGTTATCACCTTTGTTCACAATGGTGATCTCAAAAGGATTATCTTCTTCTGTAAGTTCTTCAATCTCTAATTTTTTCTTATTGATATTTAAACGCATATGCTCCAATTTAAGGCGTCGTTCGTCTTCGAATGAGCTAACTCATCAAACTGTTTTATTAGGTTCCTGAGCTCTGCCATTGCCCTAGATTGAGCATTCAAGAACGTAGCATGACGATCCCAAGAAAATTGGAATTCGTATTCTTCCTCTTCGACTTCGTTTGTCTCAGATATGACAGACTTTTTCTTTTTCAGTTCCTTAATCATTTCTTCCTTATCAGAAACAACATGATTTTTTGCGCCCTTAATATTGAGCATATTGGATCTGTATCTGATCCCATATCATATCGACAGGTGAGCGCTCCTGAATCTCATCCATGATGGATAGCGTTTCTTCTGGCAAGAACTTTGAGAAGAATCCATGAGTCACAGCATTTTGTTTGATTTCTCAGTGGAGCGGCACCACCTTTATTTCCTAACGCATTTTTATTACCAAACGGTGCTCTTCCTCCCTTGTTTCCTTTTGCATTTTTGTTCCCTTTAGGTGCGCCTCGACGCAAAAGAGCGCTCCCTTTCGGTTTAGGAGCGCTCCCTTTTATTTTTTCTTCCCATTTATCGTTTGCTTTCCATTTGCGAATAGTGCTGCTTGTAATGCCTAATTCCTCAGCAATGTCTTTTAACTTCTTGCTCCCGCCGCTCTCTTCCCACAAACGAAAAGCTTCATCTCTGCGTGGATCACGTGGTCTTGGCATTACATCTCACCCACCTCCGGATCTCATGTTTGAGTTTGTGTTTGTTTTAATAGCTTTTGCTGATGTGTCCGCTATTGCACCTTTAGACAAAATATTCATTTCTTCTTTTTTAGACTTAAATCTATGTCGAAAGTTATTGTTTATCATACCTTATACTATCTCCCCTAAAGGAGGTGGAAATATGGGATTCTTCGGTGGATACTCTAACGGAAATACTGGTTATTCAAATGGATATGGTAACTCCTTCGCTTTGATCGTGGTGCTATTCATTTTGTTAATCATTGTTGGTGCTGCATTCCTTTATTAGTCTTGAGGCACTTCAATCCAAAGCGGCCTTTTTGAATTCACCTCCCTGTACGGCAAAACGCCATAAGAAGTTTTTATGGCGTTTTGCCATTTGATTGCCGAATCATGCTGACAAGGTTTCTATATGGTGAATATTCTCTCTAAACCGCCACCGCACTCAAGCCGTTAACCGCCAATTGTCTATCCTGAGATTTACCGGAAGCAGTTTACAGAGAATATAAAAAGCACCCCGTAGGATGCTAAATCTTATTTTTTAACATTTTGTCTAAAAAACTTCCTTGAAAATAATTTAAGTTTGCAGAGTAGTATCTGAAACTTGATACCGCAATAAACAATATTACAAGTTGTATAATTAACATAGCAATTACCATCGGCGGGTAAGAAAAACAGCCATACTTATACAGTGTTGCTATCACTGTAAACAAAACGGCTAAAAAATGACTTACGAATACAGTACCCAAGGCATGAATTGTTGATAGCAGGTACCTATACCTTTCAACGATATAGTTTCTTTTATCTTCTTTAATCTTTAATAAATTTTCATGCCATAAAACCTCAAAATAAAAATAATCGTTCTTATTGTTATCTTTCCAATTGTCAGGTTTGGGAAAATTCTCAACCTGCTTAATTGCATTATCAAAAATCCGATTTTTATTAAATATCCAATTCGCTACAAAGTATAAATGATGAATTATATAACCCACTACCACGCCAAATATACTCAGAGAAATGAAAACCCCTATTAATTTTCCAAGCTCAGAAAACTTTAAATGAGCTGATATATAGTCAGCTTCAGTAAGTGCAAAATAGGCTCCTATCCAGAAAATTAACATCCATCCTGGTATGCCCCACCTTATTAAATACTTTGTTTCAAAACTCATATAATCTCCTCCCACCTTATTATCGGTGAAAGAAAAGGACAAAGGAATAATTTGCAGAATTTGTCGAAATTTTTGCTACGAATCTTAATTTCCTTGATCACAGAACTGCTTTCTCTTTTGAACATTTTGTTCATAGTTTTATTAGTGATAAAAAGCGACCCCTACATTTGGGTCGCTCTTCTCGTTTTATTACCTATTACCGACATACGGAATACAAAATGGCGTGCCATTATCATGCCATAATTGCGCATAATTATTTTAATTAGAGAGTTTTATAAAATCGTTTATTAATTGATCAGTTGTTAATATTGTGGCAAACTCATCGTGCAATGTAGCTATAGATACATTATGAATAGTATTCGCATCATAATATGTACCATTTTGGTCTTTAATACCGAAGGCTGCTGTTGCATCTGAAATTAGGTATGTATCAAATCCTAAATTACCACTCATCCTTGTGGTTGTTGATACACAATGAGGCGTAGTTAAACCAGTTATTACTACAGTTGTTATTTCATTTAATTTTAAGAACTCTTCTAAATTAGTACCAATAAAGATACTATTTACTTTCTTGGTTATTATTACTTCTTCATCCATAGGTTTAACTATTTCCTTTATAGCAAACCCTTCATTCTTTGGATGAAATAAAGAATGAGGTTTATCAGAAGTGTGTTGTATGTATATTACTGTCCATCCTTTTTCTCTCCACAATTTTAGTATTTCACTAATGTTTTCTTCCGCCTTTAAGTTATTTCGTTCACCCCATTTTTTATCATCGAAGGCTTTTTGTACATCCACAATTATTAAAGCTTTTTTCTTTTCTTCCATAAGTTAACCTCCTAAAGAATCACTTATTTTTATTACTACATTTTAAATACAAATTTTACTTTTGTACAATGGCTTAACGATGAATTCCAAATAAGCGCCCCCCTAAAACATTTGAATATATTTTCTACAGCGAATAATAAAAGCACTCTAATAAGGAGTGCTGAAATTAAAGACTATTGATTTAGAAGCCATTTGATACGCTCAACTGAAAATATATAGTGGAGTATTATAAGACATAAAAAGATGATACTAACAGTTTTTAAATTACTAAAATAAAGCGCTGCAACAGCCATTATAAAGATCATAAATTCAATAACTAATCTTGTTACCCCGTTTACAGCTATTACAGTTTGTCCATTTCGACTAGGATCATTAGACACTGCAAACACTGACCAGATAATCATAACTACAATCGGTAAAACCAAAGTTACAACATACTTAAGATAACCATTAAAGTTAAAATGGGTCCATGCAAACACACCTATGGAGATTAGTGCAACGATTTCAAGAGCGAATCTTAAAAGTAAGTTAGTTTGATTCAAATTATACAGCTCCTATTCCTTTACAACGCTAAACCGGCTCAAGAATTAAGAGTATTAATCATAGTCAAAATAGCAGAACCAACACTATAAAGTGATTTAATAGTATCGGTATCTCCTTTGAATTTACTTATCTTATCCATGATCTTTCTATATTTGCTTACAGCTTCTTCCTGATTGGCACTTTTCAATACCTCTAACATTTCTACAATTAGAGTGAAAATTTCATCTTGTTTCTCATTGCTAGTTCTCATAAGCAACGATATTTCATGCAGTATAGCTGTATTCCTTTCGATACCAGATAGTAGTTGAAGAGTTTGTTCACGGTACTCTTTCTCATCTTTCTCTCTTTATTTAATGGCTTGCTCTTTTTGTTGCCGCTCTGAAGCTATCTGCTCATTAATTTTCTTAATATGACTCAAGTCAGTTGGAGGATAATTCAATTTAGGTAATTCTAAATTGATCTTAGGTATCTTTAAGTCTCCTACCAAGTTTTTGCTCCATCCATTTTCATTTCCCATTTAATCACCTCTTTTTAATTATCGGTTAAAGCAAGTAACTAAGGAACTATTTGCAAAATTTGTCGACAAAAAAACACCCTACAGGATGCTTTATTATTTTCTGCTCTTTATGTAATCTTCTTTACTGACACCTAAAAGCTCCGCAGAATGCTCATCTGCAGATTGTTCTAAATGATGCATTTGGTATTTAACGAATTCTTCTTCAGTAAATACCTTTTTATCGATGAGAATATCAATTAGAGCTTCTATTGTGCATTGACGGTTTACCGATCTACCTGCCAATTGTTCTAACAAATGTTGCTGATTAACATTAATTATTCTAGTCATGTTTTCACCTCCTACCTTAATATCGGCCATAGATTATGACAAAGAACATTTTACAAAATTTGTCGAACGATTGAACATAAAAAAGACACCTAATAAGGTGCCCCATGAAAAAATTATTGATTTATACTATCTCCAATCATACTTTCCAATTCTTTTTCAATCTCTTCTTGAGTCATGTCTTCAACTGGTTTATATTCTCCGTTGGCATTATAATCAGCTGGGTTATCAGAAACCCCATTCTCTGGTACATACTCTGCATCATCATTGTAATCATTTGGATTTGAAGAAGGTGTTTTTGGATCACTCTCTAATTCTTCTTCAGTATAAATTGAGCTATCAGATTCACCACTATCTGTATCTAATTCATCAGATGTATCGTCCGTTAAATCATCTGTTGATGAATCGACAGAGTTTACCGATGTATCGTCAGTCGAATCTTCTGAAGAACATGCACCAATTACCGCCACAATGCCAACTAATATAAATAACAAACAAATCTTTTTCATTTGTCTCCTCCCCCACCTTTATTATCGGTGAACAAAGGGACGCTTTGCAGAATTTGTCGAATGATTTATTATCCTTTTACTATATGGTTTAGGTGGCACAATAATAATTCTGCTGCGCCGACCTGCCTCCCATTTTAAACCACAGATTTTTTCAGATTCAACAAACGCTCAAAGTGGCAATCTTGGCATAATTGGCTGATCAATTCGTCTTTCATTTTGCGTACAGTTTCCCTTGAAATGCCAAGGTGAAGACCTATTGCGCGGTTGCTCATACCCTCCATCATGCAATCATAAATGACTTTATGTTGCTCTCATTTGATCTTTTCTGCCCCCAACTCAACTGCATATACTCGTTTCTCATAGTACTTAAGACGTTTGAAAAGACGTTCCTCTCGCATATCCATTTGCCTCAATTCAGCCTGACTCTTCCCAGGACTCCCTTTTGGCATAGCAGCTTCTAATCCATATTGAGCAACACCCCAATTTTTCATTGGAATTACCGAACCATAGAGTACCTTCTGCAAACGATGAACCTCTTTCACCATCCAGTGATAGCTATTGATTAGATTTTCAATTTCTTTTCGATTCATGAAACGTCCTCCTTTTTAAACAAATAAAACGGACACCAAACCAACAGCGTAAATAATACTGTAAGTTCAGTGTCCGCAGGCTTTCCTTCTTGGACAATATTACCTCTCAACGCTCATGCTGTGCCCTCATTTCGGGGTGCAGGCATTCGGGAGGATTCTATATTTTAATCTAAGTTCACAAAATATTAACAAAAAATACCTTGGATATTTTTGTATCTCATGTAATAATACACTTGTATTAAAAACAAAGGGAGTGTTTAAAATGAAATTGAAAAAAGTTTTAACTGGTACTGCATTGTCACTTACTTTGCTTGTTTCTGCCGCTCCTGCCTTTGCCGCAAGTCCTACTGATACTCATTCTGAAGAAAGTCAATCAAAAGAAGTTTCTGCATTAGGTACCCTAGTTGTTCGTGGACTTCCTTCTGATCCAGACCCAGGACAAACAATCACTATAAACGGAACAACATATTATTTAGACAGTGTTACTTTTTATCCTGATGGATCTTATATCGCCTACTATTCAAGTTAACTATGAGGAGGTTTATAGCCTCCTCTTTCTTATAGTTCTACTGCTTGTTTGTCAGTTATTATTTCATCTGGCATGACTTGACGTACATTTGAAGTTCAACTTGTTAATGGTATCCATTATGAAACTTCCTTTCAATTGCTTACCTGACTTTGTAACCTATCTCATGATCAACCCTTGCAAAGCTGCCCTTTACAATTTGGATCACCGTTTTACCGTGCTCCGGAGCATCTAAGACATGGGCAGTACCTTGATTCCCATCTAAAACAATGATCTGAACTTTCCCTGGGTCAATCTTCTGTTGAATAGTAAAGTCTTTTTTGATGTTTATTTCTCTTGGATTGCACACTCAAAGCGCCCCCTGTGTTATGATAGAAGTACCAGTTCATATCAAGAACACTGAGGCTAAGCGCTTCAGTGTTTTTTATTTTTAGGCAGAAACCTCTCTTATCATGACTTCCACCCTCGGCTCTCCACTATAAAACTTGCTAACTTTCAGGTCCACTACTTGGCTATCATCTTTATATATCAAATGGTTCAGAGCGTCTTTTACACCCTTTACATAGTTATCAACGTCGGGCTTTGTCGTCGGCCTCAGAAGACCTTTTTCGGCTTTTTCTTTCTTCTTTCATGAGTTTGAAACTGATTTGGGCATAGGTCTATACACTTTGACATCCATTGAGACAGGACCAGTAATAATTGTTTCTGGTCGATGCTGAGACGCAACCAATGCTACATACTGCTTAAAGTACTTTGATTTCGCTGGATCTCGCATATGCACCTTCCCATTTCGTATTGATCCAAGCGGCCGCCCCTGTGCGACTGGCTCATCATAAACAGTGAACTTAATGTAATCCAACTGCTCTTTCCATAGCTGAATTTCTTTTTCTATTCTCGGTGCGGAGAGTAAAATTGCCAGCAGAGACACGACTGCTTTAAGCACTCAGCATCCGCTCCATTTGCTTTATTTGTTCCTCAAGTAAACGGATAGTTGGCGTAAGATCTTTACCTTCTGTAGGACTTAGAGGGTCCGAATATATAAAGTCCATCAGCTGCTTTTACATTCGTTTTCTCTTTCATTCCCAATCACCTAACCTATGATTTAATTGCATTCGATCACCTTTAATAATCACTATGTAATCACGACACATCTGGTGAATTCGTGAACCAAGAGCCTCGTCTATATCTAAAATCTCATCGACTGTTAACTCCGAAGAAATCAGCAAAGGCTTATGATTCAAGTATCAATAATTAATGACCGACTGGATTTGTTCAACCTGCCAATCGGTTGCCCTTGGATGACCGTTTATTGGTTTGAATAAGTCATCAATGAATAGTAATTCGACCTTTCTCATGACATCGAGTTTCGCTTCTAAGTTATCAAAGTTAGCTTTCAAATCACCCATGCCCTCTACGTAAGGGAAATACATGCAGTGTACTGATTTTTTCTTGATCAGATTATTCATAATCGCCGTGAGCAAATGAGTTTTGCCGCTGCCAGGCTGTCCAAGTAATGCAATACTGTTTTGCCTTTCTCCTTTGATCTTTTGGAAATCTTTATAGTATTCCACTGCACACTCATAAGCGTCCTTGATCATGTCTGGCTTACGGCCCGTGATGAAGTTACCAAATAGAAGCTTTTCAAACTCTTCTGTAATGCCACTAGCTGCCATGAGTCTGGCAATTTCCTTTCGTCTTACACATTCACACTGTTTTGAATAAGTATCTTTCCATTCACTAGCTTTGTCCGGCGTGCAAACCTTCCCCAAAAGAAAATCATCTTCCGATACCATATCTTCTGGAACCATAAGATCTAACTGATCATCTAAATGCCAAGGAGTATCTTTATGGACCCGATAAACGACAATTCCACGATCCTTACAATAAGGACAATCAAAATCAGCCTTTTCTTCGGATGCGGCCTGTCTGTTCCCAAAAAGCGGGCTGACTTTTCCCGAAGTTCCTGCATAATCGTTTGAAATGCGGTGTCTATACTGACTGCTTTGTTTATAGCCATATTGTTTCTCCTTTCTCTTTTGAGTGAATGGATTTGATAAGATGGCTTGAACATATGACAAACTTGCTGATTTCCCCTTTAGCTGAAACGCTGTCTTGATAGCCTCCATCACTTTCTCTTCACCATAATCGTCGACCATGTAGCCGATTCGCTGTGCCTCAATCGGCCCGACTGACCGAGCAACTTTGTTTTCATATAGCTCAAAGGCATTTTTCATTTTGTCATCGATCTCCTGTGTTCAATCTCAGCTGCAATATAATCACTGACGATGCAAAAAAAGTATTAAACGATCCTGAAACATTCCTTGCAGCTAAGACGGTGAAGTAACTGATGAAATTTCACAGGCTGCTTTGGAGATTATAACGGAGCAATTAAAGGAAAGACGGAAATCAGATAAATAAACGCAGTTAGTTTATTATTATTTATTTCTGTTTATTATGTTTAATTCTGTTTACTAATAAGATTTAGATTCTCATTTATATCTCAATCATATCCTCATTTATAAAGTGACTTTTGAATCCCATAAAAACCCTTACGTGACAAGGGTTTTTGTTGTTTTCTCATTTATATTTTCATTTATGTTTCTTTTATATTTTATATATAAAAATCATTACATAAGGAGCGTCTATTGGTGCAGAGAATTGTTGAGTTTGTTTTAAGTTTAATTGGAAGCTACTAGGTATAGTAGTCGCCATCATAGCCTTAATTATCGCCTATTCAGATGCACTTTTAAATGCGTTTATTCATTTAGATTTATCAAGTGAACTTATAGATGTTTCATGGGGGATCTGTTTTCTTTTCAAGTGTTGCTTTTCTTGCTTCATTTGCTGTTGGAGTAAAACCTAAGCTAAGCGGTACATTACTCATTATATCTGGTTTAGGTGGATTATTTTGTATTTCGTTACTCTACTTAATACCAGCAATACTTATGATCATTCCTGGAATCATGGTGTTTGTAAGGAAAGAAAAAACTGCTACTAAAGCAATTTAGAGCAGAGTATAACACAAAAGAACCGCGACTGGCGGTTCTTTTAGTGTATATTCCTATTTTAAATAAACTGCTTCATTATTATTGGACAGCACCATAATCAAAATCAATATCTTTCTTGTCTAAATCCCCCTTAAAATTTTTAGCATAGGTCATGGTTAAATGTACGCTTTTATCTATCCACCAAGTTCCATCATCTGTATTCGTATCCCAAGTAACATCTATATCTCTGTCAAAATTCTCAAAAAACACCAAATCCCCAACAGCTACTGTTTTTCCGTTGATCTTGTAATATATTAAAACAATTTTCTTATCGAATATACCTGTCCCGTGCTTTACGATTGTTAAACTGTAAGGCTTATTAGGACATTGCTGTTCAAGTATAACTTTAGGATTTAAAAATAAAACATAACAAATGAATAGAATTGGTACAATCATTAACCTTTTTAAGAATTTTTTATTGATATTTACCCCCTCCAACAGCATACTGATAGCGGTATAAAAAAACGTGATCCGTAAAATGCATTACTGGAACTTTCTTTGATTTTTAAATTTATTTTCTTATGCAGCTATCGCTATCCGTTAGTTTAATTAGAATTCAGATAATCCAAGACACGGTCAACTCTTTCATTGACTGAGTGATCGCCTTCAATCTTTAGCACTGGACAAGATAAATCTTCCATCCAATGTTCATGCAAAGCTTTACTTCTAACTTCCATTCCAGCATTATCATATAAAGAAGCCCACTCTAAAAATGCTTTTGATTGTTCATATTTACTGCCACCGGCTAACACTTCATTTCCATAACGCTGAAATTCCCTATGCCTTAATCTCTCAAGCCGTATTTCTTGTGGAATCCATAAGAAGACGACAAGGTCAAAATAACTTTTTAGATTATCGCCCCAGCCACACACTGCACCAGAAAGAATCCATTTCTCATTTATTGTTAAGTCTTTTTCAAGCAACTTTCTTCTTTCAGGAATTTCTCTTTTTTTAGTGAATTTATCTAACCAATAGTAATTATCAGTATCAAGATGCGTATGAGGCAAACGCTTTGATAATGCAACACCCAATGTTGAAGTCCCAACACCAGAAGCTCCCAATATGTGAATATTTTTTTTCATACTTCCCCCTCCTTATTAATCAACCAAACTCCCTGTTTGTTGCATAAGGTACTTACTATTATTTTGACATAAATCCCTAAAGACCTTTACTTTTCGAGGGAAATCCAGATGCGTGTTAAAATCATCATACTTACGAAAACAGCCATTATTAAACGGATTCATATTCCATCTCCTTAGACGCATTTTCCTATGAAAAAAGTCTTGCTTTCCCTATAATATTTAAACGAATCCAATTTTTAGATTGTCGTCTTTAAGGAGGTTTTTTATCTTGAGGTATACAAACAGTCCTTTAGAGGATTGGATTGAAAACTTATACAGAAAGATTGATATTACAGAACCTGAACAAATTAATTTTGAACGGATTGCCGAGTCATTAGATATCAGGCTTTCATTTAAACCTGTTACAAGCTTCGCACTTAAACACAGCGCAATTTATACCATATGCTTGGACAGCCGAAAAAGCCGAGTTGAACAATGGTATGATTTTGCTCATGAATTTTGCCATATATATAGACATGAAGGTGATAAAAAAACAAGCCTGCAACTTGGACTGATTATTTGGAGTGGCAGTCGAATTATTTTACATATCACTTTTGCATTCCAACTTTCATGTTGCGTAATATTAATCTTTCGTACATACAATCACATGCAATTGAAAATGTAGCTTGGCTATTTAAGGTATCCCCTTCATTTGCGAAGAAACGTTTGAACATTTATTATAGGAAGCGGACTCAACATTTATTTAGTCAAACTGTTACGGGAAATTTATGCACCCCCCCTTTGTAATTAATAATGAGATCCTCATGCATTTGCGCGCACTAAAAAAAACAAAAAAAGACGTCTCCCTTCATGATCCGATCGGGCAGGATAAAGAAGGGAATGAAATAAGCCTGATCGATGTCCTGAAATCAGAAAATAAAGACGTGATTGATACGATCCAGCTCAATATGGAGCTTGAAAAAGTGAAGCAATACATTGACATTTTAGATGACCGTGAGAAAGAAGTGATTGTCGGGCGGTTTGGGCTTGATTTAAAGAAGGAAAAAACGCAGCGTGAGATTGCCAAAGAACTCGGTATTTCGCGCAGCTATGTATCACGGATTGAGAAACGGGCGCTGATGAAGATGTTCCATGAGTTCTACCGGGCGGAAAAGGAAAAGCGGAAGAAAGCGAAGGGGAAATAATGCAGAAGAAGCCGGATCTAATATTCCGGCTTTCTCTCATTCATTTACATGCTTCTTTTAAAACTTTCGAAACTAACGGAGACAGAATATACGATAGAGGCATGAAAATATTTCCAGTCAACCGCTTGTCTCACTATCTTAACTCGTCAGCACTGATAAGCTCAATTATCATTTCCGAGAAAGACGGTCAGCATCTTAGCAGATGACTTGACTTATAAGTCCTTTACTTTCATCCAAACTCGCCAGAAAATCCCTCAACGCATTCTTCAGCACATCCTTAGAGACCTCGAGCTGGCTGTCGATGCTCGATCCCTTGATCGCTTGTTCCTCGGTCGATACCTTTTCACATACAAATTTCCATCACCCTGGATCGTATTCCTACAAATTTTAATGATAGCAATCGTTAATGCATTTTGTCAGCTTGCTGTCCCTCGATGATTATTACCTTCATAAATGCATCACCCCTTGGGTAATGCTATGTAATAACTGTTTGTCCTAATGAAGTGATTTTCAACAAGTGTAAAAAAAGGAAAAACTAGTTACTGATCAGTAACTAGTTTTCATCTTAAAGATTTAAATGTTTGGTTTCACCATATTTTCCGGTTTAACCATCTCATCAAATTGTTCTTCCGTTAGCAATTTAAGTTTCACAGCAGCCTCTTTTAACGTTAAGCCTTCTTTATGAGCAAACTTAGCAATTTTCGCAGCTTTTTCATATCCGATATAAGGATTCAATGCTGTGACAAGCATCAAAGATCCGGAAAGATTTTCTTTAATGGTTTTCGTATTAGGTTCAATACCAACCGCACAATGATCATGGAAAGATTTTATTCCATCACTCAGTAACTGCACGGATTGAAGGAAGTTATAGATAATAACCGGTTTAAATACATTTAGTTCAAAGTTGCCCTGACTTGAAGCAAAACCAATAGTTGCATCATTCCCCATAATTTGAGCCGCAATCATGGTTAGGGCTTCACATTGAGTAGGGTTGACTTTACCGGGCATAATGGAGCTGCCAGGTTCATTTTCCGGGATTGAAATTTCCCCGATACCACAGCGAGGACCGCTTGCAAGCCATCTAACATCGTTCGCAATTTTCATTAAGTCAGCAGCTAATGCCTTCATAGCACCATGTACATACGTTATTTCATCATGACTAGTTAAGGCATGGAACTTATTCGGTGAACTTTTAAACTGTTGGCCTGTAAAATTCGAGATTTCCTCTGAGACAACTTCTCCAAACTGTGGATGTGCATTAATGCCTGTCCCTACTGCCGTACCCCCGATAGCAAGTTCACGCATTTTTTCAGTTGCTTCCAATATCATTTCTTTCGAACGATCAACCATATACACCCAACCGCTAATTTCTTGTCCAAGGGTTAAAGGTGTAGCATCTTGAAGATGTGTACGACCTATTTTTACAATGTCATTGAATTTTTTTGCTTTTTCATCTAATGTGTTCCGAAGTTGATCAAGTGCAGGAACTAATTGTTCATAGATGGCTAATACACCTGCAACATGCATCGCTGTTGGGAAAGTGTCATTCGAACTTTGACTGCGATTGACATCATCATTTGGATGTATGGTTTGTATAGAGCCTTTTTCTTTTAATAAAGCTGTTGCAAGGTTCGCTATAACTTCATTAACATTCATATTGCTTTGTGTACCGCTTCCCGTCTGCCAAACAACGAGTGGAAAATTGTCATCATATTTGCCTTCAAGAATTTCATCACAAACTGCTGTAATAACCTCTGTTTTTTCGTTATCCAAATTACCTAGACGATTATTAGCAATAGCTGTACTGCGCTTCAATATAGCAAAAGCTTTAACAATACGGATAGGCATTTTTTCAGAACCTATCTTGAAGTTCTCTTTACTACGTTGTGTTTGCGCTCCCCAAAACTTATCAGCAGGCACCTTTATTTCTCCAAAAGTATCTTTTTCAATTCGATAGTTCATTAAAATAGTCCTCCTTCTGAACACATAATTAGTTTAAAATTCATATAAAAATTCATATATTTTTTCGATAAATTTATCATAACACTAATAAATTATGATGTATAATGCATAATAAATATGATTTTAATTCATTTATGTAATGATTTATAAAAAAGGTGGATTTCTAATGGAATGGGAACAATTAGAATACTTTCAAACACTTGCTCGTATACAGCATGTAACTAAAGCTGCTGAAACATTATCAATAACACAGCCAGCACTTTCTCGGTCTATTGTTAGATTAGAAAATTACTTAGGGGTTCCGCTTTTTGATAGACAAGGCCGGTCCATTACATTAAATAAATATGGGGAAAGATTCCTCAAGAGGGTCGATTCCATCATTAAAGAATTTACTGAAGGAAAGGAAGAAATTCAATCCCTTTTACAACCAGATCAAGGTGAAGTGTCTTTAGGCTTTTTACACACTCTGGGTACAACGATCGTTCCAAATTTAATTGGAGCATTTAAAGATCAATACCCAAATGTTCATTTCCAATTAAACCAGTCTCACTCTAATCAGCTTTTAGATAAACTAAAATCAGGTGAACTAGATCTCTGCCTGCTTGCTTCTTTTCCAGTCGAATCAAATATAATGTGGAAGCCCTTATGGAAGGAGGAGCTCTTTTTATTTTTGCCCAAAAAACATGTGTTAGCTACTCGTAAGGATATTACCTTAAACGAAATTGCTAATGAGCCTTTTGTTTTAATGAAAGAAGGTTTTGCTCTTCGAGTAACAATAGATCATATATTTGAACAGGTTAATATTACCCCAAACATTGTATTTGAAGGCGAAGAAGCTACTACAATCGCAGGTTTTGTTGCAGCGGGTCTTGGCGTTTCAATTCTTCCTGATTTTAAAGGCTTAGACCAAACAAATATCGCAAAGGTCCGTATTAGTTGGCCAAGGTTTGAGCGTGTAGTCGGTATTTCTTGGATTGAAGGGAAGTATCTATCACCTGTCACTGAAAACTTCAAGCAATATATCATCAATCAGTTTCCTCAAATAGATTCGATATAGTATTAAGTTACTGTCGTTGAGTTCAAGTCATGGCACTCCTAGATGGATTTAATAGCTCTAAAGCAAAAACAAAGAAGATACCAATATGGCTTTGGTATCTCTTTATTAGTTCGAGGCCCTCAATAAAGTGGAAGTATATTGTCAGTTACAGAAGCTTTCAAGCATCTGAAGTTATCCAATACACTCATTGCATCATTTTATATCTATTTTGGGCACAAAATGGGCACAGTTTTTTTCCTTCCAAGTAAAAAAGAAAGGTTCTTTCCTTCCTTTAGTCCCTAACTTCATCTCCAACTATTATGAAACCAACATTTGAATCTGTCTGTATCTACAAAGTGAGTAAATATTAAAATGCTTTACCATTACTGTCAAATGGAATTAGACTAATCATCATCAATGATAGCTGAGTCATTGAGGATAACTTGCTTATGAGTCCTTTACTTGCGTCCTCCCTTAAGCGGTTAAAAGCTGGACGTTCAAACAACTCACCAGAATACCCTTCATCAGCATACTTCAGCACATCTTAGTCCCTGCTTTCTTTATACAGGCTTCGATCTGGCTGTCAATGCTCGATCCCTTGATCGCTTGTTCCTCGGTCGATACCCTTACATATATTGCTATCACCCTGGATCTCCTTCCTATAACGTTTTATTAAATAATGATAGTAAGCGTTAATGCATTTGTCAGCTTGCGGTCACTCGATGATTATCAACTTCATAAAATGCATCATCCCTTGGGTAATGCTATGTAACAACTGTTTGTTCTAATAATGAGGTGATTTTCAATGAGTATATAAAAGCAGTAAAAAAAACCGATAGTATTAAACCACCGGTTTTTACTACACTCATTAGGCCTTCAACATTATAAAACCATCTTGCACGTTATGAATGTTTATTTTTATTATACTCTTTACTTTCATTTTCTATAATTTTTAATTTCTTCCTTATGATAGCTTGTTTTTATGAATTGTATATTTCTCTGTTTAGATTCACAACATCCTCGTGTGAAAATTTAACATCCTTTTTCTCTGCAAATATTTCCATCACTTTGTCGCGTAGTAACGGTGCTTTTTCTTTATTCGCCTTTTTCAACGCTTTCGTAAGTTCATCTTTTGTTAGCTCTGTGCAGTAAGCAGGAGTTCCTGGTTGCTGTCTCCAAGAATCACTTAAAGAACCACTGTCTATTGCATCGAAGCCTAACTCGGATACTACGTCTATGACTACTTGTTTTTGTGATGTGTCATCACCAGAAACTGCTATCGCGATTCGTTCACTAGAATCTACGGTTGTTCCTTCATTTTCTAAAGTATAGGCTAATAAATTGTTGAATGCTTTAATGACAGGTCTGCCTAATTGATTTGATACCCAAACACTTTCAACCATCCCGTTCTCGATTTCTTCAATTTTGTCGTCTCTAAAAGGATAATAATTTGAAGTATCTACAATGATTACATCCTCTCCGACTTGATCGATCATATTTCGAATGCTTGACATTGCTTTTGTAGGAAGAGATATGATCAGAACATCAATGTTTTTAATTGCATCCTCTACGCGCACAGGGGTTCCAGCAAGCTTTTTTCCTTCTAAATATTCAATTGCCCTTGCATCTGCAATTTTGACATCATGCCCATTCTCAACTAATTTTTTAGAAATAATTGACCCAATTGTTCCTGCACCTATAATTCCGAATTTCACTATTTTCCCTCCTAAAAGAATTTGTATATAAAAGAATATTTCTGCTTAAAGTTACACCATTATATGTTCACCAAATCGTAAACATATATTAAGAAAAGCGTAATGAGTATTGAGTATTTCTTTTACATATACTAGAATAAAACCGTTTCTCATCTATTTAAAGTAGGTAATTTAAATTGCCGTAGTACATTTTTCTGTACTTAACAGCAGAAAGCAGGTGAAAAGGTGTCTAAAATATGTAAGGATGGATTTGACAAAGAGTATATAAAGGAACAAAGAGAAGTATATGGAATTGCATATGCTCAAAATATGCTTTCGGGACGCTGGAAATATATTATTCTCTGGTTTTTAAAAACAAAAAAACGTCGTTATAGCGAAATTAAAGCTTTTTTATGGGACATTTCACAAGGTTCTCTTACAAAGCAGCTGAGAGAATTAGAAACAGATGGATTAATTAAGAGAGAGGTGTTTCCTGAGGTTCCTCCTCGTGTAGAGTATTCACTAACCTCAAAAGGGAAAGAATTCATTCCTATAATTGATTTGATGGAAGAGTTCGGAAAGAAGTTTGGGGAGCAGATAGAGTAATTTTACGATAAGAGTTTATGAAGAAATGTATTAAAGTATCGGGGCAAGAGTTAAAAGATCAGAAGCTGTCGAATGTGACAGCTTTTTTTTACTAACTAAGCAGGTTGACACAAGCTTCCTTTTTCGGGACATTTGCCGGATCTTTTGTTTATTCCATTTAAATTCTTTTTCAAATTCGTTTTAACAAAATCTAGCCACCTTTTTATCTAGTTTTTGGTACTAAGTACAAAAAAATGCACTACGGCAATTTAAATTGCCCTCTTCATAAATTAGAGTGCTGATTTTATCATATTGTATACAAGTTACACTTTTTTCAAAAGTAACTCTAGCCCAACTTAATCAGCTTGAATCTAATATGTAAGAAAGGAAGAGTGTCAATATGAACAATACAATTGAATTACTTTGTAATCATACTTCCATTCGGTCTTTTACAGATCAACCTCTCACAAAGGAGCAACGAGAAGCAATCTTTAAGGCAGCTAATCAGACTTCATCTTTCAGCCTTCTTCAGGCCGTTTCTATCATTAGAATTACAGATCCAGATCTTCGAAAACAAGTAATGGAGCTTTCTGCGAACCAGCCTTATATTGAAGAGGCAGCAGAGTTTTGGATTTTTTGTGCAGATTTTAACCGAAATCATCAAATCGCTCCCGATGTAGATCTTGAGTATATTGAATACCTTTTAATAGGTACATTTGATGCTGGGCTAATGGCTCAAAATGCTTTGACTGCAGCCGAATCAATGGGACTCGGCGGCGTATATATCGGTGGAATTAGACTACATATTACAGACTTAACTGAGATATTACATTTACCAAAACATGTGGTTCCTTTAGTAGGGCTATGCATAGGCCACCCTGCTGAAGAGAAACCTGGATTAAAACCACGTTTGCCTCAATCGATGGTCATGTTTGATAATCAGTATCAATCGCTAGATGATGAAAAATTAGCAACCTATGATCAACAGATGCGTGAGTATTACCAGAATCGTCCTGTTAAAGCGCCTTTCACAGTGAAAAAAGTAAAGGGATGGAAAGATCATATTGAGGACCATCTCGAAAGAAGCAAACTCCCCTTCATGCTTGAGTATTTAAATAAACAGGGATTTGCTAAAAAATAAATTTTCCCAAGAGAAATTTTCGGTATTCTATCCAAATAAAAGAGGAAGAGTTTTGACGCTCTTCCTCTTTATGCTTAAAAATTTTTTATTGATATTTAACCCTTTCAACATAGCCCTCCCTTTTTAACAATCCATTTCATTTGGGATACACCCCCATCATTGAACGTATTTCCTATGAAAAATGATTTTGAACCTCATAGGAACCCTTACATGACAGGGTTTTTGTTATTTTTTCATCAAGACCTAAATCAAAAAAAGCCATAAAAAATAAGGAGTGATACATATTATACATGACTAATATGTATCACTCCTTTAGTTCTTGTTCATTAATCGCGCCCGATTGTGGAAGATCGTTATTGAGTTAAAGCCCCCGATAGTTAGATAAGAAAAAGCAAAGGAACTTGCTATTTCTCAAATACATCACCCAAATTTTCAATGTTAGTTTGTTTTTCATACATACTAATAATAAAAGTAAAACCTTATTAAGACTTTACAAGACAAACTGAATTGACTATAGTCTAATTAGACTAAAATATTGATGTAAAGAAGTGAAAAATGAGATGATAAAGTCTTTTTTAATGTTGGGGCAGTCGAATATGGCGGGCCGTGGATTTTTGAATGAAGTAGACCCTATCTATAATGAAAAAATAAAAATGCTGCGCAATGGACAGTGGCAGATGATGACAGAGCCGATTAATTATGACCGTCCGGTTTCCGGCGTTGGCCTAGCGGCATCTTTTGCAGATGCATGGTCGAAAGCTCATCCCGATGAAGAAATTGGCTTGATCCCTTGTGCGGAAGGTGGCAGTTCATTGAATGACTGGCATCCGGAAGGCATCCTTTTTCAGCATGCTTTGTCCGAAGCCCGCTTCGCCCTCCGGTCCAGTCAAATTTGCGGAATCCTTTGGCACCAGGGTGAGAGTGACAGTTATCAGTCGCTACATGAAACTTATTACGAGAAATTAACTCTTATCATCGAAACGCTAAGAAACGAGTTGAAACTTGATGAGGTACCGTTGATTATTGGAGGGCTTGGTGACTTTCTTGGGAAGACCGGTTTTGGACAGCACGCGACCGAATTTCGACAGGTTAATGAACAATTGCTGCGTTTTGCTAATGAACAACAGAATTGTTATTTTGTTACTGCATCAGGTTTGACTGCGAATCCTGATGGCATTCATTTAGACGCAGCTTCACAACGCAAATTCGGTTACCGCTATTTCGAGGCTTTTTCGAAAAAGTACCATATCCTGAAACCCATTTCGGGAGAGGAGCAATCACTGAAAGTGAATGGTGACTATTCTAAAACAGAACAGATTTACCTTCATAGTATGGATTTGGCTTCGGGTAAAATCACGTACGCGGAATTTGAAGCGCGGATGGCGAAGGTGATGAAACCATAATTCCCTTACTTATCCTTGGCTTGCTAATCCAAAATCCCGGAGCTCACGGCTATGAACTTCTGGCCTTAATGGAAAAACGCCATTACAAATACATTGTTAACTTCACGAAAGGTTCATTTTATTACAATCTGCAGCAACTTGAAGAAAAGTGTTTTATTGAACAGATTCAGCAGAAACCCTCAACCAGCGGGCGTGAAATCCGTAACTTTAAAGTCACAGAATCGGGAAGGGCAGAATTCGAGAAATTAATGATCAAACACGGCACCAAATCGGAATATGTGAACCTGCAATTTTATGGGGCGTTACTCTTTGCCGATGAATTTGACAAAAATAAATTACTGGGTCTGATCCAATCACAAATCGACCAGACTAAAACTCGAATCGAGCTCCTTGATGAATACCTGTCCATCACTCAAGAAATTCCCGGCGCAATCAATTACTTTCGCCGTATGAACGAAAATTCCCGTTCACATCACTTGGTTAATTTAGAGTGGTTCGAAAAATTGAAAGCAGAAATAGAGTGAACTATTGCATAATAAAAAAATGCAATGTTAAATTTAGTTACCTAAATATAAAACCTGTGTCGTAGATATCTAGTAACATCATTGATACAGGTTTTATACTCCTTCTTTAATTAAGCCAGCTAATAGAGTTGTCAACACTTGCCCCCCAACAAGAGCAAATGAATCTGCTGCGTGTCCTTCTTTTTCAATCCTTCGTATGAATAACCACTATTTACACCGTTGTCTTTCTCATTTATATTTTCATTTATGTTGCTTTTATATTCTAATATATGAAAATGAAGTTGCTGATTACATAAGGAGCGTTTATTGTGAAGAGAACCATTGAGTTTTTTTAAAGTTTGATAGGGAGCCTATTGGGTGTTGTAGCATCTATTCTAGCTTTAGGTATCGCCTACCTTGATTTATTTTTTCATTTGATCAGATACTTTGAAATGACAAGCGACCTCCTTGTAGGGGCATGGGGATCTTTGATCTTTTCATGCGTTGGATTTACCGCTTCAATTGTTGTCTTATTCAAACCAAGGTTGAGCAGTGTTTTACTTTTTATCTCAGGGATTGGAGGACTTATCTGTATTGATTGGTTCTACTTAATACCAGCAGTACTTATGATCATTCCTGGAATCATGGTATCTGTAAGGAAAGGAAAAATGAAGACTGAAACAATTTAGAGAAGAGTATTATGATAGACTCTTCTTTTTTCATTAGTTTAATTTCTTCTTTGTACACAAGAAAACCTCCCGCTAAGGAGGCGGGTTTATGCATTCATTTTAATGAGTTATAAATACTTTCCGTATACTTTGTGATGACTTTGTCATAATATGGATACTTATATCTAAGACTTTCTGATACAACTTTTGAATATTTCCTAAATAATTCATAGCAAGTAAATAACGACTTACACATTTCTTGATACCCATTCATAGAATATGTAGACATTAGCTCTTCCCATTCTTTATTTGAAAGGTAACGTTTAATAAATTTATAGTTCTTGCCCATACTGAATGAATACCCTTGCTGGGATGCAATATGCCACGCCATCATTCTCAATAAATTAGGACGTACATTCTCATTTAAATGGTCGATTGCAAAAAGTATTTCTTTTCTTGCTAATCCTTTTACTACGTATGTCGAAACCATCCAGAACTCATTACAGCAATCATCAAATTCCCTTGCAGAAGGCTCTTTAATCCAATATTGACGATCATTTGGGATTACTTTATTATTGATGAAATTATCCTTATCAAGCAAGACCTCAACCAAACCATCGTTCTTAGCAAAATAATCTTCTACTTCACTGATTGGAATAAGGGTTAGATCTAATTTGTTACCATCCTCAAAAAGAATGATGTATGAAAACCAGTTACCTAATTCAGGAGGAAAAAGCTCCATATCTTCGGGTTTTTGCATCATAATGCGAGTACCAAAGAATTCAAGCCACCGATCATTATCTTTAAAAGATTCCATATCAGTTACAAAATAAGAAATGTCATAGTCTCGGAAGTTGTCGGGGAGAATATTTCTGTTTGTACGTGATCCTTCCAAAGTAACCAATCGGATTCTTTCATCATTCAAAGCAAAGTCTAAAAAAATGTCCATCATTACCTGTTCACTTCGCATTGCATGTATTCCTCCGTTTCAACTTTTTCTTTTTGCAGCCTAAATACCTCTAACTCTAAACGAATATGGCTCTAATTATGAAACAAACACTTTTCATTATCGATTATTGTCATTAATTACTTAGCAGCTCTTCAAGAAACACCACCCTTATCTTAGATGCATTTTCCCGTGAAAAAAGTCTTAGTTTTCCCTATAATATTTCACGAATCCAATTTTTATATTGTCGTCTTTAAGGAGGTTTTTCATCTTGAGGTATACAAACAGTCATTTAGAGGATTGGATTGAAAACTTATACAGGAAGATTGATATTAAAGAACCAGAACAAATTAATTTTGAACGGATTGCCAAGGCTTTAGATATCAGGCTTTCGTTTAAACCTGTAACAAGCTTCGCACTTAAACACAGCGGAATTTATAATATATGCTTGGACAGCCGAAAAAGCCGAACTGAACAATGGTATGATTTCGCTCATGAATTTTGCCATATATATAGACATGAAGGTGATAAAAAAACAATGCCTGTAACTTTTTTCAAATTCACAAAACCAAAAAAGAAAGTCTACTCTATTATTATTTTAAACTCATCCTCTAATTCCTCTTGAGCCTCTTGTAAAACTTCTAATGCATCATCAGCGTATGAACCTAAAAACTTTTTACTACACTCAAAATTTCTCCAGATTAAAGTTAACGGCAACTCTATCCACCCTGTAAGGCAATCCCATAAAGCGTCTAAATTTCCCCCATAGTAGTCTGGGAAGTCTAATTTATCTTTTAATGCATTATGTAACCCTTCTTTATTTTGAAAATCTTTTCCATATACAACTATTTTTTTCATTAAAAACTATGTCCTCCATTATTTAACTTAACAAACGTTTTATAATAAATCTGTTGTTTTATACCCTCATTCGAATAAAGTAATCTGTCATTCCCTCTGTAACCTGTGATATAGTTTATATCATCTTCGCACCACACTCTATTTTTAGCTTCAGAAAGATTTTTCTCTGTTTTTGTATATATCTCCCCCGATACTTTTACCCGGTGCTACTTACCTTTTATGCTTTCCCATCCTACTTGCTTCTTCTTTATTTATGTAATTATCCGGCACCGGCCATTGATCGCCATCTCATCCATACTGAGCAACACTCCAATTTCACATTAGAGTTGCTGAACCAAAGAGTACTCTCTGCAACTGTTGAACCTCTTTCACCATCCAGTGATAGCTGTTGATTAGATTTTCCGTTATCCTTTAAGAACTAATACATATTAGCAGGGAGCTAGCCATGATTCAAAAATACACAACTGAAGTTTCTTTAGACTTTTTTAATGGTGATGAAACAGATTTAAAGGATACAATTGAGGAGATTAAACTTTTTGCAAAGACATATGAGAACGATAAAGTAACCGTCCTAAGTGTTACTGAAAACGAATCTTCAAAGGGAAAAAACTATAAAGTTCTTTTACAGCACGAAAGAGATACAGATAATCTAGGACGTAAATATGAATATGATGAAGAAAAACTATTCGGTTTCTTTGAAGATGAAGAATAGTTATTACCCCGTTAGCGCATACAAAGAACCCACATTTTAGTGGGTTTTTTCAATTATTCATTTACATACCCTTAAAATCTATCTCATGATTAAACCTGCGCAAGGCTGTCCTTATTTAAATCACTGTTCTGCCATGCTCAGAAGCTTCTAAGACATGCGTAGTAACCCGTTTGAAGATGTATTACAGGAAGCGACCCAACATTTATTTAATCAATCAGTGATGGGAAACTATGCTCCCCCTTTTGTAATTAATAAAGAAATCCTCATCATGCATTTACGCGAAATGAAAAAACAAAAAAGACGTGTCCCTTCATGATCCGATCGGGCAGGATATTGATTACGAAGATAAAAATGAATAGCTGCATTCGAAAAAGCTATGTATCACTCAGAAACTCATGTTAAATAAGTGGATAGCCCTTCTCATAAAGGAGATAGGCTCTTTTTACTTCAATATTGTTTTCGATTTCGCGTTTTTGGACCGTAAATTCTATCCCAGGTAATCCGTTGTATGAGTAACATCTAACTTCAAAATACATCACAAACATTGATTTAAGATACCGTTCCTTTTGCAACATATGAGAATAGGGATGATTAAACCACTCAGTAAAAATCTCTTTCTGTAGAATTTCTACACCTTTCCTTTAAAATGCTTTATTTCTATAAATACGAATCGACAGAAGCCAAGAACAAACATATAGAATAATAACCGAAAATAGAATTAATAAATAAACATTAAGATTTTGTAATGATAATAATATTCGAACATTTTCTCTGATTATATCGTTCACATTTCGGAACAAGGTATTAATCAACACCATATAAATACCGAATAAAACAAGTGAGCCTTTGAACAAATATCGGCTGTTAAACTGATAACTAAATGGAAAGATAAATGAAGCAGATACCATCACAAGGCATACTATATACATAAGATCGATCCATATTGTTAGTTCTCTATGAATGATCAAATTTCCAATAACAATTGTAAGCACTACAATAAAAGTAAAAATAAGTACTCCAATGTACTTTGAACTAACGATTTCCCTGCGTGTATATGGCAGTGAATTCAGCAGGATATTTATTCGGGCTTTTTCATCCATTGAAAACGCGTTCATTATTATGACAATACTAAATACAAAACCTGACCAGATATATGATATATTTAACGTTAAATAAACAAATAAAGCAGGCAATAATATCATAAGAGATTTCTTTTGTAAAATGATATCTTTTCTTATTAAGTGAAACACCCTATTTAGCCCCTTTCTTTGTATAGAACATCAGCTCTTCAATCGTTGGTTTTTCGATCAAAACTAAGTCACCAAACACATCTTCTATACGTGCTTTATTGGCTGTTAATGCCTCAAAACCAGCATTAGATTTCCGGATGGAAATAAACTCCTGTTCTGTATCTCGATCTAATAACTCCGCGCCTCCTTTTACAATGGCATACTCTTCTTGAATTTGATACGATTTCTTTGTGAAAATATGCTCACCATTATGAATAAAAGTAATATAATCTGCAATACGGTCTAAATCTGTTGTAATATGAGTAGAAAAGAAGATCGTTTTCTTTCCATCTTGCATTATATTATGTAGTATATCTAGAAACTCCCTGCGAAATATTGGATCTAATCCCGATGTGGGTTCATCCATAATAATTAACTCTGCATGGTGTGATAAGGCTATTGATAAAGAAGCTTTCATCATCATTCCTTTAGAAAATGATTTGATTTTTTTATTTAACGGCAGTTCAAATTTTTCAACATAGAAATTAAATAGGCGATCATCCCATTTCATATAGCAGGGCCTTATAATCTCCTTCATTTCTGCTAATGTTAAATGTGCGTAGAAAATATTTTCATCAAATACAAAACCAATCCGTTGCTTTATTTCTTTTTCATGTGCTTTATGATCTAACCCAAATATTGAAATCGATCCGCTATCTGGTTGCAATAAGTTCATCATAAGTTTAATCGTTGTAGATTTTCCAACACCATTACCACCGATAAAACCCGTTATAAATCCTTTTTTAACTGTCATTGAAATATCTTTTAGCTGAAAATCACCAAATGATTTATAAACATGTTTGAATTCAATAACATTTTCCACTATTCTTCCTCCCTATATAACAGTGTAAGTATGTCCTTTAATTCTGTAAGTGAGATGCCCATTTCTTTACTGTTTTGAATTGCCGTCAACAATTGCTCTTCAATTACCTTCATTTTTCTTTCTTTCATCATCTCACTGTCCTGCTCCGATACAAAAGAACCTTTCCCAACAACCGAATATATGAATCCGTTCTTCTCAAGTTCCTCATAGGCACGTTTCGTTGTAATAACACTTATATCCAAATCCTTCGCTAACTGTCGCATTGAAGGTAAGGATTGCCCTGCATGTAATTCATTGGTCAAAATATGTTTTTTAATTTGAGCATAAATTTGCACATAAATAGGTTCTTTTGAATGATTTGAAATGATAATTTGCATATAAAACCCCACTATCATATTGTATATATACTTTATATACAATATATCCAAATTAATATCAGAATACAACTCTTTTTTAATCCAATCCTTCGAGTTTATCGTTTGGTTAAGTATAGGGCTATAATGCTTCATTCACTTGTAAGGTGCATGAAGCATTGCCAAGACAACAGAGGGATAGTTGAGAAGGTTTATTTCTTCACTCAATTTATATTTAAATTGCTAATTATGTATAGAAAGTTAATTATGTTTACACTCCAAATCAGAAAGAAACACAAATTACATAAGAATGAGGATAAAATTTTTAATAATGTACACATTCATTTATAGAGATAATAGAAGTTCGGTAATGTAGTGCTCATGATCAAAAGTTTCCTTTACGGAGTGTAACAGTCGGGAAATACAAACGAAAATAAGCACCTCCTGCTCAGAACATAATATCCAAGCAGAGGTGCATATAAAAATGAGCAGGTATATAATGGTGTGTTGACGTATTTTCTCCTGATTATTTCAAGAGAGACTCAATTTCCGATTTCGTTTTCGTTCCATAAATCCGTCTATATTGGTATTGTTGCCCTTTCAATGCTCTCAATTTCAACTTAGACTAAAAAATCATTTTAAAATTCATTTCAACTAGCATCCCTTTCGAAGTAACTCGCCCCCGCATATCATGTACTATCCTCTTTTAAAGGAGGTGGACATATGGGATACTCAAATGGTTGTGGTAGCTCCTTCGCATTAATCGTGGTGCTATTCATCTTACTAATCATTGTTGGAGCAGCTTTCTTCGGAGGCTATCCAGAAGGCGTTCCTATTTAACCCTATATGCAGGAGTACCTCCCTGTTCTGTTTGACGCCATAAGAAACTTTTATGGCGTTTTAATTTGTTTTTTAGACAAAAAATTCATTTTTTCTTATTTAGACGTAAATCTATGTCGAAAACGATCGTTTGGCATATCTTATACTACCCTCACTAAAGGAGGTGGCAATATGTCTAATGGTTACGGTAGTTCCTTCGCGTTAATCGTGGTGCTATTCATCTTGTTAATCATTGTCGGAGCAGCTTTCTTTAGATATTAAGTTAAATCTAGACTAACTCCTCCGTAGCAGCACCTCCCTGTTCGGCTAAACGCCATAAGAAACCTTTATGGCGTTTTGTAATGTGATTACTCATTATCCTGACAAAGTTTCTGTACCAGGGAAATATAAATTACAAATCTTCATCTTTCTGAAACTCTATGAGCTTTTTTAAAACGTCCACAGTTTTACCTTACATCATTCATATTGATCCAGAGCCATTTTATACGCTCAGCTGAAGTTATATAGTGTAGCAATATAAAACAAAAAAAGTTACAAAGATCAATAATTCAATAAATAATCTTGTTCACGGCTATTACAGTTAGACCGCTTCGACTAGGATCATTGCCTGCAAATATGGACCAGATAATAAATCACTACAATTGGTAAAGCTAAAGTTAAAGCATATTCTAAGCACACACACCCTATGAAAATGACTGCAGCACTTCAAGTGAAAATCTTAGAAGTAGATTAATTTGACTCAGTTTTTCCAACTCCTCAGTTTTCGGAGAGATCTTCTCCACCATTAAAAGATAGTAAAATATGACAACTTTTCCCGTTCTGGTTATGATAAGTCGGTTGCATCTTAATTATTCGAAGGATTACTTGTTACCCTTTTCGAAATCAATTACTTGTTTTTGTTGCGAATACCGCCCACTGCCGTTGGCAGAACATCGGGTTCCAAAACAATACCTATATTCTTACATTGACAAGGGTATGCTGCCTCCTTAAAATGAAAATGATTATCAACATCAATTAGGGGGAAATACAGATGCTTAGTGGGAAGATTCGTTTGAAAATTAAATTTACTTTCGTATCGATACTCATCTTTTCTATTTTATTAGCAGGATGTACAAATGCAGGACAAACAGAGAAGAAAGATCCTCACAGTATGGTCACAATTGCTTGGCCTAGAGATATAGGAGAAATAAACCCACATGTCTATAATCCTTCCCAATTGTTTACGCAGTCAATGGTGTACGAGCCTTTGGTCTCTTATGAAGCGGGCGGAAAGCTTAAACCGCATTTGGCTGAGTCTTGGGATATATCTCATGACGGCAAAGTGTATACGTTTCATTTGCGTAAGAATGTAACATTTTCTGACGGGACAACATTTAATGCAAAAATCGTGAAAAAGAATTTTGACTCCATTTTAAAACATCCTGAGTTACATAGCTGGTTAGGATTTATTACAAAAATAGCTCAAACAAAAGTGATCGATAATCATACATTTC
This sequence comes from Bacillus sp. FSL R5-0434, assembly GCF_038004745.1. Lineage (NCBI taxonomy): Bacteria > Bacillati > Bacillota > Bacilli > Caryophanales > Bacillaceae > Bacillus > Bacillus sp. FSL R5-0434. Next base: position 2,567,978 of record NZ_JBBORV010000001.1, read on the forward strand.
AATTGACACTGACTGAATCATATTATCCAACCATTCAGGAGCTTGCAGTTGTACGGCCTGTTCGGATTTTAGGAGAGGCTGGGTTCCCTAAGGATGGCGATACATCAAAAGGTGTAGCAAAACCGGTCGGGACGGGTCCATGGGTATTGGAAGAGCATAAAACCGATGAATATGCGATTTTTAAACGCAATGAAAATTATTGGGGTGAAAAGCCTAAAGTCGAGAAAATCAAGGTGAAAGTCATCCCAGACGCAGAAACAAGAGTACTTGCATTTGAAAAAGGTGAACTGGACTTAATTTACGGTGAAGGCGTCATCAGTTTGGATGCATATAAGCAGCTGCAATCGACAGGTCAATATGAAACAAGCCTTTCCGAACCGGTGGCGACGAGACAGCTTGTCATGAATACAAAAAAAGAACAGCTTTCTGATGAACGTGTTCGCCAAGCCCTGCACTATGGCTTTAATAAAGACGCCATGGTGGAAGGCATTACCTCCGGATTAGAAGAAAAAGCAGATCATATTTTGCCGACAACCTTCCCATACACGTCTGATATTGATGTAAAGCCAGTGAAATATGATGCGGAAAAAGCGGGAGCGTTATTAGATGCAGCAGGTTGGAAGCTTCCGAATGGCAAGACGGTGCGTGAGAAAGACGGAAAGCCTCTTGAATTTAGTTTAATGTATGATTCAGCGGAATCCATTCAAAAAGCAATGGCAGAAACGCTGCAAGCAGAGTGGGCAGCGATTGGGGTGAAGTTGAATCTTGAAGGAGTAGAATTGGCGACTCAGGTTAAACGGTTCAAAGCGAATGAATTTGATATGAACTTCTTTAGCAACTATGGCGCACCTTATGATCCGCATACATTTGTAAACATTGTCGCGTCAAAAGGATTTGGATTTAATGAAGCGATTTCGGCATATCCAAACAAGGATGAGCTATTGAAGCAGATGGCAAAAGTTCCCAAAACAACTGATAAAAAAGAGCGTCAACTTCTTTACTCATCTATTTTAACATCCCTTCAAGATCAGGGAGCTATCGTTCCTATCTCTTATATAAAAAAGACAGCGATCTACCAAAAGAATATTACAGACTTTACTTTCCCTGCCAACCGTGATGAACATCCATTTACAGGTATTCGCATTAAGCAGTAGGAGGCTTTTATGGGCATCTATATATTGAAACGAATCATGTCCATCATACCAGTGTTTCTTTTAGCTACACTTCTGACAACTGGAATGATTCAACTCTCACCGGTTGACCCGGCTGAAGCGTATGTAGCCGCAGCGCATATCCAGCCAACCGATGACATTTTAGAGCAAAAAAGACATGAGTTTGGCTTAGATCAACCTTTCTATATCCAATATGTAAACTCTATTTTGAAGAAATGCCAATTCGATTTCGGCATTTCTTATGTTTCGAATAAGCCGGTTTGGGACGAGGTTACACTCCGAATGCCAGCAACGATCGAACTTGCGCTTGGTAGTTTATTGATCGCGGTGGTTGTCAGTGTGCCTCTCGGCTTCCTTGCGGGAATGAAAAGAAATCGCGCAATTGATCATATCAGTCGCTTCATTTCCTTTTTCGGGGCATCCATTCCGACTTTTTGGTTAGGGTATATGTTGATTTTTTTCTTTTCTGTTCAATTAGATCTTTTTCCAGTAGAAGGAATTGGGACATGGCAGCACCTCGTACTGCCGTCAATGACGCTGGCGCTTCCTTTAATTGCTATGTATACAAGACTTTTGCGCGCCAGTGTTATAGAAAACCTGCAAGAACCATATGTACAATACGCAAAAATCAGAGGCTTGAAGAATAAAAGCATTATGGCTAAGCATGTATTGAAAATGGCCATTTCTCCGATGATTACAGGCCTAGGAATGAATCTTGGCAAACTTCTCACCGGAACCATTATTGTTGAAGTGGTTTTTTCTTGGCCTGGCTTTGGCCGTTATTTTATTGAGGCCATTTTCAATCGTGACATCCCTGTCATTCAATGCTATGTGTTCATAGCCGCCACATTTTTTATATTGAGTAGCTTAATCGTTGATCTCATTCAAATGTTTATTGATCCGCGCATTTCCAGGAAAGAAGGGCAGTTTCGATGATCACAAGCATACGCATGATATGTAAAAGTCAAAAAGTGATAACAGCATGTATCATCATATTATCAATTCTATTTCTCATTGCTGTATTTGCCCCTTGGATTGCGCCGAATAACCCTGTTGCTGTTCATTTGGCATATAAGCTGCACCCTCCATCCTTGGAGTTCCCTTTAGGAACTGATCATTTAGGAAGATGCAACTTATCCCGCCTTTTGTACGGAACACGAATTTCTTTGGGATTTGCAGTGCTCATTTTTATTTCCTCACTTGTGATCGGTCTCATCGTCGGTACGATTTCGGGATATAAAGGCGGATGGATTGATCATCTGTTAATGAGATGTTGTGATGGTGTGATGGCCTTTCCGAACTTAATTTTAGTTCTTGGTCTAGTGGGCATATTCGGACCTGGACTTCCTCAAGTCATTCTTGCCCTCATGCTTGTGCAATGGGTCTATTATGCGAGAATCTTTAGAGGAATGGTGCTTAGTCTCAAAGAGGAGAACTTTATGAAAGCCGCACAAATCAATGGATCATCACAATGGAAGATTCTGAAAAAACATATCATACCTAATGTGCTCCCTCCCCTCGTTGTCATGGGTACATTGGAAATGGGCTGGGCCATTATGGACATATCCGCTATGTCGTTTCTTGGATTAGGCGTCCAGCCACCGGCTGCGGAATGGGGAGCGATAATTCATGAAGGTAAATCGTATATCCGGACGAACCCTGAGTTGATGATTTATCCAGGGATGATGATCATGATTGTGGTTGTAACGTTCAATTTATTAGGCGAGAGCTTATCAGAAAAATACGGAGTCAAACGTCGATGATAAAAAGGAATGAGGAAGTTGGGAACAGAACAATCACCGGTGCTGCAAGTTAGAGATTTGCATGTACAGGCCAAAACGCACAAAGGAGTTTCTACTCTAGTGCAAGACGTCAATTTCGAACTGAAGCGCGGTCAAGTCCTTGGCCTGATTGGTGAGAGCGGATGTGGAAAAACAGTAACAGGCATGTCCATTCTTCAGATGCTTGATCAGAAAACAACCAAGGTGAAAGGAAGCATTTCACTACTAGGCCGAGAATTAAACGGATTGGCAGATAAAGAAATGCGCAAAATACGAGGCAAAGAAATTTCCTATATTATGCAAAATCCGATGAACGCTTTTACCCCCGTTTTTACGATTGGTCATCAAATGATTGAAACGATTCGCACTCATACGTCTTTTAACAAAAAGCAGGCAAAGGAGCTTGCAATCGAAGCGTTGCATAATGTGAGCTTATCCAATCCTATTAAACTTTTAAAATCTTACCCTTTTCAATTAAGCGGCGGAATGCTTCAACGGGTGATGATTGCAACCGCGGTATGCTTACATCCAAGCATTCTCATTGCGGATGAGCCCACAACCGCACTAGACGTAAATAATCAGAAAACCGTGCTGAAACATTTAGACGCCATGCGCTCTGAATGTGGAACGGCGATTTTGCTTATATCTCATGATCTGGGCGTCATTGCTGAAATGGCGGATGAAGTCGCTGTGATGCAGAAAGGAAGAATCACAGAAAAAGCAGATGTGCTTCAGCTGTTTGATGCACCAAAGCATGAATATACAAAGAAGCTATTAGGTGCACGTTTGACATTGCCAATTGATGAACGTGCCATTGGGTCAATTTGACGAAAGAGCGCATTTTAATGAGGTGAACAAGTGAGTTTATTACAAGTGAAAGAAGTCTCTCATCGTTATGCGGAGCGTTCATTATTCAAATGGAAATTTCAATCTAAACAAGTCCTATCCGATGTCAGCTTTTCGATTGAGAAGGGTACATGCTTAGGCTTGATTGGGCCAAGTGGAGCCGGTAAGAGTACATTGGGAAAAGTGTTGCTTGGTTTAGAACGGCCGCAATCAGGTCAAATCCTTTTTCAAGGGCATGATATGTATAGCGTAGATAAATCGATCCGGCGAAAAATCCGTCGTGACCTTCAAGCTGTCTTTCAAGATTCATACTCGTCCGTCAACCCGCGAATGACGGCGGAACAGATTATTGCAGAACCATTAGAAAACTATGAAACCCTCACTGCGGCGGAACAAAGACGAACCATTATTGAGTTGTTGGAAAGAGTAGGCCTAAGTGAAAATGATTTAACAAAATATCCGCACCAATTCAGCGGCGGGCAATTGCAGCGAATCAATATCGCCAGAGCAATCTCGCTCAAACCGAAACTGATCGTTTTAGACGAATCAGTCAGCAGTCTGGACATGGTTACCCAAACGCTTATACTCGATTTGTTAAAAGAGCTCAAAGACGAGTTTGGGTTATCGTATTTTTTTATTACGCATGATTTGAAAGCCGCTTATCAATTGAGTGACACATTAGGTGTACTAGATAACGGAAAATTAGTTGAGCTATACGAGTCCAAACTTCAGTTCTTTGCATCAGACCATCCAGCAGTAAAAGAAATGAGAAGCTCCATACTTGCAGAACACCCGCGCTTTCGTTCGATAGGAAGAGGAATGACGCTACAATAAGAAAATCGCGTGTAGATATATAGCATTCCCGGTTACATCGTTTTTTCATAATATTTGCTTTAACAAGTACGGCATGTCTCTTGTTGTTCAAAGCATGGAGTGCTGATTTCAATAGAACGGTTGCACCGTTAACTGCTTTCAACTCACGGCTACACATGCCACATTTTAACCAATGTTCCTGCTTTAAATATGACATTGAAAAAGAACCGTTGGCTTTAAATCATTGGTTCTTTTTCTAACTGTTTTTGCTTTCGTTGTTGTGTTCGCATAACATACATTCACAGAACTTTGAAATAATACCAGAGCTTCTTCATCTTTAGTCATTTCATTTTTTCCTCATACTCTCCCTTACTCTTCACCCTATCTTCAAAATGCTTTTTCCCAACCGTCAAGTTAATATTGATCGTATCTTAACTTTGTTAATGAGCCGTCAATCCCCGTTGCGAAGAGAAAGAAACGGATAAAAACGAAAGAGGGCAAAAAAGCTGCTGACGAGGAGTCAGCAGCTAAAAGTATTTAAACATTCAAACTCCATAAGGGACTAGACTAAGCTTGTTTTTCCCCATTCTATCAATTTTCCATAGTGAAAAAAACCGTTTGTGTAGAAGAAATGCCATAATTCACGGTATGTTCCTCTTCATTTAATGCGCCATCATATCATGGGCAATATCGTGTCCGTCCATTTCTGACGGGTAGTAGGTAGGCCAGTTTTTCACTTCATCAAGTAAAGCTTCACGGTCCTCACCCCAATACAGATGGTAATGGCTAGCTTTAGTCGGGTAGATACTGTGATCGCTAAACTGAATATACTGAGGAAGTCCTTCAGCTTTTTTAGCTCGTTTGAATATGTATCTTACCCCTCTATTGCCCCCATCATATGTTAGAATTTCGTACCCGTCATACGTATACTTACCAGAATATTCTTTTCCGTTTTTGAAGAACGTTACAGCATCTTTTTGAATTAAGATACGGTCAACATCTGTTTTATACCCTTTTTTATAATACTCTTTATATTCTTCAGCTGTCTTGTCACCTTCATGTTCTGATTTATATGAGAATACTTCGTCAAGAGTACCATCTTGCAGGTATGGATATACCGATTGCCAGTCTCCTTCCCAATCAGAAAGTGAACGATCCTTTACTTGGCTGTTTTTAAAATCGCCTTCATGAATTTTTTCTGTCTCTTCACCATGTGCATGACTATGACTATGATCGTGATCGTGATCATGAGATTCTGATGTTTGCTCTTGCGTGTTAGAAGAGTTTTCTTCACCTGCTGAGGATGATGTTGCTGTTTTATTAGACTCACCTTTAGATGAACCTGAAGTCTGACATCCTGCCAATATTAGTAATAAACCAATCATAAATATCCCTAATCTCTTTGCAAATAAAATTTTCATTACAACACTCCTTTTCCCAAACCGAAATAATTACGATTTGTATTATACAATTATCTTGTTCAAAAATCAAAGGGAAAATGCTCCTAATCTCGCTTGAATGTTGCTGGGAGCAGATGGCGATTTCATTAGAATCCTACTTTGTTAATCAGAAATTCTTTTAAAATGCGAAAATCTACGATATTCCATGAGGAGAGATTTGTTGTGAAGTACACCTTTTTAGGAAGAACAGGATTGCGGGTCAGCCGTTTATGTTTAGGTGGCTCGATACAGATGAAAAGACCGCGTTCCATATTATAGATGAAGCGCTCGATAGCGGCATTCCCACAAATGCAGGTGCGGAAGACATAATAATAGCAAAAACCATACCAACATTGTTGGTATGGTTTCTCTCAGATAGGCCCAAAGAAGAGACTCTATTGTACGAATTATATAGCTAGTTGCATTTGTAACCGACAGGGCCGTCTGAACCTGTGTAGACATATGTGTCAGAAACATATCCAATGTTCACGACACCACGTGAATCTTTCCACTGGATTTGATCCCAAATATTACTCGTTCCATACTTTCCAGTAACAGTCGTCCCATAAGCGTAACAATAGTAAGGAACACGTGAACCGCTAGGAATGGAAAGCATAATAGGATAGTTTGTACCTGGACCGCTGCGCATATTTACAGGCGCACCGCTGCTTGTTGAGACAGTAAAGTACTGAACGGCAAGTGCCTGACTGGAAAAAATGAATAATGATGCGATCATCACGGTTAACATACTCAGCATTTTCAGTTTAGTCAATGTCATCCCTCTTTCTTCAATTTCTTCATTTTAAGAACGATACATATGCTACCAGCTGCATTTAGGAACTACCGGGCCGTCTGATCCTGTATACATATATGTATCAGAGACAAATCCAGGAACGATCTCCCCGCTGGCAAGCGTCCGTTCTGTGTAGTTCCAAATATTACTCGTTCCATACTTTCCAGTTACAGTTGTACCGGTTTTGTAGCAGTAGATCGGGATGCGGGTTCCGCTCGGAATAGTCGTTACAATCCCCCAACTTGTACCTGGGCCGCTGCGCATATTTACGGGAGCACCGCTGCTTGTTGAGACAGTGTAATACTGAACTGCTTGTGCATGACTAGAAAAAATGAAGAATGACGCCATCATAACGGTTAATAAACTTGCCATTTTTAACTTTCTCAACTTATATCCTCCTCACAATAAATGTCCTGCGTCTGGTTTTCTTACATTCAGTTCAGGAATGATTCGGCAGACCATCTTCGCTCCTTTCGTTTACATATATTGATCATATTACCATCACACAGGTATATGAGAAGTGCCATTATTACTGAATTTTCCGACAGAAGAGAGGATAAAATTTGGGAATATAGGGATGACAATGCAAGCAAAAATAATGCATGAAAGATATGTCACACACCAATTAAAAGCTTGACTACTCATCAAAATTTTTGATGATCCCTCGGTCAGTTTCAATCATAAGTGGTGCATCTATACTGTATTTATCCGAGAATATCCACCTTCTTCCGACAGGACCTAATAAAATATAGACTCCTTCTTTATACTCCCCCATGAAATGTAAATGGTTTTTTGAGAAAGGTTCATCATTTCTTTGCCGGATTCCCAACTTTAAAAGGTAGTCAAAACATTCTTTAACATGATTCGTAGATAAACCAATCTCACTTATCCCTATTACATTGTCGGGCGTGAATTCTTTTGACCTCGTTTCCGGAGAGGTTTCTAATCGAGAAATAAACTCAACAATATTACCTGCTGGATCTTCAAAATATATCGATCTTGCCTTTGCATTTGCAAAATATACTTCATCATCACCATTTTCTTCAAGTAAATTAACCTTCTTTTTCAGCCATTCTTTTGCTTCTGCGAAAATATTCGAATGGATATTAAACGCAAAATGATAGTAATATTGATTCACTTCGTCTTGATGCAAGGTTAAAATGCTTTCTCCCACTTGAAATGTGGCTAATGTATCAGTTAACGCCAGCCTTTTAAATTGAAGGATATCTTTATAAAAGCTTACAGTTTGATTAAAATGAGAAACAAATATTTCAAGATTTTTTATTTTCATTATTCACACCCCCTCTCTTAATATATCTAAAATGAGAAACAAATTCTTTCTACATTTAGCTTATTTAATCTACATCATTAGACTGAAAAATAAAAAACTACATAAATTTGTTTTTCATTATTATTCATTAGCTTTAAGGATGGATGAAATGAATCACCTTGGTTTTTCATTTCAAAAATCTGTACAGCTGAAGTAAGGTCATCATCAATCTATACCTAGGCATAGGCTTCAGGATTGTCATCTGATTCCTGAACTCGTCACCCGTGTCATGTCTAAAACTGGATAGGTATACCGTTTAGTATATAAGAACAGATATACTCACCTCACTACGCAATTGTTTTCAAAGTCTATCTATTGTGTTAGTGAGACCTTGCTGCCGTCTTCAATATCTTCAAACACAATTTTCAGTGGAAAGGATCATAATATTATCACCCCTATAAAGAGCCTCCTATTTTATGACTTGTATAAACATAATAAAAAAACCGCTCTTAAAAAACGGTTTTAGAGTATAGGAAGGAACTGATTCTAAGATGAAATCGAAAGAGATTTATTCACTGCTTCTCGAGCATGGATTAAGGTTGTATCAAATATTGGCACTTTGAAATCTTCAGCTTTTACTAGTAATCCAATTTCAGTACATCCGAGAATTATTCCCTCCGCTCCTCTATTCATCAAATTATTTATGATTGTGTGATAAATGTTTTTCGATGACTGTTTAATTTCACCCAAACATAGTTCTTGATAGATAATATTATTTATTAATTCTCTTTCATTATCATTAGGCACAATAATATTAATGCCATGAGTCTCAATACGAGTTTTATAAAAATTTTGCTCCATTGTATATTTGGTACCAAGTAATCCTGCTGAACGAATATCTTGTCTGTTCATTTGATCAGCAGTTGCATCGGCAATATGTAAAATAGGTATTGTGATCATTGCTTGGATATCACTAATTACTTTGTGCATAGTGTTTGTGCATATTACAATAAAATCTGCTCCGGCTTTTTCTAATGATCTTGCTGCTTCCCCCAAGGTTTTACCAGCTTTATTCCAAGCTCCTTCTGATTGAAAGTGTTCAATCTCTTTAAAATTAACACTGTACAAAAGACACTTTGCAGAATGTAACCCCCCTAACTTCTTTTTTATTTCCTCATTGATAATTCGATAGTACTCAGCCGACGACTCCCAACTCATTCCGCCAATAAGACCAATCGTTTTCATAGCCCACCTCGATTTAAAATTCGAAATATTATTAGTATTTTAATATATAAGTCATTTTAATACCAGGACTGCTATTATCAAGTATAAAATGATTGATTGGTCTTCCAGGCCCGTAGCTACGGTGGAAATATAATCAAAATGACAGAAAACTTTGCCCCCTTACTTGTCATGTGTATCGATAATATGAGTTTCTTGTCTAGGACAACCTTTTTTCTTCATCATAACTTATATTGTAAGACAAGATTTTTTGAGAGGGTGATTTTGATGAGCTGCAGCAACGGTGGGTTAAGAAGTGTGGACGAATTCATGTTCGGCTCTCGTCGCGGGAACAACGGTACCAATAGCTTCAATGGCTTCAATGGTTTTAATGGGGGTAATGGAGGTAACGGAGGCAACAATGTAGAAACAATTGTTTCTCCCACAAGAAATGTTGTAAATACGACTACCAATGAACGTACTGTTAGACGTGTTCAGCCGACTCATATTGTTAATGTTAATAGAAATGTTACAAGAGTAGAAAATTACTATCCAGTGACACAATCTGCAGAGAATGAAAATATCGTTGAGGAATATGATTGTGGAAGTGACTTAAGAAATCCATGCTGTAAACCAGTAAAAAGATGGAATAGGTAATCATTCAGTAAAGATTCATTTTAGGCATCCTTATGGATGCCTTTTTCATTACCCTATCCTTTCCAATTATAAGATTTTCGGCATTAATATGAAGAGAAATGAGTTGGTTTCTTTAAAGATAAGCATTTAACAAAACGCTCGTATAAAAAAGGGGGACTTGGAGCGAGTCCCTGAAAATGATAAAAAAAGAGAGGTTTTCTTCCTCATTTCTTTGTGAACTTGTTTTTTTGCAAATGATCTTCTATCGCTTGTAAAGCCTGATTCTCGTCAACGCCATTAGCTCTTATCCTTATGTGGGTATTAGGTTTAATTCCTAGTGACATCACATCAATGAGGGACTTGGGTGTATTTTTCAGATCGACAGCTTCCCCTTGATATTCAAGATATATACTAGAGCTGAATTTACAAGCCGCACGTACTAACAAGACTGCTGCACGTGCGAAGCCTGTACTCGCGATAATTGTATACTGTTTTTCTATCATTCTCCCCTGCTCCTTAGGCCTTAGAATTCCTTAAAGAATTGGAATAGGCCAGTTTTTATTCATAAGCCCTCTATTCTTTCTCTCAATCCGAAACATAGTATTTTGTTGATTTCCAGCAATATCGTTTTCGAGCATAATTCATGATGACCAACTATTCGGTGAGGTACATATGGTTCTTCTAGAAACTTAACTTCTGCAGGCATCAATTTAACTGCAAGAGCACCTACGGCATCTTGAAGGTGTGACATTTTCGTAGCACCGATAATAGGAGCTGTTACAGGCTCTTTCTGCAGCAACCAGGCAAGCGCGATATGAATACGGGAGACACCGCGTTTTTCCGCGATTTCCCCTGCTCTTTTATGATAAATGTTAACAAAGAAGGAATTGTTTAATTCATTCTAGCCTTACTGGTACTTATCCATGAAAACTTTCCGTTTTAGGTCTGCTTTTGAGTTTGTCCTCATTTTCGCGCAATTTCCCATCATAATCCTCAATTTTTTTATTTAATCTTTTTATTGTTTCATCAATTTCTTTCCGCTTTTCTATCAATCGCTGTCTTTCGTCAGCCAGGATATTTTTGCGGGCTTCTACTGTTCGGTCTCCTTCAGTAAATAACGTTGTATATTCAATTAACGCTTCTATCGTTAGTCCAGCATTTCGCATGCATTTGATGAATTCAACCCATTTGATATCTTCTTCATCATAATCGCGGATTCCGCTTTCTTTTCGTTTTACCGGCGGGATCAATCCAACACGTTCATAATATCTGAGCGTTGCGGCTGTTAGGCCAAACTGTTTTGCCACTTGCGTAATATTCATATTTTTCACCTCTTTATCCTGCTGTTTTTGAAGATAACACTTAAAGTTCACTTTAAGTCAAGAAGAAACCAAGTTTAAACTCTGACGTATTCCTCAATCTCATTCTTCAGGAGATGTCGTGAATATTCCGCCGCACGTAAAACATTGGCATGGCGCAACAAAAGACAGTTGATTTGTGCATTTAGCCATTACTCCTGGAGAGACGGACTGGTTAGAGCCTGCTTATGATGAATGGTATGATGCATTATAAAATGAACGCATTGAGTCAAACTTAAGTGTTAAAAAAGCATTATTTCTTCAATAATTGTGTTTACTCTTAATCTTTTATAAAAATATGTTTCTAAAAAAAACTCTTGCCTTAAAGTGGACTTTAAGGTTTAAAGTGATGTTGAACACACATGACAAACACCAAGTGACATGTTCTTATCTGGAAACTGACTATATGAAAGGAAGGTCTGTATGTGTAATCATTATAAAACTCGTGTATTAAGCGTACCAAATGCTAAAGCGAAATTTGAACAGACGACAATTGAAAGAAGAGAATTACGGCCGCACGACGTCTTAATCGACATTAAGTTCAGCGGTATTTGCCATTCCGATATCCACAGTGCGTTCAATGAATGGGGCGGAGGAATTTTTCCGATGGTTCCCGGTCACGAAATCGCCGGAGTTGTGGAGGCTGTGGGAGCAGAAGTCACAAAATTTGCTGTCGGAGATCGCGTTGGCGTCGGCTGTTTTGTTGACTCCTGCGGAGAATGCGAATACTGCCTCAGCGGTGAGGAACAGTTCTGCACTAAAGGTGTTGTCCAAACTTATAATTCACTGGACTATGATGGAAATCCGACGTATGGCGGGTACAGCCAAAAAATCGTTGTCACTGACAGGTTCGTTGTTCGGATACCGGACAGTTTGGAGATGGATGTTGCCAGCCCTCTACTGTGTGCAGGGATTACAACCTATTCCCCTCTAAAACACTGGAACGTCGGCCCAGGCAAAAAGGTTGCGATTGTAGGGGTCGGCGGGCTTGGTCATTTAACGATTCAATTTGCGCATGCTTTGGGTGCAGAGGTAACCGTCCTGAGCCGCTCTATGAATAAGAAAGAGGAAGCCCTTGAACTAGGGGCTGACCATTACTATGCAACCAGTAATCAAGCTACATTTACTGAATTGGCCGGGCGTTTTGACGTAATCTTAAATACAGTATCCGCGAACCTTGATGTAGATGCCTATTTATCAATGCTTCGGATAGACGGAACCCTTGTGAATGTAGGGGCACCGGCCGAGCCGGACAAATATAGTGTATTCTCCTTAATCATGGGCCGCCGCAGCCTAGCGGGTTCTCTTGTCGGCGGAATTCCAGAAACACAAGAGATGCTTGATTTCGCTGCTCAGCATGGCATTGCACCTAAAATTGAGGTGATTCGTGCCGATCAAGTGGATGAAGCATATGAGCGTGTTCTTCGCAGTGATGTACGCTACCGATTCGTTATTGATATCTCTACATTATGAGTCGGAATAGTTGTAAAAGGTGAGGTAGCCATACTATTGGCTACCTCGCCTTTTGTTTACTGCACTCCGCTCCACAGTGAAAATCATTTAAAAAGTCTTTTTTTAAAAAAGAAATAAGTTAAGAAGAGCGCTAATCCTTCTGCCTCGTTTTGGCTGCGCTTTTACCCTATGAAAACCATAAAACCTATAAACAATCCTTTCGCAGGACTCTTGCGAAAACCATCTCAAGCAAATATTTTGAAGGAAAATGAACGTGCCTGTTATTCTATGGTATATAGGAATTCATAGGAGGTATAAATATGAGCAAAAAAATCGCTGTTCTCGTTACAGACCAATTCGAAGATATCGAATATACAAGTCCGGTAAAGGCATACGAAGAAGCTGGCCATAGCGTCGTTGCCATTGATTTGGAAGCAGGCAAGGAAGTTACCGGTAAACATGGCGAGAAAGTGAAGATCGACAAAGCAATCTCCGACGTAGATGCAAGTGAATTCGATGCCCTATTGATTCCTGGAGGATTTTCCCCAGATTTGCTTCGCGGAGATGATCGGCCGGGTGAATTTGCGAAAGCATTTGTAGAAAATGAGAAACCTGTTTTCGCTATTTGCCACGGCCCGCAGGTACTCATTGATACGGATCTTCTGAAAGGCAAAGACATCACTGGCTACCGCAGCATTCGCAAAGACTTGATCAACGCTGGTGCAAATTACAAAGACGAAGAAGTAGTCGTCAGCCACAACATTGTAACAAGCAGAACACCTGATGATTTGGAAGCATTTAACCGCGAATCATTGAACCTGTTGAAATAAGAAAAAGGCACAGACAGTTTGAGTCTGTGCCCTTTTTTATAGAGAAAGTGTAAGAATCTCTATTCTCCCTTCATTTAAAATGCCTCTTTTGTCTTTTCTAATCAGCCTTTGCGTTGACATTCTGAAAGGCTGCTGTAGCATCCCAAACGTTCAAGCCAAATTGACCTTCTGAGAATGCAGAATCTTCAGCATCTATGACTAGACGGTCATCCAAATATATTTTAAAGTGAGCGCCATGAGCCACAGTTTTCAGATGATATTTTTTATTTATATCTATTGGTGTTTGGTGTTCGGCAATAACAGAGGCAATCCCGTCCTCAAATTTAAAAAATTTCACAAGATTATGTTTCGCATCCACATTGGCTACATAACCGTTTTGTGCGTCTTTATCAGAACGAAACACAAGAGCCCCTGCCCCTTTTCCGTTCCCATCCTTAATGATTATATCGGATTCATAAGTGAAGTCAGCTCCTGATGCTGAAGACATCATGAAGGAATCGCCGTCTGATCGTCCTTGTTTTCCATCAATTGTGTCGGCCCACGTACCGTTTACAGTTGTCCAGCCAGTCAAATTGGATATAAACGGTGACGCTCCCCATGCTTTATTTAAAGGATGAATCGTTAGGGAGTTTACCTTAACACGGCCATTAACAGCATATAATTCAAGACCTTTGCTTGATCTATCCGGAAGAATGATGTCAGTCAACACCTGTTGCCCGTCATTGCCAAATACTTCGACTGAAGAGCGGTCAACAAAAATACGCATTTTTATCTTTCCATTTACCGGCTTCAGCGGAGCTGCTTGCTTCCCAGTGTTAAAGGTTGGATTAAAGGTGACATTTCCGGATTGGCTTCGGTCAACGAACAGTTTGCCGCTCTTTTGATGATAACCGACTTTTGTATATTGATTTCTCCCTGTTCGAACCTTAAAACCGAATTCAGAAGCCGAACCTGGATTCACTTGAAACTCTGCATTCATTTCATAAGCATCTCCAGATATACCCGCCAATACATTACTGCTCTCTGGCGATATAATCTTATTTTTCCACTTCTGCGCGGCTCCCCTGATAGATTGCAGCTCTGTTACTGGTGTTTGAATAACTCTGATCCCTTTAGAAAACGCTTTCAATTTTACTTCTCTTGGAATAGTCATTGCACTTCTCCATGGAGATGTAGGAACATCGTTGGCATATTGCCAATTGCTCATCCACCCTAGCCAAAGCCGCCGTCCATCTGAAGAAGGAACATCGGACCAAGAAACAGCCGCATAAAAGTCTTTACCGTAGTCGGTCCATAATACTTTGTCTGACGGGTTTTCGTTCTTGAAAGTTGTTCCATCAAAACTTCCTACAAAATATTGCATGCCTGATCCTCCTGAAACCGCACCGTTTCCGACACTGACTTGCATCACCCATTTCTTTTGTTTCGGATTGCCGTCTACAGGAAGCTCAAATAAATCCGGACATTCCCATACGCCTCCATGACTTCCTTGTCCTTGTCCAAACTCACTTGCATATGTCCACTGTTTCAGATTTTTTGATGTATAAATGAGTATTCGGTCACCAGCTGCCAGGACCATCACCCACTTTTTATCTTTTTCATACCAAAACACTTTCGGATCGCGAAAATCTTTTTTTCCCGGGTTTGGAATGACCGGATTACCTGAGTATTTCGTCCACGTTCTGCCTTTATCATTACTATAGGCGACGCTTTGCACTTGGCCGTCTTCATGATCCTGCGTATATATAGAGACAAGCGGCTTCTCCTTTCCGGTTTGAAAACCGCTTGTATTATTCCAATCGACCACTGCGCTCCCGGAAAAAATTGTGCCTTTTTCATCAGGTGACAGCGCTATGGGAAGGTGCTTCCAGTGAACTAAATCCTTGCTTACTGCATGGCCCCAATGCATCGGCCCCCATTGCAGACCGTATGGATGATGCTGATAAAACAAATGATACTCCCCTGCATAATAAACCATTCCATTTGGATCATTCATCCAGTTTGCCTCTGGTGTGAAATGATATTGGGGACGGTAATCCTCATCATAGTAGCTTGAATCGGCTGCACTTACTGGCAGTGCCATAGTAAACAGCATGGTGAATAGGATCACGACTTGAATTAGCTTCTTTTTCATTCTGATTCTCTCCTCTCTAACATTTAAAAACATTCAAGAGAGACATCTGCACGAGTGATCCGTGATAAAAGCTGTATCGAATGATGATGAGGTTATGAGAAAGACTTCTGCAGGTTCTCCCCTTTTTACCCGTTAAGCGCTTATGCCAGAAATCCAGCCCAATAGCCAAGAATACCGATCACAAATATGCCAACTATAATAAGGAGCGGATTTACTCCTTTTCGCAGCATCCATGCCACTAATAAAGTCAATCCTAAAGGCAGCACCCCCGGCATAATGCTGTCTAAAATATTTTGCACAGTTTGAACGTCAACTTTTCCGTTATCATCTTTAATTCTTGAAACAACGATCGGGATGTTGATGGTGGTCCACTTGGAGACCAAAGCCCCCATCACAAATAACCCGAGGATGGAAGCACCTTCTGTCAGTTTTTGAATACGATTCCCTGCTAGATCCTGCAGAATCTCCATCCCTTTTACATAGCCATACTTTAAACCGTAATATTTTGTGGTTAATCTGATGGCATTCAGCAGGAAAAAGAACAGCAGAGGACCGGCAATGTTTCCGCCTAAAGCAAGAGAAGCCCCTAAAGCAGCCAATACGGGGCGTACGGTTCCCCAGAAAATAGGATCGCCCACACCCGCTATCGGACCCATTAAACCGATTTTCATCCCGCTTATTGCTTTCCCGTCTATTCCTTTATTGTTCGCCATTTCTTCTTCCATGGCAGCTGTCACCCCAAATATGGGTGCGGACAGCCACGGATGTGTATTAAACCATTCCAAATGGCGCTGCAAAGCTGCGTTTCTTTTCGCTCCCGGACCGTACAATTTTTTTATCGCCGGTATCATCACATAGCAATATCCCATTGCCTGCACACGTTCAAAGTTAAATGAGCCGAGCAAGAAATTCGAACGGATAAACATACTGAAAATGTCTTTCTTTGTTAATCTTTTTTCTTTCTCCAATTTTCATCCCCCCCTCATTCTTATGCATCAAGATCGTCATCATCATCATAGACAGCTGCATTGCTGCCGTCTGCGGCTGCGGCGACTGCCCCGTGGGCGCTATTTTTTTGCATAACCTGCTGGTATAAAAGCGCCAGACAGAGACCAAGAGCGCCAAATCCTACTAAATTGAAATCGGTAAACGCTGCCAACAAAAAACCAATATAGAAAAATGGCTTAAGATAAGGGATATTCATCATATTGATCACCATTGCATACCCCACAACAACAATGATGCCTCCTCCTATTTGCAAACCTTTGGTAATGACTTCCGGAATATTTCCCAAGAACACCTGAACAGCGCTCACACTGATTAAGGCCACAATCAAAGTCGGTATCATGACACGCAGCGCTTGAAACACCATGGCGGTAACATGCATAATTTCAATTCCTTTGATATTCCCCTCCCTGGCATATTTATCAGCACGGTGAATGAAAAAGACAGTAATCGTTCGGACAAAAATAGTAAGCGCTTGACCTGCAGCTGCCAAAGCAACAGCGACGGCAATGCCTTCACCAATGCCTTGATCAGCGGTAATCACTAAAATGGTTGAAATCACAGAGGCAATGGCTGTATCAGGCGCCATGGCGAGGCCGACATTCATCCAGCCCAGCGCCATCAGCTCCAGCGTTCCTCCTAAAATGATTCCTGTTTTTAGATCACCAAGCACAAGGCCAACCAAAGTGCAGGCAATCAGCGGACGGTGTGTTTGTCCTTCATCCAATACACTTGCAATACCTGTAATGGCTGCAATGATTAACAACAAAATAATTTGTATTGAAGTCATCATCTCATCCCCTTGATGATTTTGTTACATTTCTCAAAATCTCCATAAAGTCTTCACTGGTATCAGAAGGCAGCTGCCTCAATTCCAGTGTGACGCCTAATTCATTTAATGATTCAAAGGCCTCTATATCCTCTTCAGTTACGCTGACTGATTTGGTGATTTGCCGGCGATTATTCTCAAAACGCATCCCTCCGACATTTACGGTTTTGATAGGGACGCCTGCTTCTATGAGAGATACAATATCGGATGGGTTTTCAAACAGCAGCATCGCCGTTACCCCTTCGTAGCGCGGACTATGAAACGCCTTTGCCATTTTAGAAATTGATACGGCACTCGCCTTTACATTGGAAGGAGCAACAGATAGGATCAGGGTTTTTCTCATTTCATCCTGCGCAACGTCATCTGACACAACGATGATTCGGTCTGCTGCATGGACTTTAATCCATCTTGTCAGGATTTGGCCGTGAATAAAGCGGTCATCAATTCTTGCCAATGTAATGTTCATCATAGTTCATCCTCTCTTTTTTCTTCACAAACTGTTTTTGCTTTTTCTAAATGTTCACTGCAAACTTGAAAGCTTTGCTGGCTCATTTTTTTTAAGTGATTCAGCATTTCTTTGAGTTTCATGTGTTCTCTCAGGCTTAAAACCTCCAGTAGTATCGGCAGGTTTATGCCGGCAGCCATATCCATTCTTTGATCCTTAGCGATGAAGGAAGCCGCTGCGTTATACGGTGTGCCTCCAAAAATATCAACTAAAAAAAGCACCTCATTTTCTTTCGGAATATCCTGAAGCGTCTGATGATATTTTTCTTGCAGCGTTT
The DNA here is from genome assembly GCF_038004745.1 of Bacillus sp. FSL R5-0434. NCBI lineage: Bacteria > Bacillati > Bacillota > Bacilli > Caryophanales > Bacillaceae > Bacillus > Bacillus sp. FSL R5-0434. The sequence continues at coordinate 2,586,339 of NZ_JBBORV010000001.1, forward strand.
GGATGCCCTCTCCTTTAAAAAACGGCACCGCTATCAGATGATTTTCTTCACCGAATATCATGCCTGAAGATTCTTTTAATGCTATGGGAAAGTCCCCATGTCCGCTAATAATGACTGAAATCATAACACGATTGCTCCTTTCCTTTTTCGTACACCCATTTATAATGCAAGTATCGTGCCAAAGAAGCTGTGTTAAGCGTTCTCATTTGTTTTACAGCACATGAAGAAAGCTGATTGAAACACATGTGAATACAAAAATAAACCTGTATTAAAATGGCGTTCCATTTAATACAGGTTTACGTAAAAAAATCGTTTTTAACACATGTGGCCATGTACTTCGTCAGCAAAAATGGCGGCTATAAATAATTTTTCATCATCGCTTATGTTCAGCCCCAATTTTTGTTCGTAAGGGATTAATGTTCGCTCTGTCACCTCAAAGATCTCTTTCAGCTGATCGGTTATTTCGTCTTCTTCGGAAAAAGCAATCGGATTCTGTTTAATCACCCTTTCAAAGGCAAAAGCTGTATGCATAATCACTTTGATCATCACTGTGTTATTGAAAATGATGCCTAGTTCATCTTGAATGGTTTGAAGCCACTCTAATAAGATTTCTATAATGTGATGAGGGTTCAAAAAAACCAGATACTTTTTCAAACTATCCTCGCAAAGCTCCCGTACAATGATGTTTGTGCCCGATAATCCATTACTCATCGGGATGCTGCCTTTTGTGATCGCCTGTTGGATCATCTTCTCTCCTTCTCCTCCAATTAATACCTCCAAAGATACATGCGGAGCATTGATTTTAGGATCTTTTGTTCCTACTGTCGCAAGAATCTCATACTCTTTTTCGATTTCTTTGATGCTGTTTGCCAATTTAATCGATGATACGGTCAATATGTGGATGGGAACATCAGAGGCCTTGTTTACGATCGTTGTTAAGATGTCTTCCAGCTTTTTTGCCGTTCCGCGGCCTGTTGTGCAGATCGAAACCAACGCCCTCTTTTTGCCTGGTGAGGCGGCAGGCTGCCGATCCCATAACTCAATAAAATCCTTTGTGACCGAATCATATATGGCATGTAAATGTAAATTCAGATAGTTCACCTTTCTGACGGCGTCCAGCACCATTGAGGTCGTGACATTGCTGATTGTTTTGATTTTGATGCCTGTTTTTTCTTCAAGCTTGCTTTCCAGCATTGCAAGTGACCCCATGTCAACAAGCATTAAAACACCTTCACCTTCATCTACCTGCTGTATTTTTCCCGCTAAGCACTCCATAATTTCCGCAGGTGAAACAGAAAGGGGCATATCAACGGCCGCAATTGGGGTGCTTCCTAAAAGCTCCGTCGCTACTTCTACCATGGAACTCGCCATGCTATTTCCATGTGCGGCAACCACAATCCCTACTCTTTTGTTTTCTTTTAACGTTTTGATGGAATGAATCAGCATCGTTAAGTAGATGACTTCTATTTCCGGGACGGTTACTCTGAAGTGTTCCTGAATTTTGTCTTTAAATATGAGCGCCACCTGATACTCTTTCACATGGGTATCACGGATTTCATCTGTTTCCTGCGCATTTAAAATATCAATTTGCTTACCGCGTTTTAAAAATGAATCGATATGCATACTTAAAAAATAGATAAATTTACGGTCAAATGTGCAATTCAGTTCATGTTCAGCAACTTCTTTTAATTGCTTCGTCATTTGAATCACGCCGTCCTCAACAAATGTCAGCAGGTTGTCATTTCGGAACGCGCTTTGATTAAAAAAGCTTCTGACATGCAAATGAATATCCGTTAAAATATATTGGTTTATTTCCTTTTTGGACAAACCTTCTTTGTTTAGCACTTCGACCTTTTCTTCTATCAAATGATACAAATTAAATGATAGATCATCATCAATTTTTGTTGTTTCATCTTCTACTATCGGGGATATGATGGTTGTGATATTGACATATTCAGAAATCGTTTTGCTTCTTTTCATGTTTTTGCTGCTTGACATCCAATCTTGCTTGATTTCATCCGGGAGATCCCGAACGGTCAGTTCAACAACTTCATCTCTGTCAAGATTATGTAAGAATCCATGTGCACAAACTAACTGCACATTTGATTTCAGCTGTCCCACATTCCCAAACTTCGCAGAATGAATCAATGCATTATATACATCGATATGCACACTTAGATTCTTCTTAATACGCTCTGCTTCTTTCCCTAATAAAAACGTTGTGAGATCAACTCTCTCTTTAAGAGATCGTTCTTCCAGCGATGGAATATGAATCGTCATTGGAATTCTCCGCAAAAATGTTTTTAATAGAGCAGAATTAGGGTTTTCGGTAGTTGCGCAAATAAATAATACTTTCGATGTTCTTTTATGTTCAGTTTCTCCAAGACGGTTATAAGATCCGCTGTCGATAAAATAAAACAGCATTTCTTGTCCCTCAGGCGGAAGACGATGAATTTCATCCATAAACAGAATGCCCCCGTCGGCCTGCTCAACTAAACCGGCTTTATCTTCGCTGGCACCGGTAAATGCTCCTTTCTTATGACCAAATAATTGAGAGAGCAATAATTGAGGATTGTTATAGTAATCTGCACAGTTAAATGTGATGAACGGAGAACCAGCCTTCAAAATGTCAGAGTAAATCGCAAACTGGTAAATCCGGTTCGCAAAAAGGGATTTACCGGAGCCTGTTGGTCCTAAGAGAAGCATGTGCAGACCGTGCGGAGGATAAAAAACAGCTGCTTTTGCTTGAGAAATTGCTTTCTTCAAACTGCCTTTTGCTCCAATCATAAGTTCAAGAGGATTCGTAGAAATATTTTGATCGTTCTTTTTTTGATTTTCAGAAAGCCCCTTCAGTTCTTTCACTTCCATTATCTCTGTATTCCATTTTTTGTTGAATGCCCTTTCCACTACTTCCACTGGAATGTAGCGCACGGGAAACGTTTTAATTTTTATTACCTTTTTGGACCGCACGAGATTGTTTAATTCAAAACTGACATTGGACCGCTCTATCTTCAATTGCTGAGCAATTTCCTTTGCTGAATTTCCCTGTACCTTTAAAAGATGATCTAAGCTGGAGTCATGAAAATTATGCATGAGCTGATGGTATATTTTATCAATTCTTTTCATCTATATCATCCTTTGTCCTTATTAGTCAAAATTGAAAAAACGGACATCAGTTTTATGCCTTGTACTGAGGATCTCATCTCATTCTATGGCCTTGCGTCCGCACTCGGATTTTCTTTTTCAATATTCTGTTAAATGTTTTTGTATGCAGGAACAATAGCACGTATCTCAACACAAAAGCTTGCACCGATTAAAAAATAATTTCGTTATTTGTCTAAACAAACACCCTTTTTGGTGTTTTTGATCTATGATTCACTCAGGTTGTCCCCCTTCAAAAGTAATAATTCGTAAACAGTTTACCACTCTCCGTGAACATATTGGTGACAAAGTTCTGATACTTCAGAAAATACATCTTAAAGATCAGGGCAAATAACCCAAAACTTAATCTCTTGTCATTATAAACATGACTGAATGTAAACTCTCTATTCTTCCTATAACATTATTATTTTAATAAAAAATAGTGGGATATATTATTAGAGCGGCAGAAAAGAAATCCTTTACTCATCCTGATGGATATTACACCTTATAAAAATAGAAAAGAAAGATAGATACATTAGTTACATTTAATTAAAAAAATCAATAAAATTTAAAATAATATAAGTTTCCTGTTATAATGATAGATAAAAAATTTAGGAAGCTATGATTCCTAAACAACCAAGATAACTATATTTTTTATTGGAGGAAAACATAAAGTGACGGACGATTCCACTATGGACAATTCTCTGCACAAACGGAAATTGTCCAGAGGCCTTAAAAACAGGCACATACAACTCATAGCGATTGGGGGGGCAATCGGAACTGGTTTATTCCTAGGATCAGGGAAATCAATACATTTTTCAGGACCCTCTATTTTATTTGCTTACATGATCACGGGCGTATTTCTCTTTTTTATTATGCGTTCACTGGGAGAGCTGCTCTTATCAAACGCGGGATATCACTCTTTTGTTGATTTTGTAAGTGATTATTTAGGAAATATGGCAGCATTTATTACCGGCTGGACGTACTGGTTTTGCTGGATCTCACTTGCTATGGCTGATTTAACAGCTGTCGGTCTTTATACCCAATATTGGTTTCCTGGTGTACCCCAATGGATGCCAGGGTTTATTGCGCTTATGATGTTGCTCATCATGAATCTAGCGACTGTAAAACTTTTTGGTGAATTGGAGTTCTGGTTCGCATTAATCAAAATCATCGCAATACTGGCACTGATTGTTATCGGTATTGTCTTGATCATAAAAGGATTTTCCACACAGTCAAGCATAGCCTCCTTCACGAATCTTTGGAGTCACGGCGGCATGTTTCCAAATGGTTTACATGGATTTATCCTCTCATTCCAGATGGTCGTGTTTGCATTTACGGGCATTGAACTTGTGGGGCTTACTGCAGGCGAAGCAGAAAACCCAGAAAAAGTAATCCCTAAAGCAATTAACAATATCCCTATTCGAATTTTGCTTTTTTATATTGGCGCTCTTCTTGTGATTATGAGTATTTATCCATGGAATATCATTAATCCTGCTGAAAGCCCATTTGTTCAAGTATTCTCAGCGGTCGGTATCACAGCAGCCGCCAGCATCATTAATTTTGTTGTACTGACATCTGCTGCTTCAGCTGGCAATAGTGCTTTATTTAGTACAAGCCGGATGGTATACTCGCTTGCCAAGGATCATCATGCACCTGACCCATTGCAAAAGCTGACTGCCTCAAATGTACCAAGCAATGCATTGTTCTTTTCAGCCATTGCCATTCTTATTGGTGTTATTCTGAACTATGTAATGCCAGAGCAAGTCTTTACGCTGATCACAAGTGTTTCTACTATATGCTTCATCTTTATTTGGGGCATTATTGTGATTTGCCATTTGAAATACCGGAAAACAAGACCGGATGCAGCAAAGGTGAATACATTTAAAATGCCGCTTTTTCCATTATCCAATTACGTAACACTGGCTTTCCTGGTGTTCATACTGGTTGTGCTGGCACTCGCGAAAGATACGCGTGTTTCCCTATTTGTCACTCCAGTTTGGTTTCTCTTATTGATGATTGCTTATAAAGTTCGTCATACTAAGTGAAATCATAAAAAAGACAAGGGAGTTGTTTATCCCTTGTCTTTTTTGTGTGCTGCGAGGCACTGGATATTCCATGTTTTACGATCCCGCTCATTTAGTGTCATGATCTTTTCCCGTACAAATGTCTCCAAATAAACGTATGCTGAAGATAAAAACATACCTGCCTCCGTGATTTAATCTCCATATTTATCAAAAGACTCCGTTCAAAATATGAACGGAGTCTTTTGATAAGTGGCCGTGACATCAATTTAAACCAGTTTTAATACCAAACCCAACTAATATGATTCCCGTTATTTTTTGAAAAGCTTTCTGGAACTTGGGATTTTTCATCCATTTTTTTGCGTAATCAATGATATAAACGAGAAAGAGGAACCATAACACCGCTAATAGGGTGAGAATTGAAGCTAAAATAATGAGCTGCTGGTTTACATTTCCCTTCAAATTAATGAATTGGGGCATGATCGTGACATAGACCAAAACCGTTTTGGGATTGAGAATGTTACTGAGTGACCCTTGCATAAAGGAAGATTTATAGTGTCGTTTCGGAGAAATTGCTGCGGTTTTTGCTTGAGCTTGCATGTCGTCTAAAGAAAACATATTTTTTGCAAAAAAACTTTTTATCCCTAAATAAATTAAGTATGCTGCTCCCAAATATTTGATTGTTGTAAAAAGAATCACCGACTTGGCAATGACCATTGATAAACCTAGAATGGCAATAACCGTCCAAAAAGAAAGTCCCGTTGCCAATCCGAGAATATTATATCGGCCAGCCTTTGCGCCATACCTAAGGGTATTTTTCATAACAAGCATCGTATCTGCTCCTGGAATGATAACCATCATGGCAGCGATCGGTATGTATGCGAGTAAGCTGTGCATGTTCTTTCCCCCTTTAAATGAATCCCCTTAACATATAGTGACTACTAAAGTAACTCCCTATAAAAAGTGTATCAATACGTTTGGAAAAAATCAATATGGTTTGTTAAAATAGCGATTACAAAGGCAGCGACTGCTCTTTATATTGGAGGATGTATGAAGGAAAATATGTTAGACATTTTAAAAAACCTCAATTTTACCGAATATGAATCAAAAGCTTATCTGGCATTATTGCAAGAATCGCCTTTAACCGGTTATGCGGTAGCCAAAAATTCCGGCGTGCCTCGTTCAAAAATATATGAAGTCTTGGAAAGCTTAGTCTTAAGAGGAGATGTTTTTGTAAGCCACGGAAACACGCCTCAGTATGTCCCTGTACCCGCTAAAGAACTGATTAAAAACCGACGGCTCAAAGCGGAAGAGAATTTTGACCAGGCTGAAAAATACTTTGAAAAATTCGAACAGACCGCAAATGACCGGGAAAATATCTGGAATATCACCGGACGCAGTGAAATTCTTGAAAAGGTGAAGGCTTGTATATTATCAGCAAAAAAAAGAATCCTCTTGGAGATCTGGAAAGAGGATTTCAAAGAGGTGGAATCAGAGCTGAGACAGGCGGCAAATAAAGGTGTCATTGTCACCATTATTGCCTACGGAGATATCGCATCTGATTTTGCTAATGTGTACCTTCATGATATGAGCAGTGAAATTACAGAAGAGTATGACGGACGGTGGCTTGTATATAGCGGAGATGATTCAGAAGTAGTAGCAGGTATTGTCTCTCTTGGCAACGATAGCCGTGCTGCATGGACGATGCATGTAGGTTTAGTCATGCCTATTACAGAAGTGATCATTCATGATCTGTATCTCATGGAAATTATGAAGAAGCATAGAGGGCTTTTAGAAGAAAGTTTTGGAAAAAACCTCATCCAGTTACGACGCAAATTTTCAATCCACTCAGATTTTAAAAAACATTACTTGGAATAGAACACATGATATTTCCTGTATACCATGTAACCAAAAAACATGGCTTGTATCAACAAGTCATGTTTTTTTATGAACTCCCCATTAATAGGGTCTTTTCCGTTTATTTTTAAGCAATTGATCCTCCCCTCCCGCTCCTGATCACTTTTTTTAAAAAAATAATATCTGCGCAAACTATTTTTCAAACTGCCCCGTCTATCCTAGGTAACATCCTACGATATACGTATATTCAAAAAGGAGCCCTTTATTGCAATGAAGAAAAAACAAACAATAAAAGCGTTGCTTGTCACGTGTATAACTGACCATAAGCAAGATTTCTACAGATTAGCCTTCAGTTATGTGAAAAATCAAGATGACGCATTAGATATTATTCAGGAATCTATAAAAAAAGCGCTCAGCTCAGTTGAAACGGTCAGAAACCCTGAGACGATAAAAAGCTGGTTTTATAAAATCTTAGTACGTACAGCTATTGATTTTTTGCGAAAACAAAAAAAGTTAAAGGTGATGGATGACGAAACGATTGAGTTTTTAAGCTCAGGAAAGGAAGATCACTATAAGGACACTGATCTTCATGAAGCGCTCGACGAATTGCCGTCCCACTATAAAACAATTATTATTTTGCGTTTTTTTGAAGACCTCAAACTAGAAGAAATTGCGGAAATTACAGGGGAAAATTTGAATACCGTCAAAACGCGCCTTTACAGAGCATTGAAGCTGATGCGCATTCAGTTGACGAAGGAGGATTCTTAATGGATAAGAGATTACAGCAATTAAAAGAAGAATATAAAAATGTCCAGATTCCTAAAGAACTGGATATCATTGTCGAAAAAGCCCTTCAGCAAAAACCAAAAAAGAAAAGAATCGTCATGTGGCCGACATCAGCAGCTGTCGCGGCAGCTATTTTATTCACTGCACTTGTCAACATCAACCCAGATGCAGCTCAAGCTATGTCAAAAATCCCTGTCATCGGCAAGATCGTCAAAGCCATCACTTTTATTGAGATCAAAGAAGAGAAAGATGAATCAAGCATTGATGTCAAAACGCCTGCTCTGTCGGGACTTTCTAATAAAGAGCTTGAAAACAGCATCAACCAGAAATATTTGAAAGAAAGCAAGCAGATGTATAAAGAATTTATACAGTCCACATCCAAAAATAAAAAAGGACATCTCAGCATCTACAGTGATTACGAGACAGTAACAGACACGCCAGATTTAATTTCTATTCGGCGTGATATTGAAAAAACACAAGCATCATCTTACACACAAAGCCGTTATATCACAATTGACAAAAAGAATGATATCTTACTTACATTAAAAAGCTTATTTAAAGATGACCGCTATATCAAAGTCATCAGCCAAAACATCAAAGAACAAATGAAACAGCAAATGAAGGAAGATCCAAATAAAATCTATTGGGTCACTGACGAGGATGCAGAACCATTCAAACACATTCAGCCTGATCAAACGTTTTATATTACAGAAGACCATAAACTTGTGATTTCATTTGATGAATATGAAGTTGCCCCCGGCTATATGGGCGTTACAGAGTTTAAAATTCCAACCAGCGTCATCTCAAATCTGCTCATGGGAGAACGTTATGTTCGATAACAGAAAAACATCCATGTCATCATCTGTCATGGGTGTTTTCCCTTTCGCAAAGGGACCTGACAAATATCAAAAAGGCGTAACCTTGCAGCCAAAACAACGAGAATATCTGCACATTATTGGAGGAATACCATGTATCACAAAACACAGCATCACCGCTACATCACTGGACTCGATGGCCTTCGGGCTTTTGCCGTCCTGGCAGTTATCGCCTATCACCTAAACTTCAATTGGGCTAACGGTGGTTTCATTGGAGTTGATATCTTTTTTGTATTATCAGGCTATTTAATTACATCTATTATACTGCCGGCACATGGAAATGATATCAGCCTTGATTTTCGGGACTTTTGGGTGCGCCGAATTCGGCGGCTTCTGCCAGCGGCTTACCTTATGATCATTTCCGCTGTTATTTGGGTCGTCGTATGCAACCGGGAACTTTTGCACACTGTGCGCGGAGATGCCATCTCTTCTCTCTTTTACATGAGTAATTGGTGGTTTATTTTTCATAAACTCTCGTATTTTGATAGCTTCGGATCCCCGTCACCGCTTAAAAACCTTTGGTCATTGGCAATTGAAGAGCAATTTTATATTGTATGGCCGATGTTCTTGGTTGCTGGAATGTACATATTTAAAAACCGTGCGAAACTGGCGGCAGCGGTGTCGTTGCTTGCGCTCTGTTCAGCCGTGATGATGAGCGTACTGTATGAACCCGGCGGAGATCCGAGTCGCGTGTACTACGGCACAGATACTCGTTCGTTTGAACTTCTCATAGGATGTGCTCTGGCTCTGATATGGCCGATGAAAAGGCTGTCTTCCAACAGGCTGCCATGCAAACTGAAGCGCCTTTTGCATGGCACAGAACTATCGGCGTTTTGTATTTTAGTTTTGTGTGTCTATTTTACAGATGAATACGAACCTTTTCTTTACAGAGGCGGAATGTTTTTAATAAGCATTACCGCAGCGGTCCTTATTGCATGTGTATCCCATCCGAGCAGCTTTTTGGGCATTCTGCTTTCATGGAGGCCTCTTCGTTGGCTTGGAACGAGGTCTTACGGTATTTATCTTTGGCACTACCCTGTTATTGTGTTAAGCACGCCGGTTCAAGAAATCGGAAACCCTGTTTTTTGGCATATCGCGCTAAAGATCATCGTTACATTTATACTCGCCGAGCTTTCCTATCATTTCATTGAAAAGCCGATACGGACAGAGGGGTTTAAGTCATTTTTCCGCCGGGCTTTTATTCATAGAATTCGAGAATGGAAAACGACATCTGTCATCAGCAAAATGTCAATTGGCTTCGTCATTCTCGCTATACTTATTTTTGCAGGGGGACTGTCAGGGGTAGCCGGAGAGAAAAAACATCCGCAATGGACGTATAGCTCACAAGAAACAAGCGCTGACACAAACCAGACGTCAGAGCATAGAAAGATGGCAGCATCCGATAAAGACGGAGAAAACAAATCCAAACAAAAAACAACAGCCTCAACTAAAGATCAAGAGGAAACGAGCGCAAAAGGACAGGAGACTAAGAAAAAAAAGGACGAAAAATCTCAGAAAGAACCGGCAGCTGCTGATAAAGAAGTATTAGCTATAGGGGATTCCGTTATGCTTGATAGCGCCTCCAGCCTCCGTCAGTCTCTTTCACATGTCACAATTGATGGGAAGGTGGGAAGACAAATGTCTCAAGCTTTAGAACTGACACAGGAATACAAGTCTTTTAATCAGCCGAATAAAGCTGTCATCATTGAGCTGGGAACCAATGGCTACTTTACAAACAGCCAAATCGATCAATTGCTTACATCTTTCTCAAAAGCTCATATCTATCTTGTCAATACGCGGGTTCCCCGGCAATGGGAAAGCAAGGTGAATGAATCTTTGCGGCAGCAGGCTAACACGCATAACAATATTACGTTGGTTGACTGGCATACAGAAGCTCTCCAGCATCCGGAGTATTTCACCCCTGACGGCGTACACTTGGTTCCCCAAGGGGCTGAAGCTTTAACCGCTCTTATCGTTCGGGCAATAAAATAGATTAGCAAAAAAGAGGTCCTGCTTAGACCTCTTTTTTTTGCGATGGATCAATTCCAGCTGCGTGCAGCAAATTGCTTTTAAAAAAGAATTGCCGTTCACATTGATGACATGGACCAGGCATAAAACCTAATCTATTGGAAATTTATATTCTGCATTCTAAAATTATTCCTTCCGCTTCGTTCTCAAATTCACCTAATACGATAATAACCTTCGATTCTTTATTCATATTGCCACCCCCTTCGTTTATGATCCATTTATATTACAACATTTTTAAATTTATGTTAATAAATAGGTATAAGAAAACTCACAAACTACCGCCCTTCCTAACTTGAGAAATGGCTGACCTATATATGGTCCTCATCATTTTTATATCTAGCTGTGAAGCTCTTATGTTTACCTATCGTTTACGTGAGGGTAAGCAAATATAGAATGGAGGGATCATCGTGGAAGCTAATGCAGAAAAAGAGATGAAAAAGCAAATAAATCGATACGAGCTTTTTTTCAAAAAACGATATAAAGTTCTCTATACAGTAAACGATTTTATCATTGGCTTTTTATTTTTCATCGGCAGCTTTTTCTTCTTTTACGATGAATTAATGTCTGCAGGGATATGGCTGTTTGCGGTTGGCAGCTTCCTGCTTTTAATCAGACCGACGATTCGTTTGGTTCATGATTTTCATTACAGAAAACATCTTGAGCGTCTATATCATCATGGAACATCCTCTGACTAGCATGAAGTGTGAGGAAGCGAACAGACTGAAACCTGCGGGGCATTCAAATGCATAGTCTCAAATCGGACAGTCTAACTCAAACGGCATGATGAGATGCAAGAATAAAAAGGAAAAAACGCTTGATTAAGTTTCTAGAAAATTAAACTCCAAGATACAAATATATAACTTTATAACTATTTATTTATAAAAAACCAGAAAAAAACCTAAAGTTTTATATCTTTCGGACGATAATAATAACAAGGCCGGCGCGATACTCCCTATAACATCCTTTTCAGTAGATTTCAATATCGTGCCGGTTTTTCACATGCTAAAGCAATCCCGCCATCTCTGGCGGGATTTATTTTTACTTACATTCCAGTCCATACATCTTTTACATAACGTTTTTGATCTTGCAGCTTCTTCAGCCATTCTGCTGACGCTTCCTGACTTGCTCCTTTGTCAGCTTCATAAGCCGCACGCAGTGTGTTCTCTACTTCAGGAGCCATTTGTGCACCATCGCCGCATATATAAACGTGCGCACCTTTTTCGATCAGTGAAATTAATTTCTGTGCATCTTGTTTTAGTAAGTGCTGAACATATACTTTTGGTTCGTCTTCCATTCGTGAATAGCATCGATGGACTGTTACCAAACCGGCTTTTTCCGCCTGGTCAAGCTCTTCTTTATAAAGATCGTCATGATCAGGACGCCGGCATCCGAAGTATAAATGAGCTTCGCCAAGCGCACTTCCTTCCTTCTTCAGAACGGATCTGGCCTGGATGAAACCTCTGAATGGCGCAATTCCTGTACCCGGTCCCACCATAATCAGCGGAGTTTGGAGATCATCAGGCAGCTGGAATCCAGATTGCGGTGTCCGAATGAAACAGGCAACCGTATCACCTTGACGGAGTCCGGCTAAGTAATTGGATGCAACGCCCTTATATTCCCCGCGTCCGCTCCAAGCTGAGGCCTTTACAACTCCCACCGTCATACTGACCCTATTTGCTTTGACCTTCGGTGAGCTTGAAATTGAATAATATCTTGGCTTTAGTGATGGCAAAAGCTCTAAAAACCGTTCAAACGGCATTTCACAGGCCGGATAGTCCTCTAACAGATCCAGCATTGTCACACGTTTTCTCAGAACATGTTCCTTGTACATTTCATCACTCGATATAAGTAATTCCAGCTCTTTTTTATGAGGCGGGCATACTGTATATGAAGCCAGCTCACGAAGCTGAAGCCTTGAAGCAGAATCCTGCAGCTCTACGTAAGATGATAATAACTCCATCACTCTGATCGGCCGATCCAGCGGAAGGTGAGCCATATGCGGGCTGCCGTTCATTTTTATCACATCTTGCGGCTGCAAATCGAATCGGTTGAGAACCCGTTGAACCAGCTCTTGGCTGTTTTTCGGCAATATTCCGATGTGGTCGCCTTCTTTATACGTTTTTGAGTCAGGGAGCTCCAATTCTATATGACGCGTCGAACGCAAACTGCTTGCTGTCTGAAGCTCATGATTTTCAAGAACGATACCTTCAAACGCGCCATACGCTTTAGCAAGCGGTGTCTCAGTTGCTTCACTGAGGAATGTAATGGATAGTGACGGCTTCGTTTCTTTCTCGGTTATTTCATTCACGTGAAAGGCTTCCATTGTTTCCTTCCAAAAGCGGTTCTCCCAAGACTCGCGATGGCTTTCAAAGTCATCGGCCGCATCGCCTTCCCCAATGGATGTCAATCGTGATGCTCCTTTTGATGCCATCATGTCATCGATAAGGCGAGGAATTCGCTGATACGTGCTGGCCCAGCTCCGGTTTCCGCAGCCGAATACCGCATAGGAAACACCCTTTAATTGACCTTCCTCCAACTCTCCCAGCCACTCGACAAAGCCAGCAGCATTATCAGGCGGCGCCCCGTTATATGAGGCAGTCACAATGACAACAGCGCCTTGGTCGGGGAGTTTTCCAATGTAATCATCAAGAGGTGCAGTTTCCGCTGTAAAGCCGAGCCGGCGCCCGTAAGCTGCCAATTCACCTGCCATGCCTTCTGCGGTGCCGAGGTTTGAACCGTAAAGAACGAGTAAAGGTGTGCCGTGTTTAGGTTTTGTCTCGTTTTCCTTCGTTTCGTGCACGGTGCCAGTCTGTTCTTTTTTCTGAACATTCATTTGGACCGTTTTCCTTGGTTTCACTGTAATTTTAAAATCATCCGGTTTAATTGTTAATGCCTCTTTGATTTTGAGCTCGTAACCAGTGTGATTCATCAATTCAAAGTGCTTTAATACAAGTCCGAGAACCATTGTCGCTTCTTGAAGCGCAAACTGCATCCCGATACATGCCCGCTGGCCGTTTCCAAACGGTTTATACGCATGGTGAGGAATACTCTCAGGGTTCTCAAACCGTTCCGGACGAAAATCTTCTGCATCTTCACCCCAAGCGTTTTGATCTCTGTGAAGTTTTGGGATCAAGACGGAGACGGGCTGTCCTTTACTGATAGGGTATTCGCCGCCTAAAACTGTATCCTCCTTGGCATAAAGAGAAAAAGCGGGCGCTGTCGGATACAGCCTAAGCGTTTCATTGAGAACCATCCGAACATATTTCAGCTGCTGAATGTGTTTATATTCAGGCGTGTCTTCCGTTAACACGCGATCGGCTTCCACTTGAGCTTTTTTAAGTTTTTCCGGATGTTTAAGCAGACAGTAAATCGCAAAGGAAAGCAAGCCGCTCGTTGTTTCATGGCCTGCGATTAAAAACGTGATGATTTGATATCTGATGTTTTCATCATCCAGTGTCTCACCCGTTACAGGATCTTTCGCATAAAGCATGAGCGATAACAGATCCTTAATGTTTTGGTCCGGGTTTGCTTTTCGTTCTGCTATAATTCTGTCAACCAGCGAATTCATCACTTCGATATCCTTTTGGAACTGCTGTCTCGTTTTGACCATCATCTTATCCTGCAGGCCCAGCCTTTTTGTTTGGTTCATTCCCTCTTTTAAAGCCCGGAGCATGCTGGTGATAAACGGATGCTGCGTATCACGGTAAAAGCTGTTAAACCGATAGTTAAATCCGCATAACCCGATGGTATCAAGCGTCAGGCGGGTCATATCGTCCGCCACGTCAATTTCTTCATTCGGATTCAGCCGGCTCCATTTTTGAATCAGCTGTGTCGCGATATCCAGCATCATAGAATGATAGCCTTTCATTGCTTTTTGACTGAAGCTCGGCAGCAGAATACGATGGGCTTTCTGCCAATTCGGCTCGTGCGTCCAGCTTGTAAACAATCCGTCTCCTCCGAACTCACGCACTTTCAGCAAGCCTTTTCCAAGGTTTTTGTCAAATCGGCTCTCGTCACACACTTCAGCAACGAGTTCATGGCCTGATACGAAAACGCCGGATACACCAGGAAAATCGAAACGGAAAATCGGCCCTAACTCATCAGCAATCCGCCATAAGGATTGGGAAAGCTGTTCCTTTTCCAAATGCGGGAGGTTTTTTAAAGGTCCGTATGTTTTCGGCTGAGGTATTGCACTTGCCTGTTTCATAAACATCTTCCTTTCTTTATTCTTCTGAAGTCAATGAATGAAGTTTAATCGCGTCCCAGCAGCACTGCTCCAATTCAGAAATCAAATCAGCATTCATCTCTATATCACCTTGTTGCACAAGCTGATACAACTTGAGAAATGCGCCTAATACAATCGCAATTAATACATTGGAGGGCAAGGAGCGGATCACTCCTTCTGTTTTTCCCTTGTTAAAGAAATCGTCAAGCATTTGAGTCAGGTTTTCTATCATTTTTTTGCTTGTTTCATTTAAATAGTGAGCATCCTTTTTCGTTTCAAGAAAAAACAGCGCGTAGTCGCTCTCCTTCGTAAATTGAACGAGACAGCAAAATATGTGGCGAAAGCCCTCTCTGACAGGCATTTCAGAATAATTTCGCTTTACCTTTTCTGAAAAACGCTGAATGCTTTCTTGAAACAAAACATTGACGAGTGTTTCTTTGCTGTCAAAGTAGCGATAAATCGTGCCTGTACCAACTTCAGCTCTTTTTGCTATCATTGGGATGGTGGTGGCATCAAATCCTCTTTCCGTAAAAAGCGAGAGCGATGCCTTCATGATCAAATCGTATTTACTGATAAGTGCGGATGCCATGTAAACTTAAAACCTCCGATTCATTTAGGAATGAACATTCATTCCGTTTGTTCATAAATGATATCCACTCTGTCTCGAATCACCTCTTACCCATTCTTATGTTTATAGTTTATATGAAAAAAACTTTTTTTAATATAAATGCTATGCAAAAAATATAAAATTAAGAAAATATACCCAAATCCCTGAATGTCAGAAGTCTGGATATATTTCCCGAGAAATTTTTTATTTAACAGCGACAATACAAAGGCACGAATCGCGTCTGATGACAGAAATGTCTCTAAAATGCTGATCTTGCAGCAATTGAATATATTTTTTCTCGTTTTTTTCTGCATTATTATCAATACTGATGTAAAATCGGCCGTCAATTTGAAGCACTCGATAAATCTCTCTTAATGCGAGCCTGACATCAGTACAAGCCTGAACCGTATGTAAAGAAAATACTTTATTGAAGGTACGGTCTTCAAAGGGGATCCTTTCCGGATGACCATGGAAAATTCCCCCTTGATCTGTTTTCTTTTGCTTTTGGATTGCACGAGATACCTGTCTTACTTTTCGCTTAGAAGAGTCGATGCTTTTTATGCTTCCCTTTTCTAGTTTTTCCGTTATTGTCTTAAAGACAGAGCCGTTTCCGGTTCCAATTTCTAAAATTCTGTCATTTTCTTGTATGTCTATAGAATCAATCATCATATGCTCAATTATTTTAGTTTTCTTATATTTCCCAGAAAATAATTTCAATAGGTTCGCTCGTTTATAAAGTTTGTTTTCTAGCATTTTAAACACCTGCTTTTGGTTTCCTGTGCTTATTTATTATATTGAAAAAATAAACATCGCTTCATTTCTTATACAGAATGAAGATATCAACTAGACGGCAATGTGTTTAGAAATGTTTCAACAGAACTGAACATTTTCATTTTTTCCCGCAAAAAAAGGCAGAAAACAAAATGTTTTCCGCCCGCTTTTTAATGCCAATGATATGGGAACATATACATCCTTTGCTGCTGCATCGCCGCCAGTCTCTGCTGACGGAATGGATTGCCATAGCCGTGTTTGAAGGAATGCGGCATGGATGCATAACCATGACCTATCGACGGCAGCCTTTTTTGTTGAAAGTTCATCATGCCATCACCTGCCCTTACATAAAGTGCTGCTTTTTTTATGATATGCAGGACGGCATTTCCTTGACAGCTTCATTCGCTAAACTTGGTCCTTCTCCATCGTATAATGCATCAATAGTTCCATTTTAAGCATTTGTCATCTCTCCCTTCTGTATTTTGTTTCCTTTTATTAGCGCCAGTTTGTCAAATAAAGATGTTTCAGCTGAGATTCTTTCATTTCATCATAAATCTGCTCGATCTGCTGTTCTTGTTCGAACTCTTCCGGGCTTTTAAACCGCTTGTTAATCGTTAAAGTCAAAAAGAATAGGTTAATCGTCATATCGCTCACCCCCTTTCAAAGTCCGCCCCAAGCGAAATAACCCGCGGCATCTCCCTGCTGCGGGCACATAAAAACCGCAGACAAAAGAAGACACCCATGTCTCTACTGCCTGCGGGGAGTTGCGTATGTCCGACGATTCCGAATTTAATGCGTGCGATAAGCATCGGTTAAGGAAGGACACGGACTCTTCCACAGGCTGAATAAACCATTACAAATTCTTTGTACATTGCGTGAGCCATTAACTGGTCTGCGTCGTTGTCGCATTGTCATTTTGATTCAGCCTCCTTTGCTTTTTTTCTTACTTTGTAAGTATATCCACAAAATTCCATTTTGTAAACATCTTTTTCTAAAAATGGACGTAAATTGTGTGATTCATCGAGGTCTTTGTCCCTTGTTTATGATACCTGTTTCATTTCTTTTCTGGAGCAGTCTTTCTTATGATATGCGATAAAATAGATGAATCCGACAAACACTGCTCCTCCAATAACATTGCCGATAAAAGCCGGAATGAGGTTTCCGATAAACTGCCCCCACGTAAACGAGCCTGCAAAAATGGCAGCCGGAATCACAAACATGTTGGCGACAACGTGCTGAAATCCGATTGCCACAAAGGCCATGACAGGGAACCAGATGCCAAAAATTTTCCCTGCGCCATCTTGAGCACCGAAGGAAAGCCAAACTGCAAGACACACCAGCCAGTTACAGCCGATGCCGGAAACGAGAACCTTGCCAAAGCTCATATCAAGCTTGCCTTGTGCAACAGCGATCGTCTTATCCAAATATGGCCCCGTTTCGGTTAAGCCGACAAGATGGCCGAAAAAGTAAGCAACAAACAAAGCGCCGATCAGATTCATAATGGTGACGATCACCCAATTAACCGCCAATTCCTTTAGTGATATTTTTCTCGAAAATAACGCCATTGCCACTGACATCATATTTCCTGTAATCAGCTCAGCCCCTGCAAGAACCACAAGTATCAGTCCTACAGGAAATACCGCAGCCCCGATAAAACTGGACATGCTTCCCCATTCTTTCGGAAGATCGCCGATCACCCTGATATCAAGCAAATAACCGAGTGCGATAAAGGCACCGCCTAAAAACCCCAGCACCAAGAGAGACAGCAGCGGAAGCTTTACCTTTTTCATCCCTGCTTCAATTGCTGCTTCTGCTATTTCATCCGGTTTCCGAAAACCCATACTAAATACGCCCCCATTGTTTCTCCATTTTTACAGTTATAAAAGAAAAGCATCAAAAAAGGCAGCACTCAAATAACCTGTATCAATCAGGTGTTTGAATGCTGCCTAACTTGTGTGCATACCCATACAACAACATCAAGCAGAATTAAGATATTGATAGAGAATATATACAGTTCGTGCATACATTCCATTGCTTTTGTCCTTCTATAACTGCAGTAAAAACATCATATCAAATGTGACAATTTTGTGTCAATGGCAAATATGCTAGTTAAAAAGGACTTCTTTTTGGTCGTCAATTTTTCGGTCAAAGACAAAAACAGATACGGCGATATTTTCTTCAATTTTGATATCAGAAAACAAATGAACAAGCTTAGCCCCGATCAGCTCCTCCATTCCTTCCGGCGTTTTTTTAGAGTAAAGGTCTTGAATCAGGCTTGTCCGGGCCGCATGTACCATTTCTCTTCCCTCAGGCGTGCGGGCGATAAACTGCTCGCTCGCGCTCAGGTTGCCGTAGAGCGTCGACACAGCCATATTATCTACAAATACCGTGTGAATCCGTTCAGGTCCTTTGCCGAACAATTCCTTGCGAAGTTTTCGAATAATATCATTGAACTCATGAATTTTCTTTGACATGCTGATTACCCCTTCCGATTTTGCCTTAAAAAAGGCCGTTCCCGGTTCCCCTCAGGACATTTCACTTGGTTAAAATTTTCCTGTCATATTGTATTATAATAAATATCACTTTATAATAAAAGCAGTGTTGATGGATTTGTAATAGGATCTTGTTATGAGTCTATCGGTTTATAAAAATCCAGGATTGGTCTGTTAGTAAGACTTGCTAGTGAACTATTCCGCCATGTGTGTTTACACCTTCTGTGAATGAAAGACAGGTGTATCTATACATGGCTTTTTTGACTTCTTGAAAGAAAGATGGAGGGGAATATGAATATGATGGACGATAAGTCGATCAGTGTCCGCGTTGACGGAACAGAAATTCAAGCACGAGCAGGGGCCACAATTTTAGATATTTTAAATGAAAATGGGATTGAGTATCCGCAAATCTGCCACGTCCCAGAGGTTGATCCGATTCAAACATGCGATACATGCATTGTAGAGGCAGACGGCAAGCTGGTTCGTTCATGCTCTACGGTCGCTGAAAACGGAATGTCAATTGATCTTTCGGGAAATCGGGTGAAAGAGGCACAAACCGAAGCAATGGACCGCCTTCTTGAAAATCATTTGCTGTATTGTACAGTTTGCGATAATAACAATGGGAACTGTACACTGCATAATACAGCGGAAATGATGGGGATCGAGCATCAAAAATACCCTTATACGCCAAAAGAAGATCCTTCTTGTGCGGTTGATATGTCTCACCCGTTTTACCGATATGATCCAAACCAATGCATCGCCTGCGGCCAGTGTGTTGAGGTGTGTCAGAACCTTCAAGTCAATGAAACACTCTCTATCGACTGGGAACGCGAACGTCCGCGGGTTATTTGGGATGAAGGAGTTTCAATCAATGAATCTTCTTGTGTCAGCTGCGGCCAATGTGTCACGGTTTGTCCGTGTAATGCACTGATGGAAAAATCAATGCTTGGCCAGGCTGGCTTTATGACGGGCATCAAGCAGGATGTCATGGAACCAATGATTGACCTTGTCAAAAATGTTGAACCGGGGTACAGCAGCATTTTTGCCATTTCTGAAGTTGAAGCGGCAATGCGTGAAACAAGAACGAAAAAAACAAAAACGGTATGTACGTTCTGCGGTGTCGGCTGTTCCTTTGAAGTATGGACAAAAGGACGGGATATTTTAAAAATCCAGCCTGTTTCCGACGCTCCTGTTAACGCGATTTCTACATGTGTCAAAGGGAAATTCGGCTGGGATTTCGTCAATTCTGAAGAGCGGATCACAAAGCCTTTAATCCGTAAAAACGGGGCTTTTGTTGAATCATCTTGGGAAGAAGCCCTCGATTTAGTCGCAAGCAGATTAGGTGCAATTAAAGAAACATACGGCAAAGGCTCTGTCGGATTCATTTCTTCTTCTAAAATTACGAATGAAGAAAACTATGTCATCCAAAAATTAGCGCGTCAGGTATTTGAAACAAATAACGTCGATAACTGCTCTCGCTACTGTCAGTCTCCTGCTACAGACGGGTTGTTCCGTACGGTCGGCATGGGCGGTGACGCCGGCACGATTAAAGATATTGCCAAGGCCGGACTCGTCATCATCGTCGGCGCCAATCCGGCTGAAGGACATCCGGTGCTTGCAACACGGGTCAAACGTGCACACAAGCTCCATGGACAAAAATTAATCGTTGCCGACCTGCGGAAAAATGAGATGGCTGAGCGGTCTGATCTGTTCATCAGTCCTAAACAAGGTACAGACCAAGTATGGCTGATGGCCGTTACGAAATATATGATCGACCAAGGCTGGCATGATCAAGCGTTTATTGATGAGAACGTGAATTACTTTGAAGATTATAAAGAAACGCTTAAAACCTATACGCTTGATTATGCGGAACGCATCACAGGCCTTTCTAAAGAAAACATCATTCGAATTGCCGAAATGATTCGTGACGCTGACGGCACTTGTGTTCTTTGGGGAATGGGTGTTACTCAAAATACGGGCGGCTCTGATACGTCAGCAGCGATTTCGAACCTGCTTCTGGCAACAGGCAACTACCGCCGTCCGGGTGCCGGCGCTTATCCACTGCGCGGCCACAATAACGTTCAAGGCGCTTGCGATATGGGGACATTGCCAGGCTGGCTTCCGGGATATCAGCATATTACAGATGACGAAGCACGCGCCAAATTTGAAAAGGCTTATGGTGTGGAGATTGAAGGAAAACCAGGTTTAGACAATATTCAAATGCTTCATTCCATTGAAGAAGGCAAGATGAAGGCCATGTACCTTGTTGGTGAAGATATGGCACTGGTCGATTCGAATGCGAACCATGTGCATGATATTTTATCAAGCCTTGATTTCTTCGTGGTTCAGGACATTTTCCTGTCGAGAACGGCTCAATATGCCGATGTCGTCTTGCCTGCCACTCCATCTCTTGAGAAAGATGGAACGTTTACCAATACAGAGCGCCGTGTGCAGCGATTGTATCAAGCGCTTCCGACACTTGGAGACGCGAAACCGGATTGGTGGATTATTCAAGAGGTGGCAAACCGCTTAGGAGCCGGATGGAGCTACAGCCATCCAAGCGACATTTTCTCTGAAATGGCGAGTCTTTCTCCTCTATTTGGAAAAGCCAGCTATGAGGTGCTTGAAGGCTGGAACACCTTCCTATGGGGCAGCTTCACAGGTGAAAGCACGCCGCTTCTGTATGAAGACGGATTTAATTTCCCAGACAAGAAAGCCCGTTTTGCACTGTCTGATTGGACTGAACCTGCCGCTTTCCCTGAGGAATATGATCTTCACATCAATAACGGCCGGATGCTTGAGCATTTCCATGAAGGAAATATGACAAATAAATCGAAAGGCATTCAATCCAAAGTGCCGAATGTATTCGTCGAAGTATCACCGGAGCTTGCACAGGAGCGCGGCATTTGTGACGGTTCACTGGTTCGCCTCGTTTCTCCGTTCGGAGCTGTTAAATTAAATGCGCTCATTACTGACCGTGTGCGAAAAAATGAACTCTACCTGCCGATGAACTCGACAGACAAGGATTCAGCGATTAACTTCCTGACAGGGCCTGCGGCTGATAAACGCACGAACACGCCTGCTTACAAACAGACGAAGGTTCGCATGGAGGTGCTTGGAGGCTGCGAAAGCGCACCGCTTCCTAAAACAAATCCGCGTAACAAGAAACGGAATCCGCAAAACGGCGTCGAGGCAGAAAGAAAATGGAAACGCCCGGGTTATGTCCATTTGACTGATTAAATGAAAGGGGGAAACGAAAATGGCCACTCCGATTACAACGATCAAAAAAGAAACAAAAACAGCGGAGCAAATCAAGCTTGAGAAAATCGAGGAGCTGAAGGAGCTGCTGACGGAAAATGAGGATGCCGTCTCGAAAACCATGACGTTAATGAGTGAACTTAATGAGCTTGGCATCTTTGATGCAGCAGCAAGCATGCTGAGGGCGAAAGAAGACATCGCCAATATCGCGCTTGGCCAGGTATCTCGCGAGCCTGTCACAAACCTCATCAACACGATGATGGCGGCTGGAGGCGCTTTGACAAAGGCTGATCCTGCGTTTACAGGCAAGCTTTTAGAAAGCGTAATGGCGGGAACCGAACAGGCGCAAAGCTTTTTAAAAGAAGACAAGAAAGTCGGCATTCTCGATCTTTTAAAAGCGATGAACGACCCTGATATTAACAGAGCAGTCGGCTTCGGCCTTCAGTTTTTAAAAGGCATGGGAAAAGAGCTGCGGGAAGAATAACAAAAAACAGCCATCAGTTGATGGCTGTTTTTTTATTCGTCGGCTTCTTCCAAGCGCTTCTTATATACAAGTGAACGGTCGGCGCAAAAGAAAGCGCCAGCTAAAAACACGCAATCCGTCATAAACATAACTGATTTCTGGCCTAACGTTAAGCCCTGATCAGGAAGAACCGCGCCTATATATAAAAAAGTGCTGACTGCAAGCAAGGTAAAAGCGAAATGCTTGTAGTCTTCTTTTAATGATTTCATTCTATTCTTCTTCATAAAAGAATCACCTGCCAGATTCATAGTATACGACTATTATAATATACTCTGGCAGCTTACAGAGAAAGTAAATCTATCCATTTGTTATAAAATGTTAAGAGCCTGCTCGATATCTTCCAGCAAATCCTCCCCATCCTCTATTCCCACAGAGATTCTGATCAAGCCGTCCGTAATGCCGAGTTCAAGCCGGCGCTCTCTCGGAATAGAAGCATGTGTCATTCTAGCCGGAACAGAAATTAAGCTTTCTACAGCGCCCAGGCTTTCTGCAATTGTAAACAGCTTAAGTTTGCCTAAAAAGGCATCCACTCGCTCTTCACTGCCAATATCAAAGGAGATCATGCCTCCAAAGCCTGATCCTTGAGATTTCGCAAGCTCATGTCCCGGATGGTTTGGAGAACCAGGGTAATATAACGTTTGAACAGCAGGATGCTGCTCAAGAAAGCTTGCGATTTTCCGCGCGTTTTGATCGATTGCTTCCATTCTGAGCCCCAGTGTTTTGATCCCTCTCATTAACAGCCATGAATCCTGAGGGCCGAGCACGCCGCCTGTTGAATTTTGCACAAAATGCAGCTCTTCTCCAAGCTCTTTCGAAGCTGTAATAACTAAACCGCCGACAACATCACTGTGCCCGCCGAGATATTTAGTCGCACTGTGAAGTACGATATCAGCGCCTAAAGTAAGCGGCTGCTGAAAATATGGTGTATTAAAGGTGTTGTCTACGATTAGAAGAACCCCCGCTTTTTTCGCAATATCTGCCATCAGTGATAAATCGGTGATTTTGAGAAGCGGATTTGTCGGTGTCTCAATATAAATTGCCTTTGTATTGGGACGAATCGCTTTTTCGACTTCTTCTCTGCTGCTTGTATCCACAAAAGTTGATTCAATGCCGAGACGGTTAAGCACCTTTGTCATCACTCGATATGTCCCGCCGTACACGTCATCAGTCAAAACCACATGGTCTCCGCTGTTAAACAGCATCATAACAGCTGTAATTGCAGCCATTCCTGAGCTGAACGCATAACCTGCTTCCCCGGCTTCGAGCTCTGTCACAAGCGTTTCCAGTGCAGTTCTTGTCGGGTTGGCCGTTCTTGAATATTCATAGCCGGTATGCTGGCCTGCTTTTGGCTGCTTGTACGTGCTCACTTGATATATCGGAACGGAAACAGCTCCTGTTTTCTCATCACCTGTGATCCCGCCATGTACCATCAATGTTTTTTTCTTCATATCAGATGCCTCCTTCGTATATATGTTTGCTGATATACCGATCACTGCTGTCTGGGAATACTGTGACAATATTTGTTCCGGCAGACGATTTTTTCGCTTCCTCCAATGCCGCATAAAGCGCTGCACCTGAAGAGCTTCCGATCAGCAGGCCCTCTTTTTCAGCCGCTTCTTTAACAAGTCTAAAAGCATTCTCATCTGTTACCGTATATATTGCATCAAAATGGCTTTCATCCATATAGTCAGGGATAAACTCCATGCCGATCCCTTCTGTTTTATGAGCATGAGGCTCTCCGCCGTTTAATATGGAGCCTTCCGGTTCGACAATCACTGTTTTGACTGCGGGATGTTTTTCTTTTAAGAAGGATGCTGTTCCCGCGAATGTGCCTCCTGATCCTGCCCCCGCGACAAACGTATGAATATTCCCGTCAAGCGCTTTCCATATTTCAGGCCCAAGAGTCTTATAGTAAGTCGATGGATTTACTCGGTTTTTAAATTGCAAAACACAATAGGAATTATCAATTTCCCTCTCCAGCTGTATCGCTTTTCGAATGGCTCCCTGCATTCCGTCTTTACGCGGCGTATGCACGATTGACGCTCCTAGCGCCTGCATAATTTGCTGCTTTTCTTTGCTGAAATGTTCCGGAACACAGAAAATGGCTTTTAAACCATGTTTTCTGGCGTTAAGGGCAAGCCCGATACCTGTATTTCCGGCCGTTGCCTCTATAATGACTCCCCCGGGCTTCACTTTGCCTGAATCCAGGGCGTCACGAATCAGCATATCTCCCAGTCTGTCTTTTATGCTTCCGCCAGGGTTCATCATTTCCAGCTTGGCATATACAGCCACTCCTTCAGGAATATCAAAATTCTTCAAGCGGAGAAGCGGTGTATTCCCAATCAGCTCCGTAATGTCCGTAATAACTGTCATATATGTCCTCCTCCTTGATAGAGGTTGTTTTAGGGAAAACGGAGGAGAACACTCCCCCGTTTTAATGAATTCGTTTGATCACTTTTAACACAAGCTCTGTTGAGTGAACAGCGGCCTGCTCTAAAAATTGGTCAAATGATACATGTGATTCTTTTCCTGCGATATCAGATAATGCTCTGATCACAACAAACGGCGTTTTAAACTGGTGGCACACTTGAGCGACTGCCGCTGCCTCCATTTCAACCGCATACAGATCAGAAAATCTCGCACGCACCTCTTCGACCCGCTTCGGATCATTCATAAAAGAATCACCTGTTGCGATCGTTCCTTTTGCAACTTGAATGCCGTCAAGCTCAGAAATCGCTTCTTCAGTAATGCTGATCAGCTTTTCATCTGCGGCGTAAGCAGCCGGAAGGCCTGGCACCTGTCCGTATTCATAATCAAAGGCCGTTACATCTACATCATGATGGCGAACGTCAGTAGAAATGACGACGTCTCCCACATTCAGTGTATGATGAAATCCGCCCGCTGAGCCTGTGTTAATCACATAATCAGGCTTGTAGCGATCAAGCAGAAGTGTCGTGCTGATCGCAGCATTCACTTTTCCGATTCCTGATTTTAAAAGAATGACTTCAGTTCCTTCATATTGGCCTGTTGTAAATTCACAGTGCGCGATCGTTTCTGTTTTTGCATTTTCCAGTTTGTTTCTTAGGATGGTTACTTCCTCTTCCATTGCTCCGATGACTGCTAGTTTCATCTATACACATTCCCTTCACTTTACCGTTTGATCGCCTCCATTATCCACACGAAGTCGTTTTGCTGAATGAATTGGACTGCAAAACCTTCAGCTGTAAACATCTCTTTCATCGTTTCCAATGTGGGATAATGCTCTGTCTTTAAATCATTCGCCAGCTGATAGAAGCCCTGAGAACGTGCTTTATCAATGGCTTGATTATACGCTTCCTCGTGTTCAAAGACAGTATCGGCAAACACTATTTTATCATGCATGTGAAGGTATTTGCCATATTGCTTTATTGCGGCTCGTTTTTCTTCGTCAGTCAAATGATGAAAAGCATATGAACTGACAATCGTGTCAGCCTGAAATGGCGGTTCAGGGAATGTCAGGAAGTCTCCGTCAACAATTTCCGCCCTGCCGCGAAGCTTGTCAGATGCTAACTTGCGCATCGCCGGAGACGGCTCGACTCCAAATACAGATTTCCCCGCTTCAAGCAGTTTCGCTGTCAAGTTGCCGGTCCCTGGCCCAAATTCTAATACACGAATCCCTGACCGGCTGACAATGGCATTCAAAATATCATCATAGCCTCTGAACGCCTCTTTATACTGAATATCAAAACCTTGAACTGTTTGATCGTAAGTTGCGGCCCAATCCTCAAAAAGAGGGATAAATTCACGTCCCATAGTTGTCACACTCCATATTTTATAATTCCTATAAGCATACTATGAATTAATGATGGAACAGTTCCTATCTTACCATATCTTCTTGAAAGTAGGTACTAAAACACTTTGTGTTTTTTATCCAGTCATATATTGCGCGTACAGCGTAAAAAGGCTTATACTTCATATGACTTGTAAAGGCGGAGGGGTCGAAAGATGAATTTTCAATTGGATCTGATTAAAGACAAAGTAGAATTTTTCGAAGCGGCATCATTGCAGGAGCTTGAAAAGAAAATCAACACACAAATTGAAAACAATAAAGCAATCATGCTGCGTGTGAAATCTGTCTCGCATCAAACTGCTGTGGCAGACGGAAAATTTTTTTACAGCGCCGTTGTTCATTTTGCGGCTGAGGTGTAAAACAAAAGCAGCCGAAAGATTCGGCTGCTTTTGTTTATTTTAATTTTTCTACTTTTGTCGGCTTCCAGCCTTTTTCATCAACCCATGTAATCGTTACTTGATATTTCTCTCCGCTCGTTTTATCTAAAATCTTACCTTTGGCATCCTGAGGGCTGCCGTTATTTCCGAGCCAGAGCACGGTCATGTTATCTGTTGAAACACCGGTTGCATATGATATGGCTTTCAGCATCTCAGCCCAGTCTTGTGAGCTTGAGTCATAAGTGGCAGCATGCTCGCCCTTCTGCTCAGTTCCGACTGCTTTCCAGTCAGGATTTTCATACGTTTTTTCCACATCACTTGATGAGCCGCCTTCTGTGACTTTTGCGTCTTTAAGCGGGTCATCTGAATTTGAGTCTGAATCAGAATCAGAGTCATCACTTTTAGAAGAATCATCTTTTTTGGAATCTGAATCTGAGTCAGAAGATTTCTCAGAATCCTTTTCGCTGTCAGATGTATCTTTCTTACTGTCTTTTATATCCTCATCCGATTTCTTTTCCGTCTTTCCTGAAGCCGGAGATTCCTGTTTTTGCGCCGTTTCAGAATCCTTGCTGACATCTTTGCTAGAAGGACTGTTAATGAAGAGATTGGCTGCTACTACAACAATTAGAATAGATACGATTGCGATTAAGATGTTAAGCACTAAATTAGCTTTCCTGCGCTTATCACGGTTTTCATAACGAGATTGATTATTGCTCAATAATTCTGCACTCCTTTATCCCTCTTGGCTCAGCATATATTTTACCATGTGCTGAGAAGTTGTTCTATTTCTGATTGATTTCAATTTCGTGTACTTTTTTAACAATATCATAAAACACCGAATTTGTCAGAGCCTTATCCCCCGGCGTATCCATGTGCAATACGACAAGCGCGTATTTCGGCTTATCCGCGGGAAAATACCCGGCAAACCATTTTTCATAAAGCGTTTCTTTATCTTTTGAAAGCTTGCCTGTCTGGGCGGTGCCTGACTTCCCTGCTACAGTATACGAGAGATCCTGAAACCTTCTGCCCGTTCCGGAAGGAGATTCCACCACCCGCCGCAGCATTTTTTGAAGCTGCTGTGCCGTATATTTGTCTATTGTTTCTCCTTTAAGCTTCTGATCTTTAAACTTGACGAGCGTTGTGCCGTTTTTGTATTCAATCTGCTCTGCGATTTTCACCTGCCGCTTTTCACCGCCGCGGGCGATTGTCGCCATCATATTAGCTACCTCAAGCGGCGTTACCTTTACATTTTTCTGCCCGATCGCTGTTTGCGCAATTGCTTTTTTGACTGATTTGTCTTTTTCATCCCCCCAAATCACACCGCTTTTTTCATTATAGAATTGGCGGAAATCTGACTCGTGGTACAGTTTTCCTTCCCAGCCTGCCCGATCTGTAAGGGACAGCTTTTCTGACATGTCTTCAATGACGGAATGGTCTTTCTTCATTAATTGTTCGGCAAGACTTGTAAACGTGTAATTGCAGCTTTGTGCGAAACTTTCTTCAAAGGACAGGGTTCCTTTGTCGTCTCCCGGTTCGCCGTACAGGTTTAAATTACAATTAAAGGTTTGACTCGGCTTTACCGCGTTATGCTCAATCGCAGCTGCCGCTATCACAGTTTTAAAAACGGAGCCGGGATAGATTGGCGTCAGCATATAATTTTGAAGCGTGTTTTGTCTGGACACATCGGCATCCGGTTTGCTTACGATGCCCAACACACTGCTCTTTTCGATGTCCAGCAGCACCGCTCCTCCTTTTTTCAGCCCCTGATCATCTAGTATGCCTTCTATCGCTTTTTGAATGCTTTGATCAATCGTTGTTTTGACTTGGAGCGGATAAAATGAGTTGGCCTCAGCTGTATATTTGACGTCCATGCCGAACAAAGGGTTTCCTTTTCCGTCCACATGATACAAAAGCTTCGTGTCCTGTTCCGGGAGCAAAAACTCATCAAATGTCCGTTCTAAACCAGTTGTGCCGATTTTCGTTTTAATCGGCAGGTTTTCCTTTTCTGGATACTTATTGCGGAGAAGCGCCGGATCTTGATTGGTTGTGCCTATCGTATGCGAGGCAAGACTGGGCTTGTCTTCATTCTCCATATATACGCCGTAAATGCCAGGATATTTCAAAGAATTGATTTTTGTGATAGATTCCTTCGAAAGTGTTTTGATTTTCTTTTGATGTAAAATAACTGGTTTTTTCGATTTTGCAAGAGTCTGATGCAAATCATCTTCAGACATGCCGAGAATCTCTGCGACTTTTTTAATCGGCCAGTCCTGCGTTAACAGAAAAGGGAACAAGACAACCGCAGGCTCGCTTGTACCCGTCAGCGCTTGGCCGTTTCGATCTAAAAACGATCCTCTGCCGTCAGAAATGAGCACTTCCTCCGTCCGCTGATTAACACTTTCCTGTATTAAATTAATTTTCTTTTTCGAAAATGATTCTGTGAAAAACAGCTGGATTTCCGCGAGCCTCAGCAAAAGCAGAAAAAACACGATTAAAAAAGCCAGGACAGCCAGCTTCATTCGTTTCGATAACTTCATAAAAAAACACCTCACCCACATTGTGGACGAGGTGTTTCTTTGCTAAACGGATATTATGAAATTTTCACAATTTTCACGAGCATTTCTCCGCCCGGCGTCTGAACTGTGACTTCATCATCTACTTTTTTGCCAAGCAGGCTTTTAGCGATCGGCGAGTCGTTTGAAATTTTCCCTTCAAACGGATCAGCTTCAGCGCTTCCGACGATTGTATAAGATTCTTCATCACCATCAGGCAGTTCGACGAAAGTGACGGTTTTACCTAAACCGACAACGTTAGAGCCGCCGTCATCTTCAATGATTTTCGCATTGCGGATCATATTCTCAAGAGTCGTTACACGGCCCTCTACGAATGCCTGCTCTTCTTTCGCTGAGTCGTATTCAGAGTTTTCGGAAAGATCCCCGAAACTTCTCGCGATTTTGATGCGCTCTACTACTTCTTTTCGTTTAACCGTTTTCAAATATTCTAATTCTTGTTCAAGTTTTTGTTTTCCTTCTACAGTCATAGGAAAAACTTTCTCTTGTGCCATGTCCCTTCACTCCTTCTGGTTGTCCCTCAACATCTTCGATTATGTATGAGAGCATAAACTAAAATACAAGAATGAGAACACAGGGCAGTCCTCGTTCTTCTCTCCCATATTGGTACTGTTTATCTTAAACTGAATCTTGTGGTTCTGCAAATATTTCGCGTTTATAAACAGGGAAAGAAGGGAATTTACACATCCCCTTCCTGCCTATACATAATATGGTCAGAGTTATTTATGTCTATGCTATGGTATTACAAAATCGCGTTTTGTTCAAGAATGGTTTGAATTTTTGTGACCATCAGATCAATTGCAACGTGATTTTGTCCGCCTTCCGGGATAATAATATCAGCGTATCGCTTTGTCGGCTCAACGAATTGATTGTGCATCGGGCGGACAACAGACACATATTGTTCAATGACAGAATCAATAGAGCGTCCGCGCTCATTAATATCTCTCATAATCCGTCTGATGATGCGCAAGTCAGCGTCTGTGTCAACGTAAAGCTTGATATCCATCAGGTCGCGCAGCCTTTTATCTTCAAGAACAAGAATGCCTTCAAGAATAATCACGTCTTTCGGCTCTACGTGAACCGTTTCTTCTGACCGTGTGTGAAGCTTATAATCGTAAATCGGCTTTTCAATCGGACGGTAATTCAATAGGTCTTGAATATGCTCGATTAAATAGTCATTATCAAACGCAAGCGGATGATCATAGTTTGTATTCAGCCTTTCTTCAAATGGAAGATGGCTTTGGTCTTTATAATAGAGGTCTTGCTGGATCATTAAAATCGAGTGCCCTTTGAATTGTTCATAAATTGAACGTGTTACACTCGTTTTTCCTGAACCGGAACCTCCTGCGATTCCAATGACTACTGGACTCTTACCCATGGGTGATTACTTCCCCTTTCTCATCATGTTGCTCGGATAAATCTTTTTGTCTAATTTGAATTTGACAATTTGCAGGGGATGGCGGGCAGCGTCTAGCTCATTTCCGTCTTCGTCCCAAATGGTTTCAATCGTATGTGTAAAGTTTTCGATTTCCGGACCGAAAAATTCTACTTCGTCGCCTTTTTTGAAGAAATTGCGCTGCTGAAGAGTGACCATTTGTGTATCCTCATCATAATTCAGCACTAAGCCGACAAAATCAAATGTTGTTTTTTTGCCGTGTTCGCCAAACATTTGCTCTTCATAGCCTGGTGTTCCTTCGAAGAAAGCTGTCGCAGTGTCACGGTTGGCGCATTTATCAAGCTCTTCCAGCCATTCTTTTTGAATCACAAAGTTATCGGGATCAGCGCAATAAGCGTCAATCACTTTACGATATACGCTGACAACTGTCGCTACGTAGTGAATGGATTTCATCCGTCCTTCAATCTTTAAGCTGTCGATGCCCATTTCAATCATTTTCGGAATCGACTCAATCAGCTTCAAGTCTTTCGGACTCATTGCAAACGGAGCGTCTTCTTCACTGTATAAAGCAACGGCATTGGCACCGTCGGTTTGATATAAATCATAATCCCAGCGGCATGACTGGCAGCAGCCTCCACGGTTGGAATCGCGGGCTGTCATGTGATTGCTCAAGACACAGCGGCCGGAGTATGCAATACACATCGCACCGTGAATAAAGGATTCAATTTCGATATCTACTTTTTCTTTCATTTCTCTGATTTCGAGCGCGCTTGTCTCACGGGCTAACACCACACGGTCAAGCCCTTCTTCCTTCCAGAACTGAACAGCCTTCCAGTTGGAGAGAGATTGCTGCGTGCTCAAGTGAACCTCAACATGAGGAGCTACTCTGCGGCAGGTTTCGATAATAAGCGGATCTGCCACAATGATGCCGGCAACATTGGCGTCACCGAGAGCTTTTAAATAATCTTCAAGCCCGTCAATATTCTCATTGTGGGCAAAAATATTTGTCGTGACGTAAATTTTCGCGCCGTATTTTTTCGCAAATTCCACGCCCTCTGCGATTTCTTCAATCGTAAAGTTATCCGCATTCGAACGAAGCCCGTATTCCTGCCCTCCGATAAAGACGGCATCCGCTCCGTAATGCACAGCAATTTTCAGCTTTTCAAGATTCCCCGCAGGCGCGAGAAGCTCTGGCTTTTTCGTAATCACACGCTTACCATCAACTATTTTAGAAATCTTATCATTTACGGCAGTCATAACGTAACCTCCTTTTCATTAATAAACCGTTTCTTTAAAGAAGAAGCCGGTATCTATTTTTCTGTTTACTGGCTGAATGTTTTCAATACGTTCGATCCAGTCTTCTTTTTTCGCTTCGTAATCGTCACGGTTTTCCGCACACAGATCAATCGCTTCTCTGTACATGCTGGTGACTTCCACTAAGTATTCAGATGATTTCAGAACACCGTCGATTTTGAACGAATCGACTCCCGCATCTATTAGATCTTCAAGTTCATCAATGATACACACATCGTTCGGGCTCATGATATGTGTGCCGTTCTCATCTTCGAAAATCGGATATTTATTATGGCGTTCCTTATCATGCAGGAACATGCCGGATTCTTTTTTCTTTCTTTCAATGTCCATGACTTTGCCTTGGTATTCGAAATAGTTTCCGATCAAGGAACGTTTCGACTGGAACATGCAGGTCATTCCATGCACCTGAACTTCAATTTCAACTTCTGCGTTTTCTTTGATCTCAACAATGCTGTCCATATTTAATTCTCTGGCAAGCACAGATCGAGCTGCGCCTTTACGTCCCCAGTAGTTGCATGTATAATAGTTGGTTCCTGTCGTTTCTGTGCTCCAATGAAGCTTCAGCTCCGGCGCTGATTCACGTGCAGCCATAAGAACCGCAGGATCGCCGAATACAGCCGCATCAACGCCCGTTTCCGCTAAGAAAGCGAGATAATCGCCAAGTTCTCCCACTTTATCGTTATGAAAAATTCCATTTACGGCAACGTATACTTTTGCACCTTCGTTATGGGCAATGTCTACCGCTTTCGTTACATCCTCACGGGAAAATTCCCCCGCTAATCTCAGACCGTATCTCTGTTCCCCAACTAAAAACGCAGTTGCCCCCGCCTGAATCAGCGGCAAAATGTCTGCCGTACTTGTCGGTGTGACTAAGAGCTCTGGCTTTTTCATGACGTTCACCTCTTCTTTTTACTGATCGCAAGCCCGTCCCCAACAGGGATAATCGCAGTTTGATAATCCGGATGATTCATCAGCCAATGATTATACTCATCGATTTTTGATACCAGCCTGCGCCTTCTTTTTGGTTCTATTTTGCTGTAATCCTCTGCCACCAGACCTTTAAACAGCACGTTGTCTGTTAAAATCACCCCGTCTGGCGAAAGCATCGGTTCATATAAGTGAAAAAAGTTTTGATATTGACCTTTAGCAGCATCAATGAAAATCACATCATATGGCGCTGTGACATGAACGGCTTCTGCTAATTCGAGCGCGTCCCCGTAAAACACATGGATTCGGTCATCAAGCTGAAAATCCTTTATGTTGTTAACAGCTTCCTCATGGCGTGTCTCATTGCGTTCAATCGTATATATTTCTGCAGACGGCAGTGCCAGCGCCATTCGAATGGCCGAGTAACCGATAGCCGTTCCGATCTCCAGTATTTTCTTCGCCTGTTTGACAGACAAAATTTGGAGCAACACTTCTATGCCCGCTTTTTCCATAATCGGAACATGATGTTCTTCCGCATATGCTTCCAGTTTCCTCACGTTATCCGGCTGAGGCTTCAATAATGCTTCTATATAGTCATTTATTTGTTCATAGCGGTCTGTCACAATAAACAGCCTCCCGTTCTAAAAAGGAGTGCCCCAGTCTTTGACACAGGACACTCTCTGAGCACAACTTGTATACGTTAGTAAACAACCCGATATATTTTATCATAAAACCTTGCGGAATGCGAATAAAAGGAGAGCTTTTGCTCTCCTTTTATTTCTGATTTTTTGCCGAAATATATTTTTCTTTTGCTTTATTATGTTCTTTTAATGTTTTCGTAAATACGACCTCACCGTTTGATTTTGCTAAAAAGTACAGATAGTCCGTTTTATCCGGATGAAGCGCCGCTTCCCATGACGACATTCCGGCATTGGCAATCGGTCCTGGCGGCAGACCGGTGTTTTTATACGTATTGTACGGCGAATCGATTTCAAGGTCTTTATAAAGCACCCGGTCTTTATGTTTGCCAGCCGCGTACAAGACGGTCGGATCGGTCTGAAGCGGCATCTTCTTTTTCAGCCTGTTATAAAAGACGCTGGAAATTTTATGGCGATCCGCTTTTTCAGTCGCTTCCTCTTCGATCAAAGAAGCCATCGTCAGCAGCTTATGCACAGAAAGCTTTTCTTTCTTCATTTCTGTTTTGTATGTTTTCACATAAGAATCTGTCTGTTTCATCATCTCAGTTATGATGTTCTCAAGCGACGTATCCGGATCGTGGAATGGATATGTAGCCGGGAATAGGTATCCTTCCAGCGGATGCTTTATATTTTTCTGAAAAACATCGTTTGTAACGGTGTCCGGAAATTCCTTTTTCAGCTGATTGATAAACGTTTTATCGTCCAGCTTTGCCATGACCTGTTTTGTTGAGTATTTCGTTTCCTCCGCAATGGCGTCGGCGATCTGTGTCAGCTGTTTCCCCTCAGGGACCGTGATTTGAAAGGCGTAGTTTGTTGCTCCGCTTGTCAGCTTCTTGATAATGGCATCCAGATCCATTCCTTTGTTCAGATGGTAGTACCCGGCTTGGAATCCGGAAGCTTTTTTATATTTCACATAGTACTGAAATGCCTTTTCACTTTTTATGACATTGTTTTCCTTCAAAATCGATGCGATCGCAGATACAGACGATCCGCTCGGAATGTTAATATTAACTGTCGTTTTATTGTTTTTTTCAACAGGTTCCAGCAGTGATTTCCCATATAAAAATGCTCCGCCTATGATGAGAAGCAGCACAATAATGGAAGACAGTACAATTCTTTTTTTATTTAAAAATGATTTTTTTTGCTGATTAATATACATAAGGTCTCCTCCCATCAGCTTTTATACTACATGATTCATGCTGTTTCGGCAATTTATTACAAAAAAAGTCTCTTTATAAGCAGAAAAAAAGCCGGAGCAGTATAGGCTCCGGCTTTTGGCGCGGTTTTTACTCTTCGTCTTCTTCCGCTAAAAACGTGTTTAATGTCTCTTCGATCATATCCCATTCTTCATCGGTTTCGATCGGGAATAGTTCGCCGTCTTCACCATCTTCGTTTGGCGTAAAGCTGGAAGCAAGAATTTCTACTTCTTCGTCATTCTTTGTTTCAATTGGGTAGTACAACACATAAGATTTGCCAAACTCTTCGTTTTCAAATGTAAACAGCACTTCGCAAAGCTGTTCATTTCCTTGATCGTCAACAATTGTAATATTTTTTTCGCCGTGTTCCATTATATTCACCTCTGGCTTTAATTTAAGCTGTCAAGATATCCTTGCAGAATCATAACAGCCGCCATTTTATCAATGACTTTTTTTCGTTTCTGCCTGCTGACATCAGCGGCAATCAGCATTTTTTCAGCCGCCATTGTGGTAAGACGCTCGTCCCACAGCACAACAGGAACATTGTACGTGGTTTCAAGCACTTTCGCAAATGTTTGGCTGGCTTCACCTCTCGGGCCGACTGTTCCATTCATGTTTTTAGGAAAGCCGAGCACGATCTTATCTATAGTATAGTCTTTTGTCAGTTCAGATAAACGGGGTAATCCGTAATCGCCCTCTGCTTCATTTATCTTTATGGTCTCAATGCCTTGAGCAGTCCAGCCCATTTCATCGCTCAGAGCAACACCGAGTGTTTTGGTTCCTAAATCGAGCCCTAATATTCTCATTGTTTATTTACGCCTCTTTATGCTGTTCTAAATAAGACTTCACCAATTCCTCGATTAATTCGTCTCTTTCAAGTTTGCGAATTAAATTGCGAGCGTCACGATGCCTAGGAATATAAGCGGGATCACCTGACAGCAAGTATCCGACAATCTGATTGATTGGATTGTAGCCCTTTTCCTGAAGCGCGTCATACACAGTAATCAGCACCTCATTTACGTTAGTCTCGGCAGAATCATCGGAGAAATTAAATTTCATCGTTTTATCAAACGAGCTCACCGTTTTGCACCTCTTTCCCAAATTCGCAGGCAAAGTTCAGCCTGGGGTCCTAATCTTACCATCATTCTACACTACATGGGCAAATTATAAAACGGATTTCACCCAATCTTCTACAGAAGCCAATGCTTCTTCTAATTTTTCCGGCTGTTTGCCGCCCGCCTGTGCCATGTCAGGACGGCCTCCGCCGCCGCCGCCGCAAACTTCCGCGGCTTGTTTGACAAGCTTGCCGGCATGAAGGCCTTTCTCAATCAGATCCTTTGTAACACCGGCAGAAATATTGACTTTATCATTTTGCACAGCGCCAAGCACGATGACCGCAGAGCCGATTTTTGCTTTCAGTTCATCAACCATTGTGCGGAGATGGTTCATGTCTTTGGCGTTTACCTTTTCCGCAAGCACGCTGACACCATCAACTTCTTTTACTTTTGATAGAATCGCGCCTGCTTCAACGTTGCCAAGTTTCGCCAGAAGAGATTCATTTTCTCTTTGTGCTTCCTTCAGCTCAGCCTGCAGCGCAGCAACGCGCTTCGGCACTTCTTTGATATTTGTTTTCAGTTCGTCGGCAGTCTGCTTCAAAACTGAGATCTGGCTGTTCATTTCCACGTAAGCGCCTTGTCCTGTTACAGCTTCAATCCGTCTAGTGCCCGCTCCGATTCCAGACTCAGATACGATTTTAAATAAGCCGATTTCCGCTGTGTTGCTGACATGGCATCCGCCGCAAAGCTCAAGGCTGTAATCTCCGACTTGAACAACCCTTACAATATCACCGTATTTTTCTCCGAACAGAGCCATAGCTCCCATTTCTTTTGCTTCAGCGATCGGTTTCAGATCAATGCTGACCGGGATGCTTGCCCAAATCTTTTCGTTTACAATGACTTCAATTCGTTCGAGTTCTTCTTTTGTCACTTGCCCGAAGTGTGAGAAGTCAAAACGAAGGCGGTTTTCATTCACAAGGGAGCCCGCCTGATTGACGTGCGTTCCAAGAACATCCTTCAAGGCCTGGTGCAATAAGTGCGTTGCCGTATGGTTTTTAATCACGCCGCTTCTCATATGATCTTCAACCTCAGCTGTTACATGCATGCCTTTTTGAACGGTTCCGCTCTCGACAACGCCTTCATGCACATGCTGGCCGTTCGGCGCTTTTTGCACATCTTTCACTTTTACCACTGCCTGCTCGCTGCGCAAAAAGCCTTTGTCGCCGATTTGACCGCCGCTTTCCGCATAGAAAGGTGTTTCGTCAAGAATGATCTGTACAGTTTCGCCTTCATGTGCTTCTTCAATTAACTGGCCGTCCTGCAGAAGCACAATCACATTGGCATCAGCCTTTGTTTGGGAGTAGCCGACAAATGTGCTTTCTTCTGTTACGTCGCGTAATGCGCCGCCCTGCACCTGCATGCTGCCGACATCCTGACGTGCATTTCTGGCCCGCTCGCGCTGCTGGTTCATTTCTTCTTCGAAGCCTTTATGGTCAACTGTCATGTTCTCGTCTTCTGCATATTCTTCAGTCAGTTCAACCGGGAATCCGTACGTGTCGTAAAGTTTAAAGACATCCGCACCTGA
This sequence comes from Bacillus sp. FSL R5-0434, assembly GCF_038004745.1. Lineage (NCBI taxonomy): Bacteria > Bacillati > Bacillota > Bacilli > Caryophanales > Bacillaceae > Bacillus > Bacillus sp. FSL R5-0434. Next base: position 2,623,873 of record NZ_JBBORV010000001.1, read on the forward strand.
AATGACGCTGCTGCCCTTATCTTTTTCCTTTTTGATCATTTCTGATAAGATGGCAAGTCCTTCATTCAGTGTTTCGTGGAAGCGTTCTTCCTCCGTTTTTATGACCTTTGAGATGAATTCTTCCTTCTCTTTTACTTCAGGGTAGAAAGCAGCCATGATCTCAGCAACAACCGGCACAAGATCGTACATGAACGGACGGTTGATATTAATCGTTTTGGCATAACGCACAGCGCGTCGCAATAAACGTCTTAATACATAGCCGCGTCCTTCATTTGACGGAAGCGCCCCGTCACTGACAGCAAAAGCAACCGTTCTGATGTGGTCGGCGATGACTTTAAATGCAGTGTCTTTTACATGATCTTGGCCGTATGCTTCACCGGAAATCGTTTCTGTCGCTTTGATGATTGGGACAAACAAATCAGTATCAAAGTTTGTCGGGACATTTTGAATGACAGATACCATTCTTTCAAGCCCCATCCCTGTATCGATGTTTTTCTTCGGAAGCGGCGTATACGTGCCGTCCGGATTATGGTTGAACTCAGAGAATACAAGGTTCCATACTTCAAGATAGCGGTCATTTTCTCCCCCAGGATAAAGCTCCGGATCGTCAGGATCGTTCCCGTACGCTTCACCGCGGTCGTAGAAAATTTCTGTGTTCGGTCCGCTCGGCCCTTCGCCGATGTCCCAGAAGTTCCCTTCCAGGCGAATAATTCTTTCTTCCGGAACACCGATTTTTTTCGCCCAAAACTCATACGCTTCTTCATCTTCCGGATGAACTGTAACAGAAAGAAGCTCTTCGTCAAAACCAATCCACTTGTCACTCGTTAAAAATTCCCAAGCCCATGTGATCGCTTCTTCTTTAAAATAATCACCGATGGAAAAGTTTCCGAGCATTTCAAAGAATGTGTGATGGCGCGCGGTTTTACCCACATTTTCAATATCGTTTGTTCTGATTGCTTTTTGAGCGTTTACGATTCTTGGATTTTCCGGCACAACGCGGCCGTCAAAATATTTTTTCAGCGTCGCAACACCGCTGTTGATCCAAAGCAGTGAAGGATCTTCATGAGGTACTAATGACGCGCTCGGCTCTACAGCATGTCCTTTTTCTTTAAAGAAATCCAAAAACATTTGACGCACTTCAGCAGAAGTTAAGTGTTTCATTGTATTTCCTCCTCTATAAAAATCGAAATTCTCTTCAGTGACAGCAAAAAAGCCCTCCCCCTATGCAAACACACGTTTACACAGGGACGAGAGCTGTCTCGCGGTACCACCCTGATTACAGGCCTTATAATTCGCCCGTCACCTTTCATCCAATAACGCAGGATGTGCGGCAGCGATTAACTGCACTCAGGATTAGCTTCCTCCGATCTTCTGATAAAGCTCCTTTCAGCTTACGGAGCTTCTCTCTTTAACAGGGCTTCGGCGTACTCAGATCCGTCACTCGAGATTCGTATGTATTCTACGAGAAATTATAGACAAGCGGCACGCCAATGTCAATGCTCCGTCCGCATCCGCAGAAAATGGATCATCATTACTTTTAAAACAGCCGCAGCAGGCACTGCCAGTATCATGCCGACAATCCCCGCCAGCTCACCTCCAGCAAGAAGCGCAAGCATGATCACTACCGGGTGCATCTTGAGACTTCTGCCGACAATAAACGGACTGAGGACATTTCCTTCCAAAAATTGAAGTACAAACACCGTAATGACAACGACAAGAACGGCCTTCACAGAAATCGTCATTGCAATCAAAAGCGCAGGAACAGCGCCGATAAAGGGACCGAAGTACGGGATGACATTCGTAATACCCGAGATAAGACCCAGTATCAGCGGATACGGAAGGCCAAATATCCAAAATGTAATACCGGCTACGGCTCCGAGAATCAAGCAGACGAGCAGCTGGCCGCGAATGTAATCACCGAGAGAATCATCTACATCAAGCAAAAAAGCGCTGCCCCGCTTCCTCCACGACTTCGGCGTCAAATACCACACCGTTTTTTTCATCAATTCGATGTCCTTGACCATATAAAATACGAGAAAAGGAATCGTTGCCGCAATTAAGAAATAGTCGAGCACTTTACGGATTCCGCTAATTGCCCCTTCGATTGTGCCGGCGAAAAACGCCTCTGTCTGCCTAATCATTTTGTCTATGCGCTGATGCATGCCGTCCGGCCAGTCATCTGTATGGTTATGCACATGGAGAAGGAGCCCATTGTACGTCTCGGCAAACATAGGTATATTTTCTGACAGATCCGTCAGCTGCACGATTAGAACAGGCACACCTTTATATAATGCCCAGCCCAGTCCGCCAAAAAAAAGGACGTAAATCACCAAAATGCTTAAAGTCCTTGGCAGACCTTTGTCATGAAGCCACTCAGTGACCGGAAGTAATAAATAAGAAATAAAAATAGAAATGATCAAGGGAATAAAGATCGATTTTATGACGAGCCACAGGGGAGACCATAACATATCTAGCATACAAAAGACATAGACTGTTAACAGGACCAATAAACAAATGGCCACCCATAACAAAAGCTGCACCGGTTTCTGGAGCATCTGCTTTCACCTCTTCTATATCTTTTGAGGATTATAGGGAATTATTCTCTTATGTTTTCTTTACACCTACAAATGGATTGGATATTTTCCCACGCTGAATTTTCAGAAAAGTTTGACCCTTTCTCACTAAGGTATGCATCATATCGTGTTGTTACTATCCTCAACCTTGTAAGTTAGTTACATTTACACATAATTATTGAAGTTTCTGTTAGGAGGATTGCGATGATCTCATTTCAAAATGTAAACAAGCATTACGGAGATTTTCATGTGCTAAAGCAGATTAACCTGCAAATCGAAAAAGGTGAAGTCGTCGTCATTATCGGCCCATCAGGTTCCGGAAAAAGCACTTTGCTCAGATGCATCAACAGGCTGGAGACGATTAACGAAGGAACACTTACCGTAAACGGCACAGTTATTAATGACAGAAAAACTGACATTAATAACGTACGGCGAAATATCGGAATGGTGTTTCAGCACTTTCATTTATATCCTCATAAAACCGTGCTGCAAAATATTATGCTGGCGCCCGTAAAAGTACTCGGACAATCCGCTGAACAAGCGAAGGAAACTGCGCTGTATTACCTTGAAAAAGTCGGAATCCCTGAGAAAGCAAACGCCTACCCTTCCCAGCTTTCCGGCGGGCAGCAGCAGCGTGTGGCTATTGCCCGGGGACTGGCGATGAAGCCGGAGGTCATGCTGTTTGACGAGCCGACATCGGCGCTCGATCCGGAAATGATCGGTGAAGTGCTTGATGTGATGAAGAACCTCGCCAAAGAAGGCATGACAATGGTTGTCGTGACGCATGAAATGGGGTTTGCGAGAGAAGTGGCGGATCGTATTGTCTTTATTGATGAAGGAAATATTCTGGAGGAAGCAGCACCGGCTGAGTTTTACGCAAACCCGAAGGAAGAACGGGCACGCCTATTCTTGAGCCGTATTTTAAATCATTAAAAAGAGAAATGGGGGAGTTTGTATGAAAAAGATTTTATCGTTAGCATTGATTTCTTTAATCGCTGTTGTCATGCTTGCTGCATGCGGAAGCAAGGGGTCAAACGGAGAAAGCGCAAAGGATAGCAAAAAAGATACATTAGCTGCCATTAAAGATCAAGACAAAATTGTTTTCGGTGTTAAAACCGACACCAGGCTGTTCGGCCTGAAAAACCCAAGCTCAGGTGATATCGAGGGATTTGACATCGACATTGCCAAACAAATCGCTAAAGATATTTTAGGCGACGAAAACAAAGCTGAATTTAAAGAAGTCACATCAAAAACAAGGATCCCGATGCTTCAAAACGGAGATATCGACGCCATTGTCGCAACGATGACGATCACTGATGAACGAAAAAAGGAAGTTGACTTTTCCGATGTCTATTTTGAAGCAGGCCAATCACTTCTCGTGAAAAAAGGCAGCAAGATCAAAAGTATTGAGGACCTTGGCAAAGGCTCGAAAGTTCTCGCTGTAAAAGGCTCCACTTCCTCTCAAAACATACGCGAAAAGGCGCCTGATGCGAGTGTATTAGAGTTCGAAAACTACACCGAAGCCTTTACAGCGCTGAAATCCGGTCAAGGCGATGCTCTCACAACGGATAATGCCATTTTATACGGAATGGCTGACGAGAATAAAAATTATCAATTAACAGGAGAACCATTCACGGATGAGCCATATGGAATTGCCGTAAAAAAAGGACAATCGGCTCTCGCAAAAGAAATTAACGCTTCTCTCGAAAAGATGAAATCGGACGGTAGATATGACGAGATTTATAAAAAATGGATTAAAGAAGAACCAGCTGAATAACGAACATCCCGGGGTGAGCAGGCGATGCTCATCCCGATTTTATAAGGAGAGTGAATAAAGCATATGAATGTGTCTATTCTATTCGATAACTTCGACATGTATATGGACGGTTTTTACCACACGCTGCTCGCAAGCCTGATCGCGCTGGCCGGCAGCTTTGCGCTTGGCGTTCTTGTCGCGGTGATGAGAATAACAGTATTTAAGCCCTTGCAATGGCTCGGGACGGCTTATGTCGAATTTATCCGCAATATCCCCTTGCTTTTGATTACATTTGTCTTTTACTTTGGACTTCCAAATGCGGGTCTGAGGCTGGATGGATTCCAAGCGGGTACCGTTGCGCTCACAATTTATACGTCTGCTTTTATCGCAGAAGCCATCAGAGCCGGCATCCAGTCTGTTTCAAAAGGGCAAATGGAAGCAGCAAGATCGTCAGGCTTTACCTACAGCCAGGCAATGATATATATCATTTTGCCCCAGGCGATCAAAATTGTGATCCCCCCCTTGGGCAATCAATTTTTAAACTTGGTCAAAAACTCGTCTATTCTCGGGGTTGTTGCCGGATTGGATCTCATGTATCAGGCGGATTTGGTGTCATCAAGCACGCTCGTCGTTTTTGATGTCTATATCTTTGTGGCACTCTTTTACTTAGTGCTGACGATACCGCTTAGTATCGGTGTTAACTATTTGGAAAAACGGCTGGAAAGAAGCTATTGATAAGGAGTGAAAAACATTGGATTTCATCGGAGCTTATTCATCTGAACATTTAGCTTTTTTATGGGACGGCTTTCTCGTCACACTGTACGTTGCATTTATTTCTATCATTCTGAGCTTTATTTTTGGGTTGATCGCAGGTACTCTCCGCTATGCGAAAATCCCAATTCTTTCTCAACTGATTGCCGTTCTCGTTGAAACGATCAGAAATCTCCCCTTATTATTAATTATTTTCTTTACGTTTTTCGCCCTGCCGGAAATCGGGATCAAACTTGAAATTACAGCTGCCGCTATTACAGCCTTAACAATCTTTGAATCCGCCATGCTTTCTGAAATCATACGGAGCGGCCTGAATTCAGTTGACAAAGGGCAGATTGAAGCGGCGCGTTCCTCCGGTCTTAGCTATACACAGACACTTTTCTCTATTGTGATGCCTCAGGCGCTTCGCCGGATGGTTCCGCCGATCGTAAGCCAGTTTATTTCTTTATTAAAGGATACATCGCTAGCTGTTGTGATTGCCCTGCCTGAGCTTATTCATAACGCGCAGATTTTAAACGGGCAAAGCGCTGACGGCAGTTATTTTTTCCCGATTTTTCTGCTGGCGGCATTGATGTATTTTGCAGTCAATTACAGTCTTTCACTTGCAGCCAGACGCCTAGAGGCACGGCAGACATAAAAAGGATACTCTAAAGAGAGTATCCTTCATTCCTTAAAACATCTTCATCATTCTTTTTCTCATCCGCTTCATGCTTCGATTATTCAGCATGTCAGATTGAGTTGCCATTCGGTACACGAGAGCCCCGGCTCCCAGCGCCAAAAGAGAAGTCATTGTCCGATTCATCCTGCGCATCTCCTTTCGTTATTAAAAATTGATGCTGCGTTCATCCTCAGAAAACAAATCATCCAGGCTGCTTAGCGTTCCGTCTTCTTCCACTTGATGAGTTTCAATCTTCCCTTTGACCACTGTCAGCTCAATGAAACAGCCCCAGCAATAATATTGGTTCACGCCGATTTTCCCGATATCCTTACTTTTGCAGTTCGGGCATATAAGCATATCTCACACCTCTATCCGTTCAGAACGATCTCGTCTTTCCGCACCTCTACAAGCGAATCCGCTCTTTGGATCTGGCGTTTGCACCCCGCCAAGTCAGAAAAGAAACCGTCCGAGAGTTCATATGCTACGATTATGCCCTTGTCCAAACAAAAGTATACATCTTCCAGCATCCCCAAAATATCACCCTCTTGCGATTTCACGAGCTTCATTTTCATCTGCTCATATGTGAAGCATGATTTCGGAAGAGGCAAAAGCTGTTCTGAATTGACTGCGGCCAATATCCGGTCATGAAGAATGCAACTGATATCACATGCTCGTAAAAGCGCATGATGGTTATGAAAAAGACGTTTTTGTTCAAGAATAAATCCGAGACAATTTCCTTCAAGAGAAAAACAAATATCAGAAATCGTCCCAAGATAAAAAGAAGTTTGTTCTGAATATACAGGAAATCCTTCTACCTCATGGCATGTTCTCAAAGTGTGATCAACCACCTTTTGTTGAACAGGCTTAGGTTTTGCTTTTCGCCTTTGACACATACGATGAAATCACTTCCACCCCCAATGAAAAAAGCTCCCGCAAACACGGGAGCCCTTTTTACAGCTGTTCTTCTTTCATAAAATCGAATGGCGTAATGCCTTCCATTCCGATATTTGCGTCGTGCACGCTGAACGGGAGCTCTTTTTGCAAAGCCGCAAGCTCAGCATCCATTTCAGCCGCCTGCGCTGACAGCCTGTTTTTTAATGAGGTCTGTCTGACAGTCGCGTCATTATTTTTCACGCCCCACTCCAGCGCTTCCTCTTCCCCGCATAAAATGAGAAATTTCTTCGCCCTCGTGATGGCGGTATATAGAAGGTTTCTTCTGAGCATTCTATAGTAGCCCTTCACTACTGGAAGAACCACGATCGGAAATTCACTGCCCTGCGATTTATGAATAGAGCAGCAATACGCATGAGTAAACTGACTGAAGTCTTTTTTCGTAAACGTCATTTCATTGCCGTCAAAAGAGACAACAGCCATGTCTTCTTTTTCTGTATTTTCCTTCGCGTAGAAAATGGAAGTGATTTCTCCAATATCGCCGTTAAACACATTGTTTTCCGGCTGATTGACAAGCTGCAAAATTTTATCCCCGGTTCTATAGACAACGTCACCGAACTTAATTTCTCTCCGCTTTTCTTTTGGAGGGTTTAAAATATCCTGCAGCATCACATTCAGCTCATTGATTCCGGCTTTCCCTCTGTACATTGGGGCGAGGACCTGTATATCTTTTGCCGTATATCCTTTTTTCAATGCATTCGCGACAACCTTCTCAACCACTTCTTTAATTTGCGAACCACCGCAGCGAATAAAGGAACGATCCTTTGTCGGGGCCGTCAGGTTGTTCGGAAGCAGCCCGTTTTTCATCTCGTGGGCAAGCTCGACAATCGACGATCCTTCCGCTTGCCGGTAGATGTCGGTCAGTCTTACGGTCGGAATCACCTGGGATGCCAAAAGGTCTCTGAGCACTTGACCGGGTCCGACGGAAGGCAGCTGGTCTTCGTCTCCGACAATGATGATTTGAATATGGTCAGGGATCGCTTTGAATAAATGATTCGCAAGCCATATATCAAGCATACTCGCTTCATCGATAATCAAAAGCTTCCCTTCAATCGGCTGGTCCTCTGTATGAGTAAATCCTTCCGCGCCGTTCCAGCCGAGCAGCCGGTGTATCGTAACCGCCGGAAGCCCCGTTGACTCACTCATTCGTTTCGCCGCTCTACCTGTAGGCGCGGCCAGCACAATCGGAAAGGCTTCATCTTTTTTATAATCCGACGGATCAAGCGAAGCACCGTGGAGTTCTCCATACAATTCCACAATGCCTCTGATGACCGTTGTTTTACCGGTACCCGGTCCTCCCGTTAAAAGAAGCATCGGTGACGACAGCGCTTTTTGTATCGCTTCCTTCTGACTCGGCGCGTACTGAACATTCATACGCTCTTCCAATTCCCCTAAAGCCAGAAGGAATTCTGATTCAGGAAACTGGTCGTCATATTCGGTTTGGCTTGCGATCTGTTTCACACGCTTTGCAACATTTTGTTCAGCGAAAAACAGCGACGGAAAGTAACATCGTTCATCTTCAATGACAATATCCTTATTCTCTCCAAGCGCAATCATTGCATTAGCGGCATCCATTTCTGTAATGCGCTGTCCATCTGCCGCTGACTGATTTAACAGCGTTTGGGTTTCGATAATCAGCTGCTTCGTTTCTATGTACGTATGCCCTTCTGAAAGGCATGTCGTTTCAAGCGTGTACAAAATAGCCGCTTTTATCCGCTCAGGATGATTCCCTGAGAGCCCCATTCTTCCGCCAAGCTCATCTGCTTTTCCAAAGCCGATGCCTTCCACGTCTCTCACAAGCTGATAAGGGTTTTCCTGAATTTTCTCCAGCGTCTCGGATTCATAGGCCTGATAGATTTTCATAGACAGCTGAGGGCCGAACCCAAATTGATTCAGCGAAATCATAATTTGCTCCAGTCCCTGATGCCGCTGCAAAGCACCGGCAAGGGTGTCAGCTTTCTTTTTTGACAGTCTCGGAACATCATAAAGGACTGAAGAATCAGCCAAAATTTTATTAATCGCACTGTCACCCAGTTTTTTCACAATCTCTTCAGCGGTTTTTTTACCGATTCCTTCAAACAGATCGCTCGACAAATACTGAATGACGCCTTCTTTTGTTGTCGGGATCTCCTTTTTGAAATGCTCAGCTTGAAATTGCAGTCCGAACTTTGGGTGAGTAACGGTTTTTCCGTAAAACGTGTAGGTCTCTTCTTCTTGAAGCGCAGGGAAGTAGCCCGTCACGGATACGACTTTATCTTCAATAGCTTCGGAGGTCTCTGTGACTTTCACTTTCAGAACCGTATATAAATTGGCGTCATTGTGATAAATGACGGTGTTTACTGTCCCTTTTAAAAAGGGCTCCTCCTCCATTTTCAGCTGATCCGGGTGCTGCTGCACGAGCCGTCCCTCCTCCTGAGCTTTTTATGATGGGTCGATCAGTTTTTTTGCATGAAGCGCCAGCATATGATCGGGCTGGATTTCGATAGCCTTGTCCAGCATTTCAAGCGCTTTTTCACGATTTTCTTTATAAGCATAAGCGACACCGGAGTTATAAAACGCATCCGCGTGCCCCGGGTCTTGCTCTGTTACAGCTTCGAATTGGCTGAGTGCTTCGTCCAGCATGCCTTCGTTCGCTAAGCACATCCCGAATTGGAAACGCGCTTCTGCATCGTTTTCATTCAGCTCGACGGCTCTTTGTAAATATGGCAGAGCGAGCTTAGGCTGCTCAAGCTTTACGAGAACGGTTCCAAGCATGTAGAAAAGATCACCGTTCTCCATTCCGGCACGCAGCGCTTTTTCAAACATGTCTTTCGCTTCTTTGTACATTTCTTTTACAACATAGACATTTCCTGCTCCATAATAAGCAGTGGCTGCCCCACTGTCTAAGTCAAGCGCTTTTTCATAAAACGCAAGCGCCCGTTCCAGTTCATTTACTGATGAAAGCAGGTTAGCAAAGTTAATATACGGAATTGCGTCTTCTTTGTTCTCTTCAATCGCTTTTGTAAAAGCCTCTGCCGCTTTTTCGTAATCGCCTTCCTGCATTGCCTCTATACCGGCTTGATTGTAGTCCACAGACATCTTCCTTTCATTAAAAAACCCCAACTCGCTGTTGAGGTTTTTTTCATTTTATACATACCACAATTTTGTTCCGTCTTTATATACGTCATCGATGGTTCCGCCGCCAAGGCATTCTTCGCCATCATAGAAGACAACGGCTTGTCCCGGTGTGACAGCACGGACCCGTTCGTCGAAGATAACCTCCGCTTCGCCTTCCCCAGTCATTCGAACCGTGACTTTATGGTCTTCTTGACGGTAACGGAATTTAGCCGTGCAGGAAATCTCTTCGCCCTTCATGATATCCGAACGAACCCAGCTGATATTGGTTGCTGTGATTTTATCGGAGTAAAGGAGCGGGTTGTGGAACCCTTGATCCACGTAAAGGATGTTCTTTTCAAGATCTTTACCGACCGCAAACCACGGCTCGCCGCTTCCGCCGATGCCAAGGCCGTGACGCTGTCCGATCGTGTAGTACATTAACCCGTCATGGCGTCCTTTTACTTCGCCGTCCATCGTCATCATATCGCCCGGCTGTGCAGGGAGATATTGGCTAAGAAACGTTTTGAAGTTGCGTTCGCCGATAAAACAGATGCCTGTGCTGTCTTTTTTCGTTGCCGTTGCAAGTTCTGATTCTTTGGCAATTTCACGCACACGGCTTTTTTGAAGCTCGCCGATCGGGAACATGACTTTGCTTAGCGTATCTTCTGTCAGCTGATTCAAGAAGTACGTTTGATCTTTGTTTTCATCAATGCCGCGCAGCATTCTTACTTTGCCGCCGCTTCTGTCGACCCTTGCATAGTGGCCAGTCGCTAAATAGTCGGCGCCAAGTGACAGTGCATGCTCCAAAAATGCCTTGAATTTAATTTCTTTGTTGCACAGCACATCCGGGTTTGGTGTTCTGCCTGCTTTATATTCATCGAGGAAGTATTGAAATACCTTCTCGTAATATTGCTTTTCAAAATTAACGGCATAGTACGGAATTCCGATTTGATTGCAGACGCGGATCACATCTTCATAATCCTCTGTCGCCGTGCAAAAACCGTTTTCGTCCGTATCATCCCAGTTTTTCATAAAGATTCCGATCACGTCATAGCCCTGTTCTTTTAACAGCAGAGCCGCCACAGATGAGTCTACTCCGCCGGACATGCCGACAACGACTCTTGTATCCTCCGGCCGTTTTTCCATTTCATTCACTCCAATAATTAAGTCCGCCTTATTGTGTCAGCCGCTTTACAACAGCAGCCACATGTTCGGCAGCGGTTTTCACTTGCTCAGCCGTATTGCCGAGACCGAAGCTGATTCGAATTGAGGACGTCAGCCGGTCGCTCTCTTCACCGAACATGGCAGTCAGAACGTGTGACGGCAGGACTGAACCAGCGGTGCACGCTGATCCGCTGGAGACCGCAACTCCCGCCATATCAAGATTTACCAGCAGTGCCTCCACAGATGCACCGGGAAAATAAAGGTTCATGACATGCGGAAGGCTATGCTCTTGATCTCCATTGATCTCGAATGCCACATCGGCATCCTTAAGCGTACCGGCAATGATTGTTTTAAACGATTGATACTTCTCGTTTTTTTCGTCCCGTTCTTCGCCCGACAGCTTGACCGCTTCTTTCAGCCCGACAATTCCCGGAACATTTTCTGTTCCGGCACGGCGTTTTCTTTCTTGCTCTCCTCCGAATAACAGCGGAGAAAGCTTTACATCCTTACTTGCATATAAAAAGCCTGTCCCTTTTGGCCCGTTGAGCTTGTGCCCAGAAACAGACAGAAGGTCAATATGGCTGCTTTTCACATCAATTGGAAAAAACCCGAATGCCTGAACAGCATCGGTATGAAAATAAGCCGTGTGTTCCTTCAGCAGCTGGCCGATTTCATCGATCGGCTGCACAGTTCCGACTTCGTTATTTCCATACATCACTGTCACAAGGATTGTATCATCACGTAGTGCTTCTTTCACCTGATTTGCACTGACTCTGCCGTTTTCATCAACATCCAGATACGTCACTTCAAATCCGTCTTCCTCCAGTTTTTCGCAAGTGTGAAGCACGGCGTGATGCTCAATTTTTGTCGTGATGATATGTTTTCCCTGATCTTTTCTGGCAAGCGCAGTTCCCATTATCGCTAAGTTATCGGCTTCCGTTCCCCCGCTAGTGAAAATAATTTCCTGTTCTGCCGCACCAATTTCAGCTGCAATCTGCGCTCTTGCTTCGTCCACCCATTTGCGTGATTCTCTTCCAAATGAATGAATGCTGGATGGATTGCCGAAATTTCCGGAGAAATGCGGTATCATTTTCTCCAGCACGCGATCATCCATCGGAGACGTTGCGGCGTGATCCAAATAAATCCGTTCCATTTTGTTTTACACCTCTGATTTAAATATAGAACATATAAGCTTCTTGCTCCCCATCTGTATAGCTGGCAAGGTCCTCTAATGTTGTGCTGTCTAACACTTCTTTAACGGCATCCCGTATGCGGATCCACAGCTCCCGCTTGGCAGGCTCCTCGTCTTCGAGCACTTCCACAGGGCTGATCGGACCTTCAAGCACGCGGATGATGTCTCCAGCTGTAATGGCATCCGGCTCACTGCCTAATACGTATCCGCCGTATGCGCCTCTGATGCTTTTGACTAAGCCGGCATTTCTGAGCGGTGAGACCAGCTGCTCTAAATAATGCTCTGACAAATTATTTGTCTGTGCGATGCTTTTTAATGAAGTCGGGCCTTCACCATGCTTTTTCGCGAGCTCGATCATAATGGTGAGACCGTATCTTCCTTTAGTTGATATTTTCAACATGAACACCTCTGTTATTTCATGATTTTCCACATATATAATGGTAATTTCTATATAATTCGTCCGTTTATTAAATAATAGACCAACTGCTATTATAGCATACCTTCTGCGAATTTTCATGGAAGCTGGCGGAAACGGGGCTTCCCCCTTTTCTAATTTCCGGTTTTCCGTTACCCTGTAATTAAGTAAGGAGAGATGATGATGAAGCCATTGGCATATCGGATGCGTCCGACGAAAATAGAGGATATTATCGGCCAGCAGCATCTGGTGGCTGAAGATAAAATTATCGGCAGAATGGTTCAGGCAAAACATTTGTCATCCATGATTTTGTACGGGCCGCCCGGAATTGGAAAAACCTCAATCGCAACAGCAATCGCCGGTTCAACAAGTATTGCTTTCCGCAAGCTGAATGCCGTTATTAACAATAAAAAGGATATGGAGATCGTAGCCCAAGAAGCCAAAATGTCCGGCCAGGTCATTTTGATTTTGGATGAAGTCCACAGACTCGATAAAGGAAAACAGGATTTTCTTTTGCCTTATTTAGAAAATGGCATGATTATTTTAATCGGCGCCACTACAGCTAACCCATATCACGCCATAAATCCGGCCATCAGAAGCCGAACGCAGATTTTTGAGCTAGAGCCATTAACACCTGAATTGATTAAACAGGCATTAGAGCGAGCTCTTCATGATGAGCATCGGGGGCTTGGCACATATTCCGTTTCAATTGATGACCAGGCGATGGAGCATTTTGCCCACGGATGCGGAGGAGATGTCCGTTCCGCTTTAAATGCGCTTGAGCTTGCCGTATTGTCAACGAAGGAGTCTGCGGACGGCGTGATTCACATCACGTTAGAGTCTGCGGAAGAATGCCTGCAGAAAAAGAGTTTTTCTCACGATAAAGACGGTGATGCGCATTATGACGTCTTGTCCGCTTTTCAAAAATCGATCCGCGGCTCTGATGCCAACGCCGCTCTTCACTATTTGGCCAGATTAATTGAAGCGGGTGACTTGGAAAGCATCGCGAGAAGACTGTTGGTTATCGCCTATGAGGATATCGGCTTAGCCAGCCCGCAGGCCGGGCCGAGAGTGCTGCATGCAGTTCAGACCGCCGAACGTATCGGCTTCCCTGAAGCGCGCATACCGCTGGCCAATGCGGTCATTGAGCTCTGTCTCTCGCCGAAATCCAATTCAGCTATTTTAGCAATCGATGAAGCGCTCGCGGACATCAGAGCAGGAAAAATCGGCGATGTCCCAAAACATTTAAAAGACGCGCATTATAAAGGAGCACAGGAACTTGGAAGAGGAATCGACTATAAATACCCTCATAATTACGAAAATGGATGGGTTGAACAGCAGTACCTCCCTGATCCTTTAAAGAACAAGCAATATTACAAACCGAAGCAAACTGGTAAATTTGAATCTGCGTTAAAGCAAGTGTACGATAAATTAATAAAAAGAAAATAAAAAAACAGCCTTGAATATGCTTCAAGGCTGTTTTTTATTCATTATTTATCCTTCACGCGTTTGATTTCAATATCTTTCAAAAGATCCATGACAACATGACCGCCCATAATCAATCCCGCAACTGACGGCACAAAAGCATTAGAGGACGGCGGCATTTTGGCTTTGCGGATTTTCGCATCGTCATTTCCGACTTCTTTTCTGACGTCTTCCCGGATTACAATCGGGCTTTCATCGGAGAAAATCACTTGAACGCCCTTTTTGATGCCTTCTTTACGGAGTCTCGTACGAACTACCTTTGCAATTGGGTCAGTATGTGTTTTAGAAATATCTGCAATTTGGAAACGTGCCGGGTCTGTCTTATTCGCCGCACCCATGCTGGAGATCAGCGGAATATCCCGTTTCAGACATTCTTTCATTAAATGGATTTTATAATGAATGGTGTCTGACGCATCAATCACATAGTCAAGGTTATACTCAAAGAATTGCTCATACGTTTCTTCCGTATAAAACATTTTTAACGAAATCACTTCACACTCGGGGTTAATGTCTGCAATACGCGCTTTCATTAAATCCACTTTCGGCTGACCGACAGTTGAAAGAAGAGCGTGAAGCTGACGGTTTACGTTTGTGATGTCCACATCATCCTTATCAACAAGCAGGATGCGTCCAACGCCTGAACGTGCAAGCGCCTCCGCTGCGAACGATCCGACGCCTCCAACTCCAAGCACAGCAACCGTGCTGTTTTTCAGCGTTTCAAGGCCTTCTTTTCCGATAGCTAATTCATTGCGTGAAAACTGGTGTAACAAGAACCTCACTCCACATTCGTAATCTGGTTTTCCTATGATAAATGGCTGTTACAGAAACAGCCGTTTTTTCTGCGCATAAAAAATAAAGTCCCAATTGTGCCGTTGCAGCTTTCCTTTGTTTTGAACCCGCTCTCAGCAGGTGGGTGCCCTCTTTTAAATCTTGTAAGTCCTCTTTACCGAATGAAAAGAGGCATGTACGCCATTTAAAAATGCGGGCTCCCAAATCAAAAAAATGTTCGGTCAAAACTAGGTGTACAACTAACACATCAGGACTTTATTTAACTTGTCAAAATCATATCACAGACGATTTTGATTTTCAAGAATCGAACTGCACATTCAGTTCTTTACTTTTGATTTAATAGAAAGGTGAAGTTCATCAAGCTGCGCGTCGCTTACTTCTCCCGGCGCATCTGTCATCAGACAGCTTGCACTTGCCGTTTTCGGGAAAGCGATCGTATCTCTCAGATTCGTACGGCCGGCAAGAAGCATCACGAGACGGTCTAAGCCAAGCGCGATTCCGCCGTGCGGAGGAGCGCCGTATTCAAATGCCTCAAGAAGGAATCCAAACTGTTCTGCTGCTTCTTCTTTTGTGAAACCAAGCAGTGCAAACATTTTTTCCTGAATATCCTTTTCGAAAATACGGATCGAACCGCCGCCAAGCTCATAGCCGTTTAAGACGAGGTCATAGGCTTGTGCTTTCATGTCCTCAGGCGCTGTTTCAATCAGCTCAAGGTCTTCACGGACAGGCATTGTAAACGGATGGTGCGCTGCGTAAAAACGGCCTTCCTCCGAATCATGCTCTAAGAGCGGCCAGTCAATAACCCATAAGAAGTTGAAGAGGTTTTCATCAATGAGTCCCCGTTCTTTCCCAAGCTTTAAGCGCAGGGCTCCGAGTGATGCGGCAACAACTTCGAATTTATCCGCTCCGAACAGCAGCAAGTCACCCTCAGCGGCATTAAGTGCTTCAATCAGCTTAGACTGCTTTTCATCATCAAAGAATTTGGCGATCGGGCCTTTCACTCCGTCCGCTTCGACCTTCACCCAAGCAAGTCCTTTCGCTCCGTAATTTGCGGCAAACGCGCCTAGAGCATCGATGTCTTTTCTTGAGTAATCGCCTGCCCCGCCTTTTACGTTGATGGCTTTGACTACACCGCCGTTTGCCACAGCTGATGAGAACACCTTAAATTCAGTATCTTTTACAATGTCAGATACATCTGTCAAAAGCATGTCAAAGCGAGTATCCGGTTTATCAGAACCGTATTTGTTCATCGCCTCGTCATACGTCATTCGAGGCAGAGGAAGCTTGAGTTCCACACCTTTCGTTTCACGCATAATCTTTGCCATCATATCCTCAGCCAATGACATAATGTCTTCCTGGCTCATAAAGGACATTTCAATATCGATTTGCGTAAACTCAGGCTGGCGGTCCGCACGCAAGTCCTCATCACGGAAACAGCGGGCAATCTGATAATAGCGTTCAACGCCTGAGACCATCAGAAGCTGTTTAAATAGCTGCGGAGATTGAGGCAGCGCATAGAATTCACCTTCGTGCACACGGCTCGGCACCAAGTAGTCACGTGCCCCCTCAGGTGTGCTTCCTGTTAAAATCGGCGTTTCAATATCAAGAAACCCTTTTTCATCTAAAAAGCCCCGAGCAGCTCTCGTCACGTTATGGCGCAGCTGGATCGTTTGAAACATAGCCGGTCTGCGCAAATCTAAGTAACGGTATTTTAAACGCACGTCCTCTGATACATCATCCGCTTGATCAGAAATGGCAAACGGAGGCGTCTTCGCAGCACTCAATACAGTCACTGCATCAGCGTGAATTTCAATCGCGCCTGTTTTCAAATTCTTATTCACTGTACCTTCTTCGCGCGCAACCACTTTTCCTTGAATATCAAGTACATATTCGTTTCTGATGCCTTCCGCAATAGCAAGCGCTTCT
The DNA here is from genome assembly GCF_038004745.1 of Bacillus sp. FSL R5-0434. NCBI lineage: Bacteria > Bacillati > Bacillota > Bacilli > Caryophanales > Bacillaceae > Bacillus > Bacillus sp. FSL R5-0434. The sequence goes on from NZ_JBBORV010000001.1 coordinate 2,640,649, forward strand.
TTTGATACATCAGGGTTAAAAACGACTTGAACAATTCCCGTACGGTCACGCAAGTCAATAAAAATCAATCCGCCGAGGTCCCGTCTTTTTTGGACCCAGCCTTTCAGCGTTACAGATTCGCCAATTGCTTTTTCAGTCATTTCGCCGCAATAATATGTTCTTCCAAACAATGCGTTCCACTCCTTATCCCTTTTGGTTTGCTTTCATCACATGTATCAATTCATCAAGAGCCACTTCAATCTGTTCGCCTGTTTTTGCATCCTTTACATTGATTTTGTTTTGAGCAAGCTCATCCTCTCCCAAAATCGCAATAAATCTGGCGTTGAGGCGGTCAGCTGTTTTAAACTGCCCTTTCATTTTCTTATTTTCGTAATCAATTTCACTGGAAATGCCGGCTTCTCTCAGTTTGTACACCAACGAAACGGAATAATCCTTCGCTTTTTCGCCAAGCGTCACGATATAGCAGTCAATCCCCTGATCAACAGGCAGTTCTCTTTTTTCAGCATCAATTGCGGCAAGCAGGCGTTCAATGCTCATCGCAAATCCGATGCCGGGCGCTTCTGGTCCGCCGATTTGCTCGACCAATCCGTCATAGCGGCCGCCGCCGGCAAGCGTTGTAATCGCGCCAAAGCCTTCCGCATTGCTCATGATTTCGAATGCGGTATGATTATAATAATCCAGCCCTCTCACAAGGTTAGGATCAATTTCATAAGAAATGCCGAGATCGTTTAAATATTGCTTCACTTTTTCAAAATAAGCGGCTGATTCTTCATTTAAGTAAGTAAGAATAGAAGGTGCCGATTTCATCAGCTCATGATCCCGGTCCTTTTTGCAATCCAAAATTCTGAGCGGATTGGTGTGCAGACGTGACTGACAGTCTGAACAAAATTCCTCGATGCGCGGCTCAAAGTGTTTCACGAGCGCTTCTCTGTAGCTTTTGCGGCTGTCCCGATCGCCAAGACTGTTTATCACAAGCTTGACGTTTTTCAATCCGGCCTTCTGATAAATACCCATCGCCAGCGCCATTACTTCAGCATCTATTGCAGGGTCTTTCGATCCAATCGCTTCGATTCCAAACTGATAAAACTGGCGGTAACGGCCTGTCTGCGGACGTTCGTAACGGAACATCGGCCCGACATAATACAGCTTTGTCGGCTGAACAGGATTCGCAAATAATTTATTTTCATTAAAAGCGCGAACTGCTGCAGCAGTTCCCTCGGGGCGAAGCGTCAGGCTTCTGCCTTTGCGGTCCTGGAAGGTGTACATTTCTTTTTGTACAATATCCGTAGACTCCCCGACGCCTCTGGCGAACAATTCTGTATGCTCAAAAATCGGCGTGCGGATTTCTTTATATTGATAAGTTCGGCAAGTGTCTCTCATGATTTGTTCAACATACTGCCAGCGCTCTGATTCTCCGGGCAGAATATCTTGTGTTCCTCTTGGAATGTTATATCCCATGTGTAGACCTCCTTATGTATCCCTTATAAAATATACATTTATCGTCAATGATGAAAAATAAAAAAACTCCCGCCCCTACTATACACATATAGTAGGGACGAGAGTTATACCCGTGGTGCCACCCTAGTTGGAATATTTTCGTATTCCCGCTCGATCCTTTAACGCAGGTTCACGTTCACTGCCTAATGACGGTATCACGCGTTCAGCAGGAAACCTCCGGAGTGTTGTTTCGAGAAAGACGCAATGGGAGCCGCTTTCAGCCTGGGGCGGTTCCTCTCTAGCCATGCAATCTGACCTACTCTTCTCCATTATTGGTTCAGTTTAATTATTATTTATTATGTACTCGATTTCTATTATAATAATGGCATTGCTGTACTCTGTCAAGCTTTATTCCGGTTGTTTTTCTGCTGTGATGCTTCTTTGGACATAAGACCAAATTCCGTTGCCGTTTCAGTGAGATAACCGATTGTATCAGGATCGGCATGATCACTGAAATGCAGGTTTCCTTCGCCGTCGTGAAATGCACGGCCCATTTTTGGATGATATTTCATGATTTGCACACCTTTTTCATTGGATTTATGCCTAGTATAAACAAATCATTTTATTTTTATTTAAAAATCAGAAAGGACTTTACGATATTAAGAAAGAATGCTTTTTTTTATGATCATTAGAAAGGAGGACACAATGAGCAAGAAACACTTTGTCCTTATTGTATGTATTATCGTCGCCGGGGCGCTTTTCCCGCCTTTTTCTGCCGTTACAGCCGCTCAGGGAGAAGCGGTCATCGCAACAGATGAAATGAACGTCAGAAGCGGCCCGGGGCTTAGCTACGGCATCATGGCGGAGGTGAAAAAAGGAGAACGCTACCCCATCTTGAAAGAAGACGGAGACTGGGTGCAAATACAGCTTGGTTCCGGAGATAAAGGGTGGGTTGTCTCCTGGCTTATTACTAAGGAAAAACAGTCAGGCACAAGCTCTACAGACAGCAGTGAAACTGTAACATCAACAGATCCCGATTTACGGATGAGAACAGGCCCTGGTACTTCATACGAAGTCATCGGCAAATTCCCGCAGGGCAGCCAAGCCGCAGTGATTGACAAGGATTCCGGCTGGATCAAAATATCATATCGAAATTCCACCGGATGGGTATCTTCCGAATACGTCACTTCAGGCAGCGGCAGTTCAGCGTCTGAGGAAAGTGATCAGACAGAATCATCTGGTTCAACAACGGGCACGGTTGGCGTTTCTTCACTGAATGTCAGAGGGTCCGCCTCACATGATGCAGCGATTATAACAAAACTCTCGCGAGGAACGAAACTTACAATCCTCGAAGAGAAAAACGGCTGGCTCCATATTGAAGTGAATGGGCTAAAAGGCTGGGTCGCAAGCCATTACATTGTGACCAGTTCTGACCCAGCTGAAGATTCAGCTGATGTCAGAAGTTCAGACAGTACAAAAAAAGCCTATATCGTATACGGAGGAACGAATTTAAGAAGCGATGCTTCAACATCAGCTTCTATCGTTAAACGCGCAGCCAAAGGCGATGCGTACTCCATTACCGGATCAAAGGGCAGCTGGTATGAAGTAAAACTTGACAATGGGCAGACCGCTTATGTCGCCAACTGGGTGGTACAGACGTCTAAAAGCGCTGAAGAATCCGGAGAGCCGCCTGTCGCTGATTCCGCTTCCGGAAGCGGGTCGCTGAAAAACAAAGCGATTGTTGTCGATCCGGGGCATGGAGGAAAAGACAGCGGAACAATCGGCTATTCAGGCCAATTCGAGAAAAAACTGACGATCAAAACGGCGAAACTGCTGGCCAGCAAACTTAGATCAGCAGGAGCAGACGTGTATGTGACACGGCAGGATGATACATTTGTCAGCTTACAGTCACGAGTCTCGACGTCTCACTACCGCAATGCAGACGCCTTCATCAGCATTCATTACGACAGCTTTGCGGATACTTCTACAAGGGGAAGCACAGCTTATTACTACAGTCCTGCAAAGGATCAGGAACTGGCATCAGATGTACACTCTGAAGTGGTTAAGCGATCTTCAATTCCTGACCGCGGCGTACTGTTCGGAGATTATTATGTGCTCCGTGAAAACAAACAGCCCGCTATGCTGTACGAGCTAGGATATGTAAGCCATCCGCAGGAAGAAGCCATTGTACATAGCAATTCATATCAAGAAAAAGTAACAGACGGAATTGAGAGCGGATTGGAGAAATATTTTCAATAAAAAAAGCTGCCTTTTGGCAGCTTTTTTATTTTGAATCCATAATCAAAGTAACCGGTCCGGAGTTAGTGAGCTTTACATCCATCATGGCGCCGAATTTACCGGTTTCTACTTTGATTCCTTTTTCACGAAGCAGATCATTCCATTTTTCATAAAGGCCCAAAGCCTTATCAGGTTTTGCGGCGTTCATGTAGTTCGGGCGCCGTCCTTTTCTTGTATCTCCGTAAAGCGTAAACTGTGAAACAGACAAAACCTCTCCGCCTGTATCCAGAAGCGACAAATTCATTTTTCCATCACTGTCATCGAAAATGCGAAGATTCACCACTTTATCCGCTAAGTAAGCGGCGTCCTCTTCTGTATCATCGTGAGTGATGCCGACCAGGACCATAATGCCTTGTCCAATTTGGCCGATCACATCTCCATCAACGGTTACGCTTGCTTCTGTTACTCGCTGAACGACTAATTTCATTTTCTGACTCCTTTAATTCATGACGCGGCGCACAGAATATATATCCCTTATTTGCTTAATGCGCTCGACGACTTTATGCAGATGATTGATGTTCTGGATAAAAATAGCCATATGAATGGTTGCCACTTTGTTGCGATCCGATTTGCCAGAGACAGAAGAAATATTTGTTTTCGTTTCATTCACTGCCTGAAGCACCTCGTTAAGCAATCCGCGGCGGTCATACCCAAGAATCTCGATCTCAACATTGTATTCCTTGCGTTTTTGCACCTGTGACTCATGTTCCCACTCTACGGGGATCAGCCGCTCCTGCGCTTCATTCGTTTTGACATTCGGGCAGTCGTCACGATGGACGGAAACCCCTCTGCCTTTTGTAATGAAACCGACAATATGGTCACCAGGCACAGGATTACAGCATTTCGATAAACGCACAAGGAGATTGTCGATCCCCTTGACGCGAACGCCAGCTTCCCGCTTTCTTCCTTGCGGATACGGTTTAGGCTCCGCAGCGACATCCTGAACAATTTTTTCTTGTTCTTCCTGATCGCGCTGTTTTCTTTCTTTTTCCGTCAGCCGGTTCGCCACCTGCAGGGCTGTGATGCCATTGTAGCCGACCGCTGCGTACATGTCTTCTTCATTTGAGAAATTAAATTTATCTGCAACTTTTTGGATGTTCTCCGGTGTCAGGACGTCCTTCACTTCAAAGTCCAGATTTTTAATTTCTTTTTCAACCAATTCACGGCCTTTTTCGACATTTTCTTCGCGCCGCTGTTTCTTAAAGAATTGACGGATCTTATGCTTCGCCTGTGAGGTTTGAGCAAGCTTCACCCAATCCTGACTCGGACCATAGGAATGCTTGGAGGTGAGAATTTCAACGATATCACCTGTCCGAAGCTTATGGTCAAGGGTCACCATTTTTCCGTTGACCTTCGCACCGATTGTTTTATTGCCGATTTCAGAGTGAATCCGGTAAGAGAAATCAATCGGGACAGAACCGGACGGAAGCTCGATGACATCTCCTTTTGGCGTAAAGACGTACACCATATCCGAGAACAAATCGATTTTGAGCGATTCCATAAATTCTTCGGCATCTGTTGATTCATTTTGGAATTCCAAAATTTCGCGAAACCATGAAAGCTTTTTCTCAAATGTTGCGCTTTCACTCGCTGCTTTTCCTTCTTTATAAGCCCAGTGAGCCGCAACCCCATATTCCGCGATTTCATGCATTTCAAAGGTGCGGATCTGCACTTCCAGCGGGTCGCCTTTAGGCCCTATAACTGTTGTATGAAGCGATTGATACATGTTCGGCTTCGGCATTGCGATATAATCTTTGAACCTGCCGGGCATCGGCTTCCAGCATGTATGAATAATGCCGAGCACCGCGTAGCAGTCCTTTATACTGTTCACGAGAATCCGGACAGCAAGCAGATCATATATTTCATTGAATTGCTTATTTTGCAGCACCATTTTTCTATAGATACTGTAAATATGTTTCGGCCGGCCTGAGAAGTCAGCCTTGATGTTGACTTCTTCGACACGTTTTTTCACCTCATTGACAACCTCGTCGACATAAAGCTCGCGTTCTGCGCGTTTTTTCTTCATGAGGTTGACAATTCTGTAATATTGCTGAGGATTCAAATAACGGAGCGCCGTATCTTCCAGTTCCCATTTAATTTTTGAAATCCCGAGGCGATGAGCCAAAGGAGCAAAAATTTCCAGCGTTTCATTAGAAATTCTACGCTGTTTTTCTTGGGGAAGATGTTTCAGCGTCCGCATATTGTGAAGACGATCCGCCAGCTTGATCAGTATGACCCGGATATCTTGAGCCATAGCGACAAACATTTTGCGATGATTTTCCGCCTGCTGTTCCTCTTGAGATTTATATTTAATTTTACCGAGCTTCGTTACACCGTCCACAAGCATTGCCACTTCCTCGGAGAATGCTTCCTTCAGGTCATCAAGCGTCACATCAGTATCCTCCACTACATCATGCAGAAATCCGCCCGCGATTGTGGATGGATCCATTTCAAGATCAACGAGAATTCCCGCAACCTGAATCGGATGAATGATGTAAGGCTCACCTGATTTGCGGTATTGCTCGCGATGAGCATCTTCAGCGTACAGGTATGCTTTTTCGACAAATGCGATATGCTCATCGGATAGATAACTGCGCGCTTTATCAATAACTTGCTCGGCAGTCAATACTTGTTCGTTCGCCATGGAATCACCTTTTTTAAAATGTAAACTGTATTGTAGTTTATTATCAAGAAAAAAACGATAGATGTAAAGAGCAGAAGTTCAAATCACCAAATAATATATCAAATAAATGCAAAACAATAGGAAAAAAGCACCCTGTATCGAGTGCTTTTTCCTTTATGAGGTTATCTTTAGTATTTCATTAATGTTAAGATGTCATAATTATCAAGTTTATTTCTGCCATCAAGGTAAGAAAGCTCGATTAAGAAAGCGATACCAGCTACAATGCCGCCAAGCTCCTCAACTAGTTTGATTGTTGCTTCAATTGTGCCGCCTGTTGCAAGCAGGTCATCTGTAATAAGCACACGCTGGCCTGGTAAAATCGCATCTTTGTGGATCGTTAATACGTCTTTGCCATACTCCAAACCGTAATCCACTTTGATGACCTCACGCGGCAATTTGCCTTCTTTGCGCACCGGTGCAAAACCGACGCCAAGCGCGTAGGCAACCGGACAGCCGATAATAAAGCCGCGTGCCTCTGGACCGACAACCAAATCAATTTGTTTTTCTTTCGCATATTCCACAATTTGATCTGTTGCATAGCGATAGACATCGCCTTTATCCATCAGTGTCGTAATATCTTTAAATTGCACGCCCTCTTTCGGGTAATCCGGTACAATTGTTACGTATTGTTTTAAATCCATCTGTTTTATGTCCTCCTCGTACTTTCATAAGCCTCTGAATCTTGTTTCATCAGCTTATTCAGCCATTCCTTCAGCTCTTCAGCCGCAGAATAATTCAGCTTTTGATCCAGCTCCATCAGCTGCTGTTTTGCTTGATATGTTTGCGAGTCTGTTAAATCGCGTTTTTTCGCTCCGCTTATTACAGACAGCACACCATTCTCTATTTTAACAAAACCGAGATCAAAAAACACCTTTGTCATGAAATTGATTGTTTCAACGGACCAGCCTTTATGCCTCGCAAGCTCTGAGCCGTGTTTATTCAAGTCAAAAGTGCCTCTTTTCAGCAAGAATGCATAATACCATTTAAAGTGGTCTCTTGCCGGAAAAGATGATAAAAAGTGTTCCTCATGGTTGAGAAAGATGAAGTAAATCCGCTCAGGCGCTTTGCCTTCCAGCAAACGTGCGAGCATGTCCAGCGAAGGCGGAGAATCCAGTAATACAATATATGCATTGTCAAATTCATATGCCTTCGCTTGGTCCTCAGAACTGATAACGTGCACGTCATGGCGAAAATCTTCAGACTGAAGAAGCACTTTGGTTTCTTCTTTGAAGGAGACAATGACTCGTTTATCAGACGGAAGGGCGGAAACCGTATCTTTCCACGTGCGTTTTCCTCTTAAGTCAAACAGCTGCCATTCAGCAACAGCCGCATCCTTGATCATCAGCTGCGGTTTTTTTCTGTTATTCCATTCGTTGATCGACATTTCACCAACAATCGAAATTTTTGAACCGGGCACAATATTTTCCTCAAGCTCGCCTTTATTGAAACCGACGCAGTCAAGCTGGGAGGAATCGTTTCTAATCGTCATTTTGACATGATTTTTATTCGCCCCGATTTTGCGGACATCTTCCAGCACTGCGTTTTCTACCATCACATGCGGTTTCGGATTCAGCATGCCGAAGGGGGAAAGCAGATTCATCTCTGTGATGCTTTCAACCGTAATGTCCTCCACGCTGCATACGAGGTCTACTTCCTGTACAGGAATAAAATCTTCTTCTGTAAGCGTATTGTCAGCTATCTCATTCAGCCTGTTCCGCAATTCCGGCACATCTTCGGCATTCAGCGTCATGCCAGCCGCCATTGGATGGCCTCCAAAGTGCGGAAGAATATCTCTGCATTCAGAAAGGCTTTCAAACAAATTAAATCCCCTGATGCTTCGTGCCGAACCTTTGGCGATCCCTTTTTCTTCATCAATTCCAAGGACAATGGCCGGGCGGTAAAAACGGTCTACAAGCTTTGAAGCTACAATTCCGACGACTCCGGGATTCCACCCTGCTTTTGCCACGACAATCGCAGTTTGATTAAGCCCTTCTTGTTCAACCATTTCAATCGCTTCATCCGTCATTTTGCTAACCATCTTTTGCCGTTCTTTATTAAGCTGATCGATTTCAGCGGCAAGCTCTTCCGCTTCAAACGGGTCCTCTGACATCAGCAAATGAACAGCAGGATCGGCCTGTTCAATTCTTCCGACTGCATTCAGTCTCGGTGCGAGCTGAAATCCGACGGTTTCTTCGTTCGCTTCTCCGATTTCTCCGCCTGAGAGCTTAATCAGTTCTTTTAAGCCAAGCCGGTTCGTCCGCCGGAGCTTTTCGAGACCTAATGTTGCAATTAATCTGTTTTCATCATGCAACGGAACTAGATCGGCAATGGTGCCGATTGCCGCCAGGTCAAGAAGTTCATCTGGCAATTCGCCCAATAATGCGTGGGCAAGCTTAAACGCCACGCCCACTCCTGCAAGCTCCTTAAAAGGATAGGTGCAGCCAGGCTGCTTCGGGTGAACGATCGCATGGACATCCGGAAGCTCCGGTCCAGGCTCATGGTGGTCGGTAATGATGACATCTAAGCCAAGTTCCTTTGCTACCTTCGCTTCATGGACAGCGGCAATCCCCGTATCAACCGTAATAATGAGTGAGAAGCCTCGTTCTTTAATCGAGCGAAATGCCTGTTCATTAGGGCCGTAGCCTTCTTTAAACCGGTCAGGTATATAAAAATCAACTTGCGCCGACAGCTTTTGCAAAGTGTGCAGCATCACTGACGTACTGGTAACTCCATCGGCGTCATAATCGCCATATATCATAATCTGTTCTTGTTGTGAAATCGCCTGTTTTATTCGTTCTACCGCTTCTTTCATCCCCTTCATCTCATAGGGATCATAGAATTCGGCATCCTTTGTATGTAAAAACAGCCTCGCGTTTTCTGCCGTATCAAAGCCTCTTTTTACAAGCAGCGACGCAACAAGAGGTGTTATGTCCAATTGTTCTGTGAGTGATTTGACCTTTTCCTGATCTGGTCGCTGGATTTCCCATCGCATTTTTGACGCTAACATAAATTCACCCCTCAACCACCCTATTATACTAGAGCATGCTGAGGGGTTTCAAATATAATTCGAAAACTAGTCTTTTTTCTCAATAATGGCGGATGCATCCTGTGTGTCGGCTTGAACATCATTCAAATGAGCATCCTCTTGGTTATGTATCACATCCTGTGCGGTTTTGGTTTCTTTCCGCAACGCTTTTATTTCTCTCTTTAATTTCATGACTTGAAAAATTCCGGCAGAAAAAACGATCAGCGCCCCCATCAGTACTGAACCTAAAATGACTAGAATAAGCGGCCACTCTGATCTGCCAAACAGGTAATCAACTTCTACGGATCTTACATTAATGACTGCGAAAACAGCGACAAGCAACGTAAAAATAAGTGCAAATATAATCGTCCATTGTTTGTTCATTCGATTACCCCCAAACTTCACTTATTGAGGTTAGTTTCCCTATTCACATTGGTTTTAAACATGGCTTGACGCGAGTCAAGCCCCCAGTGCGGTTAATTTTTCACGGATCAGCCTCTTCAGTCCGTCTCTCTCTCCAGAGATGACGAGTGTATCTCCTTCTTCTATCACTGTTTCAGACCCTGGATTCAATTGCTTTTTCTGATTCTTCTTTAATATAGCGATGACTGTCGCTTGATATTCCTGCCGCACGTCCAAATCCCCGATTGTCTTGTGAACGGCTGGTGCTCCTGCTTCTGCTTTAAACCATTCTATGATCAAATCGTCAAGAGCCACTTCCACGGTTTCTAACGCTTTCGGTTTATATGCCATCCCGCCCAGAATCGCAGAAATCTGCCTCGCTTCCGCATCATCAAACTGTACGGATGTCACACATTCTTCATGATCATTTTCGTCAAAATAATACAGCTCTCTTCTGCCGTCGTCATGAATGATAATTGATATTTTATCTTGGTTTCTGGTGACAATCTCAACTTTTTGCCCGATACCCGGCAGCTCCGACTCGCGAACCTTCATACCCAAACCCTCCCACATAAATGAAAACCTGTCACAAATCCTCTTCACACCATTTATATGTTTAATTGTAAGCGTATGTCATTATAGCAAATGTCTATTTTAAGATCAATCAAACGCCAAAAAATCAGGCTGCCCATAATGGACAGCCTGACAGTTACTCTATAGTTCCGTACCTTTTTTTAATTCTTTCCCTTTCCAAACAAGCCAAATTTGCGCGGCAATGTAGAGAGATGAATAAACACCTGTTAACAGCCCAACCAATAGAGCGATTGAGAAGTTTGTAATAGAAGATGCCCCAAAGATCAGCAGTGTTATGACAACAATCACTACAGTTAATACAGTATTAATGGATCTTGTAAAGGTTTGCTGCAAGCTTAGGTTTACGATATGGCTCAAATCGGCAAACGTTTTCGGCTTGCGCTTTTTCATATGCTCGCGAACCCTGTCAAATGTAACGATTGTATCGTTAATCGAATAACCGACAATCGTCAGGACGGCCGCAATAAAGGTAACATCTACCTCCAGCCTTGTAATGCTGAAAAATGTGACGATAAAGAAAGCATCATAAAGCAGTGAAACAATCGCAGCAATCGCCATTTTGTACTCGAATCGGATGGAAACGTAAATAATGATTCCGATTGAAGCAATGGCTACTGCGTACAATGCATTTCTCGCCAGTTCTTTACCAACAGTAGGTGACACCGTGCTGACATTCGGCTCGGATCCGTACTTGTCTTTAAAGTAATCTTTCACTTTTGCAATGGTTTCTTTATCAGGCACTCCTACAAAGCGGGCAACACCAATATTGCTCTTTTCGCCTGACAAGACAACCGTGTCAGGTTCCATGCCAAGTGATGCAAAGTCCTTCTCCACCTGCTCTGTCGTGAGCTTATGGTCACTTTGCACTTCAATCCGTGCGCCGCTCGCAAAGTCAATGCCCAGATTCAGTTTAAATACAAGCAGAATAATAATCCCGGCAACGGTAACTGCACTTGAGAAAATAAAGAAAAAGTTTCGCTTGCTCGTAAAATCCCATTTTTGGAACGGCGTATACGGTTCTGTATTTTCATCTGTGTCCTGGATGTCCACAATATGTTTCTTTTTGACGCCAAACCAGCCTTTTTTCCGGTCTAACCATCTGCTTTCCACAAGAAGCGAGAGCAGAAATCTTGATAAGAAGACTGCGGTAATAAAGCTTGTCAGAATCGACAGAATCAGCATTGTCGCAAACCCTTTAACAGAGCTTGTCCCAAAGACAAAGAGCACAACCGCTGCAATAATGGTTGTAATATTCGCGTCAAAAATCGTCGCAAATGACCGTCTGTTTCCTGAGCGGAAGGCAGAACGGACGGATTTTCCTAGCTTAAGCTCTTCCTTAATCCGCTCATAGGTGATGATGTTGGCATCTACAGCCATCCCGACCCCTAAAATGAGTGCGGCTATTCCCGGAAGAGTGAGAACAGCGTTCATCCAGTCAAAAATCTGGAGCGTAATGTATACATAAACTGATAGCGTAATCACCGCAATCAATCCTGGCAGGCGGTAATAGAAAAGCATGAATAGGAAAATAATAGCTATTCCGACAATACCTGCAAACACCGTATCGTGCAGCGCCTGCTGTCCAAATTGTGCGCCTACTGATGTTGAGTATTTTTCAGTCAGTTTAACAGGCAGCGCCCCGGCATTTAAAATGCTGGCTAAATCTTTCGCTTCCTGGACTTTAAAATGCCCTTCAATTGTAACGTCTTTTGTGTTTAATTCCTGGCTTACATTCGGAGCGGAAACATACTTAGGGTGCTCTTTTTGAACTTCTTTCTTAAAAGAGTCTCCTTTTTCGTAATCCATCCAAATGACAAGCTGGTTGTTTGGCGCCATTTTCATGACCTTTTTTGTCACTTCACCGAATTTATCAGCATCTTTCAGTTTAATACTGACAATCGGTTCATTTGTTTTGGCGTCGTATGTTTGTTTTGCCCCGTTTTCAACGAGATCAGAACCGTTCAGCAATTCTTTGTCATTTGTATCTCTGAAAGAAAGCTGAGCCTCAGTCGCTAAAATTTCCCGCGCTCTGTTTTGGTTTGTCACACCAGCGAGCTGAACACGAATCCGGTTATTTCCTTCAATTTGGATGTTCGGTTCACTGACACCGAGGACATTCGCCCTGCGGTTCAAAGCCTCTACTGTGCTGACCAGAACGTCTTTTGTGATTTTGTCACCTTTTTTTACGGGCTGTACGTCATACAGCACCTCAAATCCGCCTTGCAAATCCAATCCTAACGTAATATTGTTTGCAGCAGGCTTTGTAAAGTAGCCCAGCCCCGTGCCAATCAATAGAACGAAAAGGAAAAACGCAATCAAGCGTCCTTTTTTCATTATGTATATCCTCCCTTAAACCTATGCAGATCAACTGCTACCTCAGTAGTTCTTCCAATGCTTCCTGACCTTCTTCACTGCCCAGCCAATTAGACGTTTTAAATGACTCAACAGTTGCATAGTTCATAAATTCTCCAATTTTCACTGATAAAATATCCCTTGTCAGTTCATAGATGTGCAGCTCCGATTTCTTTTTCCACTTCTTGTTTTTTAAGTATGACCACAAGCTTTCGAGTTCAACATCATCATATCCCAGAATCTTAAACTCTTCCAGTTTGCTGTAAAGAAACGGCCTTACGTGGTCTTTATACAGATCGGCTGGATGCTTATCCACGAATTCCACGCTCCTTTTTTATTGTTTTTCAAGAAGACTTGTCATGCTTGGACGATATATACGCATATCTTTATTGTATATGATTCCAGGTAGTTTGAGAAGGCAGGGGGTAAAAATGGCGAAACAGACGTTTTTAAAGGGCACTCTTATCCTTATCGCAGCAGGGATGGTCACAAGAATGCTCGGCTTTGTCAACCGGGTGGTCATCGCCCGATTTATCGGTGAAGAAGGGGTCGGGCTCTATATGATGGCGGCTCCTACCTTTTTCTTAGCCACTACATTAACTCAATTCGGTCTTCCCGTCGCGATCAGTAAGCTTGTCGCTGAAGCCAGCGCACGCGGAGATCATCAAAAAACGAAAAATATTTTAGTCATGTCTCTTACCATCACTGGGATTCTCAGCCTGATTTTCACACCGCTGTTTTTATTTTTCGCCCCGGTAATGGCGGAAACCATGCTGACAGATCAGAGGACGCTGTACCCCCTCTTGGCCATTACTCCGGTCGTGCCGATTATCGCCATATCCAGTGTGCTGAGAGGGTATTTTCAAGGAAAACAAAACATGAACCCGCTTGCCGTTTCACAAGTCCTGGAACAGGTCGTCCGCATTTCTCTCGTGGCTGTATGTACGACGATTTTTCTCCCTTACGGAATTGAATATGCCGCAGCGGGAGCCATGCTTTCTTCAGTTGCAGGAGAGCTGGCATCACTTGTTTATTTATTCATTTGTTTCAAATTCAAAAAGACAATGAAAATCAGAAAACATTTTTTTCAATCGATTAAAAATGGAAAAGAAACTTTTTCTCAATTAATGAGCGTCTCACTTCCTACAACCGGCAGCCGTTTTATCGGCAACCTGTCTTGGTTTTTTGAACCCATTGTTGTCGCGCAAAGCCTTGCAATTGCCGGAGTGGCGACAGTTGCGGCTACAAAGCAATACGGGGAACTGACCGGCTTTGCCATGACGCTGCTGACTCTGCCCAGCTTTATTACATATTCTTTGTCGACCGCGCTTGTTCCTGCGATAAGTGAAGGAATGGAACAGAAAAAACTTCAGGTGGTTGAATACCGATTGGAGCAGGCCATGCGGCTGTGCCTGCTTAGCGGGGGCATTTCAGTAGTGATTTTATATGTGTTTGCGGATGAGCTGATGAGCGTGATGTATGGGTCCTCAGGTGCAGCCGTGTTTATAAAAGTCATGGCTCCGTTTTTTCTGCTTTATTATTTCCAGGGTCCGCTTCAGGCTGTGCTGCAGGCGCTCAATTTAGCAGGAGCTGCAATGATGAACAGCTTGATCGGAGCCCTTGTAAAAACAGGCCTTATTTTCGTCCTTGCCACGAGACCGTCTCTCGGCATCATGGGTGCTGCATTAGCGATTGTAACGGGCATGGTGCTCGTCACCCTTTTGCATGCAGCGACAGTGAGCAAAGTGCTGCCGATCAGCATCAAAATAAAAGAGTACGTGCTCTGCTTTGCGGTTATTTTTATATGCGGGTTCCTCAGCTCTGCTGTCAAACAATATGTGCGGTTCGGAGAGTCGGAGGCTGTGAATGTTGCCGGATGGATTGCGATAAGCGCTGTTTTCTATATCATCTTGCTGCTCGTTTTCCGTTTAATCAAAAAAGATGAGCTTCGCCGCATCCCTATTATCGGACGCCTGATCGTCCGATGAAAATCAAGTGCGGTGCCCATCTTTTTCATCAATAAAAAATTCGCCGTCAGTAAACGAACAAAATGATATAGCTGAAGGATTCGTATATCCCTGTTTCAATAAATTCTCCTCAAGCCACTGGTTATCTTTGCCGATCCGAGCCAGGTTCTCAGTTTGAATGTCACCGTCAATGATAAGCGGCATCTCCAGCTGTCTATGTTCATCATTGTTTTGTTTTTTTACGACAGTCAGTTTGCCTGACGGCTCTAATATAGCAAATGATACATCAGCCACTCTGTCGATATTATTTTCTCTTAGCTGAACCATCAAATCATCAAAATTATAACGCTGTGATTTCATGGCGTTTTCGTCAATTTTTCCGTATTTAATGATAATGGTGGGCTTGCCGTCAAGAAGCTGACGTACGTTCCGATTTTTTAAGGATATGTATGCAAACGTCACTTGGATCATCATTAGCACAAGCATTGGCAAAATGGTATGAAACAGATGGTCCTCTACGTTTTCTATGGCCAGGACAGCAATTTCTGCCATCATGATAAAGACAACGAGATCTAATATACTAAGCTCTCCGATCTCCCGCTTGCCCATGAAACGAAAAATAATCAGGATCACAAAATATAATACGACTGTGCGAAACGTTATAGTAAGAAGCTCTTCCATCATGCACCTCCAACTCATCATAGCATGCAACAAAACAAACGATTTATGTAAGAAAAAGTGATCGTATTTCATAAAGCTTTTACGTCTAATTCACGGAACGAGGGAATACATTTTTACAAAGACGAGCCATCAGCATGTCTGAGGCTTTGTTTAAAAAGAACAGAAGCCTTTATAGATAGGCAGGGAGGAGAAATTCATGGAGGAAACGAAACAAGTTGGAAAAGGCATACTCTACGGCTTAATCGCTATTTTTTCAGCCATGCTCCTAACGAGTTTAGCCGTTTCACTTTTACTGACAGCAACCTCGCTTGAAGAATCATCATTTAACTGGCTGATCACCGCCGTATCATTTCTTTCTTTATTTATCGGCGGATTCATATCTGGCGGGAAAGGGAAGGAAAGAGGATGGCTGATTGGGGCATTGACTGCTTTAAGCTTTTCCTTGATTATTTTACTGTTTCAATATCTGGGATTCGGAAAAACATTTACAGCAGAACAGCTGCTCTTCCATCTTGGCTTTTTAGGCGTATGTATGCTTGGCGGCATTTTCGGAGTGAATTTGAGAGGAAGCAGATCTTCCTAATAAAAAAAGAGCGGGGGTTACCCGCTCTTTTTTGTTTGCTATGTATGAACTCCTGCTGTTATTCAGCAGCAGAAGTTTCTCTGATCGCGCGGCGGTCGAAAGTAAGACGTGTGTTATCACCAGTCTTAATGACGACTTTGCTTTCGTCGATAGAGTCAACTGTACCGTGCAATCCACCGATTGTCACGACTGAATCGCCTTTTTTCAGTTCCTCCTGCATTCGACGCACAGCTTTTTGCTGCTTCTGCTGCGGACGGATCAGCAAGAAATAAAGAACCGCAAACATTAAAATAATAGGAACTAATGTACCTAAAGTACCTGTCATCTTTTTCCCCCCTTTCTGAAACAAACTTGCCATTATGGCTTTTTATATTAGAAGCTTTTCGCATTTGGCTTGTTATAGCCGTAACGCTCAAAGAACTCTTCTCTGAAATCACCCAGACGATCCTCGCGAATAGCCTGTCTTACCTGCTCCATTAAGTGTAACAGAAAATGAAGGTTATGGTAAGTTGTTAATCGGAGTCCAAACGTTTCATTGCAGCGAATCAAGTGTCTGATATACGCCCGTGTGTAATTTTTACATGTGTAGCAATCACACTCTTCATCAATCGGACGGAAGTCTCTCTCAAATTTTGCGTTTTTCATATTGAGCCGTCCTTCAGCAGTAAACACCGTGCCGTTCCGTGCAATACGGGTAGGCAGCACACAGTCAAACATGTCTACTCCGCGGATCGCTCCGTCAATCAGAGCATCCGGAGAACCGACTCCCATCAGATACCTCGGCTTATCCTTCGGTAAAAGCGGTGTCGTAAATTCAAGCACCCGGTTCATAACGTCTTTCGGTTCACCAACGGACAATCCACCTATAGCATATCCCGGAAAATCAAGGGAAATCAAGTCTTTCGCGCTTTGTGTACGCAAATCTTCGTATTCTCCCCCCTGAACAATACCAAACAGGCCTTGCTCGTCCTGCCGGGCATGGGCATTCAGACATCGTTCAGCCCAGCGGCTTGTCCGCTCAACTGACCGTTTCATGTAATCGTATTCTGCCGGATATGGCGGGCATTCGTCAAATGCCATCATAATATCAGAGCCGAGTGCGTTTTGGATCTCCATCGCTTTTTCCGGAGATAAAAACAGCTTATCTCCATTTAAGTGATTGCGGAAGTGAACGCCCTCTTCCTCTATATTACGAAACTTGCTTAATGAAAAGACCTGAAAACCGCCGGAATCTGTTAAAATTGCGCGGTCCCAGTTCATAAATTTATGGAGTCCGCCCGCTTCTTTTACAATATCCTGTCCCGGGCGAAGCCATAGGTGATATGTGTTGCTTAATATGATGCCCGCGTCCATTGCCTTCAGCTCTTCAGGCGCCATTGTTTTAACTGTCGCCAGTGTGCCGACCGGCATAAAAACAGGCGTTTCAAAGGAGCCGTGGGGAGTATGCACTCTGCCCAGGCGCGCCCCTGTTTGTTTGCATTCTTTTATAAATTCATAGCGTATTGGTTGTTCAGCCACTTTTTATGAGGCCTCCTGTTCTCAATTTATATAATCAGCATTGCGTCGCCGAAGCTGAAGAAACGGTATTCTTCTTCAACCGCATGGTTATACGCACGCAGAACGTTTTCTCTGCCTGCAAGCGCACTGACCAGCATAATCAATGATGATTTCGGCAAGTGAAAGTTTGTAATCATTCCGTCAATGGCTTTGAATTCATAGCCCGGATAAATAAAAATAGATGTCCATCCGCTTGATGCTTTAAATCGCCCATCATGTTCACCGGCAATCGTTTCAAGCGTGCGGGTTGAGGTCGTGCCGACAGAAATAATCCGTCCGCCCTTTTCCCTTACGCTGTTTAAAGCCGCGGCCGTTTCTTCTGACATTTGATAGAACTCTGCATGCATATTATGCTCTTCCACTTCATCGGCACTGACCGGACGAAACGTTCCGAGACCGACATGCAGTGTGATGAACTCAATCTGAACACCTTTGTCCTTCAGCTGCTGTAAAATGTCTTCCGTGAAATGAAGTCCGGCTGTAGGCGCAGCGGCAGATCCGATTTCTTTTGAAAACACAGTTTGGTAGCGCTCTCTGTCATCAAGCTGTTCCTTAATATATGGCGGAAGCGGCATTTCTCCGAGTGATTCCAGCACCTCGTAAAAAATACCGTCGTATTGGAACTCAACTTTTCTGCCGCCATGCTCCAGCTCTTCCGTGCAGACAGCTTTTAATCTGCCGTCCCCAAATGTTACAACGGTTCCTTTTTTTACCCGTTTTGCCGGTTTGACGAGCGTTTCCCACCTGTCACCGGCTTCCTGTTTCAGCAAAAGCAGTTCTACTTTTGCCCCCGTATCCTCTTTTGTTCCAAATAACCGGGCAGGCAAAACGCGGGTATTGTTCAGCACGAGACAATCCCCTTCTTTAAAGAAACTGATGATCTGTTTAAACGAGCTGTCTGTCAGCTCTCCTGTATGTTTATCAAGCACCATCAGCCTTGAAGCGTCACGCTGTTCCAATGGCACCTGTGCAATTAAACGTTCCGGAAGTTCAAAATCAAATAAATCAACTTTCATAATTTCACCTTTATTCTAGTCTTTTGTTATTTCATTCTGCCGAAAAGATTAAGCAAGATTGATAATACCACACTTATGATAATACAAGTGACAGCCGGGAAGAAAAACGTCACATTTCCTTTTTTCACAAAAATATCTCCCGGCATCTTGCCGACAAAATGCAAAACCGCTCCGATAATAAGCAAAACAGCACCAAGAATCATAATGATCTTCGGAAATTCAGTCATATCGGGGAGCCTCCATTTGAAAATGATGATAAACGGCCGGTGTGACGATCCTTCCCCGCGGCGTTCTCTGGATAAAACCGATTTGCAGAAGATACGGTTCGTATACATCTTCAATCGTATGCGCTTCTTCGCCGATTGTGGCTGAAATCGTATCAAGCCCCACCGGACCGCCGTTAAATTTTTCGATCATTCCCATCAGCAGCTTGTGATCAATGTGATCCAAGCCGAGACGGTCGACTTGAAGCCGCTCCAAAGCGTCCTGAGAAACCTCTTCTGTAATCCGGCTGTCGCCTAACACCTGTGCAAAATCCCGGACCCTTCTCAGCAGGCGGTTGGCCACCCGCGGCGTTCCTCTTGATCTTCTGGCAATCTCAAGCGCTGACGGCTGATCAATTTCAACCTCAAACACATCAGCCGTTCTCGTAACAATATCAGCAAGCTCTTCTTGTGTATAATACTCAAGCCGCGACATGACGCCGAATCGATCTCTTAACGGCGCCGTCAAAAGCCCTACTCTTGTCGTGGCGCCGACCAGTGTAAAAGGCGGAAGATCAAGACGGACTGAACGGGCAGAAGGCCCTTTTCCAATGACAATATCAAGACAAAAATCTTCCATTGCCGGATAAAGCACCTCTTCAATCGATCTGTGCAGCCTATGTATCTCATCGATAAATAATACATCCCCCGGCTCGAGCGCCGTTAAGATCGCAGCCAAATCACCCGGCCTTTCAATCGCAGGTCCCGAAGTCGTCCGCAACTCCACTCCCATTTCGTTGGCAACGATGGAAGCAAGCGTCGTTTTTCCAAGCCCTGGCGGACCGTATAAAAGAACATGATCAAGCGTTTCCTGTCTCATTTTTGCGGCATCTATAAAAACACGCAAATTCTCTTTTACCTTATGCTGCCCGATGTATTGAACCAGGCGCTGAGGCCTCAGGCTTTGCTCTATCACTGATTCATGGTTGTCTGCTTCACTTGAGACGAGCCGTTCATCCATGAACATCACCTTACTTCAATAGTTTTTGTAATGCTTTTTTTACGTACTGGTCTGTTGTCAGACCAATATCCTCTTTTAAGTGAGGAAGTACCTTTTTGATTTCTTTTTCGGCATAACCAAGTACCCTGAGGGCCTCGAGTGCTTCTTCAAGCGCCGTTTCTGCCGTTTGTTTTTCAAGTCTTTCTTCATGATTGAACAGATTTTCAATCATTTCAGGCACGACGTCAGCCAGCTTTCCTTTTAAATCAAGGATAATCTGGCGGGCAGTTTTTTTGCCGACACCCGGAAACTTGACTAAAAAGGCTTCATCTTCATTTTCAATTGCTTGAATGACCGCTCCCGGGTCACCTGATCCCAAAATGGCGAGTGCCCCTTTTGGACCGATTCCGGTCACATTTAACAGCTTTGTAAAGAGCGCTTTTTCCTCCCTTGTTGAAAAGCCGTATAGTAAAAACGCATCTTCTCTTACATGATGGTACGTAAAAATGGTTTCTTGACTTCTCTCCTTATATATAAACGGATTTGGCGTAAAAATCTGATAGCCGATGCCGCCGTTTTCTATCACAATATATTGGGGAGATACATAATCAATCGTCCCTTTAACAAATTCGATCACGAAAATTCACCTCTTTGACTGTTCTTCATTGTACCATAAAAACAGCCAAAGGCTTAAAGAAAAGTTAACATATGTTCGCTTCTCATTCATTGTTCCACGAAAAAAAAGACATGAGCACATGTCTTCAATCAGCAGTGGTCACCCGCTGTACGTCTTGATATGTTCTATGACATCTTCAAACTCCGCTTTCGTCCGAAACGGAATGCCTTTTTCGAGATTTTTTTGCATATGGCTCTCCAGTCTTTCTAAGTCAATTTGAAAAAAAGATTGAATCGGTTCAGAATCCGACTCCGGCCGTCCATGAAAGGTGGAAATTACTCCGCTGTCAGAAACGCCGATATACCCATTCACCTTGCTGAGCGGAGAAATATCGTCCACCTGCTTCCGAAATAGAACGTACCCATTTTTATGTTCGACAAGCGTCCATCCCGCATAATCCGCCCAAAAGTCATCCATGGAAAGCACCTTTTCACGCTTATGC
This sequence comes from Bacillus sp. FSL R5-0434, assembly GCF_038004745.1. NCBI lineage: Bacteria > Bacillati > Bacillota > Bacilli > Caryophanales > Bacillaceae > Bacillus > Bacillus sp. FSL R5-0434. The sequence goes on from NZ_JBBORV010000001.1 coordinate 2,661,565, forward strand.
TCGATGCTGACCTCTCCATCCAAATACACTTTTTCAAGCTGCACATGCACTTGCAGCGGTTCATAGTGTTCCACTTCCGCCCCTGACGCGCGGGGAGCACCCATTAGAAAAGCTGCGGCTGAGCATAAAATCCCCAGCAACAGATACGCAGTGCTAAATCGTTTCACCCTTTACACCTCTTTGCACACGTTTATGACTAGTCTGACCAAAGAGGCTACTGCTTAACCGTTTCCTCAAAATTTGTTTGCACATTTTTCCTGACAAACCGTTCCTCTGGATACATATCGGCGTGCCGTTCTGAAATCGTCAGAAATTGTGTCAGGAAAGCACTGAGAAAATATAATGCTGCAAAAATCCATATCACGCCGCCTGCGCCGAGCGGGCCGATAAAAAGGCTCACGATGCCGGGAGCAATAAAAGCGCACAGACCCGACCCCAGATTTAACACAGACATGGCAGCACCTTTGTTATCAGGCGCAAGCGTCGGCAAAAGCGCGCTTAATGGAACATATCCGGCCAGTGCCGCACCGTAGCAGCAGGCAATGATCATCAGCACCCAGTACTGATGCCCGATCAATTGCGGCGTGTAATAGAGCGCCAGTGTAAAAATGCCGCAGCCGACTCCGCCAAACCACATGACAGTATTGCGCCAGCCCAGTTTATCTCCGACCGCGCCGAAAATGATGTTAAATACAATGTTGACAAAAAACAGCGTCCCCCAAATTTGCAGCCATTCTGAAACAGAATAGCCGTAACGCGCCAAATAGGTCGGAAGAAATATCGCAAATCCGAATTGTCCGATAGCATTTATTGTCTTGACTACGCCGCCGATGCCGACTTTAGGATTTTCAAACATAATTGTAAACGCCTTCGACAGCTCTTTCCATTTCGGCTGATCTTGTTTTTGTACAGGCATAAATTTATCTTTATTAAAAAACAGTGCGAGAACTCCGCCTGCTGCCACAAATAGTAAAGCGCTCCAAAGCGTATTGATTTCTCCAATCGCCGGAACCGCATAGCTCGAATAAAACGGTCCAAGCACGTTCAGGCCGCACGTAAACATAAACCAAAACCAGCCGACGGCTTTACCAAGGATTTGCTGAGAGGTGCTGTATGATACCCATACAAGAAACGAGTATGCAAACAGCGGGTATCCCAAGCCCCTGAGCGCGTAGCTGCCCAAGAGAGCCGGATAGTACATATGAGGAATCGCCCAGCCGATAAAAGCAACCGAACCGAGGATAAAAGCAAGTAAACCGACCGTCATCGTCTTTCTTGGCCCCCAAGTCTGGACAAAGGTTCCTGATAGCCAAGCCGAAATCGTGACAGCAATGCCATACACCGTAAACAGCGAAGCAGATTGCTGCATACTGAGACCGTGATCAACAAGAAAAGGAGACAGCCATCCTTGCTCAAGTCCGTCTCCAACCATAAAGATGACCACACCAATATAACCCCAAATCATGTGAGAAGGAATACCGATTTTGTTTAAAGCATTTCCTTTAGCATGTGCTGTATTCATGATTTCCACCGCCTACTTTTTATAAAGTATCAATGGAATGTATATACCCAAGCTTGCTGTATTGTAATCCCTTTATCTGAATATTAAAAAACAATTTTTTCAGTATGTTCAATGCTGACAGGCATGCCTAAAGCGAGCGACTGCTGAGCCGCCCTTGCTATTCGTTCCGCCTGAAAGCCGTCCTCGCCGGTGGAGGCAGTCTCCCGATTGGTTTTGATCGCATCTGCAAACTGAAGAATCTCTTCTGTGTAGGCTTCCTTATAGCGTTCAAGAAAAAAGAAATGCGGTTTATCCTTCATGACAAAGTCAGCCGTTGACACTTCTACCGTCGTCGGCCTGCTGTTATCCGCTGCTGCCGAGCCTTTCGTGCCGAAAACCTCGACCCGCTGGTCATATCCGTACACAGCTTGACGGCTGTTGTCTATCACACCCATGGCACCGTTTGCAAATGTCAAGGTAATGACAGCCGTATCAATGTCCCCCAGCTCTGCAAAGGACGGATTCACCAAAGCCGCTCCTTTTGCATACACTTCCGTCACTTCACTTCCCATGATGTATCTCGCCATATCAAAATCGTGAATCGACATATCGATAAATAAGCCGCCTGATGTGCGGACATAATCAACATTCGGGGGTTCAGGGTCCCGTGACGTAATTTTTAATAAATGAGGCGGGCCGATTTCACCATTTGAGACAATGGTTTTGATTTTCTTAAAATGAGGGTCGAAACGGCGGTTAAATCCGACTTGCAGCTTAACCCCATGTTTCCGCACGGCCGCAAGTGCCTCCTTCGTTTCATCAGGAGAAAAACTGATTGGTTTTTCACAAAAAATATGTTTTTTCGCCTCGGCTGCTTCTCTGATGATTTGCGCATGTGTGTTTGTTGGCGAACAGATAAAAACAGCGTCAATATCAGGATCAAGCAATAAATCTCTATAGTCAGCGGTTATGTATTCAATGTGGTGACTGGCGGCCCAATCCTGTAAACAGCTTGCAGAAATATCAGAAACCGCTTTTATTTTCATATGAGGAATCCGATGTATATTTTGAACATGAAGTTTGCCGATGCGCCCTGCACCGATAATTCCTGTCACCATCTGTTTCGTCATAGCGTGTTCCCCCTTGATAGTTTACGAAAGCGCTTTATTTCAAATTAATAGTATCCCATTTGTAAGCGCTTTTCAAGGAGTGGAATAAACGTTTTCATGTCTCTTTTATCACAATCAAAGCTTATAGGTAGCCTTCTTTCCCAAGACCAGATACACTATATTTAGGCTCTTTTTCCTGAACAGTTTTGGATTTTCCTATAAACAACTGCATAAAATAGAGCAAAGAAGGTGAATGAAATGCTGACAAAAGCAGAGGCACTGGCCCATTCAGTCATATACCGCCAAAACAGCAGATTTGATAAAGTCAAAGAGAAACCCGAGGAATTAACATTGATCGGCAAGGGACGAAGCGCCTATGTGTTTGCCATAACAGAAGGTGACCGGAAAATGGCGCTGAAGGTATTTTTTCCGGAGTATCAAGCGACAGCCGTCAAAGAAGCAGCGATTTATGAAAAATTAGCCGGATCCGCATTCTACCCTGACATTTATGAAACTGGTGATTCATTTATTTTAATGGAATATATTAAAGGCGATACCTTTTACAACTGCCTGAAAAAAGGCATCGCAATCAGCGACGATATGATTCAGCAGGTAGAGGACGCACTTTCTGACGCCCGTGCAGCTGGCCTCAACCCGTCAGACATTCATTTGCGCAATCTGATTCTGACAGAATCCGGAGCAGTGCGGGTCATTGATGTTGCGAGATTTGAACAGACGAAAACGTGCACGCAGTGGGACGATTTAAAAACGGCGTATCATACGCTTTATAAAAAGCCGATTTTCCCGAAAAAAATCCCGGGCTTTTGGCTTGAGGTTATTGCTTTTTTATATAAAAAAGATTGGTTTCAGAAGCACTTTGCACAACGGAAAAGAAAATATTCTTCATAGAAAAGGCAGCCGCATAAGCGGCTGCCTTTATCATTTTATTTTTACTTTCTGACAGCAGAAATCAATTTCATTTGTTCAGGCGACAGCTTGATGCGATATCCTCTCACACTCAAATAAACCGCGTCTGAGTTCTTTTCGCTGGAATGACAATATGTGTTTTCCATTTCTGTCTCCCCCACCCTTTATCTATTTTCCTTTATCATACCTTCACTTTATTGAGGAAATTTTAAAGAAATGTAAAGATCGTATAAAATCCGCGATATGATAAAATGAGAGAAAAAAAGGGAGAGAGTCACATCAAAACACGCAGTAAAGTCCCTCTTATTATATTCTCATGTCTTCTGTTCTTCGGCGGTGCCGTTTATTGGATGTTTTTTTCACTCAAAAACGTTCCGAAAGGCAGCCTCGTACAATCAGTGGAATCACCGGACGGAAGCTATACGCTAAACACTTATGTATCCAAAAATACCTTAGGCTCAGATGCCGCCAGAGGCGAACTCGTGAATGAAAAAACACTTGTCAAAAAAACAATCTACTGGAATTATCCTGACAGCAGACCAGCTGTTAAATGGTTGAACAACAATACAGTAAAAATCGGCGGCCAGACTTTACATCTTGATATCGATGAAACTTATGATTGGCGAAAGGATGATCATTGGATTCGTGAGGAACCGCCGCAAGCATCAGTGAGATGAGATAATGAAATATCCTTCTCGTTTTGCTTTTTATATACGCAATCAGCTTGGCTATTTATTTCTCAAAGACTGTTTCACAATTGGTGTCCACATGCCTTTATAAACAGAAGCGCGGCGTACTTCATACGCTGCGCTTTTTTTCACCCCATTCTCCCCTCTCATGATCATTACACGTTATATAATGTGACAGAATAATTGTAAAAATAGTTCAATTAACCCAAAATCCTCTTTATAAAGCAATCGAAACAACGTGAGGAGGAAGCTTGATGGCAGATTTTGTTGCTAGTTTAAACGCGGTCTTATGGAGTACACCCGTCATTTATATTTTATTAGGAATTGGATTGATCTTTTCTATTGTGACCCGTTTTTTACAAGTCAGACACATCAAGGAAATGATTGTGCTGATGTTTCAAGGCAAGAGCTCAGAGGCAGGGGTATCTTCGTTTCAAGCATTATCAATCGCTCTGTCCGGCAGGGTGGGGACCGGAAACATTGCAGGTGTGGCAACAGCAATTGCGTTCGGCGGACCCGGGGCGGTGTTCTGGATGTGGGCCATTGCTTTTATCGGTGCTTCGAGCGCCTTTGTTGAATCTACTCTTGCCCAAATTTATAAAGTGAAACAAGGCGGCCAATATCGAGGCGGACCCGCTTATTATATAGAAAAAGGATTAGGCATTAAGTGGTTTGCTGTTTTATTTGCGGCTGCGGCCCTTATTGCAATGGCTCTCCTTATGCCAGGGGTCCAGTCCAACTCCATTGCAGCGGGCGTCCAAAATGCATTCGGCATCTCTCCTGCCATTACTGGCTGTTTTCTTGTTCTCTTATTAGGTTTTATCATTTTCGGAGGTGTAAAACGTATCGCCAGTGCCGCACAAATGATTGTCCCGTTTATGGCAGTCGGATACATTCTGCTCTCTCTGATCATCATTGTGATGAATATTTCTGAACTGCCTGCTGTCATTTCTTTGATTTTCAGAAGCGCTTTTGCATTAGATTCCGCATTCGGCGGTCTCATCGGCATGGCCATTTCATGGGGCGTCAAACGAGGCATTTATTCAAACGAAGCCGGACAAGGAACAGGCCCTCATCCTGCTGCCGCCGCAGAGGTATCTCATCCGGTAAAGCAAGGATTGGTTCAGGCATTTTCTGTTTATATCGACACTTTATTTGTATGTTCCGCTACAGCATTCATGATTTTATTTACCGGTATGTACAATACACAGGCTGCCGACGGTTCATTTATTGTCAATCACCTGAAAGGTGTAGAAGCTGGACCGGGCTTCACTCAGGCCGCCATTGACAGTGTGCTGCCCGGCTTTGGTGCAGGCTTTGTCGCTATCGCTTTGTTCTTCTTCGCTTTTACAACCATTATGGCTTATTACTACATCGCTGAAACAAATATCGCATATTTAGCGAGAGGCAGAGAAAGCAAGTGGGCAATGCTGGGCTTAAAACTGATCATTTTAGCCGCGACATTCTACGGTGCTGTCAAAACCGCTACACTTGCTTGGGCATTAGGTGACGCGGGACTTGGCATTATGGTTTGGCTGAACGTCATTGCCATTGTTTTGCTCGCCAAGCCGGCGCTTATTGCGTTAAAGGATTATGAGCAACAGAAGAAACAAGGCTTAGACCCAGTCTTTGATCCTAAAGCTCTCGGCATCAAAAACGCTGATTTCTGGGAGAAAGAATACACACACGAAAATGAGCGCGTCTCTTAAGATGAAAAAAGACCGGCCTGAGATCACTTCGCGCCGGTCATTTTTATCTTACTGGTAATTTGTATACACTGCCTGAACATCATCATCGTCTTCAAGCGCATCGATCAATTTTTCCAGTTTTTCAACAGCCTCATCATCAGCCTCTGCATATGTTTTCGGAATCATGGTTACTTCAGCTGAATCAACTGGATAATTTGCTTCAAGTGCTGTTTTTACCTCTTCAAAACGTTCAGGCGCGTTAATACCTCAAAGAATTCATCCTCTGTCTGCAGCTCTTCGCCGCCCGCTTCTATGACATCAAGCATCAAGTCATCCTCTTCTATTTGCCGATGTGTGCGGTCAATTGCAATGTACCCCTTCCGTTCAAACAAAAATGCTACACATCCGCTTTCTCCGAGACTTCCGCCGTTTTTATTGAAAGCTGTCCGCACATTTGTCGCCGTACGGTTTTTATTATCAGTTAAGCACTCCACCATGACGGCAACCCCTGAGGGACCGTAGCCTTCATAGGTGATTTCCTCGTAGCTGCTGCCGTCCTGGCTTCCTGCGGCTTTTTTTAGGGCACGGTCTATATTATCATTTGGCATATTGGCGCCTTTTGCTTTTTCAATCACAAGCCGCAATGCTGAATTTGCTTCAGGATCGGCTCCGCCTTGCTTTGCTGCCACATAGATTTCTTTAGCAAGCTTCATAAATACTTTTTCGCGCTTTGCGTCTTGCGCATTTTTTCTTTTTTGGATGTTTTTCCACTTAGAATGGCCAGCCATGCTTTCACCTTCCTTGATATTTCTATGTACACTTTAATGGGTATTGCAAGCCGTTGTAAAGAAAAAGACCGCCGGGAATCACTCTCCGGCAGCCTTCTTAGTCCTAGCGTCTGTTCATTTTATGAAGTCTTGTGAACAGTCCTTTATCTGTAGATACTTGAACGTCACGGCCATCCGCATAGTTTCGTGCGGCTTTTTTGACATTTTGCCTGTCAGACTGTGTAAAATCAGCGTGGCTTCTGACTGCGATGACTACTTTGTCATCCGTTACCATCACTTGTGTGTCGTTGACGTTTTTGACTTGTTTCACACGATTGGCGATTTTTGCGGCAAGTCTTCTGTTCTCTTGGTTGTCATACCCGTTGTTGTTCGTCCCATTTCGGTTCATGTTTCTGTTATTTGTGTTGTTATATGTTCCGTCAGTTGCCAATGGGACGCGATCATCTGCAGTAACACGGTCGTTTACATTGGTTGTGTTTCGGTCACGGCCGTTCTGGCCGTTCTGGTCCTCCATCAATTCAGAGACCGGACCGTCGTGATCCATCCCGTCTCCCTGTCTGTCAGCATCATTCTCATTTGTATAATATCCGATTGGACGGGTATTGCCGTTATTACCGTTATTACGCGTATCATTAAGGGCATCATTATTTGCGCCGCATGCTGTTAATCCGGCTGTCATCAAAATGAGGCCTGCAATTGTTAACTTTCTACCCAATGGAAAAACCCCCCGAGGACTGATTGAGCATGTTGTGCTCGTTTTTATCATGTGCATCAGGGAGATATGTTAAGCGTGTCAGTTATGACCATTCGACGATTGTAAGACAATATAAAAAAAGGAACGATTTACATCGTCCCGAACAATCATTCACTTTCTTCTTCCGGGCGTCCAAACATCTGGTTTGTTGAAGGCTGATTTGGCATGGAAGTTCCGGCTGCATACGGATTCGGATTTGCTCCTCCGTAAGGCATATAAGGAGTTCCATATGCTCCTCCCTGATATCCAGGTGCTGAGAAGTATGGCTGCTGATCATCGTCACACCCGCAATCATCATGATCCTTAAATGGCGGCATATAACCATGCGCCATATTTGGCTGATAAGCACCCATCACTTGAGGAGCGCCATAATAAGGACCATATGGCATATGCCCATAAGGAGATCCATAAGCCGGCGATGCATATTGAGGCGCGCCGTGCGAAGGCTGATATCCGTAATGCCCGTGATGGCTGTTTTCATGATGCTGGTTATCATATTCACCCGGATCATATTGCGAAGGTGATACAAAACCTGGCTGGTAGCCATAAGGCTGATGCATCGGAAATGCATGTGCAGGATAGTATGGGTAGCACAGGCCGGATCCAGGGAGAATCGGTGAGATAGGAACCGGACATGGCACAAAATGGGCTGGATACGGATAGTATGGCTGAACTGCCGGCATATTCGGAACAGTGTGGTGGATGTTTTCTTCTTCCATACCGCCTACATCTGGCGCTTTAGGCGTATTAGGCATATTCGGATAATTTGCATTCTCCATATTACTCATTGCCTCCTGTTGTGGAAATTGATCTTGCATGTCATACATATGATCTATATTTCCGTCATGATGCTTTTTAGGCTCCTCCGGTTTAGGAGGCGACCAAGGCTGAAAAAGCTGATTCATATCATAATAATCGTTCACATCAGCTTCAGGATACACATTATCATGCAAATTCGGCATCGGCGGGACAAAAGGAACAGACTGCTTTTCTTTCGGTTTTGTGTCTTCTACGTCGACAACGGATTTAGGCTTCTCCTTAGAAAATGGGTGTTCTTGCTTCTCATCCCCGACTGCCGCCGGACTTTTGCCCGCTTTTATCTCTTTTCTGACTGGAACACCTCCAGACGGCACTTTTATTTTCATCCCAGGCATGATTAAATCTGGATTGCTGAGCTGCGTATTGAGTTTTTTTACTTCCTCAACATCAACTCCGTATTTTTCAGCTATTTTCCAGAGTGAATCGCCTTTTTGAACGATATGGATTTTCAACGTTTTCCCCTCCTATGCAAAACGTGAACAGTTCAGTTGTGATTACAATATGTTTCTTCACAACATATGCCTGATCGAAAGAAATTATGAGTACAGGAGGGGAAATATTTCTGGTTTACGTGATGGAAAGCATTCGATTCAGCGCAAGAAGGGCATCGTCCTGAATGACTTTCGGCACTTTGATCACGCCTGCTGGTTCTCCTTTTTCTATTTGTTCTAAAGACCAGAGCAAGTGCGGGAGGTCAATTCGATTCATCGTCAGACATGGACACATATCCGGATTGAGTGATTCGATCTGTTTGTCGGAATGCTCTTGAATCAGTCGCTGAACAAGATTCATTTCTGTACCGATTGCCCATTTGCTTCCCGGCTGAGCGTGGCTGATTGTATCAATAATATATTTCGTTGATCCGCTGTCGTCGCTTTGCATTACGACTTCATGGGAGCATTCAGGATGAACAATGATCCGGATGTCAGAATCTCGTTCTCTCAAATCATTTATGTTTTTGACGGTGAATTTTTCATGTACAGAGCAGTGGCCTTTCCAAAGAATAACCTTGATATCGTTTTGTTCTGCCTCGTTCTCTAATTGCTCTTGAATCGGGTCCCAGACAGCCATGTCCTCAAGCGGTATACCCAGTTCATAAGCGGTGTTCCTTCCTAAATGCTGATCAGGCAGAAATAAAATGCGTTTTTTCTGTGTAAACGCCCATTCAAGCACTTTTTTGGCATTGGATGAGGTTACAGTCGCTCCGCCGTGCTTTCCGACAAATGCCTTGATCTCCGCTGTAGAATTCACATAGGTTAATGGTATGATCGTGTCGCCGAATATATGCTGAAGTTTCTCCCACGCCCTGTTCGTCTGCTGCATGTCAGCCATATCAGCCATAGAACAGCCCGCTCTCATATCTGGCAGGATGACCGTTTGGTCCGTACCTGTCAGCATATCAGCGGTCTCTGCCATAAAATGTACGCCGCAAAATACAATATATTCCGCATCCTTATTTTTTTCCGCCATTTGGGCAAGCTGGAGTGAATCGCCCGTTTGGTCAGCAAATTGAATTACTTCATCCTTTTGGTAATGATGGCCTGGAATAAACAACCTGCTCCCGAACTTTTCCTTAATCGCTGCAACACGTCTCTCCATCTCTTTCATTGACAGCCCTTTATAATGATCAGGCATCATTTCAAATTGTTTGATTGCATCAAGAATTGACATAACCGCATTCCTCCACTGACTGATTTGTTAACGCTACATCCATGCTGATATCTAAGCTTCTGACCGAATGAGTCAGAAATCCTAAGGAAATATAATTCACACCCGTCCCTCTAAAAGCGGGCAGAGATTCTAATGTAATTCCTCCGGAAGCTTCGGTTTTAATGTGATCCGGTGTGATATTTGCAAAATGGCGGACAGTGTCAGGCGGGCAATTGTCAAACATAATGACATCAGCTTCAGCAAGAATGGCTTCTCTGAGCTGCTCCTCAGATTCAATTTCCACTTCAATATTCACCATGTGCCCTGCTGCCTGCCGCGCTTTTTCACACGCCTTTACAATGGAACCGCAAGCTGCAATATGATTATCTTTGATCATGATTCCGTCGTACAGGCCGAATCGATGGTTATATCCTCCTCCGACCCTGACCGCATATTTTTCGAGCATTCTTAACCCCGGCGTCGTTTTCCTTGTGTCACAAACCTTAATCTGTTCATCATCAAGCCGTTCAACAGCCTGCCTTGTCATCGTCGCAATACCCGACAGCCTTTGAATAAGATTTAATACTACCCTCTCTCCAGAAAGAAGAGCAGCGGCCGGCCCGCGTAAGACGGCAATCACATCACCCTTTCGCAAATGATCTCCATCTTTTTTGTGTAAAAACGTCTGAACCTTTTCATCTAATAAAGCAAAGCCTTCCTTAATCACCGCAGCTCCGGCGAAAATGCCGTCTGACTTTGCAACAATTGAGGCCTCACAGTTCTGTCCTTCAAAGATGGACTGTGATGTAAGATCTCCCGTTCCTATATCCTCATGAAAAAAGTGATTCAGCAATTTTTTCAGCTGCAAATGATTCATTTTTCCAAATCCCTTCGTTTTTTCTCATTTTGGTTCCCTTTTTTGTATGGACAATTTGTCTGCCTTGCCAGCCTGCATCAGCCTGAGGAACATCAACTCGAAAATGCGCCCCCCTGCTTTCTTCCCGCAATAGAGCAGACGAAGTCATCAGCTTTGCGACCTGCCACAAGTGAGAAAGCTCCAGCTGCGGAATTGTGATATCCTTCACATTTATCTTCTGAGATGGGAGCCCATAAAGCCAATTGCTCATCTCAATCAGTCTGTCTTTTTCTCTTACTATGGACATGTCGCTTGTCATTCTGTTTTGCAGTTCAGAAAGCTTAATATTCGGCACCTCATAAACACCGCTGGTTTCACCGTTGAATTGACTATACCTGTTATCAACCGGTTTTCTCATGATATGTTCTGCTGCTCTTTTACCAAATACAAGTGCCTCCAGCAAGGAATTGCTCGCAAGACGATTGGCTCCGTGTAAGCCGGTGCATGCAGTTTCCCCTATCGCGTAAAGCCCGGGCACAGTTGTTTCTCCCCACCGATTGACTGAAACGCCTCCCATTAAGAAATGCATTCCCGGCGCAACAGGTATTTTTCTTTTACGAATATCAACCCCTGCCTTTTCGCAAATAGAGGTGATTGTGGGAAAACGCACTTCGAAGTCAGAAATAGCGCTGCAATCAATATACACACGTTTTCCTTTTGCTATTTCTTCATGAATCACCCGCGAGACGACGTCCCGTGGTGCTAAATCCTCCAGCGGATGCCGTCCGGCCATAATACGGCGGCCGTTTTGGTCTGTTATAAAACCGCCCTCACCTCTGACTGCCTCTGAAACAAGCCCACACGAGACGCCATTTTTGACGAGAAGTGTAGGATGAAACTGGGTAAACTCTAAATCAGTTAATTCCGCTCCGGCCCGGTAAGCAAGTGAAAGACCATCACCCGTGACAGATGGATCGTTCGTATGGTGCTGAAACAAGCTTCCGCATCCGCCAGCTGCCAGCACAACCTCATCCGCATGCCGCAAATTGATCCGGCCGCGGCCGTCTTTCGTCACTACACCGGCACAGCGCCCATTCTTCATCAGCAATTCAACCGCTGTTTCATTCTCGATGACTTCGATTTGGCTATTGATTTGTTTCAGCAAGTAATCAATGAGCATGCTGCCTGTAGCGTCTCCGCCCGCATGAAAAATGCGGTTGCGCGTATGGGCTCCTTCCCTGCCGAGGCTGACTTTGCCTTGTTTATCCCGGTCAAATGGAAAGTCATTCTCCAGAAAGTTCTCAATGATGGTTTTTCCATCAAGTAAAACGTCTGATACGATGTTTTGATCGTTATGTCCGCAGCCTGCATATAACGTATCCTCCATATGAGACGCAATCGAGTCATCTTTTGCATAAGCCGCCGCAATTCCGCCCTGTGCATGTCTTGAATTGCTGTTTTTTGTGCTTTTTTTCGTGATGACAGTCACCTGGTATGATGGCGGAAGTGCAGAAGCCAGGGCAAGTGCCGCCGCTCCTGAACCAATAACCGCAATCGCCTTTATAGACATATGCCACCTCCTGTTGTTTACACCTGTCTTGACACCTATATTTACACAACGATAAAATAAACTCAAGAGTTTTTTATGAAGAACATATGGAGGAAAGACCGGATGATTTATTTAGATTATGCAGCAACCACACCAATTTGCGAGGAAGCACTGGACGTATTTCAGAAGCTCAGCATTGATATGTACGGGAATGCCAGCAGCTTGCATGACGCTGGGGGAAAAGCAAAGCATATACTGGAGTACTGCCGGGGGAAAATAGCTGACATAATCGGCGGAGAAACAGGCGGTATATATTTTACAAGCGGCGGCACTGAATCCAATTTTCTTGCCATTCAATCATTGTTAAACGGCCTGCCAAAAACAAAAAGACATTTTATTACGACTGCCATGGAACATCAATCAATCCATAACTGTGCTGCTTTACTGCAGAATCTTGGCTTTGACGTGACAATCATTAAGCCTAATGAGTACGGACTTATTACCGAGGAAATATTGGCAGCTCATATTCGCCCGGACACAGGCCTGGTTTCTATTCAGCATGCCAATTCAGAAACAGGAATTATTCAGCCCATTAAACACCTGTCATCGTATCTTCACAACAGGCAAATTCTTCTTCATTGTGATGCGGTACAAACATTCGGCAAACTGCCCATCCATACTGAAGAAATGGGGGTGGATGCTCTCTCTATTTCCAGTCATAAAATTCACGGCCCTAAAGGAGTCGGAGCTGTCTATATTCGGCCGGACGTCAATTGGAAACCGGTGTACCCTGACACCGTTCATGAGAATGGGTTTCGAGCAGGCACGATAAACGTACCGGGTATCGGAGCCTTTACAGCGGCAGCGGAGCTGATCGTAAGTGAAATGGAAAGTCAGATATCCCATAATCAAATGTTAAGACAATACTTTTTAGAACAAATCCGTATTCGGTCTCTCCCTGTAACCCTTGCGGCAGATGGTGCAAACACAGAATGTCTGCCCCATATTATCGGGTGTTTTTTTGGCTCATTTGAAGGACAATATGTTATGTTAGAATGTAATCGGAATAATATTTGCATTTCAACGGGCAGCGCTTGTTCTGCAGGTTATCACGGGCCGTCTGAAACGATGAAAGCGTTAAGAAAAACAGAACAGGAAGCCCTGCAATTTATCCGCATCTCTTTCGGAAAAAACACAACAACTGAACAGCTGGATATGTTATTACATACGTTTACAGCGCTTTTGGAACAAAGGAAAGGAGAATATCATATTGACCGAAGAATTAAAGCTCTTGGGCGCCAATAGGCGTGAGCAGCTTCTTTTGTGGCTGAAGGAATCCACATCGCCGCTGACAGGAGGAGAGCTCGCAAAAAAAGCAAATGTTTCGAGACAGGTGATCGTTCAGGATATCTCGCTTTTAAAAGCGAGAAACGAGCCGATTATCGCCACAAGCCAAGGCTATGTCTATCTGGACGCCGCCGCTCAGAAGCATCAGCAGGCAGAAAGAATCATAGCGTGTCTGCACGGGCCTGAACGGACAGAAGAAGAATTGCAGCTCATCGTGGATGAAGGGGTAACTGTAAAAGACGTAAAAATTGAGCACCCTGTATACGGAGATTTAACTGCAGCGATCCAAGTCGGCACGCGAAAAGAAGTCGAACATTTCATCAAAAAGATCAATTCCACAAATGCCGCCTATTTATCACAGCTGACAGATGGTGTGCATCTTCATACACTGACAGCACCCGATGAACATCGCATCGATCAAGCCTGTCAAGCACTCGAAGAAGCCGGTATTTTGATTGAAGACTAAAAAAAGCCCTAATAGGGCTTTTTATAATTGATAAGATTGATATGTACCAAGCAGCTTTACTTTGCATCCGAGCGCTTCAAGCTCCTGCATAGCCCCAGGGATTAATACTTCATCAAACGCCTGTTCAATATCAATAATAAAGAAATAATTCCCTAACCCGGTTTTGGTCGGACGGGATTCGATTTTTGACAGGTTTAAGTTTCTCCAAGAAAAAGCAGACAGCACTCTATGCAGCGCTCCGGACTGATCATCCTGCGGAAGCATCACCATCAGTGTTGTTTTTGGTCTTGAATTCAATTTTGAATTCACTTCAAAGGTTATATTTTCATCAGGAGACAGAATGACAAATCGCGTATGATTGTCTCTATAATCCTGTATATCCCGTTTTACGATTTTTAATTCGTATGTAGAAGCCGCCATTTCATTGGCAATCACCCCGATATTCAGCTCGGGATGGTCACTGACAAACTTTGCCGCCGCTCCGGTTGAATTGGCATATTCATACGGCACGGAAGAAAAATGCCGATGGAGAAATTTATGGCACTGCGCAATCGCATGTGAGTGAGAATAAATTTTGTCTAGATCTTTCCACGCATTTTCTCTGGAAGGATGAACGAGTAAGTGCTGATGAATCGGTAATGTCATTTCACCTACGATGGGCAGAGGCTGTTCATGTATTAAATAGTCTATTGTTAAATTTACTGATCCTTCTAATGCGTTCTCTAAAGGAACAAAAGCAAAATCAACCTCACCTGCGACTGCCGCATCTATACATTCCGGTATCGTGCGGTAAGCAACATGCTCGGCGCCATTTTGGAAACAAGAACTGACTGCTAGATGTGTGAATGTAGCTGCTGGACCTAAATAACCGACTTTCATGACAATATTCTCTCCCCTTACGCTCCTGAACCTAATATTTCAACCTTTTCTACAAAGTCAAACTTTCTCATCTTGTTCATTAATGTATGAATATCCTCTTCCATTGCAGATGTACTGATAGACAGCGTTACGTTTGCTCTCCCTTGAAGCGGGATGGTCTGGTGAATGGAAAGAACGTTGCTTCCAGAGTCAGCCACCGCCTGAAGGAGCTGAGATAACGCCCCGGAGCGATCCTCTAAATGAAAGAAAAGTGTGATAATTTGCTCTTTAACCATTGTATAAAAAGGAAAAACGGCATCTCTGTATTTATAAAATGCACTTCTGCTTAAATCCACCTTTTGAACGGCATCTGCCACTGATTCTGCTTTTTTTCGATCCAGCAGTTTTTTGACTTCCAATGTTTTTCTCATCGCATCAGGCAACACATCTTCACGGACAAGATAAAACGTCTCCTCTTTCACTTGCATCCCCCCTTTTGAAAATAGAGAGCCTGATATCCAGGCTCTCACCCATCATTAATCAATAAATTCAAATTCGAATTCAAGAAGTCTGATAATGTCTCCGTCTTTGGCCCCGCGTTCTCTGAGTGCTTCATCAACACCCATTCCCCGCATCTGTCTTGCAAATCGTTTAACAGATTCATCACGTGAGAAATCAGTCATCTTGAATAACCGCTCAAGACTGTCTCCTGAAAGCACAAAGACTCCGTCAGGATCTCGCGTAATGCTGAATGGCACTTCTTCATTCTCCATCGTGTACATAACACGGTTTTGCGTAAGCTCTTCCTCGTCATACAGCGGGAATTCCGGAGTGTTTTCCAGCTGATTGGCAACTTCATACAGAAGCTCGCGAAGACCTTCTCTTGTCACTGCACTGACCGGGAACACCGGATAATCATCCGTCAGCTTTTCTTTAAACCCTTCAAGATTTTCCGCCGCCTGCGGCATGTCCATTTTATTTGCGACAATAATTTGCGGGCGCTCAGTGAGACGCAAATTGTACTCGCTCAATTCCTGATTAATTGTCACATAATCCTCATACGGATCGCGGCCTTCCAAGCCGGACATATCAATGACATGAACGATAACACGGGTCCGCTCAATATGGCGCAAAAATTGGTGGCCAAGCCCGACGCCTTGATGAGCCCCTTCAATCAGTCCAGGCAAATCGGCTATAACGAAGCTCCGTCCATCATCTGTTTCGACCATGCCAAGATTCGGAACAAGTGTCGTAAAATGATAATCCGCAATTTTCGGTTTTGCAGATGAAACGACGGACAACAAAGTCGATTTCCCTACACTTGGGAACCCGACAAGCCCGACGTCTGCAAGCACTTTTAATTCAAGAACAACATAGCGTTCTTTTCCCGGTTCACCGTTTTCTGAGAGCTGAGGTGCGGGGTTCGCCGGTGTGGCAAAGCGTGAGTTCCCTCTTCCGCCTCTTCCGCCCCTTGCGATGACAGCCTGCTGTCCATGTTCGGTTAAATCGGCAATGACCTGTTTTGTATCATCGTCTGTCACAACAGTGCCAGGCGGAACTTTAATGACCATATCATCAGCATTTCGTCCGTGCTGGTTTTTTGACATGCCATGCTCGCCGCGAATCGCTTTAAAGTGTTTTTTATATCTAAAATCCATAAGAGTACGGAGACCTTCGTCCACTTCAAAAACGACGTCTCCTCCTTTTCCGCCGTCGCCGCCGGCAGGGCCGCCTTTCGGCACATATTTTTCACGGCGAAACGCAACCATCCCGTTGCCTCCGTCGCCGCCTTTTACATACACTTTCACCTGATCTACAAACATAATGTCCTCCGTTCTAAACCGTTAAAAAACTCCGCTAGTTCAACCCAATTTCAATCAGACATTCGTGACTTGTGATCTCAAAACGCATGATATCAAAGTCCTCATATCCATTTTGCCGAAAATCGTCAAAGGCAGATATATTGGCAAAAGTGCCGTGAAAATCAAGGTACAGAATCAGCTGTCTGTCAGGATGATCGGTTTGAAGCGAAACGGTTAAATGATTTTCACTGCCTCTAGTGACTGCTTGTTCAAACAGATCAAACAGCTTTCTCATCAGTTTCGCCAATTTTTGATCATAAGCTGACAAATCCTTAATTTCCCCGAGAACTTCATATTCAAGTGTCATACATTGGGCTTTCCAATTAAACGTAAGAAAATCAAACGCTAAATGCGGTGTTTTCAGGTTTGAGAGCTTTGATTCGTGCTTAGCGTCTATCACCATTTCTTCAATGATTTCAAAGACGCGGTCATACTTCTGCAAGCTTAAGTTTCCTTTAATTAGCTGCAGCTTATTCATCCAATCATGCCGGGAATGGCCAAGAAGATGAATCAGTTCATTTGTTAAAGCCGTATCGCTTATATTTTCTTCTTGATTTTTTGAAACATCCTTCATTTTCGCACTCCCAATCATTTGATTTCTTATTTAGGAGTCTGTATAAGTGTGTATTATGAATTATAACAGAGAAGGCTTTGATAGAAAAACAATTGTTTTTCCCAGAAATATCATGTTCCTTTTTTCTGGCTTCGGTTGATTTTCAGCCAGGCAGAACATTTTATGTATTACTGCTTGGGGAACATATCCAGTGGGTTTGAGACATTCGTTCTCATTCTTGGCGGGGTCTGCTCGCACATACTCTGCATAACATTCTTGATGCTTACTCCGCATATTGCAAAAAAAACTCCAGTCATCATCGACCGGAGTTTTTGAATCATTATTGAGCTACAGGATATACGCTCACTTTTTTGCGGTCACGGCCGAAACGTTCGAATTTAACAGTTCCGTCGATTTTCGCAAAAAGAGTGTCATCTCCGCCGCGGCCCACGTTTTCACCTGGGTAAATTTTTGTTCCGCGTTGACGGTAAAGGATAGAACCGCCTGTTACGAATTGACCGTCAGCACGTTTAGCACCTAAACGTTTAGCCTCAGAGTCACGTCCGTTCTTTGTAGAACCTACTCCTTTTTTAGAAGCGAAAAACTGAAGATCTAATCTAAGCATGTAGCTCACCTCCTATATTATGTTTGTGGTCACACGCAAGTGATCTTTATAATCCCGCTCAATTGTCTCTAACGAAACAATCATGCCTTCGATCAGCAACTGAGCTTTTTGGCGCGCCTCCGGATCAAGAGATTCAGGGAATTCAAAGTAGAAATAACCCCCGTCTTCTCCTATATCAAGAAGCGGCTCGAAGCCCGCCAGCGCGATGACCGCGTTAACGGATCCAAACACAACGGCTGTTACTCCGGCACAAACGAGATCTTGTCCATGTTCAGCAAAGTCGGCGTGGCCCGTCATTTCAAAAGACAATAAGCTTTTGTCAGTACGGGACCGTCTGATTGTTGCCTGAATCATGCTTACGCGTTGATTTTTTCGATCGTCACTTTAGTGTAAGGCTGACGATGACCTTGTTTTTTATGAACGTTTTTCTTTGCTTTGTATCTGAAAACAGTGATTTTTTTCGCGCGGCCTTGTTTTTCAACTTTAGCCGTTACTGTTGCGCCTTCAACTGTAGGGTTGCCGACTTTCACATTGTCTCCGCCAACAAACAAAACGTCTTCAAAAGTAACTGTTTCACCTGCTTCAGCAGCAAGTTTCTCGATGTAAACAGTTTGGCCTTCTTCAACTTTAATTTGTTTACCGCCTGTTTTAATGATTGCGTACATTCTCTGCACCTCCTATTAGACTAAGACTCGCCAGATACCAGGGGGCTGTAAAACAACTCTTAACACCTGTACTGAGCGGTTGTAGCATTGGTGCTACATCCATAACATTAAAAAATATATCAGAATACAAGGCGTTTGTCAATCGATTTTAATAAGGGAGCAGCAGCTCTTCCATGGAGGAATTTGTCCGTTTATCAGCAAAGTAGGCATGCAGCACTTCATTCTCATCCAGCTGGCTTAGCTTCTCGCCGGATTTTTCTATAATAATGGGATGCTTGCAGCCTCGTTTGAATTCCGCCATGACATGATAGACTTTGTCCTCAGCATTAACGGTAAGCGGTAGCAATTTTTCAAGCTCACGGTTTTTCCCATAATATCTTTCCAGGAGAAACCTCACATGGATGTAGTGTCTTTGCCTGTACTCCTCAAACAGAGAAACAGCCAGAAAGACAAACAAAACCCATGCGCTGATTTGCAGAGGAACCGCAAATAAAACCCAGCATGCGAGAAGCAGGCAGCACACAAGTGAAGTCTTCAGATTCAGCCGGTGCGCTTTTTGAAAAGACAGATGCTTTGAAAAAATTAAAAATAACAGCTTGCCGCCATCAAGCGGCCAAATCGGCAGCAGATTCACAAATAAAATAGATAGATTATAAAATGTAAACAGTTCAAAGGTCTGCTGATCAATTATTGAGAGGCCTGCAATCATCCAAGCCGCAAGCTGAAGCCAAATGTGCTGAAGAGGTCCGGCAATAATAACCGCAAACTCTTCCTTTAACGGCCGATTTCCGTGCTCTTCCACTTCAACTGTTCCTCCAAATGGCAGCAAAAAAACACGCTTGATTCTCCAAGAAAAAAACACGGCCAGAGCGGCATGCCCCAGCTCATGGATCAGAACAATCACAAGCAAACACAGCAATGCTTTCATATGCCCTGTAATCAGCCCCAGCGCCACGATAATCCAAAGAAAAGGATGAACATGAATTTTCAAGATGAGGTCAAGCCATTTATTCAAATGAGATCACCTGAATCGGATCAATAAATTTGTCGCCGTCTTTCATGGCAAAATAATAGAGCCCTTTGTTATGATCATCGAGTTTAATCGAACCGAGCTTTTTTCCTTTATCTACAAAATCATATAAAGCGACATCCACGTCTTTCAGTTCGCCATAAATGCTGTAGGTATTGTCAGCATGCTGCACTTTCACTGTCAGCCCCGTCTCACCGTCTTTACTGACTTCAACAACATAGCCTTCTTTTATACAATCGATTGTATCACTGCTTGTTTCGACTTTAATGCCTTCCCCGTTGTCCTGAAAATCCTGCTGAACTTTACCAGATGCGGGTGCGACGAGATCCTGACCCACTTCAACCTGCTGTTCCTTATTTTTCTTTTCAGGAGCGAGAAATGCAAGCGGGCTGCCAAATTTCGTTTCAAACCAATGGCTTGCTGAAGCAAATTGAAATTCTGTTTCGAAGGTTTGTGCAACGACCGGCTTGATCTGGCTGACGGGTCCAATATTTGTTTTATAGGCTATGGCAGAAACAAGAACAAGGCAGGCCGATAGAAGACATTTCAGAATAATTGAGTCTGTTTTCACCAAAGGGTGTCTTCCGCTGAAATTCGAATTGCCATCCTCATACACCGGGAGGGTTCCATGTTTTTCCTGATCAGACATCATGACCCAGGACGGCGTTTTTTGCTTTTCGGAACCTGTCTGAGTAGGGAAACGTTTTGAGCCGGAAACCTGTTTCCTTCTTTTCTCTAATCGTTTTCTGATTTCATCTGCTCTGTGACTCATTGCCATCATCCTTTGCATTCGTTGGGTTTGTACATCATATGTCTTGTCCACGGCAATTATTCGATTTACCTTCAGCACAGAGCAGTCAGAAACAAAAAAACCTGACACAGCATTTGCTTTGTCAGATTCTTCTCTTTTATTCTATGAAATTATGATCTTACTCCGAAAAATGACTTAATCTTAGCCATCATTCCCTTGTTTTGCTCTTCAAGCACCTGCAAAGGAACAGATTCGCCTAAAATGCGGCGGGCAATATTGCGATATGCGATGGAGGCGCGATTTTTAGGGTCCATTGCAATCGGTTCGCCATGGTTAGATGCCTTAATCACTTCATCATCATCGGCAACGATACCGAGCAAATCAATCGACAAATGCTGAACGATTTCATCGATATCCATCGTGTCACCGTTTTTCATCAGGTGATTTCTGATTCTGTTTACGATGAGCCGCGGCGGTTCAATATTTTCTTCTTGTTCCAAAAGCCCTATAATGCGATCAGCATCTCGCACAGCTGAAATTTCAGGCGTTGTGACCACTACCGCCTTGTCAGCCCCGGAAACGGCGTTTTTGTATCCTTGCTCAATTCCTGCGGGGCAGTCTATGATGACATAATCAAATTCCTGCTTGAGCTCTTGGACCATAGTTTTAATTTGTTCAGGAGCAACAGCCGTTTTATCGCTCGTTTGAGCAGCGGGCATTAAATAGAGCAAATCATCAAAACGTTTATCCTTTACGAGCGCCTGATGCATTTTACATCTGCCCTCTACAACGTCTACGAGATCATAAATAATTCTATTTTCAAGACCCATTACTACATCCAGGTTGCGCAGTCCTATATCAGTATCTACTAAACATACACGCTTCCCTAAAATGGCTAAGGCGGTACCGAGGTTAGCAGATGTTGTTGTTTTACCTACTCCGCCTTTTCCCGAAGTTATTACGATAGCCTCACCCAATTCACATTCCTCCCTCAAGCCTTGTTAGATCAGGTCTTAAATGAGCCAAATGTTGAAGGCGTTCAATGACCATATTTCCGTCTGTATCTAAATAAGCACATTCCATTTCGTTCCCTTTTTGAATGTGGTCTGGGGAGCGATTTAACACGTGATTGATTCTTAACTGTGTCGGCAGCATTTCAGAGGCAGCAATGACCGCATGATTATTTCCGTTAAATCCGGCGTGGGCAATCCCTTTCAGCGAACCCAGAACAAAAATGTTTCCGCCGGCTCTGACTGTCCCGCCCGGGTTCACATCTCCGATTAGAAGCAAATCGCCCTTCACCTCGAGCACTTGGCCTGAACGGACAATTTTTGAAACAGAAATAATTTCAGCTTCCTCTTTCATACGCTGTGCTTCTTTTTTAGTAATGACTTCACTCTCAATAGAATGAACAAACAAATCTTTCTTTGACGCAATTAATTCGGTCAGCTGTTCCTCTTGCTCCTGATATAAGCAGCGATTACCCAGCTTAATGTGAACGCTGATTTTCTGGCCTTTTCCATCTGTATATTGTTCAATTGACAGCATATTCTGAAGACCATCGAGAAGCTCATCAAAAGAACATGCATCATCAAGATGCAATGTCAAACCATTCTTTGTTCCTTTTATCGTTACATATTGCTGCTTTTTGGTCTTCACAATATTCACCTCAACAACATACTCATTTCGTCAAAAAAAGATAAAATCCTTTTTACTCATCTCTCAATTCTTTCTTTAGACTCATAAAAAATAATCTAAATGGGAGAACCAGGATGAGTGCGCTTATCATATTTAATAAAACTGTCGGTATAAACCGGTCTAGCACAAAGCCATTAAACGTCATAATGTCTTTGTGAATCAGCGACTGAATGCCGAATACATAAAATTCAAGCAGGCAAACTGCGAGAACAGCAATCAGGATGACGACAAAAGCGTTTGTGTGCAGCACTTTAAACGCTTTTGACGCCAAATAGCTTAGCCCCGCAAAGCCAAACATATAAACACCTAATAGACTTGTATAATTCATATCATATAGAAAGCCGAAAATAAAACCGTAGATCACCGCGTGTTTTTGATTGATAAAAGCCGACATAAAAATCAGCACAAGCATCAGAAAACGCGGGACGAGCACCTGGTCATCCGTGACGAACGGGAAATGCACCAGATCAGTAAAGATGCTTTCCGCCGAAAAAACCAACATCATAACGAAAGGGAGAAGGAAACGTTTCACGATCCTTCCTCCTCTGTATCGACAGTCGGCACATCACGATTAACAACGATCACATTATTTAAATCAGAAAGATCAGCCGCAGGTTTTACATAGGCAACTTTCGTTAATCCATAAGAATCAGACTCGATCTCAGTCACTTCACCGATTGTCAGCCCTTCTGGAAATACGCCTCCTGTGCCCGACGTTTCGATCAGATCGCCTTTTTTCACATCTTGTTTATCCTTGCGTTCGATTATGGTCATCTTAAGCCGTTTTTTGTCTTTATCATAGCCTTCGATTAAACCGTAGCCTTTGCTGCCTTTTTTCCCGGAAATGGTTGTTGCGACTCTGTTATTCCGGTCAGTATCGCTTAAAAGCTGGACCGTAGACGTAAAGTTATTAAGGCCGGAGCTTTTAATCTTCCCGATTAATGCGCCTTTTTCGTTCGTTACAGCCATATCTTTCGCTACGTTTTGCTGAGTCCCTTTGTTAAGGGTCACTTGCTTCGCCCAGTTATCAGGACTTCTGGCAATGACTGTCGCCAAAATCGGCTTGTAATCTTTTATTGATTTCACATGGCCGAGTTCGTCACGCAAGGATTTGTTTTCGTCTTCAAGTTCTTGGAGCTTGGCTTCATATTTTGTCTGTCCGTCAAGCTTTTCTCTCAGACGCTCGTTTTCTTCGTATGTGTTTTTTAAATCACTAATGTTCTCAAATATCCCTGCAAAAAATTCGGCAGGCGTATGAAAAATGTTTTGAAATACTCCCGTCGTATCACCGATCAGTTTCTCAGGCCAGGTGGTATTACGGCCGTCCTTCAGCGAAAATCCAATCATAGCCACCAATATGATAATACACAGAAGTAATAGCATTAACCGTTTATTCGGCATCGTGTTACACCTCTTCTATTGAACTCCCGATTATCTTGTTTTTCCTTTGAAAAGATGGATGTGCTCCAGTGCTTTTCCTGTACCGATCGCTACACAATCAAGCGGGTCTTCAGCGATAAGGACCGGCATTTTTGTTTCTTCGCTGATGACTTTGTCCAAATTACGAAGAAGCGCTCCGCCGCCGGTTAACACAATACCTCTGTCCATGATATCTGCGGCAAGCTCAGGCGGTGTTTTTTCAAGTGTGCTTTTCACTGCCTCTACAATAGTTGACACAGTGTCACGCAAAGCATTAGAAATTTCTTTTCCAGTAATTTCGATCGTTTTCGGCAGACCTGTCAGCAAGTCACGGCCGCGGATTTCCATTTTATCGGATTCTTCTGCGGATTCAGCAGAGCCGATATCCATTTTAATCGCTTCAGCAGTGCGGTCCCCGATCATCAGGTTGTATGTTTTTCTGATGTAGTTGATAATCGCATCGTCCATTTCATCACCGGCAACGCGGATGGATTGAGATGTTACAATACCTCCGAGGGAAATAATCGCAACTTCTGTCGTTCCGCCACCGATATCAACAACCATGCTTCCAGTCGGTTCCCAAACCGGCAGATTGGCGCCGATAGCCGCAGCAAACGGTTCTTCGATCGGATACGCGTCACGCGCTCCGGCTTGTCTTGTCGCATCGATAACAGCACGCTCTTCAACCGCAGTAATGCCGGATGGCACACAAACCATCACATAAGGTTTTCTGGCAAACATGCCTTTATTTTTAATGGCCTGATTGATGTAATATTTCATCATGGTAGCCGTCGTTTCATAATCAGCGATAACGCCGTCTTTCATCGGGCGAAGAGCTACTACGTTTCCAGGAGTCCGTCCGATCATATTTTTCGCATCATTTCCGACAGCAACAATCGATTTCGTATCCGTTTGCAGAGCAACGACTGACGGCTCTCTCACAACAATTCCTTTACCTTTCACAAAAACAAGCGTATTCGCAGTTCCAAGATCTATACCAAGGTCTCTTGTACCAATTCCAAACATATGTATGTATCTTCCTTTCTTAAAGCAAAAATACCCTAAAGGGAAAAACTCATAAACTCTATTATAGCTTAATTCGACGAAAAAAAAAGTGTTACAAATATCCTTTTTCCTTTAAACTCACAAATTTTTTGTCGCCAATCACCAAATGGTCAAGCAGCTCGATGCCAATCAGGTTTCCGCATTCAAACAGCCGTCTTGTCACTTCAATATCTTCCCTGCTCGGCGTCGGATCCCCCGATGGATGATTGTGGATACAAATAAAGGAAGCGGCAGATCGTTTAAACGCTTCTTTAAATACCTCCCGGGGGTGGACAATAGATGAATTCAGACTTCCGATAAAAACAGTGCGTTTATGGATGACTTGGTTTTTTGTATTTAAATATAAACAGACAAAATGCTCCTGGGTTAAAAAGCGCATATCCTCCATGACCAGGTTTGCGCCGTCTTCCGGGGAGCGGATTACAAAATGTTCTTCATTGGCTAGTTTATGAATACGGCTTCCCAGTTCAACTGCTGCCAGTATTTGCACAGCCTTCACCAGACCGATTCCCGGGATGCTGGACAGCTCCTCAACGGAAGCTTCTTTCAGCAGACGCAGCCCGTCAAACGAGCGCAGAAGCCTGTTTGAAAGGTTCATAACAGATTCGTTCTTTGTGCCTGTCCGCAATAAAATAGCCAAAAGTTCGTTGTTTGCTAAGTTCTCGGCTCCGACTTTCAGCAGCCGTTCTCTAGGTTTTTCTTTCTTTGGGAAATCTCTGAGTTTTAATGGCAGATCGTGTATGATCAAGCCCTCCTTTTCTTTCCCTTCCCGTTTATAAAAATCGTCAGGCTTCTACATCAAAATCCTTCAGAACTCTCATTGTTTTTGATATAGGGAGCCCTACGACTGAATAATAATCTCCGTCTATTTTTTTTACAAAAAGTGCGCCTTTTCCTTGGATGCCGTAAGCACCTGCTTTATCCATCGGTTCTTTCGTTTCAATATAAGTCCAAATATCTTCTTCACTGAGGGGCCAAAACACAACCTCAGTCTTATCATAGAACGTTTCGCTGTGATTTGCAGCTTGAATACTGACAGCGGTTATCACTGAATGACTACGGCCGGAAAGCCTGCGGAGCATAGCAGCGGCTTCTTCTTGATCTTGCGGTTTGCCTAGGCACTCACCGTCAAGACATACCATTGTATCAGCACCGATTACGATTGCGCCCGGATTGAGATCGGCCACAGCCTTAGCTTTTTGTTTTGCCAACCATTGGACGTTTTCTTCAGGTGAAAAGTTTCGATTTAATTTTTCCTCTACTTCACTGACAGTAATGGTGTAGGGGATCTGAAGCAGATCGAGGAGTTCTTTTCTTCGCGGAGATTGTGATGCAAGTATAAGCGGCTTAGCCATGTTCGTCATCCTTTCAGGGTTTGCTTAAGAAAAAAAGATACTCATTTATCCTACCAAATCATGAGGCTCGCCACAATTTCAGAAAAATAACTTTTTCATGACAAAATAAAAAAAGCCTGTCACTAAGGACGAAGGCTCAGGCACTTTCTATTATTTAATTACGGCTAAAAGCTGCTGCTGAGCCTTCCATCCGGCTTCAGCACTTGGGTCCTCTAATTCCTTTAACGCCTGCAAAACTGCTTTTTTCTCTCCCGTTTCAGCCGCTTCTGATTCACCGAGCGACTTTTCTATTTTTTTAACACTTGCTTTTGTGATATCTTCTCCGAGAATCGCCTTCGCAGAGAGCTCTGCTGTTTTCTTGAAAGAATCTGTCATATCCGACTCTATTGATAAGGATAATTCCTTGCCTCCCCAAGCTTCAAAATCGCTGTCGATCAAAAGCTGCCCTAACTGCTGTGATACAGCCTTATCATTTGCCAGACCCGCGATGACATACGTGTACCCGTCATCCTTTGACAGGGAGACGGCGGAATATCCTTTTTCAGTCAGCTGTTCAGTTAACGTCTCAGCACCCTTTTCATTTGAAAACTTTCCTGCTTGAACTGCATATGTTTTATATGTACCTTCCGTTTGTGCCGCTTGTTTTTCACCGCCGGTGCTTTGTTTCTCCGCAGATGTATCTCCTGCTTTTGCCGTCTGGCTGCCTAAAGAATCGTCTAAGGAGGCTGGCGCCGACGCTTCTTTATTGCCTGATATATTCAATGCGAATAGCCCTAAGCCTGTGCCTAAAACCGCAGCAAAGGCAATTGTCGCCGCCACTCTTTTTACCGGCTTGGCCGACCCTGACTTTCCTTTTGAATAGAGCTTCGATTTCTTCTTTTGATAAGGCGGAACAACTTTGGGGTCATCTTTAAACACCTTATCCTCGTCTGAATCCCAGTTGAATTCATCTTCATCAGGATGTTCATGGGACGCCGCAACCTCCTGCTCCGCCTTTCTCTTTTCCTCCCAATTTGAAAACGTCATGTTTTTTTCTTGCTCTGTCTCCGGTGTCTCTTGTTCATAAACTGTTTCTTCTTTTCCATTAATCGTCACCTTAAGGGCTTTTTCTTCCGCTTTACTGATTTTTTTTTGCTTCCTTTTTTTCAATTCTGCTTCCTCCCTTCATTTGTGTGACCGTTCTTGTGGCTTTTCATGCTACACACTTTAGCACAGGCGAAAAAAAAAAGAACAAGACTTTTGTCGTCTTGTCCAAAAAACGTTCGTCAAATTTTTCATCAGTCAGCCTAACGCCGTTTTGACATAAAAGGAAATGATAGAGTCACCGTATAAATAAGCGAAAATGCTTCCTGCCGCAATTGCCGGGGCAAAGGGAATCGGCTGTTTTCTGGCCAGCCTTCCGAACAGTACAGCGGCAGCTCCGTACAATGCGCCTATAAAAACTGAAAAGAAAAAGGCGGCAGCAAGCATTTTTACACCAAGCACAAGGCCAATAACGGCAAATAATTTAACATCCCCTCCCCCTATTCCTCCATGAGTGATGACGGCAATAAAGGCCAGTAAAAGAAAACCGGCAGCCGCGCCTATAAAGCCTTCATACCAAGAAAGAAGCGGAGAAATGATTCTGCCAGCCGCCAGAAAGGGAAGAAAGAATAGCAATATGCGATTTGGAATCAGCATAAAGTGAATATCTGTCACAGAAACAATAATTAGAAGAGATAGAAACACCAACGCAACAATCAGTTCCCAAGACAAACCGAAACGAAATCCCGCGGCTGCAAATAAACTCGCTGTCGAGAGCTCTGCCGCCGGGTACATAAGAGAGAGCTTTTGGCCGCAGCTTTTGCAATTGCCTTTTTGCAGAATAAAAGATAAAACAGGGATTAATTCCGTCGGGGTTAGGGTTCGACGGCAAAAGGAACATGCCGAACGCGGACTTATGATGGATATGTGCAAGGGGATACGGCATCCAACCGTATAATAAAATGAACCGAGGATAAGGCCGAGGACAAAAAGAATCGGAATCATAGACAACACACCTTTACTCTCTTTAGATTATGCTATGGATTGTAGCACAGCAAGCATATTGATCTATAATAAGCAATTTTAGATTTTGACAGAAAAAATCCCGGCAGAATATCATTATTGATTCTGCCGGGCCAAAGTCATTACAGCATTCTTTTTCGAATGTCAGAAATAAAATAAAGTGATCCCGTAATGAGCACGATATCATTTGAGCCTTTTTTGCTTTCTATTAATTTGATCACATGCTCCGGATCTTCATTCCAGCTTTTGCTGCTGATTTCACTAGCATCATACAGATCTTTCGCAAGAGAAGCACGCGGAAAATCAAAAGAAGCAAAATGAATCGAGTGCGCGATCGTTTCCAGTTTCTTAATCATGTCATGATACGGCTTATCCTTTAACGCACTGAACACCACACAAATATCGGAATCCGGAAAACGCTGCTTCATCGTTTCAGTCAGCTTATCGATCCCTTCTTCATTATGGGCGCCGTCTAAATATACCGGCGGATGTTCCTGAACCAACTCTAATCTGCCCGGCCAAGCAGCCTTTACGAGCCCGCTTCTTAACGCAGCACCACTAATTTCAGCAATGTTTTCCCTGTTAAGCCATTCGGCAGCCAAAATGGACAATGCCGCATTTTGTCTTTGATGCGTACCGATGAGAGATGTTCGAATATCTTCATAACACGTTTCTCCGGTTTTTAAAGAAAACTGTTCTCCTGCAGAGAGAGCCTTTTCATTATAAATCCTGCTTGTATCATGCAATGACTGAAAAGGAGCAGATTTTCGTTCAGCTTCATGCCGGATTACCTGTAAGGCTTCCGGCTGGGTAACGGCTGTCACGATCGGAATGCCTTCTTTTATAATCCCGGCTTTTTCGCCTGCGATTTCTTCAATGGTGTTTCCTAAAATGTTCATATGGTCGTGTCCGATACTTGTGATGACAGTTAAAAGCGGCTCGACAACATTAGTAGAATCGTACCTTCCGCCCAGACCTGTTTCAAAAATAACAAAATCGACCTGATGATACGCAGCAAAATATAAAAATGCACAAGCCGTCATAATTTCAAATTCTGTCGGCTGACCGTGTTCAGTTTGATCAAGCGCTTCAACGATCGGTTTCACCTGATTAACGAGTGTGACCCACTCCTCATCTGTAATAGGTGTGCCGTTTACGCTGATGCGCTCATTAAATGTGATGATATAAGGCGATGTAAACGTACCGACAGTGTATCCCGCTTCTTGCAGCATAGAACGGATAAAAGCGACAGTTGATCCTTTGCCGTTTGTTCCCGCCACGTGGAGCGCGCGGATTTTCTTTTCAGGATGGTCCAATCGCGCCATCAGCTGCTTCATTCGATCAAGACCGGGCTTCACTCCGAATTTTAGACGGCTGTGAATCCAGCTGCGCGCTTCTTCATATGCAGTAAACAATGATAATCCCCTCTTTTATAAGACAAGGCGGTTTCTCAAGAAACCGCCTCGGCTTTTCATTAGCCCTTCAGCTCAGCCATTCGTTTTTGAACAGCGTCACGCTTTGCCACATAATCTTTCTCTTTCTCACGTTCTTCATCAATTACGTGTGCAGGCGCTTTTTTTATAAATCCTTCGTTTCCAAGTTTCTTTTGGACTCGCTCGACTTCTTTCGTCAGCTTATCGAATTCTTTTTGCAGACGGGCGATTTCTTCATCGATATTAATTAAACCTTCAAGCGGAAGTATGACCTCTGCTCCTGTGACAACTGCCGTCATTGCTTTATCAACAGCTTCGATATCTGTACCGATTTTCAGCGCGCTCGGATTTGTAAAGCGTTCCACATAAGAACGGTTTGCTTCGAGACGGGCTGCGACCTCGTCCGTGCTCGCTTTAATGTACAATTCAACTTGCTTGCTCATCGGTGTGTTTACTTCGCTGCGGATATTACGCACAGAACGGATCAGTTCAACGAGAAGCTTCATGTCAGCAGCAGCTTCAGTGTCTGTATGCTCAGGCACAACAGCAGGCCATGTGCTTACAGTAATGGATTCTCCTTGGTGAGGCAGGTGCTGCCAAATTTCCTCCGTTAAGAATGGCATAAACGGATGGAGCAGGCGCATCGTTTGATCCAGAACATAAGCAAGGATGGAACGGGTTGTTTTCTTAGCCGCTTCGTCTTCTCCGTATAGAGGAAGCTTCGCCATTTCAATATACCAATCACAGAAATCGTCCCAAATAAAGTTATATAAATGGCGGCCGACTTCACCAAATTCATATTTATCAGCTAGCTGTGTCACACTTTCGATCGTTTCGTTTAAACGCGTTAAAATCCACTTGTCAGCTACTGATTTCTCACCTGAAAGATCAAGCTCATCATATGTCATGCCATCCATGTTCATTAATGCGAAACGAGAAGCGTTCCAAATTTTATTGGCAAAATTCCAAGTCGATTCCACTTTTTCATAGCTGAAGCGAAGATCTTGGCCAGGAGAGCTTCCAGTCGCCAGGAAATAGCGAAGGGAATCGGCTCCGTACTTGTCAATCACTTCCATCGGATCGACACCGTTGCCAAGAGATTTACTCATTTTTCTGCCTTGCTCATCACGGATTAAGCCATGGATTAAAACATCTTTAAACGGACGTTCGCCAGTAAATTCAATCCCTTGGAAAATCATGCGTGACACCCAGAAGAAAATGATGTCGTAGCCTGTAACGAGAACGTCAGTCGGATAATAGCGTTTAAAGTCTTCAGCTGTCAAATCAGGCCAGCCCATAGTGGAGAAAGGCCAGAGCGCAGAACTGAACCATGTATCCAGCACGTCTGTATCCTGCTCCCAATTTTCGCTGTCCTCCGGCGCTTCAAGACCGACATATAACTCGCCTGTTTCTTTATGATACCAGGCAGGAATGCGGTGGCCCCACCATAATTGACGGGAAATACACCAGTCGCGAATATTTTCCATCCAATGCAAATACGTTTTTTCGAAGCGGTCAGGAACAAAGTTGACTTTTTCTTCTTTCTCCTGCAATTCAATTGCTGCATCAGCAAGCGGCTGCATACGCACAAACCATTGGGTAGAAAGATATGGTTCAACAACCGCTCCGCTCCGTTCACTATGTCCGACAGAGTGCAGATGGTCCTCGATTTTGAAGAGAACGCCTGCCTCCTGTAAATCTTTAACGAGCTTTTTACGGCATTCAAAGCGATCCATGCCTTGATATTGCAGCGCATTTTCATTCATCGTGCCGTCTTCATTCATGACCAGAATACGCTCTAAGTTATGACGGTTGCCAAGTTCGAAGTCGTTCGGATCGTGGGCAGGCGTAATTTTCACCGCACCTGAACCAAATTCCATATCAACATAGTCATCGCCGACAATCGGTATTTCACGATTTGTGATAGGCAGAATAACCGTTTTTCCGATAAGGTGCTTGTAGCGCTCATCTTCAGGGTGAACCGCAACGGCCGAATCACCAAGCATCGTTTCTGGACGTGTCGTCGCGATTTCAATTGAACCTGATCCGTCAGCAAGCGGATAGCTCATGTGATAAAACGCGCCTTGAACATCCTTGTAAATGACCTCAATGTCTGATAAAGCTGTTTTTGTTGCAGGGTCCCAATTTATGATGTATTCGCCTCTGTAGATCAAGCCTTTTTCATAAAGTTTGACGAACACTTCGCGAACCGCTCTGTTTAAGCCTTCATCAAGCGTAAAGCGTTCACGGGAATAATCAAGGCCAAGCCCTAATTTCGCCCACTGACTGCGGATGAAATCAGCATACTCTTCCTTCCACTTCCACGTTTCTTCAAGGAATTTCTCACGGCCTAAATCGTAACGGCTTGTGCCTTCTTCACGAAGTTTCGCTTCAACTTTAGCCTGTGTCGCGATACCGGCGTGGTCCATACCCGGAAGCCACAGTACATCATACCCCTGCATGCGTTTCATTCTTGTTACAATGTCTTGCAGCGTGGTATCCCAAGCGTGGCCAAGGTGAAGCCTTCCTGTTACGTTTGGCGGCGGAATAACGACAGAGTACGGCTCTTTTGTCTGATCGCTGCCTGCTTCAAAAAACTTACCTTTTAGCCAAAAATCATATCGGTCTTTTTCAACCGCAGCCGGATCGTATTTCGTCGGCATTGTTTGTTCATTCGTTTCCATCATAACCCTCCAGCATGTTTAAAATGGCTGAGAACGAAAAAAGAGCCCTTCATCCTTGGGAAAAGGACGAAAAAGCTCTTTCGCGGTACCACCTTTTTTCATGAACTTTGTCAGTTCATGCGCTTCAACGGATAACGGGGGTTTCCCGAATTTCTCTACTCTTCTTTCAAGAAATTATGCTCCCGGGCGACCTTCCAATCAGACAACATAAGAAGCCTTTCAGCAAGCGGCTTCTCTCTCTGCATGCGTCTTTCTTGTACTCTTCCCGTTCTAAGCAGGTGTATCTATCAGCTCATTATATACTTTATTTATGTTCTTTATTATAGTAAAAGTGTTTTTGATTCGTCAATCATCTTTTCCAAAAATACTGCGTCCTATACAAGATGGGCAGGCACCTATTGACCAAGTATACATATGATGCTTGTAAATGCGTTGAGGAGGATGCACCGTGAAGAAACGTTTCAGCTCTTATTCCCTGCCGCCGTGGGTCAGGCAAATTCGGCTTGTATCCGCGCAAGTGATTATCCCGATTACGATTTTTCAAGGTATCAGAACCATTTTCTTTCCGACAACCTTTGATGTCTTGCTGCTCGCAATATTGATTCTGTTAGCCTGTGCGCTTCATTTGGAATGGATATAAACAAACAAGTCCGCGCCAATTAAGACGTGGACTCGTTTTCCGCCTGAAATTTTTTCTCTTGTTCAATTTGATGGATTTTCATCACAAACGGCTCAATATTTTTCATTTGCCAGTATGCCTTTAATAAGTGTGTACATTCATCTTTTTCACGCCGTCTTTTCCCGGTCTGATAGCGGTTCAGCACTTTGTACACCGTTGCCGGATAAGCCATGTAACTGAGAAAAAGACTGATTTCAGCCTCATGCAGAGGAAATGCTTTCGTATATGCATAAAACCAATCGACACACTCCGGACAAGCTTTTGGAAAACCGCTGAACATTCGTGTGTAAAAGCCGAGCAAGTCGTTATGCGGCGGCCCCACAGACGCTCTCTCAAAATTCGTAAAGTATCCGGTCCCTGCATCATTATACAGAAAATGGTGAATAGACAGGCTGCCGTGGGTAATGACAACCCTTGAGGAGCCTTTTTCTTTTGCCGCTTCATACCAGTCCTTAATCCGCTCAAGCGCAAAGTTTACGGCGGAAATGGTTTCTGAATAATAGGTTACAGCCTGCAATTCAAAGGGGGAAAGGTACCATTCTTTCTCAGCTCTGTCTACAAACTGTTCATAAATGACCTTTTCATTTTCCCACTTTTTTCTCGTTTGTTCATAGTGGCGTTCAATGTCTTCACGCCTGACCTTGATTTCCTGCGCAGTTCTCTCGTGAAGGCGGGCTGTTTCTCTAAATAGATAGGCATGTTTCTGATCCCGCTCTTCCTCTTGGTCAAATTGGAGCCAAGGCATTAAGTAATAGGAGTCTCCAGTTTGTACGCCCCCGGAGAAAAACTCTCCCCCATTTGTTCTGTAAATGGGAACAAAGGAATGAAAGCCTTTTTCCTCAATTGCCACCATTTGATCTGTAAAATGTTTGCCGCGAACCGATTTCATTTTTTTCAGCGCAAATACCCCATAATCTGAATACACTTTCCACACACGAGAACTGACTGGCTCAATAAATTGAGCCGTCAGTCCGTATTCCTGAAGAACCGATTGGACATCTTCCATTCCATTCACCACATTTTCCGATCGCTTACGGCTTACGCATGGCTGCTGTTGTATTGAGGGATATAAAGAATCTGCCCTGCTTTCAATTCATCATCCAGCGCCAAAGAATTCATCCTGATCAGCTGCTGGGAGGTAATGTCGTACCGTTCGCATAAACGTTCAATGGTATCTTCCTGCTGAACAATACAGATTTTCATTCTAGAAAACTCATCTTCTTCTCTCGTAAAGAGTTTTGTTAAATAAAGAGAATTATGATTTTCCTTTGTTTCAGTTCCCTTTGTTTGAGCAGCAGGAACAGCCCCAGCAATAGCATCTGTTTCCTTCCTTTCAGGTTCGGAAGTGTCTGGCAGCTGGTAAGAATGAAAAGACGCCTCTTCCTCAGATTCTTCAGGTGTAGGTGTTTTTCTCACTTCAATTTCAAAGCTTTCTTTCTTCTGCTCTTCTTCCTCCAGCAGCTTAGGCGCTGAATAAAAGGAATGCTCTTCTGAATCTTGTTCCGGCAGGAAGGTACGGTAGGCCGGCGTAAGCTCTTCTTCCTGAGATTCCCCTTCAGCACTTATCTTTTGATTAAAATGCAGGGTTGGAGCTGCTGCTTCTTCCTTTAAAAGTGCAGCTGGCGCTTCTTCCTGCTCTCTGCTTCCTTCTAAAGAAACAACGTCTTCATGTATAGTTTCCTGGACTTCCTTCAGTTGTTCTGCATCCTGTCGAGGTGCAGGCTCTATGTGATCCGATAGCTCCGATTCTGTTTTTTGGGATTCTTGACGCAGAGCATGCTCAAGAATAGAAGAATCTGGTTTTTCTGTTTTTTCTTCACCACGCTCAGCCTCTTGCTGAAGCTCAGCTTCTACAGCAGGTGATATTTCCGCCGCCGAAACAAGCGGTTCTGACAGTTCCGCATGCTCTTCTTCCGTCTCTGCTTTTTCGCGGATCTCTATTCCTGAAGCAGCCTTTGGGGAATCTGCTTCTACTGTTTCCGCTTCCTCACGAAGCCCTGCCTCTGAAAGAATGAGCTCCGGCGGCTTCGCTTCTTCTGCATTTATATCTTTGCTGCCCTCTGCTTTTAAAGCAGCTGATTCTGATCGCTCAGCTTCTTTCTTTTCATTTTCCTGTTCTTCACGAAGCCTCGCTTCCGAGACAACAAGCTCTGGCGGATCAACTGACGCTTCTTCTGCTTTTATACCGCCGCTGTCCTCTGCTTTTAAAGCCAATGGCTCTGACCGCTCAGCTTCTTCCTCTTCATTTTCCTGCTCTTCACGAAGCCCCGCTTCCGAGACAACAAGCTCCGGCGGCTCAGCTGACGCTTCTTCTTCCGCTTTTATATCTTCGCTGTCCTCTGCTTTTAAAGCCAATGGCTC
Source organism: Bacillus sp. FSL R5-0434 (assembly GCF_038004745.1). NCBI lineage: Bacteria > Bacillati > Bacillota > Bacilli > Caryophanales > Bacillaceae > Bacillus > Bacillus sp. FSL R5-0434. The sequence continues at coordinate 2,696,792 of NZ_JBBORV010000001.1, forward strand.
TGACCGCTCAGCTTCTTCCTCTTCATTTTCCTGTTCTTCACGAAACCCCGCTTCCGAGACAACAAGCTCCGGCGGCTCAGCTGGCGCTTCTTCCGCCTTTATACCTTCGCTGTCCTCTGCTTTTAAAGTCAATGGCTCTGACCGCTCAGCTTCTTCCTCTTCATTTTCCTGCTCTTCACGAAGCCCCGCTTCCGAGACAACAAGCTCCGGCGGCTCAGCTGGCGCTTCTTCCGCCTTTATATCTTCGCTGTCCTCTGATTTCAAAGCCAATGGCTCTGACCGCTCAGCTTCTTCCTCTTCATTTTCCTGCTCTTCACGAAGCCTCGCTTCCGAGACAACAAGCTCTGGCGGCTCAGCTGGCGCTTCTTCCGCCTTTATACCTTCGCTGTCCTCTGATTTCAAAGCCAATGGCTCTGACCGCTCAGCTTCTTCCTCTTCATTTTCCTGCTCTTCACGAAGCCCTGCTTCCGAGACTAGAAGCTCCGGCGGCTCGGCTGGCGCTTCTTCTTCGCTGTCCTCTGCTTCTAAAGCAAATAGCTCTGGCGGCTCAGAAAAACCTTCATCAGGAGCTTCATAGAGAGGAATGTCTTGCTCTCTGTCTGCTGTGTCATCAAGAAGGCCTTCTATTGCTAAATCAGCCTGGATCGTCAGGATGCGCGAGTCTGTTAGTTGATAGTCAAATGCATCAATAAACACAAAAACTTCATGTAAATGACTGACTTTATTTTTCGGGATGGTTATATCGACAGGGAAACAATGAGTCAGTTCCGCAGTTCCATCCTCTCTCGTTCTGACCTCTTCGACAAACCGCTTATCGGTATCAAACTCTTCAGTATTTTTGCTCTGATCTATGTTGTACTCACCTGTAAGTTCAAGCGATCCTCTGATTGAAACGTAATCATTTACTTCCTGAACCCTAATATCAGGATCTAATGAAATGGAAAGCAGTTCAGAAACTTCCTGTCCTTTTTGGAAACAGATCGATTCTTCTACAGAAAATTGCAATCGATGATTTTGCGGCAAGTTCATATCCTCCTTTCATCTAATCCTTAAAATTAGATGTCACTAAAGGTGTATGTATGAAATGGAGAAAATATGAATGGGGAAGCATAGAAAAACCGGTACAAGGATGTCCTTGATACCGGTTTTTATCGTACTTATCCGCGGCTGATCTCAGCGAATACGTTCTCAGCTGCCTGAATTGTTTTTTCAATATCTTCATCAGTATGAGCCGTCGAGAGGAAAAGCCCTTCAAATTGAGACGGCGGAAGGAACACACCTTCGTTTGCCATTCCTTTATAATACTTGGCAAACAGCTTCAAATCCGATGCTTTGGCTGTTTCATAATTGATGACAGGTTCATTTGTAAAGAAGAAACCGATCATTGAACCTGCGCGGTTAAAGGTATGCGGAATACCGTGCGCCTCTGCCGCTTTTGAAATGCCTTCTTCCAGCCTGTCACCTTTTTTCATAAAGATCTTGTATGATTCAGGCGTGAGCTGCATTAATGTTTCGAGTCCAGCCGTCATCGCAAGCGGGTTGCCTGACAGCGTACCTGCCTGATAAATCGGACCGCTCGGAGCAATCCGCTCCATAATTTCGGCTTTACCGCCATAAGCGCCGACAGGCAGTCCGCCCCCGATCACTTTTCCTAAGCAAGTCAGATCAGGCGTTACGCCGAAATAGCCTTGAGCGCATTTGTAATCGACCCGGAAGCCAGTCATGACTTCATCAAAAATCAGCAGCGTGCCGTACTGTTCAGTAATATCACGCAATCCTTGCAGGAAGCCTTCTTGCGGCGGAACTACTCCCATGTTTCCGGCAACCGGTTCTACGATGACGCCTGCAATATCTTCACCGAACTGTTGGAATGCAAGCTTTACACTTTCTAAATCATTGTACGGAACGGTGATGGTGTTTTTCGCTATTCCTTCAGGTACGCCCGGGCTGTCAGGCAGACCGAGTGTTGCCACTCCTGAACCCGCTTTAATCAGCAGAGAATCTCCGTGTCCATGGTAGCAGCCCTCAAATTTTAAAATCTTATTGCGGCCTGTATATCCTCTTGCCAAACGAAGCGCGCTCATGGTCGCCTCGGTTCCTGAGCTGACCATCCGTACAATTTCTACTGACGGCACTCGGTCAATGACGAGCTTCGCCAATTCATTTTCCACCTCAGTCGGAGCCCCGAAGCTTGTCCCGTATTCAGCCACTTTTTTGAGGCTCTCTACAACGCGGTCATTTGTGTGTCCTAAAATTAAAGGCCCCCATGACAATACGTAATCAATATACTCATTTCCATCAATATCATAGATTTTAGAGCCATTTCCGCGCTCCATAAAAATCGGGTCCATGTCTACCGATTTAAAGGCGCGAACGGGGCTGTTTACACCGCCCGGCATGAGTTTTTGCGCTTCTTTAAAAGCCGCTTTTGATTTTTCATAGCTTCTCATCTGCCTCAACTCCTGTCAACTGAATAAAATTACTCCGCAAGCCATTTTGCTGCGTCTTTTGCATGATACGTAATAATCAGGTCGGCACCCGCACGCTTCATGCTTGTCAAAATTTCTAAGACAATCTCTTTTTCCTTGATCCAGCCGTTCTGAGCTGCAGCCTTCACCATAGAATACTCTCCGCTTACATTATAAGCCACAAGCGGCAATGTAAACTCATTTTTTACATCCCGCATGATATCCATATAAGAAAGTGAAGGTTTCACAATCAGGAAGTCCGCGCCTTCCTCAACATCTGATTGGGCTTCACGGAGTGCTTCCAGACGGTTGGCAGGGTCCATTTGATACGTTTTGCGGTCGCCAAATTGAGGCGTGCTGTTTGCTGCATCACGGAACGGACCGTAAAACTCACTTGAATATTTCACGGCGTAAGACATGATCGGAATATTGATGAAGCCTTCTTTATCTAATGCTTCTCTGATAACCGTCACAAATCCGTCCATCATGTTAGAAGGCGCAATGATATCCGCTCCGGCTTTTGCTTGGCTGACAGCTGTCTGTGCCAATAGCTCCAAGGATTCATCATTCAGGATCTGTCCGTCTTTGACGAGACCGCAATGTCCGTGATCTGTATATTCACATAGGCATGTATCAGCAACGACAACCATCTCAGGGAAGTGCTTTTTAATTTCGGCAATTGCTTCTTGCACAATCCCGTGGTCATGGTAAGCTTGCGTTCCGCAATCATCTTTTTCTTCAGGTATGCCGAAAACAATGACGGATTGAATTCCGAGACTGACCAGCTCAGCCACTTCATCCTTTAATAGATCTAAAGATACATGATAAACATCAGGCATTGAAGGAACAGCTTTTTTTCCTTCTAAACCTTCAACGACAAAGATCGGATAAATAAAATCAGATGGATGCAGACGAGTTTCTTTCACCATCTCTCTCATTGCTTTTGATGACCGCAAACGGCGGTGTCTGTTAAATGATTGACTCATATTCTATCTTCCTTTCTAGACATGCGGCACATTAAATCAAGCATGCCGTCAATTGTAAATGTATCAGGCATATACGACGTGATTCCGTACGACAGCAGAGCGTCCCTCGTTAGCGGTCCGATGCTGATGCAGTCCGTCTGGTGCGCCGGCCATTTTTTTACTCCTTCTCCCAGAACATGCATAAATGTATGTACGGTTGATGAGCTTGTAAATGTCACATAATCAAATGAATACTGATTCGCGGCATTTTTTAATTCCTCGATGCCATCTTCATCAGGAACAGTTTCATATACGACCCATTCCTTCACCTCAAAGCCAAGAGGCGTAAGCTCTTTTTTTATCACATCGCGAGATAAATTGCCTTTTATGACTGAAATCCGTTCTGACGGTTCGGCATGCTGCTTAAGAGCGTCCGCCAATTGTTCTGCAATATAGTCATGAGGCATTACATCAACCGATACGTTGTACGATTCTAAACGGCGTGCGGTTTTTTCACCAACAGCCGCAATTTTTTTATGACCGGGAACAATAAGCTGATTTTCTTTCAGATAAGAAAAAAAGAAATCCGCTCCATTTACACTCGTAAACACAAGCCAGCCGGGTATGGTTAGATCTAGTCGCACCTGTTCCGCCAGATCATTCGGCAGAGTTCGGCGAAACGTGATCAATGAGGCCAATACCGCTTTTCCGCCAAGCTGCTCCACTTTCTGCCGAAACGATTTTGCCTGCGTCTTATTTCGGGTGACAAGCACTGTTTTTCCTTTCAAAGGAAAATCATTTACCATCCTCATCAAGCTCCCGTTTTACGCGATCGATTAAATCTTTAGCGCCTTTATCAGTCATGAGAGCCGCACAGCGCTTACCGACTTCCTCCGGATTGTTTCCGGTGACGGTTTCTTTGAAAATGATTTTTCCATCAGGCGAAGCCACAAGCCCTGTCAGTTCAATTTCATCCTGGCCGTTTATCACCGAGTAGCCGGCGATCGGCACCTGACAGCCGCCCTCCATCGCGTTTAAGTAGGCACGTTCTGCCAGTACAGTCCGTTTTGTATACTCATCCGTAAACTGAGAAAATAACGTTAAAAGCTCTCGATCGGATTCGCGGCACTCAATTGCAAGAGCGCCTTGGCCAACAGCCGGAAGACAGCGCTCAGGCTCAAGAAATTCAGTTACGACATCCTGCTTCCAGCCCATTCTGGAAAGCCCTGCCGCAGCTAAAATAATTGCATCGTAATCTTCGTTTTCCAGCTTTTGAAGTCTCGTATCTATATTACCTCTAATCCATTTAATTGTAATGTCAGGGCGCTCAATCAAAAGCTGTGCGCTTCTTCTTAAACTGCTTGTGCCGATGACAGCACCTTCCTTCAATTCAGAAAGCTTTACACGATTCTTTGAAATAAGAGCGTCACGAGGATCTTCCCGTTCAGGAATACAGCCGATCACAAGGCCTTCAGGCAAAACGGCAGGCATATCCTTCATGCTGTGAACCGCCATATCAATGTCTTCGTTTAAAAGCGCTTGTTCGATTTCTTTGACAAACAGCCCTTTCCCTCCCACTTTTGACAGGGTAACATCAACGATCCGGTCACCCTTTGTGACGATTTCTTTTATGTCAAAAGCAAAAGAAGGATTGATTTCCTTCAGTTTGCGAATCACCCATTTTGTTTGGGTCATAGCGAGTTTGCTCCGTCTGGAACCTACTTTTATCGTTCTCATTTTTTCTTTCCTCCCGAATCTGCTTGGGCACATTATTTAACTGAACCAATGGAATTGAGACAGGCTTCCGAGCAGGAAATAATTGATCATCAGCACGAGAAAACAAGCCGTATTCCACAGTGCGGCGACCTTCCCCTGAAGCTCTTTAATCAGCCTGATATAAAGATAATAGCTGTACAGAAGCAGGACGACAAACGAACCAAGCACTTTGGCGTCGAACCAATACAGCGTTTCTAGAGACACATACGCCCAAATGACGCCAAGAATTAAACTCAGCAAAAGCATCGGAACTCCGATGACATTCAGAACATACGCCATATAATCAAGCTTAGACAAATCTTCTATTCTCAACAGCCACTTTCCCCATTTTTTCTTTTTTAACAGATGATATTGAAACAAATAGAGCACAGAAAATACAAAAGAAAGGGAAAAAGCACCGTAAGAAAGAATCGCCATTGTAATATGAATCACTAACAGCTCCGATACGAGCTGACCCGAAAAAGCCGCTGACTGCTGCTCCGTCGGTGAAAATGTATGAATGGCGATCATAGCAAACCCTATTACATTTGTAAAAAACACAATAAAATCAACACGCAGCAGCTTTGTCAGTACAAGTGACAGTGTGACAAGCACCCAAGCATAAAAATAAAGGGCCTCCGTCACATTTAATACCGGAAACCGCCCCGTCACCCACATAAAGTAGGCTAAATACACGGTTTGCAGAGTCCAGACAATAGAAAGCAACCAGAAGGCCATTTTCCCAGCCTTCCGGTTGTGTTGAAGAAAATCTATAAAATAAAAGAGTACACTTAATGCGTAAATGACGATTGTCCCTTCATTAAGTCTTGCCATTGCAGTATCAATCATTCAGCTTTCACTCACTTACAAGTGGGGCAAACCCCGCTCTTGATTCAGCCTTGTTATAAGAATGGACCTTTTGGCTGCCTTCAACGCTTTTGATCATTTGCCGGCCCGCAGCTTCTTCTATATCAAAAATCTGCTTAAACAAAGCCAGCTTTTCTTCAGAATCAGCCTCTGCCGCAAGTTCTTTCACCTTTAATATCGGGTCGCGGAGCATTTGATTAATGATACTTTTCGTATGTTTATTCAAAAGTTTTTTCTCTCTTGTCGTCAAATGAGGCAGCTTCCGTTCAATGCTGTCCATCGTTTCAGACTGGATTGCCAGCGCTTTTTCACGCAATGCGGAAATGACGGGCACTACACCGAGTGTATTCAGCCATTGTTTAAACTCCACAATGGTTTCTTCGATTAACAGTTCAACCTTCTCAGCGGTTTCTCTCCGCTCTTTCAGGTTCGCTTCTACGATCCCTTCAAGATCGTCTATATCATAAAGGAAGACGCCTTCTAGATCGTTTAAAGCGGGATCCAAGTCTCTTGGCACGGCGATGTCCACCATAAATAAAGGACGGCCCTTGCGAAGCTTATTCGCGTTTTCCATCATTTCTTTAGACACAACAAAATCACTCGCACCGGTAGAGCTGATTAAAATATCGGCTTCTGCAAGCGCGCTTTCAAGCTGATTTAAGCTTCGCGCTTCACCGGAGAAACGGTCTGCAAGTTCTTTCGCTTTCAAGTATGTTCTGTTAATGACTGTCACTTTTCCGATTCCCTGTCCATGCAGATTTTCGGCTGCAAGCTCGCCCATCTTTCCTGCACCAAGGATCAATATATGCTTGCTTGAAAGGTTTCCGAAGATTTTTTTCGCAAGCTCAACGGCCGCATAGCTAACAGACACTGCATTAGAGCCAATGTCTGTTTCGGCATGAGTCCGTTTACCCACTGTAACCGCCTGCTTAAACAACTCATTAAAAATCGTGCCGATCGTTTTTTCTTGCTGAGCTGTTTTGAAGCTGTCGCGCACCTGACCGAGAATTTGCGTTTCACCGATCACCATAGAATCCAATCCGCAGGCTACACGGAACAAATGCTCAACAGCCGCATCGCTTTCATAAAATCTTAAAAACGGCGACAGGTCTTCTTTGCTTAAGTGAAACCAGTCAGCTAAAAATTTTTTTATATAATAACGGCCGGTATGGAGCTGGTCGACTACCGCATAAATTTCAGTGCGGTTGCAGGTAGATACGATGATATTTTCGAGAATGCTTTTCTCTGCTTTTAGCTGCACCATCGCTTCTGCAAGCTCATTCGGCTGAAAACTTACTTTTTCACGTATCTCAATAGGGGCGGATTTATAATCTACTCCCACAACAAGTATATGCATAGCTTTCCTTACACCCCCAACACCCAAACTTTAATTTATAATCATTCTAACATAGAATTCATTATTTATAATAATTATAACATAGTTTCTTTCGCAAATTGTGAACAGATTTCAAAAATCTTGTGCTATATTAGAAAAAGCTTCACGAACAAAATATGTTCCTATTGACAATACCAAAAACAGCAGAAAATTACTCAAAATCAGCTCTAGAAAACAAGAAGGTGATATGCATGAAACAAAAATCAATTTTATTTCCTTGTCTGCTGCTCGCCGCATCCGTTTACGCATGGCTTGAAAGCGGCCAAGCCGAACTGTTTTCAGGACAGGATCAATGGCCTGTTCTTCTTATGCTGTTAGGCGCATCCTTTATATACCAAGGAAAAAAAGAAGCTGTCTCCCCCCATTTCTTTATCGGCTTGCTTCTCTTCGGAATCGGTTTGCACTTTTTCGCTAAGCCAAAGTGGACATGGTGGCCGGATGATTTTGAAATGCTACTCTTCATGGTCGGCTTCTCACTGCTCGTTTCAACCGTTCAGAAAAAAGAATATGTATATGAAGCTGTTTCGATGATTTGTTTTTCCCTGTTTCTTTACTTTTTCAAACAGATTATGGCATGGCTCGAGTCTGCGCATGTTCCCACGGCCCTGCTGAAAAAGTATTGGCCATTTGTATTTATCGGAATCAGTTTATTGTTATTATTGATAAAACGAAAAAAATCTATACGATAAATAAAACCGGCAGAGAGTATTCTCTACCGGTTTATCATTTTTTTGATCACTCCCCAAGCTTCATCTTTCCCCTTTTTCGTTTCTGAGGAGAAGAGAATCAGCTCGTCTTCCGGATCAATATTTAATGTCTGTCTTACAACCTTCGCGTGTTTGTCCCATTTTCCTTTCGGGATCTTATCGGCTTTTGTAGCGATAATAATAACAGGAATGCCGTAATACTTTAAGAATTCATACATCTGCACATCATCATTAGACGGTGCATGCCGCAAATCAACGATCTGCACCACTGCTTTCAATTCCTCGCGTGTCGTGATGTAGGTTTCAATCATTCTGCCCCAAGCTTCACGCTCGGATTTTGACACTTTGGCAAAACCGTAACCCGGTACATCAACAAAATGCAATTCGTCATTAATAATGTAGAAATTTAATGTTTGTGTTTTTCCCGGTTTTGATGATGTTCTCGCAAGATTTTTACGATTAATCAATGAATTGATAAAAGATGACTTTCCAACGTTCGATCTTCCGGCCAGTGCAATCTCCGGAAGCCCCCCTTCAGGGTACTGTTCAGGTTTAACTGCACTGATTACGATTTCTGACTTTGTGACTTTCATTTCTTCTCTCCTACTAAGGCATGTTCCAAAACTTCGTCTAAGTGGGATGCCAATATAAAGGTGAGCCCCTCTCTGACGCTTTCTGGAATATCCTCTATATCTTTTTCATTATCTTTAGGCGCAATAATGGTCGTCAATCCCGCTCTATGTGCCCCGAGTGCTTTTTCTTTCAGTCCGCCGATCGGAAGCACGCGTCCGCGAAGCGTAATTTCGCCAGTCATTCCGACTTTACGCGATACAGCCCGTCCTGTTAAAGCAGAAACAAGCGCAGTCGCCATTGTGATACCGGCAGACGGACCATCTTTAGGCACCGCACCCTCAGGAACATGTATATGAATATCATACTTCTCATGAAAGTCAGGTTCAATGCCAAGTTCTTCTGTTTTTGAACGCACGTAGCTGAAAGCCGCCTGAGCAGACTCTCTCATGACATCGCCAAGCTTACCCGTCAGGATCAATTTTCCTTTCCCTGGAGAAAGCGATACTTCGATCGACAGCGTATCTCCGCCGACAGTTGTATAAGCCAGCCCCGTGACGACGCCCACCTGATCTTCCGTTTCTGCTTGTCCATATCTGAAAATTCGTTTTCCGATAAAGTCATGAAGATTTTTCTCCGTAACTGTAATCCGTTTTCTATCTTCAGAAACAATGGCTTTTGCGGCCTTGCGGCAGATGGCAGCAAGCTGGCGTTCGAGGTTTCTCACACCTGCTTCTCTCGTATAATAGCGAATAATATCAAGAATGGCCTGATCACGCAGCTGCAGGTTGCTCTTTTTGAGCCCATGCTCCTTGATCTGCTTCGGAAGAAGGTGATCTTTCACAATTTCAAGTTTTTCCACTTCCGTGTAGCCCGCAATATTAATGATTTCCATTCTGTCTCTAAGCGGTCCCGGGATTGTCGCTAAATTGTTAGCCGTAGCGATAAAGAGCACTTTTGACAGATCAAAAGTCTCCTCAATGTAGTGGTCGCTGAAGGTACTGTTTTGCTCCGGATCAAGCACTTCAAGCATTGCGGATGACGGATCGCCTCTGAAATCAGAAGACATTTTGTCAATTTCGTCTAGTAAGAAGACCGGATTCAGCTTGCCGGCTTTTTTCATGCCTTGAATAATACGTCCCGGCATTGCCCCGACATATGTCCGTCTGTGCCCGCGAATTTCTGATTCGTCGCGCACCCCGCCAAGTGAAATTCTGACAAATTTCCGATCCATACTTTTAGCAATCGATTTGGCCAAGGACGTTTTTCCGACCCCTGGAGGTCCAGCCAAACAGAGAATCGGACCTTTTAAGGATTTTGTCAGCTTCTGAACAGCCAAATACTCTAAAATACGCTCTTTCACTTTTTCAAGTCCGTGATGTTCTTTGTCCAAAAGATGTTCAGCCTCTTTTAAATCAAGCTTATCTTCTGTCTCATCCGTCCATGGGAGAGCGACCAGCCAGTCAATATAATTGCGGATAACAGAACTTTCGGCAGAACTGGACGGAATTTTTTCATATCTGTTTAATTCCTTAAGAGCCGTTTCCTTCACATGGTCAGGCATGCCCGCTTCTTCGATTTTTTCGGTCAGCGTTTGAACTTCACCTGTTTTGCCTTCTTTATCGCCAAGCTCTTTTTGGATCGCCTTCATCTGTTCGCGCAAATAGTATTCCTTTTGCGTACGCTCCATTGAACGTTTGACGCGCTGGCCGATTTTTTTCTCGATCTCAAGCACTTCTTTTTCATTGTTGATAAAATCAATGACCTTGTTCAGTCTGTCTTTGACATCAGCCGTTTCTAATATATCCTGCTTATCCTTTAGTTTAAGAGGCAGGTGAGAAGCAACAATGTCTGCCATTCTGCCCGGCTCTTCGATATCAGTAACCGCGGCGTACGTTTCGGCTGAGATTTTTTTAGAAATTTTTATGTACTGATCAAAGTGGTCCAACAAAGTCCGCATCAGCGCTTCGTCTTCTGTATCTTTTGAATCATCTTCATGGATCAGCTGAATGTCTACTGATGTATAATCTTCATGCTCATTGTATTCAATGATCTGGGCGCGCTGTATACCCTCCACCAGCACACGAATCGTACCGTTCGGAAGCTTCAGCATTTGTTTAATTTTCGTATAGGTGCCGACAGTAAAAATTTCGTCTTCACCCGGTTCGTCTATCGAAATATCCTGCTGAGTAGCTAAAAATATCATATGATCATGCATCATTGCCTGTTCAAGGGCCTGAACCGACTTGTCACGTCCTACATCTAAGTGCAAAACCATTGTCGGGTACACTAATAAACCTCTTAAAGGGAGGAGCGGGATGCTGCGTTTTAATTCTTCTGCCATGTGACTGACACCTCCGTGACTTTAGTATGAACCATTATAATACAACTTTTTCATCCTTGTACAATAAACGGCATGGTTTCATTTTCTATAACACAGTCTCCTCGTAGTATACCCTTTCTTTCTGATCTGAAAAAGGAAAAGATGTCCTTCATGAAAAAAACCCTATTTTTAAAATAGGGTCAGACCGATTCTTTATTCATTTGCATGTTAAACGGTTTTTGTTCAGTAGGCGGGTTCACTAAAATTTCATCAAGCACTTCCTGGAACGTTTTCACCGCCACAATTTTGATCCCTTCAATCTGTTTTAAGATCGATTGCTGATTTTCATGCGGGATAATAACTTTTTTGGCACCGGACTGTTTTGCCGCTTTAATTTTCGGGATCACGCCTCCAATCGGTTTTACAAGTCCGTTTAGGCTGATCTCGCCTGTCATGGCAACCGTGTTATCGATGGGAATTTTATGAACGGCTGAAAAAATTCCCGCCGCCATGGCAATACCAGCCGACGGCCCATCAATCGGAATGCCGCCGGGAAAATTAATGTGGATATCATAGTCTGAAGGCTTCATTCCCATTGTACGCAGTACGGTTAGCACATTCTCAACCGAGCCCTTTGCCATGCTTTTCCGGCGAATTGATTTTGATTGGCTGCCGATGCTTTCTTCTTCTGCTATTCCGGTAATGTTAATTGAACCTTTATCCTGAGCCGGTGTTACGTTCACTTCGATTTCCAGCAGCGAACCGCTGTTAGGGCCATACACTGCGAGTCCGTTTACAATGCCGATTTGCGGTGCAGTGCCGATTTTCTGCTCGTGCTTAGGGGTAAGCTGGCTGGAATGAATCACCCATTCTATATCCTCAATGGTGATGTCCTTCCGATCTTCGGTCACCGCCATTCCCGCCGCGATTTGAATCATATTGACGGCTTCCCGGCCGTTCCGCGTATAGCTGGTCAGCAAATCAAGCCCCTCTTCAGAAATATTCTTTTCAATCTTATCCACTGCTGTTTTGGCAACTGATTTCAGCTCATCTTTCTCAAGCTCGCGGAAAAATACCTCTAAACAGCGGGATCGGATTGCCGGAGGGATTTCATTAGGCATTCTCGTTGTCGCACCGATCAAACGAAAATCAGCTGGAAGCCCATTTTGAAAAATGTCGTGAATATGGTTCGGTATTTGTGTATTTTCTTCGCTGTAATAAGCGCTGTCTAAAAAGACTTTCCGGTCCTCAAGCACCTTCAGCATTTTATTCATTTGAATAGGGTGTAGCTCCCCAATTTCATCAATAAACAATACACCGCCGTGGGCATGCGTGACAGCCCCCTGCTTCGGCTGCGGAATACCCGCCTGTCCCATCGCTCCGGCCCCTTGGTATATCGGATCATGTACAGAACCAATGAGCGGATCGGCAATTCCTCTTTCATCAAATCGAGCCGTTGTCGCATCGAGTTCCACAAAAACAGCCTGCTCTTTAAAAGGTGATTGCTTATGTTTTTTGGCTTCCTCTAACACAAGCCTTGCAGCAGCTGTTTTTCCGACTCCCGGCGGTCCATAGACAATGACGTGCTGGGGATTCGGTCCGCACAACGCAGCTTTTAACGCTTTAATCCCGTCTTCCTGACCGACGATATCTTGAAAGCTTTTAGGGCGCACCTTTTCAGATAACGGTTCGGACAGGCTGATAGCCCGCATTTTGCGAAGCTGCTCCATTTCCTTCTTTGATTCCTTATCTATCGTGACTTTTTGTGTCCTTTGATTTTTAAGCAAATTCCAAAAATACAAACCAATGATAATCCCAAAAAACAGCTGAATAAATAATGCGATCCCTGTCCAACTCATGGTGGTCCCTCCTGAAAAACAATTTATGTATCCAATTCATTCCTCTGATTGCTAGTATCTCCCACAAAAGAGGGGAATAAACGTTTTCCGGAAGAGTTTACACAACAAAAAAACCTCCTGAATGTTACCACTCAGGAGGTTCATTTTCATTTTTAAGCAGACGTTTTATCTTGGCTAACCTCAGTACCGTCCTTTAACAAAAGGCGAGGCGGTTCTCCATGCGTTACAGTCGCCCCAGTAATCACACATTTTTCAATGTCATCACGGGAAGGCAGGTCAAACATCACATCAAGCATAATGCCTTCAATGATGGAACGGAGTCCGCGTGCTCCTGTCTTACGCTCAATTGCTTTTTTAGCAATTTCAGACAGCGCTTCTTCTTCAAACTCAAGCTCAACATTATCAAGCTCAAGCATTTTCTTGAATTGCTTCACAAGAGCGTTTTTCGGTTTCGTTAAGATCGCAACCAACGCTTCTTCGTCAAGCTTTTCAAGGCTTGCAATAACCGGAAGACGTCCGATGAATTCCGGAATTAATCCGAAACGGAGCAAGTCTTCTGGAAGCACTTTTGAAAGAAGGTCTTCTTTCTCCAGATCTGCAGCCTTATTATCTGAACCGAAGCCAATCACTTTTTGTCCTAAACGGCGTTTGATGATTTGTTCGATACCATCGAAGGCACCGCCGCAAATGAACAAAATGTTTGTTGTATCAATTTGAATAAACTCTTGATGAGGGTGCTTACGTCCACCTTGAGGCGGCACGCTCGCCACAGTTCCTTCAAGAATTTTTAGCAATGCCTGCTGCACGCCTTCACCTGACACATCACGTGTAATAGACGGGTTTTCAGACTTTCTTGCCACTTTATCGATTTCATCAATATAAATAATGCCTTTTTCCGCTTTTTCCACGTCGTAGTCAGCAGCTTGGATGAGTTTCAAGAGAATATTCTCTACATCTTCACCTACATATCCAGCTTCTGTCAGGGACGTAGCGTCAGCAATCGCAAACGGCACATTTAAAATACGGGCTAAAGTTTGCGCAAGAAGGGTTTTACCGCTTCCTGTCGGGCCGATTAATGAAATGTTACTTTTCGAAAGCTCGACATCGTCCACTTTGCTGTTGGAGTTGATGCGTTTGTAGTGGTTATACACCGCAACAGCTAGTGATTTCTTCGCCTGATCCTGACCGATTACATATTCATTCAGAATTTCACGAATTTCCTGCGGCTTCGGCACATCTTTAAATTCTACTTCTTCTTCTGTTCCGAGTTCTTCCTCCACAATTTCAGTGCAGAGTTCGATACATTCGTCACATATATATACACCAGGTCCAGCTACAAGCTTACGAACCTGATCTTGTGTTTTTCCACAGAACGAGCATTTTAATTGTCCTTTTTCCTCGTTGAATTTAAACATTCTTTCACCCCTTAATCTTGTCTCACTTTTTCTTTTACCGGCAGAGCAAAAGAAAATGATTCTTGAAACGAAACGAGTATGTATTGCATTTTACCATACTTTCCAAAAAGACGGTAACATTGTGTTTCTGACTTGCACATTCTATATGTATGACAAAAAACAGCCTGCATTAACTATATTGCCCCAAGAAAAAGAGATATATCATAATTGTACAAAACAAGGCACGAATCATTCGCGCCCTGTTTTATTATTACTATTATTATGCACCATATTAACGGTTTTCTACAAGAAAATCAATTGCTTTGCGAACTTTTAAATCTTCTTTCATCGCGTCAGTAGAACCGATGGCTTGTTTGATATTTTCAACAGGCATGTTGTATGCTTCAGCCATTTTAGAAAGCTCAGCATCAACTTCCTCATCTGTTACTTCAAGGTTTTCCGCTTTCGCAATCGCCTCAAGAGTCAGGTTAGATTTTACGCGTTTTGCAGCATCTTCTTTCATTTGCTCTTTTAACGCAGCTTCGTCTTGGCCTGAGAATTGAGTGTAAAGCTCAAGGTTCATGCCTTGCATTTGAAGACGCTGTTCGAATTCTTTCAGCATGCGGTCAAGCTCAGTGTCGATCATCGCTTGAGGAACATCGATTTCAGCGTTTTCAGAAGCTTTCAGAACAAGCTCTTCACGCAATTTAGCGTCAGCTTCGTTTTCTTTTGCTTCTTCTAAACGTTTCTTCGTTTTTTCAGTCAATTCAGCAAGTGTTTCCACTTCTTCATCGATATCTTTTGCGAATTCATCATCAAGCTCAGGAAGCTCTTTCGCTTTGATTTCGTGAATTTTCACTTTGAAGACAGCTGGTTTGCCGGCAAGATCTTCAGCGTGGTACTCTTCAGGGAATGTTACTTCAACATCCTTCTCAGCACCTGCTTCAAGGCCAACTAACTGATCTTCGAAGCCAGGGATGAATGAACCTGAACCCACTTCAAGTGAATAGTTTTCAGCTTTTCCGCCTTCGAATGCTTCGCCGTCAACGAATCCTTCGAAGTCAAGAACAACTGTGTTTCCTTCTTCAACAGCGCCTTCTTCTTTTACAACAAGCTCAGCTTGACGCTCTTGAAGCCCTTTTAGTTCGTTTTGAACATCTTCGTCAGTTACAGCTGTGTCGTCTTTTTCGACGCCTAAGCCTTTGTATTCGCCAAGCTTCACTTCAGGTTTCACTGTTACTTTTGCAGTGAAGATTAAGCTTTCGCCTTTTTCGATTTTTTCAACATCGATTTCAGGACGGTCTACAGGCTCGATTCCAGCTTCTTCAACCGCTTTAGGGTATTCTACAGGAAGAAGAATATCCAAAGCATCTTGGTAAAGAGCTTCTACGCCAAAGCGCTGTTCGAATAAACCGCGAGGAATTTTCCCTTTACGGAATCCAGGAATTGAAACTTGCTTAACTACTTTTTTAAATGCATCATCAAGTGCCGTTTTAAATGTTTCAGCATCAACTTCAACCGTTAAAACGCCTTCGTTGCCTTCTTGTTTTTCCCATTTTACAGACATGTGTTTCCCTCCAAAAATCTATTCAGGTTGTGTCGGTCTTCCATTCTAAAGCAATCATTCGGCTTCGTCCATCAAAAACGAAGCTGCCAAAGATCAGAATCATTATGTATACATTTTAATAATGAACTGCAAAGCCTGTCCAACCGTATTTCTTATAACCCGTTATACACAAATACAACCATTATATTATAACATAACACATACCGCTTTCAACTATATGGCGTGATTTACAAATAAGAAATTTCTTCAATATCTTTAATCATTGTGCACGCTTCATCAAGTTCTCTGTCGGTAAACTCATACATCATATGCAGCTCTTCTCTTTCAATCTCAATCCCATGCATTTCATAGCCGACTTTATGCAGGGCCGCCGCCCAAAGATCGGCAGACAGCAATTTAGGCTGAAAAGGATATAAAACATACAAATGTCTTCTCCACAGTTCTTCTACCGCTGCATACAGGGTTGGATTTTCATTCCCAAGCGTTTCATCCAGCACACGGAGAACGCGGTGCAAAATCGGGGAGGCGTCAGGCGGGACAGTCTCGCTCGGCTCGATTGTCATGGAGTCGCCGAATTTTGTAATGTGGACCGGTTTGCTGTAATCGTGTTCCGCCATTAACATCACGATCATCGTCTTGATAATCGGGTGAGCAGCGGGATCTTCAAGAATTGTTTTTAACAGCCCCGTATACTTCGCTACATTGCGGTCTTTCAATGAATGGATCAAATTCATTTGTTCCTCTGGGCTGGCTAACACTTTCTCCGTGTCGATCACATCTTCATACTCTTCGGCCCAAGCCTCGTCTTCTCGCTCAGGATCGGTCATTTTGCGGCTGAAATCAAGCAGTTTATAAAATTGCTCGGCGCTTTCCGCAGGCAGCTGATTTTCCTCCAGGACGGCCTCAATCGTGCTTTTGACTTCTTCGTATTTCTTAAGCTGAATTAAGATCGTCATGTATACTTGTAAAACTGTAAAATACTGGCCGTATCCTTCTTTCAGCATCTTTTCGCATACACGTTTTGCCTCTTCCAATTCGCCCAGCTCCAAAAAGCAAATGGCCATGCCCAAGTGAAGATCTGATTCAGTATCATCATATTTCATTGCTTCTGAAAACAGTTCCAGCGCCTCTTGATACTTTTTCTCCTTCAGCGAGGACATTCCTTTTTCCACCAGACGGTCTTTCAAATGAGGAAAAGGAATAATTTTTGCGTTTTTCTTGTCATGCGTCATACCTATATTCCTTTCAGGCATTTATTTTGTTCAAGTGTATCAACACCCGTACACAAAAACAAGAAAGGAAAGGTTCTGCCAGGCAAAAAAAGCTGCCGGACAAATTGCCGGGCAGCTTTTTTAAGCTTGAAGCCAAGAGCTTCTCTGCAACTCAAATTGCTTAATTTCATCTTCAAGTAAAAGCGTTAATGAAATTTCATCATAGCCGTTGATCAGCATTTCTTTCCAATGCGGATCGACTTCGAATGAGATCTGATTGCTTTCGCTGTCGTGAATAAGCTGATTTTCAAGATCGACTGTCATTTGCAGTGACTGATTTTCGTATTGTCCGACAAGCTTTTTCCAATTGTCATACGGCATGCGAATCGGCAGCATACCGTTTTTAAAGCAGTTTTGGTGGAAAATATCGGCAAATGACGGTGCGATAATGATTTTAAAGCCGTAGTCATCAAGCGCCCACGGAGCGTGTTCACGCGATGACCCGCAGCCGAAGTTTTCTCCCGCTATTAAAATGGACGCCCCTTCATAAGCCGGCTGGTTCAGTTCAAATTCCGGGTTCGGTTCACCATTCGCATCGTATCTCCAGTCAAAGAATGCAAAACGGCCGTAGCCCGTTCTTTCAATTCTCTTCAGAAATTGTTTCGGAATGATCTGGTCTGTATCGACATTAATACGATTTAATACGGCCGCTTTCCCCGTATGTGTTTTCAAAGGTTCCATCTCGTGCACTCCTTACACAACTGTTTTTTCCTGATAAAACTTTCTGACATCCACGAAATGGCCGTGAATGGCGGCCATCGCAGCCATCGCAGGGCTGACGAGATGTGTTTTCGCGCCTTTTCCTTGTCTGCCCTCAAAGTTGCGGTTAGAGGTTGACGCACAGCGCTCTCCTTCAGGAACAACGTCATTATTCATGCTCAAACACATGCTGCAGCCTGATTCTCTCCACTCAAATCCAGCGTCTAAGAAGATCTGATGAAGCCCTTCCTTTTCAGCCTGAAGTTTTACGCTCTGAGATCCAGGCACGACGATTGCTCTAACACTTTCAGCCACCTTTTTTCCTTTGATCATATCGGCAGCCTGGCGGAGGTCAGTCATGCGTGAATTTGTACAGGAACCGATAAATACGTGCTCCACTTTGATGTCTTCAATTTTCTGATGAGGAGTCAGCCCCATATATTCATAAGCGCGAATCGCTTCTTTTTTGTCATCTTCCGCTGAAAAGCTTTCCGGCGCCGGAACTTCAGAATCGACAGGAAGAACCATTCCCGGGTTGATCCCCCATGTCACCATAGGAGAAATGTCATTGCCGTCAAGCACAATTGATTTATCGTAAACAGCGCCTGGATCAGTGCGAAGTGCTTTCCATTCTGCTACGGCTTTATCAAATTCTTCTCCTTTTGGCGTATACTTGCGGTTTTTGCAATATTCAAATGTCACTTCGTCAGGCGCAATCAAACCTGCTCTTGCTCCGGCTTCAATTGACATGTTGCAAACGGTCATCCGCTCATCCATCGTCATGTTTCTGAATACTTCCCCAGTGTATTCAATAACGTAACCGGTGCCGAATTTCACGCCGTATTTACCGATAACAGCAAGAATGACATCCTTTGCCGTTACCCCTTTTTGCAGTGTCCCGTCTACACGCACCTCAAGCGTTTTCGGACGCTGCTGCCAGAGTGTCTGTGTAGAAAGAACATGCTCAACCTCACTCGTTCCGATTCCAAATGCCAGGGCGCCGAATGCACCGTGAGTGGAAGTATGGCTGTCGCCGCATACGATCGTTTTTCCCGGAAGCGTTAAGCCAAGCTCGGGCCCGACTACATGGACAATCCCCTGATCTACGCTGTGAAGATCGGCAAGGCGTACGCCAAACTCTTCGCAGTTCCGCTCAAGCGCTGTCACTTGGCGTTTCGCAACTTCATCCGTTATCTCAAAGCGATTGACGGTTGGAATGTTGTGATCCATCGTTGCGAATGTATTTTGCGGTCTTCTGACCTTTCTTCCCTTTTGTCTCAACCCTTCAAATGCCTGAGGGGATGTCACTTCATGGATGAGATGCAAATCAATATAGAGAAGATCCGGTTTTCCCTCACCATGTTTTACAATATGCTGATCCCAAATCTTTTCGATGATCGTTCGAGGCATCATCTTTATTTCCTCCCTCTACCTATGAACTAAGACCGCTTACACCATAAGCTGTCACACGTTAGAAATTGTATTTTCACTCATCAATGCCGTCTTTACTTCCTCTGTAATGGCCTGAGTGCTGCTGTATTCTTCGCCTCTTGCCAAGTCTCTTGTTCTTTTTCCGGAAGTAAGAACCTGATTGACTGCATCTTCTACAGCTTTCGCTTCTTCTTCAAGCCCGAAAGATGTTCTCAAAAGCATTGCCGCTGATAATATAGCCGCGAATGGATTTGCCATCCCTTTCCCTGCTATGTCAGGTGCTGAGCCGTGTACAGGCTCGAACAGATGGAGTCCTGAGCTTGATAAGCTGGCTGACGGAAGCATTCCGAGAGAACCTGTTAGCATGGACGCTTCGTCACTTAAAATGTCACCAAACATATTTTCAGTCACCACGACATCAAATTGATTCGGTGCATAAATCAGCTGCATAGCCGCGTTATCAACGAGCATATGCTCAAGTTTCACATCAGGATAGTCTTTTGCGACGTCTTCAGCCACTTCCCGCCACAGCCTGCTTGATTCAAGAACGTTCGCTTTATCAACAGAGGTAACCTTGCCTTTTCTGGCAGCCGCCATTTTAAAGCCCTCTCTGATCACGCGTTCAATTTCTTCCCTCTTATAAAACAGTGTGTCTACCGCTTCTTGCTCACCTTCACTGTTTACATAGCGTTTGCTCGGCTGGCCGAAATACAAACCGCCTGTCAGTTCACGAACGATAACGAAATCAACGTTATCAATATATTCTTTTTTCAAAGGCGAAGCGTCAGAAAGGCTTTCAAACACTTTCACAGGCCGTAAATTCGCAAACAGGTCAAGCTGTTTTCTAATGCTGAGCAGACCTTTTTCGGGTCTCAGCTCCGAAGGGTTTTGATCCCATTTCGGGCCGCCGACAGCACCAAGCAAAATAGCATCAGCCTTTTTACAAATCGCAATGGTTTCCTCTGGGAGAGGGTCGTTGTGTTCGTCAATTGCCGCTCCTCCAATAAGGCCGTATTCAAATTCAAATTCATGGCTGAAGCGTTCGGCAACACTTTTCAGCACGTCTGTCGCTGATTCTAATACTTCGGGGCCGATCCCGTCTCCGGGCAATAGAGCAATCCGTTTCTTCAAATTAACCGTTCTCCTTTCTTTTATGATCCGACAGCTGTATGGTTTTGCAGTCCGTTCATATTAGACTGGAAAACCAATTGACGGTTGACAGCGTTCAGATAGGCTTTCGCCGAAGCTTCTAATACGTCTTGCGCTATGCCCCGCCCTGCTGATTCTTTTCCGTTTACTACTACTCTTACATAAACCTGGGCAAATGCGTCTTCGCCTTTTCTATTGGACTGAATGCGGTAGTCTAAGAGCTCCACATCTTTATCAATACAGCGTTCAAGGGTATTGTATATCGCTTCCACGCTTCCGGCTCCTGTTGCCGCTTCCTGAATAAGCTGGGCGTTTTCTTGATTTTTCAAAGAAACCGTAGCCGTAGGGACCTGAGATGTTCCATAATGGACTTGCAGAGAAAGAAATTCATACCCAATCTTGCGGTCTGTTACTTTTTCTTCTAAAATAAGAGAGACAAGATCCTCATCAGTGATTTCTTTTTTCTTCTCAGTTAACTCTTTAAACATCGTAAAGAACTTATTAATCTCTTCACTATCAAATTGGAATCCCAATGCAGTCAGCCGGTCTTTAAATGCATGGCGTCCTGAATGCTTGCCTAGGACAAGCGCATCTGCCGTTACACCGACAAGCTCTGGTGAAATAATTTCGTATGTTGATTTTTCTTTTAAGAAGCCGTCCTGGTGGATGCCTGATTCATGAGCAAATGCATTGTCGCCCACTACCGCTTTATTTCGCGGAACAGCCATACCTGTGAACTTGCTTACTAAATCACTAGTGCGTTTTATTTCATTTAGCGTAATGCCTGTTTCGACTTGATAGAAATCTTTTCTGATATGAAGGGCAACTGCAATTTCCTCTAATGCAGCATTTCCGGCTCTTTCACCAATTCCGTTAATCGCACATTCAATTTGATCGGCGCCATTTTCGATCGCTGAGAGAGAATTGGCGACTGCCATTCCCAAATCATCGTGGCAGTGAGCTGACAGCTTTGCTTGATGAATGTTTGGAACGTTCTCTTTCATATATTTAAAGATATTCCCGTATTCTGCCGGAGCCAAATAGCCGACTGTATCCGGAAGGTTGATGACACTAGCCCCTGCGTCAATCACTTTTTCTACGATTTCCGCTAAAAACGGCAGTTCAGTTCGGCAGGCATCTTCAGCAGACCATTGAACAATCGGGAATCGCTCTTTTGCGTATTTCACCATTTCAACCGCTCTTTCGATGACCTGTTCACGCGTCATTTTCAGCTTGTGTTTTAAATGAATGTCCGATGTGGCAATGAATACGTGAATTCTTGGCTGAGCACCGTCTTTTAACGCTTCCCATGCAGCATCAATATCACCTTTTACACAGCGGGCAAGACCTGTCACAGAACAATTTTTTATGGTTCTTGCGATTTCCTGCACAGCTAAAAAGTCACCTCGGGACGAAGCGGGAAATCCCGCTTCAATGATATCTGCCCCGAGTCTTTCGAGCTGCTTTGCTATGGCAAGTTTCTCCTGTGTATTTAAGTTTACTCCAGGGGATTGTTCACCATCACGAAGCGTCGTATCGAAAAAATTAATTTTGCGCAACGGAGACCACCGCTTCCTTCTTCTTGCCTTGTTTGACAAACGGCATCATTTCACGAAGCTTTCTTCCCACCACTTCGATTTGATGTTCGTTTTCGCTCGTATTGATTGCGTTGAAACGAGGACGGTTTACTTGGTTTTCTACGATCCATTCTTTTGCAAATGCTCCGTCTTGGATGTCTTTTAAGACTTCTTTCATTGATTCTTTTACTTTTGCGTCTACAACACGCGGCCCGGATACGAAATCTCCCCATTGAGCAGTATCAGAAATAGAGTATCTCATGCCTTCCAAGCCTTCTTCATACATAAGGTCAACGATCAATTTCAGCTCATGAAGACATTCAAAGTATGCAAGTTCCGGCTGATAACCAGCTTCAGTTAATGTTTCAAATCCAGCTTTTACAAGGGAAGTTAATCCTCCGCAAAGTACAGCTTGCTCACCGAACAGATCCGTTTCTGTTTCTTCTTTAAATGTCGTTTCCAAAACGCCTGCTCTTGCTCCGCCGATTCCTTTTGCGTATGCCAAAGCTTTATCTTTCGCTTCACCTGTCACATCTTGATAGATCGCGAACAACGCCGGTACGCCTGCTCCTTGCTCATATGTTCTTCTAACCAAATGTCCAGGACCTTTAGGCGCTACCAAAAATACGTCAACATCTGCCGGTGGAACAATTTGGTGGAAATGAACGTTAAATCCGTGAGCGAAGACCAATGATTTGCCTGCAGTCAGCTCATCTTTGATTTCAGCTTCATATACTTTTTGCTGCTGTTCATCCGGAAGAAGAACCATAATGATCTCAGCTTGAGCCGCAGCTTCTTTTACTGAAAATACTCGATGTCCGTCTTCTTGCGCCTGAGTGAAAGATTTTCCTTGTCTGACACCGACAATCACGTCAATTCCGCTTTCTTTCAGGTTCAGCGCGTGTGCATGCCCTTGTGAGCCATAACCGATAATCGCTACTGTTTTTCCAGCCAATACGTTCTCTTTGATATCACCGTTATAATATACTTTTACCATTTCAATCTCTCCCTTGTTTTGTTTTATACAATAGATATTGTTTTATTGGATGACGACTTTTGCTGAGTGCCCCTCGCAAAAGCCGTTGTACCTGTTCTCGCAATTTCTTTGATTCCATACGGTTTTAGTAATTCAATCAGCGCTTCAATTTTGTTAGATTCGCCAGTCACCTGTACAACGATGCTGTCTCTGCTGACATCAACGACAGAAGCTCTGAACGGCTCTATCATTCCGTGAATCTCTGTCCTCGTTGACGGTGCGGAAACGACCTTGATTAAGGCCAGCTCCCTTTGGACAATTGATTGATTTGTGATGTCAGTGACTTTCAGTACATCAATTTGTTTGTTAAGCTGTTTTGTCAGCTGTTCAACATCATTTTCTCCTTCAACGTGAACGACAAAGGTAATTCTGGAAACACCGCTTGTTTCTGTGTGTCCAACTGTAATGCTTTCAATGTTGTAGTGTCTTTTTGTAAATAGACCGGTGATCCGATTTAACACGCCGGAGCGGTTCACCACAGTCAATGTGATAATTCTTTTCAAGGTTTCACCCCCACCATTTCATGCAGCCCTTTCCCCGGAGCCACCATCGGGAATACTTTTTCTTCGCTGGCGACCCGAACGTCAATGACAACCGGTTCTTTTGATGTCAATGCCTCTTCCAGCTTTTCCTTCGCTTCTGCATCAGAGGAGATTCTGATGCCTTTAATGCCGTATGCTTCTGACAATTTGACAAAGTCCGGCTGTGAAGCGAATTTAGACTCTGAATAACGCTCTTCATAGAAAATCTCCTGCCACTGTCTTACCATTCCGAGACAAGCGTTATTTAAGATCACAACTTTAACCGGCAGATTCAATTCGCGAATAACATCAAGTTCCTGTAGCGTCATTTGAAAACCGCCGTCTCCAAGCACCGCCACCACGGTTGCATCTTTATCGGCCAGCTGTGCGCCGATCGCTGCCGGAAGGCCGAAACCCATTGTTCCAAGACCGCCTGATGTCACCCATTTATCTGCCTTTTGGAACGGATAAAATTGCGCTGACCACATTTGATGCTGGCCGACATCCGTTGCGACAATGGCTTCCCCTTTTGTAAATTGATGAATGTATTCAATCAGTTTTTGAGGTTTAAAGCCTTCTTCTTCATTGTCTACATACCAGAGCGGATACTCTTCTTTCCACTCGGCAAGCTGTTTTTTCCATTCGCTTGAATCGCCTTGTTTGCCGTTTTGTTTGATCAGCTCTTGCAGGACAACTTTGCTGTCGCCGACAACCGGAATCTGTGTTTTCATGATTTTTCCGATTTCAGCCGGATCAATATCAATGTGGGCAATCTTTGCGTTTCTCGCAAAATGTTTCAGGTTTCCTGTGACGCGGTCATCAAAACGGGCGCCGATACTGATTAAAAGATCACAGTCATGAAGGGCCATGTTCGCTGTATAAGTGCCGTGCATACCCGCCATCCCCAAGAAAAGCGGATGGTCTGCCGGGAAACCCCCAAGTCCTAAAAGCGTGTGCACAACTGGAATTTGCTGCTGCTCGGCATAATTTTTTAATTCTTCTGACGCTTTTCCGTGCAATACGCCCGCACCCGCTAGGATAACCGGTTTCTTTGCGCTGCTTACGGCTTCCACAAGCTTGCGGATCTGCAAATAATTCGGCTCCGTTGTCGGCTGATATCCCGGGAGATTCATCTCGTGATCATAACTGAATTCTCCTTCAATTGTTGCAACATCTTTCGGAATATCGATTAGTACAGGTCCCGGTCTTCCCGTTGTCGCAATATGGAATGCTTCTTTAATGATGCGCGGCAGATCTTCCGGCTGGCGGACCTGATAGCTGTGTTTTGTAACCGGCATTGTAATTCCCAAAATGTCCGCTTCCTGAAAAGCATCGCTGCCGATAACGGAGGTTGCCACCTGCCCTGTAAAGACGACTAAAGGCAGTGAATCAATCATGGCATCCGCAAGTCCAGTAACAAGGTTTGTCGCTCCCGGGCCTGATGTCGCAATAACGACCCCTGGTTTTCCAGAAACTCTCGCGTATCCTTCTGCTGCATGAATGGCGCCTTGCTCGTGCCGGGGAAGGATATGTACCATTCCCGAATTGTACAGCTTATCGTAGATCGGAAGTACAGCTCCGCCCGGATAGCCGAATATCATTTCTACTTTTTCTTTCTTTAATGATTCAATCAGCATTAACGCTCCGCTCATCGTCTGTGTACATTTGGCAGATGCTGAATCCACCTGTACATTAGTCCCCATTTTTAGTTCCTCCTTTTGGATTTTCATCCTCTAAAGATCATCATTTATTAGCTTTATAGCTGATTATTCAATAAAAAAAGCCCTTCCGCCCACAATCAGCCGCGCATTGAATGCGATAGCCAAAAGGGGCGAAAAGGCTCTTCTTTCCGCGGTACCACCCTTGTTTACGGCCTTTCATGCGGCCGTCTCATGGATATTCCTATCCGTTTTAATAACGAGTAAACATCATCGTTCACCCGGCCAAGTCCTACTGTGATTTCAGACTGGCACTCTGAGGCGAGTTCACCTTGTAAAGCTTCGCCGGTTCTCAGCTAATCCGGTTCTCTGTGGAAAGCTTTTTCAAGGCTACTTATCCTCATCTGCGCTTTTCATATTCAGTCTCTTGAACATCTATTCTGCCGTCCAAGAAGATCGTTTGTTTTTTATTTTTCAGAATCATATTGCAATCATTTGTGCTTGTGAAACTTGCGTTTATCTTTTGTTGAACTCATATTACGCCGCTTTGGACGCAGTGTCAACAGCATTTTTTAAAATTATTAGACAATTTAGATTAATCAAACTATACTGTATACGCTTTCATTATTGGTATATAAGGAATTTCAAAAGATAAAAGTTTTTGTAATTTTTTTATTAATCTATCAAGTTTACACTCGAATTTTTCAATTTCATATAAATATGTCACATAATATGACGTGTTATTGTTTCGATGAAACGTCTATATGAAAGATCTTCTCGCAAAAAAACGATTTCAGTTCGGATAGGCTCTTTCATTATTTTTCGTCATACACTGGTGTTATCTTGCAAAGAAAAGGTGATACGATGAATAAATCATTTGCAGACATCCAAGGATTTCCCGGGGGTTTTCCAAACTTTCCCCAGCCATTTTATCCGGCAGCTCCCAGCTTTTATCAGCAAGGCCATCAGCCATTTGGAGGCTTTGGATACGGACAGCCGTACAGCCAGGCATACAGCCCGCTAAGCACCCCCTCTGCTATGTACTCCTCATTTCCATATGCTTCAGGATTTTACGGGCAGCAATTTTCAGGTGCCGGCTATAGCGGCCATGGCGGCGGTTTCAGTATTCCCGCAACGCACGCCGGAGGATTCGGCGGAGCATCTGGAGTACACGGAGGATTTCGATATTAAAATATCATGAGGTGCCGAACATCTATGTTCGGCACTTGTTAATTTATTCATCTTTAATAAAGTTAATAGACTGTGAGGTTTCCTATCTTACTATTTGGAAGCAAAAAGGATATATTTTAAGATAAATGATAAGTCTGTTCAGAGTGACGGTTTTTGAGGAGGAATTCATTTTGCATATTAAAGTAGATGATTTGACCGAACATCAAGTGATCGAATTAGTGAGTGAGCATTTACATAGCATGACTCTCATGTCTCCGGCTGAAAGTATTCATGCCCTGGACATAGAAAGGCTGAAAAAACCTGAGATTACATTTTGGAGCGCTTGGGACGGCAATGAATTAGCCGGCTGCGGAGCACTTAAGGAACTGGACAGCCGGCATGGAGAAATTAAGTCGATGCGAACCTCTTCTTCCCATTTAAGAAAGGGCGTTGCCAGCAAGGTTCTTCAGCACCTTATAGTAGAAGCCAAGCGGCGCGGCTATCAGCGATTGAGTTTGGAAACGGGGTCAATGACTTCTTTCGAGCCGGCAAGAAAACTTTATGAAAGCTTCGGTTTTCGGTATTGCCAGCCGTTTGCAGACTATATAGAAGATCCGAACAGCGTGTTTATGACAAAGGAATTGTGAAATATAAAGGATAGATAAGTGCGGGATTATGTTTCTGTCTTATCTATCTTTTTTTGTGGTTACAATTCACCTTCTGCTATCTAGGCAGCATTTTACATTAGCAATCTGCTACGTTTTTTCCTTCTGCAGACAACTTTCTCGATTGCTTATCACACAAAAAAACCATCCAGCATTGTACTGGATGATTGAATTATTATTTATATTTATTCACTTCATACATCAAAATATTTTTAAACACAACATAATCCTTTTTACTTTCAAAAGGCCCTTTGTTGTTGTCATGCTCATCAATTTCATAAAAGCCCGGTCCCTCTCCAGCATCACGCTGCTTATACCATTTGAGGAAACCGTTCACTTCTTTCATGGACAGCTGGTACTCTTTTTGCAAACCGTTTACCATTGTAATAACAAGAAGGGCGTCTCCGTCTTCTGCTGAATTATCCTCAGAAGGGGTTGTTGATCCATTATCCTTATCTCCTGGATTCTCAGCCCCATCGGTTGGTATGTTTAAATCCTTTAATGAAATTGACATAACTGATTTAAATTTAGAGAATGCACTTCCAGTAAAACTGGATGTTTCCTCTCTTCCACCGATTACGTAGAGAGTATCATCAATAATGGCAGAAGAATGAGCCATTCTGTAGGGGACTTTAGGGTTTGTCACAGCTGTAACTGATTGACTTTTGGGATCGTACACCTTTATTCGGTTTACACCTCCAGTCATCAGAATTTTTCCTTTATAAGGAAGAGCAGAATAATATCCTGCTGTGAATCCTTTACCATTTTCTGCCCATGTGTCTTTTTCTGGATCATAAACATAAACGATTTGGGGTATATAATGAGTTCCGCCAAGAATATATAGTTTATTATCAATTACTGCTGTAGAAGCTCCGGTTACTGCTCCGGTTACTTCATAATTTAATTTTTGTTTTTCCTCCCATTTCTTCGTTTCTAGATCATAACTGTAAGTCGTTGCATACGAGTTACTTGCAGAACCTACAACATAAATTTTCTTTCCAATAGCTTCTGCATAAATCTTATAGGCTGGAACCATTTTTTCAAAGGGTAAGTCAACCAATTTTTCCCACGTGTCTTTTTTTGGATCATATACTTCTACTGTCTTGACAACTCCATCGTTTGACCTTCCACCCATGACATAAATTTTACCGTCAACTGTAACAGTCGCAGCTCCTCCCCTCTCCGTGGGCATGTCCGCTTTTTTTGTCCATTCATTTGTTTTAGGATCGTAGACAAACGTTTGATTCCCATAAGTACCTGATTTTACTGTCCCGCCACCTATCACATATATCTTTCCATCTACTACACCGCTGCTTGCGCCGACACGCGGCTCAGGCAAATCTGCTCTTTCTTTCCATTCAACTGTTTCCGCGCTAACTGTTTGGAGCGATTGAAACAGCGTAATCACGAATAAGAAAAAAACAATGAACCATTTTTTCAAAAGATAACACTCCTTTATTTGTTTTTCCACATAACAAATATCGGCATGACTATAAATTTTTCCATATCTGTATCCAAATATTTATTTTTCAGGAAATTCATATAATAAAAAGCTTATTCTTTTAAAAAGAAATAATATAAATTAATCTTTATGCGATTGTCGAAAACTGTGAGTGTTTTCTATTTTGTTTATTTTAAAACGTAACGGGAATTAAAGACGACAAGAACGATAAAATTTTATTTTTACAGAGGAGGAGATTAATATGACAAAAAGTGTAGTTGGTGTATACGAAACTCCGCAAGAGACCATTGCAGTGATTGAAGGCTTACTAACAAAGGGGTATGATTCTGACGATATTTCTGTTGTCACAAATCGCCGGGATACCGATTATCTCGAATCTCGTACAGGGACAGAAGTAAATCAAGCCCTTGAAGCAAATGATAGTGATTCTGAATCCTTTTTCGATAAACTGAAAGATTATTTCACAATGGATGATACAGGCGCACACAGCAAAGCATTATCAGATCTGGATATCTCAAATGACGAAATAGACAAGTACCAAGAGGACCTGGATGACGGAAAGCTTCTCGTAGCCGTTGATACAGACGCAGACTTAGATACGCCTATTGATAACGGCAATGCCCTTTCAGGCGGCTTTGCAAATGCAAATGAGACAGTGGATTATACAACAAAAGAAGAAAAGACCCTGCCGCTTCGAGAAGAACAGCTGAAAGTGGATAAAGAAGATATCCAAACCGGTGAAGTGGAAATCGGAAAAGAAGTCAAAACAGAACAAAGAGATATAGACATTCCGGTAAGACATGATGAAATTTACGTTGAACGCCGTCCGGTGGATGAAAACACGGCAGACGCTTCTCCCGTAAATGACTCAGAAACGGTCAGAGTTCCTATCGTTGAGGAAAAGCTCGAAGTGACAAAAAAACCCGTTGTTACGGATGAAGTGGTTGTCGGAAAACGGACTGTCGAAGAAAACGAACATATTTCCGAAACTGTGAAAAAAGAAAAACCGCGTCTGAATAAAGAAGGAAATGTCCGCGATCTGGATGATGATACGTTAAATAACAAATAAAAATCATCATAAACAAAAACCTCAAATCCTTTAAGATTTGAGGTTTTTTCTTGGTACGTCCCAGGAGAGATTCGAACTCCCGACCGACGGCTTAGAAGGCCGTTGCTCTATCCAGCTGAGCTACTGGGACACGTTTTGTTTTTTTGTTTTCGCTTTAACTATCAGCGACAAGATTTATTATATATGGGTTGCAATGATAAGTCAACGGTTTTTTAGAATTTTTTTCATGAGGAAGAAAATTTTCTTCCTCATGTGATATTTCATAGGGTTACCCGGTGTTGCAAATCAATGATTTCATCGCCTGCTTGGTTATAAAAACGCACTGTTGCTGTATCATTTTCTAAAGACAGTATAGCATAGCTTTCTGTGCTGCGCACTCTTGGAAGGCGGATGCTGCCGGGATTAATCAGCAGTTTTCCGCGCAGCATTTCGCTTCCTGCGATGTGTGAATGCCCGAAGCAAATGATATCCGCTCCGAGCTCCTCTGCACGATAGTATACGTTTAATAAGGTCTGTTTAATACCATGAAGGTGTCCGTGCGTTACCAATATTTTTTTGGAACCGGCCGTCAGCAGGAGCTCGTCCTTAAAATCGCCGATAAAATCACAATTGCCTTTTACAACGGAATAAGGCTCTAACGCCGGATGGCCGGTTTCAAGCTCAGAGTCTCCGCAATGAATCATGAGATCAACATCCGCTTCATGACGTTTCGCTATGGTTTGAAGCTCCTCTTCAAGCCCATGGCTGTCACTGATAATCAGCACGTTCATATATAAGTTCCCCCTTATGCCTCCAACAGCTTCGACAGCTTTTTAAGTGCGTCAGCCCTGTGGCTGATTTTATTTTTTTCATCACTTGTCAGCTCGGCCATAGTTTTATCTTTATCTTTGACGATAAAGATCGGGTCATAGCCAAATCCGTATTCTCCTCTCGGCTCTTCGGCAATATACCCTTCAACATGACCTTCGACTGTTTTTGTTTCCTCTCCCGGAATACTTACGGCAAGCGCGCAGCGAAAACGTGCCGTACGCTGTTCCTTTTCGATGCCTCTCAGCTCGCTCAGCACTTTATCGATATTCGCCTGGTCATCTTTCTGTTCCCCTGCATAACGTGCTGAATAGACGCCGGGACGGCCTCCTAAATTATCAACGGACAAGCCGGAGTCGTCTGCAATCACCATTTTGTTCACTGCTTTCGCCACCGCTTCCGCTTTTAGAATCGCATTTTCTTCAAACGTATGGCCTGTCTCTTCAATTTCATCTGTAAACCCGATTTCAGCTAATGATTTTACCTCGTACCCTTTCGGCTCAAGGATTTCTTTAAATTCCTTCACTTTTCCCGGATTGTGAGTTGCAATAATTGCTTCTTTCATGATGATCAAGCCTTTCTGTCATTATTTCAGTTCTGGAAGAGAATCGCCCAGTACTTCTTTTTGCTTGTCAATCAGTTCCTGAATGCCTTTTTCTGCAAGACCGAGAAGCCCATTCAGATCCTCACGTGAAAAGGTTGCCTCTTCCCCTGTTCCCTGAAGCTCCACAAAGCGGCCGCTGCCTGTCATGATGACATTCATATCAACTTCAGCAGCAGAATCTTCTTCATAATTTAAATCTAACAAAATTCCCCGCTCTTTATCAATTCCGACAGAGATCGCTGCCAGGTAATCAGTGAGCGGGTTTGTTTTAATCGTTCCTGCTTTGAGAAGCTTGCCAACCGCAATCGCCATGGCAAGAAATGCTCCGGTAATGGAAGCCGTTCTCGTTCCTCCGTCCGCCTGAATGACATCACAGTCAATCCAAATCGTACGTTCGCCCAGTTTCTCTAAATCAACGACTGCCCGAAGCGCGCGGCCGATCAAACGCTGAATTTCCATCGTTCTGCCGGAAATTTTTCCTTTGGAAGATTCTCTGATCGTTCTTTGATTTGTAGCCCGCGGCAGCATGCTGTATTCAGCTGTAATCCAGCCTTTGCCTCCGCCCCGCAAAAACGGCGGTACGCGATCCTCTACAGATGCGTTGCAGATTACTTTTGTATTCCCCGCTGTTATTAGAACAGACCCTTCCGGATGGCTGATAAAGTCCAAATCAAATGTAATTGGACGCAGCTCATCATGTTGTCTTCCATCATGTCTCATGTTTTACCTCCGATTGTATGTACATAAACCATTTTTGTCCCGGAATTGAATAAAGAAAGAGGCAGCCGGAACGCTAACCTCTTTCTTTCTAGTATATCAAAAATCCCAATTTAAAAACTACCTGTATTCACTTGAGACGGTCTGGATACCGCTTCTGAAAGTTTTTCGCCTTTTTCGTTCACGAGCTCGGCTTTCCCGTTCACTTTAACAGATACGCTTTTTACATCCGGCTGCTCTGTTAAAGTCAGCACAATGCTGTTGAGCACTTCTGAAGAAATCATTTTCGTTTTTTCATCGGCGCTTCCGAAAATCGATTGATTAAAATCTAACGTTACACGTCCATCTTTGATTTTCGGCTTACTGACCAGCTTCACATCTTCGCTGAAATCCGTCAACAGGCCGCTCGCCTTGCTCGGGCCCTCAGCCAGTTCATTAATAGCCGCTGTAATGTCGTCTGTTTTGGAATTGTCAATTCGTTTCGTTACCGGCACGTAATACTCACTGTCATCGGTTTCCGCCAAATAGTAGACTGTCAGCGGATGTGTAGCAGTGAGATCATTGACGCCTGCTGTTTCCAAATTAATCCCGTCCTTACGGCTTAAATCGTCTGAGATCGGCGTGCCGCCTACAGGCATCTCCTTCAGTTCATGGCCGTTGATTCTCAGCTTTACTTTATCAATTGAACTGAATTGAGTCAGCGTCCACGTCACCGATTGAACGATTTTCTGTTCATCTTCCTTCTTATAGTTTTTAAATTCTTTCGAGAAGTCCGCTATAGCAGTGCCATCTTTTTTGATGTCTACGTTAACAGTTGTGTCAGCCGGCAAAACGGCTCTGAAGCCATTCGGCAGAATCTCTGACACAGGCCCGCCCTGCACAAGGTATTCAAGCGCCTGCTTAGCCGTTCCTTCACTTTTCGGAAGAGGCATCGTTTGCGCAACGACATAACCGCTTTTATCAATGAGATAAAGCTCCCTCATCACTGTAGAAGAGTCCTGATTCGCTTTTTCGGTATCACTTTTTTCATTTTTTGTTTTTTCGGCTGCTGTTGTATTTGAATCGGTCCCCGCTTCATCATTTACGTATGTAACGTCTTGAGGCGGATCGATTTCCTCAGCTGTCTTATCGGATTGAAATAAACCGCACCCGGATAAAAGCAAGGCAGAGGTGAGACAAGTGGCACCAATGACTGCAGGTCCTTTTTTCAGCATACTTTTCCCTCCTAAGGCTGTTTGTACTACTATGTATACGAGCCTCTGCGGGAAATAGACCGATGAATTCCATTAAAAACAGAAAAAACCCGCAACACGCCGTTGCGGGGCAAAACTATCTTCTAATTGGTTCTCGCAAAGAGATGCATTCTACGTGACCTACTTCATGGCCAAACCAGTCATCTGCTATTTTCGCAAACTGATCCCGTTCTCCTGTAGTCAGGAATTGATGATCTGGGGTAAACGGAGATTGATTCAGCAGTCCTTTATACGATAGAATCGTACTCACTTCCCGGGCTGTTTCATCGCCTGACGAAATAATATTCACATGCTCTCCCATATATCTTTGAATTGCGTCTTTTAAAATAGGATAATGGGTGCAGCCTAAAATCAGCGAGTCAATCGATGTATCTTTTAATGGAGATAATGATGTTTTGACAATCTCGTCTGCTGTTTTGTCCAGAAACTTTCCGCTTTCCACAAACGGCACAAGCAGCGGACAGGCAAGATTTTCGACCTTCAGTTCGGCATTTAATGCCAGAAGGGCTTCTTCATAAGCATTGCTCTTAATGGTGTTTTCTGTGCCGATTACACCGATATGCTGATTTTCTGTCACTTTTATCGCTGCCCGCGCACCAGGCTGGATCACCCCGACCACCGGAATATCAACGTCGCGCTGGATGTCTTCCAGTGCAATTGCTGTCGCGGTGTTGCAGGCGATCACCAGCATCTTAATGTGGTGGTTTTTCAACAAATAATTTGTCAGCTCCCGCGTGTATTGAAGCACTTCTTCTTCAGGACGCGGCCCGTACGGACACCGTTTTGTATCTCCTACGTAGATTATATTTTCTTTTGGTAGCTGTCTCATGATTTCCTTTGCAACGGTTAACCCGCCAACCCCGGAATCAATGACTCCTATTGGTTGTTCCAACAAAATCGCCTCATTTTCTCTTCATTTCATGCTGCAGTTTCATCAATGATTTTTCGAAGATGGCTATTTCTTCATCTGTAAACGTTTCGAACATATCACGCAGGTATTCCTGCCTTTTTGTAATGACCTCTTGGATAATGCGTTCTCCTTCAGGCAGAAGGTGTATCCTGACGACACGTCTGTCCGCCGGATCCTTTACCCGCTCGACAAGCTCATTTTTTTGCATACGGTCGATGAGATCCGTCGTCGTGCTGCATGCCAGATACATTTTCCCCGATAGTTCGCCGATTGTCATGTCTCCTAATTCATAAAGCCATTGCAGACCGACAAATTGCGGCGGCGTGATCGCGTATTGGTTTAGGATTTCTCTTCCTTTTTGTTTAATGATCGCGGCGATGTGGCGGAGCGACTTTTCAATGTCCGCAACATGCTCCAAAGGTTTTGATGTCATTTGTCCATCCCTCACTCAAGGATCTCTTACGCACAAAAGCGTTCCGTGTCTATTTTCCTTCTTTTTTAGAGAAAATGCAAGACTCGCGGGACGAGAAATAGAGGGACATTAGGCAAATGAAAGCAAATTGAAAATCTCGTTTTATATCGTATCATCCAAGTTTAATATAGGAATTTGGAACTTTTCAAACAAACAGCAATAACCGGCTCCCTCCTGAAAAGAAGGAATACCGGCAAGGATTAAAGCTCTAGCTCACCCATTCTAAGAAGCTCAACAACGGCTTGCGAACGCCCTTTCACACCTAATTTCTGCATGGCATTTGATATGCATATCTATCGCAAACTAAAACAATAACAATCACTTGAATTTATAATGGAAATCGACTGTTCCATCCTCATATACTACAAGCTTATCAATAAGCGCTGAAAATGCTTCGAATAAATCCTGATCAGTTCTTTCCAGCTGTGCGAATGCATTCTTTATATTTGATATGTCGATTGTTTCTTCTTCCTCACGCTCAAGCATGAACAGCTTATCATTCAGTTTTTCAATTTGTTCTTCAAGCTCTTTTCGCTTCACCTGGAATTCCGCCTTAGTGATCAGCTGATCTTCCAAGTACAATTCGATTAGACGTTTTTTCTTGTTTTCTGCGTTTTCAATTTCTATTTTCGTTCGCTTGATCCGGTTTTTCTTTTGCTCTTCAAAATCAGATTTAACATCCAGTTTTAACTTTTTGCCCTTTTGTTTCAGTGTTTTTATAACAAAAGCCCGCAAGTCCTTATATTGCATCGGAGCATGGTTCACACAAAGAGCTGTTCCGCCTCGTCTATAGGCGCTGCACTTCAAATAATTAAACTCTTTCTTCTCACGTTTCTGATTGTATTTGTACGACGGCAGCACAACCATATTGCAACCGCACACACCGCATTTCATCATTCCTCGCAGCTCATTCCGAGGGTTAAAACGCTTTTTACGCATCTTGTGTTCTTTGTTATTAGCTTTCTCATACTCTTCTTCTGATATGATCTTAGGGCACCAGTCTTTGTAAACAGTCCATTTTTCTTTTGGGTTGCGGATGAATTTTTTCCGTCCGCCTATTTTGACTTGAGTATGTCTATTGGCAATAAACACGCCACAATAAATAGGATTTTTTAAAATTGTTTGTACTGTGGACAGCTGCCAAAACTCGGTCTTTTTAGGCTTTACAATATTTCCGAGTGCCAATTCTTCGTTAAGTTTGAGAACAATCCTTTTATGTCCATATCCATGATTATTATGAAGATCGAAAATAAAACGAACAACTTTTGCTTCTTCTTCATTGATAGCTAGGAATTTACCTTCTTTCTTAAATCCAAAAGGTACACGGCCAGAATGTTCACCGCGGCGGGCTTTGGCTGCTAGTGCCCCGCTGGCTGCCACAGAAATTGTTTGAGGGTATTGGGCTGCAAACATTGAAAACATTTCAAATTTCATTGAGTTTTTGCCTTCATATAGGCTATCGTAGCCCTCTTCGAGCGTCACAACCCTTACACCGTGGGCCAATAAAACCTCACGAATTTCAAGGGCATCTTTAAGATCACGTGCAAGCCGGCTGATTGATTTAAAAACAACCATCTTCAGCTTTCTTTTTTGCGCCTTATCTAAAATGAGTTGCATCGCTTTACGATCAAGCAGCACTGTTCCGCTTATACCATCATCTAATTGTATAGCTTCGTCTTTCCATTCATAATTATTTTTTTCTATCCAGTGATGGCAAATATCAATTTGGTTGGCTATTGATGTCACCTGTTCATCTTTCTCTGACGAAACCCTTGCGTAAACTGCATAAGGGTATTCCTCATAGCTGATGATCTCCTGTGTTTCATTTTCTTGGAAGAACACTAAACCACCTCATTTGCATTTGGTACATTTTAGCATGATTATAGCATAATGATTACGAACCTCCTATACTTTTCCGGTTGATTTTCGAACATTTGTTCCTATATAATTTATTCAAGGAGTTGATCAGAATGAATGAAGGTATTTACGATAAAAGATGGGAACAAAAATTTATTTTGCCGGAGCAAAGGACTGCCCTATTAAATAGGAAAGAACAAGTCCGAAAAATTGAAAAACCCATTCTTGATGAATACCAACTGGAAGATATGGCCCGTGTTATTTGCGAGGCGATGGAATTCAACTCGGTTCTGGTCATTAGTGTATACAGAGACGGTTTTATTGAAGAAGTCACAGGACATGTTCATTACATAGATGAAGTTAAACAAAGGCTGCATGTGAAGGATTTAAAAGGTGATACATGTTTTATTGCATTTGATTCTCTTTTAACTGTTCGGGTAGCTTAAGCAAGGAGTTGATCCAAAAAGGCGAACTTTATTGGGATAAAGAAAATATGGATTATTTAAAGTCCTACTCAGACAGTAGGGCTTTTTATATACACTAGCAATTTCTTCTTAGTCAATATGTCAATTTTGAGTTCATAAGAACACAACTTAAGAAGTCCTTTCACTTTATGTTCATGATACCTTACTACCAACTTTATTATAACTATGGAAAATTATGTTATGAAATGTTAGACTCTAATTGCTTCAAATTTAAAGGGAAGGAGAACCAAAAATGAATAGTGTAATCAGTTGTTTTAAAGCTAAGTTTGCGATTGTTTTGGGGTTGGTTTTAGCTTTGGGTTTTGCATCTATCTTTGGCACTCCACAAGCTCAAGCTGCACAGGCAAATAATGATTATCAAGATAAAAAAGCAGCTGAACAGTTGGCATTAGCTTTTTATGAAGCGTCTACATTTGAAAAAGAGACAAGTAAGTACAGTTTCGATGTTGAAAAAGCTATTGCATCCGGAATCAAATTGGCTGATGCTGTCCAAATGAAAAATTATTTAGAATCGTTGTCACCTGATCAAGCTAAAGAAACATATGATCAACAAGTAAGCGCAATAAAAGAAATAAAAAATAACCCAACAATTGCTCCTATTATTTGGTGGGCTGTGAAAGTTCTTGCTGGTGCTGGCTTAGCTTGGTTAGGCAAAAAACTATTAGATATGGGTGGATATGAGTTCTGTAAAAGATATGAGGATTATAACGACGTTACAAAGTATGTATGTAAATTTATCGGATAACATCTAGGAGTGATCAATATTGAAAGCATGGTTTGTATATGTCTTCATTGCGACGTTAGTGTCAATGCTGATTCAATCAGGATTAGATAAGGCTGGTATGTTAAACTTGAACAACATATGGGCTGATTTTATCAGTTGGATTATCATTTTCTTTGTCGTTTATATTCTGATTGACTTGGCAGGAAGATTCCTCTTACGCTCGAAAAGCAATAGTTAAAAAATCCCCTCCTAGAAGGAAGGGATTTTCTTTTTCACTTCAATTTCTCTTCAATTTTCGCTTTCGTTTTCGGTCCATAAATGCCGTCAGCAGTCAGACCGCTTACTGACTGAAAACGTTTGACTGCATTTGCTGTTTTTGGACCATACACGCCGTCAATGCCGTTATTATTCGCCCCTTTGTCCGGGTAGAAATAAAGAGACGCCAGAGCATTTTGAATCCGCCTTACGTCATCCCCTTTTCGCATAGGGCTTGTTACTCTAATGACACCAGAGGGCAGCGCATATGACGTTTTTTTGCTGCTTGGTTTAGGGCTCGAAGTGCTTGAGCCTGTGAGCTTTAATACTTGGCCGACCTTGATCAAGTTCGGGTTTTTGATACCGTTCAAACTTTGCAGGGTTGCCACACTCACCCCGTGCTCTTTTGCAATTGCAGAAAGAGTATCGTCTTTTTTGACTGTGTAAGTGCCCCCAGAAGCTTTAGGCGCAGATGATGACGGTTTAGAAGTTGTCTTTCCTCCCAGCGCCTTCAATTCTGCTTCAATGGAAGATTTAACCTCGTCCCACCTTCCCTCTGACAAAATACGGTGCGGGCAATACTTTCCGCTCCAATCTTGATGCTTCCTCACTCGATCAATACCCCAGGCGCGTTCTTTAAGCAGTTGCGCCACAAACTTGATTGCCAACTTTTCAGCAGCGTAGTATTTAGCGCCTCCCGACTTACTGTAGCAGATTTCAACGCCGATAGACTTACGGTTACCGGGGCCGTTTGTGCCGTCTCCTGTATGCCATGCATTGCGATTTAACGGCAGTCCTTGAATAACCTCTTTGTCATCAACAGCAAAATGAAAACTCGTTGAACTGGTGTTTCCGGTCATGTAGCTGACCTCGTTAGCAGCAGATGCATCATTGTAAGTATTATGAATGGTGATGTATTCAGCATCCAAGTAATTCGGGCACTTTAAAGCGTATTTTGCTTCTGATACAAGGTTCTTTTTCACTGCAATTGTCATGAAAATCTCTCCTATTCTGTTTTTGAAATAGAAAGAGCCGCCAGCTGGCAGCTCATTTGGTTAGATCGTGATTTTTCAGGACGGCTTTTTGCTTGTGTCCTTTTGCCGTCACGTAGTTGTTTTTAAACCATGCAGCAAGTGTTGTTCCGATAGTGAAGATCAGAGAGCCGGCAGTGTATAGCGCATCCGCCAGTTGGTTCACTTGTGCATCAGAAATATCCAAGGGTGATTTACCGAACATCAGCATTGTTTGGTTGATAAGCGCAATTAAAAGAAGCGCAGTCCGAACAACTGTGCCTTTGTCAAAGTTTTTCATATGTCATTTTCCTCCTTAATGTTGCAACACGTTATAAAAAATAGCGATCAATCCCCCTATAACTCCGGTGGAAATCGCTGTGATAATTGCACCCGTTATGGTGCGCTTGATCCAAGTTGTGTTCTCTTCAATTTTGTTGAGCTTTTCATTAAGTGACATGATTTGCTGGTCTTGCCTATCCGAGGATCGTTCAAGAGAGCTTACCCGTCTTTCTAGCGATTTTTGTTCTAGTTTGAACTCTGCCATCTCTTTTTGTATTACATTCACATCCGGTACCTCCGTCAATTGTGACATTAGTACGCCCCCCTTTTATCTATTTCATGCGATTTCACCTCCTTTGAGGCAAAATAAAAACACCTATGCGTTTACAGGTGTACTTTCTGGTTCGCTTACATTGTCTTGGTCTGATTGCACTTCATTTAGTTGCTGTGCCAACTCATCTCGTTTCTTTGCTGTAAAGGTATACAGAGCTTTATATTCAGCAAGCTCTCTATTCTTTTGATCCAATTCTTGTTGTAAAGAGACAGATTTATAGGTTTCAATCTGCAATTGTTCCTGAAGTTGCTCTTTCGTCATTTCTTGCATTCTAATCACACTCCTTTATACTTGATCAGGATACGCGTCGCCGCGTTCCATCGCAGTAATTTGATCGTATTCTGATTGAGTTATTCTTTTATCTATGACAGCTTGTTTCATTTCGATAGTTAAGACAGTCCCGTTTCTCCAACAATCCTCAAAAAACCCGTAAAGTGTACTTCGACTTTCCATAGGGCTCCCCTCCGATTATTGCGATTGATTCGCCATTAAGACATTACATACTCTTTGAAGATCCAATATTTGCTCTTTTAGTTGCTCTACTGTTGTCTTTTCATCGTTTTGAATTGGTTTAGGATTCTGGACGATTGGTTCAAGCTTCATTTTCATTCTCCTTTTTTTCACAAATCAACATACTCCCACTTCTTTCACCTGTAGGAGAAACTGTAATGGACATAACAGTGTGAATTAATCGTTCATCTCCCTCATAGTTGCAAAATGATTCCCCATCTAAATATGCTTTGTGTAGTTGATAGGATGCTGTATTCAATTCGGAGTTTAACAATAAATATAGATCGTATTGAACGTTATAGTTAGTGTCGGGTGTTAAGTCAAACGAGATAGCTTCTAATGGGTATACATCTTCCCCGTGTCTCAATACTCCCTCTGAAATTTCAATTCCCGTTTCCGTTTGAGTAATGGTAACTGCATGAAACCATGAATAATCGCCAGTTGTTATTTCTATCATTTTACTCTCCTTTTAAACTCGTTCATGTATGATTAAAACTCGAGCCGAAATAGTTCGCCCTCCTATTCCTGATGATGTACCTTTCCCCCTTAAGTATAGATTAAAGCCACTAGATGATTGGTTTGTAACCCCTAATGTCACATGATCTGAATGACTACCATATGGCTGACCAATAACAGCGAATACATTTTCATAATAACTTGGAAGCGTTACAGTTCTTGATACTACCGCTGTACTTGAAGCCCCTTCCGGAAAAGTAAAGTCATAGTTAACCACTATTCCCAAAGCATTTGTTTGTAACGCTCCGTGTATGTCAGAAATAGTGTAATCAATAACACAAGCCATTAATTTTTCTTCTCCGCCAGAGTCTCCCATTCGCATTTTCGTACTTTTGGGTAAGCTAACTGGACCACCTACAAAGGTTGTACCTTGAGAGCTTTCAATTCGAGTAGAATTATCAGTAAAAATATTCAGAGATTTTGATTGTATTTGAGTGAAGTCAGCGCCTTTTGTATATAGATCAAAATATTTCCCTGAGGTTCTCGGAAATATAGACATTCTCGCAACGTCAGTGCCATTCATTTTCATTCTCAAGTATGCGGAGGCATCAGTATTTCCAATGTTATCTAAATCATTACAGTACATTTCTATACCCGCGTATGTTGATTGTGTCTGATCACCAGTTAAAATCACTTTACCATCACTTAATTTTAAATAACGGAGTATTCCCACGTCATTATCACTAGTATCCATTTCACCCGTTACCATTTCTATAGATCCGCTTTTTATATTCAATTGGTCATATCTTCTTGTAGGGTAACTCGATGTTTTATAGTTATAACGTTGAAAAATTTCATCAGCTTCTATATAAGATTTGTAGGCAGCTGATTGACTTACAGGTTCAAAGCGACCTCCTCGTATAAGAGAACCGACAATATCAATGGCGTTTATTGTTCCGGATGTGATTTTGTCTGCTGACAAACTCCCAACCTTTGCATTGGTGATTGCCCCATCAATAATATGCGCAGAGTCAATAATCGCTGTCTTTAAATGTGCTTTTGTTATCGCTGCATTTTGAATTGCCGCTGTACCTACAGCCGCCTCAGCGATTTTAGCTGATGTAATTGCAGCATCAGCGATATTTGCTGAATTGATGGCAGCATTTTGTATATGAACCGATCCGATAGCAGCACTAGCAATAAAATCGGATGTAACTGAACCATCGGTCAACAGCACATCAAAAGGGCTGAAGGTGTATTCTCTCTTTACAATACCTCTTCTGATTTGAAGTTTCCGTATAGAAAAAGATCCTGATGCAGTTACGTCTTTAACGCTCCCACCTAACAGCAAATGAATAGTGTCGCTTGATAATGGTGATTCAAAGGACAAATCAACACGAACAAATTGATCCGGAGGATGATTTGTCAGATCCGAAATGCTCGATGTATTAATCGGATTATTTTCAGAGCTTGTATTGGTGGATCTTAAATTCAAATAAGATATGCCAGGTATATCACCCCGTTTTAACTCAAATGAGATGGTATAAGTCTGGCCCTTTACTAAAGAAAGTGTTTTTCTTGGTGATGTACTTATTCCGAATAAGGCGTTATCTGTTTTCGTTTTTGTTGCTGTCAGTTCATTGTATTCACCGTTTTTCACAACAGATATACTGGCACTATTAAGACCGTTAATGTCGCTTGCTCTCAGCAATGAACCGGGCAGAATATTAGCCTCTGAAAAATCACGCGAAAGCTTATCAGCTGTTACCGCCAAGTCCGCCAATCGGTCTGCTGTAACTGCACCAAATAAAATATCATCAGTCAGTATTCTTTGAGTAGTGGCCGAGAACTCATCTGTAAAATCACTTGCTGTGCCTCTTGTATTGATTGCTCGAAGACGGTAATACCAAACTTCATTAACGCCTGTAAAATGCTCATATCCGCTTGTTTTCCCTCGAAAAATCCTGTTTTCTGTTAGAGGTGTGAACCCCTTGATCTGAGAAGCATAAATTTCATAGGCAGCAATATAACTAGATGGATCATAGTCCCATGTTAAAGCGATATTCTGAAACAAAGACTTTACTTCAACGTTTGACGGAACCGGTGGTTTTTTATCCGGGAAACTGCCGTCAGTGACTTCACCAGCGTCTGGTTTCCTTTCCCATGTACCACGATTCTTGTCGAGTATATTTTCTATCTGATCAATCCGATCATCACCTTGGAGCACTGATAAAAACTGCCCTATTTCCACTACGCAGGTATTGTCCGGGTCTGTGATGTCATATTCCATGGAAATGATGCGCTGCGACGTTTCTATCGGAATAGCAAAATTTCGGTCTATGGCAATTGTCGTATCGCCCAGCTCAACATGCTCATGCTCATAACCTGGTACATTCTGAAGCAATTGAACTGACAGCTCATAATTCACCTCAGTTTTTGATGCAGTCGTAATGAGATGGTTGTATGTTTCTTTTAAAAGCTCCGCTGGATCAGTTATATCTTCATTGTTGTATTGCCCTTCTCTATGGATCAATTCACCGTTTTTAAGGCGTCCCAGCCTTTTTAATAGGTCCGGATCGCCAACCCATTCCTGACCCAGTGGTTTATCAACAGGATCA
This sequence comes from Bacillus sp. FSL R5-0434, assembly GCF_038004745.1. Lineage (NCBI taxonomy): Bacteria > Bacillati > Bacillota > Bacilli > Caryophanales > Bacillaceae > Bacillus > Bacillus sp. FSL R5-0434. The sequence goes on from NZ_JBBORV010000001.1 coordinate 2,739,665, forward strand.
CCTTTTGATTTCTTCCACTCTATTTCTGAGAAGTCAATAAACCGCGAATAACCGCCCGTCTCCTCCCCGTCTTCGTCTGTTGAGGCAATAGAAGCACCATATCCCCAAAGAGCTGTCAATGGGTAGCTGATGACTGTCCTTTTGATATTCTCTGTATCTTTATCTATCTCAAAGCGTTTCCCGCTGTCTTTTCCTCGTCGTGGCAATATCTTGATAATTCTCTTTGTAATCTTGTTTCCATCAAACTCGATAGAGTCTTGAAGCTCGCCGCCCCAGATGTTTATCACTTCAGCAATACATTCCAAAGCTGTTTTCTTATAAAAAGTTGTGGAGTTTGTACCGAGTTCAGCGCTTACCTCTGCCACCCACCGAGAACGAGCGAGTACATTGTCCAGAACATATTGTGCTGTTTTGTCAGTTGGCCGGAAGTCTTTCACAAAGGTTTCTGCCAGCTCCATCATGGCAGCTTCACATGTTACGAGTGTATTAACCTCTGAGTTTTCGTCCGTATCGTCAAGCTCCTTGATCACAAACAATCGGAGAATGCCGTCTTTATCTCTAAAAACAACCTGATTCTCTTCAAACAAATAGCGTGCATCAGGATGGGAAGCATCAGCTACAAAAGAAAAAGAAGAACCTTTATTCAGCTCTTCTTTGTATTTGGCATCCCAAAATCTGCACGCTTCTTGTCCGTCGCTGGACAGCACTGTCAGCACTTGATCATCTGGTGAAAGAATATACATGTCAGCCATTAACGGACCTCCTTACAAATAAGCCTCATCGAATTTGATGCGGCTAGCGTGGCTTAACTTCAATTTAGTTGGAACTTTTGGTGGCAGCGTGAACCACTCAGACTGTATTTGCAGAGCAGTCATGATCAATTTACCGCTGCATGTCACTTTTCTCTTTGATGAATCAATAATGAGAGTGTCACCGGCGATGAAGTTATACACGACTTTTATTGTCTTTAAAACAGATCCATCACCATTTAAAATAGCCACCTCATATGAAGTGGCTGCCTCTTTAAAAACACATTCGATTTTTGGTTCAATCTCCGCATAACCCGGATTTGTGAAAACCTGCACCCCGGCATTCAGTTCTGATTCTTCAGCTGCTCCATACTTTTTAGGATCAGGACAGACAAAAGTCAATGTAGCCTGCTGAAAGCCACCCTGCTCTTCGCCATCAGATACACTCTCAAATATTGCATAATAGGTTCTGTCTGGCTCATCATGGAAAACGAGTGGTTTCGGCTCGTCTGTATGCAGAATATAAGTCAGTTCTTCTTGTTTCTTCTTCAATTCTTCTTCACTGCTGAATGCAAAAAGAACATCTATCGTTATCGTTCTAATTGGTAGTCTAGTGCCACGATAGAAACCGCCTGGACGGTTCCCGATCGTGGCTGTATTTACCTCTCGGCTCATTACTCCCCGCCCAGTGGTTGATTTCACATAAAAGAAGGGTGAAATATCGATCCCATTGAATGTGATTTTCCATTGGTTAGGCAAAATCTCCTGATAGTTGATCAATTAATTCTCACCCTCCTTGCGTTTGATCTTCTTTGTGCGTCAGTCACAGACTTTTCTACGCCCTGACCGACTTTCTTGCTGTCCATCTCGATAATGATAGTTCTTTCAGGCAACTCAAGGTTTTTGACATCTGCACTCAGTTCTTTTCTGACAGTGCCCAGGTCGCTTCTAGATATGGATGTATCGTAAGCAAGATTCATATCTTTCTGCTCGATATACATGGCATCGCTGACAGCAGTCATCGCCCGCTGAACCGTTCCAATACCATTCTGGATACCAACTGCGATTCCCGCTGGCACCATCACACCGACTTGATCCCTCATTAATCGTGAAGGAGAATGGATCTTCAGCTTTTTCTTGATTGTCTTCTCGATTGTGGAGGCAATAGTGTTGGCTTCCTTCGCAAGCTCGCCCTTCATATTTCTCATTCCGGAAATTATGCCGGCCATCGTGTTATAGCCGATTGCCTTCCCGCTGTTTTTCAGGGAGCCTAACTGCTTCACATTGACAGTAAGCTCGCCAATTTTTCTCATGTAGTCGCTCTTCAGGAGACTCAGTTCTTTATTGGCAGCTGATCGAAGCTCATTAATTTTCTTGGCAGTCTCATTCTTCAGGCCAGTCAATTCCTGAGCCGCCTGTGTGCTTGCGAGTTTATGCTTTTCTGTCCAGAGTCTTACGTACTCATCTAATTCAGACGAAGTCATGCGGGCAATTGCATTGATCTGATCTGCTGAACCGACTCCCATTTCTTTCAGTTCATCAGCGAATGCCTTTGGTGCCCTGCCTGCGATGCTTGCGATATCGCTGTCAAATTGCTTTAATTTTGCCAGCTGATTTTTAAGGTTTGATGTCAGCTTTGAGCCGTTAACCTTCTCGCTTGAAACATCGTCAAATAGACCGATTGCGTTGTAAATCGCATTTGTTCGGTCTTGGAGCTCCTTCTTATAGGCATCGTTTGCCGCTTTTATATCTGAGGTTAGTTTGTCATTGATGCTTTTGAATTTGGACAGATATGTGTTATTGGCTGAGAGAATACCTTTGTTGATTTTATCTGCCGCTTTTCTCTCATTCTCTTTTTGCTTCCTTGCCTTATCAGCCATTGCTTTTTGAGTCTGATAAATCTCACGCTGTACCTTGATTTGCTGATCAGAAGTCAGTTTGTTTTTCTTACTGATCTTCTGGAGAGTCTTAACGTATGTGTTACCGCTGATTTTCCCTGTATCGTACTTGGCCTCAGCTCGTTTAATCTGATCAGACACCTTTTTGGTGTACGCAAGCTTTGCTTTTGCTTCCTTGCGTTGCTGCTCTTTCAAAAGCTTTTTCTGTTTGTCAGAAGCATTTTTAGCAGCTTGATAGATTTCACGTTGGATTTTTCGGCTTTGCTCGCTAGTCAGCTTGTTTTGCTTCTGGATTTTCTGCAACGTCTTAATATAAGTGTCAGCGCCCATTTTCTTGGTGTCATATTTTACTTCAGCGTTTTTAATTTTGTTGGTCACTTTCACTTCAGCCGCTTTCTGAGCAGCTTTAGCAGCTCTCTGCGCAGCCGCTTTTACTTTGGCCTGTGACTTATCAATACCGGCTGCCATACCGGTGCCGACGTGATAACCAACCTGATCGCGCATAACCCTTGATGGAGAATGAATTCCAAGAAGTTTTTTCATGCCGTTAGGGATTGCATTTGCCATTGATTTAATTTTGCTGGCTAATGCCCCCGCCATGCCGCTGATACCATTTATCAGACCTTGAATAATGTTACGGCCAATGGTTTTCAGATTGATTCCTTTGAAAAACTTCATCACACTATTCCAGATACTCACTATCTTTTCTCTGGTCGCAATGATGCGATTTGCGATCTGATTTTTCATATAGAGGAACGCATTAGAGGCAGCACTTTTTATTCCGTTCCATATGGATTGAACCTTACTTTTGATTGCATTCCATGTACTGAGAATTTTTTCACGAGTCGCCAAAATCCGGTTTGCTATTTGATTTTTCATGTACAAAAAGGCTGCGGATGCGGCTGACTTCAACCCATTCCATATCGCAGACACTTTGCTCTTTATAGCATTCCATACACTGAGTATCTTTTCTCTAGTTGCTAGGATTCTGTTTGCAATCTGGTTTTTCATATAGAGAAACGCTGCAGATGCGGCGCTTTTCAAACCGTTCCAAACTTTAGTAACTGAGTTTTTAATCCCATTCCAGACTTTTGAGGCGAATGATTTAACGGCATTCCAAACCGTCATAATTACCTTTTTTTGCAGCTCAAAATTTGCCTTTAAAAGTGTGACGAGAGCCGACCATACTTTAGACGCTGCATTCTTAATCCCTGTCCAAGCAGATGAAAGCCACTTAGAAACAGCGCCCCAGACTTTGACTGTATAAGCCTTGATCTTATCCCAGTTCGCAATGATGAGGACAACCAAACCCACTACAGCCGCTGTGATCCATCCAATAGGACCCATAGCAATGACCCAAGATGCCGCCATTCTCGCCGCGTTTGCCGCCGCTTGAGCCGCTAATACAACCAAACGCGCTCCGAAAGCAATCATCTGTTTGATTCCAGCTGCCAACATAGATGCAAATGAGCTTATTTGAGCCGCTGTCCACGCTGCGGCCATTCTCGCTGCCTGCGCAACAGATTGAGCAGCCATGACAACCATCTGTTTGATCCAAAGGCCCATCTGAACTATTCCAGCTTTAAGCGAAGAGACAAAAGAACTTATCTTCATAATTGTCCATGCCGTTGCCGTTCGGGTTGCCTGTGCAATGGATTGTGCCGCCATCACAGTCATATTCTTGATCCACAGACCCATTTGAACTATGCCGCTCCTTAAGGAAGATACAAGAGCAGATATTTTCATCGCTGTCCAAGAAGCAGCCATTTTTACACCATTTGCCGTAGCTTGAGCTGCCATGACTGTGTATTTTGCAATGAAGCGACCAATAGCTGCAGTGGCTCCTTTTAATTGAGTTATCAGCCCGGCCAACTTAATTCCGGCAGCTGTATCTTTGAACCCACGCAAGTATTGAGCAGCATCTTTAAAATCTTTAAATCCATTTGTTACTGCACTGACAGCAGCCATCGCAGGAACCAGCGCCCTTAATGCACCCAGCAATGAAATGCCTACTGCAATGAATTGCCCGATAGCAGGGTTAGCTTGCATTGCTGCATTTGTGAATTTTAAAAATCCGTTTACCGTTTGTAAGATGGATTGCCCTAACGGCGCCATACCAACGAGCAAATTGATAATTGTTTTGGCGATTTCTCCGATCGTACTCCAAACAGTTGGACCGTTCGTTTTGATGTAGTCAATAAACGACTGGAATTCTTTTGTTTTCGTGACGCTGCCGGCCCATTCATTAAACTTCTGAGTCATGTTGACAAGGGATGTCATCATGTCCTGAGACATCGGGGCAAAACCGGTAAACAACTTTGTTAGACCGCCTGATAAGTTCCCGATGATCTGCAGCAACTTAGGACCGTTTGTTTTGACATATTCTATAAACGTTTGGAACTTTTTAGATGAACCTAAATTAGCTGACCACTTCACCCATGAAGCCGTGGCCTTTTCCAAACTGGCCGACATGTCGTTCCCAAGAGGGCCAAAAGCAACAATCAGATTCATAACTGTTCTGAGGACGTTTCCGGCTATTTTCCCAAACGTCACAAAAGCCTGGCCTGCATTTTTATTCATGAAACCAATAAAACGTTTCATGTCTGCATCTTTAAATGCTGCATTCATACTTTTAGCCAGTGTAACGCCGCCATTCGCCACGCTTTTGAACATAGGTCTTAAACTATTCAGAACACCTTTGAACGTTGTCAGCGAGCTTGTGAACGTTTTTAGGATAGGCTTCTGAACAGATTCGGAAATGCTCTTCCAGTTCGCTTTGAAATCTTCTAATGTGGCAAGCGCCTTTTTCTCTTCTTTTCCAAGAGACTGCTGAATGCCCTTGATCTTCTCCATGATTTTAGCGCGCTCTTTGGCGTCAGTGGTTTCATCCAGTTTTTCCTGAAGCTTTTTCAAGTCTTCAGAAGCTTTGAAAACACCACCTAGTGAAGATACCGCCAGTGCCCCAAATGCAGCAGCTCCTGTCCCTGCTGTCGCAAACGCACTACCAAGCCCCATAACGCCACCAGCTGCCACACCAAGCATCGGGCCCAGTGATCCTATTGCTCCAGTAATACTGGCAAGAACCGGAGAAATTGCTGGCAATGCGGATGTGAAGGCTCCCGCAAGCGAATGACCTATGACGGTTGAAACAGAGTTAGTGATTTTCGCCAGACGATTCATAGAGTTTTCGAAGCGATCAGTACGGGCTTCTATGAAGATCCATACTCTGTTTGGTAAGGATCTCGTCTCAGTTTGAGCTGCAGCCACTGACCTCGTTAAATCTGATGAATCGCCGTTGATATTGGTTGTAACCCGGTTGGGCAACGAGGCAATCTCAGCCCTTGCCGCTGAAACGGCCCTTTGTACGGGGTCAGCGTCTGCGTCTAAATCGACTCGGGTTCTTTCGTGTCGATGAATAAAGTTGTCGATCTGCTGTTCTGCCTGTCTAACTCTTGCTTGAAAGCTTGCGATTTCCGCTTCAACTTCAACAGTATGGGTATCAGCCATTCGCCGCATCATGTCATTAACTCGATCCATACTTCTGTTGAATCTCTGCGTCTGAGCTTCTACAACAGCAGTAAGCCTCTCGATCATGCCCTCACCCCTTTTCTTTGTATTGTTTTCCGAAATAAGACCGCACAGCGTCATTTAACATCTGCACGTCTTTAGCTCTCGAACCAAGCTTGTTTATGTCTGATTCACGCCATTTGTTTTCCTCGCTTGTCAGAGAACGCTCAAGCTCTCTGCGCGCTTTTCTGGCGTCAAACATCTTTGACTCTTTTGGTCTCTTTTCGTTTAGAGCATAGCGATGAAACATAGCATTTCTCGCCAGCTTTTCCATCTCGTCAATTTCACGGAGTTTTGCTGCTTTTAGCTTTCGTTTATACTCGTTTGGAGTCCATGACATAATGACATCGTTGTCATAGACTCCCATCCAACGAGCCGCATTTTCAATTACTTGGAGATAGTCGATCCCGTCTTCTCTTTGTACGCTTCCTCCATCGTCTCCAGCATGTCCTTGTTCATTTCGTCTTCCTCTAGACGCTTCGCTTCCATTTCCGGTGTCTCGTTCGGGCTGACCTTTTTCGGTTTCGCCAGCTTGCTCATCATCTTCCATTGCTGACGGATCTTTCCTTTGAAAAAACCCGCTGAATCCAGTGTGTTAAAAGCTTCTTTCACCATCTCATCAACGGCGTTGCCAGTTTCATCTTCTTCAATGATCTTGGCAATTGCATCTTCAATCTGTTCAACAGATGGTTTGCCTTTTTTCAAGTGAGCCAGCGCGCAATCCCAAAATGCAGAAAGATAAACAGCATCATCGTTCAGTAAGCTGTTGTAAATCGTTAATGTACCGCCTGATTTATCACCGTTTTTATCTTCTTTCGCATATTTCTCGTTTGCTGTTCTATCAAATGCAAAATCACAACGTGCAGCATAATCTTTTCCGTCAATTGTTAAGTGAGCCATATATAAAACCTCCAAAATTTTGTATTAAAAAGAGCCCTGGCAACAGCCGGGCTCCTATGCTTCTTCTTTATTTGTGCGAATCGTAAATTTCTCTGACCACACCGACTCCCCTGCGGCGTTTACTGCGGACACATTGAAAATATATGAAGTATCGGGTTTAAGAGTCGGATTGGACAGATATGAGTTTGTTGTGACAGTTGCTATCTTTGCATAGTATCTGTAAATGTTGTACGAGGTCGCCCCTTTCACCGCGTCCCACTTAAATCCCACTTGATTAGAAGTGACACTTGTTGTGGTTATATTACGGGGTATATCAGGGCGCAGTCGCTTGAGTTCTCGTGATGATCTCGGTCATCGGTGATTCCCCAGCGTCATTAACTGCTGAGACGTTGACCGTCAGCTGGGTATCTGCCGCAATGCCTGTCAGTGTGTGGGATGTGCCTGTGACAGTAGCATCAAGTTGCTTGTTGGCTCCTCTATACACTTTGTATGACGTTGCCCCATCTACCTCATCCCAATTCACGGTCACGCTGTCAGTAGTAGCCGTGAACGATAGATTTTGGGGCGCATTAGGGTGTAGTCGTTGTTTTGGCATTCTCGCCAAACTGCATGAACTTTTTAGCACCCGCAGATGATCTGATCAAATCAATTAATTCTTGAGGCAGTGGGTCAAGTTCTCCTTTACGAGTCTTACCGAGAACAGGCATAGTTGTTGATACCTCAATAAATCCATCTTGTGGTGCACTTTTCTCTAAGCTTTCAATGATTGCATGGCCATATTCTGAATCATGCTTTTGGTTTGCGTTCTTATTCAGGTTTACTTTCCATACCTGGAGTGTCTCTTCATTATCGTAGGCATCTTCAATTGCAGATTGCCCAGGATCATTGGTAGCAGCATAATAAGTCAGTTCAAAATTCTCTGATTTAGGACCGTAACCAACGATTCGGCCAGACTTTGTTGATTCATCTTTTGTATCTTGCTCTTTTGTATGACTGCCTTCTGTTTGGAAAGCAATAAACAGGCCTTCATTTGAAGTAGCATTCATCGGTTGAACAAAGTAAACCTCATCAATACCATTCAATAAATCTGACATTTTGTTCATCCTCTCAATTGTTTATTGTGTATCGCATCCTGAGAATGCCGTGTCTGGTGTATCCGTCAATGTCGGTGATTACCTGCATGCCACGCATCTCAGAACGACATAAAGAAAAGCCCTCTAAATTTAGGGGCTCTCTCGTTATTGCTTGCAGCATCAAATCAAGGATCTGCATCGCTTCTTTTTTGCCGTTGTAATCGCTCCAGCAATGGAGAACAACATTGATGATTTCACCTTTAGACGTTTTTGTTTCAAAAGGCGAAACGTCATCATCGCCTGTTGTCACATATGGCTTTTTCTGATCTTTTGAGACTGCATCAAGCACACCAGTGACTCGTGCATTCAGCTCTTCATCAGTTGATAGCCTTTGAAATATAGCCATTTGCAACGGCCACATGGCTGACCGCATAAAGACAGCCCCTTTCTATTACATTTGACTGGCGAAGTACCGCATACCTTCCTCAATAGACGGATTCCAAAACGGCTGGGCTCGCATCCCCCGCGTCATAACCCATTGGTTAAGCTTGGTGTCATAATAGACCCAAGGAGTCTGCCGGCCGCCTCCGTCCTCCGCATAAATTCCGGTACCGTATTCGACATATATTGCATAATCAGCACCAACAGAAATAACGGCCGTTAAGCCGCCGTCACGATAATCGATTTCTATTGAATTTTTCAAGTTCCCGCCGTCGATCATGGCTGTTGGAGCATTTAAAACGGCGTTACTATAAATCAGCTCGGCCGTGTCAGTTACAATCCGTTTGGCTTCTTCAATCACATTGTTCCTGAACTCTTCAGTGGCTCTGCGCATTTGCCTGACCCATCTGCCGCTAACTCTTGCCATCAGACTCCAGCACCCCCGTCACTTGGCATTTCAAATTCAAGACCTCATGCATACCGCCTTGGTCAATGGGCTCTGATTTGAGAATGAGAATTTTGTTTTCGTAAATGATCCTCATTGTCTTCTCAATATCAGTCCGATAAGGGAAATACACGTTGCATTCAACCGGGTTTTGCAGCTGCTGAGCCTGATAAAACTCCCGGGAACTGACGCCACTGACTAAAGCTTCTGTTGTGATGTAGTCAACGTAACCTTCTTCATAACCACCGCCGCCGTCTGGCACCTTGCCCATCCGCTGAAACGTGATTTCGTGGGGGAATTCTTCATAGATCATTTAACTCTCAGCCTTCGATATGGCGTAAGGTGTTTTGTGATGTACCGAGGAAATTCTGTATTGTACGAATACGACACATCCCCCATGCTTCTTCCCGAGAGTCCAGAAGGAGTCATGTTATATTCTGCAGCCTTCGCAACAAAAAGCTTCACGCCAGCTGGCAAAGCCTCCGGATCGAAACTGTTATTACAAAAGTCACTCGCATACTCGATCAAATTAGGGACTATTTCAGACAAATATTCGTCATGCCTATCTGTCTTAATCCCTGTCATTCGCTTTACTTGTGCGATGTCCACTGAATCACCTACTCTTCACCTAAGACAATCTTGATCAGTTCGTCTTTAGGCGCTTTAGGGTCAAAATCATATTCATTCTCTTTCAAGAAAGCAATAATCTCATCTTTGTTTACTTTCTGCAGTTGAGCCTCAGTCATATCAAAAAGATCAGCAGTTGGCTTCTTGCCCTCATCCACTCTCTTAAACCCAATATGTGAGTAAACCACCTCAAAAGCCTTTTCAGTGCATTCAATTGTTTTGGAACCGTTAGATGCTTTCATATTACGCGCTTCCTCCTTCCAGTGCTTTCAGGCGGTTTTCAATATCAGTGAGTTTGGCAGTTACATCATCACCAAGCTTGGCTAACGTAACAGCCTTCGCACCGATATTGGCATTTTGTACACTGCCAGTTCCGATATTTCGACTTTGAACAGAACCATCACCAATATTGATGTTTTTCACTTCTCCGTCGCCAATCATTTCAGAAGTGATGCTTTTAGCAACAGGGGTTGAACCGGGCAAGCCGGTCACTTTTGCGCCTGATTTAATTTCTAATTCGCCGCCGATCACCAATTTGTCGCCGTTATTAGTTTTATAGTTTTTAGATGTGTATCCCATCAACTTACGCCCCCGTTGCTGGTGTAATAGCTGCAAACGCATCATCAGTCAATGTCATGAAACCGACTTGCTGAGTCACACGAAGAGCAACCATGTCACGCTCATATAAGTTGATAGGATCGCCATTTTCGTCGACAACAGTAGTTAACGTTGCATCCTCAGAGATTTTATACTCCATTCCTTGCGGGATACCGTACCGAGTATAATTCCAATCTGCCGCAAGCAATGCCGCTTTATCGTAATCCCATGACTTGGAATTAACGTAGCCGATCGGAAGTCCAAGAGCCTGCGATGTTGCGCCGCCTGTCGCATCGTTAAAGATTGGAAGCCCGTTACCGTCCTTAGTGCCGCGGAGTTTTTGACGGAATCGGCGTGTAGTAGTAAAGCCATTTACATCCTTATCAGCATCCTCAACTAACGCCATTACTCCATTAAGCTCGTCATATAGGTTGCCAAGTGAGTTTAAAGCAACAGTGTTACCAGATGCCTTAATTTTTTCAAATACCGAAACGCCTTCACCGAATGGCGAATTGATACCAAATAAAGCTGCTTGGTCAAATTGAATTGCAAAGGCTTCAGCAACTGAATCACGCATTTGTGTAAAGAAATCAGTGACAGAGTAGCGCAAGAATTCTTTAGAAACAGGGATGATAACACCCAATTTCTTAGAAACCATTTTTGCAGTTAACCATTGTGCCTTAGAAGTTTGGATTCTCTCGCCTTCTCCAACCCAGTAAGCCCCTGGTCCAGAAGCCAAATACGTGAATTCTTTCACCGGTTTATTCATTTCTTCAAATTTTGCTAGTTGTGTAACCGCCGATTGCGTCATAAACTTCCTTAAAACTAGGGTTCCTTGTTCAGTTGGGACCTTCCCGTTTACTGCGTCTTGCATCAATACATTGTTTGGATCGAATGTTGGCATAAAGATAGCCCTCCTTATTTTCTAATACTTGCTTCAGCTGCAAGCGAGCTAATATCTAAACTTTGATTTGTCGTTTCATTGCTGCCGGACTGAACATCACGGCCGTTCTCTTGAAACTTGGATTCAATCGCCTTTTGAAGTGCAGTATTGTACTTCTCTTCGAATGCTCCGAGGTTCTTCATCGTTGATTCTTCATCCTCACCGATAAAGAATTCCACTACATCTGTTGGCAGTTGCTTTTCAGAAGCATAAGAGACAGCTTTGTTTAAAAGCTTTTCACGTTGTGCTGCTGTCTTTTGATCTTTCAGCTCCTTTTCCAGCTTCCTGATGCGCTTTTGTTCCTCTGTTTCCTCCGGATAAAGCTCTTTTACCTTTGCATCAACCAGAGCATCGAGGTTGTTCGACTTCCATGTATCAAGGCCTTTCGTAAAATGGGAATCCAATCGAGGCTGAATGAGACGCTTACCTTCTTCTGTATCTAAAAACCCATTCACCTTGTCAGCTGACACGGCAGAAAGTTCATTCAGATACGACTTTACTTCTTCATTCTCTTTATTTTCTTCGAGAAATTTTTTCACTTCGTCTAATGTTGGCATTACAGTTCTTCCTCCTTTGCCCTCTACAGTGCGCGCCTGTTATGAGTGCATGAAAAATAAGCCTTTTAACGTCATGCTCAGGACGGGGATAATTGATTTACTCTTTAACTTCTTTGAAATCAGCATCAAATTCGTGTTTATTCCAATTCTTGATTTTCACATATTCATTTTGCTTTAACTCCCACTGCCATATATCTATTTCAGCAGGTGGATACTCTCCATTTGACAACTCAGTTGCTTTCTCCATAGCTTTTTCGAACGTAGGGTAAATCCCTACCTGATGAGGATAACAGTCATAATAATCGTCACTTGTGTACTCAACTTCAAAGAACATCACTGCTGTTCAAACCTCGTTTGTTTTTCTTCACTTTGACTATTTTCTTTATGAATCATTTGCAACGATGCGAGAGTTTCAGCATCTATGTCGATATGTTCTGTCGTAAATCTAATAGTGCATTCATTAAATGTTTCCGTTGACATATGCAGCGATAAATCAGTTATTAAGCTAGGTTCTTGGCCATCAATCAATATGTCATAATCACTAAACCTTAATGGATGCATGTGAGGTGATTCAAGCTTTTTTCTCCCCTCTTCATTTAGCTTGATTTCTAGTTTAGCCATCATCATTTCCCCTTTTCCTCAATGGATTTGTACCATTCTTCGTAGGTTTGGTATGGAATAGTCTCTCCAGCGCCATTGCCGCGCTTACGGGCTCTTCTAGTATCCGGCAGCACCCCGTTTACTTTGAAAGCAATCGTACAACGGCAGTTAATATCATCCTTGGCATTATTCATGTGCCCCGGAGCCGGTCCGACGCCGCCATATATTGATTTGAATAGCCCATTTCGTTCTATTGTCTTCCCGTCCAGCTTCCTGTGCCCGCCTCGTGTTTTAAGATCAAGGGTAGCATTCCACATCTTTTCGAGTTTGCTCTTTTTAGAAGCCTGCTCAGCGCTTTTCATCCTCGCCGAGACTTGTACCCTATGAGTCTCTGTTCTCGCCACGTCACGAGCCTTTCTGCGGGCAAATTCGGTCGTTTGCTCAATGCGCCGGGCAATTTTGGAGTAATCTTCACCAGCTTGAATCCCTTGAGCAATTGAAATCTGTATTTGCCGGACGTAGTCATCTCTGTGGCGCTTATATAAGGCTGAGAGAGTTAATTCGGCTATCGGGTTTAATATGGCCTGCTTGATTACTTCGACTGTAGGGATGCTGAAGCCTAAATCAACTGCAGCTTCCATCTCGTACAAATAGGCAGAGCGCATGTAACTCTCAAGGAATTGCTTAGCAGCCAAAGCCTCAACGATTGTGAGGATAGTTTTGAATGCCTTACTGGATTCCTCAGTCATGCGCTCCATTTCTTTTTTGAACCTGTTGTATTTATTCATATCAGCCATGGATAGTTGACCGTCTCTGCTGTATTTTGCATAAAGAGCCGCGATTTGTTGATTAATCTCTTTCAGCCGTTGAGCAAAAACGACATCAATCTTTTTCGCGTCCTCTGTGATCATGTCATCCAGGTACTTATCAATATCATTCTGGTTCATCTTCATCACCGCCCGTATCCGTTGGGATTTCTCTCAACGGCGGCATACTTTTCCTGTACTCCTCTTCTTCATCTTTCATCTTCTGAAGCTCATACTGAACATCATCGACAAACGACAGGAGAGATAGACGGGTTTCTTCGCTGATGTTTCCTTTAAGCTGAGCTGTGGTCTGTGCCTCTTCAAGTACGTTGGCTGGCAGATTGCGTTTGAATCCGAACCATACTTTCAAATAATCTTCTGCTTTTGCTTTATTTTTCGTTGCCCAAGCTGAAAAGATCAACTTGTACTGATAACGGAGAGCAGCAGTCATTTTCCGTTCCATCGTGATGCACTTATTCTCAAGGGCCATCAATTTATATTTCATTGCAACGCCAGTGATATTTCCCCCAAATGATTCATCAGAGAAATTTACCGACTTTGCAAAACGGAGAATGTTTTCTTCCAGACGGTTCAAATGGTTTTCAATGATCGCGTCGTTTATATCCTTTGTCAGGTAGCTGACATCGTCTTTTTCATCGTATAGCTCAAGAATTCCAGTCTTTTTAAGTTGCTGGAGTGTGTCCTCATCGGCTCCCAATCCCTTTAGGATCAAGTACGCCAGTCTGTACTGTTCAATTTCGTTTGAGGCGTCTGACAGTGTCCGATCATAGGCATCAATAAGAGACAATACCTTTTCGGCATCGCCTTTGAGCTCTTTATTGTTTGCCAGCCCGAATAAAGGGCAGCCATCAAACATATGGGGCTTTTTGTCGTCCAAGGTAAAAGCTGAACTATCCTTCGTACTGAAATAATAAATCGTTTTGCTATCATAAAATTCCGCTTTTTGCTGCCCGTTATATGTCTCGTAATAACGCAAAGCATATTCCGGTTCATGAATATTCCCATCACTGAGGAAAACCGCTTCCCATGGTTCAATGTTTTTGACTCTTTCATTACCGTTCCGGTCGATATATGCAAGCCGCGCTCCGTAGCCGCAAATGGTAGCCATCTTTCCCCATTCACTATCTTCGTCAGCAATATTATTCAGAGTGTTGAAATCATCAATCATTTGCTTTCTGGTTGAAGTAGTGCCAGTCTCTCGCTTATCGTCAAACTCGTAAGTAATCGGATGCCCGAAGAGATAGCCCACCTTCGTATCAACAATGTCTGAATCAAATGAGTTATTAAGCTTGTTATTAACCTTATGATCTATCCGCTTAACATGGCCGGTCTCGAAATCCTCATACTCAATGGCTTCTCTGGTTAAGATCGGTACACCCTGAACCTCTGCCTTGTATCGATCATATAAGTTTTTCATTCTATCATGATCGTTTTTATGCGCTTCGATGATGTCTGCAATCAATTCAGGTGTAATGCCTGAAGCTCTGATCTTATCTATCAAATGATTCACATGATCACCCCTTCCCTTTTCGTCTCATTGGTTTGTTGTTTGTGTAAAGGGCATAACGTATGGAGTCCAGAACATCGTCCCATTCCTTAACCGGTTCGCCTGTCTTCTGATTCCAGACATACATAAAGATTTCTTTTTTAAACCGGTCAACTTTGTCTTCAACGACCAAAAGCTGTTCTTGTTTGAACAGCCGCGCCACTTCTTCTATGCCGGATACGACAGCTTTATCAGCATTGATAGCCCGAAGTTTTTCACGTCGGAAACGAACAACGTGTTCTGGCCGTGCAGTATCACAATAGAAATTAATGTTGCCGTATCGCTCTTTGATGTCCTTTGCTACCTTCACCCAGTAGTCAATCTCTTCATGCTGCTTGGAATGTTCCTCAAGCAAATAAAAACACCCTTGGTCATCTTGTCCGATTACGACAATAGAACCCGGGTGTTCATATCCCCAATCAACGCCAGCGAAGTATTTTGTAAACCTGCCCTGTTTCTCTTGTAACTGGTCTGAACTGATATAGTGCTTGTCTTTGTTGAAGTCCTTGTATATTACGCCTTCCGGAGCAACCCAATAGCCGTAAATGTCCCTGTCCGTAAACATGCCGCTCGGTGTTGAAGCAACAATACTTTCGACATACTCAGGATCAAGAAAGTTGTTATCGAATAACGAGAAGTGAAAAGACCGGATATTCAGCCGGCCATTTTTCAGCCGCTGCCCGTCTTTGTCGATATAATCCGTTTTGACGGTGTGCATCGGATTTTCAGGGTTTGTATCCATCATGACCATTGCGCCTTTATAGGAGCAACGAGAAATGACTTCCTTCACGAATGAGTCATGCAGGGCAGTCGCTTCGTTTAAGAATGCGCCAGCTGATGTGAAACCCCGTGCCTTTTTCCATGAGTCTGCATTTGCGCCGTCAAAGCAATAAACACGGTTGCCGAATATCTCAACGGCATTCGCTTTATCAAGGCGCAATTCTTTCCCCAGGATCAGCTCTAAATCATTTAGGATATTCCGCTTTATAGAAGCCTGAGTTGCCCCGCCAATGATAAAGGAAAGCCCCATGTTTTGATATTTGCTGATATGCCCGAGGAACGTCAAAAGGAGCACGAATGTTTTTCCTGCCCTTTTCGCCCCGCTGCATATTAAGATTTTCGGCTGCTCTTCAATAAAGCTATTCCATACTTCTTGTTGCTTGGAGTTAAGTTCCATGAGGCTTCACCATCTTCCGCAGCATGGCAGCAACTTCATTTTCTTTAGAGTTTCCGTTATCGCCGTTAATGTCTTTCTTGGTTTTTTCGATGTCCATTCTGATTTTCTCTTCTTGCAATCGTTTTTTATCGTTTTCAGAGAGTAAATCATAATATTTAGTGAGCATTTCAAGAGCTTTCATCTTATCAGCAAGCTTTATGGATACCCCGTCTTTTCCTTTCTTAACTTCAGTGACAAGAGTTCCATCAACTTCCTCCGACTCTTTGAAATCAACATAATTAACTTCAATCATCACTGGGTTACCATCATCATCTTCTATTGGGCCAAATGCACCTGTAGCCTGTATTTCCTTTTTGCCGAAAACTGCATAATCGGTTATATCAGCAAAGGCGATATCAATGTACTTCTGAAGAATATCTTTTGCATCCAAAAAGATGCCTTGCTGTTGTTCAGCCTTCAATCTCTCAACCTCTGTAGCAATCTTAGGATTTCTTAGATGTCGGTGTCCTTCAACCATTGCAGTAGAATAAGCGCACCCATAAGCCTTCTGATAAGCCTTCGTGGCATTGAAATACTTGATATAGTAAAGACAGAATAACTCTTGCTTATCGGTTAAATTACTTGATTCTATAACGGGTTCTAGGGTTGCAACCTTTTTGTTTTTGGTTGCATCCTTTTTCGCTAGATCCCTCGACCAACCTTCTCGGCTCTTCCTGCTCTTTAAAGTGCCAATTTTAATATCATACTTTTCGGCAAGTGCCTTTAATGTAATATTGGATGTTTCAAATTCATTTCTGATGTCCTTCCAATTTGCCATCTACATTCACCGCCGCCCCCTTTTGAATTGAGTTGTTTTGGAGATTATTTTCTCGGGATGAACTCGTCATCGTGTGCAAGCTGATGAATCGAATCCTTCCCAATGTCCACAAGTCCAACAGCCTGAACGTATGATTCTGCGTCGTATACAGTCATCGTGGTGCCATCTTTCATATTGAAAGTAGCAACATAGCCATCTATCTCATGAAAGTTCTGTTCCATCCAATTAATCAGTCCGTTTGTGGGACCAGGAAAGACTCTTTCCACTTGGCTCATCGAATCATCTCCTTCATATTCTCTCTAAACTACCACCGCGCTCAAGCCGTTAACCGCCAATTGTCTATCCTGAGACTTACCGGAAGCAGTTTACAGAGAATATAAAAAACGCCTTCTAAACGAAAGCGTCTACCATTTCTTTTCCCCATATTTTTTTATAATTGTTTTAAGTGCGTCCTGAGAATAATCACCTATTTCATATAAATCGAATTCATCACCATTTTCCCTAGACTTATGAAAATACTGTCTTGCTTCTTCATAATAGTCTACGTGTAATCTTCTTATAATTTCGTCAAATTTAACTAGATCTAAATTATATCTATGTTTTATTGTTAATAATTCAGAAAGTCCCCCAGGACCAGTATACCAGTGTAAATGCCCATCTGATAAGTTAGCATCATTGTTTCTTGGCTGACATTGTTTGACGGCCCTATTATGAACTATTCTAAAGTTTTCAGCATTTAATGCAGTATCATCTCGCTCTAAAAAAGAATCCCATTCAAGCATTCCATCTCTATCACTTTCAATTATCTCCCCACAAAAATCACAGTACCATTGTTCTTTTTTCTTTAACTTTAAACTTAAAAGTCTTTCTTCTATTTCTTGATCCATTTTAAATCCCTCCCACCTTATTATCGGGTAAGGAATGTAACAATGGAACCATTTGCAAAATTTGTCGAACGAAAGCACCCTTCATAAATAGGTGGCAGTCGTAAGACAAAAAAAGCACCCTTTAGCTGCGGGTGCAATCAACGTTTCTTTTTATAGCCTTCAATGTCTTTTCTCAAGAATAGACGATCCCTATTTGTTGTTTTAATCGGAATCAATGTTTTGTAATCCACCAGCTGCTTGAGGTTCTGCCGGCTGCATCCAATAATCTCAATGGCTTCAGATGTCGTTATGACTTCTTTGTCCATGAACTCTCTCAACTCATCAATACTTTCAAAAACAAACCTAGTCATTCCGCGTGTTCCTCCATCTAAGGATAATATTAATAATAGTGATTACCAACCAGCCAAGAGCCAAAACCATTGTAATGATATCCAAAGTACCAAGATGATCATAGTCAAAGTTTGCAAACACTGTCACGAACAGAACAAAGAATATTACCGTTGACCCGTCTACTAATTTTTTCATTTGTTTGAGCATGGAACTCAAAGTGTTATAATATGGTGAGGGGGAAGTGATTCCCCCCATTGGGTTATTTGCGACGTTTCTTCTTGGCGGGAGAACGTCGTTTTTTGTTTTTATTACCCTTCATTTCCTTGATGTTCTTGACCATCGTTGTAATTCCAGTAAGGATTGCAACCAGCCAAGCCAAGTCCCGAAGGATAATTTCAACCATTTCCATGCTCTTTCAACACCTCCTTTCGATACTTTAATTATATCAGTTATATTTACCACCGTCAATATAAATACAGAGAAAATTTAGGTTTTTTACCAAAAAATATTGTTTTTAGACAAAAAAAACAACCTATTCATGCTAAACAGAATAGGCTGTGTTCTGCTCTATTTTTCATTTTCAATCGGGAACGCTCAATGTTTTTCTGCACTGTTCCTTTTTTAATGTTCAGCAGCTGGGCGATTTCTTCGAAAGACATGTTTTGCACAGTGTGCATGATGAAAATGTCCTTTTCTCTTTCAGTAAGGACCGAAAGGGCATCAGCAATTCTTTCTTTGTCCCAATCACTTACCTCTCCTTCTGGCTCCTGATTGATCTCATACTCTTCTGGCATTGCATCAATGATACGAGGATCAGCAAGAATCGTTCTTTGATAAACGTCTCTTCTGTCAGCTCCCCGGCGTGCTCCCGGTTGTCTCCCGTTCTGCAGCCATTCGAGAGTAAATTCAATATCACTGATCATACTGCCAATGATCTTCTTGTCGTTCTTTTGTTCGGCTGTCATTTCATTTTCTGGCGTTTCCGAGAATGCCCGGTACATCTTTCTCGCTTCTTTTAACGCTCTTTTGTATTCAATGATTAAATCCTGCATGTTTATCCCCCTCTTACTTACGCTTAAAAGCGCCGCCTTTGCCTCTTTTCAATGTTTGCCTATCTTGACCCATCATTTGCCGCCAAAACCGCTCAGAACGCTCCTGTGCGTTTTTATTGGGCTTTTTCTTTTCCTGTTTCATGTCATCCCTCCGCTCAAATAAAAAACGGACACCAAACAAACAGCGCTAATGCTGTAAGTTCAGTGTCCGCAGGCTTTCCGTCTTGGACTTATTTAGTTAAAGCAGCACGTATGTAGCAATAGTGCCGATAATTGATGTGATACATATTGCTGTTAAGTGATTCCGCAGCTGTGAATCCTTATCCTCTCCTATAACTCCCATAAGAGAGATAACCAGAACCAACAAGAGAACTATTTTCAAGGCTATTATCACTTGTCTTCCCTCTTCTCTATATACTTATCAATATCTTTAAAGTAAGCCGCAGCCGTGAATGAAATGATTGCCCCGATCAAAGCGAGGTTCGCTTTCATGTCCGGCCTGTAATCATGTTGGAAATATATCCAGAATCCACACCCCATCAGCAGAAACAGTATCCTGAGAATCATAGGTTGCTCTCCATCACTCCGCACCCTCCTTCACAGGCATAAACAGATCAACGATAAACAAGTTAGGGTTATAGGCTCCGCCTGATGCCGAAAATTGATACACCTCTATCATGAATCCCAGATTATACGCCTCTTGTATCCTTTCACACACTTCTTTTACACTTGCGGCTCTGACTGATTTCACAGGTTTTTTATTCATCATTCCGCGTCCTCCAATAACTTAGGAGTTTCATAAGCGTTGCCGATAACCTTCAAGTTTTTTATAAAGCCTTCAGGGACATTGTGCCGCCCCTTTGCTATGAAAATAATGCGCTTCTTCCTAATGAAATCAGGTCCATCACAGCCAGCAAAAGCCTGTGCTAAGTTCCTTTCTTCAAATTCAACTCCATCACCTGGATAGATCATTTTTCCATTTTCATCTTTCTGACCTGTTCCCCACATGAGAGCCGTTCCTTCTTCGTGACTTTCTGCGATACTAACCCTGCAACCGTCACCAAAATCCCGCCATAAAACCCATTCGTTACCCATTAGTTCAAGGCTCAACCCTTCATCATCCCAATAATGCATCTGCTCGCCGTCCCAAACTCTGTATGCTGTGTTCATAGTAGGGAACCGTCCATAATAAGGGTCTCGCTTTCCGGTTTGTTGAACGTTTCCATGATAAATTTTGTGGATTCAAGATTTCCCTCTCCGTCCCCCGCTTTCGTAAATTCGATAAGAGCATAATCACGGCTTACCACGTTGATTTCCTCTTCTTGAAAATTTTCGTATTCGTCTGTGTCAGCGACGGTTTCATTGAAGATTTTCTCGGCTTCCGCCTTGTCTTCCGCTTTGATCAGTGCGTAATATGGTTCAGTGATTTCATAGAAATTCATTGTTCTTCCTCCTTCAATTGTTTGTAAGGCTGAAATGATCGGGTTGTCAGTGTGGTTCATCAATACCCCTCCTGCTGCCGCTGATGATTGACGGCGTTTTTTAATGAAAATCAACTGCTCCGTTTTCAGATGCCATTTCAAAAGCTTTTTTCCAATCATCATACAAGTAGAGCCAGACTTCCCCTGCATCGTCTAATGTTTTGGCGAATTCACGGGCTGCATCGGCATGTGCGTTGAAGTCTTTTGCCAACTTTTTAGAGACAATCGGGCCTATCGTACCCTCGTTATCTGCGAAATGGATCAGCTCCTGAAATGCGGTGTCTCCCTTGAATTCTTCTAATTTCCGACGCCACCAGCCGTATCCGCTGTAACTCCCTGCACGGAAGCTGAAGCTCTCTTCCCATGTATAAAATTTGTCAGGATCAACACCTTCGCCACGACCGGGAAAGTGCTCTTCCGACCATTTCATACTTTCCCCCGGTGTCCACTCTGTTCTCCAATTTTTAATGTCGCCGTATTCGTCCAACTCAGGATTTTCAACAACCTTCAAATTTTTATACGCCGTAATATCTAATCCCATTTATATCTCTCCCTTTTCCGCCCACTGACGGTATTTTTTAAATACACGAGCATGACACATCAGCAGATTGCCGCAGTTTCACGCTATTTCCTCCTCAACGCCCATGCTGCAACCGCATTTCGGGCAGCAGGCTTCTGGGCGGATTTTTATATCTAATTTGCTGTAATCACATTCAGGGCATCTGTATTCGATCATGATGCCGCCTCCTGATCCATAATCGCTTTGAATATCGGGTAAATCTGCTGAGGCACAACCGCGTTGCCTAATCCTTTAATTCTGTCCACCCGGTTGGGAACCCCATGAGCCACTCGACCCACGTCGGGTTCAGCTGGCCAGCGTTGCCTGCTGTCATCTGTTTCCGTTCCTGTTCTGTAATAACTCCCTTTTCCTGTAGATCCATCATTGTCTGAAATGATCCGGTGCCGCCGCACATCCCTTTTGTTCTCGGAGTCGGCCAGAGAACTGCATCGGGTAACGTCTGATGATTCCAGTTCGGGCCGGTTCGCCCTTTCCAATCCCTTGCTGTCGGTGTGGGAAATAGCTTCACTTTTTCCGGCAGACCCTGCTGTTTGCTGTTTGGTCCCCGTCCTTTGTAATCGCTCGCTGTCGGTGTCGGCCATAACACCGAATCGACTAATGAACGCCCCCCCTGACGATTTTTCGCATCCCCCGGTCTGCTGTCTCTTGTGGTCGGAGTAGGCAACAACGAAAGTTCGATCTCTTCGATGTTTGGCGTCGACGGCGCAAGCCGGTATAATAAACGATTGCCCTTTGTAACCTGCGCTTTCCAAGTCAAATAGCGTGCGGTCGAGCTCCGTGTTTGCGAAGTTAGCAACGTTTTCACCAACAACCCAAGTGGGTCTAAGTTCTTTGATGATCCTAAACATTTCCGGCCAGAGGTCGCGGTCATCTTCCGTGCCTCTTCGCTTCCCGGCAATACTGTAAGGCTGGCAAGGGAATCCTCCTGAAATAATGTCAATTGTTCCACCTGGCTCAATCACTCCTTTTTCCTCTAAAAGCTGTCTATTCAAGGTGCGTACATCATCGAAGATGGGAACGCCCGGGAAGTTCTTATTCAATACTTTCTGGCAGAAGGGTTCACGCTCACAGAATGCGACTGTTTCAATCCCAGCCCATTCAGCAGCAAGAGCAATCCCTCCTATTCCTGCGAATAACTCGATACTTTTCATGGTCGTGTTCTCCTAATCAAATAAACTAAGCTGAGTGATTTTATAATTGAAGAGCAACATTTCTTCGGCCCCTCGGTCTTTTCCGGATCCGCCAACTACCTGCTTGTACGCTGAAAAGGTTTCTGTCGCCCAATTTGGGTAGATCTCGAGTATTAACGGATCATCGTAGTAAGAGAGGATCACTTTACCTTTGACCTGATTTAACAGCCGGGCCAGTTCCCGGTGATCATCTTCCGTGAAGCCGCCAGCGTAAAACTTCTCACGACCAACATATGGAGGATCAACATAAAACAAAGTATCAGGGCTATCGTATTTCTCAATGATGTTGCGAAAATCCTTACATTCGATCATGACGCCCTTCATTCGGTTAGCAAAGGACTGGAAGGCAGTACAGGCGCTTATGTATCCGCCCGCTGGGTTCTGGCCGCTTTGCGTGCTGTGTCTCCATCCAGTCTGTGGTACATTCTCCGCGTTCCCCTTACTTATGCCGGAACGATTCATGTAAAACCACCTGACAGCACGATCAAAGTCATTTGACGGGTAGTCCTCAGTTTTCCATTTCTCATAGAGCGCCCGACTGTATGGAATAGATTCGCATGCCTTTTGCATCGCTTTTGGATCCTTCCTGACTTGCATCAAGAAATTAACTACATGACCGTCGATATCGTTATATACCTCATGTCCCATTTTCGGTTTATTAGCAATTACATGGGCTGCCCCGCCAAAAGGCTCAACGTACACCTTATGGGCAGGCATTTTATTTATGATGTGTTCGGCATATTTGGCTTTTCCACCGAACCAGATTAAAGGTGATCTCGCCATGCCTTAACCCCCTATCCCCGGCAGAACCGCGATTGCAAAGAATAAAACCAAAACCATCGCCCCAATGAGCCAGCCATTTGTCTTATCACGCTTCACAATGATTGTTTCATCACCGATCATTTTCAGATCGTCTGACTTTGCCACAAGCACCGGTATGTAATCTGGATGCACTTTCAAATATTCCGCCGCCTGCTCAACTGTCATTGCTTCGTCTTTCGTGGCTTTGACTGCCCGCTGCAGCTCAACTTGTAAAGGGATCATTCTTCTTCCCCCTCGCAAAAGCATTCGCTTTCTTCATGTCCGCACTCTTCGCAAATTCTTTCAACTTGCCACCCCTCAAAATGATAGTGAGGCAATGAAAAGTATTCCTTATGGCAACTCGTGCATGTTACAATTCCGTCACTGTCTGAATCCCAATTAGAGTAGGAATCTTCTTCTGTGTAATCGCAGTACGGGCAAGTTTGTTTATCTGATAACTCATTCATTCCGCATCACCCTCCAATTCATTTTGGGCAACTGTTATCGCGAAATTGAGATTGGTAATGATCTTCTCCAATGCCTGTTTGTATCGGCTACTTTGCCCGCTTAGATGCTGAATGTCCTTTTGAGCCTGCCGGAATTGATGTACCGTTACTTCCTGCTGACGTTTGTTTTCCTCGATGATTTCCTGCTGCTTAACAGACAGTTCAGCTTGCTCAATAAGCCAAGCAATTTCATTCTGCGGAATGTATGTCAGTTTTTTAAGACGTTCAATTCTCTCTTTCATGTCCGTTCCTCCCCCGCAGGGGAAAGCCCCTGCTATTTGAATTTGTGGCCGATCTTATAATCTAAACGAGACAGACCACCCTTAATTGTTTGAATGATTGTTTCTCCATGTTCTGGGGCATCAAGGACATGTGCAGTGCCCTCGTTCCCATCTAAAATAAGAATCTGTATTTTGCCCGGCTTAATTGCCTGTTCAATTGTTATATCTTTGCTTAAATTAATTTCTTGTGGTTTGTTCACCTAGCGCGCCCCCTGTGCATGTGCTATGATAGAAGTACCAGTTCATATCAGAGCATCGGGGCTAACGCTTCGGTGCTTTTTTTGTGTTTAATAGTGATCCGGTTTCCATCCGGCCATTGTGAATGTTGGCGATGGTTTCAATTCCTCCCGGTAAACGATCGGATGTTTTTTCACGTATTCCGCCAGCTGTTCCGGCGTCATATTCCATTCTTCAACCGGTCCTGGCTTGTAAGGATTGATGCTTTGCTGTTCCATGGTATCTGCCTCCTGAATTGATTTTGGGAATTTCCGTGCCGCCGAGCTTCTTGCAATCAGAACCCATTCGGCTGGCGCATGCCTTAAACTGAGAGCAACGTGTCATACAGGCCATGAGCTTATCTTCTTCCTGCACCCACAACGGCCGATCGTCTGCGATTACCACGTTTAACAGTGGACTTTCCCGCCTTTCTTTTGAGTTTTTTCAGCTCGTCCAGCTCGATGAAGCCGAGTGACTTATCCAGAGCCAGCACCTTGAGTGGTGTATCGTAAAGCCGCTCATACAACTTGCGCTTGATGGCAAATTCCTTTGTTTCCACGCCCTTGATGTCAATGATCTCGATGCTGCCGTCCAAATTATGAACCTCAAAGTCTGCAATATATTCAATCTTCCGAAAAGTTTTGCTGTTCTTTTTGAATGCCTCTTGTAGCAGGAACCGTGGCTGCAGCTTAAAATCTTTGATCTGCTTGCTCACCTTGAGCCATTTCAGGTGCTCATAGTATTTGGCTTCAGCCCGGCTGTCGAACGTGATGCCGTCCATCTGTGTTTTTCTGGCACCGTACTTATTTGCTGGCATGTGATGTCTCCGTCCATTCATCAAAACTGTAGGCGTAATCAATGCTTTCAATGAAACCGATCTCCTTCGCTTTCTGACGGATTTTCATACATCCTTCATAGCTGTAAGCCCATATTTCTTTATAATCCCTCAGTTCGCCGCATTTCCCTGTTATGATGAACTTTCTAAAGCTGTTGACCAGTTGCCACATATTGCCCCCATGCGAAAAGCCGTTTGGACTCCCGTATCCCATTTCATACGGATAAACGTCATCACCCGTGTAATCATCAACGAAGAACAGTTTTTTCTTAAACCTGAAATACGCTATACGATCCTTTGACTTGCGGTAGAATGTACGATGATCAATGCTTGCAATAAGCTTTATCAGATCATTAATATTGTTCATGCGTTTTATTTGCTCTGCACTTGGCATTATTCTCCTTACCTCCCGTCATTCTCTTCCCATTGCTGAATTTGCTTTTCTTTCGCTGGCGCCGTCAGTATGATGGCTGGCAGCAGGATCACCGCTTTAAGCACTGCGCATCAGCTCCATTTGTCTGATCTTTTCCTCAAGCACCCGGATAGCCGGTGTGAGGTCCTTGCCGCCCTTTTGTTCAGCAGGCCCGAACAAATACATTCCCTTGGATCCATTAACGTTCGTTTTCTCATTCAATCCCAATCACCCAATCTATGATTTAATTCCATCCGATCTCCCTGAATGATCACCGTGTAGTATTTGCACATCTGGTGAATCCGAGAGCCCAGCGCCTCGTCAACGTCAAGTAGTTCGTCCGTTGTGAGCTCAGAAGAGATCAGCAGAGGCTTATGGTTCAGGTAGCGATAATTCACAACTGACTGGATCTGTTCGACTTGCCATTCAGTTGCCCGGGGCTTCCCGCTTACTGGCTTGAATAAGTCATCAATGAACAACACATCCACTTTCCGCATGGCGTCAAGCTTTGTTTCCAGCTGGTCAAAGTCATTTTTCAGATCACTCATGCCCTCAACGTAAGGGAAGTACATGCAATGAATCGATTTCTTCTTAATGAGGTTGTTCATGATGGCCGTTAACAGATGCGTTTTGCCGCTGCCCGGTTGTCCCAGCAGAGCAATGCTGTTGGCACGCTCTCCCTTGATCTTTTCAAAGTCTTTGAAGTATTCGACCGCGCATTCATAGGCATCTTTGATCATTTGAGGCTTGCCGTCTAATTTGAAGTTGCCGAATAGCAGCTTTTCAAATTCCTCAGTAATGCCGCTGGCTGCCATGAGCCGCGCTATTTTCTTTCGTTTCACACACTCACATTGCTTGGAATACGTTGTTTTCCATTCCCTGGCCTTATCCGGCGTGCAAACCTTGCCAGAAAGAAAGTCATCTTCCGGTACCATGCTCTCAGGCACTAATAGATCAAGCTGTTTGTCTAAATTCCATTTTGTATCCTTGTGAACCCGGTAAATCACAACGCCGCGATCCTTACACTCGGAGCATTCATACTCAACCTTTTCTTCTGATCCGGCCTGTTGCGTTTCCCAAGAACGCGATTTTGCTTGAAGACCCTTCATCATTGCTTGGAACGCTGTGTCTATGCTGACTGCTTTGTTTATAGCCATTCTGTTGTTTCTCCTTTCTCTTTTGGCTGAACGGGTTGGACAGGATCGCCTCAATGTAGTTCAGGCCAACGTTGCTGCCTTTATTTCTGAAAGCTAGTTTCATTGCTTCCATGACCTTCTCTTCGCCGTAATCATCCACCATGTAGCCGATTCTTTGTGCCTCAATGGAGCCGATAGAACGAGCGACCTTATTTTCAAATAGCTCAAAAGCGTTTTTCATTTTGGGATCAACCTCCTGCGTTTCTTTTGATGCTGGTGCAGGTTCCGGAACAGGCTTTTCAGATGGTTCCTGCTCCGATACAGGCGTTTCAAAAGAGATCATCCTGTATTGCCCTGCCTTCCTACCCTGCGGCTTATATTCAATTCTTTTAAGATCAATCAGCATTTTTCGGTGTTTGATCAACGTGTTTTCGGAAATCTCAATCTTTGCTTGCAAAGTGGTATTTGAAGTGGTGAACCACTCCCGCCACCCCGCTTTATTGTTGATGTGCAAAAGATGAAACCATAATGCTTGAGTTGTAGCAGACAACGGATTCGTTTCTAGCCAATTCATGAAGCCATTCATTTCTTTCAGGTAGTTCATGGCTCACCTACTTCCTTTCGCACAGTGCTGTCAAAGCTTTGAAGTCTATTTCAACTAATCTCAAAGTCGGTTCATTTCTCTTGAGATAGTCAGTAACATATCGGGTGTACAAGTCTTTTCGCATATCTCGTCGGACCGTCTTCACAAGCCAGAAATAACAATGAGGGATAGGGACTTTGATCACTGCCCTTTCCATCAACTAACCAACTCCGAAAAATGTATAATGCTGTTCAGTTGATTAGTGGCACGGCAATACTTGCACTTTTCGCACCGTTCTGGCTTCTCCCCGCCGTATTTAACCTGAATAATGCGTTCCATTCTCTTTTCAATTTCTTCGAGCTCTACTTCCATTCGGCCCTCGTCTATATTGATAACCGCTTTGTCCGGTGGGTCTTCTTTCGACACTCCAACGATCAGGGGTTCAAGCCATTCGCTACGTCCGGTCATCCGTTTTTCAATTTCTGCGTAAAGCGCCATCTGAGCGATGTATCCGTATGCCTCAACAAAAGAGCAATATCCTATTTCCGGGTCCCAAACCCTTTCACGTAATGACCGTGCTGTTTTCAAATCGGAGAAACGTCCGCCAGCTGGGTTGTATACGTCCAGCTTTCCTTTCCACGGAACACCGAACAATTCAGCAGTTACGATGACTTCCTTGTCACCTTGTAGAACGAACATACAGAGATCGTCTTGTTGAATTGCCTCAATCATCAGATCAGCTAACTGATACTGCTTGTACAGCTGGCCTTTTTGAGTAAATAGCGAAGGTGTATTCCTCTTGAATTCATCAAAGGCCTGTTCTCCCTCAAGCCAGGCATGAACGTATTGGCCGAAGAGAAGGGCCTCCGACGTGGGGGGCGTCCACTCTCCGTTAATCTTTGCCATCGTTGCTGCCTCACATTGCAGAAAGCTTTTATATTGAGAGTTTGACATGTAGTGTCTATCAATCTCGTTAGAGTAATAGTTCTCCTTGTTCAGCGCCGGTATCCGCATTAGCAGGATCACCCGCCTTTTCTTTGCTATCAGCAAGCTTGTCAGCTTGTTCTTTTTGCTTTTTGAATTCTTCCTCAGCCTTTGATTTAGTTGGGCCTGTCGTCTTGATATTGAAGTAATCTTCTTTCTTCGCCATACCATCACGTAAAGATGTATAAATGCGGCCAATCTTTAAAAAGTCTTGTTCTGTAAAGGCATCGACGTTACTGCCGATGTATTCTTCAATCATTTCTTTGGTGATCCCGAATTCTTTTTTGAATGTTGATAAAGCATTTCTGAGCCGATCTTCCAATGGTTCTTTATGGCCGTTTATTAACGTTTTCTGGCACATATCAACTGCAGCGTCAACGATATCGCCAGGAATCACTCCAAGTATGCAGGAACGTAGTCGACGGGCTCCTTGATTGGCAACCATTTCGTAAATATCCCTAGCGTCATTAAGCTTTGTAACTGTACCTTTTGCCTTTTTCTCATGCTTCACAGTGAATATTTTGGTTTGCCGTGTATTCGTTTCGAGGTCCCAAGCATACGCCATGACAGAGGATTCTCCGGCTTTTTGCTCGAGCTCCATAATTCCGTAATCAATGTTGCCCCAATTCTGCGCCAATGCCTCAGCCAATCGGATTGACGGACCAGATACCTTTGTCCCGCCGCGGGGATATTCATACACCGCATTCTCAGCTAACAATCTTCGTTCGCATGCTTTTTTTATCCGATCAAACGCCGCATATACGTCCCGCGGGAATTTCTTTGCAATAACCATAGCCGCCTGTACTTCTTGCGCTTGACGGCTTACCATTGCTTCTGTAGTCACACTGGATGCCTGCTGAGGGGCCGGCATGTAATCTGAGTAATCTACCTGTGATAATCCATTCATTGTGCTTCTGCCACCTTTCTTTTGTATGCTTCCGCGCCAAGACGTTGCCATTCCTGATAGTGGTCCATAGAAGGGAAACTAAACTGCGCTTTACCGTTTTTAGCGAATACAATTGAACCGCCAACCTGTCTTAAACGTTGCTGATCCTCCGCACGCTCACTGAATGCCACTTTAACTGCTTTAGGCATCGACAGAACCCCCTTTTATTTCCCGGATCTCAAAATTGACTACCTCTGATGATCTGAACCACCAAATACCGCCCTTGTGACCTAAAAATGTATTATTTGATAAATCAGTTTGAACTAATGCTGCAACCTCTTCAGTTGAAGATCCTTTATATTCCCTTTGATAAGCATCAGCTTCTTCTCCTAATACAACTGATGTATAAAATGTCACCAAGTATTTTTTATCCATGTCTAATACCTCCATTGATTTTTATGGGGCGTTTTGGTATAATTAAGTAATCAATAAATTGCAAAACGCCTTACTGAGTCCACTTGCCAGAGTGGGCTTTTTTATTGCTCATTTTTAAATTTGAAGCCAAGCTGCTGCTTTAAGTAACGATCAAGATTCTCTCTCAAAATCAAAGTGCCGCAGTCAATCACATAGTCATCAACTGGTGTTACTTCATCCCCGAAAAAATCCTTTTTTGTTTCTGGCTCAGTCAGTCTGTCGTGCCAGTTGTTTAGAATCATTGGGTTCTCGACTTCCATTTTCCTCAGCTCCTTCTTTTGCTTTAGCAAGTTCAGCAAGACTGTCGATTGCATTTTCTAAAGAGTAAAATTCCTTATGCAGAATGCTCACAGCTCCTTTGATATCTTCCTCTGAATATGCCGCCTTTTGGGCATGTCGCAAGAAGCTTGCCGCGAGCTCAAATTTTCTGAGATTCATCCCAAACACCTACTTATCACTGCCAAATTGATGCCCCGCTGTTGCATTTTCATAGCTGTTTCATACAACCGCCCTTTATTAGCCAGTCGGCTGATATCCTCAGTAAGAACTTTGATACTCCCGGCGAGACTGATTGCCTCTTCATAATCACCATCACGTAATGCCTCTGAAAGCATAATAGAGAGCTCTTCCGCTGATTCGATTTTTCTTTTAGCTGAATCTACATCTGTCTTTAAAAATTGATTGGTTTTCATACTAATACCGCCTTCCTTTCTTCTTGTTTTGCCATTGCAACCCGATCCATTAATGCTTTGCGAGTCCACCTGTCAGCCAGTTCTTGCATATTCAGTCCATGACTCCGCACTAACGAATAAATCAGCGTTTTATTTGCTGGAATCAGATCAAATATTTGTTTGATGTCCCCCATAGGTATGTCATCTGACCTTCCGGGCCGATCATTTGCCAGCCAACGCGCCAGATGTTTTGTGGCTTGCAATGCTTCTTCGAGCTGATGAATCATATTAATAACCGCGCTGCTTGCGCTCTCATTTAATGCCGGATCAATAGGCGCCGCTGCTGTCGGATGAAGCTTAAACAAGAAATGTACGAGATCAATATGTTCATAGGCCCCGCAAGCTTCAAACCACTTGATACACAGATCAGGCGTTAGAGGAAAAATACCGTTTTCGACATTGGAGACATACGATTGATCTCTATTACCGATCACCTTGCCAATTTGATACTGCGACAATCCCGCCCTTTTGCGTTCTCGCCTGAGAATGCTTGGTAAATTGTCCATATTGTATGGATTGTTCGACATATGTTTGCCCCCTGATATATTTAGTTTTAACTGGTAAAATTTAAGTAATGAAGGAACTAGCTGGCTTGCTGTTTTTTCAGCTTATTGATGATGAAGGCTTGTCCCTTCGGAGTGATGCGCATTGTCAGCCAGGATTTCGGCGTCCCGTTTACTTGGCGCACCCCCTGTGCGATCTCAAAGAAACCTCGCTCGATGTATTCCTGGTATGGCTCATTCTTGTTGGCCATGATCATCTTCCATTCGCGCAGCTTCTGGAACAATCGCTTTTCACCAATCATGATGCCGTTTTTCGAAGCAAGCTTTGCCAGTTCTCTCACAAGCAATGATTTTTCAGCTGCCATGCAACTCTGTGCAAAGTTGACCAATGGTTCTTGAATTTTCAATGTTTGTTCAAGTCTCTGCCGTTCTTCCTGTTCGCTAATCCATCGCTTTGCCCGGCTGACTGGATCTTCGATCATGTAGGACGGTTCATTTAATTGTTGAATGTAATCTTTCATTCTCTTGAACTCGTTAATAAATCGTATTTTCATTTTCATGGCTTCTGGCGTTACATAAGCCATGACAACCAATGTGAATGCATCTTCCGTCAAATTGTATTTGCGATATTCTCGGCCGCGTCCATTCTCATAAGTTGACTCCGCAAAGTTGTGGAGTGAGAATTCCTTTTCGCCGGCTTGTTGAATTTTTTCAATTTGAACTTCGATGTCTCGCAGAACTGTGTCGTGACGTTTTCCGAATACCTCAGCCACTGTCAGGCTGTCTGTTACGGCTTGGTTGCCTTCAATAAAAACAATTTGTTTCATGCTGTTACCTCCTTGCTTGTCCACCAAAAAAGGTGAAGCAGAATATTAAGCGTGAAGCCTTAATTCTTTTTTAGAAGTGAAGTACGGCTCAAGAGCTTTACGGAAGCATTCTTCTCTGTCCATCGTTCCGTAATATTCTTTGCCCATCTTGATGTTTGTTGTTTTTTTCTTAGTTTGTTTCGCCATGTGATCACCTCACGTCAGTGTATTCGTGTTGGACGGTTGGACTAACCAAGAAATTAAGCAGAATGTGCACTTTGTCGCTTTTCGCTACATTCACTATCAAAAAAAAGAGCCCAATCAAACTCCAAAACTTCGGAGATTTTTTTTGCCACTTGAACGCTAGGTCTCCTCACCCCAGATTCAATTTGGCTGTAGTAAGGTCTTTTTATATCTGCCCGATTAGCAACCTCTTCTTGGGTCATTTCTGCTTTGGTTCGAATATGGAGCAACCAAGTACGTTGTTTCACTTCCGCACCTCCTTTGTAGCGTTTCGCTACGTGTTGGTTTCATTATACTGTAGCTTTACGCTACAAATCAACACCTTTTTGTACTTTTTTGCAACATTTTTTCATTGTAGCATTTTGCTACGTTATAATACTCAATGTACCTGAATGTCCCTAAATGTCCCTGAGTGGGCCTTTATGCGCCTGAGTGTGCCTGAATAGGAATAAAGCGCACTCTGTAGGAAGATAAGGAATCATTTAAAATCTTTTACATAGAAAGTGGGAGGGAAAATGCTAGGCGATCGCTTAAAAGAGCTTAGAGAATCCAGGAAACTCACTCAAGATAAATTGGCTGAAATTCTAGGGATTTCACGAGGCACTTACGCTCATTACGAGATAAATAAAAGAAAACCTGATTATGACATGCTAATAAAGCTTGCTGACTATTATGGAGTAACAACTGATTTTCTCTTAAGGGGAGAAAGTCAGGAGGCTCAAGATAAAATCTTCAACGAAGAAGCAAGAAGGATTCTTGAAGATCCTGATACTCTGGTAGCTGCTGCTGATGGAAAGATAACAGCTTCAATTTTAGAAGCAGCTCAAAGAATAATCGCTGAGCAATTAAAATCAGGTAGACAACCCGGAGATATAAAAAACGGGAACAAAAAATAATTACATAACGATCTCTTTATCTTTATTTATTATTATTGTTTAGTTTAGTTTAATTAATGCTGAACACTTCGCCTCAAAATTTGAGGTAAACTATTCAGTTAAAACCATTTCAACCTCAATTTTTGAGGTGATCCTTGAGGTCACTTTTGCATTCAACCGCAAATTTTGAGGTGATCTGTTAAGTGAATTCACCATCTTATCCCCGTTAATTTTATGAATGTATTAACATATTTGGCAAAATCCTCTTGAATTTTTGACAGTTTTAGCCGATTATTAATAGGTATTCTAATTTATGAACTGGGGGAATTAGGTTGAAAAAGTGGTTCGTTTTATTCATGTCTTTGGGACTGGCACTTGCGTTAGCAGCATGTAGCTCGACAGATGATGTCTCTACAGGGAGTAGTGATTCAAAAGACAAAAAAACTGAAGAGACTAAAGATGACGGTTCTAAAAAAGTCGATGCGAGCAAACAATCTGCTGAAGCTCTGGGAATGAAAGTTAACCTGGGCGATGTAAAGATCATGAAAGACAAGATAAATGTTGGTATAAATATTGAAAACACTACTGACAAGGTTCTGACTTTCTATCCAGACCAAGGAAATGCAGTAATTGGTAGCATGCAATTATCAGCAAACATGTTCTTGACTGATGGAGAAGTTGGCGGTGAAGTTCAAGGTGGCGTTAAACAAGAAGGAGTTCTTGAGTTTACAGCTCCTGATGGAAAAGAAATTGGTGTAGATAGCGTTAAAGAAATCAAATTGAACTTCGGTGATGTTACAACTGATGACTTCATGAATACTAAAGCAGTAACAATCAAAGTACCAGTTAAGTAAGGAGAATTGAAATGAAAAGAACAACTGAATTTGTTTTAGGTCTGATTGGTGGAATTTTTGGATTTATTGGAGCCTTTTTGGCGTTAATCGTTGGTGGACTTGATGCCTCTTTTAACTCATCTGGCACAAGCGATATTATCGGTTTAGGTTGGGGCGCTATCTTCCTCTCCATTCTTGGTATTATTGCTTCTGTAATTGTTAGAAAGAAAGGAAAACTAGGTGGAATTTTACTCATCATTTCCGGTGTCGGTGGCATAATTTGTATTTCTTTATTCTACTTACTGCCTGCTGTACTTCTTATTATCCCTGGTATCATGGGACTCGTTAGAAAAGACAAATCTCAGACAACAGCAGCGTAACGAAGAGCCCTTTGAAGGGCTTTTCTTTCACACTAAAACAGAACATACGTTTGTTTACCTTCAATAAAATAGCTGGTAAGATACAATAAAGCCCATGATAAAAGTCACATCTTTGGTTATTTAAGGGAGGTTTCATCTTTGAGATATACTAACAGCCATTTAGAAGATTGGATTGAACAGCTTTACAGGGAGATCAATATTACAAAGCCACATGAGATTAATTTCGATAGGATTGCTCAGGCCTTGGACATCTTAATTGTTTACAATCCAGATACGAGCTTTGCTTTGCGATTCAATGGTATGTATACAATTATTTTAGATTCACGAAAGACACGACAGGAACAGTGGCTGGATTTTGCTCATGAAGTTTGCCATGATTTTAGACACATGAACGATGATAAGATCATGCCCCCTTCGTGGAAACGTTATTTAGAGTACCAGGCCAATTATTTTGCTTATCACTTTTGTATACCTACTTTCATGCTCCGAGCAATGGGCATCCCCCATAATCAATACGACGCAGCTCAAGTCATTGCCGATGCCTTCAAGGTTCCAGCAACATTTGCAATGACCCGCATCAATATGTACTTCAATAAAAAACGACTCATCATATAAAAAAAGAGCCTATAAAGGGCTCTTAGTTTGCGACCGATATGCATACCATTTGAAATATGGTTTCGAACGGTTTTCTCACTGATAAATAGCTCGCTTGCAATCTCCTTTGTTGTCTTATCTTGAACGAGCAATTCGAACACTTCTCTTTCTCTTTTCGTTAGCAGCGGCTTCGATTGAAATTCTTTCTCCTTCAAGTATTGTAACCCTCCTTGCTAAGGTGAGAGCGAATCTGAAACGAATGGGTTTTGATATAGTCAAGATATCATATGTCAGGAGGGCGCAGGAGGTGACGTTTACAGAAGAATTAGTTTATGGTGTATGGAGAAGCTTTTCTTTCTCCTCATTCGTCCAGCTGACAGCCTTTCCGCTTTCCTTTGACACTTGAACCATGACAACGGCTCCGGTGAAGCAAGGCTCCCCTACGCTGTTTTCTCCGAGGTAATGCAAGGTGAGGGATGAACTGCCGACAGCGCTTGTTTTTACATAAATACGCAAGTCTTCATAAGGCATAACTTGGCGCAGATAATCACATTGCTGACTGGCGACGACTGTCATGGTTTGCTTATGTTGTTTCATCATATTCAGATTTTTAAAATAAGATATCCTCGCTTCTTCAAAATAGATGAAAGGGATTACATTATTCATATGCCCAAACATATCTGTTTCAGAAAATCGTACAGATACTTCATTAAAAAAAGAAAAGGATTCTTTCCATTTTTGAAACGGCATGTCAATGTAAGCAGGAAGCTTCATTTCACTCATCTCCTTATTGTTAAAAAAACCTCTCCCATGCGGAAGAGGTTTTTTCATCCTTATACTCTGTCGCTTCCGAAGAAATTGCGGAATGCTTGTAAGTTTGTATCCCTGTTTAGAGCAGCGATAGAAGTGGTAAGCGGAATGCCTTTCGGACAGGATTGAACGCAGTTTTGCGAGTTGCCGCAATCTGCAAGGCCTCCTTCATCCATCAGCGCTTCCAGCCGATCGGATTTGTTCATGGCTCCTGTCGGATGGGCGTTAAACAGACGGACCTGAGACATCGGAGCAGGCCCCATGAATTTCGATTTGCTGTTTACATTCGGGCAGGCTTCCAGGCAGACACCGCACGTCATGCATTTTGATAATTCATATGCCCACTGGCGGCGTTTTTCCGGCATTCTCGGTCCCGGTCCTAAATCGTACGTGCCGTCGATCGGTATCCACGCTTTTACTTTTTTCAGAGAATTAAACATTCTGCTGCGGTCAACCTGCAGATCACGCACGACCGGGAATGTTTTCATCGGTTTTAAGCGGATCGGCTGTTCAAGCTGGTCAACAAGCGCCGTACAAGACTGGCGGGGCTTTCCGTTTATAACCATTGAACATGCGCCGCATACTTCTTCAAGACAGTTCATATCCCATGTGACAGGAGTTGTCTTTTCACCTTTCACGTTAACCGGATTCCGGCGGATTTCCATTAAAGCCGAAATGACGTTCAGGTTCGGGCGGTATGGTATTTCAAATTCTTCATCGTAAGGCGTGCTGTCGGGTGTATCTTGACGTGTGATAATAAATCGTATGGTCTTTTTCTCACTCATGATTATTTCGCCACCTTCTTCTTCGAGTAATCCCGTTTCCGAGGCGTTATCAGTGATACATCGACATCCTGATACTCAAACTCAGGCGCTTCATACGGGCTTACATGTTTAGCCATTGTTGTTTTGAGCCATTCATCATCATTACGCTCAGGGAAATCCGGTTTATAATGGGCGCCCCTGCTTTCATTACGGTTGTAAGCACCCAGTGTAATCACCCTGGCAAGCTGAAGCATGTTTGAAAGCTGGCGTGTAAACATAGCTCCCTGGTTGCTCCATTTTGTCGTGTCATTGATGTTAATCTTTTTATACCGCTCCATTAACTCCTGAATTTTGTCATCTGTTTTCAACAGCTTGTCGTTATGGCGGACAACCGTCACATTCGCCGTCATCCATTCCCCGAGCTCTCTATGGAGGACGTATGCATTTTCGTTTCCGTCCATATTCATGATCTCAGCCCATTTTTCTTCTTCTTTTTTCACGTGGGCATCGAATATCGATGAAGACATATCCTCTGCGGAAGATTCTAAGCCGTTTACATATTTAACCGCATTCGGTCCGGCTACCATTCCTCCGTAAATCGCGGAGAGCAGGGAGTTTGCTCCCAAGCGGTTGCCGCCGTGCATGGAGTAATCACATTCTCCAGCGGCAAACAGTCCCGGAATATTTGTCATTTGATCGTAGTCCACCCATAAGCCGCCCATTGAATAATGAACCGCAGGGAAGATTTTCATCGGAAGTTTGCGCGGGTCGTCTCCCATAAACTTCTCATAAATTTCAATGATGCCGCCGAGCTTAATATCAAGCTCTTTTGGATCTTTATGAGACAGATCGAGATACACCATGTTCTCGCCGTTGATGCCGAGTTTCTGATTCACACACACATCAAATATTTCGCGTGTCGCAATATCACGCGGCACCAAGTTTCCATATGCAGGATATTTCTCCTCAAGGAAATACCACGGTTTACCGTCTTTGTATGTCCACACACGTCCGCCTTCACCGCGCGCCGATTCACTCATCAGCCTTAATTTATCATCCCCCGGTATGGCTGTCGGGTGGATCTGAATGAATTCTCCATTTGCATAATACGCTCCCTGCTGATAAACGATCGATGCAGCAGACCCTGTATTAATCATGGAGTTTGTGGATTTACCGAAAATGATTCCCGGTCCGCCTGTCGCCATAATGACAGCGTCAGAACGGAAGGATTCAATTTGCATGTTTGTCAGGTTTTGCGCGACAATACCGCGGCAGGTTCTGTCATCATCTAATATAGCGCCAAGGAATTCCCAGCCTTCGTATTTTGTGACCAGACCGGCAACCTCGTATCTGCGCACTTGCTCGTCCAAAGCGTAAAGCAGCTGCTGGCCAGTCGTCGCACCTGCATAAGCTGTTCTGTGGTGCTGTGTACCCCCAAATCGGCGGAAATCAAGCAGCCCCTCAGGCGTCCGGTTAAACATGACGCCCATCCGGTCTAATAAGTGGATGATTGATGGCGCCGCTTCACACATCGCCTTAACCGGCGGCTGATTGGCAAGAAAGTCTCCCCCGTATACAGTATCGTCAAAATGTTCCCACGGAGAGTCGCCTTCCCCTTTTGTATTGACTGCTCCGTTGATGCCGCCTTGGGCACAAACCGAATGAGAACGTTTCACAGGAACGATGGAAAACAGCTTAACCGCCATTCCTGATTCCGCTGCTTTGATTGTCGCCATGAGGCCGGCAAGACCCCCGCCGACTACAATAATGCTTGTTTGACTCATGATAGCCCCTCTCCCTCTAGTAATCTAGTACTCTTATACAAATGCAAAAATCGCTTTTAAGCCTACGTATGACAGTGCAACAAAGATAATCAGCGTAACGTACGTCGAAATTCTTTGAGAACGTGGCGTTACAGTGATGCCCCACGTGACAGCAAAAGACCATAAACCGTTCGAGAAGTGGAAAATTGTCGATAAAACACCTACAATGTAAAAGCCCAGCATAGCCGGCGAGCTCAAGATATTCGCCATCATGTCGAAATTGACCTCAGCGCCCATCTGTGCAGCAATGCGGGTTTCCCACACATGCCAGCTCACAAAAATGAGAGTGATGATACCGGTTACACGCTGCAGGACGAAGAGCCAGTTTCGCATATAGCTATATTGTCCTGCGTTATTTTTCGCAGTAAACGCTATGTACACACCATAAACTGCATGATAAATTAAAGGTAAGAAGATAATAAAGATTTCCAGAGCATACCTGAAAGGCAGACTATCCATAAAATGAGCAGCATTATTGAATGCTTCCGCGCCCCTTGCGGCAAACTGGTTGACGACCAAATGCTGAATCAAAAAGATGCCGACCGGTATGACGCCAAGCAAGGAATGCAATCTTCGAAAATAAAACTCTCTGTTCCCAGACATTACTTTACCCCCTGTTTGATAAGTGCGAAATGTGCTAAATCTCTTCCCCCACTTCTTTCAATTGTAAGCACTTTATTAAGATTTATTGACAATTTCATTTTACTCCTACCACAAAAGGGCGTCAAGAAAACGCGTACATAAATTCTAATTTTCCGAATTGATTAGTTGATTCAAAAATTTTATTTTATCAATATATAATTCTTTCTTAATTTTTCATGAGAATTACAGGATCATTCTGTAATCCTCCCCCCTGTTTGGGCTATAATATACGAAGGAGAGAGGGGAGACAGATATGAAGTCTAAATATGAAGCATCAATACATAATCTAAAAGAAATTGAAATGAACGCCTATGCCTATGAACTGATACGAGAGATTGTTCTCCCAGACATGCTTGGCCAAGATTACTCTTCCATGATGTATTGGGCAGGGAAACATCTCGCCCGAAAGTTTCCTCTTGAATCATGGGAAGAATTTCCGGCTTTCTTTGAAGAAGCAGGCTGGGGAACCCTCACAAACGTTAGCGCAAAGAAACAGGAGCTAGAATTCGAGCTTGAAGGACAGATCATTTCCAATCGGCTAAAATATC
This sequence comes from Bacillus sp. FSL R5-0434, assembly GCF_038004745.1. Lineage (NCBI taxonomy): Bacteria > Bacillati > Bacillota > Bacilli > Caryophanales > Bacillaceae > Bacillus > Bacillus sp. FSL R5-0434. The sequence continues at coordinate 2,778,615 of NZ_JBBORV010000001.1, forward strand.
AGAAAGAACCTTGCTTTCAGCTGGAAGCTGGCTTCATCGCCGAGCAAATTCAATTGATGAATGATCAGATTGCCGAATCATACGAACAAGTAAAAAAGAGAGCCGATAAAGTGGTTCTGACTGTTAAATGGGATATGAAAGACCCTGTTTAATGAAAAAGGCGGTGACTGCATGAGTCCCGCCTTTTTGGTTGTCATGACACAGCTGAAGGATGTTTCGAGAGCTCGAATGCATCGTGCAGTGCTTCCACCGCTTTTACCATGTCATTTTCGCTCACTACTGTTGAAACTTTGATTTCAGATGTGCTGACCATTTTGATTAATATGTTTTTTTCCGCCAGTACAGCAAACATTTCAGCCGCTACACCAGGGTTTGATACCATGCCTGATCCGACAATGGATACTTTGGCCAATTTGCTTTCTGTCTCGATTTTTTCGAATTCCAGCGCGTCTTTGTACTCTTCAAGTACGGCAACAGCCTGATCCGCGTCTTCGGATTTAACAGAGAAGGAAATTCCGGTCTCATGGTCTCCCGCCTGCGTTTGAATAATGATATCCACGTTAATGTTTCTTTTTGCAAGAGTTGTAAAAATAGTAGACAAAGTGGTCAGGCCGCTTGTCAGCCCGTAGATGGTTACCCTTGTGATTTGATCTTCGAACGCGATGCCTCTGACGATAAGATTCTGCTCCATGGACGATTCCTCCTCAATTAATGTTCCCGCTTCTGTTTCTGTACTTGAACGCACTTCTAACGGCACTTGGTGATTTTTCGCGAATTCAACCGCTCTCGGATGTAGAACACCGGCGCCTAAATTGGCAAGCTCCAGCATTTCATCGTAAGAGATGCCGGCAAGCTTTCTCGCTGATTTCACGTAGCGCGGATCGGTTGTAAACACGCCGGGCACGTCCGTATAAATATCACATTTATCCGCTTTTAATGCGGCAGCCAAAGCCACTGCTGTTGTGTCTGAACCGCCTCTGCCCAATGTCGTGATTTCACTGTCGTCTGTCATGCCTTGAAACCCTGCCACAACAACGACTTTTCCTTCCTGAAGCTGGCCTTCTAACACGGATGTGTTCATCTCCGTAATTCTGGCGTTGCCATGGACGGCCTCCGTGCGGATCCCCGCCTGCCATCCTGTATAGGAAACGGCGTCATAGCCTTTTTCCTGCAGCGCCATGGAAAGCAAGGAAATGGTGACCTGCTCGCCTGTTGCCAGCAGCATATCCATTTCACGTTTGCTCGGCTGATCAGTGATGTCTTTTGCAAGGCTGACCAATGCGTCAGTGGATTTCCCCATAGCTGATACGACAACAACGACTTGATGGCCTTTCTGTTTTTCCGCAATGACACGGTTTGCTGCATTTTGAATTTTTTCGACTGAGCCGACGGAAGTACCACCGAATTTTTGTACAATGAGACCCATGTATAACCACCCTTTACATTTTGGTTCGTGCGGGTGAGGAGAAAGAGCGCTTTGTCCACAATAAAAAAAGCAATGAGAGGAATTGCTCTCATTGCTTATCAATTAATCATCAAGATGATTATGAACAACGAGATAGCCCTCCAAGAAAATGATTTCTTGACAGCCTTACATTTATTCAATGCACGGCCAGCAAATAATACCGATGGGGTTTTATTTGCTTCGGCGACGCTCCCCTTTCAGCCTTTTTCTCAGAATCCATCTTTCTCCAAAGGCTTACTCTTGAAGTTCGCACCTCTATCTTCACCATATTACACGATCTAATTATGAAATTAGTTCACATTTTATCAGAACTTTTTCAAAAGGACAACATTATTTTTGCAATTTATCATAAAGCAGCTGTGCCGCCGCTGCGGGTACACCCGCTTTTTTGATGTCCTCGAGGCTTGCTTCCTTCATTTTTTTGACGGAACCGAAATGCTTTAACAGCATTTTCTTTCTTTTTTCTCCGATTCCGGGTATATCGTCTAGCACAGACTGGAACGCGCTTTTCCCGCGGATTTGCCTGTGGAAGCTGATCGCAAACCGGTGCACCTCATCCTGAATGCGCTGAAGCAGGTAAAATTCCTGGCTGTTTCGTTCAAGATAAACCGTCTCCAGCGGATCGCCGATTAATAAATTGGAGGTTCTGTGTTTATCATCCTTCGCCAAGCCTGCAATCGGGATATCCAAGCCCAGTTCGTTTTCTATGACGTCACGGGCCGCGTTGATCTGGCCTTTCCCTCCGTCTATAATGATCAGGTCAGGGAGCGGCAGGTTTTCGCGAAGCACTCTTGTATATCTTCGTCTGACAACCTCTCTCATTGAGCCGTAATCATCAGGCCCTGTGACAGTTTTGATTTTGTATTTGCGGTATTCCTTTTTGTATGGTTTGCCGTCGATGAACACAATCATCGCCGAAACCGGGTTTGTCCCTTGTATATTCGAGTTATCGAACGCTTCGATTCTGTGCGGGGTATAAATATTTAAGGCGTCTCCGAGTTTCTGCACAGCACCGATTGAACGCTCCTCGTCACGTTCGATTAAAGAGAATTTTTCTTTAAGCGCGATTTTTGCGTTTTTATGTGCCAGCATAAGCAATTCTTTCTTCGACCCTTTTTTCGGCTGATGGACGTTTGTTTCCAACAGCTGCTCAATCATCGATTGATCGACGCTGTCCGGCACTAAAATCTCCTTCGGCAGAAAATGGTTGTTTTTTGAATAAAACTGCCCGATGAAGGTAAGGAACTCTTCATCTGCTTCCTGATAAAGCGGAAACATGCTGACGTCACGTTCGATGAGCTTTCCTTGCCGTACAAAAAAGACCTGTACGCACATCCAGCCTTTATCATAAGCGTAAGCGAATACGTCACGGTCGACTAAGTCGTTCATCGTCATTTTTTGTTTTTCCATCGTTGATTCGATATGGGCAATTTGGTCACGAAGCTCCTTTGCCCGTTCAAATTCAAGGTTCTCAGCCGCCTCAAGCATTTTCTCTTCAAGCTCTTTTTTAACGTCGTTATAGCCGCCCTTTAAGAAACGGGTAATATTCTCAACCAGCTCTCTGTTTGTCTCTTCAGAAATGTCCTTTACACACGGAGCAAGACATTGTCCGAGGTGATAATAAAGACACACTCTGTCGGGGAGCTTTGAGCATTTTCTGAGAGGATAGAGACGGTCGAGCAGCTTTTTCGTCTCCCTTGCGGCCTGCACATTCGGATACGGTCCGAAATAGCGCCCTTTGTCTTTTTTGACATTGCGGGTGACAATCAGCCTTGGGTGGCGTTCATGGGTGAGTTTTATAAAAGGATAGGTTTTATCATCTTTCAGCATGACGTTATATTTCGGATCATGCTTTTTGATCAAGTTCATTTCTAAAATAAGCGCTTCAAGATTGGAGGACGTCACGATATATTCAAAATCCTCGATTTCCGTCACAAGCCTCTGTGTTTTTGCGTCATGAGACCCGGTAAAGTAGGAGCGCACTCTGTTTTTCAGCACTTTTGCTTTTCCTACGTAGATCACTGTCTGCTGACGGTCCTTCATTAAATAACACCCGGGCTGATCGGGAAGGAGGGCGAGTTTTTCTTTCAGTTGTTTGTTCATATGCTACCCTTCCTTATAGTTAGTCCTTTGTTTCCAGTTTAACACGAACAGGTGTTTTTCTCCATGGTTCACGATTGGCGAATAAAAAAAGCGATCCCTCAATTGGAATCGCTCTGGCATGTAAGCAGCCGAACATTAAAGATGTTTGTTTACAAGCTCTTGAAGCGCTTCTTTCGGTTTGAAGCCTACAGATGTTTCAACAACTTCTCCATCTTTTAAGACAAGAAGTGTCGGGATGCTCATAACGCCGTATTTGCCTGCTGTTTCTTGGTTCTCATCTACATCGATTTTTACGATTTTCAGTTTGTCGCCCATTTCTTGATCCAATTCTTCAAGAACAGGTGCAATCATTTTACAAGGTCCGCACCAAGGGGCCCAGAAATCAGCCAGTACGACGCCTTCGCTTGTTTCAGCTGAGAAAGATTGATCAGTTGCTTTTACGATAGCCATTATTGAATTCCTCCAATTGTGAAATGATGATTTTTAGTATAGCATCTCCCATTCGTTCACGCTATTTAAATGCTTATAAATTATTTTTTCCTGATCACAATCGGTTTACTCATAGAATGGGGCATTAAAACACGAATCTGATAATCGCTCCGATCACCACGATTGCGCCGATGATCATTAAAATTGTACGAAGCATAGGACAACATCCCTTCTATAACCGTCATATACTTTACCATGCCCTTTTGGAGCTGTTTCAAAACAAAAAAGAGCGCTGTCCTCTAGTGGATCGGCGCTCCTATTTTTGGTTAAGAATCAGTCCGTAATGTGAGTAAGACAACTGCCATTGGCGGCAGCTTTGCTTTCAATTTGTTTTTATTTACAGAATAACGGCTGAACGATTCAGGTTTTACGTGCTCCGGATCATCAAACGTGTTATGGGCGTTCATCTTTTCAGCAGTCAGGATAACGCCGGAATGATCCACAGTCTTGTCAAGACCTCTCAGCTCGATCTCCACCTCTGCTTTATTTTGATGATCAATGTTACAGATGCTGACGTTTATATCGCCCTCAGCATTTCTTGATGCTGACACACTGATTTGAGGCAGCGTTTCTCCCTTCCATTCATAGTCAGCGGACGTTGTTTCAGTATCTAAAAGAGAGGCATCCTGATGTACCTTAAACATATCAAACACATGGTATGTCGGCGTTAATAGCATCCGTTCTCCATCAGTCAGAATCATAGCTTGAAGCACGTTTACCGTCTGTGCGATGTTGGTCATTTGCACCCGGCGGCAATGCTGATGGAAAATGTGAAAGTGAGAAGCTGCGACCAGCGCGTCACGAATCGTGTTTTGCTGATATAAAAAGCCTGGGTTTGTTCCTGGCTCAGGGTCAAACCATGTGCCCCATTCGTCAATAATCAGTCCGACCCGCTGTTCCGGATCATACCGGTCCATAATTGTGCCGTGTTTTTCAATCAATTCATCAATGTATTTGGCCTTTTTCATCGTGATGAACCATTCGTCCTCTGTAAATTCTGTGGCCGATCCTTTGCCCTTCCAGAAATCTCCCGGAATCGTGTAGTAATGAAGGCTTAGCCCATCCATCAGGCCAGCGGCTTTTTTCATGAGCACGTCCGTCCAATTAAAATCATCGACGTTTGCACCGCCGGCAATTTTATAAATTTCATTGCCGCTGTAATTGCGGACATACGTTTGAAAACGGCGGTATAGATCGGCATAGTACTCAGGGTGCATGTTGCCGCCGCAGCCCCAATTTTCATTGCCCACCCCAAAGTATTTCAGCTTCCAAGGCTCTTCTTTTCCGTTTTGTTTTCTCCAATCCGACATTGGCGTGCCTTCTTTAAAGGTCATATATTCGATCCATTCCGCCATTTCCTGAACTGTTCCGCTTCCTACATTGCCGCAAATGTAAGGTTCGCACTCAAGCAGCTCGCACAGCATCATAAATTCATGTGTACCGAATTCATTCGATTCAACTGTACCGCCCCAGTGAGTATTGAGCATCGTCTTGCGGTCACCCACACCATTAGCCCAATGATATTCATCCGCAAAGCAGCCTCCCGGCCATCGGAGGACAGGAATACGCAGCTGTTTCAGCGCTTCTAACACATCTTTTCTTATACCGTTTATATGAGGAATGCTTGATTCCGTTCCGACCCAAATCCCTTCATAAATCCCTCTTCCTAAATGCTCAGCAAAATGACCGTATATATTTTTGTTGATCGTTCCTTTTACAATATCCGTTTGAATCACTGCTGTATGTTCAGACATGCTTGATCATTCCTTTCATAAATATGAAAAGCACCACAGTCAAATATAGGATCTGTGTTTTGTCTGAGGAGCCAGCATGAATGTAAGCGCTTTTAAAGTAACCTTATTATATATGTCCGTACATGTCAACGACTTTTTTTATTGCTAAATATTTGTACGTATGTATTCAAAAACCCCGAACTTTTGCAGTCCGGGGCTTCCCTTTATGAGTGAATATTCAGCTGTTTGAATTCTTCAGTCAGTAATGGGACGACTTCAAATAAATCTCCTACAATACCGTAATCAGCTATTTTAAAAATATCGGCTTCAGGATCTTTATTGATGGCGACAATTACCTTGCTGTTGGACATCCCCGCCAAATGCTGAATGGCACCGGAAATTCCGCAGGCGATATACAAATCAGGAGTCACAACTTTTCCGGTCTGTCCGATTTGAAGAGCATAGTCACAATAATCAGCGTCACACGCCCCGCGTGAAGCGCCGACTGCTGCGCCCAGCACCTCGGCAAGCTCCTGCAGCGGCTGAAAGCCTTCCTTGCTTTTTACACCGCGGCCGCCCGCAACAATGATTTTCGCTTCAGAGAGATCAACGCCGTCCGCTGTTTTTTTGACGATCTCTTGTATGACGGTACGGAGATCCGTAAGGGAAACTTCGATGCTTTCAATGCTGCCTGCCCGGCTGGCGTCTTTTTCTAACGCTTGAATGTTGTTTGGACGAATCGTCACAAGCGTCATCGGATCCGTTGAAATGACACGTTCAAATGCCTTCCCTGAGTAAATCGGTCTTGTGAAAACAACGTTCTCTCCGGTAACGCTTACATCTGTAGCGTCAGAAATCAATCCCGTTTGGAGCCGGGCTGCAAGCTTCGGCGACAGATCCTTCCCCATTGCAGTGTGTCCGCATACGACCGCATCAGGTTTCTCCTTTTCAATAATGGTTCGCATCACTTGGCTGTATCCGTCTGCCGTATATGCCTTGAGCTTTGGGTCCTCAGCTGTGAGAACTTTGTCTGCACCGTAGTGGATAAGCTCCTCTGCATGCTGTGATACGTTTTCTCCTATAAGAACACCGATCACTTCTCCATCACCTGAAATGGTTCTTCCAGCGGAGATCGCTTCAAAGGTGACATTTCGCAGTTCTCCGTCACGAATTTCTCCGAGTACGATCACTTTTTTTCCCATCCTAACATCCCCCTGTTTCTTTGAATGTGCAAGCGCTAAATGACTTTCGCCTCGCTGCGGAGCAATGATACGAGCTCTTTTGCCTGTTCGGCAGGCTCACCTTGCAGAAGCTTTCCGGCTTCTTTTTTCGGAGGCAGAAAACGTTCAATTGTTTTCATTTTTGGTTCAGCATCTTCTTCATCCAAGTCCAGATCATCCAGCTCAAGCTCTTCAAGCGGTTTTTTCTTGGCTTTCATGATCCCCGGAAGCGATGGGTAGCGCGGTTCATTTAAGCCTTGCTGAGCTGTGACCAGCAAAGGAAGAGTCGTTTTGATTTTTTCAACATCCCCTTCAACGTCCCTTTCCGCTTCTGCGTCACTTCCATTGATGTCAAGTTTGGTGATCGTCGTGATGCACGGAATGTCCAAAAGCTCTGCCAGGCGAGGCGCCACTTGTCCTGAGCCTCCATCGATCGCGACATTTCCTCCGAGAATAAGGTCAAACTCCTGATCCTTCATATAGTGGTATAAAACTTGAGAAATGGAATACTGGTCGGGTTCTTCGAGATCATCTTCTATGTTGATTAAAACGGCTTGGTCACATCCCATGGCAAGCGCTGTACGCAGCTCCTTTTCCGCTTCTTCGCCGCCGACAGTAACAACGGTGATGGTGCCGCCGTGTTTTTCCTTCAGCTGAATAGCTTCTTCAATCGCGTATTCATCGTACGGATTGATAATCCATTCAGCCCCGTCATCCTGAATCTTCCCTGCGTCAATGACGATTTTTTCTTCTGTGTCAAACGTCCGTTTCATCAGTACAAATAGATTCATGATCATATCCCCTTTTATTCGCCTTTGAACTGAGGCTTTCTTTTTTCGAGAAATGCCTGAATGCCTTCCTTGGCGTCCTCCGACTCAAACGCTTCTCCAAACCGCTTTGCTTCAAGCTTTAAGCTGCCTTCATAGGAATACACCTTGTTTGTATAGAGAAGCTCAAGCAGAGACGCCATCGTTTGCGGGCTTTTTTCTGCAAATTTACCAGCAAGCGTTTTCGCTTTTTCAAGCACTTCTGCTTCATCTTTTGCTCCGATTGTCACAAGTCCGAGGTCAAGCGCTTCTTTCCCCGATATCGGTTCTCCTGATCCAATGAGCTCCAATGCTTTTGCTGTACCAACGTATCGCGGGAGCCGCTGTGTACCTGCAAAACCGGGAATAATACCGAGGTTAAGCTCAGGAAGCCCCAGTTTGGCATCTTCTGCCGCAATTCTGATATGGCAGGCCATTGCAAGCTCCAGCCCGCCGCCGAGGGCAGCTCCGTAAATCGCTGCGATAATCGGTTTTGGAAAGCTCTCCATTCTCTCCATCAGCTGCTGGCCGCGTTCAGCCAGCATTGAGGAATCCTCACTGTTTCTCAGTGATGTAAATTCTTTGATATCAGCGCCTGCGGAGAAGAACCTTCCTTCCCCGTGTATAATAATGCACCGCACGCCGGCATCTGTCTCACACTGATCAAGACAGGAGGACAGCTCTTCTAATATCCGGCTGGAAAGCGCGTTTGCCGGCGGATTGTGAATCGTCATAACTGCAACAAATTGATCAACTGCGAGTGATATTGCATTCATAGGACAGAACTCCTTTACTTATTGTGAATTCCGGATACCAGTAATTCTAAAACACTGTCTGACAAAGCAGCCAGATCATACTTTTGATCATTCATCACCCAGGTCGTCACGGTTTCGTCAATCGTTCCAAAAATCATTTGCCGGGCGAGGCGGACATCGAGGCCTTCTTTTAACTCGCCTGATTGTATTCCTTCCGTCAGAATGCCGTCTAAAATATTTAAGTAGCCCTTTAATATTTCATTAATTTTCTGCCGCAGCTCCAAATTGGATTGGCGGAGCTCAAGCTGAGTGACAATGGCGAGGTTATGGTCGCCCGCCAAAAGTGAGAAATGCTTTGAAATCACGAGCGCCAATTTTTCTTTTGCTGTTGCCTTTTCTTTTATGTCCTCTTCCATCCGCTCAATGAATTGGCCCATTTTTTCTTTAAACAGAGAAATTAAAATGTCTTCTTTATTTTTAAAATAAAGATAGATGGTGCCGTCCGCTACTCCGGCTTGTTTGGCGATTTTAGATACCTGTGACTGGTGGTAGCCGTTTTCCGCAATTACTTCAACTGCTGCATCAATAATCTGCATATACTTTGGCCGTTTTTGCTTCAATTTTCATCGTTCCTTCCTATAGAAATGAATGACTATTCATTCATAATTTTATGATAAGAAGGATTTTCCGGTTTGTCAAGTTTATTCATAAATGTTCTCTTTTTCTGGCTCTATTTGTTACTTGATATGATGATTTTCGGTTTCTTCTTCAAGTAAACGCCTTCTTAAAATTTTCCCAACCGCTGTTTTCGGAAGCTCTTTTCTGAATTCATAGGCTTTCGGCACTTTATAGGGTGCGAGACGGGCTCTGGCGAAAGCGTCCAGTTCTGCTGCGTCGGCTTGTGCGCCTTTCTTTAACACGACAAACGCTTTTACCGTTTCCCCTCTGTACGAATCAGGCACGCCTGCAACGACAATTTCCTGAATCGCTTCATGTTCGTACAGCGCTTCTTCAACTTCCCGCGGGTAAATATTATAGCCGCCTGCGATAATGATGTCCTTCTTCCGGTCGGCAATATAGAAAAATCCATCTTCATCCATATAGCCCATGTCTCCGGTAAAAAGCCACCCGTCCCTTAAGACAGCAGCCGTTTCCTCCGGCTTGTTCCAGTACCCCTTCATGACCTGCGGGCCTTTTACGACGATCTCACCATGCTCATACGGAGCGGCAAAATGGCCAGTCTCTTCAGAGTAAATGGCTGCGTCTGTATTAGGCCAGGGACAGCCGATACTGCCGGGTTTGTTTTTTCCCCAAATAAAATTAGCGTGTGTCACCGGAGATGCCTCGGATAAACCATATCCCTCCACAAGCTTTCCGCCAGTCAGCTTTTCAAATTGCTGCTTCACCTCGACAGGAAGAGCGGCTGAGCCGCTGAGGCAGCTTTTAATGGATGACAGATCGTATTGCTGTAATTGGGGATGATGCAAGAGGCCAATGTAAATCGTCGGCGCGCCGGGAAACAGTGTCGGTTTTTGTTTATCGATGATTTTGAGCGTTTGCAGCGGATCGAACTTGGGAAGCAGGATCATTTCAAATCCTAGTTTAATCGTATAATTCATCACTGCCGTCAGCCCATAGACGTGAAAAAATGGGACAATGCCAAGCACTTTTTCATCGCCTTCCTTTACGTTGTACATCCAAGCCGCACACATTTCGGTATTGGCTAAAATATTTCTGTGCGTGAGCATGACTCCTTTGGGCGCTCCCGTCGTACCCCCAGTGTATTGCAGAACGGCAATATCATGTTCAGGGTCAATGTCCGGAATTGTGATCAGTTCTGTTTTTTCCCGCTTCATGCTTGAAACAAAGGTATGAATATTGTCGTTTTCATCATAATCAATGTGCACTTTTTGTTTTTGCGTAAGCGGATAGAGAATATTTTTTGGAAATGGCAAATAGTCTTTTATACTCGTTACCAATATCTGATCCACGATTGATAACGTTTTCATTTTTATTGCCTTCGGGAAAAGCAAATCCAAGGTGATGATCACACTGGCCTCTGCGTCTCTCAGCTGATATTCGAGCTCATGCTCGGTGTAGAGCGGGTTTGTCTGCACCACGATACCGCCGGCAAACAGCACCCCATAATAGGAAATGATGGATTGCGGACAGTTGGGCAGCATGACAGCCACTCTGTCTCCTTTTTGCAGGCCATGTTGCTGCAGAAAAGCTGCGAGTTTAAGAGCATCTGTCAAAATGTCATGAAAGGTGAGTTTCTTTCCGAAAAAAGATACGGCTGTATTGTCAGGGAATCTTGCGGCGGAGTCTGTCAGGATGGATTGCAGGGTTTGGTTCGGCAACGGAAGCTCATGCGGGATTTCGTCGGGATACTCAGCAAGCCACGGCTTTTGAGACTGCATAAAACCTCCCCTTTCGATTTTAGAGTTCACCCTATTATTATAGCAGATGGACGGCAAAAAAAAGAAAAAGAAAGGAAAATCTTTCTTTTTCTCATCTTACGAACAGATAAATAAGACCAATCAACAAAAAGATTCCCGCCGCGGCGAGCAGTATTTTTGCAAGCTTTTCCATCTATTCTCCGTCCCCTTATATTCCGGCTGCCACAACAAATGAGAGCCCGACAGAAATGACAAATGAAATAAAGCCGACAGCCCGGTTATCATTTTCAATTTCTTGATCAATTTTAAACCGCGGTGTCAAAAACTCAAAAATGAAGTAGCTGATCAAAAGCATAACAAATCCGTACACACCCCAGCCGATCATTTGCAGCAGAGAATTGTGCTGAGAGATGGAGTGCTGGAACACATTTGCTATCCCTAAAATTTTCCCGCCTGTTGCCATTGCCACAGCGAGATTTCCATTTTGAATCTCTTCCCAGTTTTTATAAGCTGTCACCAGCTCAAACACAGTCAAAAAGAGGACGAGGCAGAGAACCGCGACACTGTAATACGCCGCGATTTCCACAAGCTCGTTTTCCCAAAAATCACTCATGGCCATACTCCCTTTTATTTTAGTTCAACAATTGTAACGCCTGATCCTCCCTCACCAGCTTCACCGAAACGGGAGTTTTTAACGCTGCGGTGATTTTTCAGGAGATCCTGCACGCCTTTTCTTAAAGCGCCGGTACCTTTGCCGTGAATAATGGACACTCTTGGATATCCCGCTAACACCGCGTCATCCAAGTATTTTTCAACACGGCTGAGGGCATTTTCATAGCGCTCGCCGCGAAGATCAAGTTCAAGCGATACGTGGTAATCTTTGCCCTTAACCGCCGTAATGAGTTTTTCTTTTTTTGGTTCCGGAGCCGATTTGATAAATTCAAGGTCTTTTTCTTTCACTTTCATTTTTAAAATGCCGATTTGAACATTCCATTCATTGCCGCCGGTTTTTTCAAGCAATGTTCCTTTCTGCCCGAAAGTAAGGACTTTTACTTCATCCCCCGGCTTCAAGACGCGTTTTTGCGTTTTCGGTTTTTCCGGTTTTTTGGACTTTTCAAAGGTCGGCATAGCGCCTTCTAACCGTTTCTTCGCGTTAATCAGCTCGTGATCCTTGAAGGACTTGTGTTCTTTTTTAATCGAGCGTAATTCGTGAATGATGTCTTCAGCTTCTTTTGTGGCCGCTTTAACTTTTTCAGCCGCCTGCTGTTCGGCCTCTTCCATCAATTTGTCTTTTTTGCTGTTGAGTTCGATGATTTGCTGCTGCAGCTCTTTATGCAGCTTTTCGGCTTCTTTTCTGAACGCCTCTGTTTCAGAAAGCTCTTCTTCCGCCCGTTTTTTGCTTCGTTCAAGAGACGCAATCATCGTATCGACCTCATTATGCTCGGCCGTCATTTCTGATTTCGCCTGCCCGATAATATGGTCCGGAAGCCCGAGCCGTTTAGAAATTTCAAAGGCGTTGCTTCGTCCCGGCACACCGATTAAGAGCTTATAGGTTGGTGAAAGGGTCTCAATGTCAAATTCGACACTGGCGTTCATGACGCCTTCTCTGTTATAGCCATACGCCTTTAACTCAGGATAATGCGTCGTCGCTAATACTCTGGCATTGGTGCGGTGGACTTCATCCAAGATGCTCATGGCGAGTGCCGCGCCTTCTTGCGGGTCTGTACCCGCGCCCAGTTCATCAAAGAGCACAAGGCTGTTTTCGTTGACTTGTTTTAAAATGCCGACAATGTTCACCATATGGGAAGAAAATGTACTTAAGCTTTGCTCGATCGACTGTTCATCGCCGATATCAGCGAACACATGCTCAAATACAGCGGCTTCCGATCCTTCATCTGCCGGAATATGAAGACCCGATTGCGCCATTAAGGTCAACAGCCCCAGTGTTTTTAAAGTAACTGTTTTCCCCCCGGTATTCGGTCCTGTAATCACGATGGTTGAAAAATCGCCGCCCAGCTCGATGTCATTGGCGACCACCTGATCAGGCGGAAGCAATGGATGGCGCGCTTTTTTCAGACGGACAAATCCGCTGTCATTCATGGTCGGTTTTGTAGCTTTGACCGCTTTTGCGTATTTCGCTTTTGCAAAAATGAAGTCAAGCGTCTGCAGGACTTGCAAATCTTGAAAAAGCTCCTCTGTGTGCTCCGCCGTATGCTCTGTCAGCACGCGTAAAATCCGTTCAATTTCTTGCTTTTCTTTCACTTTCGCCTGCTGAAGCGAGTTGTTCATATCTACAATCGCCTGCGGTTCAATGAACAGAGTCGCGCCAGAAGAAGAGGTGTCATGCACAATGCCTCCGTAGCTTGATCTGTACTCTTGTTTGACCGGGATAACAAAGCGGTCATTTCGGATTGTAACAATCGTATCAGACAGCATTTTCGAAGCAGAGGAGGAACGCAGAATGGACTCTAACCGGTCTCTGATTCTCGATTCGAGCGTTCTGAGCTGCGTGCGGATTCCTCTTAACGTTTCTGACGCGTGATCAAGCACTTCGCCGTGATCATCTATGCAGGAATTAATTTCTCGTTCTAAATCGGGCAGTGTAATGAGCTGTTCAGTATATTGCTGCATCAGCGGAATGTCGACTCCGTCTTCAGCCATTTGTCCGAGAAAGTGTTTCATTTGTTTGACTGCGTAAAGCAGTCCTGATATTTCAGTGAATTCCGAGGGACTGAGAACGCTGCCGATTTCCGCCCGTCTTAATGCCCCTCTGATATCGGTAAGGCCGCCAAACGGTGCCTGGCCTCGCAGCCGGATGATCGCAGAGGCTTCATCTACCTCATCCAGCTGTTTTTTGATGTCATCAATCGAAGCAGAAGGCTTTAGCTGGAGAAGCATTTCTTTTCCGAGCGATGAAGCGGCGTGCTCGATTACCTGTTCTTTCACTTTATGGAATTCAAGAGATGATAATACTTTTTGCTGCACGGTTGTGTGAGCCTCCTTACTTAATCGTTGCGCTTCAGGAATGCCTGTACGTCTTCAAGCGACCGGGCATTCAGGACGTTTTTCGTTTCCGTCCAGCCTTTGCGCGCGGCAGTGACGCCGGTTTTCATATCGTTTAACATCTCGATGTTATGGGCATCGGTATTAATGACCAATGTAACCCCTTGTTCATTTGCTTTGATTAAATGCTCTGTCCGCAGGTCGAGACGCGCAGGGTTAGAGTTGAGTTCAAGCGCCGTATTTGTTTTCTTCGCGAGCTCAATCAGTTTGTCGATATCGATTTCGTAACCGGCACGTCTGCCGATGAGGCGTCCGGTCGGATGGGCGATAATGTCAACATGCTTGTTGGTCAGTGCCGTCTCAAGCCGCTTCATAATGACGTGCTCCGGCTGATTAAAGCTTGAATGGATGGATGCAATGACCAGATCCATTTCCGCCAGCACATCGTCATCATAATCAAGTGTGCCGTCAGGAAGAATATCCATCTCAACGCCTTTAAAAATACGGAAGCTCTCAAACTCAGCATTCAGCGCGTCAATTTCTTTCGCCTGCTGCTTGAGCCTTTCAGCAGTCAGCCCGTTGGCGACCTTTAAATATTGCGAGTGATCAGTGATGGCCATGTACTGATAGCCTTTTTTCATGCATGCTTCAGCCATTTCCCTGATCGAAAAGGCGCCATCGCTCCATGTGGAGTGCATGTGAAGGTCGCCTTTGATTTGATCGTGCTCTATGAGTTCAATTCTGTCGTTGTAGGTTTCCACCTCTTGCCCGCTTTCACGGAGTTCCGGCGGGATCAGCGGCAAGCCGAAGTGTGCGTAAAATTCCCGTTCGCTCGGGAAGGTTTTGATTTCTCCTGTTTCAACCGTCTCGACGCCGTACTCACTGATCCGTTCGCCGCGTTCTTTTGCAATTTGCCGCATTTTGATATTGTGGTCCTTCGATCCCGTAAAATGATGAAGAGTTGTCGGGAATTGTTCTTCCGTCACGAGACGGAAATCGACACTTGTTTCATATTCAAAGGAAAGAATGACCGATACCTTCGTGTCCCCGCTGGCAATGACGCTTTTGATGTTTGGCAGCGCAAGCAGCTGCTCTCTTACTTCAGCGGGATGATCCGTCGCAATAATATAATCCAGATCTTTGACGGTTTCGCGTGCTCTGCGGAGACTTCCGGCACGGGAATATTTGATGATGTCTGTCAATTGAGAAAGATGCTCTTCAATTTCCCGCGCGACCCGGAGCGCATAGCCGATCGGAAAACGTTCAGGCTGTTTTCCGGCTTCTCCGAGCGCCTGTAATATTTTTTCTTCGGATTTCTTGCCGAATCCCGCAAGCCCTTGGACTTTCTGCTGTTCGCAAGCTTCCTTCAATGATTCTGCATCATGTACGCCAAGCTCTTTATACAGCTTTGCGATTTTTTTGCCGCCGAGCCCCGGGAGCTTCAATAAAGGCACCAGCCCTTCCGGCACCTCCTGCTGCAGTGATTCGAGCGTACTTGACTTTCCTTCATCTATATATTCTTTTATGACGCTGTACGTGCCTTTTCCGATACCGGACAGTGACATCATGTCGTCCATTTCTGATAAACTGCGGTCATCCTGTTCCAGGGCTGCCGCTGCTTTTCGGAATGCGGAAACTTTAAACGGGTTGTCCCCTTTCAGTTCCATGTAGACTGCAATGGTTTCCAGCAGCCGGATAATATCTTTTTTATGCATAGAATAACCCCCAGACGTTCACATATGTTTCCATCATACTTGAAAAAAACTTCTCCGGACAAGAGAAGTTTTTTATCCTCCGTATTGCGTCCAAAGCTCCTGTAAAAGCCCTGACAAATACGGTGTATGGTTGATCATGACATTTGCGAGAGACGATTGCCCCATCATTTGCTGTAAGCCGTCTATCGGAAGTACGGAAGCAACATACAGCAGCACAAATGTAAATAAATAGACTTCCATAAAACCGAGAACGGCACCGAGCATTTGGTTGATTTGTTTAATCACAGGAATGCCCGCTACAATACTTAGGAATGAGCCGATGATTCTCAGTAAGATTTTAGCGATAATAAATAGAACGACAAACGCAATCGCATTATAGTAGGCTGCTTCCAGATTTCCCGAGAAAAAAGAAAACGCCGGCTGTCCCGCTGAAAAATCGGGCGCGGGAATCCACTTCAAATGCGGTGCGACATTTTTATAGAATAAAGACGCAAACGCGATCGAAAGAATAAAGCTCGTCAAGCGGATAAACTGGAGGATAAAACCGCGTTTTAATCCCAGTAAAGTCCCCATCAGGAGCAAGATTAAGATGATGATATCTAGCATAGTTGTTCAATCCTTTTCTTTAAGCTGACGCTCCAGTTTTTCATATTGCTCTTTTAATTTCACATAGTCATGCACCACATTTACCGCTGTCAGCACTGCAAGTTTATTTATATCAAGATATGGATTTTTTTGATTAATTTCTCTCATTTTATCATCAACAATTCCAGCCACATATCTCATATGGGCTCTGCTTTCTTCACCGATCATAGTGAAGTGCTGGCCGTAAATGTCAACGGTTGTTTTCGTTTTTTTGCCGTCAGACAACGTTTCTCCTCCATTCCGTGAGAATCCTAGTTCCTATCATAACACGTTTATTAAATGAATGGAAAGACGAGCCTCCCGCTGTTATGATACACTGGTAGATACAGTGAATCGTGTAAAAAAAGGAGATTATTACGTGTCCCATTCTGTGATAAAAGTACCAATGTCTGCTATTGACCAAATGAAAACAGCGTATAACAGTTCACTTACTGCATCTGTGCCGCAGGGTGCCATTTTCCAGGCAAAACCGGCAGGCTGTACCATTACAGCTTATAAGTCAGGGAAGGTATTGTTTCAGGGCAAAAACGCAGAGGCAGAATCTGCCCGCTGGGGAACTGCTGAGCCGCAGGAAAAGAAAAAAACGGCAAAAAAGCCGGCTGATTCACGCTACGCCCCTCCAACAGACATCGCAGGCATGTCTGTCATCGGCTCTGATGAGGTTGGAACCGGAGATTACTTTGGCCCAATGACGGTTGTCTGCGCATACGTTGACAAAACAAAGCTTTCTTTAATGAAGGAACTCGGTGTGAAGGATTCTAAACACCTAAAGGACCCGCAAATCATTGAGATCGCCCGAAGCCTGATCAAAACCATTCCGTACAGCCTGCTCGTTTTAAAAAACGAAAAGTACAACAGCATGCAGGAACGAGGCATGAGTCAGGGAAAAATGAAAGCTCTCTTGCATAATCAGGCCATAACCCATCTTTTGCGAAAAATGGACGGAGTAAAACCTGAGGCGATTCTGATCGACCAATTCGCCGAGCCCGGCGTCTACTACAACCATTTAAAGGGAAGAGACATTGTACAGGAGCGCACCTATTTCAGCACAAAAGCCGAAGGCATTCACCTGTCAGTGGCTGCTGCATCGATTATTGCGAGATATTCCTTTTTAATGGAAATGGATAAGCTTTCGCGCGAGGCGGGAATGACACTGCCGAAAGGGGCCGGCCCTCATGTAGATGAAGCGGCCGCCAAACTGATTCTCAAAAAAGGGTTATCCGCTCTCCGAACCTTTACAAAACTCCATTTTGCCAATACGCAGAAAGCGCAGCGCCTGGCGGATAAAAAACGTTCATAGAAAAAAGCTTGCAGAGAATATCTGCAAGCTTTTTTATTAGCCTCTCAATACGGCCTGATAAGTGTTTTCCAACGCTTTCAGCACTTTGTCGTGCGCTTTTGCCACTTCTTCTTCAGTCAGCGTTTGCTCCGGGTTTACATATTGGAGTGAGAAAGCGACTGACTTTTTGCCTTCCTCCATATGCTCTCCTTCGTAGACGTCAAAGACGGTTACTTCTTTCAGAAACTTGCCGCCCGCCTCTTTGATGACGCTCTCGAGCTGGCCGCTTGTCACTGATTTATCCGTCACCAGCGCGATATCACGTGTCACAGACGGATATTTCGGAATCGCCGTGTACACGAGCGGCGCCGTGTCTGCTGTAAGCAGCGTGTGAAGATCAAGTTCGAACACGTACGTTTCTTTAATATCCAGTTCTTTTTCCAGTGAAGGATGGACTTGGCCAATAAAGCCGATAAGAGAACCGTTTAAAAGAATGTTCGCAGTTCTGCCCGGGTGCAGCTGTTTTCTTTCTGATTGCACAAATTCAATGCTACCCAGGACGTTCAGTTTATCTAACAGCCCTTCAACAATTCCTTTTGCGACAAAGAAATCGACCGGTTTTTTCTCGCCCTGCCACAGATGCTTGCGCCATAAACCGGTTACCGCTCCTGCCACGCGCTCCGTTTCAACAGGTTTTGTATCCTCTTCCTTCGTCAGGAAAACGGAACCGACTTCGTACAATGCAACCGAATCAGTTTGTCTTGCCAGGTTGTAAGAAACGGATTCAAGCAGATTCGGAACAAGGCTGTGTCTGAGAATGCTTTTTTCTTCACTCATCGGAAGCGCAAGGACAGTGTTAAATGATTTTTCAATCGCAAATGCCGCCGCTTTTTTCTCGTTTGTTAATGAGTAGGTAATCGCTTGTGACAAGCCGGCTCCTTCAAGGAAACGTCTGACTTTACGGCGTTTTGCCTGGTAAGGCGTCAATCCGCCTGTTGTTCCCGCTGTTTCAGGAAGTGTGGACGGAATGTTGTCGTAGCCGTACAATCTTGCCGCTTCTTCAATCAAATCCTCTTCGATGCGAATGTCACCGCGGCGTGACGGAACAGTCACAACGAGCAAGTCATTTGCTTCTCCGACAGTAAAGCCAAGACGCTTATAAATGCTGATCAGTTCTTCTTTGCTGATCGTCATGCCGAGAACGCTGTTCACCTTTTCAGCCGATACATGAACGTTGTTCGCTTCGATTGTGAGATGGTCTTCTTCAACAGTTCCGGCAAGCACTTCACCGCCGGCATACAGGTGGATCAGCTGTGCGGCTCGTTCTGCCGCAAGACGAACACGCGCAGGATCAATGCCTTTTTCGAATCTTGCACTCGATTCACTTCTCAAACCAAGATCTTTTGAAGCCTTGCGAACCGTCTGCCCGTTGAAGAACGCAGCTTCAAGCAAAATCGTTGTTGTGTCTTCCCGAACTTCTGATTCTGCTCCTCCCATAACACCAGCAACGGCTTGTGCTTTCGACCCGTTTGTAATGACAAGGTGATCAGCAGACAGTTTTCGTTCCTGATCGTCGAGTGTTAAGATTGTTTCATTTTCAACAGCTTTTCTGACTACGACTTCCTTAGAGCCAAATCTGTCATAATCAAACGCGTGAAGCGGCTGTCCGTACTCCAATAAAACAAAGTTTGTGATATCCACGACGTTGTTATGCGGTCGAATGCCTGCATTCATCAGTTTCGTCTGCATCCAAAGCGGTGACGGAGCAATTTTTACGTTTTTAATGATTTTTGCTGCATACAGCGGATTTGCTTCCTGGTCTTCAACTTTGACAGAAATGTAGTCTGACGCTTGTTCTGAAGCGACTGGGTAATCCGCTTGCGGAAGCTTTACCTCTGTGTCTAAAATCGCTGCAACCTCATAAGCAACACCAAGCATGTTCATCGCATCGGCGCGGTTCGGTGTTAAACCGAGCTCTAAGACAGCATCGTCAAGCTGTAAAGCAGCTAACGCATCACTTCCTGCTTCAACATCATTTGGGAAAACGAAAATGCCTTCCGCATATTCCTTCGCCACAAGCTTGCTCTCAATACCGAGCTCTTGTAAAGAACAAATCATGCCGTTTGATTCTTCACCGCGAAGCTTAGCTTTTTTGATTTTGAAATTGCCCGGCAGCACCGCTCCGACTGTAGCGACTGCAACTTTTTGCCCTTTATCCACGTTTGGCGCGCCGCAAATGATTTGGACGGGTGCCTCAGCTCCGATATCTACAAGGCACTTATTCAGCTTATCGGCGTTTGGATGCTGTTCGCGCTCCAGCACATGGCCGATGACAACGCCTTTAATGCCTTCTCCTTTATACTCAATTCCTTCAACTTCAATACCGGCTCTTGTTATTTTCTCAGCAAGAACAGCCGGATCCATGCCTTTTAAATCAACATAATCCTCTAACCATTTATAAGAAACAAACATTCTAGCATCCTCCTCTTACGCCTGTTTAAACTGCGAAATAAATCTGACATCGTTTGTATAGAAGTGGCGGATATCATCGATGCCGTATTTCAGCATCGCGATGCGCTCAACACCCATTCCGAACGCAAAGCCCTGATATTCCTTCGGATCAAAACCGGCCATTTCCAGCACATTCGGGTGAACCATGCCGGCGCCGAGGATTTCAATCCAGCCTGTTCCTTTACATACAGAGCAGCCGTTTCCTCCGCACTTAAAGCACGTTACGTCTACTTCTACTGAAGGCTCGGTAAACGGGAAGAAGCTTGGGCGAAGTCTGATTTCGCGGTCTTGCCCGAACATTTTTTTCGCAACCAGTTCAAGAGTTCCTTTTAAATCACTCATGCTGATGTTTTTATCAACAACAAGCCCTTCAATCTGCATAAATTGGTGAGAGTGCGTCGCGTCATCATTATCGCGGCGGTATACTTTTCCAGGACAAATGATTTTAACAGGCCCTTTGCCTTTGTGCTTTTCCATCGTTCGCGTCTGAACAGGAGAGGTTTGCGTTCTCATCAGCATTTCCTCTGTGATGTAAAAGCTGTCCTGCATATCGCGGGCAGGGTGTTCTTTCGGCAGGTTGAGCGCTTCGAAGTTGTAGTAGTCCGTCTCGACCTCAGGGCCTTCTTCAACGGTATAGCCCATGCCGATAAATAGATCTTCAATTTCTTCAATGACAACAGTGAGCGGATGGCGTCCGCCGATTGCGACAGGATTACCCGGGAGTGTAACGTCAATTGTCTGTCCCGCAAGCTTCTGTTTCATTTCTTCTTCCTCAAGCTTTTCGTTTTTAGCTGCAATCGCATTGGCGATTCGTTCTCTTACCTCATTGGCAAGAGCGCCCATTTTCGGACGCTCCTCCGCAGAAAGCTTGCCCATTCCGCGCAGCACTTCTGTGATCGGCCCTTTTTTTCCGAGATATTGAACCCGAATATCATTGACAACCTTCAATGAGCTTGCCGCTTCTACTTGATCTAAAGCTTCTTGTTCCAGCTGTTTTAGCTTTTCTTCCATTTTGCATCCTCCTTTTATGTAAACAAACCGTTATATGTCTTTAAAAAACAAAAAAACCCGCCCCTTATAGGACAAGGGACGAGTTGTGGCCGCGGTACCACCCTTATTTCAGACAGACTGATGCTGTCGTCAGCTTCATTGACATAACGGAATCAGATTCCGGTTCACCTTTACGCGCAAGGTGCGCGGTCCCGGTGACAACTCGAGAGGTGAAACCAATTTCTGGCTGCTTTAAAAATGCTCTCAGTCTGCGGCATTTTCTCCCTGGAAGGCAGTTGATCAGAAATCGAGATCCTCTGTCACGGTTTTTCAAATATTATGTTCTATTATAGTGAAATACTCCGCTCGGCGCAACACTATCCTCGCAAGTGGTACATCAGGATAGCCGCCGCAATTGCAACGTTCAGTGATTCAGCCTGCCCGTACAGCGGGACGTACAGGTTTAAATCTGTTTTTTCCAGCAATCCGGTATCCACCCCTGCCCCTTCATTTCCGACGATTAAAGCAAATGAACCGGATGGTGAGATATCCTGGTAAGGCGCCCCGTTTTGCAGTGCTGTGCCGTACACTTTTACGCCCTCTGCTTTTAATTCATCCACGTATGATTGTAAATTTCTTCTCACAACAGGAATGTGAAAATGGGAGCCTTGCGCGGATCGCAGCGTTTTTCCGTTAAACGCATCCACCGTGCCGTCACCGAGCACAACCGCATCCAAACCGGCTGCGTCCGCCGTGCGAATCATCGTGCCGAGATTCCCCGGATCTTGAACAGCGTCAATCAGCAGCACACGTTTAGGCGGCGCGAGATGTTCTTCCGGCATATTGCAAACAGCGGCGATCCGCTGCGGTGTTTCCGTTTCTGTAACAGCTGAAAACGCGTCTTCGCTCAGCACGTAGCACTGGATGCCCATATCAAGATTCGGCGGGATGTCCGCTTCATCCTTGACAAGAATTTCTTTCACCGCGCCCGGGCTCTTTAAGGCTTCTTCAACAAGATGTTCTCCTTCAATCAAATAGGTATTCGTTTTTGTTCGTTCTTTTTTTGTGTGAAGTTTTTTCCAATCCTTCACTTTTTGGTTTTTTGCCGATTCTATTTGTTTCACTGTCTGTGTGGCTCTCCTTTTTTTAACATGATGTTATTATATCGCAAGAACAGCACATAATAAACCGGGTGCAGGGTTAGAATATACGTATTACATTTTTAGAAAAAAGGAGCGCTTCATATGGATCTTAATTTACGTCATGCCGTCATTGCCAATGTAACCGGCAATGATCAGGAGCAGCTTGAACACACAATTGTGGACGCGATTCAAAGCGGTGAAGAAAAAATGCTTCCGGGACTCGGCGTTTTGTTTGAAGTCATTTGGCAGCACGCATCTGAGAGTGAGAAACAAGAAATGTTAAAGACGCTGGAAGGCGGATTAAAACCTGCCCAATAGCACATCAAAACCGGGTGACAGCGCCCGGTTTTTTTCTTATATAATAAAAACATGAGGGGGATCGCCGCCATGTTTTTACAACCGCTGTTAGCGAAAAAAATCATTGCCGAAGTGAAAAAAATGTACGAACGTGAAGTCATTATTGTCAGCACAGACGGCCTCATTATCGCAAGCACAAATGATGAGCGAGTCGGGCTATTTCATGAAGGAGCGCTCATCTGCGCGAAAGAGAAACGCAATGTGATCATTACAAAAGAAGATGAAAAGAGACTCGAAGGGGTAAAGGCGGGGTTAAACCTCCCCGTATTTTCTGAGCGTGATGTCATCGCCGTGTTCGGACTGACGGGAGAACCTGCTGAGATTCAGCCGTACGGGGAGCTGCTCAGGAAAATGACAGAGCTGTTCATTAAAGAATCGTGGCATCTGGAGCAGACCCAGTGGCGCGAGAGAATGCTGGAATCCTTTATGATCGACTGGCTGCAATTAAAAGAATGGTCTCCGGGTTTTCTCGAAAAGGCGCAGATTCTTGGCGTTGACCTTACCTCCCTCCGCCAGATGATCCTCATTCAAGGGCACGAATGGTCTCCCGGCGATATTGATCAAATGGCACGCGCCTGGAAATCAGTGTTTCCATCCGATCTATTCATCAGATGGGGAAATGAACGTATTCTGATTAATCACGAAGTGCCGAACCATGAACAAAAGGAGCAGCTTTTGCGGCAAATTCAGCTTATTTGTTCATTGGCTGAACGCCTCGGAAACAGCCGCGCAGCTGCCGGCGTTGGGAGGGCTGTCAGCGGCTCCGGCCTGCCGCAGTCATATGAACAGGCTGAAAAAGCGCTGGCCGTCAGCCTTAAACGCAAAACCGCAGTATGTGAGGAAGATCTTAAGCTTGACATGTGCCTGACTGAGATCAGCCCGGGCACACGACATGAATTTCCGCAAAGAGTGCTCCAGGAAGCGCTCCGAAACGAAGAGCTTATGAATACGATACGAACTCTCTTCCATCACGATTTGTCCCTGAAAAAAACGGCTGAAGAGATGCATATACATATCAACACGCTCCGCTATCGCCTGTCAAAGGCTGAACAGCTGACGGGTTTAAGTTTTCAGCGTACAGAGGACATCGTCACGATGTATGTCGCGCTTTACTTTTTAGGTCAAGATACAAAATAGAGAGAGTTTCAGTTTCATTTTTTGTATGTCCCTACATGGAAAGCTTTGCTTTTTTTCTTTTACAATAGATTGAAAGCGTTTTTTGATAGGGGGATGGGTGAACATGATCACCAAAGATGTAAAAGAACAGCTGATCCAAATCGTCGGACCGGAAAACTATGATGACTCGAAAGCCGGCCGTCTCGTGTATTCATATGACGCGACACCGCAATTTCAGTCTATGCCGGATGCAGTGATTGCGCCGAGAGATACACATGAAGTATCACGTATTTTAAACATTTGCAGTGAGCACCGTGTACCGATTGTTCCGAGAGGATCGGGGACAAACCTGTGCGGGGGCACGTGCCCTACTGAAGGCGGGCTTGTTCTTCTCTTTAAGCATATGAATCAGATTCTTGAGATTGATGAAGAAAATTTGACGGCCACAGTCCAGCCTGGCGTTATTACCTTAGATATAATCCGTGCGGTTGAAAGCAAGGGATTGTTCTATCCGCCTGATCCGAGTTCTATGAAAATATCAACCATCGGAGGAAACATCAATGAAAATTCCGGCGGTCTCCGCGGCTTAAAATACGGCGTCACCCGTGACTACGTCATCGGGCTGGAGGTTGTTTTGGCAAACGGAGATATGATCCGCACTGGTGGAAAACTTGCAAAGGATGTAGCCGGGTATGATCTCACGCGCCTTTTTGTCGGCTCAGAAGGGACACTCGGCATTGTGACAGAAGCGATTCTGAAACTCGTGCCGAAGCCAGAAACAAAGAAGACGCTGCTCGCCCTTTATGAAAATATTGATGCCGCTGCTCAAACAGTGTCAGCCATTATTGCCGAAAAAATTATACCGGCTACACTTGAATTTCTCGATCAGCCTACCCTTTTGGTGATTGAGGATTATGCCAAGATCGGCCTTCCGACAAATGCGAAAGCGGTTCTTTTGATCGAACAGGACGGGACAGCTGAGACCGTGGCTCGTGACATGGAGAACATTGAGGCAATTTGCAAAAAAGGCGCTGCCGTCTCCGTTCAAACTGCACAAACAGATGAGGAAGCATTCGCCCTCACTGAAGCCCGGCGTTCAGCGCTTTCTGCACTTGCCCGTTTAAAGCCGACCACCATTTTGGAGGATGCGACTGTACCGCGGTCAGAAATCGCAAATATGGTAAAAGCCATTAATGACATTGCCGCGAAATACGATATTTCGATCTGCACCTTTGGCCATGCCGGGGATGGAAACCTTCATCCGACATGCACGACAGACATAAGAAATAAAGATGAAATGGAGCGAGTCGAACAGGCTTTTGCCGAGATTTTTGAAAAAGCGATTGAGCTTGGCGGCACGATTACCGGGGAGCACGGAGTCGGTGCCATGAAAGCGCCTTACTTGGAAATGAAGCTGAAAAAAGAAGGCATCGCCGCAATGAAAGCAATGAAAGCGGCATTTGATCCAAAAAATATCTTAAACCCGGGCAAAGTGTTTGCGAAAGATGCCAGAAAACGTGTGGTGACGGAAAGATGACAACAGAAAAAGAAATGAAACAGATCCAACATGAGTTTAAAGAGCGTATGGATGAAAGCGAACTTTTGAATTGTATGCGCTGCGGTTTCTGTCTGCCTTCTTGCCCAACCTATATCGAATCCGGTTTTCAGGAATCTCACTCGCCGCGCGGGCGAATCGCCTTAATGAAAGCAGTCGCCGACGGTGTGATTGAACCGGATGAAGATGTCGAGCGTTCACTGTCTCTTTGCCTCGGCTGCCGCGCGTGTGAACCGGTATGCCCATCAGGCGTTAAATACGGACAGCTGCTGGAGGAAGCAAGAGATATTATCCACCAAAATAAAAAGCACTCGCTCAGCGCGCGTGTTATGAGAAAAGCGGCTTTTCAGGAGCTCTTTCCGCATCAAAACCGCATGCGTTCGGCTGTGAGTCTCATTGGGTTGTACCAGCGGTCAGGGCTGCAGACGGCTGTGCGAAAAACCGGCATGCTCCGCATTCTGCCTGAGCATTTGCGCACGATGGAAGCCGTTCTTCCGGATGTGCCTAAACGTGAAGAAATGAAGCATCGGCCGCGTTTACTGCCGGCGGTCGGCCCAGCTAAAAAAAGGGTTGCCTTTTTTTCAGGCTGTTTAATGGATACGATGTTTTTGCCGACAAACAATGCCACGCTGAAACTGCTGCAGCTGGCAGGCTGTGAAATTGTCATTCCGCCTGAGCAGGCATGCTGCGGCGCACTGCATGGACACAGCGGCGAAAAAAATGCGGGAAAAGAGCTTGCGAAACAAAACATCGCCGCGTTTGAAGCGCTAGACGCAGATGTTGTCATTACAAACGCGGGCGGATGCGGAGCCTTTCTCACTGAATACGGCCATTTGCTGAAGGATGATCCCGAGTGGTCGGAGCGGGCTGTTTCATTTGTGCAGAAGCTAAAAGATTTTTCATCGGTTTTGATTGAGCTTGATTTTCACCAAAAAGACTTGGAGCTTGAAACACCTAAACTGATTACCTATCAAGATTCATGCCACTTGAGAAATGTAATGCATACATCTTCGGAGCCCAGAAAGCTTCTTCAAAGCATCAAGGGAGCTGAATTCAGAGAAATGGATAAAGCGGACAGCTGCTGCGGATCAGCGGGAATTTACAATATTGTTGAAGCAGACATGTCAATGAAAATACTGGACAGTAAAATGGCTGCTGTCAAAGCAACTGAAGCAGCGGTCATTGTAACCGCCAATCCAGGATGTCTTTTGCAGATGAAGCTCGGCATTGAACGAGAGGGATTAAACGACAGGGTCCGAGCTGTTCACCTTGCTGATTTGCTATTAGAAGCCGCCGGATCGCTAACATCATAAGAAAGCCCAAAACAATTTCTGTTTTGGGCTTTGTGCTTTATTCCATCGGACTGCAAATTTCAATATAATGTCCATCAGGATCGGCGATATAAGCGACCGTCTGTCCCCATGGCTTCACTTTAGGCTCCCCGATAATGGTTATGCCGTGTTCTCTTACTTTTTTGATGACCGCTTCTACACTTTCAGTGACAAACCCGATTTCAAATGTTTGTGAAGAAACGGGTGTTTCCGGTATATCTAACGGCGTCATTTCCTTGACACTTTCTCGTGTATTGAGCGCCAAAATGGTGGAGCCGGTATCAAACTCTACATATGTGCCGTGTTCCGCGCGGATCGGCAGCCCCAAAATATGCTGATAAAAATGAATCGAGCGCTGGCTGTCCGATACATACAGGATGATATACTTCATTGATAAATTCATTTCTTTTCCTCCTTAAGGTTTCCATTTTTCCTTTTATCCCGGTATAGAGGCTTCCATTCTTAAGCTGGGATCTCTCCACATCTGCGCCCATTTTTTCACTGCCGCCACGATAATGATGAATCCTAACAGCAGCATGATGATAGACAAAACGCCATTCAGGACACTGTAACCCGCAGCGTCTGGATTGAGATACACATAGCGCACCATCCAATAGCCCGCGTAATTCACAGTCACATATAAATAGGCGAGCGGAATGAGGCAGGTGAGGATGTAACGGCGTTTGTCGGCGATTTTCAGCACAATGGTTGCTCCGATAATCAGACCCACTGAAGCCATCAGCTGATTGGAAACGCCAAACAGCGCCCAAATGGATCCGATATCACCTGAGTAAAGCAAATAGCCCCACATAAAGCAGGCAAGCGCACTGGCAAATACAGATCCGGGAATCCAGTCCGTTTTCTTCAGCGGCTTATACGCCTCTCCGAAGAAGTCCTGAATCAAATAGCGTGCCACACGCGTGCCGGCGTCGATCGCCGTTAAAATAAACACCGCTTCAAACATAATGACAAATTGGAAAAAGTATGAGGCCAGATGGCTGAAAAACGGAATTCCGGTAAAAATATAAGTCATTCCTACCGCAAGCGTGACGGCTCCCCCTGTTCTGCCTTCTAAGTCCAAACCGATTTCCCTGCTCAGTTCAAGCAAATGCACAACATCCATGCCGAGCGTACGGAAAACCTCAGGCGTGCTGTTGATCGCAAAGTAATCTGCAGGCTGCAAAGCAGTCGCCGCAATCAGCGCCATAATGCCGACAAGGCACTCAACAAGCATTGCACCGAAAGCAACCGGCTTCATATCACTCCATTTATTAAGCATTTTCGGCGTGGTGCCGGAACCGACAAAGGCATGGAACCCCGAGATCGCGCCGCAGGCTATCGTAATCGAGATGAATGGCCAGACAGGACCCGCAAGCACAGGCCCGCCGCCTTTTATAAACTCCGTAAAAGCCGGAAATGGAATGGACGGATTAACGACAAACACACCCGCAATTAAAGCGATAAACACACCGATTTTCATAAAACTGCTTAAATAATCGCGCGGTGCGAGCAGCAGCCAGACCGGCAGTGCCGCTGCAAAAAAAGCGTAAATCGGCAACGCGATTGCAAGCGTTTTCGTATCAAGGGTTAACAGATCACCAAATGCGGTAGTCTGCACCCAAGGGCCGATAAACACTCCAGCCATTAAAAATAGAAAACCGATAGAAGACGCCAGCTTTAAATTCCCTGTTTTCTTATAAAACAAGCCGACACCCATCGCAATCGGAATCGTAATCCCTACAGCAAATGTCCCCCACGGATTCCGTTCAAGCGCGTGCAGCACAACCATCGACAGGCCTGCCATCGTAATGGTAATAATAAACAGCATGGACAGTCCCGTACAAAAGCCGGCAACAGGACCAAGCTCATCCTTCGCCACTTCCGACAGCGACTTTCCGTTTTGACGCATTGACGCGAACAGCACAACAATATCATGGACGGCTCCCCCTATCACCGCCCCGATTAACAGCCATAATAATCCCGGCAAATAACCGAACTGCGCCGCGAGAATCGGTCCGACCAGCGGCCCGGCCGCCGCAATGGCCGCGAAATGATGACCGAATGAGACCCATTTATTTGTAGGCACATAGTCTTTTCCATCCTCAAGCGCATGTGCAGGCGTTGGCTTATCATCATTCACTTTGAGAACCTTCACCATCATAAATGTTCCGTATAAACGATAGGCGATAGCCAATATACACATTGACGCTATCACAATTGTAACCGCATTCATTTCTCCCCAACCCCTTTGCTGTTTTTCATAAATATATCATAATTTCAGAGCAAAAAGCGGTCATTTTTTCCTATTCAAAAAAGCCGGCTGGAATGGGCCGGCTTGAGGCAGTTAGTTTAGTTCAATGTCTCCAGAGGTTGTACGAACTTTTAAACGGTTAGAGGGGCGATCACCTACATAACCTACAACACGGTGCTCTGTCTTTTCTTTATACAGGATGTGGTCGAGATTGACCGCAGTATCACCTGAGTCAGCCTGAAAATCCACTGCCAAAGATGCAGGTTCTTTCTGATACCCTACTGACACACTTCCGCTCGTAGTGACGATGTCGACCTCTTCGTTCTGATGATCCTGAAGAAGATCAATATCCCCGGAAGTTGTCTTATAGTTCACCTTTTCAGCTGTTGTGCGGCTGCTTTTTATTGATCCGCTTGTTGTCTTTACCTCACCTTGGCCGAATGAATTTTGATCAGCTTGAACATCTCCGCTCGTTGTTTTTAGCGTCAGCTCGTTTTCGATGCGTGTATGCTTCAGCTCAATATTTCCTGATGTAGAGTCAGCAGCTGATTGATCCGTTTGCGCATTTTCTATCAGAATATCGCCAGAGGTTGTCGTTACGGTTATCTCATCATACTTCTTTTTCGGAATCGTGATTGTGATTTTCATATCCTTTTCGCTGCCCCACGGTATAAAAGAGATGATATTCTCGCGTGCTATTTGATTGATTGTTAATGATTTTCCATCTTGGGTCACATCGAACAGCTTTTTGCTTTTATCACTGACTTGTCCTTCAGCAGCTACCTGAATATCATCCGTTTGCCCGCTTTTGACCTCTGCATTCATCGAGCTCGTTGCTACCTCAATTTTTTTAATATCTGCAGGATCATAAGTTTCGGCAGCTTTCACCTCTTCTTTTGTAAAATCCGAGGCAGCTGCAGAGATGACAGCTCCGATTACCCCGACTGCAAGTACTGCGATCAATCCTATTATGATTTTTTTCATGTCTGCGCCCCCGTCACCAGCTTTAAATTATATCTGATATATCGTAAACTCACGCTATACAGCAGCTTTCCTATATGCCACAGCCCTATACAAGATAGCAGTCCCAGACTGCCAAACATGAGTGATAAAAAGAACTCCAGCATCATGTGCGTATTCATTTGAAACATCACCATGCCGACAAACATAATTGGTGATACAGAGAGTGCAAGCGCTGCCCCGCAGAAACCTACGTACACTCCAAAAATGCCAATAGCTGGTCCCAGCACAAAAATCAAATTCAAGATGCTTATCGCTGCTGCTGAACATGCCATCTGGAAGAGGTTCTTCTTAGGGCGCTGCACTGCTGGAGCAGTTTCCGTCACATCTGGCACCAATTCCTTTGCAATTTGTTTTGGGGAGCCGAGTTCCCTGATAATGTTCGCTTCCGGCCTGCCTTCTTTCATCCCTTCGGTAATATGTTCCTCAAAATCAAATAAGATCTCATTCCGCTCTTCTTCAGAAAGCGGCTGTAACGCTTTGCTTAACTCCTGTAAAAACTGTTCTTGATTCATCGTTCTCCTCCCCTTGCCGCATCAATGATTTGGTTGACGGATGCTGTGAACTGATCCCATTCTGCCAGCAGCAATTTCATTCGCATGACACCAAGCTTTGACAACGTGTAATATTTTCTGGCAGGCCCTTCAGAAGACGGAGCCATATATGTTTCTAAATACTCCTCTTTCGTCAGTCTTCTTAGAAGAGGATATAAGGTGCCTTCAGCAATAGCCATATACCGGGAAATGTTTTGAGACAGCTCATATCCGTATTGGTCTTTTTCAGCAATACATACAAGCACACATAACTCTAATGCTCCCTTTTTAAATTGAGCATTCATGATCAAATCCTCCCTGCGGCCCGTAATTTTGTTTATATTTTCCACCATCCCTCACATGGTAACATCCGCTACTGAACATTACAAGGTACTGAATCATATTTACTAAGAAAAAATAAAAAACCGGAGACAGATCTCCGGCTCATGTTGCTATTATGATTGTTTTTGCAGACGGATCACATTCCATGAAAGCGGCGTGAAATGTGCGGTTAAGCCGTTTTCACTGACAGACGATGTTCCGTTGGAATGCGGGACGACATTTTTTCTGTTATGCTGGTTTGTCGCTTTAATATCCGGATGCTCAAGTACGATATGCTCTGCGATTTGATACGATTCAAAGCCTCTGAGCGAAATTTCAGTTTCCATTTGATCTTCAGCTTTGTTCACCGCAAAAATCGTCAGTGTTTCTTCCTCTTCAGAATATACGACTGCGGCGTCAACATACGGCACATCAGTAAAATCAGAGCAGTCATACTTCGGTGAAGTAATAAGCGGTTGCAGCGACTCTCCTCTGCCGTAGACAGAAGCATGCATGTACGGATAAAAAATCGGCTGTCTCCATGCTTCTCCGCCTTTTTCCGTCATGATTGGCGCGATGACATTTACAAGCTGTGCAAGACACGCGATTTTCACACGGTCTGCGTGCTGCAGCATCGTAATGAGCAATGAGCCCACCAATAAGGCATCTTCAAAATTATAAATATCTTCTAAAATAGGCCGCGCAGTAATCCACGGTTCTACTTTTTTATCAGCTTCATTTGAGTGATACCATACATTCCATTCGTCCAGAGAGAGATTGATCGTTTTCTTGCTGCGTGTTTTTGCTTTTACATAGTCACAGGTTGCAGCAACAGATTTAATAAAATGATCGAGATCCATTGAACGAGCCAGATAGTTTGGCAGATTGTTATCCCGGTTTCCGTAATACGTATGGAGAGAAATATAGTCGACATGCTCGTACGTATGCTCCAGCACCTTTGCTTCCCAATCGATAAAGGTCGGCATGCCGCTGTTTGAGCTGCCGCAGGCAACAAGTTCAATTGATGGGTCAACCCATTTCATGACCTTTGCCGTCTCCGCGGCAAGCCGTCCGTATTCGTCAGCTGTTTTGTGGCCGATCTGCCACGGGCCATCCATTTCGTTACCCAGGCACCACGTTTTGATACCGTACGGCTGTTCATAGCCATGCGATCTTCTCAAATCACTCCAGTAAGAGCCTTTCGGATGATTGCAGTATTCTACGAGATTGCGGGCAGCATCTATCCCTCTCGTGCCAAGGTTAACAGCCATATTGACTTCTGTGTTCACCTTTTTTGCCCAAGTTAAAAATTCATTCGTTCCCACTTCATTGGTTTCTGTCGTTTGCCATGCCAAGTCAAGGCGTCTCGGGCGGTTCTCGACAGGTCCGACGCCGTCCTCCCAATTATACCCTGATAAAAAGTTTCCGCCCGGATAGCGGATGATCGGAACCTGCAATTCCTTGATTAACGCCTGAACATCCTTGCGAAACCCGTTTTCATCAGCCTGAGGATGATCAGGTTCATATATGCCTTCGTATACAGCACGCCCCATGTGCTCGATGAACGACCCGTAAATCCGTTTGTCGACTTCACCAATTTTATATTCTTTGTCCACAATCACTCTCGCTTTTTTCATTACACGTTTCCTCCTTCATTATCCTTTGACTCCGCCTACTGTCAGGCCGGAGATAAAGTATTTTTGGAAAAACAAGAAAATGATAATCACCGGCAAAATGGCAAATACTGAGCCGGATATGAGCATGTCATAGTTGTTTCCGTAAGGGCTAAGCAAGCTGGACAGCCCGATTGGAAGCGTAAACATTTCTTTCGACCGAAGCACAATCAAGGGCCATAAGAAGTTGTTCCAGCTGTTTAAAGACTGGAGAATAATCATCGCTCCGAATGCCGGTTTCATCAGAGGCGCCATAATCCTGAAAAAAATGCCGAATTCCGTACATCCGTCCATCCTTGCTGAATCCAGCAGGTCTTTCGGAAGGCCAAGTGCATATTGCCGGAAAAAGAAAACAGCTACCGGCGAAACGATAAACGGCAAAATGACACCCGTATACGAATCGATCAAATGCAGTCCGACTGTAAGCTTAAACAACGGGAGCATCATCACTTCCAGCGGAACCATCATAATAATCAGCACAAGAACAAAAATGATATTTCTGCCTTTAAATTCATAAACCGCTAGCCCGTATCCGATCATCGACGAGAAAAACAGAGTAAGCACTGTCGTTAATAGACCGAGCACAAGGCTGTTAAAAAACCATTTAAAATAAATGCTGCCGCCGTTAAACAAAAATGTATAGTTATCAAGACTCATCACTTTTGGATCAATGTCAACATTCAGCCCCACCCGCAAAAGCTCAGATGACGGCTTTAATGATCCTAAAAGCAGACAGAAAATCGGGAAAATATACAACAGGCTCAGCATGATAAAAAATAGAGTAAGCGCGATTCTGTACACCCGAAACTGAGGACTGTGCTGCAACATTTACCCCTCCCCCTTAAACGAGCCTGACAGTTTTAATGAAATCAGGCTGACAACAAGTATGACAATCAAAAGGACAATGCCGATGGCCGCCCCGTATCCCATTTCATTGTAAGCAAGGCCCTGCTGATATAAATATCCGACAAGCGTCAGGCCGATATTACCCGGGGAATTATTTTGCCAAAGGACGTAGCTTTCCTCAAACATCCTGAACCCGCCAATGATGCTGATGGTTAAAACGTAGACGGATACAGGCTTCAGAAACGGCAGCGTAATGTGCATAAATTTTTTCAACGTATTTGCTCCGTCAATATCAGCGGCTTCGTACAGCTCTTTCGGCACATTTTGCAGTCCGGCCAAAAAGTAAAGGATGTTAATTCCCATCCATCTCCACGAAGCAAGCAGCACCATCAAAAACATGCCGGTATGTTCATTGTTCATCCAGTTCTGCGGTGAAAAGCCGAGTTTCAATAAAATCGAATTGGCTAAAGATGTTTCCATCTCTCCAAAGATCAGCCTGAAAATGATACCAGCCACAATGGTAGAAGTCAGTGCAGGTATAAATAACGCTGATTTGAAAATGTTTCTGAATTTGACCAGTTTCGAATTCAAGAATATGGCCAACAGCAATGGAACTGGAATCAGCACAATCAGCGTCCAAAACGTATATTCCAGCGTATTAAAAAGGGCGGTAT
Source organism: Bacillus sp. FSL R5-0434 (assembly GCF_038004745.1). Classification (NCBI taxonomy): domain Bacteria; kingdom Bacillati; phylum Bacillota; class Bacilli; order Caryophanales; family Bacillaceae; genus Bacillus; species Bacillus sp. FSL R5-0434. Next base: position 2,812,547 of record NZ_JBBORV010000001.1, read on the forward strand.
AAAACGTCGGGTTGTTAAGAGCGGTGTAATTGGATAACCCGACAAACGTCACCTCTCCAGGCAATATTCTTTGAAAGCTCATGATGAAGACACTAATGATGGGATATAGAAAAAAAACAAGAAAGGATAAAACAAATGGCGCTGTAAACAGATAAGGCGCCGCTTTTTTCGAATAAAAAATACCTCGCCAGCCTGATTCTTTCGCAGCCGAAGGAACGGGATGAGCCGTTCCCGTTTTCACAGGTTTCATGAGAACCTCCCCGCTTTCACTTTTTGAATGGGATTCTATTTCTGTTTCAGTTCACCTGCCGCTCTGTCCAAGGCTTGTTTTGGCGTCTTTTGCTGAGATTTGAGCGCGTCGAATAATACGCTTCTGTTGACAAGGTCTGAAGCCTTGGCAAAATCCTCATGTAAATAAATCGGATTGATTTCATCCTTGATATCGAGCAGCACAGAAAAAATGCCTGTTCCGTTTTGGAAGTAATCCGTGTATTGGTTTTTCTCTTTCAATTCCTTGGAGCTCCAGACATCCCAGCGAAGCGGATCGAACCCGAGCACACTCCAAAGCTTTTTGTTTCCTTCTTCAGAACCCTTCGCAAAGGCGAGAAACTCTTTCGCTAATTCGACATGTTTGGCCTGCTTTGGCACAACGGTGGCTGTGCCGCCCAAACCCGCTGAACGGTCGCCTCCTTCTTTCCATGCCGGAAGCGGCCGAATGGCAATCTTCCCTTTCAGATCAGGCATATAATCTATGAATCTTCCCATATACCAAATCGGCATCAGAACAGAAGCCGCTCCGCCTTGGTTCATAAAACCGTAATATTCTTCACTGTGATGCCCGCCGCCTGGTGCAGCGATCATTGTTTTATCATTAATCATGTCTTTTAAATACTGAAGCGTTTTTACGTTGGTGTCATTATTCAGGATCAGCTTTCCATTTTTATCAAAATACCCTGAGTTTTGCTGTGAAATCATTGATAAAAATGTTGCTGAATCATTTGTTTCCACCGTTCCCATTGGCTTTCCGGTCGCTTTGCGCACTTTCTGTCCGGCTTTGCGGTAATCATCCCATGTTTTAATATCATCCGGGTTGATGCCGGCTTTTTTCATAATATCCATGTTATAGAACATAACTGTCGTTCCTACATGAGTATCCAGCCCGTATAGCTTGCCGTTTTTGCTGTACAACGTAAGACGCGCCTCTACGAATTTATCCCGGTCCTTTTCAATAAGCGGGGACAAATCGGCAAGCGGCACATCGGTGCCCTTCAGAAAGTTTGAAAACCGGGCCAATTCTACATCTGCAATGTCAGGCACGCCTTCCCCGGCGATTAAGGAAATCGACAGATTATCGTGCATTTGGCCATACGGATAGACGACCGTATTCAGTTTAATTTGACGGTCAGGATATTTCTTGTTCCACTCTTTCACCATTTCCACATAAAACTGCTCATGAAGTCCGTTAAATGTCCAAAAAGTCAGCTCCGTTTCACCCGGTTTACCGGATGACCGTTCCGCTGAACACCCAGCGATAAATAATGTCAAAACCATCATGAGCGCAAGAAAACAGACAGTCATCTTTTTCATCTATGTTACCCCTTCCATTCGAGGTGCGGGCTATTCATAAAGACCATGATTGACAAGCGTTTTGTTTTCATTGATGAGCCTTAATCCGGTGCAGCGGTCTCTTAAGGTGTGTGCGTGTCTGAAGGCATTTTTGACGGAATCATGCCCGACACCGATTTCGTCAAAATACGCAGGGCCTCCGGCAGATTTCAGCCAGCCGGCCAGCTTTTTTCCTTCCGGCAGCGTTTCATAAGCCGATTGAATGACTTCCCGCTGACGCGGAGAAAATTCGTTCAGCCCTTCGGCTTGGATCAGCTTTCTGTACGTGTCAGTCAATAAAACGGCCGCACAGCCCACTTTTGCCCCATGGAGAATCTGAGGCCGTTTTTTCTCCATTAATTCCATCTCAATCCAATGGGAAATATGATGCTCCCCTCCTGAAGCAGGACGGGAATGATCCAAAGCCAGCATGACAAGTCCTGATACAATCAAGGACTCCATCAGGACCCGGATGCCCGTTTCCGTTTTCATCGCAATGTCTTCAGCGTTTTCGATACAGGCATCAAGTGCTTCTTGTACGAGCTTTGCGCCTGTTGATGAATATGGCTCACCAGCGAGCTGATGAGAAATGTTCCAATCAGCCAGAGACGTCATTTTGCCTAGCATATCCCCAAATCCAGCCGCCACCATAGGCTGCGGCGCCGATTTTAAGATGTCAAGATCAGCAAACAGCGCGGACGGGGCCTTCGTTTGGATGGTGGTTTTCGTACCGTATAAAATAATGGGCGCACCGGCTGATGTAAATCCGTCAACGGATGGGGCGGTCGGATAAGAAATAAACGGCAGCCCCCTCTGGAAGGCGGCAAAACGCACAATATCATGGATAGTCCCCGAACCGACTGCGATCATGATATCTGTTGATTTTTTCGTATGGACCAGCACATGAATGAGTGACCGTTCATCTGCCGCCACATCTCCCGCTTCATTTTCCGGAATGATCAGACACTCCGCCTGAAGCCCTTCCTTTATCAAGCGATCTTCTAACTCGATCCCCGCTATACGGTGCGTATTCCGATCACAGACAAGGACGATACGCTGATCATTCTTTCTTTTTACATAATCCAACAACCGATCGGCTGCTTGTTTTTCTAGAACAATTTCTTCTACTTCTACAGGAAATGTCATCTCCCCCGCGTGTTCAAAAGCACGCTGAACGTCAGCTGCGATATGATTCATAGCAGAATCCCCTCCTCAGCCAGTTTGGTTACATCCTTAATCGACTCCAGTACATAATCCGGCGTATACAAACGCTGTTCACCCGGTTTCGCTGAACCAGTCAGCACTAAAGCGCTCTTCATGCCATACAGCTTTCCCGTTGCGATATCAGATTCAATGCTGTCCCCTATAATCATACATTCATGTGCAGAAAGCCCCAGCGCAGTACAGGCAGCCTCCGCCATCAGCCACGACGGCTTTCCGACGACAAGCTCCGTCTTCGCCTGAGCAGAAGCTTCTATCGCCCCAATCATTCCAGCGACGTCGATGGCATTCCCGTCCTCATTAGGAAAATAGCGGTCTTTGTTCGTGGCAATTATACGAGCGCCTGCGGCGGCCGCTTTAAAGGCTTGATTCAAGTCTTCGTAGGTGAGTGTTTCATGAAGCGAGATGACAAGCCAATCCGCCTCCTTCGGTTCATCTGCTGTCTGGACGCCTGCCAGCCTCAGTTCGTCAATCAAGCCCTGTTCTCCAAGCACCCATACCTTTGAAAAACGATAGTTCCTTTTTAAAAAGGCTGCTGTCACACTTGATGACAGGACAATTTCGTTTACATCTGCATCTATTCCGGCACCAAGCAGTTTTTTTCTGCACATGGCACGGGAGATATTTCCCCGGTTGCTCAAAAAGACGATTTTCTTTCCCATATTTCGAAGTGTACTGATGGCTTCTCTTGCTCCATCGATCAGTTCGTTTCCTCTGAATACGGTACCGTCCAAGTCAATCAGAAAACCGGCCGGTGATACTGCGGGATTATGACTGGCCATAATACGCATTTGCTCCGTGTTTTCGATAAAAGTGCTTTTCGTGGAGAACAGTATTGATCGGGTTGACATTCTTGTTCAGCATCATAGAGTGATACGCCATTTCCGCAACCGTTTCTAACACCACCGCGTTATGAATGGCGTTTAAGGCATCTGTGCCCCAGCAGAACGGGCCGTGGTTATTAACGAGCACGCCCGGCACCTGCTCGTATTTATGATGCTGAAAGGTCTCCGCGATCACTTTGCCTGTATTCAGTTCGTAGTCATGAATGATTTCTTCATCGTACATTTCACGTGTACACGGAATCGCACTGTCGAAATAATCGGCATGTGTCGTGCCTAAAGGGGGTATGTCCCTTCCGGCTTGCGCCCAGCTTGTCGCCCATTGAGAATGGGTATGGACAATCCCGCCGATATTTGGAAACGCGTTATACAAATAAACATGAGTGGGTGTATCAGAAGAAGGTTTGAGCGAGCCTTCTACGACCTCACCTTCCAAATTCAAAACAACCAAGTCATCGGCTGTCAGCTCGCTGTATTCGACTCCGCTCGGTTTAATGACGATTAACTCTTTTTCACGGTCAATACCGCTCACATTTCCCCACGTAAAGGTCACCAGCTGATGCTCTTGAAGCTTCAGGTTGGCAGCCAGCACCTCTTTTTTTAACGTTTCAAGCATGCTCATCACCCTTTATGAATTCTTTTGTGCGGCAGATGAAAATTGAAGATTTTTTATCGTTTTCAGACGCTTCATGACATGATTCTCTTTTCCGAAATATTGAACCAGCTCTTTATATTCAGCGTATAGCTTTTCATATACGGAGGCATGCTCAGCATTTGGCGTATATGAAATATCTTTCAGTTTCCCCATGTGCGCCGCTGCCTCTGTGACGTCATCATAGCCGCCGTTTTCTTTACCGGCCGCAAGCGCGCCGAAAATGGCAGATCCTAAGGCAGGGGCTTGCGGTGAACCTGAGATTTTAATATCCATGTTTGTGACATCCGCATAAATCTGCATGACAAACGGGTTTTTCTCAGCAATACCGCCAGCTGCGTAAAGTTCTTCAATTGGCACTCCGCTTTCTCTAAATGTTTCAATAATCATCCTTGTGCCGTATGCTGTTGCTTCAACTAACGCACGGTAAAGCTCTTCGGGTTTCGTCAGCAGCGTCATGCCAAGCAGCATCCCCGTTAGATCAGCATCAACAAGAGTTGAACGGTTTCCATTCCACCAATCCAGGGCAAGGAGGCCGCTCTCACCCGGTGCCTGCATGTTTGCCTTCTCGCTCAGTAGCTCGTGAATGCTGACATTTTTTTTCTCCGCTTCGTCTTTATAGGCTTGCGGGACACACGTTTTCACGAACCATTCAAAATGATCGCCCACACAGGACTGTCCGGCTTCATACCCCGCAAATCCCGGAAGGATGCCGTTGTCCACAACCCCGCACATGCCGGGCACAATGTTTACCTCGTCTCCTAAGAGTACGTGGCATGTTGAGGTTCCCATAATCATCAGCATTTTTCCTGGTTCTGTGATACCGACAGCCGGAACAGAAACATGAGCGTCAACATTCGCAACAGCAACTGCTGTGCCCGGAAGGAGACCGGTCAGCTGTGCCATTTTTTCCGTCAGCCCGCCTGCTTTTTCCCCTACTGAGTGAATCGATCCCGCTAACTTATCTTTTGTAATCGTTTTCATTGCAGGGTGAAGTTTTTCAAAGAAATTCTCTGAAGGATATCCCGCTTTTTCACTCCAAATCGCTTTATAACCAGCTGTGCAGTTGCTTCGCTTCAGCGAGCCGCACAGCTGATACACGATCCAGTCAGCTGCTTCGATCATCCGATCAGCTGCTTCATAAATGTGCGGCGCTTCTTCGGCAATCTGCATCACCTTCGGAATCATCCATTCTGATGAAATCTTTCCTCCGTAGCGCTGTAAAAAAGCTTCTCCTTCTTCTTCGGCGATTTGATTGAGCCGATCAGCATGCTTTTGGGCGGCATGATGCTTCCAAAGCTTCACATAGCTGTGCGGCTCCTCTTCAAATTCCGGCAGCATACATAATGGCTGTCCTTCACTGTCGACAGGCAAGATCGTACATGCCGTAAAATCAATTCCGATCCCGATGATCTCTTTTGGATCAACACCAGTCTGTTCAAGTAATGATGGAATCGTTGTTTCCAAGACTTCCAGATAATCTGCCGGATGCTGAAGCGCCCAGTCCCGCGGCAGCTTTTGACCCGTTTTGGGAAGGACGGTATCAATGACGGCGTGTGGATATTCTTTGACAGCCGCCGCCAGCTCTTCTCCAGTTTTGACGTGAACGAGCACCGCTCTTCCTGATAATGTTCCGAAATCAACACCTATTGTGTAAGCCAAGTGACATCCTCCTCTCTACTTTTGAAGCCTGTAAAGCGCCTCGTTCCATTTCAATTCATGTTTCAGCTTGTGAATCGATGTATCGCGAGAAATCAAGATACTTTCAACCCCCGCCATTTCCGCCCAATCCATCAATTGCTCCGCTGTCAATTCGTAAGACAAGCAGGTATGGTGTGCGCCGCCGGCTAAAATCCATGCCTCTGCCGCTGTTTTTAATGAAGGCTCAGGCTTCCAGAGAACGCGGGCGACAGGCAGATTCGGCATATCTTTCTCGATTTCCTGTCCGTTTACCTCATTGAGCACGAGACGGAAACGCCCTCCGATATCAACCAGACTCGCTTGAATGGCTGATCCGCTGATGCCATTGAATACAAACCGCGCCGGGTCATCCTTGCCTCCGATAGACAGCGGATGTACTTCAATTTTCGGCTGATCCAAAGCAACTGTCGGGCACACCTCAAGCATGTGTGAGCCAAGAATCATTTCATTTCCAGGTTCAAAATGGTACGTATAGTCTTCCATGAAGGACGTTCTTTTACCTTCAGCCATGATTTTCATCATCCGGACGAGAGCAGCCGTCTTCCAATCACCTTCTCCGGCGAACCCGTAGCCTTTTTCCATCAGCCTCTGAACGGCCAGCCCAGGCAGCTGTTTCATTCCGTGCAGCACTTCAAATGAAGTCGTAAAAGCCGTGTATCCGCCTTGTTCAAGAAAAGCGGTTAGACCAAGTTCAATTTTCGCCTGTTCTTTAATGGACGCTATCTTTGCTACGTCTCGTTTCGTTTCCTCGCTGATGACATAAAGCTTGTCATACTCTGCATAAAGTGTTTCGACCTCATCGTCAGAAATTCCATTCATCACTTCGACAAGATCCCCGATGCCATAGCCGTCAACCTGCCAGCCGAACTGGATATGCGCTCCCACCTTGTCTCCGTCCGTTACTGCAACATGGCGCATGTTATCTCCGAATCTGGCAACCTTGATATGTCTGCTTTCATTTAACGCAGCCGCCGTATTCATCCACTGAGAAATTTCTTTCTTTACCTCTTCATCATCCCAATAGCCCGCGACAACTTTACGGCTCAGCCCCATACGAGAATTGATGTACCCGTACTCGCGGTCGCCATGTGCGGATTGGTTGCTGTTCATAAAATCCATGTCAATCGTACCCCATGGAATATCGCGATTATATTGAGTATGCAGATGCATAAGCGGTTTTTGATAAGAGGAAAGGCCTTCTATCCACATTTTTGCAGGAGAAAATGTGTGCATCCATGTAATAATACCGGCGCATGTCTCACTGTACTCCGCTTCTCTTAACAGCTGTCTGATGGTTTCCGAGGAAGTTACAACAGGTTTATGCTTAATTTTATATCTGGAAGAAATGCCGCTAAGCCCCTCACAAATGCTTTTTGCATGCTGGTCTACCAGCTGCAGCGTTTCTTCTCCGTATAGATGCTGGCTTCCTGTTACAAACCAGAATTCATAATCTCTTGTCTGAAGCATGTTAACTGCCCCTTTCTTATAAAATAAAACGCTTCCAATTCTAAATTGATAGATACGTACTAATAAACAAAAACTAGTGAATTATCATTAATTTGTACGAACAACTTCATTATAGTAATTCAGTAGGATACTGTCAATCTTTTCTTTTAAAAAAAGCCAGGTGTTCACCCGGCTTATCAGTTTAATAGGACGGCCAGCCCGAACTCCAATTCAAATCATTGATTAGTAGCTTGGGAATGCCGTTATCTTTCGCGTCATAGGCATGGCGCACAAGTATGTTTCCATTTACAATATCCTGACCTCCAGGCCCTTTCCATTGATCATTGCCGGAATCTAAGATGGTGCCCCCTCCTTCCAGCATGCTTTTTCCGCTTTTATCAAGATAAGGCCCTGTTATGCTTTTAGATCTCCCATAAGCAATTTTGTACGTACTATTTACCCCGTCACAGCATTTATCAAATGAAACCATTAAATAGTAGTAACCATTTTGATACGTGAGGGTAGGAGCCTCCAGCGCTCCGCTATTACTCGGTCTCGACGCAATGGAATAAAGCGATCCGGTAGGCTTCATCGTATTCTTATCCAGCTTGGTCAGCTTGATTCCGCTCCAAAATGAGCCGAACGCAAGCCACGGATTGCCATCCTTGTCAAAGGTGAGTTCCGGGTCGATGGCGTTATAATTATCGGAGCTCGTCGACCGGATCACCAGGCCTTCGTCTTTCCAGCTTCCCGAGCTGATGCTTGTTGAAGAAGCAAGGCCTATGGCAGAGACATTTTTTCCGAAAGAAGAAACTGAATAATACAGCCAGTACTTTCCGTTATAATATTGAATGTCCGGTGCCCACTGGTTTTGGCCGTAATTCGGCACATAAGTGGACCACCATGATAAAGGTGTGCTGAAAATCGATTTTTGCACGGTCCAATTTTTAGCATCCGACGATTTGAGAACCCGCAGCCCCCTTTCTTCCGTAAGGCCTGTTCCAAACGCGTACCACGAGCTTCCCTCTTTGATCATCGTTGGATCATGAAGCAGTTCATTAGATGCTCCCCAAAATGCAGCGGATGCCGGAGAAGCGGAAGTCAATAACAAACCCGCCGTCAGAGCAGCACTCGAAAAGTGAAAGAACCGTTTCCATGCTTTTTTCTTTTTCAATTTTTTCAAACCTCCCTTATTTTAGAAAGCGCTTACAAATTGTGAAATTGAATCCTCCTTTCCTTACAAATGAGCTGCATCTCGTACGTGATCAGGTTCAGGAATTTTTCGGTATCTCCTTTATTGTAGTCACTCCACCAAAATTTGTACAGACAAAAAAATAGAATCCGCCTCACAAGGCGGATTCTTCCGTATCTTTATTGGTACGTAATATCGTCAACCGTTTGCCGATCTAACTTCTTAATGACTTCGGTGATTAATTTTACCGCATTTTCATAATCGTCACGATGCAGCATGGCAGCGTGCGTATGAATGTATCGTGTTGCAATGGTAATGGACAGCGCCGGAACACCGTTTGCCGTCAAATGAATGGACCCGGAATCAGTTCCTCCGCCGGCGATCGCATCAAATTGATATGGAATGCCTGCTTCTTCTGCTGTATTGACAACTAAGTCACGAAGTCCTTTGTGGGAGACCATAGATGCATCGTACAGAATAATCTGCGGCCCTTCTCCCATTTTGCTTTGCGCTTCCTTCTCAGAAATCCCTGGCGTATCTCCGGCTATTCCTACATCAACACCGAAAGCAATATCAGGCTGTATCGTGTGCGCAGAGGTCTTCGCTCCTCTTAGGCCAACTTCTTCTTGGACAGTTCCAACGCCATACACAACGTTTGGATGATCTGTGTCTTTTAAATTCCTCAAAACATCAATGGCGATCGCACAGCCTATACGGTTGTCCCACGCCTTTGCTAAAAGAAATTTTTCATTGTTCATGACCGTGAATTCAAAATGCGGAACGATCATATCACCTGGGAGTACGCCCCATTCCAATGCTTCCTCACGGCTTGAAGCCCCAATATCAACGAACATCTCTTTGATATCGACCGGTTTTTTTCTCGCTTCAGCAGATAAAATGTGCGGTGGCTTAGATCCGATAACACCTGTGACCTCTCCCTTTTTCGTCACGATGGTGACACGCTGAGCCAGCATGACTTGAGACCACCAGCCGCCGACAGTTTGAAAACGGATAAAGCCTTTATCGGTGATTTGTGTCACCATAAAGCCGACTTCGTCCAAATGCCCGGCAATCATAATTTTCGGACCGTTTTCTGCACCTGTTTTTTTCGCAATTAAACTGCCAAGCCGGTCAGTTGTCACTTCATCAGCAAATGGTTCTATGTATGATTTCATCACTTGCCTGACTTCTCTTTCATTTCCCGGAATGCCTTTTGCATCAGTTAATTCCTTCAGCATGGTTAACGTTTCATCCAATTTTGCCATGATTCCAAAAACCTCCTTCATCTGTCCTGCATTATTATTATACAAAACCTGACGGCAACCATACGACTATTTCACTTAAAAAGCGGGTATATCTTTTTTAACAAACTTCTTTTAGAAAAAGTGAAACCTTTTTCTATGCTCTACGTATTACATCAGATCATCACAATGAGGGAGGTGCCTTCACACAATGTTTATCATGGTTCTCCGGATTTTATTGCTTGCTCTATTTGCTTACTGTATTTATGCCTTGGTCAAATATGTCGCAAATCCAAAGAGAAGACTGAAGCTGGCCCAATCAAAAGAACTTTTTTATATTATCGATGAACAGAACAATACCCGAAAGAACTTTCAATTGACGTATAAAGGCGTGCTTTTTGAAGGAGAAAAGCATATTCCTTCCAAGGATCATCCATTGTTCATCCACACCATCTTTGTATGGACGGAGTCTCCTGAGAAGCTAAAAAACTTTTCCGCAAAAGATTTTGAGAATATTGAAGAAAAAGTACTGGAACGATATCCGGATTGTAAAATTGACTGGGATCTGCCCATTAAACTTGCAAAAAAAGCAGAAGAGCGGTAAACGCTTTTCTGCTTTTTTATAAATCAAACGGACTGTAATAGATGCCGATCAACACCGCTTCAATCACCAAAAGAAACGGCACACCGTATTGAAATGATGCGTGCTTCGTTTTATGTCTGAAGGTCTGCATGCCGAGCCAGACACCAAGCGCTCCAAACACGATGGCGATCAGCCACAGCCGGTTTTCAGAAATTCTCCATTTGTGGCGCTGCGCTCTTCGTTTATCTGCGCCCATCACCCAAAAACCGCACAGATTGATCAGAACTAGATATACAGCAATTATCATGTTGCCTCATCCTTTATATAAAAAAGCCGCTCTCTAAGAGCGGCTCTATATCATTATTTGTTTAATTGAGCTTTAGCAGCATCAGCAAGCTGATTGAATGCAGTAAGATCGTTTACAGCAAGATCAGCAAGCATTTTACGGTTTACTTCGATACCAGAAAGCTTAAGACCGTGCATTAAACGGCTGTAAGAAAGACCGTTCATGCGAGCAGCTGCGTTGATACGAGTGATCCAAAGCTTACGGAAATCACGTTTTTTCTGACGACGGTCACGGAAAGCATAGTTTCCAGATTTCATGACCTGCTGGTTAGCTACTTTGTATAATGTATGTTTTGAACCGAAATAACCTTTTGCTAATTTAAGAACCTTTTTACGACGCTTACGTGTAACAGTTCCGCCTTTTACTCTTGGCATTAAATTTCCCTCCTAATTGTTCCTTGTCCGATTACTTGATGTTAGCAAGCATTTGTTTGATACGTTTGAAGTCTCCTGCACTTACAACAGCACTCTTGCGAAGCTTACGCTTTTGCTTTTGAGATTTGTTGGCGAATAAGTGACTTGTGTATGCATGAGAACGTTTTAACTTCCCAGAACCTGTCTTTTTAAAACGTTTAGCAGATCCGCGGTGAGTTTTCATTTTTGGCATGGGATTTCCTCCTTATTGCTTTTCGTTTTTCGGCGCGAGCATTAAGAACATGCTGCGGCCGTCCATTTTTGGTTTTGTTTCGACTGTCGCAACCTCAGCACATGCTTCAGAAAAACGGTCTAGTACACGCTGGCCGATTTCTTTATGAGTGATTGCGCGTCCTTTAAAGCGGATAGAAGCTTTCACTTTATCGCCTTTTTCAAGGAATTTAATCGCATTGCGCAACTTCGTGTTAAAGTCGTGCTCATCGATTGTCGGGCTTAATCTAACTTCTTTTAAGTTAATGATTTTTTGATTTTTGCGTGCTTCTTTGTCCTTTTTCTGCTGCTCGAATCTGAACTTTCCGTAGTCCATGATGCGGCAGACAGGCGGTTTTGCATTTGCTGCAACTAACACAAGGTCAAGATTTGCGCGGCCGGCTATTTCAAGTGCTTCCTGACGGGACTTGATTCCAAGCTGGTCGCCATTTTGTCCGATTAAGCGGACCTCACGTGCACGGATACCCTCATTAACCAATTGATCTTTGCTAATAATGAGCCACCTCCATAGTTTCTTCGAATTGATTCACAACTCTTTTGACTGCATTCTGCAGGCAAACAAAAAGTGCGGGCATTATAAAACACCCACACTACGAACATCTGTATCAATAAAAATGTACGGTCAACCTGCCAACTACATGAATGTGTCAATCAGGTGAGAAGCGGGTGCTTCTGCTTGTGATTTATATTCAATTCAATAACTATTCTACACAATGCCGGATGTTTAGTCAAGGATGACTTATCCGGAACAACTTTCTCATTGTAACATGGGTTATTTATGAGTGCAAGAGAGAAAAAGAAAATCTTTTATTCTTATCCAGAATGCAGTGTTCTGAACCCTCCTGCCAATCATGAAGAATTTTGTTAAACAGCATCGGCTGAGCCAGCGGCGCTCCATGGCAGTTCCCTGGAAACATAGCGTTCTCGAATTTTCATTCATCTTTGCGATTTCAGCTGCGATGCTTACATCACTTTTCTTTCTTTTTCCCCGACTGTCACCAGCAGGCTGGCACTGGTTTGTCTGAGCGAATCGGGTATCGTACATGTCATATTAGTATTTGATAAAGCGTACCTGCGCTCATTTGACTGCTTACTTTATAGTATGTTTCGAATCGGCTGGCATGAAGATAAAGCATTTTTGTCTGAGTCTGGAAAAGATCAAAACGGCGCCACAAATGTTGAAAATAGCTGATTTGATCTTCCCGCATCCAGCCGCTGACACCCCCGCCATAAATAAAAATCAGAAGTTGCGGATGCTCTGCACCAGATTCTGTTATATGAAGATCAATATACTACCCCATCCTTCTCCTTATTTCGCAGTTTATCAAAAACCACATATAGGAAAAAACGCTAAACAAAGTGAACCTCATACTAAAAAAGCCGATATAAGAACCAGAAGGGAGTCCGACACATGAACAAACCGATTCAGCTTACTCTATTTTTGACATTGATAGTAACCGGCTGCTCCAATAGCAACAGCATATCTTCAGAGCCAAAAGAAGAGACTGTTATCACAGCCGCAGCGTTTCATGAAAACAAGCTGGAGAAAGAGCTGAAAAACCTAAAACCCGTTTCATTGAAAATGGTGAATCCGCTCGCAACTGAATTAGGAAAGGTGAAGGCGAAGGAAGAAGCAGAGAAACAAAGGCAAATCGCTGCAGCGAAAAAACGTGAAAAAGAGCAGAGAGCGAAACGAAAGAAACAACAGGAGGAAGAAGCGGAACGGCAACGATTGGCACGGGCTGCAGCAGAGAGACAGCGAGCAGAAAGACAAGCTGAGCTTGAAAGGCAGCGTCAGGCAGCACTCCAAAAACAGCAGGAAGCGAACGCCGAAAAAAAACGGCAAGCCCAGGCACAGCGTCAGCAGAATGAGGCATCCTCATCTAACAGCCAAAATGCGCCATCTTCACCGAGCCAGACAGATGATGCCATTCAACAGCCGGCTTCAGAGCTTCCTGATGACGACGGCTATGGTTATGAAGAACGAAAAAAGTGGCATGACGATCAAGTGGAATGGGGCATTAAACAGGGATATATCGATCCGGAAGACGCACCATAAAATAGAAAAAGCCAAGGGTTCAACCTTGGCTTAACCTCCGATCAGCTGCACGAACACAGGAATGACCAGAACCGTTACGACCCCGACAACGACAACAGCGATACTTGCCATCGCGGCTTCGACTTCACCCATCTCGATCCCGACAGCTACACCGAGTGCGTGTCCGGACGTTCCGAGAGCCAACCCTTTCGAAATGGGATTCTTCACTTTAAATACTTTTAAGAACAAAGCGCCGAGCGCATACACAATGACGGCGTTAAAGATAACAGCAAAAGCTGTGATATCGCTGATGCCGCCAATATCTTTTGATAAAGGAAGCGCAATCGCCGTTGTTGCCGCCTGCGGAAGCATACTTTTCATAACAGCCTCATCAAGGTGAATCCCTTTTGCAAGCAAATAGACAATCGTGACAGAGCAGATAGAGCCTACGATAATGGAGGACATAATTTGCCACCAGTATTTTTTCAGTTTATCTCTTTGTTTGTACAATGGAATGGCAAAGGCAATCGTCGCGGGTTCCAAGAAAAACTTAATGATTTCTCCCCCGTTATTATAGTCAGCGTAAGAGAAACCGCCGATTTTCAAAAATGCAATCCCTAGCACCATCGCAACAAACAATGGAGTGAAAAGGAAGAACCCTTTTGTTTTTTTAAATAAAAAGGTGCCAATGCCGAAAGCGGCCAGTGATACGACAATTCCGAAATATGGACTCATTGTGCTTTCCATTTCATGAACCTCCTGCTTCTCTTAATGATGAACAAGTTCGTTTTTCTTCTGCGGGGACTGTACTGTTTTTGCTTTTATGTCATCAGCAGTCTTGCGTTTTCCGCTCAGTGTAAGAATAAGCTGAGAAAACAATCCTGTTGCCCCCAATAAAATAATCGTTGCGAGAAGAATGACAAGGACGATTTGCAGGCCGTATTGCTGCATCACACCAAGAGAATTCATAACAGATATACCTGATGGAACAAATAAAAATCCAATCAATGAGGTTAAAGACGCTCCGAGCGTTTCTACTTGTTCCAGTTTAATCACTTTCAAACATAATAGGAGAAATAATAAGACCAAACCTACAACCGACGCCGGTATAGGAATTGGGACAAAAGCGGCAATCATATTGGAAACCAGCATAATGACGGCAAAAATAAATGCTTGTGTTAAAAATCCGTACACTTTTTTAGCACTCATTTTCTTCACCTCTTTCTCTTTTGTACCCTCATTATAAATAAGAATCCCTCTCTATTAAGCGCTTACATGATAACTTGCCGAATATTAAAGATGAGTTGCAGCATAAAAAGGATGAAATACAAAAAGCCGCCCCATCAAATATGGAGCAGCTTTTTTAATTCCTTGGCATATGTCCGGCTGACCGGTATTTTCGATCCGTCTTTCATGATCAGATTATAGGTGGAATTAAACCATGGCTGTATCTCTTTGATGTACTCAGTATTAACGACAAAGCTTCGATGGACGCGGAGAAAATCAGTTTCCGGCAGCTTTTTTTCAATGACAACGAGCGTATCATTGACTGAATAAGATACATCAAAGGTTTTTACATGGACATGGCCGTCTTCGGTTCCCGCAAAGATTATATCCTTCGTATCCACAATCACAATCGATTCACCGACAGATAAGGCTAATTTATGCTGGCTGGCATGGCTGATCTGTTCTGGTTCATCAATCTCCCGCTTTACCTTTTTATACTTTTTCATTGTTTGCCGAACCCTTTCTTCATCGAAAGGTTTGGTTAAGTAATCAAGAGCGTCCACTTCAAAAGCTTTAAGTGCATACTGGTCATAGGCCGTCGCAAACACAATAGCCGGGGGGTTCTTCATATTCTTTAATCGTTTTGCGATATCAAAACCATTCTCTCCGGATAAGTCAAC
Source organism: Bacillus sp. FSL R5-0434 (assembly GCF_038004745.1). Lineage (NCBI taxonomy): Bacteria > Bacillati > Bacillota > Bacilli > Caryophanales > Bacillaceae > Bacillus > Bacillus sp. FSL R5-0434. The sequence continues at coordinate 2,827,965 of NZ_JBBORV010000001.1, forward strand.
GTCTAAAAACAGCAAATCAGGCTTTTGATCCATCATTTGGTCAAACGCTGATTCAATATTTTCCGCTTCATTGATTTCTAATTCCTCATTTGTCCTTTTGAGTAAATAAGCCAGTTCATCTCTTGCCAGAATCTCATCATCAACTATTAACACCCTGAGCATGTTCTTCTCCCTCTTTCATTTGTTGCATAGGTACATGAAAGGAAACCTCTGTCCCTTTTTGTACCTCACTCTTGATATGTAATGCAGCCTGCTGCCCGAATAAACCGATCAGCCGCTGATTCAGATTATAAAGCGCAGTCCCTGTTCCTTCCTTAGAAGGCAGCGGTTTATTCCCCAATTCCGGCAAGACGTCCGGCGGAATTCCGCGCCCATTGTCCGTGACCTTCATATAGACGGATGACTCGTCAGATAAGACACAAACCGTTACCTTGCACATGTCTTGTTTTTTTGGAAATGCGTGCCGTAATGCGTTTTCAACAAGCACCTGCAAGACAAACGGAGGAATCTCAATTTGTTCCAGCCTGCTGTCAATATCAAGCTCAATCTTATATTTCCCGGGAAAACGCGCCTGTTCTAATGACAGATAGGCTTGAAGATGGTTCAGCTCCTTTGAAAGCGGGATCAGCAGCTGTCTTGCTCCCTGGAGATTAGAACGAAAGTACACGCTAAGCTGCAGCAAAAGCTTACGGGTTTTTTCAACATCTGTCCGGCATAAAGCAGAAATCGTATTGATGGCATTAAATAAAAAATGCGGGTTAACCTGTGCTTGAAGCGCTTTGATTTCCGCATCCTTCAGAAGCTTGCTTTGCAGTTCGGCTTCACCGAGCTCAAGCTGTGTCGAAAACAGCATGGCCAGCCCCTCGGCAAGCTCCTCCTCTACCTGACTGAGGCCGGCCGGGCTTTTAAAATACATTTTTAACGTTCCGATTGTGTTGCCGTTTGATGTCAAAGGCAGTACAATCGCCGCGTGCAAAGGGCATTCCGAATGGGTGCATTCAATCTCTTCCTGTGAAGTAGCCTTCATGATACGCCCTGTTTTAATTACCTTTTTAGACAGGCCTGTGATCAGGCTTTTAGATGGGATATGATGGTCCATTCCCGCGCCGACATGCGCAAGTATTTTCTCATTGTCCGTCAGAGATACCGCATCCGTTCCGGTCATCTTATGGATGATGGCCGCTACACTTTTACAAGAGCTTTCATTTAACCCTTGACGGAAAAAAGGAAGCGTCTGATCGGCAATGGTCAGCACCCTGTGCGTTTCAAGCGCCCTTGCCTGTTCTTCCTTGCGAATAATGGCTTGAATAATCGACAGGAAAATAAAGCTGCCTGTTCCGTTAATGAGGATCATCGGAATCCCGATCATGCTGACAAGCTCCCAAGCATCATTGAACGGCTTTGCCATCAGCAAAATAATGACCATTTGCAAGGTCTCCATACCGATCCCGACGAGGGCTGCGATACGCGGTGTCGGCATTCGATAGCGCTTCGTAAAATACCTGCCGATCCACCCCGCAAGAAACCCTGCTAAAACGGATGAGACCGCACAGCTTAAAGCCGTGCTGCCGCCGAGCGAAAAACGGTGAAGGCCTGCTAATAAACCGATTCCCGCTCCTACAAACGGCCCGCCCAAAAGCCCGCCTATTTCCACGCCCAAAATACGGGTATTTGCAATAGAGCCCGACGGATCTATTGTAAACACCCAATCATTATTCACAATCATATGTTTTTGAATTTCGATGCCGGTATAATTGCTGATGATGCTGAAAAGAGAAAAAATAGAAATCAATACAGCTTTTCCTTTGTAGCCCTCCGGATTTTGAAGTGCCTGTCTGAAAAGTTTAGTGTGGGCCAGAATAAATCCCAATATAACGATAATCCCTACCCTTTCCAGCATCATGATCATTAATTGAATCATCTGTGTCACCTGTTCTTTCCCATTTCATTTTATCATTTTTTCGGCAAACCGTTTCATGGCTGACTGTTTTTTTAAAATCGTCTGAAAACATATTTCACAAGACTTTTATCTATTGTAGAATAAACATGAGCCTTTTGGCAGAAAGAATTGAATCTGAAGCAGAGGAGAAGATCATGAAAGCCGTATTTTTTGATTTAGACGATACACTACTTTGGGATGAGAAAAGCGTCAGAACAACATTTGCAGAAACATGTTTACAGGCCGAGAAAAAATATGGTCTTGACCCTGAGGAATTCGAAGCAGCTGTTCGGGAAGCGGCGAGAGAATTGTACATGTCTTACGAGACATACCCTTATACGGTGATGATCGGCATTAACCCGTTTGAAGGGCTGTGGTCAAATTTCTCCGAGCCGATCAGTGAAGGATTTCAGAAGCTGAATAAGATTGTGCCGGAGTACAGACGAAACGCATGGACAAACGGCCTGAAAGCGCTTGGTGTCGACGATCCGGCATATGGTGAATATTTGGGAGAGTTTTTTGCAGCGGAACGCCGAAAACGCCCGTTTGTTTACGATGAAACATTTGATGTGCTTGATCAATTAAAAGGAAAGTACGAGTTGTTGCTTTTGACTAACGGCGATCCGAGTCTGCAAAAGGAGAAGCTCGCCGGCGTGCCTGAGCTCGCCCCTTATTTCAATGAAATTGTCATCTCAGGCGCTTTTGGCAAAGGGAAACCTGATGCTTCTATTTTCGAGCATTGCCTGCAGCTGATGAAGATCCAGAAAGAGGATGCCATCATGATCGGCGATAACCTGAATACAGACATTTTAGGCGCTTCCAGAGCCGGTATCAAAACCGTATGGATCAACCGGACGGATAAGAAAAATGAAACAGAAGTGACGCCTGATCACATCATCAGCAGCCTTCATGATTTGTTTCCTATTTTAGAACATAAATAAAAAAGCATGATCTCTTACATGAGATCATGCTTTTTTGTATTATTTCTTCGCTTCAGCTACAGCCTTTTTCACAAAATCATCAAGTGAAATGGTTTCAGACTTCTGCTCTCCGTATTTACGGACGTTTACCGCACCGTTTTCTGCTTCTTGGTCACCGACCACAAGCATGTACGGAATTTTTTGCATTTGCGCTTCGCGGATTTTGTAGCCGATTTTTTCATCACGGCTGTCGACTTCTACACGCAGGCCTTCACGCTGCAGGCGTTCTTGTACTTGCTTCGCATAATCCAAATGCACAGCCGGAGAAACCGGGATGACTTGGAACTGAACCGGTGCAAGCCATGTTGGAAGTGCGCCTTTATGCTCTTCGATTAGGAATGCAACAAAGCGTTCCATTGTTGATACCACACCTCTGTGAATAACAACCGGACGATGCTGCTTGCCGTCTTCACCGATATATGTCAGATCAAAGCGTTCAGGCAGCAAGAAGTCCAGCTGAACAGTAGACAATGTTTCTTCCTTGCCGATCGCTGTTTTCACCTGAACATCAAGTTTAGGGCCGTAGAATGCAGCTTCGCCTTCTGCTTCGTAATAGTCATGGCCAATTTCGTCCATTGCCGCTTTCAGCATAGATTGCGCTTTGTTCCACATTTCATCGTCATCAAAGTATTTCTCTGTGTCTTCCGGATCACGATAAGACAGACGGAATGTGTAATCGTGCAAGCCGAAATCTTCATATACGTCCTGAATCAAACGAACTGTCCGGATAAACTCATCCTTAATCTGATCCGGGCGGACAAAGATGTGGGCATCATTCAGTGTCATGCCGCGCACCCGCTGAAGACCTGACAGCGCACCTGACATTTCGTAGCGGTGCATTGTGCCGAGTTCAGCGATACGAATCGGAAGCTCACGGTAGCTGTGAATATCGTTTTTATAAATCATCATATGGTGCGGGCAGTTCATCGGACGGAGCACAAGTGTTTCATTATCCATTTCCATCGGAGGGAACATGCCTTCTTGATAATGATCCCAGTGTCCTGATGTTTCATACAGCTCTTTGCTTCCAAGCACTGGTGTATAGACGTGTTCATAGCCGAGGCTGATTTCTTTATCGACAATATAGCGCTCGATCGTGCGGCGGATTGTCGCGCCTTTTGGCAGCCAAAGCGGCAGACCTTGTCCGACTTTTTGAGAATTCGCAAACAGCTTTAATTCTTTGCCAAGTTTTCTGTGGTCACGCTCTTTTGCTTCTTCAAGCATGCGAAGATGCTCGTCAAGATCAGCTTTTTTGAAGAAAGCTGTTCCGTATACACGCTGAAGCATTTGATTATTGCTGTCACCGCGCCAATATGCACCTGCAAGGCTTAACAGCTTAAACTCTTTAATTTTTCCTGTTGATGGAACGTGTACGCCGCGGCACAGGTCAAAGAATTCGCCCTGCTCGTAAATCGATACGGTTTCTCCCTCAGGAATCGCATCCAGCAGTTCAAGCTTCAGGTCATCGCCGATTTCTGCAAAGCGGGCTTTCGCTTCTTCACGGCTGACTTCTTTTCGAACGATCGGAAGGTTCGCATTGACGATTTTTTTCATTTCTTTCTCGATTTTCGGCAGATCCTCCGGCGTAATCGCTTCTTTCATTTCTACATCATAGTAAAAACCGTTTTCGATAACCGGACCGACACCGAATTTCACGTCTTTGTAAATGCGTTTAATCGCTTGTGCCAGCAAGTGAGCCGTACTGTGGCGCATAATCTCAAGACCCTCTTCTGATCCTTCAGTAATGATTTCCACAGTGCCGTCTTCGTTGATCGGCGTTTTCAAATCGATTTCTTTTCCGTTCAGTTTTCCGGCTAATGATTTCTTTTTTAATCCCGGACTGATGGATGCCGCGATATCTTCTGTTGTTGTTCCTTTCGCAAACTCCTTGACTGCTCCATCAGGAAATGTGATTTTTACCATATCTGACATCATTGTCACTCCTTTTTTTGCATATAAAAACCCCGCCCCCTATGAAAGGGACGAGGTTGAATAAACGGAATCGTGGTTCCACCCTTTTTTCCGCAAGCCAATACACCGGCATCTGCGGCTCTAAACTCTGTAACGGGAGTTCCCGTCAGCTATTACTGTTCCTTATAAAGGGGGTTCACAGCTGAGGTTCAAAGGCGGTAAAGCGAATGGTCCTTAGCTGGGAAGCTTGCAGCCGTGACTTCCCTCTCTTTAAGCCGGTATCATTCCTTCATGTCCTTATCAGTACGTGTGTCAATCTTAATCTCCTATGTATTATAAATTGTTCGTTCCAAAAAATCAACACGATTGTATTTCCTTTTTTTCAAGCGGCAGCCTTAAGTTTACAGGCTGCCGGCACTTATCCCTCTGAGTGCTTGACCGGTGTTTCAGCGTTTGAAAACGCGTGAAGCGGAAGCATTTGCACACGCTCTTGAAATACGTTTTGAATCGTCCTTACCATCATATGCTCGGGCTGGTCTGTATAGAGAATCACCTCATCAGGCGCGATGGAGATCAGCGGTGCAAGCAAATGGGAGTCAATGTACATGGGATGATCCCGGACAAATCGCCTGTCTATGTATTTCATTTTTTCCCGTTCCGGCACATAGCGCATCTCCCACAGTGTAAATGAACCATCATGGACAATGTGCACCTTTTTAATTCGCGGCGGTTTAGCCATTACATAATCTCTGAGTGTCTGAATAAAGTTTTGGTACTCCTGCTCCATCTTATATTCGTCTATTGCCGCTTCCACAGTTTCTCTAAGCTGTTCGTAGTACTTTCCGAGGCGAAAGGTTTGAAAGGAACGAATTGAAAATACCCCGTTCTCTAAACAAATCGTTTGGAGCTCATCTAAAATACACTGCTTACGCGGCGGCTTCATCGGTTCAAACGGAAGAACATCAGCTTCTCCTTCTATAATACTGTGTGCGAGCTGAAGGATTTGCTGCTGCTCATCCTGGTCCGTGAAACAATACGTCTCTTCAATCAACGACAGCATATGCTCGTCTTCTTTGCAATCTAAAAAAAACTTGACCAGAATCGGCTCCATAAAACCCTGAATAGAGAAAGCCGGCTCAGCTTTTTCAATCCCGATTTTTCGTATGCCTTCACGGACAATGATGTTTTTCCGATCGTCCGAATGCTGAATGAGATGTAAAAAAGCGGCTGTATCATGGTCATCTTCAAAGATTATTTCAAGCATGTTTGTCCCCCCTTACGGCATCTGTTACAAGTATATGGGGGATGTTTTTAAAATAGACGTAAAGGTCACCGGCAAATCTTAATTTGATTCTTGAAACAAGCTTTGCATTTTCTTTCTGAAGATAAATGGCAGCGCCATAAAAATGATATAAAATCCGAGGACGAGAAAGAAGGCGGGCAAATTGCCCGTGAAAAAGCTTGCTCCCAGCACGTTCAGCGCAACGGTCCCAGGGATGATTCCCCCAGCCGTCGCCGCAAAATATGGGAGCGGCTTGACATTAGAAAGCCCTGCCGCATAGCTGACGAAGTCAAAATTAATCGGAAGGATCCGCAGAAGAAAGATATAGAAAAAACCGTTTTCCTCCATCTGTTTCTGGATGTTTTCCAGCCTTTCGTGATGGCTGTTGGTTTTTGCCGCAAACAGACCGGCTGCAAAAAATGAGACAGCCGAAGCGCACATCGACCCAAATAGTGTGTAGAGCGTGCCGAGAATCGGGCCAAAGGCCAGACCGCCCGCAATAGAAATAACTGATACCGGAAATAATACAAGCGGCCTGACGATCGATATCCCGATAAAGATAAGCGGCGCAAAGATGCCGAATGATAAAACCCATATCCGGATTTCTTTCGGAGATAGATTTAAATACCTTTTATTTGCCCAAAAAATCAAGCCTGCTCCCGCAAGCACTGCCAGCCATTTAACAGCCGTTTTAAGTTTCATACCCTCAGTTCCTTCCCCTTTGAACCGCAGCGGTTATTAATGGCGGCGGTTTTCTCCGTCAAGACGGATAGGAGCAGCCAGATATAAAATCCGCTCCATTAATCTTGCCGCTTTCACTTCTTCCTTTTCTCCCCTTTGCGAATACGTAAAATGATGTTTCAGCTCATCAGGCGAGAAATTAGAAGAGAAGAAAGTCGGCAGCTGCTGGGACATTCTGTGCTGAAGCACTGTCCCGATAACTTCATCCCTGACCCAGCTCGTCATCGATTCTGCTCCGATGTCGTCGAGCATCAATACAGGCGTGGTTTTTACCATGTTCAGCTTTTCTTCCAACGAATGATCTTGAAGCGAATTTTTCAGCTCTCTGACAAATTCGGGCACATAGACGATCATGGAGGAATACTCTTTTTCCGCCAGCTCATTGGCAATAGCGGCGAGCATAAAGGTTTTTCCTACACCGAACTTGCCGTACAAATATAATCCTTTCCCTTTTCCCGTCTCATTATAGCTTTTCAGAAAATCTGTGACATGCTGGAACATTGCAAGTCTGCTCGGATCATTAATATCAACCTGCTGGAACGTCGCTCCGAGAAGATCCTGCTGAATATACATGCTTTTCATGAGAGACTTCTGTTTTTTCTGCTGATCGAGCTTTCGTTTGACCGGACATTCGTAATACTCGATATCAATAGAGCGGCCGGTCATCACAAGCTTCGGATGGTAGCCCTCCAACAGATTATTGCTGTTTTCGTCTTCTGAACAATAAGAGCAGTGCTTGCTCTGTCCAATATATTCATAAAGCTTATTTAAGCTTCTTTCAATCATTTTTTGATCGATGACGTCTTCATTTTCCTTTAGAAATGCCTGAACGTCTTGATCCTTCATCACTTTTTCCTTCATTTGTTCAAGACGCTTTTGGAAATCCGGTCTGCCGGTTACGCCCTGCAGGGAACGGCTGATTGGTTCCATGTATTACTTCACCCCGCATCTCTGCTCTTAATAGGCAGAGTATTTTTTCAGTTTTTTCATTTCTTCCATCATCTTTTTCTTCTGTTCTTCCAAGTCCTGTTCATGCAGCATTTGCTGTCCGGTTTCAGAATCGGAAGCCGTTTTCTTTTCTTTCATCCAGTCAGGAAGTTTTTCTTCGCGAATCACTTTTTGATTTCGTTTAGAAGATTGGCTCGTTTTCCCTTCAGCCCATTCGAGATACTGGCGGTTTTCTTCTATGGCAAGCTTCATCGCTTCTCTGACCGTTTTGACTTTTTTGCGCGCCCAATGGGAGGCAATTTTTTGTATATAATTTTTCGACAGCTTCATGTCGGTTTTCAGCATGACGTAATAAATCAATACATTTGTGACGCCTGGCTCCAGCTTCTGTTCAAACATAATTTCTTCTATAATTTTCAGATCTGCTTTTGACGGTTCGGTTCCGTCCGCGATATCCTGAAGAAGCTTTTTCGGTGAGATGACCTCCAGCAATGCGATCAGCTCACTATCCAGCGAATCCTCTTCTGCCGCTTTTCCGCCTTCACGCAGATGTACCGGCTGTGTTTTCTCCACTAAGTCCGGCAGCTGTCCGTTCCTCTCGATTTGGTACCAGTCACTTGCTGCTTTTCTTAAAGCTTCGGTGGTAATCACTTCATGCTCATCGATCGCGCTCATGACGACATTTTGCATCTGCAAAGGATCAATGCCGTACAAATAAGAAAGCTTTTTAATCGTTTCCCGCACCTGCTGTGTCATTGCTTTTCTTGGAATCATCGTCTCCGAAAGCCCCGCTAAAAACAAATCAAAATCGAACACATCCTCTGTAACGGTATAGGACGGAGCCTGTCCGACAGTTGTATACTCCCTTCCCGTCGCAAGTCTCACCGTTTCCTCCATATCGGATGTGAGCTTCCATTCACTCGGCTGCAGTGATTCAAACGCATGATTAAACGGCCTTGTAATGTCTTTGGCGTCTTCTGAAATCGCCGGATGCGTAAAAAATTGTTTTAACTGCTGATATTTTGTTTTTCCGACTCTGTTATACAGGAAAACGTTCAGCATGCCGTCTTCGAAAAATTCATTCGGCCGCAGCGGCGGCAGCAGTTCATATATAAAGAGGCGCTCCTGCCGCTCGGATTCTTTCATATATACTTTTAGCAATCCGATGCCCTCGAGCTTCCCCTGTTCCTGATGGATCGTTTTCAAATTGGACTGGGTCATTCCCATCAGCTGTCTATGTGTGGATTCTCCGCCCCACAGACGGTTTTGTTCAAGTTCTCCCCACAATGTCATATAAAGAGAGAATGCAACAGGGCCGATTAAGGGCTGGTACAGTTGTGTAATAATTTGTCTGTCAATATCCTGCAGCATTGATTTGCTCTTCACCACATAAGGGTCTACAGGCAGTACATCTTTCCAATAGTCAGCCATACATTCTCAAACCTTCCGATTATGTTTCTACCTCTCATTTTACACCGTTTCGAATATCTATCAAATGCCAATTTTGCACATGAGAAAAGAGCTAGAAGAATCCTTTTAGCTCTTTAACGCTCTTTCTTTATTAAATCTTTTAATTCATCGATAAAGACATTAATATCTTTAAACTGCCTATAGACGGACGCGAACCGCACGTATGCGACTTCATCAACCTTAGCCAGGCGATCCATGACCATTTCTCCGACGAACTCGCTTTTCACTTCGGAACAGCCTTGATTGCGCAGTTCTTTTTCAATGTCAAAACACATATCTTCCAGCGTTTTGAGTGAAACAGGCCTTTTTTCACATGCTTTAATAAGGCCGCGCAGCATTTTTTCCCTGCTGAATTCCTCTCGCACGCCTTCTTTTTTGACAACGATGAGCGGGGTTTCCTCCACTTTCTCAAAGGTAGTAAAACGGTAATGGCAGGCTTCGCATTCCCGTCTTCTGCGAATGGATTTTCCGTCATCCACAGGCCGTGAATCGAGGACTCGCGTTCCGTTATGCTGGCATGAAGGACATTTCAATAAAATCAGCTCCCAACTATTTCGTTCCCTGCAATGTATATTCGGCAGCCTCCGGCTATAAGTGATGTGACAGGCATCTGTCGGGAGAGCCGTTGTTTAGGCTGTGTCTAACAGCATCAGGCGGTTTATGACATATCTCTTTCTTATTTTACAAAAAAAACGGAAAAAGAAAAAGCTAGCCGCCCCTGTTTGTTCATAAAAATAAAAGGAGCATAAGCTAAAAAGCGCGTAACGCTTTCTAGCTCCAGCTCCCTTTGTGTTCGTGTTTGCTCTATAGTACTTTCGCTTGCGCCTGTTTAATCTGCACAGGCCCCATTCCTCTTGGTATTTCAATGTTTTCTCTTGTATCAGCATGTAATGCCTCTGCAATGTAGTCAGCAGCGACATTAGGATCTAAGTCTCCACAAGTATAAACATCAATGCTTGCATATCCGTGCTCAGGAAAACTGTGAATCGTTAAATGTGATTCGGAAATAATAACGACTCCGCTTACGCCTTGCGGTGCAAATTTGTGAAATGCAACCTCGCGCACCTCAGCTCCTGATTTTAAAGCAGCATTTACAAACGTTTTTTCAATAAAATCCATGTCATTCAGCTTATCAAAATCGCATCCCCATAGCTCGGAGATAACGTGACGCCCCATTGTTTCCATAGTCATGGACCCCCCTTAACAAGAATTAAAAAGTGAAGTTCCAACAACTGGGTCGGCTATTTACCACGGGGGAAAGTTAGTCCGGAGAGGTCCTAACCCTTTAAGTAATCCCGAAACAGTCTCAAGCAAGAAGTTCACGAAAAATAGTATACTGTGTTTAAGTCTAATTTGCAAGAAGCGTTTTTTCAGAAATATGCTGTTAAGGGTTTTTTCTTAAATTGTGTCCATGACCTTATTCTATACAGCAGATGGATGTTTCATTCGTGCCGCCACATGGCGGATGAGATCAACTACTCTGCATGAGTAGCCCCATTCATTGTCATACCATGCGAGAACCTTTACTTTCCTGTCTTCCATCACCATTGTCGTAAGCCCGTCAATAACCGCTGAATTCGGATTCGTATTATAATCTGTCGACACGAGCGGTTCATCCGAATAATCAAGCACTCCGTACATTGACGTTTTGGCAGCCTGTTTGAATGCTTCGTTTACCTCTTCTGCCGTTACATCCGTTTTCAAGTCGACAACAAGATCAACTAATGAGACGTTCGGTACAGGCACACGCAATGCGAGACCGTGAAGCTTTCCTTTCAGGTGAGGCAGAACAAGCGAAAGCGCCTTTGCCGCTCCTGTTGTCGTCGGAATGATGGATTCACCGCATGCCCGGGCGCGGCGCAAATCTTTGTGCGGATTATCAATATTTTTTTGATCGTTCGTATAAGCGTGCACTGTCGTCATTAGACCGCTCTCAATGCCAAATTCATCATCAAGCACTTTCACAACCGGTGCAAGGCAATTTGTCGTGCATGACGCGTTTGAAATAATGACGTGGCGTTCAGCATCAAATTGGTCTTCATTAACACCCATCACAATGGTAACGTCTTCATTTTTCCCCGGAGCGGTCAGAATGACTTTTTTCGCGCCCGCTTCAATATGTCCCATCGCTTTTTCTTTTGAATTAAACTTCCCTGTTGCTTCAACGACAATGTCAATATCATATTCCCGCCAAGGCAGCTGTTGCGGATCACGGCTATTTAACAAGAGTACTTTTTTTCCATTCACAATCAGACTGTCTTCTCCAGCCTCAACCTCTTTGTCGTACCGTCCGTGATTTGTGTCATACTTTATTAAATGAGCCAGCGTTTCAGCCGAATAGCTGGCGTTAATAGCCACTACTTGAATTTGATCGTCTAACATTGCTTTTCTAAAGACCATTCTTCCGATTCTTCCAAACCCGTTTATCGCTACTTTTACCTTCACGTTGGTCACCCCTCATCAATTATGTCATTCTAAATTGTTGTCATCTGAAATTAGTATAACACATTAAAAAGAATTCGCCAGTACATATTGATAAAAATCAACGATTATAACGCTAATTTATGATGTATCATACGTTTTCTCGCACACAATATGAGGATAAAGAATCAAAAAAGCAGCCAGCGCTGCGCACTGCCTGCTTTATTTTCTTATGATTCCTGTTTCAATTTATCATTGAGCACACTTTCTTCTAATACAGAGAAAGTATCGCCGTATACCTTGTTGATATGATTTGCTCCCCAATCGCAGAGCATATCTAAAATGCCTTCTAAGCTGCGGCCGTATTCACTCAGTTCGTATTCCACTTTAGGAGGAACCTGATTGTACACGATACGGTTAATGACACCGTCAGCTTCCAGCTCACGCAGCTGCTGGGTCAGCATTTTTTGAGTGATATTCGGCATTAAACGCTTTAACTCACTTGTTCGTTTTTTTCCGTGTGTCAGGTGGCATAAAATCACGCATTTCCATTTCCCTCCTATTACTTCAAGAGTCGCTTCAACTGAAATGTTATATTTTTTCTTCTCCATGCGGTTCACTCTCCTTACAGGCACCAAAAAGTGACTATAGCACTTAAAAGTACGTACTTTTCTTTTTTGATGATATCTTTCATAATCACATTTGCCGGCTGAATTGAATCTGCTCTTTTATTTATATAGCTTGTTCGGCAGAATTTCAATCATACAACACATAACAGAAAAGGAGGAACTTGAATGACTTCAGCCAATAAAAGCAGCATTCCTGCACTTCTGGCTCTCGCCATTAGTGCATTCGCGATAGGGACAACCGAATTTATCAGCGTCGGCCTTTTGCCGTTAATATCTGATGATTTACACATTCCTGTAACAACAGCGGGATTGACCGTTTCGCTATACGCACTGGGTGTTACGTTCGGCGCGCCTATTTTAACGTCATTAACCTCAAGCATGTCACGAAAGACGCTATTGCTTTGGATCATGATCATTTTTATCGCCGGGAATACGATGGCCGCGTCGGCCTCAAGCATCGGGATTCTTTTAGCAGCACGTGTGATATCCGCTTTTTCACACGGTGTGTTTATGTCGATCGGCTCGACGATCGCAGCTGATCTTGTCCCTGAAAATAAAAGGGCGAGTGCGATTTCCATTATGTTTACAGGACTCACCGTCGCAACAGTAACCGGAGTTCCTTTCGGCACGTTTATCGGCCAGCAGCTCGGCTGGCGTTTTGCCTTTATGGTTATTATCGCCGTCGGCATTATCGCTGTCATTGCAAATGGCATTCTTGTCCCTTCCAATTTACGAAAAGGGACGAAAACAACGATGCGGGATCAATTGAAGCTTGTGACAAACGGCCGTTTACTGCTTTTATTTGTCATAACAGCTTTAGGATACGGAGGAACATTTGTTGTGTTCACTTACCTGTCTCCCCTGCTTCAGGAAGTGACGGGCTTTAAGGCCGGCACTGTAGCCATTATCCTGCTCGTATACGGAATTGCCATTGCTATCGGAAATATGATTGGCGGAAAACTGTCCAATCGAAATCCGATCGCCGCGCTGTTTTATATGTTTATCGTACAGGCGCTCGTCCTGTTTACGTTAACATTTACGGCTCCTTATAAAATTGCTGGCCTCATTACGATTCTCTTTATGGGCTTGCTGGCCTTTATGAATGTGCCCGGCCTGCAAGTATATGTCGTCATGCTGGCTGAACGTTTTGTACCGAGCGCAGTAGATGTAGCATCCGCGATTAATATTGCAGCATTTAACGCAGGAATTGCCCTAGGATCTTTTTTGGGAGGCGTGATTACCGATTCCATCGGACTGATTCATACCGCGTGGATTGGAGCTTTAATGGTAGCAGGAGCCGTCATCTTAACAGGCTGGAGCCGTCTTCTGGAAAAACAGGATCGGCAGGCAGCCTAACATTTCAATAAGGAGGAAACAAATATGACAACACATTTACAAGCAGCAGCAACACTTCATAACGGGGTGAAAATGCCGTGGTTCGGCCTCGGTGTATTCCAAGTGGAAGAAGGATCAGAACTCGTCAATGCGGTGAAAACCGCCATTGTTCAAGGTTACCGCAGTATTGATACTGCCGCAATCTACGGAAATGAAGCGGGAGTTGGGGAAGGCTTGCGGCAAGGAATTGAAGAAGCCGGCATCTCCAGAGAGGATCTATTTGTCACATCAAAAGTGTGGAATGCGGATTTAGGGTATGAGGAAACATTGGCGGCATTTGAAACAAGCCTGTCAAAACTCGGTTTGGAATATTTAGATCTATACCTCATTCACTGGCCTGTGGAAGGCAAATATAAAGAAGCTTGGAGAGCACTTGAAACACTGTATAAAGAAGGCCGTGTCAAAGCGATCGGAGTGAGCAATTTCCAAATCCACCACCTGGAGGATCTGCTGAAGGATGCTGAAATGAAGCCTATGATCAACCAAGTGGAATTCCACCCGCGCCTCACGCAAAAAGAGCTGATGGCTTATTGCGAGAAGCAAGGCATTCAAATGGAAGCATGGTCACCTTTAATGCAGGGACAATTGCTTGATCATCCCGAACTGACAGACATTGCAAAATCATATCACAAATCCGTCGCGCAAATCATTTTACGCTGGGATTTACAGCACGGTGTCATCACTATTCCTAAATCAACAAAGGAACATCGAATTAAAGCGAACGCGAACATATTTGATTTTGAATTATCACAGGATGACATGAACCGAATTGATGCGTTAAATGAAAATCTGCGCGTCGGTCCTGATCCGGACAATTTTGATTTTTAATCACAAAAACACCGTTCATAATGAACGGTGTTTTGTTATGCCCAGCAGCTGAGAATTTCCTCAAGCTGCTGTTTTGTCTCTTCGAGTGTGCCGCTATTGTCTATTACGTTATCCGCTCTTGACACTTTTTCCTCTAATGGAATTTGGGAGCGGATCCGGCTAAGCGCTTCTTCCTCCGTTAATTGGTTGCGCTTGGTCAGACGTTCAAGCTGAAGCTCTTTTGTCACACTGACCACAATAATTTTATCCACTAAAGACTCCAATTTGCTTTCGAACAAAAGCGGGATATCTAATACTACAAATGTCTCCTGATTTGCAATGGACTCATTACGCCGCTTGAGCATTTCCTCTCTGACCGCAGGATGAACAATTGAATTCAAAGCAAGACGCTTCTGTTCATTTGTAAAGACCAGCGCCCCAAGCTTTCTTCTGTCTATATCACCATTTTCGAGCAGAATGTCTTCACCAAATTCGTCAATGATCTGCCGGTAGGCCGGCATCCCTTTTTCTACCGCTTGTTTTGCAATGATATCCGCATCTATGACAGTGATTCCTTTATCTATCAGCATATTGGCAACCGTACTTTTGCCGCTTGCTATTCCTCCCGTTAAACCAATGACTAAGGTCAAGAGATCCACTCCTTTTTACAATTTCCAGAGCCCGATCGTGATTAGCAGAAGCCCCGGCAAAAACGCCATTTTATCGATCCATCTCCATTTAGACAGAATATGGCCGGCATTGATGCCGACTGACACAAACAGCGAACTCATAATCGCGACGGTTATGCTCATCGCAATGGGAGAAAAACCGAGAATGGCTGCTCCCATACCTGCTCCGAAGGCATCAATCGACAGGGCGAATCCCAATAACACCGCTTCAATCCCATTAATCACACCAGATTTGTCGATATCCGCACTCATTGGTTTTCTCAAAATATGGATCACAATGCCCAATGACCGAACCTCTAAATTAAGCAGCGTTTTTTCATGCAATAAGTAGTCTTTGTCTTTTGCCGGCCTGAAAAATTGATATAAAACCCATATGCCGATTCCAACCAATATTAGCCCGCCGAGCTTCTCAGTCACATACACGGGAAAAAACTTTGTGAGAAAGCTTCCGATCAGCATGGATATAAACATAACAGTGCCGGAACAGAAGGCAATGACAATAATGGCTTTTAGCGGTATCTTCATTTTTCGCAATCCATACGTAAATCCGACTGAAAAACTGTCCAAGCTGACAGCTAACGCCAGCAGCAGTATAGAAACCATTTGCATATCCGTTTCTTCCTTTCTGTTGGTGCTCTTGTATCAGATGTTAAATGCCCGGAGATTCATCACAATCATGTATATGGAAAAGTGAAAAATCCGTGTTTCCGAAAAACGGCACTTCCTCTATTACAGAGTTACTGATATATGCACCGACAGCTTGGACGATGAAGCATTCCTCTATTTTTTCTGGCACTTGGCGCAAAAATGTGTGCCTCTGCCTCCGACGACAATTTTGGTAATCATGGTGCCGCAATTTTTGCAGGGCTCATCTTTTTTCCCGTACACAAAATGCTGCAGCTGAAACATTCCGATTTCTCCTTGGGAATTGATATACGACCGGACAGTGCTTCCACCGGCATCAATCGCTTCCTGAAGGGTATTTTTAATTTCAGCATGAAGTTTTTTGATTTTTTTATCTGATAGCTGGTTTGCCTTTGTCTCGGGATGGACGCCCGCTCTGAACAGAGCCTCGTCCACATAAATGTTCCCAAGTCCGACGACCGTTTTCTGATCCAGAAGAGCGGTTTTGACAGCTCGGTTTGTTTTCGCGAGCCGTGCTTTCAAATACGCACTCGTAAATTCTTCTGCATCCGGTTCGGGTCCGAGCTGAGAAAGCGGCAGCTCTCCTGCTTCCTCTCCCGGTTTAAATAAATGCATGGTTCCGAATTTCCGAACGTCCCTGTAACGCAGCTGGGTTCCGTCCGTCATCGTAAATATGACATGCACGTGTTTATCGTCCGGCTCCTCCTCTTGGTGAAGCCCGTACTTTCCTTCCATACGAAGGTGGGAGACCATGACATAATGATCCAAGTTAAACAGTAAAAACTTTCCCCGTCTTCCGATGGACTGGATGGTTTCTCCTGCTAAGTTTCGCGCAAATTCCTCCGGTTCGGCAGGCCGTTTGATGATATTCGGCCATCTGATCTCTACCGATTTGATTGTTTTTCCTCTTACAAGCCCGGTCAGAGTGCGCCGGACGGTTTCAACCTCTGGTAATTCCGGCACATCCATCACTTCCTTTTTCTCTGTTTATTTCGCATCGTACCAGGATGGGCCTGAAGCAAAGTCCACTTTTAACGGCACATCTAATGCAAGCGCATGCTCCATCACTTCTGGAACAAGCTTTTCAAGTATTTCAATTTCTTCCTTCGGTGCTTCAAAAATCAATTCATCGTGTACTTGCAGCAGCAATCTTGTCTTCAGCTGCTTTTCTTTCAGCTTGGCTGCCATTTCAATCATGGCTTTTTTAATAATATCCGCGGCACTTCCTTGAATCGGCGTATTCATTGCCGTCCGCTCCGCAAAGCTGCGGATATTAAAGTTTCGGCTCGTCAATTCAGGGATGTAGCGGCGGCGATGCAGCAGCGTGGTTACGTAGCCTTTTTGCTTCGCGTCCTGCACCGAGTCCTCCATATACGCTTTGACGCCCTGGAAGCTTTCCAAATATCGGTCGATGAATGCCCCGGCTTCTTTCCGCGTAATGCCGAGATTCTGTGAAAGCCCGTAATCACTGATGCCGTATACGATTCCGAAGTTGACCGCTTTCGCCTGGCGTCTCATCGCCGATGTCACTTCATCCTCAGCGACATGGAACACATCCATTGCTGTTTTTGTATGAATATCCATGTCGTTTGTAAAGGCTTCGATCAAATTTTCATCCTTTGAAATGTGAGCAAGCACCCGCAGCTCGATTTGCGAGTAATCAGCCGCAAAAATGAGCCAGTCTTTTTCAGACGGAACAAAGGCCTGGCGGATCTTGCGCCCTTCCTCAAGCCTGATCGGTATGTTTTGCAGGTTCGGATCGGTCGAGCTGAGGCGCCCTGTTTGCGTTAAGGCTTGGTTAAAGCGCGTATGCACCTTGTGTGTATCTTTTCTTGTCACCTTTAAAAGCCCTTCGATGTATGTCGATTGCAGCTTGCCGATTTGTCTGTACTGCAAAATATAGTCAACAATATCATGTTTGTCAGCCAGCTTTTCAAGCACATCAGCAGACGTTGAATAGCCTGTTTTCGTTTTCTTCACAACTGGCAGGCCGATCTTTTCAAACAGGATGACGCCGAGCTGTTTAGGAGAATTGATATTAAACGACTCTCCCGCAATATCATGAATTTTTTCTTCATATTCCTTCAGCTTGGCGCTCAGTTCTTCTCCCATTCGTTTTAAGCGGTCAACATCAACCTTTACGCCTGTTGACTCCATTTCTCCGAGAATAAGCGCCAGCGGCATTTCCAGCTCCTCAAACAATTCAAGCTGATCGTTGTTCTCCAGCTCCTGAACGAGCTTTTCCCGGAGGCTTTGAATGGCTAAAGCCTTTCTGACGAGATGCTCAGACAGTTCGCCTTCTGCCGGCACTGCGCGTTTTGCTCCCTTGCCGTAAACTGATTCATCGCTTGAAACGATATGCAAGCCGTAATCCTTAGCCACACTGGCAACGTCGTCATACGAATTGCCCGGATTAATGATATAAGCGGCAAGAAGCGTATCAAACTCCGCACCTTTCAGCTCAATGCCCTGCCAGCGCAAAGCCACGACAGCCCGCTTGCTGTCAAAGACCCATTTTTTCTGATCGTCATTTTCCACCCATTCTTTAAACACAGCAGACTCGACAGCAGCGTCTTTTGGAATAAAGTAGGCTCCCGTTTCGTTTACTATCGAAAAACCGAGAATCGGCACTTCATGATAATTATCACCAATCTGTTCAACGACAAATGCAGATGGAGAAACCAATATATCGCTAGTCACGTCGGTGACTGTTTTGACATCAATTTCTTCTAACGACTGATCCTGCTCCGCCTCTACACCGTCTTCCCCGAGCCGTTCAAGAAGCGTATTGAACCCAAGGTCCTTAAAGATGGCAATGACCTGTTCACGATTAAAGCCTTGATATTCCAGACCCGAAACGGACACATCAATCGGCGCATCGGTCATAATCGTCGCCAATTCCTTGCTCATCAAGGCCTGATCCTTAAATTCTTCCAGCTTTTCCTTGAGTTTTTTTCCGCTTACCTCATCAATTGATTCGAGCAGCTTTTCAACAGAATGGAATTGTTTTAACAGCTTAATCGCGGTTTTTTCCCCGACACCAGGCACACCCGGGATGTTGTCAGAAGAATCCCCCATTAAACCCTTCATATCAATAATTTGGTCGGGCGTGAGTCCGTATTTCTCCTGGACGTGCTCTGGTGTGTAAAACTCAACATCGGTAATTCCTTTTCTCGTAATGGCAACCGTCGTCTGATCTGTTGCAAGCTGTGTTAAATCCTTATCGCCCGAGAAAACCTTTACCTCAAAGCCGTCTTTTTCAGCCGATTTGGCGAGTGTGCCGATAATGTCGTCAGCTTCGTATTGTTCCAGTTCGTAACGGCTGATTTGATAGGCATCAAGCAGCTCGCGGATAAACGGCATTTGTTCTGAAAGCTCAGGCGGGGTTTTCTGTCTTCCGCCTTTATACTCTTTAAATGTGCCGTGACGAAACGTCGTTTTCCCGGCATCAAACGCAACCAGCATATGCGTCGGCTTTTCATCCTCAAGCATTTTCATCAAAATCATCGCAAAACCGTAAACCGCATTTGTATGAATTCCTTTATCATTGCTTAACAGCGGCAATGCGAAAAACGCCCGGTAAGCCAGACTGTTTCCGTCTACAAGCACTAATTTTTTTCGTTCCGTCATTCAATATCCTCCTAAGAAGCAGCAGCTTCCATTCATCTCATAATAATAGTCTTTAGCTTCTCTTATTTTAACAAAGTTCAATTTGAAAGGAAAATACGCGAACCGATGAGAACACACAAAAAAGGACGGGAACACAAAAAGGTTCCCGCCGTCAAAATTGGCTCCTTGGATGAAGGGGTTCTACTACATCCTACCAGCATAGGTTTAACAGTGCATGAAGATATTGTTAAAGCTTTGTAAACATTAAACAGGCTTTTCAGCAGCCCGCTTCAGCGTCACTGTAAACACAGTGCCTCTGCCCGGCTCGCTTGTCACATCGATTTTGCCTTCATGAGCCTCTATTAAATGCTTTACAATCGCAAGACCGAGACCGGTCCCGCCTGAGTTTCTGCTTCTGTCTTTATCAACGCGGTAAAACCGTTCAAAGATGCGGGGAATTTCTTCTTTCTGGATGCCAATCCCGGTATCGGAAACTTCGATTTGAATCTCTGTTTCTCCCGGTTTGACATTGATAGCTACCGAACCCTTCTCCGGTGTATAGGTTAATGCATTGTTTACGAGATTCAAAAACACCTGTTTCAGCCGGTGCGGGTCGCCCGCTACATAGAGAGGGTCTTTCGGAACGTTCAGCTGTAAAGAGATACCTCTCTCCGTCGCTTTATGCTTAAGTAGCGTTTCAATATCAGCCAGCATTTTCGCTGCATCGAACGTTTCGATGCTGAGCGTAAAGTTTTGCTGCTCAATCTTAGAAAGATCAAGCAAATCCTGCACCAATGACTGAAGCCTTTTGCTTTCCTTTAAAATAATCGAGAGAAATTCTGAAAGCGCCTCTTTATCCTCCATTGCCCCGTCTAATAGCGTTTCCGTAAACCCTTTGATCGATGTAATCGGCGTTTTCAGCTCGTGGGAAACATTGGCCACAAAATCTTTTCTCATCTGCTCTAATTTTTTCGTTTCTGTCATGTCATGAAAAACGAGCACAATCCCTTTCCATTCATCATCCGGCCCCATAATAGGAACGCCGTCCACTTCAAAATAACGCCTTTCAATTTTGATCGGAAGTCTTAATAGCTTGCATTTCTTCGTCTCAGTCATAAAAATCTCTTCGACAAGCTGGATCACTTCTTCATGTTCAAATGCATCATGATAAAGACGGCGCAGCATCTGATTCGGATTGACATGAAACTGCTTCG
This sequence comes from Bacillus sp. FSL R5-0434, assembly GCF_038004745.1. Classification (NCBI taxonomy): domain Bacteria; kingdom Bacillati; phylum Bacillota; class Bacilli; order Caryophanales; family Bacillaceae; genus Bacillus; species Bacillus sp. FSL R5-0434. The sequence goes on from NZ_JBBORV010000001.1 coordinate 2,848,645, forward strand.
CGTAAGACCTGTTGACGAGATTGATAAAACCTCTTCCATCAATCATAATCAGCCCGGAGCCGATGTTTTCAATGACAGTCAGCAGGCGGTCGCGCTGCATTTCCTGCGTCCTCGTCATTTCCATCAGATCAACGGCAAGGCTGTTCATGGCCCGGCCAAGCTTGTCAGAACGTCTGATATAACCGCCGTATGTACGGGCATCGTAATTCCCCTTGGACAGCTCTGTTGCCATGTTTGTGGCTGCTTCAATAGATCTTTTGTAGCGAGAGGTCATATTAGAATAAAAGAAAACAATAATAATAAAAGCGGTACAAAGACTGGCTGTCAGCATGCCCCACATCTCGCCATTCAGACCCGAGCTTTCTTCACGGGAAGTAAGCAGCACATACCCTGTTTTTTCGCCTTTGCTCCTAAGCGAAAGCCCATAGTAAAGCATGTTCTCCTCTTTCGCGAGAACTCCCTCATGACCGGAGACAAGCGCCTGAATCTGTGAAGAATCCGCCGCGCTGCCGTCAGACCCGTACAGCACCTTTCCTTCTGTATCGATCACGGACGCTTCTACATCAAGCGCACTTCCTGCATCTTTAATGACTTTCTCATTTGCCTGGTCATTCAGATTGCCGGCATCAAGCAGCGAAGCCATGTATTTGGCTTCCTTTTCAATGTGTTCCTCCGATTTTTTTTGATCAGAAGATTCAAAGAGCTGCTGTAAAAACAGCCCGAGTACACTAAACACCACAATCATACAGACAACAAGCACAGAAAAAAGGCGCACACGATATTTAATCATTCATTTTTGGCTCCTCCAATTTATACCCCAATCCCCTAATGGTTTTAATATAGATCGGTTTTTTTGTATTCGTTTCAATTTTGTCTCGAAGATGACTGATATGCACATCAACAATTCTCGTATCTCCGGCAAAATCGTAGTTCCAGACAGCACTTAAAAGCAAATCTCTCGTCAGCACTCTGCCTTTATGTCTGCCTAAATACAAAAGCAGCTCAAATTCTTTCGGTGTCAGCTCAAGCTGATTTTCTTTAAAATAAGCTTCATAATGATCGGGCAGAATCTTCAAATCGCCGATAACAATTTGTCCTTCTGTTTCCTCGTTTTTCATATCATTAGAGGGCGCAGCCATTTCAGAACGCCTTAAAATAGCTTTTACTCTTGCATTGACTTCTCGAGGGCTGAACGGCTTGGTCATATAATCATCAGCACCAAGCTCAAGCCCTAATACTTTGTCAAATTCTTCATCCTTCGCTGTCAGCATCAAAATAGGAAACATGAGTTTTTGCTGTCTCAGCTGCTTGCATACTTCAATTCCATCCAGCTTTGGAAGCATCACATCAAGCACAATTAAATCAGGATTTTCTGTTTCCGCCCTTTTGAGTGCTTCTTCTCCATCCGAAGCAGTAATAACCTCATAGCCTGATCGCTCCAAATTGTACTGCAAAAGTGTAACGATAGATTCTTCATCATCCACAACTAAAATTTTCTTGTTCATGCTGTGCCTCCAGTATCTTAATTCCCCGACATCCTATTTCTCTATTTTATGTCATCTTACCATGTTTCATGATTTTATTTTAACGAAAGCCGGACATTCCGACAATTCGCCTTTTACATCATTTTAAAAGAAAAATACAAGAGGCAGCTGAGGAATATGAGGAAGCGCTTTCATTTTGTAACAAAAAGAGAAAGGCTTCGATTAAACCAGCCTTTCTCTTTTTATTTTAGGATAATACTTTCATCACATTTTTGACAGATTCAACTGATTTATTCAGCTGTTCTTTCTCGTATTCTGTCAATTCAAGCTCAATGATTTGTTCAAGCCCGTTTCCGCCGACAATTGTAGGAACACCAAGGTAGACGCCTTCATAGCCGTATTCTCCTTCAAGATAAGCAATTGTAGGAAGGACGCGGCGCTGATCTTTTAAGATTGCTTCGATCATTTCTGTCAGTGAAGCCGCAGGCGCATAATACGCGCTTCCGTTTCCTAAGAGATTCACGATCTCGCCGCCGCCTTTTCTTGTGCGCTCCACAATCGCGTCAATCCGGTCTTTTGGAATGAGGGTTTCAAGCGGGATACCGCCAGCATAAGAATAACGTACAAGCGGCACCATATCGTCACCGTGTCCGCCGAGAACAAAACCAGTCACATCTTTCACTGACAAGTTTAATTCCTCCGCCACAAACGTTCTGAATCTTGCCGTATCAAGCACACCTGATTGGCCGATCACGCGCTCTTTCGGGAAGCCAGATTCTTTATATACTGCGTATGTCATTGCATCAACAGGGTTTGTCAAAACCACAATGATAGAGTCAGGAGAATATTTCACGATTTCTCGTGTGACGCTTCTCATAATTTTTTCGTTTGTAGAGACTAGATCATCCCTGCTCATACCAGGTTTTCTTGCAATACCGGCTGTAATGACAACAATGTCAGAACCAGCCGTATCCTCATAATTAGATGTACCCGTAATTTTCGCGTCAAAGCCTTGAACCGGGCTGGCTTCCAGCATATCAAGGGCTTTTCCTTTCGTAGGGTTCTCCAATTGCGGGATATCAACGAGAACAACGTCCGCCAGCTCTTTTTGAGCGGTTAAGAAAGCTGTTGTCGCTCCGGTAAAACCTGCTCCGATAACAGAAACTTTTTTACGAGTATTTCCCATGTCTCTCTTCTCCTTTATGGCTAATTTTAGGCTGTTTCCTTGCTTAGTCCATGTTTTTAATCAGTTCTTCTCCGAACTCTGAACATTTAACTTCAGTCGCGCCGTCCATTAATCTGGCAAAATCGTAAGTTACAACTTTTGAAGCGATTGTTTTTTCCATAGATTTAATGATTAAATCAGCCGCTTCATTCCATCCTAAATGCTCAAGCAGCAGCACACCTGAAAGAATAACTGAAGATGGGTTTACTTTATCAAGTCCGGCGTATTTAGGAGCCGTTCCGTGTGTCGCCTCGAAAATCGCATGTCCTGTTTCGTAGTTGATGTTCGCCCCAGGAGCAATACCGATTCCGCCTACTTGCGCCGCAAGAGCGTCAGAAATATAGTCTCCGTTAAGGTTCATTGTTGCAACAACATCAAATTCGCTTGGACGTGTCAGAATCTGCTGAAGGAAAATATCAGCAATGCTGTCTTTGATAATGATTTTGCCTGCTGCTTCTGCTTCGCTTTGCGCTTTATTAGCGGCGTCTTTTCCGTCTTTTTCAGCAATGCGGTCATATTCAGCCCATGTGAAGACTTTTTCGCCGTATTCTCTCTCTGCAAGCTCATAGCCCCAGTTTTTGAAGGCGCCTTCCGTGAACTTCATGATGTTTCCTTTGTGTACAAGCGTTACAGACTTGCGGCCGTGCTCAATCGCATATTCAATTGCCGCTCTGACCAGACGGCTTGTTCCTTCTTCAGAAACAGGCTTAATGCCGATACCTGATGTTTCAGGGAAACGGATTTTGTTGACATTCAATTCATTTTGCAGGAAGCTGATAAGCTTTTGCACTTCTTCAGAGCCTTTTGCGTACTCGATGCCTGCGTAAATATCTTCTGTATTTTCACGGAAGATGACCATGTCAGTATCCTCAGGGCGTTTTACCGGTGACGGCACTCCAGTAAAATATCTTACCGGTCTCAAGCAAACGAATAGGTCAAGCTCTTGTCTGAGCGCTACGTTCAAAGAACGAATACCGCCGCCGACAGGTGTCGTTAACGGGCCTTTAATCGCGATGAAATATTCGCGGATGACATCTAATGTTTCAGCAGGAAGCCACTCACCTGTTTTATTATAAGCCTTTTCTCCGGCATAAACTTCTTTCCACGTAATTTTCTTTTCACCTTTATATGCTTTTTCTACTGCGGCTTCCAAAACTTTTGAAGCCGCATTCCAAATATCAGGACCGGTTCCGTCTCCTTCAATAAAAGGGATAATCGGGTTGTTTGGTACGTTTAATACTCCGTTAGAGACTGTAATTTTTTCACCTTGTGCCACAATAAAAACCTCCCAGTATGTAATTCATATTTAGAAAACATTTTATTTTTCTTATATAGAAAACAAAATGATTTTTCTTAACATTCTAAAGTGTAAACCATCTTTGATGTTCTGAACAAGAGGCTAACTTCATTAACATAAGCCAGCCTCCCATGGTTCTTTAGGCTCTTTCTTCAATCGGAACAAAAGTTTGTTTGTCAGGGCCTGTGTAATCTGCACGCGGGCGGATCAGGCGGTTATTGTCATACTGCTCAAGGATATGAGCGAGCCAGCCGGACATTCTGCTTACAGCAAAAATCGGTGTGAACAGGTCATGGTCTATTCCGAGGCTGTGATAAACAGAAGCGGAATAGAAATCAACGTTAGGCGGAAGCTTTTTTTCTGATGTCACGATTTCTTCGATGCGAATCGACATGTCATACCATTTGCTTTCGCCGGTCAGGTTGGTCAGACGTTTGCTCATTTCTTTTAAATGTTTAGCGCGCGGATCGCCATGCTTATAAACGCGATGGCCGAATCCCATTATTTTTTCTTTCTTTTCCATCTTGGCGCGAACGAAAGGCTCGACATTCTCCACTTCGCCGATCTCTGTCAGCATTTTCATGACGCCTTCGTTTGCACCGCCGTGAAGCGGGCCCTTCAGTGCGCCGATCGCTGCAGTGATTCCTGAGTAGATATCCGAAAGTGTTGCCACACAGACCCTTGCTGTAAACGTTGACGCGTTCAGCTCGTGATCGGCATGTAAAATCAGTGCTTTATTGAAGGCTTCAACCTCAATCGGCGAAGGCTCTTCTCCATTTAATGTGTAGAGAAAATTCTCGGCAATGCCGTAGTCTTCTCTTGGCTCAACGGGTTCAAGACCCTTGCGGATTCTGGAAAACGCTGCAACCAGACCAGGCACCTTTGCCTGAAGGCGGATCGCCTTTCTGTAGTTGGCTTCCGGGTTCATGGTATCAGCCTCGCTGTCAAGCAGGCCTAGTAAAGAAATCGCTGTCCGAAGAGCAGCCATGGGATGAACATTTTCGAGGGAATAAGATTTGAAGTGCTCAATAATTTCTTGCGGAACGGCAGCTTCTTTTGCTAACTGCTGTTTTAACTCATCAAGCTCTTTTTTGTTTGGCAGCCTTAAGTGCCAAAGCAAGTAAATGATTTCTTCAAAGCTCGCATTCTCTGTCAAATCATCGATATCATACCCCACATATGTAAGGGTATCATCAATAATCGAACTAACAGATGATGTTGTTGCTACAACCCCTTCAAGACCGCGTGTCGCTGTCATATATAACATCTCCTTTTCAATAAATTTCCCCTTTAAGAGTGTTGTAAAAACATGAGGCTAACTTAAAAAGCATGTTGTAAGTATTTCTCCCCCCAAAAGAAAATGCTTACATTTTACTGCCTGCTGGTGCTGAAACCCTTTGCTTATGAAAGAACATAACAAATTCTTATAAGCTTTTTTAAGTTTGTGCCTATTCCTATTATAAACAATAATCAGACATTTGTTAAATGTTTACCTATAATTTTTTTTTTCATTCTATGATTTTCCCGAAAAAACGCCTTTATTTGCGGTTTTTTGGCATTAAAAAAAAGCGGCAGCAAGCCGCTTTTTTCATGAAGTGAACAGTTTTACGAGCTGCATCGCAATATAAGCAATCCCCGCTCCGATCAGCGGACCCACTGCGACTCCGCCGAAAAGCGCGACAGCGAGAATGGTACCGATGACAAGAGCAGTGGTGATGTGAGGATCGTTTTCCAACAGGGTCAGGCCATTTTTGGCAATCAGCGCAACGGCAATTCCCGCCCCCAATGCAATCCATGCGTAAGAAGAACGCATTGCCTCACCAAGCTGTTTAAATCCAATCTCTCCTGTGGCGATTGGAACAAGAACAGCAATTGTGATGACGGTCACGCCCCAGTTGATGCCTTTTGACTGGATAGTCGGGAAAAATTTTTGGTCAAGTCCCACGATTTTAATGATCAAAAGGACGGATACAGCAAAAAGCAGCGATTGATTTTTTGCGATAAGTGCAATAGCCAAGAGTAATATTAAAAATAAATTCGCTTGTGTAAACACGCGTCATCCCTCCTTTAAGATGAATGTATTCATATACAGCCGTACCGTGAATAAACATAACAATAGGACATGCTGACGAGAGGAGGAGCGTTTTTGTGAATCAATCCTATATCACTATTTTTTTCCGAACCCTCTTTGTCGTGTCGCTTACAGCCGGATCAGCAGCCGCTGTTTATTATTCGTTTCCGTTAACATATCCGTTCCTCATTGCCCTTATTCTTTCAACAGCGATTCACCCTGTTGTAGACTACTTGGACAAGGTGACCGGATTCCCGCGAACTTTAAATGTCATCGGCGTGCTTGCCTTTTTTCTGCTCGCGGCGTTCGGTGTGCTGACCATTGTGATAGCAGAAATCGTAACAGGGACTGCATATCTTGCAAAAACCCTTCCCCCGCATATCAGCACATTTATCTCTTATTGTGAAAAACTGTTTACCACTCATATCCAGCCGCTCTATCACGAACTGACCGTTTTATTTCATGAATTGGAGACCAACCAGCAGGCTTCCATCGTCACTCACATTCAGACACTTGGAGATTCCGCTGCCAAAAACGCAGGACTGCTGCTGTCTCACATTCTTGAAATGATCCCGAAGTTTTTCGCGCTGCTTCCGAATACCGCGGCTGTTTTGATATTTTCACTTCTTGCTACATTTTTCATGACAAAGGATTGGCACAAGCTGAAAGCGATGCTCGTTTCAGTGCTGCCGGATCGAATAACAGCAAACGGAAAGGCGATCAGCAGCGAGTTAAAAAAAGCAATGACCGGTTTCATTAAAGCGCAGGCTGTTCTTGTATTCCTTACGATGGTCATTGTATTCATCGGTCTTTCTCTCTTAAAGGTTGAGCATGCAGCAACGATTGCTTTTTTAATCGGGCTAGTCGACCTTCTCCCTTATTTAGGAGCAGGATCCGTCTTCGTGCCGTGGATTTTGTATTTATCGATTACAGGCCAGCTTCCTCAAGCAATTGGAATTGGTGTGCTGTACCTTGTCGTACTCGTTCAGCGGCAGCTGACAGAGCCGAAAATATTAAGTAAATCAATCGGAATCGATCCGCTGGCAACACTCATTGCCCTCTTTGCCGGCTTTAAATTGTTCGGCTTTTTAGGACTGATTGCCGGTCCTGCCGTTCTCGTCGTCATCCAGGCTTTTATTACAACAGGTGCCTTAAAGGAAATATGGTCCTACATCACTGTCCAGCAAAAATAAAACAGCAGCCCATAATGCAGGCTGCCGTTTTTATTTTATAATGATCCGCTTGTTCTTCGACATACCTCTCAGCCATTTGAACAGGATCGGCTTACACCAGCTGCGGGTGAACGGGATAAGCAGGCATGCGCCGGCCAGGTCTGATAAAAAGCCTGGCAGCATCAGCAAAAGGCCGCCAATAAAGATGCACAGGCCGTCAGCAATCGCTTCACCAGGCATCTTTCCGTATTGAAGGTCACGCTGAACCTTGAAGTAAACTTCAGTTCCTTGTTTTTTGGCAGCTGCTGCCCCAATGATTCCGGTCAGAATCATCAAAAGGACCGTCGGAAGAATGCCGATCAGCTTGCCCGAAAATAGAAATATGCCGATTTCAATTGCCGGAAACACAATAAAAAGCAAAAATAAAAACCTCATCTCCAGCCCCCCACATGTGTAAAACGCCTTCGTTCAAAAATAGTGACAAATAGAGAAAAGGAAGGGAATACGCTCCCTTCCCATTTTCAGATGTGATTAAAGTACACTTGCACGGCCTTGGTAGACTGCCCCTCTAGAAGCGTCAACCGTAATATCCTGGCCTTCTGTCAAAATGGATGTCGCATTTTCCAAACCAACAATAACCGGAATGCCGAGGCTTAATCCGACTACTGCAGCATGGCTTGTCAAGCCGCCCTCTTCTGTAATAAGAGCAGACGCTTTTTCAAGAGACGCGATCATGTCACGGTCAGTGCTAGTAGTAACCAAAACCGCGCCGTCAGTCATTTTTTGTTCGGCTTCTTTCGCGTTTTGCGCAATGACAACCGGACCGTAAGCTGATTTGCGGCCGATACCTTGGCCTTTAGCAATGATATTGCCGACAGTATGAACTTTCATCAAATTCGTTGTTCCTGACTCACCGACAGTGCCTGCTGTAATGACGATCAGGTCACCATTTTTTACAATTCCGCTGTGTAATGATTTTTGCACAGCGTCTTCCAGCATCTCATCAGTTGAGCTTGCATTTTGACCGCTTTCTGCGAAAACGCCGGATACAAGAGCGAGTTTTCTGGAAACAGAATCATTTACAGTCACAGCGACAATCGGTGCCTGCGGGCGGTATTTTGCAATCATACGCGCTGTATGGCCGCTTTCAGTCGGCGTCACAATCGCAGTAGCATTCAAGTTAATGGCTGTATGTGCAACAGATTGGCCGATTGCATCAGTAATCGTCATGCCTACCTGGTCTCTGCGCTTTGAAAGAATCTCTTTGTAATTCAGCGCCTCTTCAGAACGGGATGCGATGTTGTGCATCGTTTGAACCGCTTCAACCGGGTAGTTTCCGGCAGCTGTTTCACCAGAAAGCATGATCGCATCTGTGCCGTCGAAAATTGCGTTTGCGACGTCACTCGCTTCCGCACGAGTCGGACGCGGGTTGCGCTGCATGCTGTCAAGCATTTGTGTCGCTGTAATAACCGGTTTGCCCAGTGCGTTGCATTTTTTAATCAGGTCTTTTTGCACGAGCGGCACTTCTTCAGCCGGGATTTCCACACCTAAGTCTCCGCGCGCAACCATTAAGCCGTCAGACACTTCGAGAATAGAATCAATGTTGTCTACGCCTTCTTGGTTTTCAATTTTAGGGATAATTTGAATATCCTGAGCATTATGCTCCTCAAGAAGTTCACGGATTTCAAGCACGTCAGTTGAACGGCGTACAAAAGACGCAGCGATGAAATCTACCCCTTGCTCAATACCGAAAACGATATCTCTCGCGTCTTTCTCAGTAATACCAGGAAGGTTGACGCTGACACCCGGCACGTTAACGCCTTTTTTGTTTTTCAGTGTTCCGTTGTTTAGTACTTTTGTTTTGATTTCGCGTTTAGCGGCATTCACTTCAAGGACTTCAAGACCGATAAGCCCGTCATCTAAAAGAATCGTTGAGCCTTTTTCAACGTCCTCTACTAAACCTTCATATGTTACTGAAATCTTATCAGTTGTTCCAACTACCTCGTCCATTGAAACGATAAGCTCTTTGCCTGTTTCAAGCTCAATAGCACCGTTTTCCATAGTATGTGTACGGATTTCAGGGCCTTTTGTATCAAGCAGGATTCCGACGTTTTTGCCGAGCTTTTTGCTCGCTTCGCGGATATTTTTAATACGTGCTCCGTGCTCCTCAAAATCTCCGTGAGAAAAATTTAAACGAGCCACATTCATTCCTGACTCCATTAATTTCGTAAGCATTTCAATACTTTCACTTGCCGGACCGATGGTACAAACAATTTTTGTTTTTCTCAATTCGTTCACTTCCTTCTGAAATCTTCAGCCTTCTGCTGCATTCTTAAATAGACAGTTCTTTTGAAAGCTGATACATGTTTTGCTCAACTGTGTGTTTTTGATCCAGTATTTCTATAATATCATGGTCTACAAGCTTATTGTTTTGTATACCTACACAGCGTCCGCCTTTTCCTTCAAGCAGCAGTTCAACCGCATACGCGCCAAGTCGGCTTGCCAGAACACGGTCAGCAGCACTTGGGGAACCGCCGCGCTGGATATGGCCTAATACAGATACCCTAGTTTCAAGATTTGTTTCTTCTTCAATGCGTTTCCCGAATTCAACACCGCTGCCTACTCCTTCGGCAACGATAATAATACTGTGTTTCTTCCCGCGCTCATGACCGCGTTTTAGCCGGGCAATGATTTCGTGCATGTCGTAATCAGCCTCAGGGATCAAGATTGATTCCGCACCGCCTGCAAGTCCGGCCCATAATGCAATATCGCCGGCGTGGCGGCCCATCACTTCGATCACATATGTACGTTCATGAGAAGTCGCTGTATCACGAATCTTATCAATTGCGTCAATTACTGTATTTAAAGCTGTGTCGAAACCGATTGTAAAATCAGTACCCGGAATGTCATTATCAATTGTACCCGGTACACCTACACATGGAAACCCGTGCTCCGTTAATTTCTTCGCACCCATGTATGAGCCGTCTCCGCCGATAACGACAAGCCCTTCGATACCCAGCTTCTTCAAGTTTTCGATCCCTTTTTCACGGCCTTCAACCGTTTTGAATTCAGGACATCTTGCTGTATAAAGCTTTGTTCCACCGCGATGAATAATATCACCTACAGAACCGAGCTCTAGCTTTTCAATCTTTCCGCTGATCAATCCTGAGTATCCGTTATAAATGCCGTAAACTTCAACGTCATGATAAATCGCTTTTCTGACAACTGCGCGAACTGCTGCATTCATTCCCGGGGAATCCCCGCCGCTCGTCAATACCCCTATACGTTTCATTCTCCATTCACCTCAGCAAACATATATGATTAAAACATAACATGATCATTGCCCTAAAAACAATGAAAAGGGATCTCCATCCTCCCTATGAAACCTTACCTATTATACAATTAAATAAATTGTTTTTAAATAAAATTTAAGGAATGTCACAAAAAATAAACGTGAGCCAAAGGCTTCACGTTTATTTAGTTTACCCCGATATATTGATCTTCAATCGATACTTTCCCAATTGCTTTGTATTTTTCATAGCGCTGCTGAATTAATTCTTCTTCATTCAGCTTCAGCAAAGTCTTTAACGATTGTTTAAGGGTTTCATCCATGTAGCTTGCCTGCAGCTTAATATCGTGGTGCGCTCCGCCTTTTACTTCTTTTATCATATGATCTATAATACCTAATTCTTTTAAGTCAGGCGCAGTGATTTTCATTGTTTCCGCCGCTTTTTTGGCAAGACTGGAGTCCTTCCATAAGAGTGCCGCAGCACCTTCCGGAGAAATAACAGAATAAGTAGAGTTTTCCAGCATATGCAAGTGGTTGCCCACACCTAAACCTAGAGCTCCGCCGCTTCCGCCTTCGCCGATGACGATACAAACAACAGGCACTCTAAGGCCGGCCATTTCAAACAGGTTTTTGGCGATTGCTTCGCTTTGTCCTCTTTCTTCAGCTGCTCGTCCAGGGTATGCCCCCTTCGTGTCAATAAAACAGATAATCGGTCTGTTAAATTTATCAGCCTGTTTCATCAGACGAAGCGCTTTACGATAGCCCTCAGGATGAGGCATTCCAAAGTTGCGGACCAGGTTTTCCTTCGTGTCTTTTCCGCGCTGATGTCCGATAACTGTCACAGGCAGGCCGTGGAACTTGGCAATACCGCCGACAATGGCTTCATCGTCTCCGTACGCTCTGTCTCCGTGACATTCAAAAAAGTCTGTAAACAGGTAATGAATATAATCAAGTGTTGTCGGACGGTCCGGCAGACGTGCGATTTGAACACGGTCCCAAGGCTTCAGATTTTTATAAATATCATCCTGAAGCTTAGCTAGACGGTCTTCAAGCCGTTCGATTTCTGCACTCAGATCCATTTCCGAATCCTGGGTGAATTTTTTCAATTCGGCGATTTTGGTTTGCAGTTCAATCACCGGTTTTTCAAATTCTAATCTTGCAGCCACTCAATGTCACCTCCTGTTTGATGCATATCCAGCAGATTCTCTAACGTTTTTTTCATGTCGTCGCGGTGAATAACCGCATCAAGCTGTCCATGTTTTAATAAGAATTCCGCCGTTTGGAAATCCTCCGGCAGTTTTTCGCCTATTGTCTGTTCGATAATCCTTCTTCCGGCAAAACCGATCAGCGCGCCAGGCTCCGCAAAATTATAATCGCCAAGAGAAGCAAAGCTTGCCGATACCCCGCCGGTAGTCGGATGCGTCATGACTGAGATAATGAGACCCTGTTCCTCACTGAATAATTTTAAGGCAGAGCTTGTCTTTGCCATTTGCATAAGGCTTAATATGCCTTCCTGCATCCTTGCACCGCCGGAAGCAGTAAAAATAATAAACGGAACTTTATCCGCTTTTGCTTTTTCAATCGCAAGCGTGATTTTCTCGCCGACGACAGAGCCCATGCTGCCCATACGGAATGAAGAATCCATTACCGCGACAACAGCAGGAAATCCCCCGATGGTGCCCTTGCCTGTGACAACAGCCTCGTTTAAGGATGTTTTCTCGCGATCTTTTTCAAGCTTTTCCAGATATCCCGGGAAACCGAGCGGGTTTTCCGATAACATCCCCTGATTGAATTCCTCAAAGGACTGTTCATCCATCAAGCTTTCGATACGCTGTTTTGCATTCATTGGGAAATGATAATCGCAGTTCATGCATACCCGCATATTTTTATCCAACTCTTTAGTGAGCATGATTTTTTTACACTTAGGACATTTTGTCATAATGCCTTCCGGAACATCGTGCTTCGCTTGATCTGACGGTACGGAAGCATACTTTTTCTTTTTAGTGAATATATCCTTTAACAAATGATTACCTCCCTTTTGTGAAGGGTTCTCTTCACCGCATGCCATCCAGACAGATAGACTTGCTAATAACTTTACCGAAACTATTGTACTTTTTTTGTCAAACGCTGTCATCCTCAATTCGACAACTTTTTATCCGCAGACGCGTGCGGACAGACTCATGATAAACCTAATAAATCGTTGACCCAGTAAGGTTGGTAACGCATTCAAAAATCATGTTAAACTCGGCTGAAATTTTTTTAAGTCCTGACCCCAAAAAAATTTCAGCCGCAAGTTTAACTTGAGAACAGCGCGCCGGTCTCCGCCAACGCGCTGCCATTTTTGGAATGAATTAAAATTATTCGCCAATAATCGTAAGTTTTCTGGTTTTTTCTGCAACTTCTTCAGGATCTACAGTAATTCTTGCCACACCTGTTTCCATCGCCGCTTTCGCCACAGCCTTAGCCACAGCAGGCGCAACACGTTTATCAAACGGTGCAGGGATGACGTACTCTGGGCTAAGCTCATCGTCTGATACTAGTGAAGCAATGGCTTCAACCGCTGCAATCTTCATTTCTTCGTTAATGTGAGTAGCGCGCACGTCAAGCGCTCCACGGAAAATTCCCGGGAAGGCAAGCACATTGTTTACTTGGTTCGGGAAATCTGAACGGCCTGTTCCGATAACGCTTGCTCCAGCTTCACGCGCATCTTCCGGCATAATTTCCGGATTCGGGTTTGCCATTGCGAAAATGATCGGATCTTTCGCCATGCTTTGTACCATTTCTTTTGTTAGCGCACCTTCGACAGACACACCGATAAATACGTCAGCACCAGCGATCACATCTTCCAAAGAGCCGTCTTTACGGTCTTGGTTTGTGAATTTCGCCACTTCGTTTTTAACATCGTTCATACCGTTCGGACGCCCTTCATAAATGGCTCCTTTTGAATCGCACATCACGATGTCGCGCACGCCGAAATGGTAAAGAAGCTTAATGATCGCAATACCTGCAGCACCGGCGCCGTTAGCCACAACTTTAATGGAAGACATGGATTTCCCAGACAATTTCAGCGCGTTTACAAGACCAGCTACTGTGACAATCGCTGTGCCGTGCTGATCGTCATGGAAAACCGGGATGTTCGTTTCTTTTTTCAGACGCTCTTCAATGATGAAGCAGTTTGGCGCCGCGATATCTTCAAGGTTGACACCGCCAAATGTCGGTTCAAGCAATTTAACGGTTTCAATGATTTTATCAACATCATTTGTGCCCAAAGCAATTGGGAACGCGTCTACGCCGGCAAAGCTTTTGAAAAGAACGGCTTTACCTTCCATAACAGGAAGTGCGGCTTCAGGGCCGATATTTCCAAGGCCGAGCACAGCTGTACCGTCTGTCACAACTGCTACCATGTTCCCCTTCATTGTATAATCATATACTTTATTAATGTCTTCATGAATATCCTTACATGGTTCTGCTACACCCGGGGAATAAGCAAGGCTTAAATCTTTCGCATTTTTAACCTCTACTTTAGATTTGGATTCGAGCTTCCCCTGGTTCACTTTATGCAGATGTAATGCTTCTTCTCTTAATGACATTCTCCTAAACACTCCTTAATGGAATTTTTTGATTCGTATGCTGCTGCATTGATTGCTGCATTCTGCGGAGTAGATCTATCAGAATATTTAAACAGAGTAACATAATTGCTCCAATTGTATAACAAAAAGCGAATGGTTACCACTGTTTTAAAACGACGTTTTTTTGACCTAACAGCTCTTTTAAGCGGTATAACACCTGGTGATCCGCATCGATATGGAACGCCTCAGGAAGCTTTATCGTCTGTTTTTGCCTTTCATAATAGAGATAAACGCCGGTTTCCCCCTTATGCTCCAGCAAAATGCGCTTGATCTTTGTCAGGATCTCCTGACTGTGCTGACTGCTTTCTATCTTCATATAAACCGATGGCGCTTTTTCAGCATTCATATTTTCCAGCAATTCCGCTCTGGACATAATAAACTGGACTTTTTCCTGCCTGATTTCACATTTCCCTGCTGTGAACAATAGAGCGCCCTCTCTTAAAACCGGAGAAAGCTGTCTGAATTGTTCAGGGAACACAACGGCTTCCATTTCGCCGGTCTCATCACTTAACGTTAAAAACGCCATGTTTTGACCTGTTTTTGTCCGAATCGTTTTGATTTTCGACAGCAGGACACCGAGTGAAACCTGCTTTTTAACAGCCTGCTGAGCTTGCTGAATGGGTACCGCTCCTCGCGCTGTCAGCTGGTTTCGAAAGGCAGAGAGCGGATGATTTGAAAAATAAATACCGAGCGTTTCTTTTTCAAATGCAAGAATATCCACAAGCGGAAGCTCCTCGGTTTCCACGTACTTCGGTTTAATGGAAAACGATTCTTCTAAAAACAATCCCATTTGGTCATCGTCCGCGGCGAATAGCTCGGCATGCTCTAACGCAACGTCAATCGATGCGAGCAGCGTAGCCCGGTTTTGATCGAATTCGTCCATTGCGCCAGAAAATATGAGTGCTTCAAGCGTTTTGCGATTTACGCTTTTTGACGGCACGCGAAAGCAGAAATCGAAAAGATCTTCAAATGGTTTCTCTTTTCTTGCTTTATATATATCTTTGACTGCTGAGACGCCTACACTTTTTATCGCACGGAGGCTGTACCTGACAGCTCCGTCTTCAACTGTAAACGGATAGCTGCTTTTGTTCACTGACGGAGGAAGGATACGAATCCCGCTCCCCTTCGCTTCGTAAAGATATTGAGCTATTTTATCCTCATTGCCAATGACGCTTGTAAGCAATCCGCACATAAAATATAAAGGATAATGAGCCTTCAAATACGCAAGCTGGCAGCCGATCATGCTGTATGCCACCGCATGGCTTCTGTTGAAGCCATAGTTTGCGAATTTGACGATTAAATCGTAGACTTCATTTGCAGTGTCTACAGAATACTCCTTTTTTAAGCACCCTTCAACAAAATGGCTTCGCTCTCGGTCAAGAATGTCTTTCTTTTTTTTGCTGACTGCACGTCTGAGCAGGTCCGCCTCGCCTAAAGAAAATCCTGCCATACGCGAAGCAATCACCATAATTTGCTCCTGATAAACGATGACGCCATACGTATCTTCCAATATCCCTCTTAAATCTTCATGAGGATAATGAACCGGCACGCGCCCGTGTTTACGGTCGATAAATAACGGAATATTTTCCATCGGGCCGGGCCGGTACAGTGCGTTTACCGCGACAATATCTTCTAATCCTGAAGGCTTAAGCCTTTTCAAAACGCTTCTCATTCCTGAGGATTCAAGCTGGAAAATCCCTGTCGTATCCCCTTTTGACAGCAGGGAGAATGTTTTTTCGTCTTGATAAGAAATACTCGAAAGATCTATTTTCATATTTTTTTCTTTTTCAATCATTGAAGTGATGGACTCGATGAGTGTCAGGTTGCGCAAGCCTAAGAAATCCATTTTCAAAAGGCCCAGATCTTCGAGGTGATCCATCGCGTATTGCGTTAAATAGATCCCTTCATGTCCTTCCTGAAGCGGGACAACATCAGTTAACGGTTCCTCACTTAAGACAACGCCGGCCGCGTGGGTTGACGTATGTCTCGGAAGACCTTCTATTTTTCTGGCAATCGTAAACACTTGCTGAAGCAGACTTGACTCACTGAGTCGCTTATTCAGCTCCGGCGATTGCTTTCTCGCATCATCCAAGGTCATGCCCGGCCTTGAAGGAATGAGCTTCGCAAGCTGATCCGCTTCCTTCGGGCTTACACCGAATACCCTTCCGACGTCCCGAAGCGCCGCTTTTGCCGCCAGCGTCCCGAAGGTAATAATCTGGGCGACGTGCATTGCGCCGTATTTCTGCTGAACGTATTGAATGACCTCGTCCCTTCTCGTATCCGGAAAGTCGATATCAATATCCGGCATACTGATTCGTTCCGGGTTTAAAAACCTTTCAAACAGCAGGTGATGCTTGATCGGATCAACGTCCGTGATATAGAGGACATAAGCCACGAGCGATCCCGCCGCAGAACCCCTTCCCGGTCCTGTCACAATCCCTTTTTCATGGGCGTGCTTCATAAAATCCCATACGATCAGAAAATAATCGCTGAACTTCATCCGCTTGATGACATCAAGTTCATATTGAAGACGTCGAATATACTGTTCATCTGGTGTATCGAAGCGGCTGCGAAGCCCTGTCATACAAACATCCGTCAAATAATCATCCGCGGATGTACCGTCTGGAGTCGGAAATGACGGCAGGCGGGTCTGACCGAGGCTGACGTCAACCCGGCATTGTTCTGCAATCTCAACAGATGCTTGCAATGCCTCAGGATGCTCTTGGTAGATAACACGCATTTCATCAATGGATTTCAAGTCGAGATCCGGCATCTCTTCGTTTGATGCCTCAGTGAGTTTTTCACCTGACTTTATCGCTTTCAAACAGCGATAGGCAGCCTGATCTTCTTTCCTTATATAATGAACATCGCCTGTCGCCGTGACCGGAATTCCCGTTTCTTCAGACAGCCGGAGGATTTGCTCAGATAAGAATTTATTTTCTTTAAACGGCTGAAAGGATAAATAAAAAGCGCCTTTTCCGAATATAGACTGAAAATGAAGTGCGGCTTGAGCGGCCTGGTCAAACAGCCCTCCTTCAAGCAGCATTTCAATATAGCCCTTCTCGCCGGGGGTGATCGCAATAATGCCTTCGCGATAGCTGTTAAGCCATTTTGGCTTCAGGCCGTTTTTTGATTTCGATTGCAGGACGCTGCTGATTTTCAGCAGGTTTTGATAGCCTGTATTTGATTTTGCCAGCAGGACGAGAGGGTAGGCTTCGAGCTCGTCATCATCTGTGAAAACAGAAGCCGTCAAGCCGATAATCGGGTTGATCCCCCTCGCCTTGCATGCTTTATAAAATTGTATAGCTCCGTACATGACATGATCATCTGTCAGCGCCAAAGACGCATATCCGAGCCTGTCAGCTTCACTGACGAGCTCTTCCACAGCCGCGGCGCTGTTTAGCAGGCTGTACCCGCTATGCACTTGCAGGTGAACAAAAGACATGCTATCACCTCTTTCTCCATTACGATCCATTTCTTTCTTCATTATAAGTCGGGTTTTCAAAAGAAACAAACGTTCTTTTTCGAGTCGTCATCATACTTGTCCCGAATGCTCAATATGATATAAAAGGTGAGGTGATCAAGATGGATCAGGAAGCTGGTTTTATGGTAAATTTTATCAACAGTTATTTTATAGCATTAGGGGTGCTGATCGGAGGCGCACTCATCGGAGGCCTTGGAGCATATTTGGCAGGCGAAGCCCCGCTTACGGTTATTACAAAGCTTGCGAACAGATTAAAAATATGGGCGCTGGTCGCCGCTATCGGCGGTACATTCGATGCGGTATACAGCTTTGAACGGGGTATTCTTGAAGGCAATACGAGAGATTTATTCAAGCAGATTCTTCTCATTATCTCGGCCATGGGCGGGGCGCAAAGCGGCTGGCTTATTATTTCATGGCTGACGCAGGAGCATATTTCTTCATGAGAGTGCCGCAGCATTACAAGAAACCGGGATGGCAGCGTTTTTTTGCAGGTATGATGTGCGGAGCCGTGATCAGCTGGTTTTTTTTCCTGTTTACATACGGAACATTCCAGGAGGAGCAGGTTTCCCTCATCGAAAAACAAAAAGAGCACGTCAAAGACTTGAACGACCAAATTTCCATCTATCAGGAAGACCTCCACAAACTAAATGAAGACAATAAAAGAAAACTGCTTATTCAAAGCGTCGATGTCAAATTGCTGAATGGAGAAAAATATAAAATCTCGCAGCCTGATAAAACAAAATTTGAGGAGCATGTAAAGGATGATATTTCAGAGGTCATTACAAAGGATATAGAAAGCGTCTATAAAACGAAGGAGCTTTTAAAACGGACAATTGAAAATAAAGTCTATACGATCAATGAAAAAAAATATGAGGCAGCCGTCAAGGAATTAATTATTTACACAAGGCTTTCGGTAGAAATCGAAATATCATTCGCGACGTAAATATGGAATTTTTTTAAATTTTTCAAACTCCTGTCGCTTTTTCCCATTCTTTTTTATAAACTATAAATGAGGCTTAATAGCGAAAGGAGGAGGAAGGGAAATGGAGGTTTACAGTGACCGTCAGTTAGCAAAAGATCAAGCAGCCCGACTCAGACAAGGTTTTTCTGCATATGCCGAAACAAACTCACTCGCTTCCCTCATCAAAAAAGAACTTCAATCTCACAATCTCCAAGTCTACGAGGACCTTACTGAGTTCGGCTGCTGGTTCATCCCCGTCACAGATGAACACTAAGAGAGAGGGTCTCCCCTCTACTTGTGTTCTTTACATAACGTCTCCAGATCAGCTAAAATCTGTTCCGCTTTATCCCAGCTGTAAATGGAGGCGCCTGAAGCCAGAGGATGCCCTCCGCCGTTATATTTCCGGGCGAGTCCGTTAATAACAGGCCCCTTTGAACGGAATCTGACTCTGATTTGATCGTCTTCTTCTATGAAAAACACCCATGCGCGAATACCTGAGATATTTCCAAGCGTCCCGACAAGCTGCGACGCTTCAGAAGCCGTTGTGCCGAACCTTTCAAGAGTATCCTTTTTGATGAAAACAGAAGCAGCGCCATTTTCAGACAAAGACACATTTTGAAAGATATAGCCGTTAAGCTTCACCACATTCAGTTTTGTTTCATACAATTGATTAAACAGCTCTGAAGAAGAGAACGGATACTTAATAAGCTCGCCTGCATATTTTAATGTTTTTTCCGTTGTATTGGGAAATAAGAAGCGTCCGGTATCACTGACAATGCCGGCATAGATCAGCTTTGCGGCTTTTGTATTCAGCTTCCAGCCGTGCTCTTTTCCTTCTAAATACAGCTCGTAAATCATTTCACTTACTGAGCTTGCATTCGTATCGACCCACAGAAGATCGCCGTAAGGATCTTCGTTCGGATGGTGGTCGATTTTCATTAGTTTGGCGCCTGATAAATAACGCTGATCGTCGATTCTTTCCTGATTTGCCGTATCGCAGACGATCACAAGGGCGCCTTTATATGTTTCATCGTCCACCTCATCGAGGGTATATAAGAAAGAGAGGGACGGTTCTGGCGTGCCGACCGCAAAAATATTTTTTTCAGGATACGTTTCACGCAGGATTTCCGTAAGTCCGCACTGAGATCCGTAGGCATCCGGGTCAGGGCGCACATGTCTATGTAAGATAATCGTGTCATATAATGATATGGTTCTGATCAATTCAGTTTTCATTTGATACTCCTTTATTGTTTTTTTTTCATTAAATCACATTCTCTGCCGACGGAAAAGAAAAATAACGTCAAAACCAAGCCCGTTTTTGTATAGAATGGGTTTGTAAACTTTTACGATGGAGGATTTCATTTATGCTGGTTCTTGTTTTTTTGATTGGGCTTTCAGCCTGCTTTTATGTGTACTATAAAGTAAAAGGCGTACGGGCAAAGCAATCTTTGGAAAAAGAAATCTTTTCAGCAAAATCTAGCATGGCATTAGGATCGCTGGTGCTGTTTTACGGACTCAATCAAATGATATTATTCCATTCAGTATTAACGTTAGTAATCGGCGGCATCTTTATCGTCATCGGAGCCGGAAGCGCATGGGCAGGTTATAAAGCCTACAGCCATTACAATCCCCTTCACGCCAAAGAAGCTGAAAGAGATCACGCGTAAGGGGCGCCTGAGACGTCCCTTAGCTTCTTTCCATCAGCTGAACCATCAGCATTGCTTTAGACACGATATGGCCTTGGCTGTGCACTTCAACTTCCATTTTTCCGAACTTTCTTCCAGCCTCTAAAATGCGCGGCTTGACTTCGATGACCGACTCCATCTGCACAGGCTTCAAAAAGAAAATGGTGATGCTTTCTATCACTAGTTCGCCGCGTTTTTTCGAGCGCAAAAACCGATTGGCTGCTTGCGTCAAAATGGTCGTAAACACGCCATAAGAAATCGTCCCCAGCTGATTTGTCATTTGCGGTGTTACTTCATACTGATAAACCGTCTGATCCTGTTTATCCTCATCCTCATCTTTAAATCCTCTTGAGACGATATCATCAAGCTTTTCCCCGACTTGAGGCTGCTTTTGAATCATTTGAAGAGCTTTCAGCACGTCTTGGCGGCTGATCATGCCAATCAGTTTTTGGTGTCCGTCAGTGACGGGAAGCACTTCGATCCCTTCCCATACCATCATTTGCGCCGCTGAGGCGACAGACGTTTTTCCAATAACCGTAACCGGATTTTTTGTCATGACTTTTTCAATGGGTGCATTCCGGTCGTGACCTGCGATATCTTTCGAAGTCAAGATCCCGTGGATTTTCATTTGTTCGTCGACAACCGGGAAACGCCCATGGCCCGTTTCAAAATTTTTCTCGTACCATTTTTCAAGTTTATCCTTGGGTGAAAGATATATCGTACGGTCAGCGGGCGTTAAAATGTCCTCCACCAGAACGATTTCTTTTTTGATCAGCTGGTCATAAATCGCCCGGTTAATCATAGCGGCGACTGTAAAGGTGTCATAGCTCGTGGATAAAATCGGCAGCTCAAGCTCGTCTGCCAGCTGCACGATGCTGTCATCTGTGTTAAATCCGCCCGTTACAAGTACAGCGGCGCCTGCCTCAAGCGCCTGTCTGTGTGCATTGATTCGATTTCCGACAATCAAAAGATTTCCGGCTGCCGTGTACCGCATCATCGCATCCAGCTCCATTGCGCCTATGACAAATTTATTTAATGTCTTATGGAGTCCGGCCCGGCCTCCGAGCACTTGTCCGTCTATGACGTTTACAACCTCTGCATATGTAAGCTTTTCGATATTTTCTTTTTTCTTTTGTTCAATTCTGATTGTTCCGACACGTTCAATCGTACTGACAAAGCCTTTATTCTCTGCTTCCTTGATCGCTCTGTACGCCGTGCCTTCACTTACTTTCATTTCCTTTGCGATTCTCCGCACAGAAATTTTTTCACCGACAGGCAGCGAATCAATATATGTTAAAATTTGTTCATGCTTAGTTGCCAAACCTTTCACCTCTAAGGGACAGTCTTCTGCTTTTATTATAAGGGCTCGGATGATTGATTCGCAATGAGGCAGGAAAATAAAAAGGAAGCCTGCCCGGCTTCTTACAGCGCAGTGTTCTGTTGGGTGCTGAAGAACGAATCCATCATTCAGACTTCCCGCAAGCGCCTGGCCTTCGTGATTCCTTTCACATCTATAAAAACAATGTCTTTATTTTTCTTTTATATTGATGTCAACTGCTGCTTTTACAATCTTTTTATTCCCTATTTTAGATAAAACAAATAAAACAGCAAACAGCCATATTGCTCCTATCGCCGTATAGATAAATGGATAAACAGCTGTGTTTTCAATCCATTCATTTATCAATGTTCTCGCATTTACTAATATAATAAATCCTCCTACAAGCACACCCATCAATTGCGGGTGAAATTTCTGTACGAGCCATGCTGCGATAGGGGCCGCGATAATTCCGCCAGCCATTAACGAACACACCCATAACCAATTGACATCCTCCCATCCCAATGAAACAAGAAAACCGACAGTTGCAGATACTGCGATGGCAAACTCACTAGTATCTACAGTTCCTACTACTTTCCTCGGACTCAGGCCTTTTCGGGATAATAAAATCGGCGTGGTGACGGGGCCCCAGCCACCTCCTCCTGTGGCATCTGCAAAACCGGCGATCACCCCTAAGGGAATGGATTGTTTTCTGCTTAACGGCACATGTTTTTTCTCAAGTGCAGGCTTGTATTGAAATAAAAATCTTATCAATACATATCCGCCCAGCAGGAGCAGAAACAAAGAAATATAGGGTTTCGCCACATCTCCGGGTAAATGGCTGAGAAATGCAGCGCCTAAAAAAGCCCCTATTGAACCGGGAATGACAAGCTGATAAACAGTTTGTTTGTCAACATTTCCAAATTTAATATGTGACACTCCTGATGCGGCAGTCGTGACGACTTCCGCTAAATGGACAGAAGCCGAAGCAACAGCAGGCGTTATGCTGAAAGCTAATAACAGCGAAGTTGAGGTAACACCATAAGCCATACCTAACGAACCGTCTATTAACTGCGATAACAAGCCTATAAATGCAAAAACAATTAATTTCTTCATCAGCACACCTCGTCTGTATCAATCAAATATTTTCTCAAAGCAAACCATCTCTGACTCTTCATTCCTGCGTTCATTATCCTAATAATCTTCTAGCGCTTTCATATAAAAAATAAGAGGCTTTTATAATGGCAGTTTCATCAATTGTAAATGCCGGGTGATGCCAATCATGATCACCGCCTGTTCCAAAAAAAGCAAAGGATCCGGGAATATGCTCCAAATAGTAAGCAAAATCCTCCCCGGCAGTGGATGGGTCGGGTGAAATGACCTGAAGCTGTGCTTTATGAGCAGCAGCTTTTGCGATTTCAGTTATTGCTGTATCATTACAAAGCGGCGGCGGTCCGGAAATCCACTTCACATTCGCCTTCAAAGAAAAAGCAGAAGAAATCTGCTCTGCAACAGACAGAAAACGCTGCTTCACTTGTTCCCGAACCTCTGAATCAAATGTTCGAACAGTACCTTCGATCACCGCTGTATCGGGGATGACGTTCCATGTGCTGCCGCCTTCGATTTTCGCTACAGTTACAATCGCGCTTTTTAGCGGATTTACATTTCTAATTACAATCGTTTGCAGGGCGACGATAATCTGAGAGGCGCCGACAATAGGATCAAAACCATTATGCGGCAATGCTGCATGAGCGCCTTTTCCTTGTATCGCTACTTTAAATCGGTCAACAGCAGCCATAAGAGGGCCTGTTTTTAACCCTACAGCGCCAACCGGTATATCGGGTTTGTTGTGAAGACCGATAACTGCTTCAATGCCATCCAATTGGCCATCCGCTATCACTTTTGCAGCGCCTGCGCCTGATTCCTCAGCCGGCTGGAATAACAAACGAACCTTTCCTTTCAGGCTATCTTGATTTTCCTTTAGCAAAAAGGCCGCACCAAGAAGCGCTGCCGTGTGAAAATCATGGCCGCACGCGTGCATGATTCCTTTCTTTTTAGATGCATAGGGCAACCCTGTTTTTTCTTCGATTGGCAGCGCGTCAATATCAGCCCTCAAAGCAATGGCCGGACCTTCTGACTCCCCTGCTATATCTGCGAATACACCTGTTTTTAATGATGTAGGACGAATTGGTATGCCCTTTTCTCCAAGGCATTTTGCAATAAAATCGGTTGTTTCAAATTCTTCTTTTGACAGCTCGGGGTATTGGTGCAGATGCCGGCGTATTGCGATGAGCTCTTTTTCAAGCGATAAGAGATTCAATGGATTATGCTCGCTATCATCTTCAATTGTTTTTGCTGTCTGATATGGGTATGCCCCTTCTATATTGCTCCAATAATCTAAAGGCATGTTTTCTCCTCCTTTCAGCTCTTTACCTATCTGCCTTTAACATCACAAGATCTCCAGTCTCTTCAATATAAGCAGTAATAAAACGGCTCAATTTAAATGCAAGACCGCCCGGCCCAAATTTTACACACTTACTGGGAGGGTTCTCATTCTCTGCCTGCAAAAAGCTTAAAAAAGATAAAATATATATACGCCGATATGCAACTTGTGTAATACCATACTCAAAAAACCAATTGTCAATCACATTGTATACACCGCGGTTGATCCCGTATAAACTGTTACACTTCTTGTAAAAGCTGAGGTCCGGAAGATTTAACTCAGGGTGTGAGAGCAGGCTTTCTTTATTTTGAGATGCAATTCCCATACGTTCAAAGCGTTTGGAAGCGTATGAAATATCCTTTTTGATTTGCTCTTTTAGTGACTCCAAAGAATAAAACCTTCTTTCATCTCTTATTTTAAAGAGAATGCTGCATTCCGTATGTTCTCCGTAGATCTCCCTATCAAAGTGAATCAAAAAAATCTCAATGGTTTTTTTCAGATTAGGACCAATCGTTGGTTTCACTCCGATATTCATAACCCCTAAATAAAATTGCTGGTTGATCGCCGCCAGAACCCCGTAAACGCCGTTAGGAAGCCCGTTTATTTCGGTTTCTATATTTGCTGTGGGAAATCCTAATTTTCTGCCCAACTGTTTTCCTTTCACAACCGTACCTGCAATGATTGCCAAAAAAGTCATCCTCCTCCCGCTTCTCCTATTAATGATTTGATGAATGTACAAAAGGATGATGAACCGAAGTATCAAGCCCAAGATTTCCCCGCAATGTCCCGCCGTTATAGTCTCTGCGGTACAGCTCTCTTTCTTGAAGAATCGGAATCACTTTTTCTACAAAGGCATCAAGTGTTCCCGGGATATCCGACCCGATGATAAAACCGTCAGCAGCTTCGGCTTTGAACCAAGTCTCAAGCAAGGAGGCGACCTGCTCTGGTGTACCGATGAATGGAGTCCTTGGAAAAGCCATTTCCCGCGCCACTTCCCGTAGTGTCATGTTTCTGGCTTTCGCTTCTCTCTTAATTCGATCTGTTGTGCTTTGAAAAGCATTCTTTCCAACTTCGCCAATATCGGGAAACGGTTCATCAAGCGGGAACACACTCAGATCGTAATCATCAAAAAATCTCCCCAAATAAGTAACTGCATTCTCAATCGGAATCAATTCTGCAAATTCCCGGTATTTCTTCTCTGCTTCTTCTTCCGTATCTGCCACAATCGGGCTGATTCCCGGAAAAATCAGCACGCTGGAAGGGTCGCGCCCTTGAGCGGCAGCCCGCTTTTTAATATCCGCATAAAATGCGATTGTCTCGCCTAATGAATTGGAATGGGTAAAAATCGCATCTGCATTTTTGGCCGCAAATTGACGGCCTGTTTCTGAAGAACCCGCTTGAAACACGACAGGCTCTCCCTGATTTGAGCGCCCGATATTTAAAGGCCCCTCTACTTGAAAATATTCTCCTTTGTGATTCAGACGATGAAGCTTTGCCGGATCAAAAAACTGCCCTGTTTCTTTATTGTGTATAAATGCGTCCTTCTCCCAGGAATTCCACAAACCACGCACAACATCCAAATGCTCTTGTGCAATAACGTAACGCTCGGTGTGTTCTGGCAGTCTGGTTCTGCTATGATTGCGTGCAGCTCCTTCCTGCGGAGAAGTAACCAGATTCCAGCCAGCCCTCCCCCCGCTGATGTGGTCCAGCGACATTAACTGCCTTGAAATCGTAAATGGCTCAGTAAAAGAAGTAGAGAACGTACCTACTAAACCAATGTTTTTTGTGACGGACGCAAGCGCCGATAATATGGTGATGGGTTCAAATCGATTTAAAAAATGGGGAATTGATTTTTCAGAAATAAATAAGCCGTCTGCAATGAAAATGAAACTGAACAAGCCTTTTTCAGCTGTTTGAGCCTTTTGCTTGTAAAATTCCACGTTTGTACTTGCGGAAGGATCGACTTCAGGGTGACGCCAGCCGTCAGTTGTTCCCCCAACCCCATGAATAATGGCTCCAAACTGAATATCATTTCTTCGCGTCACCTTTTTTCCTCCTTTATCTGAGCGTAATTGGCAAGTGCAAGCTCAAGATTTTTAATACCAATTTCAGTAATCCCTTCATAACGATTACCGCCGCCAACTTCTACCACAGGAACGTGGCGTACTCCGTATTTCACCTGTAAAATGTCTCTCATCTCTTCCTTCTCCGAAACATCGATATTTTGAAATGCTATTGCTTTTTCATGTAAATAATTTTTGACTTCTTCGCAATATGCACAGCCTTTCTTACTCCAAACCACAACGTTGACAAAATCGCTCATGTTTTATCCCCCTTATTGTTTTGCGGCTAGAACTGCATCACTCAGCAGCTGATAAGACAGCCGTTTTTCGTCTGCATTTTTGATCGGTGAAAAAATGACAAAATCGTTAATTCTGTATGTGTCTGATAAACGTTTTAATTCGTCCGCCGCTTCTTCCTTCGTTCCGGCAATCACCCCGGTTTTTTGGACGATGATGTCATAGGGCTGGCTGACGTTCTCAAGATAGGCTTCGGCTTGTTCGCGGGTACCGACATTCACTCTCCTCCCATCTTGCAACATCACTTTTATCGATTCACGCGACTCAATATGTTTTTGTGCCTCTTCCTTTGTACGCGCCGCAAAAACAGCGGGAGCAAGGTGAAATTCCGCTTCAGAGCCTGCTGGCAGATGCGTGTCAAAGGCTCGGCGGGCTTCTTTTAGCACTTTCTCTTCACCGTTAATAAAGTAAGCAAAGACAAAAGATATTCCCAGTTTTGCAGCTGAAATTGCGCTCTCTGTGCTTCCCCCCAGCAGAAAAAGTCCCGGCCTGTGTTCAGCCTGCGGTGCCGGCCGCAGTTGCGCAAAACAGTGGGCATCTGGAAAATCATCCCGAATGAAATGAGTGAGATCCTCCAGCTTTTCTTCAAACTTGCGCGCCGGTTTTACATATTCATATTGCAGAGCGTCTGTCGACAGCTGAAAACCGCCGGGCGCTTTGCCTACTCCAAGGTCAATGCGTCCGGGAGCTAATGCAGACAATAGATGAAACTGCTCCGCCACTTTGTATGGGCTATAATGCTGCAGCATCACGCCGCCGGATGCTAAACGTATGGTCTTTGTGCTTGCGGCAAGATACCCTAAAAGAACTTCAGGAGCGGAGCCGGCAATATCACTATTGTTGTGATGTTCAGCGACCCAAAAACGGTAATATCCATACTCTTCAGCCATCTGCGCCAACTTCACCGTATGCTGTAATGTATCGGCTGCGGTTTCTCCTTCACCTGCCAGACTTTGGTCTAATATACTTAAGCGGATCATATCACCGGCTCCTTTATGTGTTCTTTTATTTCATATAAATACTCCGGCGAAACACGGCGGAGAAACCGCTTTGTTCTTTCTTTTTTCGTATGGCGGAAGACTTCATCCGGAGTTCCTTGTTCAACAATGACGCCCTCATCCATAAAAACAACTTGATCTGAAACCCTTTTCGCAAACTCCATTTCATGTGTAACAATGATCATAGTGGCTCCGGTCCTCACAATATCGAGCATGACCTCAAGAACTTCGCCGACCAGCTCTGGGTCAAGCGCAGCTGTCGGCTCATCGAACAGCAGCACATCAGGATTAATGGCAAGCGCCCTCGCTATTCCAACCCTTTGTTTTTGCCCTCCCGATAATTGACTCGGATAAGCGTTCAATTTGTCTTGAAGCCCAACCTTTATCAGCTCGTTCTCTGCTATGGCATACGCGTCTTGTTTTCTCATTTTCCGGGCTACCGTCAAACCCTCCATGACATTTTCAATCACCGTTTTGTGAGTAAACAAATGATATTGCTGAAATACCATTGCTGTCTGTTTTCTGAGCCAGCGAGTGTCTTTTTTTGTCGGAAAACTGCAATTAATCACTTTGTCATGTAAAGAGATGATCCCTTCGTCCGGCCTTTCTAATAAATTAAGGCAGCGTAAAAAGGTGGTTTTCCCTGACCCGCTTGGACCGATAATTGTCACAACTTCTCCTTTGTGCACAGTCAGATTTATTCCTCTTAATACCTGGTGCATGCCAAAACGCTTATGAATATTTTTAATCTCAATCATAAAGTGCCTCCTTGAAATCTGGATGCCTTCCTCTCAAATATTCCATTTACGGTTTCCATCATAAGAGTCAGCACCCAATAGATAATCGCCGCTCCGATAAAGGCTTCCAAAAATGCATAATTATCAGAAGCAACGATAGTCGCTGTCCCTGTTATTTCAGGAACAGCCACTATAGCTGCAATAGAGGTCGTATGCAAAAAACCGATGCCTAAATTTGTGAAGTTAGGGATTGAAACCATCAGTGCCTGCGGCAATATCACTCGACGAAAGGTTTGACCGTGCGTCAGGCCGATTGAATAGGCCGCTTCGACCTGTCCGGTATCCATTGCCAAGATGCCCGACCGGATAATTTCTGTTAAATAAGCACCAGCAGTTAAAGACAAAGCCATGACCACAAACACGGCGACCGGAATCTCATTGGCGGACCAGCCGAGATGAAAAAAGCTGCTGACACGATCCACAATCGGCGGCACGCCTAAATAAATCAGCATAATATGGAGAATGGCAGGTGTACTCCGAAAAAATGACACATAAAGCCTTGAACAAGCCGCCAATCCCTTTATTCTAAAAATTCTGACTATTATATTTCCAAGTGCCGCAAGAAATCCGAGAATGATCGGCAAAACAGCCATCATCAATGTCAGCGGAATGGTTTTTATCATTTCTTTCATGGCGGAAGCAATAAATGGAAAGTCAAATTGCAATCTTCTCCCCTCCTAGTCCCCGTACATATTTCAATGTATGTTCATGTCAAAAACGGTAACAAGTCGTTTTTGATCCTTCTTGATTCGTTTTTCGGCCAATGTAAAGAACCTTTCGAATAAAACTGCTACGGCATAATAAACAACGGATAGCGCAATGTACACTTCAAGAGAATGATTGCTTGAGGTAATCAGTGTTTGGCCCCTTCCCGACATATCCATCACACCTATTGAAAAAGCAAGAGACGTATCTTTTAAAGAACTGATCACCATGTTTCCCATATTCGGAAAAGCCTGCACAAAGGCCTGGGGCAGAACGATGCGCCTGAAAGCCTGCCTTCCGCTGAGACCAATACTGTACGCCGCTTCCGTTTGGCCTTTATCAACACTGCCCGCCCCTGCTCGAATGATTTCAGCTGCTGCTGCGGCATTGCTTAACGCGTATGTTGCAACAGCGGCATAAAACGGATCCATTTTTGATGTATCAATCCCTATCACCCCCGTCAGCGCCGGTATGCCATAAAACACGATAAAAAGCTGCACCATAACAGGTGTACCTCTGAAAAACGAGATATACACTCTTGCAAATTGATTTACAATAGGAAAGTTATAGATGCGGGGCAGCGCTAAAAAGAGCCCCAATACAAACCCGAATAGCAATGACAGCGTTAAAATGTATAATGTAACCGGCAGATAGCCGATTAAGGTCGGTACAAAATCTGCAATCATGCTGATATCAAACGCTTTTTCCATCACGGCTCCCTCTCTTTATACTCAATACTGTTCCTTGGAATAATCGTCGCTCAGCCATTTTAAACTGAGCTCTTTCAGTGTTCCGTCATCAATGATTTCCTGTAATGCTTTGTCAATGTTTTTACGTAACGTTTGTTCATTTTTGTTAAACATAAAATACACTTTGGCATTGGAGAGCGCATCACCGACCGTTTTTTCTTTTATCGCGCTCGTTTTGTTTTGAAAATCCACTGCAAAAGGCGTTGAGATTGTCGCGTCGGCACGGCCTGACTGCAGCTGGTTCGCGGCATCGTTTGAACCTTGGCCCGCATAGGCAATCTCGAATGGGTCGCCATGTTTCTCATTCCATTTTTTCAACACAAGCGCGCCGTTTGAGGTTGCGCTTGTAATGACCCGTTTCCCTTTTAAATCTTCAATCCCGTGAATGGTATCGTTATCTTGAAGGACGGTTATTTTTAAAGGGAAATGATTGTAGGCGACCTCGTTAAAGAGAAACTTTTTTTCACGCTCTTCGCTTTTCTCCATTTGATGTGCCACGATATCGACTTTATGCTGGCCGAGACTGACAAGCAGGTTGGAAAATTCCATCGTTTTGAAAGTGAATTTATAATTCGGCAGACGCTTATCAATCTCTTTGACCAGCTCGACATCATAACCGGTCAAATCGCCATCATCATTAATAAAGCAAATATTCGGAAATTGGGTCCCGGTTCCGACCGTAATCGTCTGCACCTTCTTTTCTCCAGCCCCCGTTGTTTGGCTGCCGCCGCAAGCCGAAAGGACTGTTGTAACGGCAAACAATATTGTCATGACAGCTGCTTTTGTCCTCATCTTATCGCCTCATTTTCAGCTTCATTTATTTTTAAAACTTGATTTTGAGTAATCTGCGCCGAGCCATTTTTGACTCAGCCTTTTTAACGTTCCGTCTTTCTCCAGCTTTTTAATGGCTTGATCCGTATCATCAGCTAAGGTTTGACTGCCTTTATTGAACATGAAATATACCTCAGTATCCAATAACACATCACCGACTGTCCTTTGACGGAAAGCGTGCGTTTTATTTTGAAAGTCGACCGCAAACGGTGTGGATATGGTTGCGTCGGCACGGCCGGTTTCAATTTGATTGGCCGTGTCATTGCTTCCCTGCCCGGCGTATTTCAGATGAATCGGATTGCCGTGAGCTTTGTTGTACGTCGTGATATAATCCGCTGCATTCGACGTGGCACCGACAATGACTGTTTTTCCGTGTAAATCTTTTAATGTATGAATCTTGTTATTATCCTCTCTCACGGTGATATACATCGGCGAATAGTTATACGGCACTTTATG
Source organism: Bacillus sp. FSL R5-0434 (assembly GCF_038004745.1). NCBI lineage: Bacteria > Bacillati > Bacillota > Bacilli > Caryophanales > Bacillaceae > Bacillus > Bacillus sp. FSL R5-0434. The sequence continues at coordinate 2,879,596 of NZ_JBBORV010000001.1, forward strand.
ATACAAAAAACGTTTTTCGCGCTCTTTGTTTTTGGCCATATTGTGGGCGATCACATCAATTTTTTTATTTCCAAGACTCGTCAGAAGATTTGAGAAATCCATCGTCTTAAATTCGAAGGTATATTGAGGCAATTGTTTATCGATGGCTTTCATCACTTCAATATCGTACCCGGTCAAATCGCCTTTTTCATTTAAAAATGCAATATTCGGAAAATCTGTTCCAGTGCCGACAATGATCGTTTGAGCCTGACTATCCGTTTTCCCGTTTGTTTCCTGTCCGCACCCAGCCAGTAATCCAAATACTGACAGCAGAAAAGCTATTCTCATTCGCTTATTCATAGGCTGCCTCTCATTATGCCCAGCTGGGAGTGCCTAAAAGCGACGGCTCAAATCGTTCCGGAATCAGAACCTTATGCATCATGACACCTATATCCCCATCTTTCTCCTGCTCAAAATACACTTCATACCCTCTCCTTCTGTACATATCGACGAGCCACGGATGCTTGCGCGCCGAGGTGCCGAGCGTCAGCGCCGGTGCCTTCAGCATATCCCGCAGCACTTTTTCCTCAACATACGTCAGCAGCTTACTGCCGACGCCTTTCCCTTTATATTCCGGCAGCGTTGCAAACCACCATACAAATGGATATTTTGAAGGGGGCGCTTCATTCTCCCATGGAAACCGGATGGTAATCGTTGAGATGAGCTTGCCGTCCCGCTCCAGCACAACTGCTGAATGATTTTTGATATTTTCTGACACCATATGTATGTCAGCTCTTGTGGAAGGCCAATCAATATCCAGCTGCCGAATTGGCTGAAAGGCGCTGTTAACCAGTTTTAAAAACTCCGGTGCATCTTCAACAGTTGCCAATCGAAAAATATCCTCACTCATTTTGAGCACTCTCCTCCACAAAATATACAATTCCTATTTGTTTACTAAGCTTTTATTGTTTATACTATAAAGCATACTTTCATGTTTGACTAATCAAAAAAAATAATCCTTGAGTTCAGAAAATGTAATGATGAAAAGACAGGGGGAGAAGCACATTGGAGTTTCGCTCAATTAAAACGTTTCATACGATTGTTACATTCGGAAGCTTCTATAAGGCTGCGGAAATATTAAACTATTCACAGCCGACAATATCGATGCGCATGAAGCAATTAGAGCAGGATTTAGGCGTGCAATTGTTTGAACGGGGAAAACACCTGCAGCTGACAAAAGCCGGAAGACTCTTTTTCGAAAAAACAGGGGATCTTTTAACTCAATACGAGGCGCTTACGCACACTCTTTCCGACTTAAAGGAAGGGGATGCCGGCATTATCAATGTAGGCATTTCAGAGCCGACTGCAAGCTTCATATTTCCTGATATTCTGAGGGATTTCTTAAATGATTATCCAAAGATAACGGTTAATGTAAACGTAGATGACGCCAATACCTGCAGCCAAAAGCTCTTAGACGGCACTATTGACTTTGCAGTCTGCGGCGAACCGGAACTGATTCTTGAAAATTATTACCACCCGTTTTTTTATGACACTTTAAATTTAATTGTATCTGATCGTCATCGGCTCGCTGAGAAAAAAGCTGTTCATTTATCTGATTTAGAAGGCGAATGTTTTATATTTACGCCTGCCAATTGCCCCATTCGTATTCAAATTGAACAGCACTTGCATAAGGCATTTAGTAATCATTACAAGAAAATGGAGCTCACAAGCAGCATGGCACATGAATATTACGTGCGAGAAAATATTGGTATTTCAATCTTCACCAGTACGGCACATTCTAAACCGCTGAAAGGCACAAAAGTCATCCCCATTATCAATCTAGACATATCACCGCCTATAGGGCTTTTGACAAACAGAAAAGAAAAACATTTTGACAGCGCGACAAAGGACTTAATTGATCGAATTAACAACTGCTTCCATCAGCGCAGCCAAGAGCTGAAAACTGCGGTCAGTTCCGAATTATAAATGGCAGAAATGACAACGGTCATTCCGCACGAAAAATAAAAAGCATCTCCTGATTTTCAGGAGATGCTTTCAGCGTTTAAAGCTCAATCGATTCACCGACGGCCATGACTTTTCCGACTCCGCCCGGCAGGCTGTCTGCAAATGCTTCCGGGTCTTGCTCGATGACCGGGAATGTATTGTAATGAACCGGTACAACTTGTTTTGCCCGCAGCCATTCTGCAGCTAGTTTGGCGTCTTCAGGCCCCATCGTAAAGTTGTCGCCGATCGGCAGGAAGGCAAGATCAATATGGTTCAGCTCCCCGATCAGCTTCATGTCAGAGAAAAGAGCCGTATCGCCGGCGTGGAAGATCGTTTTGCCTTCAACAGTCAGCAGAATACCGGATGGCATGCCTGTGTAGGTGATCGTTTTATTTTCTTCGTCAGTGATGGCAGATCCATGAAAGGCCTGTGTAAGCTTCACTTTCCCAAAATCAAACTGATGGGAGCCGCCGATGTGCATAGGGTGAACATTTAACCCTTTCCATCCCAAATATACAGCCAGCTCATTGGGTGCCACAACCAGCGCGTTATTTTCCTTTGCGATTTGCTCAGTGTCGCCCACGTGGTCATTGTGGCCGTGAGTCAATAAGATAGCGTCCGCTTTTGCATCCTCCGGCTTTAAATCGGTTAACGAATTTCCTGTCAAAAACGGGTCAAATAAAATATGGTGGTCATTCGTTTCTACTGCAACTACAGAATGTCCGTGATACGTTACTTTCATTTCCTTCACCTCGTCACTTTGTTTTTGATGTTTTCATTTTCCCTTTTTAAGATGCTGAAAAACTTATGTGGATTGATTCTTATTAATCACATTGAGGCCCCCGGTTGCTTCAATTACAGTTCCTGTCACCAGGTCTGAGTTCTCTTCACACAAAAAGGCAATGATTCTGGCGATATCTTCACCGGTGCCGGATCTTCCTATCGGCGTTTTTTCTTTGCCGATACGCTGTCTGGCTTCCTCAATTGACGCTTCCTTCATGTCGCCGACAATGTCGCCCGGGCAAACCATATTAGCGGTTATGCCCGATTCAGCTTCTTCTATCGCGATTGTTTTTGTTAAAGAAGCCAATCCCACTTTTGCGGCGCCGAAAGCGGAGCGGTGAAGCCAGCCGGGTGCGTGTGCCGCGCCTTGAAATCCGTACGTGATGATACGCCCGAATTGCTGTTTTCTCATGACCGGAATAACTGCTTTGAATAAGTGAAAGACGGCGCTTAAATTCCCTTCCAGCATACCGTACCATTCGTCATCGGTATAATCAGCTAACTTTTTTCGTTCAAATATGTATGGCCCCGCGTTGTTAATCAAAAAGTCGATTCTTCCGAAGCGGTCCAAGGCAGCGTCTGCGATGCGCAGCAAATCTTCTTTTTTGGTGACATCACCTTTTACAAATTGCAGCCGGTCAAGGTAATCAGGACAGGCTTCCTTCAGGCGGTTTACTGCCTCTTCATCCTGCCTGTAATTCACTGTTACTGAATACCCCTTTGCAAGCAATGTTTCAGTCACTTTGCGGCCTAATCCCTTCGAACCGGCAGTAATTAAAGCATGTCGCACATGAATACCTCCCAAAGCAACGTCGCCGCTTTTCAATAAAGTGTTTCTTCTTCTACTTTACTATAAAAGGCCGGCAATATCACTTTTTACACTTTGCCATACAAAAAAAGCTGCCTATAATAGACAGCTTATTCCGCAGAAGATGAAGGCTCTTGATCCGGGATATCCACATAACCGCTTTGATATGCTTCGGAAATGAGCCTTGTTGTCTCCTGGCTTTCTTGTTCATCATAAATATAGCGTTCCGGTTCTTTTTTCATCCTTCTGCCTCCCATCATTATAGAGGTAGGTTGGCTATAATGGCGGGATTTTATGAAGGAAATTTTAACAAACTCCGGCAGCCACGCAAGCTTTCGCCTTTACGAGCGCCTCCTCTACCTGTTTGAAGCCCGTGCCTCCTGCGCTCATTCTTTTTTCGACCGCATGATAAGGATCCAAAACAGTGTAAATATCCTCTTCGAAGAGATCGCTCGCCTTCTGAAAATCGTCAAACGGCATGTCGCTTAAATAGATTCCTTTTTCGATGCATGTGTACACAAGCTTTCCGACCACTTCGTGCGCTTCTCTGAATGGCATTCCCTTCTTCGCTAAATAATCAGCCAGTTCCGTCGCATTTGAAAAGTCTTGTTTTGTCGCTTGCTTCATGACGTCTTTGTTAACAGTCATTGTTTGAATCATGCCTGTGAAGATTTGCAGGCTGCCTTCGACCGTTTTCACCGTGTCAAACATGCCTTCTTTGTCTTCCTGCAGGTCTTTGTTATAAGCGAGCGGAAGGCCTTTCATGATCGTAAACAGCCCCATCATGTCACCGTACACGCGCCCTGTTTTGCCGCGGATCAGCTCTGCCATATCCGGGTTTTTCTTCTGCGGCATCATGCTGCTTCCCGTTGCATACGTATCATCTAGCTCAATGAATTTAAACTCCTGCGAGCACCACAGAATGATTTCTTCAGAGAAACGGGAAAGGTGCATCATCAGCATGCTGCTATTGCTTAAAAATTCCAAAATGAAATCTCTGTCGCTGACGCCGTCGAGGCTGTTTTCATAAATGGAATCAAAGCCGAGCAGCTCTGCTGAATACTCACGATCGATCGGGAAGGTGGTACCCGCGAGCGCTCCGCAGCCGAGCGGAGATTTGTTGATCCGCTTCATTGAATCCTGAAAACGTTCCTTGTCGCGCTCCAGCATCCAGAAATACGCAAGCAGATGGTGAGCGAATGAAATCGGCTGGGCGCGCTGAAGATGAGTGTAGCCCGGCAGAATGGTTTCAATATTTGCTTCTGCCTTATCAATAAGCGCGCCTTGGAATGCCTCTAGCAGCTCGATAATGTGAGCGACATGGTTTTTCAGGTATAAATGCATGTCAGTTGCCACCTGGTCATTCCGGCTTCTTCCGGTATGCAGCTTGCCGCCGACAGGGCCGATTTCGTCAATCAGCATTTTCTCAATGTTCAAATGAATATCTTCATAATCAACTGAGAACTCTAATGCCCCGTCTTCTGCTTTTTGCAAAAGGGCATTCAGTCCCTCACGGATTTTCAGCTCTTCTTCTTCTGTCAGGATACCGCATTTTTTCAGCATGGCAGCATGTGCGAGAGACCCTGTAATGTCTTCGGTCACTAAATGTTGGTCAAATGATATGGACGCGCCGAATTCGTCGACCCATTTTTCCGGTGTTTTTTGGAATCGGCCTCCCCAAAGCTTCTTCATGCTTTAATCTGCTCCTTCTTTTTCACGATGCTGTTCACTTTTGTCGGAAGTCCCCAAAGCTCGATAAATCCGATTGCCGCATGGTGATCAAACGCATCGTCTTTTGTATATGTTGCAAGTTTTTCATCATATAGAGAGTATTCTGATTTACGCCCCTCTACAATCGCATGGCCTTTAAACAGCTTCACGCGAACGATGCCTGTAACGTGTTTTTGCGTTTCTTTTAAGAAAGCGTGCAGCGCGTCTTTTAAAGGTGAGAACCATAAGCCGTTGTAAATGATTTCTGACAGCTTTTGTTCGATGGCCGGTTTAAAGTGCGCGACCTCTTTCACTAATGTCAAATCTTCCAGTTCTTTGTGTGCTTTGATAAGCGTCATCGCACCCGGACATTCGTATACTTCACGGGATTTAATGCCGACAAGGCGGTTTTCCACGTGGTCGATACGTCCGACACCATGCGCGCCTGCAATTTCGTTCAGTTTTAAAATTAATTCAGAAAGTGAGTAAGAGACGCCGTCGATGGATACAGGCACGCCTTGTTCAAATGCGATTTCTATCACTTCCGGTGTATCCGGTGTTTTTTCCAGCGGCGCTGTAAGGTCGTATGCTCCTTCTGGCGGAGCAGCCCACGGATCTTCTAAAATGCCGCACTCATTTGCGCGTCCCCAAAGGTTTTGATCAATGGAATATGGGCTGTCAAGATTAATCGGAATCGGAATGCCGCGGCTTGCCGCATATTCAATTTCTTCTTCACGAGACCATTGCCATTCCCGAACCGGAGCGATGACTTCAAGGTCAGGATTCAATGATTTAATTGATACCTCAAAACGCACCTGGTCATTTCCTTTCCCTGTGCATCCGTGCGCAATTGCCTGCGCCTCTTCTTTTTCTGCGATCTCGACTAATTTTTTTGCAATAAGCGGTCGAGACAATGCGGACACGAGCGGATATTTCCCTTCATACATCGTGTGAGCCTGCAAAGATAACAGCGCGTAATCCTGGGCGAATTCTTCTTTTGCATCGATCACGTAAGAATTTGTTGCGCCGACTTCAAGCGCTTTTTGCTGAACAAACGCCAAGTCCTTGCCTTCGCCGACATCCAGACAGCAGGCGATGACATTATACCCTTGCTCTTGAAGCCATTTTATCGCGACGGAAGTATCGAGACCCCCTGAGTATGCTAATACGACTTTTTTCTGTTCTGCCATGATAAAAATCTCCTCTCAACCCTGTTTCTTTTGTATAAAAATAAATTATATTTAATAAAAATACATTTTGTATGTATACACTTTAACAAGTAAGTTCCTTTTTTTCAAGCCTTTTATTAAAAAAACTTCACCCATTTTTCCAGGTGAAGTTTCGTAGTATTTATTCATTTACTTGTCTTTTCTGATTTCTCTGACCACATGGGCGATTTCCGGAATAATCAGCTTATTCATCGCCAGCTTTACCGCACCGCTGGAGCCTGGCGTTGAAAAAACGGCTGTATGTTGGATAACGCCGGCTGTGGCTCTCGACATGATCGCACTGGAGCCGATGTCTTCTGTATAACTGAGCATCCTGAATATTTCTCCAAAGCCGGGCAGCTCTTTAGAAAACAACGGTGAAATGGCTTCAATGGTGACGTCCCTCTTTGCAATACCCGTCCCGCCGTTTAAGAGGACCGCGTCCGTCTGATCATCCATGCATCCCGCTAAGACAGACCGCTGCAGGGCATCCTTTTCGTCTTTTACAATTTCATATGCAACGATCTGATGGCCTGCTTCTTCTAAAAATGAGATCATCAGCCTGCCGCTTTTATCCGTTTCTTCCGTTCTCGTATCACTGACAGTAATCACTTTGCACCGGACAATATCGGGTGCTTCTTGTTTATGCTCTTGAACGCTCATTGGCTCACCTCTTTGTATTTTTGTCTACCTTTATGATGCTTCAACAAAAAAGCACATTCAAGTGAATGTGCTTTTTGCATTATTTAGCTAAACGAACAACGTCTCGTGCAATCATGACTTCCTCATCAGTCGGAATGATCATAACTTTTACTGGAGAATGAGGGTAGCTGATGAACGCTTCCTCACCGCGTACGTTATTAAGCGCAGGATCCCAGTATACACCCATAAACTCCAGACCGCGAAGAACGCGTTCTCTGACTTCTACGCTGTTTTCACCGATACCGGCAGTAAAGATAATCGCATCCACACCGCTCATTCTGGCAGCGTAAGAACCGATGTATTTGTGGATGCGGCTCGCAAAGACTTCAAGCGCAGTTTCCGCGCGCTCATTTCCTTGTTTCGTTGCTTCAACGATGTCACGAAGATCGCTTGAGAAACCGGAGATGCCAAGCAGTCCGCTTTTTTTGTTTAATGTATTCAGTACTTCGTCAGCTGTCTGGCCTGTTTTCTCCATAATGTATGGGATAAGGGCAGGGTCGATGTTTCCAGAGCGTGTACCCATTGCAACACCGGCAAGCGGCGTGAAGCCCATAGATGTATCAATTGATTTTCCGCCTTCAACAGCTGCAATACTCGCGCCGTTGCCAAGGTGGCAGGAAATCAGGCGTAAATCTTTTAACGGACGGCCGAGAAGCTCTGCCGCACGCTCAGTCACATATTTATGAGAAGTGCCGTGGAAGCCGTATTTACGGATACCGAATTTTTCATAGTATTCGTATGGCAGGCTGTACAGGTAAGACTGCTCAGGCATTGTCTGATGGAATGCCGTATCAAAAACAGCAACCGCAGGAACATTTGGAAGCACTTCTTTGAAGGCTTTAATTCCGACGATATTTGCCGGGTTGTGCAGCGGCGCTAATTCAGAAATATCTTCGATCTCCTGAATTGTTTCGTCCGTTAATAAAACGGAATCGCTGAATTTTTCTCCGCCGTGTACCACACGGTGTCCAATTCCGTCAATTTCATTTAAATCTTTGATAATGCCGAATTCTGTCAGCTTATTAAGCAGCATTTTAACCGCTACCGCATGATCAGGTATATCAGTTACTTCTGTATTTTTTTCGCCGTTTACAGAAATCGTGAACACACTGTCGGCGATACCGATTCGTTCAACTAAGCCCTTCGTTAAAACGGTTTCTGAAGGCATTTCGAAAAGCTGAAATTTCAAAGACGAGCTTCCTGCGTTAATTGCAATAATTTTGGACATGATTGACGCTCCTTTTTACTCTGTATCAACATCTTCGTTTTTCGTACTTTTTTCCCGGGTGAATCATCATTTTCTCCCGAAAAATATCTGACTTTTCCATTTAAACATTGTCATGTCGGCTTTTCAAGTCAACTTGTGTATTGATAACGCTTACAATAAGAAGTCGTTATTTTCAGACACATTACCTATGCGCTTAACATTGATTAACGCTTACATTCTGCAGTTTCTCCTTTCGTATTTTGTGTTTTGAAACCCTATTCAATTCGTTTATCTGCCCCCAGATATTCATCAAAAAAACAGCTTAAGCTTCCTCATATGACGGACGCTCAAACTGTTTTTGCATTTCTATTTTTCCTTAGTAAACCACGCATCTATTTGCGCCATCATGTCGAGCATCGCCTTCTGGTTGGAGAAAGACGGCAGATTCGCAAGCAGAATTTGGTTCGGCGCTTTCGTCTCTTCATCTGTTTTCTGAAGCACAAGGATGCTTTTGGCATGGGCTTCGTCTTTAAAAATTGATTTCGGCAGCTGCAATAGTGCATTGATATGAACCTTGTCCTTGAAAAACTGCTTCAGCTTGTCGCTTTGAGAGCTTTCAAACAAATGATTAGGGATCATAAAGAACAGGTAGCCGCCCGGTTTCGTATGCTTGACGCTTTGCTCAATAAACAAATGATGGGCGAAGGAATGGCCTTCATCCGCTTTCAGTTGAAAGGCTTTTGCCCCTTCGTCATTCGGATAATAGCCAACCGGCAGATCGCATATCACTGTGTCAACCGGATCGATAAACAGCGGCTCGAGGCTGTCCTGGTGGAACAGTTCCAGCTCTTTTTTCAGAAGGTTCGCCTGGTCATAGGCGATTTTCAAGAGCACGTCATCTATCTCTATGCCATAGCTTTTCGCCGTATTTTCAGACAGCTGGTTTAACACGGTGAACAGAAGATTTCCCGTTCCGACAGCCGGATCAAGAAGCGTTAACTCCTTTTTTCCTGCCATAAACTTATTTACCAGATAACTGATAAAAAGCCCGATTGTGTCTGGTGTCATTTGTCTGTTTGGATGGGATATATCCTTTAATCCCTTTAGGACGGCAAGCTGGAATGCTTTGCGCACCCATTCGTGCTCATATGTGTCAAATTCGGCTTTTTCAAGCAGTGCTTGAAGCTTTTCAGCCTTCTCATTCGGCAGCTTCAGCTGATCCGTTTTTTCAAGAAAATACATTTCTCCCGCTTCGGCAAGCGCTTCTATATATGAAATCTGCAATTCATTTTTTATGATGATCGCGGCATCATCCAGCAGCCCGTATACCGCACCTACATGATCGTTTTGCATAATGTGTTCCTCCTTGCCATGAAAAAAGCTCCGGCGGCAGCCTGGAGCTTTTTTCACCTGCTTACTTCAATAATGCCTTGGCAGCCTCAATCGGCTCTTCATAATTCGGGTGGTTCGTTGCTTCGCTTACATATTCAGCGTAAACGACTTTTCCGTTCTCATCAAGCACAAATACGGAACGCGCAAGCAGACGAAGTTCTTTTATGTATACACCGAACGCTTCGCCAAATGACATGTCTTTGTGGTCTGACAGAGTTTCTACTTTGTCAATTCCGTTTGCTCCGCACCAGCGCGCCTGTGCAAATGGAAGGTCCGCACTGATTGTGTAAATGTTGACATCTCCAAGCTTTGCAGCCTCTTCATTAAAGCGGCGGGTTTGTGCATCGCAAACGCCTGTGTCAATTGAAGGGATAACAGAAATAATCGTTACTTTTCCTTTCATGTCAGCTAACGATTTTTCTTCAAGGCTGTTTGTCAGCACTGTGAAATCAGGAGCTTGATCCCCTACTTTCACTTCTTGTCCGACAAGCGTAACAGGACCGCCTTTGAATGTAATTTCAGCCATTATAATTCCTCCCTTTCGTATGTATGTCTCTATCATAGTAAAGTTTCTTGCAAACTGCAAAGTTTATGCCAAAAAAAAGTTAACTGCGGCCGCCGCAGTTAACCCTTCTTTAATAATTCATATTGTTCATTTGGTTTTGATTTTGGCCTTGGTTTTGATTCTTGTTATTTTTCTTAAACATTTGCTGTATGCGTTCCAGTGTTTGAGGGGCTGCGTCTAGAATTTTCTCAATCAAATGTGTATTTTCATCTAAATGAAGCATTCTGATGCCAGTCGAACCGACAATTAAAAACGCGATCGGCGTAATGGACACACCGCCTCCGCTTCCGCCTCCGAAGGGCAGTTTTTGTTCTCTTGTTTCATCGTCTTCCGATTTTTTCTCAGCCGGCTTGCCGCCAAACTCGCTGCCGCCTGCGGCGAATCCGAATCCGACTTTAGAAACGGTTAAAATCACGCTTCCATCCGGTGTTTCAACCGGATCCCCGATGATTGTGTTAACATCAATCATTTCCTTCAAGTTTTCCATTGCGGTTTTCATTAAACCTTGGATGGGATGGTCTGCCATATACGCTTCCTCCTTAAACTGATGAATCATTCTTTGAAGTCATTCGAGCCGACGGATTTTTCTTTAATACAGAAAGCTCCCGTCCGTATTTGACGAATTTGAAAGCTGCAAGCATAGCATGTCCAAAGCGAAAAAAGAATATACACTGAAAATGGGTCTTGGAAACAGGGACTTGAAACGATGGAATCACTTCATAAACAGGCTTGTTCACAAAGTCTAAATGGTCATGAAGCATAGCTGCGATACCGCCTTTGACTCCCCATACGGCACCCGTTAACACACCTGTCACTGCTGCGTCATGAACCCCGACAACTGTGATCCATTCGAGTTTTGTGATATGCAAATGCGCTATAAAAGAGGCGCTGATTTTCCTTAACTTAGTGACATGATGCAGAAGCATTTCAATTTTATTGATGCTTTGCTGCACATCATCAAACGTAATTTTTTTCTTGCTGCTGCTTTTTTTCACTTTCGATTTTGTGTTCTGTCTGATATCGACTGTTCCGTCATCTTTGTTCACCTTAATCGCCGGAATTGTTTTTTTAATCCGAACCAGGCCAAACAGCGTTGTAATTTTCAAGGTTATTTTGTCATTATCCTCAGCATGAAGATACTCCGCGGCAACATGAATTTTCATTCTGAGAAGCAGCACGATACCTATAAGAATAAGAATGGCTGACAGCACATATACCATATTCTTTCACTTCCTCTAGGAAGCATTATCGCCCATTCAGCAAAAAATAAACCCGGACGGGGTCCGGGTTTAGCTGTTATTTACGATATAATTTTTCGTGCACCACAGTTGTATCAGCAATGTAATCGTGAATCCCCTGTTTTTTAGGAGAAAAAGCGACGATGATATATAAAATCCAAATTTTATCAATATACCGCCCGACCACTTCACGGAAAATCACAGTGCTCCATGTCAGCTTATGGCCCTGCTTGACAGAAATTACTTTAAGGCCGAACACCATTTTTCCGAGCGTTTGTCTGAAGTATTTGGTCATCAGCGCAAAGTATGCCAGATAAACGAAAAGCGTTGTGATGCTGTACGCTGAGATGGTGAACATGCCGGATGTTTTCGGCAGATCCAGTAAAGTAAAGATGGGAGAAACGATTAAATGGTTTACCCCCCACACAACGAGCCAATCAAGCAGGAAAGCCCAAAAACGGACCCAAAAGCCCGCATATGCGTGTGTGAGCTGTTCCGCTTGATCCGGGCCTGCGATGTCGCTGCGCTCTAACTCTTCATATGTCGCATCCATTATTGATCCCTCCTACTTCGCATAGAGATACATCATTCTCGGCGAACCGGATTGTGAAAGAACTTCTCTCATATTCAGAAAATCAATTTCACTTTTAAACATCTTGTTCGCTCCCATGGAAAACAGAGAGCCTAATCCGAAGCTTTCCTCGTAAGAGATGACAGAAGCGTTTTTCAAGTTTTTATGGTCCTTTTTCATGGCCGCAATTGTATCATCATAAAATCCGAGTTCATCCACAAGGTTCAGTTTTTTCGCCTGCCGCCCGTCATACACGCGCCCGTCCGCGATTTTCTTTACTTCCGCTTTCGATATGCCGCGGCCTTCCGAAATGACATCAATAAAGCCTTCATAGGAGTTATCAACCATAGATTGCATGATATTTTTTTCTTCTTTTGTCATCTCACGGGAAGGAGACATAATGTCCTTGTGAGCCCCGCTTTTAATGGTCTCAAAAGAGATGCCGAGCTTATCAGCCAGCTTTGAGTAATTCACGCTCTCCATGATAACCCCAAGAGATCCTGTCAGGGTTTCCGGTGTGGCAAAAATTTTATCGGCAGCTGTTGAGATATAATAACCTCCGGAAGCTGCCATCGATCCCATTGACACATAGATTGGTTTTTTTGTTTCTTTTTTTACTTCTTCCAGTTTTTTATGTATTTCGGCACTTTCATACACTCCGCCTCCCGGAGAGTTTACCTTGAGTACGATCCCTTTAACCGCATCATCCTCTTTTGCCTGCTCAAGATTTTTTAAGAATGTTCGGTGGTTATACCCGTCTGAACCGAGCAGACTGCTTGAATCACCATTATCCTGAATGGTGCCGCTGACCTCCAAAACGGCGATTTTGCTGGAAAGGCTTCCGTTTTCAAGCGTCACTTCCTGGGATTCATCTGTCAGTGACGTAAGGTCTGTTTGAGCACCCTTGACACTTTCAAAGAAACTCATTGAGATACTGACGATGATGGACACGCCAAAAATTCCAAGGGCGATCACTAATGCGATCCATCTTTTTGCATTCATTTTTTCTCCTCCTTTTTCCCAAACTCTCTCATTATACGATTCAAATGAAAAAATGTTTCATTGATGAGAAAGCTCCGGCTTAACGGGCTGCCGGCAAACGTGGTACACTTATGACCAAAGGTATTTTATCACAAATACTGGATGGCAGAAAAACTTAAATATGACAGCAAAGGGGAAATGGGATATGACCGATCATCGCCGTAATGTTTATTTTTTTCACAAACAGGACCAGGAAACAAACAAACAAGTCAGCTCCTTAACACAATTGGCTGAAGAGAACGGATTTACTGTTGTCAATCAGCCTTCTGACGCCAATATTATTGCCAGTGTAGGCGGAGACGGTACATTTTTGCAGGCGGTCAGAAAGACGAATTTCCGTGACGACTGCTTATACGTCGGCATCACCAAAAAGGGGAAAGCTCATTTATACTGTGATTTTAATGGTGATGAGCATGAAAAAATGGTGGATGCGATGACGTTTGAACAAATTGAGGTCAGAAAATATCCGCTGATTGAAGTGACAGTGGATCAGACCAGTCCTTTTCATTGTTTAAACGAAGTTTCCATTCGTTCGAGCATTATTAAAACCTTTGTGATGGATGTGCTGATTGACGATCTGCACTTCGAAACGTTCAGAGGAGACGGGATGATTATTTCCACGCCTACAGGCAGCACAGCTTATAATAAGTCTGTGGCCGGAGCCGTCGTTGATCCGCTGCTTCCCTGCATGCAGGTGACGGAGCTTGCTTCGCTTAACAATAATACCTACCGCACTCTAGGCTCTCCGTTTGTCCTCAGCTCTGAACGAAAGCTGACGCTTCGTGTGGTGCAAGCCGGAAATGAACACCCGATTATCGGTTTGGACAATGAAGCACTCAGCACAAGAAACGTGAAAACGATTGAAATCAAGCTGTCTGATAAAAAAATAAAAACCGTGAAACTAAAGGACAATTCATTTTGGGAGAAAGTAAAACGGACATTTTTATAGAAAAAAGAAAAGGACAGGCTATTCGCCTGTCCTTTTTACTGTTGATTCTCATATACAATCTGACCGTTGATAACGGTTTTTTCTATCTTTAAAAGATGAAGCTGTTTCGGGTCAATTGTAAACGGATCTTCACTGAGAACGGTAAAATCCGCGTCATACCCTTCGGCTATTTTCCCCCGTGTCTGCTCTTTGTAAATGATCTCAGCACTTCCTGCTGTATAAAGCCTGATAGCTTCATATACTGTTAAACACTCGCTTTCGTTATAGCTCGGACCGTTCTGTTCGCGGATGCTTGTCCGGAGCACCGCAGACTGGATGCCGAGAAGCGGCTCAACAGGCTCAATCGGAGCATCAGAACCCCCTGCACATAAAATGCCTTTAGAGATCAGTGTTTTCCAAGCAAAAGCTGTTTTCATACGGTCTTCTCCAAGACGGTCAATCACCCATGGAAAATCACTGGCGACAAAATGAGGCTGAAGATCAAGAGCAATCGGCATGCGTGCTGCTTTTTCAATCAGCTCATCATTCAGCACCTGCGCATGGATCAAGCGATCATGCCGGCCGCTTTTTGGCGGATGCTGCTCGACAGCCTGCAGCACTTTTTCAAAGGCAAGGTCGCCAATGGCATGAACGGCAACCTCCATTCCTTTCTCTCTCGCTTTTTGAACGAGGCGGCTGAGTGTTTCATCATCATGGACTTGAACACCGTTTGTGGAAGGATCGTCATGATACGGTTCTTTTAACAAAGCTGTTCTCCCGCCAAGCGCTCCATCAGAAAATAGTTTCATCGCACCGAATTCAACGTACGGGCCAGACGGCTTCTTCATTTGCTCCCACCGATCAACCGCTTCATGATGAACGAGCAAATGACAGCGAAACGGATACTTTCCGCTTGCCGCAGCCGTCTCATAAGCATTCATCGGAACGGACACATCGCCATAATAAGACAAATCTTCCGAATGGCCGCCTGTCAGGCCTTTTGTCCAGCAATCCTGAATGGCCGCTGTAAGCGCCTGATCAACATAGTGCTGAGATACAGGCGGAACGGCTTGCAGGACCAGATCCTGCGCCTTATCAAACAGAAGCCCAGTCGGCTCGCCATCTGCATCTCTGCCAATCACTCCGCCATCGGGATCAGGAGTGGCTTTTGAAATTCCCGCGGCTTGCAGCGCCGCAGAATTGACCGCTATTGCATGCCTGCATACCCGCTTGAGCAGGACGGGCCTGTCCGGGAATAAAGGATCAAGGTCATGCTTCGTCAAATAAGCCGGCTTCTGGAATTGATTTTCATTCCAGCCCTCTCCAATGAGCCAATCGTCTTCAGACAGGCTCTCTTCTCTTGCCTTCGCAGCCTGCAGCACAGCTTCTTTAGATGTAAACGAAGACAGATCAAGCTGGAGCTGTTTTTCTCCGTGCCCGATCAGATGCAAATGGCTGTCCACAAATCCTGGAAACATGACTGCTCCGTTCAAACTGATGTCTTTTGTTTCCGGTGAACTGTATTTCTTCTTCAGACTCTCATAGCTGCCGGTGCCTTTTATGACACCATCCTCAACATAAACAGCCTCCGTTTGGTGGCCTTCTTCGAGCATCGTATAAATGAAACCGCCGTGCCATATCGCCTTCATTCACGTTCACTCTCTTTCTTTACGCCTTTTTATTGGCTTTGAGCTGTTCTTCACGTTTTCTTAATTCCACTCGTCTGATTTTTGCAGAAGCCGTTTTCGGCAGGCTTTCGACAAATTCAATCTCTCTTGGATATTTGTATGGAGCCGTAATGGTCTTCACATGATTTTGCAGAACTTTGACAAGCTCATCACTGCGTTTTTTGTGATCTTGCAGGACAACGTATGCTTTAACGATGGAGCCTCTTATTTCATCAGGGCTTGCGACGACAGCACATTCTTTGACTTCAGGGTGCTTCACGAGCGCATCTTCCACTTCGAATGGCCCGATCGTGTAGCCGGAGCTGATAATGATATCGTCATTCCGGCTTTCAAACCAGAAGTAACCATCCTCATCTTTTCTTGCTCTGTCTCCTGTCAGGAAATAATCGCCGCGAATTTGTGTTTTCATTCTGTCCGGATCTTTAAAATATTCTTTAAAGAGCGCCGGGGTGCTGAGGTGAACAGCGATATCGCCAACCTCACCAGTTTTGCAGATTTCACCGTTTTCATTGATGATCTCCACCTGATTTCCCGGTGTCGGTTTTCCCATGCTTCCCGGTTTAATGTCCATATCCTTTAAGACACCGACTAAAAGCGTGCTTTCTGTTTGGCCGTATCCGTCTCTGACCTTGACGCCGAAATGCTTTTGGAACACGTCAATCACTTCGCGGTTGAGCGGCTCACCGGCTGAAACAGCGCTGTGCAGGGCTGAAAGATCGTAGCTATCTAAGCCTTCGACCTTTGCCATTAAACGGTATTCCGTCGGCGTACAGCAGAAAACATTGATTTTGTAGCGGTTTAAAAGCTCTAAATATTTTTCAGCTTTGAATCTGCCTTGATACACAAAACCTGTTGCTCCGCTTCCGAGTACCGCCAATAGCGGACTCCATACCCATTTTTGCCAGCCTGGCGCAGCAGTCGCCCATACGGTATCCTGTTCAGAAATATCAAGCCATGCACCGGCAGATGTTTTTAAATGAGCAAATGCCCATCCATGTGTATGTACAACACCTTTCGGCTGTCCCGTTGTTCCGGAAGTATAAGACAAGAACGCCATGTCTTCTCTTGTTGTATCAGCAGTTTGAAAACGGCTTCCATCCGCATCAATCGTTAATAGATTTTTCCATCCGGCATCATTTTCACCAATAGAAAGTTTAATCAGGCGGTCTGCAGTACTGACATCACGGAAAGCGCCAATAAAAGCAGAATAAACAATGGCGCCTTTCACTTCGGCATGTTCAATCCGGTATTCAAGATCTTTCGCACGAAGCATTTCAGAACAAGGAATAACGACCATTCCCGATTTCAGGATAGCCAGATAAACGGCATAGGCTTCGAGCACACGCGGCACCATTACAATCAGTTTATCTCCCTTTTTAAATCCAAGATCAGCCAGAGCCGCACCGATTTTATTTGTTTCTTCCATAAGCTTTTCATACGACCATGATTTTTGTTTGCCCGATTCATCCTCCCATAATAGGGCGGTTTTTTGTCCAGTTGCACTGAACTTTTCGATTTCATTAACTAAATTGTATTCCATTGGGGCAATTAAATCTTCTCGTTTCAACACGAACAACTCCTCACTTTCTCCACCCATTATACATAAATACATGCCGTTTCCGTAAGGATATGCCTAAAAACAAGCTCCATAAACATCGGTTTTTATAGGCCGCTGGTCCTTTTTTATAAAAAAACGAAAAAGAGTGGGGAAAAACCCCACTCCTAAGCCATTATGTGAAATTGTAAATTAGAATTGTCCTCCGCCCATGTTTTGTTGAGCAAAAGATACAAGACGTTTTGTGATCTCTCCTCCAACAGAACCGTTAGCGCGAGAAGTTGTTTCTGCTCCAAGGTTTACACCGAATTCAGAAGCGATTTCCAATTTCATTTGGTCGATAGCTTGAGCAGCTCCTGGTACTAAAAGGTTGTTGCTGTTACCTGAGTTATTGTTAGCCATGTGTCTCACCTCCTTGTGAGTATAGAATGTGTTAAAACACATGGCTTCATACAGAAAATCTTTGGTAATTGTATACAGGAGCCGGCTCTTAGTTAAAAGAGTTCTGCGAATTTGTCGTTTGCTTCTTGTTCGCTATATAATGTCATTGTTTCAATGTGATCAACCGCCTCTTGAATCAGCGGTTCAAAATCCACAAAGCTCTCAAAGTGTTCGATTTTTTCTTTTTTCGGGCGTGTTTTCGGGCTTGGCGGCGTAAAGATCGTGCAGCAATCTTCAAATGGCTGGATGCTTGTTTCGTATGTGCCGATTTCCCGTGATATTTCGATGATTTCTGTTTTATCCATAGCGATTAACGGACGCAGAATCGGTGTAGACGTAACCGCATTAATCGCGTACATGCTTTCAAGCGTCTGGCTCGCTACCTGTCCGAGGCTTTCCCCCGTAATAATCGCGAGCCCGTTTCTTTTTTCTCTGATTCTGTCGGCAATTTGAAGCATTAAGCGGCGGGTTGCCGTCATCGTATAGTTTTCAGGAATTTGTTTTTGGATCAGCTCTTGCGTCTTTGTAAACGGGACGATATGAAGCGTCATGCTTCCTCCGAAGCGAGACAGACACTTCGCTAAGTCCATCACTTTTTGTTTCGCACGTTCGCTTGTGTATGGCGGGCTGAAGAAATGGACAGCTTCTACTGAGAGTCCTCTTTTCATTGCGTAAAAACCGGCTACCGGGCTGTCAAAACCGCCGGAAAGCATCAGCATCGCTTTCCCTGCTGAACCGACAGGAAGTCCGCCGGCTCCTTTTTCATTGCGAATCGTCAAAAAGGTTGCTTCCTCCCTGATTTCAATTCTGAGCGGAATGTCTGGATTGCGGACATCAACTGTCAGCCCTTCTGTATTTCGCAAAATATGGCCGCCGATTTCAGCGTTCATTTCATTTGTATCTAATTCAAACTGTTTATGCGCTCTCTTTGTCGCGACTTTAAATGTATCTCCAGGCTGATATTGATCCTTGATCGCCTGCAGGGCAGTTGTCTTAATATCATCAAGACGGCTCTCACACTTAATAGCCAGGCTGAAGCTTTGAATGCCAAATACTTGTTTCAAGTGAGGAAAAATAGCCTCAGGGTCCACTCCATTTAATGTAATTGTCATACGATCCCGATTAGAAAAGTATTTTAATGTTGGATAGTCTTTCAGGACAAGCCTGACGTTTTGCTTTAAGCGTTCAATAAAGCTTTTTCTGTTTTTTCCTTTGGTTGATATCTCCCCAAAACGAATTAATATATGATCGTAATTCATGTTCTACCTCATCATTTTTTTTAGTTTTTTGATGCCAGGCACAAGCGCGTTCATAAATGGCTCTGTCACATCGCTTGTCTGGCTGTAGTTTAAGCTGATTCTGATGCTGCTTCCGGCAATCTGCTCTCCCTTGCCCATCTGTAACAGGACTTTGCTCGGTTTATGTTCCTTTGCCGAGCAGGCTGATGTCGTTGAAACGAATATATCCTTTTCCTCCAGCATGTGCAAAAGCACCTCCGCTTTTATGCCCGGCACAGAGAAATTAATGATATGCGGGGCGCTATTGCTTTGAGGAGTATTTAAGACAACACCGTCTGAATCACTCAGCTTTTTCATAAACAATTCCTTTGCGGCCGCCATTCTTTCAAGGTGATGATGATAATCATCAGCCGCGAGATTGATGGCTTTGGCCAGTGAAACCGCACCTGCTGTATGCTCAGTTCCTGCACGTATGCCTTTTTGCTGAGAGCCGCCTGTTATCAGCGGGATAAGACGCGTTCCTTCCTTTACTAAAAGTGCACCTGTCCCCTTCAGTCCGTGGAATTTATGGCCGGATATGGAACAAAGATCAATGCCGGCATTCTCGATCGCCAAGGGAACTTTAAAGATGCCTTGCACATAATCGACGTGAAACAGAATGTTCGGATACTGCTTCAGCACTTCTCCAGCCTCTTCAATCGGCTGCACGGAGCCAACTTCATTGTTCACATGCATCATGCTGACAAGCACGGTATCCGGCCGAATCGCATCTTTCAGTTCCTTAATGGACACAAATCCATCTTCATTTACTGAAAGATAAGTTACTTCAAACCCGAATAGCTCTGTCAGCTGCTCCAAAGATTCAGTAACGGACGGATGTTCGATAGAAGTGGCAATGATATGTTTGCCTGTTTTTATCTTTGACAAAGCGGCTCCTTTTAAAGCCACATTATTAGCTTCTGTAGCACCTGACGTAAATACAATATCATAATTCTTTAGGCCCAAGGCTCTTTTTATTTGATTTTTGGCTGCCTGAAGCAGCTGTTCCGTTTCGGCTCCATATCGGTGCAAAGATGAAGGATTGCCAAAATATCGGCTGCTAGTCTGTTCATAAACGTTCAAGACTTCATGATAAGGTTTGGTCGTTGAACTATTATCTAAATATATCATCTTTTTTTACTCCTTTATGAAAGCGGTACAAGGTATGATATTTATGTTACCATAACAAAATTTAATAGAAAATTACAAAAAGCTAGTATTGACTTCTAAATTTTTTACCATATAATAAGATTTGTTCGTTTCGTCATATTATCTGACAATTAATTGACAGAATATTTTAACATAATTATTAGGAGGATTTTCATGAAACACTCACTGCCTGTCAAAGATACCATTATTATTGGTTTCATGCTATTTGCGCTATTCTTTGGAGCAGGAAATATGATTTATCCGCCGGAACTTGGACAAGCAGCCGGACACAATGTCTGGAAAGCCATCGGCGGATTTTTACTGACCGGGGTAGGTCTGCCTCTTCTCGGAATTATCGCTATCGCATTAACCGGCAAGGATGCTAAAGGACTTGCTGATAAAGCTCACCCTGCATTCGGTACAGTATTTACTGTTGTGCTTTATTTATCAATCGGACCATTATTCGCCATCCCGAGAACAGGAACCGTTTCTTATGAAATTGGTGCAGTTCCGTTTCTGGCTGGCGTTCCTGAAAGACTGTCTTTATTAATTTTTACACTCATCTTTTTCGGCATTACTTACTATTTAGCACTAAACCCAACCAAAGTCGTGGATCGAATCGGAAAAATTCTTACTCCAATTAAATTCACAATTATTTTAGTGATTGTTCTCAAAGCGATTATCACGCCAATGGGCGGTTTAGGTGCAGTAACGGAAGCATATAAAGGAACACCGGTATTTAAAGGATTTTTGGAAGGCTACAAAACAATGGACGCGCTTGCTTCAATCGTATTTGGTGTTGTCGTTGTAAATGCTGTGAAAAGCAGAGGCGTTACACAATCAAAAGCTCTTGCGGCAGCTTGTATTAAAGCCGGAATAATTGCTGCATTAGGGCTGACATTCATTTATGTTTCTCTGGCCTACCTAGGTGCAACAAGCACAAACGCAATCGGGCCTGTTGGTGAAGGAGCTAAAATTTTATCAGCATCGTCCCATTATTTATTCGGTTCATTAGGAAATATCGTACTTGGATCAGCTATCACAGTCGCGTGTTTAACCACAAGCGTTGGGCTTGTCACTTCTTGCGGCACATATTTTTCAAAGCTTATCCCTGCGTTATCATATAAAGTTGTCGTTACCATCGTCACTTTATTCAGCCTGATGATTTCTAATTTCGGGCTTGCTCAAATTATCGCTTTTTCAGTTCCTATTTTATCAGCTATTTATCCGCTTGCCATTGTCATTATCGTTCTTTCATTTATTGATAAGCTCTTTAAAGAAAGACGTGAAGTTTACATTGCATGCTTAATCGGTACAGGATTATTCAGTATTTTAGACGGAATAAAAGCAGCCGGCTTTTCGCTCGGAGCTCTAAATACGTTTTTAAATGACAATCTGCCGCTATACAGCCTTGGCATCGGCTGGGTGATTCCTGGAATCATCGCCGCCATTATCGGCTATATTCTTACCTTTTTCATCGGTACATCCAAACAGCAGCTTAAAGAAATAAGTTAATGTTATGGTCGCCTGCGTTACTGCGCAGGCGTTTTTTTAATAAAAAAGAGCCCGCTCATAAACTGCGGGCTCTTTTTTACGATCTGAATTTAAGCGGATAAATCAGCTTTTATTTTTTTCACAGCACCTGGCGCAGCTTTCTCTACAGCTGCAGCCGCAATTTCATAGGATTCTTCATAATCATAAGCGTAAAACCGTCTTTCCGCTTCTTTCAGCTGTTCAGATAAAATATGGTTCTGGCTTCTGAATCGGTTTCCGAACTGAATGATTTTTTCAATCAGCATAACCTGCTCTACCAGTTCCTCTGATTCCCGGCTTGCCCTGTTCACGATATCTTCCGCTTGTTTCAGATGGGCTCCGGCCTCTTCCATATTTAAAGGAATTTCGTTTAATTGATTGACCGTTTCTTGAATGTGATGATGCGCGTTTTCCAGCATCTCTTGAATATGACTCGGGATGCCCGGGATGTTGCTTGTCTTCAGCAGTCTTGCTGTTTCAGAAATTGTTTTTTTCAGATTGCCAAGCGTCTCTCTCGCCTGCAGTTCTTCTTTTCTAAGAGCCTGCAGCTTTTCACGGTAATCCGTATGGTCTTTTTTCACTTCTTCAATCTGCTTCTCAATTGATGCGACCTCTTCAACTAAAAGAGAGTAGGCGACATGCTCTGCATCCAGCTTATCTTTTACTGACGCAAGCAGCTTGCCGACTTCATCAATGCGCTTTTCAAAGGCCTGCTGTTTGCCTAGCTCACCAGCTGTCAGTCTGTAGCTTTCCTTCACCAGTTCAGTTTCCGCCTTTGTCTGCTCCTTCTCTTCTTTCAGCTTATCGTAAGCAATGATCAGCTCAGGCATTTTGCTTAACACAGATTGGCCTGCTTCAACTTCACCCTCGAGCTGCTGGTAAACAGATTGAATATTTTCGTCTATGAGCTGCAGTATGGCAGATGCTTCATCAATATCCAGCTCAGTCATCAAAACATGTTCTGCCCGTTTCAGCTGATTTGACAGATTTTCCAGTTCCTTATCAATCTGGATATGCTCAAGCTTATACCCTTTCTCTTTCATTTCGCGATATCCGTCTTTGAGCTTTGCAATCTGGCCCGGCAGCGTCTGCTTGCAGTCGGCTAACAGTTTCGGCACATCATCTATGTACGACTGAAGCCGTTCTAGATTGCGGTCCTGCTCAAGGAGAACTTTTCTTGCAGTAATATAGTTCCCGCCCTCTGTCTCTTCTTCAAACTGTTTGATCCCGCTCCAAATCTCGTCAAGATCTGCTTCAAGGCTGTCATAAAGCTCTCCGTAAAGGTGGCTGTATGCCAGCAGGTTTTTTCGGGACTTTGAGTAGCGTTCTCTTACCTGTTCAATCTCTTCGCGGCTCTTTTCTTCACTTGTGACGAGATTGCTGATTTCCCGGAGTATCTTTTCAATGTTCGATTCCGCCGCTGTCAGGAGATCGTCGATATGAACGAGCACTTGATTGGCTTTTTTAAACCGGTATTTGTCCGCGCATTCTTCGGCATCATAAAGGAGCTCTTCAACTTTCGGCATATGGGCAGTGACAATCTCATCCCATTCTTCACGCCATTTCTCAAAGAACTCTTCTGTCTGCCCCGTCATTTTCAGATGTTTAATTTTGGACATTTCTTCCACTATCGATCGATTGAGAATTTCAATCTTCCAAGATTCCAAACGATCAATTTCCGTGTAGATTTTTTTCCTGAAAAAGTAGCCCGCCGCAAACAGCGCGAGCAGTACAATTAATAATCCAATGACAAACTCCATAATGAGCCCCCTTGCTGTTAACCTTAATCTGTCAGGGTGTTTTATTTATTCAGAAAGATTTCAGGATATGTATTGAGAAAAACTGTCGTTTTCATTGTTATTATGATACCATGTAACCAACATTTTTTGAGCAGAAATCAAAAACTTTTTGTGCAAAATCGGCAGGATTTGACTATTTTTTCACGGGGTGACACCAATGCTAAAGCGAGACGGACATATTCACACACCATTTTGCCCTCACGGCACAACAGACACACTCAGACAATATGCGGAGGAAGCGATAAAAAAAGGCTTTCAATCAATTACGTTTACAGAGCACGCTCCTTTGCCTCCCTCTTTTACCGATCCGACACCGCAAAAAGACAGCGCGATGGCGCAAGCCTCTTTGGAACGCTACATTAATGAAATTTCCGGATTAAAAAAAGAATATCGCGGACAGCTTAACATACGGACCGGGCTTGAGGTCGATTATATTGCTGAATACGAAGATGAAATCAAATCGTTTCTGAATACATACGGCCCATTTTTAGATGAAAGCATCTTATCCGTTCATTTTTTGCGCACAAGCTCGTCTTATCTGTGCCTCGACTATGATGAGCATACATTTAAAAAGCTGATCTCAGAGTGCGGAAGCATCGAAGCTGTATATGAACTGTATTACCGCAGCATTTATTCTTCTATTGTAGCATCTCTCGGCGCGTATAAGCCAAAAAGAGTCGGTCACATCACACTCGTTAAAAAATTCATCAGGCTGTTTCCTTATAAAATGTCCGATCATATTCACAGACTTGCTTCTGAGTGCCTGAACGCTGTCAAGGAAAACGGAATGGAGCTCGACTTTAATACATCAGGTCTGAGAAAAACATACGCGGGGGATATTTATCTGGAGGATTGGATGATTGAGGCGGCGAAGAAAAAAAACATCCCGCTTGTATTCGGGTCTGATGCCCATCAAGCGGGTGATGTCGGATACGCGTATGAGAAATTTACTGAACTGCGCTAATTTGTGACCGCATGTCTCCTGTCCGGAATACGCTTCTGATCCAAATCTTGATTTCTTCAAAATACATTTTATAAAAGTACGGCTCGTGCGGCTGCATATAGAGCACTTCTGAAATATATTGAGGCTGGAGATAGGGCATCATCAAGAGAGATTTTAATTGAAGAATAAAATGAGGCAGCGGCAGCGTTAAATGTTCTCGCTGTTTTTCTCCTTCCTCAATAATCAGCTGGAAGATATACTTTTCCTTCATCAGGTACGTCGACATTATTTCCCTTATTAAAGTCGAATCAATGGTGACTTCCCGGTAGACAAACCGAGTTAATTGACGATTGTTATGCTGATAGGATAAAATATCGAAAACCAATTGGAGAAGCTGTTCCTGCGTGCTTTGAAAAGAGATGTTGCCTGCCGCTGTTTCAAGTGTTTTATTGTAGCCTTCGTAAAACTCTGAAACTAAGTGTTCCATCAAACCTCCTTTGCCTTTAAAATAGTAGGAGATGTGCGCAACATTTACATCAGCTGACTTTGCAATTTCACGGACAGATGTGCCAGAAAATCCTTTTTGGTTAAAGAGCATGACAGCAGATTCAATAATTTTGTCTTTGGTGCTTACTTTCATACCGGCTCACTCCTTCCTCTTGTTACAAATTCAAGGCGGAGACCGGCTGTTCCTGTAAGAACTTATCGACAAATGCCGGCAGAAAAGCCGGGATTTTGTTTTATATTATAGAAAAAGTGAGGGTTTTCCATGTTTCATGTCGAACAACAATCTGGAGATAAAGAAAAAGACTATCAGCTTCTGCTCAAACAGCTCGAAGCCATAACAGAAGACGAAACAGACCAAATTGCAAACTACGCAAATGCGTCAGCACTGCTTTATCATTCATTGCCTGAGGTCAACTGGGCCGGTTTCTATTTTGCTAAAGAAGGGGAAGGACAGCTTGTGTTAGGGCCATTTCAAGGTCTGCCGGCATGTGTCCGTATTCCTTTCGGCAAAGGCGTTTGCGGAACAGCATATGCAAACGGAAAAGCAGAGCGAGTTGCGGATGTAAACGCATTTCCGGGACATATCGCCTGTGATGCAGCATCTCAATCAGAAATTGTGCTTCCGATTCATGTAGACGGAAACCTAGTCGGCGTTTTGGACATTGACAGCCCTGTCAAAAACCGATTTGATGAGATCGATGAAAAGTATCTTACACAATTTGCAGAAATCCTTGAAAAAGCTTTAGTGTAGAGCATACAGCAAAAGCCCAAAACATGTAGCGTTTTGGGCTTTTTTCATTTTATCGACTCGTGAATCATCAAACGGTTTTTCCCGCTGCGTTTCGCGGTGTAAAGCGCTTCGTCGGCCTCGTGAACAAGCTCCTTCAAGGATTTTTTCGATTCTGAGTCCCAGCAGGAGATTCCGCATGAAATCGTCACCTCAGGCTTCGTGCTTTTTCTCACCGCACAAACAAGCCTTTCGGTAATCCGTTTCCCGACAGCTACCGTCACATTCGGAAGGTAAACCGCCAGCTCCTCGCCCCCCCAGCGGGCACCGACATCATGCTTTCGGATATTGCTTTTGATAACGGAAGCGACTTGTATTAAAATCTCGTCCCCTGTCTGATGTCCGTACGTATCATTTACATTTTTAAAATTATCAATATCAACAAGAATAAAAACGCCTTTTTGATGAATTTTCATGCTGTATTGGATTTTTTCATCTAAATAGACTCTTGAATACAGCTCTGTCAGCTGATCCGTTTTCACCAGATGCTCAAGGCGGTCGCGAAGCATCGAATTGGTCACAGCCAGCGTTGCGTGATGAATCAGCGCTTGGAACAGCTTGTACATTTCAAATGTAAAAGCGTACATTTCCTTTTTCAGCAAAACGGCGAATCCCAGGAGCTGGTCATTCTCCATCATCGGAACAGCCATAAGTGAACCGTATCCGGCTTTTCCAAACACAGACTGTCCATTTCCGATAAAAACGCCATTCTCTCCTTCGTACAGTTTTTCTTTTATTTCATTATATATATCAGACGACTTCGTTTCTTTAAAAAATGCTGTGCTCCCGGGAAGCAGTGTCTGCTGTTCAAAATGGTCAATATGGAAAAAGCCCACTTCTTCAGCATGAAATGATTCAGCCATTCTCACAGCAAGATCGTTCATCGTATCCGTCAGCGTCAGCCGCTGGTTGAGACGGCGCGATGTTTCATTAATTAATTCCAAGTTTGCAATACTTGTTTTGGATTGTTCATAGAGCTGGGCATTTTCAAACGCCTTTCCCGCGGCATTTGCTATCAGTGACATTTCATCAAGGTACACGTCGGTAAGAGGACTGTCTCCCGCCCCACTTGCCATCAGAACGCCGTACGTTCCCTGCTGCCCTTTAATTGGAATGTAAGCGACCGTTTCATTTTTCCGCAAAATGTCCCCGGATAGATAGACTTTAAGCGCAAAGGAATCGGCATCTTCCTCTTCCATATACAGTTCCTTTGCAGGAACACCTATACATTGGTCCTGATCATGAGAAATAAACAGAGAAAATTGAAACAGGGGAAACGTGGTGTGTAAGCTTTCAAGAAGCTTCTTTAACACTTCCGTCTGATCGAGCAGCGAATGGAACAGTTCTGTCATCTTGTATATCTTTTTTTGATAGATTGTTTTGATATAAAGTCTTTCCTGTTTCATTGACTGATTCAAAAAAGAAGAAATCAAATCCGGAAGCTCTTCCGGAAACACTCCGTCCTGCCTGCATGTTAAATGAAAGCTCCTGCCGGAGACATGATCCTCGATAACATAAAATGAGGCATTTATTTTCGATGCAGAAAAATGCACTTCATCCTCTGTCATTTGTGCCATGCGATCAGATGGAGACGGTATAAGGGATACGCAAAGTGATGGAAAATATGTTTGAATAGCCGATGTCAGCCATATAAGAGAGTCGGTGAATGAGACCTTTACAGATTTGTTTAATAAAAAATCGAGCATATGATAACGAAAGGCGGGTAATTGATCTTTTGTTTGTTCTATCATGTTTTATCACCTAAAAAGTTTACCACTAATTTTTGTTTATTATATCATAAACAGCAAAGCGATAATGGATGAATGGTTGACTTCAAAACAAATAAATTATATAATGACCTTTGTGTGAAATATTGCAGCCTTTTTGTTCAGCTTCTATGTTTTCATTTTGTTCCTTATCAATAAGGTGTATCGTGTAACTCTCTGCTGCTGGAGCGAGGATACATGAAAACAAAATGTTCATGGTCGAATAGAACAGACGGTTTTTATTTTCCACAAAAATAAAACCAAAGGAGGAGTCACATTATGGCTCGCTATACAGGTCCATCTTGGAAACTGTCCCGCCGTCTAGGAATCTCTCTTAGCGGAACAGGAAAAGAATTAGAAAAACGCCCTTACGCTCCAGGTCCACACGGCCCAGGACAACGTAAAAAATTATCAGAATACGGTTTGCAATTGCAAGAAAAGCAAAAGCTTCGTCACATGTACGGTGTAAACGAACGTCAATTCCGTACATTGTTTGACAAAGCTGCAAAAATGACTGGTAAACACGGCGAAAACTTCATGATTCTTTTAGATTCTCGTCTTGATAACGTTGTGTACAAGCTAGGTTTAGCGCGTACTCGCCGTCAAGCTCGCCAATTGGTTAACCACGGCCACATTACTGTAGACGGAAGCCGCGTTGACATCCCGTCTTACCAAGTAAAAGCTGGTCAAACAATCGGTGTTCGCGAAAAATCAAGAAACCTTTCTATCATCAAAGAATCTGTTGAAGTAAACAACTTCGTTCCTGAATACCTTACTTTCGACGCTGAAAAGCTTGAAGGTACATTCACTCGTCTTCCAGAGCGTTCTGAACTTGCTCCGGAAATTAACGAAGCGCTTATCGTTGAGTTCTACTCTCGTTAATCGTTTAAAAAACCCCCTGCCGCTATGCGGTCGGGGGTTTTTTTTCGTCTGATTCTTCTACCGTTTCCTGCTGGACAACACTTTCTCTGGTCTGCTGCTCCCAATAATCCCGCTGTAATCTTTCTTTGGCGATCGTACACATGAGATTCACGGTGAGCTCTCCCTCCTATTGAAAAGGTGGTGAATGGTCGTGTTTGCCCTATCTAATATACTCTTTCCCTCAAATTCCTATGCGCTAAACCAAAACATCCTTTGCCAATTAAGCAAAGGATGTTTTTTCTTATTTATATGTGACAAGGAAGTATTTTTTCTTCCCTCGGCGCAGAACAGTAAATTGATCTTCAATGCGGTCTTCAGCAGATAAGATATAGTCAATTTCTGTCTGGCGTTCACCGTTAATGTAAACGGCTCCGTTTTTAATATCTTCACGGGCTTGGCGTTTAGACGGTGACAGTTTCGATTCAACCAGCACATCTACGAGTGACAGTTCTTCAGCGCTGTCTTTTTCTAGAGAAGGCACATCTTTAAAACCGATTTTTACGTCTTGGGCAGAAAGCTCTTTAATATTGCCGCTGAACAATGCTTGGGAAATATTAATCGCTTGCTCCAGTGCCTCGCGTCCGTGAACGAGCGCTGTCACTTCTTCTGCCAGGCGTTTTTGCGCTTCACGCTTTTCAGGTGCTGTTTCAGTTTTTTCAGCATATTCTTCGATTTCTTCCTTTGAAAGGAACGTGAAGTATTTTAAATATTTCACTACATCACGGTCGTCTGTATTGATCCAGAATTGATAGAACTCATATGGGGACGTTTTTTCTTTATCAAGCCAAATTGCGCCGCCTTCGGTTTTTCCGAATTTTGTGCCGTCCGCTTTCGTTACAAGCGGAATGGTAAGACCGAATGCTTTTGCTCCTTCTTCTTCAGATTTTCTGATCAGCTCAAGGCCAGCTGTAATGTTGCCCCATTGATCGCTTCCGCCGATTTGCAGCTTACAGTTTTTCTCTCTGTACAGGTTTAAGAAATCATAAGATTGAAGAATCATGTAGCTGAATTCCGTGTAAGAGATGCCGGATTCGATTCTGGAGCTGACTGTATCTTTTGCCAGCATGTAATTGATGCCGAAGTTTTTGCCGACGTCACGAAGGAAGTCGATCACATTCATGTTTCCGATCCAGTCGTAGTTATTTGCCATAACAGCCGGGTTTTCCGCTGATTCAAAATCAAGAAATCTTGAAAGCTGATGTTTGATTTTTTGCGACCATTCGACAACGATATCAGCCGTGTTTAATGTACGCTCAGCTTTTTTTCCGCTCGGATCGCCGATTAAACCCGTCGCGCCGCCCACAAGCGCAATCGGATGGTGCCCCGCAAGCTGAAAACGGCGGAGTGTTAAAATGGGCAGCAGGTGCCCGATATGCAAGCTGTCTGCTGTCGGATCAAAGCCTGAGTACAGGCGGATTTTTTCTTCGTTCAGCTGTTTATTCAGTCCTTCTTCATCCGTCATTTGCTGAATCAATCCGCGGAAGGATAAGTCTTCAAGTAAGTTTGTCATGAGATAAAGCTCCTTTTTTAATAAAATAAAAACGCCCCTTCGTGTAAACGAAGGGACGATTGATTATCGCGGTACCACCCTACTAATAAGAGCATACATACAGCTTTTCGCTCTTATCACTTTGCCTGATAACGGATCAGGTCCGTTCTTTCACTACTGAAAGCCTGAGCGACTTTGTTTGCAAAAGCGGTTCATGAGTGTATTCGATATATCCGTCTGTGCTGATTTTCACCGGCCATCAGCTCTCTGGAACGTAAGGATATTCTACTTGTCTCAATCTTTACCTTTTCATATGAAGCTATATCATTTTTAACATAAATAAAATCCCGTGTCAACGGCGCCTTTTAATCCTCCATCGTTGACAGGTCTCCGGCCGGAAGATTCAGTTCCCACGCCTTCAGCACACGTCTCATGATTTTACCGCTCCGTGTTTTTGGCAGCTTATCCTTAAATTCAATTTCACGCGGAGCCGCATGGGCTGCAAGACCTTGTTTGACAAATTGGCGGATTTCTTCCTTCAGTTTATCAGACGGCTCAAACCCTTCTCTGAGAGCGATAAAGGCTTTGATGATTTCGCCGCGCACCGGATCAGGTTTTCCAATCACCCCCGCCTCCGCAATTGCCGGATGTTCGACAAGCTTGCTTTCCACTTCAAAAGGTCCGACACGCTCACCGGAGGTCATGATGACATCGTCCACTCTGCCTTGGAACCAAAAATACCCTTCATCATCCATGTAGGCAGAATCACCCGACACATACCATCCGCCAGGCATAAAATAAGATTCGTATTTTTCAGGGTTGTTCCAAATCGTGTGCATCATAGATGGCCAGCCCTTTTTAATGGCGAGGTTCCCCATTCGATACGGCGGAAGCTCGTTCCCCTGATTGTCAACGATTGCTGCTTCTACACCGGGAATCGGTTTTCCCATCGAGCCTGGTTTAATATCCATGCAAGGATAGTTGCAGATCAGCTGTCCGCCCGTCTCTGTCATCCACCATGTATCATGAATCCGTTTATTAAAAACTTTATGCCCCCATCTGATCACTTCCGGGTTTAAAGGTTCACCGACACTCAGCACATGGCGGAGTGAAGTCAGATCATATTTGGCAGCCATCTCATCTCCGGCTCCCATCAGCATTCGAAAGGCAGTCGGCGCGCTGTACCAGACGTTTACGCCAAGCTGCTCAATCGTTCCATACCAGCTTTCCGGGCTGAATCGTCCGCCGACAATAACATTTGTCGCTCCGTTCAGCCACGGCGCAAAAATCCCGTACACCGTTCCAGTCACCCAGCCTGGGTCGGCCGTGCACCAATAAATGTCCTCTTCCTTTAAATCAAGGACCCATTTTCCTGTCTGATACTGCTGAACCATCGCCTCATGGACATGAAGCACACCCTTTGGCGTACCCGTAGATCCTGATGTATAGTGAAGCAAATAGCCGTCTTTCCTGTCCATCCATTCAATGTCCAGTCTTGTGCTCTCATGCTTAGCCACTTCATCATAATGAATGATGTTTGTTCCTCTCTTTTCAGCCTGGCCGCCGACTATGAATATATGCTGTAAATCAGGCAGCTTTTCAACCGGAATCCTTTCCAAAAGCTCAGGCGTCGTGACGACAACCTTTGCCTCGCTGTTTTGCAGCCGGTCCTTAACAGCCCCCTCCATAAACGCTTCAAATAACGGCCCGGCGATTGCGCCGATTTTGATAGCGCCTAGCATAATAAAATAAAGCTCGGGTGATCTCGGCATAAAAATAAAAACGCGGTCCCCTTTTTCCACATTTCCATACCGTCTCAGTACATTCCCGGCTCTGTTTGTTTCTTCTTTCATTTCTTTAAATGTGTATTTTTCATCCCGTTTTGCGTCCTTATAATAAAGCGCTACTTTGTTTTTCCGAAAAGATTCGGCGTGGCGGTCTATCGTTTCATAAGCCGCGTTCAATTTCCCTGTCTTATGCCAAGAGAAATGTTTCTCCGCTTCGGACCAATCAAATTGCCGATACGTTTCATCGTAGTTTTCTAGGTTATGATCCCCCTCTATCGCTGGTAACGCTTTCAAATTCATGTCCAAACATCCCCCTTTGCTGAAGTTGTCACATTTATTATAGTATATATTCATATTCTTCTCAATTTTTAAAATATAAAGCATGTTGAAAACGCTTTATAATTTGTTATTCTTAAAGGAGGCATGTATTTTTTATAGAAATTGATGGGACGGTGAATCAGTGGAACATCATAAAACATATCACTCTGCAAACATCAAAACAGCAACCGGCTCCTTACTGATAGAAGGGCCTGTCTCTCCAGAAGACTTGGCAGGTTATGAGTTTCATAAGGATTTGACCGCATTTCGGCCGCCCCGGGAACAGCATGAAGCATTAGTCGATATCGCCGGCCTTCCTGAGGGACGCATTATCATTGCCAGAGACGGCCAGGCCATTGTCGGCTATGTGACGTATCTATACCCTGACCCGCTCGAAAGATGGTCAGAAGGAAATATGGAGGATTTGCTTGAGCTCGGAGCCATTGAGGTGGCACCGGAATACCGGGGATGTTCTGTCGGAAAAACACTTCTGACCGTCAGCATGATGGACGAACAAATGGAGAACTACATTGTGATGACGACAGAATATTACTGGCATTGGGATTTAAAAGGGATGAAAAAGGATGTGTGGGAGTACAGAAAGATCATGGAGAAAATGATGAACGCAGGCGGATTGGTCTGGTTTGCCACCGATGAGCCAGAGATCAGCTCCCATCCTGCGAACTGCCTGATGGCGCGCATCGGAAAAAACGTCAGCCAGGAATCAATTGAACGATTTGACAGGCTCCGTTTTTATCATCGTTATATGTATTAACTGACACTGACAAAGGGGAAAAGATAATGATTGTTGAGCAAATCATGAAAAAGGATGTCATCACATTAACGAAAACGGATACGCTTGAAACGGCAATACACAAGCTGAAGGAATTTCATATCAGGCATTTGCCTGTTATTAATGAAGACCGCCATGTGATTGGGATGATTACAGACAGAGATATGAAACAGGCCAGCCCCAGTATTTTTGAAGAAAGCAAACGCAGCCGTTTTCTCACACGAAGCGTTGAATCCATTATGAAAAAAGACGTCGTGTGCGCCCATCCGCTTGATTTTGTTGAAGAAATATCAGCAGTTTTCTACGAGCATGGCATCGGCTGCCTTCCAGTCGTGCAGCATCACAAGTTAATCGGCATTCTGACAAAAACCGATTTGCTGCGGACTTTTGTGAAGCTGACAGGCGCTGACCAGCCCGGATCGCAGGTTGAGATAAAAGTAAATGACATCACAAAAAGCCTCGCCGATATCAGTGGCCTCTGCCAAAGACTTCAGGTCAAAATACTGAGCGTTCTTGTCTATCCCCATGACGATTCCGGCGCAAAGGTGCTTGTATTCCGTGTCAAGACGATGAATCCGCTGCCGTTTTTGCAGGAATTGCAAAAAAACGGGCATCTCATCGTATGGCCGTCAGAGCACAGGGATCAGCTATGAGGGACAGTGTGTTTATTTATTCTCCCTCTTATCAGACTTATATGTTTCATCAGGAGCACCCCTTTAATCAGCAGCGTGTTCTGCTGACATATGATTTGCTCAAATCGATGGATGCCTTTGACGAGGGAGATATCGTCAGTCCCCGGCTTGCGGCGGAAGATGAGCTGGCTCTTGTGCATACGGACGATTATATTCAGGCAGTACAGCTTGCCGGCGCCGGAAAACTTCCACCCGAAGAAGGGGAAAGCTACGGGCTCGGCACTGAAGATACACCCGTCTTTGCAGGCATGCATGAAGCTGCCTCACTATTAGTCGGCGGAACCTTAACAGCTGCGGATTATGTCATGTCTGGACAAGCACTGCATGCTGCCAACCTTGGGGGAGGCCTGCACCACGGGTTTCGCGGAAGGGCTTCTGGATTTTGCATATACAACGACAGCGCTGTAGCGATTCAGTATATTCAGAAAAAATATCAAGCCAAGGTGCTGTATATTGATACGGACGCCCATCACGGAGACGGTGTGCAATTTGCGTTTTATGATAATCCCAACGTATGCACCCTGTCCATTCATGAAACGGGACGATATTTATTCCCCGGAACCGGTCAGATTCAGGAAAAAGGCAGCGGAAAAGGCTACGGATATTCCTTTAATATCCCGCTTGATGCTTTTACGGAGGATGATTCATTTATTGAGGCTTACCAGACAGCAGCTTCAGAAATCGCCGCTTATTTTCAGCCAGATGTGATTATCAGCCAAAATGGAGCTGATGCCCATTACTACGATCCACTGACGCATTTGTCAGCAACGATTGCCATTTACGAACAGATTCCGCGGCTTGCTCACGCTTTAGCGCATCAATATTGCGGCGGAAGATGGATCGCCGTCGGAGGAGGCGGATATGATATTTGGCGTGTGGTGCCCCGTGCCTGGGCCCGAGTATGGCTTGAAATGAAAGGGATCGATCCGGGACATGACATTCCATCTGAATGGATCGCAAAATGGCAAAAGCAATGCCCAGTCACCCTTCCGTCCAGTTGGAGCGATCCCGCCGATTTATATCCGCCGATTCCACGCAAGGCAGAAATTACAGAAAAAAATGCCCAAACCGTCAGTAAAGCGTTATATGCGATACGATCAGAGCGTCAGGAAAAAACAAAATAAAAAAACGACCTTCACGAAGAGGTCGTTTTTGATTTTTTGATGACGATTTCTACACGTCTGTTTTCCTTCATGTGTTCATTTGTTTTGTTATCCTTTACAGGCTTTGTATCCGCATAGCCAACAGCGATAAATCGCTTCGACGGGAGTTTCTCTTTTGATGTGAAATATTGAATCACTCCGCTTGCCCGTGCTGCGGATAGCTCCCAGTTGGACGGATACCTGTACGTTGAAATATTTCGGCTGTCTGTATGGCCCTCCACCTGAATATCATTTGGAATAGTCTGAAGAAGAACTGCAATTTGGTGAAGAAGCGTTTCAGCATTTTCCAACACTTTAGCCTCGCCTGAATCAAACAGCACCGCTTCCTGAAGAACGAGCACGACACCGCGTTCATCCCGCTTTGCTGTCATTTTCGCCTTCAGCTGGTGCTCTTGAATGTATGTATTCACTTTTTGCAGCAGTTGATCCTGCTGATTCTCTTGCTTCTTTGCATCGGCTGACGGCGTGTCTTTTTGATCGATGGCTGTTTGGTCTGGCTGAAGCCCGCTGCCTTCCTTTTGAATCGAGTTCACCGCTGCTTTAAATTTCTGCAGATCAATCTGCGACATCGAAAAAAGTAAAATAAAGAACACAAGGATCAGCGTAACCAGATCTGTAAAGGTGACCATCCAGCCCGAGGATGATTGATTGTTTTTCCCGTTTCCATTCCTTCGTTCAAAGCGCTCTCTTCTAAGCTTCATGTACAGATCCCTTTTTTGTCTTTACTTGATTATGCTGCTTCCGCCATTCTTCCCGAGAACTGAAAACGACGAGCTGGCTTTCCAGATTCCGCGGATTTTTTCCGGATTGTATCCCGATGATACCTTCCACCATTACCTGTTTGATGAAGATTTCACTTTCTGTTTTTTCTTCGAGCTTAGCCGCAATCGGGTTAAATACCATGTTTGCCAGCAATGATCCGTATAAAGTCGTCAAAAGTGCAACAGCCATATTCGGGCCGAGCATATCAGGGTCATTTAAGTTTTTGAGCATCAGCACCAGCCCGACCAGTGTCCCGATCATGCCCCACGCCGGAGCGAATTCCCCCGCCTTCTCCAAAACACGCCGGCCTTTGCGGTGCCGTTCCTCCATTGCTGCAATTTCTGAATCCATGACAAGCCGAATCGTTTCTTCATCCCAGCCGTCAACCGCCAGAAGCAGCCCCTTTTTCAAGAATGGATCTCTGATTTCTCTGGCCTGGTCATCAAGTGATAAAAGCCCATGTTTGCGCGCATGATCGGAAAGGGAAACGAAGGTTTTCACAAGATCTTTTACATTGTCTTCCTGGCGGATAAATGCCTGCTTTAACACAGTGGGCGTTTTTTTCAGCTCTCTCGGCGGAAAACTGATAAAAACAGCGGCGCAAAGCCCTCCTGTTACGATAAAGAAAGAAGTCAGATCTAGAAAAGAGCGGAAACCGCTTACTCCCGATCCGGAAATAATTCCAATCACAATAATAATCGTTCCTAACACAAAACCAACAGGTGTAAGATAATCAAAACGTTTCATCATTTCTCCTCACTCATACGAAAAAAGCAAGAATCCACCTAAGAGGTGAAGCTTGCTTTCTTGTTTTTCTTATGACTTGGTTGACTGTCTTAACTCTATACGATGCGGCAATTCGACAATATGCTCTTCCACCGGCTCTTTATTCATGAGCTTTGTCAGCAGTCTCATGGCAACCGCGCCAATATCATACGTCGGCTGAACTACTGTTGAAAGCTGCGGCCTAACCATCAAGCTTAATCTCGTATTATCAAAGCCGATAATGTCGAGATCTTCAGGAATGGAAAGGCCTTGATCCTGTGCGGCATGAATAATGCCGAGCGCCATTTCATCAGTTGCGGAAAGAATCGCTGTCGGTTTTTTGTCCAGGCTCATGAGATGCTGAAGCGCCTCAAGTCCGGAATCATACGTGTAATCACCTTCAGCGACAAATTGTTCATTAAACGGAAGATTCGCCTCTTCAAGCGCCCGTTTGTAGCCTTGCAGTTTCTTTGAGCGGTTGATCGGTTCTGTCATCGGGCCGGAAACAAACGCGATATCAGTGTGCCCCTTATCAACCAAAAGCTTCACCGCGTCATAAATCGCCTGCTCGTAATCAATTGCGACTGATGGTGTTTCACCCTGCTCTTCAACAGAAGCGGCAAGCACGATCGGCACTGGCGAACGCTTAAATTCCGCTACATGCTCGTCCGTAATGTTTCCGCCCATAAATACGATGCCATCGACCTGTTTGCCGAGCATTGTGTTTAATAAGTGCAGCTCTTTCTCCAAGTTTTGGTCAGAGTTGCTCAAAATGATGTTATATTTATACATTGTCGCGATATCTTCAATTCCGCGCGCAAGCTCTGAATAGAAAATGCTTGAGATATCAGGAATGATGACACCTACAGTTGTTGTTTTTTTGCTTGCAAGCCCTCTTGCCACCGCGTTTGGACGGTAGCCGAGACGGTCAATGGCTTCCAAGACTTTTTTTCTCGTTGTCGGTTTTACATTCGGGTTTCCATTCACGACACGGGAAACGGTTGCCATGCTTACATTAGCTTCTCTCGCTACGTCGTAGATCGTAATATTGCTCATCCTAAAACCACTCCTTTTACTGGATACACTTATCCTTATCTATAGCATAAACACTTTATGTAGAGAAATGTCATAATGTCCGAATTTATGTCGTTTATGATTTGTAAGCGTAAGTCAGTAGTCTACATTATTTTTCATTATTCATCAAATTTAAATACTTCTCATGAAATTATACACGTTTTTATAGATGATGAAAACGTATACTTGAGTTTTATAATTAAATAAACGAGAAAGCGCAAAAAAAGGCCGCATATGCGGCCTTTTGTATTGATCTCATTCCATTAGGCGTTGACTTTCACCATTGGTTTCAGTTCATTCAGCCATTTTTCGAATTCAGGGATCGCCATTTGCTGAGCAGAGTCAGAAAGTGCGACTGATGGATCAGGATGAACCTCTGCCATTACGCCGTCAGCACCGATCGCTAAAGCGGCTTTAGCTGTCGGAAGAAGGAGGTCGCGGCGGCCTGTTGAATGCGTCACATCAACAAAGACCGGCAAATGCGTTTCCTGTTTCAGAATTGGCACAGCTGAAATATCGAGCGTGTTTCTCGTTGCTGTTTCGTATGTTCTGATACCGCGCTCACAAAGGATAATTTGATCATTGCCTTGTGCCATAATGTATTCAGCTGCATTGATGAATTCCGAGATCGTTGCAGCAAGTCCGCGTTTCAGAAGCACAGGCTTTTTCACGGAACCTGCAGCTTTCAGCAATTCAAAGTTCTGCATATTACGCGCACCGATCTGAATTACATCAATGTAGTCAAGCGCTTCTTCAATATGAGCCGGAGTTACGATTTCGCTGATAACAGCCAGATCAAATTCATCCGCTACACGTTTTAAGATTTGGAGTCCTTCTACACCGAGGCCTTGGAAATCGTATGGGCTCGTACGAGGCTTAAAGGCTCCTCCGCGAAGAATTTTAATCCCTTGTTTTTTAGCAGCCGCAGCCACTTCCGCCACCTGCTCATAGCTCTCAACCGCACATGGTCCGACGATAAATCTTTGCTGGCCATCTCCGACTTTTTCACCTTTGATATCAACGATTGTATCTTCAGGTTTTTTCTTACGGGAAACAAGCAGCGCTTTGCTGTGATCTTCCTCCTGAAGCTCTAAACCTGCTTTAAAGATTTCTTTAAAAATGTGCTGGATAGTAGAATTTTCGAATGGTCCGTCATTGTTTTCAATGATTTTATTTAACATTGTGCGTTCTCTGACAGGATCAAAGCGATTGACACCTTGCGCTTCTTTCGCTTTACCGATCTCTTTCACAACATTTCCGCGCTGATTGATTAATTTTAAAATTTGCAAGTTTAATTCGTCTGCCTGCTGCCTTAGAAGCTCTAATTCTGTGTTGCTCATTTTTTTCATCCTTTCCCTGCACATTCATTTTTTATTTTGTAGTTAACATGCATCTTACTATAAGTAAAACCAAATGGAAATACTGAAATACAAAATTTTTAAAAAAGTCTACTTTATTACCCAAACGCTTTTAAGTGATAAAGTAATGTATGATGCTATCGTACATGATGTGAAGAAAATGATCAATAGTTTTTTTCAAAAAAAAAGCGCCAGATCATATCTGGACGCTTTTTTCTAGGACAGATGCTGCTCAATCGCCGCTTCTGTAATTTGTGAATGTGAGGTATGCCACTTTACTTCACCGTTTTGGATCACGAAAACTTGAGGGCTTTCGTGCTTGACTCCGTATGTTTCTGCGATGAAATTTGACAGGGGCCGTGCCTCTTGTACTTGCAGATAGTAAGCCGGCACTTCTTCATGCTGATTTGCAAAGGCATTAAATTCTTGAAATGCGGCTTGGCTGATCGGGCATGTTAAGCTGTGCTTAAAAAACAAGAAAGTGCCTTCCTTTTCTGCAATACGCTTAAACTCTTCCTCAGATTGAATTAGCTGTTTTGCCATTAGTCAAGTCTGCTCCTTCCGGGCTCAGCGGTTGATGTGCTCGGCCTGTTTTTGTGCATCTTTCAGCTCGTCTTTTACGTCTTCTTTCGTTTGGAGGACTTGATCTTTTGCTTCGTCAGCCGCCTGCATTGCTTCATTTTTCATATCTTGCGTAGCAGATGATGACTCGGTATTTGCAGATTTTGAACGGTCTCTTAAATCTTTGACCTTGTTCATGATCTGTCCTGACTGATCGGCGACAAGCTGTGTGATGTTAGATGTTTTGTCTTTTGCAATGCTGACATATTGTGTGCCTTTTTCTTTTGCATCTGCCGTCATTTTATCTGTTTTATCCCGCAGAGCAACAGCTTGATTTCCGAGATCGTCGCGTAGTTCTTTCCCAGATTTAGGTGCTAGGAAAAGCGCAGTGGTGGCTCCGATGATTCCTCCGATTAAAGTACCGATTAAAAAATCTTTACTATTAATTCCATCTTTGCTCATCATTATTCCTCCTCAAAGTGTTTTTCTCTCTTAAAGAGCTGATTTCTTTCGCTTCCACTTCTCCCAAATTTCCATTGCTGCTTGGCTCCAGGTGACAACCTGATTGATTTTATCTTGGTTTTCTCTCACTGATGCCGATACAGACCCTGCCGCCTGCTTCATTGATGTATTGAACTGCTGCACAGAGGTTCCCACCCCTTGAACAGCATGAACGACCGTGTTCAGCTTTTCTGATTTTTCCTGAATATCTTCAGCCAAGCGGTTGGTCTTATGTAAAAGCTCGGCAGTTTCAGTGGTAATGCCTTTCATTTGTCCCTCCAGCCCTTCGAGCGTGGATGCAACATGTTTTAATGTCAGCTGCAGTGACTTTAGTGTTTTAGACAAATAGATCACTAAGACGAGAAATGCTACTGCGATTAGTGCAACGCTTAAATAAAGAATGATAATCATCTTAAACCTCCTTGCTGCAGGATATACTGCTGTTTACCCGATTTGTAAAATCATAAACATATCTGTTGGGCTGTATACATATTATTCTCCATTACATTTGAAAAATCCTTTAAGAGGATTTCTCTTCAGATAAATAAAAAGCAGTGAAATCACTGCTTTTTATTATGCCATGACGTTTTCGTAGGCTCTCATATATTTTTGGATATCTCCTGCTCCCATAAAGATGAGAACGGCTTTATCATGAGCTTTTAAAACAGATGTATCATCTTCTGCAATCAGCTTGGCATTATTAATTTTTCCCTGCAGGTCGCCGATCGTCAGCTTTCCTGCGTTTTCCCGGGCTGACCCGAAGATGTCGCATAAATACACACAGTCTGCCCCGCTCAGGCTTTCAGCAAATTCATCAAGGAATTGCTGTGTCCGCGTAAATGTATGAGGCTGGAATACCGCAACGATTTCACGATCAGGATATTTCTGTCTTGCCGCCTCAATCGTCACTTTTATTTCTGTCGGATGATGAGCGTAATCATCAATTAACACTTGGTTTCCGAGCTGTTTCTCATTGAATCTGCGTTTGACGCCGCCAAATGATTTGAGGCCATGTTTAATAACGCTGGCGTCAATTTCTTCATAATGGCACAACGCGATGACCGCCAATGAGTTCAATACATTATGATGGCCATACGCAGGAATATAAAATGTGTCATAGAATGTATTGCGGACAAAGACATCGAAAGTTGTCCCTTCTGTGCTTTTTACGATGTTTCTCGCTTGAAAATCATTTTCTTCTCCTGTGCCGTAATAAACGACAGGCACGTTCGCATGGATTTTCGGCAGATACTCATCATCACCGCAGGCAATAATGCCTTTGTTAACTTGAAGAGCCATTTCCTGAAAAGCGTCAAACACATCGTCAATATTTGAGAAGTAATCAGGGTGATCAAAATCAATATTCGTCATAATCGCGTAGTCAGGCTGATAGCTTAAGAAATGGCGGCGGTATTCGCACGCTTCAAATACGAAGTATTCGCTGTTTTCATTTCCTTGGCCTGTTCCGTCCCCGATTAAGAAAGACGTCGGTTTTGCGTTTTGGATAACGTGAGCCAGCAGCCCCGTAGTCGACGTTTTACCGTGCGCACCAGTAACCGCGACACTGGTGAATTTTTTCATGTAGTCACCTAAAAACTTATGATAACGAATCACCGGAATTCCGTCAGACATCGCTTTTTCAATCTCAGGGTGCGTGTCTGGGAATGCGTTTCCAGCGATAACTGTCATGCCGGGTTTGATGTTATCCGCGCTAAAAGGAAGAACAGTGATGTTTCTTTTTTCAAGCGCCGTTTGTGTAAAAATGAATTTTTCGATATCCGATCCTTGGACAGTATATCCATTATCATGAAGTATTTGGGCAAGCGGACTCATACCCGTCCCTTTTATTCCAACAAAATGATAAACAGTCATAATTGTACCTCCAACAAACGTCTATCTGTTCCCCAGTATATGACGTTCATTTCAATTTGCGACCGCGGCGGCTGAAAAGCCGCCTGACGGCGTATCCTTATATTTTTTGTTATGTTCAGTATCCGGTTATTTCTTTCCGATTAAACCTGAATATCACGATTTCTATGCCCATTTGCTGTAAAGCGGCATAGCTGTTAAATGCTCTATCCATTATCATACCATGTTTGCTGTGAAAATGAACCTATATTATTCGTTTATTAAATCACTTGCAGTGATCAGCACCTCTCGAGGCTTGCTTCCTTTCGCCTCAGAGATCATACCTTCCGCTTCCATCATATCAATCAGCCTTGCAGCCCGATTATATCCGATTCTGAATCTTCTTTGCAGGCTTGACGTGCTTGCACTGTTTTGCTCAACAACAAATTCGCACGCCTCATAAAACAGCTCATCCTCTTCCTTTAAGGCAGAGCCTTGTCTGACCAATTCTTCCTGTTCGAATAAATAAGCTGGCGGCAGCTGGTTTCTGACATGAGAAACAACACGGTCAATCTCTCGGTCCGATACAAAGTTGCCTTGGAGACGGACCGGTTTTCCAGAACCGTTCTCCAAAAAGAGCATGTCTCCTTTGCCGAGAAGTTTTTCCGCACCTGCCATGTCAATGATTGTTCGGGAATCAACCTGGCTGGAGACAGAAAACGCAATTCTCGTCGGGATATTCGCTTTAATCAGACCGGTAATGACATCGACTGACGGACGCTGAGTCGCGACAAGCAAATGGATTCCGCAGGCTCTTGCTTTTTGAGCAATCCGGGCAATGCTTTCTTCTACATCATTTGGAGCTACCATCATCAAATCCGCAAGCTCGTCAATGACCACAACTAAATACGGCAATTTTTCGCCCGTTTGATGATCAGAGGTTAATTGATTAAAACGGTCAATATCGCGAACACCGGAATGGGCAAACAGTTCATAGCGGCGCTCCATTTCCTCAACGACCCATTTTAAAGCAGCAGTGGCCGCTTTGGCGTCGGTAATGACAGGGCTGACGAGATGAGGAATTTTGTTGTAAGGCGCAAGCTCTACCATTTTCGGATCAATCAGCAGCACCTTCACTTCACTCGGATCAGCTTTATAAAGCAGACTCACTAAAATCGTATTGATGCACACGCTTTTTCCCGATCCTGTAGCTCCGGCAATAAGACCGTGCGGCATTTTCTTCAGATCAATGACAACAGGATTCCCCGAAATATCCAATCCAAGTGCTGCCGTAAGCGGTGACGTGCTCGTCCTGAAAGCAGAGCTGCGAATCATTTGGCGCAAATCAACCACCTTGCTCGTGCGGTTCGGCACTTCAATTCCGATCGTGTTTTTCCCCGGAATCGGCGCTTCTATTCGAATATCTCTGGCGGACAGGCTGAGTTTAATGTCATCAGACAGGTTGGTGATTTTATTCACCTTTACACCCGGTTCAGGGTGTACTTCAAATCTTGTGACTGACGGCCCTTGCGTTACATGAACCACATTGGCCCGAACGTTAAAGTTTTTCAAAGTTAAATCAAGCAGCTGACGCTGGT
Source organism: Bacillus sp. FSL R5-0434 (assembly GCF_038004745.1). Classification (NCBI taxonomy): domain Bacteria; kingdom Bacillati; phylum Bacillota; class Bacilli; order Caryophanales; family Bacillaceae; genus Bacillus; species Bacillus sp. FSL R5-0434. The sequence continues at coordinate 2,922,807 of NZ_JBBORV010000001.1, forward strand.
TTTCTATCCACGCAGTATCGTCCTGAACTTGTGCTGGCGGCACATCAAGCAGTGAGACATTTGGGAACACATAGCTTCCACGGCGCTCCCCTGCTTTTTGCTGTTTATGCGTATCGCTTTTCAGCATCATAACATTAAAAGGAACAGACGGTCCCTTCTGAAGTGCTGGACTTCGTTCAGGATTGTTACTCGACTTCTCGGTTCTGTTCTGCTGTTCTGCTGGGGCCGTGCGTCTTTCACCCGCAGGACCTTCTTCCTCCCGGTTTTCATCCGCCGCAGAATAGGATGGAGTATCCTCTTCTGTGCTACGTTCGGGTTCTGGATAGTCATTTCTCTGGGCCGCGGATGCTTCAGGCTGGCTGATTTCCTCTATCACTTGAGCTGAGGCAGCTTCCAGAATGATTTCTTCGTGAGCAGCTGTATGGCTGTCTGACAGTTCCTCTGCTTCTTGCCCGGCATCTGCCACAGTCTCTTCCTCGTATCGTTCATTATGCAAGAAAGGCTTTTCATGCTCATGGAATTCCATTTCTTCTGCTGGGGCTGAGGTGTCAGCAGTTTCTGGAACAGCTTTTTCACGAACGTTTCCTTCGTTGGCTGACGGCTCTTCTGCCTCAGTTTCAGCACCTGTCACAGCCTCTTCCCCATATCGCTCATCGGGTAAGAAATGCTCTTCCTTTTCAGGCTCTTGGTTTTCCGTTTGTTCTGCTTGAGTTGAGACGGTGTCAGCAGTTTCCGGAACAGCTTCTTCGCGGGCATATCCTTCGTTACCTGACAGCTTTTCTGCTTCCATTCCGGCACCTGTCACAGTCTCTTCCCAAGATTTTTCTTCGCGCAAGAAAGATTCTTCCTGCTGCTTCATTTGTTCTGTTTCTTCTGACCGCATCTCAGCAGCTTTTGGAGCCATTTCGTCTCCAGCGTTTACTTTTTTGTCTGACAGCTCCTCTGCTGAGTGCTTTGCCATTGTTTCATTCGTACTTTTTAGGACGCCAGAAGGCTGTTCTTCGAATCGGTCATATGAAAAGAGAGGCTCCTTCTTCTGTTGCTGCGGCGGCCGGTCCGGCATTGGATAGCTGCGTTCGCGTTCGATTTCTTCTGAAAGCAGCGTTACCTTCTCTTCTACAGGTTCCGGCTTTTTTTGCACACCTTTTTTTTCCGCAGATTGTTTCGGCACGTCCTTTTTCACAGATGGTTTTTGATTAAATCCATATACAGGCGAAGGTATATTTGTCGGTTTAAAAGGTTTCTTGGCCGGCTCTGATTTTTCATATGTATAATGCTCTTTTTCATTATTTGTGCGGTCTCTGTGCTGAGCAGCGCTCGAATGAGGCTCGGCTTGCGGTTCCTCCGATGGCGGGCGGCGCCTTCTCAAATCATTTTTTTGATATCCGTCAGGCACAACCGGAAAACGGAACTTGCCTTTAGGATATTCGTAATATATTTTAGGATCTTCCAATCGTTTTAATTGTCCTTCGGAGTGATGCGATTCTGGCTGTTTCGGAATTTGAGCAGGTTTTGTCTCCCGTTCAGCGTCCTCTTCACTCTCTCCTAAAAACAAATCAAAAAATTTATGAAGCCAACTCATAATTCATCTCTAACTCCCTTATAGTTTTCTGGGACGATTTTTAGTATACCACTGCTTGTCGGCCCAGAAAAGATTAAGCTTTCAGCAAAACAAAGCCGCTAAACAAGGGCTTAGCGGCTTTTTTTACATGATTCGATTTTTTCGGCGTATTTATGGGAGTCTAAAACTGAAATGCGTCTCCAGCCTCATGGTCTCCTTCTAATACAAGGATTCCTTTTTCAGCCGGAGCGTCAGGCAATGCAAGCTCTTTTGCGGAGCAGATCATTCCGCTCGACGGTACGCCCCGAAGCTCAGCATCCTTAATGACGAGTCCGCTCGGCATCACAGCGCCGACTTTGGCAACGACAACTTTTTGACCTTGATCAACATTAGGCGCGCCGCAAACGATCTGAAGCGTTTCATCTCCTACGTTGACTTTACATACGCTTAATTTATCCGCATTTGGATGTTTTTCTTTTGATTCAACATATCCGACAACAAACTTTGGCGATAAATCAACGACTAATGTTTCTTCAATGCCGTTTCTGTTTAGCATTTCATTCACATCTTGAACGAATGTTTCTGAAAGGGCAACAGGGCCGTTTTCATTAATGGTTAAGTATGAAGACGCGTTAAAGATGTTAAAACCCGTCGTTTCATTTGTTTCGCCATTGAAAATTTTGACGACGTCGCCGTGTTTTTCATAGCCTATTTGCTCGCGCGTTACGTCTTTTAGAGAGATCAGAAGTGTATCTCCCACACCTTCTTTATTATAAAAAGCGTTCATAAGTAAAAAATCCTTTCTAATCCTTTTTCGGACGGCTTTTTGCCAAGATAAACACCGGCTCCAGCTTTCCTTCATTGTACAGGAAAGAAAGCGCCGTAATCGGAACGGTGCCGCCTGCAAAGAAGCTCATCGACATTTGCCCTAAAATATCATACCCTGATTCATTCCGAATGTCAGCAAGTATCAGAACGTCCTGATGCGGAACAGAGATCGCGAGCTCACCTTTAGCATTTTGTTTATACTCATTTAAAATCGCTTCGTTCAGAATCCGGCTGGCGTCGTAACCGTCATTTGCTCTGAAGAAGTAAAAGAGATTGCCGGCAACTGTATCCTCTTTGACAACCGTAGGCAGAGAGCGGAGGTTAAACGCAGCCGTTTCTCTGATCCGCTCCCTTGTCCAGTTTTCTTTCTCCAGCATGCGCTGATCAATTAAACGATAGGTTTTGCCCAGATCAAGCGCATAGTAAATTCTTGTTTCTGCGGTATGATCGTCATAAATAAGCGGAATCTCTTCGCTGGACTTGTCCGGAAAAGAGGTTGAGCGGATGACCGGATAAATGCGGCTTTCCTTCCCGGTTATTTCCTGCGACTTCCCTTCCATAGCTGTCATGGCTTCTGATACATAGTAAACGATCTCGTCAATGGCTTCGTCTTTTTTCAGTTCCCATTTTGCAATAATCGGCGGCAGGTCGAGCGTAATTCCTTTTTTAGTTGTTTCATCCTCAACACGGAGGGTGTCTTTTTCTCTGTCAAATAAAAAGGAGCGATTCTCGTGCTGAAGGCGCTGTTTCAATATGTCTGACAGCTTCCTTGAGGTCATTTTCAAACCGGATATCCTCCTTTACGCTTTTGCGAGAGAGTCAGTTAAAAACTGTTCAATTTCTTCTTTTGTTTTGCGGTCTTTGCTCACAAAACGATTCACTTCTTTTCCTTCATTAAACACAACAAAGCTTGGAATGCCGTAAATCTCCCACTCTGCGCATGTATCAATAAATTTGTCGCGGTCTACATAGTAGTAAGTGAATTCAGGAAAGTCTGCTTCCAATTCCGGAAGAAAAGGCTCTACAAAACGGCAGTCCGGGCACCAGTCGGCAGAAAACATAAATACTGCCCAATCATCCTTTACCGCTTTTTCCAATTCTTGCGTTGTCTCGATTTTTTTCATCGGATATCCCTCCAGTTGTTTATGTTCTTACATGTTAGTTTATCGATACTCGTCCATTTGGATCATACCAAACTGCTTGCGGCAAAACCACTTATATGCAACGAATGAATATGTAAGATAAGCTTTCCCATTATCATTATCATATTTTATTTGCATTATCAAGCACGTTTCGTTTAACATCTTTTACATGAGGGTAAAATTGACAAATGGTCATACATAAGGAGGGATCCAGTTTGGAGTTTATCGTCTATTTAGCCGGAGAAATCCACAGCAATTGGCGGGAGGAAATAAAGGAGAAAACGAAGTCACTGAAGCTGCCGATTACGTTTGTCGGCCCGATGGAGCATCACGACCGTTCAGACAATATCGGAGAAGAAATCATGGGCGCTCAGCCAAACGCAGTCTATAAGGACGACAAGGCTTCTGATATCAATAACTTCAGAACTGCCGTCTTGATGAATAAAGCCGACTTTGTAATCGCCTTGTTTGGCGAAAAGTATAAACAATGGAACACAGCAATGGATGCTTCCTATGCCATCGCAAAAGGCAAACCCCTGATCATCATTCGTCCTGAATCGCTCCACCACCCATTAAAAGAGCTTTCAAACAAAGCGAATATGACTGTTGAAACGGTGAACCAAGCCATTAAAGCACTTTCCTATGTATTTGAAACAAAATAAGAAAAAAGCTTGTCGGCATGGCTTACAGCCTTGCTCAACAAGCTTTTTCTCCAGGTTTTACATATTTTCTTTAATTGCTTCAACTGTCTGCTTGTCACAGGCAGTTACGAGCTTTATCAGCATTTCTTTAGCCGCAGCGTAATCATCAATATGGATAATAGACGCATTTGTATGAATGTAGCGGGAGCAGATCCCGATAACTGCTGACGGAACGCCGCTGTTTGAAATATGCACTCTGCCTGCATCTGTTCCGCCGCCCGAAACAAAGTATTGATATGGAATCTGATGCGTTTCAGCAATATCCAGAACAAATTCTCTCATTCCGCGGTGCATGACTGTTGTTCTGTCAAGAATGCGGAGCAAAAAGCCCTTTCCAAGCTGCCCAAACTGCTGTTTATCGCCGCTCATGTCGTTTGCCGGACTGGCGTCAAGCGCGAAGAACAAATCCGGTTTGATCATATGAGACGCTGTCTGTGCGCCTCTTAAGCCGACTTCTTCCTGAACGGTTGCGCCAGCGTAAAGCGTATTCGGCAGTTCTTTACCTTGCAATTCCTTCAGCAATTCAATGCTCAATCCGCAGCCGTACCGGTTATCCCACGCTTTTGATAATATTTTCTTTTCATTCGCCATAATGGTAAACGGGCATACAGGGACAATTTGCTGGCCAGGTTTAATGCCGATTTTGATAGCGTCTTCCTTATCATCCGCTCCGATATCAATCATCATGTTTTTGATATCCATCGGACGGTTTCGCTGAGCATCTGTTAACAGATGCGGCGGTATGCTTGAAATAACTCCCGGAACCGGGCCGTTATCTGTTTGAATTTCCACTCTTTGTGCCAGCAGCACCTGACTCCACCAGCCGCCGAGCGTTTGGAACCTCAGTAATCCGTTATCTGTAATGGATGTCACCATAAATCCGACTTCATCCATATGTCCAGCCACCATGATTTTCGGCGCGTCCTCTCCGCCTTTTCTGACTCCGAAAACACTTCCCAGTCTGTCCTGAACGATATCATCGGCATATTTGGCAAGCTCCTGCTTCATAAACGCACGGACCTGATGCTCATTGCCCGGCGCTCCGGGAAGCTGCGTCAGTGTTTGGAAAAGCGCTTTCGTTTCTTGATTCATGTTTTCCCCTCATTTCTATGTAGTTCTTTTATTTTATTAGAAAAAATTCTGTTTTCCAAGCACTCTGATTGAATCTGCTCAATGAGCCGCGTATCGCTTAACAGGATTTGGCGGTTTCTGTATAATGGAAGTATGATCAATCAGGAGGTGCTTTATTTTGAAATTGCGTCATCTTCTTTTAGGAGCAGGACTTGGAATTTGTACGGCTGTTGTTGTGAAGCAATATGTGATGAAGCCTTATATTTCTTCAGAAAGAGCGCTTCGTATCGTAAAATCCGCTTTTAAACAGCGGGGGCCGATTGATGGATCATGGATCTACACCCAGCCGGAGCCCTACAATGTGAATGGAGAAACCGTGCAGGTGTACAAGACCGGTGTTACACGATCAGCTTTCGGAGAACTAGAGCAATATGAAGTGATGGTGGATGCGAAAACAGGGAGAATTGTAGATGTCATCGATACAATCGCGTCTTAACACCGGACAAGCGTAAAATAGGAGCCGCTGCCCATGCAGCGGCTCTTTTTATATTATATCGCGCGAATTGGTTTGTATACCGGATACCACATCGCGTCCTGCACAGCCTGAATGATATCCTCAGGCTCTTCAGTGGCCACGCCTTCCTTAATGGCGGTTTTAGCGACTTCAACTGCAACCGTTGCCGATACAGTCCGTAAATCCTCCACCTTCGGAAGCATCGGCGCGCCAGGCATGCCGACATTGACCATACTTGCGATCGCGCGGGCACATGCTTCAAACATGCCATCGGTGATTAATTTTGATTTGGTGACAATCGTTCCAAGCCCAAGCCCTGGGAAGACTAGTGCGTTGTTTGCCTGTCCGATATGATATGTCACGCCGTTATATTCCACTGGCGGGAACGGGCTTCCTGTCGTGATCAGCGCACGGCCTTCTGTCCATTGGATTAAATCTTGCGGTTTTGCTTCAGAAAGAGTTGTTGGATTCGACATCGGCAAAATTGCCGGACGTTTTACGTGTGACGCCATTTCTTTTACAATTTCTTCAGTAAAGGCACCGGAAACCGTAGATGTTCCGATCAGGATCGTCGGTTTCGCCTGCCGGACCACTTCAAGGAGATCAATGCCCCCTCCTTCTCCGTTACGCTGATAATCCTTCACTTCATCAGCCGAACGGGCATAAGGCTTTTGGAAATCGAGAAGCTGATCCATATCATCTGTTAACAGCCCGTTTCGGTCTATGCACCAGAATCGCTGGTATGATTCTTCCTCACTCAGCCCTTCGCGCACCAATGCTTCCCGCAGCTGTTCAGCAATTCCGATTCCGGCTGTCCCCGCTCCGAATATGACGACTCTGTGATCCCTCAGCGGCACTTTAGACGCTTTTGCACAGGATAAAACTGCCGCAAGAGATACAGCGCCTGTACCTTGGATATCATCATTAAACGTACATACTTTATCTTTATAGCGTTTCAAGATGCTGCGCGCATTTTTCGCTCCGAAGTCCTCCCAGTGGAGCAATGCATTCGGGAATGTCTCTCTCGCAAGTGAGACATATTCATCAATAAATTGGTCATAGCGTTCACCGCGCACTCTGGAATGCTGGTTGCCGACATAAAGCGGGTCGTTCAAGAGGCTCTCTTGATTTGTGCCCGCATCCAAAACGACAGCCAGCACTCTGCTCGGATCAATTCCCGCAGCGGCCGTGTATACCGCAAGCTTGCCAATTGATATCGCGATACCGCCGACTCCCCAGTCTCCGATTCCTAAAATCCCTTCAGCATCGGTTGCGACAATTAAATCGATGGCATCACTTTTGTCTTTAAACTGTTTAAAGGCCTCTCTCATGCCTTCCGGGTCATCGATGGACAGATAGAGCCCTCTCGGCTTCCTGTATTCATGGCTGTATCTCTGAATGGCCGTACCTACTGTCGGCGTGTATACAATCGGGAGCATTTCCCCTAAGTGGTCATTTAACAAACGGTAAAACAGCGTTTCATTTCGATCGTGCAGCGCTGTCAAATAAACGTTTTTACTTAAATCATCAGGCTGTGAGGAAAACTGTTCGTACGCTCTTTTTGCCTGTTCATCAATGGTCAATACCTTCGGCGGCAAAAAGCCATTCAATCCGAGCGCTTTTCTTTCCTCTGTTGTAAAAGCTACTCCTTTGTTCAAAAAAGGAACAGAGAGTACTTCAAGGCCTCTTAATGTTGTCTGAATTTCTCCTTCGTTCGTTACTTCAAATTGTTTCACCCTGCCTCTTCCTTTCTGAGCATAATTAGTACTAGGTTTGCTTTATTAGCCGGAAATCATGCAGGGTAAACATGAAAATATGCTATTGTTTCTTTCGTTTGAGTGATTCTGTCATTCTTTCGTCCCCGTCCCATTTTAGTGCGCGATATTCGGCATCATGATAAAAAATAAACCATGCGTCTTTTTCCGCTGCATACGCCTGCCACTTTTGCTTTTGCGGTATAGAGGTCATCGGATAATCATCATAAGCCAGCACCCATAATGGATTGCGGTGGGCGTGTGTCGGCATCAAATCCGCCATATGTACCGCGGTTTCACCCGCATCCTCACATACAAGAACACAGTGGCCGTTACTGTGGCCCCCGGTATGATGCAGTGTAACCCCCTCTGTTATCTTGCAAGTGTCTTCAAAGGTCTTCACTTGGCCGGCAACCGCCTCCCAGTTTTCTTTCCAGTAGGTATTTTTCGATCTGATATTCGGATGGCGCATTTCATTCCATTCAACAGATGAAGTATAAATAACGGCATTTGGAAAAACTGGCACCAGTTTATCTCCTTCGTATTCCGTCAATCCGCACGCATGGTCAAAATGAAGGTGTGTCATGGCGATCACGTGGATATCTTCAACCGTTAACCCAAGCGCTGCTAATGATGTTTTCACATTGGATTCTTGGGTCACACCGTAGTTTCTTTTTTGTTTTTCAGTCAGCTTGCCGGACCCGATACCGGCATCAACAATCACGTTTTGCCCGTCCTTTTGAATAAGAATTGGATCTGTCCTTAGTTCAATCTGGTTTTTTTCATTTACTGGGTATTTTTTTGACCATAACGGCTTTGGAACAACGCCGAACATGGCTCCTCCGTCCATGTGAGTCACCCCTCCGTCAAGCCAAGTTAACGTCGTGTTTCCAATTTTCATCGTTTCCATTTTCATCCCCCCTGTCATCATCGTAGCAAACAGCGCATAAAAAAAACAGACTCCTGTGTCAGAGTCTGTTTTACGCTCTCCATTCAACTTCAGCCCGATAGATCGGCTGGCCGAGTGCTGAGAATTTTTCTTCATATTCTGTCATGATGTTATCTTCCATATCACTGTTATGCAGATCAAGACTGACATATGTCAGCAGCAGACCGTATTCCGAGAAGCTTTTCAGCGAGTACTCAAACAGGCCGCGGTTGTCTGTTTTAAAATGAATTGCTCCGCCTTTCCCCATCACTTCTTCATATTTCTTGAGAAAATGGGAATACGTCAGACGGCGTTTTTCGTGGCGGTTTTTCGGCCAAGGATCTGAAAAGTTCAAGTACACCCGTTTAACTTCACCCGGCTCAAACACGTCTGTCAGCGTGTCCGCGTCTATATTCAAAAGCTTTACATTCGGCACTTCGCTATCCTTTACTTTCTGGACAGCTGTCACAATTACGCTTTTAAATAACTCAATACCAATATAATTAATGTCAGGATTTTGTTTGGCCATGCCGGAAATAAATTGCCCTTTTCCTGTACCGACCTCGATATGGATCGGATTGCTGTTGCCAAACACTGTATTCCATTTTCCTTTATAATCAGCAGGATTGCTGATGGCAATATCTGCGTTTTCAGCCAAAAAGTCATCAGCCCAAGGCTTGTGGCGCATTCTCATATGATTGACACCTCTATCTATTATTTCGACTAACAACATACCATGAATTAAAAAGACCCGCAAGCTTGTTTTTGAAGGTGTGCCTTTTTAGAGCAGATCACATAAAAAAAGAGGTTCCCATCTGTCGGAACACTCGTGTCTCATGCATAAAACCATACTGTTTTGAACAATTTAACCCGTAAGATACTGAAGGGATGTGTACCGTTTTATGGGTTTAAATTACGAGAATCAAGTTGATCTATTGAAGGACATTTTGACTGACCATCAATTAGACTGCTGCGGAACCGTCGCAGAGTACGAACAGCTTGAACGTGTGATTAAATCGCTGATGGCAAACACCGAGCTCGATTCACACTTAAAAAACGTGCTGGAAGATGTGTACCGATACAGCCAATCAGGAATATCATCCAAATCTATCGACTCACACATACAAGAGCATCAGAGCAGCTTGTCTCAATGGGTAGAGGAAATGGATTCGTATTCCTGATTATTAAACAATTCGCTTCATCAGCATATGCAGTTCTTCCATTGCATCATGGAATTCTTTATCGTTTCCTTTGGATTTATGCCAGGCAATGAAAGTGATTGTTTCAGATAGCACATACCATGCCATTCTTAACCGAAGGCCGTCCGTTAACTCAATACCGTACATGCCCAGCCAGCTCTCCCAAGCTGGCTTTTCGACGTAGTGGTACAGCAATGGCCCCAGATCCATCGCCGGATCAGCAATCATGGCGCCGTCCCAGTCAATTAAATACAGCTGGTTGTCTTCAGACAATAACCAGTTATTATGATTGACATCACAATGGCAAACGACTTTCTCACCGAAATGCACTTCATGCAGATGATCTTCTAAATACTTAATCCCTTCTTGAATCAGCGGCGAAGATTGCTGCACAGCAAATACAGCCTGTTTAAGCTGAGACAGCAGAGTCCCTGGATTCAGCGGTTCCTTTCCAAGTCTCTTCAGCATGTCCAGCAAGGCTTTTGATGTGTGTATTTTACGAAGCAATTCAGCAACGGACCGTCCGTTCATGTCTTTCGGCTTCAGCTCTCTGCCGGTCATCCAGTGCTGGGCCGTTATGACGTCCCCATTCTCCATCCGTTTTGTCCAAACCAGCTTAGGAACAATGCCTTCGGCGGATAAAACAGCTAAAAAAGGTGAGCTATTACGTTTTAAAAAAAGCTGCTGCCCGTTATGTTTCGCATAATATGCATCTCCTGTAGCTCCTCCGGCGGGGAAGATCTCCCAATCGCTACCTAGTAATTGTCCCAACCAGTTCATATCAATGTTCAACCCATCATTTCTTAAAATATTTTAGAATAAAGGCCTATTCGTCTTCAGTCTATCCAGCGAATGCCTTTTTCGTACGAATCGTATGAAAAATAAAAAAGACAGCTATTGAGAGTCTCATATGCTAATCAATAGCCGTCTTTTAAATTTTAGCGCTATAGCACAAACTTCGTCAAGCAAAACTCGTAAGATCTCGTGCTAAATATAAGATAACCGTTCCGATGCCGTTTACAGCAACCGCTTTCTTGATTTCTCCATGATCAGCACGAAACCCGTCAGTATCACATAGAAGGCGGTAAGCCTTATCTTTCGGCAGCTGCCATGTAACAGAATCGGGGCTGGCATGATGGATGACAATGATTTCTTCCCATTCGTCGATTGCGCCGAGGTTAAACAGCCGGTATACAATAAGGTGCTCTTTGAGAGCCAGACATTCAAGGCAGCGCTGAATATCGGCTGATGACGTAAGCCGGAATGCCGGATGCGCTTTTCTGAGCGAAATCAGCCTGCGGACATAGTCAACATCCTGCTTGAATGTTTCACGCCGCGACCAGTCCAGCTGGTTGATGCTGTCACTGGATTGATAGCTGTTTTCCACCCCCTGTTTCGTCCGGAAAAATTCCTGTCCGCTGTGAATAAACGGCACTCCCTGGGCCAGCAGAATGATTGCAGACGCCAGCTTTTGCCTGCTTCTTTTTCGGCTCTCACTTTCTTGAGGAAGCGCGAGGCTCATTTTATCCCAAAAAGTGTGGTTGTCATGCGACTCGACATAATTGATGGACTGGCTCGGCGCAGACACAAGCGGGTCTGTCTCTTCCCACCCGGAAGATCCGGCGATCCCGCGCATGACTGTTTCCGTTTTTTCGCCGTTCCCAAGGGCAAAACCCGCCGCCGCGATATGAAAGGTATTCCCTTTAACAGCGTCACGAAACGAATCATTAAAAAAACCGACGCCCGGCATTTTCGATGCATTCGCCAATGTCGCTTTCTGTTCAGGCGGCAGCGGTGTTGCCAAATCCCAGCCTTCCCCAAAGAGAAGGATTCCGGACTTTACCTCAGATGCTTTTTCTTTCATATGAAGAACCGTTTCAATATCTAAAATGCCGAGCAGATCAAAGCGGAAGCCGTCGACATCGTATTCCTTCAGCCAATACATGACGCAATCCGTAATGAATTTCCTTGCCATCCGCCTTTCTGAGGCGATGTCATTCCCTACGCCGGTGCCATTCGAAGGCATTCCGAATTGATCATGCCGGAAAAAATAACCGGGCACCGTTTTTTCAAAGGGCGAGTGCTCTCTTTGGTATACATGGTTATAAACAACATCCAGAATGACACGCAGGCCATGCTGATGCAGGGTGTGAATCATTTGTTTTACTTCTGTGTTTCTTGTCTGAGGGTCGTGAGGATTGGAGGCATAGCTTCCCTCCGGGGCGAAAAAATGAAGTGGATTATAGCCCCAATTGTAGGCGGCAAGCGGGTTTTCTTCATCAACTCCGGCATAATCGTTTAGCGGCAAAAGCTCTATATGCGTAACGCCAAGCTCTTTTAAATAAGAAAGTCCTGTAGAACTGCCATTTTTCGTTTTGGTGTCCGTTTCAGCAAGCGCCGCATATTTCCCCTTGTTCTTCATACCGCTGTTTTCATGAATGGAGAAGTCTCGGATGTGCATCTCATAAATAATGGCTTCAACGGGGTCTGAAAATGGTGTAAGCGAAGGAGCCGAATTTGCTTGATCAGGGCGCAGCACGACACCCTTCTCTCCGTTGACCGTCACAGCTTTTGCATACGGATCAACCGTTTCTGTCCATTCTAAATTGTTGCAAATCCGGTACACATACTCATAACCGTGCAGATCTCCAGCCACTGTAACGGCGTATACTCCATTTTCCATTCGTGTCATTTGAAGCGTGTGCCCGCTTTTCTCGGGATGTGACAGCTTGACGGCAGCTGACGTCGCAGCAGGCGCCCATACCTTAAATTCAGTATAATCCGAAGCGTAAACAGCTCCGAGCTCTCCGTCATAATAAAATGCAGCATCAAACGCATCCGTCCTGACAACCGCCCCGATTTGGAGATCCGTTTTTCCGCCGCCAGATGCTTTGACATGATGCGTTTTTCCGAAAGCCACCGGCTGTTCAGCTACACATACATACTTGTATTTCCCTTCTATTTGCCATTCCTGACTGACTGTCAGAGGAATTTCCGCTGTATCTGTCTCAAGCTGAAAAGGCGGCGTAAAGGTATCTTTTTGATCAGCAGGAATCAGAACCGTAATGATATTCATTTCATCGGCATACGCTTCAAAGCTGCGTTGGATACTGACCATCAGAATCTCTCTCCTCCAAAAACGTTTATGTTTTGATCCGTAAGGGTGAGGGACTCGATGCCAGACGGAATGGGGTTGTACCCATGATTTCTCCGTCAGCATGGAACGGAATTTTGTCCTTCGTGTAAAACGTAAGGTCTTTCGCTTTAAACATCGTCACGCCGTCCATTTTGGTGTGTTTTCCAAATGTCATCAAGCATAAAAACCAATACTTTTTCAAAAACGGCAGATTCTCAACAATGATGATATCAAATGCCTGTTCGCGCGGATTCGCAAGCGGGGCCGCCTTCATGCCGCCTCCGTAAAACGGATGATTGGAGACGACCGCAAACCAGACATGATGAAATTCCTGTGTCTCTCCTTCAATTGTACAAGCCAACGAAAACGGCTTAAAGGTAGCCGACGCGTACAAATGGGAAAGCGGATAGACAACAAAGCGGAGGCGCAGAAACTGGACCGCCCGTTTTAATGGAAATTCCATCGCCTTCTTATTGACGTATGCGTCAAAGCCGATTCCGATATGATTCAAAAAATAAAGAACCTGCGATTTATCCTGAAGCAAATTAATGCTTCCTAAATGAAACGTTCGCGTTAACGGACGCTTCAGCTTTCTGATTTCCTGAATCAGATCTATTTTCTTAATGGAGAATCCTCTGGAAAAATCATTGTACGCGCCAGCCGGCACAAAACTCAGTTCGATATCGTCAACATCTTTCAGCCCGTTGACGACTTCGTGCATCGTTCCGTCTCCGCCGATAACGATCAGGCGTTTCAGCTTATGTTCCTGAATCGTTGAAATCTGCCGGGCGAGAACCTCGGCGTGTCCCGGATGTTCAGTTAAAAATGAGCGGTGCTCAATCTTTCGTTTCAGTAATTCCTTTTGTATCGACTTCCAAACACGCAGGCCTTTTCGATGCCCTGCTGCCGGATTAATAATAAAAAACCATTGGCTCATCTTTCTCACCTGCTTATGTTATGAGAAAACCGCTCAAATCGTTCTGCTTTACTCCAGCCACTCTTGTCTGCGATAGGAGTCTGACAGGCAATAAGACAACAAAGCTTTTGCAGCCTTTAATTGATGATGTTTTATCGGAGCAGTGTTTTTCTTCTGCCTCTCCATCCAGTCCGCCAAGCCCCGTTTGTCCACTATTTCCAGACCGTACGGCGGTTCGGGGTAATCAATGTATGACGTTCTGCTCAGGAGTAATTTCGAGACTGGAATATCAGCGCCTTTTTCCTTTACGATCTTCGACACAACAGATCCCGTCCGAAACAGACTCAACGCCGGATTTAATACCGATTCAGTCTGAGAGCCTGTTTTCTTCTCCCAAAAACGATGTTTAGATCCTATGTACACACTGTCTTCCTCTGCATCTATAAAAGAAACGCAAAAAATGTCAAGAGGTGAAATGATCACTATGCTTAATTCTACTGCCGCCTGCTGAATTTTGAGCACAGGCTTATACATAATAAAATAAGAATCAGGAAGCTGCTGGGCCAGAAAATGCAAAATGCGGTCCTGCTTCACCTGGTTTGACAGATTTGACATCTCGGAAAGAGTAGAGCTTGCCCATTTGAGCTGAAATTCATATAAATGTCTTTTATAAAAGGAAGCAAGCGCCATCCTGCTCTTCGGCAGCCTTACGTTCAGATCGTCTTCTTCCTCAAACCATTGGTGTCTCTCTTCTTGTATATCGGCTTCTATCTCTTCTTTTCTTCTTTTCAATGAAAATTTTTTTCGTTTCTGCACCGGTTCCGGCTGTTCAGCACTGGCTTGTCTTTCTTCATGCTGGCGCTCCGCTGCTTCTAATAATGAAATCCAGCGCTCTTTTTTCAGCCGTATAAACTGATTCATATAATGGTACGGATCAAGTTCATATCTCGATATATAATCATGTATTTTGATGATTTGTGCCATTTTGTTTCTCCACTCCGCATGAATTAAGTTAAATAAAATTTGTATTTTTCCTCATATTTTGGTGATTGATTTAAGTATGTCTGAAAAAGTGAAAATCGTTCAATAGCCGTTGAAACCTCACCGCTTTTAAACGGGACCTGCGCCGGAAATCCCTTTTGGCCTGTCCATTTTCTTGCCAGCGTCATATGGGGATGATACGCTCTCTTTTCCACTTTAAAGCCTGCTTGAAGAACAGCTTGTTTTGTATGCTCCCGCAGTGTTTCGAGCGCCGTATTCTTCTTCGGCTCCAAATGTAACACGCGCGGCTGCCTGCGGTCTCCGAACACATCTATTTTGTCAAACTCAATTGTAAACGGATTGGCATCAACAGCTATCTCGGCAAGCGAGCCTTCAAGCTGCTTGATTTGCGCTTCGTCCGCCGCACCGAGAAAAATTAACGTGATATGGTAGTCAAGCGGGTGCACCCATTTTTGAAACGTGAGCGCCGGCTCGCTTTTCGCAGCCTGGTAAATCGGATTTGCAATTTCTGGCGGAATGGGCACGCCGATGAAATAATGAGGCCGGATATCTGACATCCGTCTGACACTCCCTTCTTTGACTGCTATTATTTTATCAATAAAGAGGCTGCGCGAATAGAGGAACCGCATATGAAAACACTCTCGCGCAACCGTTTATTATGTTAGGATATTATATGACACTTGTTTTATTCAGAAAGGAATGACAATGTTGAAAATCGTTGAAAACACTTCTGATCTTATAGGAGATACACCGCTTGTGAGATTGAATCGGCTTCAGCCGGAAAACGCAGCACAAGTCTATTTAAAACTTGAATTTTTCAATCCAAGCGGCAGTGTGAAAGACAGAGCCGCTTACAATATGATTATAGAAGCAGAACAAAACGGCTTACTCAAGCCTGGCTCAGTTATCATTGAGCCGACCAGCGGAAATACCGGAATCGGACTCGCCATGAATGCGGCGGCCCGCGGCTATAAAGCGATTTTAGTAATGCCGGATACAATGACGAAGGAGCGGATCAACCTTCTCAAAGCCTATGGTGCAGAGGTTGTGTTAACTCCCGGATCGGAAAGAATGCCGGGCAGCATTAAAAAAGCAAAAGAGCTCGCCGAACAAATTCCGAACAGCTTCATTCCGATGCAGTTTGATAATACCGCAAATCCTGACGCGCATCGAAAAACAACTGCTCTTGAAATTGCCCGGGCAATAAAAGAAATCGGAAAACCGCTAGGCGCTTTTGTAGCTTCTTCCGGTACTGGCGGGACCATTACAGGCACCGGTGAAGCGCTAAAAGAACTTTTCCCGGATATTTTGGTTCATGTTGTCGAGCCTGCGGGGTCTCCGGTATTATCAGGCGGAAAACCGGGTGCGCATAAGCTGGTTGGGACAAGCCCAGGCTTCATTCCTCCAGTTTTAAATCAAGATGTATATGATGAAATTATCAAAATCACTGATGAGGATGCTTATACGACAACCAGACGCCTTGCTGCGGAGGAAGGAATTCTCGTCGGGCCTTCTTCAGGCGCTGCCTGCTTCGCGGCGATTGAAGCCGCCAAACGTCTCTCTCCTGATCAAGTCGTTGTCTGTATGACAGCTGATACCGGGGAACGTTATTTATCAACTGATTTATGGTCATTTGTGTAAAAAAAGGACTGGCTTCAGAAGAAGCCGGTCCTTTTATTTTGCAAGTTCGTAGATGGCCTGCGCATATAAAGCAGTCGCTCTGAGGAGATCATCAATTTCAATATATTCATCCTTTTGGTGCGCACTATCGGGACGTCCGGGGAACAGCGGTCCGAATGCGACGCCGGCTTTCAAAGATCTTGCATACGTTCCCCCGCCGATTGAAATTAAATCAGCTTTTTTGCCTAATTGGCCTTCATATACCTTTTGCAGTGTTTTGACTAGCGGATGGTCCGCTGATACGTGATGCGGCTTGCTGTCTTTAAATTCTTCAAGCTCAAATTCAGCGGCGCTTTCAAACGCATCGCGAATCATTTTGCTTTCCGCCGTTACCGGATAGCGGATATTGATTCCGAGCTCGCCTCCTTGCCCTTCTGTATAGCGCAGTGTTCCGGCATTTAATGTCAGCTCTCCGCTAATCTCATCCTCACAGTCAATATTCAGTTTCTTTCCTCTCGTATCATCTGAGAATTTGTCTGTCACGACTTGAACAAAACGCTGTCCGGCTTCATCCAGCTTAGTCTGGCGCAAAAATTCTGCCAGTTTGATGCCGGCATTCACTCCATTGTTCGGTTCCATCGCATGGCAGGAAAGTCCGTGCATGCGCAAGATCAGCTGCCCATTCTCAATCTCAGCTTCACCTTTTTGATCTGTCGCGCGGAGCATGTCTTTAAATGAGGCAAGAACCTCTTCTATATTTGATCCTTTGATAACGGCTTCCGCAGCGTCTGGCACCATGTTTAAGCGGAGGCCTGATGTAAACGAGGCAAGAACTGTTTCTGAAGCGGCTTCGTTTGCGCGGTGCGGTATGAGCAGTGAAGCATCAATAATTCCTTTTTCCGCGTTAATAATCGGGAAATCAGCATCTGGCGCAAAACCGAGAGTCGGCATTTCTTCGTGCTTGAAATAATGCTCCACACATCTCCAATCACTTTCTTCATCTGTTCCGATAATGATTCTGACACGTTTAGAAAGCGGCAGATTCATGTCTTTGACGATTTTCAGCGCGTAGAACGCCGCCATCGTCGGACCTTTGTCGTCAATGGCGCCCCTTGCATAAATCCGCCCGTTTCGGATGTCCGCTGAAAACGGATCACTTGTCCAGCCGTCTCCGGGCGGTACAACATCAACATGGCAAAGAACGCCGACAATGTCTTCACCCTCGCCCCATTCGATATGACCGGCGAACCCGTCAAGATTTTTCACGGAAAATCCTTCTTTTTCTCCAAGCTCAAGCAAAGAGGTCAAGCTGGCATTTACCCCTTCTCCGAATGGTTTGCCGGGCCCGGCTGTTGTTTCGTCCATTACACTGTTGATTCTCAAGAATTCCTGCGTATCGCGAATCAAATCATCTTTTTTTCTGATCACTTCGACTTCCCAGTTCATAATGATCCCCTTTCTGCAATAAATCACTTGCAAAAACTAAATAAAACGAATAATATTAATGGTGTTTTGTTAAAACGTTCGTAATTGGAGGTTACTATGTTTCATCTAAAAGAGCAGCAAACATCGATTAAACAAGAAATCATAGCTGGATTGACGACCTTTTTCACAATGGTCTATATTGTAGTGGTGAATCCGGTCATTTTAGCGAATGCCGGAGTTCCTTTTGACCAGGTCTTTACCGCAACGATTATCGCCTCCATTGTCGGAACGCTGTGGATGGCCCTGGCTGCAAATTATCCGATTGCCATTGCGCCCGGCATGGGCTTAAACGCTTACTTAGCCTATCACGTTGTAGGCGCAAGCGGCGGCGGCATCACCTACGCAACAGCTTTCAGCGCAGTATTCACAGCAGGGGTTCTCTTCATTATTCTATCGTTTACGCCTTTAAGAAAACAACTGATAGAAGCGATTCCAAACAATTTAAAATACGGCATCACAACAGGGATCGGACTTTTTATTGCGTTTATCGGTTTACGGCAGGCGGGAATTATTACGGCTGATAAATCAAATCTGGTCACACTCGGCAACCTTCATTCGCCAGCGGTTATCTTGACGCTGATCGGCTTATTGATCAGTGTGATCCTGATGGTGCTGAATGTAGGCGGAGCGTTATTTATCGGAATGGCAGCTACCGCTTTGATCGCTTTTTTTACCGGCCAGCTGCATTTTCCTAAAGGCTTTATGTCTTTTCCGCATTTGCCTGAGGGATTGATTATTTCAAATCCGTTCTCCGCTTTTGGCGATGTGATCCATCACGGCCTGTACGCTGTCGTCTTTTCATTTCTGCTTGTAACGATTTTTGATACGACCGGTACGATGATCGGTGTGGCCGAGCAAGCCGGATTGATGAAAAACAACAAGCTCCCGAACGCGCGAAAAGCGCTGCTTGCTGATTCAACGGCGACCACAGTCGGTGCTGTTTTCGGAACAAGTCCGACAACCGCGTTTGTCGAGTCTTCAGCTGGCGTCGCAGCCGGGGGAAGAACAGGTCTTACGTCTTTAACTGTCGCGGTATTATTTGCAGCTTCGATGTTTTTCAGTCCGCTTGTCAGCGCCTTATCCGGCATATCCGCCATCACCTCACCGGCTTTGATTATTGTCGGCAGCCTGATGATGGGCTCGGTGTCGAATATTAACTGGAAGGAGATGGACGAGGCATTTCCGGCATTTCTCGTTGTTCTGACCATGCCTCTTACATCAAGCATTTCCACAGGAATTGCGCTTGGCTTTATTTCGTATCCGATTGTGAAAGCAGCACGGGGAAAATGGAGAGACATTCATCCGCTCGTCCTCGCATTTGCCGTTCTGTTTTTCATCCAGCTATTTATTCTATAACATACAGAAAACCCAAACGGCATCCGTTTGGGTTTTTATTTCACCAAAAAAGAGATAGCAGCCGCCAAAAAGCAGCAGGCAACACAAGCATAGTGCAGCGTGTTCACACAGCTTTTTCTGGCCCGGTAATATTCATCACTTTCCTTATCAGCCCCAATTAAGATCGGCGCATCCATCACTTTGTCAAAAATAAGCGAAAGCACATAACGGCAAACACCTGTATAAACCAGCAGCGCAATCACCTTAAGAAAGATAGGGGAAACGACTGTTAAAACCGTAAAAGCCGACAAAAGCATATACAGATGCCTCGCATACTCCCCATTCCTCAGCATGACTTTAAAAAACAATTCTTTATAAATTGTATACATTGTCCGTTTCTTAAATATCCTTTTTGAATTCCGGAATAATAGTGGTTTTCTCCTCATCCTGTCCTTTACTCTCGGCATTCTCACATCTTGGCTCGTCATCATTACAAGACCTGCAAGAGTGAGCCTGATTTTTTTCTCCTCAAGCACCTCTGCCTCAAAAGCCGAAAATGAAGCCGTCTTTTTCAAACTGCGTATGAAAGCAAAAATAAAAAACAAAACACCGGCAAGCGAGAGCAAGTGCCACTCAGTAAAGGTAATCATGAGAAAAGAACACGCCAAAAGCACAGCCTTGAGAAAAAAGTCTGCAATCTGTCTCCAAATAGATCTTGGTTTTCTGACCCTGTCCTGCTTCAAGGATAAAAAGAGCGTATGAAGACCGAAAGCATAGATCAACAGAGCAGCGCTTTCTGGAATAGTGACGCGAACAGAATCAATGATAAAGGGAAGAAAAAGAAAAAAGAGCAACAGCCATTTGGCGAACGTGAACAATAAAGAATACACCAATGCGTATTGTTTCATCTGGCGAATGATCGCTTTCTTTTGCAGCAAAAACACCTGGTCCGCTTCCAGTAAAAAAGTATGGATGGAGCCTGTACAAACAATCAGTATACCGACAGCGTATAACCATCTCCATTCGACTCTCTCAGACCACTCGTAAAGAAGGCCGTTTCCATTCGTCCACTCCACATACTGATAAATCACAAAAGCAAGCGCCGGCAGGACAATGTAGAGCGCAACCGTCCAATCAATGACAGCATGCAGCACCTTAAACTGATATCGGTAAAAATCCAGCCACCTTCGAAAAAAGAGAGAGCGCCCGTTCATGCCTTTCCTCCTTGAATCGCCGTATAAAAACAGTCAAGCAATGACTGCCCGTCTAACCCTGTCTGCTCTTGAATATCTTTTAACGTTCCCTGAAGAAACAAAGAACCTTTATCAATCATGTAAAACCGGTCGCAGATTTTTTCCGCGGTATCAAGTACGTGTGTGCACATGAGAATGCCGGCTCCTCTATCTTTCTCAGCCTTCAGCATGTCCACAAAGCGTTTTGTCGATATCGGGTCAAGGCCGATAAACGGTTCATCAATCACATACATATCAGGCTTAGAAAGAAAGGCCTGAATCAGCATCAGCTTTTGCTGCATGCCCTTCGAAAACGTCACCGGCAGCTCATGCATGACATGATCAAGCGAAAATGTTTCAAGAAGACTTTGGGCCCGGTATTCGAATTCACTCTGACCAATGCCGTGCAAAGTGCTGATCAGGTCGAGATGCTCCCACAGCGTTAATTCCTCATAAAAGGACGGGTGCTCCGGAATATAAGCAAACGAGCAATCATTCCAAGCGATAGTCCCTTTAAAGTCTTGCGAGAGGCCGAGTATCGCCTTGATGGCAGTACTTTTTCCAGCGCCGTTCGCTCCAATCAACCCGACAAGCTCCCCTTCTCTGACTTCCAATAAAACATCGGTGAGCACTTTTTTTCGGTTTGTATACCCTGCTTGCTCTATCGATGCTTCCAACAACATTCTCAATCTCACTCACCCCCTTAATCACATACGAAACAGAATAAAAAAAGTTTCTTTATCCATAATAATATTGTGCTGAAATACATAGTAATCCAACAAGGATGGCGGCCAAACTCAAATTGGAAAAAATTTATCATACTTATTCCTAGATTCACCGCTGCGAAATCGTGTATAATGAAGGCGAATTATTTAAATATTACAGATGTCTGCCTTAGTTGCTATTTCGTACGCAGTTGATAGTCGTGAGTTGTGGTTAGTCAAGTCCATCCGATCTTATGATAGGGAGTGGTTTTTTGAAACCTTCAACAAACCGTATGCTAACTCGAATCAAATCAGTTTACATGTTTATTCAAGAGAAAGGCCTTGTGACAACACAGGAACTGGTTGACGAATTCGGCATTACACCTAGAACGATTCAAAGAGACTTAAATGTGTTAGCATATAATGATCTTGTTCATAGTCCAAGCCGTGGCAAATGGGAGACAACGAGAAAGAAAGTAAAGATTACCTCATAACATTAAAAATTACATAGGGCCGCCCTGTGAGCGGCCTGATAGATACAGGGCGAGAAACGTTCTTAGCCTTGTTTTTGTGTGCTTATATATAATAAAAAATCCCGCATGTGTGATGCGGGATTTTTTCATGCTTGCGGCTCGTTCAGCCTTTCAAGTTCTTCTTCTGTAAGCTCACGGTATTCTCCCGGCTCCAGAGCAGGATCCAAGGATACGCGTCCCATTGAGAGCCGCTTCAGATAAATGACTTCATTGCCGACAGCATTTGCCATCTGTTTGACTTGATGATATTTCCCTTCTGTTATCGTCAGGTATATCACGGTATGCCCTTTATCGTTTACCTTTATTTCTGCTTGTGCCGGCTTTGTTTTGTAGCCGCCTTCAATAAATACCCCAGTCTCTAAGCTGTTGATGTCTTCTGGCGAAATTTGCGACTTTAAGTGGACCTCATACGTTTTCGGAACATGCTTTTTCGGCGATAGCAGCCGGTGAGCGAGCTGACCGTCATTTGTCAGCAGCAGAAATCCTTCTGTATCCTTATCAAGCCGGCCGGCAGGAAACGGCTCGAATCTAAGTTCAGCCGGCGTCAGCAAATCGACCACTGTCTTTTGCCGGCTGTCCTCAGTCGCTGACAGCACGCCCTGCGGTTTATTCATCATGATATAAATAAACTCGCGGTAATCAATCGGCTCGCCATAAACGGTCACCTCCTGCGCATCAGGGTCCACGTGCGCCTTGACATCTTTTGCCGGCTTTCCGTCGACCATGACGGCTCCCGCTTTCACAATCGATTTGACCTCTTTTCTCGAACCATACCCGCTGTTGGCAAGCAGCTTATCTAGTCTCATGCCAATCTCTCCTTCCTATAAAAGAAAGCCCGCATCAAGCGAGCCCTCTGTTTCAACATATTCTGTTAATCAGCGGCATGTCTGCCTTTCTTTAAGAACCCCGGTAAACGGCGGCCGAATATTTTCTGTAAAAACCCTAAACGATAAGCACAATACAGGTAGACAGCTCCGCCGACCACAGCAGCAATCAGCACGACGATCGCAGCATGCAGCTGGCCATCCTCGTAGGAGATGAAAAAGCTTAACACCCACTGGACGATTTTAACGGCTATCGCCATCACTGCTGACAAGAGCAGCATCAGAACGCCCCGTTTCACTAATATTTTATACGAATAGCCGGCATGCCGTTTGATCATGATAAATCCGTATATAAGTGAAGCAGTATACCCGAGTGCCGTAGCTAAAATAGCGCCGTCAGCCTGCATCAGCTTAATCAGCGGGACATTCAGCACAAGTTTGATCACGACACCGATCACAAGACTGGCAACCGCAAATTTTTGCTTATTGATGCCCTGCAATATGGCGGCGTTGACAGTAAACAAAGAGAACAAGATCGCAACTGGCGAATACCAAAACAGGATATCTTTCCCCAATTCAGGATGAAGGCTCTCTGATCCGTAAAAGAACGTGTACACAGGGCCTGCTAATACCGATATACCGACAACAGCCGGAATAATTAAAAACAGGATCGTCTGCATCGACTGGTTGATCTGCTGATTTAACAGCTTGTAGTTTCTGCTTGTAAACGATTCTGTGATCGTCGGAATTAAGGTCAGTCCGAATGCCGTCGCAAGAGAAACCGGGATCATCACGAGCTTCTGCACGTAAAGTGTCAGAATGGCCATCATGTCCTGACTGATAGCTTGATGCCCCGCTTCAATCATGGCTTTGTTAAACGTATTTGTATCAATATAGTTATACAAAGGGATGGCTAGTCCAACAAACACGTAGGGAGCGGCATAGCTGAAGAGCTCGAAAAACATTTTCTTGTAGCTTAAATCTGCTGTCGGCCCCGTATTAGGCATCATCGCCAGCAGATTGCCTTTTCGTTTGTTCCAATAAATATACAATACGATCAGCCCGCCGAAGGCACCGATCAGAGCTGCAAAGGTTGCATAACCGACAGCGATCACAAGGCCGCCGTTTAAGACTTTCAAAATCAAGAAGGTCGCACTCAATAAAAAGATGATGCGGACAATCTGCTCAACAACTTGAGAGACAGCCGTCGGCCCCATCATTTGGTGACCTTGGAAAAATCCGCGCACAAGACTCATAATCGGCACGACTAAAAGCGCTAAGCTGACCATGCGGATGACATATACGACATGATCAATCGTCAAACCGTTATTATCTTTGCCCCCAAGCGATATTTCCGCAAAAAACGGAGCAGATAAATATAGTATAAAAAAGGCAATCATTCCCGTTACAAGCATAACCGACATGCCCGCCTTCAGCATTTTTCTGCTTGTTTCATAATCCCCTTTGGAATTATATTTGGAAACAAATTTAGAAACGGCGGCTGGAAAGCCCATTGTGGCAATGTTCAAAAATAAAGTGTATTGATTGTATCCGTATTGAAATAACGCACCGCCTGTCGCTCCGACCATGATGCTGAAAGGAATTAAATAAACCATTCCCAGTATCCGTGAAATATATGTACCGAGCGTTAACACAAACGTGCCTCTTAACAGTTTGCTTGACATGTTTCTTCATCACCATTTTCTACGAAGATTCAACTTTTCTATTTTAACACAACTGGGCATATAGACGGTAATAAATACAAAAGCAATCTCAGGAACAATGCAAGTTTGCGGCAAAATACGTTTAAGCAGAACCTGTCTTTCGCTATAATAGTACTGCGGACAGCGTTCCGCACACGAAATGTAAAAAGAAAGTTGATGATAAAGATGAAGCAGTATGACGTAATTGTAATCGGCGGAGGCCCTTCAGGTCTGATGGCTGCCATTGCAGCCGGAGAACAGGGTGCTGATGTTTTGTTAATAGATAAAGGAAATAAGTTAGGCCGTAAACTTGCCATATCCGGAGGCGGCCGCTGCAATGTGACAAACCGCCTTCCTGTCGAAGAAATTATTAAGCACATCCCCGGCAACGGCCGTTTTTTATACAGTGCGTTTTCTGAATTTAATAATGAAGATATTATCAAGTTTTTTGAAAATCTCGGGATCAAATTGAAGGAAGAGGATCACGGCCGGATGTTTCCAGTGACAGACAAAGCGCAAAGTGTTGTCGACGCCCTGTTAAACAGGCTGAAACAGCTGCGTGTGACGATCAGAACGAACGAAAAAATCAAATCTGTTACATATGAAGATGGACATACGGCAGGCATTGTGACGAATAATGGCGAAGTGATTCATAGTCAGGCAGTCATTATCGCGGTTGGCGGAAAAAGCGTTCCCCATACCGGCAGCACGGGTGATGGCTATGAATGGGCCGAAGCCGCAGGCCACACAATAACAGAGCTGTTCCCGACAGAGGTGCCCGTCACATCTGCCGAGCCGTTTATTAAGAAAAAAACACTGCAGGGTTTATCGCTCAGAGGTGTCGCCGTCAGTGTATTAAACAAAAAAGGCAAAGCCATTATCACACATAAGATGGACATGCTGTTTACTCATTTCGGCCTCTCAGGCCCCGCCATACTCAGGTGCAGCCAGTTTATCGTGAAAGAGCTGAAAAAACAGCCGGAAGTGCCCGTCAGAATTGATTTGTTTCCGGATATCAATGAAGAAACGCTATTCCAAAAGATGCACAAGGAGCTGAAAGACGCGCCGAAAAAAGCGTTAAAAAATGTGCTGAAGCCTTGGATGCAGGAGCGCTACCTTCTTTTCCTGCTTGAAAAAAACGGCATTTCACCGAACATATCATTTTCTGAGCTGCCGAAGGAGCCTTTCAGACAATTTGTCAAAGACTGCAAGCAATTTACCGTTCTCGCAAACGGCACGCTGTCTCTAGACAAAGCGTTTGTCACAGGAGGCGGTGTATCGGTGAAGGAGATTGACCCGAAAAAGATGGCGTCTAAAAAAATGGACGGCCTGTATTTTTGCGGCGAAATCTTAGATATCCACGGTTATACAGGCGGATACAATATCACATCTGCGCTCGTCACAGGCAGACTCGCCGGACTGAATGCCGGACGCTTTTCCCGTACGTAAACATTAGACTTTTCAAACTCTTACAGCATGCCGGGCATTTGAAAATTTCCCGCAAAAATGTTAGGGTGAGATTTGTTTTGTTTCACCTGATTGCGGGGTAATTTACAGGAAGGAATGATCTGCCATCGTACGACCATACTAAGCCTGCGAGGAAGATATAGGCGTACACAAAAAAGTCAGAGGGTGAGAATGTTTGAAGAATATATCTAGTGTATTTTGGATTGTGATTGTCATCACAGCCGCAGCCGTTTTGTGGGGCGTTATTTCTCCTGACAGCCTGCAAAACGTGTCTCAATCGGCACAATCGTTTATAACAGATTCATTTGGTTGGTATTATCTATTAGTTGTCTCTTTGTTTGTCGGGTTCTGTCTCTTTTTAATTGTCAGCCCGATTGGAAAAATTAAACTGGGGAAACCGGATGAAAAACCGGAATTCGGGTTATTATCTTGGTTTGCCATGCTGTTCAGTGCAGGCATGGGAATCGGCTTAGTATTCTATGGTGCGGCTGAACCGATCAGCCATTACGCAATTAGCTCTCCATCAGGTGAAACAGAAACCCCCCAAGCCTTCAGAGATGCGCTCCGGTACACGTTTTTCCACTGGGGACTGCACGCTTGGGCCATTTATGCCGTCGTGGCATTATGTATCGCATATTTTCAATTCCGCAAAGACGCGCCTGGATTAATCAGCAGCACACTGACTCCGATTCTCGGCGATAAAGTAAACGGCCCGATCGGTAAACTGATTGACTGTATCGCTGTTTTCGCTACAGTTGTCGGCGTTGCAACGAGTCTGGGGATCGGCGCAACTCAAATTAACGGCGGATTGAATTACCTATTCGGAATTCCGAATCATTTTATCGTTCAATTGATTTTGATTGTTATTGTAACAGTGCTCTTTTTACTATCGGCTTGGAGCGGACTCGGAAAAGGCATTAAGTATTTAAGCAACACAAATATGGTGCTAGCCGGATTGCTGATGCTGTTTATGCTGGTTGTCGGACCTACCGTTTTGATCATGAACTCACTTACAGATTCAATTGGGCAGTATATTCAAAACATTGTTCAAATGAGCTTCAGACTGGCGCCGAACGATCCAGGCAAACGTGAATGGATCAACGGCTGGACGATTTTCTATTGGGCATGGTGGATTTCCTGGTCTCCATTTGTCGGCATTTTCATCGCTCGTGTATCCCGAGGCCGGACAATCCGTGAATTTTTGATCGGCGTCCTGGTGGCACCATGTATTTTGGCTTTCCTATGGTTCTCCATTTTCGGTGTTTCCGCGATGGACCTTCAGCAAAAAGGTATCTTTAATGTGGCGAAGCAGTCTTCCGAAACGATGCTGTTCGGAACACTGGATCACTATCCGCTGACAATGATCACGTCTATCCTGGCATTGATCCTGATCGCCGTGTTCTTTATTACATCAGCTGATTCAGCGACATTTGTCCTTGGTATGCAGACGACATACGGTTCATTAAACCCGGCTAACTCAGTCAAACTCAGCTGGGGCATCATTCAGTCTGCTATGGCAGCTGCGCTCTTGTATTCCGGCGGACTTGCCGCTTTGCAAAACACAGCGATTCTGGCGGCACTGCCATTTTCAATTGTTATCCTGCTCATGATTGCTGCCCTTTATAAAGCATTGGCAAGAGAACGAAAAGAAATCAGAGCAGCAGAGAAATTCCAGAAACCAAGAAGCCCAAGAGTGAAAAAGGCTTAACCATAAAAAAGATCTTTCCGCAGTCCGCGGAAAGATCTTTTTTTATTTTCGATATAAAATGAGTGCGGAAAAACAGTAGAGCTGCTCGCCTTCAGGGTCACATGCCGCTGAAACCGTATATTTGATATCAACCAGCTGCTCTTCCGATATTCCTTTTAAAAATGAATTGATCTCCGTTTGCAAATCTTTTTCATGCTCTTCATCAAACACTGCCACCTTCAGCATTTATCCGCTCTCCTTTCTCTATCAATCTATTCCGTTTGGAATCAATATATGATAGAGAAAATGTTTACCTCGTCTCCGGATAAAAAGCTTCTGGTGCAGGATGTTTCTTTGCCGGTTCATGGTCCTGCTGCTCCAGCTTCACCAAGACGGCATAAGCGATCCTCATGTGGCAGTAGCTGATGAGACTGACGCTGAAAAAAGGGACAATTCCCGGCAGATAAGCCAGCAGGAAAAAGAGCGCGACCGTCAGCGCAAGCATGACGAGGGTATATTGTAAGTACGCCACACTCAGCAAGAGGGAAAACTTAAAATACAGGCGCTTTTTCCAATCAAAGTGGACGATCAGCGGAAACACATAAAAAAGCATTGATACAAACAGAAAGCCAAATATCATAATAGCAAAGCGCAGGATATGCAATAAAAAGTGGCTTGGGTAAATAAAGGCCAAATCGATATAAATGATCAAACCGATTAACACCAGTACAGCACCGATCAGATTGGAACGGAGAAATTCAGCTTTGTATTCCCGCCAAAAAGTCGGCAGCACCGGAACGTGATCCTGACCCTGAATCCATTTTCGCATAACAGCGAATAAAGCGGCAGTCGCAGGCATGACACCGAACACTCCGAGACCGATGATCGTAAAAAGCAGCCAAAGCAAATTGGTATACGCAAACCTCATGATCCACTCGCAAAAACGCAGCACCCGTGCCATTGATCCGTCATGTTCCACGAAAGCCCCTCCTCTTCGCTTTTATACATTTTGCATATGAAAAAGCTGTTTAATATCAATTGGTTTTTTTTCAACAACGGAGCGCCATATTCCCTCACCGAGCGCGATAGAATAGGCTCCGGCTTCGGCCCCGGCCAAAATGTCATACTGGCGCAGCGGATCTTTGCCTATAAATAGATCAGCAAGCAAAAGCGGATCACCTCCGCCGTGTCCTCCCTCGTTTTTGACGACTTGAATGGTTTGCTTCGATTCAAAAAGCGGATAATACTCAATCGTCTGCTCGGGAAAAGCAAACGGAATTCTGGAAGGCTCATGGAATTCATTTGATTCAATGCGTCCTTTTGTGCCGTTTATCGTAAGGCGGTAGCCTTCGTACGGAGCGGAAAATGTGATCGAGTAGCTTAAAAGCGCACCGCCGTCATATTTGACAGCCGCCACATACGTATCCTCAATGTCGATCTCCTCGTCAAAAATGCACGCGTCAGGGCGATATGCGGTATATAAGCTTGACTGGTCTGCATCCGCCTTGAGATGATCATCCTTTACAGAAGCTTTAGAGGCACGGGGGTGCCATCTCGCATAGTAATGGCATTTCTCTTTGACCCGGCATGTGCCGCAAAAACGCCCGTCTTCTTCCGACAGCGGATTCCACTCACTGTCCGGCCCGTAGTAATTCAACTCGCCGTAAGCAAATACCTCCGCCGGGTTTTGGCCGAGCCACCAATTCACCAGATCGAAATGATGTGTGGATTTATGGACAGAAAGGCCGCCGGAAAATTGCCTGGATCGGTTCCAGCGTTTAAAATAGCTGGCGCCGTGATAGGTATCAATATACCAATTCAAATCAACAGACGTGACCCTTCCTATTTTTCCTTCTAAAATCATTTCTTTGATTTTCCGATGATACGGGCTGTAGCGGTAATTAAACGCGACAGTAACCTTCCCTTTGCTTTTCGCTTCTGCCTCAAGCACCCGCTTTGCATCCTGCACCGTCGTCACCATCGGTTTTTCCGTTATGACATCCGTATCCCACTGAAGGCTTCTCAATATATAGGTAACATGGGTGTCATCCCTTCCCGTCACAATCACAATGTCTGGCTTCGAAACGCTCATCATATTGTCAAAATCTTCCTCTTTATACTCCGGTACTTGCGCAAGCTCCGGAAATGCCTCTTTGCAGACGGCGAATCGTTTCGGATCGGCATCCAGCAATCCCGTAATTTCATAAGTGGATGAAAACAGTTTGAGCAGCGGTTTGATAAACATGCTGAGGGCTCTGCTGCTTAATCCGCAAATGACGATGCTTTTCAATGGTCCCCACCCCTATCGGACTTCTGTTAATTGGGAAATCAGCTGCAGCGCTTCCTCTGTTTTTTCGGAGTATACAGGGATAAACGCCGCCATATTTCGATTCAGCCGAAAAGAATAGCCGTTCAGCTGTTTTTCCCCTTTCTCAATCAGAACGGCATAGACTGTTTTTTCTCCCGTTTTTTGATTTACGGCTGTATAGGGCGATGAATGTTTCAGTGACAATCCGTCTAACGGCTGAAAATTTTCCGGATCATCGTAAGCTGCAAACAAGTCTTCAGGCACGATAAAGACGTCACCCTCGCGAGCCGTAATTTCAGTCAGCAGCTTTTCCGGCAAAGCGGGAAAAATTTCTGCCCTGCCTGCCTTCTTTTCAGCGGCCTCTTTTATGTTATCCTGTACGCCTGCCTGCATATCTGAAAACAGGATGACATGAATGCCGTCCGGTCTGCTTGAGCACGAAGCCAAAAACAGCAACGAGACGATCACACATACAGCCGCACATAGAGATCTTTTCATTTTTCGTCTGACCCGAGAAGCGCTTCCAATTCTGTCATCGCCAAAATAAACGCTCCCGCCCCGTGAAGGTCGTTTGTGCTCCGTTCCCGGCTGACATAATAATCATAAAATCCTGCCGACGTTCCGACACATATGTCTTTGACGAGAAACGCGCCGTCTTTTGTTGTTTCAGTTTTATGCTGAATCAGCCCTTGATACGCTTTTAACAAAGGCGTTTTATAGGATCTGGCGAGATATCCTTTATTGATTCCTTTAGCGATGGCATACATATACAGGCTCGATCCCGAGCTTTCCAGCCAGTTGTCAGATCTGTCGCCCTTGTCAACGATCTGATACCATAATCCTGTTTCCTTGTCTTGGCAGCGGCAGATGCTTTCGAGCATGTCCTGCAGTGTTTTTTTCCAGACATGACGGGTTGGGTGCTTCTCAGGCAGCTCTTCAATCATGTCTGCGAGTGACATGACGTACCAGCCGATTGAACGCGCCCAAAACTCCGGAGAGCAGCCTGTCTCTTGACTGGCCCAAGGCATTTTTTTCGCTTCATCCCACGCATGATAGAAGAGCCCGGTCTTTGGATCCTTCGTATGATTTCTCATCAGGCCTTCCTGAAGCACAACCATGTCAAACAGCTCCGGCTCTTGCTTCAAATTGGCATATTTCAGTGCAAACGGCCCGCCCATATATAAACCGTCAAGCCACATTTGATATGGATAGCCGTCCTTATGCCAGAACCCCTGCTCTGACGTTCGGTTCAGCGTTCCGTATAAGCCCCGCAGCCTTGTTGCCGCTTTTACATAGCGTTCATCCTTCGTCTTTTCGTATAAAGTAAAAAGAATAAGGCCCGCCTGAATCGCGTCGAGTTCGTCTCTTTTAAATAATAGATTGCCGTAATCATCAATTAGGAGATCCGCATAAGATTTCGCATAATCAAAGTACCGTTTCTGTCCGGTTGCTTCCCAAAGACGCAAAACCCCGCATAAGAAAACGCCCTGATGATAGTGCCAGCGGTTTGCAGGCGGCAGCTCTTCAACTGTATACGTGTTCATAATCGTTTCTGCCAATGCCTCCGCATACGTAAGAGGCGACTTTACAGCGATTGATTGATCCATTGATACCATCCCTTTCTTAATAGATTCCTTCCTCGCCAAATTTCTTCGCCAAACGATTCGCAAGCATGACCAAAATCAGCCCGACCGCCGCTTTAAATACGCCGACCGCTGTACTGTAGCTGAATTGGCCCTGTTTCAGCCCCGCAGTATAAACGTACGTATCAAAAATTTCCGCGACTTCCCTGTTTGTGGCGTTTAACAGCAAATATACATGCTCAAAGCCAAGCTCCAGCGTGTCCCCAATTTTTAAAATCAGCAAAACGACGATGACGCTTTTGATAGCCGGCAGCGTAATATGCCACATTTGCCGCAGCCGTCCCGCTCCGTCCATTTTCGCCGCTTCATAAAGCTGAGGATCAACCGCCGTCATTGCGGCCAGGTAGATGATCGTTGACCAGCCCGCTTCTCTCCAGATGACCTGCAGAATATACAGCGGACGGAACCATTCTTCATTCAGCAGAAAATTGATTTTTTCACCGCCAAAAAACGTAATCAGTTCATTAATCAGGCCCCCGTCTACTGTCAAAAGCACAAATGACAGCGATACAACAATGACCCAGGACATAAAATGCGGAATATAAATCAGCGTCTGAACGAATTTTTTAAAGAGTGCGATCCGCACTTCGTTTAGAAGAAGC
Source organism: Bacillus sp. FSL R5-0434 (assembly GCF_038004745.1). Classification (NCBI taxonomy): domain Bacteria; kingdom Bacillati; phylum Bacillota; class Bacilli; order Caryophanales; family Bacillaceae; genus Bacillus; species Bacillus sp. FSL R5-0434. Next base: position 2,954,702 of record NZ_JBBORV010000001.1, read on the forward strand.
GCTAATAAAATCGGCACCGGAAAAAAAATGGCCAGATTCAAGGCAAAGAGCACGAGCGTATTTTTTAACAGGACAAAAAATGTAGGCTCTGTAAACAGCCTGATAAAATGCTTCAGCCCGACCCACTCGCTGCCCCAAATGCCGAGAAACGGCTGATAATCCTGAAACGCAATCACGATTCCCCACATTGGAACATATTTAAAAAGCAAAAAATAAATACATCCCGGCAAAATCATAAAGTACAAAAACTTTTGCTGCAGCAGCTTATTTAGTAAGCGCTTTCTTTTTTCTTTTTTAAACATGACTGCGTCTACAGCCGGCGCTTGCGCTTCTGCTGTTTTCATCTTTTTCAAAGCCTCCTTTCACGGGTTCTTGTTTTCACTGTAGCGCAGCGTGCAAAAGTCCGTCTACAATCATATGATCACATTCTGCCTGAGCCCTTTGTCATCAAGGGTTTTGCCTCTCTATCTGAAAAAAAGACACCGATATTAGAAAATGATTATTGACAATATCTATCAATCTTTGGATTAATTGTATTAAGGTGTTATGAAATGGGGGGTTTTATGAAAAGAAGCCAATACAAGTTTTATTACAAACTCATCACGTTTTTTTGTTTACTCAGCACCATTCCCGTCATTTTGGTCGGTTTGTTTTCGTACGAGCACTCTCAGAAAACGGCCATCTCCAACGTTTCGGAGGAAAAACTCGACACACTCCAGCAGACCCAGCTAAGCATCGAGCACATCCTAAAAACCGTCGATCATTCTTTAACCCACTATGTGAGTTCGCCGCCTCTCCTCCGCACACTGTCCGAGCCTTTGCACTCTGACCAATTTCAAATCTATGACCAAGTGAACCAAGAGCTCAACTATTTGCAAAGCTTTGATACCGATTTGTCCAACATGACGCTTGTCAGCTATATGAAAAACTGGTACATGAACAATTCCGGTTTGTACCGCATGAATACGGACTCCCTTCATGAAGCAGCCGAGGCGTATTCGAAAAACAAAGCGAGCCGGTCCTATTGGACGCTGGAAAAAAACAACCGTTTGATCTCCACAAAGGAAGGCGCTTCAGAAAGCTGCCGGTATAATATCAATTTGATTAAGCAGCTCCCGCTGAACAGCACAAACACGAAGGGACTGGCAGCCGCAAGCATCCCAAGCTGTTCACTCGTTAAAAATATGCCTGATTATTCAAACGCAAACAGCGTGTTTATCATTGATGAAAAAGGCCGTATCATCCTTCACAACAACCTGTCTGATATAGGCGATTCTCTTCAGAACGACGATTTTGTCAAAAAAATGCTGGCGCAAAGCTCCAAAAGCGGCCAGTTTGAAACAGTCATTGACCGCATTCATTATAAAGTGACCTATCAAAAATCAGACTATAACACGTGGACTTATTTTTCTCTCGTTTCCCTGCCCGAACTAAAAAAAGAAGCCAAGTCGATCGGCTGGATCACCTTTACGGTATGTTTCATTTTGTTAGCGCTTTCATTGTTATTCTCTTGGCTGGGCTCCCGTCATTTTTATAAGCCGATCCGGCTGCTTTATGAATCGTTTGCGCGGCACGGAGCCTTTCCAGAAAAACAGCCTCATCAAAACGAGTTTGAATTAATTGAGCAAAGCTTCAAGCAGCTCAAAAACAGAAATGACGATCTTGAAGAAACAATGAGGCAGCAGGCCACTCATCTTCAGCAATATTTTATGGTCAGGCTTATGCTTGGAAAACTGACGGATGAGGAGGTCAATAACCGCTTTGAAAGCCTCGGCTTAAAACAAAATTGGCGTCACCTCGCCCTGCTGGTGCTCCAAATTGACACGCTGAATCAGACACCGTATGAGAAAAAAGATATGGATCTGCTGTTGTTTGCCGTCAACAGCCTGATTGAGCGGAACATCCCCGCGGAAAAACGCCTCGCACCAGCGGTAGTCGATAAACAGCAGGCAACCATATTGATGAATGAGAGCGGAACAAAAGAGGCATTTATGGCCGAGCTGAATGATATCGCCCGGATGATTCAGGATACAGTTGAAGCTGAGCTGCACCTGTCTGTCAGCATCGGCGTCAGCCAGCCGTTTGATGCATTAGCAATGGCGAAAAACGCTTATGCGGAAGGCTCAGAAGCGTTAAAATACCGGCTGAAAGCAGAAAACAAATCGATAATCTTTTATGAAGACCTGGATCAGAAAAAAACGTTCAAAACCCATTTTCCGAAGCAGCTTCAGCATGAGCTGTTCGATGCTGTAAAAGCCGGTGACAAGGAGAAAGCAGACAAATGCCTGCACGCGATTTTACAGTCGATTTTTACACACAACACCAACCCGTACCAATTTCAGATCGCAATCGCCCGTTTTCTGAATCATGTCATTGAACTGATGCATGTACTCGGAATTGAACTATTTGAGCTTGAAGAAAACAAAATGCTGTATGACCAAATTTTTGAGCTGAAGACATTCGAGGATACTGAAAACTGGCTGAAGCAAGAATTCATTGATCCGATGACAGACAAAGTAAATGCCCGGGCCGATGCACAGTACAAGAATATTTCCGACAACATAATCCATATCATCCACCATGAGTTTGAATCCGATTTAACGCTGGACGAAATTGCCCGCAGGCTGCATTACAACCCAAACTACTTAAGCAGTATTTTCAAAAAAGAAATGGGCATTTCATTCAGCGAGTATGTCTCGAATTACCGCCACCATATGGCAAAAAGCTGGCTGGCTGAATCCGACATGGCGGTGAAAGACATAGCTGAAAAGCTCAAATACAAAAACTCGCAAAACTTTATCAGATCCTTTAAAAAGCTGGAAGGCATCACACCGGGCAACTACCGCCAGCAAAAAAGAAGTGTATAAAAACCCAAAACCGCTAGTGCGTTTTGGGTTTTTTCAGTATCACTTTGTTTTTTTAAACGCTTCCTCGTATTCCTGAATAATCTGCTTTCCTCCGCTTGTTTCCCATTTTTCAACTTCTTTATCAAACTGGCTTTCTGTAATTTCTCCGATCATATATTTATAGGTGGCATCGTCTATCATTTTTTTCAGTTCATCTCCGCGCTCAGACTCCGCGGCGGAATACAAGCTCTCTGCCGGATTGGAGACGATGATGTTTTCATTGTCTTCCGTCAGCTCCTCGTACGCTGTCCGCAGCGGATCACCGGTGTTTTTTAAGTAGGCTTTATCAATGGCGATTAAGGCGGACAGCGGCTGAATATCAGTCTGCCAATCTTTTACCTGGCTTTCTTTTCTGGTGAATGTTTTGCCTTTTCCTTTATTGTAATGAACCCCGTCAATGCCGTATGTCATCAGGCTGTAGACGTCCTCTTCGGCTATTCGGTCAAAGAACGCCAAGATCCGTTTCAGCTCGGCTTCTGATTTCACACTCGTTTTCGGAAAAGCAAATACACCATTATGCCCTCCTGACGCCCATACACGCTCTTTTCCGTCAGGGCCTTTTATGCGGTTGATGATCTCCAGCTCCATTGATTTATCGGAGGCATTGTCACGCAAATTGACAGCGTCCACCATATTCCCGATATAGATGCCGGCTTTTCCTTGAGAAAACAGCTCCTGCTGCTGGGTTTTGCTTGTGACCGGAAAGTCTTTATTCATGTAGCCGTTATCACGCAGTTTTTTCATGTAATCCATCGTGTCTTTGTATTCTTTCGTCATGAAATCAGGCGTAAATGTGCCGTTTGATTCCTTCCAGTCTGTCGGCATGCCTTCATATGAGCCAAGCGTCTTAAAAGCGCCGTAAATCAGATCATTTCGGTCAGTCAATCCGAATGTATCATCTTTTCCATCCTTGTCCGGGTCGTTCTCTGTAAACGCTTTGGCAACTTCATAAAGATCATCCAGCGTTTCCGGCGTTTTCAAATTCAAATTGTCCAGCCAGTCCTTCCGAATGACGATGCCTTGTCTCGAGAGGGGACGCTCTCTGTATATCCCGTAAAGCTTGCCATCGATTGTGACATTTTTATTAATGAGTTTATTCATCTTGTTTAAATTCGGATAATCTTTGATATAATCGCCGATTTCCCAGAACATTCCCGATCTGAAGGCATTCATGACTGACGAATTTTTAATGTCTTGAATCGTCACGATTTGCGGGAGATTGCCGGCTGCAAGCGCCGCATTCAGTCTGTCTTCTTTCACCGCATCAGGAACCCACGTGATGTCCAATTCTGTATTTGTGAGCTTCTCTATTTCTTTGATCGCCCTGTCTTTCGGCGGCTGCTGGTGATACAAAATCGCCATCATAGACAGCTTTACCTTTGAATCCGAGTCCGCCTTGCCTGATGATTGATCAGCTCCTTTACAGCCCGCCAGCACTCCTCCGAGAGCAAATACAAGCACAATCAGAAGCACCCTCCATTTGTTTCCCATCATATCCCTCCGTTTCATATTCTTTATCCTTTGACAGACCCCAGCAAAGCCCCTTTTGCAAAATGCTTTTGAATAAATGGATAGACCAGCAGAACCGGAATGGTCGCTACGACTATTACTGCCATTTTGATCGTTTGCTCAGGCGGCGGGCTGCCCGAGCCCATTTCCGACATATCCCCTTGTACCCCGCTTGATACAATAACGATTTGGCGCAAAAGCACCTGAATCGGCCACTTAGCTGAATCATTTAAGTACAAGATCGCCGTCATATACGTATTCCAGTACGTCACCGCATAAAACAGTGAAATCGTTGCGATCGCTGGAAGAGACAGCGGCAGCACAATTTTGAAGAAAATCCCCAAGTCATTGCAGCCGTCAATTTTTGCGGACTCTTCCAGGCTCGCCGGGATGTTTTGAAAGAAGTTTTTCAGAATGATCAAGTTAAAGGCATTAATCGCTGTCGGCAAAATAAGGGCCCAGTAAGAATCGAGCAATCCAAGCGATTTGACCACCAGGAAAGTCGGAATCATTCCGCCACTGAAGAGCATCGTAAATACGACGAGAAACATGAGCGGCTGCCGCCCAATTAAGTCGCGGCGGGATAAACCGTAAGCCATCAATGAAGAAAGAAACATGCTGACCGCCGTGCCTACAACTGTCACAAACACAGAAACGAGCAGGCTTTTATAAATGATATCTGTCGAAAAAATGTAACGATAGGCATCGAGCGAAAAAGTGGTCGGTATTAAAATGAATTTTTTCGAAACCACTTCCTCTACTGTGGCAAAGGATGCCGCAATGACATGAATAAACGGAAGTACGCATATTAAAGCGAACATCAGCAAAAATCCGTAAATCAAAATATCAAACAGGCGATTTTTCAGTGAATGTGCGATCGTTCCCACCTCCCTTTGTAAGCGTTATCATTTTTAATAAACGAGCTGCAGCTTGTGACGATATCGTGTCTAAAATGTAGCAAATGTGCGATTGCCATGTCTATAATCATTTGAACACTGTCCCTTGCCCGGCGGCATCGGAACTGGCTTGAAACCGATCATAAAAGAAAAAGAGCATAATCTTAGAAAATGATTATGCTCTGTTATTGCCGTTCTCTTCCTCTTTCAGAAGCTCAGCGGTATTAATTTGAGGCGCAAACCCAAGCTCCTGAACCGCGGATTCTATCGACCACGGCTTGCCGGGATTGTCAGAGACGGCGTAATAAGTGCCGTAACGGATATTCGTTTCAATGGCTGCTTTAAAAATCGACAGCAAGTCCGGGTGGGAAAGAAGCGTTTTTTTCGTCCGGTCGTTCTCATGCAGTGTATCCATTTCATCTGTGACGACCGTTCCGATTCGAAGGTTGATGACAGAGAGCTTATTTTCCAGATAAAACAGGTGGCCGATATGTTCCGAGGTCAGCTTTAGGACGCCATATAGATTTTTTGACAGCGGATAATCGTCGGTTGTGATTTCCCGCCCTAAGAGCGAACGCCCGTCTTTTTCGTACACATCTGTCACATGATTGCTGCTGGCGAAAACAACCTTTGGGATGCCGAGCTCTGCTGCCGCGCGGCACAAATAGTAGCTTGCTCTATAAAAAATATCCGTCATTTTTTCAAATTCAGCTGTGTCCATGACATCGTATTTGATTTTGACAGCGAGTAAGTTCACGATCACGTCTGTATCTCTCGGAATCTTTTTCAATAGATCATCATAGTTTGACGCGTCTGCCTGAATAGCGTGTACTAAGCCCTCGTAACGGTCTTTATCCAGCACCGTCACCTCGTACTCAGACATAAGCCCTTTAGCCAATATCCTCCCAATCACACCATTTCCGCCGGCGATCAGCACTTTTCTCATATGTTCACTCCCCTTTTTTTATAGATTGCCCATTTTCGCCGGGGATGACACGTTTTCAGCATTCACATGGCTTCCTTTAGCCTTCATTAAAAAATAACCGGCAGCTCCATAAGCGCTCTAAAACCAATTAGCTTCCGGTATCGCACTTCAGAAATAGCGAGCTGCAGGCCGGGCATGCGCTGCAGAAGAGTGTTAATTGCAATTTGTGCTTCTAGCCGTGCCAGTGAGGAACCTATACAAATATGGTGGCCCTGTCCGAATGAAAGATGGGGATTAGGGCTTCTGGTGATATCGAACTCATTGGCATGCGCGAATACTTTTGGGTCTCGATTGGCAGCCCCCAGCAGAATATAGACATGCTCCCCTTGTCGAATCGTTACGCCATTCATTTCAATATCTTCTGACGCAACACGGGCTGTCATTTGTGTGGGGCTTTCATAACGTAAACATTCCTCAACTGCGGTATGAATCAGAGCTGGGTTTTCTTTGAGCTGCAAAAGCTGTTCTTGATGCTGCAGCAGACAAAGAATTGAGTTGCTGATGAGATTCACTGTTGTTTCATGTCCGGCGATCGCCAGCAATATACACGTTGATGCCACTTCCTCCTCCGTCAGCTTACCAGCCTGTCCTTCCTTCAGCAGCATGCTGACCACGTCATGCTGCGGTTTTTGTTTTCGTTTTTGAATGAGCTCTCTAAAATACTCCCTCATCACTACAGTGATCTGATCGCCGTCTGTTAACACCTTTCTTGATCGGGTAAAATCAATCGTTTGAACAAGGCTTGACGACCACTCTTTAAATTGATCCCTTCCTTCCGCCGGCACACCTATGATCTTAGCTATAATGCTGCTTGCCAAAGGAAAAGCAAGGTCAGAAATCAGCTCCATCTTTTTTTCCCCTTGCACTTGATCAAGCAACTGATGGACAGTTTCATTTATAAATGGGCGATAGCCCTCTGTCATTCTCGGAGTAAATACGCCGCTGACCGGTAGACGCAGACGCCTATGATCAGGCTGATTCTGAAACAGCATCATCTGCTTCTGGACATGATTTAGATCCTTATATTTCATAGACGTCTCGGGCAGCGGGACACGTGTTTTGAATCTGGTATCTTTCAGAATTGCTGCCGCTTCCTCATATCCCGTGACATACCAGCCTGGATACTTCAAAACATTCCCTTTATATAAAGGGTGTGCAGAACGTAATGTATCGTAATAAGGATAAGGGTTTTTAAAAAACGCAGAAGGTGTAAGTGAAATTGGAATTGTCATATGCTCCCTCTCATGATTCTGACATCATCATTTTGACTCTATAAAAATAAAAGCAATCGACATGACACCGATTGCTTCTATTCTTGCTTTCAGCTATTTGCACTTAAACTGGCTTTCATTTCTTCGACCGATTCTACTTCAAATCCTAAATCACTCAGCATTTTATGATCCTCCGTCTCCTCCTGTCCGGAAGTCGTTAAATAATCTCCGACAAAGATGGAGTTGGCGGCATACAGCCCCAATGGCTGCAATGAGCGGAGATTGACCTCTCTTCCACCAGAAATGCGGATTTCTTTTGACGGATTGATATAACGGAACAGCGCCAGCACTTTTAAACAATACAGCGGGTTTAATTCATTTACGCCTTCTAATGGTGTGCCGTCAATCGCATGCAAAAAATTCACCGGAATGGAATCAGCGTCAAGGGCTTTCAAGCTTTGTGCGATATCGATGACATCCTGCTTCGTTTCCTTCATCCCGATAATGGCGCCTGAACATGGAGACATGCCGGAGGTTTTTGCAATCTCAACCGTATTGACCCTGTCCTCGTACGTATGTGACGTGGTAATGTTTGAATGATTTCTCTGAGATGTATTGACATTATGATTATAGCGGTCTACTCCGGCTGCTTTCAGCCGCTTCGCCTGCTCCGGCTTTAGCAGTCCGAGACACGCACAAATTTTCAGCCCATACGTCTCTTTTATTTCCTGTACTGCTTCTACGACCTGATCGACCTCTCTGTTGGACGGCCCCCTGCCGCTTGCCACGATACAGTATGTACCTATGTTCAAATCATGCGCCCGCTTTGCGCCTTCCAGAAGGGTTTCCTTTTTCACCATCCGGTAAGTCTCAATCGGCGCTTTCGAAATCGCAGACTGGGAACAATAGCCGCAATTCTCCGGACAGAGCCCTGATTTTGCATTCATAATCATATTGAGCTTTACTTTTTTTCCATAAAATCGTTTTCTGATGTGAAAAGCTCCATGCATCAAAAGCAAGATGTCTTCATCTGGACAGTTTAAAATCGAAAGCGCCTCTTCGTTGGTCACCTCTGCTCCGTCCAGCACCCGGTCTGCAAGTTCCATCCATTGATTCATTTTCATGCCCCCACTCGATTGATCAGTAATGATAAATCTATATGGTCCTTCACCATATCCTGAATCGTTTCTTTTGTTGTGTTTATCAGCTTTGGCGTCACTCCTAATAGCGGCACACCGCATAGGCTCTCAATCATTTCAGGATTGGTTTTTTCATCATGATCAGGAGAATCACTGATTCCATTGATGACGATTCCGGCGATTGGAAGACCCATGCTTTTGGCATATTGAACAGTTAAAAAGGTGTGATTAATCGTTCCAAGATGAGGGCGGGCCACAATAATCACTGGAAGCTGTAACGCTTTTATGACATGACTGACTAAAAAATCCTCTCCTAATGGCACAGAAATCCCGCCCGCACCTTCTACGATGAAGCATCCATGTTTTTCTCTTATCCGCTCCCAATGGCGTACGACTTCTTGCATTTTGACAGCCTTGCCCTCCAGCTTTCCTGCAACGTATGGAGCTAGCGGCTCTTTGAATGCAAAAGGCGTAATCTCTTCATGCGAAAGACTCGTTTGCGACATCTCTTTCAGCAGGCTTGTATCGCTCTCTGGATGATGAGGGGAGATCCCGCTTAAAAATGGTTTAAATACTCCGACATCCATCTTATTTTCCCGCAATAAGGCTGCAAGACCGCAGGATATCACCGTTTTCCCCACTTCTGTATCTGTTCCGGTTACAAAAAAACCTCTCATGGAATGATGTTCAGCTCCTTTCCGATTGAACGAAATGCTTCCAGCAAATGATCAATATCCCTCATACTGTGCCCAGCAGTGATGGTTAATCGGATACGGCTTTCTCCTGGCGCAACGGTCGGCGGACGAATGGCAGGGGCATAGATTCCTTTGTCCTGCAGTTTTTCAGCAAACGTGACCGTTTTTCGGGTATCGCCGATGACCACCGGAATAATCGGTGTATGATGCCCCTTCACCACATAGCCCATGTGCTTCAGATTCGTTTTGATCATCTGGATATAAGAATATAAAAGCTGTCGTTTTTCCTTGCTGGCCTCCATGATGTCTAACGCCTCATGGGCAGCTGCACAGCTTGCCGGCGGAATAGCGGTTTGAAAGATAAACGTTCTGGCATGGTTCAGCAGAAAGTCGATGAATACCGCTGAACCTGCAGCGAATCCCCCTTCCGCTCCGGCAGCTTTGCTTAACGTGCCGATGACAATGTCAGGACAAACACCGAAATGTTCACTCGTCCCTCTTCCTGATTCTCCCAAAACACCTGTTGCATGCGCATCATCAACGATCACGTAAGCATTGCAGCTTTTAGCAAGAGAGATGATCTGATCAAGAGGGGCAATCGTGCCATCCATGCTGAATACCCCGTCTGTTACGATAAAACGGCGCTGGTACCGCTGTGTTTCTTTCAGTTTTTCTTCAAGATCAGCCATTTCGATATGGCGATAAATGACCGTATCAGCCTTAGACAGGCGGCAGCCATCGATGATACTTGCATGATTTAATTGATCACTTAAAATGACGTCCCCTTTTTCAGGTAACGAAGAAAGGACACCGACATTGGCTAAATAGCCGCTTGAAAACAGTAAAGCCGCTTCTGTCCGTTTAAAGCCGGCAATCTTTTTTTCGAGTTTTTCATGCCAGATCGAATTGCCCGTCGTTAAACGCGAGCCGGTGCTTCCTGCTCCAAATTGCTGCAGTGCTTCTTGAGCTGCAGAGATCAAGCGGTTATGGTTTGCGAGACCTAAATAATTGTTTGACGACCAGACCGTTTGATTTTTGCCATCAATCGTCATCTCCGGAATTGGAGGCCCATTCATTGTTCGCAGTGTACGGTATACGCCGGCTCCCTTCGCTTTGTCTAACCGGCGGCTTAACCAGCTGTCAATGCTCAAGGCTGGTTACCTCTTGGATCGCTTCTTTCATAATAGACACCATTGCTTCGAGCTCTTCAGCTGTGCTGGCAAGCGGAGGCAGAAATGCAATTACATCGCCGAGCGGTCTCGTCAGCATCCCGAGCTCTCTCATTTTCAAAGAAACTTTGTACCCCACTCGCCGATCAGCAGGATAAGGCCGTTTGGTTTCCTTTGACTGAACAAGCTCTGCGCCGCACATAAAGCCGAGCTGCCGAATATCCCCAACGTGAGGATGTGCATGCAGGTCTTGAAGAAGTAAATGGAGCTTTTTACTTTTTTGCGCGACTTGTTCAACGATGTTTTCAGATTCAAATAATCTCAGGTTTTCAAGAGCAACCGCACAGCCAAGCTGATTTCCTGTATAGGAGTGACCGTGGAAAAAGGTTTTTTGTTCTTTGTAATCATCGTAGAATGCATGGTAGATGTCTTCGGTGGCAAAAGTGACAGCTATCGGCAAATAGCCTCCTGTAATGCCTTTGCCGGCAGCCATTAGATCAGGCTGAACATTTTCGTGCTCACATGCAAACATTTTCCCCGTACGCCCAAAACCAGTGGCAACTTCATCAACAATCATTAAGACATCGTAAGCTGTACAAAGCTCGCGCACACCTGCCAAGTATCCTTCCGGCATCACAATCATGCCGGATGCTCCTTGAACCATTGATTCAATCGAAAGTGCTGCAATTTCGTGATGGTGTTCCTTCAGCAGCTGTTCAAGCGCATAGAGACACTCATCACGGCTCTGCACAGAATCGCCGCTTTCAGAGCGGTATACATAAGGGATCGGAGCTTTATAACTATCAAACATTAACGGGCCATAGACGTGGTGGAACAGTTCAATTGAACCGACACTGACGGCACCGATCGTATCGCCGTGATACCCATTTTTCATTGCAATAAATTTTTGTTTCTCAGGCTTCCCGATGTTCTTCCAATATTGAAACGCCATTTTAAGAGCAATTTCCATCGCTTCTGCACCGCTGTCCGAATAAAAAACACGCGTCAGCTTCTCCGGACTGATCTCGATTAAGGTCTCGGCAAGTTCAGTCGCCGGAACGTTGGTCATGCCCAATAATGTGGAGTGAGCAATTTTGCCAAGCTGTTTTATGATGGCCTCATCTAATTCCTTTTTGCGGTGCCCGTGCACATTAAGCCAAACGGAAGAAAAGCCGTCATAATATTCCTTGCCGTTAATGTCTTTTACTTTGATTCCGTTGCCGCTTTCGATGATCAAGGGATGTTCATCATAGTCTTTCATTTGAGTAAAAGGCAGCCAAAGATGTTTTTTACTTTTTTCTATCAAATCTTGAGTCATCATCTTCCTCCCACTCTATCAAAATAGGCTGCTTCTCGAGATCATTTATGTATGTGTTTACATTTACAGAGCCGTCAGCAAAAAAGATTCGGCAGCCCTCTTCAGTCCCGTATTCTTTCATTGCTGTAATACGCTGATAGCCCAATTTTTTACCCGCGACGTAGCCTGTTATGTAATCAGGGTCATCTGACCAGCATAATTCTGCAACAGTTGCCGGATGCTCACTCACTTTTGAAGCAAGTGCAAGGGCCTCTTTTATTCTTGAATTGGACGGCATGTTATTGCGGAACGCCCAATTTTCAAAATTGGCGTCCGGCCAATCCATTCTGGACACCCGTACACCTTTATCGTGTGTTTGATCAATTCGTTCGCCAGTGTGAATATCAAACACCACTGCTCCCCTGATACCTGACCATTCAGAAATTTGTTGATATGCTTTTTCAATCACTTTTCTTGGAACACCCGCTTTCCCCAATAAGAATCGGGCAAGACTTTGTCCCTCTTCCGGGGATTCTACTTCATTTGTCTTCATTGGTAATGGATGAATCTTCTTAACCGGCTCATGAACCTCTTCAAATTGAATTTGCATAAAATCCGGTTTTCCTCTAGAGTGAGATAACCCTTTTTCTAATAAAGCATTCACCGTACGTTTCATATTATCGAACGTGATGAGTCGTTCTCCGCCGGATATATGCTTTCCTCCATCTTCGTGAGACCCATTCATAGAAGCTCTCATTCTGACACTGTAAAATGTTTCTTCTTGCATACCTTCTCGCCCTTTCAGCTTTGATTACAGAAGAAAGCATTCTATTTGTTAACCATTTATAAATTAAGGTTAACAATTAGAATACTATTATGTATACACAATTCTGTCAATATCAGAACGCCATTTCCTCATAAACAAAATCTATTTATCATGTATATTCCTGATAACTGTATTGATCCACTAAAAAAAGAAGAGACGGGCAGATGCTCGCCTCCTTACCTGTTTAGAACCATTTCAGAAAAACACGTAAAGCCTGCCCTTTTTCATGTCACAGCCACTTTTTCAAAAACTGCAGAGCTTCATGCCTCATCATAGCTGTTTCAAAATGCCCTGAAGCGGAGCGCACCATACGGTAACAATCAGAAGCCCCTTTTTCAGCATACAAAGCTGTTAATTCTTTTTCGATTTTGTTCACTCCCTCAGCGGGTGTTAGCCGATCATGTATGCCGGCAAGACTAAGATGCGGTCGCGGTGCGATCAGGCTTTGGATATCTGATGCAGAAAAGTGCTTGGCAAGAGACGGAACGTAATAATAAAAGCCATGCCGGTCAAGATTCTGTGTTTCAATCAGTACATGATGGTCAACCTGACTGCATAAATCCACACATGCCTTAATCCGTTCATCAAGCGCCGCTGTCCACCAAGCCATCAAGCCCCCCATAGACATGCCGATCGTTCCGATTCTGTCAGGCTGAATATCAGGGCGGCCCTGCACATAATCAATGGCTCTTATACTGTCGTACATCATCATGCCCCACATCACCCTGCCCGTCAGAAGCATCTCTTTAAAAATCTCGCTTTCTGATTTGCCCCGTCTGTCTCCAAATCCCCAATGGTCGATTGCCAATACGCCATATCCGAGAGAAGTCAGCTCCCGAGCAAAAGAAGGCGCTTTCAAATAATCCGCTCCCTCAAGCAGTTCACTTTTTCCCCGCTCATACTGCCCGCCATGCGAATGCTGAAATAATATAACCGGGCACCGTCCTTTTGCGGCTTTCGGCTTCACAAAATATGCAGGCACCTTTTCAAGCCCATTTATATCAAGCAGCAGCGTTTCAATTATATATCCCTCTTTTTCCTCAATACGCAGCGTTTCCGCCCCCGTATGCTTCCGATCAGGCAAATCACCAAGCAATCGAAACAGCAGCTCTCTTTTTTCGTTACTCATCCCATCACCCTTCCTTTTTCGCTTATCTTCAATGTACGAGACGGATTTGTTATTCCCTTTATTTTTCACACAGCATACAGAAACAAAAATCGTGGTTTACTAAACTTTCACTAAATATAACGAAATATTCTGAAATTCATTATTGTAACCGCTTACTTTCATATGATAGTATCAATTTATCAAAAACGTATGAGTAAAATATTTCTTTTGTTTTAGTAAATCTCATTCAAATGAAAGGGAGTAACCATGGTTCGTATAAAAGATATCGCCTTAAAAGCGAACGTTTCAAATGCTACTGTTTCGAGAATTTTAAATGAAGATCATTCGCTTTCTGTGGCTGGTGAAACGAGACAAAGAGTGATCAGTATCGCTGAAGAGCTAGGCTATCAAACTGTCGCTAAACGCCGAAAAGCCCGCGGACAAAAACAGCGCGCCCAGCCGCTTATCGGGGTGCTGAGCTGCTTATCTCCCGATGAAGAACGGCAGGATCCTTATTTTTCTTCTATTCGCAAAGGAATTGAAAAAGAATGCTTTGAACAGGAAATTTTCATTACAAACTCCATCCATCTCGGTTCCTTCCAGGAGCATATTTTTCGGGAATTAGACGGTATTATTGTTATCGGCCGTGTCCATGACGAAGCCGTTCAGCATATCAGCGGCCGATTGGAGCATGCCGTATTTATCAATCATTCTCCCGATCCGCAGATATACGACTCGATTGGGATTGATTTTGAAGCCGCCGCACGCCAGGCAATTGATCACCTTTTCGATTTAGGTTACCAACGATTAGGCTATATCGGCGGGCAGGAGAAGGAGCATACACTGAGGGACGGCCAAAGCATTCGCAGAACAATTGAGGACAAACGCCAGACTGCCTTTTTGCAGTCCGCCCATCCTCAGCCTGAACACGTCCTGGTCGGCGATTACAGCATGCGCGAGGGCTATCGTCTGATGAAAAAAGCCATCACTCAAGGCAAGCTGCCGGAAGCCTTTTTTATCGCAAGTGATTCTATGGCCATCGGCGCATTGAAAGCACTTCGGGAAGCCGATCTGCATGTGCCGCGAGATACAGCCATTGTCAGCTTTAACGGCATTGAAGAGGCCGAGTTTGCCAGCATACCTTTAACCACGGTGAAAGTGCATACAGAGGAAATGGGCCGCACAGGCGTAAAACAGCTTCTCGACCGCTTTAACGGCCGAACAATTCCTCATCAAGTCACCCTGCCGACAACACTGATCATCAGGCAAAGCTGCGGATACACAGCTAAGGAGGTGACGCAAGATAAACGTTCATCAAGATCATAAGGAGGAAAAGATGAAACACATATTTGTTTTATTTCTCTCTCTTATTCTGCTGATTCTGCCGGGCTGCTCATCTGAAGAAAGCGCTGCAGATACGGGCAAAAAGACGTTAACCATTTATTCTACGATGTCAACAGACAGTGAAAGAAACACATTCAGAAAACTAGCCGCAGCGTTCGAAAAGGAAAGCGGCATTCGCGTCAGCATTCATTTCCCAGGCAATGACTATGAAAATATGATGCGTGTCAGAATGGCCGCCAATGATCTGCCTGATCTCTTTGATACTCATGGCTGGGGGAAAATCAGGTACGGGGAGTATACAGCCGATCTCCGGGATATGAACTGGACTCAGAATCTTGATCCAAATTTAAACAGCATCCTTAAAAACAAAAGCGGAAAGGTATACGCATATCCGATCAACCAGGCAAAGGACGGCCTGGCGTACAACCGCAATATGTTAGACCGTTTCGGCATTGACCCGCCGGAAACGATGGATGACTTTATAAAAGCACTGAGAACGATTAAAGAAAAAAGCAATGGAGAAATCGTTCCTTTCTGGTTCGCCGGATATGACAAAAGCTCTTTCGCCCAATATTATGACCAATTCGCAACACCTCTTCTCATCACAGATCCTGCCCATAATGAAAAGAAACAGCTCATTGACGGCACCTTCAATTGGAGCAAATTTACTTATCTTTCAGATACCCTCAAACAAATGCAGAAAGAAAAACTCATCAATATCGATGCCGTAACAGCAAAAAAATCACAGCTCATTGAGTTAATGGCTCAAAACAAAATTGCTTTTACCATGCAGGGCGGCACCCTCGGCCAAGACGTCGCCCAAATTAACCCGAATGTAAAGGTTGGGATTATCCCGACACCAGCTATTCACTCCGGTGATGACCCGATATGGATTGGAGGCGAGCGCTATACCCTGGCAGCATGGAAAGACTCGCCTCATTTAAAGGAAGCAAAGCAATTTATCGCATTTATGGCTCGTCCCGCCCATGCGAAAGAAATGGCTGAAGCCACATCGCTTCCTTCAGGGCTGACCAATGTAAAAGCTGATATTTTCTATGCCAAAGACTATCAGCATTATCAGAACATGAAAGTTGAGCCCTATTTCGACCGATTGTACCTGCCGAACGGGATGTGGGATGTAATGGGAACGGTCGGCCAGGAGCTTGCGGCAGACATTTTGACACCCAACGAGATTTCTAAAAAGCTGGGAAGAGAATATAAACGACTCCGGGAGCAATCTGGAACACAGGGAGCTGAAAACAATGAGTGAGATCGCAAGAGATGTTCATGTGAAACAGGTCAAGCCGAAAAAACAATCCTCACTTTGGTGGATGTATATTCCGGCTCTGCTCTCCGTTTTGATCTTCATGATTTATCCGTTTGTAAAAGGCGCTTTTATCACCTTCACAAATTGGAACGGATTTTCTCAGGTTTATCAGTGGGTCGGTTTCGCTCAGTATGAAAGGCTGTTTGCGGATCCCGACACATGGCATATCTTAAAAAACACGCTGCTATACGGACTCGGCAGCACCTTTTTTCAAAACGGCATTGGGCTTCTGTACGCCCTGCTATTAAATCAAAGCATAAAAATGAAAGCGATAACAAGGACCATTGTGTATTTGCCGGTTATGATCAGTCCGCTCATTATGGGCTACATTTGGTACTTTTTCTTTTCTTATGACGGAGGCGCGCTTAATGACCTGCTTGGCGTTTTCGGCATCACCCCGATCAACGCGCTCGCCAGTCCGTCTTCGAACCCATGGATCATCGTCATGATTAACACGTACCAATATGTCGGCATCGCCATGATTGTCTATTTGGCAGGCTTGCAAAGCATTCCGAAAGATTACTATGAAGCAGCGGAAATGGATGGCGCGACACGGGGCCAGCAGTTTTTTGGCATCACCCTGCCGCTGTTAATGCCTTCGATCACGATCAATATGGTCATCAACATTATCGGAGGCTTAAAGCTGTTTGACGTGATAATTGCGCTCACTGCAGGCGGACCCGGAAACGCGTCGCAATCGATGTCAACGTTTATGTATGACCTGTATTTTAAACGGCAGGATGCCGGATATGCTGCGACACAAGGCATATTTATGGCATTTGTCATTTTGATCATCAGCTTTTGCGCGCTTGCGTACTTTAAAAGAAAGGAGACGGAAATGTCATGAGAGCCGCCCGCTCAAACAAACTGCGGTTTATTACACTCCTCGCTGCCATTGTAGCCTGTGCGCATTTCATTCCTTTTTACATTCTGCTGACCACTTCATTGAAAGAAAAAGGAGATTACAGTTCCAAATGGCTGTTTCCATCTGACATTTCCTTTCAAAATTTTTCTGAGGCATGGGAGCGCGCTTCACTTGGCAACTCGTTTATCAACACAATCATCATCACAGGTGTTTCGGCATTGTTATTAATCATATTCGGCTCACTGGCCGCCTATCCTCTTGCCCGGCGGGAAACCAAGCTGAATAAAGCCGTTTTCGCGCTGCTGATTTCAATTATGATCATTCCTCCGTTAACGTCCATGGTGCCTTTGTACAGAATGGTCGTGGACGCCGGCATGGTCAACACACACGCAGTCGCCATTTTGATCAATACAGCGGCGTATATGCCGTTAACCGTGTTTTTGTATTCCGGCTTTATCCGTTCAACCATTCCAAAAGAGCTTGAAGAAGCGGCAAGAATGGATGGAGCGGGAATGCTGAAAATCTTTTTTACGATCGTATTTCCTTTGCTGAAGCCGATCACTGCCACCATCTGTATTATTTCCTGTGTCTTTATATGGAATGACTATCAATTTGCGATTTTCTTTTTACAGGATCAGAAGGTGCAGACACTTACTGTCGCACTGGCCGGGTTTTTCGGAGAAAACGCCAACAATCTGCATTTGGTCGCCGCGGCTGCCATCATGGCAATGCTGCCGATGGTCATTCTGTTTCTGGCGCTGCAAAAATACTTTATTGCCGGGCTATCATCAGGCGCGGTAAAAGGATAATGAAATAAAGGAGGAACCGACATGAAAAAAATCACATTTATCGGTGCAGGGAGCACAATTTTCGCAAAAAATGTTTTAGGAGACTGCTTGTTAACGGAGGCGTTAAATGGATTTGAATTTGCGCTTTACGACATTGACCCAAAACGCTTGCAGGAATCTCAGCTTATGCTCGAAAATTTGAGAGACCGCTATAATCTGAGCGTGGTTATCAACAGCTATGACGACAGAAAACTGGCTTTGCAGCAAGCGGGCTATGTGATTAATGCCATTCAGGTCGGAGGCTATAAACCAAGCACAGTCATCGATTTTGAGATTCCTAAACGATACGGATTGCGGCAGACGATTGCCGACACAGTGGGCATCGGCGGGATATTCAGATCACTCAGGACAATCCCTGTGTTATTTGATATCGCAAGAGATATTGAGGAAATGTGTCCCGACGCTTGGTTTTTAAACTATACAAACCCAATGGCCTCCCTGACTGGCGCTATGCTTCGCTATACGGATGTGAAAACGATCGGGCTCTGCCACAGCGTCCAAGTGTGCACAAGAGATTTATTTAGATCTCTCGGTATGGAGCACGACGGGATTGAAGAACGAATCGCAGGCATCAATCATATGGCATGGCTGTTGGAAGTGAAAAAGGACGGCGCTGATTTATATCCCGAAATCAAAAAGAGAGCGAGAGAAAAGCAAAAAACAAAGCATCATGACATGGTGCGATTTGAATTGATGGATAAGTTCGGTTATTACGTCACGGAATCTTCAGAGCACAACGCAGAATACCATCCTTATTTTATTAAGCGGAATTATCCTGAATTGATCAACGAGCTGCAGATCCCGCTGGACGAATATCCAAGAAGATGCGTGAAACAGATAGAAGATTGGGAGAAAATGAGGGATGACATTGTTAACAATAAAAACCTCACCCATAAACGCTCAAAGGAATATGGCTCAAGAATAATAGAAGCAATGGAAACGAATCAGCCGTTCACCTTCGGAGGAAACGTCTTAAATACCGGACTCATCACAAACCTTCCTTCCAAAGCGGTAGTTGAAGTGACATGCGTCGCCGACAGAAAAAAAATAACCCCGTGCTTTGCCGGAGAACTTCCTGAGCAGCTCGCAGCGTTAAACAGAACGAATATCAACACACAGCTGATGACCATTGAAGCTGCTGTTACACGAAAAAAAGAAGCTGTCTACCAGGCAGCCATGCTTGACCCGCATACAAGTGCGGAGCTGTCCATCAATGACATTATTTCTATGTGTGATGATTTATTTGAAGCGCACGGCGATTGGCTTCCAGCATACAAATAAAAAAAACTAGGGGTGATCTCTCCCCTAGTTTTTCGGTTTCGTTTCGCCTTCCCAGGCCATCATGCCGCCTTCTACGTTGACTGTTTTAAAGCCTTGCTCATCCAAATACCTGCAGACATTCATGCTGCGCATCCCTGATCGGCAGATAAAAGTGTACTCTTTGTCTTTATCGAGGGTGTCCATTTTTTCAGGAATATCCCCCATGCGAATATGAACCGCTTGCGGGATCATGCCTTCCGCAACCTCTTCATCTTCTCTGACATCAATCAAATACAATTCTTCATCCGCCTCGATTTTTTCTTGCAAAGCAGCTGTGCTGATTTCTTTTATTTCCAAAGAAAACACTCCTATTCACCAATAATCATGTTCAGTATATCAAAGTCAGCTGGACGATTGCTATTTTGAGACTGATGAAAAAAATCCCCTTTTTGACAAAGGGGATTTTTTCAGGATTAGTTTGCCACAATATTGACAAGCTTGCCCGGCACCGCGATGATTTTACGAATGGTTTTGCCTTCAAGCTGCTCTTTGACCTTTTCATCTGCTTGAGCAAGCTGTTCGAGCTGTTCCTTCGTCGCATCTGCAGGAACCTGTAGTTTCGCTTTCACTTTTCCGTTCAGCTGAACAACGATTTCAACTTCGTCGTCAACAAGTTTTGCTTCATCATATACAGGCCAAGCCTCATATGCAATCGTACCGCTATGGCCTAATTTTTCCCACAGCTCTTCCGCGAGGTGAGGCGCGATAGGAGAAAGAAGCTTCACAAAACCTTCCATATATTCCTTCGGCAGCTCTGACGCTTTGTAGGCTTCATTGATAAAGACCATCAGCTGAGAAATACCTGTGTTAAAACGCAGGCCCTCATAGTGGTCTGTCACTTTCATGACTGTTTCATGATAGACGCGCTCCAATGTTTCACCGGCGCCTTCAACGATTTTGCCATTAAGCTCACCGCTGTCTTCAACAAACAAGCGCCATACGCGGTCAAGGAAGCGGCGTGCGCCGTCTAAGCCTGATTCAGACCAGGCAATTGAAGCATCAAGCGGTCCCATGAACATTTCGTACAATCTCAGCGTATCAGCGCCGTGAGAGGCAACGATTTCATCAGGGTTGACAACGTTCCCTTTTGACTTACTCATTTTCTCGTTGTTTTCACCGAGAATCATTCCTTGGTTATACAGCTTTTGGAACGGTTCTTTCGTCGGCACTACCCCGATATCATAAAGGAACTTGTGCCAGAAACGGGCATACAGAAGGTGAAGCACAGCATGCTCCGCGCCGCCGATATACATATCAACCGGAAGCCATTTTTCCATTTTCTCAGGTGATGCCAGCTGATCCGGATTGTGCGGATCAATGTAGCGCAAGAAATACCAGCAGCTTCCCGCCCATTGCGGCATTGTATTCGTTTCTCTTCTTCCTTTTTTCCCTGTTTCAGGGTCTGTGACTTCAACCCACTCTTTAATGTTCGCAAGCGGTGATTCGCCGGTGCCGCTCGGTTTGATTTCGTTTGTTTTCGGCAGAATCAACGGCAGTTCTTCCTCCGGCACAGCTGTTGACGTTCCGTCCTCCCAATGAATGATCGGAATCGGCTCGCCCCAGTAGCGCTGGCGGCTGAAGAGCCAGTCGCGCAGACGGTAAGTGACTTTCTTTTCGCCGTTTTTCGTTTCTTCCAGCCAAGCGATCATTTTTTCAATCGCTTCCTGTTTATTAAGCCCGTTCAGGAAGTCAGAGTTTACGTGCTCTCCGTCGCCTGTGTACGCTTCTTCTTCCACGTTTCCGCCTTTCACGACTTCCTTGACTGGAAGGCCGAATGTGTTGGCGAATTCAAAATCACGCTCATCGTGACCGGGAACAGCCATGACTGCACCTGTTCCGTATGAAGCAAGAACGTAATCTGCGATCCAGATCGGCAGTTTTTCACCGTTTACAGGATTGATCGCATAAGCTCCCGTGAAGACGCCTGTCTTTGTTTTCGCGAGATCCGTGCGCTCAAGGTCACTCTTTGATTGAATTTCTTTGATATAAGCTTCGACAGCTTCTTTTTGCTCAGCAGCTGTGATTTTTTCTACCAATGCATGCTCCGGAGCAAGTACAGTGTATGTAGCGCCAAACAATGTATCAGGTCTTGTTGTAAACACCGTAAATGATTCATCATGTCCGTCTATGCCAAAATGAACGTGCGCACCTTCAGAACGGCCGATCCAGTTGCGCTGCATGTCTTTAATGCTTTCCGGCCAATCAAGCTCTTCCAAGTCATCAAGAAGCCTGTCCGCATAAGCTGTGATTTTCAGCATCCACTGCTTCATCGGGCGTCTTTCGACCGGATGGCCGCCGCGTTCACTCTTTCCGTCGATGACTTCTTCGTTGGCAAGAACCGTACCGAGTGCAGGGCACCAGTTTACCGGCACCTCATCAACGTAAGCAAGGCCCTTTTCATAAAGCTTTAAGAAAATCCATTGTGTCCATTTATAGTATTCAGGATCTGTCGTGTTGATTTCGCGATCCCAATCATATGAAAAACCGAGCGCCTGAATTTGGCGGCGGAAATTATCAATATTCTGCTTCGTAAACACTGCCGGGTCATTCCCGGTGTCGAGAGCGTATTGCTCAGCCGGCAGACCGAATGCGTCCCAGCCCATCGGATGAAGAACGTCATACCCCTGCATGCGCTTCATGCGGGAGAGGATATCCGTTGCTGTATAGCCTTCAGGGTGTCCGACGTGCAGACCCGCTCCAGACGGATAAGGAAACATGTCCAGCGCGTAAAATTTTTGTTTCTCATTATGATCAAGAGTGGCAAATGTTTTGTTTTCCAGCCAATAATTTTGCCATTTCTTTTCTATCTCTTTGTGCTGAAAACTCAAAGTAAAAACCTCCTTCTGATTGAATACGGCGTTTTATGGTTCAAGTATTGACGGGAAAGGGACAATTATATTCAGAATATTCCCAAACTAAAAAAAACTCCCTCATCCCTAAAAGGGACGAGAGACTTTCGTTTTCCCGCGGTACCACCCTCGTTAGCGCGGCAGACGCCGCACTCACTTGATACTTTTAACGCAGTTATGCGTCAGCGGCTTTTCACCGCTGCAACTCTGAGGTGAGTTCGGAAACAAACTTGATTGACTTTCACCAGCCGTCAACTCTCTGAAACAATATCTGCTTCTTACTGCTCCTCTTCATTGTTCTTTTCGCAACCGTAATCTTAACTGTATTTTATAGAATTCTGTTCATAAGTGCAAGCAGGTTTGTATACAATGGGAATGTACCCTGAACGGGCGAAGATTGAGGACAATTATTCTGGTGGAGTTTTGGTTTGACGTTTCGACTCGGCCGGTTCGCCGCCGCTGTTCATTTCTCTTACAAAATCAAAGCTTCTGAGAACAGCTTCACCGCCGTAGCCTGAGATTATGGATAAGATGACAAGTTGAATTCCTGAATCGGGGTCAGCGGATAGTACAAGTAAAATGGAAGCCGTCATGCCGATAAACCAATCTTCCAAAAATCCAAGATAGATAAACCGCTTTGTCATCCTAGGTTTCTCCAGTCTGCCTCTCTTTTTCACATGACCGAGAATCCCCATGATTCCTCCAATTACACAAGCAATTAATACCTGATGCAGCATCTTCATCATCACCTTCCTAAAGCCCTTATTTCGTAAAGCGACTTCAGGCCATCCAGCCCCCTTAAACGATTCCGATGATTTTCGATATCTACATACTGGCAAATCTGAAAAAAGCTTGTTTCTTCCATTATATGTGAACACATGATCGGTAAGCTTGATGCATTAGATTCATTTTTCACCCAGTGACATTTACCTAGTCACTTATTTAGCATGTAGAAACCTTTCCGTTCATATGTTCAAACTCTGTTCTTATTTTTAGTGTATACGAGGACAAGCCCGAATGACAAACAACAAACTGCGCTTGCTTGAATCAGAACATGTGTTGTGCTACGGTTACTGTAGAATTCATTAAAAAAAGGGGAATATCAGGCTTTCGCACAGCAAGCTGGCGGCCTAAGGGGGAATTATATGGGTAGTTTTCAATCATTCGGAATAAAAGGACAGCTGGACGTTATCAAAAAAGCGCTTGATCACGCGCGAGTCGGTGTAGTGATTACAGATCCTGCACTTGAAGATAATCCGATTGTCTACGTAAACCAAGGCTTTGTTCAAATGACCGGCTATGAGGCCGAGGAAATTTTAGGAAAGAACTGCCGCTTCTTACAGGGGAAAGATACAGACGCTGGTGAAGTGGACAACATCAGAGCCGGTTTACAAAATAAAGAGCCGGTTACAGTTCAGATTCAAAACTACAAAAAAGACGGAACGATGTTCTGGAATGAGTTATATATTGATCCGCTGGAAATAGAAGACAAAACCTATTTTGTCGGCATTCAAAATGACATTACCAAGCAAAAAGAGTATGAACAGCTTCTCGAGGATTCCCTCACAGAAATTACTGCACTTTCAACTCCTATTGTGCCGATTCGCAACGGCATTTCGGCTCTTCCGCTAGTCGGCAACCTGACAGAGGAGCGATTTAATTCCATCGTCAGCACATTGACGAATATTTTATCAACATCCAAAGATGATTATTTGATTATTGATCTATCAGGTTTGGCCCAAGTAAATGAACAAACCGCCGACCAGATTTTCAAGCTGAGCCATTTGCTGAAATTGACCGGAACAGAATTAATTATTACCGGCATTAAGCCCGAATTGGCCATGAAGATGAATAAACTGGATGCTAATTTCTCATCGCTGAAAACATATTCTAATGTAAAGGATGCCGTTAACGTACTTCCGATTATGTAAAAAGATCCCGCTCATCCGGCGGGATCTTTCTTATGAAGAAACTGAAGCCTGCTTATTCGCTTTATCAGCTGATTTTAACCGTTTGTCGTATAAAATCGTCGTGGCTATGCTGATCATAAGCAAAACCAAAAGTGATAAAACAAGAGCGTGAATGCCGGAATGATCGACGAGCACTCCTCCGAACAAAGGCCCTATCATTCTGCCACCTGTCGCAGCGCTGTTCACAAACCCTTGATAAAATCCTTCTTTTCCTTTAGGCGCAAGCTGGTTGGCAATCGTCGGCACGGCAGGCCAAACAAGCATTTCCCCGATGGTCAAGATCACCATGGCAGCCAGAAACATTGGAAATTGCTTCGCAGTCAGCAGCATGCTGTAAGACACAATAAAAATGACAAAACCAATGATCATTTGCGCTTTCAGCGACTCAGCCCATTTTTTCACAAAAAAGCTGACAAGCGGCTGTCCAACCACAATTAAAATTCCGTTAATCGTCCACAGCACACTATATAAAGAAAGAGACATTCCGATGCTTTGCGTGTACGATGCAATGGTGGTAGACCATTGAGAATATGCCAGCCATCCGAGCACATACCCGCTGCTCAATATGACCAGAGCCGTAAATTTTGCTTTGCTGCTTACAGCGTCATAATCAAGCACAGACGTTTGAGACACATCCTTCGTCTGAATATTTCGAAATCCGAAATATACGATAAAGAAAAAGACCACATACAGCGCGGCATTCGCCAAAAATACGTATGAAAACGAGAAAGACGCCACCACGCCGCCAAGCGCAGAACCGACGGCAACACCTGCGTTTTGTGCGACATAAATCGCATTAAATGCCCTTCTTCCCCCTTCAGGCCACACTGATCCAGCCATTGCGTAACTGGCCGGAAAAACAACACCCGAACCAAACCCGACAATCGTAAGCAGCACGATATAAAACGGCCAATCATGAAAAAAGACGAGACCCACCAGACTTGCTAACGTAATCGCAATTCCGAGCATGATGGATTTGAACCCGCCGATTTTATCAAACAAAAACCCGCCGCATAAATTCCCTGCCACACTGGCGCCGGAATTCAGCATAAGGACAATCCCCGCGACCGTTAACGACTTTCCTAAATGATTATGAATATAGATCGTGTTAAGCGGCCATAAAAAGGATGCCCCTGTCACATTAATAAACATCCCTATCACTAAAATTTTCAATGCGCGCGGCATACTGATCCCCCTTTCTTATCTATAAAAGCTCATGAAAAAACGGAAACCTCAACAGGCTCCGTACGAATCCAGTTATCATAGCACATTCATTCTATCTGTCTATCTCATATTTTTCAACAGATGAGTGTGAAAACATCTAACAAATATTGCTCAAAAATTGTAAAATAAATAGAAAAAGGGGTAAATTTCATGGAAATGGCATTCGCATTCCTCGGTTTTTTTGCATTTCTCTTTTCGCTTGGCTATGGAGTGTACCATCTCGTCAGATATGTGCTGAAAAAAGAAAAACGATTCTCTAAAAAACTCTTTTGGCCGCTTTTCATTGGAGGCCTCATTCTGCTCTTCACCGGAGCAGCTTTGACAGAACCTGACGCTGCCGCAGCAAATGCTGATAAAAAATATTCAGCACTAAACACTGAATATAAAAGTCTTAAACAAGAGCATGAAGCACTTGAGAAAGAGTATGAAGCCATCAGCTCTGAAGCAAAGAAACTGAAAGACGACACAAAAGATCAAGACAAGCTCAAGCAGCTGGAGAAAGAAAATAGTGAACTAAAAAAGACTCAGAAATCATTAAAAGCAGAAAATAAAGAACTTCAAGAAAAACAAAAACAGCTCAAAGATGATACCAAAACAGCAAAGGCTGAAAATGAAGCCCTTCAACAAGATAAAACAAAACTTAAAAAGCAATTAAAAGAGGCACAAAACCGAACAGCCAGCACAAAAGAAAACAGCGAACATTCTTCAACCAGCACAAATAAAAGCAACGAAACCAGCTCAGCTGATACAGCAGAAGGCTGTCTTATCAAAGGCAGCAAAAACGGCATTTATCATACGCCAGGCAGTACATACTATGACCGGACGACAGACCCTGCTGAAATGTTTTGTTCAGTTGAAGAGGCTGAGGCAGCCGGGTATCGGGCGCCGAAACGATAAACAAAAAAGCTCCAGTTCTCTGGAGCTTTTACTGTTTTACAATGCCGACTTAATCACCTTTTTATAATAAAGAACCGACAGAATACCGAAAATAGAATAGAGTGCAGTATATAACACCATCACCATAATCATCGGCGACCATACCTCTGATCCGAATAAGAACCAGCCGGATTGTACGGCAAAGTAACTGTGAA
This sequence comes from Bacillus sp. FSL R5-0434, assembly GCF_038004745.1. Classification (NCBI taxonomy): domain Bacteria; kingdom Bacillati; phylum Bacillota; class Bacilli; order Caryophanales; family Bacillaceae; genus Bacillus; species Bacillus sp. FSL R5-0434. The sequence goes on from NZ_JBBORV010000001.1 coordinate 2,981,281, forward strand.
AGAGGCCGATCACCAATGGAATGCCGAAGTTATACATTTGTTTGATGCGTATCCCCTTCAACAGGTCGCCCTGTGTAAAACCGAGTTTTCTTAGGATGGTATAATTCGGTTTTTCTTCTTCACTTTCACCCATTTGTTTAAAGTAAAGGATACACCCCGATGTGATGAGAAATGTTAATCCTAAGAAACCAACGATGAACATGACCATACCAAAAAGAGATTTTTGCGCAATACTTGTATCCAGCCTTGATAAATGTAGATCTTTCTTGTTGACCTTTTGAAAGAGCTCATTTGCTTTTTCAAGCTGATCTCCATGTTTCATATTGATGCCGATAAATTCAGATTGCGCCAGCTGAATGCGAGGGTCTTTATCTTTATTCAGCTGTTTAAACAGGTTGTCATCCACTATGACTGCGGGCATTCCCCCGCTTGTAAACGTGTAGGATACAAGAAACTCTTCTCTTAATCCTTTATAGTGTAATGATTTTGTCTCATTCTTGCTTTTGACTTTAATGCTGCCGGAGTCTTTTAAAACCATTATCTTTTGCAGCAAGTCAGTATATCCTGAGAAAACCGCTTCCCCAGCCGCCACATCGACTCCTTTTACATCTTTATCGCTAACAACAGCGAGCTGTGTGTTGCTGGGATCGCTCTGCATCTCTTTCGAAGTTCCATCCATGATATTTGTGAGATCAAATGACGATTGCAGGACAGGCATTTCTTTTTTGACGTACGACATGTCATTTTCACTCAAACTGCTTTCAAATCGTTTGGCATCTTTCTCATTCATGAATGAAAAATCCGCCGCTACATTTTGTTCAGCAGTCTTTTCTGCCGAGTAATACGAAATATAAGCAAGGGATAACAGCCCGATGGCGAGCGCTGAAACGGTTGTGATAATTGTCAGAAGCAAAGCGTTCGATTTCATTCTGAACATAATCGCTGACAGTGACAGAACCTCTGAGATATTCAAGTAGCCGCCCTTGCTTTTCCGAATGATGTTCGAGATAAACGTAACCGATCCTTTATAAAAGAGAAACGTCCCGATAATGACGGAACCTAAGATAAGACTCATTGCGAAAAACAGTTCGTTTATGGTCTTGAATTTTCCGCTAAATAGCTCGGAAGACACGTAGTATCCCGTTAAAATCAACACGATGCCCAGCGCCCCGATCAGCATCTGGAAAAAAGAGATTCTCTTCACTTTATCCTCAGTGGAAGACGTTACTTTAAACAAAGATAAAATGCTTTGTTTTTTGATAAACGTATAATTCATGATCATAATCAAAAGGTAAATGCCGCAGAACACAATGATTGTTTGAACCAAGGCTTGCTCAGAAAAATGCAGTTTCGCATCAGCTTTGACATCGACGATTTTGAACAAGATCATGAGCACAAGCTTTGAGATTGAAAATCCGGCAAAAACCCCGATGGCTAACGAGCCGAAATACAGCATGATGTTTTCCGCACTTAAGATTCGAAAGATTTTGTGCTTTGTCATTCCGATTAATTGAAACAGCCCGATCTCTTTACTCCGCCTTTTAATAAAAATGGTATTGGCGTACAAAATAAAGATTGATACAACAGCCACAAGCAAAATTGAAGCGGTTTTAATAGCCGCGGCGCCTTTAATGGAAGCTTTTACTTCATTAATGGCCGGGTCATATTGGAGTGTGACAAATGCGAAATAAAGCGCCACACTAAAGATCAAAGCAAACACATAGAGGTAATAATTCCTGATATTCTTTTTCAGATTTCGCAGTATGAGCTGATTAATGTTCATGCTGCACCCCGCCTAACACGCCTTGTGTTTTCATGATATCCTGGAAAAACGTCTGCCTGTCTTGGCCTCCTTTATTCAGCTGCGTATACATCAGGCCATCCTTAATAAAAATGACTCTGCCGCAGTAGCTCGCTGCAACGGGATCATGGGTAACCATAATAATTGTGGCGCTGCGTTTTTGATTGAGCTGGCTCAGCTTGTTTAATAGATCAGAGGCTGATTTTGAATCGAGCGCGCCGGTCGGCTCATCAGCGAAAATAATGCTCGGGTCATGAATAAACGCTCTCCCGGCGGATGTTCTCTGCTTCTGGCCGCCGGAAATTTCATTCGGGTACTTATCCCGCAATTCATAAATACCCAATTCCTTCGCCACTTCCTCAAACTTGCGGTTTGCTTCCTTTTTTGATATTTTCGTGATCGATAACGGCAGAAGGATATTTTCTTTCACTGTTAATGTGTCTAACAAATTGTAATCTTGAAAGATAAAGCCTAAGTGCTGTTTTCTAAATTCAGCCAGCTGCTTTTCCTTCAAGGACGTCATTTCGTTTCCGTTAATGTTGATCGTTCCGTGGCTTACCTTATCAATCGAGGACAGAACGTTAAGCAAAGTCGTTTTGCCCGACCCTGAAGCACCCATAATACTGACGAATTCGCCCTTTTCAATGTGAATATCGATGCCCTTCAGCACTTCCTGTTTATTTAGCTTGTTACCATAGCTTTTTCGAATTTTATTCGCTTCTAAAATCATCATATCCGTAGTCTCCTTTATATTGGATACTGTTATTATAAAAAGGATTGACGGGTTTTTCCTTCGATTAGGCGAACAAAAAAGAAAAGCATGTGACATTTTCGTCACACGCTAATGACACGTTCGAATTGATTTCGTTTCGGAAAGGTTAAAGTAAAGATTGTTCCATCCCCAAGCTCTGAATGCACATTGATATCGATCAGCAACGGTCCTGCGGCTCTCTTCGCCAGATATAGCCCCATGCCCGTAGAAGACTGATTATGATGATCGGTTGTGGATGTAAACCCTTTATCAAAAATTCGTGAGACATCTTTCCTGTCAATGCCCCGTCCAAAATCTTTCACCTCAAGAACCTTCCGTTCGTCTTTTTCATAGCTGTTGATCACAATATCAGCGGCTTCACTGTATTTTACGGCGTTGGTCAGCAGCTGCCTGATGATAAAGGCCAGCCATTTCGCATCGCTCAAGACTTCCTCTGCCTCCAGCTGAATGTCAAAACCGATTCCTTTCTGTATACACCACGATTGCAAGTCTCTGATCTCTTTGATAATCAATGGCTTAAGCTTGATCATCTCTAAAGACAGATCATTTTCAATAAAGGACATGCGCTTTTGATGAAGCTGCTGATCAAGAAGCAGATGGATGCGCAGCCACTCATACGATAGCTGGGATTTTAATGATGGGTCTTCCATCCGATCGATGATTAAATGCAGCGCTGTTAATGGCGTTTTGACCTCATGTATCCACGCCATCAGTTCATCTTTTTCATTTTCTAATGCCAAGCGATTCTGCAATGCAGATTGCTTCAATTGTTCCGTTTGTCCGGTGATGCTTTTTTCAATCATCTCTTCAAACGGCGTCTCCGGTTCACTTATGGCTGTGACATCAAGATTATTTTCCCATTCTTCGAGGCTTTTATAGAATGCGATTTCTTTCCGAAAACGGATGATAACAAACACAACAAAGATCAGGACACACAAATAAACAATATAAAGAACATTTTTAAATGGAATAGACGGATCAACAAAGGCTATCAGCAAAATCAGAATTTGCTGCAGCAAAAATGCGGCAATCCAGCTTCGTCTTTCGATGAGGAATGCTTTAATCATAGAAATGATCCTCTTCCTTCGCCATGTAGCCTTGGCCGACCTTCGTCTCGATATATGTTCCAAGCTGCAGTTCATCCAATTTTTTCCGCAGGCGGTTGACATTGACGGTCAGTGTATTATCGCTGACAAAACGCTCATCATTCCACAAGCTTCTGATCAGCTCTTCCCGGCTGACGATCTTGTTTTTTTGTTCTATTAGCTGTTTTAGAATGAACATTTCATTTTTAGTCAGTTCAACAGAGCCTTCGTTATTGCTGACGAGGTTCTGCTCTGCGTCTATGGCAGCCCCGCACCATGTTTTGATCGTGCTCGGCTCCGTATTATAATGATGCACGCGCCGGAAAATCGCTTGGATTTTCGCAATCAGCACATCAAAATGAAACGGCTTTTGAATAAAGTCATCCGCTCCCAGCTGCATCGACATGACCATATCAGCAGGGTGGTCACGAGAGGATAAAAAGAGAATCGGAACATTTGACCGGGAACGGATCAGCCGGCACCAATGAAACCCGTCAAATTTAGGGAGCTGAACATCGATAATGACGCAATCAGGTTTGATTGACGCAAATTCCTGCATTACTTGGCTGAAATCCTGTATGCCGTATACATCATAGGACCATCCCGTTAAGCGCTCCTTGATTTCATGAAACAGCGATTTATCATCTTCTATCAGCAAAAGTTTAAACAATGGACTCACCGCACTTTTTCCTTTTTTATGTCAAGTGTATAGCAAATCTTGTTGATGCGCTATACAGAAAAGCCGGCTGGTTCAGCCGGCTTTTTCTGATTACAATTCTCTTCTTAATGCTGTCAGCACGTTGGTTTTTGTTGCTTTTCGGGCCGGGTTCATACCCGAGATCACAGCGACACCGCCGCAAATCACAACCGCAATGATGACAAGGCTGAGCGGAATATAAGAAAACGTATAATTCAGATCGCCCGCTTCGCCTCCGCCTGTCGCCGCGAGAATCATCGGAACGGCAAGGTTGACAAGGTAGCTCACGCCGTAAGAAATGATAATCCCAATCACACAGCCTAAAATTCCGATATACGCGCTTTCCATCAAGAACATTCGGCGAATGATTGACGGACTCGCCCCAATCGCTTTCATAATGCCGATCTCCTGCGTTCTTTCTGTAACCGCCATCGTCATCGTGTTAAATATCCCAATGGCTGAAATGATAACCGCGATACATCCGACAAAGATCAGGCCGATTTTGAAGACCATGAAGAAGGTGTTGGCTCCTTCAAGCTCGGTAGTAACTGATGTGACATAGTATCCGTCATCTGTCAGATCATTTGTCAGCTGTTCCACATTCTCAAATTTATCAGCAAAAACGCCAATATTTTTTTCAACATTCCCGCCCTTGAAGTCCAAAAATTCCGAAAAGTCCTTCTTGAACTGATCACTAATGAAGATGTTTGAATCCTCCATCCAATCTTGAGATGGTTTTTTTGTAATACCGACAATTTTAAAGTCATATGTTTTTGTTTTCGTAACATCCCCTGTTTTAGGATCTGTTTTTGATACACTTAATTCGATCGTTTTGTTCAGGATGTCTTTCGTGTAGCCCTTTGGTTCTTCTATATCTTCGGGGTTTCCTTTTGCTTCCTCGATTTTTTTGTTATATGCTTCAGATTCTTTTTTCGTCAATAATCTCTTTGCAAAGTCGTATCCTACTACGATTTCATTTTCCGACTTTGCGACTCTTCCTTTTTCTAATTCCATATTGGCCTTTAATTCATCGTTCATATTGGTAAAGATAAGATTAGAGCTTTCATTTGTGCGATTGCCTAAAGTTGCTTTGTTTGGCTCATACACTTGCGTTCTTTCTACAACTGACCTTACATGATCATACTTCTCTAAATCAGCTTTTTTAATAGGCTTATCCCCTTCCTTGCCCATTACACTGACTTTAGTCACAATTTGCTGGCTCATCGTCATATCTGTGATTGTCTTTTGAATCCCGAATCCAACCGACGACAGCACAACCAAAAACGCACACGCCATTGTTGTCGCAAGAATTGTCATAAAGACGCGGAGCCTGTTTTTCTTCATATTTCTTCTGATAAAATGAACCTGATCCTTAAATCTCAACGGTAATACCCCCTTTTAACACACCGTCATGCAGCTGGAATTTTGAGTGTCCGATTGAAGCCACTTCATCGTCATGGGTAATAATCACAAATGTAATGCCCCGCTCACGGTTCAGCTGCTGAATCAATTCCAGCACTTCCTGCTCCGTTTCTGAATCAAGGCTTCCCGTCGGCTCATCCGCTAAAATAATTGATGGATTTAAAATCAGCGCTCTCGCAATGCTGACACGCTGCTGCTGTCCGCCTGACAGTTCATTTGGATAGTGAGCAGCATGGTTTTCAAGACCGACGCGTTTCAGCATATCCTGTACCTTTTTCTTGCGCTCAGACGGTTTGATCCCTTTTAGCGCCAGCGGCATTTCGACATTTTCATACGTCGTTAAGCCCGGGATGAGCTGAAAGCTTTGAAAAATAAACCCAAAGTGTTCAAGGCGGAACTGCGCCCATTCCTTTTCATTAAAGCCCGTGACATCAGTTCCGTTAATAACAATACGCCCTTTTGTCGGTGAGATGTAGCCTGAAATCAAATTCAGAAGCGTTGACTTCCCCGACCCGCTTCGTCCGACGATACAGGCGATTTCTCCTTTCGCAACAGTCAACGAGACATCTTTTAAGACAGGCACTTCATTCTCACGGCCCTTTTTTCCGATCGTGAAAGAATGGTTAATATGCTGAACATCAATCATCTTTTCTCTCTCCCTTATAAATGTTTTGTTTTTTTATAAATCGCAAAATAGCTGATGAAGAAACCAATCACGGCGCCTGCAGCCATGCCAAATATGTAGCCGGCGAAGCTTTCCGTTGCGGCAAATCCAAAATACCCGAAGCCCATGATTCCAATGATAATGACAATGACCTGTACCGGGCGGTCAAGCGTTTTCCACAAAAAGAAATATCCGTTCCGTTCATTAGACAGTTTGACAAAACTGATGTGGCCGATGATGTAAAAGATGATCGTCATGATGGCCGGAATCACTAAATAATACGGAGAATCCTCAACCCAGTTCGGCACAACGTAAGTAACCGGGAATAGATACTTCACCCATTCGGGCACAGGACCATGTATAAATTCTACTGTTCCGCCAAGAAGGATTTCCAGGTTGATAGCAGGAAGAGTCATGAGCAAAAAAGGCAAAATCGTAACAGTAGCTGAAACCAAAAGCTGTGCAAAAATATGGCCCGTCAAAGCTCCCCCCGCCATGACCAGAGAATAAGCCAGCAAACTGACGATGATCATTCCCAGGCTGTAGTGATGAAAATAAACGGCTTGTTCGGGTTTCAAAAGCACTAGAAGCAAAACGGATAATATATATCCAAAAATTTGCGGTGCCACAATCACCATCCCGCCGGTAAGGAACTTCATATTAAATATCTGGCCTCTCGTATAAGGAAGGCTTAATGTAAAATCAAAAAGGCCCTTGCTTCGTTCTATTCCAAGCTGGCTGACAGCCAAAACGACACCCCAAATCCAAAACAGCGAGATAAATGTGCCATTTAAATAGTTAATCGTAAATACGCAGGTTCCGACCCACTCGTTCTGATTAGCCACGCAGCCTTGGTATGAGGTGTACGTATTTAATACAGTAAAAGGATTGCTAAGCATAAATACCAAAAAAATCATGGTTAACAGAGCTTTATTTTGCTTCCACTCTTTATAAAACAGCCCGGAATCCGGCACATCACTTCCCTCCCAACTGAAAGCACTTCTTTAATGTTTTGTTTTCTTATAAATTGCAAAGTAGCTTACAAAAAAGCCGACAACCGCACCAATGATCATTCCAAAAATATAACCAATCATGGAATGTCCGGCAGAATATCCAAACAAGCCAAACCCAAGAATGCCAAAAGCAATAACCAAAATTTGTACCGGACGATCTAAGCTGTTCCAAAGGAAAAAGTATCCGTTTCGTTCACTTGGATGCTTTTTAAAGCTTATATAGCCAATCAAGTAAAACAGAATGCTCATGACAGCCGGAATGAGTAGAATATATTTACTGTCGGTTAGCCAGTCATTTGCAACATATCCCATAGGCACAAGATAGTATAACTTACGAACCAATGCAAAATAATCCTCAACAGAAGGAAAATAATCCCATATATTTACATCAAAAATATATTCTATGTTTAGAATCGGCAAAACAACAATTAAATACGGCAGTACCGTAGCAGCAAATGCCGTTAATAGCTGGGCAAAAGCATTTCCAGTTAACGCTCCGGCGGCCATCACAAGTGAGTAAGCCATAAAGCTAATCACGATTACTCCAACACTGCTGTGCTCAAAATAGTAGACATGCTCAGGTTGATAAACAAGAATCAGCAGCCATGCAAGTAAAAAACCAATCAGTTGTGACAGTACAATCACAAAACCGCCTAACCAAAATTTCGTCTGGAAAATTTGGCTTCTGTTATATGGGAGGCTTAATATAAAATCCATCGTGCCTTTCGAACGTTCCATTCCCAGGAAGCAGACCGCCAAAATGACACCCGGCACCCAGTTGATATCTATCAAGTTGCTCGTGTAATTCACTATAAAATCACAATATTGCGGGTCTTGATGAGCAAGACATCCTTGATAAGACAAATACCAATTCACAATAGAGAGCGGATTTGCCAGCACCAAAAACACAATACTTAACAAAATCACCACTTGATTCTGCTTCCACTCTCGATAGAGGAGACCTCGGTCTACCATCTCCGCTTCCCTCCAAACTTCGCAATGAATACTTCTTCCAAGTTGACAGGAAGCTCATTCCACACTTTTGGCTTCAGCTCTCTCAAAAAGCTCTTGTTCTTCTCATCGCTTTTCGGGATCAGCACCGTGTAAAACACACCGGCCTGATCGAGCATCGGGATGTTTTGCTCTCTGATCGCCAGATTGACATCTTCATCAAACGCCATTTGAATTTTGATGTATTCTTCTTTTAATTCATCAAGATCCATTACATTTGTCAGTCTGTTATCTTCGAGAAAACCAATTCGGTTGCACATCCGTTCAATGTCCTCAAGGCGATGGGAGGTGATCAGGATGCTCGTATCACGCTCAGCCACTTCATCAACCATCAGCTGCAGCACATCATGTCTTGTTACCGCGTCAATACCGTCCGTCGGTTCATCAAGGAGAATCAGTGCCGGTCTCGCTGCAAACGACAGAACGAGCGACAGCTGTTTTTTCAAACCTGTCGACAGCTCGCGGTATTTTTTCGTTTCCGGAATTTCATATCTGTTCATCAGCTCATTCGCGTACGTGACATCAAATTTCGGATAAATTCTTCTTAGGATATCGACTAGCTGCTTGTATGTATACTTGTCGTAAAAAGGATTTTGAACAGGCATGTAGATGATATTCTGTTTGACCTTCGGATGCTTTTTGATTTCTACGCCATCAAATAAAACCGTCCCGCTGTCGGCGAAAATGATTTGCTGGATTAAGCGAAGCATTGTCGTTTTGCCTGACCCATTGCGGCCGAGCAGCCCGAAGATTTCTCCTTTTTCAATTGTTAATGAAACATCTTTTAATACTTGATTTCCGTCAATCGTTTTTGACAGCTGTCTTAATTCAATCATCGCTCTTGCCCCCTTTCACATCAGCGCTGATTTCCTTTATCCATTCTTGCAGTTTATCCAGCTCAACCCCCGCATAATGTGCATCGATGATGAGCTGTTTGAGTTGCTCTTTAATCATCGTCATCTTCCCTTCAACCAGTGTCGTTTTTGCATTTTCCGATATATAGGTCCCTCTGCCACGCAGCGTTTCAATAATACCCTCTCGCTCAAGCTCTTTGTACGCTTTGCTGACAGTATTCGGATTCGCAATAATGATCGTCGCCAATTCTCTGACAGAAGGAAGCTTATCACCAGGCTTCATGATCCCTTTCAAACAAAGCTCTTTCATTTGCTGAATAATTTGTTCATAAATGGGCGTTGAGCTTCTTGGATCGATTTGAATCATTTACTTCCCTACTTTCTATACGATCTGAACCTTTCATAAATAAAACGGATCAATTATACTTTTTTGCCATTCAAAACCGATCATAACGAGTACGAGAAAAAAAGAACAAGCGATCACAGATGCCGCGATCAGCATTGGCACGTTACGTTTGTTTTGTTTTTTATGTTTCATAACTGCCTCCCTTAATTTCAATATATAAATGACTTTTCATCAGTGTCTATAGTGTATTACTTCAATTAGTACACTCAATACAATAAATACTTTACTGTGCAAAGTCAATCCTTTTTTTACAAAAAAACAGACCCTTATCAAAAGGGTCCGTTTCTTACACATCAAGAGGGTGCTGCAAGATCATATTATTTTGCAAAGCTTGAAGCTGAAGTCTCATTCTGTACAGCTGTTCTCTCTGCTGATCATTTGATGACAGCCATAGTTTATTCAAGGCATTTACCGCATTTTCAATCTGCATTTGCGCATCACTGTATTCTTGGTCGTTATAATGCTCTTGTTTAGAAGCGATTTTCAGCTGTTCTTCAGCATAATCATACGCCTGCATACATTGTTGGAGATGTTCATCTACTGATTGTCTTGTTGCCACAGTAACCCCTCCTCTTGGTAATGGAAACAATCCATCATCCATAGTGTAGCCTCATCAGACATGATTCAATAAAGAAATTTATGGTCGATATTCATTTGTTCTCATATGAAATGCGTGCTACAATTTTAGGATGCAATTGTACGCAAGGAGGCACATTAATCGTGATTCAGAACAATCCTTTTCCTTATTCAAATACGGAAAAACGCTATCATACATTAAATTATCATCTCAGAGATCATTTCGGGCATAAGGTATTTAAAGTAGCGCTTGACGGCGGCTTCGACTGCCCGAACCGGGACGGCACTGTCGCTCACGGCGGCTGTACCTTTTGCAGCGCTGCGGGATCCGGTGATTTTGCAGGAAACCGGGCCGATGATTTAATGACGCAATTCCACGACATTAAAAACCGCATGCACGAAAAATGGAAGGACGGGAAATATATCGCTTATTTCCAGGCTTTCACCAATACGCATGCTCCGGTCGAAGTGCTGCGAGAGAAATTCGAGTCTGTTCTCGCGCTCGATGATGTGGTCGGCCTTTCAATCGCCACACGTCCGGACTGCCTGCCGGACGACGTTGTTGAGTATTTGGCAGAACTGAATGAACGCACATATCTTTGGGTAGAGCTCGGGCTTCAGACAGTTCACGAACGCACAGCTCTTCTGATCAACCGGGCACATGACTTTGACTGCTACGTTGAAGGTGTGAATAAGCTAAGAAAACACGGCATACGCGTCTGCTCACATATTATCAATGGACTTCCTCTTGAAGACCGGGACATGATGATGGAGACGGCTAAAGCAGTGGCAGATTTGGACGTACAGGGTATTAAAATCCATTTGCTGCACCTGCTAAAAGGCACGCCGATGGTGAAACAATACGAAAAAGGAAAGCTGGAATTTCTCTCTCAAGACGAATATGGGCAGCTCGTCTGTGACCAGCTTGAAATCATCCCGCCAGAAATGATCGTACACCGTATCACTGGTGACGGGCCGATTGAATTGATGATTGGGCCGATGTGGAGTGTGAACAAATGGGAAGTGCTTGGCGCTATCAATAAAGAACTTGAAAACCGCGGCAGCTACCAAGGTAAGTTCTTTCAGCGTCTTCAGGAGGAATCAGCCTTATGATCCTGAAAAAAATTCTTCCCTACAGTAAAGAGCTGCTGAAAATGGCCGCAGGGGACGGAGACATCGTTGTTGACGCCACAATGGGGAACGGGCACGACACCCTGTTTTTAGCTGAGCTTGTCGGTGAAAACGGCCATGTATACGCATTTGATATACAACAATCAGCAGTGGCCAGTACGAAGGAGCGGCTCGGTGACACCTATCAAAACCGGACAACTTTATTTCATAAAAGCCATGACAAAATTGCTGAATCACTTCCGCAGGAAACACACGGGAAAGTGGCGGCCGCTGTGTTTAACCTCGGCTATCTGCCAGGCGGGGACAAATCGATTACGACAAACGGCAATTCAACGATTCAAGCAATTGAACAGCTTCTCAGCATCATGAAAGATGAAGGCCTGATTGTTTTGGTCGTCTATCACGGCCATCCGGAAGGTAAAGCTGAAAAAAACGACGTGCTCGACTTTTGCCGGGACTTGGATCAGCAAACAGCCCGTGTCTTGACATACGGATTTATCAATCAGCAAAATGACCCGCCGTTTATTATTGCTATCGAAAAAAAAGCTCAAATCAGCAAATGATTTGAGCTTTTTTCTTTGAGTTTTTCATCCAGGCCATTTTTTGAAACTTTCTGTAGGCTCTGCCGTTGATATAAAAGAAAAAGGAGGTTTTTCCGCTTGCTTTGATCAGCTTTTTCGCGAGCCGGCCCATTTCCTTTTGGCCCGCCACTTTATCATCAGACAAATAGACACCCAGCAAGCCGCGGTTGATTAAGCGGTGGAAGTTTTCGTGCGGAATGCCGTGCAGATGTTCATCGGCTTTCTGAATAAAGTGCTGCAGCCGATTCATCATTTCTTCATGTGACTGATAATACGAGCAGAAATTCAAGTCCCCTTCAAGCAAGTCCTCCTCCTGGTCAATCAAATAATCAAGCAGAATATGAAGACCTTGTATGTAAGGAAAATAACTGTTGCGGATTTTTTTTGCGGTGCTTTCAGTAAAATCGGGCTGAAACGAATATGCGACAAGACAGAAAATGCCTAGCGTGGAGCCTGCACAAGCTGAGAATTCATACCATTCCATCTCGGGAAGCTCTGATTCATATTGGGTAAACCACTTTTCAAGGCGCGGGACACGCTCATGCTCAACAACGTGCTTATGCACCTGCAAATCGCAATAATAGCCGCAAAGCTCAAGCAGATAAGGTTTAATCATTTCGTAGTGTTCAATAGAACCGAGGACTCGCTGGCACGTTTTCACCAATTCCTGCAAATATCCGCTGTCATCCTGCTCGTCCCTGAATTGATAATAATTTTGCGGTTCAGCTCCCACTGTCAATGCGTCCTGCATAGAGGTATGAAGCATTCGAAAATCTTCCGGGTCAAGGGATGTGCTGCGGTCGCACAAATTGTCCAGGTAATCGCTGATCGTTTGGTATGCGATGATGAACTCAACACATTTCTGCTTATGATTTCCTGACAATAAGGCCAATATGCCGCCGCCTTCGCAGTGAAACGTTTTATCTCGAATACTTGCGGTTGCCTGTGCTTTTAATTCACTGTTTTTAATTGCTTCTGATTTTTGCTTCCATATGTTCAGCTCTTGATGAACGAGCGGAAAAATATCACGATATACTTTTGCCATCAGTCCAAAAGGATGTTCCGGTACTGTCAACACATGCACCCCCTAGTTCATATATATTGATCAGTAAATGCTCTTGCGGCTTTAAAAACGTCTTCTCTTTCCGGTTCATTAAATATTTCATGATAAAGCCCTTCCCATTCCCTGTATGACTTATTGTGGGAAGCAACCCCTGAAAACCACTTGATGACCTTCGTTTTATCGACCAGCTTGTCATCTCCGGCCTGCATGACCAAAAGCGGCACCCTCAGAAAAGCCTCTGTCGGCACCATGGCAGACTCGAGAGTTTTTAACAGCTCTCTGTACCATCTGACAGAAACCTTCGTCACAAAGAGGGGATCATTCTGGCCTGCTTCGATGACATCTTCATTGCGTGTCGCCATATCAATTGATAATCCTGAATCAACTTTAAGCGACGGGGCAATGACATTCAGCCCCTTTGATGCAAGATCAAGCACTTTATTGACTTTAATTTGCAGCCCGAGACACGGTGATGATAAAATAATTCCCGTAATGCGGGGGTTTCTCTGCTGTTTAAACCATTCAATCGCAATCAGGCCGCCCATGCTGTGGCCGAGAAGAAAAACAGGCAGCTCAAAGGTTCGCGCTTTATCTATCCAAGTATCTACTTCATCAATGTATTCTTGAAATGAGCGAATATGACCTCTGGCCCGGGTGGTTGTCCCTTGTCCCGGCAGATCACCCATTACAACGTGATAACCCGAAGATCTCCACATTTCACTCAGCCATTTATAACGTCCATGATGTTCACTTGCCCCGTGGATCATAACAATCACTGCCACAGGTCTGTCTGCTTTCCAGGTCCACATGCGGTTCACCTCATACAAAAATTAAATAGAGAAAGAAGGATGAAAGATATATGATTTACCCTTATAAGGAATACACGCCGGAAATCCACCCAACGGCTTTTGTAGCCGATAATGCAACAATTACCGGTGATGTGGTCATCGGGGAACAATCCAGCATTTGGTTCTCGGTTGTCATAAGAGGCGATGTAGCCCCGACCAGAATCGGTAACAGAGTCAATATCCAGGATTTAAGCTGCCTCCATCAAAGCCCGAATCGGACGCTTCTCATTGAAGATGACGCCACGATAGGCCACCAGGTTACACTCCATAGCGCCGTGATCCGCAAGAACGCCTTAATCGGCATGGGTTCAATCATTTTAGACGGAGCCGAAATCGGTGAAGGCGCATTTATCGGTGCCGGCAGCCTTGTTCCGCCGGGAAAAATCATTCCGCCAGGCCATCTAGCCTTCGGCCGCCCGGCAAAAGTCATCCGTCCTTTGACGGATGAAGACCGAAAAGACATGCAGAGAATACGGTCTGAATATGTAGCAAAGGGTCAATATTATAAATCACTTCAGCAAATGTAAGACCAGCTTCGTTTTACTTTACCATTTTTCAAAATATTATTTAAGCGATAACCATCGCTGACCCGAACCAAATGCAGTTCGGGTTTTTAATTTTCCATAAAACGTTCACATGTAAAAATGAACATGTGACTTTTATCTTATCATAAAAAACAAGACGCCACTGTAAGCAGTCTCTGCAAAAAACATATTCCTATTCTCTGCTCTCTACGAGCAGCTTTACTTAAACAAAAAAGAGCCCTCCGGGAGCTCTTTTTGTCAGCTGATCTGTTGTTCAGTTGACACAGCTGCGTTTTTCTTATGAAAGCCTTTGCCATAATAAACGGATATCAAAATCAGAAACCAAATCGGACCGACAATTACGGCGACTCTTGTTTCCGGGCTATAAGCCATCAGGATAATGACAAATGCTAAAAAGGCCAAAGATAAATATGACGTGAACGGGTAAAAAGGCATTTTGTATTTTAATTGCTTTTGATCCTTTGGCTGCATGCCTTTACGATATTTGATCTGAGAAAGCAAGATGATCGCCCACGTCCAAATCGCTCCGAACGTCGCAATGCTTGTGACCCAAGTAAATACCTTCGCAGGCACGACATAGTTTAACAGCACACCTACTAATAACGCACCCGCAGAAGCCAGTACGGCTTTACCCGGAATGCCGCCTTTGGTCAGCTTACCGTATGCTTTTGGCGCCTCGTTCTGCTCCGCTAAGTTAAAGAGCATACGTCCGGTGCTGAATATGCCGCTGTTGCAAGAAGACAGCGCTGCCGTCAGAACGACAAAGTTAATGATGCCTGCCGCATATGGAATCCCCACTTTTTCAAACGTGAGTACAAAAGGGCTTCCTTGCGATCCGATTTCCTGCCACGGATAAATGGACATGATAACAAATAAAGCACCGACGTAAAAAATCAGGATACGCCAAAATACCGTATCAATCGCTTTCGCTAATGATTTTTGCGGATTTTTGACTTCGCCGGCCGTCACCCCTATCATCTCAATGCCTAAATACGCGAACATCACCATTTGAAGTGACAATAAAACCCCTTTTATTCCATGAGGAAAAAATCCGCCGTTGCTCCACAAGTTGCTGATGCCAGTCGCAATGCCTCCATTGCCGACTCCTGCAATGATCATTAATAAACCGACAGCAATCATAGAAAGGATCGCGACAATTTTAATCAATGCGAACCAAAACTCCAGCTCTCCATACGCCTTCACGGCCAGGAAATTGACACCAGTCATAATCACCAGCGCCGACAATGCCCAAATCCAATTGGGCACATCCGGAAACCAGTATCCCATATAAATTCCGACAGCGGTGATTTCCGCCATACAGGTTACAACCCATAAGAACCAGTAATTCCACCCGGTTAAGTAGCCTGCAAGCGGACCTAAGTAGTCACGCGCATACCTGCTGAAGGAGCCCGCGACCGGCTTTTGAATCGCCATTTCCCCAAGCGCCCTCATAATAAAAAACATAACCAGGCCGCTGCAGGCATATGCCACCAAAATACCCGGCCCTGCTAATTGAATAGCTGATGCAGAGCCAAGGAAAAGTCCCACTCCTATGGCAGCCCCTAAAGACATCAAAGAAATATGCCTTTCTTCCAGACCGCGATGCAATTCTTGTTTTTGTTTTTGCATGTTCCCTTCTCCCCTAGAAAAAAATATCATTACATCATTTTTCTGAATATTTCACACGAATGTGCAGGGTAATCAATGATGATGGAGAAATACTGGTATAATAACAAGGCTTTCGACGAATCGAAAGCCTTATCTGTTAGACAAAGATGACTTCTTTAGGCTGATGGCTCAGCTCTTCAGGCATATACCGTTTTTCGATATTGATGCTGTGCCAGATCATAAAGATGAGCACTGTCCAAATTTTACGGCTGTTATCAGCCTTGTCGGCACAATGGTCTTCAAGAAGCTGAAGAACGTAATCCTTATGGATATAAGCGTCCGTTTGGCTTTCCTGAATAATGCTGCGCACCCATTCGTTCATTTCGTTTTTCAGCCAATGACGGATCGGTACAGGGAAACCGAGCTTTTTGCGGTTTAATACATGATCCGGCACAATGCCTTCAGCAGCTTTGCGAAGGAGATACTTAGTCGTACCGTTCTTTGTTTTCAATTCATCAGGAATTTTAGAAGCAACGTCAAATACGACTTTATCAAGGAACGGCACACGCAATTCCAAAGAATTCGCCATCGTCATTTTATCCGCTTTTAGCAAAATGTCGCCTCGCATCCAAGTGTGGATATCGACATACTGCATTTTGTTAATATCGCTGTATGAGCTGCTTTCTGTAAAGTAAGGCTTCGTCACATCGCGATACGAAAGGCTCGAATCATAGTGCTTCAGCAGCTGTTTCTTCACGGATTCTTCAAAGATCTTCGCGTTGCCGATATAACGCTCCGGAAGCGGAGTGCAGCCGCGCTCAAGCAAGCTCTTTCCTCTCATTCCCTCAGGCATAACGGCCGCTACGTGCAGAAGCATCTTTTTCAAGCCGGACGGAATGCGTTCAAACGGTTTAAGAGAAAGCGGTTCACGGTAGATGTTGTATCCGCCGAACAGCTCGTCCGCACCTTCGCCAGATAACGCAACCGTTACGTGTTTTTTCGCTTCTTTCGCCACGAAATACAATGGAATCGCAGCCGGATCTGCAAGCGGATCATCAAAGTGCCATACGATTTTAGGAAGCTCGTTCATGTATTCTTCAGGTGAAATGACTTTGCTGATATTTTCAATGCCCAGTGCAGCGGCAGTTTCTTTCGCTACATCAACTTCACTGAAGCCCTGCTGTTCAAATCCGACAGAAAATGTTTTCAGGTTTGGATGAAATTCTTTCGCAACGGATACAATAAACGAAGAATCGATTCCGCCTGATAGGAATGAACCGACAGGCACATCACTTCTCATATGAACGTTTACAGAGTCATAGATAGCGTCTCTGACTTCTTTGACAAGTTTATCTTCTTCCGTCTGAACAGGCTGGAAGCGCGCCTTGAAATACGTTTTGAATGTGATATCACCGTCAGGACGGATTGTAAACTGAGAACCCGGCTCTACTTTTTTCACATCAATATCAAGCGTACTTGGCTCAGGAACGAATTGGAAAGACATATACTGCTGTAATGCTTCTTTATCTATTTCAATATCATTTTGGGCTGCCATTAAACTTTTTCTCTCTGAGGCAAAATAAACCTGATCATTGATCGTTGTGTAATACAACGGCTTAATGCCGAATGGATCTCTTGCTCCATAAAGAACATGATCGTTTTTATTCCAAATCAGAAAGGCAAACATGCCGCGCAGCTTGGAAGCCGCTTCTTCTTTATAGTGACGGTAAGTCGCAAGAAGAACCTCTGTGTCAGAATCTGTGTTGAAAGTATATCCCTTTGCTTCAAGCTCTTCTCTCAGTTCGATATAGTTATAGATTTCCCCGTTAAAAATAATCCAATATTTTTCATCTTCATATGATAAAGGCTGTCCGCCATTTTCCACATCAATAATGCTGAGCCGTCTGAATCCGAATCCAACGTGCTCATCATGGTAATATCCATCACTGTCAGGACCGCGGTGAACGATCATTTGGTTCATTTGTTTGATTAGTTCTTCTTGATCAGCGGTTTGAGTTAACGGATGCTTGTTAAAAACCCCGACAAATCCACACATAGTATTGCCTCCATATTTAAAATTGTCATCATTGAACCCCTATTTATAGACGCTGTGAACAGTGTTTGGTTTCACAGTTATGTAAAAAAATAAACATGGATACATCGATAAAAAAGGGAAAGCCGCTTAACCAGTAAGCGGCTATAAAATTATTCTCCTAACGCTTCTTTACGCAGCTGTTCCGCTTTGTCTGTACGCTCCCACGGAAGGTCAACATCGTGGCGTCCAAAGTGGCCGTACGCAGCAGTCTGTTTGTAGATCGGACGGCGTAAATCAAGCATTTTGATAATGCCGGCAGGTCGTAAATCAAAGTTATTGCGCACAACTTCAATCAGTTTTTCCTCCGAAGCTTTTCCGGAACCGAATGTGTTGATTGAGATAGACACAGGCTGTGCAACACCGATCGCGTAAGCAAGCTGCACTTCGCAAGAATCTGCAAGCTCAGCCGCAACGATGTTTTTCGCAACGTATCTTGCAGCATAAGCAGCTGAACGGTCTACTTTCGTCGCATCTTTACCAGAGAACGCGCCGCCGCCGTGACGTGCGTAGCCGCCGTACGTATCAACGATGATTTTACGTCCTGTGAGCCCCGCATCCCCTTGAGGTCCTCCGATGACGAAACGACCTGTAGGGTTAATGAAGTATTTTGTTTCTTCATCAATTAATTCTTCAGGAACAACCGGATTGATGACATGTTCTTTAATGTTGCGCTGAATTTGCTCAAGCGTAATTTCAGGGTGGTGCTGAGTTGAAATAACAATCGCGTCAATGCGGACAGGTTTGTTATTTTCATCATACTCAACCGTTACCTGTGTTTTGCCGTCAGGGCGAAGGTAAGGAAGAACATCTTCTTTACGCACTTCACTCAAGCGGCGGGCTAATTTATGAGCAAGTGAAATCGGAAGAGGCATGAGCTCTTTCGTTTCGTTGCACGCATAACCGAACATTAAACCTTGGTCACCCGCTCCGATTGCTTCAATTTCTTCGTCGCTCATTGTGCCTTCACGGGCTTCAAGCGCTTGGTCTACACCCATCGCAATATCAGCAGACTGCTCGTCAATTGATGTTAAAACTGCACAAGTTTCCGCATCAAATCCGTATTTTGCACGTGTGTATCCGATTTCTTTAATCGTTTCACGAACCGTTTTTGGAATGTCAACATACGTAGAAGTTGTGATTTCTCCGCTGACAAGAACCAAACCAGTTGTCACAGACGTTTCACAAGCAACACGCGCGTTAGGGTCTTTCTTTAAAATTTCATCTAAAATGCTGTCAGAAATCTGGTCACAGATTTTATCCGGATGCCCCTCCGTAACAGATTCTGATGTAAATAAACGACGATTTTTACTCATGATTTGCTTCCTCCTGCACAAGGCCTCCCGAAAGACCTTATATATATGATACGGAACTCGCTCCCTCTTATACAATGTTACGTTTATATTAGAGATGTTAATTGGCATATTTATGAAATAAAAAAACCTTTTCCGTTCGAGGAAAGGGTTTGGTCTTTGTGCCTTTCACTCTTATCGCTCAAGGAATCATTCAACCTTGCATCAGGTTAGCACCTTGGTTGTCTCACACAATTTGAACATAATGAATAATAGAGAAACCGGTTGCTGGGCTTCATAGGGCCTGTCCCTCCGCCAGCTCGGGATAAGAGTATCCGCTCAATGAAATATCTTATCGTAAAAGGGTTTGCAATGTCAATATGAATCAGGAGAAATAGACGCCTTTATTGCGGAAAACAATGGAAATGCACACACAAAAAACGATAAATAGTATAGACTATTTGAAAATATATGTTATACTAATTCACAATTAGCAAAACACAAATAAAATGATAAAGGAAGGTTTCTTATGAACTCAGTTGATTTAACCGCTGATTTGCAAGCCTTATTAACAAGTCCTAATGTGCAGCATAATTTATCTGCAGCTCAGCTTACAGAAAAAGTACTTTCCCGCAACGAAGGCATTTTAACATCCACGGGTGCCGTCCGGGCGACCACAGGCGCTTACACGGGACGTTCACCGAAGGATAAATTTATTGTAGAAGAAGCAAGCACAAAGAGTAAGATTGATTGGGGTCCGGTGAATCAGCCTATTTCCGAGGAAGCATTTGACCGGCTGTACACGAAAGTTGTCAGCTATCTGAAACAGCGAGATGAGCTGTTTGTTTTCGAAGGATTTGCCGGTGCCGATGAAAAATACAGACTGCCGATCACCGTCGTTAATGAATTTGCATGGCACAATTTATTTGCCAGACAGCTGTTTATCCGTCCTGAAGACAATGATAAAAAAACAGTCGAACAGCCGTTTACCATTCTTTCCGCTCCGCATTTCAAAGCGGACCCAAAAACAGACGGCACACATTCAGAAACCTTTATTATTGTTTCTTTCGAAAAGCGCACGATTTTAATCGGCGGAACGGAGTATGCCGGAGAAATGAAAAAATCGATTTTCTCCATCATGAATTTCCTGCTGCCTGAGCGAGATATTTTATCCATGCATTGCTCCGCCAATGTCGGTGAAAAAGGCGATGTCGCGCTTTTCTTCGGCCTGTCGGGAACAGGAAAGACCACCCTTTCGGCGGATGCTGACCGGAAACTGATCGGTGATGATGAACACGGCTGGTCGGATACTGGTGTCTTCAATATCGAAGGCGGATGCTATGCCAAGTGCATTCATTTAAGCGAAGAAAAGGAACCGCAGATTTTTAAAGCGATTCGGTTTGGATCCGTTCTCGAAAATGTTGTTGTAGATGAAAATACGCGTGAAGCCAATTACGATGATTCCTTCTATACAGAAAACACACGTGCCGCTTACCCGATTCATATGATCGACAACATTGTGTCTCCAAGCATTGCGGGCCACCCGTCAGCAATTGTATTTTTGACGGCTGATGCATTCGGTGTTCTGCCGCCAATCAGCAAGCTGACGAAGGAGCAGGCTATGTACCACTTCTTAAGCGGTTATACGAGTAAACTAGCCGGCACCGAACGCGGTGTCACGTCTCCTGAGACGACATTCTCCACATGCTTCGGTTCACCGTTCCTTCCGCTCCCGGCTCATGTATATGCGGAAATGCTCGGCAAGAAAATCGACGAACACGGCGCAGACGTTTACTTGGTCAACACCGGCTGGACCGGCGGCGGCTACGGCACAGGCGAACGCATGAAGCTTTCATACACACGGGCGATGGTAAAAGCAGCGATTGAAGGCAAATTAGAAAATGTGCAAATGACCACTGACGATATTTTCGGCCTGCACATCCCGGTTCATGTTCCGGGTGTTCCCGATCATATCCTTCAGCCGGAAAACACGTGGAATAACAAAGAGGAATACAGAGAAAAGGCTGTGTATCTGGCAAACGAATTCAAAGAAAACTTCAAAAAGTTCACAAATACAGATGCCATCGCACAAGCGGGCGGGCCTCTCGTTTAAAAAAGCAAAAGCCAAGAGCAATTAAGCTCTTGGCTTGTTTTAATTGACTGTATGCAAAGAAGTCAGCTTGTACGTAATGATTGTCCGCCCGTCTGTCCATTCAAGCTTCTGCACTTCGGCTGTGCCTGACTTTTCACCAAACTTTGTTTTGCTGACATCCATCGGAATCTCCATTGGATAAATGCGATACCCGTCTTTCTCTAATCTGAATATATTTTCATCTATGCGAACTTCTTTTCCTTTTGTCACAATCAATGTATTAAATTCAACAGGCATTCCCAAATTGAAATCCCCTTTCGTTCTCTTTTTTCTATATCATAACATATTTCACCGTCAGCGGTTTTTCATCCACTGCGTGAGCTGCCGCACAATACGCCGGTTTTCCTTCGGCGGAAAATAATGTGTGAATGTACTGTAGTACCACGTCTCTACAGGCTTGTGCAGCTGTTTTAATTTCTCCTCAAATAAATACGAATGCTGAATGGAAACGTTTTGATCTTTTTCTCCGTGAATTAATAAAACGGGTGCCTCAATTTTGTTCACTTCGTCAAAAGGCGTTCGCCATTTGTATTCGTCAGGCACCTTTTTCGGCGTTCCCCCAATCACTCTTTTCATCATTCTTCGTAAATCCTGCCGCTCTTCATATGTAAGAATCATATCACTGACGCCTCCCCACGAAACGAATGAAGCCGCATGTCGTCCCATTTCAATCGCAGTAAGCATTCCCATTATGCCGCCTCTGGAGAAACCGAAAATATGAATTCTGTTCTTTTTCACTTGCGGATGCTGCTGGAGCAGGCGAAAAGCGGAAAAAGCATCCTCTCTGTCTTCTCCTGCAAAATCCTCGTTGCCCTCCCCTCCCTGATTCCCTCTGTAAAAGGGGGCAAATACAACAAATCCTTGAGACGCAAACTGGATAATTCGGCCCGGTCTGACCATTCCAACACTCTTAATACCGCCGCGCAAATATAAAAATCCGTCATATTGCCCAGGTGCCGCCGGCTCCGCCAGCAGCCCTTTCACTTTTAAGCCATTTGAAAGGTAGCAGATGGTAAACAAACGCACATGCCGGCTCGGCGACGGAAATCTTCTTTTCTCAACAATCAATGCTCCCGCCTCCTTTTTTCTTTATTCTTTCCTGCCTTTAAAAATAAATCCTGTAACCCGGATTAGGCATTCACACATTTTTATACCCATCATACGATATGTAAAGCAAAAAAGGATATTAACTTGATGCTAAATAAGGAGGTTGTCATGTGAACAAATGGTTAAGGCTGGGCTGTTTCTGCGTTTGCAGTGTGTTTCTTATCATTGCCCTGAGCGCTTGCAAGCAGGAAGCAACACTCACGAAAGTAAAAGTAGCCGAAGTGACCCATTCCATTTTTTATGCACCTTTATATGTTGCAGAATCTAAAGGCTTTTTCAAGGATGAAGGCCTTGATGTCGACGTCAATACGACCTGGGGCGGCGATAAAACGATGACTTCGCTTCTTTCAAACGGCTCGGACATTGCTCTTGTCGGTTCAGAAACATCCATTTATGTCGAATCGCAAGGGGCTAAAGACCCTGTCATTAACTTCGCACAGCTGACTCAGACAGACGGAACGTTCCTTGTCGCAAGAGAAGATGCCGAAAATTTCAGCTGGGATCAGCTGAAAGGAAAGACTTTTCTCGGCCAGAGAAAAGGCGGTATGCCGCAAATGGTCGGCGAGTATGTGCTGAACCAACATCACATTGATCCGCATAAGGATATTGAACTCATCCAAAACATAGACTTCGCCAATATATCCAATGCCTTTGCTTCTGGAACCGGTGAGTATGTCCAGCTTTTTGAACCGACTGCTTCACTCTTTGAGAAAGAAGGCATCGGCCACATCGTTGCTTCGTTCGGAGAAGAATCAGGCCAGGTTCCTTATACAACATTTATGGCAAAACAAAGCTATTTAAAGAAAAACGAGGATACAGCCGTCAAATTCACGAGAGCTATTTATAAAGCGCAGCAGTGGGTGGAAAACCACTCAGCGAAGGACATCACAGAAGCGATTAAAAATGAATTTGACGATACAGATCCCGATGTCATCGAAACGTCCATTGAACGCTACAAAAAACAAAATTCGTATTCTCCAGACCCGCTCCTCAACGAAAAAGAATGGGAACTGCTCCAAACGATTATGGATCAGTCGGGTGAACTGCCAAAGCATATACCATACAGTCAGCTTGTGAAC
Source organism: Bacillus sp. FSL R5-0434 (assembly GCF_038004745.1). NCBI lineage: Bacteria > Bacillati > Bacillota > Bacilli > Caryophanales > Bacillaceae > Bacillus > Bacillus sp. FSL R5-0434. The sequence continues at coordinate 3,005,080 of NZ_JBBORV010000001.1, forward strand.
AAACACATCGCCGAAAAAGTCACCTCGGAAAAATAGGAGGCGCCATCTATGTCTTTTTTACATGTCGACCATGTAACTCATACTTATTTTTCTATTAAAGAAAAAACAACCGCCGTACAGGACATTCATTTCGATGCCGAAAAAGGCGATTTCATCTCATTTCTCGGTCCGAGCGGCTGCGGAAAAACAACACTGCTTTCCATAATTGCAGGCTTAATTGAACCTTCGGAAGGCAGAGTTCTGATTGAAGGCCGCGAGCCGAATCAAAAAGAACATAACATTGGCTACATGCTTCAGCAGGATTACTTATTTCCCTGGAAATCCATTGAGGAAAATGTGCTCCTCGGTTTAAAAATTGCCGACACGCTTACTGAAGAAAACAAGGCCGCAGCACTTGGTCTTTTGCCGGATCTGGGTCTCGTTGATGTTGAAAAGAAATATCCTAAGGAGCTGTCAGGCGGGATGAGGCAGCGGGCCGCGCTTGCAAGAACTCTTGCCCCAAACCCAAGTCTGCTTTTGCTGGATGAGCCATTTTCCGCGCTTGATTTTCAAACGAAGCTGTCTTTGGAAAACCTCGTTTTCCGCACATTAAAGGAGTATCAAAAAACAGCGGTGCTTGTCACTCATGATATAGGGGAAGCGATTGCGATGAGTGATACCATCTTTTTATTTTCTAATCAGCCGGGCACCATTCATCAAATTTTTACCATCCCTAGAGAATTGGCTGCGATGATGCCTTTTGACGCCCGTCAGGAGCCATCCTTCCAGACGCTGTTTCAAACGATATGGAAGGAGCTGAATTCTCTTGAGAAACAGCAAAGAAACAATTGATCTGCTTCATGAGCAATTTCAATTCAAACAGAAAAAAGAGAAATGGAATGTGCATTCTTTTCAGCTTGCGATATTTATCCTCTTTTTCTCCGGATGGGAAATCGCAAGCAGACAGAGCTGGATTGATCCTCTGATCTTCAGCTCGCCGTCAGCCGTATGGCGTTTACTGATTGAAAAGGTTGCTGACGGCTCATTGCTGTCGCATATCGGGGTTACTTTATTTGAGACGGTGCTTGGCTTTTTGCTGGGGACTTTCCTTGGCACGTGTCTTGCCGCGTTGTTATGGTGGTCCAATCGGCTTGCCAGGATATTAGATCCGTATCTGGTCATTTTAAATGCGATGCCGAAAGTGGCGCTCGGACCTATTCTGATTGTTGCGCTCGGTCCCGGCTTTGTCAGCATCATCGCGATGGGAGCGGTCATCAGTGTCATCATCACAACCATCGTTGTTTATACTGCCTTTCAAGAGGTGGATGAAAACTATATTAAAGTAATGAAAACATTCGGCGCAAACAAGTGGGTTATTTTTAAAGAAGCGATTCTTCCCGCATCTTCGCCCGCTATTATTTCAACACTGAAGGTAAACGTCGGTTTATCGTGGGTCGGTGTCATCGTAGGCGAATTTCTTGTTTCAAAGGTCGGATTAGGATACATGATTATTTACGGATTCCAAGTCTTCAATTTTACACTCGTCTTCTTAAGCCTGTTGATCATTGCTGTATTTGCCACCCTGATGTATCAGGGCGTAGAACTGTTAGAAAAGAAATGGACGAAGGGCAGAACATAAAAACCCGGCGGATAGCCGGGTTTTTAGTTGATCCATCCCGCTTCTTTCAGTTTTTTCAAACTGATGGGAAGCACAGAATCCTTCATAATAAAGCTGAATTTTTTATTACGGGGCAAGTTTTCCGGAAGTTCATGAAACAGAACCGGCCCTTTCGTTTCAAAGTAATCGCTTTGCTTTTCAAGTTTCTCTATATCTGCAAAATATATATTCTTCACAATAACCTTTTCTTTTCCGAGAACTTTATACTGTCCGAGATACTTGAGGCTTTTCACTCTCGCCCCTGTTTCTTCCTTTACTTCTCGAAGCGCCGCCTCTTCCGCGCACTCCATCGGTTCCACTTTCCCGCCCGGAAACTCAAAGCCTCTGTCCTCATGTTCTGTCAAAAGCCATTTGTCACCAAAACGGCAGATGACCCAGACATGCTTCGGGCTGTCCGAAAAGGGCTGATTGTCAAAGGAGAGCTGAACAGTATTCTGATAATAATCTTTAAACTCGTACATGTTTATCCCTCAAATCCGTTCCTAGCTATCTTCCATACATCATACCACAGTTACGTTTCTTCGGAAGCTTTTTATCAAAAAATAAGGGAAACCCAGCACGCCATCCGGATCTGAAACGATAGACCAGCTCGTACAGCTTTTGGCCGCAGCTCTTGTCAAAATGTAAATGACTGACGCTCTGGGCTTTATTATGACCCGCGAACAGATAAAAGTTACGGTTTGCGCCTGAATTTATTTTTTAACGTTTCTAATAGATCCACAAGCATTTCCGGAACAGGTATACCGAGAGAGCTGGCTGTCACGACAATTTGCACAGATTCATAAAGAATATAAAACATAATGGCCAAGTCACGTATTGATCCCTGTGTATTCAGCAGCTGGTCAAAAAAGTGGCAGACAGAGATCAGAGCCAACGTAACTAATTTTTTGACGAAACGGGCAAAAACCTTCTTGAACGCCAGTTTGTGAATAATCGTTTCCTTCAAGGTCGTACTGATAAATTCAATTGCCATAAGAGACAGCAGAATGAGGAGTGAGTACTGAAAACCTCCGAAGAAAAACCCCGCTGCTGAAACGCTGACTGCAAAAAACGAAAAGATGCCAAAGTCTCTATCCATTTATCCCAACATCCTTTCACAGAAACGGCCTTACCATATTCTATGGAAAGCACGCCGAACGGATTGGATTTTTCAGAAAAATGGACTAGTTGTCGCCTATTTTTGCGAGGCAAAATAAAAACCGGACATCTTCAAAGATATCCGGTCTTTCTTTTCTATTATCCAAGGTAAGCTTTCAGCATCCAGTTATGTTTTTCAATATTTTGGTGAATGGCAAGAAGCATGTCCCCTGTTGTTTCGTCTCCGACTTCATCAGCTAAGTCCATGCCGCTTTTCAGTTCTTCCGCGATGACTGTAAAATCATCATACACACTCTGAACCATTTGTTCTGCTGTTTCGTTTCCGTTCGCTTCTTTTACAGAAGCTGTTTCCAGAGATTCTTTCATTGTCGCGATCGGTTTTCCGTTCAAAGCCAAAAGACGCTCTGCCAAATCATCAATATAAGTTGCTGTCTCGTTATAAAGCTCTTCAAATTTTTCATGCAGTGTAAAGAAATCTTTCCCTTTTACATACCAGTGATAATTATGTAGTTTCACATACATGACTGTCCAGTTGGCTACTTGTTTGTTCACGGCTTGAATCAATTGTTCTGACATATTATCTTCCTCCTTGTTTATATTAGGTGTATACCCTTCATATCGTACGCTAAAACCTTTATTTTACCCGTCTGTCACAATGTCTTCCACTATGTTACAATTATTGAAAACGGGAGGTGGAATCATGACGCTTCTCATCACGATAAGTATTTTGATTGTGCTGGCTGTTTTGCTCGTAAGTGTTTGGACGACTGTAAAAGCCTATAATGTAAAACACACGATTGATCCTCCTCAAGAAGGAAATGCTCCCGGTTCAGACCCAAAAGGTCAATGATGGTGTGATTGCTCTTCTTCAGGTTGCTTGGTGGCAGCATCGGCATCTCCGACTTGGACTTTTAAGGTCGGCATGCTATGCTGTTTTTTTGCAGTTACATGAGATTGGACAGTGTATACGCCATCTTCCTTAAACTCTGTCTCAAATCGATATACGCCATCTTCCTGTTTGGCTTTAAACATCTTGCTGTCGTTTTTTTCTCCGTCTTTCCATACCTCAAACTCCACTTCATCAGCGTCTGTCACCGCTTCATCTCCGTAAGAAACCGCCGCTTCATAAGCAGCATTCTCTCCCGGCTTCACTTTTTCCGGTCCGGTGAGTTTTACATCTAATACCTCAGGCGTCTCAGCTGCTGTATGTGCTTTATTCGCCTCAGATCCGCACCCGTTTAGTAAAAAAACAGCAGAAAAAAGTACTGCAGCGACCATCTTTTTCATTCCATCACCCTTTTCGTCGTTTACCTCAATAGTAGCAAACGCTTACAGCAAATGGTATACAAAATCTGTAACGTCACAAAAAAGACCTTTTTGCCCGAAAGCAAAAAGGTCTTTTTTCTATTTAGCCAAATACTTTTAGCAATTCTTCTTTATCCTGTGACAGCCAGAAACGCATCAAACGTTTTGCGCCTTCCAGGTCATGAAGCTTCGCCTGGCCGCACTGCTTTTCATTGGCAGCCGGAATTTCAGTAATTTCTACAGCTTCCTTCATTGTGTCTTCAAGCAAGTCAACGATTTCCGCAGGAGTCGGCTCTCCGCTGACAACAAGATAGTAGCCGGTTTGGCAGCCCATTGGCGAAATATCAATAATATCAAAATGATCATATTTCTCAGCATGAGTGCGAATCGTAAATGCGAGCAAATGCTCAAGTGTATGGATCGTATCAGGCTTCATCGCCTGTTTATTCGGCTGGCAAAAACGAATATCAAATTTATTTACAACACCGTCTGTTCCTACTTTATGCACACCGCAATGTCTTACGTATGGGGCAACAACCGCATTATGGTCAAGTTCAAAACTTTCTACTGAAGGCATAATGGCACTCTCCCTTTTTTAAAAATGTATTTTTATTATAACATACCTTTCCGATAAGAATTATCGAATAACTTTTCAAACCGCGTTATTTTTTTTATACTTGGATCAGAAAGGTTGCTGAAGACCCATGAAAACCATATTTATTGCTCTGATCAGAGGGTACCAAAAATTCATCTCGCCGCTGACGCCGCCAACATGCCGCTTTTATCCGACTTGTTCACAATATGGAATCGAAGCCATTAAAACGCACGGCGCCCTTAAAGGCGGATGGCTGACTCTCATACGGATTTTGAAATGCCATCCATTTCATCCGGGCGGAGTCGACCCCGTCCCTGAAAAAAAGCGCAAAGATTAAGCGTTATAGCCGTTTACGACAACATCCAGTTTTCCTGTCTCAGGATCAATGACTAAACCATGGACAGGCACAGTTTCCGGGAACAGCGGATGATGTTTAATGACGTCCACGCTGTCTTTTACGCTCGCTTCCACTGAATCGAAGCTTTTAAACCATTGGTCAAAGTCAACTCCGGAGTACTTCAATGTTTCGATGCGTTCTTCCGGAATTCCTCTTTCCTTTATTCTATTAAGCATGCTTTCACTGCTGATTTTGCTCATACCGCAATCGTGGTGTCCGATTACACAGACTTCATCTGCGTTCAGCTCGTACACTGCAACCAGTAAACTTCTCATAATGCTTCCGAACGGGTGTGTAACAAGCGCACCGGCACTCTTTATAATTTTGATGTCACCGTTTCGCATATTCATCGCATGCGGCAGCAATTCAACCAAACGAGTGTCCATGCAAGAAAGAATCGCCATTTTTTTATCCGGGAATTTTGATGTCTGATATTTTTCATAATCTTTTTGTTCAATAAAAGTTTTATTAAAGTCAAGAATATCATTTAGAAGACTCATAGCGGTATTCCTTTCCGGTCTTTTTTCTTCAATATATCACAGCCTCTGCCTTTCGTCATCCTATCGGCAAGATGTTGAGGCCAGAAAAAAAGGCAAGCCCCGCGGCTGCCTCATTTCCCCATGTTATATCTTTTGTTGAACTGCTCGACTCTTCCGCCTTTTTCATTGAATTTCTGGCGGCCTGTATAAAACGGATGAGTATCTGAGCTTACCTCTACTTTAATAACCGGATATGTGTTTCCATCTTCCCACTCCGCTGTTTCTTCCGATGTTTTGGTAGACCTGCTCAAAAAGCGGTATCCGCTGTTTACATCCTGAAATATTACTTTGTGATTCTTCGGATGAATTCCTTCCTTCATGTCTATCTCTCCTTACTAAATCGTAATAATTACGTTTTATTTTATATCCTAACAAACATTTTGTCAATCTCCTTACAGGTTTCCCGATCTTTCGCTTCATAAACCTCATGCTTTTAAGAACAGGAAGAATAATCTAACCGAGGAAGCAAATAATAAACCCATATTACATACAGATCGTTTTGAGAAAGGTGGTTTATTATTGTGGATGATTTAGTTTTGGCTAGGAGTCTTTTTGGTACGACAATGGGCTTTCATATCATTTTCGCAACCTTGGGAGTCGGTCTGCCGCTCATGATTTTAATAGCTGAATTGATCTATCAAAAAACGAAGGATGACCATTATGCCATCATGGCGAAGAGATGGACAAAAGCACAGGCTGTTTTGCTGGGGGTCGCCATTCCGACCGGAACCATTGCCGGTACTCAGCTCGCGCTTTTATGGCCGGGTTTTATGGAAGTCATCGGCCGGGTCATGTCCCTGCCATTCCAAATTGAAATCTACGCTTTTTTTATCGAAGCCCTGTTTATGTCGATTTATGTATATGCCGCAGACCGCTTATCGCCGGTCATGAGGATTATCGCTGTTGTCTTTGTGCTGATCGGGGCCGCGGCGTCTGCCATTCTGATCACGAATGTCCATGCCTTTGAAGGAACCCCGGCCGGATTTAAAATTATAAACGGAAAGATAACTGATGTTGATCCGTGGGCCGCGTTTTTTAACCCAAGCTTTTTTGTAACCGCCGGCCATGTCGTTCTGTCTGCGTTCATGACAGGAGCCTTTATCGTTGCTTCTGTTGCCGCATACAAAATGATCCGGTCGAGAAAAAAAGAAAACGTCTATCGCTTTCACCGGAAGGCCCTGCTGCTCGCGCTGACGATCGGCGGTATCTTTTCATTGATAACAGCCTTAAACGGCCACGAATCAGCACAGATGCTGCATGAATATCAGCCGGAAAAACTCGCCGGAGCAGAGGGCCTGTTTGAAACAAGATCCCATGCCCCGCTTGCAATCGGCGGATTTACCGATCCGGAAGAGGAAAAAGTGAAATGGGCAATCGAGATTCCGTGGGCATTAAGCTTTTTGGCAGCCAACAGTTTTGACACTGTTGTAAAAGGATTAAATGCGTTTCCGAGAGACGAATGGCCGCCGCTTTTTATCCACACGTTATTTAATGCGATGGTCGGTGTCGGAATGCTGCTCATTCTTTATTCCATTATCGGTGTCGTCTGGAGAAAAGTATTAAAGAAAGATCGCTTTCCAACCTGGCTGCTGTTGATTTTCATGACGGCCGGTCCTCTCAGCATTATCGGAATTGAATTCGGCTGGATTTTTGCTTGTACGGGGAGACAGCCGTGGGTCATCTATCATCTGCTGAAAACATCAGATGTCGTCACGACGACAGGCTCGATCGGTGCGCTCTTTCTGTTTTTCACATTTGTTTACGCCGTGTTGGGCGCAGCTGTCGTTTATGTGCTGCTTTACTATTTCAAAAAGCACCCTGTGGATGAGGATTTAAATACGGCGGAGTCTTAATAGCTTCGCAAGCAGGAAACTAAATGGAAGGAAGATCGACAAATGGACATTTCAACTGACGCTCTGATCGCCATCTCAATTATTTGGGGTTTTGTGTTTATTTACGCTGTCATGGCCACAATGGATTTCGGAGCGGGATTTTGGTCTATGATCTATTTAAACAAAGAGCATATGAAGGCGACTGATATCGCAAACCGCTTTCTGTCGCCGACTTGGGAGGTCACTAACGTCTTTATCGTGGCCATCGTCGTTGCGCTTTTCAGCTTTTTTCCAGGTGCGACGTTTGTGCTCGGAACTGTTTTATTAATTCCCGGCAGCATTATTTTATTGCTTTTAGCAATCCGAAGCGGATTTCTCGTTTTTTCAAACACAGCGAAGGAAAGGAAATTGCTCAGATATATTTCCGGCATCTCCGGTTTTATTATTCCCGCTGTTCTGATTTTGGTTCTCCCGGTGACACACGGTGGATTTATCGAAAACACAGACGGCGTATACAGCTTGAATATGTCTACCATTTTGACAAGCCCAAACGCCTATTCATTTATAGGGTTTGCGATTTTAAGCACTTTATTTTTATCCTCCCTGCTGCTGGCGGATGTTTCGAATGTGGCTGAGGAACAGGACGCCTACACGGCGTACAGAAAAAGCGCCTTAATCACCGGCCCGATTTCGCTCCTATTTGCCGTATGCATTATGCTGACGATGCGGAATGAAGCAAACTGGCTTTATACTGGAATGATGAATGATTTTTCCTGGATTATTGCGTCGTTTATTACATTCATCATCGCAGGCATAGCTCTTTTTCTGCCTAACAAAAGCTTCGGCAAAAAGATTGGGAAACCCAGACTGGCGCTTGTCGCGATTGCGATACAGTATTTCCTGGCAAGCTACGCGTACGGCCGCGCCCACCTCCCTTATATGATTTATCCTGACGTGACGATCATGTCCGGTTTCACCGAGCCCGCCACGTTCAGAGCGCTGTTTATGACATATATCGTTGCATTCATTATCCTGTTCCCAGGCTTCTACTTCTTCTGGAAGCTGTTTATGAAGGATAAACGGTATATCCGCCAGCAGGAAGAATAGGGCCCAAGCCCTCCGGCTATACTAAGCTTGAACCTTTATAAGGAGGGGATGGCATGGACCAGAAAATCCTATGCGAGGTCAACAACTGTTCTTATTGGGACAAAGGCAACAGATGCACAGCCGATGCCATTTATGTTGTCAGCCATACTGGCGAGACTGCCGAAAACAGCCGGGAAACAGACTGCAAAACGTTTAAACCGCAAGATTTGTAAAAATCAAAAGAAAGAGCTGGCATCAGACAGCTCTTTCTTTTTCTGTTTTGAGCATTCTTATCTTTTTCGTCATCACTCCGTTTGACGGCGAAAATAAAAAGGCACCTGCATAAAAAACTCCTGTCATTGCCGCCATCGCTCCGGAGATGGAAACATTGAGCCATGTTGCGCAGATATAGCCCAATAGAGCTGACAGCCCTCCGATCACCGCGCTGATAATCAGCATATAAAGCAGCCGGTCCGTTAATAGATGGGCGGCAGCAGGCGGAACAATCAGCATCGCCACAACCAATATGGCGCCGACCGAATCAAAGGAGGCAACGGTCGTAAGCGACAGCATCCCCATCTGGAGGTAATGAATCAGCATGACCGGTATTCCGAGGGCCAAAGCCATTTGCGGATCAAACGAAGAAATTTTGAACTCCTTATAACACACACTGACCATCGTTATATTGAAAAGCAGCACAACAACCAGCATCCAAAACGCTTTTGGCCCGATGTCCACTCCGAATACCGTGATCGTATTCCATGGCACAAAAGCGATTTCTCCCATTAATGAATGTTCAATATCGAGATGGACATTCGCTCCATATACTGATAACAAAATGACACCAACTGCAAATAAGGAGGTAAAAACAACGCCTATGGCGGCATCTGATTGAACCCCTTTGCTGTGAAGAAGCTGTACCAAAAATGCCGTTAACAGTCCCGACACGGCTGCACCGATGAACATAGGAATCCCGTCAAGGCTTTTTGTCACAAGAAAAGCACCCACAATTCCAAGCAAAACAGTATGGCTGATGGCATCGGCCAGCATTGCCATTCTCCTTAATACAAGAAATGTTCCGATCAACGCACAGCTGACACCGACTAGTATGCCCGTCACTATAATCCACGCTTCAAAGCTCATTGGCAATCTTCCCCTTCTTGCATTCAGGGTATGGCTGGCGGAGCTCAGGCATCCTGCCATGCAGCTTCAAAAGTGAAAGAAGCCTATCTCTTGTAGCCTCCGGCAATCGGTCCGGCACAAAATCATCCTGATCCGCACCTGCTTTTTCTATATCCATTTCATGCATGAGGTACATTTCATACATCCGATATTTTAAAGCCGTAAGATAACCTTTTTCTATCCCAGCCTGTGTCACTTTCCAAACTCCGTTTTCAATCCGCACAACGCACCTCTCTTTTTCCAAATCATTCAAAACTTTATGACATGATGAAGGTGAAAGCCGCCTTTTCTTTCGTATACTTTCCTCCGTTACATATATTTCCTTATGTTCATACTGCTCAAAAATCGTCAGAAGCACCTGCTCCCGGTTTGTTTTTCTGCGCAGCCTTATTAATCTTATCCCTTTAGCAGCCAGTCCCCGCTTAGGTGCACAAATCATCGAAAAAAGAAAAATGATCGTTGCCGATAAAATCATCAAAGGCCCCGTCGCCATGCCCTCCATTGTTGTACTCAGCAATGTTCCGGACACGCCGCTGATCCCGCCTGTCATCCCGGCAATCACGATCATGCCCGTTAAACGCTCGGTCCAATATCTTGCGGCAATCGCGGGTGTAATGAGCATAGCTGCCATTAAGATGACACCTACAGTTTGAAGCCCTATCACAACAGCGCAGACAATAAGACAGGCCATAAGTCCGTTTAAAAAACGTACCGGCAATCCCAATCCCTTTGCAAATGCGATATCAAAGGTGATGATTTTAAATTCCTTAAAAAAGACAGTACAAAGCAGCAATAAAACGGCGGATACTCCCGCAATCAAAATGATATCCTGTCTGACTAATGAAGCAGCCTGGCCGAACAGAAAGGAATCAAGTCCGCTTTGGCTTCCCGACCCCAGCTGCTGAATATATGTCAGCAGTATAATACCGACGCCAAAGAACACAGAGAGAACGATCCCAATTGCCGAGTCCTCTTTTGTTTTTGACAGCCGCGGTATCAGCTGAATCATCCACGTTCCGAGAAGCCCTGCAAGCGCTGCGCCGAGCAAAAAGAAAGGGAGCGATTTTTCTCCGGTGAACAGAAAAGCGAGACACACACCCGGCAGGGCAGAATGGGCCATCGCATCTCCGATTAAACTTTGTTTTCTAAGCAGCACAAAGCTCCCCAACACGCCGCTTGCTGCGCCGAGCAAAAGCGTCCCGGCCAACACCCACTGTGTATTCGGATGCTGGAGCTGCAGCCACAAACTTTCTATCAATGCGCTCACCCCTTATTACCTTCTGCCAGCACTTTATCTTTTAGAAATGTCAGCCTTCCTCCATACGTTTTTTGAAGGTTTTCAATCGTAAACACTTCCTCCGCCGGTCCGAAGGCGATTTTCCTTAAATGAAGCAGCAATATCCAATCGAAATAGTCTTCGGCGGTTTGCAGGTCATGGTGGACGACAAGTACGGTTTTGCCCTTATCCTTAAGCTCCGCCAAAAGAGTCATGATTGCCCGCTCTGTCGCTGCATCCACGCCGGCAAACGGTTCATCCATAAAGTAAATGTCGGCGTCCTGGCAGAGTGCCCGGGCAAGGAATACCCGTTGCTGCTGGCCCCCTGACAGCTGGCTGATCTGCCTGTTCGCATAATCGAGCATGCCGACTTTTTCCAAAGCCGCTTCAGCCATTTCCGCGTCTGCCTTTTTCGGTCTTTTCAGCAAGCCGATTCGGCCATACCTTCCCATCAGCACGACATCGAGAGCGCTGGTAGGAAAATCCCAATCAACCGAACCTCGCTGCGGCACATATCCGATTCTTGTCCGCTGTTGTTTATAAGTTTCGCCGTAAATGGAGATGTCTCCTGAGGCACGGGGCACAAGACCGAGAATCGTTTTAATCAAAGTGGACTTTCCAGCGCCGTTCGGGCCGATAATACCGATTAATTTCCCCTCCGGCACCTGCAGCGAAATCTCTTGCAGAACGGGCTTTTTATCATAAGCGACTGTTACATTTTCCAGCTCAACAGGAAACATTTCTTTCACCTCTATTCCTTATTTAAGCGCTTCGGTAATCGTGTTGATATTATGGCGGAACATGCCTTCGTATGTGCCTTCTTTTGTCCCCTTTTCACCCATTGCATCTGAATAGAGCTGACCGCCGATTGACACCGAATGGCCTTTTTCTTTAGCCCCTTCCACCACGGCATTAATTGATTTTTCAGACACGCTGCTTTCTACAAAAACAGCCTTAATTTGTTTTTCTGCCAAAAGCTCAACCAGGTCCTGTACATCCTTTAAGCCATAATCTGAATCTGTGCTGAGCCCCTGCAGGCCTTCCACTTTAAATCCATACTCTTTCCCAAAATACGCAAACGCATCATGAGCGGTTACAAGCACACGGCTTTTCTCCGGAATGTTCGCAACCTCCTGACGAGCCCATTTATCTAAATATTGCAAATTATCTTTGTGCTCTTTTGCGTTTTTCTTAAAGTCATCCGCATACTCAGGCATCGCTTTGCTGAATTGCTCTTCGATTTCATCAATTGCGTAAATCCATAATGGGATGCTGAACCAGACGTGAGGGTCATACATCTTCCCTTTCCCCGCAGAAATAAGCTTGCTTTTCGGAATCGCTTCGGCGACCGCCGCCGCTTGTTTTTGTTCACCGATTTTACGGAGAATGTCTTCCATCTTCCCTTCGAGATGCAAGCCGCTGTACAGCACAACGTCTGCTGATGTCAATTTTCTCGTATCACCTTGTGACGCTTTGTAAAGGTGCGGGTCTACTCCCGGTCCCATTAAAGAAGTGACCTTTACATGCTTTCCGCCGATTTTTTCAGCTGCGTCCGCAATTTGGGATGTCGTTGCCGTCACTTGCAGCCGCTGATCAGAGCTTTTACCGGAAGACTCTGATCCACAGCCCGTTAAAGCAAGGCATGCAAGGATCAATGCCGCTATCAGTCCTCGTTTTTTCATTTGTTCCCTCCTCTTTGTCATCGATGTCCTGTTGTTTTATCTTATGTTGTGTTTTCTTAGACATGTGACATTTAATTAGACAAAAGCATGTTTTGTTTATATAGGACAAAAAGTTTCCTTAGTGCAAAAATATCGCGTTTGTCCATTTCTGTCAAGATATTTTCACATAAAAAAACCGGCTGGTTCAGCAGCCGGTCAAACGAGAAGGGATGTATTCAACGCTTTTACTCTAACAGCACACTCACATTCTCTCAAATTGATAAAATGCCTTTTTCTCATCCATGCTGTGTGAAAACATCCATTTTGGTCACATATTTTCGCATTATTTCCTGATTTACTTCAACCCCTAAACCAGGCTGTTTCGACACAGAAATAAATCCGTTATCGATACGGATATCAGGGGTCACAATATCCTCATCCCAATACCTTGAAGATGACGAAATATCGCCCGGTATTGTAAATTGGGGCAAGGAAGCCAGCGCCACGTTTTGCGCTCTTGAAATGCCAGTCTCCAGCATTCCTCCGCACCAAACCGGCATATTGTGCTCCTTGCACAGATCATGGATTTTCAGAGCTTCCGTCAATCCGCCGACACGAGAAGGCTTGATATTAATTACTTTGCAGCTTCCCAGCTCAATCGCCCGTCTCGCGTCATCAGCTGAGCAAATGCTTTCGTCAAGGCAAATCGCCGTTTTCATATGCTTCTGCAAGTGGCGGTGATCAACAATATCATCAGCTTGGAGCGGCTGTTCAATCATCATTAAATGATATTCGTCAAGCTCCTTTAAGCGGCTGATATCCTTGAGTTCATAAGAGGAATTCGCATCAGCCATAAGCGGGATGCCAGGGAATCGGCTGCGGATGGCTTTTACCAGTTCCACATCTTGTCCTGGCTGAATTTTAATTTTTATTCTTTGATAGCCTTCTTTTTGATAAGCTTCAATTTCTTTCAGCATATCCTCAAGAGGCGCTAAGCTGACAACGACTCCGGCAGGGACTTTGTCTCTTGTCCCTCCTAATGCCTCCGCAAGAGAAATCCCCATCTTTTTTGCATAAATATCCCAAACAGCCGATTCAAGCCCCGCTTTTGCCATCCTGTTACCTTTATAGCGCGCCAAGCTGTCCGGCACTTCAGAAGGGTGGCTGAATTCACGTCCGACGACATTAGGAATAAAAAAATCCTTCAGCATATGCAGACAAGTACCAATCGTTTCCTCGGTGTACCATGGTGAGGAGAATGCAGACACTTCTCCCCATCCTGTAACTCCGGATATATCGATGGCTTCTACAATCAAAAATTTGCGCTCCTGAAGCGTCTCAATACTGTTTTTGAACGGTTTTTTTAGATTCATGCTCAAATGATAAAGCGTAATTTTTTCTATTTCGATCATAACAGTTCTCCTTTACGCGCATCCTTCAGCTGATTTCGCAATAGCTTATTCGACGCATTGCGCGGCAGGCGGTCTAATACAAAGAATTTTGCCGGAACTTTATATTTCGCCAAACGTTCTTTGCAAAAAACGGTCAGTTCTTCAGCGCTGACAGGCTGATGGAGCACAAGATAAGCATGAGGCACTTTTCCCCATTTTGTGTCCTCCGCGCCTGAAACGCCGGCTTCTGCAACAGCCGGATGAGAAAGCAGCACAGACTCCACTTCAGCGGGATAAATATTTTCTCCGCCTGAAATGATAAGATCTGATCGCCTGTCTAATACATATAAAAACCCTTCACTGTCCAAATAACCGAGATCGCCTGTTTTCAGCCAGCCATTTTGAAAGGATGCTTTATTTGCGCTTTCCCGGTTGAAATAGCTTTTCATGACATTCGGGCCTTTCACCATAATTTCACCGTGTTCAAACGGCTCACACGCTTTTCCGTCCCGCTCAATTTTGATTTCGCATGAAAACAGCGGTTTTCCTGCTGATCCGAGCTTTTCCATACTGAATTCCGGCGAGAGAGTAACGATTTGTGAGCACGTCTCCGTCATTCCGTATGATTGAAAGACGGGGAAGCCTTTCTCTCGGCATTCTTCCAGCAAAGGAAGCGGCGCAGGACCTCCGCCGAGCAGGATGCATCTGAGGGATGACGGGCAGTAGCTTATTTCTGCTAAAAGACTTGCCAGCATTGTCTGCACCGCAGAAATAATCGTAACTTGATGCCTGTCGATAGAATCCAATACATCACTTACGGAAAAACGCTGGTGAAGCACGACCGTCATTCCGTAAATCACAGATTTAAATAATGCGGACAGTCCGCTGATATGAAAGAGCGGCAGCGTGATAAGCCAGCGGTCTTGTTCTGTTATACCCAAATTAAGAGCAGAAGACACCGCACTGAAATAATGATTTCCAAACGTTTGCTGAACTCCCTTGGGCTTGCCGGTTGTCCCGGAGGTATACATGAGAGTCGCCGTTTCGTCCATTTGCATGTATGGCTCAACTTCAATATCCTGTGCATCTTCTTTTACCAGTTCATCCACATTAATGGTTTCAACCATATGCTCATAATCCTGCATGTCAAAACTTTCATCCGTCAGTAAAAAGCGGGCTCCGGAATCCTCCAGCTGGAACAGCCTTTCATGTTTAGACAGCTTTGTATTCAGCAGCACCGCTTTTACGCCGAGTAAAAAGCACGCGTGTACGGCATATACCATCTCCGCCCGGTTTCCGAGCAGAAGAGCCGCGGTGTCCCCTTTTCGAAAAGAATGAGCGGAAAGCTGGGACGCCATTCGTTTGGATGCGGCAAATAATGCAGCAAATGTCACGGTTTGATCTCCATAAATGAGAGCGATTCTCTCAGGTGTTAGCTGTGCCCGTTGCAGGAGCCAGTTGGGCTGTTCTGTCAGCATGTCATCATCTCCGAGGTAAAATTACTTTATTGAAAAGAAAACAGCTTGGACCGCAATGGCTCAAGCTGTTCGTTTCATACGTATCTGCTGATCACGGAAAACGCGGGAATTGACCGAAATCCGGTTTGCGTTTTTCCTTAAAGGAATCACGGCCTTCTTTTGCTTCATCAGTTGTGTAGTAAAGAAGGGTTGCATCCCCTGCAAACTGCTGAATTCCAGCAAGTCCGTCTGTGTCCGCGTTAAACGCAGCTTTAAGAAAACGAAGTGCGGTCGGGCTTTTCTCAAGCATTTCTTCACACCATTTAATCGTTTCTTCTTCAAGCTGTTCCAAAGGAACAACTGTGTTGACAAGTCCCATATCCAGCGCTTCCTGCGCGTTGTACTGACGGCACAGGTACCAGATTTCACGGGCTTTTTTATGTCCTACGATTCGAGCCAGGTAGCCTGAACCGTAACCTGCGTCAAAGCTTCCCACTTTAGGGCCGGTTTGTCCAAAAATCGCATTGTCGGCAGCGATTGTCAAATCACATACGATATGAAGCACGTGTCCTCCGCCGATCGCATATCCGGATACCATCGCAACAACAGGTTTCGGGATGACGCGGATTAAACGCTGAAGATCCAATACGTTTAAACGCGGAATTTGGTCGTCGCCTACATAACCGCCGTGTCCGCGCACTTTTTGGTCTCCGCCAGAACAAAACGCTTTGTCTCCGGCACCGGCAAGCACGATAACGCCGATGTTTTGATCATCTCTCGCGCGAGCAAATGCATCAATCATTTCAGCAACCGTCTTAGGGGTAAACGCATTATGTACCTCAGGGCGGTTGATAGTTATTTTTGCAATACCATTATACGATTCATACAGTATTTCATCGTATGTACGTTCAGTTTTCCATTCTACAGCCATGATATGACCTCCTCTATTTTTCCATATGAACGAGTTATAAGTTTGTTAAAAACCCACTCACTATTTTACCAAAAAAACGCGGCTGTTCCACATGCACTGTATGGCCTGCTTCAGGAACAATCTCTATTCTACTAGATGGAAGCTTCTTATGCACCTCTTGATTAATGGCGCAAAACTTTTCGTCCCATTCTCCGCAGATGAGAAGCACAGGCGCCGCAATATCTTTTAACCGGCTCCACCAGGAAGGCTGTGAACCGGTGCCCATACCGATTAAACTGTTGGCCAGTCCAATGTTATTGTTTCTCAGACGGCCCGACCGTATCCTTTGCCGAACGTCTTCAGCAAGCCGCTGCTGCGTCGAAAACAAAGGGATGCCTTCCCAATAGTCCACAAAGGCTTTGATCCCGTCACGCAAAATAAAATCGGCAAGCTTCCGATCCCGCAAGATTCGTTCTTTCCGTTCCCCGAGGGTTTTAAGGCCGGGTGTCGTGCTTTCGAGCACAAGCGCTGATATCCGTTCGGGGTATGTCATGGCAAAGGAATATGCAAGCCTTCCCCCCATAGAATAACCAATAAGTTTCACTTTGTGAAGTTTTAAATGATCAAATATTTCGGCAAGGTCTGAAACCTGCCGGCTCGTACTATATCTTTTTCCATTCAGCGGGGCATCACTTTCTCCGTGCCCTAAGCAATCAATTTTGATGACACGGGAATCAGGCAGCAACTGGTCCAGAAAGGCCCAGGATTGTTTGCTGCCGGTAAACCCGTGCAGACAGACTATGGCATCAGAAGCATTCGGCCGATCATCTGTCACAGCATAGCGGACGCCGTCTGCAACAGTTATGCTTACAGTTCCCATTGTTTTTTCACTTCCCGCACAGCCTCATTCAGCATATCACGATGAAGCTGAACTCTTGATTGGCGATCAGTTTTGATTTCTATAATGTGAAGGCCGGGCTTGTCAGCCTGCGGTGCGTATGATGCTTTAAACTCATCCCACGAAGCCGGGCATGAATACGTGCCCCCGTAAAGCTCAGCCGCATGCTTGAAATCGAGCCCGGTCGGCGTGCCGAACAAATCTTCAAAGTGTGTCTTTTCAGATGCCTGCGGCAAAAATGAAAAAATCCCTCCGCCGTCATTGTTCACGAGGATCACAGTAAGCGGAATGCCCAGTTTTTTAGCCGCCAGCAGCCCGTTTAAATCATGATAAAAAGACAAATCCCCGATCACGAGTGTCACAGGTGCTTTTGTTCCTTCACAAACGCCCATGGCAGAAGAGACAACACCATCAATCCCATTTGCGCCACGGTTTGAATAGATACGGAAATTGCGGTCCTGATTTTCGAAAAACGTATCGACATCCCTGATTGGCATGCTGTTTCCGACAAACAGCGAGCTATTTTCAGGCACAAGATGCTGGAGGATTCGATAGAGGTTGCCCTCAAATGAAACCTCTTCACTGCTGACCGTTTGCAGATATTCACGGAAACGCTGATTCACGATCTGCCATTTTTCCAGCCATTCCGATGTTCGATCCATTCCCGTATGTTCAGCCATGATCGCATCGGCAAAACTAGACGGGCTGCAGTGAATCATATGTGCGCTTGCCTGTGTCGGGTCTCTCCAGCCGCCATCCTCATCAATCACAATCTGCTGAATGGCCGGGTCATCCTTCAGCCACAAAAAAACCGGCTTTGAAACAGGCATCGGTCCGAAACGGATCACGACATCAGGCCGCAGTGCTGACTTCAGCTCATCAGCTTTCAAAAATGAGTCATACGCATCTATAACGGTGCTTTTATCATGGACGCCGTTCCGCAGGTTAGACAGCGGGTCAGCTAAAATTGGATAATGCAGCGCTTTTGACAGCTCCACAATTTTTTGCTGATCAGCATCACTGTGGAGTTCCCCGCAGACAATCATGCCTTTTTCGGCCTCTTTCAATATCATAGCCACGTCAGACAGAGAGTCCCGGTCCACGGATTGCGTACCCGTTTTCACTGACACGTGACGCCCAGTTCTCATTCTTTCAAACGGCTGATCAGAAAGGTCAGGCATCAGCGGCTCACGAAGAGGTACATTCACGTGCACAGGCCCCATTGGACGCTTTTGCGCTTCCCCGGCGGCACGGCCTGCCAGCGTTCGGATATATCTCAGCATATGCGGCGACTCTTCGGGCAGAGCAGAGTCTGTGAAAAACTTAACAAAGTTACCGAATAAGAAGTGCTGATTAATGGCCTGCGGTGCGCCTACTTCACGCAGCTCGTGCGGCCGATCAGCAGTTAACACTATAATCGGTACTCTTGAATAATGGGCTTCAATCACAGCCGGATAAAAGTTGGCCGCGGCTGTTCCTGATGTGCAAATCAGAAGCACGGGACGCTGCTGTGCTTTTGCCAGCCCTAATGCAAAAAATCCGGCAGATCTTTCATCAATTTGGATATGGACGTTGATATCCGGATGCGCGGCAGCAAGAATGGCCAGCGGTGTAGATCTTGAGCCCGGACAAACGACAGCGTCCGTAATTCCGGAAAGGGCGAATTCATCAATAAAGCTTCCGATGTAATGAGTAATCGGGTTCACTGTCAACGTCTCTCACCTCCCAGTGCAGAGATCATCGGCTTTAACTTAATCTGTGTTTCTTCGTATTCCGATTGCGGTTCAGAGTCTTCCACAATGCCGCACCCGGCAAACAGGCGTGCTGTGCTGCCTTCAATCAGCCCTGAACGGATGGCAACAGCAAATTCTCCGTTATCCTGACTGTCAATCCAGCCGACAGGAGCCGCATACCAGCCGCGGGACATCGGTTCGATCTCTCTGATCACTTCTACAGCTTTTTTCTGAGGTGCTCCCCCAAGCGCCGGTGTGGGATGCAGTTTCTCAATTAAGTCAAAAAGCGAAGCAGACGCGTGAAGCTGTCCGACAATCGGCGTAAATAAGTGCTGGACGCTTTTCGTTTTGTACAATACAGGTTCGTCAGGCTTTTCAACGTCAGAACAGCTTGATACAAAAGCGTTATGAATCATGCCTACAACAATGTCATGCTCCAGCAGATTTTTCTCATCGTTTAATAATTCAAGGCCGATGCGGCGGTCTTCTTCTTCATCGGAGCCGCGCTTTATGGAACCTGCCAGACAAGTAGACATGACAGTGTTGCCGTCTCTTTTGATCAGTCTTTCCGGGGATGCGCCGACAAAGGTTTTGCCTTCTTGTTCGATTGCAAAAACATAGCTTGTCTGCTGATCGGTCAAAAGCGTTTTAAGCACCGGTTCCATTTTGACCGGACCGTCAAACGTGAGCAGCAGCTCTCTGGCAAGAACCACTTTATCATATTGATTCTCTTTAATTTGGCTTGTTGCCGTTTCGATTGCTTTCAGCCAATCAGACTTATCCAGCTCCTGAGATGCTGTCATCACAACCTGATCTTCTTGATTTAAATCAGGGACCATAAATTCCGCTGCAAAAGCTTTTAAGCCTTCCAAAACAGCTTCTGCATCATCTTCTCCGCTGACCCATCTGTTGACTGTTAAAAACGAACTGTCATTAGACATTGTCAGCATAAGCGAAGGCACAAAGAAATCCCCTTCCGAGAAATGGTCCCATTGAGTACCTCTTTCTTCGTAAGGGTCAAAGGAAAAGCCTCCGAATAAGACAGGTCCCACTGCAGAATGCTGCAGCTTTTCTTCTTCATAAATATGAAAAGCCGTCTTTTTAAAGCGCTCCCATTGTTCAAAAACCTCGCGATACCGCTCGTCGTTTTTTTGATTCGTCTGGAAAACAGCTTCTTTGCCAAGACCGACTATTGTCAATTCACTTTCAGGTTCTGACCAAAAAAATCGATTGCCTGTATATTTTTTTGCTCCGTAATTGAAAAATGATAGAGGGTCAAGAGACTCAATTTGTCTCGAATAGCTTATTAAGACAGCATGGTTGACTTCTTTGGCTTTATGTAATGCATGTAGAACTTCCTTTCGGAACGTACGCTGCACCGTTGTCACCATGAGACATTCCTCCATAATTCTTAAAATGCTTTTAATACCATACACCTGTGTCTACATTGTGTCAAATACACAGATCATGCAGTCCAAATGGCCTGCCTTACCTATTATAAACCTAATTGCAGAAATGAAAAAGAAACAAACCTTAAATTTCTTTCTCCACTGATAGCAAAGCTTGTATCCGCTTACCATATAAGGAAAATCTCCTATATTCCTCCACAAGGGATTTATGAAAGTTCTCAGGCGATCTGTCCATACTAAAGGTATGCATTACAGAGAAACGAGGCGATCATATTGCTTACAAACGAACAGCTTCAGCATTTAAAAAAGGAACTTGAACAAACGAAAGAAGATATATTGAACCGCTTCAAAGACAATGACCATTTTCAGCTCAATTCCGCTTTTCCATATGATTCGTGGGGTGAGCTTTCTGCTTATGACAACCATCCAGGCGATCAGGCGACAGAGCTTTATGAGCGAGAAAAAGACATTGCTCTTGATTTGCATGAACGGGAGCATCTCCGGGACATTGAGCATTCATTGAAGGCGATAGAAAACGGCACGTACGGGATTTGTGAGGTCAGCGGAAAGGAAATTCCTTATGAACGCCTAGAAGCGCTTCCGACTGCTACAACGCTCGCGGAATATTCATCACAGGATGTTGTTTCCAAAGACCGTCCGATCGAAGAAGAAACACCCTTCGGGCAATTTGAATTTGACGATGATGAAGAAATCAGAGCGCCTTACGACAGTGAAGATTCCTACCAGGACGTTGAAAAATACGGAAACTCAGAAACACCGCAAGACATGGAAAATCCGCCGCTCAGCTATGATGATATGACGATGAATGCCGAAGAAAATATCGGCAATACAGAATCATATGAGAATTTCATTGCCACAGATATTACAGGCAAAGAAATTACAGTGTATCCAAGCAGGGCACATGAACGTTATGAGGAAGAGCTGGATGAAGAAGGCATCATGACGACGTTTGGCGATCTCCATGCAGATTGAACCCCCAGGCAAAGGGGGTTCTCTTTTTTGTTTTCATAAATGACCGCATTAGAGCAGCTCTCTACATCATCTCCCCCGCATATCAGGGGTTTGATCTATCCAAGATAAAGGGTAAACCTACATGTAAAACAAATACATACCGGAGGGAAATATATGAAAAAGATGTTCGGCGCAATCGTAGTTTTTATCATTACATACGCACTGTTTTCAGCCGCAGACTTTCTATTTCCGATCGACCAAAGTTGGTATCATTCACTGAAAAAGCCAGACTGGACGCCAAGCGGGTCAACGATCGGCATCATCTGGGCCGTCCTGTTTGCACTGATTTCTCTTTCAGCTGCCATTGTTTTTGCCAAATGTTCATTTAAAAAAGCCAAAAGCTTTTGGCTGGCGTTTTTGATCAATTATGTGCTTAATCAGGCATTCAGTTATTTTCAGTTTACGCAAAAGAATCTCCTTGCCGCATCCATTGACTGCATGCTTGTCGCCATAACAGCGCTGGTTGTAATCATCATTGCAAAAGTATACAGCAGGGCCGCAAGCTGGCTTCTAGTGCCTTATTTTTTATGGAGTGCCTTTGCAACTGTCTTATCCTTTACGATCTATTCAATGAATCTTTGAACAAAAAAAGCCGCTCAAATAGCGGCTTTTTTACACCATCGGCTTAATTCTCCAAATGTGTTTCGCATATTCGTGAATCGTCCGGTCGCTTGAAAAATAACCTGAATGGGCAATGTTTAAAATCGAACGCTCTGACCACTTTCGCCGATCTTGATAATCGGCTTGAATACGCTCCTGGGCATCCGCGTATGAACTGAAATCCTTCAATACAAAATACTCGTCATTATGCGGCAGCAGCGAATCATAGATGGATTCAAATTCATCGGCTTCACCTTCAAAAAAACCGTTGATCAGCTGATCTGCTACCTGCCTGATTCTGCGGTCATGCTGATAATACTCCCTTGATCTGTAGCCTCCGTTTTCCTGGTAGGAAAGAACGTCATCCGCTTTCAAACCAAAAGTGTAAACACAATCAGCTCCGACCCGTTGCAGCATTTCAATATTCGCCCCGTCATGCGTGCCGATTGTCAGCGCACCATTCATCATAAACTTCATATTTCCTGTACCGGACGCTTCCTTGCTTGCAGTCGAAATTTGTTCACTTACATCTGATGCCGGAAAAATCTGCTCTGCCATAGAGACCCTGTAATTTTCTAAAAAAACCACCTTGAGCAGCTGCCTCACCGCCGGGTCATAATTTACTTTCTCCGCAACGGAATGAATCAGTTTAATGATTTTCTTCGCGTAATGATAGCTTGGTGAAGCCTTTGCTCCGAAAATAAAGGTTTGCGGATAAATAGAAAATCCCGAATCCTCCTTCAGGCGGTTATACAAATACATAATATGAAGAACATTCAGCAGCTGCCGTTTATACGCATGAAGCCGTTTCACCTGTACGTCAAATATGCTGTCCGGATTTACAGCCACTCCGGCCGTGCAAAAAATCAGATCAGCAAGCTCTTGCTTTTTTCTGCTTTTGTTGTTTTGGAACTGCTCAATAAAAGCGGGATCAGTAGCGTATGGTTCCAGCCGAATCAAGGATTCAGGCTGTTTTATCCATTCATCGCCTATCGCATCCGTTATCATCGCAGACAAGCCGGGATTGGCTTTTAACAGCCAGCGCCTATGGGCAATTCCATTTGTTTTATTGTTAAACCGATTCGGAAACATCAAATGAAAATGACGCATCTCTCGTTCCTTTAGAATGTCGGAATGAATTTTGGCAACTCCGTTTACACTGTAGCTTCCCACTATTGCGAGATGAGCCATTTTGACAACTCCGTGCGCCGTAATCGCCATATCCTCTATCCTTTTCCAGTCACCGGGATACTTCTCCCAAACCGCTCTGCAAAACCTCTCATTAATCTCTTCAATAATCATATACATTCGCGGGAGCAACGGCTTAAATAAATGAATCGGCCATTTTTCAAGCGCTTCTGACAGTGTCGTATGATTCGTGTAAGAAATCGTATGTACCGTGATATGCCAGGCATCATCCCAGCTCATGTTTTCTTCATCAAGCAAAATCCGCATCAGTTCAGGCACAGCAAGTGCAGGATGGGTGTCATTAATATGAATGCTTACTTTTTTATGCAGGCCATATAATGATTGATTCGTTTTGCGGTAATTGTTCACAATGCTTTTTAAACTTGCACAAACTAAAAAATACTGCTGCTTCAGCCGTAATATCTTACCCTCGTCATGCGTGTCATCAGGGTATAAAAATTCAGATACAGCTTCTGTTTCCCGTTTATAAGACAAAATATTGCCGCCGTGATAATGCGCATAAGGCTCGGCGTTCCAAAGCCTTAATGTGTTGACTGTGCACGTATCATATCCGATGATCGGGATATCATAAGGAACGGCGGTAATGATTGTTGCTTGCTCATGACGAAAATGCAGACGGCCGTTTTTTTCAGTCATATGCACCTCGCCCCAAAACGGCACGTCAACCGCTTGATCAGCATTTCTTACTTCCCACACATTTCCGTTTTTCAGCCATTGCTCAGGCAGCTCAACCTGATGCCCGTCAACAATTTTTTGTTCAAATAAGCCATGCTTATAGCGAATCCCCATCCCATGCCCAGGCAAGTTTAACGAAGCCAGAGAATCTAAGAAACAAGCTGCCAATCGCCCCAGACCGCCATTCCCAAGCCCTGCATCACTCTCCATATAAAGGATCTCGTCTAAACTGATGCCGATCTCTTTCAGACCCGCTTCCACTACATCCCGAATACCGAGATTCATTAAATTTTGTTCAAGGAGCTGTCCGAGAAGAAATTCAATCGACAAATAATATGTCTGCTTTCCGGAATTGGACCTGCTTCTTTCATTTGTCTGGATCCAATCAGCGCTGATGTACTCTCTGATCATATTGCCTAAGGTTTTATATTGATCAAGCCTGGAAGAGTCCTTAAAGCTTTTCCCGCACGTCATTTCCAGACGCTTTAAAAATAAGGCTGCAAAGCGTTCTTTACTCGAGAACATCCCGTCCACTCCTTGTCACATGCTCGAAAATGCGCTGAAACTGTTTGGCTGATTGTTTCCAGCTGTAATCTGCATTCATTGCGGTCTTCATAATGCTCTTCCATACATCCTTTTGGCGATAAAACGACAGCGCCCTCTCGATCGTAAATTTCAGATCGTGAGCATTAAAGGCTGAGAACGTAAAACCGTTGCCTGTGCCCTCTTCCTCCCGGTAGGAACGGACAGTGTCATAAAGCCCGCCTGTTTCTCTGACAATCGGAATAGCGCCATATTGAAGCGCGATCATCTGCCCCAGACCGCACGGCTCAAATTTCGACGGCATCAGAAACAAATCCGAGCCCGCATAAATCTGATGGGCAAGCGGCTCATCAAACCCAATATACGCCCTGCATTTATCGTGAAATGCAAATTCAATGTACCGGAAGTAGTCCTCAAATTCCCGCTCTCCCGTACCGAGCACAATCAGCTGTATGTCTCTCTCCCCCAGCAGCTCGTGCATCATTCTCTTAACAAGATCAAGCCCCTTCTGTTTGGTCAGCCTTGTTACCATACTAATCAGCGGAATATCTTTTCGTTCCGGAAGGCCCATCCGCCGCTGGAGCTTCGTTTTATTTTCTTCCTTTAAATCAAGACGTTCAGGATCGTAATGCATCTCAATATACGGATCGCTCTCTGTCTGATAGAAAGAGTCATCAATACCGTTTAAGATCCCTGTTAAATCTTTTTCCCTATGCTGCAAAACTGGCTCAAGCTGCTCGCCGTAATACGGCGTTAAGATTTCATTTCTATAAGTCGGGCTCACCGTTGTTACATGATCAGCAGCGAGAATCCCTGCTTTCATAAAATTAACAAATCCATTGCATTCTAATCTCTCATAATGAAAATGACTCATGTCCAGACCGAGCAAGTCATGTGTCACCTCAGGCGGGAATATACCTTGAAACTGCAAGTTATGGATCGTGAGCACACTTTTCATCTGCTTATAAAAAGGGCGCTTGCTGTATTCCTCTTTCAACAAGTAATTGACCATCGCTGTATGCCAGTCATGAGTATGAATGATATCGGCTTGAAAACTCACTGCTTCTGCCGCTTCCAGCACAGCTCTTGAAAAATAAGCAAACCGCTCCCCATCGTCAAAATGCCCGTACAGGGAATCCCTTGAGAAATAATATTTATTGTCGATAAAATAATAATTCACACCATCTTCAGCCAAATGTTCAATCCCGCAATATTGCTGACGCCAGCCAACAGCAACCGTACATTCAGCTGTTTTCTTCATACGCTTTTTCCAAGGATCAGGAATTTGACTGTATTTCGGCATGATCACCGCTACGTCGTTCCCAAGACGAGAAAGCACTTTGGGCAGCGCGCCGGCCACATCGGCCAGGCCTCCTGATTTTACAAACGGGATACATTCTGAGACAGCAAATAACACCTTCAAGAATTCATCAGCTCTCCTTGCACCAAACCTTTTTTTAATACGAGCGGCTGCTCCTCCGTTCCCGCAGCTTCAGTTGTATTGCCGATTTTGACATCTTTATCAGCAATCACCTGCTCCAGCAAACAATCCTCACCAATCTGCGTTTTTTGCATAATAATGCAGTTTTTCAGCTTTGTGCCTTTCCCGACATGCACCGCCCTGAACAAAATGCAGTTTTCGACCTCCCCCTCAAGCACACAGCCGTTTGCCACTAAAGAATTTCTAACAGTGCTGTTCTTCCCGTATTTCGTTGGGGGCTCATCCTTCACTTTTGTATAAATCGGCTGCTGAGGCAAAAACACCTGCTGCCAAAAACGCGGCTGAATAAGCTCCATACTGTGGGTATAATACTTTTCTACAGAATCAATAACAGCTGCATACCCCGAATATTCATATGGGCAAATGGTCAATGCGGGGGCTTCTTTTTCAACAACCTCCTGAATGGTTCTGTATCCTTTTTCAATATGTCCATAAATCAGATCTTTCAAGAGTTCAGAAGACATGATATAGATTTGCAGCGACTGACCGTCCTGAAAGACCTCGGTAATGTCACAGCCCGCCTCCTGATGTCTTTTCAGCACGTATTGAAATTGAATGTTGCATACAGTATGGCTGTTGGTGATGACGGCATATTGCTGTGTGCTTCTATGAAAGTAATCAAGATGATCAGAAAACTGGCGAAATGAACCGAATTCATTATACTCATCATGCAAATGCGGTGACGGAAAAAAAAAGAGGCCGTCCTTTTTTCGGTGCAAATCCCATTCCTTCCCTGCTCCAAGGTGATCCATAAGAGACCGGTAGCGATATTTCGGAAAAATCGCCACACTCCTAATGTCCGCATTCACCATATTGGACAGCATAAAATCTATCAAACGGTATCTGCCAGCAAAAGGAATCGCACCAAGCGACCGCTGGGCGGTTAAATCCTGAAGAGAATGCTTATATGTGGTTTCATCTATAACACCTAACATTTGATTATTGATCAACTGATTCTGCCTCCTCTTCAGTCATTAAATCAATTCTTTCTCTACAAATTCCTCCGAAACAAGCAGTACCTCCTGAATGTCTTTTTCAGATTTAATCACTGCGCCATCCGGAAGCACTAAGCCCTTGGGCACGATAGCATTCTCAATCACGACATGCTCACCGATTGTCACATCCGGCATAATCACTGAACGCTTGACCGTTGCGTGCTTACCGACGGTGACACCTTGAAATAGAACGGAGTGAGACACATTCCCATAAACAACACACCCCTCATTCACAAGTGAGTCATGAACCTGCGCCTCAGGCGAAATAAATTGCGGAGGCTGATTCGGATTGACAGAGTAAATCTTCCAATTGCGTTCAAACAGCCTTAGCTCAGACTGGTCTTTCAGCAAATCCATATTGGCTTCCCATAAGCTCTGCACCGTGCCGACATCCTTCCAATATCCTTTAAACGGATAAGCGGAAAGCTTCTTTTTCTCCTCCAAAAGCAAAGGAATGATGTCTTTGCCGAAGTCATGGCTTGAATACGGATTCCGGTCATCCATCTCAAGGTATTGCTTCAAGAGCGGCCAATTGAAAATATAAATACCCATGGATGCCAAATTGCTCTTTGGAAATTTAGGCTTTTCATCAAAATGTGTGATTATCCCGTCTACATTTGTCTTCATGATGCCGAATCGGCTCGCTTCTTCCCATCCTACTTCAATCACGGAGATGGTCACATCCGCTTTCTTTTCAATATGAAAATCAAGCATTTTGCCGTAGTCCATTTTATAAATGTGATCGCCTGATAAGATCAGCACATACTCAGGATCGTACTGGTTCAGGTAATTGAGATTTTCATAAATTGCGCTTGCCGTCCCTTTATACCATTTCACTTCGGATGACTCAGCATAAGGAGGCAATACCGTAACGCCGCCATTGTGCCTGTCAAGATCCCATGCACTGCCAATGCCAATATAGGAATTCAGCTCCAGCGGCTGATATTGCGTTAAGATGCCTACTGTGTCTATGCCTGAATTCGAACAGTTGCTGAGCGTAAAATCAATAATCCTGTATTTTCCCCCAAAAGATACGGCCGGTTTTGCCATGTTTTTTGTTAATCCGCTGAGACGGCTGCCCTTCCCGCCGGCAAGGAGCATAGCCACACATTGTTTTTTCATTCATTTATCTCTCCTCTTTTTTTCACCGCCCGCATAATCGAAATGCCATAAGGGGGGATTGTCATTGTGATATAGCACGGTTTGTGATGAACAGCTCCAGCTTTGGCTGCCAACGGCTTTTTATTCAATTGACCTGAGCCCCCATATTTTTCATTATCACTGTTCAACACTTCGATATATTGGGTAAGAAAGGGAACGCCAACATCGTATTGATGATAGACCGAGGGTGTAAAATTACATAAGATGATAAGCGCCTCACCGTGCCGTCTGCCATACCGAATAAAAGAAAAGATTGATTGCTCCTCATTGTGGACATCAATCCATTCAAATGATTGAGCACGATGGTCATTTTCATAAAGGATTTTGCTTTTTTGATAAAGGCGGAGAAGATCTTGAGTAAAAACACTTGCTTTTTGATGCATGGGGAAGGAGTTCAAAAACCAATCAAGCTGCTCTGTATCTTTCCATTCATCGAATTGGGCAAATTCTGATCCCATAAAAATGAGTTTTTTTCCGGGATGAGCCGTCATATAACCGAGTAAAAGCCGATATTGGGCAAATTTCTGCCAATAGTCGCCAGACATTTTATGAAGAAGTGATTTTTTTCCATAGACGACTTCGTCATGAGAAAATGGCAATACAAAATGTTCACTAAACGCATAAAGCAAGGAAAAAGACACAAGCTGATGGCAGTGCCGCCTTTGTTCAGCAGGCGTCTCCATATATTTCAGCACATCATTCATCCAGCCCATATTCCATTTAAAATGAAAGCCGAGTCCCCCTTCCTCAACAGAACCTGTTACTTGAGGCCATTCGGTGGAATCTTCCGCTATCATCATGACATGCGGATATGCCTCCCGCATTGTTTGATTTAGCTTTTTTAAAAATTCAACTGCATAGAGATTCGTATGGCGTTCATCCTGATTTGGCCAATACAGCATATTAGCCACGGCATCGACCCTAAAACCATCTATATGATAGAATTCCGCCCAGTACAACGCATTAGAAATTAAAAAACTATGAACTTCCGGTTTTCCTAAATCAAAGTTAGCGGTGCCCCACAGCCAGTTCTCCCTGTCACGCTCTTTTTGATATTCGTAAAGCGGCGCTCCATCAAACATATAAAGCCCATGCGAATCTTTACAAAAATGTCCGGGGACCCAATCAAGTATGACGCCGATGTTTGCCTGATGGCATTCATCAACAAACCTCATCAAATCATGAGGCGTGCCAAATCGGCTTGTCGGGCTGTAATACCCCGTTGCTTGATAACCCCAAGAGCGATCATAAGGATGTTCATAAACGGGCAGCAGCTCGATATGGGTAAATCCCTGCTCTTTGATATAAGGAATAAGAAACTGGCCTAATTCTTCATAGGAGTAAAGCGTGCCATCGGGATGCTTCTTCCATGAACCAAGATGAAGCTCATAAATAAAAACCGGCTTTTCATATATCGTTTTAGCTTTTTGCTTCTTCTGCCACTTTTGATCATTCCAGCTGTACCCTGCAAGATCGTAAGTAAGAGACGCCGTATTCGGTCTTACTTCTGAATAAAAAGCATACGGGTCTGCCTTCAGCATGGTCTCTCCGCTATTTGTCACGATTTCATACTTATATCGTTCCTTTTCTTTCAAACCTGGAACAAATAACGTCCAAATGCCATGATCATTAACTTTCTGCATAACATGAAGCTCACCTGACCAGCTGTTAAAATCTCCAGCCACTCGAACTTCTGACGCATGAGGCGCCCACACACAAAATTCATACCCGCTTTGGCCATTCAGCTCGCGATAATGCGAGCCAAACAGCTGATAGCTTTTAAACAGACTGCCTTCGTGAAAAAGATAAACATCATGTGCTGTTGGGCTGGCAGCGGCCATGTAATCATCCTTTCTGACATCATAGTTTTCATTTATATTATTTATTCGTAGAAATAAAAAAAAGCCCTTTCTAGAAAGCGCTTATATTTATTGACATAAAACTTCATTTTCTGAAGAAAAACAAAAGATATGGAGTTTTTTGTTGTAAATTTGATATAGAATAAAAAACAAAATCAGACGCATATCATATAGTTTTAGAAAACAAAAAAACCTTGCAGGATATGCAAGGTTTCAGGATGACCCGTACGGGATTCGAACCCGTGTTACCGCCGTGAAAGGGCGGTGTCTTAACCGCTTGACCAACGGGCCGTCATGGCGGAGAAGGAGGGATTTGAACCCTCGCGCCGCTTACACGACCTACACCCTTAGCAGGGGCGCCTCTTCAGCCACTTGAGTACTTCTCCATATGGCTCCACAGGCAGGATTCGAACCTGCGACCGATCGGTTAACAGCCGATAGCTCTACCACTGAGCTACTGTGGAACGTAAAAGTCATGGTATGGTGGGCCTGAATGGACTCGAACCATCGACCTCACGCTTATCAGGCGTGCGCTCTAACCAGCTGAGCTACAGGCCCATGACGATATAGAAATGGAGCGGGTGATGGGAATCGAACCCACGACATCAGCTTGGAAGGCTGAGGTTTTACCACTAAACTACACCCGCAATTTTTTGGGGCGATTGATGGGAATCGAACCCACGAATGCCAGAGCCACAATCTGGTGCGTTAACCACTTCGCCACAACCGCCAAAATATATATATTTGTAAATGGTGGCTCGGGACGGAATCGAACCGCCGACACACGGATTTTCAGTCCGTTGCTCTACCAACTGAGCTACCGAGCCTTATTATTTAAATGGCGGTCCGGACGGGACTCGAACCCGCGACCTCCTGCGTGACAGGCAGGCATTCTAACCAACTGAACTACCGGACCATTTTAATTAGTTGCACCCATCGGGCGCTCCTTATTTAAAAGGATATATTTGTTTGGTTGCGGGGGCAGGATTTGAACCTGCGACCTTCGGGTTATGAGCCCGACGAGCTACCGAACTGCTCCACCCCGCGATGATAAAATGCAAGAATATATATGGCGGAGGAAGAGGGATTCGAACCCCCGCGGGCTTTGACACCCCTGTCGGTTTTCAAGACCGATCCCTTCAGCCAGACTTGGGTATTCCTCCGTATTGTGGTGGACCTTGTAGGACTCGAACCTACGACCGGACGGTTATGAGCCGTCTGCTCTAACCAACTGAGCTAAAGGTCCTTTGGTAGCGGCGGAGGGGATCGAACCCCCGACCTCACGGGTATGAACCGTACGCTCTAGCCAGCTGAGCTACACCGCCAAATCATATATTGAAATCAAGTGGAGCCTAGCGGGATCGAACCGCTGACCTCCTGCGTGCAAAGCAGGCGCTCTCCCAGCTGAGCTAAGGCCCCAAGAATGGTCGGGAAGACAGGATTCGAACCTGCGACCCCATGGTCCCAAACCATGTGCTCTACCAAGCTGAGCTACTTCCCGATTTCATGTAGATTATGGCGCGCCCGAGAGGAGTCGAACCCCTAACCTTTTGATCCGTAGTCAAACGCTCTATCCAATTGAGCTACGGGCGCAAATTATAATGCCGAGGGCCGGACTTGAACCGGCACGGTAGTCACCTACCGCAGGATTTTAAGTCCTGTGTGTCTGCCAATTCCACCACCCCGGCGTGGATGGTATAGTTGGAGCGGAAGACGGGATTCGAACCCGCGACCCCCACCTTGGCAAGGTGGTGTTCTACCACTGAACTACTTCCGCAGAAATGGTGCGGATGAAGGGACTTGAACCCCCACGTCTGTAAAGACACTAGAGCCTGATTCTAGCGCGTCTGCCAATTCCGCCACATCCGCAACATATAAATGGTGAGCCATGAAGGACTCGAACCTTCGACCCTCTGATTAAAAGTCAGATGCTCTACCAACTGAGCTAATGGCTCTTCTTACAAGAGACTTGAGTATTATATCATATAATAGTGGTGCCGGCAAGAGGACTTGAACCCCCAACCTACTGATTACAAGTCAGTTGCTCTACCAATTGAGCTACACCGGCTCATATGTAAACATATTATGTATAGTAAGAATGGTGGAGGATGACGGGCTCGAACCGCCGACCCTCTGCTTGTAAGGCAGATGCTCTCCCAGCTGAGCTAATCCTCCATAATTGCACTAACGTGCAATTGCTTGGCAGCGTCCTACTCTCACAGGGGGAAACCCCCGACTACCATCGGCGCTGAAGAGCTTAACTTCCGTGTTCGGCATGGGAACGGGTGTGACCTCTTCGCTATCGCCACCAAACAATTGAGAGTGTTCTCTCAAAACTAGATAACAGGTGTGACATCATTAGAAATTAGGTTAAGTCCTCGATCGATTAGTATCTGTCAGCTCCATGTGTCGCCACACTTCCACCTCAGACCTATCAACCTGATCATCTTTCAGGGATCTTACTTCCTTGCGGAATGGGAAATCTCATCTTGAGGGGGGCTTCATGCTTAGATGCTTTCAGCACTTATCCCGTCCGCACATAGCTACCCAGCGATGCCCTTGGCAGAACAACTGGTACACCAGCGGTGCGTCCATCCCGGTCCTCTCGTACTAAGGACAGCTCCTCTCAAATTTCCTGCGCCCGCGACGGATAGGGACCGAACTGTCTCACGACGTTCTGAACCCAGCTCGCGTACCGCTTTAATGGGCGAACAGCCCAACCCTTGGGACCGACTACAGCCCCAGGATGCGATGAGCCGACATCGAGGTGCCAAACCTCCCCGTCGATGTGGACTCTTGGGGGAGATAAGCCTGTTATCCCCGGGGTAGCTTTTATCCGTTGAGCGATGGCCCTTCCATGCGGAACCACCGGATCACTAAGCCCGACTTTCGTCCCTGCTCGACTTGTAGGTCTCGCAGTCAAGCTCCCTTGTGCCTTTACACTCTGCGAATGATTTCCAACCATTCTGAGGGAACCTTTGGGCGCCTCCGTTACCTTTTAGGAGGCGACCGCCCCAGTCAAACTGCCCACCTGACACTGTCTCCCCGCCCGATAAGGGCGGCGGGTTAGAAGGTCAATACAGCCAGGGTAGTATCCCACCGATGCCTCCACCGAAGCTGGCGCTCCGGTTTCCAAGGCTCCTACCTATCCTGTACAAGCTGTACCAACATTCAATATCAGGCTGCAGTAAAGCTCCACGGGGTCTTTCCGTCCTGTCGCGGGTAACCTGCATCTTCACAGGTACTATAATTTCACCGAGTCTCTCGTTGAGACAGTGCCCAGATCGTTGCGCCTTTCGTGCGGGTCGGAACTTACCCGACAAGGAATTTCGCTACCTTAGGACCGTTATAGTTACGGCCGCCGTTTACTGGGGCTTCAATTCGCACCTTCGCTTACGCTAAGCGCTCCTCTTAACCTTCCAGCACCGGGCAGGCGTCAGCCCCTATACTTCGCCTTACGGCTTCGCAGAGACCTGTGTTTTTGCTAAACAGTCGCCTGGGCCTATTCACTGCGGCTCTCTCGGGCTTGCACCCTAACAGAGCACCCCTTCTCCCGAAGTTACGGGGTCATTTTGCCGAGTTCCTTAACGAGAGTTCTCTCGATCACCTTAGGATTCTCTCCTCGCCTACCTGTGTCGGTTTGCGGTACGGGCACCTCTCACCTCGCTAGAGGCTTTTCTTGGCAGTGTGGAATCAGGAACTTCGCTACTATATTTCGCTCGCCATCACAGCTCAGCCTTATGGGAAACGGATTTGCCTATTTCCCAGCCTAACTGCTTGGACGCGGATATCCAATACCGCGCTTACCCTATCCTCCTGCGTCCCCCCATTACTCAAATGGTGAGGAGGTGGTACAGGAATATCAACCTGTTGTCCATCGCCTACGCCTTTCGGCCTCGGCTTAGGTCCCGACTAACCCTGAGCGGACGAGCCTTCCTCAGGAAACCTTAGGCATTCGGTGGAGGGGATTCTCACCCCTCTTTCGCTACTCATACCGGCATTCTCACTTCTAAGCGCTCCACCAGTCCTTCCGGTCTGGCTTCACAGCCCTTAGAACGCTCTCCTACCACTGTTCGAAGAACAGTCCGCAGCTTCGGTGATACGTTTAGCCCCGGTACATTTTCGGCGCAGAGTCACTCGACCAGTGAGCTATTACGCACTCTTTAAATGGTGGCTGCTTCTAAGCCAACATCCTGGTTGTCTAAGCAACTCCACATCCTTTTCCACTTAACGTATACTTTGGGACCTTAGCTGGCGGTCTGGGCTGTTTCCCTTTCGACTACGGATCTTATCACTCGCAGTCTGACTCCCAAGGATAAGTCATTGGCATTCGGAGTTTGACTGAATTCGGTAACCCGGTAGGGGCCCCTAGTCCAATCAGTGCTCTACCTCCAAGACTCTTACCTTGAGGCTAGCCCTAAAGCTATTTCGGAGAGAACCAGCTATCTCCAGGTTCGATTGGCATTTCACCCCTACCCACACCTCATCCCCGCACTTTTCAACGTGCGTGGGTTCGGGCCTCCATTCAGTGTTACCTGAACTTCACCCTGGACATGGGTAGATCACCTGGTTTCGGGTCTACGACCACGTACTCATGCGCCCTATTCAGACTCGCTTTCGCTGCGGCTCCGCATCTTCTGCTTAACCTTGCACGGGATCGTAACTCGCCGGTTCATTCTACAAAAGGCACGCCATCACCCGTTAACGGGCTCTGACTACTTGTAGGCACACGGTTTCAGGATCTCTTTCACTCCCCTTCCGGGGTGCTTTTCACCTTTCCCTCACGGTACTGGTTCACTATCGGTCACTAGGGAGTATTTAGCCTTGGGAGATGGTCCTCCCGGATTCCGACGGAATTTCACGTGTTCCGCCGTACTCAGGATCCACTCTGGAGAGAACGAAGTTTTGACTACAGGGCTGTTACCTCCTATGGCGGGCCTTTCCAGACCTCTTCATCTACCTCGTTCCTTTGTAACTCCGTATAGAGTGTCCTACAACCCCAAGAGGCAAGCCTCTTGGTTTGGGCTAATCCCGTTTCGCTCGCCGCTACTCAGGGAATCGCATTTGCTTTCTCTTCCTCCGGGTACTTAGATGTTTCAGTTCCCCGGGTCTGCCTTCTCATATCCTATGAATTCAGATATGGATACCACTCCATTACGAGTGGTGGGTTTCCCCATTCGGAAATCTCCGGATCAAAGCTTGCTTACAGCTCCCCGAAGCATATCGGTGTTCGTCCCGTCCTTCATCGGCTCCTAGTGCCAAGGCATCCACCGTGCGCCCTTTCTAACTTAACCGTTAAAAAGAATCACTATGTGATATCTTGTGTTACTAATTGAATGTGATGTCTACTGTTATCTAGTTTTCAAAGAACACGTTTCGAAGGAATGATCCTTCAAAACTAAACAAGACAGGGAACGTTCTGTTTATAAGACCCAAGGTCTTATATTCCGTAAATATCCTTAGAAAGGAGGTGATCCAGCCGCACCTTCCGATACGGCTACCTTGTTACGACTTCACCCCAATCATCTGTCCCACCTTCGGCGGCTGGCTCCATAAAGGTTACCTCACCGACTTCGGGTGTTACAAACTCTCGTGGTGTGACGGGCGGTGTGTACAAGGCCCGGGAACGTATTCACCGCGGCATGCTGATCCGCGATTACTAGCGATTCCAGCTTCACGCAGTCGAGTTGCAGACTGCGATCCGAACTGAGAACAGATTTGTGGGATTGGCTTAACCTCGCGGTTTCGCTGCCCTTTGTTCTGTCCATTGTAGCACGTGTGTAGCCCAGGTCATAAGGGGCATGATGATTTGACGTCATCCCCACCTTCCTCCGGTTTGTCACCGGCAGTCACCTTAGAGTGCCCAACTGAATGCTGGCAACTAAGATCAAGGGTTGCGCTCGTTGCGGGACTTAACCCAACATCTCACGACACGAGCTGACGACAACCATGCACCACCTGTCACTCTGCCCCCGAAGGGGACGTCCTATCTCTAGGATTGTCAGAGGATGTCAAGACCTGGTAAGGTTCTTCGCGTTGCTTCGAATTAAACCACATGCTCCACCGCTTGTGCGGGCCCCCGTCAATTCCTTTGAGTTTCAGTCTTGCGACCGTACTCCCCAGGCGGAGTGCTTAATGCGTTAGCTGCAGCACTAAGGGGCGGAAACCCCCTAACACTTAGCACTCATCGTTTACGGCGTGGACTACCAGGGTATCTAATCCTGTTCGCTCCCCACGCTTTCGCTCCTCAGCGTCAGTTACAGACCAGAGAGTCGCCTTCGCCACTGGTGTTCCTCCACATCTCTACGCATTTCACCGCTACACGTGGAATTCCACTCTCCTCTTCTGCACTCAAGTTCCCCAGTTTCCAATGACCCTCCCCGGTTGAGCCGGGGGCTTTCACATCAGACTTAAGGAACCGCCTGCGAGCCCTTTACGCCCAATAATTCCGGACAACGCTTGCCACCTACGTATTACCGCGGCTGCTGGCACGTAGTTAGCCGTGGCTTTCTGGTTAGGTACCGTCAAGGTACCGCCCTATTCGAACGGTACTTGTTCTTCCCTAACAACAGAGCTTTACGATCCGAAAACCTTCATCACTCACGCGGCGTTGCTCCGTCAGACTTTCGTCCATTGCGGAAGATTCCCTACTGCTGCCTCCCGTAGGAGTCTGGGCCGTGTCTCAGTCCCAGTGTGGCCGATCACCCTCTCAGGTCGGCTACGCATCGTTGCCTTGGTGAGCCGTTACCTCACCAACTAGCTAATGCGCCGCGGGTCCATCTGTAAGTGGTAGCCGAAGCCACCTTTTATGTTTGAACCATGCGGTTCAAACAAGCATCCGGTATTAGCCCCGGTTTCCCGGAGTTATCCCAGTCTTACAGGCAGGTTACCCACGTGTTACTCACCCGTCCGCCGCTAACATCAGGGAGCAAGCTCCCATCTGTCCGCTCGACTTGCATGTATTAGGCACGCCGCCAGCGTTCGTCCTGAGCCAGGATCAAACTCTCCGATAAATGGATCGCAGATTAAGTTCACCACATCCTGTGGCAACATCTGCGTGATCTACATCGTGCAGACCTCAGTTTGACTGACTACGCACATCGCTGTGCGATTTATAATAAAACTTGAATTAACAGGTACGTTTTGTCTTGTTTAGTTTTCAAAGATCATCACCGCTCTCAATGAAGCAGCTTTACTAATATAACACTCAGCTTCTTAATTGTCAACAACTTTTTTAAAAGTTGTTTAAAGCTTCTTGTTTTGTCTGCTGTTCATCAGCGACGTTTAATAATATAACACCTATAATTATTTATTGCAATAGTTTTTTAAAAAAATCTATAAAACAATAAAACTGTAATCATCTTTATTCTATCTAACTTGTAATGCTTTATAAAACATTTATCTATTAAAGAACATTTACTACAGGCAATGTCATCTTGTTGTTTTAACCTTTTTCTTGTATAGTAGAAACGAACTAAATATCCGATGACCACAAGGGGAGCATAAAAGCTGAGAGTGAGCGGTTTCGTTCTGACCCTTTGAACCTGTTAGTTAACGCTGGCGTAGGGATGTGGCAAAGTCAAATGAATTGCAGATTGTAAGCAGTGCGTGGAACTTTCCTCATCCTTCCGCGTGCTGCTTTTTTGTTGTCCTTTTGGATTGTCTATCGATGGAAGGGGATTTTTATGGCTCAATCAAGACAACTGGTACGTCTTATTGAAATTGCAATCATGACTGCTGCTGCTGTCATTTTAGACATCGTTTCCGGAATGTTCCTCCGTATGCCTCAAGGAGGGTCGGTATCCATCATGATGATTCCGATTTTTTTGATTTCTTTTCGCTGGGGAGTTAAAGCGGGGCTTACCACCGGTCTATTGACAGGTCTCGTTCAAATTGCGATCGGAAATCTATTTCTTCAGCACCCTGTTCAGCTGTTGCTTGATTACATTGCAGCGTTCGCCGCTGTCGGCATAAGCGGCTTTTTCGCTTCCGCTATCCGCAAATCCGCCTTATCAAGAGCAAAAGGGAAATTGATCGTATCAATTATTTGCGCAGTTTTTATCGGCAGTTTTCTGCGTTATGCTGCACACGTGATTTCAGGGGCTGTATTTTTCGGCAGCTTTGCACCAAAAGGAACGCCGGTATGGATCTACTCATTAACTTATAATGCTACTTATATGGTTCCGTCATTCATTATCTGTGCGATTGTCCTTTGTTTATTGTTCATGACAGCTCCGCGCTTGCTGAAAACTGAAAAAGCTTAATCTAACAACCCCCAGCGGCCGTTCCGCTGGGGGTTGTTTTTTATCTTCCGTTAAGTAGATTTTTTAATGAAGCAAGATCCGGCCAGCCGAACCCTACTTCTTTCATGCTTTCTCCTGCGATTTCAAAACTATCCTCGGCTGCTCTTTCAGGTGAAAACGACTGATAAAATTTAATCGAAGGATTCTCCTCTACGACCCAAACAAACATGCTCGTAAAGCCCTGATCAAGCAAAAAATCTGTTCCCTTTGTCAAAAGCGCTCTGCCTGCACCTTGCCGCTGTTTTTCTTCTAAAAGGTAAATGGCATACAACTCTCCGTCATAGCCGCTCTGCTCTGAACGAATTGGACCAAAAGATGCAAAGCCGAATACTGAACCTTCTTCATCTTCTGCTACAAAGACCCCCTTTAATGAACGGCTTTTCCATTTGGATTCAAAATCCTTGTAGTTCAAACCATTTAAGTATTCAGCGGAGACAATGCCGCTGTATGTTGTCACCCAGCTGTCAACATGCACTTTTGCGATTGCCTTTATATCATCTAGTCGTGCTTCTCTTATAGTCACCATTCATTCTCTAATCCTTTCCGCAATGGTTATTCAGATTTTTGAACAGGTTTTGTTTCTTTTAATTCATTTGTCAGTTCGTTGATGCTCTGTTTGATGTTGCCTTTTCCTGAAAAGTTCTCAATCATTTCTTTTACGTCGATTCCCGAAGACGCTTTTAAGCTTTCTTGCAGACTGGACATTAAATTTGTCGCATAGCTTGTGACTTTGTTGGCGCCGCTTGAATCACCGTTTCCTCCTGTATCAACAACGGTGATCTTATCAATATTTGAAAGCGGTGCTGATACCTGTTTCGCGTATTCCGGAAGCATTTTGACAATCATATCGAAAATCGCAGCCTGACCGTACTGCTCAAAGGCAGCGGCAATTTTTTCTTTCGCTTCCGCTTCAGCAAGACCTTTTAAGCGAATAACCTCGGCCTCTGTCTCACCTTTTGCTTTTTCAGCTTCTGCTTTTGCAAGGCCGTCAATTCTGACCCTTTCAGCTTCAGCCTTCGCCATCGCTTCTATGCTGTATTTCTTGGCATCGGCTTGGGCTAGCTGTTTGGCTTTTTCAGCAGCGGCAGATTGCTCAACTGAATAGCGGTCTGCATCGGCTTTTTTCTTCACTTCAGAATCATACTGGCGTTCACGGCGGAGAATTTCTTTTTCTTCTAATTCAATTTGTTTTTGGCGTTCTATAATCTTGACCTGCATTTCCTGCTCAGTCACCTGCTGGCGTGCTTTGGCTGTTTCCAAATCGTATGCCTGGTCAGCGTTGGCTTTTGCTGTATCTTGATCTCGCCGGTATTCAGCCATTTTAAGCTGATTGATTTTTTCAGCTTCGGCAATTTCCGTCGCTCGTTCAAGCTCTGATTTTTTGGCTTCTTTATCGGCTTCCGCCCTCTTAATTCTTGTTTCTTTATCGGCCTCTGCGGTTGCAATGTCAGCATCACGTTTTACCTGCGCAATTCTCGGTTTACCTAGTGATTCAAGATAGCCGTTTTTATCACGGACATCTTTAATGGTAAAGGAGACAATCACAAGACCCATCTTCGCAAGATCCTGCGAAGCGACACGCTGCACTTCTTGAGAGAATTTTTCGCGGTTTTTATAAATTTCTTCTACTGTCATAGACCCGAGAATGGAACGGAGGTGGCCTTCCAGTACCTCACGGGCCTCCTGCTCACGGTCTTCTTTTGACTTTCCTAAAAATTGTTCGGCTGCTGTGGCGATTTCTCCAATAGAGCCGCCGATTTTAATAATTGCAGTTCCGTCTGCCATTACAGGCACACCTTGCTCGGTATACACTTCAGGTGTCGATACATCGAGTTTGCTTGATAACAGACTTAGCGGCTCAGCCTGCTGAAAAACCGGAAGAACAAAGGTTCCTCCTCCGCGAACAATCTTCAGGCGGTTGCCTCCCTCATCAACGTGAACATTTTTATTTCCAAGATAACTTCCTGTAACAATTAACGCTTCATCAGGCCCTGCCGTACGATATTTTGTAATAAATACCGCTATAAGTGCGATGAGTAAAAAAAATACAACTGCGATGACGATGATAATCGGCATTGTCATATGACATTCCTCCTTGTTTTATAAAGGTTCATGCGGAGTAACTGAAAGAACTCCGTTTTTGACATCCACAACTAAAACGACTGTTCCGTAACTGATCTGTTCATTTTCAAAGCTGATCGCTGATTTTGAAATCGTACCGCCTATCCCTTCAATCAGTACTTCTCCAAATCCATCAACCGGAACAGCGGTTATGACTTTTCCGAGTCTGCCTCTAAGATCATCTTCCCGATAAGTCAATGATTCTTCTGCCGATGATAAAGGGACAAGCACAAATAAATGGAGCAATATCACCAGCAGCACCGAAAGAAGACAGGATATTAGAGCAATAATCAGGCTGGAGAGGGGGAAAACTGTTTCGCCTATATATCCAGATGCGGAGAAAAATGTGAAAAATGAGAGCACCAATGTCGGGTGTAAAAACGGAATAGCTTCGGACAGCCCTTCAAACACATCTCCGAAAAATAAAAATAGCAGCGTGAGGCTTCCGGCTATGATAAGGGTGTAAAGGTAAATCGTTTGAACAGGAATACCGTATAACTCCAATTTTCTCATCCTTTCTAAGCTGCTACTTTAACCGACGGCCGTCGTTACCTTTTATACGAGATACAGAGGAAAAGGTTTCAAAATGTTTCGATAAATGTTCCCGACACAGTGCTTTATACATGATAAATGCCCTTATATATGGTAATGTTTTTTCAGGAGGAGATATGATGAGTATCTTTAATGAAGCCAGATTAGAAACATGGAATGAAGTCAAAGGACTTTCCGATGAAAAGCTGAATCAAAAGCCTTCTTCTGATGAATGGAGTATACGGGAAGTTCTTGATCATTTGAAGAAAATTGATATGACCGCCCAAAACATGCTGAAAGAACGAGTAAAGGAAGCGCCTGTTAAGGAGATTGAGGAAAAACCGCTTACGGCCGCACAGGATAGAAGCAATAAACGGAAAGCGCCGGCCCATCTTGAACCGGATCATGATTTTATTTCAGGCAGCCAAATGAAACGGGAGCTTGATGTTGTAAGGGAGCAGCTGACAGCTGTTATTGCCTCTCTTAAAGAAGAAGATTTTGAGAGAGTATTGCCGCATCCCTTGTTTCAAGAGCTGACCGTCAGACAATGGATCGAATTTATCGGCCATCACGAAAAACGCCACCTCAGCCAGATCAAAGAAATTAAAGAGAAAATAGAAAGAGTCTGATTTATTCAGACTCTTTCTGCTTTTTGTTTGATGTTCCGCTGGTATGAATAAACGATTATTTCGTCACCCGCATACACGGCACCGGGTCTCTCGACAATACATACAATGCCCCTTATCCCCAACGCATGGCGGACAAAAGCCGGTGCAAGCTTTGGCTTGTCCGGATAATAAGACTGGATGACTTCACCCGGCTGGATACACGGATCATTTTCTCCCTCACACAGTAAAGCGGCGCCGCTCGGAAATATAATCCGGCTTCCTTCTTTTAATGTTGTGAAATCAGGTATACCGCTAATTGCAACATTTGCACCGAGCCATTCGGGAAAAATACTCGGGACTCCCATTTTCAAAGCAATTTCGTCACATTCTTCTGTTGAAACAATTGAAATTTGTCTGCGGTTAAAAATTTCTGTTCCTCTTGAAAACATTGGCTC
This sequence comes from Bacillus sp. FSL R5-0434, assembly GCF_038004745.1. Classification (NCBI taxonomy): domain Bacteria; kingdom Bacillati; phylum Bacillota; class Bacilli; order Caryophanales; family Bacillaceae; genus Bacillus; species Bacillus sp. FSL R5-0434. The sequence goes on from NZ_JBBORV010000001.1 coordinate 3,047,099, forward strand.
TCGGGCCCCAGCTTTTTTTGTCAGGCCGAAATGTAAGTCGCCGGGAATGCCGCCATAATCAAAATCGAGCTTGTCCATTTGTTTTGTTACAAAGCTTTCTGTATCTGCAACATATAAGCCTTCCGTTTTTGCGGTCATGCGTTTCCACATAAGCTTGCACCGTCCTTCATCTCTAGGATTGTCACTTATGTTCAATTATCCAAAAAAATCCCGCTCTGTAAAGGAGCGGGATCATCGCATTATACAGTTTTTGGCGTAAGATTAAAGCAGCGTTTGTAGATCCAGTTATATGCTTTCTCATTTAAATCTCTAGGATTTCCGAAGGTTTGCGGATCTTTCATTGCTTCTTTTGACAAGCGCTCGATCATGTCCGGCGATACCCCTTGTTCTTCTAAAGTCGGTACTTCTAACTCTTTCACAAGATCGTACATCCAGTTGACAGATGCTTTTGCAGCTTCTTCTGTTGTCATATTGCTTGTATCAATGCCGAACGCTTTTGCGATACGGGCAAATTTCTCCGGATAGCCCTTCCAGTTGTATTCCATAACAGGGCCCATCATTGCCGCTACACATTGACCGTGAGCAACCGGGATGATACCGCCGAGTGTTTGGCTCATGGCGTGAGCAGCACCCGCTGATTCACTGCCGTAAGAAAGACCGGCAAGCATAGCAGCTTGCGCCATTCCGTATCTGGCTTCGAGATCTTCTCCGTCAGCAAATGCTCTCTTAATGTAGTGAGCGGCATATTCAATCGCCATCAACGCCACTGCGTCTGTAATCGGCTGCGCAAATTTCATTGTGTAGCACTCAATGGCGTGAGCAAGAGCATCAATCCCCGTCATTGCTGTTACGTGCGGCGGCATTGAGACGTGAAGCTCTGGGTCAATCACAGTCAAATGCGCAGCAATCAGCGGACCGCCTGTGTTAAATTTGAATTCTCTTTCTTCATCTGTAATAACCGCCCATTGCGTCACCTCTGAGCCTGTTCCAGCCGTTGTCGGAATTGTCGTAAGCGGAGGAATGCGGTTCTCCAGCGGTTTCTTTCCTTCGGCTGCTTCATAATCAAGTACGCTTCCCTCGTGAGTCGCTTCTACCCCGATGGCCTTCGCTGTATCCATGGAGCTTCCGCCTCCGACTGCCACCAAGCCGTTGCAGTTCTCTTTTTTGTAAAGCTCAGAACCTTCATTTACAAGCCGTACAGGAGGGTTTGGCTCAACTTTATTAAAGAGCACCACTTCAATGCCTGCCCCTTTTAATGACTCGATGACAGGATCTGCGACGCCGGCTTTATAAATTCCAGGGTCTGTAACAAGCAATGCTTTTGAAACACCCAGTCCAGCTACTTCTTTTCCTACATGGTTGACGGCGCCAATTCCGTGCTTAATCACAGTCGGAATTTCAAATGTGTGAAATTTATGCATGCTTTCTACTTTCATATTTAATGTCATAATCAATCTCCCCTTCTTATGAATTGAACCAATTAACCGCTGTCGGTTTTGTGTTGCGATAGACATGTTTGACTTCTGTGTACTCTTCAAGCCCTATTTTTCCAAGTTCCCGTCCGAACCCGGATTGCTTATAGCCGCCCCATGGCGCCTGCGCAAAGTACGGATGGAAATCGTTAATCCAAACCGTTCCCATTCTCAAACGGGCTGCTACACGTTCACACTTTTCAATATCTTTCGACCATACAGCTCCGGCCAATCCGTAAATCGTATCATTCGCCAGTGAGATTACTTCTTCCTCAGAACTGAATGTTTCGACTGTTAATACTGGCCCAAATACTTCTTCCTGAACAATTCTCATGTCAGATTTACAGTTTGAGAAAATGGTAGGTTCATAGAAAAAACCGTTTTGAAGTGCTGGATCTTCCGGACGTTTGCCGCCAGTCTCCAGTTTTGCACCTTCTTCCAGTCCGATCTCTACATATTTTTCAACCTTTGCTCTATGCTCCGCGGAGATAAGCGGACCGCTTTCTGTCTCTTCGTGAAAACCGTTTCCGAGTTTAATGCGTTTCGCCCGCTTGACAAGCTCTGCTAAAAATCGGTCATGAATATCTTCTTCTACAAGCAATCGGGACCCGGCGGAGCATACTTGGCCGGCGTGGAAAAATACGGCGTTTAGCGCCTGATCAACCGCGACTTCCAGGTCTGCGTCTTTGAAGACGATATTTGGATTTTTCCCTCCAAGCTCAAGCGCAATTTTTTTAACGTTGCCGCTTGCCGCCCGCATGATTTTTTTGCCTGTTTCAATTCCGCCTGTAAACGAAATCAAGTCAACGTCTTTGTTTACAGCAAGCTCGTCACCCACTGTGGCGCCCGGTCCCAACACAAGGTTTGCGACACCTTTTGGAACCCCGGCTTCCTCCATCAGCTTAAAGACTTTCATTGTCGTCAGCGGTGTGATTTCACTCGGCTTCATGACAATTGTATTGCCTGCCGCTAAAGCCGGGGCGATTTTCCAGCTTGCTTGCAGAAGCGGATAATTCCACGGCGTGATTTGTCCGCATACGCCAATTGGCTCTCTGATGATTTTGCTTTCTGAGTCAGGGATTGGAGATGAGATGATCTCTCCTCCATCTTTATCTGCCAGACCAGCATAATACTGAAAAACATTGGCGATATCGTCCATATCGGCTTTGCTTTCCTCAAGTGTTTTTCCCGTATCAAGGGATTCGAGCTCGGCCAGCTCGTCTAGATCGCGTCTGATTAATTCCGCAATTTTCAGAACTATTTTTCCGCGTTCAAGCCCTGAAAGAGAAGGCCACTCTCCTGCATCAAAAGCTCTTCGTGCAGCAGCGATTGCTTTAACGGCATCCTCACGTCCGCCCTCGCTAACTGTTGCAATTTCTTCTTGATTAAATGGATTAATAATACTGCGGACCTGCCCTTTTTCGGCACTGATCCATTCACCGTCAATGTATAATGTTTGACTCATCTAAGTCCTCCTTGACGAAAATAAAGTTTGTTAAATAAAAATTTAATGTTTTTAACAACCTTAATCTAACATATGGTTTTTAAACTGTCAAAGCCCTAATTGTGATTTTCATTTTGACTTTTCTCTAGGTTTCGTTAAGATAAAGAACATAAAGAAATGACTTAACAAATTTAATTTTCTAAAGGAAAAGAGGGTCAGTATGGATGAAAATCCAGAATTTGCAGCTATAGAACAGGCACGGGATCTTGTTATTGACTCCATTGCTGAAACAATGGATCTTTACGGAATTACCCGAAGTGTCGGGATATTATATGGAACGATGTACATGCGGGACGAGATGACGCTTGACGAAATGCGGGAGGAGCTGCAAATGAGCAAGCCCAGCATGAGCACGGGTGTCAAAAAGCTTCAGGATTTAAATGTCGTGAAAAAGACATTTCACCGAGGCATCCGTAAGCACACATTTGTAGCCGAAAAAGATTTCTTTAAATTTTTCACAAATTTCTTTCCGCCAAAATGGGAACGTGAAGTTCAGGTGAATGTATCAGCAATTGAGGAGGCTCAGGCTGATTTACAAGAGATATTGCATAAGGAAGAACTCAATGAGGAAACGAAGAATGAAGCGCAGCGTTTATACGAGCAGCTGGAAAGTTCTAAAGCCTACTACGATTGGCTGAAACGTCTCGCTGAATCGGTGCAGAGCGGAGAGATTTTTAAATTTATACCAATTGAAACAAAATAATCAAAAAACGTCTGGAAAACCGGACGTTTTTTTGTTTTTTCACTATATTTACTACAAATTTGAAAAATACGGGAAAAACACCCCATTTACTTCCATTTTATTTGATGGTAATTTTATGTAGGTAAAATTTGTATTTGGCCTTTAAGAGGAGGTGGAAAGCAGAGGCAGGCCTTTAATCTTTATCACTTATTAGGGGGAATTTTTGTTATGAAACGCAAGTTATTATCTTCTTTGGCCATCAGTGTATTAAGTCTCGGTTTACTCGTTTCTGCACCTTCAGCTTCTTTTGCAGCTGAATCTAAGTCATCTTCTGCTCATACTGAGTCTACGATGAGAGCCCAATCAACAGCTTCATTGTTTGCAACAATTACAGGAGCGAGCAAAACAGAATGGTCTTTCTCTGATATCGAATTGACATACCGTCCAAACACGCTTCTCAGCCTTGGCGTGATGGAATTTACATTGCCAAGCGGATTTACAGCAAATACAAAAGATACGATGAACGGAAATGCATTGCGCGAAACACAGATCCTCAATAACGGTAAAACAGTAAGGGTACCTCTGGCTCTTGATTTATTAGGCGCTGGTGAATTCAAGTTAAAACTGAATAACAAAACGCTTCCTGCCGCTGGTACATATACTTTCCGTGCAGAGAACAAATCACTGAGCATCGGAAATAAATTTTACGCGGAAGCCAGCATCGAAGTGGCTAAGCGCAGCACACCTCCGACTCAGCCATGCGGCTGTAAATAATCACAGAGGGCCGGCTTAACGCCGGTCTTTTTTACGTTTTTTGACTCCTTTTCCTCTCCCTTTTCCCTCTATTTCCAGTTACCTTTTCACTTGTATTAAATTTAAATTGACAAACACTAGAAACAGGAGTAAATTCTTGAGTGTTCAATTTCATAAAGTCTCTTTTACCGCTTAATCAAACACGAACGGGGAAACCAATGATTGGCTGTTTCACAAAACGGCCTTGGGGTGAATCTTACTTAGTAAGAAGGGGTACTCTGAATCCCTAATCCGACAGCTAACCTCGTAGGCGTATACAGAGAGGAGGTCTATTTTGACCATTCTTTGTAATGGTCTTTTTTACTTCAAAACGCTAATTTTATTAAGGGAGTCTTGAACATTGGGAAGAATAAAAAACAAGCAATTTGCAGTCATCGGGCTTGGACGGTTCGGCGGAAGCATTTGCAAAGAGCTGCACAGAATGGGCCATGAGGTCCTTGCCATTGATATTAACGAAGAAAAGGTCAATGCCTTCGCTTCCTACGCAACCCATGCGGTCATTGCCAATGCCACTGAAGAAAACGAATTGCTTTCACTGGGAATTCGTAATTTTGAATATGTCGTCGTGGCTATAGGGGCGAATATTCAAGCGAGCACACTGACCACTTTGCTATTGAAAGAGCTTCACATTCCAAATATTTGGGTGAAAGCTCAAAATTATTATCACCATAAGGTTCTGGAAAAAATCGGCGCCGACCGCATTATTCATCCGGAAAAGGATATGGGCGTCAAAATCGCACAAAGTCTCTCTGATGAAAATGTCTTGAATTATATCGACTTATCTGATGATTACAGCATTGTTGAGCTGCTGGCAACACGAAAACTGAATTCCAAATCCATTCATGATCTGAATGTTAGAGCAAAGTACGGATGTACCATCCTGGCAATTAAACATAATGGAGATGTTCGCCTTTCTCCTGCACCGGAAGAGGTGATTTACGAACAAGACTGCCTGGTGATGATGGGTCACAAAAAGGATATTAAACGCTTCGAAAACGAAGGGATGTAGACAAAGGTGGGACTTCATAAGGAAACTGTAATCAAGTGGGTTCGTTTTTCTCCCCCGCAAGTGCTCGCGATTGGTTTTTTTCTTACTATTATTATTGGCTCTCTTTTGTTAAAGCTCCCGATTTCTACTGCGAAGCCGTTGTCATGGATAGATGCCCTTTTTACAGCGGCTTCTGCTACAACTGTTACCGGGCTTGCAGTTGTTGACACTGGGACAGAATTTACGGTGTTCGGGCAAACTGTCATCATGGGTCTGATTCAAGTCGGCGGGCTTGGCTTTATGACATTTGCTGTTTTGATCGTCATGATTTTAGGAAAAAAAATCGGATTGAAAGAACGAATGCTGGTCCGGGAAGCCTTAAACCAGCCGACAATCGGGGGCGTGATAGGCCTTGTCAAAGTCCTGTTTCTATTTTCAATCAGTATCGAATTGATCGCCGCCCTGATCTTATCCATCCGGCTTGTGCCCCAGTATGGCTGGGCATCCGGATTGTTTGCCAGCGTGTTTCATGCAATATCGGCTTTTAACAATGCCGGTTTTTCTTTATGGCCGGATAATTTAATGAGATACGTTGGTGATCCTGCAGTCAATCTTGTCATTACTATCTTATTTATCACAGGGGGCATCGGGTTTACGGTGCTTTTTGACATCCTGAAAAATCGGCGTTTCAAAGCCTTTTCATTACATACAAAACTGATGCTAGCGGGAACGTTCGTTTTGAATATTGCTGCCACACTGATTATCTTTATTTTAGAGTACAGCAACCCCGGCACGCTAGGTTCCTTGCATTTTCCAGATAAACTGTGGGCTTCGTATTTTCAGGCAGCGACGCCGAGAACCGCGGGCTTCAACTCTGTGGATTTTGGCAGCATGAGAGAAGGCACCATTGTATTTGTCCTGCTGTTGATGTTTATCGGAGCGGGCAGCGCTTCAACGGCGAGCGGTATTAAGCTGACTACTTTTCTTGTGATTTTGATGTCTGTCATCGCTTATTTAAGAGGGCATAAAGAAACTGTTATTTTCCGCCGGACCATAAAATATCCGATCATTATTAAGGCCTTAGCAGTCAGTGTTATCAGTTTGTTCATCGTCTTTATAGGAATTTTCGCCTTAACCATTACAGAACAAGCGCCGTTTATACAGGTTGTTTTTGAAACTTTTTCAGCTTTCGGAACGGTCGGACTGACAATGGGGCTGACACCCGAACTGACAACAGCGGGGAAATGTATCATTATTGCGATTATGTTCATCGGAAGAATCGGACCGTTGACGTTTGTTTTTTCATTTGCTAAAACAGAAAAATCAAATATTCGTTACCCTGACGGTGAGGTGTTTACTGGGTAATGTAAAAAATCCGGCATATTACATGCCGGATTTTTTATGATTCAATATGAGATTGACTTTGTCTTTTTTCCTGCTCCGCGATGATATCATTATCTTCTGCGTTATCACGCGTCACTTTTTGTGTAAGGATCGCGCCGACCGCTACAAGGATCATCACTGCAATGTAGTAGCCTTTTTCATTGAGTTCGAGATTATCAGCGTTATAGAGTCCGATACAAAACAAAAATACTCCCGCAAAAAAAGTGAAATAAGCTAATACAGTAAAGGCAACCGTGTTTCTCCGTCTATATTTCTGCACCTTTGTTCCCTCCTGAAGCATAGTTATTAAGTGATAACTTCCGTGGAATATTATACCTCAAATTCCCCTGAATGGAACAAAAAAATAAAAATACCAGGAAAAACGGCTCAGGTTGCTTCCTTTATTTCAACAGCTGAGTCATCAATCCAGCCGACCAGTTTATTATTGACTTGGAATTGGTACCATACGGACTGGCCTTTCTGTTTTTTAGATACAACCTTTATATCCTTGCCAACGTAAGATTGCGCAGAGGTCAGCTTAATGGATTGATCATCAGTAGAAGGCTTAGACCATACATCTTGAACGGCGCTGTCTTTGATGGAGCCTTTTAAATCCACAGCTTTCAGAGATGGATTCACCTCATCGTATTCATCTAAATCGTACTTTTCCACAATGGCGCTGATTTTGTCAGCATATTCCGGGTCTGTGGCATAGCCTGATGTTTGAAGAGCGCCTGCTGCTTCTTTATAATCCTCAGCTTCAAGCACCGGCTTATACTTCTTTTTATTCCACGATGTGCCTTGGACAAATAATTTGGCGTGATCATCCATTGATTCAAAAAACGTGCTGTATTTGCGGAATTTCGCGCGAATCGTTTTTCTTTTTCCTTTTTCAAATTCATCTGTATCCATGGTGACGTGATGTCCTTTATAATTTCCTTTTACGCCAAACAGGTTGTTGGCTTTAGAGGCAAGCTCGCTGTTTCCCCAGTCAGATTCGAGTATGGCCTGAGCTATCGTTATGCTGGGAAGGACATGATATTTTTCATATAAAATTTGAGCATGTCCGGAAAGGCTGTCAATAAATACTTGCTGTTCATCAATTTCTTCAGGTTCTTTGGATGTTTCAATTGGCTTTGAAAGAGTTGTCGCTAAAACAAACAAGGCTAGCGGAATCGATACAACGAAAAATAGAGAGATGAAGAGTCTACGTTTTTTCAGTTTTTTACGGGCCATGAAAACCTTCCTTCGATTTAAAAGATTACGAGTGTAAAAGAATCTACCTTTAAGAATTTTACTTGTACTTCTAATATTTTTCAATTCTTTAGGGATAAAGTTTGAGAGAGAACACACAAAAAGCCTTTCCCATCAAGGGAAAGGCAGTGATCATGTATCTATTTTTGTAAGACTGTGCTGTTTAAAATGTCTGAGCGCATCACGATATTCTTGATCATGTATGACTTTATGAGATTTTACGGCAGCCTTTGTCAGTCCATGTGCAGAAACAGTCGGTTTTTCCGGAGCGGATTTTCCTTTATCATGAGGCTTATGAGCCAGCTTGTGCCCCATTCCGGTGGCGTTCATACAAAACGATAAACAAACGAGCAGCACGCTCAGGATAAAAGAAATCAAAAACAGATCATGATAGGCAGTCATCATAGAATCCTGCATCGATCCGTTTTGTCTGGCAGCATCCTTTTTCGTGAAATAGCCGATCAGGATAGGTACACCCATATAGACAAACAATCTTAAAAACTGAACAGCTGTCATTCTTTTGACCAGATCAGGAAGCGGGCCGCCCATAGCGGCTCCCATTAGTCCTGCTGCGACCGTCAGGCCGGTTCCTGCTGCCAGCATGATGAACAGCGCCGCAAACACATAGAGAGACGATTGATATTGCATATGAAGCCATTGAAAATTCACAAAAACGAGAATGAGAGAACCTATAATCCCCAGCATCCCTGGTCCGACTTTATCATATAACAGAGCACTCGCAATAGCTGCGATGGCCACTCCAATCAATAGAGTCATATTTAAAAGAATGAGATGATCTCGGGATATATCATACATTTGACGAAGCAAGCCTTGAAAAGCTGCCAGACTGACAGCTACCGTAATCGTTCCTGCCGCTATGATAAATAAACCGAGCACAGGTTTAGGCAGCAGCATCTGTTTAATAGAGATGAAAGGGTTTTTCACCTTATATTCTACAAATAACAGAATGAGGAGCAAACATAAAGCAACCCCAAAACCAGCCCGTACATAACCTGATGAAAAGCCCCATTTTTGCAGAAAAATGAATGTAAACGCTGAGGCTGCGGCCACGCATACAGATAAAATGATCCCTGCTCTGTCGAGTGATGACTGTTCCTTTTCTGATCCCCCATGATGCTCATCATTGAGAAAGAAATAACTCACTGCGACGCCGATCAAAGACAATGTGCCAAAGGTAAAAAACAGCCATCTCCAGTGGCCGTAGCTCAACGCGATCGTTCCTAAAATCGAACCGATAATAACAGAGCCATAGAACCCGCCGATAAGCACCAGTAGTGCGTAATTCCGCCGGTCAATCGGAAATGACAGGACTAGCATCGGAATCATAATCATCAGCATGACACCTGTAGCCGCTCCCTGTAAAAAGCGTCCTGCCGCCATCCAGGCAATATCGCTTGAAAATGCGAAGAGCAGTGAGCCAAGTATAAAAACGGGTAATGAAGCCAGATAGATCGGACGGGCACCGAATTTTTTCCTTAGCAGCGGTCCTGCCGGAACTAATAAAGCGAAGGCCATATTGCCGATCAATATTGGATTTACTGATGTGAAGTCACTTGTTCCAACCGTCTTCTGAACAAGGCCTTGAACTGACGACAATGCCGTGTTAGACATCAATCCCGGCCCGACCGCTAAAACAGCGAGCAAAGAAATCACCCAATAGTGTTTTGTCTTCATGTTGTCATTCCTTCCTATATGAATACATACGAAACACATCATTTTTTAAAAGCAAAAGAAGCTAATAGATTTTGCATGCCATTAGCTTTCATTCGGATTCTCTCCCCATCATGGGAAATGATATTATTTTATGATAATATGTGAAAAAATGAGCATATACTCAAACATTATTCCAAACCGATTGTGTTTTGTCAATGGCGCAAATTTCAAGCACAAATCAAACACCTAAACGGCTTTTGCCCGATATCGTGACTTATGAGTCCCTGCCTGCTCCCTCAAGCGATTTAAAGCAGGCCGTTTTAAAATTAATCCTATCGGTCTTCGCTTGGGTAATGACGGCACCTTTCAATTCACTGTTTTCATCAAAATCCAAACTAATCAACCCGAATAAGTTGGTGATAAGAACAACATGTTGACCGCACATTTTTTTGTGTTCACTAGGCGTTTGCCGCCTCTAAATTGTCTATGGGTAAATATCATGAACTAATCTGCGAAATACCAATGCTAGGCAATTTTAAATGATCCGGGAGGTAAAAACGAATGGAACTGTATAAGTGTATCGAAGAAATTTTTGGCGGCTTGAAAAATCCATCGGTTAAAGATTTGGCAGCTTCTTTAAAACAAATTCCAAACGCGGCAGAATTGAGTCAACCATATATAAAGGAACCAGACCAGTACGCTTACGGCCGAAATGCCATCTATAGAAACAATGAATTAGAAATTATCGTGATTAACATTCCCCCAAACAAGGAGACAGCAGTCCACGATCATGGTCAATCCATTGGTTGTGCAATGGTGTTAGAAGGAAAACTTCTCAATTCTATTTATCGCTCAACCGGCGATCATGCAGAACTCTCCAATTCATATTTTGTCCACAAAGGAGAATGTCTTATATCAACCAAAAGTTTAATTCACAAAATGTCCAATCCGACTTCCGAACGAATGGTGTCTCTTCATGTTTACTCACCCCCTTTGGAAGACATGACGGTCTTTGAAGAACAAAGTGGTGTATTGGAAAATTCATGATTTATAGCCTGAACTACTTTACTTGATTAGTTTGTTATATGTCATTTTTCAAACGCAGGAGCCTAACGAAGGAATATCTGACTTTATCATTGGTTTATGAAATGCTCCTGAGGACATATGATTTCGGATCAACAGAAGGGTTCAGCGAATGAATCCTATCTATTAAAAACAAAAAAACCCTTATAGAATAAGGGTTTACAGGTATGGAGCCAAGGGGGCTCGAACCCCTGACCTCTACGCTGCCAGTGTGGAGATATGTTTCTGACACGAACAGACGTTTTATTTTAAAACCCTATTTTATAGGGTTTTCTTACATAAGCTTCTGATGAAAAATGTTCTTTTTTGATTAAAAATGAGGAAGTTGGTCCCCAATTCGTCCCCATCTGTCCCCAAAAGGCATTATAACGTTCTTCTTTAACTAAATCAGACTTCAAATATAGCTCCTGATATTCCATTATTTTCTCTGTTGATAAAAGAACGTTTGTTCGCATATAATTTGTTCAAGGAGATGATCGGAATGAATGAAGGAATTTACGACAAGAGATGGGAACAAAAGTTCATTTTGCCTGAGCAAAGGGCTGCACTGTTAAATAGGAAGAGAGAAGTTCAGAAAATCGACAAACCCATTCTTGATGAATACCAGCTGGAGGAAATGGCACGCACAATTTGTGAGGCTATGGAATTCAACTCAGTTCTGGTAATCAGTGTGTACAGAAATGGTTTTATTGAAGAAGTAACAGGACATGTTCATTACATAGATGAAGTAAAACAGAGGCTTCATATGAAGGATTTAAAAGGAGATACAAACATTATTGCATTTTACACACTTATAGATGTAAAAACTTTATCCGATTGAGTTTAAACAAAACAAAAACCCCTCAACTCAACGTTAAGGGGTTGTAAATTCAAAGGTTAAGGCCCTGGGCACTCTGCCGTTAATGGCGGGGCATCTTAGATACCGAGTGGTGATCCAGCTGACCTAAACCCACTATACATTATGTATATATTTTTGTCAATGTATTAATTAATTTTGCGCACAGCTGATTTTTTTTGTTTTCCGAATGGAAAGTTATGCTTCATAAAACACGATTTAGATATTATATCCCAATATTCACTTTTTTTATTTTCGTATTTTTGATAAATTGCACCAGCAACGAAATCTGACAACTGTAACATTCTTTCTGCAGTCGAGTCTCCAAAAGTTAAGGCAGTAAAATACATGCTATCTTCCGCTGTATATCGCCTCGATTTCATATACTCTTCAACCGCTTTATTTCTTACAATATCTCTCCCATCAATTACAATTTCCAAGTTCCTTTTATTACCTAGTTCTCTGTTTATCGCTTGCAATATAAGTTTTAAAGGAAAATTATATCGAGCGTCCATATCTTTATATAGCTGTGTGTGATCCAATATTACATGTTTTCTATATAGCAAATACCCTATCTTTATATTAGGATCATTAACCAGTTCATTCAAAATAAACTTTCTTTGATTTGGACGACATTTTTGGAATTTCAACTCTTTAATTTTCTTAAATGGTAGATTGAATTGAGTTCTTGCATTATTAATTATTTTTCTGGCTTGTGCTCGATAACTCTTTTTTATTAATACAATGCCATAGGCAAGATACTTGCTTGATCCTTTATCGAAATTTATTCCAGCACACCCTGACTCATCAATATATGCAATCCACTCTGTGTTCTCGGGTGCATCCAGCACCCCCAATGTTTTTAATCTATTTATTTCAACTTTATATTGAGACAACGCCTTAACCCCCGAATATTTTAATCTACTACCGAATTTTTCTATACATTTCATTATACACCATTGTTTGAATTTTCGTATTCTGATTAATATACAAAAAAATAACCCCTAAAACAATCGAAGGGTTATTCATCGTACGGCCGGTACTTCTTCCGGCCGGCTTCTAATTCTTTTTTTAGGGCTTGTACATGTCCAAGCAAAAACAGTGCGACTGTCCCAACCTTTTTAACCGGTTTGAGCTTTCCAGAAGTCACAAGGGTACTTAAACGCTGCCGAGTGATTCCAAGCAGCTCCCCCGCTTCCGCTGCAGTCAAAACTTCTTCCTGGATAAACTTAATTTTTTCGCTTTCTTTCATGTCGACTCTCTCTCCACATCATAAAGAATCCTTTTAACAAGGTAACAACAACGGCTATCATCAATACAGTATGCGCAATCTTTCCAGACATACCCTCATCGGTCAGATCAATTGCAACGATCCCAGTAACCAAAATGAGCAAAACGGCAAAATCTCCTGTGCTGTACTGCTTAAAATATTTTTTCATATTATCGTGGACGTGATATAATGGTATGAGCAAGGGGATTTCTCCCCTTTGCTCACTGTGTATCAGCGCTTCTTGCTTACCCGGCGGGAGCGCTTTTTCTTTTTCTTGCTATGCTTTTCGCTTTCCTTCTGCCATATGTCGTAGATGTGTTTTATGATGGTCACGATACCAGCGATAGCAAGAATCCAGTTTCTCACCTCGTCCACTTCAGCACCTCCTTTCTATACTTTAATTATACAATATCTATTTACAACCGTCAATAGATATTGCAAAAAAATTCCCTTGCTTTAATTTTTTAGGATAAGAAATGAAACTATGGTTTAATTAAAGTCCTACTCAGGTAATAGGGCTTTTTATAGACCCCAGCAATTTCCCAATAGTCAATATGTCAATTTTGAGTTCATAAGAACACAACTTTAGAAGTCCTTTCACTTTATGTTCATGATACCTTACTACCAACTTTATTATAACTATGGAAAATTATGTTATGAAATGTTAGACTCTAATTGCTTCAAATTTAAAGGGAAGGAGAACCAAAAATGAATAGTGTAATCGGAAGTTTTAAGACTAAGTTTGCGATTGTTTTGGGGTTGGTTTTAGCTTTGGGTTTTGCATCTATCTTTGGCACTCCACAAGCTCAAGCTGCACAGGCAAATAATGATTATCAAGATAAAAAAGCAGCTGAACAGTTGGCATTAGCTTTTTATGAAGCGTCTACATTTGACAAAGAGACAAGTAAGTACAGTTTCGATGTTGAAAAAGCTATTGCATCCGGAATCAAATTGGCTGATGCTGTCCAAATGAAAAATTATTTAGAATCGTTGTCACCTGATCAAGCTAAAGAAACATATGATCAACAAGTAAGCGCAATAAAAGAAATGAAAAATAACCCAACAATTGCTCCTATTATTTGGTGGGCTGTGAAAGTTCTTGCTGGTGCTGGCTTAGCTTGGTTAGGCAAAAAACTATTAGATATGGGTGGATATGAGTTCTGTAAAAGATATGAGGATTATAACGACGTTACAAAGTATGTATGTAAATTTATCGGATAACATCTAGGAGTGATCAATATTGAAAACATGGTTTGTATATGTCTTTATTGCGACGTTAGTGTCAATGCTGATTCAATCAGGATTAGATAAGGCTGGTATGTTAAACTTGAACAACATATGGGCTGATTTTATCAGTTGGATTATCATTTTCTTTGTCGTTTATATTCTGATTGACTTGGCAGGAAGATTCCTCTTACGCTCGAAAAGCAATAGTTAAAAAATCCCCTCCTAGAAGGAAGGGATTTTCTTTTTCACTTCAATTTCTCTTCAATTTTCGCTTTCGTTTTCGGTCCATAAATGCCGTCAGCAGTCAGACCGCTTACTGACTGAAAACGTTTGACTGCATTTGCTGTTTTTGGACCATACACGCCGTCAATGCCGTTATTATTCGCCCCTTTGTCCGGGTAGAAATAAAGAGACGCCAGAGCATTTTGAATCCGCCTTACGTCATCCCCTTTTCGCATAGGGCTTGTTACTCTAATGACACCAGAGGGCAGCGCATATGACGTTTTTTTGCTGCTTGGTTTAGGGCTCGAAGTGCTTGAGCCTGTGAGCTTTAATACTTGGCCGACCTTGATCAAGTTCGGGTTTTTGATACCGTTCAAGCTTTGCAGGGGCACCACACTCACCCCGTGCTCTTTTGCAATTGCGGAAAGAGTATCGCCTTTTTTGACTGTGTAAGTGCCCCCAGAAGCTTTAGGCGCAGATGATGACGGTTTAGAAATTGTCTTTCCTCCCAGCGCCTTCAATTCTGCTTCAATGGCAGATTTAACCTCGTCCCATCTTCCCTCTGACAAAATACGGTGCGGGCAATACTTTCCGCTCCAATCTTGATGCTTCCGCACACGATCAATCCCCCAGCCGCGTTCTTTAAGCAGCTGCGCCACAAACTTGATAGCCAACTTTTCAGCAGCCCTATATCGTGCGCCTCCTGACTTGCTGTAGCAGATTTCAACGCCGATAGACTTACGGTTCCCAGGACCGTTTGTGCCGTCTCCAGTGTGCCATGCATTGCGATTTAACGGCAGTCCTTGAATAACCTCTTTGTCATCAACTGCAAAGTGAAAACTCGTTGAACTGGTGTTTCCGGTCATGTAGCTGACCTCGTTAGCAGCTGACGCATCATTGTAAGTATTATGAATGGTGATGTATTCAGCATCCAAGTAATTCGGGCATTTCAAAGCGTATTTTGCTTCTGATACAAGGTTCTTTTTCACTGCAATTGTCATGAAAATCTCTCCTATTCTGTTTTTTAAATAGAAAGAGCCGCCAGCTGGCAGCTTATTTGGTTAGATCGTGATTTTTCAGGACGGCTTTTTGCTTGTGTCCTTTTGCTGTCACGTAGTTGTTTTTGAACCACGCAGCAAGTGTTGTGCCGATTGTGAAGAGAAGAGAGCCGGCAGTGTATAGCGCATCCGCCAGTTGGTTCACTTGTGCATCAGTAATATCCAAGGGTGATTTACCAAACATCAGCATTGTTTGGTTGATAAGCGCAATTAAAAGAAGCGCAGTCCGAACAACTGTGCCTTTGTCAAAGTTTTCCATATGTTATTTTCCTCCTTAATGTTGCAACACGTTATAAAAAATAGCGATTAATCCCCCTATAACTCCGGTGGAAATCGCTGTGATAATTGCACCCGTTATGGTGCGCTTGATCCAAGTTGTGTTCTCTTCAATTTTGTTGAGCTTTTCATTAAGTGACATGATTTGCTGGTCTTGCCTATCTGAGGATCGTTCAAGCGAGCTTACCCGTCTTTCAAGCGATTTTTGTTCTAGTTTGAACTCTGCCATCTCTTTTTGTAGTGAATTCACTTCCGGTACCTCCGTCAATTGTGACATTAGTACGCCCCCCTTTTATCTATTTCATGCGATTTCACCTCCTTTGAGGCAAAATAAAAAAGCCGCTTCTCCGCCGCTTATTTTTTCTTGTGATTTAGTTTTACAGGCCCTTTCAAGTTGTTCAGGTTCTTTTCTAACTTCTCAATATGTTCCTTCAGATGCTGGATTTCTTCATCTTTTTGCTTTAGAAGCTCTTTGTCTTTCTTCGACATATAACTGTATGTCATCAAAGTATCTTCGGCTTTAAGCCATTTTTGCTGATAAGTTGCTGCTTTCATTTCAAACAACTCAACTTTTGTTTCTAACTCCAGATTATTTGATTGTTCCATGTAAGTATTCTCCTATTCTGTTTGATCAGGAAAAGCGTTTCCGCGCTCAAGAGCTGTTATTGCATCAAATTCATCTTGTGTAATGCGTTTCTTTTGAACATTCGCTTTTAGTTCAACGGTCAGAACAGTTCCGTTCTTCCAACAATCCTCAAAAAACCCGTATAGTGCACTTTGACTTTCCATAGGGCTTCCCTCCGTGTATTACGATTGATTCGCCATTAAGACATTGCACACACGTTGAAGATCCAATATTTGCTCCTTCATTTGTTCGACTTCTGAGGCAGGTTCATCTATTGGGTTTATTCCTTTCAAAATCTCGTCAATTTCCTCCTGGGTAGCACCTTCCACCCATTGTCCCCGCTCTCTATCGTATCTTGGTTTAAAAAATCCTGAACCTTCCCATGCGTCTACAACATTATCAGGAATGTTAGGGTCATCAGGATTATAACTCCTTACGATATATCCATTCCCATCAATCACATATTTCATCAATCTTGATTCTTCCAATCTAACTCCTCCTTTTTAATATGTTCCTATAGGCATACCTGTTCCGTTAGCATATTGAGGCTTAGGCATATACATAATGCCATTAAGATTTATCGCTCCTGATTTATATCCTAAAACTTTCAATGTCCCGAATGTATCTCCCGGCGTCTGATCGGCTCCATTCACTTGCACGCGCAGGAAACTTCGACCATTAGAGCAAACCCAAGCGCCGTTCTTATCTGGTGTAGGTACTCCTCCGATATTCAAGTCGCCCGTGTAAGTAGTTCCTTTTATTTCTCCTCGAAGTTCAACGAACCCATATTCATTGTATCTCCAATCAGCATAACCCCATTGCCCGCCTGTGTGTTCAAAAAATGGCCCAAGATTAATCCGGTTCCAATGTTTATTTTTTGAAAAAATAATGGAACGGTCTTGTGCATATAGGACATTTTTTTGTTTCGATTCCATATAAAATTTACCGGGCCACCACTCCCAGTTTATATCTTGACCTTGAATTCTAAATTTGTCCGAAGCTCCAGTTGTTCCGAGTGTATCATAATAAATAGCCAGTCTTTGCACATCATCGCGATAATACTCGATATATGCACCGTCATAACCGTTAGCAGACTCAGCCGCTTCACGGGCAGCTATTTCCATTCTTACGTTTGCTCCATAAGGGCCGTTTGAAAGTTTGACAGCACCCCTTGAAACTTCCGCCTTTTTCTCCATTTTTTTATTATCACTAGAATATAATGTGCCATATTCCTGAGTTATGCTGCCTGACGTTACAGTTAATTCCTCATAATAAATAGAATTGAATTCCCTATATTGGCTGATTTTATTTGCTTCGATATATGATTTTACGCTCGTTGATCCCGTTGTTTCAAAACGCGAACCCCGAATCACAACCCCTTCAATCGTGATACCTTTGAGGGTTCCGACATTGATCTTATCCGCTGACAGGTCTTTTATTTTGGCGTTTGTAATAGCAGCATCTTTGATGTTTGTCGTGTCAATAATCGCTGTGCCTAAATGGACGTTTTTAATAGCTCCGTTTTGAATTGCTACGGAACCAATCGCTGCTTCTGCAATTTGCGCACTCGTTATGGCCGCTTTTTGTATGTGTGTTGTGCCAATAGCTGCTGATTGAATATATTCTCCATATATAGCGCCATCAGTGAGCATGACGTCATAAGGGCTGTAACCGTATTCCTTGATTTCTTCGCCCTTTCTTACTTGAATCTTACGAAAAACAAAACTGCATGGTTCTGTATTTCCGTTTGTATTTCGGCCGCCGATTCCAATAGTATAATCAGATCCGGTTGCTGGCGCTGTGAATTTGATATTGACCCTCACGAATTGATCGGAGGGAAAACTGGATATGTCGTTCAGGTCTGCTCCGCTTATCAAGGTGAATTCTTTGTCCTTTTTCAAATGAATGAAGTTTAAGTTAGTCGTGTTGTTTCGCTTTACCTCAAATGATAGAGTGTATACTTGCCCCTCAACTAAAGTCATTCTCTGTATGTTATTCGGTGAACCTCTGTAGCCAGCTACCCCGAATACCGTAGTATCACCGTTAATCACTTGCGAAACGGTCATTTCATTGAAAGTCTTTTGTTCAACGCTGAGAGTAGAATTGCTGTAGGTGTAAAATTGATTCGCTTTCAGCAAAGACCCTGGGAATATATTACCTTCGTCAAAATCCCTGGCTAACTTATCAGCTGTCACTGCCAAGTTAGCCAGCTTTTCGGCTGTAACTGCACCAAATAATATGTCATCAGTTAATATTCTTTGAGTAGTGGCAGAAAACTCATCTGTAAAATCGCTTGCTGTGCCTCTTGTATTGATTGCTCGAAGACGGTAATACCAAACTTCATCCACACCTGTGAAATGTTCGTAGCCACCTGTTTTCCCTCTGAAAATCAGATTCTCTTTTAAGGGTGTGAAGCCCTTAATCTGTGAAGCATATACCTCATAGGCAGCAATGTAACTGGATGGGACATAATCCCAAGTAAGAGCAATATTTTGAAATAGCGCTTTTACTTGAACGTTTGTCGGGACCGGTGGTTTTGTATCCGGGAAACTGCCGTCAGTGACTTCGCCGACGTCTGGCTTTCTCTCCCAAGTACCACGGTTTTTGTCGAGTATACTCTCTATCTGATTAATCCGATCATCACCTTGGAGCACTGATAAAAACTGCCCTATTTCCACAACACAGGTATTGTCCGGATCTGTGATGTCATATTCCATGGAAATGATGCGCTGCGACGTTTCTATCGGAATAGCAAAGTTTCGGTCTATGGCAATTGTTGTATCGCCCAGCTCTACGTGCTCATGCTCGTAACCTGGTACATTTTGAAGCAATTGAACTGACAGCTCATAATTCACCTCAGTTTTGGATGCTGTCGTAATGAGGTGGTTGTATGTGGCTTTTAAAAGCTCCGCTGGATCAGTGATGTCTTCGTTGTTATATTGCCCTTCTCTGTGGATCAGTTCACCGTTTTTAAGGCGTCCCCGCCTTTTTAATAGATCCGGATCGCCAACCCATTCCTGCCCCAGTGGTTTATCGACAGGATCGCCTTTTGATTTCTTCCACTCTACTTCGGAGAAGTCAATAAACCGCGAATAACCGCCCGTCTCCTCCCCGTCTTCGTCTGTTGAGGCAATAGAGGCTCCATATCCCCAAAGAGCTGTCAATGGGTAGCTGATGACTGTCCTTTTGATATTCTCTGTATCTTTATCTATCTCAAAGCGTTTTCCGCTGTCTTTTCCTCGTCGTGGCAATATCTTTATAATTCTCTTTGTGATCTTGTTTCCGTCAAACTCAATATAATCTTGAAGCTCGCCGCCCCAGATGTTTATCACTTCAGCAATACATTCCAAAGCTGTTTTCTTATAAAAAGTTGTGGAGTTTGTACCGAGTTCAGCGCTTACCTCTGCCACCCACCGAGAACGAGCGAGTACATTGTCCAGAACATATTGTGCTGTTTTGTCAGTTGGCCGGAAGTCTTTCACAAAGGTTTCTGCCAGCTCCATCATGGCAGCTTCACATGTTACGAGTGTATTAACCTCTGAGTTTTCGTCCGTATCGTCAAGCTCCTTGATCACAAACAATCGGAGAATGCCGTCTTTATCTCTAAAAACAACCTGATTCTCTTCAAACAAATAGCGTGCATCAGGATGGGAAGCATCAGCTACAAAAGAAAAAGAAGAGCCTTTATTCAGCTCTTCTTTGTATTTGGCATCCCAAAATCTGCACGCTTCTTGTCCGTCGCTGGACAGCACTGTCAGCACTTGATCATCTGGTGAAAGAATATACATGTCAGCCATTAACGGACCTCCTTACAAATAAGCCTCATCGAATTTGATGCGGCTAGCATGGCTTAACTTCAATTTAGTTGGAACTTTTGGTGGCAGCGTGAACCACTCAGACTGTATTTGCAGAGCAGTCATGATCAATTTACCGCTGCATGTCACTTTTCTCTTTGATGAATCAATAATGAGAGTGTCACCGGCGATGAAGTTATACACGACTTTTATTGTCTTTAAAACAGATCCATCACCATTTAAAAGAGCCACCTCATATGAAGTGGCTGCCTCTTTAAAAACACATTCGATTTTTGGTTCAATCTCCGCATAACCCGGATTTGTGAAAACCTGCACCCCGGCATTCAGTTCTGATTCTTCAGCTGCTCCATACTTTTTAGGATCAGGGCAGATAAAGGTCAATGTAGCCTGTTGGAAGCCGCCCTGCTCTTCGCTTTCAGATATACTCTCAAATATTGCGTAATAGGTTCTGTCAGGCTCATCATGGAAAATGAGTGGCTTTGGCTCCTCTGTATGCAAAATAAAAGTCAATTCTTCTTGTTTCTTCTTCAATTCCTCTTCATTGCTGAATGCAAAAAGAACATCTATCGTTATCGTTCTTATCGGTAGCCTTGTGCCACGAAAGAAACCGCCTGGACGGTTCCCGATTGTGGCTGTATTTACCTCTCGGCTCATTACTCCCCGCCCAGTGGTTGATTTCACATAAAAGAAGGGTGAAATATCGATCCCATTGAATGTGATTTTCCACTGGTTGGGCAAAATCTCCTGATAATTGATCAATTAAACCTCACCCTCCTTTTGTTTGATCTTCTTTGCGCGTCTGTTACAGGCTTCTCTACGCCCTGACCGACTTTCTTGCTGTCCATTTCAACAATGATAGTTCTTTCAGGTAACTCAAGGTTTTTGACATCTGTACTGAGTTCTTTTCTAACAGTGCCGAGGTCGCTTCTAGATATGGATGTATCGTAAGCAAGATTCATATCTTTCTGCTCGATATACATGGCATCGCTGACAGCAGTCATCGCCCGCTGAACCGTTCCGATACCGTTCTGGATACCAACTGCAATTCCCGCTGGCACCATCACACCGACTTGATCCCTCATTAATCGGGAAGGAGAATGTATCTTCAGCTTTTTCTTTATTGTCTTCTCGATTGTAGAGGCAATAGTGTTGGCTTCCTTCGCAAGCTCACCCTTCATATTTCTCATTCCGGAAATAATGCCGGCCATCGTGTTATAGCCGATTGCTCTCCCGCTGTTCTTAAGGGAGCCCAACTGCTTCACATTGACAGTAAGCTCGCCAATTTTTCTCATGTAGTCGCTCTTCAGAAGACTCAATTCTTTATTGGCAGCTGATCGAAGCTCATTAATTTTCTTGGCAGTCTCATTCTTCAGGCCAGTCAATTCCTGAGCCGCCTGTGTGCTTGCGAGTTTATGCTTTTCTGTCCAGAGTCTTACGTACTCATCTAATTCAGACGAAGTCATGCGGGCAATTGCATTGATCTGATCTGCTGAACCGACTCCCATTTCTTTCAGTTCATCAGCGAATGCCTTTGGTGCCCTGCCTGCGATGCTTGCGATATCGCTGTCAAATTGCTTTAATTTTGCCAGCTGATTTTTAAGGTTTGATGTCAGCTTTGAGCCGTTAACCTTCTCGCTTGAAACATCGTCAAATAGACCGATTGCGTTGTAAATCGCATTTGTTCGGTCTTGGAGCTCCTTCTTATAGGCATCGTTTGCCGCTTTTATATCTGAGGTTAGTTTGTCATTGATGCTTTTGAATTTGGACAGATATGTGTTATTGGCTGAGAGAATACCTTTGTTGATTTTATCTGCCGCTTTTCTCTCATTCTCTTTTTGCTTCCTGACCTTATCAGCCATTGCTTTTTGAGTTTGATAAATCTCACGCTGTACCTTGATTTGCTGATCAGAATTCAGTTTGTTCTTCTTACTGATCTTCTGGAGAGTCTTTACGTATGTGTTACCGCTGATTTTCCCTGTATCGTACTTGGCCTCAGCTCGTTTAATCTGATCAGACACCTTTTTGGTATACGCAAGCTTCGCTTTTGCTTCCTTGCGTTGCTGCTCTTTCAAAAGCTTTTTCTGTTTGTCAGAGGCGTTTTTAGCAGCTTGATAGATTTCACGTTGGATTTTCCGGTTTTGCTCGCTTGTCAGCTTGTTTTGCTTTTGGATTTTCTGCAACGTCTTGATATAAGTGTCAGCGCCCATTTTCTTGGTGTCATATTTTACTTCAGCGTTTTTAATTTTGTTGGTCACTTTCACTTCAGCAGCTTTTTGAGCCGCTTTAGCCGCTCTCGCCGCAGCCGCTTTTACTTTGGCCTGTGACTTATCAATACCGGCTGCCATACCGGTGCCGACGTGATAACCAACCTGATCGCGCATAACCCTTGATGGAGAATGAATTCCAAGAAGTTTTTTCATGCCGTTAGGGATTGCATTTGCCATCGATTTAATTTTGCTGGCTAATGCCCCCGCCATGCCGCTGATACCATTTATCAGACCTTGGATAATATTTCGGCCAATGGTTTTCAGATTGATTCCTTTGAAAAACTTCATCACGCTATTCCAGATACTCACTATCTTTTCTCGGGTCGCAATTATGCGATTTGCGATCTGATTTTTCATGTAGAGGAACGCATTAGAGGCAGCACTTTTTATCCCGTTCCAGATGGATTGAACCTTACTCTTAATTGCATTCCAAGTGCTAAGGATTTTTTCACGTGTCGCCAAAATCCGGTTTGCTATTTGGTTCTTCATGTACAAAAAGGCTGCAGATGCGGCTGACTTCAACCCATTCCATATTGAAGACACTTTACTCTTTATGGCATTCCATACACTGAGTATCTTTTCTCTAGTTGCTAGGATTCTGTTTGCAATCTGGTTTTTCATATAGAGAAACGCTGCAGATGCGGCGCTTTTCAAACCGTTCCAGACTTTAGTAACTGAGTTTTTAATCCCATTCCAGACTTTTGAGGCGAATGATTTAACAGCATTCCAAACCGTCATAATTACCTTTTTTTGCAGCTCAAAATTTGCCTTTAAAAGTGTGACGAGAGCCGACCATACTTTAGACGCTGCATTCTTAATCCCTGTCCAAGCAGATGAAAGCCACTTAGAAACAGCGCCCCAGACTTTGACTGTATAAGCCTTGATCTTATCCCAGTTCGCAATGATGAGGACAACCAAACCCACTACAGCCGCTGTGATCCATCCAATAGGACCCATAGCAATGACCCAAGATGCCGCCATTCTCGCCGCGTTTGCCGCCGCTTGAGCCGCTAATACAACCAAACGCGCTCCGAAAGCAATCATCTGTTTGATTCCAGCTGCCAACATAGATGCAAATGAGCTTATTTGAGCCGCTGTCCACGCTGCGGCCATTCTCGCTGCCTGCGCAACAGATTGAGCAGCCATGACAACCATCTGTTTGATCCAAAGGCCCATCTGAACTATTCCAGCTCTAAGGGAAGTTACAAAAGAGCTTATTTTCATGATTGTCCATGCTGTTGCTGTTCGTGTTGCCTGTGCAATCGACTGCGCCGCCATAACAGTCATATTTTTAATCCACAGACCCATTTGAACTATGCCGCTCTTTAGGGAAGATACAAGAGCAGATATTTTCATCGCTGTCCAAGAAGCAGCCATTTTTACACCATTTGCTGTGGCTTGAGCTGCCATAACGGTGTATTTTGCAATGAAGCGACCAATAGCTGCAGTGGCTCCTTTTAATTGAGTTATCAGCCCGGCCAACTTAATTCCGGCAGCTGTATCTTTGAACCCACGCAAGTATTGAGCAGCATCTTTAAAATCTTTAAATCCATTTGTTACTGCACTGACAGCAGCCATCGCAGGAACCAGCGCCCTTAATGCACCCAGCAATGAAATGCCTACTGCAATGAATTGCCCGATAGCAGGGTTAGCTTGCATTGCTGCATTTGTGAATTTTAAAAATCCGTTTACCGTTTGTAAGATGGATTGCCCTAACGGCGCCATACCAACGAGCAAATTGATAATTGTTTTGGCGATTTCTCCGATCGTACTCCAAACAGTTGGACCGTTCGTTTTGATGTAGTCAATAAACGACTGGAATTCTTTTGTTTTCGTGACGCTGCCGGCCCATTCATTAAACTTCTGAGTCATGTTGACAAGGGATGTCATCATGTCCTGAGACATCGGGGCAAAACCGGTAAACAACTTTGTTAGACCGCCTGATAAGTTCCCGATGATCTGCAGCAACTTAGGACCGTTTGTTTTGACATATTCTATAAACGTTTGGAACTTTTTAGATGAACCTAAATTAGCTGACCACTTCACCCATGAAGCCGTGGCCTTTTCCAAACTGGCCGACATGTCGTTCCCAAGAGGGCCAAAAGCAACAATCAGATTCATAACTGTTCTGAGGACGTTTCCGGCTATTTTCCCAAACGTCACAAAAGCCTGGCCTGCATTTTTATTCATGAAACCAATAAAACGTTTCATGTCTGCATCTTTAAATGCTGCATTCATACTTTTAGCCAGTGTAACGCCGCCATTCGCCACGCTTTTGAACATAGGTCTTAAACTATTCAGAACACCTTTGAACGTTGTCAGCGAGCTTGTGAACGTTTTTAGGATAGGCTTCTGAACAGATTCGGAAATGCTCTTCCAGTTCGCTTTGAAATCTTCTAATGTGGCAAGCGCCTTTTTCTCTTCTTTTCCAAGAGACTGCTGAATGCCCTTGATCTTCTCCATGATTTTAGCGCGCTCTTTGGCGTCAGTGGTTTCATCCAGTTTTTCCTGAAGCTTTTTCAAGTCTTCAGAAGCTTTGAAAACACCACCTAGTGAAGATACCGCCAGTGCCCCAAATGCAGCAGCTCCTGTCCCTGCTGTCGCAAACGCACTACCAAGCCCCATAACGCCACCAGCTGCCACACCAAGCATCGGGCCCAGTGATCCTATTGCTCCAGTAATACTGGCAAGAACCGGAGAAATTGCTGGCAATGCGGATGTGAAGGCTCCCGCAAGCGAATGACCTATGACGGTTGAAACAGAGTTAGTGATTTTCGCCAGACGATTCATAGAGTTTTCGAAGCGATCAGTACGGGCTTCTATGAAGATCCATACTCTGTTTGGTAAGGATCTCGTCTCAGTTTGAGCTGCAGCCACTGACCTCGTTAAATCTGATGAATCGCCGTTGATATTGGTTGTAACCCGGTTGGGCAACGAGGCAATCTCAGCCCTTGCCGCTGAAACGGCCCTTTGTACGGGGTCAGCGTCTGCGTCTAAATCGACTCGGGTTCTTTCGTGTCGATGAATAAAGTTGTCGATCTGCTGTTCTGCCTGTCTAACTCTTGCTTGAAAGCTTGCGATTTCCGCTTCAACTTCAACAGTATGGGTATCAGCCATTCGCCGCATCATGTCATTAACTCGATCCATACTTCTGTTGAATCTCTGCGTCTGAGCTTCTACAACAGCAGTAAGCCTCTCGATCATGCCCTCACCCCTTTTCTTTGTATTGTTTTCCGAAATAAGACCGCACAGCGTCATTTAACATCTGCACGTCTTTAGCTCTCGAACCAAGCTTGTTTATGTCTGATTCACGCCATTTGTTTTCCTCGCTTGTCAGAGAACGCTCAAGCTCTCTGCGCGCTTTTCTGGCGTCAAACATCTTTGACTCTTTTGGTCTCTTTTCGTTTAGAGCATAGCGATGAAACATAGCATTTCTCGCCAGCTTTTCCATCTCGTCAATTTCACGGAGTTTTGCTGCTTTTAGCTTTCGTTTATACTCGTTTGGAGTCCATGACATAATGACATCGTTGTCATAGACTCCCATCCAACGAGCCGCATTTTCAATTACTTGGAGATAGTCGATCCCGTCTTCTCTTTGTACGCTTCCTCCATCGTCTCCAGCATGTCCTTGTTCATTTCGTCTTCCTCTAGACGCTTCGCTTCCATTTCCGGTGTCTCGTTCGGGCTGACCTTTTTCGGTTTCGCCAGCTTGCTCATCATCTTCCATTGCTGACGGATCTTTCCTTTGAAAAAACCCGCTGAATCCAGTGTGTTAAAAGCTTCTTTCACCATCTCATCAACGGCGTTGCCAGTTTCATCTTCTTCAATGATCTTGGCAATTGCATCTTCAATCTGTTCAACAGATGGTTTGCCTTTTTTCAAGTGAGCCAGCGCGCAATCCCAAAATGCAGAAAGATAAACAGCATCATCGTTCAGTAAGCTGTTGTAAATCGTTAATGTACCGCCTGATTTATCACCGTTTTTATCTTCTTTCGCATATTTCTCGTTTGCTGTTCTATCAAATGCAAAATCACAACGTGCAGCATAATCTTTTCCGTCAATTGTTAAGTGAGCCATATATAAAACCTCCAAAATTTTGTATTAAAAAGAGCCCTGGCAACAGCCGGGCTCCTATGCTTCTTCTTTATTTGTGCGAATCGTAAATTTCTCTGACCACACCGACTCCCCTGCGGCGTTTACTGCGGACACATTGAAAATATATGAAGTATCGGGTTTAAGAGTCGGATTGGACAGATATGAGTTTGTTGTGACAGTTGCTATCTTTGCATAGTATCTGTAAATGTTGTACGAGGTCGCCCCTTTCACCGCGTCCCACTTGAATCCCACTTGATTAGAAGTGACACTTGTTGTGGTTATATTACGGGGTATATCAGGGCGCAGTCGCTTGAGTTCTCGTGATGATCTCGGTCATCGGTGATTCCCCAGCGTCATTAACCGCTGAGACGTTGACCGTCAGCTGGGTATCTGCCGCAATGCCTGTCAGTGTGTGGGATGTGCCTGTGACAGTAGCATCAAGTTGCTTGTTGGCTCCTCTATACACTTTGTATGACGTTGCCCCATCTACCTCATCCCAATTCACGGTCACGCTGTCAGTAGTAGCCGTGAACGATAGATTTTGGGGCGCATTAGGGTGTAGTTGTGCTGCCAAAGTCCTCAAATTTAGTCGCGCCGGCAGAAGATTCAATTGCTGCTAACACGCTGTCCGGCAGAGGAGGCAACTCGCCTTTGAATGTTTTTCCGAGTACAGGAAGAGTTATCGAAACCTCAACAAACCCATCTTGCGGCTGACTGAATTCCAAGCTTTCAATAATTGCATGACCATAGACAGCGTTGTGCTTATCATTTTTATTTTTGTTTTTATTGACCTTCCAGACCTTAATTGCCTTTTCGTTATCATAAGCGTCCTCAATTGCTTCCTGCCCCGGATCTGAAACAGCAGCATAATAAGTTAGCTCAAAGCTTTCATTTTTTGTTCCGTAACCGACAATACGGCCTGACTTTGTGGATTCATCCAGCGTGTCCTGTTCTTTTGTGTGTGACCCTTCTGTTTGGAAGGCAATGAACAGCCCTTCTGTTCCTTGTGCATCCATCGGCTGAACGAAATAAATTTCATCTTTACCATTCAATAATTGTGGCATTACCTTCATCCTCTCAATTGTTTATTGTGTATCGCATCCTGAGAATGCCGTGTCGGGTGTAACCATCAATGTCGGTGATCACCTGCATGCCGCGCATCTCAGAACGGCATAAAGAAAAGCCCTCTACTTCTAAGGGCTCTCTGGTTATTGCTTGCAGCATCAAATCAAGGATCTTCATCGCTTCTTTTTTGCCGTTATAGTCGCTCCAGCAATGGAGAACAACATTGATGATTTCACCTTTAGACGTTTTTGTTTCAAATGGCGAAACATCATCATCGCCTGTTGTCACATATGGCTTTTTCTGATCTTTCGAGACTGCATCAAGCACACCAGTGACGCGTGCATTCAGCTCTTCATCAGTTGATAGCCTTTGAAATATAGCCGTCTGCAACGGCCACATGGCTGACCGCATAATGACAGCCCCTTTCTATCACATTTGACTGGCGAAGTACCGCATACCTTCTTCAATAGACGGATTCCAGAACGGCTGAGCCCGCATGCCTCGTGTCATAACCCATCGGTTAAGCTTGGTGTCATAATAGACCCAAGGAGTCTGCCGGCCGCCCCCGTCTTCCGCATAGATTCCGGTACCGTATTCGACATAAATTGCATAATCAGCACCAACAGAAATAACGGCCGTTAAGCCGCCATCCCGATAGTCGATTTCTATTGAGTTTTTCAAGTTCCCGCCGTCTATCATGGCCGTTGGAGCATTTAAAACAGCATTGCTGTAAATCAGCTCGGCCGTGTCAGTTACAATACGTTTTGCTTCTTCAATCACATTGTTCCTGAACTCTTCAGTGGCTCTGCGCATTTGCCTGACCCATCTGCCGCTAACTCTTGCCATCAGACTCCAGCACCCCCGATACCTGACATTTCAGATTCAAGACTTCATGCATGCCGCCTTGATCAATTGGCTCTGATTTGAGAATGAGAATTTTATTTTCGTAAATGATCCTCATTGTCTTCTCGATATCAGTCCGATAAGGGAAATACACGTTGCATTCAACCGGGTTTTGCAGCTGCTGAGCCTGATAATATTCCCGGGAACTGACGCCACTGACTAAAGCTTCTGTTGTGATGTAATCGACGTAACCTTCTTCATAACCACCGCCACCGTCCGGCACCTTACCCATCCGCTGAAACATGATTTCGTGGGGGAATTCCTCATAAATCATTTAACTCTCAGCCTTCGATATGGCGTAAGGTGCTTTGTGATGTACCGAGGAAATTCTGTATTGTACGAATACGACACATCCCCCATGCTTCTCCCCGAGAGTCCAGAAGGAGTCATGTTATATTCTGCAGCCTTCGCAACAAAAAGCTTCACTCCAGCTGGCAAAGCCTCCAGATCGAAACTGTTATTACAAAAGTCACTGGCATACTCAATCAAATTAGGGACTATTTCAGACAAATATTCGTCATGTCTATCTGTCTTAATCCCTGTCATTCGCTTTACTTGTCCGATGTCCACTGAATCACCTACTCTTCACCCAAGACAATCCTGATCAGTTCGTCTTTAGGCGCTTTTGGATCAAACTCATATTCATTCTCTTTCAAGAAAGCAATAATCTCATCTTTATTTACTTTCTGCAGTTGAGCCTCAGTCATATCAAGAAGATCGGCAGCTGGCTTCTTGACCTCATCCACTCTCTTAAACCCAATATGTGAGTAAACCACCTCAAAAGCCTTTTCAGTGCATTCAATTGTTTTGGAACCGTTAGATGCTTTCATATCACGCGCTTCCTCCTTCCAGTGCTTTCAGGCGGTTTTCAATATCAGTGAGTTTGGCAGTTACATCATCACCAAGCTTGGCTAACGTAACAGCCTTTGCAGCAATATTGGCATTTTGTACACTGCCGGACCCGATGTTTCGACTTTGAACAGAACCCTCACCAATATTGATGTTTTTCACTTCTCCGTCGCCAATCATTTCAGAAGTGATGCTTTTAGCAGAAGGCGTTGAACCGGGCAAGCCGGTCACTTTTGCGCCTGATTTGATCTCTAATTCGCCGCCGATCACCAATTTGTCGCCGTTATTAGTTTTATAGTTTTTAGATGTGTATCCCATCAACTTACGCCCCCGTTGCTGGTGTAATAGCTGCAAACGCATCATCAGTCAATGTCATGAAACCGACTTGCTGAGTCACACGAAGAGCAACCATGTCACGCTCATATAAGTTGATAGGATCGCCATTTTCGTCGACAACAGTAGTTAACGTTGCATCCTCAGAGATTTTATACTCCATTCCTTGCGGGATACCGTACCGAGTATAATTCCAATCTGCCGCAAGCAATGCCGCTTTATCGTAATCCCATGACTTGGAATTAACATAGCCGATCGGAAGTCCAAGAGCCTGCGATGTTGCGCCGCCTGTCGCATCGTTAAAGATTGGAAGCCCGTTACCGTCCTTAGTGCCGCGGAGTTTTTGACGGAATCGGCGTGTAGTAGTAAAGCCATTTACATCCTTATCAGCATCCTCAACTAACGCCATTACTCCATTAAGCTCGTCATATAGGTTGCCAAGTGAGTTTAAAGCAACAGTGTTACCAGATGCCTTAATTTTTTCAAATACCGAAACGCCTTCACCGAATGGCGAATTGATACCAAATAAAGCTGCTTGGTCAAATTGAATTGCAAAGGCTTCAGCAACTGAATCACGCATTTGTGTAAAGAAATCAGTGACAGAGTAGCGCAAGAATTCTTTAGAAACAGGGATGATAACACCCAATTTCTTAGAAACCATTTTTGCAGTTAACCATTGTGCCTTAGAAGTTTGGATTCTCTCGCCTTCTCCAACCCAGTAAGCCCCTGGTCCAGAAGCCAAATACGTGAATTCTTTCACCGGTTTATTCATTTCTTCAAATTTTGCTAGTTGTGTAACCGCCGATTGCGTCATAAACTTCCTTAAAACTAGGGTTCCTTGTTCAGTTGGGACCTTCCCGTTTACTGCGTCTTGCATCAATACATTGTTTGGATCGAATGTTGGCATAAAGATAGCCCTCCTTATTTTCTAATACTTGCTTCAGCTGCAAGCGAGCTAATATCTAAACTTTGATTTGTCGTTTCATTGCTGCCGGACTGAACATCACGGCCGTTCTCTTGAAACTTGGATTCAATCGCCTTTTGAAGTGCAGTATTGTACTTCTCTTCGAATGCTCCGAGGTTCTTCATCGTTGATTCTTCATCCTCACCGATAAAGAATTCCACTACATCTGTTGGCAGTTGCTTTTCAGAAGCATAAGAGACAGCTTTGTTTAAAAGCTTTTCACGTTGTGCTGCTGTCTTTTGATCTTTCAGCTCCTTTTCCAGCTTCCTGATGCGCTTTTGTTCCTCTGTTTCCTCCGGATAAAGCTCTTTTACCTTTGCATCAACCAGAGCATCGAGGTTGTTCGACTTCCATGTATCAAGGCCTTTCGTAAAATGGGAATCCAATCGAGGCTGAATGAGACGCTTACCTTCTTCTGTATCTAAAAACCCATTCACCTTGTCAGCTGACACGGCAGAAAGTTCATTCAGATACGACTTTACTTCTTCATTCTCTTTATTTTCTTCGAGAAATTTTTTCACTTCGTCTAATGTTGGCATTACAGTTCTTCCTCCTTTGCCCTCTACAGTGCGCGCCTGTTATGAGTGCATGAAAAATAAGCCTTTTAACGTCATGCTCAGGACGGGGATAATTGATTTACTCTTTAACTTCTTTGAAATCAGCATCAAATTCGTGTTTATTCCAATTCTTGATTTTCACATATTCATTTTGCTTTAACTCCCACTGCCATATATCTATTTCAGCAGGTGGATACTCTCCATTTGACAACTCAGTTGCTTTCTCCATAGCTTTTTCGAACGTAGGGTAAATCCCTACCTGATGAGGATAACAGTCATAATAATCGTCACTTGTGTACTCAACTTCAAAGAACATCACTGCTGTTCAAACCTCGTTTGTTTTTCTTCACTTTGACTATTTTCTTTATGAATCATTTGCAACGATGCGAGAGTTTCAGCATCTATGTCGATATGTTCTGTCGTAAATCTAATAGTGCATTCATTAAATGTTTCCGTTGACATATGCAGCGATAAATCAGTTATTAAGCTAGGTTCTTGGCCATCAATCAATATGTCATAATCACTAAACCTTAATGGATGCATGTGAGGTGATTCAAGCTTTTTTCTCCCCTCTTCATTTAGCTTGATTTCTAGTTTAGCCATCATCATTTCCCCTTTTCCTCAATGGATTTGTACCATTCTTCGTAGGTTTGGTATGGAATAGTCTCTCCAGCGCCATTGCCGCGCTTACGGGCTCTTCTAGTATCCGGCAGCACCCCGTTTACTTTGAAAGCAATCGTACAACGGCAGTTAATATCATCCTTGGCATTATTCATGTGCCCCGGAGCCGGTCCGACGCCGCCATATATTGATTTGAATAGCCCATTTCGTTCTATTGTCTTCCCGTCCAGCTTCCTGTGCCCGCCTCGTGTTTTAAGATCAAGGGTAGCATTCCACATCTTTTCGAGTTTGCTCTTTTTAGAAGCCTGCTCAGCGCTTTTCATCCTCGCCGAGACTTGTACCCTATGAGTCTCTGTTCTCGCCACGTCACGAGCCTTTCTGCGGGCAAATTCGGTCGTTTGCTCAATGCGCCGGGCAATTTTGGAGTAATCTTCACCAGCTTGAATCCCTTGAGCAATTGAAATCTGTATTTGCCGGACGTAGTCATCTCTGTGGCGCTTATATAAGGCTGAGAGAGTTAATTCGGCTATCGGGTTTAATATGGCCTGCTTGATTACTTCGACTGTAGGGATGCTGAAGCCTAAATCAACTGCAGCTTCCATCTCGTACAAATAGGCAGAGCGCATGTAACTCTCAAGGAATTGCTTAGCAGCCAAAGCCTCAACGATTGTGAGGATAGTTTTGAATGCCTTACTGGATTCCTCAGTCATGCGCTCCATTTCTTTTTTGAACCTGTTGTATTTATTCATATCAGCCATGGATAGTTGACCGTCTCTGCTGTATTTTGCATAAAGAGCCGCGATTTGTTGATTAATCTCTTTCAGCCGTTGAGCAAAAACGACATCAATCTTTTTCGCGTCCTCTGTGATCATGTCATCCAGGTACTTATCAATATCATTCTGGTTCATCTTCATCACCGCCCGTATCCGTTGGGATTTCTCTCAACGGCGGCATACTTTTCCTGTACTCCTCTTCTTCATCTTTCATCTTCTGAAGCTCATACTGAACATCATCGACAAACGACAGGAGAGATAGACGGGTTTCTTCGCTGATGTTTCCTTTAAGCTGAGCTGTGGTCTGTGCCTCTTCAAGTACGTTGGCTGGCAGATTGCGTTTGAATCCGAACCATACTTTCAAATAATCTTCTGCTTTTGCTTTATTTTTCGTTGCCCAAGCTGAAAAGATCAACTTGTACTGATAACGGAGAGCAGCAGTCATTTTCCGTTCCATCGTGATGCACTTATTCTCAAGGGCCATCAATTTATATTTCATTGCAACGCCAGTGATATTTCCCCCAAATGATTCATCAGAGAAATTTACCGACTTTGCAAAACGGAGAATGTTTTCTTCCAGACGGTTCAAATGGTTTTCAATGATCGCGTCGTTTATATCCTTTGTCAGGTAGCTGACATCGTCTTTTTCATCGTATAGCTCAAGAATTCCAGTCTTTTTAAGTTGCTGGAGTGTGTCCTCATCGGCTCCCAATCCCTTTAGGATCAAGTACGCCAGTCTGTACTGTTCAATTTCGTTTGAGGCGTCTGACAGTGTCCGATCATAGGCATCAATAAGAGACAATACCTTTTCGGCATCGCCTTTGAGCTCTTTA
This sequence comes from Bacillus sp. FSL R5-0434, assembly GCF_038004745.1. Taxonomy (NCBI): domain Bacteria; kingdom Bacillati; phylum Bacillota; class Bacilli; order Caryophanales; family Bacillaceae; genus Bacillus; species Bacillus sp. FSL R5-0434. Next base: position 3,080,540 of record NZ_JBBORV010000001.1, read on the forward strand.
TTGTTTGCCAGCCCGAATAAAGGGCAGCCATCAAACATATGGGGCTTTTTGTCGTCCAAGGTAAAAGCTGAACTATCCTTCGTACTGAAATAATAAATCGTTTTGCTATCATAAAATTCCGCTTTTTGCTGCCCGTTATATGTCTCGTAATAACGCAAAGCATATTCCGGTTCATGAATATTCCCATCACTGAGGAAAACCGCTTCCCATGGTTCAATGTTTTTGACTCTTTCATTACCGTTCCGGTCGATATATGCAAGCCGCGCTCCGTAGCCGCAAATGGTAGCCATCTTTCCCCATTCACTATCTTCGTCAGCAATATTATTCAGAGTGTTGAAATCATCAATCATTTGCTTTCTGGTTGAAGTAGTGCCAGTCTCTCGCTTATCGTCAAACTCGTAAGTAATCGGATGCCCGAAGAGATAGCCCACCTTCGTATCAACAATGTCTGAATCAAATGAGTTATTAAGCTTGTTATTAACCTTATGATCTATCCGCTTAACATGGCCGGTCTCGAAATCCTCATACTCAATGGCTTCTCTGGTTAAGATCGGTACACCCTGAACCTCTGCCTTGTATCGATCATATAAGTTTTTCATTCTATCATGATCGTTTTTATGCGCTTCGATGATGTCTGCAATCAATTCAGGTGTAATGCCTGAAGCTCTGATCTTATCTATCAAATGATTCACATGATCACCCCTTCCCTTTTCGTCTCATTGGTTTGTTGTTTGTGTAAAGGGCATAACGTATGGAGTCCAGAACATCGTCCCATTCCTTAACCGGTTCGCCTGTCTTCTGATTCCAGACATACATAAAGATTTCTTTTTTAAACCGGTCAACTTTGTCTTCAACGACCAAAAGCTGTTCTTGTTTGAACAGCCGCGCCACTTCTTCTATGCCGGATACGACAGCTTTATCAGCATTGATAGCCCGAAGTTTTTCACGTCGGAAACGAACAACGTGTTCAGGCCGAGCCGTATCACAGTAGAAATTAATGTTGCCGTATCGCTCTTTGATGTCCTTTGCTACCTTAACCCAGTAATCAATCTCTTCATGCTGCTTGGAATGTTCTTCGAGCAAATAAAAACACCCTTGGTCATCTTGTCCGATTACGACAATAGAACCCGGGTGCTCATATCCCCAGTCAACGCCAGCGAAGTATTTTGTAAACCTGCCCTGTTTCTCTTTTAACTGGTCTGAACTGATATAGTGCTTGTCTTTGTTGAAATCCTTATATATTACGCCTTCTGGAGCTACCCAATAGCCGTAAATGTCCCTGTCCGTAAACATGCCGCTCGGTGTTGAAGCAACAATACTTTCGACATATTCTGGATCAAGAAAGTTGTTATCAAACAACGAGAAGTGAAAAGACCGGATGTTCAGCCGGCCGTTTTTCAGCCGCTGCCCGTCTTTGTCGATATAATCCGTTTTGACAGTGTGCATAGGGTTTTCAGGGTTTGTATCCATCATGACCATTGCGCCCTTATAGGAGCAACGGGAAATGACTTCTTTCACGAATGAATCATGCAGAGCCGTCGCTTCGTTTAAGAATGCGCCAGCTGATGTGAACCCCCGCGCTTTCTTCCATGAGTCTGCATTTGCGCCATCGAAGCAATAAACACGGTTGCCGAATATCTCAACGGCATTCGCTTTATCAAGGCGCAGTTCTTTCCCTAGGATCAGCTCTAAATCATTTAAGATATTCCGCTTTATAGAAGCCTGAGTTGCCCCGCCGATGATAAAAGAAAGCCCCATGTTTTGATACTTGCTGATATGCCCGAGGAACGTCAAAAGGAGCACGAATGTTTTCCCTGCCCTTTTCGCCCCACTGCATATTAAGATTTTCGGCTGCTCTTCAATAAAGCTGTTCCATACTTCTTGCTGCTTTGAGTTAAGTTCCATGAGGCTTCACCATCTTCCGCAGCATGGCAGCAACTTCATTTTCTTTAGAGTTTCCGTTATCGCCGTTAATATCTTTCTTCGCCTTCTCGATATTCAAGCGCATTTGCTCCAATTTAAGGCGTCGCTCGTCTTCTTCATGCGCCAGCTGGTCAAATTGCTTTATCAAGCTCCTGAGCTCTCCCATTGCCCGAGATTGAGCATTCAGGAAGGTTGCATGACGATCCCAAGCGAATTGTATTTCAAGCTCTTCTTCAGCAATGGACTTTTCAAAATACTCGTTACCGTCTTCATCCTCTTCAGGACGATAAACGTATTTCGCTTTTTTCAGCTCTTTTGCAACATCATCTCTATCCTGCACGAACATAATGCGCTGCGCCCGGAGAATGGCTGCATATTGAATCTGTATCTGATCCCATATCATATCAGCAGGCGAACGCTCCTGAATCTCTTCCATAATCTCAAGCGTTTCTTCTGGCAGGAATTTAGAGAAAAAGCCGTGAGTCACAGCATTTTGATTCTTCTGTGGTGCGCCGCCATTGTTCCCTAATGCATTTTTGTTGCCCGGTTGCCCGCCTTTTTTTGTGTGCACCCTTTTTTCAATGGGTGCACCCTTTTTTCTTTCCCAACCATGCCGCTGCTTCCACGATTTAATGGTGTTCACTGACACCCCGTATTTCTCGGCAAGGTCCTTGTATTTCATGCCTTTGACGTAATCCTTATACGCCTGAATGTGCTTTTCGGCCATCTACATTCACCGCCGCCCCCTTCTGATTCGTGTTGTTTTGGAAAAGATATTCCCTCTAAACCACCACCGTGCTCAAGCCGTTAACCGCCAATTGTCTATCCTGAGACTTACCGGAAGCAGTTTACAGAGAATATAAAAAGCACCCCGAAGGATGCTTTTGGATGCCTAGAGAATATTAAAAATCTAATTTCCCTGGCGCTTTGTACTTGTTTAGGATTTTTTCGATGGTATCAGTAGCAACTTGTATAGCTGCATCTTTGTCATTGTAAAAAGTCAATTCAACCCCAAAAGGTTTTAATTCTTCACAACCTGAGTGCAGCTTTCCTAGCAAGGCAGATGGCACATCGCCCCAATACGTTTTGTTTTCTTCGATTTGGAATGTAAATGCTGCATTTTCTCCTGGTACATCTGCTATTTCAATTTCAGCAGCATGTATTCCTCGAAAACGGAATTTATAATTCTCCACTTTATAAACAAGGCTACCTTTATCATGTTTGTATGGATAATTACTCACTTTATCACCTCCCACTTATTACATCGGTGGAAGATATTTCTTTTTTACTAATTGCAAAATTTGTCGAACGAAACTGTTGAATAAAACCATAATTTGTCGGGGATATTAATTTCTACGCAATACTGCTGCTGTTTTATCACCCGAATTCACTGTGTAAAGCCTCCCAGTTGAGTTGATCCTCACTTACTGCTGGGAGGCTTTACTCATTGTATGAAATTGGTGGTGACGCAGGAATAATCCGCCGCGCCGATCCTGCCTCCCATTTTACACCGCCGATTTAAACGAGTTCAAATATTGCAGAAAGTTGGCTTCTTTGACTTTATTGACGATGTTGCCGATTATGGCTGTTTTGATCTTTCTGATGGTATCCCGGGAGCAATCAAGGTGATTTGCAATAGCAGTGTAGCTCATGCCTTCCATCATGCAATCATAGACGATGCGGTGCTTTTCTTCTTCAATGTGTTCCATTGCGTTGTCCAGGTAATGCACAATAGATTCATATTTGTGGAGCCGTCTCTCTCTTCGGTCCATCTGCCGTAGTTCTGCCTGACTGACGCCTGCTGATCCCCTTGGCATGCCCGCTTCATCCCCGTATGTTGCAGTGAGCTTTCCGCCAATAAAATCCACTTTGTTTAATACACGATTGAGCCTTTTAATCTCCCGCAGCATGAATTTATAATCACGAATCCATTCCTCAATCTCCCATGCAATCATTTGATCTGTCATAGTGCTTTCCCTCCTGATAGTTAAATAGAGTAAGTGTCATTCCAGTTGTTTGCTTTTTGCTCTGCGATATATCGAGGCCGTGATACCTCTTTCACGCTGATACTGAAGGTTTTGACCAAGAAGGCTTTCAACTCGTTATAGAGCTCTTCTTTGCCGCAAAAGATATTTACAAGCTTTCCGTTTTTATAAACGAATCCGTATTTCATCCTGAAACTCCCCTTTTACTTTCTGCGTTTATAAGCGCCGCCTTTGCCGCGTCTGAGTGTTTGCATGTTTGTGTTCATCATTGATTGCCAGAAACGATCTGAGCGCTCCTGTTGCTTCTGTGATGGTTTCTTTTTGGACTGTTTCATGTCTCATCACTCCTTTCACCGTTAGTAATCGCGATAGACATCCAGATAGTTGCGAAATAAAAAACGGACACCAAACAAACAGCGCTAATGCTGTAAGTTCAGTGTCCGCAGGCTTTCCGTCTTGGACTTATTTAGTTAAAGCAGCACGTATGTAGCAATAGTGCCGATAATTGATGTGATACATATTGCTGTTAAGTGATTCCGCAGCTGTGAATCCTTATCCTCTCCTATAACTCCCATAAGAGAGATAACCAGAACCAACAGGAGAACTATTTTCAAGGCTATTATCACTTGTCTTCCCTCTTCTCTATATACTTATCAATATCTTTAAAGTAAGCCGCAGCCGTGAATGAAATGATTGCCCCTATCAAAGCAAGGTTCGCTTTCATGTCCGGCCTGTAATCGTGTTGGAAATATATCCAGAATCCGCATCCCATCAGCAGAAACAGTATCCTGAGAATCATAGGTTATGCCTCATAATTCTGCTTCACTCTCGTCGATAACTGTCCAAACTTTAGGTGATTCTATAACCTCGCCGCCAATTGCTTCAGCCAGTCCTTCAGGAGATATAAAATCAATAGTGAAGGATTTTCCGAATACATGAGCTTTTTTTATTTCATTCGTTAATACCACTTTTTGATTAGTCACAGAATAGCTTTTCACGTACCTATCTTTTACTTTCACAATTTTCATCACTCCGCGCCCTCCTTCACAGGCATAAACAGATCAACCATAAACAAGTTAGGGTTATAGGCTCCGCCTGATGCCGAAAATTGATAAACCTCTATCATAAATCCCAGATTATACGCCTCTTGTATCCTTTCACACACTTCTTTTACACTTGCGGCTCTGACTGATTTCACAGGTTTTTTATTCATTTTCCGCTCTCCCCTTAAAAAATGTCTTTTCGCATTCTTCGCATAAAGGCGGGTGAATGGGAAGCCCCATACATCCGCACTCCCGACCATCGCAACACATAGTCATATCTGCACCTGTCATCTTCCCGCATTTGATACAAGGGATTTCATCCATCACTCCGCGTCCTCCAATAACTCAGGATTTTGGTAAACGTCGCCGATTATTTCAAAATTCGGCTCGATTCTATATAAAGGGCCTGCTCCCATTCCCTCTATGTAAAATCCGTGAGTGTCTTTTGAAAATTCGACCTTCCCCAATACTTTGTCATAACCCGGATGCCAAGTTGATTCCCGTTTGCCCTTTATGATGTCTGCTTGATAAATTACACCGTATTCGAAAAACCCTGTGCCCCACATGAGAGCCGCATTTTTTTGTGTGCTAGACGCAATACGGATGGGATAAAGAGCTCCTACGATATTGCGATACAGTCCCCATTCTCCACCTGAGATAATAAGACTCAGCTCACCATCATCCCAATAATGCATCTGCTCGCCGTCCCAAACTCTGTATGCTGTGTTCATAGTAGGGAACCGTCCATAATAAGGGTCTCGCTTTCCGGTTTGTTGAACGTTTCCATGATAAATTTTGTGGATTCAAGATTTCCCTCTCCGTCCCCCGCTTTCGTAAATTCGATAAGAGCATAATCACGGCTTACCACGTTGATTTCCTCTTCTTGAAAATTTTCGTATTCGTCTGTGTCAGCGACGGTTTCATTGAAGATTTTCTCGGCTTCCGCCTTGTCTTCCGCTTTGATCAGTGCGTAATATGGTTCAGTGATTTCATAGAAATTCATTGTTCTTCCTCCTTCAATTGTTTGTAAGGCTGAAATGATCGGGTTGTCAGTGTGGTTCATCAATACCCCTCCTGTTGACGCTGATGGTTGACGGCGTTTTTGTCCATGTATGCGGATTCGATCTGTTCAGGCGTGAACCCAAGCATTTTACCTAAATTGTTAAAACGTCGAAATAATAGCGCATAACTAGCTTTTGGTCCTAATCTACTGAGGGAAATATCTTCTCTTACCATCACAATTGCTTCAAACACGTCGCTAAAAACTCCGACTTGATCAGCGACATCTAAATTTGATCTTAAAGTTCCTCCCTCCAATTTTTTTGTGTTTTTATTGCTGTATCCAATCCGGTTCCCAATACTCAAGATAAAATGCAGGCAGTCCACGTATTCCTCAAGGAGTGGGTTTTTATAATATTCTTTTGCAGTCTGTCCCTTTTTATCTATTACACAAATTCTAGGTTCCCGGTCATTGCTCCAATGCTTAAAGCCGCGCCATTCATTCGCACACTCGGCAAGCTCGACCTGTAGAGCAAGGATGAGGTTCGGCAGCAAGTCCTGCCCCTCAAGCCCCTTTTCTTTGATGATCCGATCATCAAGCACCTTTTGCATTTCAAACATTTTTTGTAGATTCATGCTATTTCCTCCTCAACGCCCATGCTGCAGCCGCATTTCGGGCAGCAGGCTTCTGGGCGGATTTTTATATCTAATTTGCTGTAATCACATTCAGGGCATCTGTATTCGATCATGATGCCGCCTCCTGATCCATAATCGCTTTGAATATCGGGTAAATCTGCTGAGGCACAACCGCGTTGCCTAATCCTTTAATTCTGTCCACCCGGTTGGGAACCCCATGAGCCACTCGACCCACGTCGGGTTCAGCTGGCCAGCGTTGCCTGCTGTCATCTGTTTCCGTTCCTGTTCTGTAATAACTCCCTTTTCCTGTAGATCCATCATTGTCTGAAATGATCCGGTGCCGCCGCACATCCCTTTTGTTCTCGGAGTCGGCCAGAGAACTGCATCGGGTAACGTCTGATGATTCCAGTTCGGGCCGGTTCGCCCTTTCCAATCCCTTGCTGTCGGTGTGGGAAATAGCTTCACTTTTTCCGGCAGACCCTGCTGTTTGCTGTTTGGTCCCCGTCCTTTGTAATCGCTCGCTGTCGGTGTCGGCCATAACACCGAATCGACTAATGAACGCCCCCCCTGACGATTTTTCGCATCCCCCGGTCTGTGGGTCTAAGTTCTTTGATGATCCTAAACATTTCCGGCCAGAGGTCGCGGTCATCTTCCGTGCCTCTTCGCTTCCCGGCAATACTGTAAGGCTGGCAAGGGAATCCTCCTGAAATAATGTCAATTGTTCCACCTGGCTCAATCACTCCTTTTTCCTCTAAAAGCTGTCTATTCAAGGTGCGTACATCATCGAAGATGGGAACGCCCGGGAAGTTCTTATTCAATACTTTTTGGCAAAAGGGTTCACGCTCACAGAATGCGACTGTTTCAATCCCAGCCCATTCAGCAGCAAGCGCAATCCCGCCTATTCCTGCGAATAACTCGATGCTTTTCATGGTCGTGTTCTCCTAATCAAATAAACTAAGCTGAGTGATTTTGTAATTGAAGAGCAACATTTCTTCGGCCCCTCGGTCTTTTCCGGATCCGCCAACTACCTGCTTGTACGCTGAAAAGGTTTCTGTCGCCCAATTTGGGTAGATCTCGAGTATTAAAGGATCATCGTAGTAAGAGAGGATCACTTTACCTTTGACCTGATTTAACAGCCGGGCCAGTTCCCGGTGATCATCTTCCGTGAAGCCGCCAGCGTAAAACTTCTCACGACCAACATATGGAGGATCAACATAAAACAAAGTATCGGGGCTATCGTATTTCTCAATGATGTTGCGAAAATCCTTACATTCGATCATGACGCCCTTCATGCGGTTAGCAAAGGACTGGAAGGCAGTACAGGCGCTTATGTATCCGCCCGCTGGGTTCTGGCCGCTTTGCGTGCTGTGCCTCCATCCAGTCTGTGGTACATTCTCTGCGTTCCCCTTACTAATGCCGGAACGATTCATGTAAAACCATCGGACGGCCCGTTCAAAATCATCTGACGGGTATTCCTCGGCTTTCCATTTCTCATAGAGCGCTCTGCTGTATGGAATGGATTCACAAGCTTTCTGCATTGCCTTGGGATCCTTCCTAACTTGCATCAAGAAATTCACTACATGGCCGTCGATATCGTTATATACCTCATGTCCCATTTTCGGCTTATTAGCAATTACATGGGCTGCCCCACCGAAAGGCTCAACGTACACCTTATGGGCAGGCATTTTATTTATAATGTGTTCGGCGTATTTTGCTTTTCCGCCGAACCAGATCAAAGGTGATCTCGCCATACCTTAACCCCCTATTCCCAGCCGACTGCAATCGCAAAGAATAAAACCAAAACCATCGCCCCAATGAGCCAGCCGTTTGTCTTATCACGCTTTGCAATGATAGTTTCATCACCGATCATTTTCAGATCGTCTGACTTTGCCACGAGCACCGGTATGTAATCTGGATGCACTTTCAAATATTCCGCCGCCTGCTCAACTGTCATCGCTTCGTCTTTCGTGGCTTTGACTGCCCGCTGCAGCTCAACTTGTAAAGGGATCATTTCAAATCACCCTCCAATTCGTTTTGGGCAACTGTTATCGCAAAATTGAGATTGGTAATGATCTTCTCTAACGCCTGTTTGTATCGTTTCCTATCCCCGCTTAGATGCTGAATGTCCTTTTGAGCCTGCCGGAACTGATGAACCGTTACTTTCTGCTGGCGTTTGTTTTCCTCGATGATTTCCCGTTGCTTAACAGCCAGTTCAGCTTGCTCAATAAGCCAAGCAATTTCCTTCTGAGGAATGTATGTCAGTTTTTTTAGACGTTCAATTCTTTCTTTCATGTCCGTTCCTCCCCCGCAGGGGAAAGCCCCTGCTATTTGAATTTGTGGCCGATCTTATAATCTAAACGAGCCAGACCGCCCTTAATTGTTTGAATGATTGTGTCACCGTGTTCCGGGGTATCCAGGACATGTGCAGTGCCCTCATTTCCGTCTAAAATAATGATGCGGATTTTCCCCGGCTCGATACTTTCTCCAATGCTCAAATCTCTATTTTTAATTTCCTGTGGTTTGTTCACCTAGCGCGCCCCCTGTGCATGTGCTATGATAGAAGTACCAGTTCATATCAGAGCATCGGGGCTAACGCTTCGGTGCTTTCTTTTTTTGTGTTTAATAGTGATCCGGTTTCCATCCGGCCATAGTGAATGTTGGCGATGGTTTCAGTTCCTCCCGGTAAACGATTGGATGCTTTTTCACGTATTCGGCCAACTGTTCCGGCGTCATCTTCCATTCCTCAACCGGTCCTGGCTTGTAAGGATTGATGCTTTGCTGTTCCATGGTATCTACCTCCTGAATTGATTTTGGGAATTTCCGTACCGCCGAGCTTCTTGCAATCAGAACCCATTCGGCTGGCGCATGCCTTAAACTGAGAGCAACGTGTCATACAGGCCATGAGCTTATCTTCTTCCTGCACCCACAACGGCCGATCGTCTGCGATTACCACGTTTAACAGTGGATTTTCCCGCCTTTCTTTTGAGTTTTTTCAGCTTTTTCAGCTCGTCCAGCTCGATGAAGCCGAGTGACTGATCAAGAGCCAGCACCTTGAGTGGCGTATCATAAAGCCGCTCATACAGCTTGCGTTTGATCGCAAATTCCTTTGTTTCTACGCCCTTGATGTCAATGATCTCGATGCTGCCGTCCAAGTTATGAACCTCAAAGTCTGCAATATATTCAATCTTCCGAAAAGTTTTGCCGTTCTTTTTGAATGCCTCTTGCAGTAGGAAGCGTGGCTGTAGCTTAAAATCTTTGATCTGCTTGCTCACCTTGAGCCATTTCAGCTGCTCATAGTATTTGGCTTCGGCCCGGCTGTCGAACGTTATGCCGTCCACCTGTGTTTTTCTTGCTCCGTACTTATTTGCTGGCATGTGATGCCTCCAAAAGCTCTGGATTTTCGTAGATGTTTCCTATGACTTCAAATCTTTCACCACAAAATAGGGAATCACGAATTGGATGGGTCCGTAAATCTCCCAAATATCCAATTACACAGAAACAGCCATCATCAAAAACTACTTCTGCAGAGTTCTTGCGCTTATCAATTACAATATCCCCTTCATAAATCTCCCGACCGTTTTTGTCCTTCAACCCGGTGTATTGTCTTAACCAAACATCACCATACCCGCTTGGTTCTAAAGAGAAATGACACCAGTCGCCTATTTCCCCATCAAAATCTCCCACGACTGTTTTGCTATTAAAATTGATATTGTGCGGAATAAACTTTTCTTTTGTTGGCTTATAGATACCTTGAAACTTAATTTCCCTCATTTCCCTTACCTCCCGTCATTCTCTTCCCATTGCTGAATCTGCTTTTCTTTTGCTGGCGCCGTGAGTATGATGGCCGGCAGCAGGATCACCGCTTTAAGCACTGCGCATCAGCTCCATTTGTCTGATCTTTTCCTCAAGCACCCGGATAGCCGGTGTGAGGTCCTTGCCGCCCTTTTGTTCAGCAGGCCCGAACAAATACATTCCCATGGATCCATTAACGTTCGTTTTCTCAACCATTCCGCAACCCTGCCAATCTATGATTTAATAGCATTCTGTCACCCTTGATGATCACGCAATAGTCCGCACACATTTCATAAATCCGGGTGCCAAGCGCCTCGTCAATCTCCACAAGTTTCTCGATGTCCAATTCACTCGAGATTAAGACCGGCTTATGATTCAGATACCGATAATTGATGACGGAGTATGTCTGCTCCACCTGCCAATCGGTTGCCCGGGGCTTTCCATTCATAGGCTTGAATAAGTCATCTATGAACAGCACTTCAATCTCTTTCATGCGATTGAGTTTTTCTTCCAGCTTGTCAAAGTCATCTTTCAGATCGTTGAAGCCTTCGACGTAAGGGAAATATTGAACCGCAATATTCTTCGATTTGATCAGCTTGTTTGAAATAGCTGTCAGTAAATGCGTTTTCCCTGAACCCGGCTGCCCCAGCAAGGCAATGCTGTTGCTTCGGGTGCCCTGGATGCTGTCAAAATCCTTGTAGTATTCCACCGCAGTATCGTAAGCATCTTTCACAACAGCCGGCTTTCCTTCGGTTGTGAAATTCTTGAATTTCAACTTCTCAAATTCAGCAGTTATGTCACTAGAATTCATCAGTTTTCGGATGCGCCTACGTTCTATGCATTTGCACCGGACCCAGACTTCATAGCCGTCTCTGTTCTCGATATATCCGAGCTGATCCTTACATTTAGGGCATTCATAATCAGCCTTTTCTTCTGAGCCGTCCGACCCCGCCAAAAATTGGGCTGACTTTGCCTGAAGCTTCTTCAGTATTGCTGCCATTGCCGCGTCTGTACTGTGCGTTTTGTGTTTTTCCATGTTGCCACTCCTTACTTTTGTTCTTGTTTGACTGGAGAATGCGCTGAACGTAGGCCAAATTGCGAGCGTTCCGCGTTACTGCCTCTTTCATTGCCTCCAGCACCTTATCTTCACCATAATCATCTATCAAGCTATTAAGCTTCTCAGCCATAAACGATGATAGTAGGCCGAATCCCTCATCTTCGAAAAATGCAAATACGTTACCTTTCACTTTCTTCTCAACCTCCTGCTGCTCTTCTTTTGCTGGTGCAGGTTCCGGAACAGGATTTTCAGATGGTTCCTGTTTGATTACAGGCGTTTCAAAAGATATCAGCCTGTATTGCCCTGCCTTCCTCCCCTGCGGCTTATATTCAATTCTTTTAAGATCAATCAGCATCTTTCGGTGTTTGATCAACGTATTTTCGGAAATCTCGATCTTTGCTTGTAAAGTGGTATTTGAAGTGGTGAACCACTCTCGCCACCCTGCCTTATTGTTGATGTGCAAAAGATGAAACCATAATGCTTGAGTTGTAGCAGACAACGGATTCGTTTCCAGCCAATTCATGAAGCCGTTCATTTCTTTCAGGTAGTTCATGGCTCACCTACTTCCTTTCGCACAGTGCTGTCAAAGCTTTGAAGTCTATTTCAACTAATCTCAAAGTAGGTTCATTTCTCTTGAGATAGTCAGTAACATATCGGGTGTACAAGTCTTTTCGCATATCTCGTCGGACCGTCTTCACAAGCCAGACATAACAATGAGGGATAGGAACCTTGATCACTTCCCTTTCCATCAGCTAACCAACTCCGAAAAATGTATGATGCTGTTCAGTTGATTAGTGGCACGGCAATACTTGCATTTTTCGCACCGTAAGGGCTTCTCTCCGCCGTATTTAACCTGAATAATGCGCTCCATTCTCTTTTCAATTTCTTCGAGCTCTACTTCCATTCGGCCCTCGTCTATATTGATAACCGCTTTGTCCGGTGGGTCTTCTTTAGACACTCCAACGATCAGGGGTTCAAGCCATTCGTTACGCCCTGTCATCCGTTTTTCAATTTCTGCGTAAAGCGCCATCTGAGCGATGTATCCGTATGCCTCAACAAATGAGCAATATCCTATTTCCGGGTCCCAGACTTTCTCCCGCAATGACCTTGCTGTTTTTAGATCGGAGAAACGGCCGCCAGCTGGGTTGTATACGTCCAGCTTTCCTTTCCACGGAACACCGAACAATTCAGCAGTTACGATGACTTCCTTTTCTCCTTGAAGAACAAACATACAGAGATCATCATGTTGAATTGCCTCAATCATCAAATCAGCTAACTGATACTGCTTGTACAGTTGGCCTTTCTGAGTAAATAGTGAAGGTGTGTTCTTCTTAAATTCATCAAAAGCCTGTTCACCTTCAAGCCAGGCATGAACGTATTGACCGAAGAGAAGGGCCTCCGATGTTGGGGGCGTCCATTCTCCGTTAATCTTTGCCATCGTTGCTGCCTCACATTGAAGAAAGCTTTTATATTGAGAGTTCGACATGTAGTATCTATCAATCTCGTTAGAATAATAGTTCTCCTTGTTTAGCGCCGGTATCCGCATTAGCAGGATCACCCGCCTTTTCTTTGCTATCAGTAGGCTTGTCGGCTTGCTCTTTTTGCTTTTTGAACTCTTCCTCAGCCTTTGATTTTGTTGCACCTGTAGCCTTGGTATTGAAGTAATCTTCCTTCTTTGCCATACCGTCACGAAGCGCTGTATAAATGCGGCCTATTTTGAGAAAGTCTTGCTCTGTGAATGCATCTAAATTGCTACCGATGTACTCCTGAATCATTTCCTTAGTAACACCAAACTCTTTTTTAAAGAGAGACAGCGCGCTTCTGAGACGATCTTCCAGAGGCTCCTTATAGCCGCTGATTAAAGTTTTTTGACACATATCAACCGCAGCATCGACAATGTCACCAGGTATGACACCGAGAATACAAGCACGGACACGTCGAGCTCCTTGGTTGGCAACCATTTCGTAAATATCGCGTGGATCATCTAGTTTTGTGATCTTTCCCTTTGCCTTTCTTTCGTGTTTCACAGTGAAAATTTTGGTTTGTCGTGTGTTGGTTTCAAGGTCCCATGCGTAGGCCATGACAGAGGATTCCCCGGCTTTCTGCTCAAGCTCCATGATTCCGTAATCAATGTTGCCCCAATTCTGCGCCAGTGCTTCGGCCAACCTAATTGATGGTCCTGACACTTTACTTCCGCCGCGTGGATATTCATAGACAGCATTTTCAGCTAACAATCGTCTTTCACAAGCTTTTCTAATTCGTTCAAACGCCGCATAAACGTCCCGAGGGAATTTCTTTGCAATAACCATAGCCGCCTGTACTTCCTGCGCCTGCCGACTTACCATTGCCTCTGTAGTCACGCTGGCTGCTTGCTGAGAGGCCGGCATGTAATCTGAGTAATCTACCTGTGATAATCCATTCATTGTGCTTCAGCCACCTTTCTTTTGTAAGCTTCTGTTCCAAGCCGCTGCCATTCCCGGTAATGGTCCATTGAAGGGAATTGGAATTGTGGTTTGCCCTTACTGAACACAATCGAACCACCGACCTGTCTTAAACGTTGCTGATCCTCTGCACGCTCGCTGAATGCCACTTTAACTGCTTTAGCCATGTATAAAACCTCCATTGATTTTTATAAGGCGTTTTGGTATAATTAAGTAAATATTTGAGTCAAAACGCCTTACCAAGTCCACATTGCCGTGTGGGCTTTTTTATTGCTCATTTTTAAATTTGAAACCAAGCTGTTCCCTCAGATAACGATCAAGGTTCTCTCTCAAGATCACTGCGCCGCAATCGATTACATAATCATCGACTGGCGTAACTTCATCCCCGAAAAAATCCTTTTGTGTTTCCGGCTCAGTCAGCTTGTCGTGCCAGTTGTTTAGAATCATTGGATTTTCGATCATTCATATTCTCCTTTCTGTAATTTGCTGTGCGTTCATCCCAAATCAAGTGCAGTGCGCTATGATTTCGGATTCTTTCACACCATGCTCTGACCTCCAACGCTGTTGCTGGTTTGTGGACAAAGTGAACCATCAGCCTAAGCTCCTGCGTACCAATGACAAATCAATGCCTCGCTTTTGCATTTTTAATGCCGTATCATATAACAACCCTTTATTCGAAATGCGTTTCAAATCTTCAATATTTGCTTTAATACTGCCAAGAATATCTAAAGCTTCTTCATAATCACCATCTTTTAAAGAGGCCAGTAATAGATCAGCCATACTTTCAACTGAATCTGATTTTCGCTTTGCGACTTCTACATCGGATTTCAAGAATTGATTGAGTTTCATACGAGCATAGCCTGCCTTTCCTCTTGTTTTGACATTGCAACTTGATCCATTAACGCTTTTCGTGTCCACTTTTCTGCAAGCTCCTGCATCTTTAGACCATGACTTCTAGATAAGGCATAGAAGAGAGTATCAATAGCCGGGCCGAGATCAAGAATCTCTTTAAGATCACCCATGGGGAGAGCCTCGACACGGCCGGGCCGTTCGTTTGCCAACCAGAGTGCAATGTTTTCTGCAGCATCAAGTGATTCTTTTGTCTGTTTCATGAAATTGATTAAAGCCTTGCTGGGGCTTACATTCAAAGCCGGATCGACTGGCGCTGTCGCCCTTGGATGGAGACGGAACAAGTAATGCACAAGATCAATGTGTTCATATGCTCCACATACCTCAAACCACTTGATACAGAGTTCAGGCGTTAGTGTGCTCAGGCCCTTTTCGACATTTGAAACATACTGCTGATCTTTGCCGCCGAGTAGTTGCCCAAGCTGATATTGCGTAAATCCTATTGCCTTTCTAACTTCACGCATAATATTTGGTAAATTATCGAGTTTATACGGGTTGTTCGACATATGTTCTCCTCCTGTTTCACGGGGAATTATTTGGTAAAATTTAATTAATAAAGTGTTGTCCCTTTGCCATAACGGCTATTTCAATCTCCCCAAAATTGTGGAGATTAGTAACTCACTCCTCAAAGTTGTGGAGTGAAGGCGATTAAGCCGATTGAGATGAAATGAATTTATTTACAAAATAAATCTGACCTTTACCGGTTACCTTTGGTGTGCGTGTAGTCCTAATAGAACCGTCAAGATTGCTTACAGTTCTTTTCTTGATTTCAAACAGGCCCATATCCATACTGCGTTGAGTTGGAAGATTAAATGACTCACCTTTTTTGCGAATCAGATACCCATTGTCACGCAACCATTGAAATAATTTGTTCGGCCCGATATCTACACCGTTTTGCTGGATGATTTTCGCTAATTCACCAACAAGCACAGAGGACTCGGACGATTCAACCGCCTCAGCGAAAATCACTTTCGGTTTCATGGTTTCAATTTGTTTGCTTTGCTCTTTCATAGTGTGAAGAGTTGTTTTGAAAAGCAGCTTTGTGTTTTCATCAGCTTGCGGCAAGTATGTTTGGATGAATAACTCGTCATTTGCAACGTAGCCGCCCGTTTGTCTGATTGTCGGGATGACTTCATGAGTGATCCACCTTTTGAATTGTTTAGCCTCTGGTTTGTTACTAGTTAAAATAAGTGAATACAAACCAGCTTCATTGATAACGGTTGTTTTTTGATTACGTCCTAATGAATCGGTGAGGTAAACTTTACTTACCTCGTCTTCGTCGAGCCGGGACACCGCTACTTTGTGATTTGAATGACTTAGTACATTGCAGACATCTTTTGCGACAAACCAAGGTTGTCCATCCTTTACAACTGTCCGAACCTGCTGATCTTGATAATTGAATACTTGTTGCAATTGATTCATTCATGAACCTCCTTAATAGAGTTGTCATTCACAAACGGAAATTTTCGTTCAGTAGGTCCTTTGCTATTGCGCTTGTTTCATATTTTCTTGTTCCTGCGCTTCGATCCACGCATCTATGTTGTGCTTAGTGAAGAAAATGCGTGTGCGTACTCGGAAGTGAGGAATTTCTTTTTCACGAACCATTGTGTAAATCGTGTCATGGTGAACACCGAGGTATTCAGCAGCTTCTTGAACAGTCATTGTGTTGCGAGCCATTTCGTAACCTCCTATGAAAGTTTAGTTGAACTATCTTTGTCAAAGATTTTTGTTCGATAATCTCATACTTATATAATCATAGTATGAGATTCTTGTCCTTTTTGATTTAAAAAAAGGTCTTTAATATCACAACCCAATATCTCAGCCACCCTAAATGCATCTTCCATTTTTGGTGTAGAGTAACCGTTCTCCCAGTTTGAAATAGTGGATTTTTTATACTTTAGTTGATTTGCTAATTTTTCTTGTGTCAACCCTTTCGCTTTTCGGGCTTTAACAAGGTTGTGATTTTTCATTTGCTCACCCCCTGTATAAGTTTCTTGTACTTCTCGTCTTTATTTTAAGTATAAGAATCTTGTATGTCAACAAAAAGTATGAATTTCTTATACAAAATTTTAATCTGTAACATATTGTTGTACAATTATCTTGTACTTAAATAAGATCAGCGGTCTAAGTGGAGGAAATCAGTATGTTGTCTAAAAGATTAAAGCTTATCCGGAAGAGAAGAGGTTTAACACAAACAGGATTAGCTAGTAAAGTTAAAACAACAAAAGGTACAATTAGCAACTATGAGAACGGACATAGTACACCTTCAAACGAAATGCTTCGTGATCTTGCAGATGCTCTTGATACGACTACTGACTATCTCTTAGGCAGAACTGACATTGACACAAATGTTAGTAGGACTGTTTCTTACTCTGAAAGTGATATTGAAACTGATCCAGACTTGCAAATAGCATTTCGAGAAGCTTCAGATTTTTCCGAAGAAAACCGAAAACAAGCTATTGACTTTATCAATTATCTGAAAGAGAAAGAAAAGGCAAAAGGTCGTAAAATTCCAAATTCATCTGATGAGTAAACAGAAGCAAAAAATAATTACATAACAAACACATTATTCTTTATTTATTATTATTGTTTTGTTTAGTTTAATTAATGCTGAACACTTCGCCTCAAAATTTGAGGTAAACTATTCAGTTGAAAAGATTTCAACCTCAAAAATTGAGGTGATCTTTGAGGTTATATATTCTTTCAACCGCAAATTTTGAGGTGATCCGTAAAGCGAAATCGCCATCTTATCCCCGTTAATTTTATGAATCTATTAACATTTTTGGCAAAATCCTCTTGAAATTTTGCTGAATTTGGTCGATTATTAATAGGTATTCTAATTTATGAACTGGGGGAATTAGGTTGAAAAAATGGTTCGTATTATTCATGTCTTTGGGACTAGCACTTGCATTAGCAGCATGTAGCTCGACGGACGATGTCTCTACAGAGAGTAGTGATTCAAAAGACAAAAAAACTGAAGAGACTAAAGATGACGGCTCTAAAAAAGTCGACGCAAGCAAACAATCTGCTGAAGCTCTGGGAATGAAAGTTAACCTGGGCGATGTAAAGATCATGAAAGACAAGATAAACGTTGGTATAAACATTGAAAACACTACTGACAAGGTCCTAACTTTCTATCCAGACCAAGGAAATGCAGTAATTGGCAGCATGCAGTTGTCAGCAAACATGTTCTTGACTGATGGAGAAGTTGGCGGCGAAGTTCAAGGCGGCGTTAAACAAGAAGGAGTTCTTGAGTTTACAGCCCCTGATGGAAAAGAAATTGATGTAGATAGCGTTAAAGAAATCAAATTGAATTTCGGTGACGTTACGACTGACGACTTCATGAATACTAAAGCAGTAACAATCAAAGTACCAGTTAAGTAAGGAGAATTGAAATGAAAAGAACAACTGAATTTGTTTTAGGTCTGATTGGTGGAATTTTTGGATTTATTGGAGCCTTTTTGGCGTTAATCGTTGGTGGTCTTGATGCCTCTTTTAACTCATCTGGCACAAGCGATATTATCGGTTTAGGTTGGGGCGCTATCTTCCTCTCTATCCTTGGTATTGTTGCTTCTGTAATTGTTAGAAAGAAAGGAAAACTAGGTGGAATTTTACTCATCATTTCCGGTGTCGGTGGCATAATTTGTATTTCTTTATTCTACTTACTGCCTGCTGTACTTCTTATTATTCCTGGTATCATGGGACTCGTTAGAAAAGACAAATCTCAGACAACAGCAGCGTAACGAAGAGCCCTTCAAAGGGCTTTTCTTTCACACCAAAAACAGAACATATATTCCCATCAGGTGGTGCTATTATGACAATTCAGTTATCTCATCTAGAAGAAGAAGTAAAGAAAATTTATACAAAATTGAATATGCTTACTCCTGAAGAGATTGACATGGAACGGATTGCAGCTGCTTTTCAGATTTGGATACACTACGAAAAAAAAGGCAGCAGCATGTTTTGTATAAATGGTCTTTATAGCATGGTTTTGGATTCAAGGACTTCTCATCAACAACAATGGGAGGACTTTGTCCATGAGCTCGGGCATGTGATTAAACACTGCGGGAACCAATTCAATATGAATCGTATGTTCCGCCAGTTGCAAGAGTACCAGGCTAATAGGTTCATGTATCACTTTTGTGTACCGACATTCATGCTCGAAAAGATTTCGTTGCCGCGCATGCAATCGGAGGCTATAAAGTTAATTGGAGATACCTTTAACGTCACATACCCTTTCGCAGCTAAACGGCTGGAAATGTACAAAAGAAAACAGTTTTCTATTCTCTGGCATCAAAAGCTCTATCAAATGAATTAATAGAACAAGGAGGTTGCCACATGGCTAGTATTGAACGACGTGGTGAAAAGTCTTTTAGATTAATAGTCGAAAATGGTTATGATGCAAACGGTAAAAGAGATAGAAAAAAGAAATCGATTCGTATCGAAGATCCAAAAATATTAAAGTCGAAACGGAAATTACAGGAGTATCTCGAAGACCAGTTGCACCGTTTCAGAATTGAAGTAGAGGCCGGCGAGTATATTGCTCCTGAAAAAGCTACTTTTGAATCATTTGCGGAGAAATGGGTTGAAAAGAAACTCTTTAATAAAAATGGTAAACCTTACTCCTATAAAGCATCCGAGAAACACTCAGGTCACTTACACAACCACATCCTCCCTGCATTTGGGCATAAACAAATAGACAAAATAAAAACACTTCACGTGGTTGATTTTATAGATGATTTATCTAAAGATGGAGCTCGAAAAGATGGAAAGCCTGGTGGGCTTGGTGATAGAACAATTCTTGATGTATTTCAAACGTTACAGGCAATGTTCAAGACAGCTACAGAAGAATGGAAACTCATTAAAGACAACCCTATGGAGGGGTTAAGTCAGCCACATGTGGAACCAAAAGAAATGCAGTATTTTCAGACTGATGAAGCTGAAGAATGTATCCGGGTTTTATATGAGATTGATATTAAATGGCGTTTGTACTTTTTGGGTGCAATGATTGGCGGTTTACGGCGTGGAGAAGGACTTGCCTTTCAATGGCACTTAGATGTTGATTGGGAAAGAGGCGGCTTCTATGTAAATCGCTCAATTTCTAAAACAATCAACGGGCAGCCGCTTGTAAAGGCTCCTAAATCGCGCAGTTCAAAACGATTTGTTAAAATGCCAGATTTCTATATGGAGGATTTAGCAACGTATTATCGCATGTGGAAGAAAGAAAAACTTATGCTCGGTGATGCCTGGGAAGGTGAGGACAATCAATACATCTTTCACAGTGGAACAGGAAAACCATATTACTACACTACCCCTACTGCAAAGTGGGCTAAAATCAAAAAGAAGTATGGGCTTAAGAATATTAGGCTCCATGATCTGCGGCATACAATGGTGGCTCTCCTTATAGAAGCCGGTGAAAATATGAGTGCAATTCAAAAACGTGCCGGTCACGCAAGCAGACGAATAACGTCTGATATTTACGGTCACGTTACCGAAAAACTTGAAAATGAGACAGCTCAATATTTTGATCAATTCAACCCTAATTTGAAGGCGAAAAGCAACTAAATGACCCCAAAATAAAATTTTCGTCCCCAAATTGTCCCCAATTGCTTTTTCGGGTTATTGGCTCTGTTCCTGACAAATAAAAAAACCCTTATAGAATAAGGGTTTACAGGTATGGAGCCAAGGGGGCTCGAACCCCTGACCTCTACGCTGCCAGCGTAGCGCTCTCCCAGCTGAGCTATGGCCCCGTATGTAACGTCATGTTTATTATAGATGATTTTTTTTTGAAAAACAAGCTGTTCCTTTCTAATTGACAGAAAAAATAAGGCCCTTTCCGGAGCCTTATTTTTTCCATTTACATCATAAACAAAAGTAAAATCACGCCGAGAATGATTCGGTAGATTGCAAACGGAACAAGTTTGATTTTGTTAATCAGTCTTAGGAAGAAACGGACCACAAACAGCGCAACAACAAAGGCACAAATAAAGCCGACGATAAAAAACGGCATTAAATCGGAGCTTAAGCTGTCCCAGTGTTTCACTAGGCTTAAGGTGCTGGCTCCCATCATAATCGGCATTGCCATTATGAATGTGAAATCGGCTGCCGCACGGTGATTCAACCCGAGAATAACGCCGCCGGAAATCGTTGAGCCGGAGCGTGAAAAACCCGGCCAAAGGGCAAGACATTGGAATAAACCGACGCCGATTGCCTGCTTATATGAAATACGGTCTAGGGTGTCTGTCGTTTCTTTCCGTTTATTAATCCAATCGGCTGCAAGCATTAAAACTGCCCCGGCAATTAAGCCAATGGCCACGGTGCGGACTGAAAATAAATATTCATCAATATAATCCTCAAACAAAAAGCCGAGAACCGCGGCGGGCACAAGCCCTACTGCGATTTGGGCAATGCTTAATTTGTGACCATGCTCTTGGTCACTCGTGATATTTTTTTTCAAGCCAAGCAAATTCAAAATCCTGTCTTTAAACACAATCGCAACCGCTAAAATAGAGCCAAGCTGAATGACAACTTTAAATGAGTTGGCTGCTTCTTCAGACATGAGACTGCCTGATTTAAGCCAGATATCGTCTACTATAATCATATGTCCTGTCGAAGAAACCGGTGCGTACTCTGTTAACCCTTCTACGATTCCTAAAATAGCAGCTACAAACAATTCCCATAGAGTCATGATTTTAATTCTCCCCATTAGACATTTATTTTTCACATAACGGGAGCCTTCCATAAATGGAAAGCCCGTCTTATATAACTATAAATGAAATTTATGCTTTATGACTCTTTGCATTTTCATTTTTTTCTTCATCGTATAGATGCGACTGCATTTTAAACCAGTCAAATAAATGTGTCGTAATGACTTTGGCAACCGCATAGCCCGGAATCGCAAGAATAATTCCGATAACACCAAACAGCTTGCCGGCGGTTAACAGCAGAAAAATAATGGTGATTGGGTGGATATGAAGGTTTTTCCCCATAATTTGCGGGGAGATCAGTTTCCCTTCAATAAGCTGAACAATTGTCCAGACGATCACAAGCTTGAGCAGCATCAGAGGCGATGTCACAATAGCGATAATGATCGCAGGCGTAATGGCGATTGTCGGACCTAAATACGGCACGATGCTTGTACAAGCCGCAATAACGGCAAGTAGCGAAGCGTAATCCAGTCCGATGATCAAATAGCCGATAAACAGCAAAAATCCAATGCAGAAGCTGACAATGATCTGTCCTCTGATATAAGAACTTAGCCGATGATTCATTTCGCTTAAGACTGTGTATGTCTGCTCTTTTAATTGTGTCGGCACAAACTTCAGTATGTAGATCGGCAATTTCTTTCCGTCCTTTAACAGATAGAAAAGAATAAATGGAACTGTCACGATCGAAATGATAATCTCAGTTAAGGCGCCGATAAAATTCCCAACGCCGGTAAAGGTGCTGTTTACAATCGTCGCTGCCTGATCTGACACCTTTGTCGCGAGATCAGATATATTAATGTTCATCGTTTGCTGCGCCTGATTGACAAAGTTACTGCCGATCAGTTCTTTTGTCTGATTCTCAACAACATCCACATATCTCGGGATGTTGTCAATCAAACTCATAATTTGCTCTTTTAAAAAGGGGATAATCGACACGATTGTGATCGTGATCAGCCCGATAATCAACAGATATAACAGCAAAATGGAATAGATTCTTCTGATTCTTCTTCTCTCAAGGAAATCAACGACAGGGTTTAACAGATAAAAAACAATGCCTGTTAAAATAATCGGAAGCGATATCGTTTTGAGCAGAACAATGATCGGGGTGAAAATAAATGATGTTTTTGTAAATACGAGAATATTTAAACCAATCAGCAGCAGAACAAGCAGGAATAAAACAAACTTGTTGTCCAAGAAGAATCGCTTGAATCTGCCGCTCCATGTTTGCAACGTCTCCACTATCGTTCCTCCGTCATACATAGTTTAAGTAAATTGTACACTATCGTACCTATAATGAAAAATAAAAACCGCTAATTGCTGGAAAAACTTCCTTATCTAAAAAATGTGATTTGATCTATCATGTGCTTTTCATCTTTTTAAGCTATAATTTAGCTATATCATACAAAAGGAGCGATATGCGTGATACGATTTGCAATAGTAGGAACCAACTGGATTACAGACCGCTTTCTAGAAGCAGCTTCAGAAGTTGAAGATTTCCAGCTCACAGCCGTTTATTCAAGAACACCTGAACGCGCCGCTGAGTTTGCCGCTCGGCATGGGGCTGCACATACCTTCTCCGACCTTCAGGAAATGGCGGCAAGCGATGGCTTTGATGCTGTATATCTCGCCAGCCCGAATGCTCTTCACAAGGAGCAGGCGATCCTCTTTATGAAACATGGCAAACATGTGCTATGCGAGAAACCGCTTGCTTCAAATACCAGAGAAACAGAAGAGATGATTTCAGCGGCCAGAGCGAATGGTGTTGTCCTCATGGAAGCAATGAAGACCACATTCCTGCCTAATTTTAAAGAGCTGAAAAAACACTTCCACAAAATCGGCACAATCCGCAGATTTACCGCAAGCTACTGTCAGTACTCTTCAAGGTATGATGCGTTTAGAAACGGAACTGTTTTGAACGCGTTTCAGCCTGAGCTGTCTAACGGCTCATTGATGGATATCGGCATCTATTGTATTTACCCTGCCGTTGTGCTGTTTGGAGAGCCGAAAGCCGTGAAAGCGAACGGATACACTTTATCTTCCGGCGTTGATGGAGAAGGTACCGTCATTCTCTCATATGACGGGTTTGAGGCCGTACTGATGCATTCTAAAATCTCAACTTCCTACGCGCCTGCTGAAATCCAAGGAGAAGACGGGACAATTGTATTGGATACGATCCATCGTCCTGAACGAGTGGAAATCCGCTATCGTGACGGCCGCCTGGAAAACATTTCACTCTCTGATCCTAAACCGGCAATGTTTTACGAAGCGGCTGAATTTGTTTCACTCGTGAAAGAGAAGAAACAGGAATCTGAAGAAAATACATATGAACGCTCCTTGATCACTGCTAACATCATGGAGGAAGCAAGAAAACAGATGGGTATTGTGTACCCTGCTGATCAAGCCTAAAAAAATCCGCCCGCGGCATGTTGCACGCGGGCGGATTTTTTTAAACGATCGGTGAGGATGCCTGCCTTTTGAAAAGCACGTTTTGTTCATATTCTTTGATATCATCAAGCCAAGCCTCTTTTACCGGCACTCCCATTTGCTCACAGTAATAATCCCAGATGGCACCGAAAGGATAGGTTTTAAATTCCTCCATCAGCGCCAGTCTTTCTGTAAAGCGCCCCTCATCCTGCAATTGTTTTAAATGGTCATTCGGAAGAAGCAAAGCGTACATTAAAGCTTTCATCATATTTCTCGTTCCGATAGTCCAAGCGGCGACACGGTTAATGCTGGCATCGAAAAAATCCAGACCGATGGCGACTTTCTCTAATGCCTGATTACGGACGATCTCAAGGGCGATTTCTCTCAATTCATCATCTAACATCACGACATGGTCACTGTCCCAGCGAACGGGCCGGGATACGTGCAAGGCAAGTTTGTCTGTGTAAAGCAGCATCGCCGAGATCTTGTTTGATACCGTTTCTGTCGGATGGAAATGTCCCGTATCGAGCAAGCATACCTTATGGTTCGTTAAAGCATAGGCTAAATAAAACTCATGAGACCCGACGACATATGATTCTGATCCAAGTCCGAACAGCTTGCTCTCGACCGAATCAACATTGTAATCTTCACTGATTTCCTCGCGGAATATCCGATCCAATGATTCTTTTAATCTTTTGCGCGGCGTCAGCCTGTCACTCGGAATATCCTTATAGCCGTCCGGAATCCAAATATTCGTCAAGCAAGGCGTGCCTAATTCTTTGCCGAAATACGCTCCGATGCGGCGGCACGCGATGCAGTGATGAATCCAAAACTCCCGGATGGATGGATCAGGGTGTGCGAGTGTAAGCCCGTCATCCGCTTTCTCATGTGAAAACAGTGTCGGATTGAAATCTAATCCGATACCAAGACCCTTTGCCCACTTCACCCAATTTTCAAAGTGATGCGGCTTCAGCTGATCACGTTCAACAACTTCTCCGTTTGTTTCTGCGTATATAGCGTGCAGGTTTACCCGATGCTTTCCCGGGATGAGAGACAGAGCTTTCTCCAAATCTCTTCTTAATTCTTCCGGGGTTTGCGCTTTTCCGGGATAATTGCCTGTGACGTCAATGCCGCCGGAAAGCTCGCCCTTATTCACTTCAAACCCTTCAATGTCATCACCCTGCCAGCAGTGGATCGAGATCGGAACTTGCTGCAATTGCCGGAACACAGCTTCAACATCAATTCCCCATTTTTCATATTCTTGTTTTGCGCTGTCATAATTCGCTTTTATCGTCATACGGCTCTCTCCCTTTTATTCGAAATAAAAGACTTCCTTCAGATCGATTGAAACGGGACTGTCATCGGCGTTTGTTTTCATTAATGGCGCCATTGATTTCCACCATCTGCGGCACGCCTCTGTGTCTGCCATCTTCTTCCACTTTTCCTCATCCTCTATCTCTAAATAAGCAAATAACCGGCCTGTCTCTTCGTCTAAAAAAATAGAATAGTGATGCGCCCCATGGGCTTTAAGCGCTTCCGCCATTTCTGGCCAAATGTCATCATGCCTCTGTTTGTATTCCTTGAATTTATCTTTATGGACGAACATGATACTCGCTTTTCTTTTCAAGCTGATCACCTCTTTTTATTTAGATAGCGCTTTCAAAACAGTTTGATGATAGGACTGAATGATGGCGCTTCTGTCAGTATCTTTAGGGATAAACACTTTAATGGGAAAGGAGTTTCTGACGGTCTTGCGGGCCTGGTTTACGTCCTTTATTTCTTTGGCAGCAATCATTTGCATCAGCAGATTTCCGATGGCTGTCGCCTCAGCAGGTCCGGCGTATACCGTTTTTCCGCTCATATCAGCGGTTAATTGATTTAAGAAGTCGTTTTGGGCGCCTCCTCCGATAATATGAAGCTGTTGAATGTTTTTCCCTGTAATGGTTTCTAGTTCTGAGATGGCTATCGCATAGGTGATGGCTAAATTGCTGTAGATACAGCAGGCAAGTTCGCCTGCAGTGTGAGGAATCTGTTGGAAGGTTTCTCTGCAATAATGTTGTATTTCCTTTATCATGTCGTGCGGATACAGAAAACGATCATCATTTAAGTTGATAAACTGCTGAAACGGTTTTGTTTTTCCAGCTTCTTCTGCCAGTTGCTGAAAATTGTAATCTTCTCGTAATTGTTTTCGGACTTCTTGTATCATCCACATGCCAATGATGTTTTTCAGGAAACGAATGGTGTTGTTTGCGCCGCGTTCATTTGTATAATTGTTTTTCAATGCGAGTTTATTTATAATCGGCGTTTCGTTCTCAATTCCGATTAGCGACCATGTTCCGCTGCTGATATACGCCCAATCATTGTTTATGCCTGGTGCGGCGAGGACAGCTGAAGCAGTATCATGTGTTGCGACGGTAATCACCCTGCAAGCCGGCAGATCATAGCCTGGAAACCAATCATTTCTTAACATGCCGAGTTCCTGTCCCGGTTCAGTCAGCGGCGGAAGTTGCTGTTCCTTAACAGACACGGCTTCGAGCAATTCGGGATCAAACTTTCCGGTTAAGGCATTTAAGAGCTGTGTCGTGGACGCATTTGTGATTTCCGCTGCTGCTTTGCCGGTTAAGCAATAGCCTAAATAATCCGGCACCATTAAAATCTGCTCTGTTTTTCTCAGCAGCTCCTGGTCTTCTTCATATAATTGATAGATTGTGTTAAAAGGCAGAAACTGAATGCCTGTTTTTTGATAGATTGTTTCTTTTGATATCGTTTGCGCAAGCTTCTCCATTGTGTTCTCTGTTCTTTTATCCCGGTATGATATGACTTCTCGTAAACGGCTGCCTTTCTCATCCAGCAAGACGTAATCAACGGCCCATGTATCAATGCCGACGGTGCAGCAGTCATAGCCAAGAGCTTTCACCTTTTGCAGCCCTTGCAGGATTTGCTCTAGCAAATGATCAATATCCCAATAGCCATGTCCGTCTCTTTGCATGAAGCCGTTTGCGAATCGGTGAATCTCTTGTACTGCAAGCTTTCCTTCCTGGAGTTCGCCTATTATGACTCTCCCGCTTGATGCCCCTATATCAACAGCAGCATATATCATCCTTTCACCCTTTCTTTAGGAAGGGGGACGGCTGTCACTTTCACATTCTTTTCTTCAAGGGCTTTTACTGATACCGGATCAAGTCTGGAATCGGTAATGATGCAGCTGACATCCTGCAAAGAGGCGATATGTGAAAACTCGCGGTTCCCCCATTTGCTTGAATCGGCCATCAAAATGGTCTGATCAGATCTTTCAATCATCCGTATTTTAAGCAGTGCCTGCCACTCATTTGAGTCGCTCATTCCATGTTCCATATCAAACCCTTGGCAGGACAGAAAGGTTTTATTTACATGATAGGTTTCAAGTGAACGCTCAGCTAACGGTCCCGCAAATGATAATGATTTTGTCAGCAAGATACCTCCGGTTGAAATAACTGATATCTTTTGTTTTTTGCTCAGTTCAATGGCTGCCTTCATTGAGTTTGTAATGACGGTGAGCTCAATATCAGGGAGTATTTTCGCCATGTACCATGCAGTGGTGCTTGCATCGAGAATGATTCGGTCACCGCTTTTTACATATTTGGCCGCTTCATGAGCAATGGCTTTTTTCTCTATTACATTTGTAATTTCACGTTCAGAAAAATGAATTTCTGACTCCTGCTGCTGAATGCTGACCGCACCTCCGTGGCTGCGGCTCAGCTTATGCTCTTTCTCAAGCTTCTCAAGATCTCGCCGAATCGTTTCTTCTGTGACAGAAAATATGTCACTCAATTCGGATACGCGGATGCTTAAACGCTTATTCACTAGTTCGACTATTTTTTTCTGCCGTTCTGCTACTAACATCGGTAACGTCCTTCCTCATTAATATCCGTCTTGCTTTTCCCATATCATAGCATACTTCTAACGCGTAAAAGCTGCCGGGACGCCGCCGTCTACTGTAATCATACACCCTGTCGTCTTTTCAGCTTTAGAAGAAGCCAAAAACGCGATTGATTCGGCAATATCCTGAGGGTAAATATTAACCAAAAGCGTTGTGCGTTTCCGATAATGTTCCTCTAGCTGATCCGGCTCTATTCCATATGCCGCAGCCCGTTCCTCCCGCCAGCTTGAACCCCAAATCGCTGAGCCTTGGAGAACCGCGTCAGGCAAAACTGAGTTTACACGAATGCCGTATTCTCCTCCTTCTGCTGCAATACATCGAGCCAAATGGGTTTCAAGTGCTTTTACCGAACTGTAGGCTGAAGCGTTTTTTCCCGCATAGACAGCGTTTTTCGATCCCACAAACACCATGCTTCCGCCTATGTTTTGCTGTTTCATTTGCTTAAACGCTTCCCGGGCCACGAGAAAATAGCCGGTTCCCAATACATTGATATTGAGATTCCATTCTTTTAAACTTGTTTCGTCAAAAGGGCTTGATGTTGCCAGCCCGGCATTATTAACGACAATGTCAATGCCGCCGTAGGTAAGCGCTGCTTGTTCAAAGGCAGACTGTACCTCATCTTCATTTGTCACATCCATTTTGACAGCCATTGCGCGTCCTTCTCCGTACGTTTCGTTTATTTCCTCGGCAATTTTTTGTGCGCCTTCTACATTCAGGTCAGCCGCGATCACGTGTCCGCCTTCTGCTGCAAAGTGCCGGCAGGCTGCACTTCCGATTCCGCCGGCGCCACCTGTTATCAATGCTACTTTTCGAGAAAATTCTGCTTCCGGCGGGGCCAGCGTGAGTTTATATAATTCCAGCGGCCAGTATTCAACATGATAGGATTCATTTTCGTTTAATGAAACAAATCGTCCGAGTGAGGCAGAGCCTTTCATTACAGCAATAGCTCTCTTGTATAAAGCACCGCTAACTTTTGACATGGCAAGGCTTTTTCCCGTATTGACCATGCCAATGCCAGGAATCAATATGACACGCGGCGCTGATTCAAAGATTTGATCCCCTTCCTGCTGATTGCGTGCAAAGTAAGCTTGATACTCTGCTTTGAAGCGCTCGATCCCTGACTTCAGAAGATCCTCCAGCTCCTGTGCATCTTGCGTTTCCGGATTCCATTCAATGTACAGCGGGACACGCTTTGTATGAACGAGGTGATCCGGACACGCAGCGCCAATTTGAGAAAGCTCCGGCGCTTGCACGCTGTTTACAAATTCTAATACCTCTTCATGATCGTCATAGGAGAGGATCATTTTCTTTTCATCGCTTACAGCTCCTCGGATAACAGGCGTGATACCCGCCAGAATTTGTTTCCGCTTATCTGCTGGCAGTGACTCGTATCGCCTGCCGCCGAATCGCTGCTTTTGGTTGATGCGTTCATGAATGTACTGCTCAGCTTCTTGAATAATGGAGATCGTTTTCTCATAACACTTCTCTGACGTATCTCCCCAAGTGACTAAGCCGTGTTTTTCCATTAAGACAAGCTCGGCATTTGGATTGTTTGCCACGCCGTCTGCGATCATTTTAGACAGAGTAAATCCCGGGCGAACGTATGGCACCCATACAAACCGGCTGCCATAAATATCTTCGGCAATTTGTTTTCCATTATCAGCGCAGCAAATGCTGATAATTGCATCCGGATGGGTATGGTCAACATGATTGTATGGCAAAAATGCGTGTAAGAGTGTTTCAATGGAAGGGCGGGGATGTTTGCTGTCTATCATACAATGAGACAAGTAATCTACCATTTCTTCATCTGACATCTGGTCTCTTTCAATCAGCGGACGGATGTCATCTAATCTCAGGCCGGTAAAGTTATGCGCTTTCATTGTTGCCAAGTCTGAGCCGCTTCCTTTTACCCACATCACTTCTGTTTCGCGGCCTCTGAAATCCTTCTCCGTTGTTTTCATCGACGTATTGCCGCCGCCCCAGTTGCATACAGTGCGGTCTGCTCCGATTAAATTGGACCGATACACCAATTCTTCAACACCCTTTGGCAGCTGGGCGGCATGTTCTGATTCCCATACATGTTTCACCATTTTCATCTTCCTCCGTCCCTTTTATTTGTATCCGCTTTCATTATATATGATGTTTGTTTGTTTTTGAATACCTTTTGTTTATTTTTGTTTTTATCAAGAAACAAAAAAAGAAAGCAGCAAAGATATGCCGCTTTCTTTTTCTATTAAGATTCAATTTTAAATTTTTTCGTAATGTCTTGAAGTTCTTCCGCCATGTTCGCCAATGTTTCAGCTGAAGAACTGATTTCCTCCATAGACGCAAGCTGCTCTTCCGCCGAAGCTGCGATATCTTGAATGCCCGCTGAGCTTTCTTTCGCTACTTCGGAAATTTCCTCAACCGCACTTGATACTTCCTGTGATCCGACTGACAGCTGTTCAACCGTTGCATTCAGATTTTGTAATTCACCGGATATTTGCGATGTCATCTCGTAGATTTGCTTAAAGCTTTCAGCTGTTTGGTCTGTAATTTGCAAACCTTCTTTAACTTCATGATTCACGGATTGGAACATAGAGAGCGACGTGCTGATTTCTCTGACAATCTCTTGAATTAATCCTTCAATTTCCTTCGCAGAATGTGCTGATTGCACAGCAAGTTTTCTGACCTCTTCCGCTACAACAGAGAAGCCTCTGCCGTATTCTCCGGCTCTGGCTGCCTCAATTGCTGCATTTAAAGCCAACAAGTTCGTTTGATCGGCAATGCCATTGATTACATTTAAGATGCTGGTAATGTCCTGAGATTTTGTTTCAAGGCCTTTGACGACGGCTTCAGCTTTTTGAACGGATTCATCGATTGTCTTCATTTGGCCGACTGTGTGCTCTACCAGTTTTTCTCCGCTTCCGGCAGCCTCAGAAGACTGGATTGAAGACTTCGTAATGGTTGATGAAGCCTGAGCCACTTTTGATATGCCGTGGTTCATTTGAGAAAGATGATCTGAGCTTGTTTCCAATTTCTCGCTTTGCGCCTCGTTGCCATTTGAAAACTGTTCGATTGCCAGCGTAATGTGTTCAGTCGCCTTACTCGTTTGGGCTGCACTTGCCGTCAGTTCTTCAGAAGATGATGCCACATTTTCTACAGACGTTTGAATAACACCGATGACAGAACGCAATGATTCAGACATCTCGTTAAAGCTTTCTCCTAGCTGGCCAAACTCATTTTTCGACTGAATATCAATCACTTCCGTTAAATCTCCGCTGCTGATTTTCGCAGATGTTGAAACCAGTTTTCTTAACGGTTTGGTGATGGCGCGTATAATAAAGAGAATGAGTATGCCGCCGATCACAATTGACACACATAGAATGATAACGGCAGTGTTCAGTACCGGACTTGAAGCATCTTGCAATTCACTGACAAAATACGCACCCGCGATTTTCCACCCTGTCAGTTTATTTGTCGCAAATGCCATTTTCTTTTCTTTGCCTTCGAAGGTATATTCAAATGAGCCGTCTGCTTTTGAATATACCTCTTTTGTCCAGTCGCCGGATCCAGTTGTTCCAGGCTTAATCGTCGGATGGGCGATATATTTTTTGCTGCCTGTTGTAATAAATGCAAAGCCGTTTTTACCGATTTTTATTTTCTGTGAAGCTGCCAGCACTTCATCCAGATTTAAATCAAGCGCTATGACCCCTGAGCCATCTTTTAATTGTTTGGAAATCGTAACAACGATATCTCCTGTCGCTTCGTCAGTATACGGCTCTGAGAATACAGCCTGTCCTTTTTTCGCAACGGCTTGTTTGTACCAGTCACGTTCTGTCGGATCGAAACCTTTAGGAACGCCGCTTTCCGGATATTTGTAAAGCTTTTTATTTTCTGAAGCCGCATAGATTGCTCCTACATCGGCATTTAGTGTTGTGTACTGCTTAAATTTTTCATTCAGTAAGGTTTTATTTTTGCCTTGTAATATGTCCTTATCAATCGTCTCACTGTAATAATCAATTGCTTTTACTTTATTTTTCAATTTGTTTTCAAGTGTGCTGTTGAGTTCTTCAACGTTTCCTATTGCACTATTCGTAAGTTCCCTGTCCAGTGCGTTCCAAGCTGATTGATAACTGAAATATGCTAATACCCCAATCGGCAAAATGAGCACTGTCAGAAACGCAGCGATAAGCGGTTTGCTGATTGATGGCTGTTTGATCCAATGTATGAATTTTCCCATTCTCGATAATTCCTCCTTTAAGCTAAAAATAATATCGTCAAGCTAGGATAAAAGCTTTAATAAAAAAACTAAAAAAAACACCCAAGCGCAGAACCTTGGGTGTTTTGACTCATTATTCAATTTTGAATCGTTTTGTCATATCGCGAAGCTCTTCAGCCATGCTTGAAAGTGTTTCTGCTGATGAGCTGATTTCTTCCATAGAAGCAAGCTGCTCTTCGGCTGATGCCGCGATATCTTGAATGTGGGCTGAGCTTTCTTTTGAAATCGATGCAATATGCTCAGACGCTCCCGATACCTCTTCAGAGCTGGCAGAAAGCTGCTGAACCGTCGCACTCATGTTTTGCAGTTCTCCGGCTATCTGGTTTGTCATTTCAGAGATTCGTTTAAAGCTTGTCTCAGTTTGATCTGTGATGTCAAGGCCTGTTTGCACCTCTTGGTTCACAGACTGGAACATGCCGAGAGATGTGTTGATTTCTTTCACGATTTCAATGATGAGTGCTTCAATCTCTTTAGCTGAATCAGCGGACTGTACAGCCAGCTTTCTGACTTCTTCTGCTACGACGGAGAAGCCGCGCCCGTATTCACCTGCGCGCGCCGCTTCAATGGCAGCGTTTAGTGCAAGCAGGTTCGTCTGGTCAGCAATACCGTTAATCACGCGCAGAATGTTTGTGATGTCTTTTGATTTGGTTTCCAATCCGCGAACAACTTGTTCTGCTTCTTTCACGGACTTGTCTATCACGTTCATTTGGCCGACAGTCTGATGAACAAGCTTTCCGCCCGCACTCGCGATTTCTGTCGATTGAACAGATGAATCTGTAATGACTTCAGAAGCTTGAGCCATATTCGTCAATCCGTCATTCATCTGATAAATATGCTCCGCCGCTGTTTCGATGTTTTCATTTTGTTTTTCATTGCCGTTTGAAAATTGTTCTATTGCCAATGTGATATGCTCGGTCGCCTTGCTTGTTTGCGCGGCAGATGCCGTCAATTCCTCGGAGGAAGCGGCAACATTGTCTACCGAATCCTGAATGGCGTGTATGAGAGAGCGAAGTGAAGACGCCATATTGTTAAAGCTTTTGCCCAGTTCGCCCAGTTCATCTTTTGAACGGATATCAATCGTTTCCGTTAAATCTCCCTCACTGATCCGCTTAGATGAACCGACAAGCTGTTTCAGCGGTGTCGTGATTGATCGAATAACCAATGTCATCACGATGATACCGACGAGAATGGCTGCAATCAGGACAATTAATGCGAGGTGAAGCACAGGCTTAGCCGCATCATGAATCTCGTCCAGATACATCGTTCCGCCTATCTTCCATCCCGTTAGCTTGTTCGTATCAAAGGCCATTTTTTTCTTATCGCCGTTCATGCTGTATTGAAAATCGCCTTTATCGGCAGACAGCATCTGTTCAAGCCAGTCGCCTTTCAATTCGGTCCCTGAAGCCTCGTCAGGATGCGCAACGACCTTTTTGTCTTTCGTCATAATAAAAGCATAGCCTTCTGTGCCGATGTTCACTTGTTTCGTCGTTTTCAGCAGGTTATCGATCGTCATGTTGATTGCGATAACGCCTGATCCGTCTTTTGTCTGCTGGGCAATTGTCACAACCATTGTGTTCGTAGATGCTGTTTTGTATGGATCTGTTACGACGGCTTTGCCATTATTGGCAACCGCTTTTTTGTACCAGTCCCGTTCAACGGGATTATAATCGCTTGGCATCGGCAGATCCGGGTAACGGGTAAAGCGCCCGTCTTTGTCACTTGTATAAATAGATTCCACGTCTTTATTGATTTTAATATATTGTGAGAATTTCTCTTCAATGCTGGCATTGCTCTTTCCTTTATATTTCTTTTGTGTCAGCCATTCGCTGAAGTATTCGGCGCTGTTTTCTTTTTCTCCGATGCTGGTGTTTATGATTTCGTTTAGTTGCTGTACATTTTCTAAGGCGCTTCCCATCATCTGTCTGTCGAGCGAGCTGCTGGCAGATCCATAAGCAATCGCCGCTAATATGGCAACCGGTATGATGAGGATCGATAGAAAGGAAACCAGAAGCTTCCGTGTAATTGATCTCTGTTTGATAAGTTGGAGTATTTTTTTCATCAGTTCATTTCTCCTTTTTTATGCTACCCTTCATATCGGCTGAAAATGGGTAAATATATACATTAAAAAAGAAGAAACTCAAGAAAAATAACTAAATTCCTATTAAAAATTAGTGATTTAGACCTATTAATCATCCAATTTAAATCGTTTTGTCAAATCCCGCAGCTCTTCGGACATTTTTTCAAGCGTCTGCGCCGATGAGCTGATTTCTTCCATGGAGGCAAGCTGTTCCTCGGCTGAAGCGGCGATATCTTGAATGCCGTCTGAACTTTCTTTAGAAATAGCGGCGATATCTATAGAAGCAGCGGAAATTTCCTGAGACCCTGCCGACAGCTGTTCAACCGTTGCATTCATGTTTTGCAATTCTGCGGCAATTTGATTCGTCATTTTTGATATATGTTTAAAGCTTTGTTTTGTTTCGTCTGTCATGACCAGACCTGTTTCCACTTCTCTATTCACGGATTGAAGAACGTTTAATGATGTATGGATCTCTTTTACGATTTCGCTGATCAGCGTTTCAATTTCCTTAGCTGAATCTGCCGACTGTACCGCAAGTTTTCTCACTTCTTCAGCGACTACAGAAAAGCCTCGTCCGTACTCGCCTGCTCTTGCCGCTTCAATGGCGGCATTTAATGCTAAAAGATTGGTTTGATCTGCGATGCCGTTGATAACACGTAAAATATTTGTGATATCCTTTGATTTGATTTCCAGGCCTTTGACCACTTGCTCCGCTTCTTTCACAGAATGATCAATTGTATTCATTTGGCCGGCTGTTCTCTGAACAAGTGTTTCCCCTGTGCTTGACACTTCGGTGGAGTCTGCAGAGGTTTCTGTAATGACTGCCGCCGCCCGGGCCAGCTCAGCAAGTCCGTCGTTCATTTCGTTAATTTGTTCTGTTGTCGTCTCGATTCGGTCGCTCTGGTTTTCGCTTCCGTTTGAAAATTGTTCGATCGCCATTGTAATGTGTTCAGTGGCCTTGCTTGTCTGATCTGCGGAAGCTGTCAGCTCTTCTGACGATGAGGCGACATGTTCTACAGATTCTTTGATGCCGTATATCAGCGAGCGGAGAGAGTGCGCCATATTGTTGAAGCTTTGGCTCAAAACCCCGAGTTCGTCTTTTGATTTGATTTCTATCGTTTCTGTTAAATCGCCTTTGCTGATTTTTTCTGCTGATGCAACGATGCGTTTCAAAGGCCTTGTAATCGACCGGATGACAAAATAAATCGCCGTTATTCCGGCTGCAATGGCAATGGCCAGAACAACTGATGCCATAACTAGAACCCTGCTTGCGGCATCATGGATCTCGTCGGCATACATCGTGCCGCTGATTTTCCAGCCTGTTGTTTCGCTTGTGGCGAACGCCATTTTCTTCTTCTTTCCTTTGTGCGTATATTCAAAGTCGCCGCTTTTGTCTTTGTAAAGTTTGTCTATCCACTCCCCTTCTAACTGCGTACCCGCTTTTTCACCGGAGTAGGCGATGACTTCTTTATTTTGGCTGAGGATAAAGGCATAGCCTTCTTTGCCAATACTGATTTCTTTTGCTGTTGCCACAAGGTCATCGATTTTCATATCCATGGCGACAACGCCTGATCCATCCTTTGTCTGGCGTGCAATGGTGACAACCATTTTTCCTGATGAAATGGATTCGTAAGGTTCGGTCACAATTATCTTTCCTTTATTAGCCATGGCTTCTGTGTACCAGTCACGTTCTAAAGCATTAAAGTCACTCGGCATGTCTGCGTGCGGATAGCGTGTGAATGTCCCGTCTTTGCTGCTTGAAAACACCGCAGCGACATTGTCATTCATTTGAATAAATTGTTTAAATTCTTGTTTGAGCTCCGTTTTTTTCTTGTCTTTCAACTTGTCTGCTGTCGCCCAATCGCTGAAAAACGCGAGGCTTTTTTCAGTCGTTTTGATTTTGCCATCAATAATGTTATCTAATATTTGAACGTTCTCCTTTGCGCTTTGCGTCATCTGTATGTCAAGAGATGCAACGGCTGATTGATAAGCGCTTACCGATAGTGCCGTAATCGGGACAATTAAGATCAGCAGGAAAGAAATAATGAGTCTCCTGGCAATTGATGATCTGCGAATGGTGGTGAGTGTTTTTTTCATTCCTCTTGAACCTTCTTTCAATAATTTACAAATTATATCGGCTGATATTCCTTTATCTTACATTGAAAATGAAGGAAAAAATGAAAAATAGTTCAAAACTCACCGATTTAGACAGGTCTTTTTTATTATTTCTTATACAGAAAAACAGCGCTTCATAAGCGCTGTTTTTTGCTCTTATTCAATTTTAAATTTCTTTGTCAGATCACGGAGCTCTTCTGCCATCTGCGCCAGGGTCGTGGCTGATGAACTGATTTCTTCCATAGAAGCAAGCTGCTCCTCGGCCGATGCAGCAATGTCTTGAATGCTTGCCGAGCTTTCTCTTGAAACATCGGCAATTCCGCTCACCGATGCCGATACATGCTCTGAACGGCCTGACAGCTGTTCTACGGTTGTATTCATCGTCTGCAATTTGTCTGCAATCTCATTTGTCATGCTGAAAATACTTTGGAAGCTTTCCTTTGTATTGTCTGTGACAACTAGCCCTGATTGCACTTCTTGATTAACGGCTTTAAACATGTGAAGAGAAGTTTCGATTTCTGCAACGATTTCCTGGATCAGATTCTCGATTTCTTTAGATGAATCTGCAGATTGAACGGCCAGCTTACGCACTTCCTCCGCTACAACAGAGAAGCCTCGTCCAGATTCCCCGGCCCGCGCTGCTTCAATGGCTGCATTTAATGCCAGCAGGTTTGTTTGATCAGCAATCCCATTGATGACTCGTAAAATACTCGTGATATCTTTTGATTTTTCTTCTAACCCTTTCACCACTGCTTCAGCCTGCTGAACCGACTCATTAATTGAATTCATCTGCCCGACTGTCTGCTGGACAAACTTCTCGCCTGTACCCGCGATTTCCGTTGATTGGATAGACGCTTTCGTAATGTCTGATGATGTTTGTGAGACTTGCTGGAGCCCTTCATTCATCATGTTCAGCTGATGAGAGCTGGACTCCACTTTTTCGCTTTGCTCTTCGTTTCCGTTTGAGAACTGCTCAATTGCCATTGTGATATGCTCCGTCGCCTTGCTCGTTTGTCCGGCGGATGCAGTCAGCTGTTCGGATGATGCGGCAACATTATTAACAGAGTCTTGAATAGTGCTGATAAGCGAACGCAAGGATTGTCCCATTTCGTTGAAGCTTTTGCCAAGCTCGCCCAGTTCATCTTTCGAACGGATTTCGATGGTTTCTGTCAGATCCCCGCTGCTGATCATTTTTGATGATTGAACCAGACGTTTTAACGGTTTTGTGATCGAACCAACGATAAACAGGATTAATATTCCGCCTGCCAGTATTGAAGCAATCAGCACGATCATGCCTGTTGTCAGGACAGATTTTGAGGATTCCTTGATTTCACTCATATACATGGTGCCGGCAATTTTCCAGCCAGTCAGTTGATTTGTCGTATATGTCATCTTTTTATCTTCATGATTCAGGGTATACTGCAGCTCGCCGCTGTCCTTGTCATACATTTTGGCAACCCAGTCGCCAGACAGCTTTTCACCAGCCTTATGGTTTTGATGGGCGACATATGTTTTGTTTTTCGTCGCGATGAAAACATAGCCTTCTTTTCCGACTTTAATTTGTTTCATCTGTTCTAACAGTTTATCAATTGTGATATCCATGGCGACGACGCCTGAACCATCCTTCAATTCCTGAGCAATGGTAATGACCATGCTTCCGTCGCTGGCTGCCACATAAGGATCGGTCACTACGATGTCACCGCCGGCTTTCATTGCATCCTGGTACCAAGGGCGTTTTCTCGGATCGTAGCCATCCGGCAATTTTTCTTTCGGTGCCTGTACATATGTGCCGTTTTCTGTCCCTCCGTAAATTCTGGCTACATCTTGGTTAATGGAAACATATTGCGAAAACTTGGCTTTAAGCTCTTCCTGTTTGGATTTCCCTTTAAACGCGGAGCTTTTCAGTGATTCACTGAAAAAGCTGACGCCTTTCGCTTTTGCTCCTAAATCATTTGTAACTGTTGTATTAAATGAATCGACACTATTTTTCGCATTTCCCATGATTTCCTGATCCAGTTTTCCGCTTGCTGAGCGATAAGAACTGAATTCCAATATAAGAATCGGAATGATTAAAATCACAACAAATGAAATCATTAGTTTTCTAGAAATAGACGGTTTTGTCAGCCAATTGATAAAAGTCTTCATATCCAGCTTCTCCTTCAGGTTTGATACAGTATATATCGGCTGCTTTAAAAAGTTTTTAAAATAGAAGAATTTCCTTCCTGGCATTTCTCTGTCTTTTTAGCTTTCATTTCCCAAGCCTTGTGCATAGTTTATAAAAAACAAGGGGGGCTTCAGATGATTATTGTATCCGGACAATGGCTCCGTCCCCAAGACATTGAAAACTGGCAAATTGACAAGAACTTGAATCCGCTGCTAAAAGAAATGATTGAAACACCCGTTCAGTTTGATTATCATTCGATCGCTGAACTGATGTTTGAGCTTCATTTGCGCATGAATATCGTTGAATCGGCAAAAGCGCTGCATAAAAGCGGAGCGAAGTTCGCCACCTTTGTAAAAACATACGGAAATACAGCGTATTGGCGGGTTTCACCGGAAGGGGCTCTGGAGCTTAAGTATAAAATGCCGCCTTCAAAGGCGATTCGGGATATTGCAGAAAACGGCCCGTTTTACGCGTTTGAATGCGCGACGGCAATCGTTGTGATTTATTACTTAGCATTGCTTAAAACCATCGGAGAAGAAAAATTCGACGCAGCCTTTGACAGAATTATTTTATATGACTGGCATTATGAGAAATTGCCGATATATACGGAAACGGGACATCACTTTTTCCTTGGAGACTGTTTGTATTTTAAAAATCCTGAATTTGATCCGCAGAAAGCGCAGTGGAGAGGCGAAAATGTGATTTTATTAGAAAAGGACAAATATTTTGCTCACGGCCTGGGAATTTTAAACGCTCAGCAAATTATTGATAAGCTGAATTCTTTCAGACGAAAAGGAGCCGTACAGTCAGCTTATCTCCTTTCACAAGCGACCAGGCTTGATATTCCGTCACTCTATCCCATCACCCGCTAAAAACCCCACCGTCTATTTTGGGGACGATGGGGTTTCAAATGCTTTTCGTTTTCGATAGAAAGGGGCTGTGCCGACATACTGGTTCGCAGCCCATTCCATTTTTTCAAGGTCATTTCTCGTCACGATGGGATCTTGGCTGCTCCACTTGATAAACCGGACAAAATAATACCCTTTGATGGGAGCCATTGTAACTTTTGAATGAGGCCAGTCTTCAAATACAAACTCAATTTTCCCTTTCTTTTTATAAGAATATTGAAGAATGTTCATCGTCTGTCACCTCTGTTAGTTACGTTACGATTGGCAAAGCTCAGCTATCAGCGTTTTCACGTCAGAGGGCCCATTGAGCAATCCGACTGATTGCCCCGCCCACAGAGACATGTGACCGGAATCTTTGGCTGCGGCGGCATGTTTTCTCATTGGTTTTGTTAACGTGTTTTGCAATGGATAAGGAAGTGTATTTGCCTCTTCAGCTTGTTGCTCTTTCATCCATTGGTTGACTATACCCCTTGCAGGCTTCCCCGAAAACAATGCGGTAAGGCGCGTGTCTGTTCCATGCGCTTCTTTTAATTCCTGTCTGTACGTTTCAGAGGCTTCGCTTTCCTCACACATAAGAAATGGAGTCCCGACCTGTACACCTTGCGCTCCGAGACAGTGAGCCGCTTGGACACCGCGGCGGTCTGCAATTCCGCCTGCCGCAATCACGGGTACTGAAACAGCGTCTGCAGCTTGGGGAACCAGTGACATTAAGCCAATAGAAGACTCTCCGCTGACCGGCAGAAAAGAACCGCGGTGGCCGCCTGCTTCACTGCCTTGCAGCACGATGATATCCATTCCGCGCTCTTCCAGCAGGACGGCTTCTTGCGGCGAAGTAGCCGTTCCGATAAGACAGCAGCCATTTTTCTTTAATAAATGAATGCTTTCATCAGGCGGAATGCCGAACGTAAATGAACAGGCTCTTACATTGTATGTAAGAATCAGATTTATTTTTTGATGAAAATCCTCCCACTCTTCCTCCTCTAAAGGAAAAGCAGCCGCCTGTTCCGCAAACGGAATGTTCTGTTTCCATGTGTGAACCGTTTTATCGTCCGGTGTCTTCCTTTTTTCCGGCACAAACACATTTACCTGAAAAGCGCTGCTGGTCAATTCCTGCATCTCGATGATTTGTTTTTCAAGCGTACCTGGACTGAGATATCCGGAAGCGAGACTTCCGAGCGCGCCTTCATTCGACACAGCGGCTGCCAGTCGGGGTGTGACCAGGCCGCCTGCCATCGGCGCCTGAATGACAGGCTTTGATAATGATAGTGCTTTCATCCATTGAGTCATAGAAGCACCTCCTGTTATTCCATGATTTTGATATGGCAAGTTCGTTGGCGCGGACCATCAAATTCGCAGAAATAAATACCTTGCCACGTCCCGAGAATGAGACGCCCGTTTTCAATGATGACATGCTGTGAAGCGCCTACCGTACTGGACTTCATGTGTGCAGCTGTATTGCCTTCCATATGGCGGTCCAGCTCATGGCCCCATGGATACATCTCATCAAATCTTCGGAGCATATCTCTTTTCACATCGGGATCGGCATTTTCATTAATTGTAATGCCCGCCGTCGTATGCGGACAGTAAATCAGCGCTGCCCCGCTTGCCACTCCTGTTTCTTGAAGAAACGCTTCCACCTCGTGAGTGATTTCAACCATTTCATCTCTTTTGTTTGTTTTGATTTGCAGAGTTTTCAGCATTTGTTTCTCCTTTCACTTCCCCTTCTCTTTGCATATTCGTTCTGTGTTCTTTTTTTCCTGTTAAATCAGGCTCATAAACCTGAAGAAAACAAAAACTCCAGCTTGTTTCTGGAGTTTTATTGCCATAGATATACTCTGGCTTCATAAGGTTTTAACAGCAGTGATGTCGTATGCTTGTGCGGTTCTGTTTCCATATTCGACAATAGGAGTTTGTCAGAAGATAACGGCAATGCGGGATATCTGCAGAACGCCGGCGCACCCGTCAGATTTGCCGCAATGAGCGCAGTTTGGCTCTCATTTTTGCGAAGGTATGCAAAGATTTGCTGATCTTTCGGCAAAATCAGCTCGTATTGGCCATAAATAAATACATCATATGTTTGGCGGAGTTTGATCAAGCTTTTGTAAAAGTGATAGACAGATGTGTTATCGTTTATTTGCGCCTCGGCGTTCAGCCATGTGTAATTGTCATTTACCCCAATCCATGGCTTGGCATCGGAAAACCCAGCGTGAGGAGATGCATTCCATTGCATTGGTGTTCGAGAATTGTCTCTTCCCTTTTTCCAGACAATCTTCATCACTTCCTCGTGAGAAGCGCCTTTTGCGGTCTCTATGTCATACAGCCGCTTCATCGCGACATCATCATAATCCTCAATGGAAGGAAACGCCACATTGGTCATGCCGATTTCCTGTCCTTGATAAATAAACGGCGTGCCTTTCATCAGAAAATAAACAGCACCGAGCGCTTTTGCACTTTCCTTTAAGGAATTCCCGTCGTTTCCCCATACAGAAACAGAACGGGGCTGATCATGGTTTTCCATAAACAAAGCATTCCAGCCGATTCCCTCCAAACTGTTCTGCCACTCTGTTAAAATCCGTTTGAATGCAGCGATATCGATGCTTTCATTTATCTCTATATCCCACAGGCCGAGATGTTCAAATTGAAAAATCATGCTGAAAATGCCGGATTCCTCCCCCGCCCACTCAGCCGCCTCCTTTGCCGCGACACCGTTTGCCTCTCCGACCGTCATGATCGGATAGCGGGAAAATGTGTTTTCCTTCATCTCTGTTAAAAAATCCAATATGCCCTCAGCATTCATATGATAAGGAAAAGAAGGAACATAGGACAGCCCTTTCGGATTCGGCAGATCAGGCAGCCCTTCTTTTTTCTTAATATGAGAAATGGCATCCACCCGAAATCCGTCTATGCCTTTATCGAGCCACCAATTGACCATGTCATAAACGGCGTTTCTTACCTCTTGATTTTCCCAGTTCAGGTCTGGCTGCTTTTTATCAAAAAGGTGGAGATAATACTGGCTTGTCTGCTGATCATACTGCCAAGCCGATCCTCCGAAAATGCTTTCCCAATTGTTTGGCTCTTTTCCGTCTTTCCCGTCCTTCCAAATATACCAGTCGCGTTTTTGGGATTGTAAAGATGCACGTGATTCAATGAACCATGGATGTTCATCACTTGTATGATTCACGACAAGATCCATAATGAGCTTCATGCCAAGCTCATGAATATCATGAAGCAGCTGATCGAAATCTGCCATTGTGCCGAAATCGCTCAATATGTTTTTGTAATCTCTTATATCATAGCCGTTATCCGCATTGGGTGAGTCGTACAAAGGACAAATCCAAATCACATCGGCACCAAGTTCTTTTATGTACGGAAGCTTGGACCTGATTCCTTGAATA
The DNA here is from genome assembly GCF_038004745.1 of Bacillus sp. FSL R5-0434. Classification (NCBI taxonomy): domain Bacteria; kingdom Bacillati; phylum Bacillota; class Bacilli; order Caryophanales; family Bacillaceae; genus Bacillus; species Bacillus sp. FSL R5-0434. Next base: position 3,123,295 of record NZ_JBBORV010000001.1, read on the forward strand.
TCCCCGATTCCATCGCTGTTTGAATCCTTGAAGCTGCGTGGATAAATTTGGTAGACCACCGCTTCCTTCCACCAAGCCTTTTTCATACAGCCACTCCTTCCTGCGTGTGCGGTTTTTATATCTTATGTAGAAAAAAGCCTTTGAAGCATTCATTTTTTCAGAAAAAAAGCCTCTTGCCGATGACAAGAGACTGATCAATTTTTCAGAAGCCTCTGGTCCTGATTTTCTTTGAGCTCAAAAAACAGCCGCGATCCAGCCCGGCTGTTTTTGATTAAAACTCTGTTTTTTTGATTTCGACAAATCGAATGTGATGGTCTTCAGCGTCGAGGATTTTAAACTCGCAGCCCTCCGCCTGTATCACATCTCCTGCTTCCAGCTCCATTTTTTGCGTCAGAAGCCAGCCTGCAATCGTATCAATTTCTTCATTCTCAATGGCAATGTCGAGCAGGTCGTTCACTTCATCTATTAGCGCTTTGCCATCCATCACATAATGGTGCTCGCCTTTTTTCAAAATATGCGGCGTTTCATCCTGATCATATTCATCACGGATTTCCCCGACAATTTCTTCGATAATATCCTCGACAGTGACAAGCCCCGCCGTTCCCCCGTATTCATCTACGAGAATCGCCATATGAATCCGTTCCTTCTGCATGCGGATTAAAAGCTGCTGAACAGGAATGCTTTCAATGACCCTGATGACAGGTCTCATAATTTGCTTCAGCTTAATCGGCTGGCCGAGAAAATACGCTTTAAACATATCTTTGCTGTTGATAATCCCTAAAATATGATCCTTATCTTCTTTGATGACAGGATACCGTGTATACCGTTCGTTAATGATGAGATGAATCGCTTCTTCAAGCGACTGCTCCAGAGAGATGACAGCGATTTCTGTTCGCGGAATCATAATTTCTCTCGCCACGCGGTTGTCGAATTCAAAAATCTTATTCACATAGCGAAATTCAGACTGGTTGATTTCCCCTTTTTCATAGCTTTCTGACAGGATCAGCCTCAGTTCCTCCTCGCTGATGACAACCTCATGCTCCTTGACTGAATGAAAGCCAAACAATTTCACAAGAAAACTTGCAGAGCCGTTCAATGCTTTGATAAACGGATATGTGATTTTATAAAACCAGATCAGCGGCTTTGCAATCCATAAACTGACAGCTTCAGCCTTTTGAATGGAAACCGTTTTCGGAGCAAGCTCACCCATTACCACATGCAAAAAAGTGACGATGATAAATGCAATTACAAATGTGACAATGTGGTTAAACGGTTCCGGTATGCCTGCCGCTGTAAATAAGGGATGAAGAATGCGTTCAAATGTCGGTTCACCAAGCCATCCAAGGCCGAGGGCTGTAATTGTAATCCCGAGCTGGCAGGCTGATAAATACTCGTCAAGATTGGAGATGATTTTATGTGCGGCAAGCGCCCGGCTGTCTCCGCTTTCGATGAGCTGATTGATTTTTGAACCTCTGATTTTGACGATTGCAAATTCGGCTGCAACGAAAACAGCCGTAATGCCAATCAAAACAAAAATGGCGATCAATTGTAATATAAGCAAAAAAAGCCCTTACCATAAATGGTAAGGGGCCACCTCCTTAACGTTAATTCTCATTACGACCGTTTAAGAAGATCATCACAAAGCGAAGAAGTTCAAACAGGGAAACCAGGGCGGCGGCCACATACGTTAAGGCGGCGGCGCTCAGCACTTTATTTACCCCATTCTCTTCATTGTTCCGGATGAATCCTTCTGACACAATAATTTGCTTCGCGCGTGAACTTGCATTGAATTCGACAGGCAGTGTGATCAGCTGGAAAAAGACAGCGGCTGAAAACAGAATGATGCCAAGCCCGATCAAATTCAGGCTGCCGAGAAGCATGCCTCCTAAGAAAAGCAAAGGAGCTACACCGGATGCAAAATTCACGACTGGGAAAATTTTATGTCTCAGCACAAGCGCACCATATGACTCCTGATGCTGCAAGGCATGTCCGACTTCATGGGAAGCTACGGAGATGGCGGAAATTGAGCGGCCATAATAGACCGGCTCAGATAAACGCACCACCCGTCTTGTCGGGTCGTAATGGTCTGTTAAAGCGCCTCTTACCGGTTCGACCGGCACGTCGTAAAGACCGTTTATATCTAGAATCCGTCTTGCCGTTTCTGCCCCTGTTCGACCGCTTGAGGCTTCCACTTTTGAATATTTTTCAAAGTTGCTCTTTACTTTAAATTGTGCCCAAAACGACAATCCCAATGCGGCTATTGTTAAAAATATAAACAGCATGTTTCATCATCCTTTTTTAAAGATCGTATGTTTCTTTATTACGATTATTTTAATGAGTTTTCTTTCTCGTGTACAGAAAAGCGCTTCTTCTTCCGTCTAGGCGCACACATTCCGATAAGCAAAAGGAACAAGCCGGCCGAAAACAAATAAAAAGAAAAGCCTCCAATCAGCTCTTTCAAAAAATGATGCCATGAGAAGCTATCGGAGAAGTGATTATACGAATTCAAGTCGAAAATAAACAAAATCACTGCGGATGCCGCAAGCTGGGTACCGATCAAAACCATGACGGTTCTTTGAATGATCGTCATCTGTTCCATCCTTTTTTCGCCTATTTATTTTAGTTTATGGAGAAATCCGGTTTTATATGTTTTGTTCATTTTTTGAAAAACAATGCCGGAAGTGGGACATACTGTTATAAAAAGAGCACGGGTGTGATGAACATGAAAGTGACGAGCGAGGAAAAGGAACAGCTGAGTACAGCGATTGACCGAATGAATGAAGGGCTGGACGTATTTATCCAGTTTTATAATGAATCCGAAATCGACGAACCGCTCATTCAGCTTGAAGACGATACAGCTGATCTCATGAAGCAGGCCCGCGATCTGTACGGTCAGGAAAAGCTAAATGAGAAGCTGAATACGATTATTAAACAGATTTTATCTATTTCATTATCTGAAGAAGGGGAAAAAGAATGAAGTCAAACCGGATCTTTATTTCTTGGCTGAGATGGCCGTTATTTATCCGAATCGGGCTGATCATTCTTTTTCTGATTCTTTTGTTCGGACAAATCATTTATTTACTTGAGCCCGAGCAGTTTACTTCCGTTTTCGAAGGTATTTGGTGGGCCGTGGTTACCATCTCAACAGTGGGCTACGGAGACTATGTGCCGCACACGCCGCTTGGTCAAGCAGCCGGAATGCTGCTGATATTCATCGGCGCAAGCTTTGTCACTGCTTACTTTGCCACCTTATCCGCTGCCGCTTTCAGTAAACAGCACCGCTACATAGAGGGAAAGGTCGCTTACAAAGGACGGGGCCATGTGATTATTATCGGCTGGAATGAAAAATCAAATCGCCTTTTGAGAGAGCTTCAGCTGGCGGCGCCCTCCAAGACAGTCGTTCTGATTGATGAATCGTTAAAAGAAGGGCCGCTCATTGAAAATGTCCATTTCATACGCGGACACGCCGCTGATGATGAAACGCTGAAACGAGCCAATATTACTGAAGCGGACACAGTTATGGTCACTGCCGACCAATATAAAAGTGAAGCGGAAGCGGATATGCTGTCGGTGCTGATTCTGTTATCAGTCAAAGGATTGAATCCGCTGGCATACTGTATTGTCGAAATTCTGACAGACCGCTTTGTCACCAATGCAGAACGGGCGGGCGCTAATAAAATTATCGGGACGTCTCAGCTCTTAAGCCGCGTGATGCTGGAACATTACCGGGTCAAATTGCAGCTGTCTAAACCGCAAAGCTTAATCGAGCTGACACTCGATAAAAAAGTGAGGCTGATTTCGGTTCCTTCTGAACTGCATGGTGCCGCTTATAAAACATGTGTCCTCTATTTTCTTGATCACAACACCACTATTATCGGCATACAAAAAGAGGAAGGGCCTATGATTACCCCTCCTCTTTCATATAAAGTGCTTGAAACGGATCAATTCCTCGCGCTTTAACCTAACAAAACATCCTCCAGCTCTTTGACAAGGGAGGCGCCGATATCCAAATACGCCGGATCAATCTCTGCGTCCCGTCTTTCGGGCTCAGAAAATTGATTAAACAGCGATTGAAACGGCCCTCCTTCAGCATGATCATCAAGGCCTGCCTGGAACACCTGCCTCAGCATAAACGGAGTTCCGATACGGACAGCTGCCCCGCGTTCATCCAGACTGCCTTGTATGGCATTGACGGGAATTCTTAAAAATAAATATCCGTCTCTATCATCAATTTTATAATCAAAATAGCCGTGGTCGTACTCCCAGCCGCCGTTTATCACATAACCGAGCGGCTTCATGACTTGTTCCAGCTCTTGAAGCAAGAAAGGCTGTCCATCTATCGCGGAAGGTATCGTAATCATCAAACTGCCCCTTTTTTCATTTATCCTGTCCTGCAGAACAAGACTTCATTCAAAGGCTGATTACACGGAAACCGTTTTTTCCTTTGCACGGCCAACCGTAAAGAAAGCGCATTCAATCAAGAAGTAAACAGTCATCGCTGCAGCAATCCCCGCCGCAGATTCCCATGAAACATATACAACCGCTGCATAGAGTCCTAACTTTGTTAAAAGGGTGTGAGAGCGGTTCAATTTCAGAAAATGGTGCACCGTATCGGTAAAAATGGCAAGCGGCAGCCCGATCAGAAGAAAGGTGTGGATAAAAAAGTGTGAGAGTGTGCCGCCAAGGTTGGAAGAAAACTCTGTATTCACGGCATCAAAGGATATGAGAATAACTAAAACAGCTGCAGAAAAACCCGCAATGATGAGATGTTTGACCACTTGTTTCATGAACATCAGCACCTTTCTGATTTTATAAAAAGCCGACCGGCAAATGCCAGTCAGCTTTCGTACATTAATCTTCGAGACGTTTTTCAAGCTCAGCTTTTTTCTCTTCAAAGCCAGGTTTGCCAAGCAATGCAAACATATTGACTTTATATGCTTCTACTCCAGGCTGGTCAAAAGGATTGACGCCGAGGAGATAACCGCTCATCGCGCAGGCTTTTTCAAAGAAATAAACAAGATATCCAAAAGTATATGCATTCAGCTCTGGAATGTTGACGATTAAGTTCGGAACATTTCCGTCTGTATGAGCCAGCATTGTACCTTGGAATGCTTTTTTGTTAACGAAGTCTACAGTTTTTCCGGCTAAATAGTTTAAGCCGTCAAGATCGTTATCGGCTTCTTCGATTGTCAGCTCGTGTTTAGGTTTTTCGACATTCAGCACCGTTTCGAACAAGTCTCTGCGGCCTTCCTGTACGTACTGTCCTAATGAGTGAAGGTCTGTTGAATAGTTGGCAGAAGAAGGATAAATGCCCTTCTCGTCTTTGCCTTCACTTTCGCCGAACAGCTGCTTCCACCACTCCGCAAAATATTGAAGCGCCGGCTCATAGTTGATAAGCATTTCAATCGTTTTACCTTTATTGTAAAGCACATTGCGAACGACCGCATACTGGTATGCAGGGTTATCTTCCAATTCTGATGTGGCAAAATCCTTGCTCGCATCAAACGCGCCTTTCATCATGTCGTCAATGTTGACGCCGCTGACAGCAATCGGCAGGAGACCAACAGCTGTTAAGACAGAATAACGGCCGCCGACATCATCAGGTATGACAAATGATTCGAAGCCTTCTTCGTTAGAAAGTGTTTTTAACGCGCCGCGCTCTTTATCAGTTGTCGCGTAAATCCGCGCTTTCGCTTCTTCCTTGCCGTATTTCTCTTCAAGAAGCTTGCGGAAAATACGGAAAGCGATTGCAGGTTCAGTTGTTGTACCTGATTTAGAGATGACGTTAATGGAGAAGTCAACATCTTCGAGAAGATCCATGACATCTCTCATATAAGATGAACTGATGTTGTTTCCGATGAAAATGACTTGCGGATTGCCTCGTTTTGCTTTTGGCAGTGTATTGTAAAACGCGTGATTAAGCGCTTCAATCGCTGCCCGCGCGCCGAGGTAAGAACCGCCGATACCGACAACAAGCAATACATCAGAGTCAGATTTGATTTTTTCCGCGCTTTTTTTAATGCGCGCAAATTCTTCTTTATCATAATGTTCAGGGAGGTCCACCCAGCCTAGAAAATCGCTGCCCGCGCCTGTTTTTTCATGAATATTATGGTGTGCTGTTTTTACAAAGTCGCGTAAATATGTAAGTTCATGTTCGTTGAAGAAAGTCAACGCTTTTGAGTAGTCAAAGCGTACATGCGTCATTGCTTGTCCCTCCATAACGGTATAATGTTTTCATCTTTCACTTTATATGAACTTATCTGTGAAATCAAGTCAAGAAGAAAGGACGGAATGACTGCATTCCGTCCTTAGAAATCAGAGTGACGCGCGAAGGATGGCAAGCACGTCATCTTTGTTCAGTTTTTGGAAGTTGCCGAAGCCGCCATGCTCCATTTCTTTGGCTGCGATATCAGCAATCAGTTCCAGTTTTTCCTCTCCGATATCATAGTCGGATAAACGGGAAGGCGCACCCAGACTTGTCCAGAACGCAGACAGCTTGTCGATTCCTTCAAGCACGATTTCTTTATCCGTTTTGCCTTCTGTATCAATGTCAAACATATTGAGCATAAGGTTTTTAAAGCGGCCGACATTTGTATCAAGCGTGTATCTCATCCAGTTCGGGAACAGGATCGCGAGTCCGCCGGCATGCGGAATATCGTAAACAGCTGATACGGCATGCTCCATAGTGTGAGAAGCCCAGTCGCCGAAGTAGCCCATTTGAAGCGTGCCATTCAGAGCGATTGTGCCTGCATATAAAATCGTTTCACGATGTTTGTAATTTTCCAGATCCTCCAATAGTTTTGGAGCTGTTTCGATTACCGTCTGCAGAACGGCAAAGCACATTCTGTCTTGCAGCGGTGTGTTTTCGACATTATGGAAGTATTGTTCAAACACGTGGCTCATCATGTCAACCATACCGTAAACCGTTTGATTTTCAGGCACTGTAAACGTATTTTCAGGGTCTAAAATCGAGAACCGCGGATGAGTTACATTGCTTCCCCATACAAATTTCTCGTTTGTTTCCCAGTTTGTAATCACAGAGTCAGGGTTCATTTCAGAACCTGTAGCAGCAAGGGTTAGAACGGTACCGAACGGCAGTGCATCTTCGGCTGTTACTTTTTTGCTGAAAATGTCCCAAGCGTCTCCGTCGTATTTTACTCCCGCAGCGATCGCTTTTGTGCAGTCAATGACACTTCCGCCGCCCACAGCAAGCAGAAAATCAATATCATGCTGTCTGCATAGGTCAATGCCTTTTTCCACAGTTGCAAGACGCGGGTTCGGCTCTACCCCTGGCAGTTCATAGACAGCGGCGCCTTCTTCTTTTAATATGCCTGTTACTTGGTCATAAAGGCCATTACGTTTAATGCTTCCGCCTCCGTAGACAAGCAGAACATTTTTACCGTATTGCTTTAATTCTTTTCTTAATTGTTCAAGCTGGCCTTTTCCGAAGATCAGCTTCGTCGGGTTATAATAAGTGAAATTTTCCATTGTAAAACCTCCAAATATTGCTGTATCAAAAAACAGATTAACAATTGTAACATAAGTCCAAAGAAAAAGGGAAGCAGCCGGATCGGCTATTTCCCCCTTTTGTTATAGAGATGCTTTTAAAATAGCGAGTACATCTTCTTTGTTAAGTGATTTAAACTGGCCGAACGTACCGTTGGCCATTGCCTTGTCGGCAATTGTGCCGAGCTGTTCGTCATTTATATCGTAGTCAGCCAGACGGTTTGGAGCGCCTAGGCTTGTCCAGAAAGCAGACAGCTTGTCGATGCCTTCCAGCGCAATTTCCTCATCTGATTTTCCAGCTTCTTCTACATCAAACACACGCACCGCAAGCTGCTTCATGCGGGCCGGGTTTTCTGATAATGTATGTCTCATCCAGTTCGGGAAGAGAATCGCAAGTCCGCCGGCATGCGGAATATCGTAAACGGCTGAAACGGCATGTTCGATATTATGAGTTGCCCAATCCCCTCTTGCGCCCATTGACAGCATACCGTTTAAAGCGATTGTCCCTGTATAAAGAATCGTTTCACGCAGTTCGTAATTTTCAAGATCATTGATCAGCTTAGGCGCTGTTTCGATGACTGTGCGTAAAAGAGATTCGCACATGCGATCCTGGTAAGGTGTGTTTGATACATGGTGGAAGTATTGTTCAAACACGTGGCTCATCATATCAACCATTCCGTAGATCGTGTGGTTTTTAGGAACAGTAAATGTGTTCACTGGGTCCAAAATAGAGAATTTAGGGAACACGAGCGGGCTGCCCCAGCCATATTTCTCTTTTGTTTCCCAGTTGGTAATAACTGAACCTGCGTTCATTTCAGAGCCAGTTGCGGCGAGAGTCAATACAGTTCCGAACGGTAAAGCTTCCTTCGGCTGGTGTTTTTTCGTTACGATATCCCACGCATCACCATCATACTTTGCCCCCGCAGCAATCGCCTTTGTACAGTCGATGACACTTCCGCCGCCGACAGCCAATAAGAAATCAATGTTGTTTTCTTTGCAGATCGCAACACCTTTATTAACAGTCGACACACGCGGGTTCGGCTCTACGCCTGCTAATTCATGCACCGTGACACCGGCTTTATTCAGCTGTTCCATCACTTGATCATAAAGGCCGCTGCGTTTAATGCTTCCGCCTCCGTAGACTAACAATACATTTTTTCCGTAAGGTTTCAGTTCCTCCGGGAGTTTTTCAACTTCTCCGCGGCCGAAAATTAATTTCGTCGGATTCCAATATGTAAAGTTTTGCATGACATCTCCTCCTTAGATTTTCATTATGCAGAATGCCTGCGCTCCATGTAAAGCAATCAGCTCTTTCCGTTTTCAGCGTATCGGGCAGTTTTCATTTGCAAGATGCTGGGAAAGAAACAGATACAAGCTGAGTTTGGGCCGTTTCGTCCGGCTACTCTCAATATGGAGAATGCATGTATAGATTCTCCATTTTGTCACAATCTATAACTGTTTTAATAATTCATGGAGGAGGTTGCAAAACATGAGTACAATTCAGAGAATTTGCCTTGTATTAACAATCATTGGCGCTATTAACTGGGGACTGATCGGATTTTTCCAATTTGATTTAGTAGCGGCCATCTTCGGCGGCCAAGGGTCAGCTCTTTCCCGTATTATTTACGGTCTTGTCGGAATCGCCGGCTTAATCAACCTCGGTCTGCTGTTTAAACCAAACGAGGAAAGATCACGTGAAGAGGCAGCAAATCCTGAAATGCGATAGGATAAAAAAAAGCACCGAACATTCCTGTCCGGTGCTTTTTTCATGCTTATTTTTTGATAAGGTCTTTACGGTTGGACATTTCAATCCACTCTTCAAGCTTATCTTTTAATGTGTTGAAACCTTGTGGTGCAGAAGCTTCTTCGCTTACTTGCGCAGCTTTAGGTTTTCTTGGTTTGCTTTCTTTTTTCTCAGGCGCAGCTTGTGTCGCACGAATAGAAAGGCTGATTTTTCCTTTTTCTTCATCAACAGCAAGTACTTTTACTTGTACTTCGTCGCCAACTGAAAGGTGCTCATTGATGTCTTTTACGAAACCGTGAGTCACTTCAGAAATGTGTACTAAACCTTGAGTTTCTTCATCTAATGCAACAAACGCACCATACGCTTGTAATCCTGTAACTTTACCAGTGTAAACACTGCCCACTTCAAATTTTGCTGCCATTCATAACAACTCCTAAGTTAAATTAAATATCTGTTTATACGCAATTTAAAATTATATCATACATGTCTCATTTCCGCAAAGGAAACTTTTTTTAATATGATATCAGGTTTAAGCATATCAAAAAGAGGGTATACTGCAAATACCAAAGGCTTTCTAGTATTCCCCCTTTTATTGGATGCGAACAAAAGGTTCGTATCTTTTTTTATGTTGTTTTGTGTAAGAAGCGCTTCATTCTGACCAATGCTTCTTGCAGCTGTTCAATTGATGTCGCATACGAACAGCGGATATATCCTTCTCCGCTCGGCCCAAACACATTACCGGGAACAACGGCTACTTTTTCCTGCATCAGGAGCTCCTCGGCAAACTGTTCTGAGCTCATCCCAGTGCTTTTGATGGATGGGAAAGCATAGAAAGCACCGCTCGGATGGTGGCAGCTGAGACCGATTTCATTTAGCGTTTCGACAAACAAATTACGTCTTCTTCGGTAGCTCTTTTTCATCTTTTCTACGTCTTCTATTCCGTTTTTTAATCCTTCAAGCGCTGCATATTGCGCCATTGCAGGCGCGCACATCATCGCATACTGGTGGATTTTAAGCATCGCGTTGCGAATTTCTGAAGGCGCCGCGGCAAAACCGAGTCTCCAGCCTGTCATGGCAAACGCCTTTGAAAATCCCGAAATGACAACCGTCCGCTCTTTCATCCCCGGGAATGCTGCTATGCTTGTAAATTCCTCATCGTATGTCAGTTCCGCGTAAATCTCGTCGCTCAGTACGATCAAATCATGTGTTTTGGCAAACTCAGCAATTTCATGTAACTCTTTCTTTGAGTAAACCGAGCCGGTCGGATTCGAAGGCGAACAAATGAGAATGGCCTTTGTTTTTTCGGTCACTGCCGCTTCAAAATCCTCAGCAGTTGCTTTAAAACCTTTATCAGCCGTCGTATGGACATGAACAGGGACGCCGCCTGTCAAAGACACAAGCGATTCATACGCCACAAAACACGGCTCAGGAATAATCACTTCCTCACCGGGATTTACAATGGCGCGGATCGCAATATCCAAAGCCTGACTCGCCCCTACCGTCACAATCAGTTCATCGTCAGGAGAGTATGTAAGACCAAACCGGCTGCTGACATAACGGCTGATTTCCTCCCGCAATGAGTATAAACCTGCATTAGCGGTATATGACGTATACCCTTGTTCAAGGGAAAGAATGCTTGCTTCACGGACATTCCAAGCCGTTACAAAGTCAGGTTCTCCGACTCCTAAAGAAATAACCCCTTCCATCGTTGCCGCCAAATCAAAGAATCTGCGGATGCCGGATGGTTTTATTTGTTGTACATAATCGGATAAATAAGAAGTCATTTACGGTGACACCACGATTCTTTTGTCGTCGTCTCCCGTTTCAAATACTTTGCCGTCATGCTTGTATTTTTTCAGGATAAAATGTGTTGTCGTAGACACAACTGAATCAAGAGTTGACAGTTTATCAGATACGAAACGCGCAACGTCAGACATTGAATTGCCGCGGATCACGACAGACAGGTCGTATACGCCTGACATCAGGTAGACTGATTCTACCTCCTGGAATCGGTAAATCCGCTCCGCCACTTCGTCAAAACCGACTCCGCGCTTCGGAGTGACTTTCACATCAATCATGGCTGTCACGCCTTCATGGCCGTCCACCTTCCGCCAGTCGATCATAGCGGAATAATCGATAATAACCTTTTCTTTTTCCAATTTGTCAATGATCGCTTTTACTTCATTTACAGGGATACCGGCCATCTTTGCGATTGTTTCTAGATCGGCGCGGCTGTTTTCGTCTAAAATTTCTAATATTTCTGTTTCTTTCTCGGTCAATTTCATTCAATTCACACCTTTGCAATGTCAAGAAATCTCATGACATTATATCACGTTTTTTGACGAATGCTAAGAAAAAACGAGGAGAAACTTCCGCTAGAACTTACAATTTCAGGGCATAATACAGGACATCCTATGAAGGGAGTGACGGCAAAATGGAGGCGGTTACACCAATAAGGCGTGTTAAAGTCGGAGGAGTAAATGTATATTATGAGCACTATCAAAATCCAGGCAAACAAACAATTGTCTGCGTACACGGTTTTTTATCTTCTGCTTTCAGCTTCAGAAAATTAATCCCCTTGCTTCGGGACCAGTATGACATCATCGCGCTCGATTTGCCTCCTTTCGGCCAATCAGAAAAATCAAGGACATTTATATATACCTATCAAAACCTCGCCATGCTTATCATCGGACTCCTGGAGCACTTGCAAGTCAAACAGGCGGCGCTTGTCGGGCATTCGATGGGAGGACAGATATCGCTGTCGGCTGCTCTATTAAAGCCTGAGCTCTTCTCGAAGATTGTGCTTCTTTGCAGTTCAGGTTATTTAAAACGCTCGCACCCGACGATTATCTTCGGGACTCACCTCCCATATTTTCATCTTTATATCAAACGCTGGCTTTCCAAAGAAGGCGTGATGAAAAACTTATTAAATGTCGTTCACAACAAATCGCTGATTGACGAGGCGATGATTGACGGCTACGGCAAACCTTTTCAAGATGAACAGATTTTCAAAGCTATGACAAGGTTCATCCGGCACAGAGAAGGAGATTTACAGTCTGAGGAATTGAAAAAAATCAACAAACCCGCTTTATTGATTTGGGGCGAGGAGGACAAGGTGGTTCCGTTGAAAATCGGCGAACGCCTGCACCGTGACCTGCCGGATTCCAAACTGTATTCATTGCGGGAAACAGGGCATTTGGTGCCGGAAGAACGGCCTGAATTCGTTTCCGAACGAATTGCAGAATTTATCACAGAATAAAAAAACCGGTTTGTATACCGGTTTTTTCAAGGCGTGCAAGAGCTGCTGTCTTTAATGAACAGCAGCTGGCCAGCCACATTCCGGCAGCTGTCGATCGGAAGTGTTTGTTCAAAAGAAGCTTCGAAAATATGCTGTATGCTTTTCGCTAACACTTCAGGATCGTCTTCATCATAGACGGCCTGTACGACATCAACAGCCTCCGTTTCATAAAAATCTTCCCCATATTTAAACGGGTCCCATTTGGCAATGACATTGATCATTTCCCTGACCGCTTGACTTTCTTCCATTTTCATCACCGCTTATAATAAAATTTGCAGATCTATTTTATCATAGTTACGCTAAGAAAAATAAACATACATAAGAGGTGGAACAGAATGAATTTTGATAAACAAGAACAGCGCCTCGGCACCCAATCCGTCAAATGGGACAAGGCAGGCGAATTGTTCGGCGTGACAGACGCACTCCCGATGTGGGTGGCGGATATGGATTTTCGTGCGCCGGAAGCCATAACAGAAGCATTAAAACAGCGCCTGGAACAAGGGATTTTCGGATATACAGCTCCAGATCAGAAAACAAAAGATGCAGTGTGTGCATGGATGCATAACCGGCACAGCTGGAAGGTGAACCCGGAAAGCATTACATTCAGTCCCGGTGTGGTCACAGCTTTAGGCATGGCGGTTCAGGCTTTTACAGAACCAAAGGATCAAGTGATTGTCCAATCCCCTGTTTACACGCCTTTTTACCATATGATTGAGAAAAACGGCCGGCGTATTTTACATAATCCGCTTAAAGAAAAAGGCGGAACATATGTAATGGATTTTGAAGATTTGGAGACAAAAATCAGTGATCCGAGCGTCAAAATGTTTATTTTATGCAACCCGCATAACCCTTCAGGGCGTGCCTGGGGCCAGGAAGATTTGCTGAAGCTCGGCGAATTATGCATGGAACACGGCGTTACTGTCGTTTCAGATGAAATTCATTCCGATTTGATGCTCTACGGAAATACCCATACACCGTTCGCCTCTCTTTCTGACGATTTCGCTGAGATTTCTGTGACTTGCGCAGCACCGAGCAAAACGTTTAACATCGCGGGTTTGCAGGCGTCAGCAATCATTATTCCAGACCGGCTGAAGCGCGCCAAATTTTCAGCAAGCCTGCAACGAAACGGTTTAGGCGGATTAAACGCGTTTGCCGTGAGCGCAATCGAAGCCGCTTACTCAAAAGGCGGGCCGTGGCTTGATGAACTGATTTCTTATCTTGAGAAAAATATGGATGAGGCTGCAGCCTTTTTGACCAGCGAGCTCCCGAACGTCAAGATGATGAAGCCTGATGCGTCTTACCTGATCTGGCTCGATTTCCGCGCATACGGCCTGTCCGATGCAGAGCTGCAGCAAAAGATGCTGCACAAAGGGAAAATTATTTTGGAGCCCGGCACGAAATACGGCCCTGGCGGAGAAGGATTTATGCGTTTGAATGCAGGATGCCCTCTGGCAACCTTGCAGGACGGACTGCGCCGAATAAAAACAGCGTTGGAGTAAATATTCGTCACAAACGCCTTTACGCATCAATCGTAAAGGCGTTCTTTATAAAGAAATTTTGTATTTTACTTCTAATGATAAGTGTTATAATAGATTCATATTTTATACGAAAGGATTTCACTCGAATGGAAATTCTAAAAGACTATCTCCTGCATATTTGCTTTATTTTGTTTCCCATTCTTCTTTACCAAGTGTTTTGGCTTGGAAAACCGTCAATCCTTGTACCAAAAATCAACAACGGATTGGTCACGTTATTTGCATGCGGCGCCTCCGTTTTATGCATTATCTTCCCTATACAGGAAATGGACTACATCCAATACGGTCTTCAAATCATTCCTGTCATCATTTGTTTATTTTACATAAACACTGCTTCCGGGCTAACAGTCGCCGCATCCGTCTTATGTTTTGAACTGCTGTTTTTTGAGCCTTCCGCCATTTTTGTTTTTACTTTGCTGCCTTTTCATATCATCATCCCAATTTTGCTTCAAAAAAAGTGGCCATTCATGTCCAAAGCGAGAAAACTGCTGCTGTCTTTATTCATCGGTTGCTTGGAGATCTTCTTATTTTTCGCCTCCATCTTGGTTTTTTCCGCCGTGAATATTTTAAATTTTCAAAATTCAGAATCCTTATATTATGAGGCAGCTGTATCGGGTTTGTTCCGCTGCATCGTTCTTCTTTTAAGCATTTATATTATAGAAAGCATCGCAGAAAATATCGCCCTGCGTTCCCAGCTTATTCATTCGGAAAAAATGGAGATTGTGAGTGAACTTGCGGCAAGTGTGGCTCATGAAGTTAGAAATCCGCTGACAGTTGTCCGGGGATTTGTCCAGCTGCTTTTTAATGATGAATCCTTTCAAAACAAATCCAGTGCGGATTATAAAAAGCTTGTGCTGTCAGAGCTTGACCGGGCTCAGGGCATTATTACAAATTATCTTGATATCGCCAAACAGCAATTATATGAAAAAGAGATTTTTGATTTATCTTCTCTTATCAGAGAGACGAGCTCCCTCATGATTTCGTATGCCAATTACAAATCTGTGACAGTAGAGGCGGACGCCGAGCCGGACCTTTTGGTATACGGGGATGCAACAAAGCTGAAGCAGGCTGTGATCAACCTCATGAAAAACAGCATTGAAGCCGTTCCCCCGGGTAAAGGGGTCATCCAAGTTTCAGCCAAAAGAAGCGGCCATATGATCGTAATCAAAATCTCAGATAACGGTGTCGGCATGACGGATCACCAAATGCAGAAGCTGGGTGAACCTTATTACTCTTTAAAAACGAACGGAACGGGACTTGGACTGACTGTGACGTTTTCCATCATTGAACATCATCACGGAACCATTTCGTTCAGCAGCAGCTTTCAAAGAGGAACCATTGTGACGATCAAGCTCCCTGCCGACCTTCCTCACTAGCAAATCAATTGGAACTTTTATAGAATGAATGCGAGGTGATAACAGATGAGTACATTTGAGAAAGGCTCTATCGTAAAAGGGTTTTACAAAACAGGTGTATACATAGGAGAAATAACAGATTGCAGACCGCAGCATTATTTAGTCAAAATCAAGGCGGTTCTTACCCATCCCGCTCAAGGAGACCTTCACAATCCAAAACAGGCAGATGTGCCGTTTTTCCATGAGAGAAGAGCGCTCGCTTTCGGCGAACAGACCAATATCCCTCATCATATGGTGAAGCCCTATGACAGTGAAGTGCCGGATTATAACGAGTCTTTGCGGGAAGCGGTTGCACAGCTGAGAGCCAAACTGGACGGAGATGATTCAGAATGGGCAAAGCGCTCCCTGAATAATCTGGACGTTTTAGAAAAAGAATACTTCACTCGGCCATAACCCAGTCTGACAAAAGATTGGGTTTTTTATGTGGCGCGCCGGAACAGTTCAGATAAATCAATCCTCTCGCCGATTGTCGGCGGTTTTGGTTTTTCAAGATACTGCTTATCCTGCTCGACAAGCTTAAAAAGCTTATAGGCTGTAAGAGCATCGTCAAGCGCCTTATGATGGGTGCCGGTTCCTTTATCTCCGTACTCTTCCGCGGCCTTCCACAAGCCGGTCAGTGTCCGGTCTCCAAAAAAGTTTTTATATTCAAGCGATAAATCTCTCATCTCCCCTTTAAAAGGGAAAGGAATATGGTTAAACATACAATTTTGCTTCAGCACTTTCATATCCATGTTTCCCCACGTGATGATCGTGCAATTTTTTTCAGGATCAAGCTCATTTAATTTACGGATAAAGTCCTCGAACCTCATCCCCTCATCTACCTGGTTTTGCGTAATGTTTAAAAATGATCTGCAGCGCTTCGTCAGCTTGGGGAATTTTTTCGGCCTGATATAACTCGAAAACGTCTCAACTACTTCACCATTAACCGACTTTACAATTCCTGCTTCAATGATTTCCGGAAAAAAATTTTGCGGACTGTATTTTCCTTCGGGCATCGTAAATTCGAAATCAATAATGAGTAAGTTGCCTGCCTCCACTATTTTTACACCTGCCTTTCCTCCGATCAGAAGAATGCTATCTTTATAGTATATCAATTCTCCTTCTCTTCATTTCTTCATTTTCTAAAAATAATGAATTTTCCCAGCCGCATTGTTTCTTTTAAATGGTGCACTGTTTCTTTATAATTAGTAAGGAACCCGAAATAATAAGAAGGTGATGTTATTTCTATCCGCAAGAAAAACTTTGTCATTGTGTGGCTGGCGAATTTCTTTGTATCAGCCAGCACAACGATGATCGTCCCTTTTCTCTCCTTGTATATTGAGACGCTCAGCACCTTTTCCAACGGCTTTGTGCAAAGGTGGAGCGGTTATGTGTTCGGCATTACGTTTTTAATGGCTTTTTTGGTATCCCCATTCTGGGGGCGGTTCGGAGACAAACGCGGTTACAAGAAAATCCTTTTGACAACCGGAACCGGCATTGCCGTCAGCATTTTATTAATGGGCTTTGTCACGTCGGTTTATCAATTGTTTTTTCTGCGTATGGCAATGGGACTTGTAACCGGATTTATCCCGACATCCCTTGCAATGATTTCCGCGCAGACGCCTAAAAGCTCAGCCGGCAAAACGCTTGGCACGCTCCAAATGGGGCAAGTGTCCGGAAGCTTGTTCGGCCCGCTTTTGGGAGGCGTTCTTGCTGACCACTTCGGCTTTACGTATACCTTTTTTATCACATCCTTTGTGATTTTCTCAGCCGTTCTTCTCGTGTTATTCGGGGTCAAAGAACAGCCGCTCACAGAGAAGATAAATAAACGTCAGTCTTATACGAGAAAAGAAGTGCTCTCCTATATTTTTCACCAGCCCGCGCTTTGGGTCATGATGCTGTTAACCATGCTGATTCAAACAGGAAATTTCAGTATCCAGCCGTTGCTCGCTTTATATGTAAACGAGCTGCACGGATCTGACAATCTGGCCTTTTTCTCCGGCATGGCATTTTCGGCAACCGGACTCGGCAGTTTGCTTCTGGCAAGAAAATGGGGAGATTTAGGAGACCGCTACGGCCACCGCCGCATCTTAATCGGGCTTTTAATCGCCGCCTCTTTATTTTTTATTCCGCAGGCACTCGCTTCTTCATTCAGTGTGCTGCTTGTTTTCAGGTTTTTATTCGGGATGGCGATGGGCGGCCTTCTGCCATGCATCACAGCGGCAATCCGCGTTCAGGCTCCCGGCTCCATCCAGGGAGAGGTCCTCGGCTACAATGTCAGCTTTCGCTTTTTAGGAAACGTTCTCGGACCTCTTCTCGGCGGTATTATATCGAGTCACTTCAATATCTCTGCAGCCTTTTATGTCACAGCATTTCTCTTTTTCGCAGGTGCCTGCCTGCTTTGGATCATGAAGAAATTCCAAAAAGAATCGTATGCCAAAGCAAGCTGATTCTCAGCAAAAATTGAGGAGTCTTCTAAATTTAACCTTCTCGTAAACTCAAAAGAATGGTACGATATGGCTAGAATTTAGGAGAAAAGAGAGTGACCATGTTACGAAAAATTATCGGATGGATTTTGCTCCTTTGCATAATCCCATTGTTTGCATTTACAGTTATCGCTTCCGGAAAAGAAGTAAAACAAATGAAGTCCCTGGATCAGGTGCTTGATAAGAATATTGATTTGAAAGAGATCAGCCTTGTTCAGAACAGCTACATGTACGACAGGGACGGATCTCTGGTCTCGGAAATCGTCAGCGATGATGAGAACCGTGTGCTGGTTCCCTTCAAGAAGATTCCCGAAGAAGTCAAACAGATATTTTTAACTTCCGAGGACCGCCATTTTTACGAACATAAAGGCTTTGACTTTATGGGGATGGTGCGGGCGGCCGCTTCCAACGTGAAGGACAAAAAGATTGACCAGGGGGCCAGCACCATCACACAGCAGCTTACAAGAAACTTGTATTTGAGCCACGAGCGCTCCTTCAGCCGCAAACTGACTGAGCTCGCGTACTCCTATCAGCTTGAGAAAAAGTATACGAAAAATGAGATTCTTGAAGCCTACCTAAATACGATTTATTTTAATAACGGCGTTTATGGCGTCGGATCAGCTGCTGAATTCTATTTCAGCAAACCGCTGAAATCTCTCACACTGGGAGAAATGGCTTTTATTTGCGCTATACCTAATAACCCTACATTATATGATCCTCTCAAGCATTTTGACTACACGAAAAGCCGTCAAGAACGCTTGCTTAAAGGGTTAAAAAATGCCGGAGTCATTACGGACAAAGAGCTGAAAAAAGCCGTAAAACAAAAAATCAAACTGGATGTCGAAGAGAAAGAAGACAAATATCCGGACTACGTTTCCTACGTAAATGATGAATTCACTCAACTAGTGTCTGAATCTGAAGGCTTTGATAAGCGTCTTCAAAAAGCGTCAGGAAAACAAAAAGACAAGATAGAAAACGAGCTGTCCGCCAGAGTCAGCACACTTCTGAAAGACGGCGTAAAAATTTATACCGCACTTGATCCGTACATGCAAAATCAAGTCGTGGCACAAATGAATTCGAAGCTTCCGTATGCGGGCGTACAGGGCGGAGCGGCTGTGATTAATCACCAGACGCATCAAGTTGTCGCTCTATCCGGCGGCAAAAACTATCATAAGTATGATTTTAACCGTGCCTACCAAGCATACAGACAGCCAGGGTCATCCATTAAGCCGCTTCTCGATTACGGACCTTATATTGAACAGACAGGTGCGACGGCAAGCAGTACAATTGATGCCGGCAAATTTTGCAGCAGGGACTACTGTCCGCAAAACTACAATAACCGCACATACGGCACAGTAACGCTCGATACAGCGTTTAAAAACTCGTATAATACACCGGCCATCAGAATGCTGGACCGTGTTGGCATCCAAAAAGCATTCAGCTATATTGAGCCGTATCATTTTTCAAAGCTTGTCAACAGCGACTATCTTCTGCCGGCGGCGCTTGGCGGATTTACACACGGCATGACGCCTCTTGAGATGACAAAGGCGTATACAACATTCGGCAACAGCGGAAGCTACTCGCCGAGCCACGCGATTACAAAAGTGACGGATTTAAAAGGAAAAACGATTTATAAATGGAATGACAAAGCGACACAGATATTCAGCGTCCGCACAAACATGCAGCTGAAAAAACTGATGTCTTCCGTTGTCAAAAGCGGGACAGGGAAAAAAGCATATTTCAAAGCGCCTTATATCGGCGGTAAAACGGGAACCTCAAATGATTATCATGATATGTGGTTCGTCGGCCTGACAGATACGTACACAATGGGTGTCTGGGTCGGAAAAGATACACCGAGCAGCGTTGAATACCTTCACAGTATCAGCCCTCAGCTTTCCATCTGGAAAGGAACGCTGCAGGCAGCTTATTAAAGAATCGGAGGGGATCTGCAGTGACATCAAAACAAATTCCAAATCGCGTATTGCTGTTTGACGGTGTGTGCAACTTATGCAACGGTGCTGTTCAATTTATCATAAAGCGTGATCCAAACGGTTTGATTTCATTTGCATCGCTTCAATCGGAAACAGGACAGAGCCTGCTGAAAAAAAGCGGGCTTCCGACTGAGCATTTTGACAGCTTTGTCTTTATTGAAGACGGCCAGGTTTACACTAAGTCAACAGCAGCCATAAAGGTTTTCAGGCATCTGCGGGGCCCATGGCGGCTCTTCGTCCTGTTTTTTGCAGTGCCGAAACCTGTCAGAGATATACTCTATTCTTTTATTGCCAAAAACCGCTATAAGTGGTTCGGCAAAAAAAATGAATGTATGCTCCCCTCCCCTTCTATAAAAAATAGATTTTTACCATAAACGAAAAAATGGCTAGCTTACACAGGTAAGCTAGCCATTATGCTATTATAAAGCTTGATAAATATGAACAGAATACCGATAACAAATGTAAACCAAAACAGCAGTTCCAACAGAATGAATCCGACCAATGACATGATAGAAAGTGTTGAATAAATCCGGTAAACAACGAACACAAAGTAAGCAAGTGTAACAACTGCAAACCAGATCACAATCCAGATGACATTTTGCAATAGCACAAAGGACAAGATCCCGCCGCCTAAATATATGATAGAGCCCATTCTGACTGTTTTCAGGTTTTTTCCTTCCGGATCATTTGCGAAAAACAGCAGTGACAGCTCAGTCACGGTATTTGCAATTAATTTCAGAGCGGACAGAACCATAAAATATAAAAGTGCAAAGGCCGCAAATAACGCAAGTCTGATTCCTTTCTCAGAGAAGTAATCGAGCATCCCATCGTACATTCCAAATGAAGACAGCATCTTCAATGCATAGAGTGAAGTTGAAATGGATAAAGACGAACTAAAAAGCAGGATCGCAATCAGCGGAAAGTATCCTGTCAAATAAGTATTTTTCATATAAAAAAGTCCCTTTCTGTAATCTACCTCATTTATTATGGAGGACTTAAAACACATTGACAAGATAAATTATTCCATTTTTTCTCCTTTTTACGAATTACGGTCCCAAATCTTCACAAAGCGGCATTTTGAGAGTAAAGTAGTACGCAGGAATCATAAAACGTAAGGAAGTTTTATATGAAAAAAACATTAAAACTGCAAACCAGACTCACCATATTTGTCTGTATCGTCGTGTTAATCGCACTGCTCATCACCTTTTTTACCGTCGGTGCCCAAACCTCTAAAAGGATACGTGATCAGGAAAGAGACACAGCGCTGCAAACGGCTGAAATGGTTGCCGACGCACCGATTACTGCCTCCGCTTTGGAGAGCGGAAAAAACCAGAAGGAACTGCTCAGCTACACGCTGGACGTCCAGAAAATTACCGGCACAGAATTTGTCGTTGTCATGGATATGAACGGCATTCGCAGAACCCATCCGGACCACAGCAAAATCGGAAAAAAATTCAGGGGCGGGGATGAAGCCGAAGTATTAAAAGGACATGTCCATATCAGCACTGCCTCAGGCACGCTTGGGAAATCGCAGAGAGCGTTCGTGCCTGTCTACGCTAAGAATGGAAAACAAGTCGGAGCCGTTGCGGTCGGCATCACAGTGAATGAAATTGACGAAGTCATCAGCCACAGCTTACGGCCGCTCTATTTTATTATTTGCGTCAGTATATTCGTCGGCGTCATCGGAGCTGTTATCGTCGCACGCACGGTGAAAAATATCATGTACGGACTTGAACCGTATGAAATCGCGACACTTCTTCAAGAACGGAGCGCCATGCTTGAATCAACGAAAGAAGGCATACTCGCTGTCGATGAACACGGTAAAATCAAGCTTGCCAATGCCGAAGCAAAGCGCCTTTTCATTAAAATGGGCATAGAAACAAATCCCGTCGATCAGGATGTCAATGACATCCTGCCGAAGAGCCGTCTGAAAAATGTCATTGAGACCCGAAAACCTCTTCAAGACAGAGATGTGCGCATTAACGGATTAGAGCTTGTATTTAATGAAGTGCCCATCCAGCTAAAAGGACAAACCGTCGGAGCGATTGCGACATTCCGGGACAAAACCGAGGTAAAACATTTAGCTGAACAGCTTTCCGGTGTTAAAATGTATGCAAACGCACTGAGAGCGCAGTCTCATGAATTTATGAACAAACTGCATGTGATATTAGGTCTCGTCCAGCTGAAAGAGTATGACGATCTTGGAGATTATATTAAAGATATTGCCATTCAGCAAAAATCAGAAACGAGTGAAATCATAAATGATGTCAAAAGCTCCGTGCTGGCCGGATTTCTGTTGGGAAAACAGAGCTACATACGAGAGCAGGGCGCAAATCTCGATATTGAATGCAGCGGGGTTATTCCAAACGCAGCAGATCCTTCAGTCATTCATGAACTGATTACGATTATCGGGAATCTCATCAACAACGCCTTGGACGCTGTTGCCAATATGCCGAAAAAACAAATCACGATGTCCATGCGTTTTCATGACAAGATATTGGACATCGAAATTACCGATACAGGAGCCGGCATGTCCGAAGAAGACCAAGTCAAGGTATTCGAACAAGGCTATTCAACAAAGGGCAAAAACCGGGGATTCGGCCTTTATTTCACCCAGCAAAGCATGGAGAATTTAAAGGGCCAAATGATTATCACCAGCGAAAAAAATGAAGGAACCACATTCAGTCTTCGCATCCCGTACGAACCGAAGGAGGAAAACCATGATTAATGTACTAATAGTTGAAGATGACCCCATGGTGGGTGAATTAAATAAACGATATTTAAGCCAAATAGAAGGCTTTCAGCTGAAAGGAATCGCCTCTTCCTTTCAAAGCGCTCTGCATATTTTAGGAGAGCATCACATCGATCTCATTTTGCTTGATATTTATATGCCGGGCAAAAACGGGCTTGAGCTGCTGACGGAATTGAGAGCCCAAAATGAAGCGGTTGACGTGATTGTCATCTCTGCGGCAAGCGAGCTGGACGTCATCAAAAAAACACTTCGTTACGGAGCTGTGGATTACTTAATCAAACCGTTTGAATTTGAACGTTTTCAGACTGCCCTTTCTGATTACAGACGAAAACAAAAAGTGTATTCCACCCATCGAAACATGAGCCAAAAAGAATTGGACGCGGAACTGTTTCATAAGAAGGAAGCGACAGAAAAAGTGCACCTGCCAAAAGGGCTGACAAAAAGCACGCTGAAGCTGATTTGGTCCAGCATTCAATCCTTTGAAAACGAGTCCTTTACGACAGAAGACTTGGCAAATCATACTGAAATATCTCAAGTATCCATCCGAAAATACTTAAAATTTCTTGAGGATATACAGGTTCTGAATGTCGAAATGGCGTACGGAACGATCGGAAGACCAGTGTTTCAGTACAATGTCAATACAGGCAACCTTAACGGAATTAAGCAATATTTATAAAAAAACGCACTGTTCATGTCGAGCAGTGCGTTTTTTTCTGTCACATCTCTTGCCAAGGTGCTTGAACCTTTCGCCAATAAGCTATACAAGAATAATAAAGGACTTTTTTGTATATTTGAGTATATAATTCTAAAAATACTTATTTTTTAAAAAATAATGCGTAATTCTATTTATTTCTTGTAAGTAAAATGATAAATTATGAGTGGTTAGTTGATCCCTAGACTAAGTCATAAGTCACACTTCAGAAAGAGATGTCACGGTTTTCCGCCCGGAACACCTTCCGCATCCTTCTCTTCCCCGCCTTTCGAAGGAAACATTCACGCCACACTTACTAAGGGAAGATCAGAACTGTCTCAGCTCATTCTAATTGTTATTATCTGAAAATTTTATCGATTCTAAGAATTGAGTGAGGCATCCCATCTCATGACTGACCGGATCAGCTTAGGCCAAATTTTTCTGGGGGGTTATATCTTGAATAAACGCAAAATCGGATTGGCGATGTCACTTGTAATCGCAGCGGGCACCATTTTAGGCGCATGCGGAAACAGCGAAAAAAGCAGCGGAAACAGTGAGGGCAAAAACAAATTCAGTGTGGCGATGGTCACCGACATTGGCGGGGTTGACGACAAATCTTTTAACCAATCAGCATGGGAAGGCATCCAAGCCTTCGGTAAAGATAATGGCCTGGAAAAAGGAAAAAACGGATACGACTACCTGCAATCTAAATCAGATGCAGATTATACAACAAACTTAAATAAATTAGCGCGTGAGAATTTCGACTTGATCTATGGCGTTGGTTATTTGATGGAAGATTCAATCAGTGAAATCGCCGATCAGCGCAAAAATACAAACTTTGCGATTATTGACGCAGTCGTCGATAAAGACAACGTCGCAAGCATTACGTTTAAAGAGCAGGAAGGCTCATTTCTCGTCGGAGTGGCCGCAGCTTTAACAAGCAAATCAGGAAAAATCGGATTTGTGGGCGGCATGGAATCCGAGTTAATCAAAAAATTCGAAGTCGGCTTCCGTGCAGGGGTTCAGGCCGTAAAACCTGACGCAACTGTCCAGGTGAAGTATGCGGGCGGATTCGATAAAGCGGACGTTGGAAAAGCAACCGCCGAGAGCATGTATAAGTCAGGCGTTGATGTGATTTACCACTCCGCAGGCGCCACCGGCACAGGTGTCTTTACAGAAGCCAAGAACTTGAAAAAAGAAGACCCGAAGCGTGATGTTTGGGTGATCGGAGTCGATAAAGATCAATACGCAGAAGGCCAAGTAGAAGGAACAGACGATAACGTCACCCTTACTTCCATGGTCAAAAAGGTTGATACAGCAGTTGAAGATTTAACGAAGAAAGCAAGCGAAGGCAAATTCCCCGGCGGAGAAACGCTTACATACGGACTTGATCAAGACGGAGTCGGCATTTCTTCCTCTAAACAAAACCTATCGGATGATGTAATCAAAGCAGTTGATGATTGGAAGAAAAAAATCATCGACGGATTAGAAGTTCCGGGAACAGAGAAAGAGCTGAAAAATTTCAAAGCTGAATAAGAATCGCGGGGATAAGGAGAAGAGCCCTTATCCCTTGTTTTTCTTTCAGAGCAAAGCTGCACATGTCCTTGCGGCTTTTCTATTGCCAGTCTCTTATTTAAAAGCATCTTGAAAAAAGGAGCGGTCAATTCTGTGGAATATGTCATTGAAATGCTCAATATACGCAAGGAGTTTCCCGGTATCGTCGCAAATGACAACATTAATCTTCAGGTCAAAAAAGGCGAAATCCACGCGCTGCTCGGTGAAAACGGAGCGGGCAAATCAACTTTGATGAACGTCCTTTTCGGGCTGTATCAGCCAGAAAAGGGGGAAATTCGGGTCCGCGGTGAGAAGGTGCACATCAACAGCCCGAACAAAGCGAATGATCTCGGAATCGGCATGGTGCATCAGCATTTTATGCTTGTCGATACATTTACAGTTGCTGAAAACATTATTCTCGGGAAGGAGCCGAAAAAGCTCGGGCGGATTGACCGAAAACGGGCTGTCCGAGAGGTTCAGGACATTTCCGACCGATACGGACTTCAAATTAATCCCGAGGCAAAAGTAGCTGACATATCCGTCGGCATGCAGCAGCGTGCAGAAATTTTAAAAACCCTCTACCGCGGGGCTGACATTCTGATTTTTGATGAACCGACAGCTGTGCTGACGCCTCATGAAATCAAAGAGCTCATTCAAATCATGAAGAACCTCGTCAATGAGGGAAAATCAATTATTTTAATTACCCATAAACTGAAAGAAATCATGGAGGTTTGTGACCGCGTTACCATTATCCGCAAAGGAAAAGGCATCAAATCACTGGATGTCCGGGATACAAATCAAGACGAGCTCGCCAGTCTGATGGTCGGCCGCGAGGTATCGTTCAAAACAGAAAAAAAAGCGGCTCAGCCGGGATCTGAAGTGCTGGCGATTGACAGAATCACTGTAAAAGATACTCGCGGAGTAGAAGCTGTAAGGAATTTATCGCTTTCTGTCAATGCGGGAGAAATTGTCGGCATAGCCGGCGTTGACGGAAACGGACAGTCAGAGCTGATAGAAGCGATTACAGGACTCCGAAAAACGGAGTCTGGAACCATTTCCTTAAACGGAAAACAGATACAAAACCTGACGCCGAGAAAAGTAACGGAATCCGGAATCGGGCATATTCCACAGGACCGCCATAAACACGGCCTCGTTTTGGATTTTCCGATCGGTGAGAATATCGTGCTCCAAAGCTATTACAAAAAGCCTTATTCAGCATTCGGTGTTTTACATAAAGGCGAAATGTATAAGAAAGCACGCAGCCTGATCAGCGAGTACGATGTCAGAACCCCCGATGAATATACACACGCGCGGGCATTGTCAGGCGGAAACCAGCAAAAAGCAATAATCGGAAGGGAAATTGACCGAAATCCTGACTTGTTAATCGCCGCCCAGCCGACTCGCGGCCTTGATGTCGGAGCGATTGAATTTGTCCATAAAAAACTCATTGAACAGCGTGATGCCGGAAAAGCCGTTCTTCTTCTATCGTTTGAGCTGGATGAAATCATGAATCTCAGTGACAGAATCGCTGTCATTTTTGAAGGCTGCATCATATCCAGCGTCAATCCGCAGGATACGACTGAGCAAGAGCTCGGCCTCTTGATGGCGGGAAGCACGCAAAAGGAAGCGGGGAAAGCAAATGGTTAAACGACTCTCTCACTTACTCGTGCCGCTCATTGCAATCATGCTTGGCTTGCTGGCCGGCGCACTTATTATGCTTGCGAGCGGATACAGTGTGATCAGCGGCTATTCCGCTTTATGGAATGGGATATTTGGAGAAATCTATTACATCGGGGAAACCGTCCGGCAGATTACACCTTATATTTTATCCGGATTAGCTGTTGCTTTCGCGTTCCGAACCGGGCTTTTCAATATCGGGGTAGAGGGACAGCTGCTAGTGGGCTGGACAGCTGCCGTTTGGGTCGGAACGGCGTTTGACGGACCGGCATATATTCATATGCCGCTTGCACTGATCATAGCGGCTGCAGCAGGCGGTTTATGGGGATTTATTCCCGGCTTTTTAAAAGCACGGTTCTATGTTCATGAGGTCATTGTCACCATTATGATGAATTATATCGCGCTGCATATGACCAATTATTTGATTTCAAAAGTCCTGACAGACAATCAGGATAAGACGGAAAAAATTCACGAATCGGCCTCACTGCGCTCGCCGTTTCTTGAGCAGATTACGGATTATTCAAGGCTTCACTGGGGGATCGTCATCGCCCTTCTCGCAGCTGTTGTTATGTGGTTTATGATTAACAAAACAACAAAAGGCTTTGAGCTTCGGGCAGTCGGATTCAACCAGCATGCGTCCCAGTACGCCGGTATGAGCGTGCGGAAGAATATTATGACCTCCATGCTCATTTCAGGAGCTTTTGCAGGCCTTGCAGGTGCCATGGAAGGTCTGGGAACGTTTGAATACGCAGCTGTCAAAGGCGCATTTACCGGCGTCGGCTTTGACGGTATTGCCGTCGCTCTTCTGGGCGGGAACACTGCGGTCGGTGTTGTGCTTGCGGCAGCTTTGCTTGGCGGCCTCAAAATCGGGGCATTAAATATGCCAATTGAATCAGGCGTACCTTCTGAGGTTGTCGATATTGTGATTGCCATTATCATTCTGTTTGTTGCTTCAAGCTATGCCATTCGTTTTGTCGCGGATAAATTGAAGAAAAAGGGGGCGAACTAAGTGGACTTTCTGCAGATTGTATCAATCATTGTCCCTGCCACACTCGTATACGCAGCCCCGCTTATTTTAACCGCTCTCGGCGGCGTATTTTCCGAGAGATCAGGCGTCGTCAATATCGGCCTTGAAGGCCTTATGATTATCGGAGCATTCACCAGTGTTTTATTCAATTTATTTTTAGGCCCTGAATTGGGAGCCGCAGCACCTTGGCTTTCGCTCATTGCCGCTATGGCAGCCGGCGCGCTGTTTTCACTGATTCATGCGGCAGCGGCGATATCGTTTCGCGCTGATCAGACAGTCAGCGGCGTCGCCATTAATATGCTGGCGCTTGGGGCTACTTTATTTATCGTAAAGCTGATTTACGGAAAAGCGCAAACTGACAAAATTCCCGAGCCTTTTTATAAAACAAGTATTGCCGGCTTGAGCGACATCCCCGTATTGGGAAAAATCTTCTTTTCAGATGTCTATTATACGTCTATTCTCGCAATTGTCCTGGCCTTTATTTCGTGGTTTATCTTGTTTAAAACCCCGTTCGGCCTCCGTATTCGTTCCGTCGGAGAACATCCGATGGCAGCCGATACTATGGGGATCAATGTTTACAAAATGCGCTATATCGGCGTGATGATCAGCGGATTGTTCGGCGGCCTCGGGGGCGGCGTATATGCGTCAACGATTGCCCTCGACTTTACGCACTCTACCATTTCCGGGCAAGGCTTTATCGCACTCGCCGCCCTTGTATTCGGAAAATGGCATCCGATCGGCGCACTCGGCGCTGCCCTGTTTTTCGGATTCGCGCAAAGCTTAAGCATTATCGGCTCACTGCTCCCTCTTTTTAAGGACATACCGAATGTATATATGCTGATTGCCCCTTACGTATTAACCATTCTCGCCTTAACCGGCTTTATCGGACGCGCAGATGCGCCAAAAGCAAATGGTGTGCCTTATATCAAAGGAAAACGGTAACCACATCTCCCTGGGAAGCGGCTTCTCAGGGATTTTTTCTGCTCCAAAATACCCAATTAATTTAGTTGTTTATTAATTATTTAACTTAAAAAAATATCCTTTGTTAGCGCTTTCTTGTAGACTGTAACAAACAATACATGGGGGTGTATGACAATGGGAGCAATTCACAAAACAGAGGAAGTTTTACCTGAGCACAAAGACACACAGGAGAAAAGCCTGTTTAAGAAAATATGGACTTGGGAAATCGGCGTGATTCCTCTCCCATTATATACAGCATTAGCTGTCATTATTATTCTTGCGGCCTATTACAACGAGCTGCCTGCAAACATGCTGGGCGGGTTTGCCATCATTATGATTTTAGGTGTCTTTCTTGGCGATATCGGCCAGCGGATTCCGATTTTAAAGGATATTGGCGGTCCTGCTATTTTATCTTTGTTTGTGCCATCTTTTTTAGTTTTTTATAATGTGTTGAATCCATCATCATTAGATGCTGTAACCAATTTAATGAAAACATCTAACTTTCTTTATTTCTATATCGCTTGTCTTGTTGTAGGAAGCATTCTTGGAATGAACAGAACTGTTTTAATACAGGGATTCATCAGAATGTTCGTTCCTTTAGTAGCGGGCACAATTGCGGCGGTTGCGGCCGGCGTGCTCGTCGGATTCATCTTCGGCTACAGTGCCTATGATTCCTTTTTCTTTGTCGTTGTGCCGATTATTGCCGGGGGAATAGGTGAAGGAATTTTGCCGCTCTCGATTGCTTATTCGCAAATATTGGGGTCTTCCGCTGATGTGTATGTGTCGCAGCTGGTTCCTGCCGCTATCATTGGAAACGTTTTTGCTATTATCTGTGCTGCTTTAATGAAAAAACTGGGCGAAAAACGTCCTGACCTAAACGGCAATGGGCGTCTCGTTAAATCTAAGAAAGCGAACGATATTTTCAATCAAAAAGAGGCTGAAGCTAAAATTGACTTTAAACTGATGGGAGCCGGAGTCCTGCTCGCTTGTACGTTCTTTATTTTCGGCGGTTTACTGGAGAAATTTATCTTCGTCCCGGGCGCTATTTTAATGATTATTTCAGCAGCTGCAATCAAATATGCAAATATCCTTCCGAAAAAAATGGAGGATGGCGCGTACCAGCTTTATAAGTTTATTTCATCAAGCTTTACATGGCCGCTTATGGTAGGCCTCGGGATTCTCTTTATCCCTTTAGATGACGTGGCGTCTGTGATTTCTATTCCGTTTGTCATCATTTGTATTTCAGTTGTCGTTGCCATGATTTCTTCCGGATATTTTGTAGGCAAGCTGATGAACATGTACCCTGTTGAATCCGCAATCGTTACCTGCTGTCACAGCGGTCTCGGCGGAACGGGAGATGTCGCCATTTTGTCCGCTTCAGGAAGAATGGGCCTTATGCCATTCGCCCAAATTTCTACACGTCTTGGCGGAGCTGGAACTGTCATTTGCGCGACGATTTTACTTCGTTTTTTCACTTCATAATCAGAAAAAGAGTTCCGTCTTAGACGGAACTCTTTTTTATTTGTTCACAATCCGCATATACTCCCTGGGCCCAAACGGCCTATCCTGAGATTCCGCCTCACTCATTTTAGTTGACAGGTGGTGCTCCAATAAATACAGTTCCCAATCATCATTGTCTGCCACACGGGCACGGCCGTCATATTGATTCAGCATGAATGCCCCTGCACATATCGAGCAGAATAAACCTGAGCACATAAGGACCTTTCTCTTCATCATGATCAGCTCCTTACATAAAGCTTGATCAGGAGCGATTTTAAATATACAAATGAGCTGATTTTTGTTAAACTTATTTTAAGGTCAAAAGAACTTGTAAAATTCATTCGCGGCAGGTTGAAGCATGGCGGCTTCCAAAAAAGTGCGATATAATTTGGACTGGGTCGTTTGACCGTATATTCTAATTATTTATACATAGAACAGGTTTCAATTAAAGAAAAGGAGGTCTTGTCTTTGCAGCTCTTACATTTTGCTATTTTATCGCCTTTTGTATTTGCTTTTATCATTCCCTTTCTGGCAAAATACGCAAAAAGAGTGCATACGGGCTGGTTTGTTCTGATCCTGCCCGTCTTGCTGTTTATATACTTTCTTCCAATGATCAGAATGACTCAGTCGGGAGAAACATTACGATCGGTATTGGAGTGGATTCCTTCATTAGGCATTAACTTTACCGTTTATGTAGACGGTCTCGGACTGCTATTCGCCTTACTGATAACGGGGATCGGCTCGTTGGTCACTCTTTACAGTATTTTTTATTTATCGAAAGAAAAAGAACAGCTTGGGCCTTTTTATGTCTATTTATTAATGTTCATGGGCGCTATGCTCGGTGTTGTTCTTGTTGACAACGTCATGGTTCTCTACATGTTTTGGGAGCTTACCAGCCTTTCGTCCTTTTTGCTGATCGGATATTGGTACAAGCGTGAAAAATCTCGCTACGGCGCCGCAAAATCGCTCTTGATTACGGTAAGCGGCGGACTGTGTATGCTGGGAGGATTCATTCTCCTTTATCTGATCACAGATTCATTCAGTATCAGAGAAATGATCAATCAGGTTCAGTTGATTGCCGGCCATGATCTATTTATTCCGGCGATGATTTTGATTTTACTAGGCGCATTTACAAAGTCCGCCCAGTTTCCTTTTTACATTTGGCTGCCTGACGCCATGGAAGCGCCGACGCCTGTCAGCGCGTATCTCCATTCAGCAACGATGGTCAAAGCGGGAATTTATGTGATTGCAAGATTCAGTCCTATTTTCGCCTTTTCAGCTCAGTGGTTTTGGATTGTTTCTCTCGTCGGGATTTTCACCATGGTTTGGGGTTCATTCCATGCCGTCAAACAAACCGACTTAAAATCCATTTTGGCGTTTTCAACCGTCAGCCAGCTCGGCATGATCATCTCGATGCTTGGTGTCAGCGCTGCAGCCCTGCATTACGGCCATACAGAATATTACACAGTTGCCGCCATGGCTGCCATTTTCCATCTCATCAATCATGCTACCTTTAAAGGAAGCTTGTTTATGGCAGTCGGCATCATTGATCATGAAACAGGCACACGGGACGTCAGAAAGCTCGGCGGACTGATGGCGATCATGCCGATTACATTTACGATTTCCTTGATTGGCACATTTTCAATGGCTGGTCTCCCGCCGTTTAACGGATTTTTGAGTAAAGAAATGTTTTTCACCAGCATGCTTCGTGTGACACATGTCGATTTGTTCAACGTCCAGACGTGGGGAGCGCTGTTCCCTGTCCTCGCTTGGGCAGGAAGTGTGTTTACATTTATCTACAGCATGAAACTGCTGTTTAAAACATTTAAAGGCAATTACCAGCCTGAAAAACTCGAAAAACAGGCTCATGAAGCGCCGATTGGAATGCTCGTATCACCTGTCATTCTTGTTGCGCTCGCTGTCAGTCTCTTCTTTTTCCCGAATATATTGTCCTACAGCTTGATAGAGCCTGCGATGAATTCAATCTATCCGACACTGCTGGACAGCCATGAGAAGTTTCATGTTCATATTTCGCAGTGGCACGGGTTTACAGCCGAAGTTCTGATGACACTGGGCATTATCGCTGTCGGTACGATCGGATACTTGACGATAAACAAGTGGAAAGGGATCTATAAGCTGTTTCCATCGAAACTCACGCTCAATCGGTTATACGAGAAGCTCCTGACCATCATGGAAAAAGGCTCTTATCGAGTGACAAAACAATATATGACCGGATTTTTGCGGGATTATCTTCTGTATATCTTCGCTGGATTTATCATTCTGATGAGCGGGGCTCTCGTTTTGAAAGGCGGATTTTCCTTTACAACTGAGGGTATGGCGAAAATCGGCATATACGAAATGATTCTGACACTTGTCATGATCAGCGCGACAGCGGCGACTGTATTCGCCCGATCCAGACTGACGGCGATTATTTCACTTGGTGTTGTCGGTTATACGCTTGCATTGTTTTTTGTTATTTTCAGAGCGCCCGATTTGGCTTTGACCCAGCTGGTCATTGAGACGATTTCCGTCGCCCTGTTTCTGCTTTGTTTCTATCATTTGCCGAAACTGCGGCTGAAAAAGAAAACGAGAACGTTCCGAATGACAAACTTTATCATTGCTTTAGGAGTCGGCATTATTGTCACCCTGCTCGGTATTGCATCCTCAAGCCAGCGGACAAAAGACAGTATCGCCTCCTTCTTTACAAAGCACAGCCACGATCTTGGCGGAGGAGATAATGTCGTCAATGTCATTCTCGTTGATTTCAGGGGCTTTGATACAATGTTTGAAATTACAGTATTAACGATTGCCGCTCTCGGCATCTTCAGCATGATTAAAACAAAAGTAAAAGAGGAGGGGAAAAGCGGTGAATGAACAAAAAACAAATGACTTGATTCTTCAAACCGTGACAAAGCTTGTATCCTTTATCATTTTGCTTTTCTCTTTCTATTTATTTTTATCGGGGCATAACGCCCCTGGAGGAGGCTTTGTCGGCGGGCTGATCACGTCCTCTTCCATCGTTCTATTGCTCTTGGCTTATGATTTAAAAACCGTGCGTTCCATTTTGCCGGTTAATTTCATTTACGTCGCGGGAGCCGGTCTGCTGCTCGCTGTCTTAACAGGCGTTGGCTCTTTTGTCTTCGGAGCGCCCTTCTTAACCCACACATTCGGTTACTTTCATCTGCCGATTTTAGGGAAAACGGAGCTCGCCACGGCGACGCTTTTTGATTTAGGCGTTTATCTTGTTGTCGTAGGCATTACGATGACCATTATTCAAACGATTGGAGAGGAAGAATAATGGAAATCTTAATGGCTGTTACAGCAGGTATTATTTTTATGGCTGCTACGTATTTGCTGCTGTCTAAAAGCCTGCTTCGGGTCATTATCGGAACAGCGCTTTTGAGCCACGGCGTTCATTTAATGCTTTTAACTATGGGAGGATTAAAAAAAGGCGCCGCTCCGATTTTGAGCGAGCATGCCAAGTCATTTGTCGATCCGCTTCCGCAAGCCCTGATTTTGACGGCTATTGTCATTTCATTTGGAGTTACATCCTTCATCCTCGTCATGGCGTTTCGGGCCTATCAGGAATTGAAATCGGACGATTTGGATCAAATGAGGGGAAATGATCAACATGAATAATTTTGTTATATTGCCAATTCTGATCCCGCTCCTGTCCGCCATTCTGCTGATTTTCATGAACAAACACATCATGCTCATGCGGATCTTCAGCACTGCGGCGTCGGCAATCGGGATTGTGATCAGCGGTATACTCGTACAGACTGTCTTTACTAAGGGCATCCAGACACTCAGTTTGGGCGGCTGGAAAGCCCCCTACGGAATTGTGCTTGTTGCAGATCAATTTGCCAGCCTGCTTGTTCTCACCACGGCAGTCATCGGATTATTGGTTGTGCTTTATTCCTTCCGTTCTATCGGTGAAAAACGGGAACGTGCCTTTTATTATTCCGGCGTGCAGTTTTTGCTGGCTGGTGTAAGCGGAGCGTTTTTAACAGGCGATTTATTTAATATGTACGTATTTTTCGAGCTTCTGCTTATTGCTTCTTATATGCTGATTGTATTAGGCGGCACAAAAATTCAGCTGCGGGAGTCGCTTAAATACATTGTGTTTAATATTGTGTCATCAGCATTGTTTGTCATCGGCGTCGGCTTTTTATACGCGGTGACCGGCACATTAAACATGGCGGATTTAAGTGTGAGAATCAGCGAATCCGGACAAACTGGGCTGATTACTGTAATCGGTGTCCTGTTACTTATCGTGTTTGGTATGAAGGGCGGGATTTTCCCTCTCTACTTTTGGCTTCCCGGCTCTTATTACGCGCCGCCGGCAGCCATCTCTGCATTGTTCGGCGCATTGCTGACAAAGGTCGGGTTATATGCGATCACAAGAGTGTTCACACTGATTTTCATTCACGATACAGCGTTTACCCACCAGCTGATGATATGGCTCGCGGCTCTCACTGTCATCTTAGGTGTCATCGGTTCACTTGCCTATCAGAATGTCATGAAAATCGTGATCTATAACATTATTACCGCTGTCGGCGTTATTTTGTTCGGTGTTGCAGTTCAAACGCCCGCATCCATTCAAGGTGCGATTTACTACCTGATTCACGACATGCTGATTAAAGGCGCATTATTTATGCTGGCAGGCACGCTGATTGCTTTGACAGGAACAGCAAGCCTGCAACGAATGGGCGGGCTGATCAAACGATACCCCGTTCTTGGATGGATGTTCTTCATGTCGGCTGTATCTCTTGCCGGCATCCCGCCTCTCAGCGGATTTGTTGGCAAATTTAAAATTGCAGAAGGCGGCTTCGCTGAAGGTGAATTTACGATTTCCATGCTGATCCTGCTTTCAAGCCTGCTCGTCCTGTATTCCGTGTTAAGAATCTTTATCCATGCGTTTTGGGGCGAAGAAAAAGAAACACCGAAGCAAAATCTTAGAACAGCTAAAGGGCTTCTATATCCGGCAGCTATTTTTCTCTTGCTGTCTCTTCTCTTCGGATTGGGTACAGAATGGGTGTCACCGTACGTTGATCAAGCGGCCGAGACTTTGCTGAATCCGGAAAAATATATTGAAGCTGTTTTGAAGGAGTAGATCGCATGGCATTTCAAATTTTATTAAATGTGTTTCTCGCTTTTTGCTGGATGTTCCTGAGCAATGACGCAAGCGCCGCCGGATTCATCACAGGCTTTATCCTGGGAATGATCTCTCTCTTCTTCTTCCGGCGCTTCCTTGCTCATCCGTTTTATCTATGGAAAACGTTTTCGATTATCAAACTTTTTTTGATCTTTATAAGGGAATTATACCTTGCCAACGTCAGTGTGCTGAAAACAGTCCTGTCGCCAAAACTGGATATCAAACCAGGCATATTCGCATTTAAAACAGAGCTGACAAAGGATTGGGAAATCACCCTGCTTTCACTGCTTATTACATTAACGCCGGGAACATTGGTCATGGATATTTCCGATGACCGGACCATTCTCTATATTCACGCGATGGATATTGAGGATGCGGAAAAAGCGATTTTTGATATTCGTGAGTCATTTGAAAAAGCCATACAGGAGGTGAGCCGCTGATGTTTACGTTAATCCTTCAAATCGCGCTCGGCATTATGGCGGTGTCCACCCTGTTGTATGTCGTTCGTGTCATCAAAGGGCCGACTGTTCCTGACCGGGTTGTGGCTCTGGATGCAATCGGCATTAATCTGATAGCGATGACAGCGCTTGTCTCCATCCTGCTGAATACGAGTATTTTTCTTGATATCATATTATTGCTGGGTATTTTGTCTTTTATCGGAACCATTGCGTTTTCTAAGTTCTTAGAGAAAGGAGAGATTATCGAAAATGATCGTGATCGCTAAAATAGCAGTAGCGATATTGATCCTAATGGGGGCGCTAATCTGTCTTGCGGCTTCCTTCGGGACGCTTCGCCTTCCCGATATGTACACACGCTCTCACGCTGCTTCTAAAGGCTCAACGTTAGGGGTAAATATGATTTTGCTCGGTGTCTTCTTCTTTTTGTGGCTTATCACAGGAGAGATATCAGCAAAAATTCTGCTCGGGATTTTCTTTATCTTTATTACGACGCCGGTCGGGGGACACTTGATCTGCCGAGCTGCGTACAACTCTGGCGTCAAGCTGGATGAAAGAAGTGTACAGGATGACTATAACGGAATCAGAAACTTTGTGATTAAACGAAAAGAGGATTCTTACCTATAAAAATGAGCAGCCGGACAGGCAGAGTTCCGGCTGTTTTTTTATTTTGTGATGACAGCCAGCGTGCATCTGGATATACAGATCAGCCTCTCTTGCCCGTCATAAATGTGAATCTGATACACAATGGTCGTTCTGCCTTTATGAACGGGCTCGGCTACCGCCTTTACCGTTCCTTCCTTGACAGATTTCAGATGATTGGCGTTAATCTCCAAACCGACACAAGCTTGTGTACGAGAATCGATTAGATGCTGGGCACCCACGCTCGCCGCAGTTTCCGCAAGAGCCACTGAAGCGCCTCCATGCAAATAACCAAAGGGCTGGACGGTCCGATGATCCACCGGCATCACTGCCACGCAGCGTTCCGCTGTGCTTTCTACAATTTCAATTCCCAGCGCGCCAAGCAATGTATGTTTCATATCCATAGTTTTAACTCCCTTATTTAAAGCACACCGTCTGATTTTGCAATCAACACCGCTTCCGTCCTGGAACCGACATTAAGCTTGTTGAAAATCGACGTCAGGCTGTATTCGATGGACCGCTTGCTTAAATGAAGCGCATCTGCAATTTCTTGGTTGGTAAAACCTTTTTCAACTTCTTGAAGAATCAGGCATTCTCTTGGTGTGAGCACATCTTGTTCTTTTTGAGAGGAAGGGGCCGGCTTTGTTTTTTGCTGAGTCATCAGCTGTTTAAAGTAAGCGAAATCGACTAAAATTTCTCCGTTGAGCACGTGATATATGTATTGGGTGATCTTTTCCTTTGATTCGGTTTTGCTGATGGCGCCGTGCAGACCCGCACGAATCGCTTCCTCAAAATAATCCTCGACCTCATAACCGGTATATACGATAATTTTACAATGAGGATTCTCTTGTAAAATCTGTTTAGAAAGCTCCATCCCATTGACATCGCCGCCTAAGTTCAAATCCATTAAGATGAGATCATATGATGAGAAATCATGCTGGTGTATGAACTGTTCGCTGGGTTCAGGACTGAGACAATCAACAGACAAATTCGAATCCGTTTCCAAAATTGTCTTGGTGCCTTCCATGACAGCCGGATGGTCATCAATCACTAGTATCTTTTTCATGTTTTCCTCCCTTTTACTCACTCATTTCCATTTTATAAAAAAGACTTGGCTTCTGCCAAGTCGTTTACGTTATAAAACCATTACAATTCCATTTCAATATCGGCCTTAAAGCCCTTTCCTTCACTTGTTTCGATTCGGAGGCGTCCATCTAAAGCCCTGACTCGCTCCTTAATGCCAGAAAGACCCATACTCATGGAATGTTCGTTATTTTTCTCTAGATCAAATCCGACACCATCGTCCTCATAATGAAGAACAATTTTGTTCTGAATACTGATCAGCATGATAAGCACTTCCGTCGCCTGAGAGTGTTTCACTGCATTTGATAAAAACTCTTGAATGATCCGGTACAAATTCAGCTGCGAATCCAAATCAAGCGACGCCGTAAATCTGCCGGTATTTAAGCGGATATGAAACGGAACCCGCTCCTGCTGCTGCGCCACCAGCTTAGACAGCGCCTTCACCAGTCCCAAATCATACAAAAGCTGCGGCCGCAATTCATGACACGTCTCCCTCGTCATCGAAATCACATCAGACATCTGCTCATTCATCTGTACGAGCTTGTCCTGCACCTCTTCACGACATGGATCATCATCCTTCTTAAAATCAGCCAAAAACAGCTCACACTGCCGTTTTAATGAAATCAAATCCTGAAGAACGGAATCGTGGAGATCGCGGGCGAGATCAGAACGTTGTTTTTCTTCGATGGTGTACATAAGTTTTTTGAGCCATACCGGGTTGGATTCTTGTTGTTTTAAATCCTCAAGATGCACCATCAATTCTTCGATTTTCATAACGTTTTCCAATGAGACATTTGTATAAAACGCTAATGTTTGAAGCCATGCAATTTCATCCCTTGTTAATTTAAAAGTATTATAACTTGAGAAACAGAGTACTAAAAATGATCTGTCTCCTCGTTCACCTATTTTAATAATAAAACCTTGTTTAAACTCTTTAATTTTACCGATATCACCAGAAAAATTTTTCACATATTGCTCATGATTTTTATAAGTCAAATCTTTAAAGTTGTTCTTACTAAGAAGGGTGATTTCCCCTTTAGAATTATCATACACGCAAGCATTATCTATGTTTAATACTTCTAGGATTGTATTTTTAAAGTAATTAAGTACTTGATCTACTGATGATGCTTGCTTAATCAACTGAGTAAATTTAAAAATTCCATCTTGATAATTAAATTTCTCTGTAAATCTTTTCAACTTGAAACGAAAATCAATGATTTCTTTAAAGTAAAAGACAGCAAACATAAGCAAATATATTACAAATGTTAGTTTAACGTAGTAAAAGTTATCATCTGGTTTTTGAATGTAATTAAATATGGTGACCACAATAACAGTAGGTGTAATGGCTAAAAATCCATAGTATTTAAGCCGTCCTACAACAAAGTCAATATTATAAAGTCTATTTGTCATAAATTGATACACTAAAGAAAAAGGTATAACAAGTGTAAAAGCTGCCAAACTAAAGGGTGAAAGATACTTATCAAACAACACATAGGGAATAACAAAAAAGATAATAAAGGGACTAAAAGACAGGATATTTATATAAGCAAGGATTTTTAAAATTGACTTTTGCTCATTTTGTTTGATTTTTCTAATCCCTTGATGGATAAGGATAGATACAGTAAGGACTAGGACAAAAAAGGAAATCAAGTTCAAGTTAGACAAAAAAGCCGAAGAATTTAATCTATTACTCAAAACAGCTTCTAGTAACAGGTTTACGAGTGGAAGTATATACATTATGATTAAAATCTTCTTTTTGAATAACTTAGTGCCCAATTCCGCAAAGTATTTATATATGAAATGTATATATAAAATTGGACAACTTACTAAAGTAAGGACAAGCAGGTAAGTGCTAACCTCTTCACCTCTTCTTGCCCCGCAGGCACTTACATATGCTACTGATACAAATAACAAAAATAAGATTAAAACAAAAGCAGAAGATGATTTTCTTACTTTATTTATTCTGTAAACAAAAAATATACAAAATAAACAGATTGAATAAGATATGAGTGGAATGAGATACATAAATAAATTTTCTTCACTGATTAGGCTTACATTTTGTAAATGAAATGATTTATTATCTCTCTCAACAGTTAAGCTTTCTACATTGACCAATCTTCCGCTCTCTAACTGGATTTCGCTTCCTCTTTGCCCATTCACTTCAAGAATGATGTCACCTTTTTTTACACCTGAATAATATTCATAATCCACAACTTTGGTAACCTCTAACTTACCCTGTTCATTAATCTTCACATCTGCACCTACAAAGATATTAAAAACAGAAATATAAGAGAGGTAGATCACATAAACAAAACTTAAAATGATAAAAGCTAGAGACAAATATTTATAGACGTTATTATTTATGTGCATCTCATCATCCCATAATTAAATAAAACTTTTTCTTTTATCATCCTCAAAAAAATTACTGATAGCTTCTATTGGGGGCCAGTTGCTTGTTCTCGGTGCCTCTCCTTCTTCAAACGCATATAATATTGCTTTCTTTTCTTTTTCATTTAT
This sequence comes from Bacillus sp. FSL R5-0434, assembly GCF_038004745.1. Classification (NCBI taxonomy): domain Bacteria; kingdom Bacillati; phylum Bacillota; class Bacilli; order Caryophanales; family Bacillaceae; genus Bacillus; species Bacillus sp. FSL R5-0434. The sequence continues at coordinate 3,163,262 of NZ_JBBORV010000001.1, forward strand.
ATTTAGTAAGGTTAAGTTCCCATTCTTAAATTGATCAAAAGCTTCCGGGTTGTTTGCTAGATGGCTTATAATTTTATCGATATGTTTCAATTTAAATTCCCCCTTAATAATTGTACAAATAGTTTATTCTTTCTTTGTTCATCTAATTTCAGTTTTTTGAATGATTCTTTAAAGTTTTCCAATGCTATATTTTTAATAACATTCAAATATTGTATTACACCTGATTCTCGTAGCTTCTTTTTCAATTCGTCCATATTATTTATCTGATTATTTTCTTGCGCATAAAAATTTAATAAGTCAATCGATGATTGGTTATATTTATTTTTAAGATAGTAAAAGGCAAGATTGTGTCTAGTTTTTAAATCATTATTGTCAGGATAATATAACCCATGGTGATCATTCGCAATTTGCTCGACTATGCCCAAATAATGTGAATACTCATCGACTGTTTCATTAAATTCACCAGTTGCCAAATATACACCAAGAACATTAGGCAATGTTACAAGAGAACCTGACTTAAGTTTAATCATTTCAATAAACTCTGATTCTGAAGAGCTTGTTACATTTAAATCTGCATGTTGCCCTTGTAAAGATTGAAGTGAATATTGTAAAGTCAGACTTAAATGTTGTGGATTGTTAGAAACTAAACTTATCACTTGCAAACTTAATGTATAAAGTGCGGTAGCTGCGTTAATCACTATCGAAGGATCTATTTTCATCCAAGAAGCCTGAAGATTATCCTTATCCTCTATATCGTCAAAAATGTCAGCAGATAAAATTAAAAGTTCTATACCAGAAGCCAACAACTCAATTGCTGTAACATCTTTTCCGTCAAATGCTATGTAATGATGATAAGCTAATTCTGCGAATGAAAATTGTTTTTTTTCTTCAATAAAAGAAATAAGTTTTGTTTTTAAGTCTTCATTTGAAATATTTTCATGTACAATCTCCTTCATTTTCTCCTTGATCCGGACAGAATCTAAACATATCTGCTCAATAACAACTTCCCCCCTCCCATTCCATTTTACTAAATGGGACATTTAAAGGACAGCAGGTTTTTCGTTTTTTAACAATCATATAATACTTTATCCATTTATTGTATGGGTAGAACGAAAAAAAAGACTTGTTTCCAAGTCTTTTTTACGAAATTTTCATTGCATATGTGTATTTATCGAGCTGATCAATGCTTTTGTTAATGTTTCGTAATGAATCTGTCGTTTCTTTAATATCAAGTTCGAGTCGGAATAACAATTGTTTTACTTCTTCAAGTTTCTTTTCCATCGTTTCCACACTCCTTTTTTTGAAAGATCAATGAATTGTGTATGGTGAACGAGTCCTAGGTATTTGATCTGTTACTAATAGTGTATCTGGTTTCGAGTTATTTTTCACCGAAAAGTATACAAAAAGATCCTGCGTGACACCGCAAATATCAATAGGTCTTTGTGCTTAAAGGAATCACAATGAGAACAGGACTATTTTTCTACGTGTGAAAACGGTGATTTCGGATGGAATTGAGAAAGATTCTTAATTCCTTTGATTTTATTGTGTTTATCTGTTTCACAATGTAAGACTATAGTCCCCCTCGCCGCTTTTTCAAAATTCAATATGCGATTCTTGGCGTATCGTGACCGACAAACACCGAAAAGACCGCAACGCAAAGTTGTGGCCTTTTCGCTTTGTCATATCCAGCACCTGAGTGATCTATACATATAGACATATCCCCTTTTTGCGAGGTGCTTCCATGAGATATCCTTATCCTTGGTTTTACGTCTATCCGTACGACATACGCCGTCCGCCCGCTCCTGCCGCCAATACAGAAACCTTTATCCGTTCCGCACAGGATGCCGCCGGGCTGCTCGCTGATGCTCAGCTTGTACTTAGGCGCATTGCGGGGTCACAGGAGCTTTCGCGCCGCATCATGACCGCAGCGGAGCAGTCAGATAAACAGACAGTAAAACGTCTAATCAAACAGACAGGCGTCCGGCATGATGTGGATTCGGTCTTTAATCCCGATGGCATATACATCAGCCTGATCAGCACGCAAAGCCGAATTATCGTGGCATTGCGGTGGTCAGAAGACCGCAATTACTTTTCGCCCATGAGCTTATGACACCACTCCAAGGCTTCCAAATAACAGTCGTACGCTTCTTCCTTGTCCAATTCTTTTGCTAATTCTCCGCAAGTGTCCCAATTGTTGGTTTCGATTAACTTCACAAGCTCAAGCATTTGGTAATAGTCATTTTGATGACCTAATAACGCTTGACCTACTTCATCTATTAAAGGCAATTCTTGAATAATCTCTTCTATTTCTCTGTGCAAAAGGGTGTCTATAAGAGAAAACATCCCGATCAGCATATACGAGGCCGGCTGCGGGCGCGCTGTTTTTCTTGCCAACAGTTCACATAGCTTTGCTCTCATTAAAGAAATTTTTATGATTTCGTGTTTGCTCGAATTCCCTTTTCTGCTTAAATCCTTAAAGGAAAGGATGTATATCCACCGTTTGATTTCGTTAAACCCAAGAAGCATGATAGCCTGCTTAATGCTGTCAATCTTTTGGGTTAAACGGCTATGGGAAGAGTTTAAGAATTTTAAAATTTGATATGACAGCGATAAATCACGTTCTATGTACTCAGTTACACGCTGGATGTTAGGCTGCTCTTTGCTTAATTCGTTGAGCAATTCATAGTAAGAATAAAAATGGGTCGACAGATCATGGCCGCTGATGATGCGCGGTTCGCTGAAAAAGTAGCCTTGGAATAACTGAAAGCCATCTTGCGCCGCTTGTTCATATTCTTTGCGTGTCTCTACTTTCTCAGCTAAAAAAATCAGGCCGCAATAGCTGTAGGTTTGCAAAATATTTCGGCGTTCCATTCGGGTGGTTTTAAGAAAATCAACTTTCAATATATCAATATAGCTCATGAGCTTTTCCAATAATTCCTCATTTTTCGGGTTTATCGCGTAAAAATCATCGAGTGCCAGCGTATACCCCATTTTTTTCAGCTCTCTGCACCTTGAGACGAGAGCCGGAGTGATCGGTATATCTTCAAGGATTTCAATCACAAGCTGTTTTGGATTGAAGGAGGTGGGGAGATCCGAAAACATCAGGCTTTCAGTGAAATTGACAAAACAGCGTTTTCCTTCCGTCAGCTTCTCGATTCCGATGTTTAAAAAGCTGTTAATCACCAAATCTGTTGTAGCCTGATCGCCGTCTGCAGCGGAATACACATTCTCTTCGCTCTCTCTATATAAAAGTTCATAAGCGACAACCTGTTCTTTTCGATTAAATATAGGCTGTCTTGCAACAAACACCCTCATTGATTTATCCTCCTTACAAAACACGCGGCTTTCCACCCTAAGTATATCAAATAATTTGACGAAATTTGTCTAAACATGAAAAATATTATTCCCACAAAAAAACTGGCCTCTTCGCGAACGAAAGGCCAGTTTGCTTTATTCTTCGAGCTCTTCTTCAAGTCTGCTTTTCACTTCATGGATCCGCTGCATTTTGTTGCTCCAGCAGTCCTCGCTTAAATCAACCGGGTATTCTTCAGGTTTGCTGATTCTCTTATATTCCTCCCACAGAAGGCTGAGGTTGTCTTGTACATATTGCTGAATGTCAGAAATCTCAGGGTTCTGGTAGCATAGGATGCCTTTTTCAAAAATCAGCTCGTGAAGATCCTTCGCATAGAAATTCGTGACGAATTTGCTGATGAAGGTATGAACCGGGTGGAACATTCTCAGCCGCTTCTGGTCATTCACCTGCTCGTCATAAAGCGCAATGTAATCTCCTTCAGAATGATGATTTAACTGATTAATAATCCGGTACACTTTCTTTCTGCCAGGTGTCGTCACTTTGTCAGGGTTGGATGAAATTTTGATCGTGTCGACCATTTCTCCGTTTTCTTCGATGGAGACGAGCTTATAAACCGCGCCGAGAGCCGGCTGGTCATAAGCTGTAATCAACTTCGTGCCGACACCCCAGACATCTATGCGGGCTCCCTGAGCCTTTAAATTCATAATTGTATGCTCATCCAGGTCGCTTGACGCAATGACTTTCGCGTCTGTAAAACCTGCTTCATCAAGCATTTTCCGGGCTTTTTTTGACAGGTAAGCCAAATCGCCGCTATCCAGTCGGATGCCAATGAAGTTGATGCGGTCTCCGAATTCCTTGGCCACTTTAATCGCATTCGGCATGCCTGAACGAAGCGTATCATACGTGTCGACTAAGAAGACGCAATCCTTATGCGTTTCCGCGTATTTTTTGAATGCTGTATATTCATCGCGGTAGGCCTGCACTAGCGCATGGGCATGTGTGCCTGATACCGGGATATTAAAGCGCTTTCCGGCTCTTACATTGCTTGTCGCGCTGAAGCCGCCGATTAACGCTGCTCTCGCTCCCCACATAGCCGCATCCATTTCATGCGCCCGTCTTGTTCCGAATTCAAGTGCAATTTCGTCGCCAATGACGCCTTTGATGCGCGCTGCTTTTGTCGCGATTAATGTTTGGTAATTCACAATGTTAAGCAAAGCTGTTTCAATAAGCTGCGCTTCTACAAGAGGAGCTTCCACCCTCATAATCGGCTCATTGTTAAAAACCAGCTCTCCTTCTTTCATGGAATAAAGAGAACCTGTAAAAGATAAACCGCTCAAATAATCAATAAAATCTTCATGGTAGCCAAGCTCATCTCGTAAATAAGTCAGGTCACTATCGGTAAACTTGAAGTTTTCCAGATATTCAATGGCTTTTTCCAAGCCCGCAAAAACCGCATAGCCATTCTCAAACGGAAGCTTTCTGAAAAAAAGCTCAAAAATCGCTTTCTTTTCATGAATGCCGTCTCTCCAGTAAGTTTCCGCCATATTGATTTGATAAAGGTCTGTATGTAATGACAGGCTGTCATCTTTAAAACCGTACTCTAACACTGTTTTTCCCCTTCCTTACTCTGCCACTTGCGCTCCGATGCTGTTTGCAAAATGGGAAAGAGCCCACGTATGCCCCTCCTGATTAAAGCTGGCAACAGCCTGTTTATGCACAACAATCCGGAAACCTTTGTTGTATGCATCAACCGCTGTATGCAAGACACAGATATCTGTGCAGACGCCGGCTAAATGCAGCTCGTCAATCTGCCGCTCTCTGAGTTTCAGTTCTAAATCAGTACCCGCAAAAGCAGAATATCTCGTTTTTTCCATGTAATATACATTATGATCATGTGCATGTTTCTGATATAGAGGCAAAAGCTTTCCGTACAGGTCTTTTCCTTCCGTACCCTTGATATTATGCGGCGGGAACAGACGGGTTTCAGGGTGATATTGATCCCCTTCATTGTGAGAATCTACTGCAAATACGACGTAATCACCGTTTGTGATAAAGTTTTCTGACAAATTGACGATCGCCTCTTCAATCATTCTGCCGGGATCCCCGCAGGTCAATTTTCCATCACTCGCCACAAAATCATTCGTATAATCAATACAAATAAGTGCTTTTTTCATAGCCGGCCTCCCCGCCATCAGTATGAGAACATTATATCTTATCTCCCGTTGTAAGGGAATTGCCATGAATAAAAAGACAAACAGTCCGTTTGTCTCTTAAGATTTCAGCACCGACCGGTTAAAAATGTCGTCCTGAATATATATAGATTCATGATTTACCGCACTGTCCGCCGCAATGATAAGGCCTAAAGGCGTATGAAACTGAAGATCAGATACGACTTTAAAAGGCACTCCGTTTCGGTTCGCCATTTTTACATAAGGTGAATAAGACTGATACTGAAGCTCTCCATTGATAAGAAGAGATATATGTTTATTGCGTTTAAACGCTTGCTCCGCTTCGTGATACGGTTTGCTTCTGAGCACCTGCCCTTTCGTCAGTGCCAAAAGCACTCTTTCCCGCAATGAGCCTAAAAACAAATGGCGCTCATCTGGTTTTGTTTCCAGCGGCCCGTACATTCCTTGCTGTAAATAGAGATCCAGCGTTTCATCACTCAAAAGCTCGTCCTCCCGTCTTGTTTGTCTTCATTATCGCCTGATCCTGCGGGGGCTAAACTTTCAAGGGCTGTTACATTTCCGTTACCCAGTGAATGATTTTTTTTGCCAGCTCACCAGCAGGCTCGTCCTCTGTATGCCGGCGCAAAGAAGCCTCCAGCCGTTCAGGCAGCGATGATTTTTCTTCCTCGTATGAAATAATCGTGCTCCACTCCAGCTGCGGAACGGCTACTAGCGTATGCAGCTCTTTTCTGTTTTCATGCAGATATACATCAGTGATCATTCCTGTTTGTGTGCTGATATTTGCTTTTCTGATTTTCATAACATGACCTCGCTAACTAAAAGACTATCCATATTATACAATAAAAAAGCAACAGCCTCTCTAGAAAAGGCTGTTACCCGTTAAACGAAACGGTATCATCAATGATATCGGCATCGTTTAAAATTGTTTTACTATATTCGTTATTGATCTTCACAAAATCCCCCAGCTGAAATGTGCCAGACCCAGCACCTGTGTGATCGACGCTTTTCGGCGCAATCGCAAACACATCTCCAAAGCTGGCCGCAGCATCACCTGATATAGACATAATATATATCGGCCCTACAATCGCAGGCATTTCCCCACCTCCGCACTGATTTACAGCATCATATGCGAAAAGGAGCCAATGGTGCCCGCCTATTCAGCGGGACGTTCGTTTTCTTCAAGGCGTGAACGCTGGCGCAGCTTGATCAGCCGCACGATATTCAGGAAAAACGCTTTGACTACCGCATACACCGGCACAGCTAAAATCATGCCGAGAATGCCGCCGAAGCTTCCTGCTCCAATCAACAGCAAAATGATGGTAAGCGGGTGCGTATTCAAACGTTTTCCGATCACGAGCGGAGAAAGCAGATTTCCGTCGAGCTGCTGAACGATCACAACCACAATGATCGCAAAAAGCGCTTTGGCCGGTGAATCCATAAAGCCGATAATGACAGCCGGCGCAGCGCCGAGAAAAGGCCCGACATAAGGAATGATATTTGTAATGGCCATGACAATTCCAAGAATCAGCGCATATGGCAGCCCGGTAATCAAGTATCCGATAAAGCACGCTGTCCCTACAAAAAGACAGATTAACAGCTGTCCCTGAAAATACGCAGCGAGTGTGTCGGATAAATCCTTAAAGATCTTTAGACCTTCTGTCCGGTAAGAAGCCGGAAGAATTTTGACTGCCAGGTGCGGAAAGCGGTGTCCATCCTTCAGCATATAAAAGAGGATAAACGGAACAGTGATAATGACAAGTGTGATATTTGTCACGACACCAAACACCGCGGATAAACTGGATGTAATATTTTGCGGCAGGTTTTGGAGAAAGCTTGTCAGAGACTGCTCAATTTTTGATATGGATACATAATCCTGTGTCATCATCCAGGTAAACCACTGAGAGTGAGATAAATCTTTTGTTAATGCCTGAATCTGTTTTATATATTCAGGAAGATTGTTAAACAGCCCGGTCACCTGCGATGTAATGACAGGCCCGACTGCCGCAGAAACGAAGGCAAGCAAACCGATAAATACTAAATAGATGAGCAGAATCGATAATGTCCGCGGCATTTTTTTCTCAAGCAGTCGGACAACCGGATTAAAAATAAAATACAGAATTCCGGCAATCAGCATCGGGAAAAACAATGTCGAGATAAACACGATAAACGGCTGAAACACAAATGAAACTTTTGTTGCTACGAAAATAATCAGCAAAACAAATAAAATTTGCAATGTCCAAAAATGGACTTTTGATTTCAACAAGCTTGTTCCTCCTAGTTTTTCTTTGTCTATCAGATAAAAGAACTTGCACCCCATCATTGTAACAAAAATGAACTGATATCAGAACTCTTAATCAGTGAATGGGCTGTTGATTATGCAGGCTGTGACATACGGCAGGGACGCCGCACTGATTTATGTACTTGTGGACTAGCTTAACGTTTAGATTTTATCCTGCTTGATGTGAATCAAAACGATAGAATGACTGAGAGGCAGCGGCGCTGTGCTCCGTTTGCCGGGAAGCCCCGTTTATATGTAAAGGATGCGGGCGGGTATCACTTCGGTTGTTGTTTACGCTTTATTTCAGATGACCGCTCCGGCTTTGATCTTGGCGGCACAATTTATGACGGAGCGTTTTTATAGCGCTTAACTGAAAAATAGGACGTCCCGGTGTACGCCTATTTTTCAAGCGCAAGCACTGTTACACCCGTTCACTGTAATCTGGCGTGACGGAAACCATGTGCTGGATACTGATAAAAAAAACAGAATTTCGGGCTGCTTCAATGATGATATGGTCCGGTTTTACATCAATCAGTCTGCCTCTGACCGTATCTCGTACTGTCTGGATAATGAATTTTGAGCCGATGAGCTTTTTGATGGTCTGATAGACATAAGGATCGACTAATGAGACCAGTTGCGGACTACCTTGGTTGGCCATACTTCAATCCCCTTTATATGTTTTATCTCAGCTTATGCCACGGTTAAGGATAATGACACAGGCTTACCGGATAACACCAGGGGATGCGGAGACGATTGGGGAGTGTGATTCACGCGGGTGTAAGGAAATGGTGATGAAACGGAGACAGCGAAGAAAGCGGACGCTGTTCCGAATACAGGCGGGACCTATACAGGCTTTTTTATAGAAGACTGGGCTTGGTCGATTAATCGGTCCAGTTTTTCTATTTTTTTCAGTGCGGTTGCTTCGTCAATTTGTCGGTAATGATGGTGGCCGCCAGGTTCTTCATCAAGTTCGTCCGCTTTTTTGACAATCTGCTGCAGCGTATTTTTATCGAGTTCACCTTCAGGCAGATAGGAATCGGTATGAAGCAATATGGCAAGAGCAATCTCTTTTGCCGCTTTCGGTTCTTCACCAAGACGAATCAAGAGCTTATGCGCCCGTTCCGCCCCTTTAATGGCATGGATGTCATTCCTTCTGTATTTCTCATAATCCCATTTTCCGTCTGTATACCATTCATAATGTCCGATGTCATGCAGCAATGCCGCTTTTGCGGCTAAATCAGGGCTGATATCAGCCTTTACAGACAGCCTGTATGCATGATAGGCGCAGGCAATCGCATGAGCCACGCCGGAACGCTGTAAATATTTTTGTGCAATTGGATGGGCGAAGACATCCATTAATGTAACCTTTCTCATGGAAACCCCTCCTTTAGATATTTTTAGAATCCTAACATAATTTGCAGAGAAACTCAATTCTTATGTCATATCATTTTTGTTTACTTTTCATGTTTGTTATACCCTAAAAGCAGAGTTTCAGTCAGTATATGCAGCCGGACTCCGGAATGCTTAAGTTATCGCCTTTTTATATAAAAAAAGAGCAGATTCACTCTGCTCTACAAAAACTCTTTAATATCATATATGCGCCCGTTTTCCGCGCCTGTCTCTAATAAAGAAAGCAGCGTGCCAGCAATAAAGGCCGGACTGCGAAGGCTTCCTGTTTCATTCAATTTCCGAAACCGCTCGATATCGTGGAAATCCTTTTTCGATGATGAACGGATGACGGCCTGCATGTCAGTGTCCATGACACCCGGTGAGAAAGAAATCATGTTCACCGGCAGTTCTTCATCCTCCTGTTCAAATCCGAACGTTCTCGTAAACATATCAAGTCCGGCTTTTGAGCTGCAATACGCGCTCCACCCCTTGTATGGGTTTTTGGCCGCGCCAGAGGTAATATTTACGATTGTTTTTCTTCCGCTGAAAGCAGCAAACTGTTTGGTAAACAGCTGGCTCAAGAGCACCGGCGCTGTCAGATTAAGCTGATAATGGCGCTGCAGCTCTTCAAGAGACGCTTCTCCGGCGCGTTTGATCGGCGTCACCATTCCGGCATTATTGATCAGTGTGATGGCTGAATAATCAGCCGGATTGATGGATGAAAGCAATGTTTTGAATTGCTGCTCAGCCTCTGTGAGATTGATCAGGTCGATCTGGTGCTGTGTCAGTTTCTCATGAGAAACATCTGTTGTTGTTCTGGACAGAGCATGGACTTCATGGCCTTTTTCCAGAGCCTGTAATGCAATGGCTTTCCCCAGTCCTTTTGACGCTCCGGTGATGATATAAAGTTCCATTGGAAACCTCCTCCTTCCGTTCTTATTGTACGGACCGCTTTTATGCAAAACAAGCGCGGGCGCTTACGCCTTTTTATTTTCCTGCACGATAACCTTTGGTATGAGAAAAACAATGCCTGCGATCCCAAGCAGAATCAGCACGCTATAGATGATCGGAAGCAGGAGTGAAGATGAATCTTTTTCTTTCATTTCCGTTGATGACGCTTTTGTGATCGGTTTCTCGGCAAATGTAATCCCAAGCTGTTTAGATTGAGCGGCGATGGTGTTGGAGCCCTCGGCATCTGTTGATGTAAACAAATCCTTTATCAGCTCGGCGTCCCGATCCTTCGGCTTATCAAAGGTAATATCCTTTTGCTCCTCAGGCAGTTCTGTTTTCTCCTCATAGGAAGAATCTTCATGCAAATAATTCGTATCGATTTCAATATCTTTCTTTTCATATTGGTTTGGCGCGACATCCGTATTTTCTTCGGTTTCGGCAGCAGCGGCAGAGGGTATGAAAAGGGAAAAGGAGAGCATACACATCATGATCCCCTTTTCCAAGCTGCGATTACGCTTCATACGTTTCATCGCTTTCCGCTGTTTTTTCTGCTATCAAGCGAATGACAAGCGGCAGAGCCGCTGCAATCAACGTAATGATCAGCAGAACCGATATTCCCATTGTAAACAAATGCCCTGTTCCGTACTGGATGTCGATATATACCTTCGACACCGGATCTTCAAATGTGAAGTTTGGCATAATTAAATCAATAAGCGGCGCAACATAGAATAAAATCATTGCCGCTGAAGCAACCCATCCAGGAATTGACCCGAACCGGAATGCCGCCCGGATAAAGGCAGAGCTTGCGACCAGCAATAAAATCGTAAACACAGACCACTTAATCGTCTGATCGTCCGGCAGTGAATAAATATTCAAACCGAACAAGCTGATCATCAAGCCGACAAGGATATTCAGAATTCCGAAAAGCGCTCCTTTGACGAGCAGCGGCGCATTTTGATAATACGAGCTGAAATATCCGATTAACAGACTGCTGATCAAAATAATAACCAGGATGACAACCGGCGGCACCGTCTGAATTTTTTCTTCCGGAACCTGACCGCTGATTTTAAGCGGATTTGCCAAGTAATCATATACATAGCCGTTGTTTTGGCCGTCTACTAATGTATTGCCCAGAATGCCGTATACGTCACTGCGTACAAGCTTCGTGGAAGCAACATTTTTACCCCAGTTGTTGTTTAATGTGTCAGCTTTCGTCTGTACATCATTTACGCTTTGCTGCATGTTGGTTGTGTAATCAATAATGCCTGACTGGCGTTCCGATAATGAACCCATCATGTCTGACATTTGCAGCACTTCCTGGCCGACCGTATCTTGCACGCTCAGTGCCATTGTGCCTGACAGACCATCATTATTGAACGTTGCAGATTCCTGCGCTGCACCGGTTACAAGCTGTTCTGACGCTTTAGACGCACTCTCAGAGATTTTCGTCAGTTCGTCGAGAACACCGGCTTGAGAATCACGGATATAGCTGCCGTAGTTGTCTGCAAACTCGGTCATGCCATTGATGAAATTGTCGATGTCTTCATCGGTTTGCATCATGTTGTTTTTGAGATCTTCCCAGCTTGCTGATTCTTCCGGTTTGATGGCTAGGACTGATTTGACGTTGCCCTGCTGGCCGTCAATGACATTGGTTTTTGCAGTGCTGTCAACCGTTCCGGATAATACAGAGTCGTACACAGATAAATATTTATAGTATCTCATTAAAGCGGAGATGCTTTCTGTATTGATTTCTCCTGGAAATTGAAGCTGATCTTTATTTTCCAGCTCGCGAATCGCTCTGTAAATCCCTTCGAACTCCTTCTGCCGTTTCGCTTCGAGATTTTCAAGTTTCGTTTCGAGTTTTTCCACTTGGTCTTTCAAGTCATCAATTTCATCATTAAGCCCATCCATTTGCTCTTTAAGTTCTTCTAATTTCTTATTCAGCTCATCATTATGGGCAGTTTCTTTTTCTTTGAGCTCTTCTTCGATTTGCTTAATTCGTTCTGACGCTTTGCTGAGCTGTTCTTTCGCTTTTGCGATATCAGAAATATCATCGTTTCCTGGTTGATCTTCATTTCCAGGCTGAGTCGTGCCTTCGTCTTCGTTTGCCAGCTGGATAAATTGAAGGGCAGAGTCAGATGAAGCAGTCTGTTCGGCAGATGTGCCCGTTTCGGTTTGTCCGCTGTCTGACTCACCATTGGAGGCATCTCCGTTATGCTCCTGACCGTCTGTTCCCTGCTGCTGGTCTTGATCCTGATTATTGCCGTCCGTTTGTCCGTCTTTCCCGGTATCACTGCTGTTATCATTGTTTCCGGTGTCTCCCTGTGTATCATCAGGATTTGGGCTGCTTCCGTCATCAGGATTTGGGTTGCTTCCATCATCAGGATGATCCGGGTTTTCAGGGGACGGGTTCTCTGGCGCCGGCTCCTCTTTTTCAGGCTCCTTTAAATTGTCTGAAATGTCCTGAATGTCAGCGGCAATGCTTTTCAATTCTTCACGCTGTTTTTCAAGATCGATTTTCAGTTCTTCAGGGTTTTCTTCGTTCGGGTCTTTATCTTCATCATCTGAACCATTATCTCCATCAGGCTGCGGGTCACCTTTCGCAACAGTGAGCGCCTCGCGCGCTTCAACAAGCAGTCCGTATACTTGGTTTAATGCAGCCTGTCTTGATACGGCTTGATACTGATCGATTAAATTGCTTTGTATCTTCGCCATACCAAGTTCCTGCTGAGGCACTTGGCCTTCCCTGATTTGCTGGGCGCCTGCCAGAACTGTGCTGGTTTGTCCAAGCTGTGTTTTCACTTGGCTGATCCCTGTTGACAGGCCGCTCATCTGCTCGCTGAACTGATTGGCCTTTTGCTGTGCTGAAATGGCATCCAATCCTGTCTGGATTTGCTGCTGAGTTGAATCCTGGGCTGCCAATAGCAGCTTTTTTTGATTTTCTTGATATTCTTTGTATCGTTCAACTGTATCAACGAAGTCTTTCAGCGTGTTTTTTGCTTCCTCCGCTGTCGATGCTTTTTCTTTTGTCGTGCCTTGGGCTTCATTCATTGATTTCTTCAGCTCATCGATTAGGTCTTTCTGGCGTTTGATTTCACCTGCCAAATCGTTAGAGCTTGGTTTGTAGAAATTGTACATGACATTTTGGAATTCAGATTCTTTATTGACGATCTTGTCAAACTCTCCTCTGATATTGTCCACTTTTTGTGAGACAAAGTTCCAATATAAGGCCGACATTTTTTTGTTCATTGTTTTCTGGGCATCTTCAAGCTCACGCTGCACTTTTTCTTTGTTGACCGCATTCAGGTTATCTTGAATGCTGAACTCAAGCGTGGCTTTTTGAGGACGCTCTTTGTCATAGCTCAAAATGTTTTTTGAGAAATCTGAGGGAATGTAGACGATCGCATCGTATTTTTTCGATTTCAGGCCTGTTTCGGCTGCACTTCGGTTCACGACCGTCCAAGAATAATCAGGACGTTCCCCCAGAACGGCAGCTACTTCCTTACCGAACTGGGCGGATTGATCATCTTCATCGTCCGCTTTCACCTCATCACTCAATACGCCTGTGTCTTCATTCACCACTGCGATTTGCCGCGTGGAATTGGCTGCTTTTTTCGCCGGATCTTCCCCGATGAACCGGAAAAACAAAACCGGCAGCAGCAAAATAATGATGACGGCTGATATTAACTTGATCAAGTTTTTTCGTTGTTCTGTCATCTAGCACTCTCCCTTTCAGCAGAACATAAAGGAATTTGAACTTTTTGCTCCTTCCCGTTTTCCACAACATATCCGAAGCCCGGCTGAATCTCCGGCTCCTGTCTTTGGTACGGAAGAGGAATGACATTTTGTTCAGATTTTTTCATCAGCAGGATAGCGTGTCTGATTTGCTTCATCTCAGTCGTCAGGGAATCATAGCCTTTGGAGAACTCACTGTGATTGCCTGCCGGAATAAAGCTGAAGCCAAGATGCGCGTAAGATTTCATAAAGTTCGCCAAGCGGTCTTGAATTCTCGTATCGATCGTCTGCTGGAATCTCGTAATTCCGTCAATCATCAGAACCACTTGAGAGAATCGCAGGCTTTGTGTGTCTCCCTGGCGAACGGCTTCTACATACATTGCTTCTCTTGTTTTAAAAATGTCTTCTGCTGTTTCAATCCACTGCTCAATATCATCTTTTGTTTCCATATATGCGACATCTGTTTCTTTTGCATATTTGGATAAACCGCGGTCGATCGAGTCAAACAAACCGATCATTTCCGTTTCATCATCAAGCAGATGCTCAAGCATCACTTTTAAGACGTTTGTTTTTCCTCGCTGTGTCTGCCCTAATATCAGGCAATGCTTGTGCTTAGCCAAGTCAAAGTACACCGGGCTGACGGTTTCTTCATGAAGCCCGATCGGCACAGATAAAGGCTTGCGTTCCAGCTTGAAGCGGAGAGAAAACTCTCTCGTCGACAGGCTTTCCGGCAGCATCGGAATCGGAGCCGGCTGCTGAAGTGAAGCATAGCGATCCTGAAGAACCTGCACTTCTGCTTTCAGCTCGTTGAACATGCCGATATCATCCTCTGCTTCAACAGGCAGGAACATTTGGGCGAAATAAAGCTCTTCTTTTTGAATGATCACGCGCCCCGGGATCGGCTCAAGGCTGAACTTCGGCCGTCCGTAAATGGAATATCCCTCAGATTGATCCATCAGATAATGGACAACCTTTGTTTTCAGGTTGTTCAAGAGCGACTGGCGGACGGCATTTACGCGCGTTGCCGTCAGCATAAAGTAAATCCCCAAGCTTTGTCCGTCTCTGGAAAGCTGGACAAATTCCGATTCAAGCTCATGCATCTCATCCTTGACGATATCAAAGTTGTCGATTGTGATGAAAATGAATGGAAGCTCTTCTTCGCTCAGCGCATTGTACATTTTGATATGGCTGATTTCTTTTTCACGGAACAGACGTTTTCGGCGGTCGATTTCCTCTTTGATCCGGATCATGAACTTTTCAATTTTTCTCGACTGATCCATCAGGAAGTAATCCGCCGTGTGCGGCAGCTTCGCTAATGGCAGGAGCGTTCCGTTCCCGAAATCAAAGATATAGACATGAAGCTCTTCAGGTGTGTAGACGTCTGCAAAACTCATCAGGAATGTTGCCGCTGCAATCGATTTCCCATAGCCTGAGGAGCCGAAAATGCCGATATTTCCGTCTTCCATCATTTTATAAGCAATCGGCGCCTGTCTTTGCAGATCAGGTTCATCAACATAAGCAAAGTGGAAATGGTCCTTTTCTTCTGATGGGAAAAGGGTGCGCGGGATACGTTCCGCAAGCGGCGGCAGCCAAGGGCTCGGCAGCTTCTCGATTCCCATTTCCTCTTGAATGCGTTCGATTTCGTCAACCACTGCTTCGATTTCTGACTGAACCTCTTTTTTCGCCATTTCTTCCGTGTCGACCTCAGAAAGCGGTATCAGGCCGGTATCCGTGACAATCGCGATTTCATCCTCTGTTCCGTAAACTTCCTCTAAGTAAGGGGCCCCGCTCCAGGCGGATTGGAACAGCTCGTACACTTCATTGTTTCCGACCTGCAAATAACCGCGTCCGGTAACCGTGATGTTCGCGGCATCGCTGTTTTTCAAAATCTCTTTACTATCGGTGGCATCCTGAACTTTAAGCGCTACTTTAAAGCGCGAGTTACTCCAGATTTGGTCGTCGATGATACCGCCCGGCTTCTGTGTCGCCAAAATCAAATGTACGCCAAGGCTTCGGCCGATACGTGCAGCACTGACAAGCTCTCTGATAAAATCAGGCTCTTCGCTTTTCAGCTCTGCAAACTCATCAGAAATTAAGAATAAGTGCGGCATTGCTACTTCTGCTTTCCCCTGCTTGTACAGCTTTGTATAGTCATTGATGTGATTGACTTGATATTGATCAAACAGACGCTGCCTTTTTTTCAGCTCGCTTTTAATCGAAGCGAGCGCACGCATACTGAAGTTTTGACTGCCTTCAATATTGGTGATCGTGCCGAGCAGGTGGGGAATATTGCGGAACGGCTGCGCCATTCCTCCGCCTTTATAGTCAATTAATAAGAAAGCCGCTTCATGCGGGTGAAAATGCACCGCAAGTGACAAGATGTAGGTCTGGAGAAATTCACTTTTCCCCGAACCTGTCGTCCCCGCAAGCAAACCGTGCGGACCATGGGCTTTTTCGTGAAGGTTCAGATGCACAATGTCATCCTTCCCTTTATAGCCGATCGGCACCGACAGCGACTTCGACGATTCACTCGTCAGCCACCTTTGCTGGATTCCGATTTCTTTTACTTCCTTCGCATGGAAAAGCTCCAGGAACGAGACCATTTCCGGAATGGAGTTCGTAATGCCCACCTGGTGATTCAGCGTGCGAAGCGTGCGTGAAAACCGTTCGTTGTCCTCGCGCTGATGATGATCGAGCCGGAACGGAATTCTTACTGCTTTTTTCTTTTGTATTAAAATGTCGCCTTCATTTTCGTTGATATAGCGGACAAGGGTCGTAATGTTTTCTGATAAACTTTCCTTTGTTTCCGCGGCGACAATTGTAGAGATGCCCAGCTGCTCATGCTGCCCTTCTAAATATTCAAGAATGACGTGCTCTGAAATCAGCTGCTGATTCGTTATGACAAATACAAAATGCGGTTTAAACTGCAGTTTTTCTTTGTCATCTTCGAGATCGCGCTCTCTGATCAATTCATAAAGTGAGGACAGGAGCTGGTCACGCGTTTGTTCATTATAAATAAAGCCTTTCGCATAAATATGGGGCATTTGAAATTGCGGAAGCCACTTCATCCACTCCCAGTCTTTATACTCCTCTTCATGAAAAATAAAGACGAAGCGCAAATCGTGATAGCTGTTGAAAAACGAAAGCTGGCCGATCAGCTGGTGAATCTCATTCTTAACAATCTGCGATTTTCCGACAAGACCCATCGGCCCCTCCGCCAAATCGACCGTAACCGGCGCATTGCGAATGTCCTTATAGACACGCTGCATGTGCTGCGATTTCTCCATAAGGTCATCAATATCACGGTTCGCCAAGTCTCCGCCGCTCATATTGATTTCATAGCTTGCAGGAACTGTTCCGGTCCCGAGCCGAACCTGGAGATAATCCTTGCTTTCGAGCGACTTTTCCCAAATTCGGTCACTGATTTCACTTGTTAAGTATTTCATTTGTTCAAAAGAAGGAAAATGAAAGTCAAGAACCTGCTTTTGCTTTTCAGCAAGCGCCTGAAGCTCTTTTCTCTTATTATCTAAGTAAAGCTTATACACGCGCTCCCGCTTTTCCTCGCGTTTTTTCCGCTGGTTTTTATCCCGGAAATATTGAACGGTCGAGGTAATAAGGGTCATCATAAACATTGCCAGTGATACGAGTATAAATATGCCTCGCGGCTGGATGATAGCGACAACGCCCATCACGATCAGCATCACAAGCGGAGGCAGGATGACGAGCCACAGCCCTCTATTGGTTTGATCGCTCTCCTGAGAGGGAAAACTGAAGGACACACGGTCATCTGGCAAATCGTACACCATCCGCGGCGTTCTTCTGTACTGCGGATATTTCTTCTGCATTTCTGTGCTTGGTTTGACGGTTTTGGTTAACACTGTTTCAAGCGGTGTGTAATGAACGATTTCTAAGAGGTCTTGTTCAGTTACTCTCATTTGCGTAAAGTTCCAGAATATTTCATCCCCCGGCTTGAGCGGTGCAGCACCTATTACCTTCTCTCCGTTCAAGAACACATTTCCGCTTTTTGGGAGAATCGACCATTTCTCGCCGATATGCAGTAATGAAAATGTGCTTTGCTCCGCAAAAGCAAAATCATTCGGGTTCAGATAGATATCTGCATCTGTCTTTTCTGAGGAACATGTCATTTCGTCTCTGTTTCCTGTAAAATAAACGGATTTTTCAGGTTTGCCGGCAATTAAAAACAGACATATATCCTGCTGATCCGTTTGAAGAGAAAATGATGTATCAGTTTCAAGACTGCCCAGGCAATCATTTCCCAGGAAAACATCGTACTGGCCGCCGGATTCCTTCCTTTGAAGAGAAATCACTCCGTTCTCAAACGGAATGGTGCCGATCGTAATGGAATCCTTCACATCAGGCCCTATGGTCACCGGCTGGGACGCCGGGAGATCAGACAGTTTTAGTTTTTGGACGTTTTGCTGATAGAAAACCCATAATAGACTCAAATGGCGAACCCCCTAACGGCCGAAATACGGCGTGCGATGACCTGAACTTCATGTTTCACTTTATTTGTCATCTTTTTTCTCATCTTTCTTTTCTTTCTCTTTTTTCTCTTGTTCTTCTTTTTTCGCTTTTTCCTCGGCTGCGGCTTTTTCTTCTGCCGCTTTCTCTTCAGCTTGCTGCTTTTCTTTATCTGATTGTTCTTCAGCGGCTTGGCTGGCTGTATCAGTTTCTGCCGTGTCTGTTATCGCTTCTTCTTTTTGTTCTTTCATTTGTTTGGTAATTTGGTCGATCTCGCTTTGTACCGTATCCAATTCTTTTTGCTTTTCATCATCTTTCATACTGTCATCTGCTAATATCTCAGCCTTATATCGGATCAGCCCCAGCCCTATATACGGGTTATACTCCAGCTTTCTTCCGATACTAATGGCTTCTTTATTCTCGCCTCTCCCTATGTCTATCCAATAAAGAAAGTGCTGTGGATCTGATTGCAGCGTGACCAGATTATTTTCAATTTGTTTCTTTTGAGTGTCGCCTAATTTTTCAACCTCAACATAAGACATTGCAAGCTGATACTGCACTGATTCAGGCAGGCTTTCCGCATCATATTTAGCCAGCGTGTTGATGACCCCGCTGTACTGCTTGTTCAAGAAAGCGCGGTTGCTTTCCACAATCGCCTGATGCTTCGGCTGCGCGAAAAATAAGGCATACATCGAATAAATCAGAGCCGGCACAAGCAACACAATGAGTCCCAGGCCGATATATCTTTGGATGTTCCACTTCTTTTTCGGGATATGTATGTATGTTTTTGCTTTGGCTTCGAGCTCATCGATATGTGTCTGAATCAGCTCGAGCAGTTCATCATAGGACTTCGCGTCCAATATCGCTTTTGCCTCCGGAGAGAATGTCAGCGTTTCATTGAATTTCAAATAGTCCTCAAATGCAAAAGCGCCGTCGACTGCCAAAGCCGCTGCGGCTTTCAGCTCCTGCCAGACTCTTTCCTCATCATGCTCGTAAGGCGGAATGCTTTCTTTTACGCCGTAATGAAGAAAATATGGGGTCAGCCCTTTATCGAATACAATGTTTTCCGGGGCCACAATCAAATGCAGCCTTGATAACTTGTGCTGCTGTACAGACTGAACAAGCTGATAGGCAAACTGCCATTTGCTTTTTTTATCTTTAGCTTTTATCAAGCGAAATTCTTTATAGGAGGGAGGAGGTTGTATTGTGATGATCACTTCGTCTTCCGTCACATCGATCTCTTTATGAAAAAATGGATTTATATCCTTGATCACGTTCGCTTCGAGACCGTCCAGAAGCTTTATTTTTTCCCGTTGAAAGGTAAATGTATAGCCGTCTTCCGTTTTCTGAGAAGCAGCTTCTAATTGATTTTCTAAATATGATGTTTGTTCACCTGACATTCAACCAGATCCTTTCATAATATTTCAAGCCGGTCTCCGCTTGTAATGCCGCAATCAGATAGCTTGCATTCTCCAGAAAACACCGTATCCTTATTGACCACTCTGATCCAGTGCCCTTCGCGCGGAGGTATGGAAACGCTTTGGGCCTGCCAAGCGATGTCAATGACTTTTTTCACCGGGTGGTAATCTGACAATCTGAGATCGAAGACACTTCCGTTATAATGTTTCAAATCTATCGTAATATCAATATACATGTTCATTCACCCTTACATAGAAAGAGCGCCGTCTTCTGGTGAATCAGGCGCTCCTTCCCTTTCATACTGTTATCCGCGGATTTGATTTGCGATGTCTTGGTCAGTAGACTCAAGAGTATTTGCTGTTTGATCAAGCTGCTGGTTTACATCTTGAAGCAAATCTGACATTTTGATAAATGAAGGTTTGAGCTGCTCGTATTGATCTGCGAACGCTTCGCTAGAAGCACCTTCCCACATGCTTTTTAAATCAGAGATCATTCGGTTTAAACGATCAACCTGATTTAATACTTCTTGGCTTTCAACGCCATATTGCTTCGCCATCGCTCTTAGCTCTTCGGGTGTGACACGAATTAATCCTGCCATATTCCTCATTACCTCCTGTGCCATCAGCCTAAATATGGGCTAATTCACTTATTTTTAGAACGTAATTATTATAAAAACAGTTTTTCGGTACAGTCAAACAAATATGTTTTAATTTTACAAAATGAGTCCAATGGTTTACCTCTCGCCTCTTAAAAATTACATATTTTGTTAAACAAATAGGTTTATTTTCTTAATCCATGTCACCTTCTCCAAATAATCCAAAAGACCCAAATGATTCTCTAACTCCCAAAAAAAACCTTTCAGAAAATTTGATGCTACAGCACCATCTCTGAAAGGTTCAGTTTTCAGAAATATTCATCAGTCTGTTCACCGCCCAAGACAGAATATGTATCTCATTATATTTAAAAAGTGTTTTTCACTTCTATTATACTGCCATTCTTTGTTGTTGATTTTCACAAACAAGAACAATCATAATAAAAGCAAGACGATTTGATGTCAAAGAGAGCAAAGAATAAAAGGATGGAAAAGTAGGGATAATGATGACCATGCCAAAGGATCCGTTTAAATACAGTTTTGACAGACTGGAAGATGTGGCTGACCATATCAGTGAAGTGCTGCAATGTCCGATCACCATTGAAGATGTGAACCACAAACTGCTAGCCTACAGCACCCACAGCGATTGTACTGATCCTGCACGGACGTCTACGATCATTGGCAGAAGAGTGCCGGAGAAGGTTATTAACAAATTGTGGAAAGACGGGACGATTCCCGCGCTGCTAAAAACGGACCAGCCGATCAGAGTGAAGGAAATTGACGAAGTCGGACTAAGCAACCGCGTCGCGATTTCGATTTGGAAGAACAACCAGGTGCTGGGGTTTATTTGGGCGCTTGAAATTCAAAAAACACTGTCGGATGATGATCTGCTGACATTAAAAATGGCGGCTAATGCAGTCAGAAACAAGCTGCTTAAGCTCCAAATCCGAAAAACGAAAAATGAGGAGCGCAGCCAAGAATTTTTCTGGAAAATGCTGACCGGACACATCTATCAAGAACAGGACATGACGGATGGGTTTAACAAGCTTGGAATGGTCGTTCCCTCTGAATTTTCCGTGATGATCATCCGGGTAAACGGCGAGCTGACCGAAAAAACAGAACAGCAGCTTCATTATCTGCAGGAAACGACCCAGCAGGTTCATGCTCTGCTGACAACCGTTGATTCCAATGAACTTATCATTTTAACCGCGCCAAAAACAGATCGTCCTTTTCAAGATTTAAAACAGTTTGCTTTCAGCACGCAAAGGCAGCTGAGGGAACGTTATAAAATAGAGGATGCTTCTATTGCAATTGGCGGAATATACAACTCCATTTCGTTTGTCTGCCGTTCATACCAGGAAGCATTGTCCGTATTAAAAGCAAAGGAACGGTTTGCTGAAGAAACCAAGCATCTTTTCAGTTTTTCAGAATTAGGCATCTATCAATACTTGGACGTGTTAGATGAGAAACGGAAGCAAACGGGATATTTCAACTACTCCCTTTCAAAACTCGAGCAGTACGACCGGGATCACCAGTCCAATATGGTCGAAACGCTCGAACGTTTTATTGAAGCCGACAGCAATGTCAATACCGCCTCTAAGCTCTTGAATATTCACGTTAATACATTGAATTACCGGCTGAAGCGAATCAGCCAGATCGCTGAGATCGATTTAAAAAATGTGAATCAAAAGTTTACTATATATTTGGATATCAAACTTCGAAACAAGAGTTTGTGAAATTTCACAAACCCTTGTTTTTTTATTTTCTTTTTCAAACAAAGAATTTTCCAAAAAATCAAGCTACACTGAACATATCACATATACGGGAGGAAATAGATATGATCATTGGGGTTCCTAAAGAGATAAAAAACAATGAAAACCGTGTCGCATTGACGCCTGGGGGTGTTTCACAGCTCGTTTCAAACGGTCACCGCGTGCTGGTTGAATCAGGCGCAGGCCTTGGAAGCGGCTTTGAAAATGAAGCTTATGAGTCAGCAGGAGCGGAAATCATTGCTGATCCGAAACAGGTCTGGGACGCTGAAATGGTCATGAAGGTCAAAGAACCGCTTCCGGAAGAATATGCATACTTCCGGAAAGGGCTTGTACTGTTTACTTACCTCCACTTAGCGGCTGAACCGGAGCTTGCACAGGCACTGAAGGATAATGGCGTCACAGCGATCGCGTATGAAACGGTAAGTGAGGGACGGACATTGCCTCTGCTTACACCGATGTCCGAGGTGGCAGGCAGAATGGCAGCGCAAATCGGAGCGCAGTTCCTAGAGAAACCTAAAGGCGGAAAAGGAATCCTCCTTGCCGGAGTGCCTGGCGTTGCCCGCGGAAAGGTAACCATTATCGGTGGGGGTGTAGTCGGAACCAACGCGGCGAAAATGGCTGTCGGCCTGGGTGCAGATGTGACAATCATCGACTTAAACGCGGATCGCCTGCGTCAGCTTGATGATATATTCGGCCATCAAATTAAAACGTTAATTTCTAACCCGGTCAATATCGCCGACTCGGTAGCCGAAGCGGACCTTCTCATTTGCGCCGTGTTAATCCCTGGTGCTAAAGCTCCGACGCTTGTCACAGAGGAAATGGTGAAACAAATGAAGCCTGGTTCAGTGATTGTGGACGTTGCAATTGACCAAGGCGGCATCGTCGAAACTGTCGACCACATTACGACACACGATCAGCCGACATATGAAAAACACGGCGTCGTTCACTATGCTGTTGCGAACATGCCGGGCGCGGTGCCTCGCACTTCAACAATTGCTTTAACGAACGTCACGGTTCCATATGCGCTGCAAATCGCAAACAAAGGGGCAGCACAAGCTCTCGCGGACAATGCGGCACTAAGAGCGGGATTAAACACAGCAAACAACCACGTGACCTATGAGGCGGTTGCCAAAGATTTAGGATACGAATATGTCCCTGCCGAGAAAGCCTTACACGATGAATCATCTGTGGCGGGCGCTTAATTCATATGGAGCTTGCAGAAAAATTTCTGCAGGCTTTTTTTATCTTTTAAAAAGGAAAATGGAAATGATGTCTCGAATTAAAACGAAGAACTTGATCATAAAGGAGGATTCATATGGCTGTTCAGCAATATGGCGTGTTAAAAGGCGTTGTCTTAGATATGAAGCGGGAAACAGATGATGACAGTCCTCATTTCCAAGTGAAGATGCTCGGTGAAGAGAATACGTATTACAGGTGCGCCATCAATGTCATGTCCAGTTCTGAGGAATCAGAAGTATTGTATTTAGCTGATGATCAGTTTGATTCGAGCTCAATTACCATTCTTCCGAACATGCCGTATGGATATACGAAGATCAATGACGAAAACCGTGAAGTAGCCCTGGATTATGTGCGGGGCAATCTTTTTGATCCGCGGGAAATGAAGCCTTTGCCTCATGAAATCACGGGGCCTGATAATGATTTAAATGACTTTATTGAAACGTATATGAAGAAAGCGAAAGAAGAAAAAGCGCCGGTTTATATATTTGGATCAAAATTTGGACCTGAACAGGCGGCAGATAAAATATTCGGCTTTACCCCGACAAACGGTATGCACAATATCCACATGAATCAAGGCAATGCGCTGGATACCCGCTGGAAAAAAGACAACGGCTCTTGGCATGACGGAGGTATTCTGATTCAATTTGCCGATCAGTGGGCGGCTGTGTTTTTGGCGTTCTTATCCCAGTCATGGTGTACGGATGAAAACGGGAACCCGGTCAGAGATTGCGATCATACCCAAACGTCTGCGTAAGATAGAAAAAGAGACTGCCTGCTGCAGTCTCTTTTTTTTACCGTCAATGCATTTAGACATTTTCGACAGGCTTTAGGCTGTTCGGCCTCATATCGCTCCAATGTGATTGGATGTAGTCCAGACAAGCCTCACGCCCTTTTTGTTCATGAACGACTGTCCAGCCGCTCGGCACATCGATAAAGCCGGGCCACAAGGAATATTGGCCCTCTTCATTGATGAGAACAAGGTATATGCCATCCGCATTTTCAAAAGGATTTGCCATTGCTTTTCCTCCTTTATTGATTCATTTCTTCCAATTTAGCCGCCAGAACCCGGCCGATGACTGCGAGCGGTTCCGGCTGACAGAGATCTTTATGGCGGCAGTCAATGTCGATTTGTTCAATTTGTCCGTCAATATAAGGCTTCCACGAATCAGGTTCAATCGGGTCAAACCATTCAGGAATGATAGTTGATCTGAAAAACAGAACATTTCCACGGAAGGTTTTCGGTGCATATGAACCTAAAATGCCGACAGAATTGACGTACGTATTCTTTAGATTCAAAATGACCGATTCGTCCAGACTGGCAAGTGCGCTTCCGTCTCGCCGCAGAATCTCAATGGCTGTTTCAAAATCAAGCGGTTTATCTCCTAAGCTGTCTGGGTCGTACCCGCCTAACGCGAGGAGGGCAATAAGCGCTTCCTCATCATCCGGTGCCTCTTTTATAGGAAGAAAGTGGTTTGGGTAGGCGTCCAGCATAACCAATAGAGAAACGTCTTCCCCTTGCTTTTGCAGCTGTGTTGCCATTGCTTGAACGACATTTCCGCCTAAGGACCAGCCAAGCAAATGGTACGGCCCTTTCGGCTGGATCGTCCGAATCTGTTCTATATAGTCGGCAGCCATGTCATCGAGTGTTTTCGGAAGCACCTCCTGCTGTCCAATTCCCCGTGCTTGCAGTCCATAGATGGGATAATCTGTTCCTAAAGATGTCATCAGTCCGGCATAACACCAGCTAAGTCCGCCCGCCGGATGTACGCAAAACAACGGAAGCCGGTCTCCGCTTGTTCGGAGCGGCAGCAAAACATCAAGAGCGCTTTGGCTTGAGCCCATCTCCAGTCTTTCGGCAAGCCCTGCCACAGTCGGCGCTTCAAATAGATTGCCGATGCTGAGTTCAACCCCGAGCGCTTCACGTATGCGGCTCATCAGCTGAACTGCGAGCAGGGAATGTCCGCCCAAATCGAAGAAACGGTCATCAATACCGACACGCGGCAAATGAAGCACTTCCATAAACAAGTCACAAAGGATTTCTTCTTGCGGGGTTCTCGGCCCGCGACCTGTCACCGCAGCAGCAAAATCTGGAGCAGGCAGCGCTTTACGGTCAAGCTTTCCATTCGGCGTCAGCGGCAATTCTTTCATCGTCACAAAGGCTGAAGGCACCATGTAATCTGGCAGTCTTTCAGCAGCATACCTGCGCAGTCCCGCCGTATCAAATGTTTCTTCCGAGGAAGGTATGACATAAGCTGCCAAACGTTTATCTCCCGGCTGGTCCTCACGAACGATCACTGCCGCGTCTTCCAGCTGTGAATGCTGAACAAGCGCAGCTTCAATTTCTCCCAGTTCAATCCGGAAGCCCCGGATTTTCACTTGATGATCGGCACGGCCGATATAATCGAGAGAACCGTCAGCACGCCTGCGGGCTACATCTCCCGTGCGGTACATCCGTGTGCCCGGAGGCCCGAACGGGTCAGCGATGAAGCGTTCCGCCGTTAAACCGGGCCGTCCTAAATAGCCTCGGGCCAATCCGGCGCCTGACACATACAGTTCTCCAGCCACACCCGGCGGAACCGGCTGTAAACGCTCGTCCAGCACATACACCCCAAGATCGGGAATTCCGCAGCCGATCAGGCTGTTTGCTCTTAAAGCTGCAATATTCCGGTCTAATTCGATATAGCTGACGTGCACTGTTGTTTCAGTAATACCATACATATTGATCAGTTTCGGCGCCTTTTCAGGGTGGCGATGATACCAATCCTCTAAACGGCTGAGTTCAAGCGCTTCTCCGCCAAAAACAACATATCGAAGGCTGAGCGCCTGTCCGAGGTCAGGCTGCTCCCTTTCCGCCTGCATAAACTGATAGAACGCTGATGGTGTCTGGTTCAAAACAGTCACACCCTCTTTTACCAGCAGACGCAGAAACGCTTCCGGAGATCTGCTGATGTCATGAGGCACGATAACAAGGCGGCCGCCGTGCAGCAAAGGTCCCCAAATCTCCCAAACAGAAAAGTCAAACGCGTAGGAATGGAACATTGTCCATACGTCGTCTGAACCGAAATGGAACCAGTGATCGGTCGCTCCAAATAACCTCGTCACATTTTGGTGAGGAATCATGACGCCTTTTGGAACGCCTGTTGATCCGGATGTATAAATAACATAAGCCGTGCTGTAAGGTGACAGCGGGCGAATCCTGTCCGTATTATCCGGATTCAAAGGGCTGTATGTTTTTAGTTTCTCGCGTAATTCCGGATCATCCAGCACAATGTTCTGCACATTTTCTGCAGGCGGGATTTGATTTTCCGCCTGTGAGCTCGTGATGATAAACGCAGGCCGCGCATCGCTCAGCATAAAAGCGATTCGGTCAGCCGGATAGTCCGGATCAAGCGGCAGGTATGCAGCTCCCGCTTTTAGTACCGCTAACAGGCTAACAGTCATATCCAATGAGCGAGGCAAAGCTAATGCCACAAATTGCTCCGGTCCGACGCCTTTGCTGATCAGCAGCCTGGCAAGCCGGTTCGCCCTTTCATTCAGCTCCATATAGCTCATTGCTTTATCTTCATAAACGACTGCAATGGAATCAGGGCTCAGCGCAGCTTGCTTCTCAAACAGCTCCGGAAGACACGCTTGCGGAATCTTTTCAGAAACACTTTGCCAATCCGTTACCGTGATACTGCGTTCCTCTGGTGCAAGAATATCCAGTCTTCCGATTTCCTGATCAGGATCAGCCTCGGCAGCCTCAAGCAGCCGCAGAAGGCGATCAGCAAGGGCTTGAATAGTTTCCCGTTTAAATAGATCGGTGCTGTACTCAAGCAGTCCTTCCAGTCCATTTGGTGTCCCGTCATCAAGACGGCTTTCACTGATTTCTAATGTTAAATCAAATTTGGCAGATCCTACGCTGTGAATGCGCAGGCTGCTTTCTGTACCAGGCAGGCTCAGCTCTGCGTCAGGTGTGTTCTGGAACGCGAGCATGACTTGGAATAATGGATGCGTCGCCCGGGAGCGAGCAGGATTGAGCACCTCTACAAGTCTCTCAAACGGCAGATCCTGATTTTCATAGGCTGCCAGATTCACTTCCCGCACTCTGTCAAGAAGCTCACGGAAACTCGGATCACCAGAGGTGTCTGTTCTGAGCACCAATGTATTGATAAACAGTCCCACAAGATCACTAAGCGCATCGTCATTCCGCCCCGCAATCGGGCTTCCAATCGGAATATCAGTTCCAGCTCCGAGCCTTGTCAGCAAGGCGGCAAGTCCTGATTGAAGCACCATAAACAGACTTACTCTATTGGCACGGGCCAGCTCCAGCAATCGGCTGTGAAGCTCTGAGTCTATATGGAAATGGATTGTATCTCCTTGATGACTCGGCTCAGCAGGTCGTGAATAATCGGTTGGCAGTTCGAGCTGATCGGGCAAATCTTTCAGTCTATCTTTCCAGAAAGCAAGCTGACCGGCAATCAAACTGTCTGGATCATGCTCGCTTCCGAGCAGACTTTGCTGCCAGAGCGCATAATCCGCATACTGCACAGCAAGCGGTGTCCATTCGGGAGCTCTCCCGTGACAGCGGGCGGTATAAGCAGCAGCCAGATCACGAGTCAGAGGAGTCAATGACCATCCGTCTCCGACAATATGGTGCACGAGCAGCAGCAGCACGTACTCGTCGGGACCGATAACAAAAAGCTCGGCCCGGAAAGCAGGTTCAGCTGCAAGGTCAAAGCTGTAGCGAGCAGCATCGGCAAGCCTCTCAGAAAGCTCCTCTTTCTTCATTTCTGTAACATATAAATCAGGACGGGCTTGATCGGCGTCCAAAATGCGCTGATAAGATGTCCCCTGTGATTCAGGGAAAATGGTCCGAAGGCTTTCATGGCGGCTGATGAGATCATATAGGGCCGCTTGCAGCGCTTCTTGGTTCAGTTCACCTGAAAGACGGACGGCAACCGGGATATTATATGTAGGACTTGGCCCTTCCAGACAATGGAGGAACCATAGCCGGCGCTGTGCAAAAGAAAGCGGAATGTTCTCAGGACGTTCAGCTCTTTGCAAAGCGGGACGGACACTCTGCACCTGATCAAGATGTGCAGCAAGTCCGGCAACTGTCGGTTCGTCAAAGAGCTTGGCGATGCCCAGCTCAGCTCCCATCGTCTCACGAATACGGCTCATCAAACGGGCAGCAAGGAGAGAATGGCCGCCCAGCTCGAAGAAACTGTCATCGATGCCTACGCGTGCAAGACCTAGAACCTCCGCAAACAGATCACACAGTATCTCTTCTTGAGGCGTTCGCGGTCCCCGATCAGTGACAGACGCCCCAAAATCAGGTGCCGGCAATGCTTTCCGGTCAAGCTTGCCGTTAGGTGTTAATGGCAGTTCATCGATCTCCACAAATGCCGCAGGCACCATATAATCAGGCAGGCTGGCACCGACATAACGGCGAAGCTCAGCAATATCTAGAGCTGAAGAAACGACCAGATACGCCACCAATCGTTTATCTCCCGGCTGGTCCTCTCGAACGACAACCGCAGCCTGTTTCATTTGAGGATGTTTAGCAAGCACGGCATCAATTTCTCCAAGCTCAATGCGGAAACCGCGAATCTTGATTTGATGATCGGCACGCCCGATGTAATCCAGAGACCCATCCGCACGCCAGCGGGCCTGATCTCCGGTCCGGTACATCCGTGTGCCCGGCGGTCCGTACGGATCAGCAACAAAGCGCTCCGCCGTTAAATCAGGGCGCCCTAAATATCCGCGGGCCAATCCGGTTCCCGCAATATAGAGCTCTCCAACAATGCCTGGCGGGACGGGCTGCAAACTATTATCGAGCACATATACCTGCGTATTCCAAATCGGCTTTCCGATCGGAGGCACACCCTGTACTCCTTTTTCGAGAAAAGCTGCCGCAGACCAAATGGTTGTTTCAGTAGGACCGTATAAATTAGTCACTGGACAATCAAGCGCCTGCAGGGCCTCCAAAAGCCCGCTCGGAAGCGCCTCTCCCCCGACAAGCACCCTGAGCTCCCGAAGTTTCTCAGGTTCGTTTGTGACCAACGCATGCCACAGGGTCGGCGTTGCCTGCATAATTGTTATATCAAAATATTCAATCATTTTAGCTAATGCCTGCGGCTCACGGGTTGTTTCTTTTTGAGCAACAACAATACTCGCTCCGCTGATAAGCGGGAGGAATAATTCTAAAGCAGAAATATCAAAAGCGACAGTCGTCACAGCCAGCAGCCTGTCTTGTTCATTGAGAGAAAATGTCTCCTGCATAGACAGCAGAAAATTACTTAAACTTTTCAGCGTGACAACAACACCCTTTGGCCTTCCTGTTGATCCCGATGTATAAATAATATACGCCGGATGAGCAAGAGATACATGTACATTTGGGTTGTCGGCAGAATAACGCTTCACAATCTCTTTTGTCACAGGCAGATCCAGCACAAGCTGCGGTGCCGTTAGATCGTCAGGCAGAGTATCTGCAATTTCCTCAGTCGTTATAATGCATGATGGCTTTGCATCCTTCAGCATGTATGAAATTCTGTCGGCAGGAAACTCCGGATCAAGCGGAAGATAAGCAGCACCAGTCTTTAGTACGGCCAGCATTGCAGCTACCATTTCGGAAGACCGCGGCAGGGCCAAGGCGACAAACTGCTCCGGCCCAAGCCCTTTTTCTATCAAAAGATGCGCGAGGCGGTTTGCTTGTTCATTCAGCTCTTGATAGCTTAATTGACTGTGATCGCAAATCAGGGCGATACGTTCAGGGGAACGGTCAGCCTGCTCCTGAAACATATCCGGAAAGCTGAGCAGCTGCTCGGATTTTGCTGTCTGATTCCATTCGCTTATGACCCGTGCTTTTTCTGCAGGCAAAAGAAATTCCATTTGCCCAATCAGCATGTCCTCACCGGCTGACGCCGTTTGTAAAAGCTGTAAGATCCGCTGCTGATGGACCTTTATTTCTGACTCACTGTATACTTCAGGATTGGCATCCACATCAATTCGCAGCCCGCTTCCGTCTGTTCTGTCATAGACATTTATCGACAAATCATCAACAGGACCGGCTGACAGATTGTGCGTCGTTCCCCGGGCTCCGGCAAAGTCGAGACCGTAATCGAAAGGCATAAGATTAATTTGCGGGCCAAATAATCTATGATTTTCTCCTATTAGTTTCAGGTCCCGCCGCAGTTCCTCATGGCGGTATTTATGATGCTGCCGGATACTGCGGATTTCCCGGGAAATTTGCAGCACAAGCTCAGAAAAGCTCATCGAAGGACTCACAGACAGCCTCAGCGGGAGAAGATTCATCACCATAGCCGGAACATTCAGGGATGCCGATCCCATCCGTCCCATCATAGGCAGTCCGAGCACAACATCCTCAGAGCCGGTCATACGGTGCACATAAGCAGCTGATACCGCAATCACGACTTCATGCCAGCTTCCGGCGTAATAGCGCGCCGCCTCTTTCAGCGCGTTTACATCTGATGGCGGCAAATAAGCAGTCTGGCGCAGAAAGCTTTTTGAGGTTCTCGGCGCCCGTTC
This sequence comes from Bacillus sp. FSL R5-0434, assembly GCF_038004745.1. Classification (NCBI taxonomy): domain Bacteria; kingdom Bacillati; phylum Bacillota; class Bacilli; order Caryophanales; family Bacillaceae; genus Bacillus; species Bacillus sp. FSL R5-0434. The sequence continues at coordinate 3,194,151 of NZ_JBBORV010000001.1, forward strand.
TGCTAAACTGACAACTTCAGGCTTGTCCGCAAAACGATTCAGCCAGAATTGCCGATCCTCTTCATATGTTTCAGACGAGCGGTACGCTGCGTCCTCCTCCAAAATATCCTGCAAAGAGCCGAAGGAACGATCATCAGCGGACCGCCCTCCTGCAAGTGCTGTATAAGCATGTGCAACCCGCTGAGCGATCAGAGAAAACCCAAAGCCGTCGATCGCTATATGGTGAATGCGCTGATACCAAAAGAAACGCTGTGGCCCGGCTTTAAACAAAGCTTCGCGGAACAATGGGTCATGCTGTAAATCGACCGGCTTTGCCAAATCAGCTTTCATCCAGTGTAAAGCTGTCTTTTCCGGATCAGGCTCAGAGCTGACGTCAATGACTTGGAGCTGTACATCCGGTGATGGATTCATCATCTGCCAAGGCCCGTCCATATCTTCACCAAAGCGGACATGAAGTGATTCCGCTTCTTTTATCACGTGCCGTAAAGCTTCTTCAAAAAGAGAAATGTCGATTGGGCCGTTGATTTCTATATATTCGGCTGTATTGTAGATTGGATTATCCGGATCAAGCTGCTGAGCAAACCAAATACCGGTTTGCGCTCCGGTTAAAGAATATTGAAGATCTTTTGTATCAGGCATCCGTTTTTTTACCTCCTTTTATAAATAGTCCGCGTTTGGCAGCACTCTCTCAATGCGGCTTGAAAGCAATTTCTGCCATTCTTCTATTGTCGGCCGTTCAGCCAGTTCGACGAATGTCACCTCGGCTCCTTCACGGCGCCATTGTTCAACTAATGTCATGATCCTTACAGAATCAAGTCCCCTATTCAGTAAGTCTTCATTATCTGCAATATCATCAGGCGATTCTTGAAGAAGCTCAGCAATTTGTGTTCGGATACTCTCGCAGGTAAATATATGTTTTTCAGCTTTTTCTGATGGCTTTTGAGCCGCAGAAGGCGTATGTTTCAGCTGATCAAGCAAGCTGTCGGTCATCAGCGTAAACGCACAGCGCCCAGCCGCATAGTCAAGCGCCATTTTATGCTTGTCCCGAGAAAAGTCCGCAACTGCATCAGCAACAAAAAATGCTTCGATATCCTCCATAAACGCTTCACATGCTGTAACGAGACAGCCAATATGAGCATAAATCCCGGAGATGATCAGCTGATCGCGCCCCTGTTCACGCATGATCTCAAGCAGATTCGTTCTCTTAAATGCGCTGTATCTCCATTTTGTCAATACGAGATCATCGTCTTCCGGTGCAAGCTCGGCCACAATTTTTTCCTCGTAAGGACCGCTGCTTAATCCAGGTCCCCAAAAATCAGTCAGCAACGCCCGGTCCTCCGGATTTTGACTGCCGGGCTGCGCTGTGTAGACAACAGGTATTCCGAGCTGAACACATTGATCCTTCAGCTTGCGTATATTTGCTGAAAGCTCTGTTACCGGAGACGCTCCTGCTGTAAACGCGTCGACAAAATAGTTTTGCATATCGTGTATTAAGAAGACTGCCCGATTTGGATCAGGCACCCATGATACTTTGTTTGTTGGCATATCAGACGCTGTCGGCATTTGATACGGCTGAATGGCAGGAATAGCCATTTGAACACTCCCTTTCAAATCGTTTCTATTTTTTCGAACCTGCAAGAAGTTTTTCGGCGATCGCTTCGCGAAGCGCCTTTTTGCTTACCTTTCCTACCCCTGTCTGCGGGAAGGACTCAACAAATTCGATCCGGTCTGGAATTTTATATGCTGCAAGCCCGCGCTCTCTTAGAAAAGCTTTGAGTTCTGCGGCTTTCGGCGCTTGATCCCGGGGAATAATGAAAACACATGATCTTTCACCAAGAAATTGGTCAGGCATTGAGACCATTGCCGCATCATGCACAGCCGGATGTGCCAGAAGATGATTTTCAACCTCTTCAGCCGCCACTTTTTCTCCGCCGCGGTTGATTTGATCCTTTGCCCGTCCTTCCACGACAACATAACCGTCGGGTGTCAGTCTCACTAGATCGCCAGTGCGGTAAAAGCCGTCCTCGGTAAACGAAGCCGCATTGTGCTCATCAGCCTTATAGTATCCCCGGATCGTATACGGTCCCCGTGTCAGCAGGTGCCCCGTTTCACCAGGTTTCACGTCACGGTCCTGATCATCCCACACACGTATTTCATCGTAAGAAGACATCGGCTTACCTTGGGTATTGACAATAACTTCCTCGGGGTCATCAAGCCTTGTATAATTAACGAGCCCTTCTGCCATTCCGAAGACCTGCTGCAAGGTGCAGCCGAATACAGATTTCACTTTGCGCGCGGCTTCAGCGCTGAATTTCGCGCCGCCTACCTGTAGCACTTGAAGGCTTGATAAATCGTCATCTCGTGAGGAAGCAGCGTCCATCCATACCATTGCAAGCGGCGGGACAAGAGCTGTTATTGTCACCTGTTCCCGTTCAATTAAAGGGAACGAGTCGTCCGGACTCGGAGAAGGAGATAAAACCACTTTTCCTCCAGCGTATAATACGCCTAGCACCCCGGGTGAGCTCAGCGGATAATTGTGCGCCATCGGCAATGCGGCCAAGTACACAGTGCTGTGATCAAGCCAGCAAACCTCCGCACTCATCCGCAGGCTGTATATATAGTCATCGTGGGTTCGCGGTATCAGTTTCGATAAGCCGGTGCTTCCGCCAGAAAGCTGGAGAAACGCCACATCCGAAGATTTTACTTCAGGCAGCTCGCCAGGTTCTGTATGCAATGCCTCAAGCGGCTGGAATTCCTCCGCCTCACCTGCGACAATGATGTGTTTCAAGGACGGCAGCTTGCTTTGAACCTGTCTGGCAAGTGTGCGGTAGTCAAATCCCGAATGAGAATCGGGGATGATATAAGCCTCCGCTTCAGCAAACTCGCAAAAATATGTAATCTCACTGCTTCGATGAGAGGGCAGTGCAAAGACCGGGAGCGCCCCCAGCCGAAAAAGCGCAAAGATGACTTCGAAAAACTCCGCGATATTCGGCAGCTGCACCACTACACGATCCATTTGTTTAATACCGAGCTTCTGCAATCCGCCTGCCAGACGGTCAGCCCTTGTGTCAAGCTCTTGATAGCTCCAATGGGTGTCCCCGCATGTAATCGCGATACGATCGCCATGTTTGGCAGCCCTGTCTCTTAACATATCTCCAAAAGTCTCACCGGCCCAGCACCCGTTCTCCCGGTACTTTTCCGCAAACTCCTTGGGCCAAGGCGTAAATCCATTCAGCATGCTGTTTCCCTCCTGCATTTATTTCTGATCATATGTGATTGACACCCATTGCCCGAAGCATTGTCCGAAACTTTGCGGATGTCTCCTGGAGCTCGTCCTCTGCTTTTGATCCGGCTACAACACCGGCACCTGCAAAAAGACGAAGTGAACGTTCTTCAGCCTCTGCACAGCGAATCGTAACGATCCATTCGCCATCGCCTGCATCGTCACACCAGCCTACCATGCCGGTGAAGAAACCTCGGTCAAAAGGTTCAATTTCCCGGATGGCTTCTCTTGCAAGGCCAGTCGGTGTTCCGCAGACTGCCGGCGTAGGATGAAGCGCGGCGCCTAGTTCCAGCGCGGTTACAGTCGGATCAGAAAGCTCTCCTTTAATGACACTGGACAAATGCCACATCGTCTCAGTTTGGATCAGCGAAGGCTTTTCCGGAACGTCCAGCGTCCGGCAAAAAGGCCGCAGCCCGGCGGCAACCGCATCAGCCACAACAGCATGCTCATGAAGATCCTTTGCGGAGGAAAGCAATTCATCGGCCCGGCGCTGGTCCTCAACAGGATCATCACTGCGAGGTCTAGAGCCCGCTAACGGATTGGATACCACCTGGGTTCCCATTCTCGAAACGAGAAGCTCCGGACTTGCTCCGAGTAATGTCCGATGGGAAGATGAATCATCTCGGCCGGATACATCGGCTGCAAAAGTATAACCGTGTGTATTATGCCGCGCCAGATGGTGAAGCAGTTCTCCCGTTTGTATCGCTTCAGATGATGTCAGATGCAGCGATCTGGACAGGACAATTTTGCTGAGTGTGCCGTCAGCAATGCTTGCCAATCCTTGTTCTACACCTTTTTTATAGTCCTCCGGTGCAGGAACAGGCTGTATTTGATATGTATGTTCCCGCTGCTGTTCGATGTTGGCATGATCGAATTGAAGCGGTCCTGACCACCGTACCTCCTCCGGAACGACGAGCCGGGGCGATTTCAAATGATCAAATGGAACAGCTCCCACAACAACCGGACGGCTTTGCCCCGATTGCTTTGCTTTGTTAAGCGCCTCAGCAATGCGGCCGGGTAAGGTTTCTAATTGGTTTTGGCCGTCTGCATCCGGCACGGTTTCACATATTCCTTTTCCAAGCAGCACACGGTGAGGGGAAGCCAGGAAAAAAGTGCCCGGCTGATAATCACGAAGCAAATGCTCCGCCTTTGTTTCAGATATAACGTTTTGTTCCAACATCTTCATAAACCTCCTTTGAGTTAAGTTATACGCCTAAGGTCGCGCCGCCATCTACACATAAATTATGCATCGTAATATGGCCTGCCTGCTCAGAAACCAAAAAGAGCACGGCATCCGCAATATCCGAAGGCTGGGCCAGTTTTTTGAGCGGAATTCCCGTTTTAAATGTATCAAGCGATCCTTTGATGACTTGCTCTGCTCCATTTTCATCAGCCCATAAGGACCACTGCATGTCTGTTTCCGTTGATCCGGGAGAAACAATATTGCAGCGAATGTTGTATTCTGCAAGCTCAAGGCCAAGGCACTTTGTAAACATCACGGCCGCTGCCTTTGATGAGGCATATGCCGCCATAGATGTCCTTGGCACACCGGCTGCATTTGATCCTACTGTTACAATCGAACCGGATCTGCGGTTCATCATATATTTGCTGACTGAGCGCGACGCGTTAAAAACACCAGTCGAATTCACTGAGAAAGTGGCCTCCCATTCCTCATCACTGAGAGAATGAATCAGCCCTGGCCGAAGCACACCCGCTACGTTCACCAATATGTCAATCGGGCCCATGTCACGTTCGATTCGAGCCGTGATATCGTCAATCGCCGCACTGTCTCTCACATCCGCCGGAAAGGCTTCGGCATGACATCCCTCGGCTTTGAGGCTGTTCACGACTTTTTCAAGCTTTTCTGGATTGTAATCAATCGCAGCAATGTGCGCCCCCTGACCGGCAAGCGTCCGCGCAACAGCTTCACCTATTCCTTGGGCAGCCCCTGTAATCAATGCGATCTTGCCTTCTATACCTCTTACATTCATTTCATCATTTCCTTTCTTCGCTTGTAACGCCAAAAATGACATTTTGCGAAAAAGACTGCTTCACCTTACCATTAATCACAATCAATTGATAATGATTATCATTATCAATTATAAAAATAATCATATCCTTATGTCATCCGACAGTCAAATATAATTTTTGTGACAAATATGGGAGCTGAGACAATTCTCAGCTCATTGATATGTGCGGGCCGTCAGGGTGAAGCGCGAAACGCAATGCCCTGCTGACCAAAACAGGAAGAACCGAAATATGTCCTTCTCCTGAAAACTCGCAAAATTCTGTCCGTACGCCTTGGTCAGTCAAAGTAGACAGCCGCTCGTAAAGCTCCTTCGCGTTATCGTTCATTCGGCATTTATGATGCTTTTCCAATTCTCCTGCCGCAAGCAGAAGATTGACAGGCTGATCGTTTTTCTTTAAACAGGAAACGAAACGCTCAGTTTCCTTTTCAATAAATGGTTTATTCCAATGAATGGACGGACTGCCCGCGATATACGTTTGGAATGCATCCGGTTTCGTTAAGAGCACCTGCAAAACGAAGAGCCCGCCAAGAGAGTGGCCAAAGATCGTTTGTCTGTTTCTGTCAATCTCATAATCTTGTTCAATCTCCGGTTTGAGGTCCTCCTCAATAAACCTTAAAAAGTCCCCCGCTCCTCCATGCTCCGGCCATTCTTTGCCGTCAGGCCTTACCGGAAGCTCCGAGTAAGACGTAGGCATTGTAAAATCCCGGTGGCGCGCAGAAGAAAACGGTTCTGTTGTGTCATAGCCAATACCGACAATTACAGCGGGAATCACCCCTGTTTTCTCAGGACGGCGCCCCTGCACTCGAACAGCTTCCGACATTGTACCGAAGATAGAATTGGCATCGAGCAGATAAATAACCGGATAACCAGAAGGCGGCGGCTCCGTGCTCGGTTTTGAGATAAAGATTTGATAGCCGCGGCTGTCATTGCATGAAGACATTTTACGCACTTCCGTTCCCGGAATGGTAAATGCGTTGTAGGTCCCGCCTTTAGCCTCATCTGTTTTTTTCTCAATCATGCAGTACGACATTCCTCTCCTTAAAACTGGCTGCATTTATGATAATGATTTTCACTATCAACTAGACAACTCAAATAATAGGTTTTCTGGCAAACAAAGTCAACTTTTTCCTTAATAAAAAAGGCACCTTCTCTAAATAAGGTACCTGATGACTAGCAATATGGAAATAAAATCCTGAAAAAGATGCTGATTATCCTACGTTTACTAGAACCTTAATCCCATGTAAATCTCTGATTCTGCCAAGGGTCGCCTCTCATATGATAGCCGTTCTGCTCCCAAAAACCGGGATGATTTTCTTTCGTAAATTGGATGCCGCGCAGCCACTTAGCGCTTTTCCAAAAATACAAATGAGGAAACACCCCTCGCAGCGGGAAGCCGTGTTCAGGCGTTAAAGGTTCGCCGTTATGCGCATAAGCGAGCAGTGATGTTTCAGCCAAAAAGTCATCGAGCGGCAGATTTGTCGTCCAGCCCTCTTCCGCGTGTAAAATGACATAGCCTGCCTCTTCTTTTACCCCGGCTTTCTCCGCAATATCCCGTGTCCGCACCCCCTGCCAAACGTTATCAAGCCGCGACCAGCCTGTCACGCAATGAATGTCATTTTCTGATTCGCACTGAGGAAAGGCTTTTATATCTTCAAAGCTTAAAAGCATCGGGTGATCAACCAATCCGTATACTTGCAGATTCCACTTCGTCATATCCTCATAATACGGAACGTTCCCCGTATGAAGCACAGGAAACGAAGTCGTCACATTTTGATTGGGCGGCACTCTTCCTGACTGATCTGCCTGTTTTATTTTTCCGAAATACATGCAAATCCTCCTTTTGTTAACCTAAATTATATTTATGTTGACAATCATTCAGATCTTTATTACTCTATGATTGTGTATGTAAACCTAAGGGGGAACAACGATGAAACAACCTAAACTTCGTGCGGGTGATATGGCGCTGATCGGCATGTTCGCCGCACTTATGGCTGTCGGCGCCAACATTACATCAGTCGCGCCCTTTTTGCAAGTTGCCGGCATTCCGCTGTCGATGCAGCCGTTTTTCTGCCTCTTGGCGGCTTTGCTTCTCGGCAGCAAACGCGCTGCTATCGCGATGCTTGTATATGCGCTTGTCGGATTGGCCGGGGCACCGGTGTTCGCTCAGTTTTCCGCGGGCTTCGCACCATTTGCAGGTAAAAGCGGCGGCTTCATTATCTCATATATTCCTGCAGCATTCGCAGCTGGATGGTTATTAGAACGCAAAATTCAGCCAAGTAAAATCCGTTTTCTGATTGCTTCTCTTATCGGAACGGCCATTATGTATATCATCGGCACCACCTATATGTATCTTGCGCTGAAGCTGTGGATTCATACACCGGTGAGCTACGGCACGGCTTGGGGCTTTATGACTTGGTTTATGGTAAAAGACACGGCACTGGCTGTGCTGCTGACGTTTATCGCACCTGCGATCTACCGCTCTATTCATAAAGCAACCGGCTTTAACAGACATCAAATATCGTCCACTTAAAAACCGTTCCGATGGACGGTTTTTTGAAATGATAAACAAAAAGGGCTCTCCCGTTAAGGAGAGCCTTTTTTCTATAAGACAAGCGCCGCAATCCAGCCAAAAATAACAAGCGGAATGTTATAAAAGATAAATGTCGGCACACAAGTGTCCCAAATGTGGTGATGCTGTCCGTCCGCACTCAGACCTGAAGTCGGGCCAAGTGTACTGTCGCTGGCAGGTGAACCGGCGTCGCCAAGCGCGGCAGCCGCTCCGATAATCGCAATCGTTGCCATCGGGCTGAATCCGAGCTGCATACATAGAGGCACAAAGATCGTTGTGATCACCGGAATCGTTGCAAAAGATGAGCCGATTCCCATTGTAATCAACAGGCCGACCAGCAGCATCAAAACCGCGCCAAGCGATTGGCTGTGGCCAATAAAACCTGCCGACGCTTTTACAAGTGAAGCAACGTCACCTGTTTTATTCAGTACATTAGAGAATCCGGCTGCAACAAGCATAACAAATCCGATAAAGGCCATTAATACCATACCGTCAGTAATCAATGAATCCGCTTCGTCACGTTTCATTACACCGCTGACAAACAGGATAATCAGGCCGGCCAGCGCCCCCATAATCATCCCTTCTACTCCCAATGTCTGCGATAAATAAAGCTGGACGCCGAGTGACACTAAAATGGCGAGAACCGCGATTCCCAGGCTTTTTTTCGTATATGGAGATGCTTTTACACCTGAGATTTCTTTTGTTTCATACACTTTTGGTTTTCGATAAACGATTACTGATAAAATCAAACCGACAACCATGCCTGCAACCGGTATAATCAGCGCGTACGGGATATCGCCAAGCGGAACGTTTAAACCCGCATCGGCCATGTTGTCCTTCAGCATGCCTTGGAATATCTGGCCGAAGCCAACAGGCAGTACAATATAAGGAGCCGTTAAGCCGAACGTAATCACACACGCAATCAGCCTGCGGTCCATTTCAAGCTCATTAAAGATTTTCAAAAGCGGCGGTATCAGCACAGGAATAAATGCGATGTGAACCGGTACCACGTTTTGTGAAAAACAAGCTACGATTAAAATAATCAGTACGATAAGCACTTTAGACAGTGCCTTTTTTCGAGTATCTTCTTTGTTTCCAATTAATTTCACAGAAGCTTCCACCATAGCATCCGGAAGACCTGTTTTCGTTAAAGCCGCAGCAAACGCACCAAGCATAGCGTAGCTGACTGCAACGGTGGCATTTCCGCCGAGCCCTTCTGTAAAGGCTTTAACCGTTTCACCCAGGCCGAGTCCTCCTGTTAAGCCGCCGGCCAAAGCACCTATGATTAAAGCAATAACTATATTGACACGCAGAAGACTTAAGACAAGCATAAGCAGCACTGCGATTACGACTGCATTCATGATACCCCTCCAAAAATCCTTTAGTTTGCTAATGTAGTAGATAAATAAAGTACGAACGTATCGTATCATATTCATGATACTTTAGTCAACTAAAGATTTCGGAGAAAAAAACCCTGCCGCGAAATCGCAGCAGGGCTATATTTATTATGCTTTTGCGTCTTCTTCCGCTGTGAATCTTTCTGCCAGCGTAGCCAGTGTTCTTGCCATGACGCCGGTTGCACCGGACGGACCGAAGCAGCTTGCTTTACTTGAAGTTGCTGTGCCTGCAATATCAAGATGGACCCAAGGAGTCGTTTCAGCAAACTCACCTAGAAACGTTCCTGCCATAATGGCATGGCCTTCCCGTCCCGGTGAATTGTTTAAATCCGCCATTTGGCTGTTTTTCACACGTTTTTTATCCTTTTCTGTAATCGGCAGCTGCCAGATGGCCTCACCGCACTCTTCCGCAGCTTCAGCCACCCGCTGATAAAAGCTCTCGTTATTTGTCATGGCGCCGGTTGTTTCTGTGCCCAATGCCACAACAACGCCGCCGGTGAGCGTTGCCACATCAACAAGTACAGACGCGCCATGCTGTTTTGCATATGTAAGGCCGTCTGCAAGCACAAGCCTTCCTTCTGCATCCGTGTTAAGGATTTCAATTGTTTTTCCGCTTAATGACACGATGACATCGTCAGGCTTCATCGCTCCGCCTGAAACCATGTTGTCGGTTGACGGAATGACAGCCAGCACATTTTGCTCCGGACGAAGCTCGCCGATCGTTTCCATTGCGCCAAGGACCGCTGCCGCTCCTCCCATATCGGATTTCATGCCGACAATTCCTGTTTTCGTTTTAATAGAGTAACCGCCTGTGTCAAAGGTAATTCCTTTTCCGACAAGCCCGATAACGTTTTCCCATTCCTTTTTGCCCTGATACTTCAAGACAATCATTTTGGGCGGTTCGGCAGAGCCTTGGTTTACCGCAAGGATTGCGCCCATACCGAGCTCTTCCATATCCGATTTCTCCAATATTTCACACTCAAAATCATACTTCGCCGCAAGCTCGGACGCATAAGAAGCCAAGTCAGTTGCTGTCAGCATATTTCCCGGCATATTAACAAGCGTTCTCGCCGAATTTGTGCCCTGCCCGTATGCCCGGCCGACAAGAAGACCGGCCTGCACTTCTTGTGTATCTTCATCTGTGACGGCATAGATGGATTCAAGCTGTTTATCCGGCTCATTTGATTTGTGCTTATAATCCTGCACCTCATAAGAAGCAAGCAGGCAGCTCTCAGCTAATGCGTGAGCGGCATCCGCTGCGGGAACTTCTTCACAAATAAATGTGTCAAGCAGTACGGCAGCCTCTTGTTTTCTGTCTTTATGAATGGCTTGAAAAACATGGGCAAAGCTTTCCTTCGCCTCTTCAAATGAATAATTCGCCTCTCTTCCCAAACCGACGAAATAAATACGTTTCATACCAGCGGAGGACGGAGGGAATACTTTTGATACTTGATTCCGTTTGGCAGAGACATCACCGTCTTTCAGAAGCTGAGTCAGATGGCCTTCCAGTTTTTCATCAATTTCCTTTGCTTTGCCTGTCAGCTGGCTTTTTTGAAAAAGTCCGACCACTAGGGTTTCAGTATGCTCTAATTGTTGAACCGCATAAAACATAAGGCTTACACTCCTAACGTAATGGGTATTTGTAATGAACAATGGTATAATAGGAAAAACATTCTTTCCTTACATTTATTTTATCAAACAACAGACAAAGACCTGCTTTTTTCTTTTGTAACACGAAAGATTTTCATATAGAAAGGATGTCGCCTATGGAACTTTTTATGAATTTTCCTTTATTATCAAGCCTTGCTGCCATCATCTTTGCACAAGTCATTAAAGTGCCGATACAATTTATCGTATCCAGAAAACTGGACTGGTCGCTGGTGACAAGCACAGGCGGCATGCCGAGTTCCCACTCCGCAGCTGTTACGGCGCTCTCTACCGGCGTAGCTTTAGAGCATGGATTAGGTTCCTCTCTCTTTGCGGTTTCAGCCATTTTCGCCGTCATTACCATGTTTGACGCAACCGGCGTCAGACGTCATGCCGGCGAGCAGGCAACAGTCATTAATAAACTTGTGATTGATTTTAACCGTTTTGTGAATGAAGCAAAAGATTTCCCGAAAGCCGAAGAGAAAGAAAAACAAAAAAAGCTGAAAGAGCTTCTCGGCCATCAGCCAATCGAGGTCTTTTTTGGCGGATTGACAGGAATTTTATTAACACTGGCACTGGCATACTTTTTTCTGTAAAAAAATAACGCTTCAGCCGCAGCTGGAGCGTTTTATTCTTTCACGGTTTTGTATTGATTTCTGAACACCTGCAATGATTTTGTTTCATTAAGCTTTACCAGTTCATCCTCAGTAACTTTTCCGGTCCCCTTCTTAATCACATACACGTCCAGGTTTTTTTTGCCCCATTCATTGTAGACATCATGAACGGTTTCAAAGTACAGATCAATGCGGTTTCCCTTGATGGCAGATCCTGTGTCCGCAACAACGCCCAAACCATAGTTCGGGATGAATAAAATGGTGCCGATCGGAAAAACGGATGGATCGGCGGCAACCGTAGAGTATAAATCTCTTTTCACTTTAACACCTGAATATGTAAGCCCGTATAATGGATCACCAGGCTTTTTACCCGTCGATTCGACTCCCGCTGTATAGCCTGTAGCCGTTACTTTTCGCGCTGGATACTGGTTCCAGTCAAAGGCTTCTTCCAATGGTTTGTCTTTTGCTTTGGCTGCAGCGGACATCGTTTTTTCGTTTTTCTGCTGCAATGCTTTTAATGTCAGCCCTGTGTTCTTCGAGTGCTTCTCATTATTTTCTTGCACCCATTTTGATAAGTCCTTCGCCTCTACTCCTGATATGGCTAAATATGTCGTGGCAAACGCGAGCAGAAATAAACAGGCCATCAGCAAACGTCTGATCATTTTCAACATTATTCACCTCTCCTCCGAATCATTGTTCCCAAATAGCGGGAGCAATATTCAAAACGGTGAATGCGCTGAAGGCACAAAAAAAGCTTTCTTAAGAAAGAAAGCGGCATTAAAACATCTGATATCCTCTTTTTCTGAGCATGTTGATCGCTATGCCTGAGACAATGGCGCCGGCCAGACCGCTGGCTAAAATCAATACATCTGCAGCAGCTAACGATACGATTCTCTGAAACAGGCTGGCAAAGGATTCGCCTGGCGATTGGATATAGCTGATCAGCTTTTCCTTGCTGATTATAAATAGGCATACAATCGGATAAATCACAGCCATAATCCAGGACATTCTCAGCAGCATGTTTAACAAGAAACCGATTCCAAAAAACAAAACAAAAAATAAAACAATTGAGATGATAACGACTGGCAGACTAATCAAAACCCCACCCCCTGCGTTACTTTTAGTGTACCGCGGGGGCTTTTAAAAAGTCAACGGCTGGAAAATGAATGACTGTCTTTACCTGTCCCCTGACATGACGGACAAGTTTCTGAACCGCCGAGGATTAATTGAAAATACCCTTTCCCTGAGCAAAACGGGCATGCCTGTGAAGCGGTTGTCGTTGCGGTTTTCATCTTATCATCACCTTTTTCTTAATTTTCAGATAATAATACCATACCGAGCTGTCAATGATAAAGTCAGATCATGTGACAAATCTTTTGATGTAAGCGGAAACATTTTTATTTTGCTCTTGTTCTCTTTTTATTTTGACGTTTTTTAATAAAACAAAACCCGCGGAGAGCGGGTTTTTAGAAAAACTTAAATTTGCCTTTTTTCAGTGTGAGTCCGAGTCCGCCGATTAAAAACAGCGAGCGGTTATCGATGACTTTTTTCATAAAAGAAGCCGGCGTGCCTTTCAGTTTTCTTCCGTACACGACTCCGACCGCATTATGCTCGCCGAGAGAAGCCACCGTTCCTTTTATATCAGGTTTGAATTCTTCAAGCTCGCCGCCCTTAATGAGTTTTGCAATGTTTTTAGCGACCGTAGTTCCCTGCTGCATCGCGATTTGGGCGGTCGGCGGATAAGGACGGTCAGTGTCTTCATTGATAAACAGCGAGCTGTCGCCGAGAATAAACACGTTGTCATGTCCGGGCGCGCGAAGATCAGGATTGACTTTCACCCGGCCGCGCATATTTTCAAAGCCGGCTTCTTCCACAATCGGATGTCCGCGGACACCTGCCGCCCACACCACCGTTTGCGATTTGATTTGCTCGGGCTCCTCATCTTTTTTGCCGACTGTGACTCCTTCTGAGGTACACTCTTGAACCGCCGTGCCGATTTTAAACTCAACGCCATTCTCCTCAAGATAGTGAACAGCATAATCGACAAGCTCGGGATCAAAGCCCGGCAATACGGTCGGCGCTGCTTCTACGCAGATAATGCGTACAAGGCTTCTGTCAACGTCATACTCCTTGCAGAGCTCTGGCACACGGGCAGCCAGTTCTCCAAGGAATTCAATACCCGTAAACCCGGCTCCCCCGACAACGATTGTTAACCTGTCCGGCCTTTTTTCAGCTTCGATGTTGTAAGTCGCAAATTGCAGCTCAATATGTTCCCGAAGCACTCGAGATGTATTGATATTGGCGATCGGAAACGCAAATTCTTTTAAGCCTTTAATGCCGAACGTTTCAGGTACCGCTCCGAGGCCGATAACTAAATAATCGTACTGCAGCTCTCCATTGGCAAGCACAACTTTCTTCTCGTCTATTTTGATTGCCTTCACGGTATCCTGTACAAAATTGACACGTGACTGGTTGATTACATCTTTTATCTGATAACGGCAGCGGTCATGATGGAGCGTACCGGCGCTCGCTTCGTGCATCCATGTCGTTTCGTAATGATAATTGTGTTTATTCACAAGCGTAATATCAGCATCATTCGGACCGACATGCTTCGTCAGCCTTGTCACTGTCATCAATCCGCCATAACCTGCACCTAAAATCACGATTTTGGGCTTATTCAATGCCATCACATCCACCTTCTCTTTTTTTTGCTGTTAGACGCATATAAAAATCATCATTTGTGTTATCTTCAGCTTATTGGCAGGATTTTATGAAATATATTGAAAAGTTTTTTGTGAAGTCCACACCCATAGCACTACTATCATGTGTATCCGGCTGGTTCATGAAACATTCAGAAAAAAGATGAATTCATTTTTTTCTTATCGTATCGGCCCGCGGGCATATGATCAAGAATGAATGCGCATACAATGCACTCGCAAATTTTTCTGCTGACTCGTCAATTTTAAGAGCAATATGGTATAATTAATAACAATTTTCATTTAGGAGGCAATTTTCGTATGCGAGAGGATACAAAGGTTTATGATATTACAATTATAGGCGGGGGACCGGTCGGCTTATTCACCGCTTTTTACGGAGGCATGAGACAGGCAAGCGTCAAAATTATCGAAAGCCTGCCTCAGCTTGGCGGACAGCTTAGTGCCCTGTACCCTGAGAAATATATATATGACGTAGCAGGATTCCCGAAAATCCGCGCCCAAGAGCTAGTGAACAACTTAAAAGAGCAAATGGCGAAATTCGACCAAACGATTTGTTTAGAGCAAGCAGTTGAATCTGTTGAAAAACAAGCAGACGGCGTGTTTAAGCTTGTGACAAACGAAGAAACCCATTACTCTAAAACAGTCATCATCACTGCAGGAAATGGCGCATTCAAACCACGAAAGCTCGAGCTTGAAACAGCCGAACAATACGAAGGCAAAAACCTTCACTACTTCGTTGATGATTTACAAAAATTCGCCGGCAGACGCGTTGCGATTCTGGGCGGAGGAGATTCAGCGGTTGACTGGGCGCTTATGCTTGAGCCAATCGCAAAAGAAGTTTCCATCGTTCACCGCCGCGATAAATTCCGCGCGCATGAGCACAGTGTGGAAAACCTTCACGCATCTAAAGTGAATGTCCTGACTCCATTTGTTCCGACAGAGCTCATCGGAGAAGACAAAATCGAGCAGCTTGTGCTTGAGGAAGTGAAAGGCGAGCGCAAAGAGATTTTAGAAATCGATGACTTAATTGTCAACTACGGCTTCGTCTCATCTCTTGGACCGATTAAAAACTGGGGACTTGAAATTGAGAAAAATTCCATTGTCGTCAAATCAACGATGGAAACAAATATCGAAGGCTTCTTCGCAGCAGGTGACATTTGCACATACGAAGGAAAAGTCAACCTGATCGCAAGCGGCTTCGGCGAAGCACCGACAGCTGTTAACAACGCGAAAGCTTACATGGACCCGAAAGCTCGCGTACAGCCTCTGCACTCTACAAGTCTTTTTGAAAATAAATAATAAAAAAAGGAGTTTGTGTCAAGATGACACAGCTCCTTTTTTATTTGAAGATATTTATATAATTCATCGCAGTTCCGATAACCAGCGCAATCACAAGGGCTGCTACAACCCAGATCGTGGTCATGATAATGCGGTCTTGGATCTTTTGGGACTTCGGTGTTTGTTCTTCGTTTTGAGTCATCTCCACTCGCTCCTTTCACATGTCCATGTCATAAAGAAAGCCTGGTGCTATAGGACCAAGCTGTGCTGAACTTATATATTAGCGTTTTATCATCCGCTCTATGAGATCATTCGTTAAGACTATGATACCCAAACTCATCCTGAATGACAAGCTTCCGCACCTGAATCACATCCATCATCGGATAAATCGTTTGACATCCTCCCTAAAACAGAGTACATTATACAAGGCGAACATTTGGTATATATTTATTATAAATATTCGTATTTAGGAGTGGATTCTATGGAAAATGTGTTTGATTACGAAGATATTCAGCTAATTCCTGCAAAATGCATTGTGAACAGCCGTTCTGAATGCGATACATCCGTGCGTTTAGGCGGACGTACATTTAAATTGCCCGTCGTTCCTGCCAATATGCAGACGATTATAGATGAGAAACTTGCGGTTTCATTAGCCGAAAACGGCTACTTTTATGTGATGCACCGCTTTGAACCTGAAAAACGGATTGACTTTATAAAGGACATGAACGCACGCGGCCTATTCTCTTCTATCAGCGTTGGGGTCAAAGATGAGGAGTATGCATTTGTCCGTCACTTGGCAGAAGAAAATCTGATCCCTGAATACGTGACCATCGACATCGCTCACGGACATTCCAATGCCGTCATTGAGATGATTCAGCACCTCAAAAAACATCTTCCGGACAGCTTTGTCATCGCGGGAAATGTCGGAACACCGGAAGCGGTCAGAGAGCTCGAAAATGCCGGAGCGGATGCCACAAAAGTCGGCATCGGACCGGGAAAAGTATGTATAACGAAAATTAAAACCGGTTTCGGCACAGGCGGATGGCAATTAGCCGCGCTGCGCTGGTGCGCAAAAGCCGCCAGCAAACCGATTATCGCGGATGGCGGAATCCGCACCCATGGCGACATCGCAAAATCAATTCGATTCGGCGCCACCATGGTCATGATCGGTTCACTATTTGCCGGACACGAGGAATCACCGGGACAAACCATTGAAAAAGACGGAAAGCTCTACAAAGAATACTTTGGCTCAGCCTCTGAATATCAAAAAGGCGAAAAGAAAAATGTCGAAGGCAAAAAAATGCACGTAGAGCATAAAGGCGCAATCATGGATACGCTGATTGAAATGGAACAGGATCTTCAATCTTCTATTTCTTATGCTGGCGGAACTAAGCTGGAGGCTATCCGCAATGTGGATTATGTCATCGTGAAGAATTCGATTTTTAATGGAGATAAGTATTAAAAATAAAAAAAGCCAAGTCAGCGGCTCGCCGCTTGACTTGGCTTTTTCTATTATTAGCACTCTTCTGGTTTACCTGCATTCGTCGCTGTCCTGAAAGAAGAACCGCAGCCGCATGAGGCGATGGCGTTTGGATTATCGATGGTAAAACCGCCGCCAAGCATGGATTGCTTAAAGTCTATAATAGTGCCGTTCATGATATCAAGGCTTTCTTTGTCAACGAGAACAGTAATGCCGTGCTCCTCAAACATACTGTCTGCTTCGCTTTTTTCATGCTCAAAGCCCATTCCGTATGAAAGGCCGCTGCAGCCGCCGCCTTTAACGCCGACACGCAGAAACGCGTTTTCTTCTTCATGCTCTTTCATCATATCTTTTATATGCAAAGCTGCTGCTTCTGTAATTGTTACAGGGTTGGTCATTAATGTGAACCTCCTTTTAGAAACCGGATGTTGTCTTTTATTATAAACTTGATCGGCTCATTTCTCAAACTAGCTGTTTTATAAAAAATAGACGCCCTCACAAACAGTCTCTGCCGGACCTGTCATCATCACATGGCCGTTCTCTTTCCAATTAATGACCAAATCTCCGCCCGCTAAATGAACCGTAATGTCTTCATTTCGTCTTGATACGCCGTTTAAAACAGATGCGACAGCCGCTGCACAAGCGCCTGTTCCGCAAGCCTGTGTGATGCCTGATCCCCGTTCCCACACGCGGAAGTGCAGTTCATGCTCATTCACGGTTTCCACAAACTCGACATTCACACCTTCCGGAAATCTTGGATCTTTTTCAATCACCGGTCCCAGTGTCGTCAGCGGTGCCTGTTCAATATCGGCAATCGGAAAAACGATATGCGGATTGCCCATGGAAACCGCGGTGCCTTTTAGTTCAGCTTCGCCAAATGTCATTGTTTCATTAATGGTTTGCTCCTCACCGCCGCCAAGCATCGGAAGCTCGGCTTTTGTCAGACGCGGTTCACCCATATCGACAGTGACAACATTCACTTTTCCGTTTTCAGCTTGAACTTCCGCTTTTACAAGCCCGGAGAGGGTTTCAATCAGAAAAGATGTTTCCTCAACCAGCTTATGCTCATACGCGTATTTTGCAACGCAGCGCAGGCCGTTGCCGCAGTTTTTCCCTTCAGACCCGTCATTATTGAAAATCCGCATTTTGACAGGTGCTTGATCTGAAGGACATATGAGGATCATACCGTCGGAGCCGATCCCTGTATAAACGGAAGACACTTGAACCGCTATTTCAGACAGTTGTTCTTCCGGCAGTTGTTCTTCAAATTGATTCACGTATATATAGCTGTTTCCAAGTCCGTGCATTTTGGTAAATCGAAATGAGTTCATAGATGCCTCCAACTTTTTCTCTTTTTCTTAGTATAAAAGCTATTATAAACGGACACAATACAATTATCCCCCGTTTTTCATACATAAAAGCTCCTTGCAATGACGCAAGGAGCTTTTATCTTTTATATGAACATGCCGGCAATAGCCGCGCTCAGCAGATTGGCTAATGTTCCCGCCAGAACAGCCTTTAACCCGAGGCGTGCGATATCTGAGCGGCGGCTTGGCGCTAAACCGCCAAGCGTACCGAGCATAATCGCAATCGAAGAGAAATTTGCGAACCCGCATAACGCAAAACTGATAATCGTAGCGGTTTTTTTAGAAAACTCGCCGATGTGCGGACCGAAGTTAGAATAAGCGACAAACTCATTCAGCACCAATTTCTGGCCGATAAAGCTTCCGGCATGCAAGGCTTCATGCCATGGCACACCAATCATAAAGGCGATTGGAGAAAACACATAGCCGAGGATAGATTCTAATGTGACATCTTTTAAACCGAACAAGCCGAAAACACCGCCGAGAATACCATTGACCACGGCGATTAATGCGACGAATGCAAGCAGCATCGCACCAACGTTCAGCGCAATTTGCAGACCTGTTGACGCACCCTTTGCAGCCGCGTCAATCACATTGGCCGCTTCTTCGCCTTCATCCATTTTGAAATCGCCTTTTACTGTTTGCGGCGTTTCCGTTTCAGGAATGAGTAATTTTCCGAATACCAGACCCGCAGGAGCAGCCATGAAGCTCGCCGCGAGCAAGTATTCAATCGGAATACCGAGAAGGGCGTAGCCAAACAAAGTTGAACCCGCAACAGCCGATAGACCGCTCGTCATAATTGTAAACAGTTCAGAGCGCGTCAGTCCTGCAATGAGGGGCCTGATCACTAACGGAGATTCCGATTGCCCTACAAAAATATTAGCAGCAGCCGCAAGAGATTCCGTTTTGCTTGTCCCAAGAAGTTTCGACAATCCGCCGCCGATCACACGGAAAATGAGCTGCATGATTTTCAAATGATATAAAACTGCGATCAGTGCTGAGAAGAAAATGATAACAGGCAGTACACTTAATGCAAACGCCGGGCTGTCGCCGACTTTTAAAAGCGGCCCAAATATGAAACTGATGCCTTCATTCGCATAATCAATCAGAAGCTGTACACGGCTTGAAAACCATAAAAAAACAGCGCGTCCCGCTTCCCATTTCAACACGATGTATCCAAACGCCACCTGTATACATAAACCAACGATGACGGTTCTTATTCTAATATTGCTTTTCTTTTCTGAAAATAAAAACGCGATGGCGATTATCCCAACTGCGCCGAGCAGTCCCCAAAGAACATTCATGAATACACCTACACCTCTTAAAATTTATTTAAAACAAATCTTTTATACGATAACAATAATATTTTTTGATGTCTACACATTTTTTCAGTACTTTTGTACCGCAAAATAAAAAAGGGCCTGAGACAGGCCCTTTTCTTCAAAACATTGGGTTTTCTTCAATAAATGTATATATATTCTCAACAAGCTCAGCAGGTGTTTCACCCGTAACGACTTCTCCGTTTACTAGAGCGAATAGTGATTCCATACATTTCCCGCAATAGCTTAAACAGCCGTATTCAAGAACATCCAGATTCGGATCTTTCTCTAAAATCGCTCGGGCTTCCTGAGAGCCGTGAGCCAGATTGCTGACACAAAATTCAATCATTGGATTCATGCGGTTTCACCTCACATATGAACATTATCGCGAATTTTTCACTATTCGTCAAAGACAACGAACGCATTAAAATTTATTATCGTAACATATCATTCCTGCAATAACGTTTTACTAATTTGCGTTTTAAGGCTAATTTGTAGGTTATTTTGAAACTAATATTGTGATTTTAGATCAAATTCGATATAATTCTAGATGTTATTTTACAAAGTTCGTATTTTTCATCAATGTGTCTATCATACTCTTCGGGTTAAAGGGGAATTCAAATGAAAAAATTGGTCTTGATCGGCGGAGGTTACGGAAACATGCGTGTTCTTCATCGCTTATTGCCCAACCAGCTGCCTCATGATGTTTCAATCACGTTAATTGACAGAAATCCTTATCACTGCTTAAAAACAGAATATTATGCCCTTGCCGCAGGCACAATTTCTGACCACCATATCAGAGTGACGTTCCCAGAGCACCCTCGCCTGGATGTCGAGTACGGCGATATTTCATCAATTGATATTGCACAAAAACAAGTGCTGTTCCATGACCGCGAACCGATTTCTTACGATGACGCAGTGATCGGGCTCGGCTGCGAGGATAAATATCATAACGTGCCGGGAGCGCCCGAATTCACCTACAGCATTCAAACCATCGATCAGTCCCGCGAAACCTATCAAAAGCTGAACAACTTATGCGCCGAAGCGACTGTTGCCATTGTCGGAGCAGGCCTTAGCGGCGTTGAACTTGCAAGTGAATTAAGAGAAAGCCGTGACGATCTGAACATTATTTTGTTTGACCGCGGAGATCTCATTTTATCAAGCTTTCCCGAGCGTTTGAGCAAATATGTGCAAAAATGGTTCGAAGAGCACGGTGTCCGCATTATTAACAGGGCAAATATCACAAGAGTAGAAGAAGGCGTTGTGTATAACCACGATGACGCAATTTCCGCAGACGCCATCGTATGGACAGCCGGCATACAGCCGAATAAAGTCGTCAGAGACTTGGATGTGGAAAAGGACGCACAAGGCCGTGTCGTGTTAACCCCTCATCACAATGTCCCGGGTGATGAACATCTGTACGTTGTCGGAGATTGTGCCAGCCTTCCTCACGCACCGAGTGCCCAGCTGGCAGAAGCTCAAGCTGAACAGATTGTCCAAATATTGCAAAAACGCTGGAATGGTGAAGCCCTTCCTGAATCAATGCCTCAGTTTAAGCTGAAAGGCGTTTTAGGTTCACTCGGAAAAAAAGCCGGCTTCGGACTTGTTGCTGACCGGCCGCTGATCGGCCGTGTTCCGCGTTTGCTGAAATCCGGCTTGCTGTGGATGTACAAACACCATAACGGATAATAGCAGAACCGCTGATGAAGTCAGCGGTTTTCTGTATAACCGTATCTCTCCATTTCCTCATATACATCCTTCAATTTCGGATTGCCTTCTCCGACAATTTTATTTTCTACGAGGACGAGCGGATAAAAATATTCGTCATTTCTAATTTTTTCCGCAAGCTGTTTTACGTTTTCGACGTCAGGCGGCTCGTAAATGTCGATGTATTGGATTTCAAAAGGCTGATTCGGATATTTTCTTTTCAGCGCAGCCTCAAGCCATTCATATGTATCTTTAGCCGTCGGCATATTGACACAGCTTGCACAAACGGTTTCTGCCCCATATACGCTGAGCATGACTGTTTTGGTCATTGATAAGTGCCCCCATTTCTCTGCGTTACATTCTTTCTATTAAGTATACAGAGACAAAAGACGTTTTTATAGAAAAAAACCGTTTTTGTGTTCAAGTCTGAATGTGCTATAATAATGGGAGCAATTCTGCAAACCAAACAATAGATTTTTATTGTTACACTGAATATAATGGTTTTATGACGACGAAAGGAGCGAATGTCATGACTGAAGTTGAAATGAAAGAACAGGTGCAGGAAGTACTGGACAAACTTCGTCCGTTTTTACTTCGTGACGGCGGTGACTGTGAGCTTGTAGACGTTGATGAAGGTATTGTTAAACTTCGTCTTCTAGGCGCATGCGGCAGCTGCCCAAGTTCAACAATTACGCTGAAAGCCGGAATTGAACGCGCTCTTCTTGAAGAAGTGCCGGGTGTAATTGAAGTAGAACAAGTCTTTTAATAAAGCAGCCAGGCTGATATTTGATCAGCCTGGCTTTTTTTATGAGAGATATTGGTCAAACCATGAGCTTATATAGGCCAGGCGCTTGATCCGCTGTCCCGGGTGTCCGCTGCGTGACAAATTATGCGTCGCTTTCGGAAAACGGACCAGCACGGTTTCCTTGTCCATTTTTTTCAAGGCGATAAAAAGCTGTTCAGCCTGTTCAATCGGGCACCGGTCATCACGTTCGCCATGAAGAATTAAAAGGGGCGTCTCCACATTTGCCGCATATTTTAAAGGGGAACGGTCCCACAGTTTTTCTGTATCGGTAAACATGTCATGCTCAAGCTGCCAGTCCGTGAAAAAATAGCCGATATCACTAACGCCGTGAAAGCTGAGCCAGTTTGAAATCGAACGCTGAGTGACAGCTGCTTTAAAACGATTTGTCTGCCCCACGATCCAGTTGGTCATAAAGCCTCCGTAGCTTCCGCCTGTGACGCCTATCCGCTCGGCATCAATCTGCGAGTCTCTTTTGATCGCCTCATCCACTGCCTGCATCACGTCCTGATAGTCTTTTCCGCCGTAATCCCCTCTGACTGCGTTCACAAATTCCTGTCCGTAGCCATGGCTTCCTCTTGGATTTACATAAACCACTGCATATCCTTTCGCCGCCAGCACCTGAAATTCGTGAAAATATGTATGCCCGTACATCATATGCGGACCGCCGTGTATATTGAGAATAAGCGGATAGTTTTTGCCCTCTGCAGCCTGAGCAGGTTTCATCAGCCAGCCGTTCACCGTCATCCCGTCTTCTGTCACATATTGAATGTCTTCAGGTAACGAAATGAGGTGCTCGTCAACAAACTTGTCATTCGCATCAGTCAGCCGTTTTTCTTCCTGTCCAAGCGGAATGCTGTATAGCTCACTAGGTCTGTCGGGCTTTGTCATACTGGCAATAAAGCTTTGTTCATCAGGATGAATGGAAAAGCTGTTGATATATTCTTTTTCTAACCGAATCGGATATACGAGTCCTTCTATAGAAACATAATAGATTCCCGTGCTGCCTTGTTCTGTGCCGATGACATAAAACCCTTGACTGTCTTTTGTCCAAACCGGGCGCTGTTCAGCTCCTCCTATCAGTGAGTCTCCAATCAACGCATCCGCTAAGTGAACGTCCAACATATCAGTGAGACACGTAAGGCGGTCTTGCTCTATATCATAAAGCCACGCTTTTTCTAGCGTTGCATTCCGATATTCCTGTTCATGCCCAAGCAAAGCAAGGTACCTTCCGTCCGGTGAAAAAGAGCTGGGTCCGAATGAGCCGCGATGAGAGGTAATCAGCTTGAGATCTTCAGCCTCCAGCGACACCATGCAGACATCGTGCGGCTTGCTGGCATCATCCGTTTCAGTCAAATTAGCCGAAAAAACGAGAGATTTGCCGTCAGGAGAAAAAGCCGGATCGAAGTGGTCAGCTTTTTCATTAGTCAGCTGTTTTACCTCACCAGACTTCACGCTGACAAGCACAAGCTGCGCATACGCGCCTCTCGTCAGCCCTTTTCCATCCCGTTTATAGGCTAAACCATGCACTTCAACCGGTTCAAAGCTGTCGGGTTCCGTTTTCTCTTGATCATAAACACTTTCTTCATCTCCCAGGCTGACCGTGACAAGCACTGACTCTCCATCCGGAGACCATACCGGCTGAGACACGCCATACGGAATATCAGTCAGTTTTTTTGCTTCCCCGCCTTCAGCGCTCATTATATAAAGCTGAGACACATCGCCATCACGGTCAGAAACAAACGCAATCTGGCGTCCGTCCGGAGACCATCTAGGATCAGTGTTCCGCTTTTCTCCATGTGTCCAAGGAATGGACGCGCCGCTTTCCGCATCATATACCCATATATTTGAAGTATATGAATCTTTCTCTTTGTTTGCTTGTGACTTCACATAAGCCGCACGCTTGCCGTCCGGGGCGTATTGAGGGTCTGTCACCGAGACAATGGCTGTCATATCTTCCGCGGTCATCAGCTTTTTCATACCAATCTCCTCCTTTTTACATGTATTTCGTTTTTCTAAATAAAAATCCCTTTATATCATGAAGAAAAAAAGCGTCCTCCGCTGACGCTGAGGAACGCTTGGAATGAACTATACACTTTTCACTTGATAGAAAGGATTTCGCTCTATTATACTTCCCTCTTTCGGAACGGTCAAAGCGTCGACTTCACAATGCGGGAAATGAAGTGCG
Organism: Bacillus sp. FSL R5-0434; assembly: GCF_038004745.1. Taxonomy (NCBI): domain Bacteria; kingdom Bacillati; phylum Bacillota; class Bacilli; order Caryophanales; family Bacillaceae; genus Bacillus; species Bacillus sp. FSL R5-0434. Next base: position 3,218,546 of record NZ_JBBORV010000001.1, read on the forward strand.
AGCTGCTCTTTCAGCGCTTCTCCTTTTCCTTTTTCGGTCATGACGAGAATCGTCGGGCCCGCTCCGCTGAGGGCAGTTCCATAAGCGCCTTTCATCTCGGCAACATGCTCCACTTTAGACAATTCCGGGACAAGCATCGCCCGATACGGCTGATGGAACATATCCTTTTTCATGATTTTTCCGACGAGCGGCCAATCCTTTGACATGATCGCCGCGATGAGAATGTTGCTGACGGCGCTGGCTTTTACAGCGTCCGCATATGGAAACTCTGCCGGGAGCACGTCCCGCGCGTCTCTTGTCAGCACCTCGTAAAAAGGAATGACAACCACAACATCAATGTCGGCATCCGGCACGCGGATCATTTGCGTCTCGTCGTCTTCATGCAGTCCGATCACAAGCCCGCCGACGAGAGAAGCGCCTGCATTGTCCGGATGTCCTTCTTCAAGGCTGGCTAAATGCAGCTTGTCTGCTTCGGAGAGCTGTAAACCGCATAATTCGTCTGCCAGTTCTATAGCCGCCACTATGGCCGCAGCACTGCTGCCAAGACCGCGTGCAAGCGGGATGTCGCTCCACACTTTCACATGTGCAGGAGGCATTGCTTTTCCGTACATATCTGCCGTCCGTTTCGCCACTTGATAGATCATATTATCTGTACCCGCCGGAATTCCGGCGACTGTTTCTGTTTCAGCTTCAAAAGACCATTGATCGCTTTCAAAGACGGTCAGCTTTAAATATCTGCTGAGCGCCATTCCGACTGAATCAAAGCCGGGGCCTAGGTTAGCCGTGCTTCCTGGAACAGTGACAGAGAACAGCATGTCGGCATCGTTCATACACGGGCCGCTCCTTTTAAGTATTCGAGGATGCTGTCTTCATCAGTCGGCAGGGTGACCGGCTTCATTTCAGAAATGTCGACCGCTGTGTTCGGGTCTTTCAGCCCGTTCCCTGTTAACACAGCCACAACCTTGCTGCCTTTCGGAATTTCTCCGGATTTTACTTGTTTCAGCACACCTGCAATAGATGCGCAGGAGCCCGGTTCTGCAAACACGCCTTCTTCACGGGCAATCAGCTGATACGCATGAAGAATTTCATCGTCAGTGACTTCGTCAATTTTCCCATTGGACTCCTCAGCCGCTTTTACAGCTTTATCCCAGCTTGCCGGGTTTCCGATACGAATCGCTGTTGCCACTGTTTCCGGGTTTTCAATGACTTCGTTGCGGACGATCGCAGCCGCACCTTCCGCTTCAAAACCGCGCATTTTCGGAAGGCCAGTGCCGTTTTTCTCATGATATTCTTTGAAGCCCTTCCAGTACGCTGTGATGTTTCCCGCATTTCCGACCGGAATCGCCAAAACGTCCGGTGCTTCGCCCAGCTGTTCGCATACTTCAAAGGCAGCTGTTTTTTGGCCTTCGATGCGGTAAGGGTTGACCGAGTTGACAAGCGCGATCGGTGATTTTTCACAAATTGAACGGACAATTTTAAGGGCATCGTCAAAGTTGCCGTCGATCGCAATGATTTCAGCTCCGTACATGACTGCTTGAGCGAGCTTGCCAAACGCGATTTTCCCGTTCGGGATGATGACAATACATTTCATATCGGCGCGGGCTGCATAAGCAGCCGCAGCCGCTGATGTATTTCCGGTTGACGCGCACATAATCGTGTCGTTGCCTTCTTCTTTCGCCTTTGCCACCGCCATGACCATCCCGCGGTCTTTAAAAGATCCAGTAGGGTTTACGCCTTCTGTTTTGACATGGAGCTCAATCCCGAGCTGTTCAGACAGCTTCGGCAAATGAATGAGCGGCGTATTGCCTTCATGTAACGTAAGCGCCGGTGTTTGATCCGTTACGGGTAAAAACTCTTTATATTGATGGATAAGTCCTTTCCACATTAGCTCCAACCGTTCCCTTCTACACGATATGTGCTTTTGACTTCTTGAACGACTTCCAAATCATTTAAGTTTTGCAGGATATCACTGAAATCAGCTTCTGATGTGTGGTGTGTGACGATGACGATTTCTGCTAACTCATCATGCCCCTTAATCGGCAGCTGAAGAATTTTCTCAAAGCTGACGCCCCGTTCTGAGAACACAGACGTGATTTTCGAGAATGAGCCTACCTCATCCTTCACGTGAATTCTCAAAAATTGCTGTGCATAAATATCGGACGGCGACTTCATGTTTTTCTCATATTGCGGCGCAACAAAGCTGTTGCCGGTTACGCCGAGACGCATGTTTTTCATGACAGCAACCAGGTCAGACACAACTGATGTGGCTGTCGGCATGCTTCCCGCTCCCGGGCCATAGAACATCGTCTCTCCGACAGCTTCGCCATACACGTAGACGGCGTTATATTCATTATGCACGGCAGAAAGCGGATGGTGATCTGGAAGCAGCGTCGGCTGAACGCTGACTTCAATTTTGCTGCCGTCACGCTGGGCAATTCCGATCAGCTTCATTGTGTAGCCGAGGCGTTTGCTGAAGCTGATATCCTCGTCTGTAATCTGGGAGATCCCCTTCACTTTGACATCTTCCAGATCGACGTTCATTGAGAAGCCGAGACGCGCCAATATTGCCATTTTCCGTGCGGCGTCGAGCCCTTCCACATCTGAAGTCGGGTCAGCTTCGGCAAACCCGAGATCCTGCGCTTCCTTAAGCACTTCCTCGTAAGGGCTTTTCTCTTTAATCATTTTGGTTAAGATAAAGTTCGTTGTTCCGTTTACGATTCCCATCATTTTAGTAATCCTGTCTGATGAGAGGCCTTCCTCTAATGTGCGAAGAATTGGAATCCCGCCGGCAACGCTGGCTTCGAAGTAAATATCACAGCCATTTTCCTTTGCTTCAGCTAGCAGTTCAGAACCGTACACGGCCATTAAATCTTTGTTTGCCGTGACAACGTGTTTTTTCGATCTCAAAGCGTCAAGCAAATATTGCTTTGTCTGCTCAACACCGCCGATCACCTCGATGATGACATCAACATCTGGATCGTCGATCACATCATATACTTCTGTCGTGAGCACTTCCTTCGGCAAATCTACTTCTCTTTTTTTCTCTAAATCTTTCACAAGCACTTTTTTTATTGTAATTGGACAGCCAACCTGATGCATCAGCTTATCCTGATGGTCTTGAATAATTTTAACGACACCGCTTCCGACGGTACCTAAGCCTAAAAGCCCTACACGAATTGCTTTCAAAAAAACTCCACCCTTCTTCGGATTGTCCTCTCAAGAGAGACAATTGTTAACTCAACACAGACATATAAGTTACAAATATTATATAAGCCCATTTCTGTTTTGACAAGACAACAATCTGCTGAATTTTGCGAATGTAAACGCTTAACCAATTGATATGACAAGATTCTTTATTTTCTAATTATTTTTGTCAGATTTTCTCCTTCCTTACAAGCCGCCCTTTCCGAGCCAGCTGACAGGGGGGACAAAAATGTTCTGCGCTCTCATGTTCATAAACTCCTGGGCGGCATTCAGAAATTGTTCATAGCCCGAATCGCTGAGAATGTAGTCGAGCTGCTCTTCATAATAGTGCTTTTCCGATTCTGAAGAAATATAGTAGCCTTCCACGATTTCATAATAATGAAGCGGAAAAAGGAGACGGCTGTACAAAAGACGTTTCGAAAATGAAGACAGCGGTGTGATTTGCTCGTATTCCTGCAAAAAGCGAAAGCCCTGCCGGTTAAAATCATCACGATGATGCAAAAATGTGTGTCTCATATATTCGGCTAAATCGCGTGCAGCGTGGTCAAATACCCAGTCAGCCGGAATCCTGATAAGGGATTCAGAAGACCACGTATTTCTTTCCATCCTCTGATGGCATATTGTTCCTGAATCAGCTGCTTGCGGTTTGTCATCGAGCTCAGTATCGACTAAATATTGAATCGCGTTTTCTGACAGTCCTAAATAATATGGAAACGATTCAATCATTTTTTTATCAAAGGGCTCGTGCGGAGGGGTATGAACCTTTCGCTGCCAAAACGCTTCAAGCTGATCAATGCGTTTTCCCCACAGGTCTTTCCACTGTCCGATTCTTCCGGCCTCCTTCACTTCGTACGGGTATCCTCTGCCCTTTCGATGAAACTCCGCCAGTTCTGTCCCTATGGAAAATGCCCGGTTTGAAAAAGGAGGGGCCGCCTTCAGCAGGGCGTACGTTTTTCCTTCATGTTCAAAGGTCAGCTCGCCCTCTTTTGTAAAGATAAAAACGGAAACGTATGGGTCACTTTGTTCTTGTAAATACTGACTCATGTAATAAAGCTCCGTCAGCTCCTCGTCTGAAAAATGGGAAACGGGAACAATCAAAAAGAAGGAATTCGGTGTTTGAAAGCATTGATACGTATGCTGATACATTGAAAGCTGCCTGATATGAATGCCGTATTTTTCTTTTATTGTGCCTTTCACAATGATCACCTGCCTGTTGAATTAGGGCTCATCACATCGTAGTCATACACAGGCGGAATTATGAATACATATTTTAATCCGACGAAGGAGCAAGAAAAAGTCGTAAACATCTCGTACGTTTTGTATAAACTAGTAAAAAAAGATTGGGTGAAGTTGATGTCAGATAAAGAACAAATCAGTCAGATGGAAGCCAAAGCAAGAGAACGGATGAAGGAGCGCGGCGTTGAGGTATCCGATATTGCCGAGCTTGTCTTTTTTCTGCAGAAAAAATATCATCCGGATTTAACCATGGATGAATGCACGTTGAATGTGAATCGGGTCCTCGCAAAGCGTGAGGTGCAAAACGCGATTTTAACGGGCATTGAATTGGACGTTCTTGCTGAGCAGAAAAAACTGTCTGAACCGCTGCAAACGATGCTGGAGATAGATGAAAGCCTATATGGAGTAGATGAAGTTCTGGCATTTTCCATCGTGAATATTTACGGGTCCATCGGGTTTACAAACTATGGCTACATCGACAAAGAAAAACCCGGTATCCTCGGCCGTTTAAATGATAAATCAACCGGCGAATGCCATACATTTCTTGATGACATTGTCGGCGCCATTTCCGCTGCGGCCTCCAGCAGGCTTGCACACCGCGCGCGGCATACAGAATAAAGGGCACCCTTTTGGGGCGCCCTTTTTTATATATGCTGAATCCACTCAGTCAGAGAATCAATAGCGTGAGTCGGTTTTTCCATATCGTCTGTCATATGCTCTCTTTTCGTTACGCCTGTGTGGACAAGCAGCGTATCCATCCCTGCATTAATGCCTGCCATAATGTCAGTCGCGTAGTTGTCGCCGACCATAAGTGTTTCGGATACATCAGTGCCGAGAACACGCATCGCCTGCTCCATGATGATGGATTCCGGCTTGCCGATAAATACCGGCTGCACGCCTGTGGATACGGTTAACACAGAGGTCAGTGAACCGTTGCCCGGCAGGAGGCCTCTTTCAGTCGGTATGGCAATGTCACCGTTTGTGGAAATAAAGCGGGCGCCATTTCTGATTGCGAGGCAGCCGACGGCAAGTTTTTCGTATGTAATCCCGCGGTCAATTCCGACAACAACAAAGTCCGCCTCTTCCTCTGCAAAGGTCAGGCCGTTTTCTTCAATCGCCTGGCGAATTCCTTCTTCCCCGATCACATACACAGACGCGTCTTTTTTCTGCTGGGCGATATGCTGGGCAGTCGCCATGCTTGTCGTAAAAACCTGCTCCTCTGTTGCCGGAATGTCAAAAGAGACCAGCTTGTCCGCCACCTGCTTCGGTGTGCGGGAAGAGTTGTTTGTCACAAAAAGATAAGGAATGCCGCGGTCTTTCAGCGTTCTGACAAATTCACAAGCTTCCTCGATTTTTTCTGTGCCGTTGTACATCGTTCCGTCTAAATCAATTAGATATCCTTTATATGTTTTCATTTTTAAACACTCCTGTGGCTTTCCTGTCGTTATTTAAACGCGGAAACAGGGCCCAGCTCTGTTTCCAAGTAGCTTCTGATTCGTTTCGGAAAGACTTGAAGGACCGCTAGATGCGCGGTGATCAGCTTGTAAAGCTCTGCACTGTCAGCGAGCTGGTATTGCTGAACCAATGTTTTTCGGTACGCAATCAATTGCTTCAGCTCTGCCCCCTCTTCTTCCGTTACGACTTTTTCATCAACCAGTATGTCCATGATATCATCATAGCTGCCCGGGTCCCGCATAATAAAACCGTCAATCATGTCATTTCCTGTATCGAGAATGCATTCGATTAACAGGTGGCCGATGCGTTCAAGCGCGAGCCCCTCGATCTCGGATTTCCAGTCTGTTTGCGAATGAAACAGCTCCAGCTGACGCTCGAAGAACCCGAGTGTATGCTCTATCTTGTTTCTGTCAACAAAATACATGACAGCATCCCCTTTGTGTAATGGTTATTTTCTGATCCGTTTTAAGACAAAATACGCACAGCCGAAATTACAGTATTCGTAAATGTATTCGTCCAATGTGCTGATTTTCGTTTCAAAGGTCGCCTTTTGATTCTGGTCGTCAAAGAAGCCCTTGAGCCTGAGCTGGCCGTATCCCCAGTCTCCCACAATGTAATCGTATTTATTTAAAATATCGGAATAACGGGCTTTAAAAGCCTCTTCGTTGAAGCCGTCTTTGAAATTGTGCACCAGCTCAAATTCGGCATTTTGAATAAGAATCATGATCTCACCTCTTTTTCACTCATTCCTATCATAATTCATTGCCCCGTCCCCATCAATTGCTAAAGAATAATTCGTGTGATTTGGCTACCCTACACATGAGGAGGGATTACAAATGAAGCGAACTGCTGTCAGCCTCTGCCTGATGACCGGGCTTTTATCCGGATGCGGAGGCGCAGGACTCAATAACGCTGAACAGAATGCCCAGCATCAAAATGAAACCAGGCCCATTCATGTATCTGACCGCAATGAAGCTTTTAACAGGCATGATGAGAATGAACAGTTTGGTTATGTCCGCTATCAAAAAGAACAATTTGACGGCGAACAGCAGGAGACACCGGCGCCAGACCGTGAAGAAACCGCTCACATCATATCAAGCTTAACGGTTCAGCTCCCTCATATTCAAGATGCCGCAGCGCTTGTCACTGACCAAGAAGCGCTTGTCGTGTACAAAACAGATTCGAATAACCGTGAGCTGACAGCTGATCAAGTGAAAAAAACGGCGGTTTCGGTGATTCCGCGTTACTATCATGTGTACATTTCCGACAATCCAAATCACATGCAGGCCATCAAAAATTACAGCAATCTCGGTTCCGGTTCAAGAGATGTCAGAGACATCATGTCGGGGACGATACAAGAAATGAAAACCTCCCCGCAAGGAAGCCCTGTCTCGGAAAACGAAAATGCCAATGGAGAAACACGCCAGGACAAGGAAACGAATAGGAATGACAAAAACGCCAGATGATCTGGCGTTTTGGCATTATGCTTGCGCTTGGCGTTTTTTAGATGCTTCGTTAACCTGTTCATCCGCATGGTAGGAGGAACGGACAAGCGGACCGGCTTCACAGTGGCTGAAGCCTTTTTGCATCGCGATTTCCTTCAATTCTGCAAATTCATCAGGGTGATAATATTTTTGGACTTTTAAGTGCTTCTTCGACGGCTGCAGATATTGGCCTATTGCCATAATATCAACATTGTTTGCCAAGAGGTCGTCCATCACTTCGATAATTTCTTCTTTCGTTTCACCGAGTCCGATCATGATGCTTGATTTTGTCGGGATGTCAGGCTGCATTTCTTTCGCGCGGCGCAAAAATTCCAACGAACGGTCGTACGTCGCACGCGCGCGGACTCTTGGCGTCAGGCGGCGAACCGTTTCGATATTGTGATTCAGGATGTCAGGGCGCGTATCCATTAACGTTTTTAAGTTATCATAGTTTCCGCCCATATCTGACGGAAGCACCTCAATCGTTGTGAACGGGCTTTTTCTGCGGATTGCACGGACAGTTTCCGCGAAAATACCCGCACCGCCGTCTTTTTGGTCATCACGCGCAACAGCTGTGATAACCGCGTGTTTCAGATTCATCAGAGCGACGGAATCTGCTACGCGTTCCGGCTCTTGCAGGTCAAGCTCAGTCGGAAGGCCCGTTTTGACTGCGCAGAAACGGCACGCTCTCGTACAAACGGATCCTAAGATCATAAATGTCGCTGTACGTCTCACTGCCCAGCATTCATGAATATTCGGACATTTTGCTTCTTCACATACGGTGTGCAGATTGTTTTCCCGCATGAGTTTTTTGAGTCCTGTATAATTTTCATTTGTATTTAATTTGATTTTGAGCCATTCGGGCTTTCTGAGGTGTTCGTCTTTCTTTGCCAATTCCCATCATCTCCAATATCCAATATACTCAATTTCTGACACGAAACATTCTGAAAACGAGATAGGTGCAGTTTTTTCATTTCTGCAACAAAAATAATGTTTTTCTAACTAAAGAAAGTCTTTTCTTTAGACACTTTAACATAGGAAAAATTTCTCGACAAGGGAAGATGATTACTGACATTTTCTCGCCGGGTTGCCGCAAACTATGTGTATTCAATATTGAAAGGAGATTATTTTGTGAAAGTTGTGTTATCTGCCCTTCTTCTCCTTTTGTTTGCATTTGAACCTTATGCGTCTGGTAAAGAGCTTTCAGATCCGGTGCTTTCCAAACGGATGGAATTATATCATAAAGTCGAGGCTGTAACGCAGATTCCTTGGTATGCGCTTGCCGCTGTTGATCAATACGAGGAGAATGTGCGGAGCAACAGAAAGGATCTGCCTGACAAAACGGGAATCATCAGCATCTATGTACCGGATGAGATCTGGAGCGGACCAGAAAACCCGAATCTGAAAGACGATGCGCCGTTAAGCATAAAAGTGTTTGACGGAATCGGAATGGACGGTGACGGCGACGGGAAAGCCGAGGTCAGCAATGATGAAGACATTCTGTATACATTCGCACAATATCTGCTGTCGTACGGCACAGATGAGGAGAATATCCGCATCGGGCTCTGGAATTATTACCGCCGTGATCAAACGGTGGGAATCATATCAGAGTTCATGAAGCTGTTTAAGGCTTACGGTCATATTGATTTGGGCGAGCATGCATTTCCGCTTCCGATCAGAACGGATTACAGCTACCGCAGCACGTGGGGAGACGCCCGCGGCTTTGGGGGAAGGCGGATTCATGAAGGAACAGATCTCTTTGCCCACTACGGCCTTCCTGTTAAATCCACCTGTTACGGCGTCATTGAAATGAAAGGCTGGAACCGCTTTGGAGGATGGAGAATCGGCATCAGAGATATTAACAATACGTATCATTATTTCGCCCATCTCAATGGGTTTGCAAAGGGCATTAAAACAGGGCAGATCGTTGAGCCCGGCCAAGTGATCGGGTCAGTGGGCAGCTCAGGATACGGCCCGCCTGGCACGGCCGGAAAATTTCCGCCGCACCTGCACTATGGCATGTATAAGGATAATGGAAAAACTGAATGGTCGTTTGATCCTTATCCACATTTGAGAGCGTGGGAGCGCTATGAGTACAAGAAAAAGAAATGACGAAAGCCGCCTCATGAAAAGGCGGCTTTATTTGCTGTTTTTTTCATTTTTTGAATCATGGCTGTCTTCTTCTTTGCTGCTTGGAAGCTGGACAGAAGGCGTAACACCTGAACCGCCGCTTCCGTTATAAAATTGCGGCACTTCGCCCTGCACTGCTTTAATTGATACAGGAACATTATTGGTGACCACGGCCGTTTTGCTTGCGAACGGGATGATGACCTTCACTTTAATTTCTACGAAGATGCTGATATCAATAAGTGCGTTATTAATGCCGTATGGCTTTATTTTTGTTTTGACGTCCGTAAAGGCGTCACCGATCAAATTAAACCGGACCGGGATTTTCGGGCCGAGGTTTCCAAGAAGGCTGTTTCCTGTCACCTGTCCCAATGGGATGTTGATCATAATATTTTCACTGGCGCCGCTGTGTCCGGTGTGGGTTTCCATCTCTTTCAGATGAGACTGAAGCTGTTTTGTCACCTTTGTTTTCACACTGTTTATAATCTGTGTATTAAAATCGATTGTCGTTAAATTTCCGTTTTCATCAGAATTCATTTGAAACATATCTTTCATATTTTCGCTGTCAGACATATAATCCTCAATCGAATCCTGAATCACCTCTGTTGCCACACGCTTCGTTTCCATTTCACCGATGCTCATTAATACCGGTTTAATCGAGCCGTTGATAATCCAAAGGCTGACTGTTGTTGATATGATAAAAAATACGAGTGACAGCAGCAGCACGTACCGGAAAGGCAAAGGTCCTCTCTTGCGAAGAGGGCCGCGATATCTTGGCAAGAAAATCCCCCCTTACATATCACAATGTATGCTTGTAAGGGGGGACATAGTAATAGCCGGGCCAATTTATTTTATTTCACCATTTTTAAAAGCGCTTCTCTGCCGCTCATGCCGGCATGAATGCCAAGATCTTCTGCGGCATATGTGACGGATTCTAAAGGGGCGTCTAACAGCTGGTCAATTGTTCGCACACCAACCGCCCGTCCCGCCACAATTCCACGCTCCTTTAATTTTTCATTCAGCAGCGCCACATCAAGCGCGCCGCACATAATGTATCCGTGATCATTGGAAACTGCCATGAAATTTGTTTTTGGAAGCTTTACTGTCACAGCTGTAAAAGGCTGTCCTTCGATCATAATCGGTGTCAGATTTACCACGTCAACCACTCCCTTCCTTCATCACTTTATGATGAAGGGCACGGCTTGTTGTGGGCTGACCTCCTTATTGTGCAAGCTTCCAGGCAAGCAGATCCCGCAAAAATTCCGGCATAAAATATTCTTTTACCTCGGCGTCGCGGATGATTGGAAACAGCCTGCCGAGCGTAAACATGTCAAGCACGGCCACAGCGTATTGTTTATTTTTATCTATGTCAGCTCCGTTCAGCGTAATCCGGGTGACGTGGGTCATCCCATCGTCCAGCCGTTTTGTTTCGACATCGACACCCGCGTACACCATTTTTCCCATCACTTCTCCCCGGAAGCCCAATCCTTTAATTCGGAGCTGCTCTATCTGTTCCGAAGCGGCATGAACAATCGTTTCCTTCAGTTCCTCTCCCGTCAGGCGGACAGTAACCGGGTTGATGGGGTGAGGGCAGATGCGGTGCAGGTCAAGCTTGGTCACCGGGCCGGCTTTAAGCGGTCCGAGGATGACGCCGGAATTCACCATGCTGATGTCGGCTCCGCACCATTCCTTTAACGCATATGCCAAAAGTAAAGGCAGATCAGATTCTTCAAACCACTTGACTTCAGCATCTTGCGCAAGCTCCGCAACGGCAACGGACAGCTTTTCCTTGGCTTCACGCTCTTTTTCCTCAAGAAATGCTTTGGTTTCCGCCGATTCCCCTGTCCATTCAGCCATGTTTTGAACAGACGCTGTTTTGCTGATGATTTTTCGCTTTTCAGTGTCCATCGTGATGTCTACACAGCCGACATAGTTTCCGTATTTCTCAGCGCTGGCAAGCAATACGCCGTTGACCATCTGTCCATTTTCAAGCAGATGGTGAGTATGAGACTCGAGGATAACGTCAATCTCCGGAACCGCTTCAGCAACCGCTTGATCGTCAAGAATTCCCAAATGCGACAGGAGAACGATGATATCAGCCTGTCCTTTCACTTCCTGTATGGTTTCTTTTATACTTTCGAGCGCATCAGTAACAGTCCATTCCAGCTTGTCATATACGGGATAATACGGCACCGTTACGCCTAACAAAGCGATGGTCATGCCGTTTCCCAATGTTTTGATATGGTAAGGAACCGCCCAGGACGGGCGGTTTCCGTTTTTGTCATACAGATTAGAGACGATAACGGGAAACTCGGCATGATCATATAAAGAAGCAAGCTCTTCATGAGGAAGCGTAATCCCCTCGTTATTGCCGATAGCCGCTCCATCAATTTCAAGACGGTTTAAGAGGTCTACATTGGCTTTTCCGAATGTCGCCTCTGTCACAAAATGAAAACGATCAATATGATCACCAATATCAAAAACGAGCGTCTCTTCGCTGTGCAACTGATGTTCTTTTCTTTTTTGCTCAATATAATCTGTTATTTTTGGCCAATTTTCAAAATGGCTGTGCAAATCATTTGTGTGATATAAGCGGAGCTTCTCTTTCATACCATTCTCTCCCTAATCGTTCAGCTGAAAATGCCTTCATAAATGAGCTGGCAGCCGATCAAAATTAATACGATCCTCATAATCATAACGATCGTTTTCGTCTGCATTTTTCGGTTGATGGCGGCGCCAAGCCTTCCGCCGAACCAAGCGCCGGGCACAAGTGCGAGGGCATACAGCCAATTCACATGCCCGGACATGATATGTGAAACAGATCCTGTCATAGAGGACAGGAAAATAATGAACATGGACGTTGCCACCGCAACCTTTGGCGGGAACAGAAATAACAGCATCATGGCCGGAACCATCAGCGAGCCGCCGCCTATTCCAAAGAGCCCGCCTAAAAAGCCGACAACAAAGGCGATGGCAATCCCGACAGGCGCCTGATACGAGTAAGTATAGGGCTCTCCGGCATCATCCTGAAAAGTCCGTATTATTCCTCTGTGCTCTTTGTTTACCGGCCGCGCCTTCGCTTTCAGCATTAAGGATAATGAAATAAGAATCATAAATATGCCAAACCAAATGGAAAACGAGTTTGAATTAAAAAGCTTTGACACGTAAGCCCCAATAATGCTGCCGGGACCTGAACCGATAAAGAAAATGAGCCCGCTTTTATAATCAACCGTTTTATATTTAATATAAGCCAAAGTTGAGGAAAGACCCGTAAAAATAATGACCAGAAGCGAAGTCCCGATGGCGACCTGCGGCGTCACATCCTGAAAATACGGCGTCACCGCGCTTAAAAACATCATGGCCGGAACGATGACAATCCCGCCGCCGAGTCCAATCAAACTTCCTACCGTACCCGCAATAAATCCCAGTACGATCAAAATCACAAACGACATCAATCAAAACCTCTTTTCTAAAATAAATCGAGCTGTCTCGGAGAAAGTCCGGAGTACTCGATATCAAGCAGTTCAAGCATCTGCTTGCCGTTATCCGCGGCGTCTCCGCCGGAATTGTTGTTGAACAGGACAAATACATCTTTACACTGCTGCTGCAATTCATTCAGATGCTTTTTCCAGTCTTCCAGCTCCTGTTTGTTATAGCGGTATAAATATCTGACCTCACGCCAGTTTTTCCCGCCATCAGGCTTCATCCAGCCCTGCTTATTGCGTCCGTGAAACCTGACGAGCGTTTTGTTTTCATCGGTCGCCCGCAACACAGTCGGGACACTTCCATCGCCGATTTGCGGTTCATCACATACGCTGTGAATCCAGCCTTCCGCTTTCATAAAGGAAAGCGTCTGCTCATAAAATGGCGGCGAAAACCAGGAGCGGTTTCTGAACTCAAGCGCGCAAGGAATATCGCCCATTTGATTTTTGCACCATCTTAAATAAGCGACATTTTCTTTCTTGCAGTCAAACCACGGCGGAAATTGAAACAGCACCATGGCGAGCTTATTGCTATGTAAATATGGCGTTAAGGACAGCTTAAAAGCATCAAACATCTCCTCTTTGGAGTCAAACGGAATGTCGCCGCGCTGATGCCCCGTCATGCCCTGATACGCTTTAATGATAAATTGGAAGGTTTCCGGTGTTTCCTTCACCCACTTTTCATTGTTGCGCGCCGGCTGAATCGCGTAAAAGCTCGCGTCTAATTCCACGATCGGAAAATGGGAGGAATAGGCCTGCAATTTTTTCTGGCTGGCCGTTTTCGGCGGATAAATGCTGTCATGATCCCCCCATCCCGTCAGTCCGATATAAATCACAATCATTCACCTCTCTTCCAGTTTATCACACGCGTTTTCAGGTTTCCTCGGAAATGCTGTTCATATTGCGGAAAAACGCTGAGCGCAGATGCTGATATTGTTCCTCATTGGTATCCAAAAACGCCTCCTCTCTTGAGGAAGGGATATTTTGGTACTCAATAGGCTCCTGAAACTGTTCACTCGTAAAGTCATACACAGCCCCATTTATGCTGTTATAAAAATGCCAGCTCCCACCGACCTTTGTTTTGAAAATATCGCCCCCGAATTGCTCCTGTATCACCAATGCCGTCACGCCGCATTGGCCGCATGCCGGGCATTCTTTCGTCCATTTGGAACTCGTATGCAGCGACCATGATTGGTTTAGTATGTGTTTGATGTGTTCCATCATCGAAAGCCCCCTTTTTAAAAAGATACCACGATGATTGATTTTTAAAAACCAAAGTCACTGACATAAAAAAACCGGCAGAATTCAATCTGCCGGGCTTACGAAGGAACGACCAATGCTCCCTCAATTCCGCTGTCTGCTTTCTCCCCATCACTGTACACGCTCCGTCCTCTGCTGTAGGTGGCCGAGATGCGGCAGGGGAAAGTATGTCCTTCATAAATGCTCTGCTTATGTTTTGCAAACATCGTTTCTGTTGTGACTGTGTACGGCTCCATGCTGACGAGAACGAGATCCGCGTCTCGCCCCTCTTCAAGCCTCCCTTTTTGCTGAAGGCCGAATCGCTTCGCGGGTGCCCCCGCTGTCCATTCAGCAATGGTTTCAAATGGAATATCCCGCTCAAGGGCCAATTCAAGCATGGCCAATAAAGTAAACTGCCCGCCGCTGATTCCGCCCCATGACAAAAACATATTATCCTCCCGCTTCAGAGAAGGACGGCAGGGGGAGTGGTCCGAGGACACCATGTCAATATCCCCCGCGATCAGCGTATCAATTAACGCCTCTTTTGATGGCTGCGATCTGAGCGGAGGGGCGCATTTTGCGACAGAACCCCTTTCGCGTAAATCGTCATGGCTGAACAAAACATAATGCGGGCATGTTTCGACCGAAACATCAAGCCCTTCCCGTTTCGCCTCTCTAATCAGCCGAACCGCTTTCACCGTGCTGATATGGACAAAATGAACCGGACAGCCCGTCACTTTCGCATACTGAATCGTGCGATACACCGCTTCAGCTTCGGCTTCCTCCGGGCGGGAGGCCGCGTATGCATCTGCATTCACTTTCCCTTTATTCGCCCATTCCATCTGCAAAAAGCTTGTGATCGCATCGCTTTCTGCGTGAAGAGCAAGGATTTTTCCTGCGGCCGCGATTTCTTTCATGCCTTTGAGCAAGGTCCGTTCATCAACAGAGCGAAACTCCTCTGTGCCTGATTTTGATAAAAATGCTTTAAATCCTATCGCACCCGCTTCAGCCATCGGATGTATGTCATCAATATGACCGGGCACAAGGCCGCCCCATAACGCAAAATCCACCGCCGATTTTTGCCTGCCGATTTCAGCTTTTGCGAGAATGTTTTCAGCCGTCACCGTGGATGGAATGCAGTTCAGCGGCATATCAAAATAAGTGGTGCAGCCGCCTGCAGCCATCATCTGTGAGCCTGTTTCAAACCCTTCCCAATCCTCTCTGCCCGGTTCGTTGAAATGAACATGGCAATCGATCGAACCCGGAAAAATATATTGCCCGCTAGCCTCCACAACTGGTGCCCCCTCTGCTTCAATTGCAGAACCGATCTTGGCAATTGTCCCGTTTTTCATTGCAATATCAGCTTCTTTAACACCATCCGGCGTGACTGCCTTTGCTCCTTTTATTACTAAATCGTAAGCCATACTGAACCCTCCCCTGTAAGGATGATGAATTTTTATGTCAGTTTATGTAACACAATCAGTCTATTTTCAACATTTTACTGTTACTATGATCGTATTACATCAGCAAAACAGCTAGAATTAATAATGAAATTTATTCATCTTAACCAATGGTTACTTTTTGTGAAAAAAGGAGAATGAGCTATGAATATTTTTGATGTGATGAAAATACCGGCTTACGAAAATGCAGTTTTAATTGCGGGCAAAGCAGGGGGAGAAAGAGAGGTTCAGCATGTCAACATGATGGATGCTCCTGATATCGCGGATTTTCTGCATAAAGACGAGCTGCTCGTCACCACCGCGTATCACCTGAAGGACAATCCTCACCAGTTATCAGAGCTGATTCGGCAAATGGCAAAACGCGGCTGTGCCGGTCTCGGCATTAAAACAAAACGCTACCTGGAGGATATCCCGAAAGAAATTATTGACCTCGCCGATTCACACGCGTTTCCTATCATTGAGCTCCCTGAGCATATACGCCTCGGAGACATTGTCAACGCCACGCTGAGCCATATTCTTGATATGCGTTCAAACGAGCTTCAGCAAGCCATTTACGCACATAAGAAATTCACAAACCACATTATGAGCGGCAAGGGATTGCAATCTCTGCTCAAAAAGGTATCAGACCTCCTTCATCTTCCCGTGCTGCTCCTTGACCAGCATGCCAAAATGCTTTCTGCATCTCATCAGATTTCATTTGAAACCGAAAAGCTCAAAAGCACGCTGCACACCGTGTCCGGGCCGTTTTTCACTTGTTTTTCTTCGATCTCAAATCAGAAAACATATTCTGTCCTTCCTATCTATAATCATGAAAAAAGCTGCGGCTACCTGCTTATACCGGAAATGGTCCAAGCCGCTGATAAAGGATTGATTCTCACCATTGAACAGGCTGCGAACGTGATTTCCTTTGAGCTGCTGAAGGAAAACGCGCTGAAGCAATACAGCCGGCGGGCGCGGAATGAGTTTTTCAGTAATTTTATCGAGCGGTCGTTCTCTTCAGACGACGAAATCAAAAACCGGGCAAAAGAATTTAAGCTCAGCTGGGATCAAAAATATATGTGCATCGCCGGAAAGCTCGACCGGAATGACAGATCGATCAGCTTTACTGAAAATCAGCTGGCCTCTGACAGTGTATTTGAATTTCTCGAAGGCGAATTGTCTGCCTTCCCATTCCCGCCTCACCTCTTTATTAAAGGAAATGTCGGCATTCTGCTGATCGAGGCGACAGACAGCTGGAGTGAAATGCACGCTTCGGTGATCAGCTTTTTAGAGCAGTTTCAGGCACAGGTTAAAAACCAATTTAAACGGACATTGTCCTTTGGCATCAGCAACATTTGCCAAAAGCTGATCGATGTTCCGGACGCTTTCACAGAAGCGTCTGACGCTCTCCAATCAGGGCATTTATCAAGAAGCACGGAGTTTATCCAAGTGTATCACGCGAAAGATGTACCTGAGTTGCTCCGCCTGCTTCCGGTTGAGGATTTGAAGAAATTTTACAATTCCACTCTTCAAAGCCTGGCTGAAAAGCAGCAGGAGGATCAAAGCCTGCTTCATACACTGTCTGTCTATCTAGAGACACACTGCCAGATTTCCGAGACGGCAAAACGTTTGTACGTGCATCGCAATACGGTCATCTACCGCCTCGAAAAATGTGAAGAATTACTGGGCAAAAGCTTAAAAGATCCCGAAACGACAATGCGGTTGCGGCTTGCCTTGCGGATGCAGCGGCTGATTAGCTAGCATTTGTCACATGGTGTTACAAAAGAAATGGCTTTTCGTTACTTTCAGCAATAACGCTCCTATTTTTCAGCTACTGTATCCAATGACATCCCGCAAACGGCACGCTATCATGTTACTAAAGTTCACATGTAAAAGGAGGGACTGTAGTGAAACAAAAACCGTTTGCAGTGTTCACTCTTGGCCTGCAGCATGTGCTGGCCATGTACGCAGGTGCGATTTTGGTGCCTCTGCTTGTCGGCAGAGCGCTGAATGTAACGTCGGAACAGCTGTCTTACCTATTGGCGATTGACCTGTTAACGTGCGGAGCCGCGACGCTTTTGCAGACCTGGCGAGGAACGCACATCGGCATTGGGCTTCCCGTCATGCTCGGCAGCTCGTTCGTGGCCGTCACCCCGATGATTGCAATTGGTGCAAATTACGGCATTTCAGCGATTTACGGTTCAATCATCGCAGCCGGTGTCTTGATCTTCTTGTGTGCCCGTTTCTTCGGCAAGCTGACCGTGTTATTCCCTCCTGTCGTAACAGGAACTGTTGTCACCTTGATTGGTCTTTCTCTTGTTCCGACAGGTGTGAAAAATATGGCTGGCGGAGAAAAAGCAAACGGCAGCGCCAATCCCGAGTACGGTTCGCTCGAAAATCTTCTTCTTTCTGTCAGCGTCCTTATCCTGATCTTAGTCCTCAACCGCTTTCTCAAAGGGTTTGCCCGAACGCTTTCCGTTCTGATCGGGATTGCTGCGGGTACTGCGGCGGCTGCCGTCATGGGCAAGGTCAGCTTTTCATCTGTATCTGAAGCCCCATTCTTTCAAATCCCAAAGCCGTTTTACTTCGGCGCTCCATCTTTTGAAATCGGTCCGATCATCACGATGCTGATCGTCGGAATTGTCATTATTGTTGAATCAACCGGCGTTTTTTACGCCATCGGAAAGATATGCGGCCGGCCTCTAACCGAAAAAGATCTGGTCAAAGGCTATCGGGCGGAAGGAATCGCCATTATGATAGGCGGGCTGTTCAACGCCTTTCCCTATAATACATTTGCACAAAACGCCGGATTATTGCAGCTGACAAAGGTGAAAACGAGAAATGTCGTCGTCACCGCGGGCTGTATCCTTCTTTTCCTTGGGCTGATTCCTAAGGTTGCCGCTCTTGCTTCCTCCGTTCCCGCGGCTGTGCTCGGCGGCGCAACCGTTGTCATGTTCGGCATGGTTATCGCCTCCGGAGTAAAAATGCTCAGTACAGTGGATCTGAAAAACCAATATCATCTGCTGACCATCGCCTGCTCAATCGCACTCGGTATCGGCGCCAGCACAGTACCGGCGATTTTCGCAGAGTTTCCCGCTCCGATCCGCATTCTGGTCAGTGACGGCATGATCACAGGAAGCCTGACTGCGATCTTTTTAAACCTATTCTTCAGTTTGCGCGACAGAAAGGAAAAAACCGTTCAGAAGGAAAAACAGCCTGTATTAGAAAACACACTCGTTTTAGAAAAAGAGGTGTAAATAGAGATGAAGGAACAGTATCATTCCTTTCAGCTTTTGATGCTTGGGCTTCAGCATATGCTGGCGATGTACGCGGGAGCCATTCTCGTCCCTCTGATCGCCGGAGCTGCGATCGGGCTCAATGCGGGCCAGCTGACGTATTTAATTGCCATTGATTTGTTTATGTGCGGGGCTGCGACTCTGTTACAGCTCTGGAAAAACCGCTATTTCGGCATCGGCCTTCCTGTTGTGCTCGGCTGTACGTTTACTGCAGTCGGCCCGATGATTTCTATTGGCAGCACATACGGTGTCTCAGCGATTTACGGTTCGATTATCGCAGCCGGGCTGATTGTCGTTTTAGCCGCGGGCTTCTTCGGGAAGCTTGTCCGTTTTTTCCCGCCGGTCGTAACCGGCTCAGTCGTTATGATTATCGGCATCAGCCTGATTCCGACGGCGATGAATAACCTGGCCGGCGGCGAAGGCAGCAAAGACTTCGGCTCACTAGGCAACGTGCTCCTTGGCTTTGCCGTTACAGCCTTTATTTTAGTGCTGTTTTATTTCTTTAGAGGGTTTATCCGCTCCATTGCGATTTTGCTCGGCCTTGCAGCTGGAACGGCAGCCGCTTTCTTTATGGGAAAAGTCGATTTTTCTGAGGTCGCGGAGGCGTCCTGGGTTCATATTCCTTCTATATTTTATTTCGGCACGCCAACCTTTGAGCTGCCCGCCATTCTCACCATGCTATTGGTTGCGATTGTCAGCCTTGTTGAATCAACGGGTGTTTACTTTGCTCTATCCGATATGACAAACCGGAAACTAACAGAGAAAGATCTTGAGAAAGGCTACCGTGCGGAAGGGCTTGCGATTGTGCTTGGCGGCTTATTGAACGCGTTTCCTTATACAGCCTTCTCGCAAAATGTCGGTATCGTTCAGCTTTCAAAAATGAAAAGTGTCAATGTCATCGCCATCACCGGGTTTATGCTGATGGCAGTCGGTCTGATTCCAAAAGCCGCGGCATTGACGACCGTGATCCCGAATGCAGTGCTCGGCGGCGCGATGATTGTCATGTTCGGCATGGTCATTTCTTACGGTATTAAAATGCTTTCCGGCGTCGATTTTGAATCACAAGGCAATCTGCTGATCATTGCTTCTTCTGTCAGCTTAGGGCTTGGCGCCACGACGGTGCCCGCCTTGTTTTCCTCTCTCCCGGGAGCAGCTTCCGTGTTGACCGGAAGCGGCATTGTCATTGGCAGCTTAACCGCGATCGCATTGAACACTTTTTTTCAATGCAAACAGCCCCATGGCGCAGAAATCAATACGTAAAGGGGAGATGGCTCATGTTCACAATTGACGACCTGAATCAAATGGATAGACAAACACTGGCTGACACACTTGGATCTATTTTCGAGCACTCTGCATGGATTGCGGAGGAGGCCGCGGCACTCCGCCCATTTTCCTCCCTTTCTGATTTGCATCAAAAAATGTCCCGCTTAGTCAAAGCTGCGGATCGCAAGACACAGCTTGAGCTCATCTGCAAACACCCTCGCCTCGGCACCAAGAAACCAATGAGCGCTTCCTCTGTAAAAGAGCAGCAAAACGCAGGGCTCAGTAAGCTTGAACAGCAGGAATACGAGGAATTTCTCAAACGAAATGAAGACTACTATCATAACTTCGGTTTTCCTTTTATTTTAGCGGTAAAGGAAAAAACGAAACAGGAGATCCGCCAAGCTCTGCTGACAAGGCTGAAGAACAAACCAGAAACAGAATTCCAGCAGGCTCTTGAGGAAATATACCGCATCGCCCGCTTTCGTTTAGAGGACATCATTACAGAAAAAGGAGAGATTCTAATGAAAAGAACCATGTCTTACGGCAAAGGAAATGTGTTTGCATACCGAACGTTTTTAAAACCGCTCACAGGCATAAATCAAATCCCAGAGTCTTCTTTTACGGGCAGAACCAATACAGTTGTCGGCATTGATGTGACATGCGAAATTGGCGGAGATGCCTTTTTGCCCTCATTTACAGACGGAGATAATACGCTCATCGTGGCTACGGATTCGATGAAAAACTTTATTCAGCGCCACCTCGCTTCCTATGAGGGAACAACCACCGAAGGCTTCTTGCATTATGTGGCTCACAGATTTTTAGACACCTATTCTCATATGGATACGATCACCCTGACAGGTGAAGACATTCCGTTTGAAGCGATGCCTGCATACGAGGATCAAGAGCTCGGCACAAGCCAGCTTGTCTTCAGAAGATCGCGCAATGAACGCGCTCGGTCGGTGCTGAAAGCAGAACGAATGGGGGATACGATAACGCTGAAGGAGCAATACAGCGAAATAACGGATCTCCAGCTTGTCAAAGTAAGCGGAAACTCCTTCGTCGGCTTTATCAGAGACGAATATACGACTCTCCCTGAAGATGGAAATCGTCCGCTCTTTGTCTATTTAAACATCAGCTGGCGTTACGAACATACGGAAGATGCATACGCCGCCGATCCAGCCCGTTACGTGGCGGCTGAGCAGGTCCGTGACTTAGCGAGCACTGTATTTCACGAGCTCGAAACGCCCTCCATTCAAAACTTAATCTATCATATCGGATGCAGAATATTAACGAGATTCCCGCAGCTCACGGATGTCAGCTTCCAATCTCAAAATCACACATGGGATACAGTCGTCGAAGAGATTCCGGGCACAAAAGGAAAAGTCTACACAGAACCGCGCCCGCCATTCGGTTTCCAGCGGTTCACCGTGACGAGAGAAGACGCCGAGAAAGAAAAACGGAAAGCCGGGGAAGCATTAGGGAGCCTGAATGCCTGATGGGAAAGCTGACAACACATATCTTGGATTTAACCTGCGGCAAACCCGCGGCAAACGTAAAAATCGAATTGAAGCGGCTGTGCGAAGACAAAAGTCTTATTCTTATCAAAGGGGCTTTTACGAATAAGGACGGCCGAGTCGATGCTCCGCTCCTTGCGGGAGAAGAGCTGAAATCAGGGGAGTATGTGATGGAGTTCCATGCGGGGGATTACTTTGCGGGAAAGAAAGCGAACACGGCTGAGCCGTTCTTAACGATTGTAACAGTTCGTTTCCATCTTTCTGATCCGGAAGCTGATTATCATATCCCGCTTTTGCTGTCGCCGTTTGGTTATCAGGTGTATAGGGGGAGTTAAGAAAAGAGCCCGCCCGCTGGTGAGGCGGGCTCCGCAAATGTTTAGGGGTTGCTGGATCACTGCATAAATAAAAGACCCTCCCTATTGTGAGAGGATTCCTGCGAATTATGCCACATCAGGACCTCGTATTTGAGAGTTCGAGTTTCTTTTTTATATATTAAATTTATCGTTCTCTATTTCTACTTAGACTAAAAAAAATTTAAAATCAATTAAACTAGTATCACTATCAAGTTATCTCCATCAGCATATCATGTACTATCCTCTTTTAAGGGAGGTGAAGTTATGAGGTCATTCCCTTTGATCGTGGTGCTATTCATCCTATTAATCATCGTTGGCACTTCTTTCTTCGGTGGCTATTAAGAACTCACCTTACCCCATATCCGTCAGACGCCATAAGAATTCTTTATGGCGTTTGTTTTGCTATAGCGACAAGGTTTTGACAGGGAAATATAACACTCGCTACAAATCCTCGTCCTCCATTACAATATGAGATGAGAGCGAGATGTTTTCCCACAACGCGGCCGCGTCTTGATCACGCTCTTCAATTAATCCCACCATTTAGAAACGCTTGTTAACGGATTTGTTAGTTTCTATCGGATCGATTTCTTCCGCACCTACAAAAAATTTTTTTCATTCCCTTTTCTCCAAAATGAATTATTTTATTTTTTCAATCGATTTAACAGGTACTTCCGGTGGATTGAGTATTAAGTCAATCCGTTGAACAGTGACAAAGACGACAGAAAAAATCAGGGAACAAAGAAAGGTTAGTAAAAGTATTTTCCACCAATTTAAGTTATTCATCATCTCTTCTCCCTCTTTCCTTAATTTGTAACATTACCCATTTCTAGTATCAAACACAACTAGGCAAAAAGTAAAGGGAGAAGAGGTATTTCATCTTCACGATCTGTAATTGAAGTTTATCCTTTATCGATTCGCTTAATTTTTTATATCCGGTGCTTTGCCGTAGCTGCGGGAAAAGTCCAATGACTCCCTTTTCCCACTTGCTACCTCTTTTCTAATCCTGCAAGCCGACCGCATAATCCCTCCATAACCGGTACACCGGCACAAATTGCCCGCCAGACCTTCTTCAATATCTTCGTCAGTAGGTTGCGGGTTTTCCTGAAACAGAGCTTTGAGCGCAATCGTCATCCCTGGTGTGCAATATCCGCATTGGAAGCCTCCTTCCTCCAGGAAAGCGGTTTGGCAGATATCCAGTTCTTCTTTTTGAAGCCCCTCAATGGTTGTGATCGAATGGCCGTCCGCTTGGTATGCCATGGTCATACACGCATTGGCGAGCTTGCCGTCTAGCAGGACAGAACATGCTCCGCAACGGCCGATTCCGCAGGAAACCTTAGTTCCGGTCAGCTGGAATTCTGTCCGGAGAAGGTCAATCAAGCGAGCTGTAGGAACCGCATCAACCTCCTGCTCTATTCCATTCACTTTCATTCGGAATCGCTGCTTTCTTGCAGAGAAAGATCCTGCTTCTTTTACGTCCATTGCTTTATCCCCTTTCTGTCTATTTCATCAAGCAGCTCTTCACGCGAAATCGGCAGCTTGTTCACCCAGCAGCCCACGGCATCATGTACCGCCTTTACAATCGCCGGGGTGATGGCGATCGTTCCTATTTCTCCGACACCGCGCGGGCCATATGAGTCACCATCCATCAGCTCTTCTATCGCGGTCAGTTTCATTGCCGGAACATCTTTGATTCCCGGTATTACATACTGATCCAAATTCACCGCCGTGTAACGGCCGTCCGTCATTTTTGCTTCCTCCATCAGCGTATAGCCGAGCGCCATAGCAGCGCCGCCTTCGATTTGTCCACGATAGCCCTGCGGACTGACAACCGGACCTGCCGCAATGGCGTGCTCACAATCTATCACTCTGACATCGCCTGTTAATAGATCAACCTCCACCTCAACTGCAGCCGCTCCAAATGAGTAGAGAAAATGGCCGCCGATCACAGGATCAGGCGTTGTCGGAAAATCGAATGCTGTTTCCTCAGTCAAAGGGCCTTTTTCTGCCAATTCCTTATAGGTCACCACCAGATCCTTTGTATTATGCATCCGCAGCCCCCCAGCGCTGAGAATGAGTTGTTCAGGCAAACATGAGACCAATTGTGCGGCACGTTTTTTCAACTGATATAGAAACGGTTTCTTCAAACGCTGGATCGCGTGCCACACCATGCTCGTGCCGCGGGATGCTGTGGAGGAGCCTGACTTTGGCACTTTTGCGGTATCCCCGATGATAATGGAAATATCCTCCGCCGCACAGCCCAGCTCTTCGGTGACAATATGTTCAATCGCGGCGAGTATGCCCTGCCCGCACTCTTCAAATCCAAATGAAGCCGTGATTTTGCCGTCACTTGAAAGGGAAAGGCGCCCTCCTGCGACATCCATCCGGCCATAGCCAAGCCCGCCCCCGTGCATGGTAATCGCGGCTCCAACACCTCTTCGTTTATAACGAGACGTCTGATGTTTTCTTTTGAGAATAGGAGATGCAGAAATGACGTTCAACACCTGCGCCGCTCCGTCAGTGGGCGCAATCCGATGCTCAAGCGGCCCCGGGTCATGCGGTTTTCTGATATTTTTTCTTCGCAGTTCCAGTGGGTCGATGCGGAGCATGCTGCTGAGGCGATCAAGATGGGTTTCAAGCGCAAATGTAATTTGATTGCCGCCAAAGCCTCGGAATTCTCCCGCCACCCCATTGTTCGTAAACACAGAGATCCCTTCAGTGCGGATATTCGGAATGCGGTACGGACCCGCGGCATGCTCGGCAGAAAAATCCAGGACTGCCGGTCCCAGCGTGGCGTAAGCGCCTGTATCGGCAATGATTTTCACATCATGAGCCAGAAGGTTTCCTGTTTGATCAGCCCCTGTTTTGATCGAAATTTTCATCGGGTGGCGCTTGATTCCTGAGCGTACAGATTCCTGTCTCGTCTGATGAATTTTGACCGGGCATCCGCTTTTACGGGCTAAAAGCGCGGCATACGGCTGAATATTCAGCTCATCCTTTCCGCCAAATGAGCCGCCCATCGGACTCGACACAACCCGAATTTTCTCTTCAGGAATACCAAAAATGCGGGCAAGCTGAAAACGGTCCTTGTAGCCGTACTGAGTGCCAGCGTACATCGTAAAACCCCCGTCACGTTCCGGAACAGCTACGCCCCCTTCCGTTTCCATATACGTATGCATCTGCCGCGGCAGTTCGTAGGTTTCTTCAAGGATGGTGTGACACGATTGGAATCCCGCTTCCACATCGCCGTGCGAGAAAAACGCGCGATGAAGGATGTTCCCGTCCGGGTGCAGCATATGCGCATCTGGTCGGAGCGCTTTTTCCGGAGAATCAATGACCTCCAGCTCCCTGTACACCACATGAATCAGCTCCAGCGCGGCTTCGGCAATATCTTCTGTTTCTGCTGCGACGGCCGCCACTGCATCTCCGACATAACGCACTCTATCCTCGCATAGAACCGGCTGGTCAGGGATGACAATTCCAAAACGGTTGAAACCTGGAACGTCCTTATGGGTGACAACCGCTCGCACACCTTCCATTTCTTCAGCCTTTTTTGTGCAAATCGACACGATTTCCGCATGAGGATAAGCGCTTCTCAGGATTTTGCCATACAGCATCCCCGGAAAAGTGAGATCAGTCATATACTTCAATTCACCCGTGACCTTTTCCCTTCCATCTGGCCTTATTCTTGATGGTTTGCTTACGCTCATTTATTCCCCTCCCTCAAACATCAGCTCGGACATGATGACGTTGGCAGCCGCTTTTTTTCTGTATGCCGCTGACACGAAAGCATCGGCTGAAAACGGCAGCTCCTTGATAAGTGTTTCGTACAGCTCGTGCGCCTCCCATTCAGGATCCATCCATTTCGCCTCGCTTTCTATTAATCTTTTCGGCCTGATATCGGCATGACCCGCTGCGAGGCGAATGTCACTGTCTTTCAGTAAACGTCCTGCCGCCACAGCAACCGCTCCGGTAAATGCCTGCCGCCTTCCCAGCTTGCGGAAAAACACACGATCTCCATCATGATGCGGGATGATCACACGCGTCACGATTCCATGTGAGTACTTTTCACTGGAGATCCATTCAGCAAGCGGCAGCCTGACAAGCTCCTTCTGATAAACGATAAGCTCCGCATCAAGCACAAGCAGAAGCGGAATCAAATCCCCTATTTTACTCGCTATGTTGCCGCCAATTGTGGCCCGGCTTCGGATTCCCGGCGCTGCAACAGCAGAAACTGCATCACATAAGCAAGCCAGATCCCGCTTGATGAGGCTGTTTTTTCTGCATTCATTCAGCGTGGTGAGCGCCCCGATCGACACATGGGTGCCGTCAGCGGTAATGCCTTTCATCTCATCAATGCCTTCAAGGCTGATGAGATGCGTTTTCGGAAGAATTCCTTTGTCCCATTGGAGCTGGAGCAGCGTGCTGCCCGATACTGCACACACATCTGGCGCAAGCTGCTCCAAAAGAGAAAATGCCTCATCAAGCGCTGCCGGCCTCCATAATTGAATGTTCATTCGCGCTTGTGTCACTTGTCCGTTCATGTATTCGCCTCCTGACAGTGTCATATTCCTCCGGCGTATCAATATCTTCCAGTTCCTCGCACGCTTTCACTGCCAGCACCGCTCCAGTGCCAAGCTGTCCGTTTTTCAGCAGCCTGCGGGCACCCTCATCTCCCTTTAACTCCTTTACATATGGAAAACAGGCGGATGAGAAATAAATAGGCGGACTGAGCGTACGCAAAGACGCTGACACGGCAAACAATTCGTGAGCCCTTGATATCAGGGCATTTACATGGTCGACGGAAAGCTGCGGCTGGTCACCCAACAAAATGACGACTCCGTCTGCCCCCATGCTTTCCGCTATTCTCACCCCGGTGCTGACGGAATGCCCTTGGCCCTTTTCCGCCTCTTTACAGACATGCAAACTCCAGCGATCCAGAAAAGGCGGTGCTTGATATTGCTCCCCGATCCACTCAAGTGAAGCATGTTCTGTCCTCTCGACAATCAGCACATGGTCAAGACGGGATAATAGAGCTGTTTTTAATGAAGCCGATCCGATCGTTTCTCCTTTTAGCGGCAATGCCAGCTTGTTTGTGCCCATTCTCTCGCTTTTTCCGGCCGCCAAAAATACACCGATAATGCTCATGTAACCTCCAGCCGTTCTCGTGTTTGAAGGATTTCCGCAACGATGCTGACGGCAATTTCCTCTGGGCCTTCCGCGCCGATTTTCAACCCGACCGGACTGTAAAAATGCGCGGGCGGCTGTTTTCCATTCAGCAGCCGTTTCGTGCGGTTTTCAGAGCCTAGAAGCCCGATATAATGAAGGTCTCGAGAAAATAAGGATTCAACGATGACTTGATCGTGCTGAAAATGGTGAGTCGCCACAACAGCGAAATCCTGAGGCGAAAATTCAAATTCACTCAGCATCTGCTCCGGAAAGGCAGTGATCAGCTGATCTGCTTTTGGAAAAAGAGAGGCTGTGCAATATGCAGGCCGCCAATCTGTCACAATGACAGAAAATCCGGTCTCAGCCGCCAAATTGGCGAGCGGTATCATATCTGGGCCCGCCCCAAACAGAATGAGACGCGGCTTCGGCTCAATACGCTGAATAAAAATGTTTGATGATGGATCAAAATGCGGTACATTTGAAG
Organism: Bacillus sp. FSL R5-0434; assembly: GCF_038004745.1. Lineage (NCBI taxonomy): Bacteria > Bacillati > Bacillota > Bacilli > Caryophanales > Bacillaceae > Bacillus > Bacillus sp. FSL R5-0434. The sequence goes on from NZ_JBBORV010000001.1 coordinate 3,246,288, forward strand.
CGGTGCGTTGAATATCTTGAAGCGGCACATCCGGCCAGTGCCCAAAATACCCGTTCTCTGACAAAAACAGATAACGCCCTGCCTGTGGGGATTCAATCTGTGTAACGGCTGTTACGGCTTTTCCTGAATGAAGGCAGTCTCTTACTCTTTCATAGTACCGCTTTTTTTCCTGAGAGATTCGTTCCGCATAGATATGAATAACGCCATTGCAGCCGACTCCCATGCCCCACGAAAGATCGTCTTCAGCCCGCATGTCATAGGATATAAGCGCTGTCGTCAGCTGATCGCCGAGTTCACCGATTCTTTCGGATATATCCTCTTCCAGACACCCGCCGCTCAGCAAGCCGATTCTTTCTCCATTTTTCTTAAAGAGCATAGTGGCGCCCGCTTTTCGATATGCGGAGCCTTCAACTTGAACAATGGTCGCCAGCACAGCCTCATCCTGATCTTCCAGAAGCGCATCTAAAATCATGTGAAAATACTCCAATGCCGCATCCTCCTCTCAAAAAATGCCGTAAGAAATAAAACACTATTTAATAGGGCCGTGTATAAAGAATAGATGAAAAAAGAAAAAATGACTCATGCCCCGTCAGAAAATGCAACACAGAGAAAACGGATTTGTAAAAAGAGTCAAACAGAGAAAATCAGATTGGAGAAAGAGCGAAAAGTAAAAAAAGCGTGCGGAATTCCGCACGCTTTTTCTTTAAATCGCCGTCTGGCTTTTAGCATTTTCATATACATCAAGCGCGGCCTGAAGTGCTTTTCCTGCTTCAATCACAGCGCCGTGTCTGAGAAGCACAGCTTCTAATCCGGCAAGCACAAACAGTACGTTTTCCCGTCTGCAGCTGTAGCCCATCGTACCAATTCTCCAAATCTTCCCGGCTAAAGGGCCGAATGAGCTGGCGATTTCGATTCCGAACTGTGCCAAAAGCATATGGCGGACTGACTCTCCATCTACGCCGTCCGGGATTTGCACACAGGTGACAACAGGCATTTTGCAGCCCTCATCCCCAAACAGCTTCAGCCCCATCGCTTTAATTCCGGCTATTAACGCGGCCTCATGGTATTGATGCCGCTCGAAACGTGCTTTAAGGCCTTCATCAAGCACCAGTCTCACGCCCTCACGCAAGGCATAAAGCATCGTTGTCGCTTCTGTATGATGATTGAGCCGCCGTTCGCTCCAATAATCCTCGAGCTGGCTCAAATCAAAATAATTGCTTGTGATCGGGCGATTTCCGGAAAGCTTCGCCTTGTCTGCCTGGGTCGCAATTCCGCGTTCCACCTTTTTGCGCGCCGCAATGATATCTGCCACCCGTTCATTATATGTAATCGGTGCCATGCCAGACGGAACAGACAAACACTTTTGCGTACCACCGATAGCTGCGTCAATGTTCCATTCATCCACTTTCACCTCGCAGCCCCCAATTGTCGCTACCGCATCGACAATAAACAGTGCATCCCAAGCACGGCACGCTTCTCCAATCGCTTTCAGCGGATGGATTCGGCCAGTTGATGTTTCCCCGTGCACCATCGCCACAATTTTCGGCTTCACTTTTTTCATTTCCCGTATAATAGCGTCAGGGTCAAAAACCGTTCCCCACTCACACTCAATCGTATGAACATTCGCCCCGTACCGCTCAGCGATTTCAGTCAGCAAAAAGCCAAAGCGTCCGTATATCGGAATAAGCACGTCATCTCCCGGTTCAATGACACTCGCTAACACCGCTTCGATTCCCGCCCGGGAGGTGCCGTCAATCGGATACGCCCAGCGATTTTTCGTTTGAAATAATTCTCGGAGCATCTCCATCGTTTCATTCATGATATCGGTAAACGCCGGATCAAATTGGCCGACAACCGGCGTGCTCATCACTCTTAATACACGCGGATCGACCTCTACAGGCCCCGGTGTCATAATCGTTCTTAACGGTGTACATAATTCTTTTCTGCCTGACACAGCCATTCCTCCTTCATCAGTAAGCCAGTTTGTATAATAAATTAGTCAATGTGCGGACGCCGATCTCAAGCTGACGTGCAGAAGTAAACTCCTTCGGCGAATGGCTGATGCCGCCTCTGCTCGGCACAAACAGCATACAAGCGGGGCAGCTCCTTCCGATCATTTGCGCATCATGCCCTGCCCCGCTCACCATTTCTTCACAGCTGATACCGTTTTCTGCCGCTGTCTCAAGAGCCTTGGCAGAAAGCGTTTTGTCCATCGGCACAGGCTCTATCCGCATATATTCATCAATCATGGCGTGAATCCCTTTTTCGTCACAAATGCCGTTGATGACAGCAGTCATTTCTTCATGAAAATGCTCCAGAACATGCTGATTTTGATGTCGAATATCGATTGAAAACTGCACCCGGCCAGGTATGACATTGGCCACATTGGGCTGCACCGTCATTTTTCCGCATGTCAGACGAAGCTCATCCGGCTGTTCTTCAGCGCGAAACAGCAGTTCATGAATCACTCGGCTGCTGGCTGCGAGCGGGTCCTTGCGCCACTTCATGGAGGTGGTCCCTGCGTGGTTGCATTCTCCCTCAAGCGTAATCAGATATCTCCTCTGCCCGACTATACTTGTCACCACACCGAGATCTCGTCCTGACATTTCAAGCGTCTGTCCTTGTTCAATGTGAATTTCAATAAAAGCGTTGATATCTGTCCTGTGCGCTGACGGATACACGCCTCTGCCAAAACCGTTGTCATGCATCGCCTCTTGTAATGAAACACCTGATCCGTCTCTCGGTACTTCCGCATGCTTCAATGACAAAGCACCCATCATATTCCCTGATCCCCAGTATGTCATCGGAAAACGGCTGCCCTCTTCCTCACATAAAGACACGGCCTCAAGCGTTTTTTTCGGCGCTCCATATGTTTCTTTGAGCTGCTTTAAAGCAAGCATTGCCGCAAGCACGCCATATGAGCCGTCATACTTTCCCCCATTGATCACCGTATCGATATGTGAGCCGGCTAAAATCACTTCATCCGGAGACTGGGTGCCCTGAAGCCTTCCAAAGACATTGCCGACGTCGTCAAATCTGGCGTCAAGCCCAAATGCCGACATCTCCTCTTTCACGGCGAGCTGCGCGTCCATCCACTCCTTGGTGTACAAAAGTCTCGTCACTCCGCCATCAGCAGACGCACCGAATTGGGCAAGCCAATCGATGTAATCAGCGATGCCGCTTTCTACTGAAAGCCTCTGCTTTTCCATGTCTTCCTCCTCTGGCCGTTATGGTGACTTCATTATAGAGGGAGGAAGACGTATAGTTCATCAGCACATAAACCAAAAAAACGTTTGTTTTTTGGTCATAATAACCAGCCTGCCATTCCATTTTAGGAATAGCAGCCAGTAAGGAAGAGAGTCAATAGGCAGCGATGGATTAAAAAAACAGCGAGAGGAAAAAGTGGTTCTAAAGATTTATTGTATGAACTAGCGAAAAACACGGGAAGGCAATGCTTTCAGTGAAGCAGCACTCGATCAAGGAACAGCGCTTGCCAAAACTCAGCGGGAGCAATAACGCGGACTAAAGCTCCTGGAACAATAGAGTTCCGCCTCCTCCAAAGTTACTAATTTACAAATTTAATAAAAAATATACAAAATGACACTTCTAACCTTTATCTCAATTTTAGATAATAGACATGATCTGATCTAAAGGAGGGCAAGTGATGACAAAAAAAGCAAGGTTTCTGCCGCTCGTCTGTGTATTACTGATTTCCGGATGGTTTGCGCCCTCTGCTTCAGCAAGCGCGCAAACCGGATTGAACCTGAATGGCCGTGCAGCTACTTCTTCCGCAGCCTCCGGGGGCATTCTCTCATTAGTCTCTCCCGCGGCACCATACGCCGACACAGACACCTATTATGAAGATGCTGAAGGAAAAAGCGGAGAGGCGTTAAAAAGCGCGCTGCACCGCATCATTAGCGGACATACGATGCTGTCTTACAGCGAGGTATGGGACGCGCTGAAAGAAACAGATGCAGATCCGGCCAATCCGAATAACGTCATCCTGCTCTATACGAATGAATCCCGTTCGAAAAACCTGAACGGCGGCAATGTCGGGGACTGGAACCGGGAGCATGTCTGGGCGAAATCCCATGGCGATTTTGGTACAAGCAAAGGGCCCGGCACTGATATTCATCACTTGCGTCCAGCAGACGTCCAAGTAAACAGTGCCAGAGGCAACATGGACTTTGACAACGGCGGCAACGAGTATGCGAAAGCACCCGGAAATTATTATGACGGAGATTCTTGGGAGCCCCGCGATGATGTGAAAGGCGATGTCGCCCGCATGCTGTTTTACATGGCTGTCCGTTACGAAGGAGATGACGGCTACCCTGACCTTGAGCTCAATGATAGGACAGGAAACGGCTCTGCTCCTTATCACGGAAAACAATCCGCCTTGCTTGAATGGAATAGGCAGGACCCTGTTGATGCCCGCGAAAGAAAAAGAAATGAAATCATTTATGAAAAATATCAGCACAACCGAAATCCATTTATCGATCACCCTGAATGGGCAGACGACATTTGGCCGTAAGAAAAAGGTGCTCCCCCGAAGGGAGCACCTTTTCTAATACACAGCCTGTTCCGTTTCCGCATCGAAAAAGACGGCGTGATCCATTTTCACCGCCAGCTGAATTGTATCGCCCGCGGCGATTCGATTGCCGCCGTCCAGCCTTACCGTAAGCCGCTCGTTCCCGGCGCTGACATGCACAATCAGCTCAGATCCCAAATTTTCATTCACTTCCACCGTCGCTTTAAACACAGAATCAAACAGCCGGTCATTTCCAGTCATTTGTGCGATGTGCTCCGGCCGTACACCGGCTGTCATCTGTTTTCCGGCATAGCCTTTTTTCTTCAGCCGTTTTGCCTTTTCTTCAGGGATATGAAGCCGGATCGAAGGGTTTGTGAAAAACAGCTCGCCATGGTGCTCTTCAATCATGCCTTTGAAAAAGTTCATTCCGGGAGAGCCAATAAACCCGGCCACGAACAGGTTTGCCGGATAATGATAGATATCATGAGGCTTGGCCACTTGCTGAATTTTACCTTCATTCATGACGACAATCCGATCGCCCATCGTCATCGCTTCAGTCTGATCATGGGTGACATAGATAATGGTTGCTTCTAGCCGCTGGTGAAGCTTGCTGATTTCTGTCCGCATTGTCACTCTCAGCTTCGCATCAAGATTAGAAAGCGGCTCGTCCATTAAAAAGACCTTTGGTTCCCGCACAATTGATCTGCCAAGCGCCACCCTTTGCCGCTGGCCGCCGGAAAGTGCCTTCGGTTTTCTCTTCAGCAAATGCTCAATCTCCAAAATGTTTGCAGCTGCATGCACCCGCTCGGCAATTTCTTGTTTCGGCATTTTTCTGAGCTTCAGTCCAAATGCCATGTTATCGAAAACAGTCATATGCGGATACAGCGCATAGTTTTGGAACACCATCGCGATATCACGCTCCTTCGGCGGAAGATCATTGACCCGTTCCCCATCGATGAAGAGGCTTCCTTCCGAAATGCTTTCCAGCCCAGCCACCATCCGCAGGGTTGTCGATTTGCCGCAGCCTGACGGCCCCACCAGCACCAAAAGCTCTTTATCTTTTACATCTAAATCAAAGTCCTTCACCGTTAATTGTGAATGATATGATTTTTTGACATGTTCAAATGTTAATGAAGCCATCAGAAAACTCCCCCCGTCTTTTTTTCTCCGTTATTTCGTCACTGGAAACAACTCGGTCTTTCTGTTATTTTTAGAGTAATCGATTCCCATATTTGCTATATTTCTAAAACAAAAAACGCAAATTTGTATTATAACGTCATAATACATTATAATATAAATAATAGCTTAAAAGGAGGCTACCCCTTGTTAAACAACGGAAGTTCAACACCTTTATACATTCAGCTAAAACAAATCATAACAGATGACATTAAAAAGGGCTTGTATTCCCCGGCTGCCAAGCTGCCCACAGAAAACGAGCTTTGCAGCAAGTATAATGTCAGCCGCATTACCGTCAGAAAAGCCATTCTCGATCTGGTCGAAGAAGGCTATCTGATCAGGCAGCAGGGAAAAGGAACGTTCGTTAAAAGCCCTAAATTGAAGAGAGAGCTGATCGCAGTAAACGGCTACTCGGAATTTATGGAATCAACCGGGAAAAAACCGAAGCATCAGGTTCTGTCCCATGAAATCATTCCAGCATCGAAACCGATCGCCGAAAAGCTTCAGATCAATCCCGAGAGCCCTGTCGTTGAATTAAAACGGATTTTATATAACGATGATCAGCCGCTCACCTTTGAGATCACGCATTACCCGCTGGACATGTTTCCTGCCATCAATACGTTTATTGCTGACGGTGTATCTATGCATGATATTTTAAAGCAGCAATACCAAGTTGTTCCCACTCACAATACAAAACTATTAAATGTTGTCTATGCCCAGCAGGAGGAAAGCAAATACTTAGATTGCGATATCGGGGATGCGCTGTTTGAAATCGATAAAACCGCATTTACCTCAAACGATCAGCCGATCTACTGCTCACTGTTTTTGATGCACACAAACCGTGTCACATTTACAATCAACAGTCCCTACACATGACAGGCATAAAAAACGAGACACTGCTTATAGTATTCTCGTTTTTTCACTGCTTCCCCCTTCCTCCAGGCGATAGGGATAGCCATAGCCGAATGCCCCGTACACTCCGCATGTTTTCGCAGCTGTTTCCGCTCCTTGGCGCAAAGCGTTCATCATATCCTGCTTCTCACAAAACGCAGTCAAAAATCCCGCGATAAATGAATCTCCCGCTCCGAGTGTGTCTATTATATCAGCTTCCACAATCGGCTGATGATAGATTCGGTCTCCCGCAGACAGGATCGCCCCTTGCCCGCCGCGGGTCATGCAAACGATTTTTGCTCCGTACTCATGTGCCTTTTTGGCAAGCTGGCCGCACTCCGTCTCACTCAAATCGCTTCCTGAAAAGAACGCGTACGTCACATAAGGACAGACCTTTTTCAAATACTCATCCTCTCGATTTGTTGAAAAATCAAAAGAGACCGGGATCAGCCCGCACAGCTGCGGCAAATCGTTCTCAAGCCTGCTGTACACACTGGTATGCAGCAGATCATGCCCGCTGATAAAAGATAAGTCCTTTTCCTGAAACACAAGACGGAGACGCGACTGGATGCCGCCCTTATTCGATCGGACAAAGGTCCGGTCCCCCTGTTCATCAAGGGTAACGATTGCCATTCCGTTTTCCCCATGCGCCTGGCGAATAAAATCAGCGTTGACCTTCTCCAATTTCAGCACATTCAGCAGATGAGCCGCGGCTTCGTCATTGCCAACGATTCCGATATAAGAAGACTCATGCCCGAGCCGTTTTGCAAGCACTGCGACATTTAAGGCATTTCCTCCCGGATAGAATGTTTCTTGATCCTGATAGTAGTCTACAACGTTGTCTCCAACAGCAATTAATTTCATTATGCTTCCTCCTTTATCCTTTTACACTTCCGCTTGCAATCCCGCGGACAAAATATTTCTGCATAAATAAAAATAGAATAATAATCGGCGCGGCAGAAATCGTTAATCCCGCCAGCAAGACGCCCCAATCCGTCTGCAGTGCATCTCGGAACTGCATCAGCCCCGCTGGAATGGTCCGCAAATTCTCGTCATCTATGAAAATAATCGCAAACATAAACTCATTCCACGTATGGTAAGCTGTCAGAATACCCGACGTCACTAAAATCGGCACACTCATTGGTAAGAAAATTCTGAAAAATACTCCGAAACTCGTACACCCATCTAAATAAGCCGCCTCTTCTAATTCTTTAGAAATAGAAAGAAAATAAGAGCGGATTAAAATGATGGTAAATGGAATCCGATAAGCCGCATAAGGCAAAATCAAAGCCCAATACGTATTGTAAAGCCCAAGCGACTGAATAATGGAATAAAGCGGCACAAGACTGACCTGAGGCGTCAGCATCAAACCGCCAAGACAAAGCACCAAAAAGAACCCTCTTCCTTTAAACTCGAACCTCGAAAGCCCGTACGCCGCCCATGCGCTGATAAAAACAGTAATCACACATGTCAGCGCCGTCACGATTACACTGTTCATAAAATAAGAAGAAATCCCCTGATTCCAGGCGGACACAAAGTTCTCCGGATGCCACGAAGACGGCAGCGACCAGCTGTTCTCAAAAATATCATCCGAGCTTTTAAAGGCGCTCATGACCATCCATAAAAGCGGATAAGCAATCGCGATTAGATAAAGAAACAGAAAAACCCATACAGACGTTTCTCCGATATACCATTTTCGCCTCGGCTTTCTTTTCACCTCGATGTGCCGGTCAGGCACAGGCTCTAATCTAAACGAATCTGTCTTCTTTTGAGGCAGCATCTGTTAATCCTCCTTTCCGGTTTTAAAGAACTTCATTTGCATGAGCGACAAAGCAAGCGTAATGAGTAACACAACAGTGGCAATCGCTGAAGCATAGCCCATCATATCCTTTGTAAAGGCGCTTTTATATAAGAATGTGCTTAATACCTCAGAAGCGTTTCCCGGTCCGCCGCCTGTCAAAATGTACGGCTCGTTAAACACTGTAAAAGCGCCTGTCAGCGTCATCACCACCGCAACAAAAGACATCTCTTTCGTCTGGGGAATGGTAATGTGAAAAAACTGCTGAATTTTCCCCGCACCGTCAAGCCGCGCCGCTTCATACAGTTCATCCGGTATTTTTTGAATCGACACAATATACAGCATCGCAATATAACCGACAGACTGCCACTGCGATACAAAGATGACAGAAAGCATAGCCGTGCTGTCCTCCCCGAGCCATGCCCTCGTCAGCTGATCCAGCCCGATTGCCTGAAGCAGCTGATTCAAAAGCCCCGTCTCAGGGTTGTAAATAAAATCAAATAAAAGCGCGATAACCGTCATTGAGATGACAACCGGCAAAAAGAAAACGGTACGAAAAAAAGGCGACCATTTTCTGACCAGCTTATCCTCAAGCACCGCCGCCAAAATCAAACCGCCAAACACCTGGCATATAATTGAGATCACTGCGTAGAGCACGTTATTCGTGAGGGCTTGATAAAAGACAGGATCACGAAATAATTCAACATAGTTCTTCAATCCGATAAACGTTTTTTCCGGAGAAAAAGAGCTCCATTGAAACAGACTGAGAAAGACATTCTCAAAAATCGGGATATAAACGAAAAGTAGAAAAACAAGAGCCGGCAGTAAAAACAAATAGGGGATTATTCTATTTTGGTTGACCAAGGATAACTCATCTCCTTTATAAAAAGAAAAGGTGCGTCGCTTCACCTTTTCTTTGATTTATTCAGCTGACGCCTTCACTTGCTTGGCTGCTTTTTGGACGGCTTTCATGACTTGCTCCGGTGTCATGTCGCCGCCAAGCATTTGCTGGACGCTTGTTAAGTACACATCTGCGATTTCAACATCTACATCCATATCGAACCACGGAACCATTGATTTGGCATCTACGATATGCTGAACGGCTTCACGCTGAATGGCTGTAGAATTTTCTTCGGTTGCCGTTCCTTGCACCGCACTGTATTTGCCGACGTCTTTCACGAGCTTTTCACCCATTTTTTTCGACGTCAGAAATTGCAAAAATTCCACTGCTTCCTTCGGATGTTTTGTTTTCGAAGAAATCATAAATCCTTCAGGCGCCCCCGTTAACGCTTCTGAAGATCCTTTTTGCCCGCTGATTTCAGGGAATGAGAACATCCCTAGATTCACTGGCTCGACCAGTTTGATTTCAGCCGTTTCCGCATATATCATCGCCGACTTTCCGCTCTTAAATTGCTGTCTCACATATTCATGGTCGACGGAATTTACATGTTTATTGAAGTAAGGCATCAGTTCCTGCAGCTTTTCAAGTGCTTTCACATAGCCTTCATCGGTAAATTCACCCGTTTTGGCGTTATAATCCTTTTCTCTTGTTTTTTCATCGACCATCCGCTGATTCAGCGTGCCAATATAATGTGAGATTGTCCAAGGCGCTTTTGTTCCGAAACTGATCGGCGTATAGCCATTTTCTTTCAGCTTCTTGGAGACATCGATGAGCTCATCCCAAGTCGCCGGGGGCTCTAAATTGAGCTTTTTAAAAATATCTTTATTATAGAAAAATGATTTAGCGTCCATTTGCCACGGCACGCCATATTGTTTGTTTTCATACGTAAATGGTGTAACTTGCGATTGAACGAGCTGCGATGACCAATCTGTATCATCTTTGTAGTAGGACGAGAGATCAAGTGCTTTATTTCCTCTGATAAATTTAAAAGCAAACTCGTCACTCCATGAGAAGTAAATATCAGGAGGGCTGCTGGTTCCCAGCATAACTTTAATTTTATCTTTATAGGAGTCATTCAAAACCGCTTCAGTTTGAATGTCGATATCCGGATGCTCTTTTTCAAATTCCTTTACAACCTCTTCAAAATACTTTTTTTCCGGCTCCTTCGGCCATCTGTGGAAAAATTTCAATGTCACCTTTCCATCCGCTGAACTGCTCTGGCTCGAACAGCCCGCAATGGTGAGCATACTGACAGCTGCAATGATCAAAAATAAAAACATTTTCTTCAAAGGGTTGGCCTCCTCTGGACATTAGACTATAATGTTATATAACATTATAGTCTAATGCATAATGGTTCCTCTTTTTCAGATCAATACTCAACTTTCCACATGTATCTTCTATGAGATAAAGGATGATTTCTTGCTTCTGCCAAAGCGTCCGCATAGCTTCTCAGCACACGGTTAAGAACAAGCGGAGCAAGGTAGCCTTTTACTGAATCGTCAATTGCAGTGAAGTCGTAAGATGCGGCATCGAGCACAGTCAGCTTTTTGCCATATTTTTTCGAGAAGGTAAGCGCCCGCTCTTCAAGAGGCCTTGTTTCATCTAAACCGAGCAGGATGATAAACGGCACGGATTCATCAATAATTTCAAACGGTCCGTGAAAATATTCTCCGGCATGAATGGCGTGGGAATGAATCCATTGCATTTCCATGAGAATGCAGATGCTGTAGGAGTAAGCGACACCGTAGTTTGCACCGCTTGCCATTGTATAAATGATGCTTTCTTTTTCATGTGCTTTTGCAAATTGCTGTGTGTTTTCAGCTTCCTGCTTAAGGGCTTCATCATACACAGCCTGCAATTGATCTAAACCTTCTATTGCTTGTTCAAATGTCGTATTGTTTTCTAATACCTGCAAAGCGCCGAAAACGATTTGATATAGAACGCCATAGTTCGTATTGATCGCCTGCGCCTCATCACCCCAGTCATATTGGGCTACATATTGCGCTTCCTGTGCTAAAGGAGACTCCGGCTTATACGTCATTGCAATCGTAAGCGCGCCTTTGCTTCTCGCAAATGCAGCGGCTTTTACCGTTTCCGGGGTATTTCCCGAGTGTGAGCACAAAATGACAAGAGACTTTTCATCAAGCTGCACAGGGTTTCGCTGAATAAATTCATTAGAGCTGTAAAGGTCAGAGCTGATTGATTTTGACTCCCTGTCAAACACATATTTACTCGGATACATAATGGCCGAAGACCCTCCGCATGCGACAAAGAATACATGGTCGATGGTTTTTCCTTTCAAATCCTGCAAGAAAGCTTGAACCTCACGATTAACTTTTGCTGTGACCTGACTCAAATCCTTCACTCCTCATTTTTATTATATAACGTTATATAACATTATATATTGTTATATTAAAGTCCAGAGATAGGAATGTCAATATTATTTTCTGAAATTTCTCATTAATTTACTTAGATGATAGACAAAGGATCTTTGTGTAGAAAAATGCCAAATCAAAAAGCCAGAACTTAATATAAGCTCTGGCCTCGCTGTTCAATCCGCAGACTGACTTCTTATTTAAAAAATACCTTGTCTATATTATACTTCGAGTGCTGTGTATTGATGATATAGGTTTCGTAAATTTCTCTTTCCATTGGATCTTCAACTACACATACTTCAATTTTATAAACTTCGTCTCTGTGATTTTTAATCGGTGAGACAGTGTCTTCAAAATGCTTTTTAATTCTCTGTCTTAACTTTCTGGCTTTACCGACAAACAGCAGCTCATCATGAATGTTGTAAAACATGAAGATGCCGCCTTTATCCCTTGGTATCTGGTGAAAGTCAATGAACCCATGAATCGCCTTTACTTTCGGTTCGTTATGATTGGCTGACTGCTGTCGCTCGGTGATCGTCACATTCGGTGCGGGTATATCAATTTTTATCAAAATCAGTTCACGTCCTCTTTTTCATTAAAGATAAATGCTAACACAGACAGGAAAGAAAAGCTAGAACAGCTTTATTATATTTGTTTGTCATGCCTTTCATTATTATGCAAGCGCTCCGGCAAGATCATAAGGGCTAAGGTCTATTTCTGTCGGCTTTCCGAGAACTAGCTTTGCGAGCTCTGAACCGAGAAACGGCCCCATCGTTAATCCCGACGCGCCTAAACCGTTAGCGGCGTAAAGTCCTTGAACATTCGGCACGGCACCCACCACTGGCAGAAACCCCGGTGTAAACGGTCTGAAGCCCACTCTTGTTTCAATGACTGTGCTGTCAGCAAGCCCCGGGGCTGCGGCAAGTGCTTTGCTCAAGACTTCATGCTGTCCCCCTGCTGTCACACGCAGGTCTTTAAGATCGGCCTCATTTTCATGGGTGGCGCCTGCTACAATTCTGCCGTCATCAAAGGACAGAATATACTGGTCATTCGGCGGCATCACTACCGGCCACGATCCGGTATCTGCGCCAGAGATTTCAAAATGCATAATTTGCGCCTTCTGAAAGGACACTTGAAAATGAATGCCCAGAGGCTTCATCAATTCATTGGCCCATGCCCCTCCAGTCACGATCACATTATCAGCCTCAAACTGTTGCTTGTCTGTTTGGACACCGGTGACTCTTCCGTTCCCAAAAAGCAAGGACGCGTTTCCTTTTACAATGACTGCACCATGTTTCTCGGCAGCGTTTAAAAGCGACCGGCATAGCGCCCTCCCGTTCACACGGGCGGCGCCGCTGATATGAACCGATTCATAGCCATCAGCTAAAATGGGAAACAGCTTTTTCGTTTCACTCGCAGACAAACGGGTGATGTCACCGATCTCCGGCGCATCCTCGCGTCTCTTATACGCCCGCTCCTCCATCTTATCGAGCTTCACCGCATCAGTGTGAATGCTGATCGCACCGACACGCTTGTATCCGGTGTCTGTTTCTCCGTCCTCTTCCAATTGATTGATTAAATCATTATAATATCGCGCTCCGCCCTTAGCGAGCTGATACCAATCCTGATTGCGGCGCTGCGACAGCCAAGGACAGACGATTCCCGCCGCCGCATCCGTAGCTTGTCCCGGTTCCTTCCGGTCAATCACCGTAACCCGGGCTCCTGATTTTGCGAGATGATAAACCGTCGATGCACCTAGTATGCCTGCGCCGACGATGATGTAAGACTTCATATGCAAACACCTTTTCTTTTATAATATCTATTCATTTTACCAAATAGAGTGCTTTCCTTCGACCTTTAGCCCCAATGTGGAAAAACCGCGAAGTTCGTCCAATCTCTTCACTCTCCTATTGAATATCCTGTCACTATCAATAGAGAAAGGATGATACCATGAGCGAAAATCGTCATGAAAATGAAGAAAACCAAAAGCGCAATGTATCAGTTGCTAAAGTTGAAAACAGCGGCAATGCAAAAGTCGTAGTCAACGTGAATACAGATCAGGATCAGGCACAGGCACAGTCTCAAGACGGAGAAGAGTAATGAACGAGAATATCATTCCTATCAACAGACATACTCAAGATATGCCTAGCAATGGATCTATGATCGAAAACAGCGGCAACTCAGAAGTCCATATTGAAATCCACATTGATACAATGCCGATCGCCTTTGCCATTTTATGCTCAGCATTAGCCGCAAAGCAGATGTCAAAAGAGGAATTTGACACGGCTTATACGCAATTACGAGAGATGAACAATGGATATCACAATGGCACATCTGTAAAGCAAATCATCAATCAGGAGAATGAAGTGTAGAAACCGCGGGCCCCTCGGCCTGCGGATTTTCTTCTGCATACATAAAAGGACGCAACTGGTAACCAGTCACGTCCTTTTCAAAAGAAAATTAACCGATTGAACCTTCCGTTTCGAACTTGATTAATTTTGCTCGAAATGGTACGAAATGATTTATAAAAGGCGCCCAAACCCTTGATATAAAGCCATTTCTTCAAATGGTTTAAAATAGATTATAATCTCAACTTAGAACGGTGTTGGCATGGGCTGAAGCCACATGATATAAGAGTTTTACAGTGATAACTCACGGGTGCTGCCGTGAGTACGTTTCATTTCGTTTGAAGGTTCTTACAAAGTAATGCACCCGTTAGTTGAACAAGTCCACGGCTTATTTAAACTGTACTAATTTCCTTTTGAAATAGAGATACCGTTCTCAATAAAAATAGGTGTCTAATCTATAAACCACTCCATATAAGCTTCTTTATTCATATTTAAATTTTTTTGGGCTACTAGGCATACATCCAATCCAAGTTTTGACCCTGAGCGTAAACTGGTTAAAAGTCTAATTGCAATAAGGAGTGAACCTCGAATTATGGTATATCAAAGACAAATGACACCCTATGCCCTGAATCCCTGGGATCTACAAAATTGTTTGTATCGTTTCACGTATTTGTGGCTTAGAAACGATGATAATTTCTGGTTTTTCTTAACGACTATCGGGGAATCAAGAGTTTATGGATATAGGTTTTTCGGTGGAAGATGGAATAATTATTCCGTTGATTTAAGAGATATTGTTTCCTTCTATTGTTCTCCTCCGACTCCAACTCTATATTAAAACACTGCGCCTAATCTTCGTATATGAAGAAGTTATTTGTGAATTAAAAACGTTCAAAACATAGCAAAATGAATTGATTCTTGGAAATCCAAGGTTCAAAAAAAATGGAATCATTTTTCAAAATTACAATGAGCACTATCTTACACCTTCCACTATACGTGAAACGATTCGGACTATCACCAAGCTTCAGGGGTTGAATATAGAGGCTTACATGCTTTCAGACACACGCACACTGTTTTCGCCCTTGAGTCATGTGTAAGTCTGCTATATCTATCTATCAAAACGATTCGGACACAAGAACACTAAAACAACAAGTGAAAAATATTCACACATAACTGAAAAAATCGAACAAGATGAGCTTGAAAAATACGCTTCTTACACATCAAGATAACAAAAAACTTGGCATAAAAGTTGGCACAATAGAAACTTGGCACGTGCCAAAAGTAAGAAAAACCCTTGATAAACAAGGGTTTTTCGTTAGTTATCCAATAGAACCTTCCATTTCGAACTTAATCAAACGGTTCATTTCAACTGCGTATTCCATTGGAAGCTCTTTTGTGAATGGCTCGATGAAGCCCATTACGATCATTTCAGTCGCTTCTTCTTCGGAAATACCGCGGCTCATCAAGTAGAAGAGCTGTTCTTCAGATACTTTAGACACTTTCGCTTCGTGCTCCAATGAAATGTTATCATTTAAGATTTCATTGTAAGGAATTGTATCTGATGTTGATTTGTTATCCATAATGAGCGTATCACACTCGATGTTGGAACGGGCGCCTTCCGCTTTACGTCCGAAGTGGACGATTCCGCGGTAGGTTACTTTCCCGCCTTGTTTAGAGATCGATTTTGATACGATTGTGGAAGATGTGTTTGGCGCAAGGTGAATCATTTTTGCACCCGCATCCTGATGCTGGCCTTTACCCGCAAGAGCGATAGAAAGCGTCATACCGCGCGCGCCTTCGCCTTTTAGGATACAAGCCGGATATTTCATTGTCAGTTTAGATCCGATGTTGCCATCGATCCATTCCATCGTTGCGTTTTCTTCACATACTGTACGCTTCGTTACTAGGTTGTAAACGTTGTTCGCCCAGTTTTGGATCGTCGTATAACGGCAGTAGCCGCCTTTTTTCACGATGATTTCAACAACCGCACTGTGAAGAGAGTTTGTTGTGTAAACAGGTGCCGTACAGCCCTCAACGTAATGCACGCTTGCTTCTTCGTCAACGATGATCAGTGTACGTTCGAACTGACCCATGTTTTCAGAGTTGATACGGAAGTAAGCTTGAAGCGGTGTCTCAACCTTCACGCCTTTTGGCACATAGATGAAAGATCCGCCGGACCAAACAGCTGAGTTCAGCGCCGCAAACTTGTTATCAGTCGGCGGAATCACTTTTGCCCAGTGCTCACGGAAAATATCTTCATTTTCTTTCAGCGCGCTGTCTGTATCTTTAAAGACGATGCCTTGCGCTTCAAGATCTTCTTTCATGTTGTGGTATACAACCTCTGATTCGTACTGAGCAGAAACACCCGCAAGGTATTTTTGTTCAGCTTCAGGAATCCCGAGCTTGTCGAATGTTTGCTTAATTTCTTCAGGAACTTCATCCCAAGAACGCTCTGAACGCTCAGACGGTTTTACGTAGTACGTAATTTCGTCAAAGTTCAGTGAGTTTAGATCTCCGCCCCATTGTGGCATTGGCATGTTGTAGAAATGTTCAAGTGATTTCAAGCGGAAAT
This sequence comes from Bacillus sp. FSL R5-0434, assembly GCF_038004745.1. Taxonomy (NCBI): domain Bacteria; kingdom Bacillati; phylum Bacillota; class Bacilli; order Caryophanales; family Bacillaceae; genus Bacillus; species Bacillus sp. FSL R5-0434. The sequence goes on from NZ_JBBORV010000001.1 coordinate 3,262,874, forward strand.
CAAGCATCCATTGAGGCTCTTCTTTCATGCGAGAAATTTCTTCTACGATTTCTTTTGTCAATCCGCGCTCTGAACGGAAAATGGAAACGTCCTTGTCGTGAAAACCATATTTGTATTCACCAATATCAGGCATTTTTTTAGCCATCCATTTTCACTCCAATCCTTTTAATTGCCGCCCTCTTCTTTAGCGACTCCTTTTTCAAGTGCCTTCCATGACAGGGTTGCACATTTAATACGGGCCGGGAATTTTGAAACGCCTTGAAGGGCTTCAATATCACCCAGATCTATAGAATCATCATATTCTTTCCCTTGCATCATATCCGAGAAAATCTTAGACATGGAAAGGGCTGTTTCAATATCTTTCCCTTTAATCGCCTGAGTCATCATCGAAGCGGATGCCATTGAAATGGAACAGCCTTCCCCTTCAAATTTCGCATCTTCCACGATGTCTCCGTCAAGCTTCATTGTCAGTCTGATTCGGTCGCCGCATGTCGGGTTGTTCATATCCACGACGATGCTGTCATTCAAAACCCCTTTGTTGCGCGGGTTTTTGTAATGATCCATAATCACTTGTCTGTACAATGTATCTAAGTTTGCATTAAAAGACATTTGTAAAATACTCCTTTGTCTTTTGAAGAGCTTCCACAAGCTTATCAATCTCTTCCTCTGTATTATACAGATAAAAGCTTGCTCTCGCAGTAGCAGTTACATCCAGCCATTTCATCAGCGGCTGGGCGCAATGGTGACCCGCTCTGACAGCGATCCCTTCCGCATCAAGTACGGTTGCCACATCGTGCGGATGAACATCATCAAGGTTAAATGTGATCAGCCCGGCACGCTCTTCCGGTCCGTAAACCGTCACGCCGTCAAGCTGACGGAAGCGTTCAAGCGCATAAGCTGCAAGCTTGTGCTCGTGGCGGGAAATCTCATCAAGACCGATTTCTTCGAGAAAATCAATTGCGGCACCGAGACCGATTGCTCCAGCAATAATCGGAGTACCCGCTTCGAATTTCCACGGAAGCTCTTTCCAAGTTGATTCATAAAGCCCGACAAAGTCAATCATTTCACCGCCGAATTCGGCAGGCTCCATGTTTTCCAGCAGGGCTTTCTTTCCGTACAGCACACCTACTCCGGTAGGGCCGCACATTTTGTGGGAAGAAAGCGCAAAGAAGTCGCAATCGAGATCCTGCACGTCAATTTTCATGTGAGGCGTGCTTTGTGCACCGTCCACCACAATGACAGCCCCGTTGTCATGAGCAATTTTCGCCATTTCTTTTATCGGGTTGATCGTGCCGAGAACATTAGACACATGAGATACCGCAACAATCTTTGTATTGCTTGTGACCGTTGCTCTGACGTCATCTAATGAAATCGTGCCGTCTTCCTGCAGCGGAATATATTTTAATGTGGCGCCAGTCGCTTTGACAGCCTGCTGCCACGGAATGATATTCGCATGATGCTCCATATAGGTGATGACCACTTCATCACCCGGTTTGAGGTTGGCGCGTGCATAGCTTAGCGCCACCATGTTCAATGATGTGGTCGTGCCTTTTGTGAAAATAATCTCAGCCATTGACTTCGCGTTAATAAACTTGCGGACTTTTTCACGCGCTCCTTCATAACCGTCTGTCGCTCTGGTTCCAAGCGTATGGACGCCCCGGTGAACATTGGAATTGTATTGGTTATAATACTTATCCAGTGTTTCAATGACAGCACGCGGCTTCTGAGAAGTCGCCGCGCTGTCGAGATAAACGAGATCATGTCCGTTCACTTGCTGATGAAGGATCGGGAACTGTTCACGAATATCTGTGATATTCATTACTTCACTTTCCTTTCGATAACAGAAACCAATTGTTTCTTAACGCCTTCAATCGGAAGTTCGTTAACTACCGGCGCAAGGAATCCATAGATGACTAAGCGTTCTGCTTCTTCTTTCGCAATCCCGCGGCTCATCAGGTAGTAAAGCTGAATAGGGTCCACACGGCCGACAGATGCCGCATGTCCTGCAGTTACATCGTCTTCGTCAATTAAAAGAATAGGGTTTGCGTCTCCGCGCGCTTTTTCGCTGAGCATCAGCACACGGGATTCCTGTTCCGCATTCGCTTTAGAAGCGCCATGTTCGATTTTGCCGATTCCGTTAAAGATAGAAGAAGCGGAATCCTTCATCACACCGTGCTTCAAGATATATCCTTCAGAAGCTTTACCGAAATGAATGATTTGTGTCGTGAAGTTTTCTGTTTGCTCTCCTCTTCCGACAACAACCGTTTTCGTGTCGCCATAAGTGCCGTCACCGTAAAGGTTTGTTGTGTTTTCGGAAATGGTGTCGCCATCGTTCATGAGGCCGAGAGCCCACTCGATTTTGCTGTCGCGTCCGCGCGCAGCACCGCGGCGGTTGACATAAGTTGTCACGCCGGAAGACAGAGTATCCACCGCACCGTATGTCACACTGGCATTATCACCTGTGATAACCTCACTGATAATATTGAATACAGCATCTTTCGGGTTGACCGTGCTGATGTAGTTTTCTACATACGTTACTGAGCTATGGTCTTCCGCCACAATCAATACGTGGTTGAATAGAGCTGTATCGTTGCTTTCGTGGACATAAACAGCCTGAACCGGCGTCTCCACCTGAACATTTTTCGGAACATAGAGGAATGCCCCTCCGTTAACAAGAGCTGCGTGAAGTGCAGTTAATTTATGCTCATCAACCTTCACGCCGTCTTTCATAAAGTATTTCTCCACTAAGTCGCTGTGCTCGCGGGCAGCAGTCAAAATATCAGTAAAGATGACGCCTTTGTCTTTCAATTCCTGAGAAAGAGAAAGGTATGCAGGCGTCTGATCACGCTGTACATATAACGTTTTATCTTCGTTTTCGACATCGATCAGCGCTTTTGCTTCATCAGTCAAATCTTCTAATGAAGAAAGCGGCTCATTATCAACTGTATGCTTCGCGAAGTTCGTGAAGTTCCAGTTTGTGATTTTTGTTTTGTCAGGCTTCGGCATCGGCAGATCCTCAGCTTGTTCAAGAGCCTGTAAGCGCAGGTTTTTCAGCCAGGCAGGTTCTTGATGCTTTTCGGAAAAGCTTTTGAGATACTCCTGATCTACGGATAGTTTTGTATCTAGTGTCATATTAATCCCCCTAACGCTTACGCTTCTTGGCCTACAGTTTCGTCTTCAATGCCAAGTTCTTTTTTGATCCAGTCATAACCTTCTGCTTCAAGACGCTGTGCAAGCTCTGCACCGCCGGATTTTACAACGCGGCCTTGCATCATAACGTGAACCACATCAGGAGTGATGTAGTTTAACAGACGCTGATAGTGAGTGATCATCAGGCAGCCGAAGCTTTCGCTGCGCATTTTGTTGATCCCTTTTGATACAACTTTCAGAGCGTCAATATCAAGACCTGAGTCGATTTCATCAAGGATGGCGATTTTCGGTTCAATCATCATCAGCTGAAGGATTTCGTTGCGTTTTTTCTCCCCGCCTGAGAAGCCTTCGTTGAGGTAGCGCTGAGCCATTTCAGGGTCCATTTCTAAGAATTCCATGTTTTCGTCCATTTTGCGGATGAATTTCATAAGAGAAATTTCATCGCCTTCTTCTCTGCGCGCGTTGATCGCAGAACGAAGGAAGTCGGCATTTGTCACACCGCTGATTTCACTTGGGTACTGCATTGCAAGGAACAAACCTGCCTGCGCACGCTCGTCCACTTCCATTTCCAGTACATCTTTGCCGTCAAGCGTGATGCTGCCCTTCGTTACTTCATATTTAGGATGCCCCATAATAGCAGCTGACAGAGTTGATTTACCAGTACCGTTCGGTCCCATTACGGCGTGGAACTCTCCGCCTTTTATTTCAAGGTTTACACCTTTTAAGATCTCTTTCCCTTCGATTTCAACGTGAAGATCTTTGATCGTTAATGTTGAAGCAGCCATATCTATACCTCCAAAAATATATAATCATTATTCTCATTTTATTCTCATTCTAATTTTATAACAAATGAAAAGTAAATACAACTTTTTATCGTGCCTTGCACATTTCTCAAGTTTAACAAAGTTCAGCACTTTATTAAAGCAATTGAAAAAGAAAAAGAGTGGATTCCCACCCTTTTTTAAAGACCGATTTTCTCATTAAGCTCCGCAGAATACCGCTTGCATTTTTTATATTCAAGCTCTCTCTGCCGCTCAACTTCCATTCTTGTATCCAGCCGGCGTCCGTATTCCTCGTATCCGATTCCATGAGACAGCTGCATCGCTTTTTCCATTTCTGACGTATAATCGAGGTCCAGTCTGTCCTGGCTGCTGCAAATAATGAATCAATCCCTTCATTTATTTACTGCTATTGTATCAGCTCTGCGACCGGCGCTGCAAAATGGATATGGCTTGATATAACAACGGATGAGACGAAAGGACCCTTTGAGTTGAAATGAGAATCGTTTTTCGGAATATTCCTTCTTCTAATGCGTAGTGTTTCCAAATTCCTCTATGCACTGCTGGACAACTGTCACACCTTGGCTTAGAGCAGCTCCGCCTCCGAATGCAGCCGCCACACTGACAGCTTCAAGAATGTTTTCTTCCGTCGCTCCTTGGTCAAGACAGCCTTTTGTGTGATAGATCATGCAATATTCGTCCTGAGCATTGATGGCGATCCCCAGTGCAATCAGCTGTTTTTCTCTTTCTGTTAGCGAATTAGCTGCAAAGCATTGTTCGGTAAATTCGTTAAACTTTCTTCCCATCATCGGCATCTTCTGTTCAAATGTGCCTAAACTTTGTTTATATTGTTTTAGCGCGTCCTGCATGCTTCCTCTATCTTGATTCAAAGAAAATCCCTCCATCTGTTTAACATTCCTTTTTATTATGAACAGCTTTAAGGAAAATACCCAAAAAACCCCGGATTTCTCATCCGGGGTTTCAGTCTTATTCAGATACAGGAAGCACAGCTCCGTCATATTTTTTATCGATGAAGTCTTTGATCTTTTTAGAGTGAAGAACTTCCATCAGCGCTTTGATTTTTGCAGAATCCTCTTCGCCATCTCTCACTGCAATGATATTGGCGTAAGGGTTATCTTTTGTTGATTCCACTTCAATCGCGTCTTTTTTAGGATTTAATTTATTTTGGATCGCGTAGTTCACATTGATGAAGGCCGCGTCTCCTTCTTTGTTTTCATATGCTTTTGCCGTTAATTCAGGCGCTACTTTTTTGAACTGAAGGTTTTTCGGGTTTTTCTTAATGTCTTTCAGTGTTGCATCGACTGTCTCCACTTTGGAATCAAGTGTAATTAATCCTGCATTCTCAAGCATTGCAAGCATACGGCCTTGTTCAGCCACGTTATTTGTCAGGATAATTGTCGCACCGTCGGGAAGATCTTTTAATGATTTGTATTTTTTAGAATAAATACCGAATGGCTCTAAGTGAATCGCGCCGGCATTCACAAGTTTATAATCTTTGTTTTCTTTCATTTCTTGCTCAAGGTAAGGAATGTGCTGGAAGAAGTTCGCATCCACTTCTTTATCAGCTAAGGCTTTGTTGTACATTTTGTAATCACTAAGCACTTTCACTTTCAGTGTGTAGCCTTTTTCTTTTAACAATGGTTCAGCTTCTTTTAAAATTTCTGCATGCGGTGTTTTTGTAGCTGCAACAACAATTTCTTTCTTGCCGGATTCAGCGTTATTAGAACCGCAGGCAGCCATAACTCCTGCAAATACAAGCAGTAATGCACCTAAAAATAGCTTTTTCAATGTAAATCCTCCCTTATCGTTTGTCTATTATATTTGTTATGACATCACCGATCATTTGAATAATGAAAACGATGATTAAAATAAATACAGTAGCAACGAAGGTCACATCAGTATTATTAGACTGATATCCTTCTACATATGCAAGGTTTCCAAGGCCTCCTGAACCGATGGCGCCCGCAATTGCCGTTGAGCCGATCAAAGCGATGGCCGTAACCGTGATCCCAGAAATAAGGGCCGGCATGGATTCCGGAAGCAACACTTTGAAAATAATCGTTGATGTTTTGGCTCCCATTGATTTCGCAGCTTCGATGACGCCTTTATCCACCTCGCGCAGCGCAATTTCAGCAAGCCGCGCGTAAAACGGGGCTGAGCCGATGACTAACGCCGGAAGTGCCGCGTTCGGCCCTAAGATGGTGCCGACTAAAAACTTCGTAAAACCTAGTAATAAAATAATTAAAATGAGGAACGGAATAGACCTGAATACATTGACAATGGCCGCAATCACAGTGTTGACCGCTTTGTTCTGCCAGAGGCTCCCTTTGCTTGTGAGAAAGAGCAGCAGACCGAGGATCACCCCGATGACAAAGGCAAAAACCAAAGAGATCAGCGTCATATAAAGCGTCTCGTATGTCGCGTTCCATAATTCAGTTACATCAACGTTCGGGAAGTATTTTTCAAACATTCGTGATCACCTCTGCTTTCACCTGTTTGTCATTAATAAACCGGATCACGTTTTGCACTTCTTCCTCGTCACCGTCAATATGGATGAACAATGAACCGTATGCTCCGTCCTTCGTCTGCGAGATTTTCCCTTGCAGAATATTGACACTGACATTGAAGTTTCTGATCATCTCTGTAATCAGAGGCTGTTCAGCCGCTTCGCCGACAAATGTGAGCTGAACCGTTGTTCCTGACGCTTTTTCGTCAAGAAGATGCTGAAGCGTTTCTTTTGTTTCTTCAGGCTCAGTCACCTGCTGGACAAATCGTTTTGTCATTTCTTCCTTCGGATTCTTGAAGACATCGAGAACTTCTCCTTCTTCAACAACCTTTCCGTTTTCCATGACAGCGACTCTGTTGCAGATTTTTCGGATGACATGCATTTCGTGTGTGATCAGCACAATCGTCAAACCGAGTCTTTCATTAATATCGGACAAAAGATCCAAGATTGAATCAGTTGTTTGCGGATCTAAAGCTGATGTCGCTTCATCGCAAAGGAGAACCTTCGGATTGTTTGCGAGCGCTCTGGCGATTCCGACCCGCTGCTTTTGTCCTCCGCTCAGCTGGGATGGGTAAGATTTTTCTTTTCCTTCTAAACCTACCAGTTTAATCAGTTCATTGGCACGCTTGATCCGCTCGCTTTTTTTCACCCCGGCAATTTCTAAAGGAAACATGATGTTATCTCTGACAGTTCGCGACCAGAGCAAATTGAAATGCTGGAAAATCATACTGATTTCATGGCGTGCTTTTCTTAAATTGCGTCCGTTTACTTCATTAATCTTTGTTCCCGCCACTTCCACGATTCCTGAGCTCGGTTTCTCAAGTCCGTTCAGCAGACGGATTAAGGAACTTTTACCAGCTCCGCTATATCCTATAATTCCAAAAATCTCACCTTTTTTTATGGAAAGCGAGACATTTTGGACAGCATTGACATCTCCATGTTTCGACTTATACACTTTTGAAACATCCTGAAGATTGATCAAAGCGATCACCTGCCTTAACACTATTCTAAGAAATCTTCCGGTTTTTTCTGCAAAAGAAAAGCCTTTCTGCATACTTGAGCAGAAAGGCTTATATAAAACGCCTTTCTCTCATCTTTCAAAGCTGAACGCTTCGTGTGAATTGGCACCATTTCAACAGTGTTGATGGTTGCCGGGCTTCATAGGGCACTTCCCTCCACCTCTCTTGATAAGAGAAATATATAGTCTTTTTCGTCCGGAAATTCTTAATGTAGAATAGCATGGCGAATGATAAAATGTCAATAAAATAAATGATGTCAACTTTTACTATTATAATAATTTACTATTTTTCAATTCTTTAGAATCCTCTGAAAAAAACCATTAGTCAGCCACAGAATGGCTTCCAGCTTTAACAGCGCTCTGAATGAACCCTTTACCTTTAGGCTTCCGCTCTGGATCAGGTGCTGAAGGGAAATGTCTCCATGCAAAAGATCAATGATTTCTGTTTGGTTTCCATAAAAGGTCAGGTTGGACGTGTGGGGCGGAGAAATCTTTTTCATTTCCCCTTGTTCGTTTATTGAGACGGTTAAGGCTTCTGTTTCTCCTTGGAAGGTAATGAGCAATGTTGAAGTGTTCAAAAGGGGTTTTAAAAACAGATGCTGGTAATCATCTTCTAAAACTTCCGCTTTCTCCATTTGTACAACCTCCTATTTGTTGGTCATACATACACATTTCTCTCCTCAGCGCAAGAACCCCTTTATAAAACGAACGACAATTTCATTGGAATGCGCCGAGAAAAATGTCATAAATGAGATGCAGAAGATGATTTTTGTTTGATCAGCTCATATAAGTAAGAAACGGAATGAAACGCATACCCTCTTTCAATTACTTTCCCGCCCTTAAACAGCAGAAAACAAGGGACGCTTTCAATTTGATATGCTTTAGCAAACGCCGGTGAATAGTTGAGATTATTTTTATAGAAGGCGACAGACGGAAGCATTTCTTCGACGACTGTCAGCATTTTGCTTGCCAGCTGGCAGGTCCCGCAAAACGGAGTATATAAATATAGGAGATACACATCATCAGTAATGTGTTCAAGTTCTTGTTCTTGGAGTTCTTTCATGCTATAACACCTCAGGTCTTTCTTTCAAGAAAAATCGTATGGACATTCAGATTTGCGCTCAGCAATACAGATGCTATATGGTGTCTGGGCGCCGCCGCGACTTCCTTATAGGCTTTGTCGATATGTATATGGAAGGCTTCATTAAATTCCCTTTTCAGCTGTTTTCTCAATTTCTCGCCCGATTCATCGGCATCAACCAAAATATAGACGTCCTTCTCATAAAGCTCGTCAGCCAATTCCTCCAGCTTCAGCTGGCTGATTGTTCCGTTTGTGCAGAGAATGCGCACTGGCTCATTCAGGACGCTTTCAATCTTTTCTTTATCTGATTTCCCTTCAACAATCAAGACTTTTTCCAGCTCGTCCATGTTCATCTGCTTCACCTGCCGCCAAATTTGAAACGTTCAGATTGTAAAAGAAGGCAGTGAAATTCACCGCCAACATTAACACCAGCCGCTTTCGTAGTCACAATCCACATATTTCTGATCGTCTCCTGAAACCACGTCGGCTGTCTTATAAAACTTTTCATTTTCATAGGTAAAACCGGACTTAAGCTCATATTCATTCATGCCTGTCATTTGGCCGATCATCTCATCTTCATGATATAACGAGAGCCGGCCATTTTGAAAGCGGCCTGTCACATCATTGGTGACATCGAGCTTTTGTTTGCTGAAAGCCATATTGGACACCTCCCATAGCGTTAGCGTATCCAATTGCCTGCTCAGCTATCCGGTTTTAGTCTTGCTGTGTCATCTCTTCGTATTGCTCTGCTGTCATTAGTTTTTCAATTTCAGACGCATCAGACGGTTCAACGACGATCATCCATGCTTTTTCATACGGAGATTCGTTGACGAACTCCGGGCTGTCATCAAGATCTTCGTTTACTTCCACTACAGTTCCGTTAATCGGTGCGTAAAGCTCAGATACCGTTTTTACGGATTCTACACTTCCGAAAGGCTCGTCCGCTTTAATTTCAGCGCCGACTTCAGGAAGCTCAACAAACACGATATCTCCGAGCTCGGATTGGGCAAAATGGGTAATGCCGATTTTGGCTTTTTCTCCTTCAACTTTTACCCACTCGTGTTCTTCTGAGTAACGCAAATCTTTAGGTATGCTCAATTGAATCCCTCCATTTTTTACAGCACTACAATAAGAAGATACCACACTTTTCGAAAAAAATTTACATCATGACCAGTTTTCTTCAAATTGATCTTCTTTAAAGCCGACTGTCACTTTTTCGCCGTCTGTTGTGAGCGGGCGCTTGATCAGCATTCCGTCTGAAGCCAGCAGTTCAAGCTGTTCGTCTTCTGACATATGATACAGTTTTTCCTTCAGATTCAGTTCACGGTATTTCATGCCGCTTGTGTTGAAGAATTTCTTTAAATCCAGCCCGCTTTTTTCATAAAGCGATTTTAGCTCCTCTTTGCTTGGAGGCTGTTCTGCAATATGTATTTCGTTGATTTCTTTTCCGTGTTCTTCAAGCCATTTTTTCGCTTTGCGGCACGTTCCGCATTTAGGGTACCAGTAAAAAGTTAACGACATCTTCTTCCCCCTCAATAAAATAATCGAGGTTATTTTAACACAGTTTGTTTTAAAAACCTAAAACAGTGCTTCATAAAAAAAGAGCTCCGGATGAGCGGAGCTCCTTGGGACTCAGACAATATATTTTTCTGCCTCGAACACACCCGCTGCCGCTTCACGTTTTTTCCGAATGACATTTTTAGGCGTCACGCGTGTCAGCTTGCGGAGAGCCGAGAGCATCATACGGAGAGAATCCCCTTCTTCCATTGCTAGTAAAGATTCTTTCGCATGGGCTTCAATTTCGTTAAAGGCTTCTTGAACGAAAATTTCTGTGTACAGCAGCTTTTGCGCTGCTTTATCGCTTCCTTGCGCGGCAATTGCCTTTTCCGTTCTGAGCACCGCTGATTCCATTGCATATACATTGCTGACAATATCAGCAACGTTTACGAGGATTTCTTGTTCGCGGTCGATCGCTTTTCCGTATTTTTGCGCGGCAAGGCCCGCGGCGAACAGGGCGATTTTTTTGGCTTGCTTGACGATATATTTCTCTTGCTCTAATACGCCGGTGCCCGGATCCTCAGGCATAAGCATCATGAGTTCTTCTTGAAGCGCCTGTGCCTTTTCAAAAAGAGGCAGCTCGCCTTTCATCGCTTTCTTCAGAAACGTGCTTGGCACGATTAACCGGTTAATTTCATTTGTTCCTTCGAAAATCCGGTTGATCCTGGAATCGCGATAGGCTCTTTCCACCTCATACTCCTGCATAAATCCGTAGCCGCCGTGGATTTGCACGCCTTCATCGACAATATAATCAAGCGTTTCAGAGCCAAACACCTTGTTGAGAGAGCATTCAATGGCGTATTCGGCAATGGACTTCGCAATTTGTCTTCCGTCCTTTAGGTCTTCAGCTGTAAACTGGCTCATATTGTCTTCAAACAGTCCGACAGTTCTGTACACAGAGCTTTCCATCGCATACAGTCTTGATGCCATCGTCGCGATTTTTTCCTGGGTCAGCGAAAATCCTGCGATCGGCGTTTTAAATTGGCGGCGCTGATTTGCGTAAGCTGCAGACAGCTCGATCACCCGTTTGGACGCGCCGATCGTTCCTACTGCCAGCTTGTAGCGGCCGATATTTAAAATATTAAAAGCGATGACATGCCCTTTGCCGATTTCTCCAAGAAGGTTTTCCTTCGGCACCTCAGCCTGATCTAAAATAAGGGTTCTCGTCGATGACCCTTTAATTCCCATTTTCTTTTCTTCAGGTCCGGTTGATACGCCCGGAAAATCTTTTTCTACAATAAAAGCGGAAAACTTTTCGCCGTCCACTTTGGCGTAAACGACAAAGACATCGGCAAAAGCTGAGTTGGTAATCCACTGTTTTTCTCCGGTTAATACGTAATGCGTTCCAGCTTCATTCAGCACCGCTGTCGTTTTTGCGCCTAACGCATCAGATCCGGAACCCGGCTCAGTCAGTGCGTACGCAGCGATCTTTCCCCCAGAAGCCAGATCAGGGAGATATTTTTTCTTTTGCTCTTCCGTTCCAAAGAAGACGATCGGCAAGGAACCGATGCCGACATGCGCACCGTAAGAAAGTGAAAAGCTTCCCGCACGCGAAAATTTTTCAGTGATCAGCGCCGAGCTGATCTTATCAAGGCCCAGCCCGCCGTATTCCTCGGGCACATCGGCTCCGAGAAGCCCCAGTTCTCCCGCTTTCTTCAAAAGCCGGACGGAATGTTCAAATTGATGGTTCTCAATTTCATCTATATGCGGCAGAACGTCCTGCTCAATGTAATCCTCCGTTGTTTTCGCAATCATTTTATGCTCGTCGGTGAAATCCTCCGGTGTATACATCTGATCATATGTGACATCCTCGATTAAGAAGCCGCCGCCTTTTAGTACTTCAGCCGTTTTTTTCGTCATTTGTTTTTCCCCCTTTAGCATAATTCAAATACACCGGCTGCTCCCATTCCGCCGCCGATACACATTGTGACGACACCAAATTGCTCGTTTCTTCGTTTCATTTCGTGAATCAGCGAGAGAGTTAGCTTTGTGCCCGTACAGCCAAGCGGGTGTCCGAGTGCGATAGCGCCCCCGTTGACATTCACTTTCTCCTCATCAATCCCCAGCTCCCTGATGACTTGGATGGCTTGTGATGCAAACGCTTCGTTCAGTTCGAACAGCCCGATGTCCTGCAGTTGAAGCCCGGCAAGCTTCAGTGCGCGCGGAATGGCTTCCACGGGCCCGATGCCCATGACTTCCGGCGGCACCCCGCCAACTGCAAAGGAACGGAATTTGACAAGCGGCGCCAAACCAAGCGCATCCGCTTTTTCGCGATCCATCAGCATGACAGCCGCCGCCCCGTCACTTGTTTGCGAGGAATTTCCGGCAGTGACTGTCCCGTCAACGGAAAAGGCCGGGCGTAATGTGCTTAAAATGTCTGTGGTCGTTTGCGGGCGGACACCTTCATCCTGAGAAAAAACAGTATGTTTTTCCTGCGGCTTATGGTTTTCGCCGATTTCTGTCACCTTGACTTCAACTGGGACAATTTCATCTTTAAATTTCCCCTCTGCAAGGGCTTTGGCAGCTTTCTGGTGGCTGCGCACGGCAAAAGCATCCTGATCTTCACGGGAAACGCCGTATTTTTTCGCAACCTGTTCTGCCGTGTGTCCCATGCTCATGTAATACTCCGGCGCTTTCTCGGCTAATGCGAGGTTCGGACGGGTCACATGCCCCATCATCGGAACCTGTGACATAGATTCCGCTCCGCCTGCAATGGCCGTATCGTAGGCGCCAAGCATAATTTTTTCTGCCGCATATGCGATGGACTGAAGACCTGAGGAACAGTAGCGGTTGACCGTAATCGCCGGCACCGTATATGGCAGACCCGCAAGCGCGCCGATATTTCTCGCCATATTGAGCCCCTGTTCTGCTTCAGGTGTTGCACAGCCAATAATTAAATCGTCAATATTGCCCTCATAGCCGCCTGCTCGTTTCAGCGTTTCTTTCACGCAAATGGCTCCCAAATCATCCGGGCGAACGGTGGCCAATGAACCTTTTTTCGCTTTCCCTACCGGTGTTCTTGCTCCTGCCACAATAACTGCCTCTTTCATAAACTCCCTCCTAGTTCCGTAAAGGTTTGCCTTTCACCAGCATATGCTGCATTCTCGCTTGAGATTTCGCCTCGCCTGCCAGACTTAAAAACGCTTCTCTCTCAATTTCCAATAAATACTCTTCATCCACCTCTGTTCCGAACGGCACTTTTCCGCCGGCAATCACAAAAGCGAGCTTTTTAGCGATTTTCATATCATGCTCAGATAGGTAGCCGGACAGCTTCATTTGCTCTGCACCGAGCAGAAGCGCGGCATAACCTGTTTCCCCCGCCACCTTGACCTTTTCTTTTACAGGCGGCCGCCAGCCGGTATCGTATAAAGAGGCGGCTAACTGCTTTGCATCGTACAGGAGGTGATTCTGGTTAGTGCTGATACGGTCAGCCTCTTTTAAAATGTTCAGTTCCCGAGCCTCTTGGGCGGAAGTTGACACCTTAGCCATTGCGATCGTTTCAAATGTTTTCATGGCCGCATTCATCGGATCAAGACCGCGGCGAAGATGATTGATGTACAGCTCTTTATTGCCCCCTCCGCCAGGGATAAGGCCGACTCCTGATTCTACAAGTCCCATATAGGCTTCGCTTGCCGCTTGTATTCGTGCAGCAGGGAGACACACTTCCGTCCCTCCGCCGAGCGTCATGCCAAATGGAGCTGCAACAACAGGTTTCGTGCTGTATTTGATGTTCATCATTGTCTCTTGAAAACGCCGTATCACCAAATCAACTTCCATAAAGTTTTCATCTTGTACTTCCATTAAGATCATGGCAAGATTGGCGCCCACGCAGAAATTTTTTCCTTGATTGCCGATGACAAGCCCTTTGTAATTCCGCTCTGTTTCTTCCAATGCTTTGTTGATCATTTGAATGATGTCGAGCCCGATGGCATTGCTTTTCGAGTGAAATTCCAGAAGCGCTACATCGTCACCAAGATCGATCAAGCTCGCTCCGCTGTTTTTCGCAATGACGCCGTTTGTTTCTTTAACTGACTGTAAATGGATTCGTTTCTTGTTTTCTTTTACAGCTCTGTATTCGCCGCTTTCGTAATAAAGCACTGTTCCGTTTTCTCTGATGTAGAAGGTCTCATTCCCTTTGTCCAGCATATCTTTTATCCAGCCGGGAATCTCCGCTCCAAGCTGTTCAAGCTTTTCCGCCGACTGTCTGAGACCGATTGCGTCCCAGATTTCGAATGGCCCCAGTTCCCAGCCGAATCCCCATTTCATAGCTTGGTCAATTGCATGAATATCGTCGGCAATTTCTCCGAGCAGCTGGGCTGAGTAAAGCAGCGTTTGCGACGTGACATTCCACAGCAGCTGGCCAGCCCTGTCTTCTGAATAAATAAGCGCTTTCATTTTAGCTTTTATCCCTTTAGCTTGCTTTGCCGCTTCAAGAGCCGGCGTTTTCATCTTTGACCGTTCTCCGTAAGTAAGCGTCATCGGATCAAGCTCATAAATCGTTTTTCCTTCTTTTTTATAAAAGCCTTGACCGGATTTGCTTCCGATCCAGCCTTTTTGCAGCATGTCATTCATGAAGTCAGGCAGGCGAAACACTTCTTTTTCGTCTCCCTCTGCTTTGTCATATACGTTTCGGGCGACGTGGGCAAACGTATCAAGGCCGACAACATCCAGCGTTCTGAAGGTTGCGCTTTTCGGTCTTCCGATCAGCGGGCCTGTGATGGAGTCGACTTCTCCGACCTGATAGCCGCCTTTCAGCATTTCTTGAACCGTAATGAGAAGTCCGTACGTCCCGATTCGATTTGCGATAAAATTTGGTGTGTCCTTTGCTGTGACCACACCTTTGCCGAGGACATTTTCACCGAAGGATGTCATAAACGCCAGAATGTCAGGATCCGTTTCCTTAATCGGAATGATCTCCAGCAGCTTTAAATATCGCGCCGGGTTAAAAAAGTGTGTTCCAAGAAAATGAGCTTTAAAATCATCAGACCTGCCTTCAGCCATTGCCTGCACTGAAATGCCGGACGTGTTGCTCGAGACAATGCTGCCCGGTTTCCGATGCTCATCCACGAGAGAGAAAATCTTCTTTTTGACCTCAAGATTTTCGACAACGACTTCAATAATCCAATCAGCTTCCTTCAGCTTCTCAACATCATCTTCTAGATTGCCGGGAGTAATATAAGCGGTATTTTGTGCTGACGTAAGAGGGGCGGGCTTTTGTTTCAGCAGCTTTTTCACCGCAGATCTGCTCAGCCTGCTGCGCACCTCCGGACTTTCCTTCGTCAGCCCCTTTTTCTCCTCTTCCTTTGTTAAATCGTTCGGCACAATATCAAGCAGCAGGACCGGAATTCCGATGTTAGCCAAATGCGCAGCAATACCGGAACCCATAACCCCCGATCCTAAAACGGCTGCTTTTTGAATGTGTTTGTGCATGAGACATCCCCCTTGAACGTTGAATGAATAATCATTCATTTTTTGGTCAAAAAAAATGGAAACCCGTTTCTTCTTTCATCATAAAAGATTTTTGTTTCGACTTCAATAGCTAATTTGTTATTTTTTTGTATGAAGCAAATAGAAGACGGGAAACTTAAACCCGGAGGTGAAGGGAATGGTGCGAGAGAAAAAGAACCCGTCTTCAGCAGCAGTAAGCGCGGCGAGCGTGAAAGGGGATGCCGGTCCGACACAGCATTACGGCGGCGGAAAACAGACAAGCCAAAATCAGCAGTATAAGAAACACAACATGGAACAATAACAATGCAGCTGCGGTTCGCGGCTGCTTTCACTTTTTGAAAATCCCTTTTAACACAAAAGCCGCATTTGCGGGTCTTTCGGCGATTCTTCTCATAAAGTAGCTAAACCAGTCGGTTCCATACGGGACATATACACGCATCTTGTACCCTTCCTTCACGAGTTCCTTCTGCCGCTCCGGCCTAATCCCGTAAAGCATTTGAAACTCGAATTGTGACAGCGGGATTTGATGCTCGGCAACGAGTTTCTTCGTAAACGCAATGATGTCATCATCATGTGTAGCGACGGCAGTATAGTTCCCGCTCAGCAGATGAAGTTTAATCAAGCTCTGAAAGTGAAGGTCTGTTCCTTTTTTATCAGGGAATGCAACGGCCGCAGATTCCTTGTAAGCGCCTTTGACAAGTCTGAGATTCGGCTTCAGATCGTGCAGCTTTCGGATATCTTCTGCAGCCCGGTAAAGATACGCCTGTATCACCGTACCCAGCATGTCAAATTCCTGCTTGCACTGCCTGTAGATGGCAAGCGTCTGTTCATAATGTGAGTAGTCCTCCATATCAATCGTCACAGCCACGTCATTTTCCTTCGCAGCAGATAAAATGTCACGCAAATGTGAAACGGTCAGCTCTTCTGAAATATCGAGCCCCAGTGACGTCAGCTTAAGGGAAAACTCGGAATCTAACCGGTGTTCGGCAATCGCTTGAATCGCCTTCTTGCATTCCTCTGCGACTCGACTCGCTTCTTTTTGTGTAGCCGCATACTCGCCTAAATAATCAATGGTTGTGCACAAACCGGATCGATTCAGCTTTTTAATGGTCCGAACAGCCGATTCAATCGTGTCCCCCGCGACAAATCTCCGCGCCCCCAGCCGTGATCCGTATGCTTTGGCAAGCTTGGTGAGCGTTTTATTTTGAGATAAGAATAAAAACATATGTCTCAACATCCAATTCCCTCCTGACGATACAGCCTTCTTCAAAACACCTGTATATAACTCCCATACTGAAGGAAACATAAAACGAATAGAACGCAAAGGAGGATTACAATGAACAATCAGCAGCAATCTCAAATGCCGCCCTCTGTTATTTCGACAAAGGATCATTTGTATCTGAATGACATGCTGAACTGGAATCTGCTCGCGATGAAAAAAGCGCATTTTATGGCGCAGCAGTGCCAGGATCAAACATTAAAACAAGAACTAGACCGCGTCGGACATATGCATCACGATCACTATCAAAGAATATTAAAGCACCTGCAGCCAGGCCAGCAGCAGTCCGGCTATATCCAATAAGGAGGCGCCAAAATGAATCAGCAAAATCAGAAAATCAGCAACCCGCAAACACCTGTGCCGACTACATCAGAAATGAATGACAGAGATGTCGTCAATGAACTTTTGACAACGGAAAAATACATGACCACTGCGTATTGCACTGCTCTGCATGAGTTCAGCCATGAATCTCTCTATCAGGATATTCAATCCATTTTTGATGAGTCACAAAAAGCGCAAAGAAAACTGTATGATCTCATGTTCCAATACGGATGGTATACTGTTGAAGCAGAAGACGCCCAAAAGCTGCAGCAATCCTATCAAAAGTTCCAGCAAACCATTCAGCAGCAGTCTCCTTATCAGCAATAAAGCTCTGTCAATCAGATCCGCAAAAAGGGTATGATGTGCTTTACTGGCATCTATCCTTTTTTTGTGTGTAAAATCAGTTGACTTTTTATTAACGCTTATTTATATTTAATAAGCATTAACTATTTCAATACATTAAATATAAACATGGATTATATTAAAGAGGAGAAATGAAGATGAAGAGTGCGGATCAGTTAATGTCTGATATTCAATTATCGCTTCAGGCGCTCTTTCAAAAGATACAGCCTGAAATGCTGGATAGTATGGAGAAACAGGGGATTACCCCCGCGCAGCTGTTTGTGCTCGCAAGCTTAAAAAAGAATGGCAGCCTTAAAATTTCTGAAATTGCCGAACGGATGGAGGTCAAGCCAAGCGCGGTAACGTTAATGGCAGACCGCCTTGAACAAAAAAATCTGATCGTCAGAAAACACAATACCCAAGACAGGCGAGTCATTAATATCAGCCTTACCGATGAAGGAGACAGAAAGTTCGAGGACGTTCTGGCGGGCAGAAAAGCCATAATGGCACGATACCTTTCCTACCTGACGGAAGAGGAACTGTTGCAGGCAGCGCATATGACGAAAAAGCTGGCACAAGCTGCTGCCGAAACCAATGAAAAGTAAAATAGGAAAAGAGGAAACGGATGAAATGAGTAATGAAGGAAAACAATCAAAACGGACTTTATTAATAACAGGCTTAATCATTGCCATGTTTTTCTCAGCCCTTGACGGTACCATTGTCGGAACTGCCATGCCGAAAATCGTCGGAGATCTTGGCGGTTTGAGCATGATGACCTGGCTGACTACGGCGTATTTGTTAACATCAACAACGGTCGTGCCGATTGCCGGTAAATTAGCGGACTTATTGGGGCGCCGGATCGTCTATGTATCAGGGTTGCTTATTTTTATGGCTGCTTCAGCTCTGTGCGGAATGGCCAACAATATGACAGAATTGATTATTTTCCGCGGTTTGCAGGGAATTGGCGGAGGTATTATGATGCCGATGGCCATGATTGTCATTGGTGACTTATTTACAGGGAAACAGCGTGCCAAATTCCAAGGGGTCTTTGGAGCCATTTACGGGCTTGCCTCTGTTATCGGGCCGCAAATCGGCGGCTGGATCGTTGATTCATTAAACTGGAAATGGGTTTTTTACATTAACCTTCCTGTTGGAATTATCGCAGTTATTTTTATTGCCAGAGGATTGCAGGGCCGTAAGCAGACCGGTCCGATCAACTTTGATATCGCCGGTATTTTTACAATGATTGTCGGGGTTGTCAGCCTTCTTCTTGCCCTAAGCTTTGGCGGGAAAGATTACGCATGGGGTTCATGGCAGATTCTCGGCTTGTTCGCGCTCGCACTGATCGGAATTGTGAGCTTTATTATTGTTGAATCGAAAGCGAAAGAACCGATCCTTCCAATGTATCTATTTAAAAATAGAACATTTACGTTTTTGAACCTGATCGGCTTTTTTATGAGTATCGGAATGTTTGGCGCGATTACGTTTGTTCCTTTCTTTATGCAAGGAATTGTCGGTGTAAGCGCATCTGAATCAGGCACCATTATGACACCGATGATGATCTCAATGATCATCACAAGCATTATCGGCGGCCAGCTTGTTTACAAAATAGGAATTAAACCGCAAATCATAACAGGCATGCTGATTATGGCTGGCGGATTCCTTCTGTTAACCACCTTGGATTTAGACACGAGCAAACTTGTCGCAACATCCTATATGGCCATTATCGGTCTAGGAATGGGTCTTGTTATGCCGATTCTGACGCTGGCTTTACAGGAAAGCTTTTCGAAAGAGGAGCTTGGGGTCGTCACCTCTTCCAGCCAATTCTTCCGTTCTATCGGGGGCACATTCGGCATTACCATGCTGGGCGCTGTAATGAATGCCAGATCCGGAAGCTTGCTGACTGATAAACTGGTTCCATATTTAGACTCGCTCCCGGCACAGGCAAACGCCTTTGCATCTCAATTAAAGGGCATGATTGACACAAATCCGCAAGGGCTGCTGCAATCACTGTTCAGCCCGGACGCAATTAAACAAATCCCTGCGGCTTTCTCATCCCATATTATGCCGATATTAAAAACATCGTTGATGGATTCGCTCCACAGCGTATTTTATACAGGCCTGATCTTTATCGCAGTCGGAGCTGTATTTACCTTATTCTTAAAGCCTATTAAGCTTTCGAATAAGAAAACGGATGAACAAAAGGAAAAATCGGCACAAGCCGTTGAATCCCCTTCTCATTAATAGAGCGCCCCGCGGACAGAACCGCGGGGCTTTTTTATTCGATCATCTGGGCCCTTCCGTTTCCGAAGGACCAATCCTCATCCTGATTTCCGGCCAGTATGATAAACACATCTTCTTTTCTTACACCGAGCTCCGAATGAATCCGGCTTGCCACTGAATGGTAAAACGATTTTTTCTGTTCTGTTGTTCTTGAATCTTTCAATGTAAAATGGATGTAAATCAGTTCATCTGTACGCTCTACCTGTAAATAAGATGGATCATAAAAAAATTCGCTTTTTTGGTATTGCCGGATCACTTGAAAGTAATCATCAGCCGGTACATTGATTTCTTCGATCATAGACTGGTGAATGGCACTGCTCAGTTTTTGAAGCCATTCTTTGCTTCTCCCCGCTCGTAAATGAATCTGTACAAATGGCATCTCTCAGGCGCTCCTTTCTTTACATCGTCTGGCCGCTGTCAATCGTGATGATTTGTCCTGTCAGGGATTCCTGTTCAAGCACGGAACAAATCAGCCGTGCCACATCACTCGCTTCAGCAATTCGCTGCAACAGCAAAGTGCCGCTCATATTTTTCATTTTTTCTTCACGCCCCGCCCACCATCTTGTCGCGACAGCTCCGGGTGCGACACCGCACACTCTGATTTCTGGCGCCAAAGCGTGTGCCAATGATTTTGTCAGGCCGTGCACCGCTGCTTTTGACACAGCGTAAGGCATAGAAGAGCCCGCCCCGGTTGACCCCGCGATACTGCCGATATTAACGATCGCCCCAGCCTTGCTTTTTTTCATGAAAGGAGCCGCTGCTCTCGCGCAAAAAAACATTCCTTTGACATTGACTGCATACAACTCGTCCCATACGTCCTCTGTCGAAGCGTCGAGATCATCCATTGGAATATGCCGTGTAATACTTGCGTTGTTGATTAAAACGTCAATCGTGCCGTATTGCTTTACTATCGCTTGAACCATGTCCTTCACTTCACTGTTTTTGGACACATCGGCTTGGATAGCAACGGCCTGCCCGCCCTCGCTTTTGATGATTTCTGCTGTTTCCTCCGCCTGAGCTTGCGAGCGTGAATAATTCACCGCAACAATCGCTCCGCGTTTCGCTAATTCAATGCATGCTGCTCTTCCTATTCCCGTGCCGCCCCCAGTGACGAGAGCTGTTTTGTTTTTAAGATCCATTGCCGCTACTCCTTGTTGTTTGTATATATTTTGAAATCTAAACTGCTGATTTTATTGTAATGGAGGTTTGGTGTTACGTATAATGATTGTTAAAGATACTCGATATCATTTAGATTGATATCAAAAGAACGGGGGATTCAACATGGAAAGCGGAGATCTGCGTGTGTTTCAAATGGTAGCCCGTGAAGGCACAATTACGAAAGCCGCACTGCTGCTTGGTTACGTGCAGTCAAATGTGACGGCCAGAATTCAGCAATTGGAAGCTGAGCTCGGCACCACCCTTTTTTTGCGCCATAACCGAGGCATGACACTCTCTTCTAGCGGAAAGCTTCTGCTGGATTATACGGATAAAATTATCGGGCTGCTGGATGAGGCGTCCAAAGCGCTCTCTTCCTCAACTGAGCCGAGCGGACAGCTGATGATCGGTTCCACTCAGACAGCCGCCGCAGTCAGGCTACCAAAACTGCTTGCTTCGTATTATGAAGAGTATCCAAACGTACAGCTGTCTTTAACAACAGGGCATACACAATTTTTAATCGATAAAGTTCTTCGGTATGAACTCGATGGAGCGTTTATCGGCTGTGAATGCAATCATCCTGAGCTTCAGTCCTTCCCCGCATTTGAGGAGGAGCCCGTAGTAGTGTCCGCTGCATCTGTATCCTGTGCAGAAGAAGCCATCACAAAGCCGATTCTCGTTTACAGCACAGGCTGTTCGTATCGAGAGACACTTGAAAAATGGCTGCGCTCCGTCGGCGTCACACAGCCGGTTATTATGGAGTTCGGCACACTTGAAGCGATTATAGGCGGGGTAACAGCGGGTCTTGGCATCTCATTGCTGCCGCGGACTGTTGTACAAAAACACGAGTCTGAAGGTTCGATCCGATTGTACACGCTCCCTGAACCTCTCAGACAGATGAAAACGGAGTTTATTTTCCGGAAGGATTCGTTTATCAGCAGCGCGCTGCGCACCTTTATGGATTCCTTCGCACCAAATGAAACAGCCACATAACAAAAAGCAGTCTGCCGTTCATGAGCGGCAGACTGCTTTTTTAGCCTATTCTTTGTTTCGATGCTCTTCGTTTAACTGTTTGATATGCTGTATGATGTCTTTCATGCCCTGCTTTGCGTCAGGATATGTAGTATTCCAATGCTTAGCGAGCGGAGGCATGCTTTTGGCGATATGCGTGTACAAGATCCACTGCTTCACTTCTTCTTTTAATTCATGATTTGACTCCCCAAGGAGCAGCTCGGTATATTTTTCAAGCAATCCATCCAGCTGTTCTTGCAGTTTTTGTTCCATTTATACATCTTCCTTTCAAAAAAACAGCAAGGAGCTTTCTCATTGATGAAAGCTCCTTTAGCCGTGTTATTTATCCATGTGATGTGAAAGCCGCTTCCCGGACAATGCATCTGCCCCGGCCATGAGGAATGCAAAGAGGCGTTCCGAACAGCGGGTCCTGTGTGACCTGACAGTTCATAGAAAACACATTTTGCACCAGATCACAAGTAATGACCTCTTCCGGACGGCCTTCAGCGTAAATCTGTTTATCTTTAATAGCCACAAGGTGATGTGCGTAGCGGCACGCTAAATTCAAATCATGGAGCACCATGACGATCGTCCGCTGTTCCTTCTCATTCAGCTCAAACAGCAAATCAAGAATTTCTATTTGATGCGTCATATCCAAATACGTTGTCGGTTCATCCAGAAGTATAATATCCGTTTCCTGGGCAAGCGTCATCGCAATCCAAGCCCGCTGGCGCTGTCCGCCTGATAAGGAATCGACGGCGCGGTCAGCCATCTCTTCCAGCTTTGTGGCTTTAAGCGCTCTCTCAACAGCTGCCTCATCCTCTTTTGACCACTGTTTCAGCCAGTTTTGATAAGGATATCTTCCCTGCTTTACAAGCTGATGCACCGTCAGTCCCTCCGGAGCAGAAGGCCCCTGCGGCAAGATGGCAAGCTCCTTTGCGACTTCCTTTGTCGGAAGCTTGGCGATCGCTCTTCCTTCCAATAGCACAGAACCGCCTCTCGGCTTCATCAGCCGCGCCAACGAACGTAAAAGTGTCGATTTTCCGCAGCCGTTGCTGCCGATAAATACGGTAATTTCACCTTTTGGAATCGTTAAATTCAGTTCATCAATAATAACGGCATCCCCGTACCCTAAGCTCAGCGTTTCTGTAGAAATTGCACTCATACCCATAACCGCTCCTTTTTGCTGGCTTTTTAGCAGCTCTATGTATCGCACGTTTTATATAGACATGCATGTAAGTAAATTGTCATCAATGCAAGTGATACAATATTCAGTCTCTGATATGGTCATATACCCTCATTGTAGCAGAAAACAGTGACTTTGAAAATCATTTTCAATTAGTTTTCTGGTCAAAAATGGCGGTTATGGGTTTTTCAGCACATGATTATTTTTTAATTTCTCTGACAGCGCCGTTCTTAAGCTTCAGTTTTAAGTCGATATGATCATAGTGGCTGTCAAGGTTAAAAGCCGCCAGCACACTGTGAATCACTTCCTTTTCAGCCATTTGATCTGTCACGGATAGCTCGCTCAGAATCATTTTCATCTCATCCAGCGCTTCTTCTCCCTCTTGATTGATGCCTGAGAGCTTATCTTGTATTTCTGCTGTTTCATGAGTTCCGTTTTTTTCGTATATCCCTTCATAGCGATTATGCTCACCGTCACCATAGCTGACGCGAAGCGAGAAATTGCTGTAAGGAACAGATTTCATATGAGTAACTGCCGTATTTTCTCCTTCTGCTTGCTGCTGTTCTTCATTGAGACGGCAGCCCGCAATCAGAACAACTGCGAGACAAACGGCCCCCGCCGCTCTGATCAAATGCATAATGGTTCCCCCCTGTAGAATTCCATTTCTTTTAGGTATGTCCAAGGGATGGAATCCTCATTCAGAGAAAAGAGCAGAAAAAGCCGGGCTTCAGCGCCCGGCTTTCCTTTATGATTCAGTCATTTGCAAAAAGGCTTCGGCGTCCTGCACTGCCAGCTTGATGGCATTTTCCCAAAAGTCTCTCTTCGTGATGTCTGCGCCTAAATGCTTCATCGCTAAATCTTCTACGGTCATGGATGCCGTATCACGCAATAGCGCTATATATTTCTCTTCAAACGTGTTTTTTTCTTCAAGCGCCAGAGCGTAAATACCGAGAGAAAACAGATAGCCGAACGTATAAGGGTAATTATAAAACGGCACTCTCGTAATATGAAAGTGGAGCTTTGACGCCCAGAATAGCGGATGATACTCGCCTAAAGCGCCACAGAACGCTTCTTTTTGCGCTTCTTCCATCATCTCGTTTAAACGGTCCGCCGGCACAATTCCCCGCTTTCGTTCCTCGTAAAATCTCGTTTCAAATAAAAACCTCGCATGGATATTCATAAAGAAAGCAACGCTTCTTTGCACTTTATCCTCCAGAAGCACAAGCTTTTCTTCCTTTGTTTCCGCCTGATTGACAGTCGCGTCTGCCACAATCATTTCCGCAAAAGTTGAGGCAGTTTCCGCTACGTTCATGGCGTAGGATCGATTTAACGGCCTTACATTGAGCATCGATTCCTGATGAAAGGCATGCCCGAGTTCATGGGCAAGCGTTGAAACGTTCGAGGCACTGCCGGAAAACGTCATGAAGATACGGGATTCCCCGCTGTCCGGAAAGCTCGTGCAAAAGCCGCCGACTCTTTTTCCGCTTCTGTCCTCGGCTTCAATCCAGCGGTCACGGAACGCCTTTTCTGTAAAAGCGGACAACTTTCGGCCGAACGTGGAAAATTGGCTGACAATTAAGTTTGCGGCTTCATCGTATGAATATTCCTTCCCGGCAGACCCAATCGGTGCCTCAACGTCATACCAATTGAGCTTTTCGAGTCCAAGCATGGATGCTTTCCGGTTGAGAAACTGAACGAACGGCTGCTTATTTTCAGTAATGACCTGCCACATCGTATCCAGCGTTTCTTTTTTCATCCGGTTGATTTGCAGCGGCTCCTTCAGAACGTCCTCCCATCCTCTCGCTTTGTAGGTTTCCAGCCGGAACCCCGCCAAATGATTCAGCGTGCTGCTGAAAATATCCTGTTCCCGCTCCCAAGCTTGATTGGTGCGTTCAAAAACGGTTTTTCTGACATCACGGTCCTGAGAAGACATCATGTTTTCCGCCTGTCCGACAGATAATTGTTTTTCCTCAAACGGAATGGTCATTTTTCCGACAACGATATGATATAAATCATCCCAGGCATGATAACCGTCAACCGCAAGGCTTCCAATCAGTTTTTCTTTGTCTGGGCTGAGCTTTTCCGCAACCCGTTCTCTTCTTTCATTTAATATGTATGATACCTCTCGCAGTCCAGGTGTTTTGAGCAATTCTTCCCACACGCCTTGATCAATTTCCACAAGTTTATGATCCAATGTGACAAGGGAGGATTGAAAATCTGCGACTAGCTGATGCATGAATGATTTATGTTCATTCGCTTTCTGATCGCTAATGTTCTGTGCCTGAAGACAAGAGACAAAAGCACCGGCCTGCTGCAGCTTTACCGAATTTTGTTCAAATGCATCAAGCAATGCGGTCAGCCTTCCAGCATCATCAGATGTTTCTGGCGCCTCAAATGCATCTGCCATGTCTTGAAATACACGCAGGCTTTGTGACAGCTTTTCAATATATCCCTTGAATTCTTCTGACTGGCTCCCGCCTTTAAAAAACGAGTCCAGATCCCATGTTTTGTTTACCCCTTGCAATCCCATGACTCAAAACCCCTTTCCTTATTTGATTTTATTATAGAACAATTCTGAATTATTGTATAAAATTTTCTTTTATAGCGTCATTCTCTGTGCATCATTGTACAATAGCTGTAGCGCCGAACAGGAGGATATGGAAAATGAATAAAAAAATAGCTATCGTAACAGGAGCGTCTAGCGGTTTCGGTCTGCTGGCAGCAGTCAAACTGGCTCAGTCATTTTTCGTCATTGCCACAGCAAGGCAGCCCGAGAAAGCGGAACAGCTGCGCGGTTTAGCAGCAAAACATCATGTAGCTGACTCCATTCACATCACCGCTCTCGATGTCACTGATGAACACTCGATCGAAGCCTTTGGAAAAACCATAAGTGCGTATGCCCCAATTGATTTACTCGTCAACAATGCGGGGACAGCTTACGGAGGATTTATCGAGGATGTGCCGATGGAGCATTTCAGAAAGCAATTTGAAACGAACGTTTTCGGATTAATCAATGTCACAAAAACCGTCCTTCCTTACATACGAAAGCATAGCGGGGCAAAGATTATAAACGTAAGCAGTATCAGCGGTTTAACCGGATTTCCCGCATTGTCGCCTTACGCCTCTTCCAAGTATGCATTGGAGGGGTTTTCAGAAAGCCTGCGTCTGGAGCTGCTTCCTTTCGGCATTGAAACCGCTCTGATCGAGCCAGGCTCATACAAAACATCGATCTGGTCAACATCGTTATCGAATCACATGACTGTGCCGGCTGACGATTCAGCTTATCATCAATACTATAAAAAGATCCTTTCTTATGTTGAAAAAAATGCCGATGAAAGCGGAGATCCCCAAGAGGTTGCCGACCTCATTTATCAATTAGCGATGAAACAGCGTTTAAAGAAATTGCGTTATCCGATCGGAAAAGGCGTCAAGCTCACCCTGTTATTCCGAGCGCTTTTTCCTTGGTCCGCATGGGAGTCTATCCTGAAGAAAAAACTATTCAGTCGATCTAAATTATAATTATTATAATTTAGTATTGATTTTTAATTAATACGTGGTATAATTAAATTAACAGATCACAAGGAGGACGTAAGATTATGAAAACCGAAAACGCAAAAACAAACCTGACATTAGTTGAGAATTCAATGAACACCCAATTATCAAACTGGTTTCTTCTATACTCCAAGCTGCACCGTTTTCATTGGTATGTAAAAGGACCTCACTTCTTTACATTGCATGAAAAATTTGAAGAACTGTATGACCACGCGGCGGAAACTGTGGATACGATTGCTGAGCGCCTGCTGGCTATCGGAGGACAGCCTGTTGCCACTTTGAAAGAATACACTGAGCAAGCATCTATCACAGACGGCGGAAACGAAACGTCAGCTTCAGAAATGGTCCAAGCTTTGGTGAACGACTACAAACAAATCAGCAGCGAGTCTAAATTCGTCATCGGCCTTGCGGAAGAAAATCAAGACAATGCGACAGCAGACTTGTTTGTCGGATTAATCGATGAAGTCGAAAAACAAGTGTGGATGCTTTCCTCTTATTTAGGCTAAAAAAAAGCTGAACCCTCTTCGGGTTCAGCTTTTTTGCTATTTAGCTGCTGAGGCTTTCTGTCTGCTTGGTCAGTGTCACGTTCAGGTTTTTCGTTTTTCCGTTTCGTATCACTTGAATTGTTGTTTTATCTCCGACTTTTAAATCTTTATATAGGATTTGACGGATATCCGCACTGCTTTGGATATCTTTGCCGTTTAATTTGACAATCACATCCTCAGATTTCATTCCTGCTTTAGCCGCCGGTGAATTGGATTGAACTTCTTTGACGTAGACACCTTTGCTCAATTGATCGCCAAACAGGCCGAGTGTGTTTTCCTGGTACGTTTCAGGAACTTGTGACATATCAATCATTTGCACGCCTAAGAATGGACGTTCCACTTTTCCGTTTTCAAGAAGCTGGTCAACAATTGGCTCTACATCGTTGCTTGGAATCGCAAAACCGAGTGACTCAACCCCGTTTTCACTTACTTTCAAACTGTTGATACCGATCACTTGGCCGTTTGAATTGATTAACGGGCCGCCGCTGTTCCCCGGATTGATTGCCGCGTCTGTTTGCAGCACATTCATCTCAACCGTACCTTGAGTCGTATCGACATCAATCGTCCGGTTAAGTCCGCTGATGATCCCTTGTGTCACTGTTCCGGAGAACTGCTGGCCGAGCGGATTACCGATGGCGATGACTTTTTCACCTGTGCGCAGCTGCGAAGAATCACCGAAACTCGCCACTTTTTTGACGTTCTTGCCGCTGATTTCCAAAACAGCCAAATCTGTAATTGTATCGCTTCCCACAAGCTTGGCTGTCTCCGTTTTACCATTGTACAGAGTAACAGTCAGCTTATTCGCTCCTTCCACCACGTGGTTGTTTGTAATGATATATGCTTTGTTATTGTCTTTTTTGAAAATGACCCCTGACCCCGTTCCGCTTTCACTTTCAGAGCCGGAGCTGCCTTCTGTGCCGAATGTGTTATTTTGAGAGGTTTGGATATTTGAGATTCCGACAATTGTCGGCTCTAAGTCCTCTACCATATCAGCCACGTTGGTCGCGTTTGTCACAGGTGTCGTTGTAAAGTTGTCTGATTGCACCTGTTTATTTGCGGAAGCCGTCTCGGTCGTCTGATTATGGTCAGACGGCAAATAAGGCGCGATGCCGAGCATCAGTCCGCCGCCGATGATCCCGCCTAAAATCGGGCTCAGCCATGCGGCTCTCCGCTTCTTGTCTTTTTTTACAGCTGTTTCTTTCTTCTCCATTTCTAAAGCGGAAGCCGTTTCTTTTCGTCCCGCTTCATCAGAATGAAGCGGATCAAGCAATTCTTGTTCAGGATGCTCAATCAGCTTCCGGTTTTCTGTATTCATTTTTTCTGTATGTGAAGGTTCTGTGTGTTGTTCTCCGTTCTGGTCATCACGTCTGTAATCCATATGCATACACTCCTTATTCGGTTTTCGTTTATCGTTACATATTCATCGCATGTACAAGTTCAATTGTCCCAATAATGAGGAGAAAAGCAAAGCACCAAAATAGAATATGTTTGATCATCCTACATCTTCCCCGCTCTTTTCTTTTCCTTTCTTCCCTTATACACATCATAAACAAACATTGTGGGATAAAAATGAAAAGAATATGTGAAATTATGAAAATTGCCTGCCGTATGTTAAAACTAGTTTATAATGACGTTGAAAGGATGTGAAGAGCCTTGTCATATACCATTTATCTAGTTGAGGATGAGGATAATCTGAATGAATTGCTGACGAAGTATTTAGAGAATGAGGGCTGGAACATTACATCTTTTACGAAAGGCGAAGACGCCAGAAAAAAAATGACGCCGTCTCCCCACCTGTGGATTCTCGATATCATGCTGCCGGATACTGACGGCTATACATTAATAAAAGAAATCAAAGAGAAAGACCCTGACGTGCCGGTCATTTTTATTTCCGCACGAGACGCCGATATTGACAGAGTGCTTGGGTTAGAGCTTGGAAGCAATGACTATATTTCAAAACCATTTCTCCCGCGGGAACTGATTATACGTGTGCAAAAACTATTGCAGCTTGTCTATAAGGAAGCGCCGGCCGCACAAAAAAACGAAACCGTCGTCTCCTCCTATCGGGTCGCGGAAGACGCCCGTGAGGTCTATGATCAAAACGGCAATTTGATTAATTTAACGTCGAAGGAATTTGATCTCCTCCTCTTATTTATCCATCATAAAGGGCATCCATATTCCCGTGAGGATATTCTCGTCAAGGTATGGGGACATGATTACTTTGGAACTGACCGCGTTGTTGATGATCTTGTCCGGAGGCTGCGTAAAAAGATGCCTGAACTCAAAGTGGAGACCATTTACGGGTTTGGCTACAGGATGATGACATCATGAAAAACAAGCCGCTCTCGTTTCAAATATGGGTTGTTATCTCCGGCATCCTGTTAGCCATATCGATTTTATTGCTTGTTTTATTTTCAAACACGCTGCGTGATTTTTTCACCAATGAAACGTACACCACCATTGAAAATGAACAGCATGTTCTGACTGAGTACCGCCTGCCTGGTTCAATCGAAAGGCGCTATTACAGTGAGGAAGCCACGGCGCCGACGACCGTGCGCTCTGTACAGCACGTGCTTCTGCCAGAAAATGAAGCGGCTTCGTCAGACAAGGATTTACGAATCCTCTCGTCTGATTTTATTCATAAGGTATACCAGCTAGCTGATAAACAGGAAGCCAAAAAGAAACGATACAGCGCTGAAATTAATGGCGAAAAAGTGTTTTTTGTCATTAAGAAGGGACTTTCCGTCAACGGGCAATCCGCCATGATGCTGTCCTATGCACTTGATTCTTATCGGGACGATCTGGCCTTCACCCTGTTCAAACAGCTGCTGTTTATTATAGCGGTTGTCATTTTATTAAGCTGGATTCCGGCGATTTGGCTTGCGAAATATTTATCAAGGCCTCTCGTTTCGTTTGAAAAGCACGTCAAACGGATTTCAGAACAGGATTGGGATGATCCTGTCATAGTGGATCGGAAAGATGAAATCGGCAAATTGGGCCATACCATCGAAGAGATGCGCCAAAAGCTCGTGCAAAAGGATGAAACAGAAAGAACCCTTTTACAAAATATTTCTCACGATTTAAAAACGCCGGTTATGGTGATCAGGGGATATACCCAATCCATTAAAGATGGGATTTTTCCTAAAGGAGATCTTGAAAATACAGTAGATGTCATTGAAGGCGAAGCCCTTAAGCTGGAGAAAAAAATAAAAGATTTATTATATTTAACAAAGCTCGATTACTTATCTAAGCAAAAAGTACAACATGAAACATTCAGTATTATGGAAGTGACAGAAGAAGTCATTGAAAGACTGAAATGGGCGCGAAAAGAAATATCATGGGGAATTGATGTAGAAGAAGACATTCTCATGCCGGGTGATCCCGAGCAATGGAACAAGCTTCTGGAGAACATACTGGAAAATCAAATCCGCTATGCCGCAACAAAGATTGAAATCATCATGAAACAAGATGATCGGAATATCTTTATCACCATTAAAAATGACGGACCGCATATTGAAGATGAGATGCTTTCCAGCCTTTATGAGCCTTTTAATAAAGGGAAGAAAGGCGAATTCGGCATTGGGCTCAGCATCGTAAAACGCATTTTAACTCTTCATAAGGCGTCTATCTCAATTGAAAATGACAAAACGGGTGTAACATACCGCATAGCAGTGCCAAAATAGACTGTAGATGTTTTTGCAGTCTATTTTTTATGTGAAAGAATAGCCGTTAAAATCTCTGTAATTTGTTTTGAGCGGCTGTTTGCATTGATGAACCCATTTTTTCTCTGACAACGTCTGCTTCGGATATTTGACTTTTTCCACTTTAATTCCTCTGTTTCGCAAGCGGCTGATCATTTCGTCCAATTCTCTCATTTCAGATTCACCCTTTCGCTTGAGCTTTGACCGTTCGGTCATCTCAATTTATAATATAAATAATACATGATAAAAAAACAAGTTACAATAAGGTTAAATTTATAACGTACGGTATGACTATATGGTCATATCCTATGTAGGCCTCAGGCTCCGAAAGGGTGGAACCATTTGAAGGAAAAAGAAAAGCTGATTATTGAAACAGCCATTAAACTGTTTGCCCAAAAAGGATATAACTCAACATCGGTTCAGGAAATTGCCAAAGCATGCAAAATTTCTAAAGGCGCTTTTTATATTTATTTTCCTTCTAAAGAAGCGCTGCTTTTGTCTATGCTGAATTACTATTATGATAAAACGTTTACCCGTATTTTAAATATTAAAACGAAAGGCGACAGCCCCAGAACAGCTTACCGCAAGCAGCTTACCGTGTTCTATGAAAACATCCTTGAACACAAAGACTTTATTACAATGCAGATGAAGGAAGGTTCTCTGCCTTATACGGATGAAGTAGAGCAATACGCGAAAAAAATCCGACAGACTTCCCTTCAATTTCACATTGACAGTCTGTTAAACATATATGGAGAGAAAGCTGAACCTTATACAGCGGAGCTTTGTTTTCTAATAGAAGGAATCAGCCAGATTTACCTGGAATGCATGATTTTGCTCGGGTATACTGTGAAGCCGGATCAATTAGCAGATATCGTTATTAACCGAATTGATGATATGGTCAAAGGCATGTCTGAACGAAACGATGAGCCTTTCATTACATTAGAAGAAGCAAGCTCTTTATTCGGGCCCCTGTCTCACGGACGGCCTGACCCGCTGACTGAATCGATTGTGAAAAGCCTTCGTGAAAAAATAAAAAACTTGAACACAAACTCCTCTTTTGAATTATCGGAGAGCTTGGACATACTTGAAGCAGAAATGAAGAAAAAAACACCGAAGCTGGTGATCATAAAAGGAATGATCCATAATCTGATGGAGTCGGAAGCTCTCGCAGAGGATGCCGAGCAGCTTACATATCTCTTGAAACAGCAATATATTTAGAAGAACGGCTGCTTTACAAGCAGCCGTTTTTTCTCTATTACGCCTTTGGTTTTACCATATCTTCCGGTTTCACCATTTCGTTAAATTGTTCCTCTGTCAGCAATTCAAGCTTCAAAGCCGCTTCTTTCAGCGTCAATCCCTCTTTATGGGCAAGCTTGGCAATTTTTGCGGCGTTTTCATATCCGATATGCGGATTCAGCGCCGTAACCAGCATTAAAGAATTCGACAGGTTTTCCTGAATCGTTTCTTTATTTGGCTCGATACCGACAGCACACTTATCATGGAAGGAGTTCATTCCGTCACTCAGCAGCTGCACGGATTGCAGGAAGTTGTAAATGATCACAGGTTTAAATACGTTTAGTTCAAAGTTCCCCTGACTTGCGGCAAAGCCAATTGTCGCATCGTTCCCCATAATTTGCGCTGCGATCATCGTCAGTGCTTCACTTTGTGTCGGGTTCACTTTTCCAGGCATAATGGAGCTGCCAGGCTCATTTTCAGGAATGACAATCTCCCCGATGCCGCAGCGAGGCCCGCTCGCAAGCCATCTGACATCGTTTGCGATTTTCATTAAATCAGCGGCAAGAGCTTTTAAAGCGCCGTGTGCATATGTGATTTCGTCATGGCTTGTCAGCGCATGGAATTTATTCGACGAGCTGTTAAACGTTTGACCTGTCAGTTTCGTGATCTC
The DNA here is from genome assembly GCF_038004745.1 of Bacillus sp. FSL R5-0434. Taxonomy (NCBI): domain Bacteria; kingdom Bacillati; phylum Bacillota; class Bacilli; order Caryophanales; family Bacillaceae; genus Bacillus; species Bacillus sp. FSL R5-0434. The sequence continues at coordinate 3,295,715 of NZ_JBBORV010000001.1, forward strand.
CTCTGAAACAAGCTCTCCAAATTCCGGGTGAGCATTGATTCCTGTTCCGACAGCTGTACCTCCGATTGCAAGCGCGCGCATTTTGTCTGTCGCTTCTAAAATCATTTCCTTCGAACGATCGAGCATGTGCACCCATCCGCTGATTTCCTGTCCAAGAGTCAGAGGTGTGGCATCCTGAAGATGCGTACGTCCGATTTTCACAATATCATTGTATGCTTTCGCTTTTTCGTCTAACGTATTGCGAAGCTGATCAAGCGCAGGCACAAGCTGTTCATAGACAGATAAAACGGCAGCAACGTGCATCGCTGTCGGGAACGTATCGTTTGAGCTTTGGCTGCGGTTAACGTCATCGTTTGGATGAATCGTTTGATCAGAGTTCTTTTCTTTTAATAACGCAGTCGCACGATTGGCCACCACTTCGTTCATGTTCATGTTGCTTTGTGTGCCGCTTCCGGTCTGCCATACAACAAGCGGGAAGTTATCATCGTATTTGCCTTTGAGCACATCATCACAAACTGCTGCAATGGCTTCCGCTTTTTCCGCATCTAGATTGCCCAGGCGTTTATTAGCGATCGCCGTGCTGCGTTTCAATATTGCAAACGCCTTCACAACACGCATCGGCATTTTTTCAGAACCAATCTTGAAGTTCTCCTTGCTTCGCTGTGTTTGGGCGCCCCAAAATTTATCAGCAGGAACTTTTACTTCTCCCATGGTGTCTCTTTCAATTCTGTAGTCCATTTTATGTATCCCTCCATAACGGTTGCTTCAATAGATCAAATTCGCCAGTGATATAAAAAATCCTTTTTATTTTTCGATCTTGGCAGATTTTAATTTTAATTCAAGATATACGCGGGAGTCCTTTGAATATTTGTACTTCGGATTCGTTCGCCCGTACTCCCTCGATGTATAAGAGACATCGTAATGCTTTTCAAATGATTTAATGAGCTGTTCTATTTCTTCTTGTTTTCCTGCAAGTCTTACCTGTGCCACTTCATATCCTCCGCTTTCATAAAAAACTTCTGCCATAAAATACTGTAACACAGTATATCATTTTTTTAACAGGAAAAGATAACCTCTACTAAGGTTTTGGACAAGAGGTGACCTCGTTGGAACAAACAGAATTTAAGGAATATATACACGATAATTTAGCATTGGTGCTTCCAAAATTAAAAGAAAACGATGATCTGGTGAAAAATAAAAAAATGCTGGCGAACGGACTTGTTTTTTACTATCTCTACTTTAGTGAATTGAATGACCAGCAGAAGGTTTTGGAATCGATCAAAACCTTAATCAAGGATGAGGAGACACTCACGATTGACCAGGTCAAAAAACGCCTCGACCAAATTGACGCAAGGCCAGTAGAAACGTCCGAAAAAACGGTTAAGGAAATTCTCAGCGGCAATTGCGCGGTGTTTGTTAATGGCCTCAACAAAGCCTATATCCTGTCCACAGGAAAGAAACAAACAAGAAGCCTGACAGAGCCGACAACTGAAAAAGTGGTTCGCGGACCAAAGGTTGCGTTTGTGGAGGATATCGATACAAATCTTGCTCTGATCAGGCAAAGGACCTCTCATCCGAAACTCATTACCAAAAAAATCATGATTGGCGATAACAAACTGAAGCCGGCGGCGATGATGTACATTGAAGGCAAAGCAAAAAAGTCCGTTGTGAAAGAAGTAAAAGCGCGGCTTAACAATATCAAACTGGAGGATATCCAGGACAGCGGAACGCTTGAAGAACTTATTGAAGATAATAAATACTCGCCGTTTCCGCAAATTCAAAATACGGAAAGGCCCGATAAGGTGTCGTCCGCCCTGTTCAACGGCCGGGTTGCGATTTTGGTGGACAGTTCCCCATTTGTGCTTTTGGTGCCGGTTTCACTCGGTGTACTGATGCAATCTCCGGATGATTACTACGAACGCTGGATCTCGGCATCCCTCATCCGGTCGCTGCGTTTTGCTTCTATATTCATCACCTTGTTTTTGTCATCGATTTATATCGCACTCGTGTCATTCCATCAAGGGCTCTTGCCCACCGCGCTCGCCGTCACAATTTCAGCAAACAGGGAAAACGTGCCGTTTCCTCCGATATTTGAAGCCTTGCTGATGGAAGTGACGATCGAGCTGCTAAGAGAAGCCGGGCTGCGTCTTCCCAACCCACTTGGCCAGACGATCGGCCTCGTCGGGGGTGTCGTCATCGGACAAGCGGCGGTAGAAGCGAATCTCGTCAGTTCGATTATGGTGATTGTCGTCAGTGTCATTGCCCTTGCATCCTTTACCGTTCCCCAATACGGAATGGGTCTGTCTTTCCGGGTGCTGCGTTTTATTTCGATGTTTTCCGCCGCAATACTCGGGCTGTACGGGATTATTTTATTTATGCTGGTCATTTATACGCACCTTACGAGACAAACGAGCTTTGGATCTCCGTATTTTTCGCCAAATGGATTTTTCAGCCTGAAAAATACAGAGGATTCCATTATCCGTCTCCCAATTAAAAACAAACCAAAAGAGGCGAATAATCCAAATGAGCCAAAAACAGACTCCACTCAAACTTAATACCTTTCAAGGTATTTCTGTTGTTGCAAATACAATGCTCGGTGCTGGTCTTTTAACATTGCCCCGAGCGCTGACCACTAAGGGTAATACTCCTGACGGCTGGATCTCGCTGATATTAGAAGGTGTCATTTTTATTTTTTTCATTTATTTAAACACGCTCATTCAGAAAAAACATCAATATCCCTCACTGTTTGAGTATTTGCGGGAAGGGCTTGGGAAATGGATTGGCAGCATCATGGGGCTTTTGATCTCCTGCTATTTTATCGGAGTGGCCAGTTTTGAAACCAGGGCGATGGCTGAAATGGTGAAGTTTTTCCTGCTGGAGAGAACGCCGATTCAGGTCATTATTTTAACGTTTATCTGCTGCGGCATCTATTTAATCATTGGGGGGCTAAGTGATGTTTCGCGGCTGTTTCCCTTTTATTTAACGATTACGATTATTATTTTGCTGATAGTGTTTGGGATCAGTTTTAAAATTTTTGACATCAATAACTTGCGCCCTGTTTTAGGTGAGGGCTTGGGACCCATTGCGAACTCCCTAACTGTCGTTTCCATCTCTTTTTTAGGAATGGAAGTGATGCTGTTTCTTCCTGAACATATGAAGAAAAAGAAATACACATTCAGATACGCGGCTATCGGATTTCTGATTCCGATTATTTTATATATCCTGACGTATATCATCGTTGTCGGGGCTTTGACAGCTCCTGAGGTGAAAACGCTGATCTGGCCGACCATTTCTCTCTTTCAGTCTTTTGAGCTGAAAGGCATATTCATTGAACGGTTTGAATCGTTTTTGCTAGTCGTTTGGATTATTCAATTTTTCACAACGTTTGTCATTTACGGGTATTTTGCCGCTAACGGGCTGAAGAAGACGTTTGGATTATCGACTAAAAAAAGCATGGTTCTCATTGGCGCGGCTGTCTATTATTTTTCTTTGTGGCCGGATGACGCCAATCAGGTCATGATGTATAGCGATTATCTCGGATACATTTTCGTCTGCGTGTTTTTACTTCCCTTCATTCTCTTTTTCATTGTAGCTGTCAAAAGGAGGATTACAGCAAAATGAAAATCCGGATTTTATGTATTTTCATATGCACCCTTTTGCTGTCCGGATGCTGGGACAGCAAGAATATCGAAGAATTAAGCTTGGTGATCGGAGTAGGCTTAGACAAGCCGGATGATCATAATTTAGAACTGACCCAGCAGATTCTTGTGCCGAAAAAAATCAGTTCAAAGGAAGGCTCTTCATCTGATCCGACACAGATTGCTGTCACAAAGGGTGAAACGGTTCATCAAATGATGAGAACGTCGGCATTAAAGCACAATCCTACATTTTCCCAGCATTTACGTCTCATTTTATTTTCCAAGGACGTGCTTGCTGATATTGGAATGGACTCGATCATTAATCAATTTGTCAGAGACAACGGGACAAGGCGGAGTTCGTATGTGTTTGTCACCGATGGACGCCCGAAGGACATATTTAAAATGAATGATCAAGGCGAGCCCGCATCCAATGTGATTTATGATCTGACAGAGAATGACAAGGTCACCATCAGAATGATGGAGCCTGTTACATTGGGGGAGATTTCAGAACACTTGACCTCTGACGATTCGTTCCTCATTCCCCATGTCGGTGTGGAAAACGGCAAACTCGCAATAAACGGAGCTGCTATCATAAAAGATAAGTTATGGAGCAGAAATTTAACACCGGGTGAAGTTCAAAATATTAACTTATTTACCGGCGCGGTCAAAGGCGGCGTCATTGATTTGAGACGTAATGGCTATCTTTTTTCTTACGAAGTGTATTCCAGCAATCGAAAGGTCAAGACATCCTACAAGGACGGAAAGTTTACATTCACCGTCACACGCAATATTGAAGGGCGTTTATCCGAGGACTGGAATCCTGATGAAGATTCGTTTAAGGATTCATATATCAAAGATATTGAAAGAACAGTCGAAAAACGATTAAAAGACACAGTCACAGCATTTATTAAGGGCACGCTGCAGAAAGAGATCAAAACAGACGTGACCGGACTGGGAAACGAAGTCAGAATCCATTATCCTCAGAAATGGAAAAAGATCTCAAACAAATGGGATGATTATTTCAGCAATGCGGAAATAGAATATCATGTCAATGTGGTCGTCAGAGACTTCGGAACGAAGGGCGCGTCCAAATAACGGACGCCTATTTTACGAGGTGATTGCGGTGTGCGTAGACGGCTGCCTGTGTCCGGTCGCTGACATCCAGCTTTGATAAAATATTGGTGATGTGGGTTTTGACTGTTTTGATCGTGATAAACAGCTCCTCCCCAATTTCTTTATTTGTTTTTCCTTCTGCAATCAGACAGAGAATCTCAAGCTCCCGTTTCGTGAGGGATTCATGCGGGAGCGCGTTTTCGCCTGAGTGGCGCAGCCGGGATAATACTTTCCCCGCCACTTTTGATTCAAGCTTTGGCTCTCCCTTGCTTGCGGCACGGATCGCATCAGCGATTTCGGCCGCTTTTGACGTTTTTAATAAGTAGCTGAGCGCTCCCGCTTCAATGACCGGGTACACTTTGTCATCATCAATGAAGCTTGTGAGCACAATAATTTTCGGATCGGAAAGCTTCTGGCAAATTTGCTTTGTCGCTTCAATGCCGTCCATGCCTTCCATGACAAGATCCATTAAAATCACATCAGGCTTTAATTCAACAGCAAGCTGTACACCCTCGCTGCCATCAGATGCTTCGCCGATGACATCAATATCGGGCTGTGCTTCCAAAAAAGCGGCGAGCCCCATTCTGACCATTTCATGATCATCAATCAACAATACTCGAATCACGTTCGTTCTCTCCTTTTTCTTCCGGGAAAATCGGGACCTTTACTTCGATTTGTGTGCCTTTTCCTTCAACCGAAATTACCTCGGCAACTCCGCCGATTTCGCTTGCACGTTCTTTCATCGAATTCAAGCCATAGGATGACGCTTTTACCTGGTCCATCTTAAATCCTTTTCCGTTATCAATGACCTTCAGCCGCAGCTGATTGTTCTTTGCACCGAGGATTACGGATACTTTTGAGGCTTTTGAATGCCTGAATACATTCGAAAGGGCCTCCTGTACGATCCTGAATAAATGATCCTCTACTCCTTTGGAAATCGGTGTATCCTGTATGTCCCACTCGATATCAAGCGGCTGTTTTTTCCGGAACTCGTCCAAAAGCTCCGTAAGACCCTCCTTCAGCCCTTTCCCTTCGAGCGTCACTGGCCTTAAATGGAGCAGCAGCGCCCTCATTTCATTTTGGGCTTCTCCCGCCATGTGCTCTACCATCTTGATCCGTTTCACAGTTTTATCATCCGTATCTTTTACGTGTTCTAATACGGCGGAGGTCATCATGGATATCGCAAAGAGCTGCTGGCTGACAGCATCGTGCAGGTCTCTTGCCAATCGCTGGCGTTCTTCTGTAATGACTGATTTCTTCATTTGCACCTGCCATTCAGCCCGTTCATTTGAAAGCTTTTGCAGGGAAGCGACTTGAAGTTCAACCCGCTTCGCCATTTCATTCAGCTGATCGGCTGCAAGCCCGATTTCATCGTCCCCGAGCGGCGGTATACGATAAGCGAAGTTACCGTTTTCAAATGTTAAAATCGATTCGATCAATGTATCGACCCTTGTTTTCAGCCGGTTGCCGTACATGTAGCCTGACGCAAAACCGATCGTAAGGCTGATCAGCACCAAAATCAGGATAAACGGAATCCCGAACCAGCTTGACGACAGCAGCACAAACGGATCGAGCCGATAGTAAACCATCATAAAAGAAATCAAGCAGACAAAAAGGAGCAGACTGATTCCCGTTGTCATGCGAATGGCGCGCCACTGGAGACTGGCAAGCAGTTTTTTTCTCATACGTATTTCACATCCACATCACCGATAAATAGGGAGACGGATACCTTTACCCGGCGTTTGGACTCGCTGAAATCAGAAGACGCAGCGTATACCTTTGTGCCTAATCCGCTTTTCTTCGAGCCGATCAGATTAATGTCGCCGATAAAAACGGACGAGCTGACAGCCACTTCAAGGTCTGATGGAACATAAATATCAACGTTTCCGATCACTCCGCTGATGACAATCGTGCTCTCTCCCTCCGGAATCATCGCTTTTGACAAGTCGATTTTCACATCGCCGATAAAACCCGATACATTTAAATCATTCAGATCAAACGGCTGCTTCATCATCAGAAGCTCGCCGATAAAAAAGCTTCGCATGTCAGGGTGTTTCACATCTTTAGGAGGCTCGGACTGTTTTTCTTTTTTCGTTAAGTCGATAGGCTTCTCACTCGGTTCAAAAATTGGCTTTCCTTTCACAAGCCGGTAGCCGGCGTAGATTAAAAATGCGGCAAACGCGTAGCCAAATAAGTTAAAGGTGATGCTGAACAGATTTTTCAAAAATAAGAAAGCGGCAAAGATATACATGACGGACCCAAGCCAGTCACGGGAGTACTTTTTTAAAAAATAGCCGGCAATCAGAAAAAAGAGCGGCCAAAACAGCAGATCGCCTATTCCGATAATTTGCAAAAACATACTGATGCCAAATAAAGCAATCATAAGTCCGAGAAGCTGTTTTTTTGTCATTCTGGTTGTTCCGCCTCCTTTCTTCTGCCAGATGCTACTGTATCGCTACATCCCCGCTGTCTGTTTTAATATCGACTAGATGCTGGCCGCTTCCATGTGAGCCTGTGATTTGATGATGATCTTTATGTGCTGTATCAGCAAATGGATACGCCGAGCTGACGCTTCCGCTCTCTGAAGCCGCATTGACTTTGAAACTGCCGTTTTCGGGAAGCTCCAGATACACATCACCGCTCGTTAATGTGACAGCTGAAGAGCCTGCTACCTTTTCTAAATCCGCACGAAAGTTTCCTGATGTCATCCGTACATCAAGTGAGCCTGAAACACCGTCCAAGTTTGCGTCGCCTGAAGTTAAACGGATGCCGGCTGTTTTAGCGTCTGTATTTGATATCGACACATCCCCGGAAGAGCCCTTCATCTTCAGCTCTTGAAGGCGGATACCCGTTACGTCCATATTTCCGCTTGCAGACGCTGCGTTCAGCTCGGAAAGCGTGAGATGTTTGTTACCGGCTACAGACACGTCGCCGCTTGAGGTTCTCACAACCAAACCGCCTTTGTACGTGTATGGAATGCGGACGACAAGGGAAGCGCGATGAAATCCATTCAAAAATTGAAATTCTTTTTCCTTTGCCGTCAGCTCCAGCTTTCTTCTCTTTTCAGCCACAAACAATTTCCCAGAGTCACCTGAGATGGTTGCTGATATGTCATTACGCTCTTCCGCTATGATCTTCACATTCTTGTGATCCGATTCAATGATTACGCTTTCGATCTCATACGGTGAAGCACTGGCTGAATCAGCTTCAGTGCCGTTTATGAATGAAAGACCTTCAGCAAGCACGTCTTTGATAACAACTGCGGAAAAAACAAGAATACCGGCAATGATCAGCAGTTTGCCCAGCATTTTTTTCATTTGTTTTCATCCTTCTCATTCATTCTATTATAAAGGAAAAGCCTGTGAATTGATACGTGCGGAAGGGAAGGACTTGACGAAAACCCTTCCCTGTCCCGCTTATTCATTTGCTGCATGTGATGTTTGATCTGATTTTTTCAATGAGAGTTCCCGCATCTTTTCGATTTCAGCTTCTACTTCACCTGCAAATTCACTTCGGCTCGATTCTGTGCCGGCTTCCGCTGATTTCGAATAATCAGCACGGATTTCCATTTCCTCAATTCGGTTTTCAATCCGCAGAAATTCACGATACGCGCTTTCACTGTCAATTTTGTCGAATGTCGCGTTCATATGCTCTTTTGCTTTTGCGGCGTTTGCCCGGGCAATCAGCGCCTGTTTTTTATCCTTTACGTCCTGAAGCCTTGTTTCAAGTGTGGCCAGCTGTTCTTTCAGCTCAGCCAGCTGGCTGCTTGCCTGTTCGTAGGAAGCTTTGTGCTCTGCTGCCTTTCCCTCTAAATACTTCATTTCTGTCAGCGCTTTTTTCGCAAGCTCTTCTTCACCGGCATCAAAAGCGAGCTGAGCTTGATTCTTACGCTTTCCAGCCACTTCATTTGCTTCTTCATATTTTTTCTTAAATTGAAAGGCAATCGTATGCTGTTTGACGATCGTTTGTTTTGCTTTTGCAATATCGCTTTCCATATCACGAACGTATTGATTCAGCATCACCTTAGGGTTCTCCAGTTTATCCAAACCTTCATGAACTGACGCAACAAACATATCTCTCATTCTTTTTAATACCATACCGTTATTCCTCCTCATATCATGTGTTATTTTTTCTTTAAGAAATTTTCCCATTCGTCATCAAAATGAGACTGGTAGCCGGCAGAAGCTGGCTCAGGGTCAAAGCCTGACACATCGCTTTCCGCGGATCCGTTTTTCATCAGTTTCCAGCCGTAATACACCATAGCGGCTGCGAGTGCAATTCCGACGAGAAACGGCAGTGAGCAAATGAGCATCATCGCCCCGATTCCGCCCAAGATGATGCCTGTGATGGTTTTGCCCGCTGCGAATCTTTTGATTCCCGCGTATGTCAGCAAGCCTCCGATCGCAAGCGGAATCATAAATCCGAAGCTGCCTCCCCCAAAAAAGACGGAGATTCCAAATACAATTAATAAGAATCCGCCTATCGTTTTCTTGTTGATCTTCATGCAGATCCTCCTTTCGTTTTCCTTGTCTTCATCTTATACAAAACAGAAGATGAGCAAAACGAATCAGAGATTGATTTTTGGATAAGACCAGAGTCGTAGACAGCACCGGACCCAGCGGCATAAAAAAAGCCATGCACGAGGCATGGCTTCTTCAAAAACCTTTACAGATGAACACTTGCTTCCCTTTCTTTTACCAAATCGGATTGTTCTGCTTTGGCCAGCTTTGTAAACAGAAGGATTCCGATACCCGCGATAATTTCCACAACTCCCCCGGCAGCGATCACATTTCCTGAACCAAAAGCATTTGCGGCATATCCGCAAATGACAGCGCCGGCCGGAATCGAAATATTTGAGATCATATGTATGACGGCATAAACTTGCGGCTGGTCCTCGCTATCGACAGATGTCTGTATAATCGTATACTCGGGAACATTGATCGCACTGACTGCAGCGCCAAAAGTAAAGGCGGCGAAAAAGACGAGCGGCAAAAAGGTATTCATTCCGGTAATAAAGAATGCGAACCCTTCAATAATGCCTGCCGTTACGAAAAGCAGTCCGTACTTGTTTACTTTTACTTTTGTCAGTACAAATCCCAATAAAAACGCGCCTATTGCGGTGGTGGCTTTTAATAGCGAATATACAATCGGCTGTCCGTTTAAATCCTCCGCAACATACACAGCGGAGAGCGCTTCCCAAGGGGCTGCCGCGAAATTCATAAAAATACAATAGATAGCGAGCGGATATAAGATTTGGTGTTTTCTGACAAGGACAAAACCGCGTTTCAGTCTGCCAAAATATGTACCTCTCTGTGCAACGGCTGCTGATTCCGATTTTGTTTCAACAGCAGTGTATTTGATAAAGAGAACAAGAAAACCAGAAATAAGATAAAGTACGAGAGCCATAAGCATTGTATATGAGGGACTGATAAACGTAAGGAGAGCGCCGCATAGTGTCACAGCTCCAAGCCGGACAATTTGGGCGGACGACTGCAGCACAGCATTTGCTTTTTGAATGCCCTTTTCATCTACAATTTGAGGGATTAAAGCAATGGAAGCAGGATTGTAGGCAGCGCCAGTAGCTGAATGCACAATCATAAGAGTCATAACAAACCACAGCGGAGAGAATCCGCCGAAATGGCAGATCGGAATGATTAAAACAACCGCGGCTCTTGTCAGGTCTGAAAAGTACATCCAGAATTTCAATGTATTCTGCTTCATGAAAGGACCCGTCACAGGTGCTAAAACGGCTTCCGGCAAAAAGGTGACAGCAATCAATAAAGCAGTTCCGATCGCACCTTCACCGTCAAAAATCAAAAACCATAATATCGAATTAAATGCGAACATATCGCCGGAAATCTTGACTATTCTTGAGAAAAAAAGAAAGTTAAAATTTCTCTTCCAGACGCTATCACTTTCAATGAGTCTCACCATCTATCAGAGCCCCCCACTGCCTATTTTTTACATCAATTTGTTACAATATCTCATTTTTCCATTTTTCAGTCAATAATTCATAAGGTTCATTTTTTGTCGTAAAAAGGGAAATTGACAAAATGAAAAAAATAAAAAGCCGGCATGTACTGAAAATGCCAGCTTTCAATAATGTTTTTTATGATCCGCTGCTGTTTCGATCGCGAAACACAATAGCGCTTCTTTCATACTCCACATCGTCAATACCGCTTCTCACATTGACAGCCCGTGCTGCGGCAAAGAAATAGTCGGACAATCGATTGAGATAACGGAGCACCATTTCATGGACCTCTTCCGTTTTCATCAGCGCCACCACTTGGCGTTCCGCCCGCCTTGTAATGGTGCGCGCCACATGGAGAAGCGAAGCGGCCTTTGATCCGCCCGGAAGAATAAATCTCTTTAGGTCGGGTGCCTCTTCTGTATAGGCGTCGATGCGCATTTCTAAAAAGGAGACGGATTCTTCCTTCAACTTATAGTCTCTTTTTTCTGTGATGATTGCCAGATCGCCCCCGCAGTCAAAGAGCTCGTGCTGAATGTTGAGCAGCTCGGCCGTTAGATCCTCAAAGCCGCGCTTCCCGGAAAGCTCAGCCAAAGCCAGTCCGACAAAACTGTTCAGCTCATCAATCGTGCCGTAGCTTTCTACTCGGAGGCTGTCCTTGTCTGTTCTGCCTCCGATTAAACTCGTTTGCCCGTTATCGCCTGTTTTTGTATATAGTTTCATCATATCTGTCTCCTTTACAGACTTATTCAAGCAGGTCCGCAGCCTCCCGCACACATTCAGCTGTCCCAAACCGAATCAATTGATTCAGCCGTTTTTCTATGGTTTCTGAAGATGTCTCTTCAGTTTGTGTCGCTGCAACGAGGATTTCTCCATGTTCATCCTGTTCACCGCCCAGCACTTTCATCCGCTCGGCTTCCGCCCCCATGACAGCCCTGACAAAGAATTGGTCTTTCGCAAAGCCGTTGATCAAAATCCATATCGAAAAGCCGGACATGACACAAATACAAACGGACAGCTCTTCGTCTTCAAACGTACGGCACACAAGCCGGTCAAGTCTGCCGGAGGAGGCCATCGCACAGGTTTCCTGCGGATAAAAGCCGTTTTCAGATAAATAGGCTGAAAGCTCCTCTTTTTGATCAGACTGGGCAGGCAGCCGTTTATGGAGAAACGTCCGGTTCCAAGAAAAGCCTGAACCGACAGGAGCAGAAGCCAGCGTGCGGAGCGGGATTTCCGTTTGCAAGAGGATCTCGTCGCGCCGCACTTGCAGCAAAGTTTCAAACGGAATCGCCTGCTGCTTTAGGTCGCTGTTTTCAGGCTGAATTGCAATAAGCGGTTTAGGCAATTGATGATGGATGAAAGTGCTGACTTTCGTGTTATACAACGCCTTAATGTGCTCTTCTGTGATGGCGGTTTCCGGTTTTTGCTTAGGCCCGGCTGTTCCGTTTTTTATAAAGACGATTTCATCACAGTACAGGCTAGCGGTGTTCAGATCGTGAAAAACACTGACAGCAGTCAGCCCATTTTCTCTCGTCAGGCGCTTGATAAGATCGAGCAGTTCTTTTTGATAGGCCAAATCCAGAAAATTAGTCGGTTCGTCTAAAAATAAAATGCGCGGCTGCTGCGCCAGTGCTTGAGCCAAATAAACCCGCTGCTGTTCGCCCCCGCTTAGATCACGAATCGATTTCTCAGCGAAAGCGAGTACCCCTGTTTGTTCCATCGCATTCCGAATAATGGCTTCATCCTCTTCAGTCTGCTGGCTGAACAGCCCTTTTTGAAATGGATATCTGCCGAAGGATACGGTTTCTTTGACAGTGAAGCTAAAGGCTTGCTCTGTTTTTTGCGGCAGAACCGCCATCATTTGCGCCAGTTTCTTCGGTTTATATTCAGTGAGTGGTTTGCCAGCCAGACAAACGGAGCCTTCTATTGCCGGAAGTGTTCCTGTCAGCAAGTGAAGCAGTGTTGTTTTTCCGCTCCCGTTCGGTCCGAGAATGCCAAGAAATTCTCCCTTCTTCACTGTTAAACTGATATTTTTAATCAGCCGGCTGTCTCCGTAACCTCCCGACAGCCCCTCTGCCTTGATCATAAGCTTCTCCCCCCGCGATGCTGCCGAATTAAAATCAGAGCGAAAACAGGAGCTCCCGCTAAGGCTGTAATAATGCCGATCGGCAGTTCAACCGGTTCAATCATTGTTCTCGAAAGCAGATCGGCCAAAACGAGAAATCCCGCGCCAAGCAAGGCAGACAGCGGCAATAAATGCCGGTGATCCGTTCCCCACAGCAATCTTGTGATATGCGGAATCACAAGCCCGACAAAGCCAATGGTGCCGGATACAGCCACAGCGCTGCCTGTCAGCAGTGACCCTGCAATTAAAATCAGCATTTTTCTGTGCTGGACGCTGACCCCGAGAAGCCTTGCTTTCTCCTCTCCATAGGTCATCACGTTGAGTTCTCTTCCGTTTATGATCAGGATCACGGTTCCTAAAAGAAAAAACGGGAGAAACAGGGCAACGTAGCTCCAGCCTCTCATCGAGACGCTGCCAAGCAGCCAATGCACAATCGGCAGCAAATTATCACCTGTCAGAGCAATGATGAGAGAAATAAATGCGCCCAAAAATGAATTGATGATGACACCGGTCAGAATAAGCGTAGAGACAGACATCGAAGCGTGAACGAGGCGGCTGAACGAAAGAACAGCCACAATCGTGACAAGCGCTGCTGCTACACTTACAACCGGCAGTGTAAAGCCTCCGATGACGGGTAATTGCAGTCCAAAAAATAAGGTTGAAACCGCCCCGACGGAAGCACCGGACGAAACACCGAGCGTATACGGATCAGCGAGCGGATTTTTCAAAAGCCCCTGAAAAGCAGCCCCTGCGATAGAAAGAGCCGCCCCCACAAGGGCGGCCAGCACGACTCTCGGCAGTCTGATATTCATCATAATATTTGTATACATTGGATCATAGGAGCCGGCAGAGCCGCCAAAACCTTCATGCCAAAAGATATGAAAGATGGCGGATATCGGAATTGGCAGACTGCCGCAGGAAATGCCCAATATGATACTGGCAGCTAAAAATAAGAAACTGATGCTATAAGCAGCAAAACGATTATTCTTTAAACGTATCCGGGTAGATGCTTTCCGCAAGTTCTTCGACCCCTTCGATCAGACGCGGACCTGAACGTGTGACGAGATCAGGATCAACATCATAAACGCGATGATGTTTCACAGCATTGATTCCGCTCCAGCCATCGCGTTTTTCCACCGCATCCGCTTTTACACCGTCCGTTGTGACAATGGCGTCTGGATTCAGCTTTACGATGACCTCGTCTGTCATTTGCACCCAGCCTTTTTGATCCGCTGCAGCGTTTTTAGCATGGATGACATTCAGCATTTCATTCATAAACGTGTCTTTTCCGGTTGTGTAAATGTCAGGATCAGGCGAAACCTCAATAAAGACGCTTTTTTCCTCGTCTTTTGAAATGGATTTCGCTTTTTCTTTAATCTCCTGCAGGTCTGATTTCATGCTGTTGACCAGTTGGCCCGCTTTTTTCTCAGCTCCGGCAGCTTCACCGATCATTTCGATTGATTTGTATACCTCTGCGAATGATTGTGCATCATTGACAGTCAGCACAGCAATGCCAGCGTCCTTCAGCTGCTTGATAGCATCTGCTGAAGCTGACATGGAAGATTCATGAGCGAGAACGAGATCAGGTTTAAGAGAAATGACTTTCTCGACGTTTACATTCATATCCCCAACCTTCTCAACCTGTTTGACTTCCTTTGGATATGTATCGTTTGTGGTGACGCCGACCACTTTGTCACCGAGTCCGAGAGCATATGTAATTTCCGTGTTGCTCGGCATTAACGAAACAATTTTTTTCGGCTCCTTTTTGATGGTAACATCCTGGTTCGACGCATCATCAATTGTGACAGGGAACGCTTCAGACGCGGCTGTCTTTTGCTTCGCATTGGAATCCTTCTCATCTGCCGCATTGCCGCAGCCTGAAATCATAATGGCGGTCAGCAGAAGCACCGCCCATATTCCGGCTAATTTTTTCATACCCTTTCCTCCTAAATGAACTAAAAAAGCATCTCTACGATGGTAAAGACGCTGTAAACAACAAAAAAGCCTATTGTTTACACATCATCTGTCCTCGCAGACTTCGTGTTTATCAAACAGGCAGGTATCCTGGCTCTTGGCGCAAAGGCCAATTACAGTGGCGGGACCGCACCGGCTTTTACCGGTTTCCCTATTAAGCCGGCTATTTTCACGTACCGGCACCTGTTTGACATTCGTATCCTTTTTCGGAGTTATTATACTATATGGCTGACAGGCTTGTATATGCAGTATGAATGACTTTTCCGCCGCTGCATGTATGGAAGCAAAATTCTCGTAAACACTAAATTTCAGCTTGTATACTAAGTAGCATGATCAATAAAAAAGGAATGATTCTTATGGACTTACAGCTAAAAGACAAGCTTGTCTTAATCACAGGCTCAACTTCCGGCATCGGGAAAGCCGCAGCGAAAAGCTTTTTGCAAGAAGGGGCAGCCGTTATAGTCAATGGCCGAAAACAAGAGACAGTCGATCGCACGGTTGAAGAGCTTTCTTCATATGGAACGGTGCATGGAGCAGCCGCTGACTTATCAAAACCGGATGAAGCAGCAGCTTTTCTTGAAAAAGTGAAGCAGATCGGTGATATAGATGTTCTTGTCAACAATCTCGGTTTCTTTGAAGTGAAGGATTTCGCCGAGGTAACGGATGAAGAATGGAATCAATATTTTGAAGTAAACGTGATGAGCGCTGTTCGGACAAGCCGTCACTTCCTTCCAAAGATGCTTGCCAAAAACAGCGGCCGCATTTTGAATATCGCAAGTGAAGCAGGCGTCAAACCGCTTCCGACTATGATTCCTTATTCAATGACCAAAACAGCGCTGATCAGCCTGTCCAGAGGAATGGCTGAAATGACGAAGGGCACAAAGGTTACGGTTAATTCAGTGCTCCCGGGACCTACTTGGACAGAAGGCGTTGCTTCCTATATGGAGGGCGCCGCAAAGGCAGCCGGCCAGGATACAGATACATTTGTGAAAGACTATTTCAAAGTGAATGAGCCGACTTCACTCATTCAAAGATACGCAACAGCCGAAGAAGTCGCGAGCACAATTGTATTCCTTGCATCTGATGCCGCATCTGCCATTAACGGCACGGCACAGCGTGTGGAAGGCGGCATTATCCGTTCACTTTAAATACAAAAACGCATCCGTTTTCGGATGCGTTTTTTTTATAACTCCCCAGCGAATGGAACCGGCTGGTATCCGCCCGTTTCAAGTTTGGCTGAAAACAATCCGCCCGCATGAGGCTGTTCATATCTTTCTGTTTCAGTCATTTGTTCAGTAGCTGTTGTGATGTAAAGGGTTTTCATGTCCTGGCCGCCGAACGCACAGCACGTGACATATTTGGCCGGAACACTTATTGAACCAATTTCTTTTTTCTGAAAAGGATCAATGTGAACCACACGGCTCCCGCCAAACAGCGCCACCCACAGCATGCCGTTTTGATCAATTGTCATGCCATCCGGCAGTCCATCCGATTTTTCAAAACGGTAGACGGTTTCTCGGTTTGAGACGTTTCCGCTTTCGGGATCGTATTGATAGCACACAATCTCCTGCGTCGGCGTGTCAATGTAGTACATCAGGCTGCGTTCGCGATCCCAATCCAAACCGTTCGAGGTTGAAACTTGATCTTTCATTTTGACAAGGCTGCCATCTGTGTCCAAACGGTAAAGCGAGGCTTGTTTTTGTTCGCCTTCCATGCTCGTCGTTCCTGCCCAAAGCCTTCCGTACGGATCACATTTGGCGTCGTTAAACCGAAGGCTCTCATGCATATCCTTCGGCTGTTTGATTTTTTCAAGACTATCATCAAGAAGATGATACAGGTAAAAACCGTCTTTCATCGTCATGATCAGCTCATCCTTTGAATATTTCGCAAGCGCCGTCACAAAGGATGTAAATTTGACCGAACGATTGATTTTTTCTTTAGGATCGAAAATATGGAGCTCGCTTCCTAAAATATCAACCCAGTATAGACGGCCGTTTTCTTCATCCCATAACGGACCTTCACCGATTACTGCCCTAGTGTCTGCTTCTAATATTGCATCCATGTGTAACACCTCTTTAGCTTCAGTCTATATATTGTTATTCCCGGCAAAGAGGTGTCCAAACCACACGCCTTATTCTTTTTTGAAAAGGATGGTAATGACGGAGCCAATATTGATCCTGCTGTTGACGTGAATCGTTCCGTTATGCAAATGCACCAGCTCTTTGGCAATCGCCAGTCCAAGCCCCGTCCCGGCAGCCGGATCTTTCGTATTGGTTCCTCTGTAATAACGGTTAAATAAATGGGTAATCGTTTCCTCGTCCATTCCTTTTCCATTGTCTTTGACCTTCAATGAAATATGATTTTTTGTCTGTTCAAGAACCACCTGGATCGCTGTTCCTTTATCGTTGTGCTTCACAGCATTTCCGAGCAGATTTTCCAGAATGCGTCTGAACCAGGCTTCATCCAGCGCAAATTCAATATGCTCTTCTCTTGATACAAATGAAATATCATATCCTTCAGAAAACGGATTTTTCTTGAAGTCCTCAATGACATTTTTAAAAAACGGAATGAGGTTCGTGAGCTTTCTCTCCATCGGCAGAGCGTCATTTTTCAGACGATACGTTAAATTTAAGTCCTCGATCAGCTTTGACATGTATTCCGATTTCTCTCTGACAACCTGTCCCATTTCTTTCACTTCATCAGGAGACCATTCGTATTGCTTCGATTCAAGCATCATGCTGTAGCCGTAAATGCTGCTGAGGGGTGTTTTTAAATCATGAGACAAACCGGCGATCCATTCTTCCCGTGTCGCCTGGATTTTTTCTCTGTTTGTCTTATCCCGTCTCAGCGTTTCAGTCAGCTGATCCATAGATTCAAATATCTCACCGAAGAAGCGGTAAGGCTGTTTGATTTTTCCCTTTTTGTTTTTACTGACAGGGCGCCCTTTACGGTTTTTCGGTTCTTCAAGCTTCCCTTTTGATAGATTGACAAGCCATTTGATTGTATGAAAAATCGGCAAACCGAATCTGAACATATACCAGGCAGTCATCCAGAATATATAAAGAATCAAAACGCCCATAATCAGAAACATCGCTTTCAGGACAACCCTCAGAAACGATTTATTAAACTCCTGGTCAGTAATATAGACAGGGTTTGGCACCGAAGCGACCATCCACCTGTTTTGATCGAGGAATTTAACAGAAATCTCCCGTTTATAGTTCCATGGTTTAGAGCTGTATTTGAGAAGCTCCAGCTGGTTCATCGTTTTTCTTTCGCTTTTCTTGCTGTTAATGCTGTCGAGTATGTTCCCGTTTCTGTCTAACAGATACACGGCTCCTTTTTCACGCTTAATATAGTCAATTGTACTGGACTTATATTGTGACAAAGAGTCGATGGAGGGTTCACGGCTTTCAATGGAAGTCAGCAGCTGTTCGCTCTTTGATTTCCAGCCGAACAAGAGGAGGTACGACTTGTCTTCAATATTGATTGCCCAATAATTCAGCTTATAGTTATCAAGCTTCTTGCTTTTATAAATAGACAAAAGCTCCTTCTTGGTGTAGGTGCCGGGCACGTCTTTCGGCACGCTGTAGGAATAATCCGTTTTTCCATTAGAATCAATGATTTGCATCCAGCCGTGCTGTTTATCAACAGATTTCTTCAGAAAATCGTCCACTTCCCATGACCCGTCTTCGTTTACATCGAGATACGCCTCAAGCGTGTCAGTCGTTGCCTTTGTCAGCCCTGAATTTGATTCCGCATCGCTGAATCGCGAGTCTAAATAGAAAAAGGAAGCCACAAGCATGATCGAAAGAAGAAGGATAACAATCAGCATCTGCCCGAAAAAGTGAAACAGAAACTTCCACCTTAACCTCATGGGCGCTTTCCGTTTCCTTCTGGACTCGGGATAAAACGGTATCCGAGACCGCGAACGGTTACGATATATTCCGGATTGCTCGGGTCACGCTCAATTTTTTCCCGGAGCTTACGGATATGAACCATGACGGTATTGTTATCTCCGTACGAAGGATAGCCCCA
This sequence comes from Bacillus sp. FSL R5-0434, assembly GCF_038004745.1. Classification (NCBI taxonomy): domain Bacteria; kingdom Bacillati; phylum Bacillota; class Bacilli; order Caryophanales; family Bacillaceae; genus Bacillus; species Bacillus sp. FSL R5-0434. The sequence continues at coordinate 3,314,568 of NZ_JBBORV010000001.1, forward strand.
TACTTTTTCATAAATTTGATCTTTAGAAAGCACCACATTGGGATGTTCGCAAAAATACTGAAGCAGCTGCAAAAGCTGAGCCGAACAGGCTACAGTTTCCCCGCCCACAATCAGCTCGGCATTTTGCGGAGAAAATGTAAAGTAATCATATGTATAGGTTTTGTTTGATTCGGCTGCATTCGACTGATACGTACGCTTTAAATGCGCTCTGATCCGCGCGGCTAATTCCAGCGGATTAAATGGTTTTGTAATATAATCATCAGCTCCGACCGCAAAACCCGATAATTTGTCAGCGTCCGATGATCTCGCCGTCAGGAAAAAAATCGGGGCGTCTGAATACTCCCTGATTAATGTGCAGGCCTCAAAACCGGTCATTCCGCCCATCATGACATCCAATACGATTAAATCAACCTTATTTGTCTTGACAACCGGAATGGCTTCCTCTGCACTTGCCGCATCCAGTATATGTCGATAACCTTCTTTTTCGAGAACGCGTTTGATCATATCCACAATCGCTTTCTCATCGTCTACGATTAAAATTGACGCATTTTCCACTTTTATGTTCCTTTCTGTCACTGTTTTTTTCATCTTATCATTATATCGTTTCTTTTTGGTACATTTTTGAATAGGAGGGCTCTTGACGGGGGTGAACAGCAGGAAACGGGAACCTGCAAAATGTTCCCGTTTTTCTTAGAATGAGGTATCGTTATGAGTTCTCGTCTACCATATAAAGAATAAACTCCCAAAATCCCGGAACATCCTGACACAGAAGCATATCAGCCTTTTCAAACATTTTGATTTTCAGCTCCTGCTCCAAATCTTCTCTTTCTTGATAAGACGTATTGCTGAGTTTTTTTCTGATCATCGGTGAAAAGCATGCAATCAGATGCTCAATGTCGTACATTTCATCTTTATTCCTATTATGTTCAAACTGGCCGCTCACAGTTTACTTTTCCCCCTTTTTTTGCGCCTCTAGCTGCTTTCTGATATTTTCTAACCCCTTTTTATGAATATTAGAGATATTTTGCCGGGACTCACCTAATGAATCAGCGATTTCCTGCATCGTGGCACCGTGAAGATAGACTTTTGTCAGCACGCTTTTTTGTTTGTCAGTCAGCTTCTGGATCGCTTGATAAAGCTGATAATCCTGGACATGCTGGCTCAAATCATCCTGCAGGTCTAAAAATTCCTCAAACGCGTCACTTCCCGCTTCGGCAGGAAGTCGTTCTCCTGCTTCCGGATGATCAACCGTCAGCGGATACCGTTTTTGATTTTTGCGAACCCGCTTATCAAAATCGATGGAAAAAATCCGAATCATTGAATTCATATACTTGACGATGCGAATCTCCTTATAAAATTGCTTGAATTGCTCGTCCAACGATTTTGCATCCTTTTCATTCGGGTTTTCCATTACATTTTTGAACAAACGGTAATGCTGAGGGTTGCTCAAAAAATGCTTCACGATGGGATGCTTCATAATCTCCTTACATTTCGATCGCAACAGACCTTGATAGTCCATCAAACCGCCTCCCTACTAAATTAAATGAAGGAAAGCAAAAAAAAGTAAACTACTACTTTCAGACTAGCGCTTGCTGAAGCAAACCTTCCAGTCATGGTTTACGATTTCTTGGATTCCCTTCACTTACTTACATGACTGCACAAAAAGGAGGGAGGTGTTTTTCATGGATCAGGTTTTTATAGAGGAAGTCGTCAAGCAGATCAGCAATCTCGGGTTCCCGGCACTGATCGCGATGTACCTGCTGACCCGTTTCGAGAAAAAATTCGATCAGCTCATTGAACTGATGACAGAGCTGAAAGATCAGAAAGCGAAACATTAATTTTGTATCGAAGTTGACTTTTCATCGGTTTTTTTCACTTAACAAGACAGAAGGGAAAACGAAAGGCCTTTCACATTCTCTTTCTGCGCCACAATTATTTTTAAGGAGGAGACAGGAAAATGAAAAAACAAAACGACATTCCCCAGCCAATCAGAGGAGATAAGGGAGCGACAGTGAAAATCCCGCGTAATATTGAAAGGGACCGGCAGAATCCCGATATGCTCGTACCGCCGGAAACCGATCATGGCACCGTTGAAAATATGAAGTTTTCTTTCTCAGATACTCATAACCGTTTGGAAAAAGGCGGGTACGCCCGTGAAGTTACCGTACGTGAGCTGCCGATTTCAGAAAACCTGGCTTCTGTTAATATGCGGCTGAAACCTGGCGCCATTCGAGAGCTTCATTGGCATAAGGAAGCAGAGTGGGCTTATATGATCTACGGGAAAGCACGCGTCACGATTGTGGATGAAAAGGGCCGCAGCTTTATTGATGATGTAGGCGAAGGAGATTTATGGTACTTCCCGTCAGGCCTGCCGCACTCGATTCAAGCGCTTGAAGAAGGGGCAGAGTTCCTGCTCGTATTTGACGACGGGTCATTCTCTGAAAACAGCACGTTCCAGCTGACAGACTGGCTTGCCCACACCCCTAAAGAAGTGATTGCCGCTAATTTTGGCGTAACAGAAGAAGAAATCGCCAATTTGCCGGGCAAAGAAAAATATATATTTGAAAAACCTGTGCCCGGCTGTTTAAAAGATGACATTGTGGAAGGGCCGTACGGCGAAGTGCCTTATCCGTTTACGTACCGCCTTCTTGAACAGGAGCCGATTGCATCAGAAGGAGGAAAGGTGTACATTGCGGATTCGACAAACTTTACAGTGTCTAAAACCATTGCATCCGCGCTTGTAACCGTGGAACCAGGCGCCATGAGAGAACTTCACTGGCATCCGAATACGCATGAATGGCAATATTACATCTCCGGTAAAGCGAGAATGACCGTTTTTGCTGCTGACGGCCATGCGAGAACCTTTAACTATCAAGCCGGTGATGTCGGTTATGTTCCATTTGCGATGGGCCACTACGTAGAAAACCTCGGCGATGAACCGCTCGTCTTTTTAGAAATCTTTAAAGATGACCATTATGCTGATGTGTCTTTAAACCAATGGCTCGCAATGCTTCCTGAAACCTTCGTCCAAGAACACCTTGACTTAGGCAAAGAGTTTACGGATGTCCTTTCAAAAGAAAAGCATCCGGTTGTGAAAAAGAAAAGCAGTAAATAAAAAACTGGCAGCTTGCAGAGAGCGCTCGTTCTCTCTCTGCAAGCGCTGATAAGGAGCTGAACCAGTGATACATCAAAAGTATTTATTACGGCAGGCCGTACAGTATGTGCTGGCAGCGGCGGCTGTGTTATTTTGCTATTTTACAATCATTCTCTGTGTCTTTTCTTTGGCGGGAACGAGCTACCGATCAGCTGCTCATGTCCTGCTTTTTGCTATGTTATTTCTTGTGCTCGGACTATGCTTTGAACCTTTTGAACGGCTGATGATACATAGTTTTACGTTTTTTAAGACTGGAAAACGAGCTTTTATCCTTATGGCCGGCACCGTCCAGCTGCTGTTTTTATGGATGACCGCTTATACGGCAGATCAAATGATTCATAACATTTGGCTGTCAACCACAGAAGAAATGATCCTCGCAGCCGTTTTTCTTATTTTGGATAAATGCAATTCAGCACTGCCCAAATAAAAAAAGAACGCCATCCGATTGGATGCGTTCTTTTTATTCATATCGAAGCGCGTCAACAGGCTGAAGCTTCGATGCCTTAATGGACGGCAGCAAGCCGAAAATAATGCCGACTGCCATTGAGAAAATGAGTGCTCCGATAACTGCCGGAACGGAGATGATAAAAGGCATCGGAAAGATCACCGTGATAAGTTTAGCGATGCCAAAGCCCGCCAGCACACCGAGAATTCCGCCAATACTTGTCAGCACGACGGCCTCTGTTAAAAATTGAAATAAAATCACGCGCCGCTTGGCACCGAGCGCCTTCTTAATTCCGATTTCCCGCGTTCGCTCCGTCACTGAAACAAGCATAATGTTCATGACACCGATGCCTCCGACCAAAAGTGAGATGCTTGCAATTCCGCCAAGCAGCAGAGCGAATGACTGGTTAAAGGACTCCACTTCCTGAGCGACCTCCTGAAGATCCATCACGCTGTACTCCGCTTTTTCCAAATCAGCATCTGACAGTCCTTGATTTAGAAGGTCCGCGGCCATTACACCGGCTTCTTGGATATGCTCAGAAGAATCTGCCTGCACCGCAATCTGTGTCGGCGCGTCAAATCCTTCAATAAGCGGCCACACTTTTTTCGGCACATATAAAACCGGATTCGCATATTCGCCATCAAACATGCTTTCTTCCTGTTTCTTTTCATGAAAAACACCGGCAACCCGGAACGGCACACCATTCATCTCAATGTTTTTGTGCAGAGCGTCACCGTCAGGAAACAGCTCATCTCTTGCGGCCTCATTGATCATAACCACTTGGTGTGTGCTGTTTAATTCTTTTTCCGCCAGCTTTCTCCCCTCAGTGATGCTGATCGGGAACATATTGAAATAATCAGCATCCACTCCGTACACTTGAGGATAAGAAACGTTCGTTAAGTGAAAAACGGTGGCGCCTTCGGACAAGTAATATAAAGATAATCCTTTTACCACCGGGTCTGATTTTATTGCCTTAATGGTTTCTTCAGATACAGGGGGTGCGGACGTGTAAGAAACCTCCTGATAACCGCCTTCCTCCTCCCCGCCTGTTGGCTGGTACACAACATTAATCGCGTTATTTCCCATGCCTATCATGCTTTGCTTTAATTGCTCGCTTTGGCCTTTCAGCATAGAGACGATCGCAATGATCGCCGCTATACCGATAATGACACCAAGCATCGTAAGAATCGACCTCAGCTTATGTGAAAAAATAGATTGAAAGGAGATCCGAATATGTTCAAGCATGGCTAATCCCTCTCTCGTCTAACACTAATTCTCCGTCTCTGATAAACACGGTTCTGTCGGCTTTTCTGGCGACGTCCGGGTCATGGGTAATCATAATGATCGTTGTGCCTTCCTGATGCAATTGTGAAAACAGCGACAAAATTTGTTCACTTGATTTTGTATCAAGCGCCCCGGTCGGTTCATCTGCCAGAATAAACCGAGGCTGATTGACAAGGGCTCTGGCAATCGCCACCCGCTGCTTTTGTCCGCCGGACAGCTTTGGCGGCTTGTAAGAGATCCTATCTTTCAAACCAACCTTTTCAAGAGCTTCATAGGCTCTTTGTCTTCTTTCTTTTTTCTTTACCTTATTGTAAATCATCGGCAGCTCAACATTTTGCAGTGCGGTAAGGCGCGGCAGCAAATGAAAGGTTTGAAACACAAACCCGATCGATTCGTTGCGAATGTCAGCCAAAGCACCGTCTTTCCCTTTTAATACATCCATCTGGTCCAGCATATAGGTTCCGGAGGTCGGCCTGTCCAAACAGCCTATAATATTCATTAACGTAGACTTCCCTGAACCGGACGGCCCCATAATGGCCAGAAATTCACCAGCTTTGACGGTGAGATTAATATGCTTTAAGATCGGCACCTCTTCTTTGCCCAGCTTGTACGTTTTAGAAATATTATTCAGTGTCAGCATTGACTGTAACCTGCTTTCCTTCCTTGACCGCGGGATCAGGATAGATCACATAATCTTCCGGCGTCAGGCCGCTTTTGATTTCGACCATGTCACTTTCGTCTGTCTCCCCGATTTCAACAGGCTGTTTAACCGCTTTCTGCTCCTCATCCGTCTTCCAAACGTATGGTTCGCCATCATCTTGGATAATCATGTCGGACGGCAGCTTAATGGTATTCGCATCTGCTTCGTCACTCATGACTTCAATATTGACATGATAGCCGACTTCAAGGCCCTTATGGCTGTCCAATAAAACAGTGAAAGGATAGTTAGAGGATTGGGGATTCATTTCCTCTTCAGCATAACTTTCTGACTCTTCCCCCTCGCCTGTTCCAGCAGGAAGCTTGCCGATTGAAGTAATCTTGCCTTTCCACTCGCCTTCACCGCCTGTTTTCAGCGTAACTCTGACTTTGCTGCCTTTTTTAATCGTGTCCATTAACAGCTCGTTGATTTGGCTTTTCACAAGGTATTTGCCCGTTGAAACGATTTGGATATACGGGCCTGCTGCCTGATCACCCGTTGCGCCGTCCGCAATATCCTGATTGACGCTTTGAACGATACCGTCATGCTTGCTTGTGATCACATTTGAACCTTTGTTTTTCGTAAGTGCAGCCAGTTCTTTTTGGTGCTGCTTCAGTTCAAGCTGGCTTGTCTTTAAATCAAAATTGGCCTGGTCAAGCTCGTCTTGAAGCTGTGCTTTCTCGTCTTTTCCGGCTGTCTTTAGCTTCTTCTCAGTTTCTGCTATTGATTTTTGCAAGCGGCTGATTTGAAGGTTTGTCATTTCGGTTTGTAAATTGCTTTGCTCAATTTCGTCAGAATGATCCTCGCCCTCGTACTCGAAAAGCTTATCGCCTTTTTTAACCTTATCGCCTTCTTTGACGTACGTTTTTTTAATGCTTCCTTTCTCTGAATCTATGTATACTTTTTGCTGTTTCTCTGGCTCAACTTTTCCCGAAAACGGTTGGGCAGATTCAGATTCACCGCCCATATACACTGCGACCGATTCAGCATAAGGCTCCGATGATACGGCAACTTGGTTCATGTGAGTAAAAAAGTAAAAACCGCCGGCACCGATCCCCGCCAGTACGAGCACACCGGCACATATCGAACCGGCAATAAGCCATTTTTTCTTCTTGGACACAATGATCTCCTCTTTCTGTAATCTTCGTAATATTTTCGAAACATTCTAACCAATATTATCTATTAATTCAAATAGACTTTCAATCTTTTTCTTCAAAATCTGGAATTAGCAAGAAAAATTATATTTTTGTGGTTAAAAATAAAAAAATCCCGGCGTCATACCGGGATTTTTCTTACACAGAAACAAGCTGTTTTTCAGTTTTAATCAGGTCATAAGTTAAGCATACTGGTTTATTTGTACGAGGATCAGTGACGATTTCGGCATCAATCTGGAATACCCGCTTCAAAATATCCGGCGTCATGACCTCCAGTGCGGTCCCTTCCTTAATAACCGTGCCTTTTTTGAGCGCAATCATATAATGGGAAAATCGGGCCGCGTGATTCAGATCATGAATCACCATTAAAATCGTCCGTCCTTGCTCCTTGTTCAGTCTGTCAAGCAGCTGCAGGATTTCGAGCTGATGTGCGAGATCGAGATATGTTGTAGGCTCGTCAAGCAAAAGCAGCTCTGTCCCTTGTGCAAGCGCCATCGCAATCCACACGCGCTGACGCTGTCCGCCTGACAATGCCTCAATCGGACGCTCATGGTATTCCGCCATGCCGGTTTCTTCGAGTGCCCATTTGATGATGCGGCGGTCTTCATCATTTAATCTGCCGAAGCCTGATTGATGCGGAAATCTGCCGTACGACACCAATTCGTACACCGTTAAACCGCTCGGAGCCTCAGGCGTCTGCGGCAGAATGGCCATATCCTTCGCAATGTCCTTAGTAGACATTTTATGAATCGCATTGCCGTTTAAGTAAACGGCACCTTGATGCGAGCGCATAATTCTGGACATCGTTTTTAATATCGTTGACTTTCCGCAGCCATTCGGCCCAATTAAGGTTGTTATTTTTCCTTTAGGAATGGATATATTTAAATCTTCTACAATCAGCCTGTCGCCATAACCGATCCCAAGCTGTTCCGTTGATAATGAATTCAAGTTCGGTCCCCTCCTCAATTCGATTTCATCAATAAATAAATAAAGTAAGGCGCACCTAAAACGGAGATGACAAGTCCGACCGGAATTTCTGACGGTGCCAATACATTTCTCGCCAGCGTATCAGCCAGAAGAAACAGAAACGCGCCGATAAAGGCGGAAACCGGTATAAGCGTCTGGTGGCGGGGACCGGTAAGCCTCCTTGCCACATGCGGTGCAATTAATCCGAGGAACGCGATGCCTCCTGCAGCTGCCACACAGGATGCGGCAAGAGCGACCGCTGCCAGAAGGAGAATCCGTCTTTCCTTTTCAACAGCAGTGCCAAGTCCGGTCGCTAAGTGGTCTCCCAGCTGTAAAATGTTCAGATAGCGTGCTTTATATAAAGTAAAAGGAAGCAAGATCACAATCCAGGGGAGTACCGCCCAGATCATGTTCCAATTGGCCCCCCATATCGAGCCTGATATCCAAACTGCAGCCTGCATAAAGTCATGCGGGTCCATTTTGAGCTGAAAAATAAGCAAAAGGGCATTAAATCCGGCATTTACACCGATTCCGACTAGGATCAGCCGAATCGGAGTCACACCTTTTTTCCAAGCCAGAAGATAAATGAGAAACGCGGCGAGGAACGCGCCTGCCAGAGCGCTGAACGGCAGCATAAACGTCCCTAAAAAGCCGAGATCTGATGCTGACCCTTGAAAAAAGTAAATAAAGAGCACAACAGCAAGCGAACCCCCGGCGTTAATCCCGAGAATACCCGGTTCAGCCAAATCATTTTGAGACACGCTTTGCAAAATGGCTCCGGCAACAGCAATACCCGCCCCAACAAGCAGCGACAACATTATTCGCGGCAGCCTGAACTCAAATAAGACAAGCTCATCCCGCGCCGTTCCTTGGCCGAAAAAGACCTTGAGCGTTTCCAATGGGGCAATTTTAATGACACCCAGATTCAGACTGATAAAAAAGACAAACATGATCAGCAGAAAAGTTACTGCTATCACAACAAGAGGTTTTTTCGTTTTCATTACAGCCCTCTCCTTTCACGACGTGCCAAATAAAAGAAAAAGGGAACACCGATGAGAGAGGTCAGCGCGCCGACAGGCGTTTCAAACGGCGCGTTCACGAGTCTGGCCGCAATGTCAGCAAAAACAAGCAAAACAGCGCCAAGCACCGCCGAGCAAGGAATAATCCACCGATAATCAACCCCTACCAAAAACCTTGTGATATGAGGAATGATCAGTCCGATAAACGCGATGGTGCCGGCAATGGAAACAGCAGCTCCCGTCAACACCACAACGACAAGCATGCCAACCAGTTTCACCGCTGATGTATACTGCCCAAGCCCCTTCGCCAGATCGTCACCGAGGCTTAACACCGTCACAGACCGGGCAATGATAAACGCAAACGTCAAACCGACAGCTCCTGCAATAACCAGCAGCTGAACGCCTGACCATTTCACACCCGCTACCCCGCCTGCGTACCAAAAGCTGACATCCTGTGCTACATCAAAACGGAGCGCAATTGCGGTTGAAATGCCCGTAAAGAAATAACTGACGGCCGTTCCGGCAAGAGCAAGCTTTACAGGCGTGAGACCGCCCCTGGAAAACATGCCGATGCCCAATACCGTCGATGCCCCCAGTCCGGCGCCCGCAAAGGACCACAGCACAAGCCCGAAGGCAGAAAGCCCTGGAAAAAAAGCAAACGCAATCGAAATAGCAAAAGCAGAGCCCGATGTTATCCCCATAATAGAAGGCTCCGCCAATGGGTTTCTCGTCATGCCCTGCATGATCGCCCCAGACACGGCTAACAATGCGCCGACAAGCGCGGCAGCAGCCGTTCTTGGCAGCCGAAGATCGTGTATAATTTGGTGTGAGGTTTCATTTGGCTGGAAATGAAAGATGGCGTCCCACACAGTCCGTAAATGGATATCCGCAGCACCGAGAGAAATGGACAGCATCGCGCCGAAGCATAATAAACATACCCCCGCAACAAGCACAATGACCGCACCAAACGACCGGGATGTCCATTGAATTTCTTCATCTGATATCATCTGTTTATTTTTCATGTGACTCAACAGCCGTACTTCCTTTCGATAATGATAATGATTATCAATTGCTGTTTCAGTATATCACTTTTTTCTGCTGATTTAATAGAGCGTTTTGATAAAAATGAGAATATGAATGCAAAAATATCGTGTCAACTGGCACTTGTGATGGTATAATCACAGGTGATAATGATTCTCTTTATCATCTATTTATTTGGAAAGAAGGTATGAGATATGACCCATACATACAAGAAGCTTGGTGCCGCTTTTTTTGCTCTTTTATTGATTGCAGCGCTGGCAGCCTGCGGAAATCACTCAGAAAGCAAAGGCTCTTCCTCTGATTCAAAAGACGAAGAAACCGTTACATACAAGGCTGAAAACGGAAATGTAAAAATTCCCAAACATCCTAAACGGGTGGTTGTCATGGCTGACGGCTACTACGGAGACTTCAAAACACTGGGCATCAACGTCGTCGGTGCACCTGAAAATGTATTTAAAAACCCTTACTACAAAGGTAAAACCGACGGTGTCACAAATATCGGAGACGGCACTTCTGTTGAAAAAGTGATTGATTTAAACCCTGACCTGATCATCGTTTGGACTACACAAGGCGCCGATATTAAAAAGCTCGAAAAAATCGCGCCGACTGTTGCGGTGAAATACGATAAACTCGATAACATCGAACAGTTTAAAGAATTCGCAAAAATGACAGGAACGGAAGATAAAGCGGAGAAGTGGCTTGCCGAGTGGGACAAAAAAGTCGCGGCAGCCAAAACAAAAATTCAAAAAGTCATTGGTGACAAAACAGTTTCTATTATGCAAACAAACGGCAAAGACATTTATGTATTCGGTAAAGATTTCGGAAGAGGCGGAAGCATCGTCTACAAAGATCTTGGTTTACAGGCCACAAAACTGACAAAGGAAAAAGCGATTGACCAAGGCCCAGGGTATACCAGCATTTCTTTAGAAAAGCTCCCTGACTTCGCCGGAGATTACATTTTCGCGGGTCCATGGCAATCAGGCGGAGACGATGGCGGCGTATTTGACAGTTCCATTTGGAAAAACCTCGATGCTGTCAAAAATGATCATGTCTATAAAATTGACCCGATCGGCTTCTATTTCTCAGACCCGATTTCACTAGAGGGACAGCTGAAGTTTATCACGAAAAGCTTAACAAAATAAACAAAGAGCCGCACTGATCTGCGGCTCTTTTCTATATTGCAAAGAATCCGACAGGACGGAGCAACTCATATTGAACCGCATCGCATATTTTCTTTCTCAATTCATATTAAGCTGCATCATCATTGCCATTAGTTTTTTCAACGGTCTTTATATCGGAAAACCTTTTTCTCATGTGCTTCTCGTTTTTATCCTAGTGCTGGCTTTGTTTCATTTTCTGATGAAACTGAAAAAGCGTTTTTTGCATATTCGAATGTCTCTATCACTGACAGCGTTCCTGTCCGCTATTTTGTGTATGGGACTTATAACAGGAGAAATAACGTTTTTATAAAAAAGACACCTGACTGCATTGTCAGGTGTCTTTTTTTTATGCTTGTTTTTCTTTCGAGAATTTCTTAATCACAAACGGATAAATCACCAGACCGACAAAGAACAAACCGATGCCGAGAATAAATGTCGTTAAATCCGCTGTGCCTGTTACGATAACAAACAATGAGTATACACACGCTAAAATCGCGATCAATCCGTCTTTTACCCGGGAACCTTTCAGCTGATCATACGTTTCGCCTTTTATAACAAGCTTCAGGCTGTAAATCGCAGACACTAAATACGGAATTAAATACGCAAGGGTTGCCGCTGTCGTTAAAAACGTAAATGCGTCACTTATTGTCCTGGAAATAACAGAGAATATGAAGACCTGTGACATCACATTTGTAATGATCAAAGAAATAACCGGGCTTCCTTTTTTATTTGTTTTCGCAAAGACCGCCGGAAAATCTCCTGCTTTAGCAGCTTGGTACGGAACCTCAGAGCCAAGCAAAATCCAGCCGAGCATCGTTCCGAATAAGCAAAGAATCGCCAGTAGCGCCATAATCACACTTCCTGCGTTTCCGACAATCGCATACAGCACATCAACGAACGGTTTTTCAGATCCGACAAGCTTATCGTGCGGCAGAACCCCCATTGTGATCAATGTGACAATAATGTAAATGCTTAACGCGATCAACAAACCTGTGATGGTCGCACGTTTCACATCACGCTGAGTACGCGCGCGTCCAGACAAGATCACTGCTGATTCAATTCCGACAAACGCCCATAGAGTAGAAATGGCGGCGTTGTGAACCTGTCCGCCGATGCCAATGCTTGTGCCGTTCTCACCTTGAATCGGAAAATAAAAATGATCGAATAATGTCGTTTGAAACACAAACAATCCGGCAATGATAAAGAAAACAAAACCTAATACTTTTGAAAACGTTGTGATAAAGTTTAATTTACTAGCACCATTAATGCTTGCAACAAGAATCGTGTGCGTTCCCCAGAGCAAAATCGTACATACAGCAAACGTCAGCAATTGGCCGAGTGTCACCTCTTGGCTGCCGACAGCAAACAGTACACGTTTATCAACTAAAATCGGGAAAAACGAAGTCAAGTAACCGGCTAGACTTGTGATAATCGCCACGTTACTGATCCAGCTCGCCACCCAGTAGCCCCACACCATTGTGAATCCGGCAGCGTTCCCTTTCTTCGGATCAGAAAACAGCGCTCTCGCATAACTTTGCGGCCCCGCTGTCAGCTCAGGCTTGCGAATAGACAAGTGCCCGAAGACAAGCGCAATCATCAGCACGCCCGCACCTGTCAAAAGCCAGGCGGACGTAGCGCCAAGCGGACTTGCAATCGAAGCAAGCGAACTTGGCAGGGAGAAAATCCCCGATCCAACCATATTTCCAACGACAAACGCCGTTAATAACCAAAAACCCCATTTTTTTGTCTGTTCCATTCCAGTACCTCCAATGATTCTTTGTACGGACCAGAACCCGAGATCATGTAAACACAAAAAAAGCCTGAACAAAAGTCCATGCTTAAAGAAACACACACCCTTGATCTCCGGATAGCCCTCCGCGAAAAAGCACGCGGCAGTCCTGCACTTATTCAGATACAGTCCCAGCATAGAGAAGGATCGGCTTTCTCCACACTTCGGCGCTGATGCCTTTTACACATGTTTAACAGCTCCTGTCAGCCTGGCATGTGTGACTCATCATCCGCGCAACCTCTACCTCACTGAGAAAGAGTGAGGATTTATTTATTCAGTTACTCCCAGAAGGTTATCAAAGAAAGAATGATCTGTCAAAGGGAACAGATGGAAAATGCGGATAGAGCCAAGCCCTATCCGCATGCGGTTAGCGATTATTTTTCTTTTTTTGTACAGCTTCTTGAAGCGGATCATCTTTAAGAGCTGAACCGGCATCTTCAAGAGCTCCTTGGATTACGTTTTTTTCTTTTTCAGAACGTTTACCTTTATCTTTATTAAAGAAAGCCATTCGTATCACCTCTTTTAGAAAATAGGTACATCTTTAAGATGCCTTTTTCTCAGGAAATTATGCGGCTCATTTTTTTATCGGCCAAAGTTCTGTTGCTCAAACATACATTCTCTTGATATATTTGTAATTCAGAGATTTTTGCAAAAGATAAAGGAGAAGCGGGGAAATGACAGGAAAAACACACATCATGGGAGGCATCGCTTCTTGTACCGCAGCGGCTTATTATTATGGATTTGACCCAGTACTCATGGCGGCGTCCGGCGCGGTTGGCGCATTAATTCCCGACATCTGCCACACGCAGAGTAAAATCGGAAGAAGATTTCCTATCTTATCGAAAATTGTCAGTTCCGTATTTGGCCACCGCACCTTTACACACAGCCTGCTGTTTCTGCTCATCATGTTTTTTATCACAGCCACATATATTCCAGATAATAACATATCAGCAGGGCTGATGATCGGAATGGCAAGCCACTTGGTTCTGGATGCCTGGACAGTGAATGGCATCAAATTGTTATTCCCTTCAACCATTCGCATACGGCTGCCGCTGTATATGAAGACAGGCAGTTTTTCCGAACAGCTTGTGTTGGCCGGTCTGACAATAGCATCATGCTATTATTTTTATATGCTGTTTCATGGGCGCATGTTTTAAACACGAGTGCTGAAGCTTGTCTAAGAAGACTGTTTTTAGTAGGTTTTACATAAGAAGCATCTCATGGCAGATGTTCAAGAAAACGTGAGGAGTTATAAATTGATGAAAGGAACCTTTTTTCACAATCAGCGTTTTTTAAGTTTATCCATCTTATTCATGTGGATCAAAACTTATGTGATCTATAAACTGGGTTTTGATTTGCAGATCGACTCTCTATTGCAGGAGCTGATTCTGCTGATCAATCCGCTTAGCTTCATACTCCCTCTATTTGGGATTGGCCTGCTTTTAAAAGGCAGCAAGCAGCGCATCTTTTTGCTGATTGCCAATTTGGTTCTGACTGCCATTTTGATCTCCAACACGATTTTTTACGGCTTTTATATCGATTTTATTACCATCCCGGTTTTGTTTCAGGCCAGCAACATGAGCGATATGGGCAGCAGTGTAAAAGAGCTGTTCAATCCTTTGTTCATCGCTCTGTTTGCGGATTTGGCTTTTCTTCTGCTGCTCTCCAGAAAAGAGAAGAGTCCCGAGTCGAAAGCGAACCCCCGTACGGTCAAGCGGTACTATGCCGCTTCCTGCGGGATTCTTATATGTACGCTGGGACTTGCAGAAATTGAACAGCCGAAGCTATTGGCACATTCCTTCGACCGGGAAGTGCTCGTCAAAAGTATTGGCCTGTTTCAGTTCCACATCTACGATACCATTTCTCAGACTGTCAATATGAGTGCGAAGGCATTTGCCGATGAAGACAGCCTCTCTACAATCAAAAACTACACTGAGGCTGACTACAGCAAGCCTGATCAAAGCAAGTTCGGACTGGCAAAGGGACGGAATGTGATTTTTGTGACGCTTGAATCGACTCAAAGCTTTGTTCTGAATGAAAAGGTAAACGGAAAAGAAATTACCCCGTTTATGAATGATCTGATGAAAAAAAGCTATTCCTTTGATCATTTTTACCAGCAAACAGAGCAAGGCAAAACGTCTGATTCGGAATTTATCGTCGCTAACTCTCTATATCCTTCCCTAAGCGGCGCCGTCTTTTTTACGAAAAGTGACCATCAATTTCATACGATGTACAAATCACTCAAGCAGAATGATTATTATTCAGCCGTCTTTCACGCCAATCATAAAACATTTTGGAACAGAGATGTGATGTATGAAACGTTTGGGATTGACCGCTTTTTTGATGTCGATGAGTTCCATGTGACTCCTGAAACCTCAACAAGCTGGGGATTAAAGGATAAAGAATTTCTGGAACAGTCAGCTGCTAAACTGAAAAACCTGCCGCAGCCGTTCTACAGCAATTTCATCACATTGACGAACCATTTTCCGTTTGAAATTGATGAAAAGGATCAGCTGATTGATGAATATGATTCGAGCAGCGACCTGTTAAACCGCTATGTGACGACGGTTCGCTATGAGGATGAAGCACTGAAGCATTTTATCAAAAAACTCAAGGATGAAGGCTTATACGAAAACTCGATGATTGTCTTTATGGGAGATCATTACGGCATATCAGAAGCCCATAATAAAGCCCTGGCTGAGTTTTTAGGAAAAAGTGAAATTACGCCATATGACACCGTCCAGCTTCAGCGGGTGCCGTTTATCATTCATATTCCTGGAATCACTGATCAAAACCCGGAAACAAT
This sequence comes from Bacillus sp. FSL R5-0434, assembly GCF_038004745.1. Classification (NCBI taxonomy): domain Bacteria; kingdom Bacillati; phylum Bacillota; class Bacilli; order Caryophanales; family Bacillaceae; genus Bacillus; species Bacillus sp. FSL R5-0434. Next base: position 3,330,083 of record NZ_JBBORV010000001.1, read on the forward strand.
CTCCGATGCCGGAGGACAGGTTGACGTCAGGCCGACTCTGATGCACCTGCTCGGAATTGATACAAAAGGTGATATTCAGTTTGGCAATGATTTGCTGTCAAACAACCGAACGCCATTTGCCGTGCTGAGAAACGGCAGCTTTATCACGAACGACTATGTATATACGAAAAACACATGCTACAGCCAAAAAACAGGAGAAGTGTTAGAAAATCAAGATGCGTGCGCTCCCTATAAAGAAAAAGCAAATGAAGAGCTGTCTCTCTCTGATAAAATGTTAAATGGAGACCTTCTGCGTTTTTATGGTCAATAAAAAAATCCCTCTACGAGGGATTTTTTTCATGTTTCGTATATCACTTTACCTGTCAGCTTCGTTTGATAGCCATTAAGATGAGACAGGTTGGCCTTATATTCTTCCGATTTCAAGATGCTCTTTACAGCTTCAAGCAGCTGCTGGTGTTTTTTCAAAATGACAATGTCGTATTGTTCCTCGATGAGCGGGATAAAATCAACGCTTCCCATATGTGCCGCGTGCTGCGCCCCGATTCCCGCGTCTGCCTGTCCGCTCGAGACTTGGGAGGCAACAGCATAATGATCAGTCACAATGTCACTGTAGCCCTTGACGTCTGAAGGTGTCACACCAAGCAGACCAAGCTGTTCGTCAAGCAGCACTCTTGCGCCCGATCCTTTTTCTCTGTTGATGATGCGGATGTCGGTTCGTTTCAGGTCATCCCAGCCTTGTATGTTTTTCGGATTTCCTTTTTGAACGTATAAGCCGGCTTTGCGAAGGACAACATTCATCTGACAAAACGGTTCGCCTGACAGAATGCGTTTGACATAAGGCGTATTATATTGAGCGGTTTCCGCATCGTACAGATGCAGGCTGACAATGTCGCATTTGCCTTGGTACATGTCAATGAGGCTGTTTAAGCTGCCTTTGTATTGGCGGAGCGGCGTCTCTTGAATGGCATTTTCCAAATGCTTGCTGAGCAGATCCATCGATATATCCTGTCCGCTGATGACGACATTCCGCCTTCCCTCCGGCATCGGCTCCTGTGCCTTTCTCGGCTCTTCGGGTGAAGACACAGGCTGAGACATTCTCATGTTCGCCTTATATTGCTTTAAATCTGCTTCATCGACACGCATCTGCCTTCCGACACGGTAAGCAGGGATCATGCCTTTTTTAATCAAATCATAAACGGTCAGCTTTGATACCTTCAGCAGACCAGCAACTTCTTCTATCGTATAGGAAGAGGTTTCATTCATCATCATCACTCTCCTATTTCATTATACCTTTTCGGAGAATGTAAAAAAACCCACATAACCCAAACATAATCAGTTATAATTGGATATAACTAATTATAAGGGGTGCAATCATGTTTAAGAAGTATTCCATTCTGACCGCAGCATTAACTGTTTTTCTGCTTGCAGCAGGCTGCTCTGCCAGCCAGTCATCAAGTGACAATGAGAAAGAAGTGACCTTAACTGTCTCAGCAGCTGCCAGTGCCCAGGATGCACTCGAGGAAATTCAAAAGAACTACGAGAAAACCCATCCCAATATTACGATCCAAGATAACTTTGGCTCATCAGGTGCCTTGCAAAAGCAAATTTCTCAAGGAGCCGGGGCGGATCTGTTCTTCTCAGCCGCTGAAGACAAATTCCAAAAGCTTGTAGATGATGGGGATATTGCTAAAAAAGACAGCACTCATTTAGTCGGAAATGAAATTGTGCTCGTTGTGCCTAAGGATGGAGATTCACCAGTCACAGGCTTCGACAATCTGACTGATTCAGAAAAAATTGCTCTCGGGACTCCAGAATCTGTACCGGCAGGAGCTTATGGAAAAGAATCACTGACAAAGCTGTCTCTATGGGACAAAGTAAAAGATAAGATCGTGTACGGAAAAGACGTTCGCCAGGTTCTTTCATATGTAGAAACAGGCAATGTAGACGCAGGTGTCGTTTATAAAACAGACGCGCTGATCTCTAAGAAAGTCAAAATCGTCGATGAGACAAAAGCTGATACACACAGCCCGATCGTTTACCCGTTAGGAATTGTAAAAGATACGAAACACCATAAGGAAGCGAAGGAATTTTACGATTACCTGCAAACTGACGAAGCGATGAAAGTGTTTGAGAAATATGGTTTTACTGCTGAATAACATCAGCACTTCAGAATTTTTCACGCCGGTTATGCTTTCCTTTCAAGTGGCGGCGGTCGCCGGAATCGCGGTGATCATTCTCGGAACTTTGGCAGGGGCATGGATGTCACGAGCATCATTTTTCGGAAAAACCATACTCGAAACGATTTTTATGCTTCCTCTCGTTCTTCCGCCCACCGTTGTCGGTTTTATTTTGATCGTCATGTTTGGAAAGCACAGCTTCATCGGACAAACAATCGAATGGATCTTTCATCAGCCCGTGATTTTCACCTGGTGGGCCGCTGTGATTGCTTCTGCTATCGTGGCTTTTCCGCTTATGTATCAATCGGCCAAAACCGGATTTTCCGATATTGACCCCGATATAGAGGGAGCGGCAATGGTAGACGGCGCAAGCAGATGGAGGGTGTTTATCCATATCTCCATTCCGCTGGCGTATCCATCGTTGCTGACCGGAAGCATCCTCAGCCTGGCGCGGGCGCTCGGTGAATTCGGCGCCACCTTGATGTTTGCCGGAAATATCCCGGGTGTTACCCAAACACTGCCGACAGCCATTTATGTCGCTTTGGATTCCGGCAACAACGCACTTGCATGGGCGTGGGTCATCTGTATCATCGTGATTTCCTTTCTGATGCTGTTTTTGATTCAACTGAAAAAAACGCACTAAAAAAACTCCCCGTGTGTAGACGGGGAGTTTTTGATTAAAACAGAAGCTCATCGGGGTTTGGACCGACACGTTCATCTTTATTTAACGCATCAATCTTGTCCATGTCTTCTTGAGACAATTCGAAATCAAAAATATCTGCGTTTTCGATAATACGGTGTTCTTTAATCGATTTTGGAATCGTTACAACTTCATGCTGAAGATCCCAGCGCAAAATCACTTGTGCTACAGATTTATTATATTTTTCAGCGATCTGTGTCAGCACGTCGTTATCAAGCAGCTGGCCCTGCATAAGCGGAGACCATGCTTCCAGCTGGATGCCTTGTTTTTTGCAGTAGTCTCTTAATTCTTTTTGCGTCAAACGAGGGTGAAATTCAACTTGGTTCACCATTGGTTTGATTTCAGCATCTTTCAAAAGCTCTTCTAAATGATGAACTTGGAAGTTGCTGACGCCGATCGCGCGGATTTTGCCGTCTTTGTACAGCTTTTCAAGCGCGCGCCATGTATCTTTATACTTATCCTTGCCAGGCCAGTGGATTAAATATAAGTCTAAATAATCAAGCTGAAGTCTTTCCAGGCTTTTTTCAAAGGCAGCAAGCGTTGTATCGTAGCCCTGATCTTCATTCCATACTTTTGATGTAATGAAGAGCTCTTCTCTTGCAACACCGGATTCTTTAATGCCGATGCCTACACCTTCTTCATTTTTATAGACAGCCGCTGTATCAATGCTGCGGTAGCCATTTTTAATCGCAGCTTTAACCGATTCAGTCGCTTCACTTCCGTTTTCTACTTTAAAAACACCAAGACCGAACCAAGGCATTTCAACTCCGTTATGTAGCTTTACAGTATCTTTTAAACTTGTTGCCACTTGAACATCCACCCTTCCATTGAAATGTAAGCGTCTATATTATCTCACATTCCTCTCAGCAGATACCAATAATACGCTTAAGAGCCTCTTTTTGCTTCTTTTTTCATACGGACGTTTTTTATTTCATAGTAAACAATACGCATTTGTACTATTTTTTTCCTATTTTATCAATTATAAGATTATTTAGACAGTGAGCAGGGTAAGCGAATACTGTAGCCCACAAAAACATAGAGGAGGAAACAAATTGAAACGTATTCGTATCCCAATGACTCTTGCACTTGGCGCCGCTTTGACAATTGCCCCTTTGTCCCTTGCCTCTGCTGAGGAAAATCCCGCACCGAAGATCTCACAGAAAACAACAGCCGGAACAGCTGCCGCAGAAGTCGGTTTAAACGTCAACCTTGATTTGCTAGGGATTGCCAACCAAATTTCAGATGCCATTAAATCAGCCCAGAACCGGGACGGTTTTGTGAAAAATCTCATGGAGTCTTCCTTCTACGCATCCGGCCAAAAATATAACGTCATGGTTTTTAACTTAAGCCAGGAATATGAAGATCACTTAAATGGTGTGCAGTTTTACGGCTCGGCCGTTTATGACGGCATTACGTACGGCATTTGGGTATTTGAGGACGGAAGCTTCACAAACAAAGGAGACGGCGGCTGGATCAACTGGGCCTTCAGAGGCTGGTTCGATCGAAACGACAACACTGTCGAATTCCATCGCCCCTAACCTATAGAAAAAAAAGCTGGCGTCAGATGCCAGCTTTTTTTCTTGGAATTATTCGCCGCCTTCTAGCATTGCGGCTTCCACATCATTAATATATTGGCGAAGCTCATGAGAGATGTCCCGGGAAATTTCCCGCTCCTCAAAGAGTGTCTGAATTTCATTTCTGATCGCCTGCACAGCCTTCAGCTTCACTTCCAGCTTCTGATTTTCAAAATGGGGGTTCGATTTATGTTCGTGATGGCTGTGCTCCAATCTGAAAATTAATTGTTTATAAAACGAGATGACAGATAAAAATACTTCCTTATGTTCTTCCGGTATATGCTTTTCCAAATGTCCTATCGCAGCTTTAGCCGTTTTAACCCTAGTTGCTCTCATTAATCCCTCTTCGTTTAAAATCGACATCTCCGGCTTTTTATGTTCTCCGAAGAAAATCCAATACATCAGACGTTTCAGCCTTGTTTTTGATAAACCGACTTTAAACGGGTTGGCATACAAAATTTCCAATTCATTAAACCGTTCTTGCAGAGCGTTTGCCGTTTCTTCCGGGATGTCTCCCCGCTCCAGCAGTTTCATCAGTTCTTCCTGCTCGGCTTTAATCCCTTGAGCGCGGACTTTCCGTTCATACTTTTTTATGCGGGTTGACGTAGTATATTGCTGAAAACGAAGGTTTTTCATTTTCTCATTGTATTCGGCAATGACCGCAAGAGACGCCGTTTTGTTTGTATCATTCATGTCTTCTTTAATCGTTTTGAGAGCCGTTTTAATCAGCTTGCGTCTCGCCGTCAGCAGCTTCTTATTTTTTTCTTCGTCCTCTTCTTCTTTTTCAGTCAGAAGCGGAAGCACGAAGGTGGCAATAACAAGCGTGCATAAAATGACGCCTGCGGCTAAAAAGAGAATCAGATTTCTTTCCGGAAACGGTGTGCCATCCTCCAGGAAATATGGGATGGAGAATGAACCTGCAAGCGTAACCGCTCCCCGCACACCTGAAATGGAAATTAACAATGTAGAACGAAGTCCCGGCTTATAAATGGTTTGATCTTTATTAAAGAACCACTTGCCGTTCCAGAAGAACAGCACCCACAGAAATCTAAGAAGCATTAACGTAAATGTAATGACCAGAATATAGCCGATCACTTTCATGTTGCTGATCGCTGTATCGTTAAAAATCACCGAAATGACATCCGGAATCTGTGTGCCAAGGATGACAAAGACAAGACCGTTCAAAATAAATAAAATAATGTTCCACGTACTCGATGAGACGATTTGCAGCTTCACCATCGTCGATTCGAGACGGTCCTGTTCAACCGCATGCGTAATACCGCCCGCCACAACGGCTAAAATGCCGGAAACACCGATTTCCTCCGCTGCCAAATAAATCACAAAAGGCGTCAGAATTTGAATCAGCATGTGCATCGTGACATCCTGCATGCCAAGGCGGCGCAGGAATAGACGAAAGCGGATAATCAAGAACGAAATGACAACCCCGCACAAAAGGCCGCCAACAGAAATAAACACAAAGCTGACAGCTGCTTGCGCCAGTGAAAATGCCCCGGTAACCGCTGCGGCAATCGCAAATTTAAAGGCGACCAGACCTGATGCATCATTCATCAGCCCTTCCCCTTCAAGCAGGCGCAGAATTCCTTTCGGCATCTTCACCCTTCCTGATAATGCGCTGACAGCGACAACATCAGTCGGTGAAAGAATGGCTGCCAGCCCAAAGGCCGCTGCCAGCGGAATATCAGGAATCATCCAGTGGATCGTGTATCCTCCTACAATCACAGTCGCAAATACAAGGCCAAGTGCAAGCAATAAAATGGGAGCTCTTAAATTCCAAAGCTCAGCCCGAGGCGTCCTCTTTCCATCATTAAATAGAAGAGGCGCAATAAACAAGACGAAAAACAATTCCGTGTTTAATTCAAAATGAAGCCCCTGTGGAAATGAGGCGGCAATAATCCCAAGCGCCACCTGAATCAGAGGCACTGGAATAAACGGGATAAACCGATTGACAATGTTAGAAATCGCAATAATAGCCAGTAAAACAAGGACGACTAAAAATATGTCCAAATGCATAACCTCCTTAATCTGCTGCGTATCTGCATGATGAGTTGATCAATATTTGTCCGAAGAGGCTGAGGCTTGCAAAAGATAAAGGATGGCCTTACATCCAATACTGGATTCCGCAGGAGTCTCCTCCACACTAGTCTTCTTTTATAGTACCCTTTTTAGGGTATTTTTTCTCATGATATGCTCATGGTGAACTTTTTTGCCGCAAAGCAAAATCAAAAAGAGACAGGGCAATCCCCCCTGTCTCTCATCTCAATTATGAAAATTCATCCCGTCAGTTGTCGCTTTAATGATACCGGCGCGAATGACGAAGTCACCGAAGTGCTCACCTTCCTCGCGTTCTTTCGCATAGCGGGAAAGCAGGACGCGCAGCTCGCTCAAAATGTCTTCTTCTCCGATATTTTCGCGGTACATTTTGCTTAAGCGGCTGCCGTCAAACGCAGCGCCTAGATACATATTATATTTCCCAGGCGCCTTTCCGATAAATCCGATCTCTCCGAGCGCATGGCGGGCGCAGCCGTTCGGGCAGCCTGTCATGCGAATGGTAATTTCCTCATCACGAAGACCGTTTTCATCAATAATCTCATCCACTTTATCTAAAAGGGACGGCAAATAACGTTCTGCTTCAGCCATCGCCAATCCGCAGGTCGGAAGAGCAACACACGCCATAGAGCTGCGGCGCAGCGCTGTATAATGCTTTCCGTCAGTTAACCCGTATTGATCGATTAATGCGTTGATTTCATCCTTTTTCTCGCTTGGAACATTACCGATAATCAAGTTCTGATTGGCTGTCAGACGGAAATCGCCTGTATGAACTTTAGCAATTTCACGCAAGCCTGTCATCAGCTTATAATCTTCGTAATCCGTCACACGGCCGCCTTCGACAAACAGCGTAAAATGCCATTTATCCTCAATGCCTTCCACCCATCCGTAGCGGTCGCCGTTATGATCAAAATGGTACGGCTTCGCTTCTTCCAGGCTCCAGCCGAGACGGTTTTCCAATTCCTCTTTCACTGTTTCCAAACCGAGGCGGTCAACTGTGTATTTGAAACGGGCATTTTTACGGACGGAACGGTTTCCGTAGTCACGCTGAATCGTAATTGTTTTTTCAGCAACGTCATACATTTGTTCAGGGCGGCAGAATCCAATTACCTTGGCTAACTGCGGATATGTCGCTTTGTCGCCGTGCGTCATTCCCATACCGCCGCCGATTGCCACGTTAAAACCGATGAGCTTGCCGTCTTCCACAATCGCAATGAATCCGAGATCCTGCGAAAAGACGTCAATGTCATTTGACGGCGGAACCGCAATACCGATTTTGAATTTCCGCGGCAGGTAAAGCGGCCCGTACATCGGCTCGACTTCTTCTGCGTCAGGCGTGCCGGCCACTCTTTCCTCATCAAGCCAAATTTCATGATACGCTCTTGTTCGGGGCAGGAGATCATCACTTAATTTTTTGGACCATTCGTATACTTCGGAATGGATTTCAGACTGGTAAGGATTCGATGCGCACATCACATTCCGGTTTACGTCCCCGCAAGCCGCGATTGTATCCAGAAGAGCCGAATGGATCGTCTGAATGGTTTTTTTCATGTTCCATTTTAAAATCCCGTGCATTTGGAACGTTTCACGCGTCGTCAGCTTTAGGGTGCCATTACCGTATTTCTGCGAAAGATCATCCATCACGAGCCATTGCTCAGGCGTCGATACGCCGCCCGGCATACGGACGCGCAGCATGAACTGATAGGCCGGTTCAAGCTTTTGCTTTTGGCGTTCATTGCGGAGATCGCGGTCATCCTGCAAATAACTGCCGTGGTGTTTCATCAGGCGGTTGTCATCATCCGGAATTCCCGCACTGATCCGATCCAGCATCACTTCTTTTAGTGTGCCGCGCAAATAATCGCTTTCTTCTTTAATGCGCTCGACGTCACTTGGAGAGCCGTCCGGTGCTTTTAAGATTTTGGTCACCATGTTGAAAAACTCCTTTCAGGTCAAATCAGTATACATCACGCTGATAACGTTTTTGCTGCTGCATATCGGCAAGATAAACTTCCGCTTCTTCACGGGTCATATTGCCTTCTTTTTCTATAATTTCCAAGAGTGTGTTATGGACATCGTGTGCCATGTGCTTTTCATCTCCGCAAATGTAAACAGCCGCTCCTTCTTGAAGCCATTCAAACAGTTCTGCGCTCTGTTCAAGCATGCGGTGCTGCACATACACTTTTTCTTCCGTATCGCGTGAGAACGCTACGTCCATTTTTGTCAGCACGCCATCTTTCAGCCAATTCTGCCACTCTGTCTGATATAGGAAATCTGTGACAAAATGCTGATCACCGAAGAACATCCATGCTTTTCCTTCAGCTCCCGTCTCCTCGCGCTCCTGCATAAAGGAACGGAACGGCGCAACGCCTGTCCCAGGGCCGACCATGATAATCGGTGTTTCAGGATCCTTCGGAAGCTTGAAGTTCTGATTATGCTGGACATAAACCGGCAGTGTGTCTCCCGGCTGCAGACGCTCCGCACATAAAATTGAGCAGACGCCTTTTCGTTCGCGGCCATGCGCGTCGTACCGAACTGCACCAATCGTTAAATGCACTTCATCCGGGTTTGCGGATAAGCTGCTCGCAATTGAATAGAGGCGGGCCGGCATTTTTCGAAGAATGGATACAAACTCCTGCGCCGTTACACTAAACGGCCCATAATCCCGGATCAGATCAAGCAAATCGCGCCCTTCAATATACGCTTTCACTTTACCCTCATTTCCCGGTGCTAAAAGCTCTCTAAGCTCCTCGCTTCCCGTCAAATGAGCAGCCTGTTCAAGAAGCGGCTTTGTGAGAACAGTAATTTCATAATGAGAAATCAGCGCTTCTTTCAGCGGGCGGACATCGCCTTGCTTATTCAGCGTCACAATTTCTTCGGGGTCCCAATTCATTTCCTGAAGCAGCAAATCGACAAGTACCGGATCATTTTCCGGATAGACGCCGAGGCTGTCACCAGGTTCATACGTAAGGCCTGATCCTTCAAGAGACAACTCTACATGGCGTGTTTCTTTATTTGATCCGCGGCCGTTTAAATTTAAATTTTCTAACACTTCCGCCCGGAAAGGATTTGTTCTTGAATACGCAGATTCACCAGTTTGAGGCGCTGCGGCCGGCGCAGGCGCGGCGCTTCCGCCCTCGGCTTCACTTAAGCCCTCAAATACGCTTTCCAGCCATTCAGCAGCCGGCTCATCATAATCCAAATCACAGTCAACGCGCGGAGAAATTCGTTTCCCGCCAAGCTCTTCTAAGCGCTGATCAAATTCTTTTCCTGTCTGACAGAAGAATTCGTATGAACTGTCACCAAGCGCCAAAACAGAAAAGCGAAGATCATCAAGCTTAGGCGCCCGTCTTCCGTGCAAAAATTCGTGAAACGACAGCGCGTTATCAGGCGGCTCACCTTCGCCATGCGTACTGACGACAATCAGAAGATTGTTAATTTTCTTGAGCTGGTTCGGCTTAAAGTCGCTCATGGATGAAACGGTGACTTGAAAGCCTCGCTCCTCAAGCTGCTTGCCGGCGTTCTCTGCAAGCCCTTGTGCGTTTCCCGTCTGTGAACCGTAAAGGACGGTGACTTCTTTTGAAATGGCCGGTGCCGTTACACCCGCAGACACAGCAGCCGGCGCCCCCGATGTTTCCAGGACGGAAACAGATTGCGCTGATAAATAGCCGCTCAGCCAGATTTTCTGAGATTCTGTCAAGGTTGGCAGAAGGCGGTTAAGGAGCTCTGCCTGCTCCTGATTAAACGGACTGTTCATTACCTGAAGTTGCAACGTATCCACCTCACAAAATTGTATAAACTGATCGAAATAGTATCTAATTGAACTTTACCGGAAGACACACCGCAAGTAAAATATATTTACATGATGATAACGATTAAGATTATTAATGATAAACCCCCTTTGTCTCATTTAAATGAAGAAAAAAGAGAAGGCACCCTTCTCTTTCAATCAGCACTCTTATATAAATGAGGGGGCACAGCACTCACAAACGGACTTGGTTCACCGATAGAAGAAACGGTCAGCCCGTGCATGGCCCGGGTGCAGGCAGTGTACAGCAGCCTCCGGTCGTGCTCTGTTCTATATTGTTCTTCTGAGGCATCATAGACAAGTACTGCGTCAAACTCAATTCCCTTCGCTAAATAAACCGGAATAACACAGACTCCCTTTTGAAACGTTTGGTTTTCTTTATGAATCAGCCGAATATCGGTATATTCGCTTATTTGAGCGTGTGCCTGTCTTGACTGCTGCGCCGTTTTGCAAATAACAGCAATGGTTTCATGCCCTTTCTTTCTAAGTCGCCCAATTTCTCGCATAAGCTTTTGACAAAGATCCTCGCAACCCTCGCTTTTTAACACGCAGGGCATTTCCCCATCTCTGTTAAAAGGCTCAATGTCCGCTCCGTCCTGCAGCAGCGCTTTTGTCAATTCCACAATTTGTCTCGTTGATCTGTACGTTCTTTTTAAACGGACACACTCAGCCTGCTCTTTTTCAAAGCCGGCATCCATACGTGCTGCACCGTTTATCGCATGGGCGTAAATAGACTGATTGATATCACCGAGCACCGTCATGCTGGCAGACGGAAAAATACTCCTTATATACGCCATCTGGAATGGAGAATAATCTTGAGCTTCATCGATAAATAGATGTTTGATCTGCGTGTTTTTCTTTCTGCCTTCTAGCAAATCCTGCAAATATAGAAATGGAGACGCGTCCTCATAGAGCAGTTTATTTTCTCCAAATGCCGATCTTGTCAGCTCCCCTATTGCCGCAGTATCCTCTGTTTGAGCTTTGCTTCCCCAGTCAGAAAACAATTGCAGATACAGCTGTTTGACATCAAGAAACGCCAGCTGCCTGACCGCCTGTTTAATTGCTCTGAAGGCCTTTTTTACAATCATGGCGGCAAGCAGCTGCTGTTCTCTCTGATGATCGTTAAATGTACTCTCACTAAACCGTTTCTTTGCCTGCAGCTTTTTGTACACTTCCAAATATTCCTCTTTGTCGAGAAGCTCGGCTTCCTGAACGACCCAATCCTTTCGCCGTTCCTTTTTCTCCAGCTTGTTAAGCTCACTCAGCAGCCAATTTGCCGTTTGTTCCATCCGGTTCGGAATGGACAGGCTTTGATCAAGCGAGTAAAAATACGCTTGGATTTGTTCCTTTGTGATCAGTTTTTGTCCGCGGAAAACGATATTTTTAAAGATCATTCCTTCAGAAGACAGCCTGCTGGTGTATTCATCAATAAATTGCTGAAAAGATAAGCCTGCCTTCCACGTGATTCCGGCAAGCCTTGATTGAAAACAGTCATCTTTTGTTTTGGTCAGGCAATATTCCAGCTGATCAAAGGGGCTTTCACATTGAAACTTGCGGCCAAGCCGATGCTCGATATATTCCTGAAACGTCGCCTGTTCCATATTTTCTTCGCCTAATTCAGGCAAAACAGAGGAGACATAGCTGTTAAACAAAAAGTTTGGGGAAAATAAAACGATTTGTCCGGCATCAATTACACCGCGGTGCCTGTATAACAAATAAGCGACACGCTGGAGCGCTGCTGACGTTTTTCCGCTGCCTGCCGCACCCTGCACAATCAGAAATTTGCTTTTTTCATTTCGGATAATCTGATTTTGTTCTCTCTGAATCGTAGACACGATGTTTTTCATTTGTGTATCAGAGTGATGGCTTAATACTTCTTGCAGCATTTCATCGCCGATCGTCATATCAGTATTAAACATCGCTTTAAGAGCGCCGTTTTTAATAATAAACTGGCGCTTCAGCACCATTTCCCCTTCTATCGTTTCGCCGGGAACCTCGTATTCAGCTTTTCCTGGGGAATAATTATAGTAAAGGCTTGATATCGGTGCTCTCCAATCATAAATCAGAAAGTGTTCCTCCTGCTCATCCATACAGGATGCTAAACCGATATAGATCTGCTCCGCCTGTTTCTCGCCGTTTTCAATAAAATCAATCCGGCCGAAATAAGGCGTTGCTTTTAATTGATGAATTCGCTTGAGCTGCTGATCCATATGCCGATGATTCCGTTCCCGATCAGACAGCAGCTCTGCTTGCTGCTTAATGCTTGCCATCGTTTCAACAGCTTCATGGGCGTCATCAAAGTTAACCGTGACATCCTCCCAGAAGTTTTTTCGTAATCCGATAATATCATGCTTTAATCCGCCCGCGGACGTTTCGAGAAGCCGCTCTTTATGCTCGAGCTCCTGCAGTACATCATCTATTCTTGACTGCTCTTCTTTCCATTCCTTATCATGCTGATTCATGAACGGCACCTCCAGAAAATAGTTGACAAACGAAGAAGAAATAATGTAAAATAGAATTGGATATATATTTAATATATGATAAAAACAGGCAAATACAATTTATAATAGCACATTCACCCAATATCGTTCAAGGTTTGGGTTATTTATATGCATAAAAAAACCGATTTCAACTGGAAATCGGTTTTTTTATTTTAAGATTTCACTGTTGTACGTGCTTTTTAAGGTTGCGAATCTTCTCTTTCATCAGTATCGATTCCTTATAACATTCAATCTTCCATATGAAAATATATCTTTTTCATTTTAAAAACACACAGAGCGTTGCCGTGTTTATCAGTTCATCTCACGTGAAGAGTGACTAAACTGGCTGTATTATCATCCATATAGCAACTAAAATCAATAGCCTTCCATCCTTGCTATCATACCTATAGACGCAGTAAAATAGTCATTTTTTATCCAATTTCGACATATTTCAACAAAATGAAGTTTCTAATTTGGGAGATTAGGACGATGTTACATTATTTCTCACGGTTTATGATATGAACATGAAGAAAGAACCAGAATAAGCTAGGAGGAAATACTCAGTGAAGAAAAAGCTATATATGATGTTGCTGGCTTTCGTCGTAGCCGTAACAAGTTTTACGGCTATTGATCTAGTAAACAACAAAGCAGAAGCTAAAGATTGGGTTAAAAAAGGTCAAATATGGAGTACTCATTACCATTCGGGCTCATTTAAAAACTATACTTACTCGCCAACTTTTCATATTTATTATCCAGGGCAAGGAACTTGGGCCAACATTACGGCAAACGGATCAGGCAGCGGGAAAATTACAGCAACTCTGCAACAAAAGACAAATAAAGGCTGGAAAAATGTGAAAACTTTTTATGCAAAGAAAAAAGGCTCTACAAATTTAAGTTACAAACAAGCTTCTAAAAGCTACAAAACAAATTACAGATTCAAATTCACTAACACAGGAACTAAAAAGACCATCAGCTATACATTTTGGGCTACTTATTAATTTCAAACAACTTTGCTCTGCTCGGTCAGCATTTGAAAGGACTTTGATCCAGCTGGCTGCAATAAAAAAACCTCTCCGACATGGATGAGGTTTCTTTTATTTACTGGCTATCTAAGCGAAAATAACGGTTTGGCAGCTTCCAATTAAACATATAAGAACAAACGCGGCATACGACGAGCACAAAAAACAGCCCGTATAAACCGATCGAGTTTCCGGTCCAGCCCAAGCCGACGATTAAACCGCCGAGCGCCGCCCATACCGCATAGATTTCCGCTTTCAGCACGAGCGGCTTGCGTCCGGCAAGCAGGTCTCGAATGATTCCTCCGCCGCTTCCCGTCAGCACCGCAGCCACGATAACGGCACTAAGCGGATGCCCCATTTTGACGGCGTACAGGGCGCCTTGAATAGCAAAAGCTGCAAGACCGATCGCATCCGATAAATTTCCCCATTTGTTCCAATGCTTCAGCAGCAGCTTCGGAAACAAGAAAACGATCGTGATGGATATCAGAGCGATTTGAAAGTACGCACCCTGCTCCCACAATGCTGACACCGGAACACCGATCAGCAAATTGCGGATCGCTCCTCCTCCAAAAGCTGTGACAATCCCTAATATATAAACACCTAAAATATCATATTCTTCTTCCATTGCAACAATTGCGCCGCTGACCGCAAACGCAATGATGCCGATCACACTGAGCAGCTCCCAAGCCATTCTGATGACTCCCTTTATATTTGTTAAATTTTCTGACGACCTCTAGATTTTATAACCGCTTCAGCTTAAAATCAATAACATTTTTATGATAAAAAAAGATAAATTTAGAGGGAAAACAGTAAACGCCGATCAGCATGAGTCTGCCGCTGGCAGTGCCTATCATTTGTACCGTAAAAAAAGCGCCCTGCATTCGCGGGCGCTTTTTTCTTATTCAGATTTTTCACCTTTTAAAAGGCACATAAAAATGATGATCAGAATAAAAGCAATCAAGGCCAGAAACGGAATGGTCACAAAACCAAACCAGTTAATATATTGGCCCGAGCAAGGCACACCGCTTACACATGGCTTGATGCCGCTAAAGCCCGGCACTTTTTGCTCCAGATAATGCATAATCGAAATAAATGCGCCGATAATTGCCATCGGCAGCACATACTTTTTCACGCGTGTGTCACCCTGAAAGGTGGCGATTCCTAAAATCAGAACGAGCGGATACATGAGGATACGCTGGTACCAGCACAGTTCACATGGGATGAACTTTTTGATTTCACTGAAATATAGGCTGCCCAGCATGGCGATAAGAGCAACAACCCAGGAAGCATATAAAAAAACAATTCTATTTTTCATGCGCTTACTTCCCTTTCAGCTCTTTTTCTATCGTTTCTTTAATTTCTTCATAATTCGAAAAATTACTGATCACTTTATCATTAACATAAATCGTAGGCGTTGCTTTTATGTTCATTTTATGATTAAGGTCCGAATCCTTTTCCACTGCAGATGCAAATGTTTCCTTATCAAGATTGTCCTTCAGCGTATCAGGGTTTACCTTTGTCGTGCTTTTTGCGATATCACCGAGAACCGCCGGCGTTACCCATTCCTGTTCTGTGTCCGGCTGCTTGTCAAACAGCTTTTCATGAAATGCCCAGAAAGAATCAGGATCTTCTTTCCATACTTCCTCTGAGGCAAGAGCCGCTAACGTTGAGCCTTTTCCATGGAACATGACGTTCACGAAAGAAAATTTCACATCGCCCTTGTCAATAAAGTCTTTTTGGATTTTAGGGAAGATGTCGCTGTTAAACATCTTGCAAGACGGACATTTATAATCTCCGAATTCCACTACCGTTACCGGTGCATCATTTTTGCCAAGCACAGGCTGGCCTTTGATAGACGGCTGTCCTGACACTGCTTCGTTGCCTTGCTCCGTTTTGTTATTAATGATTACAATTGCTGCTAACAAGACAACAACGACAACCGTAAGGATGACCGCGAATTTCGCAGAAGACTGCTGTTTCTTTTTCACTCCGACACCTCATCGCTTTAAAATTAAAAAAGAAGCGGATCTCAATTGACCCACTTCTTTATTTTAACAAGACAACCGTCTATAAGAAAAGCCCGAAATAGTGAATTCTCTCCGACAATTATCTTATTTTGAGGCGCATCACGCGCATAGCGTTTGCAACAGCGAGAAGCGTAACACCGACATCTGAGAAAACCGCCTCCCACATGGTCGCAAATCCAAACGCTCCGAGTAAGAGGAAAATGGCCTTAACACCTAAAGCAAATCCGATGTTTTGCCACACGATTCGCCGAGTCCGTTTTGCAATCCGAATCGCTTCCGCTATTTTTGACGGCTGATCTGTCATCAGCACAACATCCGCGGCTTCTACAGCTGCATCTGACCCGAGTCCGCCCATCGCCGCTCCAATGTCCGCGCGTGCAAGCACCGGAGTGTCATTAATTCCGTCACCGACAAAAATGAGTTTTTCATTCGGGAGCAGCTTCGATTCCAATGCTTCTACCCGCTCCACTTTTTCCTCCGGCAGCAGCTCCGCATAAACCTCGTCGAGGCCGAGCTGTTTTCCGACTGTTTCTCCTGTCTGTTTTGAATCGCCCGTCAGCATGACTGTCTGTTTGATACCGAGCGATTTCAAATCTGCGATCGCTTGTTTTGCGTCTTCCTTTACTTCATCTGCTATGATGATCGCCCCGGCATAGCGCTGATCAATAGCCACGTGAACAATTGTACCGGCGTTTTCATCCGGGACGCTCTCAATCTGCTCTCTTTCCATCAGCTTCTTGTTCCCCGCAAGGATTTCTTTTCCGTTCACCTTTGCGAAAATACCGTGCCCGGATATTTCCTCATATGACTCGATTGTGTCCGGGGAAAGCGGCTTCCTATAGGCTTTCCGCACAGATTCTGCAATCGGGTGCTGAGAGTGGAGCTCAGCGTATGCCGCGGCTTTGAGTAAAGTCTCCTTCGAAAAACCTTTCGCAGGTTTGATCTCTGTCACTTCAAAGCTGCCTTTTGTCAGTGTGCCTGTTTTATCAAACACAGCGTATTTGACTTGATGTAAGGCTTCTAAGTAATTGCTTCCTTTCACAAGCACCCCGGCCTTCGAAGCTGCGCCGATTCCGCCGAAGAAACCGAGCGGAATGGAGACAACAAGGGCGCATGGGCATGAAATGACTAAGAAAATAAGCGCGCGGTACACCCAATCAGAAAGTAAAGCGCCAGGAATAAACAGCGGCGGGACAAATGCCAGCAGGGCGGCGATAATGACGACAGCCGGTGTATAATACTTGGCAAACTTCGTGATAAAGTTTTCGGTCCGCGCTTTACGGCTGCTCGCATTTTGAACCAAATCTAATATTTTGGATACCGCGGAATCCTGATAGCCTTTTGTTACTTCTATATGCAGAACGCCGTTTTGATTGATAAAGCCGGACATGACTTCTTGTCCTTCTGCCGCTTTTCTTGGTACAGATTCTCCTGTCAGCGCTGATGTATCAACCATCGCCGATCCCTGCACAACCTTTCCGTCCAGCGGTATGCTTTCTCCCGGGTTGACGACAATGATATCTCCTGTCTGCACGCCCTCCGGAGAAACGGTCTTGATGCCGTCTCCTATTTTCATATTGGCGTAATCCGGCCTGATATCCATTAATGCACTGATCGATTTTCTAGAACGGCTGACCGCGGCTCCTTGAAACAGCTCGCCGATTTGATAAAACAGCATCACAGCAACGCCTTCCGGGTATTGCTGAATTAAAAAAGCGCCGATTGTAGCAAGAGCCATTAAAAAATGTTCATCAAACACTTGTCCGCGGCTGATATTTTTGACCGCTCGAACGACAATGTCTCCTCCGATTATCAAGTAGGCGGCGAAAAATAATAAAAATTCCAGCATTGGGCCGGCATGAATCAAATATGCCGCCGCTCCGAGAAGGACCGCTGCTGCCATTCTGATCAGCATATTGATCATTCTTTTTCGATAACCGTCATCTGCTGATTTCTTTTTATGTTTCGGACGAACTGTTACATGAGGATCAATTGATTTTACTTTTTTCTCGACCTTATTGGTGACCCATTGTTCTTCTTTGCCATCGGCTGAGACAGTCAGTGTGCTTGCTGCAAAGTTAACCGCGCATCCGTCAACGCCTTTGATGCCTTTGACGCCATTTTCGATTTTTTGTGCGCAGTTGCTGCAATCCAAACCGTCCAGAACATATTCCCGCGTCACTTGTTTCATTTGTCTCACCTTACCTTCCGATTTAGGGTTCCCTCATCAAAGCATATGAATGAGTGTGAGTATCAAAATTACATATATGAGCATATACTCATATAATAGTTACATCTATTATATGGTGTTTTCCAAGAAAGTGTCAATGAAAAATAAAAACCGGCAAATCACCGGTTTTTATTTTACTTTTTGCAGACGCAGCGCATTCAGAACAACAGATACAGAGCTAAAAGCCATTGCCGCTCCCGCTATCCATGGCGCTAAAAATCCAAGGGCCGCGACTGGTATGCCAAGACTGTTATAGCCAAGTGCCCAGAATAAGTTTTGTTTAATGTTTTTCATCGTAAGTCTGCTCATACGGATGGCGTCCGCAATACTGTTCAGATCGCCGCGAATGAGCGTTATGTCCGCTGTTTCCATCGCGATGTCGGTGCCTGTTCCAATGGCCATGCCGATATCCGCTGTGGCAAGCGCGGGTGCATCGTTGATGCCATCACCGACCATTGCCGTCTGGCGTCCTTCTTTTTGCAGGCGGGAGATTTCCGCTGCCTTTTGCTCAGGAAGGACCTCAGCAATGACGCTGTCAATTCCAGCTTCCTTTGCTATCGCTTCTGCCGTTCTGCGATTGTCCCCGGTCATCATGATGACATCCAGACCCATCTCTTTCAGACGGGTGACTGCCTCCCGCGACGTGTCTTTTATCGTGTCGGCAACCGCTACAAGTCCCGCTGCTGCTCCATCAATGGACACGAGCATCACCGTTTTTCCTTCTCCTTCAAGCTCCTCCATCCGAGGAAGAAAAGCCTCATGCTCAATCCGTTCGCTCTCCATTAACCGTCTTGTGCCGACGAGTATCGTTTTGCCTCCAGCTTCGGCTGAAATACCAGCGCCTACTTTCGCTACAAAATGGGTGAGCTTCGGTATCTCCAGCCCTTTATCTTTCACACCGGCAACGATCGCTTCGCCGAGCGGGTGTTCCGAGCCCGTCTCAGCTGCTGCTGCGAACCGGAGCAGCTCTGTTTCTTCAAAGCCATCGGCCGGAATGGCATCAGTCAGCTTCGGCTTTCCGTTTGTCACTGTTCCGGTTTTATCGAGAACAATGGTATCAAGGCGATGTGTTTTTTCTAAATGCTCTCCGCCTTTAAAAAGAATGCCGAATTCAGCCGCCCGTCCGGATCCTGCCATAATGCTTGTCGGGGTGGCAAGACCCAGTGCACATGGACAGGCGATGACGAGAACCGCAATAAACTTGCTGATCGCTTCAGCAAAATCACCTGGAGACGCCCAAAGATACCAAATAAGGAACGTGAGGACGGCGATCCCCAATACAATCGGCACAAAAATGCCTGATATCTGGTCGGCGAGACGCTGGATCGGCGCTTTTGATCCTTGTGCTTCCTCCACAATTTTGATGATATGAGAAAGCGCTGTTTCTTTCCCGACGTTAACAGCCTTGATTTTCAGGAAACCGTTTGAGTTCACAGTCGCTCCTGTCACGCTGTCACCGGGAGATTTGTCAACGGGAAGACTTTCTCCTGTAATCATGGATTCATCTACAGCCGAGCGGCCTTCCAGCACCTCTCCATCGACAGGAATTCGTTCGCCTGGTTTGACATGAACAATATCACCAACAGCCACTTCATCTATCGGGATGATTTGCTCCTGTCCGTCTCTTACGACCGCCGCTGTTTTGGCTTGCAGCTTCATGAGCTTTTTAATGGCATCTGATGAGCGCCCTTTCGCCTTCGTTTCAAACAGCTTTCCTAACAAAATGAGCGTCAGCAAAATCGCGCTTGTTTCATAGTAAAGGCCGTCAGTATGCCCATGGGAACCGAGGCTTCGAATCGTAAGATAAAGACTGTAAGCATAAGCAGCCGTTGTTCCGAGTGCAACCAATACATCCATATTGGCGCTTTTATTTCTGAGCGCCTTATATGCGCCGACGTAAAACGGCCAGCCGATCAAAAACTGCACCGGGGTCGCAAGGGCAAATTGCATCCACGGATTGAGGAATAAATCCGGCACCCAAATGAACGAAGTAAATGTAAAATGGCTCACCATCGCCCACAGCAAAGGAAATGACAGAATAGCTGAAAAGATCAGTCTCGCTGTTTGCTGCCGTTCTTCTTTCTTTTTGGAAGCAGCGGCTTCGCTATCCTCATCGCCTTTCAGCTTAAGTTGATATCCGAGCTTATCAACGACTTCTTTAAAATCGCTGACAGCCGCTTCTTTTGGGTTGTATTCAACTGTTACAGTTTCTAAAGCAAAGTTCACCGGAGCATTTGTAACGCCTTCTAATTTGCTAAGCCTCTTTTCAATCCGATTGGCGCATGCTGCACAGGTCATGCCCTCAATATCAAACTCAGCTTTTTCCGTTACGACGTGATAACCCAGTTTTTCTATTTTTTCTTGGATTGCTTCTGTTCCTGTTTCAGCAGGGTCATAGGTAACATTTGACGTTTCCGTCGCCAGATTCACATTGGCATCCGTGACACCAGGCATCCGCTTCAGGCCTTTTTCAATTCTGGCGGCACACGCCGCACAAGTCATACCAGATACTTGCATCGCAATTTCCTTTTGCTCACTCAATACACTCACTCCTTTACATACACCCGGGGGGTATATAAAAATGAAAGAAATATCGCGCCTTGATGAAGGCGCGATACCGTGAATCAGTTGGCTACATCATAGCCTTGGTCTTCTATCGCATCCGCAATGTCTTTGACTGACACTTTGCCGGCATCAAACGTGACATCAACTTTCCCCGCTTCAAGATTGACATGAACAGCACTAACCCCGTCCAGTTCTCCCACACTCGTTTCAACTGCTTTGACGCAGTGCTGACAAGACATGCCTTCAACTTGCAATGTTTTTTGTTCCATATGAATTCCTCCTGTTTATTCGATCTGTTTTCATCCTACCATACCCCCGTAGGGTATTACAATAATAAAACATGATTATTTCGCTAATTTTTTAAATACGTCTAATAGCTCAGAAATGGCTTGGTCCCCGTCTCCGCTTTTGATGGCGTCTGCTACGCAATGATGGGCGTGATCTTCAAGCAAGTGGAGAGCCACTTTTTGCATTGCCGCCTGAACAGCTGAAATCTGTACAAGAATATCTACACAATATCGATCGTTTTCCACCATATTTTGAATGCCTCTGACCTGGCCTTCTATCCGTTTCAATCGGTTTGTAATTTGATCCTTTTCTTTCGAGCTTTTATGGTTTAATGCTTTATGTTCATTATGCTTCTCCATGCGCACACCTCTGTTTCATATATTAATTCCCATTATACTGATTGTCCAAACCGTTGTCTAAGCTTGCGGCGGCAAAAAAAGCCACTATGCAGGTTTTACCATTTGAAGATAAGGGTATATACCTTTATCAAAGCACTTTTAAAAGGGGAGAAGAAAAGTGAATACGATACAGGTAGGGATATTAGGGTACGGACTGTCAGGCTCGGTCTTTCACGCGCCGCTGCTTGCCGTTCTGGACGAGTATCATATCAGCAAGGTGATGACATCGCGAACGGAAGAGGTGAAGCGTGATTTCCCTGATGCCGAAGTAGTGCATGAGCTTGAGGAGATGACAAATGATCCGGCAATTGAGCTTGTCATCGTCACCACTCCGAGCGGCCTGCATTACGAGCACGCATTGGCATGCATTCAGGCGGGCAAACATGTCGTTATTGAAAAACCGATGACAGCCACTGCTGAAGAAGGGGAGAAATTAAAAAAAGCGGCCGACGAACGAGGCGTCTTGTTAAGCGTATACCATAACAGGCGATGGGATAATGACTTTTTAACAATTAAGAAACTCATTGATGACGGGTCTCTAGAAGATATCAATACATATCAGGTCTCCTATGACCGATACAAACCTGAGGTTCAAGCAAAATGGCGGGAAAAAGAAGGGGCTGCCACCGGTACGCTGTATGATCTCGGCTCTCATATCATAGACCAGGCACTGCATTTATTCGGAATGCCTAAAGCTGTAACCGCAAAAGTCATGGCTCAAAGAGAACATGCTGAAACCGTTGATTATTTTCATCTGACAATGGATTACGGCAAGCTTCAAGCCATTCTATACGCCGGATCAATCGTCCCGGCAAACGGGCCGCGTTATCAAATTCACGGACAGCAATCCAGCTTTATCAAATACGGGATCGACGGACAGGAGGATGCCCTCAGAGCCGGGAAAAAACCGGAGGATGACAGCTGGGGTGCGGATGATCCCGAGTCTTACGGTCAGCTGACAACTGTTCATGGCGAGAACAAAAAAACAGAAACCATTCCATCAGTTAACGGCTCTTACCTTACCTATTACCGCAAAATAGCGGACAGCATACGCGAAGGCGCGCCGCTGCCTGTCACAGCTGAAGAGGGAATTGATGTCATCCGGATCATTGAAGCGGCTGTGAAAAGCAGTGAAGAGAAACGGACCATTTCGTTAGAACAATAAATAAAGCCTCCCTTTATACGGGGAGGCTTTTTCATTAGAATGTTTTTCCTGCTTCTTTTGCACGGGCAATCGCATCTTCTTTGATTTGCTGTGCTTTGTCAGGCTCTGCATTATGACCCTCTACGAAAATGCCATCGAAGGATGGAACGCCGAAGAAGTTCATCATGATGCCAATGTAACGGTGGCCCATTTCCATTTCAGCCGCAGGGCCTTCTGAATAATAGCCGCCGCGCGCTTGAATGTGAATCGCTTTTTTATCAGTTAACAAGCCGATAGGACCTTGTTCAGTATATTTAAAAGATTTTCCTGCTACTGCAACTGAATCAAGGTACGCTTTCATCACCGGCGGGAATGAGAAGTTCCATAATGGCGTGACGAACACATATTTATCAGCAGATGCAAATTGATCGCTAAGCTCTCCTAAACGGCCCACTTTCGCTTTTTCGTTTTCAGAAAGTGCATCGCCGGACTGGAGCTTGCCCCAGCCGCTGAATACATCAGCATCAATGTGAGGAATGTTTTCTTTGTACAAGTCGATATGTACAACTTCATCATTTGGATTTGCTTCTTTGTATGATTCGATGAACGCTTTACCGGTTGCCATGCTGTAAGAAGTCGCTTCATCATGCGGGTGAGCAGTGATATACAATACTTTTGCCATTTTTACCAGCCCTTTCAATTTTAAAATTACACATCCGTTATTATCATTCAGACGCGTCCTGATTATTCTTTATCTCTTAAACCTTATTATAGGTGCAATAAAAATTGCTTTCAAGAAAAATATCTCGAATTAAAGATTTTTTTAAATCCGTACGAACAGCTTACTTTTCATAAGCTGTTCGCAAACCTGTATACAATGTGTAAAGCTCCCCGCTGATTCGCGGATAATACGGAAAACGCGGCACTTCTACAACAGCGGGCGGCATTTTCATCAGTACTGATTGCTCAGCCTGTTCAAAAAACGCTCTCAAATGGTTTATTTCTTCTTCAGAAACCGGAGAGGGCGGACGATGATGGGCTTGAGCCGAGAGCAAATAATAACCTAAGTGCTGTACTCCAGAGATCGCCGCCCACAGCGTATCCGCTTTCGCTTTTGGAAAATCTCCAAGTGCTTTATCATATGCATCCCGAAGCCTGACTAAGCTCACTCTAAGCTGATGTCCGTCTATTTGCTGTCCGGCTAACAGTTTCTCCATAAACTGCCCTTCCAGCCTGATCACTTCCCTCATGTATTCAGGCAGGCGTTTTGCTGAAAAACGTCTCCACAAAAGCATCGTTCCCAATAGGCCAATTGTGCTGCCGACAGCCACATCGGTCAGCCTCGCCGCTATAAAATAACCGGCCCCCAAGCCGCCATGCATGCTTTCTGTGATGACAAGCGCGTTTGCGGTCAGAAAAGGAACAGCCAAAGCATAATTGCGGACAATCAGCATTTCAAGAAGAAATTGAAGCATTGTGATACTTAAAGCGATATACACGCCGGATGGCTTAAAGAACAGGATCGCCCCTGCCAGCATCACGCCTATTACGGTTCCTGCCGAACGCTGAATGGCTCTTTGCAGCGTAAAGACAACAGTCGTGCCCAGCATCACCGCCGCTGCCGAGAGCGGAATCCAGTAAGAACGGTGAAAACCGAAAGCATTGGCAAACAAAGCCGCCGCAAACAGCACAATCCCATACTTTAATGCCCGAATCAAAACAGGTGACTCCCAGTCAAAGGCATTTCTCAGAAAGTAATAGGAGGATGGCAGCCGGCTTGGCTCCGCGTCCGATGGATCATCATTCCGCCCTGAAGCGATACTCAACACCTCGTTGATTTCTTCATACAGCTTCCGGGGTGGCTCCGCTTCATCCTCCTGAATAGGAAACGCATCGGAAACACGAGATTGCCCCAGCATGTCGGCAGTTTGGCGAAGTGCCTTTGCGATCTGGGCCTTATCTGCGTTTGGTGTTTCGGCAGAAAAATGAATGATCGAGATGAAGAGATCATCCGCTTTTTCCAGCAAGCGGATAAAACGTTCATCATGAGGCGATTTTCTCCATCTATTCCCTTTGCCGAGCACCGTTTGACGGGCTGTTCTCAGCATCAGCACGGTCTGATGCTGCGCGTTATGAAAATCAGGAGTTCCGACATCGGAAAGGCAGGATGCAAGCTGGCGGTATGTTCTTTTCAGCACTGTATTTTCCGGTCCATGCCTGTTATTGATCCAGCCAATCAAGGCGATTCCTGTGGCGAAAAGCCCGCCGGCAAATGTCAGTCCCGCTCTGAACGGAGCTTCTGAAGGATCTGCCGGCAAACCCGAGCTCACCAAAAAGGCAAGGACAAAAAACATCGGTGCTGGCCCTTGTATCCCAAGCGCGCCAAAAATAAACATTGCAGCTGCCCCGATAAGCCCCAGAACAGCCGCCATGCTCCAGAAAGTCCCTGCCAAAAGCGTCCCTAATCCAAACGATGCGGCGATCCCCAATGAAACTAACAGCAGCTTCAGAATACGTTTCGTATACGATTCCCCGCCTGCATATAAAAAAACAAAGCCGCCGATGCTAGCGGTCAAACCGAAATCCGTGTGTCCCGACAATGCGCCGACAAACACAGGAAATCCTGAAGCGACGCCTGACCCGATTGCCTTTTTCCATGGGAAAGGGGTTGCATGAATGCGAAAGGCATCCTTGACGACACTTGGCACTGTTCTTCGATTTTGATCAGAAGACTTGTTCATATTACATAACCCTCTTTAACGACATGATGTTGGTCTCTTCCCGTTTATTCGCCATAGTATGCCCAGAAACAGACCCATCTTCTCATTGGATATGCTCTCATCAAAAAAGACAGAGACATATCTTCTCTGCCTTCATTACACAAGTTTTTTCGCAATGTCATGCATTGGTTTGATCCAGTTGCTGTATGTCAGCTCAGCCGCCTTTTTCCGGTTCTTCTCCTTATATGCCTGAATGATTTGGTTATGTTCTTCAATAGAATTCTGCGGAGACTTGAAAAAAAGGTACTCAAGCCGAAGAATATGCATGTGAAGAACTGAGGTAAAATTGCGGATATATTCATTATCAGCCGCCTCAATTATCACATCATGAAACGCTTTATCAATGCCAAGCACTTCATAGATTTCGTTTCGGTCAATTGCCGCTTTCATTTCGTGATTGATGGCTGTCAGCTGCTCTATATGAGACGAATGAATGTTTTCAATTGCCAATTCGGCAGCGGTGGATTGGAGAGACGCCATCGGCGGATAGACTTTGAAGACATCATTTTTTTCAATCTGTGAAATTCTTGTTTCTTTCCCCGGAGACATTTCAACAAACCCCTGCATCTCTAATAATTGCAAAGCCTCTCTGACCGGTGTTCTGCTGACGCCAAGCGCTTTGGCCAACGCATCGTCATTCAATTTTTCTCCGGGCACAAGCACTCCTTCCACGATCCATTTTTGAATTTGCTCAAAAGCAAGCTTTTTGGCAGTCTGCCGTTTCGGCTTCGGGGCATTGGACGGTATCGGCACAAAGCATCACCTCTGAATATGGGTTTGGTTTTTTAATGCTGCCGTTTTGCCGGCACTTTTCTTCTGTGAAAGGACAAAAATCATGACTAAAATGCATGCCGCTCCTGCTGCTTGAAACAACCCAAAGGACACGCCAAGCCAAAGAATAGAAGACGCGACTGCGGCAACCGGCTCAGTGCATCCCAGCATGCTCGCTTCTTGCGGGAATAAATATTTCAAACTTTCTAGGTACATGCAGAATCCCAATAACGTTCCGAAAATAACAATAAAAGCCACCGATACAATTCCAGAAACCGTCCAGCCTTCTGCCTGTACTGCCCAAGGCGGATGAATAAAGCTCATGCCGACGCCCCCGATCAGCATCCCCCAGCCAATGACGAGAGCCGACCCCCATGTTTTCAAAAGAGAACTGGAATACAGCGTATAGAAGGCAAGTGCGCCAGCAGAAAGAAGACCCCATACAACAGATAAAGGAGAAACTGTTAAATTGCTGATGTTTCCATTCGTCAGCAGCAAAAAAGTGCCTGCTAAAGCCAATAATAGCCCCAAAAAATCGGAAAACTGAAATGAATTCTTTCGGGTCAGAAGCAAATACAGCATAATCAGAACAGGCGCTAAGTATTGAAGCAGCGTAGCCACCGCTGCGTTTCCGGTTCCGATTGAAGCTAAAAACGTATACTGAACACCCAGCATGCCGGCAATCCCGAAAACAATAAGCTGGACAGCCGCTTTTTTATCTTTCCATATGCCCCAAACTGCCCTCCTGTTTTTACCGGCGGACACAATAATCAGCACCAACAGGCCTGATAACAGTAAACGCACCGTTACAAGCCACTCCACCGATACATCACTCGTTTCAAATAAATGCTGGGCAACCGTTCCCGATAATCCCCAAAAAGCAGCTCCGACAATCACCATTAAAAAGCCGTACAACCGTTGTTTCTGAGTCGCCAACGTATATCCTCCTGACATGTAATATGCAATATATTACATATTATATCGTTTTACTTTTCAGAAAACAAAGTGTTTTCAAAAAATAAAAACAGTGCTACTCGCACTGCTTAGATAAAAGTCTGTGAATAAAAAATAAAGGATAAATCAAAAGGTATCCATTAAACAGCCACCATGCAAGATCAAAATCCCCGCTAAATGTCCAGAATGATAAAGCCTGAAGGCCTGAACAGAAGGTCAGCACAAGAGAAATCAGCGCCAGCTGCCTCCATATTGCTCTTTTGACGCGCTGCAAATACAAGCTGTACAAACCAGTAATGGAGATTAAGATATCCAAGGGAAAAAAGGACCAATTCCAGGCGATCATAAACGGATCTTGATAATGTTTAAAGGCCCAGCTTTCCGGCATTAATGAAAAGCCGGCAGACAGCCAGTACAATATAAAACCGATATCAGTCACGAGAAAGAACAGTTTCATCACTCTCATGTTACTGCTCACTTTTATGTACCGTTTGAGGCTCCGCCCCTTGATCGATCAGGTTTAAAGACACAACACCGGCAATAATCAGCCCGATTGAAATCAGTTTCATGACACTTATATTCTCTTGAAAATACAAAAACCCGACAACTGTGATCAGGACAATGCCCATCCCCGACCAGACAGCGTAAGCAACAGATACATCGATAGATTTGAGCGTAAGCGTCAGAAAGAAAAGACTCCCGCCATAAAAAAACATCAATAGCACACTCGGCAGAAGCTTCGTGAAACCCGCTGAAAGCTTCATACTGACCGTTCCGGCAACTTCAAATAAAATGGCCAAACATAAAAACATCCACTGCACGCGCCACCAGCCTCCTCATTTTTCTGTTATCCCGTTACATAATACATCTACGATTGATTCAAGAACTTCTCCTGTCGTGTACTGATGTTTGAGCGGATAATCAGGATCATATACTTGGTTGATGCTTCCTATATACATTTGAACCAATAAATCAATGTTGATGTTTCTGATCTTCTTTTGCTCCCTGCACTCGTTTAACAATCCAATAACAACTGACCATTCTTCCTTCATAAACGTGTCTAATTTGAGCCACGCATCGTAATGGGATTTCTTCAGCTCTTGTAATAACCCCATGTTCAGCAGCTCCATTTCCTTTGGAAGACCGATCAGCATTTGCTTCACCTTTTCAAGCGCATCTAGGGTCTCATCTTCATAGATGCTTTTTTCCAGTTGCTTCATCTCTGCGATAAACTGCGCCACGACGGCCTCCGTAAGCTGATCTTTCGACGGGTAATGCGCATAAAGCGTCCGCTTGCTTGTTCCAAGAGCTCCCGCCAGATCGTTCATTGTAAATGAAAAACCTTTCTGTCTGATCAGCCGAATGGTTTCCGCCAATATTCTTTTTTCCAAATCAACCACCTCGCTTTCGGTACTAAAAAAACTATTACAGTACCAAAATTATACGACAGCAAGTTCTGGAAATCAATACAATAAAAAAACCTCTTCCCAGAGGGAGAGGTTTTCTAAAAGACGCTGCGGACCAAACCGCCGTCCGCCCGAAGTGCCGCGCCATTAATCGCGGAAGACAGCGGGCTGCTTAGGAATGTAACAAAGTGAGCGATTTCTTCCGGCCGGATCAGCCTTTGGATAATTGAAGTCGGACGGTTTTCCTTCATAAAACGGGTCTCAGCTTCTTGAACAGTCAGGTTTTCACCAGGATAAAGAGAGTTCAGCATTGTTTCCACTCCCTCTGTTAAGGTTGAACCCGGCATGACTGTATTTACCGTTACATTTGTGCCGGTTGCCAGCTCCGCCAAGCTGCGGGAAATGGAAAGCTGCATCGTTTTCGTCGCGCTGTAATGGGCCATTTCCTGAGAAGGCATGATTGCCGCTTCACTGGCAATAAAAATCACCCGGCCTTCTTTCTTCTCTATCATTTTGTGTAAATACTTGCGTGTGAGCCTCACACCGCTCATAATATTCACTTCAAAAAATCGGAACCACTCATCATCGGGAATATCAAAATACGCCGCCGGTTCAAAAATCCCTAAATTATTGACCAAAATATCAACCTGCGGATATGCCTGAAACAGGTCATTGCAGCCTTCTTCGGTTCCAAGATCAAATGCGGCCGGATAAAACACAGCCTCTGCATGCTGTGTTTTCAAATCGTCTATCGTCTGATTCACTTTTTCTTCCCGGCGTCCGTTAATGATAACCGCAGCGCCTTCTTCCGCTAACGAAGCGGCAATCGCTTTGCCGATCCCCGACGTTGAGCCGGTCACCAGTGCGGTTTTCCCACGTAAATTCAGCTTCATTCGTTCATCCCTCCGTTTTTGTTTCCTCTTATTTATTAACAGAAATGCGATTGGTAAAATATCTGCTGTAAAACCAGTATGAAACAGCTGGGATTCAAATGGAAGTACGCACTTTTTGGTGCCTGTTATACGAAAAAAATGAAGCAGAACTGCTGGATAAGGGAAACGACATTCCTTATACCATTAGACATATTACAAATTACTAATTTTCACATAACTGTTGGAAATGACCTTTCCATTTGCGATAATAAAACTAATATGTGATGGGTAAATGGGGCGAATAAGGATATGGCATTTTAAAACAATAGCATTAAGCCTTACTTTATTAACCGACGCGCAAGCCATTTCACCCTCAAGCGATTTTTAAACCGAAGAAAATGGGTACTTTGGATAAGCGGTAAGTAGACTCTCTGCAAGTCTACTTTATTTTTTTCTCATAAATAAACGAGGTGAAAATCAATGAATGGTATAGAATTTTTAGAATCTGTGTCGCAATTTGGACAAATCATTTTATTGTTCTCCGGCTACGCCCTGTATTGGAGATTAGGTAAAACAAAAAGAGAACGAAGACTAACAAAATATGAGACTTTTCTTAGGTTCTTTGTAATGTTCGGCATATTGGCATGGGCGTTTTCGTTTCTTGCTTTGCATTTGTGGTAACAATCTTCTGTCGATATTTGACTTATTATGATTAAAACCCTTCTTTTGAAAAATGTATGTTGCTTTTACCATTTCAAAAAAGGGGGAGTTCACACATGTTGAAAAGATTGTTTTTTCTAGCGTCGGTTTTCTTTCTTGCTATTGCGACAATAGCACCAGCAGTTCAGCAACCCAATTTAATACGGAGGACGGTTTAGATGGCTTAACTGAAGAACAAATTAAAAAAGCTCTAACAGAAGTTGAGTACATCTTTACTAAGATTTTAGTTTTTGACAAAGAGACGGGGTATACAGTCAAAGAGGATGGGCTTGAAAAGTCTCCTTATACTACAGGTCAAACTAAGCCACAAACCTCCCATAGCATCTCAATTGCATCTCCCGAATAATTGAGATTAAGGATAAAATTCACATGCAGATTCAGAGAGAGCCGATAGAGTAACTGTCTCTTTTAAAAGACATAAAAAATAGCGCTGAAAACACAGCGCCAGTAAAATTGATTATAGGATTTTTGGTTCTTTTTACGATAGCATAGCGACTAGCACAATTGATAGACGGTACGAAAAATACCTTAGAAAATCAGGGGTTAAAAAAATAGTGCTCCACGACTTCAGACTTCACATGCATCATACTTGATCAATAAAAAATGCAATCCATTGGTCATCGCATTGAACAGGTATAGTCACCTTTACCCGTCTGCACAACATGAAGTTATTGGCTTCATGGAAAACGAAAAATTTTAAAAGTGTTACCAAAAAGTAACCGCAGTGCCCTCGAAAGCTTTAGAAGCCTTGATAGCACTGCGGTTTCAAAGTATGTATGGAGACGGTGGGAGTCGAACCCACGTCCAGAAACATCGATTACTTAAGCGTCTACGAGCGTAGCCTGCATATTTGTGTTTTCACTCATCTTCTTGCCTGCGGGCGGGCCTTCCGAGAGCTAGTCTGTTTGTCTCTTCTTACGTTCTCAGACGGGAACGCAAGCGTAGCCTACTTGGATGTGCTCTTCACAGACACATAGGCAATGTCAGGAAGAGCTCGCTGCGCTTATTAGGCAGCTAATGCTACGTTTTGGTTAAAACTGTTAGTTTTGCCAGTTATATTTATGTGCGTGTTTACGAGATCGCCTCTCGGCTCGCAGCTCAAGCTCGATCCATCCCTGTCGAATCCGTAACGTCCCCTTGTTATAAGGGAAATACGGGAGAAATATCAAGCTCTCACTCAAACTGGCTACATTCCTATTATAACATGATCACGGCTCATTTCAATTGACAAATCCTTCAAGAAAAGACCGTGTCATCTCATCGTGAAATCAGTATAGCACAGGCTGGATTTCAGTATCAAGCGTTATGCTTTTTAGAACCCTTTTTGACTGTCTCTGAACGCTCTTTCAATTTCACGCTTCGCATCCTTGCGCTTCAGATCTTCACGTTTGTCATAGTTTTTCTTCCCTTTACCCAGACCGAGAAGAACTTTGGCAAAGCCGTTTTTCAAATACAGCTTGAGCGGAACGAGAGAATAACCTTTTTCCTTCGTTAAGCCGATCAGCTTGTTAATTTCCTTGCGGTGCATTAACAGCTTTCTCGTCCGGAGCGGATCGTGGTTATAGCGGTTTCCCTGCTCATACGGGCTGACGTGCATATTGTGGAGAAATACTTCTCCCCGTTCGATTTTGGCGAAGGAATCTTTTAGATTCACGCGGCCGGCGCGAATCGCTTTGATTTCTGTTCCTTGCAATACAATGCCTGTTTCATATGTTTCTTCTATAAAATAATCGTGATTGGCTTTTTTATTTTGTGATAATACTTTTCCTGACCCTTTCGGCATGCCAGAACCTCCTCTCACTAAGGAAAAACTGTCCACCTTTGCGATACGCTCTATTTTACCAAATGTCACGCATGGCTACAATGAAAAGCTGTTTCCGAAAGAAAGCAAATAGAGCGCTGCGGCCCTATTTGCTGGTTGAGCTGCTATTTCTTCTTTTTCCGTTTCTGCTTCGGTGCGTTTTGAAAGCCGCGTTTTTTCTTTTTTTTCTTCGGCTTTGTGAACCACTCTCCTTTTTCCTCGGAAGGAGCAGGAGATACAGGCGTATTTGTGCTTAACACGCGTTTTCTGGCAGGTTTTCCGCGTTTTCGGCTGCGGCTGTCCATTTCTCTCGGACGGCGCGGGGTGCCTTTCATACCGACGATTTCGAAGTCAATATTGCGCTCGTCTTTATTGACGTCAACGACTTTAACTGTAATTTCATCTCCGATGCGGAACACATTCCCCGTCCGCTCGCCGATCATCGCAAAATGCTGCTCGTCAAAGCGATAATAGTCATCCGTCATAAAGCTGACGTGGACGAGTCCTTCAATTGTATTCGGCAGCTCGACAAACATCCCGAAGTTTGTCACAGAGCTGATCATGCCGTCAAATTCTTCACCGATTTTATCAAGCATATATTCCGCTTTTTTCAAATCATCTGTTTCACGCTCTGCGTCAACTGCACGGCGTTCCATTGATGAAGTATGTTCAGCGATATCCGGAAGCCGTTCAGCCCACTTCTCCTGTGTCGCTTCATCGACCTTGCCGTTGATTAAGTACGTTCTGATCAATCTGTGGACGATTAAATCCGGATAACGGCGGATCGGCGATGTGAAATGGGTATAGAATTCCGTTGACAGGCCGAAGTGCCCTAAGCTTTGCGGGTCGTATTTCGCCTGCTTCATGGAACGTAGCATGACAGTAGAAATCACTGTTTCCTCTGGTCTGTCACGAACAGCGTCAAGAATGCTTTGCAGCGCGCGCGGATGAATATTTCCCGCCGTTCCTTTTACAACATAGCCAAATGTTGTCACAAACTCTAAAAACTTTTGCAGTTTTTCAGCATTAGGCTCTTCGTGTATCCGGTAAATAAACGGAACGTTCATCCAATGGAAATGCTCTGCAACGGTTTCGTTCGCAACAAGCATAAATTCTTCAATCAGTTTTTCGGCGACTGAGCGTTCTCTGATCACAACGTCTTTGACCGCGCCTTCTTCATCGACAAGCACCTTTGCTTCTTTGAAGTCAAAATCTACGGCGCCACGGTTCATCCGCTTTTCGCGAAGAATTTCTGCCAGCCGCTCCATGTCTTTGAACATCGGCACGAGCGGTTCGTACTTTTGCTTTAATTCTTCATCATCATCAACAAGAATCTGATTCACATCGGAATATGTCATTCTTTCCGTTGTTTTGATGACGCTTTGGAAGATTTCGTGCTCTGTGACTTCTCCCCGACTGTTGATGGTCATTTCACAAGAAAGTGTCAGGCGGTCAACCTTCGGATTTAATGAACAAATACCGTTTGACAGTCTGTGCGGAATCATCGGAATCACACGGTCAACCAAATACACACTCGTTCCTCTTTCCATCGCTTCTTTGTCAATCGGCGAGTTTTCAGTCACGTAATGGCTGACGTCGGCAATGTGAACGCCAAGCTTATAGCTGCCGTCATCCAGCTTTGTCACTGTAACCGCGTCATCCAAGTCCTTCGCGTCCGCTCCGTCAATGGTGACAATGACCTGGTCACGGAGATCACGGCGGTCTTTCAGGTCTTTTTCATCAATCGTATCAGGCGTGCTTGTCGCCTGTTCCATTGCATCGGCAGGGAATTCACCCGGCAGTCCGTGCTTATGGATGACTGATAAAATATCAATGCCCGGATCATTTTTATGGCCGAGAATGGATTCAATCTCACCCTCTGCATTCATTCGGCCTTCAGGATAGCTGGTCAGCTTAACAACCACCTTATGCCCTTCAGCCGCTCCATTTTTCCCGCTATTAGGAATGAAGATATCGCTTGTGATTTTTTTGTCATCCGGAATGACAAAACCAAAGTTTTTTGTTTCTGTATAGGTTCCGACTACCCGCTGAATCGCTCTTTCTAAAATACGAATGACGGTGCCCTCTTGTCTGGAGCCGCTTGACTGCGAATTCAGGCGTACCATTACGATATCGCCGTTCATAGCTGTATTCAGCTCATTAGGGGGAATAAACACATCGCTTAACGACGTATCCTCAGGCAGCAAAAAGGCAAATCCCTTCGGATGCGCAGAAAGCTTTCCTTTAATTAAATTCATTTTTTCCGGAATGCCGTAGCGGTCGCTTCTCGTCCGCACGATAAGCCCTTTTTCCTCCAGCGCAACCAGCGCTTTGACGAGCTCTTTAAATTCCTCGGCATCCGTAATCTGTAACATCTCCTCAAGTTCCTGAACAGTCAGAGGCTTGTACGCCTCTTCCTTCATAAACGAGAGAAGCTTATCCATAAATGCTTCTTTTTCCATAATCCGACCTCCTGTTGGTTACCAATCCAGCTTCTCTAAAAATTCATACACATCTTGATGTACGATGTCCCGTTCCTTGTCCAGCGTGATAACATGGCCTGATTCCTCATACCATTTTAGCTGTTTCTCATCAGTTTCCACTTCATTGTAAATAATATTGGCACTTTCGGTATTAATCATGTGATCATGACGGGCTTGCACAACAAATGTCGGAGAATAGATCATATCGACATTCTTTCGCACATCGGCAATCAAGTCTTGCAGCGCCTTAAGGGTATTCATCGGCGTTTTTTCAAATTCCTTCATTTCCTCTTCTATTTGCTCCGGGCTTTTCCCCTCGAATTTTTTGTAATTGCGCGCGTAGGAAAGGACGCCCTGATACATGACCTCTTCGCTTTTAATATGCATTGGCGCGCACATTGGAACAATTCCCTTTATGGGTACAGTGTAACCCAATTTCAGCGAAAAAACCCCGCCAAGCGACAGTCCGCAGGCAGCAATGCTCTCATAGCCTTCAGATTTTAAATATTCATAGCCATCCATGACGTTTTTCCACCAGTCTTCAGGCCCCGTATGTACCAATTCTTCAGGAGGAACGCCGTGTCCTTCATATTGAGGCGCGTGGCACGTATAGCCCCGTTCATTCAAATAACGTCCCAGCATTCTCACATCTGCTGTATTCCCTGTAAAGCCGTGCAGCAAAAGCACCGCTTTGTCTCCGCCTTTAAATGTAAATGGTTTTGGTGTCACAACTTTCATGCTCATTTCTCCCTTTCTTTCTGCACGATCATTTTAGTTTTCCACAGTTTGATAAGAAAAAAACGCTCTGAATATCAGCCAGAAACGTGAAAAAGGCCTGACTTTACATCAGACCTTATACAAACATTGCCCTATAGGATATAAGCAAGCGCAATCGTCAACACGAAAAACAAGACTGCCAGCACAACCGTAATGCGGTGCAGAATCAAATCAAGACCTCTTGCTTTTTGTTTCCCGAAGAGCTGCTCCGCTCCGCCTGAAATCGCACCAGATAATCCGGCGCTTTTACTGGATTGAAGCAAAACGACAATAATAAGTGCAATACTGACGATAACCAATAAGGTAATCAAAACCGCGTGCATCCCTTACACCTCCAGACTCACTGGCCTACATTACTTCTATTTTACATGAAAAGGTTTGGCATGTCACGCCGTATCAGACGCCAAAAGGGCCGGATAAGACATTTTGTTTTGGTTAGCCTATTCGTATGAATTGAACGAAAAGGGAGAACAACAATGCCGATCATCAGCACAGCCAATAAGAAACATCTATATTATGAGGAATATGGACAGGGAATCCCTATCATTTTTATTCACCCGCCGGGCATGGGACGCAAGGTTTTTTATTATCAGCGCCTTCTGGCGGATCATTTCAGGGTGATATTTCCCGATTTAAGCGGACATGGCGACAGCGATCATGCAGACCAGCAAATCTCGATTTCCTATTACGCAAACGAGATCGTGCAATTTATGGATCGTTTGCACATTGGTCAGGCTGCAGTATTCGGGTATTCCGCCGGCAGCTTAATTGCACAGCACATTGGCTTCACCCGGCCAGACAAAGTATCTCATTTGCTGTTGTCCGGCGCGTACCCCGCTGTTCATACCATGGCCGGTCAGCAGCTTCACAAAATGGGAATGTATCTTCTTGAAAAAAGTCCCGGCATGCTGATGAAAATTATCGCCAGCAGCCATACGAAAAACAGACAGCTCCGAAATCTATTAACGAGTCATATGAAAAAAGCTGACCTCGGCCATTGGTATCAATATTATCGGGATTCGCTCCACTACAGCTGCCTTGAACAATTGCCCCGTTTTAACATGCCGATGCTGTTTATGTATGGCGGCCTGCGCGACTGGACCTTTACACATGCAGGCTATTACCGGAAAGCATGCAGCCACGCTGAATTTTTCAGGCTGGAATACCAAGGCCATCAGCTGCCCACAAAACAATGGAAAACATGCAATGAACTTGTGACGGGTTTTGTTTTGACACATTGATGATAAGGCTTAGAAAACGCTTGGTTCCCCAGGCGTCCTTAAGTTATTGACTTTTGTCAACAAAATCATAGTAAAAAAGATCCTCAAACTTCAAGTCAAAATAGTGAAGCATTTTTCCGATCACAAGCTGCCCCGGCCGTCTTTCTCCATTCAGCACACGGCTCAGTGTGGCGGGTGAGACTCCGATTTCCAGCGCAAGCTGATTGAGGGAATAATCGTTATTGACCATATACTGCAATACATAATCACGTCTAATCTGTATCTTTTCTACTGGCACTTTCCTCACCTTCCGTTCATGAAAAAACTTTTTCTATACATTTACATTACGGCGTATGTTAACTTTTGTCAATACATTTCCAGCCTACCTATTCCCTTTAGTCAATAAACATACTAAAATATGAGTAACAGTGAGGGACGGGGTGAGACATATGGAAAGCTTCGGTGAACAATTACGGGCATTGCGTGAGGAGAGAAAGCTGACAGTCAACCAGCTGGCGACTTATTCCGGTGTAAGCGCGGCCGGCATCTCCAGAATTGAAAACGGCAAACGCGGCGTTCCTAAACCTGCCACCATCAAAAAACTGGCGGAGGCCTTAAAAATTCCTTATGAAGGGCTTATGTATAAAGCGGGATATATCGAAGAGATTCATGAAGCCAGAGCGCCTTATGAAACGAAGTGCCAGCTGCTTGAAAAGGCGGAGGCTTATGACCTGAAAAATCTTGCCCTTCTTGAGAGTGAAAAATGGCAGTATCTCAACAAAGAGGATTTGCTCATGCTGGATCATTATTTCTCTTTTATTTCAGACGAAGCCAAAAAACGATCTGCTGATCAATAACTCTTTCCAGAAATGCGAGGCGATCATCATGTCAACATTCGGACAGGAATTAAGGGCGCTGCGCCGCGCCCGCAAACTGACAGTAAACCAGCTTGCGGTGTACTCGGGCATCAGCTCAGCGACCATTTCAAAAATAGAAAACGGCAAGCGCGGCACACCAAAGCCCGCGACCATAAAAAAGCTCGCAGCGGTGCTGAAAATACCGCACGAAAACCTGATGGCAGCCGCAGGGCACATTACCGCTTTTCCTGAAGAAATTCGGGAGGCTTCGGAAAGCTATCAGTCTATTTATGCGATTTATCAGACGGCTGTCACTCGAGGAACGGAGAACCTGTCTCTTTTTAACAGCGAAAAATGGCGGCATCTCTCCAAGCAGGATATTGAAAATCTCAGCAAATACTTCGATTTTTTAGCTTCCGAAGCGAAAAAACGCTCCTCTTCCACGTAATCTTCTGCATCTCTTTCCGCATTTTATCAATCACGCATGCATACGTTCCCTCGTTATTTGCGTTATAATAATGACAGACGAGGTGAAAAGTATGAACCAATCAGAAATGTGTCCTAGATTTGAAAAAGCAGTCGACATCTTGAGCAAACGCTGGGTTGCTTTAATCGTTTTTCAACTGTTGAACGGTCAGCAGCGATTTAGCGAAATAGAAGCAGCACTTCCAAATCTAAGCGGCAGAGTTCTGTCAGAAAGGCTGAAAGAACTTGAGCTTGAAGGAGTGGTTAAGCGGGACGTCATCCCCGAAACTCCGGTTCGCATCGAATATTCATTAACCGACAAAGGAATGGCGTTAGCGCCCATTCTGGGTGAAATCTCCAAATGGGCGACTGAATGGATTGACCCTTCCTTTCATATGTAATTGCTAAAACGGTTCTATCTCCACGGAGAGAAGAGCCGTTTTTTATTTTTTATTTCCAGGTGAAAAAACAATTTCTCAGCCGATATATAGTACATCACATCACTTTTTTTAAAAGGAGAACACTTATATGCGACTGACGATTTCCCGCAAATTCAGCCTGGTATTTTTGACACTGATCCTCATCAATCTGCTTATAGGCGGAATAGGCGCTTTCAATATGCAGCACATCATCAAAAAGACAGATGAAATCAACACAAAATGGATAGACGGCATTAAAGAAATCACATCTATTAATTATTTGACAGAGCACCTTTCCTCTACGGAAAAAGATTTCCTGATTTATACAGACAAAGACAAAATGGATACGCTGGAACAAGATATGAACCAGATTCTTAAGGATATCAATGAAAAGCTTGGTAACTACGAAAAGACAATCTCTAATGACAAAGAACGCAGCATTTTCGAACAGCTCAAGACTGAAGTCAACTCATATACGAATATTCATAACCAGATTTTAGAGAGCGGACGCACGAATGATATAGATAAAGCAAGGGGTTTATTGGTACAGACTGAAGCAAGCTTTGAGGATATGAAAAAATCAATCACTGAACTGGTTGACTTTAATAAAGAAGGCAGCAACACGGCGGTGAAAGAAACCAAGGACGTTTATTATAAAGGCCTCATTTACACGGCTTTGCTTCTGGCAGCTTCCATCGTCATCAGCATATGTATTTGGCTTTATATCAATCGCAGCATTGTAAAACCGATTATTCGAATGAAGTCATCTGCGAATGAAATCGCCGAGGGCAATCTGTCAAATGACATAGAGCCGCTGGCCTCAAAAGACGAGCTTGGCGATCTGAACGAAGCGCTTCAGAAAATGGTAGGGAATTTAAGAGATATCGTCGGATATTCAAAAGAAATCTCCACCCGCGTGCTTTCTTCATCACAGGTGCTGACCACTGCAACGAATGAAACAAGAACCGGCAGCAGGCATATTACCGAAACGATGAACGAAATGGCTGAAGGCTCCGAGCAGCAGGCGCAAGACGCTGTGACAATCGCCGAATCAATGAATGAATTTACAGAAAGCATTGATAAAGCCTACAATCACGGCATGACGATCAGCGATACGTCTCAAAACGTTCTCGAACTCGCCGTAAACGGAAACGAAAATATGGATACGTCAGTGCAGCAAATGAAAACAATCCATCATATCGTTCAGGAGGCCGTTCATAAAGTGAGATCGCTGGAACAGCATTCTCAGGACATCAACAAGCTTGTTCAGGTCATCAACGGCATTGCCGAGCAAACGAACTTATTGTCACTTAATGCCGCAATTGAGGCAGCCCGCGCAGGAGAAAGCGGCAAAGGCTTCGCCGTTGTGGCTGAGGAGGTCCGAAAGCTCGCAGATGGCGTATCTGACTCCGTTCAGGATATCACTAAAATAGTTGGCGGCACACAGCAGGAAATCAACACTGTCATCCAGTACCTGGAAAGCAGCTTTACCGAAGTAGAAAAAGGTACTGAAAACCTGACTGACACCGGACAGGCCATGCAGAACATTAAGCAATCGGTCACCTATGTAGCGGACAGTATTAAGGAAGTAACGGACGGATTAAAGCAGTTAACAAACCAATCGATCACAATTAACCAATCGATTGAAAATATCGCCTCCGTTTCTGAAGAATCCGCCGCCGGTATTGAAGAAACATTTTCCATTACCGAGCAATCCGCCCATTCAATGGATCAAGTGCTTCAAAATGCTGAGGAGCTTGAGCGTTTGGCGAAAGAACTTAATGAGAAAATGGATCAGTTTACAATTTAAATAAGAAAAAAGAGGCTGGAATCATCCAAGCCTCTTTTTTTGTTCTTATGCAGCTGTTTGAATACGTCTCACCCTGGTTCTTTTTTTCTTGACCGGATGTAACGCCCGCTCCACCCAAGCCATGAGCAAATCAGCCGCAACCGCCATCACCGCAGTCGGAATCGCGCCGGCTAGAATAATCGCCGTTCCGTTTGTGGCGTTTGACCCGCGGACGATCATATCCCCAAGGCCGCCGGCACCGACAAATGTGCCGATTGCTGTAATGCCGATAGCGATGACGAGAGCCGTTCGAAGGCCTGCCATAATGACAGAAAGCGCGAGCGGGAGCTCAACCATCCGAAGAACTTGGAATTTCGTCATCCCCATCGCTTTTCCTGATTCTAAGTATGCGTGTTCAATGCTGACAATGCCTGTGTACGTGTTTCGGATAATCGGTAGCAGGGAATACAGAAATAATGATAAAATCACTGTGTTTGCGCCGAGCCCCATGACAAGCATCAGGACTGCCAGCATGGCGAGCGCCGGAATCGTCTGAATGACATTTGTTACGGCGAATACCCATCCTGACAAGCGGCGGAAATGCGCAATGAGGATTCCGACCGGAACCCCGACGACAGCAGCAAACAAGACGCCGTAAGCCGACATGAGAAAATGGCGGCCGAATTCTTCCATTACATAGCTGCCGTTCTGTGCATAATACGTCATTAACTGTTCAAGCACATTCATTGGTCAATCCCCCTTTCACGATTCGAAGTAGTGATGCTTTTGCAAATATTCCTTGGCAACGACAGACGGTTCTTTTAGGTTACCGTCGACTTCATAGTTAAGCTCCTGCATCGTGGCTGTATCGATTTTTCCGATCATTTTCTGAATGATGCCTTCCAGTTCAGGATGTTCTTTAAGCACCTGTTCCGGAACAACAGGAGAGCAGTCGTACGGAGGGAAAAATTGTTTATCATCCTTTAGCATTTTGAGATCATAGGACTTGATTCTCCCGTCCGTGGAGTAAGCGAGGACAATGTCCATTTTTCCGCTTTTCACCGCGTCATACACAAGCCCGATCTGCATCGGATACGTGCCGCCGAATGTCATGCCGTAGGTTTTCGTAAAATCCTGATAGCCGTTCCCTTTCAGCTTCATCCAATAATTGTCGACGCCCAACTTTAATTGCGGCGCCCATTTTTTGATGTCTGATACGTTTTCTAAATGATATTGGTCCGCAAGCTTCTTGCTGACGGTAAAGGCATACGTATTATCAAACCCGTAGGAGTCATACCATTTTAAATCGTATCTTTTTTTAAACTCCTGCTGTGTCAGCGCCAGCGCTTTGTCCGGATCTTTTTCAGGTTTCATCCTCAGCGTGCCTGTCAGCGCGTCACCTGTATATCTTGTGGCCGCAATATCGATTTCTCCGTTCATCAAGGCCTGCTGCTGCACCGCGTTGGAGCCAAGATTTTTAATGGTTGTTGTTTTTAGATCCGTATGGTGTTCGATCAGCTGGCCAAGCATGCTTGCGATGATTTCTGATTCACTCATGCTTTGCGCGCCGATTTTGATGGTCTGGTCTGAAGCGGCGCTGAGCCCGGGAAGCGAACAGCCGCTTAGCATCAGCATTACTGCGAGCGTAAAACCGCTCAGCCATTTAAGATGTTTTCTTTTCATGAGCAGCCTCCTTATGAAACTTCCTTCATTCCCTGCAGTCCGGCAGGCGTGATTTTTCGTTCCGTCAACGCAAGCACATAATCAATGACAATCGCCAATATCGTGACGGGAACCGCTCCTCCGATGATATATTCCGGCTGATATAAATTCAGGCCGATGAAAATATAATCACCCAATCCGCCGCCTCCGATAAAGGATGCAAGCGTCGCCCAGCCGATTAAATAAATCGTGGATGTTCTGATCCCCGCCATGATGACGGGCGCGGCAAGCGGCAATTCCACGAGGCGGATTTGTTCAGCTGCCGTCATCCCGATGCCTTTTCCTGATTCAAGCAGATTTTTGTTAACGCCGCGAATCCCGGTATACGTG
This sequence comes from Bacillus sp. FSL R5-0434, assembly GCF_038004745.1. Lineage (NCBI taxonomy): Bacteria > Bacillati > Bacillota > Bacilli > Caryophanales > Bacillaceae > Bacillus > Bacillus sp. FSL R5-0434. The sequence goes on from NZ_JBBORV010000001.1 coordinate 3,371,923, forward strand.
TTGCGCAGGATCGGCAAAACGGAATAGAAAAACAAGGCCACAATAGCCGGAACTTTTCCGACTCCCAAGAGCGGGATAAAGAAAGCGAGGATTGCCAGACTGGGCAGCGTCTGAATGATATTCACAATGCCGATAATGGAGCCGGCTCCTTTTTTCATTCTGGTAAGCACAATCCCAAGAGGCACAGCGGCAGCCACGCCTAAAATGACGGCGAGGAGAGAAATGGTGATATGCTCATATGTTTTGTAAAGCAGCTCGCCTCCGTTGGTTTGCAAAAATTCAATGATATGATCCATGTCTGACAACCTCCCTATGACAATACTGCGAGCTTTTTTTCTTCTCCCCAGATGGACTCATACACAATGTCAACCAGGCTCGCTCTCGTCACAATTCCTATTAAACGGCTGTCTTCATCTACAACCGGCACGTACTTTACACCCCGTTTTAAAATTTTGTGTACTGTATCCCGCAGCAGTGTTGCGCCCAAGACGGTGTAGATGTCTTGATGCAGGACCTCGCCTACGAGCTCGGCTTTCTTCCGGCATTGATCAATGATTTCCACATCTACATAGCCTAGAAGAACATGGCTGTCATCTACAACCAGCAGCGAGTCGACACGCTCCTGCTTCATCAGCTGGATCGCTTCAGAGAGCATTTTATCCGCCGTAATGGTCACCGGGTGTGTACTCATAATTTGATCAACCCGCTCAACATCAGGACTTGATGACTGAATCAGGCGCTCCTTGCCGATAAACTCCTCAACAAATTCGTTTGCCGGATTTCTCAGAATATCATCAGGCGTTCCGATCTGCACAATCTCTCCGCCTTTTAAAATGACGATCCGGTCTGCTAGCTTAATCGCTTCATCCATATCATGGGTAACAAATACGATGGTTTTATGTAAGGTTTTTTGCAGTTTTTTAAATTCTTCCTGAAGGGAATCCCTCGTAATCGGGTCAAGCGCCCCAAACGGTTCATCCATTAAGATAAGCGGCGGTTCCGCGGCAAGTGCCCGTAATACACCTATTCGCTGCTGCTGTCCCCCGCTTAATTCATGAGGATAACGGTCTAAATATTCAGGTCCCATATCAACCAATTTTAAAAGCTCACGCGCACGTTCTTTCCGCTGCTGCTCCGGCCATTTCAGCAGCTTAGGCACAAGTGAAATGTTCTGCTGAATGGTCATATGGGGGAACAGTCCGATCTGCTGAATGACATAGCCGATCTTACGCCTGAGTTCTACCGGGTCCTGTTCCATCATGTTCTCGCCGTCAATAAAAATCTGACCGGCTGACGGCTCAATTAATCGGTTAATCATTTTCATCGTTGTCGTTTTTCCGCAGCCGCTTGGACCGATAAAACAGATAAATTCACCTTTTTCAATTTCCAGATTCACGCTGTTCACAGCTTTTTTTCCGCCCTTATATGTTTTCGAGACATTTTTTAATGTCAGCAAACATCGCACCTCCAAAATTAAATTCATTCAATTCGTTCAGTTCATATTTAATTTTTCAGATAATTGAATGCTTCCCATTATAGAATAAAGTTTATAAAATAAAAAGTTTACAATTTGTTCATATTATTTATAAAGTATGTGTAAACCCTGATTTACCCGTATTGACCGGTAATGATCTCCTTATTGCTCCAATTTCCTGCCAAATTCTATGATTACAGCATTTCCGCCGCATCAAAAATGTGGTATATTGACATCGGAATTGTTAGCTGAAAGGATTGAAACTGTTGGAGAAAGATCCGTTAACGATAATTGAACAGACTGAAGACCACCTCATAGAAAGAATCGCGGAAAACATGCATGCATTTGGAATGCCCTCTACCGTTGGACGTGTGCTGGGCATTATTTATATGAATCGCAAGCCGATGACGCTGACGGAATTATCAGAAGCGACCGGCATGAGCAAAACGCGAATGAGCCAGGCCGTGCGGGACATGCTCGATGCCAACATCGCCGAGAAGGTGTTTGAAAAGGGCGTGCGAAAAGACTTATACGATGTTGAAGAGGATTACTATCAAACCTTTATCACTCTGTTTACAGCCACTTGGAGCAAAGTCGTCAGCAAAAATAAAATGATGCATAAAAAACTCAACCGGGAGCTGCTCAGTATCTTGGATGAAGAGCTTTCTCCTGAAGCGGAAGAAAAGGTGAATGAGCTGTTGAAGGAATTAAAGGAATGGCTCGACTATTACAATTGGCTCGGCCGTCTGATTGAGTTTTTTGAGAGTGAAGAGATTTTTAAATATGTGCCGAAACCGTAAAGAAGTTCCCAAAATTGATATTGGGAACTTTACGTACAATACAAATTTTAAATATCAAATTTTTCCCACAAAACAAAACCAAATATAATTTACAATATTTTGTTTATTATCCATTTTATGTTGATTATTCTTACTAGTTATTATATAATCTTTTTGAAATGATTAGATTGGCTTAAAGGAGGTAACCCAAATCAAAAAAAGAGCAATTATAACTATAACGACTATATGTTTCCTTTCACTTTCTTCCTATTACTTTAGTAATATCTCACCTCAGAATCCACTGTTTAAAAAAAATTTTTTGCAACAATTGTCTCCCCAAGGCTTTGGCTTTTATAGTAAAAGCCCTACTGAAGAAAACATTTCGTTTCACACAAAAGAAAATTTAAAGTTACCTAATGCACTTCCTAATAATTTTTTCGGGATAAAAAGAGAAGGAAGAGTTCAGGCAATAGAATTAGGCAAAATTGTTGAGAATATCGAACCAAAGAATTGGAAAACATGTGAAAACAACACTTCCTGCACAAATTTAGAGAGACAAATGAAGCCTATTGAAGTAAAAAAAAGCAAGGACTATACACATCTTAGCAAAGGAGAGTACCTTATATACCGACAAAAGCCACTCTCATGGTATTGGATAGATTTTAAACAAACTACCTCTTTTGAAAGAAAGGTGCTAAAAGTAAAAATAATATGAAAATATTAAATAGTTTCGAAGGTTATATTGACACCTATAATCCATGGAAAAATACATATGCACTTTCTAGAAGTTTACTTGGTTTCTCAACATTACTAGTTTTAGTATTTAATAGTGCTGATATTTTATTTAGTTATAGTGCAAATAATGTCACGTGTGAAAATGTCTATATTCCCACTGCCTTTTGTTTTGCTAACAAATATAGCATCAGTTTTGAGGTTATAAGATACTTAATGATTTTTATATTAGCTTTAGTGGTTATAGGATGGAGGCCTAGATTTACCGGTTTTTTCCACTGGTATATTTGCTATAGCATTCAAACTTCAGCTTTAACTATTGATGGCGGTGAACAAATTGCAACTGTTCTTTCATTTCTTTTATTTCCTGTTACATTATTAGATTCAAGGCAAAATCATTGGAAAATAATAGATATCAATTATGAATCTTTCACAAAGAAGATAGTATTATTTTATTTAGTGACAATAATTAAAATTCAAGTTTTTGTAATCTATTTAAATGCAGCTTTAGAGCGCTTGAAAAATAAAGAGTGGGCTGAAGGGACAGCAATTTATTATTTCTTTTCTGATCCTGTTTTTGGATTGCCTGATTATCAACTTAATTTATTGAATCCACTGCTTGAAAGCAACTATATTGTTGTCATCACTTGGTTAGTAACTATTTTTGAGCTGTTCTTAGCAGCAAGTATAGTTTCTAATATCAGAATAAAAAAAATTGCATTAATATTAGGAATAATATTTCACATAGGGATAATAATCAGCATCGGTATTGTAAGTTTCGGCTTAATCATGATATCTGCATTAATTATATATCTACATCCTATACAACAAAATATCAATTTGAATTGGTGTTCTCCTTTATTTAAATATATATCCGTAAAAGGAAAAAGGAATTTCAAAAGATTAGGAGGTGAATCAGTCAAGTTCCTTACAAAATTGTTTCATAACTAATATTTAGATAATGGAGAAATAACTTAATGGAGGTATAATAATTTGAAAAGTAAATTACTTAGGCTATTGATTGTTTCCATGGTGACGATATTGGTTTTTTCATTAGTAGGATTCTCTAAGGAGTCAAGTACATCTGCTAAAGAAAACAATACATTTTCTGGAGAAGATTACTTTAGAGGACTTTTATTTGGCCAAGGAGAGGTTGGTAAATTAATTTCTAGCGATTTGGACCCTAAACTCGTAAAAGAGGCGAATAGTACAGAAGGTAAAAAATTAGTGAATGATGTAGTCAAATTTATAAAAAAAGATCAACCACAATATCTGGATGAATTGAAACAATCGATTGACAGTAAAGACCCTAAAAAACTCATTGATAATATGAATAAAGCAGATCAACTTATCCAAAAATATGCCAAGAAAAATCAAAACGTAAAATACTCTACCAATAAAGCAACTCCATCTTGCGGGCTTTATGCCGTCTGTGTAGCAGCTGGATATTTATATGTTGTAGGCGTTAACGCGGTAGCATTGCAAACCGCTGCCGCCGTAACAACTGCAGTTTGGAAATACGTTGCCAAATATTCCTCTTCAGCTTCTAATAATAATTCTGATCTAGAAGCTGCTGCTGCAAAAACCCTAAAATTGATTCATCAATAATCATTATAAAAAAAGTGTCTTGCGGGTTACTCCGCAAGACACTTTTTTAATGTTAACCGTTTAACTTTTTGTAATAAAGATAGGAAGCAGTCGTTGAAATAACTAATGCTAGCAACACTAACACAATCATAATCATAATAATATATTCCCCTGTAAAAAATGAAAGAATGGCTATGATAAAACCACACGCTACAAGTACTTTAGAGGCAAAGCGATTACCCAATTTCCAAACAGTCTCATCTTTTAATGTCCAAGGTGTCCTCAATCCGATAAGATGGTTTTGCTCTGCTAACTGCATGGAATTTCCACCAATAATTAAAAAGATACCAACAGCAAGACCAATTATTAAATCAATATCCAGTTCGTATCCTAAACTTACTAAAAGGGTTGAGAGCTGTAAAATATATAAAAGGATTAACATATTATTAGAAGCTAGAAAAAGCAATGCTTTATTTTTTTGCGTTGACTTAATGGTTAACATATAAAAAGTAAGATAATAAATAAGCATAACAATAGGTATAATAAAAAGTGTTAGAGGTTTAGATATAAAGGCAGCCGGCTTATTTCCTGACCATTGTATCGGTATTTCTTCCGGAAGGTACTGATAAAATATAATTGAAGTCAAGAAACTCAAACAAACAATAATTATGGAAATTATATTTTTCTTCATAAATCGTTATCCCCTTTATTTATAAAGTTAAGCATCCAATTTATTGAGTCTTGAAGTACTGTGGTATTTAAAGAATAATAAATAAATTGCCCTTTACGGTGGTCAGCTATGACTTCCGCCTGTTTTAAAATATTCAAATGGTGAGAAATACTCGGTTTACTGATATTAAAATGTTCTGCAATATCTCCCGCAGTCATATCCCCTCCTTTTAACAAATCCAAAATTCTCCTCCTAGTTGGATCTGATATAGCTTTGAAAACATTATTCATAGCGTTTTCTCCTTTTCGAAAAACATTTAGACATTTAGATGTTTGTATAAATGTATTATTATTATAACTTGAAACTTTTCTCAAAACAACCTTAAAATTGGCAATAACCATCTGATATTTGAAGATTTTTTTAAAATACTTGTCTAACTTCAACGCTGGAAAGTATCGGTTAAAGGGACTAACACAGGTTGTTTACTAAAAAAACCACCCCTGTTTTATTTAAATAGAGGTGGTTTTTCTTTCAGCTTTAATATAGTTTCTTTTTTTATTTTTAATCGGGCTTAACGCGCGTTCAAGCCAGCCCATGACCAAATCAGCTATCACCGCCATAAGGGCTGTCGGGATCGCGCCAGCTAATATAATCGCGGTCCCGTTTGTTGCGTTTGACCCCCTGACGATGATGTCTCCGAGACCGCCGGCGCCGACAAATGTCCCGATGGCAGTAATGCCGATAGCAATGACGAGCGCGGTGCGGAGGCCGGCCATAATGACAGAAAGCGCCAGCGGAAGCTCGACCATCCGCAGCACTTGAAACTTTGTCATGCCCATCGCTTTTCCTGATTCAAGATAGGCATGTTCAATACTGACAATGCCTGTGTACGTATTTCTGATGATCGGCAGCAGCGAATAAAGAAATAACGATAAAATGACCGTATTCGCGCCAAGCCCCATCACTAGCATCAGCACGGCCAGCATGGCGAGCGCCGGCACCGTCTGGATCACATTCGTGACGGCGAAAACCCAGCCGCTTAATGTTCTGTATCTGGCAATCAGGATGCCAAGCGGAATGCCGACGATGGCCGCAAACAAAACGCCGTACACCGACATCAGAAAATGGCGGTAAAACTCTTGCAGCACATAACTGCCGTTTTGCGAATAGTAAGTGCCAAGCTGCTGTAATACTTCCATTTGGTCTGCCTCTTTTCTTAGTCAAAATAATGATGTTTCTCTAAAAATTCCTTTGCCACAACAGATGGCTCCTTCAGTTTGCCGTCCACTTCGTAGTTGAGCTCCTGCATGGTTTCCGTGTCAATCTTCCCGATTAGTTTATCAATAATGCCTTCAAGCTCCGGATGTTCCTTAAGCACCTTTTCCGGAATCACCGGCGAACAGTCATACGGCGGGAAAAACTGTTTATCGTCTTTTAGGATTTTGAGATCATACGCCTTAATCCGGCCGTCTGTGGAATAAGCAAGAACGGCGTCCATTTTCTCGTTTTTGACTGCGTCATAAACAAGTCCGATCTGCATCGGATAGGTTGTTCCGAACTCAAATCCATACGTGCTGACAAAACCTTTATATCCGTCGCCCTTCCGTTTCAGCCAGGCATTGTCGACCCCCAGCTTATATTCAGAAGCGTTTTTCTTCAGATCAGATACGGTGTTTACATGCTCCTTTTCCGCAAACTTTTTTGTTACGGTAAAGGCGTATGTGTTATCAAACCCGTAAGAATCAAACCATTTATATTTAAAACGTTTGTCAAATTCTTTCTGTACAAAGTTCAGCGCTTTTTCCGGATTCTTCTCCGCCTCCATTCCGAGGGTGCTCGTTAAATCCGTGCCAGAATAGCGTGTGGCGGATATGTCAATGTCACCGCCGAGCATCGCCTGGTGCTGAACATAGTTTGATCCGAGATTTTTGACTAAAGCCGTATTTAAATCCGTATCGTGTTCAATAAGCTGCGCAATCATATTCGCTAAAATTTCTGATTCTGTTATACTTTGCGCCCCGACCTTGATCGTATCTTGTGAGGCGCCGCCAAGTCCCGGCAGAGAACAGCCGCTCAGCAGCATGACAAAGGCGAAAGCGAGCGCGCCGATCCATCTGATTTTTTTCGTTTTCAATACAGCCAACTCCTTAAGAAACTTCCTTCATCCCTTGCAATCCCTTCGGTGTCACTTTTCGTTCCGTCACGGCTAGCAAATAATCAATGATAATGGCTAAGATTGTAACCGGCACAGCACCGCCAATGATGTATTCAGGCTGATACAGGTTCAGTCCGATAAAAATGTAATCACCAAGACCGCCGCCGCCAATAAATGAGGCAAGGGTCGCCCAGCCGATTAAATAGATCGTGGATGTGCGGATGCCTGCCATAATAATCGGAATCGCCAGCGGAATCTCGACAAGCCGGATCTGCTCCCAGCCGGTCATTCCAATCCCTTTTCCTGACTCAAGCAGATTTTTGTTTACACCTTTAATGCCTGTATACGTATTGCGCAGAATCGGAAGCACCGAATAGAAAAATAAAGCGACGATCGCCGGCACTTTTCCCACACCGAGAAGCGGGATAAAAAATGCCAGAATCGCCAGACTCGGCAAGGTTTGCACAATGTTGACGGCACCTATAACCGCGCCTGCGCCTTTTTTCATTCTGGTCAGCAGAACGCCGAGCGGCACCGCAACGATAATACCCAATACAACAGCAATAAGAGAAATATATAAATGTTCACCTGTTTTATACAGCAGCTCTCCGCCGTTCGTCTGTAAAAAAGTCATCATTTGATTCATGTGTAAGAGCTCCTCCCCTGATCAGATCGTCATTAGCTGGTTTTCCTCGCCCCATATGGAATCATATACGATGTCCACAAGGCTTGCTCTTGTCACAATCCCTGCTAAATGGTGCTCTTCATCAACAACGGGAACATACTTAATTCCTTGCTTCAAGATTTTCCGGACGGTATCGCGGAGAAGGGCTCCTTTTTGCACGGTATACATATCCGAGCGGTACACATCACCAACAACGCTCGCTTTTTTGCGGTTTTGATCAATGATTTCAACATCTACGTATCCCTTCAGCACATTTTGCTCATCTACAACAAGCAGCGAGTCGACGCGTTTTTCTCTCATCAGCTGAATGGCCTGAGAAAGCGTTTTGTCCGCTGTAACCGTGACAGGCATTCTGTTCATCATCTGCTCAACCCGCTCAATTTCAGGCCTTGTCTGGATCAGGCGCTCTTTCCCGATAAATTCTTCTACAAATTCATTTGCCGGATTTCTGAGAATCTCATCAGGTGTGCCGACCTGAACGATTTCACCCGCTTTTAAAATCACAATCCGGTCAGCTAGCTTAATGGCTTCGTCCATGTCGTGGGTCACAAACACGATGGTTTTGTTTAACGTTCTCTGCAGTTTTTTAAATTCTTCCTGAAGGGAATCCCGCGTGATCGGGTCAAGCGCTCCGAACGGTTCATCCATTAAAATGAGAGGGGGTTCCGCAGCCAGTGCGCGCAGCACGCCGATTCTTTGCTGCTGTCCGCCGCTGAGCTCGTGGGGATAACGGTCTAAATATTCAGGGCCCATATCAACAAGCTTTAACAGCTCTCTCGCCCGTTCTTTCCGTTTTTCTTCAGGCCATTTCAGCAGTTTCGGAACGAGTGAAATGTTCTGCTGAATGGTCATGTGGGGAAACAAACCGATCTGCTGAATCACATAGCCGATTTTTCTCCGCAGTTCAACCGGGTCCTGTTCCATTATGTTTTCTCCGTCGATAAAGATCTTTCCTGACGACGGTTCAATCAGTCGATTAATCATCTTCATCGTCGTCGTTTTTCCGCAGCCGCTCGGGCCGATAAAACAGATAAATTCGCCCTTAGCAATATCTAAATCAATGCTGTTCACAGCTTTTTTGCCGCCTTTATATACTTTTGACACTTGTTCTAATTTCAGCAATCCGTGCACCTCCGCAGATTTCCGTTAATTTTTCTGAAAAGTATAATCTTTATTATAATTTGAACTTTGTAAAATAAAAAGTTTACAATGTGTTGAAATTATATGTTATTTACAGATTATTTATTGTTATGACTCAGGCAGAGAGGGTGTTCTTACAATTACGCCGGATACCTCTCGCTTCCTCCGCATACAGCTGTTTTCAACAACTGGCAGAAATATGATATATTGACACCATCAATTGCCATTTGAAGGGATGATCAGCTGTGGAAAAAACTGCTTTCGACATCATTGAACATGCTGAAGAGCATCTCATCGAGAAGATTGCCGAAAACATGCATACGTTTGGAATGCCTTCTACTGTCGGGCGTGTGCTCGGGATTATTTATATGAATCGAAAACCGATGACGTTAAGCGAGCTGTCAGAAGCAACAGGCATGAGCAAAACACGGATGAGCCAGGTCGTCCGTGAAATGATTGATGCCAACATTGCCGAAAAGGTGTTTGAAAAAGGCGTAAGAAAAGATCTTTACGACGTAGAGCAGGATTATTATCAAACCTTCATATCTTTATTTGCGGCGAACTGGACAAAGGTCGTGAGCAAAAACAAAGTGCTGTACAAAAAATTAAACCGGGAACTGACGGATCTTTCACAAAGGGACGATCTTCCCCGAGAAGCCGAAGAGAAAGTCAATCAGCTGCTGAATGAATTAAGAGAATGGCTTCATTACTATGATTGGCTGAGCCGCTTAATTGAGTTTTTTGAGAGTGAAGAAGTATTTGAATACGTGCCGAAAACAGCTGAAAGCAGCTCCCTGAAGTAAGGGAACTGCTTTTCTACATGATGAGATTAATATTGGAAACATCATACATAAGAACATCGTATACTTCCTCCATGTGACATTGGCCTTACCAAGAGGCTGATTCTTCACAAACGTTTATAGCCGTTCGGAAACACCGCATGCTACAATGAAGTGACTATGTAAATAGGAAGGATGTATCTATATGTTCAAGAAAATTGCAGCAGATGCACTCGGATTATCAGATATCGGAAAAATTATCGAACCTCAGGATTATGACAAAACAGATGCTGATGACTATGTCATGCATGAAGACAACGAAAAAATTTATTTCCTGATTAAAACAAAAGCCGATGAATATTGCTTCACGAATCTGGCGCTGATCCATGTTGACGGCGAACGTGCCACTTCCTCTAAACGAACGCTGAAACGCTACCCTTATTCCCAATATAAAATCTCTGATGTTTTTCTGGAAACCGCCGGGAAGGTCGATTTGGATGTTGAAATCAAGTTCAAGCTGGGCTCTGAACAATTTGACATCGATGTGCATAAAGAGCAAATTGAAAAGCTGAAAGATTTGTATAAAGCCCTTCTCCGTATCTCTGAAACGATCTATGAAAATGACATTTTGATCAATCAGGCTGAACAAAGTCTGGAACGAGCAGTCACCATCCTTCAGCATACCCGCCCTGAGCACGTCAATATTGAAACACAATACAAAGAGCTGACCGAATTCGGGTTTACATGGGTCACTTCCGTCCGCTCGCAGTACCATATTAAAGATTTCGGTGACGTATTTGAAAAATATATGAATAACTAGAAACAAGACACGGGTTCGCATCTGGCAGCTCGTGTCTTGTTTCTGATACGTAATCTTGGAGAAAATTTTTTACCTGGATATTGGTTACTTTTCTACTTTTTTCTTTTATAATGACATTATTAGTCTATTTTCCCTATATTACATGTAAAAGGAGTCATCATATGTTTTGTCCTCAATGCGGCCATCAAGCAGATGGCGGAAAGTTTTGTGAGAAATGCGGATCGCCTCTTCCACGCCAAGCCGGCGAAAATCAAGGAGCACAGGCGGGAGCTGAAGCTGCAAAACAAGCAGCAAAGCAGTTCGGTTCATTTGTTCTGGCTGTTCTGAAACGCCCTTATCAGGAGTGCAAAACAACAGGCGGCGAACAGCTGATCAGCGGAATCATTACAATGGTGCTTTTCAGTTTACTAACTCCGCTGATGTTTTATATTCTTTTTTCAGAAGGTCCCGGCAGTGCGAGCTTTACAGAAATCTTTTTAAAGCCAACCATTTACTTTGCCCTTTTTATTTTCGGGTTGCATGCATTGATCTTTTTTTCCTTAAAAATTGCGGGAAACCAAGTCTCATTTAAAGATTCATTCTCCAGATTTGGTGCGTTTCTTATTCCATTTACAGCTATTTTGATTCTTGCACTTCTATTGTTTTTATTACATACAGATCTTTGTTTCACCGTGTTAGCGATTGGTTTAATCGGCGCATTCTTCGCTATTCCCCCTGCGATGCTGAGCAGTTACCAGCATTCGTATAAAGGAAAAGCTGATATCATTTACTCAACCATTGTGATTTATCTGATCACGTGCGTTGCGTTTCGGTTCATCATCGAACATTATATCAAAGAGATTTTCCGTTATATCTTTTTTTAAAAAACACCCCCATCGCCTGCTGGTGATGGGGGTTTGTTTTTATTGAATAGATGTTAAATAAATTCTTCCGTCTTTCACTACGCCGGTGTAGGTCCAGTTGTATGTTCTGCGCTTTGTACTGCCGCCTGATTTTGTAATATCAAATTCTTCATATGTTTTAATTGTGATATTCGAGCCGCTTTGATTAAAGCTTTTTACCTCTACATCAATAAATACTTCAGTCGTCCCCTCGCTGTACAGCTTCTTAACCAATTTCTGCTGATCATTATATAATGAACTTCCTTTTTCCAGATTGCCTTCCATGACCGCAAATTCATTTAAATTCACTGCGGTTGATTGATTTGTCAGATAACTAACCATAAATGATGTCACTTGTTCATCCGTGACATCGCCGGCCGATGGGCTTACGCTTGCTTTCTTGCCTTTTGCGTCTGCCCAGGCTGACGTGTACGTCTCTGCATGATCATTTTTTATTTTCTTTATATTTGTGCCGGCAGAATCAAAAGTTGATTCTGCATCTTCGAACATCCACTTTTTCTGTTTTTTATCATATGAAAGCAGATATTCATAGCTCGGGCTCTCATCCGACATTTCAGGTTTTGTATAGTCATTATAATTAGCCGACTGGTGAAGTTCTTTTCCTTTTACTGACGCCTGCCATGTACCGTCATTTTTCTGGGATAGAGCAAATGTATCCAAATCAAAGTCTGTTTCCAGATATTTATCTTTTAAGTAAGAATCCGTGTTTTTCATCGAATCCACGTTATCTTTTACTTCGGCTTTCCAACTGGCACTTGCCTCTGTCATCTGAGCTGTATTTCCATCAGAAAGCGCTTTGGAATATTGCTTTGTCGTTTTGACAATCGTATTCATGATTGTTTCTTGTGTGTCTTGGTCAGGAATTAACGTTAACTCCATTTCTTTGCTATCAATCGGCACACCCGCTGTTTTTGTTTTTCCCCATGGAAACTCCGTTTCAACCGCAGCTGTCATTGATCCGTCTGTCAGAAGCGGTCCGTATGTGACAGATTTGAACGGATCCTTATGGATGGATTTACCGTTAATCAGCAAATCTCCCTTTCCATCCTTCATGTCGTCCGCTAAGCTGAATGTTACATTATCCGCTTCCAATGAGAGATCAACACGAAAGCTATTGTCACCAACCGCCTGAATGTCTTCCTTTTTCACAAGATCGACTACATCGTTTTTCAGTTTGGCTGAGACTGTATATTCGCCGGGAATGTACGGTCCGAGGGTTTGTGCTTGATCTGCTTTCTTTACAGATCCGGCTTCCTCTTTATTCACATAGAGATCCGTATGTTTATAATTGCTGGTTACTTCAAAATAAACAGGTGCTATCTTTAAATCATAATGGTCAAATACTAGCAAAGTTTTCCCGTCTTTCTCCGCGTAAACAATATCCTTTTGGACTGTTTCAGCACGCAGCGATGAAAAAAGCTCATCTTTTTTGTCAGGATGATCCTTTAAATATGTAAGAAACGGCTTTACGTTTTGTTTAGTAAGCTTGAGCCTGTCATTTGCCGGTGTTAGCAGCGAAGCGATTTGGTCTTTATCCTCATCATTTACAGCCTGCTCAAATTTGTCGACTAACCTGTCCTTAGAAGTAAGGTACGCTCCGGTTTTATATGCAGCGAAGAATATGACGCACGCTGCGGCAATGCTGCTCCATAAAATGATAGTTTTCTTAGGGATTGGTTTTCGCGGAGCCTGCCTCGTTTCAGCAGTGCTTGCTGTTTCTTGATTTGCCTGTCTGCTGCTCCCTCCGATCGGGGTGCCGCATTCTTTACAAAACTTGGCCCCTTCATTATTTTTTTGACCGCATTCCTTACAAAACATGTGACTTTCCTCCTATTTTTTATCCACTATTTTGTACAGATTTCCTATGTTACATATTTTATAATAGAATGGTATGAAATTGGAGGAAATCATGAAAATATCTCTATAAACATATGAAAAGGTGGAATGTACGTGCAAAAGCTCAGGATTCAAATAAGAGAAAAAGCAAATGACGAATTATACGATCTATTGCTGCTCGCCGATCCGTCGAAAGACATTGTAGATGAATATCTTGAAAGAGGAGAATGTTACACAGCTTGGGCCGGTGATGAACTTGCCGGTGTTTATGTATTGCTAAAAACAAGGCCGCAAACAGTTGAAATTGTAAATATTGCCGTAAAAGAGTCTCTTCAAAAGAAGGGTTTTGGCAAACAGCTTGTCCATGACGCCATCGAAAAGGCAAAGGAGCTGGGTGCGGACACGATTGAAATCGGCACGGGAAATTCCAGCATTCATCAGCTTTCTCTCTATCAAAAATGCGGTTTCCGCCTGCAGGCCATCGATCATGATTTCTTTACCCGACATTATGATGAGGACATTTTCGAAAACGGCATTCAATGCCGTGATATGGTGAGACTTTATTTGGATCTTTAATGAAAGAGCTGCCGTATGATAATCGGCAGCTCTTTCATATAGAAATTAAAAAAACTGATTCGCTTTTTTCCCGGCATCCCGTTGCATTCCCTGCCTCACTGACAGTATGAAAAAAGTCAGCACGAGGGTCAGACCGACAGCCAGAAAAATATAATCAGCGTCCATAAACACAAGAAGCACTGTATAAACAGCTGCTGAAAGAGGTTCTCCCATCTTTACAATAGAAAAAATAAGCGCGAAAATTCTTCCGAAGTATTCAGTCGGAACAGTCTTTTGAAAAAACAGAACTGTTTGCACATCAATATACGAGATAATAACACCTAGTATCAAAAAAATGACAGATTCAAGCCCGCTAAGCTGAAAAAACAAAAACATTATGAGCAATCCGACAGCTGTTAAAGTTCTGGGATAGAGCCGTTCAAGCCGCTTAGTATTCCACTTAAAAAATACAGCAAGATTACCTAAGAGCATTCCGCCCTGAAACATTGCATACATGACGGCGAACCATACTGAATAGTTTTCATGAAAACGTTCCACTGCAAGAATCGGCCCCATAACCGAAATAAACCCGGCAATAACAAGATTCACGATAAAAAAATAACCGACAGAAGTCATCCAAGATGAGTTGCCTTTCAGCATTCTGTATCCTGTCTTAAGGGCTTCTGCCCCTTTGCTTTTTAGGCCGGCAGGTTCTGAAATGTGGATAACTGCAATCAATGCAGCGGATACAAAAAAGGCGGTTCCATTAATGAAAAACAGCAGCCCGAACGGAATGGCCGCAAGCAAAACGCCGCTGATCAGCTTTCCGACGATCAGACCAATAAGTTCGCTTGTATTCATTAAAGATGTCGCTTGATCTAGATGTTTCTGAGGGACAAGTATCGGGATAAGCGCGACTTTCGCCGGGGAAAAGAGCATCGATTGCAGCGATAAACAAAATGCGCATACACCGATGATCCATACAGTTAAAAAACCATTTGCGCTAAGGACTGCCAAGAGAATCATAATGACTGCCCTTCCTGTATTACACATATACAATATGGTTTTTTTTCGTAAAGAATCAATTAAGGGGCCTGTAAACATTCCGAAGGTCAGGGGAACGAGCTCGATAAAAGAAATCACCCCGACCAATATTTTACTTCCGGTCAAATCGAGTACAAGAAGCGGAAGCGCGATGAGCCAGACGCCATCCGCCGCGGAAGAAAATACTTGTGCAGACCAAAGTTTTGCATAATTTGGTGTTCGATATGCCGAATCACGGCCGTTTTTGATCTTCATCAGAAGCACCGCCGAACCATTCTAATGTTCTCCATGATTCTTTTCTTTGTGTATAATCCTCTTCCATCACTTCAAATACGATACCTGTGCCATCACCGCGGTGTATCTCTTTTAACATCTCTGCTGCTTGTCTGAGCAATGTTTCATCTATCGTTCCTTCTGCGGGATGACGCCCTTCAAAACAGCGGACACCTCCATGCGGGAAGGCTAGCTGGCAAAACGAACTGAAATGATAATGTTTAATGCTGTCCTTTAAGGAAAGAAATTGAAAAAAGTCAGGGTATCTCAGCTTTTCATTCCTGAACATAAGTGATGATGATAAATGTGTCTGATAGGTAATGGCCCAATGACACAGATCCCATGTAATCCCGATATGTTTTAAACCGAGCTGAATCAGTTCCTCAAAATCCTCAGGATAAATGAATATCGGGTCAAAGTCTTCGCCCAGATTCCCGATAATCGGCAGATTTTCGACTCCAATCCATATATCTGTTCCTTTTAGCTCTTCATCAAACTCTGCAAAAAATTCAATGACTTTTCTGCGGTTTCCTTCTAAATCATAGCCTTGAAATTCTTCAACGGACATAAATTGATTGGCATGAACAATTATCCCCTTGGCGCCATATACATCCGCAAGCTCTGCAAAATGAAGCAGACGGTCCTTTATATGCGCTTCATGAACATAATCCGCATTGTCGGTGGGAAAATGAAGTGTCAATAATGACGGCTCAAGCTGTTTTGTGTAATCAAGTGTCCGCTTGAAGGTTTTCACATAATCTGTTGCTTCAAACGATTTTCCGTCAAAAATATTGGCTTCAAGGCCATATCCTGCTTCGACCCACTTTTTATCAATTTGCTTCGGGTCTAACCCGAAAAACGGTATTTGCGCAATCATCCGTCACCACGTCCCTCTCACAAGCATAAAAGCTTCTGCTGCAGAAAAACCGGATTTAGCTCCCCAAACATATGCATTATTTTCAATCGCTTGCAAGGACCGCGGATGCGGGAAATCCCTCAGCTCCGAATCGTAGCACGCCATAGCCTTCAGCTTCAGTTCAAGCTCTTCTTCTATATTAATGAAGAAATTCGCGTGGAATTGATCCTTATTCAAATAGTTCCACTCTGTCGAGGATAATGTTTCGTATGCCAGGACCTGTTTTACGGAATGACCTGGAAGCGGGCGGGTTGCCGTCATCACCGCTCTGAATACTACGGTATGGTCAATATTAATATCACCGCCGTATTGTGTATATACAATATCCGGCTGAAAGCGTTCAATTTGTTTTTCTGCTTCTTTTACGACATCCAGCAAATCCAGTGAATCAAGCCTGTTATCAGGAAGATTTAATCTGACAAAATCGCTTATGCCGAGCGTGCTAAGCGCTTGTTCCGTTTCACTATAGGAATGCTGCATGAGCGAATCACAAGGTTTTTCATAGTCTTCTTTTCTGGACGATTTTCCCTCAGCCATAATGACAGCCGACACACTGTCTCCTTGACGGACATGTTTCGCCAGAGCTCCGCCGACGCCGATAATTTCATCGTCCGGGTGCGCCGCAAATACCATTACTTTCATTATATTGTCCCCCTTTGATTAACGTTTCGGAAATATCCGCCCCGCAATTCATAAGCATATCAAGCATAGAGAGATGAGGAATGTGCTCTCCGAATAACTGCGGATAATGTATTGTCCTGATTTGCTGGTATTCGATTGTAACTCCGCTTCTATCAAAATCACTTTCTATTAAATAGTCTGATCCTTGGCTGCCTGAATAATAGTGATCAGCCCCTAGTTCCTTACAAAGAGCGAGCACAAAATCACTCTTTTTTTCATTCCGGCATTCGAGCTCCGAAACATAGCAAATTGGCGTCGAAATACGAAGTTCACGCAGAAAAAAATCAATAATGTACATATTCAAATCGTGAAGGTACTCCCATTCCTGCTGATAGACATCTTTAAAAAACATTTGATATTCCTCGAAATAGGGAGCCTTTGCATAATTCATTTTTATCGCCATCCAGTGTTTCTTTCGCCAGTCTTGTTCTTGATCAATTTTCATATCACGAAGCTCAATATCCTTATAATTTTTCATCTGCAGAGGAACAGTCAGCCACATAGGGCCTTGAGATGTTTTTATCCTGTTCCGATTGAGAAATCCTTTTTTCTCAAACTGGGCTGTATCGTGAATCGCAAATACATCTGATTTATAGATTTTTTCAAAAAAACCATACCAAGGGAGATAACTGGACTGATGGCCGCTTACCACTTTTACTCCGTTTCTGTGAAATGTCGACATCGTTTCTCTTCAGCTCCCCAATATCGTTTCGGTCTGGCAATTTCTTTACTGTGAGAATATCCAAAATCAACCCATTGAAGCTTCTTGTCGATGGCGAATGATAAAGCGTTCCGCATTAACAGATAAGAAGCCTGCGTTTCTTTACCGGCAGGGCTGTTTACATTCTGCCAATAATAGAAATGAGAATGGTCATATAGAAAAATACTGCTGCTGATCATTTCATTCTCAAGAAATGCCCCTACCCAAAAGACTTGTCTGCCAAGGCTTTCATGCAGCCTCTGAAAAAAATCCTGGCTTAGCATATATGCTGCGCCGATAGCTGCTATATGCGCCTTATACAAATCGTAAAACTCATGAATCGACTCCTGTCCGATTAAGCGGACGGATACATTTTTCTTTTCCGCATATCTGACTGCAGTCCGTGCTTTTCCCGAACAGTTTGTCCATAGCTCTTCAAATGTATCGGGAAGCGATAAAATATGAGTTGTTTTCTCTTCCCATTGTTCTCCCGATTCTTCGATAAAAGGAGTTTGGTCATGCGGGAGCAGGAGCCGCGATAGTTTCTGTCCAAATAATGCTTTGATTTCACTTTGCAGCCATTCGAATGAAATTGGACGGTCTGAAATGACGCCGCCGTATCCTATCATATTACCGCTGAGCGAGCCATTCTGCTCAAACACCGGAACATATATCACTTGTCCGCCGTCCGATGTCAGCCTGACGGGGTGAAACGAGGTATTGGGGAGCTCTTCCATGAGCTTCCCCCAATCATAGCTTTGAAACAACCCAGCCTGAAATATGTCAGCAGCCCGATCCCATGCTTGAGGCGTTACGGAAAATGCTGTTTTTTCCACGATATATCACCAACATTCATTTCTTATTCTTTTGCTTTGCATACGTTAAAACAGTTTCAGCAATATACTTCACCTGCTCTGTGCCAAGAGGCGGTTTGAATGGCAGCGAAAGAACTCTTTTCCAAAGAGAATTTTCATCCTCAAGTTGTGAATAAGGCTGATATAGCGGAATCAGGTGAAGAGGAAGGTAGTTCCAGCATGTTTGAATGCCTTTTGCCGCTAAATAAACGGAGCAATCGTACCTTTCGCCTTCATGAGGAAATACGATTGTCAAATAGTTCAGGCTCTCTCCCGCCTGAGGCTGAATCATCTTGATCCCGTATAACTCTTCGGCCTCCGCAAAAATGTATCTTGCCGTCTCCAAATTTCTTGATGAGTCTTTCACCAACCGCTCCATCTTGGACAGCTGGTATTCGATAATGGCTTGTCTCACCGGATGCATTCGCAATAAAGGGACAGTAGCAGGTTTTTTCGGAAGGACTTCAAGTTTGCTCGTTTTTAAAGAAGTACGAACACCTGCTTTTCTGAATAAGAAAGATAGAGCCTTAGAACTCATCAAGGCCTGCATTCGCTGCTGTCTCTTATAAGCATCATAATCAGCATCTACTTGCTTTCGCTGTTCCATCGGCAGCCTGCTGATTTTGTCCAGCACATCTTTCCGAGCGATTAATGCTCCGCCCCCTATACTGCCGAGAGGCTTTGACATTCCAAAGCTCAAGATACCAAAATCCCCCAAACCGCCTGCAAATGTTCCGGCTTGTTTTGTAAACATAGCCTGAGCAGCATCGTCGATGACACGAATACGCTTCTTTTTAGCCCACTCAATAAGATTCATGTTTTCCTTCCGACCGTAGACGTGCGCCAAAATGACAGCGCATGTCCTCTCGGTCACTTTGTTTTTCACATCTTCAAAAGACAGGGATAAATCATCATCCAGATTAGCGAAAACTGGAGAAGCCCCGGATTGAAGCACAGCATCAATTACATTCGGACAGCTGAAAGAAGAAAAAATAACTTCTTTTCCAGGCTCCGCTCCGGAAAGTTTCAGTGCAAGCACCAACGCCGCACTTCCGCTCGAAGTCAATTCGATACCCTTTCCATAGCGTTTTTCCAGTTTTTCTGCCAACCTGGTTTTTTTAGCTGAGATGAAATGAGTGAATGCCGGGAAAAGACTTCTGCCTGAAAGCTGCCTCGCATAAATGGGAAACTTGATCTGTTTGGGATTCTCAGGATAATGGAAGTTTTTGTTTTTGTTTTTGTCTTTCAACTTTAATCATCCTCAGGCCTTCATCAAGGTGAACTTTAGGAGCATATCCAAGCATTCGCTTTGCCTTCTCGATGGAAGGAGCACGTTTGAAAATTTCAATATCCTTACCTCGGACACCATCCTCACCCAGCTTTTTAAAGGTGTAATTCTCTTTCTTCCTGCCTGTCATTACGTTGATTTTCTCTGCCAGCCCTTTTATGCTGATGGGCATATTGTTTCCTATGTTGAAATCTTCAAAAACACTGCCTTTATGCAGAAGTGCCAGATATGTTCCGTTAACGATATCACTAATGTAGCTGAAGCATCTGATTTGGCCGCCGTCTCCATAAAGAGGAAGCTCTGCACCAGATTCAGCCAAACTGAAGAACTTGTTAATGACAAAGTCCTCCCGCTGCTTCGGGCCGTATACATTAAAGTACCGGACAACTCTGACATTCAACGAGTTTGATGCCTGCTCCCTCAAATATTCCTCTGACTTCAATTTTGCTTTTCCATAAGCAGATTTAGGGAGCTTCTTACTCGATTCCGTATACGGATAATCGGGTGAGTCCCCGAATACCTCTGAGCTGGAGGAAAAAAGAAGGGTTTTGATGCCTAGCTCCTTGCATACCTCCGTTACGTTTTTCGTTCCCTCAAAATTTACCTTGATGACGTCCTCTTCATTGCTGCGGCAGCTGTCTACTCCGACCATTGCCGCTAAATGAACAATAGCATCTGCTCCTTTTAATGATTCCTTAAGCGATTGCCGATCTAAAATATTCGTTTGTCGGAACTCCGCCTGAAAATCCGGCTTTTTTTGATCAGCGATGATCGCATGATAGCCTTTATTCTGTAATAACCCGGCTAATTCACTTCCTATAAAGCCTGCTCCACCTAAGATAGCAATGTGTTTCATTGTCCGACCTCCTGGCTTAAAGATAAAACATCTTTAATTGATTGAACGATATATTGACAATCTTCCTTCGATAGCTGGCTATAAAGAGGCAGTGATACAATTTCAGGAAAGATGCGTTCAGTTACCGGCAGCTTTGCGGGAAAATGCTCACTATAGTAGGGATGCATATGCACAGGGATAAAGTGGACACTCAAGCCAATATTTTTCGCTTTCATATTTTCAATAAACTGGTCTCGCTCCATTTCCCCGCGTTTTTTCACCCGCAGAATAAACAAATGCCAAGAGTGGGTGATATGGCTGGGGATGTCTGTCAAAGGAAGTTCTGCTCTTTCTGATTGATTTGTAAGCTCAGACGCATAATACTTTGCGATTCTTGTCCGTTTTTCTTGGATCTCAGCAGCACGTTTCAATTGAATGAGCCCGAGCGCAGCCTGGATATCTGTCATGTTGTACTTAAAGCCGGGAAGTAAAACATCATATCGCCAGCTGCCCTTTTCACCGTATCGATTCCAAGCATTTTTTGTAATGCCATGCCACCCATACAGTCTCGCTCTCTCGGCTGCCTCTTCATCCTTAAGAATAAGAGCTCCTCCTTCTCCCGTCGTAATATTTTTGGTTGCATAAAAGCTGAAGCATACTGCATCTCCGTGTGTGCCGATCATCTTCCCGTTATATCTTGTCCCAAGCGCGTGAGCGGCATCTTCAATCAAGTACAGTCCATTTTCCTTGCATATGCTGCTAAGCTCATCCAAATTTGCCGGATGACCTGCAAAATGGACCGCAATGACTGCTTTTGTGCGCGGTGAAAGCTTTTGTCTAACATCTTCCGGATCTATACATAAATCATCCTCGCAGATGTCCGCAAAAACCGGGGTTGCTCCGACATGCAAAATGACGTTTACACTTGAACAAAACGTGAAGCTCGGAACAATAACTTCATCGCCTTCTCCTACACCGAGTGCAAGCAATGCCATGTGTAAGGCAGCTGTTCCTGAATTACAGCTGATTACGTGTTCCGCGCCTAGATATTCGCCCAGCTTTTTTTCAAATTCAATCACTTTCGGACCTTTTGAAATCCATCCTGACTTGATTGTTTCGGCTACAGTTTCCAGTTCTTCGTTTGTGATATCAGGTCTGTGAAAAGAGATAAATCGTTTACTAATGGTAGTTCCCTCCTATAGTGTGACAAGCTTTGCATTGTCAGCCATTTTTTCTCTGCAAATATTTCTGGTATCGAAAATAATAGGGGCTGTATCCCGCAATATGCTGTAATTTATATCATCATGATCAGTATGAATAATGACGACATCATATTGGTTGATCTTCTCCTTAGTGAAAGGGACGGAGCGCTTGATGCTGCCGTCTTCCAGGCGAATTTCACTGATAAAAGGATCATAGTAATCTATCGTGCATCCCTTTTTCATCAGATCATCGATAATTGCAAATGCAGAAGACTCACGAGAATCATTGGTATTTTTTTTATAAGCAGCACCTATTAATAAAATGCTGCACGGTTCTTTATCAACCAGCTTCATGGCATAGTCGGACACTGAAAACGGCATTTCAGAATTAATTTCATCAGCTAAATCAATCAGCTTTGTCTGCAATCCCTTTTGATTGGCTATCCATTTAAAATAAAAAGGATCAATCGGTATACAATGGCCGCCTACGCCAGGGCCGGGGCTGAATTTTTGAAACCCGAACGGCTTTGTGTCTGCTGCATTGATCACTTCCCATATATCAATATCGAGTTCTCGGCAATTAAGTGCCATTTCATTGATGAGAGCTATATTTACATAACGGTAGGTATTCTCTAGGAGTTTAGCTGTTTCTGCTACTTCAGGTGAGGTTACTGGATGAATGCTTGTAACGATAGTGTTGTAAAACGCTGAGGCAAGTTTTGTACAATTCCGGGTCATTCCGCCGACCACTTTAGGGATATCGGCAACTTCATATTGGCTGTTCCCAGGATCAATTCGTTCAGGAGAATAAGCTATAAAAAAATCTGAGCCTATGTTTACCTGCCGCCCTGTTGCCATTCTATCGGCGATTTTTTGTTTGGTTGTACCCGGATAGGTTGTACTTTCTAAAATTAAGAGCTGATTTGTTCTTCCGTAAGCCAACATACTGTCAACTGCACTGTCTATGTAGCTTAGATCGGGAATTTTATCTTTTTTGTTCAAAGGTGTCGGAACACATATCACAATAATGTCGCATTGTTCAATGAGAGACATATTCTCACTCACTTGAAAACGCTCTGTTTGTAATACCGCTTTTAATTGGTTATCGTCTATATCCCGAATATGGCTGTGCCCGTCTTTCAGCAAAGAAACTTTTTCGCTGTTCCTATCGAAGCCGATGACGCTGTATCCTTTATTGACACATTCCAATGCAAGAGGAAACCCCACATATCCCATCCCTAATACACCTACAACAGCCTGTTTTGTTTCAATCAATTCTAAAAGCCGCTTATGACCTAGGTTTCGAGCTTCTTGTGTGACAGGATTCATTTTTGGACCCCCTATAAGATAGAAAAGGATATACTTTTACAAAATTAAACAATTATCGATCGATACTGCAATTATAACAAAAGTAAAAAAACGGTAAATGAGTTTTGTATCCTTTTATTTCGTAGGACATTATGTTGTAATTTACTAGTAATTGGTATTTTACGTACCTATGATAAGGTATTTATTAGGAGAATGGTGAGAGAATCTCCCTCAATTGAAAGAATTTAGTGAAAAATTAAAAAACAGGCCGAAGCCTGTTTTTTATTCTATATTCGCCTCTTTTACAGCAGATAGCAAGAGCTGCCCCGCTTCCTTCAATCTATCTTTGCTGATATGTGTTATATTATCATTTTCAGTGTGATACCATGAACCAGGCTCTTGTGTATCCGGGCTGAGCCAAATCCAATTAGCTGAAGGTATGCCCGCTTCATAAAAAGACACGTGATCCGAGTATCCCAGTTGTGTGAGGCGGGGTGCTTCAAGCTGTGCTTTCCGGGCAGCGTTTACTGCATAATTGACACTTGCATTTTTTTTGCCATCCGGAGTGGTTATATACATTTGGCTGGCTTCTTTCCAGTCAGTCGCAATCATATCAGCGTTAAAGTTTGCCCGGCTGTGTTTGATTTCATCTGATGTAAGCGTACTGACATAATATGAGGAACCCGCTGACCACAGCTCTTCAGCTCCGAATAAGATAAAACGGATTTCTTTGTTTTTAGGAAGATCCTTGCTTTGCTTACTCATCTCCAGCACAGCAGATGTGCCTGATGCATTATCATCAGCCCCAGGTGCACCTTTAACTGTGTCATAATGGGCAGTTACATAAAGAATATCCGGGTGTTTTGTGTGCTGCGCTTTGCGTGTCGCTATTATATTCTGTGAAGTGCGGTTTTGATAGTTCTTAAATTGAATGACAGCCTGCTTTTCTTTCAGCAAAGCTTCTCCGTCTTCTTTTTTCATTCCCGCTGTCGGTATTGTGGTGTGTTTTGGTTTTACCGGACGGATCGCGAGAGGTTTTGTCTTGCGGTTATAAATAATGACAGCTTTCGCACCAGCATCTTGGGCGTTTTTTATTTTTTGAGATACTGATATTTTCCCCTCTCTAATAACGGCTATTTTTCCTTTTGCTTCTTTTACTTCAAGGTTTAACCCATAGCCTCCGTCAAAGACGGCAGCCTCTATTTTTTCTTCATCTTCCACAAAGTTCTTATCTGCTGAGCGTATTGGATATTCATGATCGCCTGCCATTACTGAACCAGTAAAATATGTTTTCACATGAAATGGCTGAATCCGAACAGTTAACCCCTCATCTTGAAGCCGTTTCGATATGTATGATGCCGCTTCTTTTTCTTTCTCTGTCCCTGTTTCTCTCGGACCTATGACTTCACTAAGCTCATGAATGGTTTCATACGCATGCTCTTCATCAAACAACGGGGCCATTTCAGACAAAGAAAGAGGCTGCTTCTCATTCAGCTGTTCAGCCGAAGCTCCCCATATGACGCTTCCGGCCAGTGCTGCGGCCATTAATATCAGTTTCATTCTTACATTCCTCCTCTTATTCACTCCTTTCTTTTCGGTTCTGCTGTGTTGATTCCTTTAAAAAGCAATAAAATGAATACTAATTACCAAATCAAGGTAATCATATAGAAGGAGAATAAGAATGACAGCTAGGAAAGTTTGCATAAAAAAAGCCGCCGAGACATATCTCGGCGGTCTTTTTATTACTTATTCAAGTTGTAGAAAGAGTTAATACCGTGGTATTGAGCAGTTTCAGCCAACTGATCTTCGATGCGAAGAAGCTGGTTGTATTTCGCTACACGGTCCGTACGTGACGGAGCACCTGTTTTGATTTGTCCTGCGTTTGTTGCCACAGCGATGTCAGCGATTGTGCTGTCTTCAGTTTCACCAGAACGGTGAGAGATAACAGCAGTGTAGCCTGCGCGTTTCGCCATTTCGATCGCATCGAATGTTTCAGTCAATGTACCGATTTGGTTTACTTTGATCAGGATAGAGTTGCCTACGCCGTTTTTGATACCTTCAGCAAGTTTTTTCGTGTTTGTAACGAAGAGGTCATCACCAACAAGCTGAACTTTTTTGCCAAGACGCTCAGTAAGAAGCTTGTGGCCTTCCCAGTCGTTTTCGTCAAGTCCGTCTTCGATAGAGATGATTGGGTATTTAGAAACCATTTCTTCGTACCAGTCAACCATTTCAGCAGATGTTTTCACAACGCCTTCGCCAGACAGATGGTATTTGCCGTCTTCTTTGTTGTAGAACTCAGAAGATGCAGCATCCATTGCAAGTTTTACTTCTTCGCCAGGTTTGAAGCCGGCTTTTTCGATTGCTTCAACGATTGTTTGAAGCGCTTCTTCGTTAGAACCAAGGTTTGGAGCGAATCCGCCTTCATCACCTACAGCTGTGTTCATTCCTTTAGCAGAAAGAACTGATTTCAGGCTGTGGAAGATTTGAGCGCCCATGCGAAGTGCTTCACGGAAGTTAGGAGCACCTACTGGCATGATCATGAATTCTTGAATATCTACGTTGTTGTCAGCATGCTCTCCGCCGTTGACGATGTTCATCATCGGTACAGGAAGCGTTTTTGAGTTAAATCCTCCAAGGTATTGGTAAAGAGGAATCTGTAAGAAATCAGCAGCAGCACGTGCACAAGCCATAGATACGCCAAGGATTGCGTTCGCACCAA
The DNA here is from genome assembly GCF_038004745.1 of Bacillus sp. FSL R5-0434. NCBI lineage: Bacteria > Bacillati > Bacillota > Bacilli > Caryophanales > Bacillaceae > Bacillus > Bacillus sp. FSL R5-0434. The sequence continues at coordinate 3,397,857 of NZ_JBBORV010000001.1, forward strand.
GTTTGCCTTTGTTTTCAGTACCGTCAAGCTCGATTAAAAGCTGGTCGATTGCATTTTGTTCAGTTACATCAAAGCCAAGAAGCTCTGGAGAAATGATTTCGTTTACGTTGTTAACAGCTGTTAACACGCCTTTTCCAAGGTAACGGTCTTTGTCGCCGTCACGAAGCTCAACTGCTTCGTATTCACCTGTAGAAGCTCCGCTTGGCACTAATGCGCGGCCGAATGCTCCTGTTTCTGTATATACTTCAACTTCAACTGTTGGGTTGCCGCGGGAGTCTAATACTTCGCGTGCATAAACATCAACAATGTATGGCATGAGTTTGTCTCTCCTTTGATTTTCAGCTTATTTTTGAATTAAAGATGTTCCAGTCATTTCTTTCGGTTTTTCAACACCGAGAAGGTCTAATAACGTTGGTGCAAGGTCGCCTAGGATTCCGCCTTCACGCAGCGTGATGCCTTCTTTCGTAACAATTACAGGGACTGGATTTGTCGTATGTGCAGTGTGCGGTTCGCCTGATTCTGTGATCAGAATATCAGCATTACCGTGATCAGCGGTAATGATAGCGTGTCCGCCTTTAGCGAGAATCGCGTCAACGACTTCGCCTAAGCATTCGTCCACTGCTTCAATCGCTTTAATTGTAGGTTCAACCATTCCGGAGTGGCCGACCATGTCTGGGTTTGCGAAGTTAAGGATAATCGCGTCATGCTTGTCAGCTTCGATTTCTTTGACAAGCGCGTCCTTCACTTCATACGCACTCATTTCAGGCTTCAAGTCGTATGTTGCGACTTTCGGCGAGTTGATAAGAATACGCTCCTCACCCGGGAATTCAGCTTCACGGCCGCCACTCATAAAGAACGTGACGTGCGGATACTTTTCAGTTTCTGCAATTCGAAGCTGTTTTAATCCTTGCTGAGATAATACTTCTCCGACTGTATTATCAAGATTTATCGGTTTAAACGCCACATAGCCGTCAACTGTTTCACTGAAGTGAGTCAGGCAGACGAAATGCAGGTTTTTCGGATAATTCTCACCGCGGTCGAAATCGCGGAAGTCTTTGTTCGTGAACGTGTTGGAAATCTGGATGGCGCGGTCCGGTCTGAAATTATAGAAAATCACAGAATCGCCGTCTTCGATTTTCGCAACAGGCTCACCGTTTTCTTTTGTGATGACAGATGGAATAACGAATTCATCGTGGATTCCATTCGCATATGAATCATCAACAACATCCAGTGCGCTGCGGTATGTCGGGCCTTCGCCATATGCCATTGCACGGTACGCTTTTTCTACACGGTCCCATCGTTTGTCGCGGTCCATTGAGTAGTAGCGTCCGGAAATGCTGGCGATTTCTCCGACACCGATTTCCTCGATTTGTTCGTTCAGCTGGTTGATGTACGTTTTCGCTGTTTGCGGACCTACATCACGGCCGTCAAGGAAGCCATGGATATATACCTTTGTCAGCCCTTCTTTTTTCGCAAGCTTTAACAGCGCGAATAAATGATTGATATGGCTGTGCACGCCGCCGTCTGATAATAGACCGAACAGATGCAGGGCTTTGTCGTTTTCTTTCGCGTTGCTGATCGCGTCAAGGAATGTTTGATTGCGTTCGAACTCTCCCTCGCGAATGGCAACATTTACGCGTGTTAAGCTTTGGTACACAATACGGCCCGCACCGATATTTAAGTGGCCTACTTCGGAGTTCCCCATCTGTCCGTCAGGAAGACCTACAGCCTCGCCTGAAGCAGTCAGTGTCTGATGAGGATACTGATTCCAATAGCGGTCAAAATTCGGTTTTTTCGCCAAAGCGACTGCGTTCCCTACTGTTTCGTTTCGTAATCCGAACCCATCAAGAATGATGAGTGCAGCTGGTTTTTTACTCATATTGACCTTCCTCCAATAATTGAACGAATGACTGTGGCTCAAGGCTCGCGCCGCCGACCAAAGCACCGTCAATATCGGATTCTGCCATATATTCTTTAATGTTTGCAGGCTTTACGCTTCCGCCATATTGAATGCGAAGCTTGTCTGCCGCTTCTTGGCCGAAGCTTTCAGCGACGGTTTTACGGATATGCGCACACACGTCGTTCGCATCTTTAGATGTAGAAGATTTGCCTGTTCCGATTGCCCAGATTGGCTCATAAGCAATAACAGAAGCTGGAACTTGTTCTTCAGAAAGACCAGCAAGGCCTTTTTTCACTTGGTCAGCCACAAGATCATTTGTTTTGCCGGCTTCACGCTCTTCAAGCGTTTCTCCAACACAGATGATCGGCACAATGCCGTGTTTGAAAGCAGCATGTGCTTTTTTGTTAACTGTTTCATCAGTTTCAGCGAACATTTCACGGCGCTCAGAGTGGCCGATGACGCAGTAGTCAACGCCAAGGTCTTTCAAAGCAACCGGGCTGATTTCGCCTGTGAACGCGCCGCTTTCTTCGAAGTGCATGTTTTGGGCGCCGACTTTAAGGTCAGTGCCTTTAACAGCAGAAGTCAGCTTTTCTAGGAAAAGCGCTGGCGCGCAAACAACAGCTTCCGCTTTGTCTGCTGCTGGAATGGAAGATTTCACTTCTTCAACGAAGCTGACAGCCTCGCCGAGTGTTTTGTTCATTTTCCAGTTACCGGCTATAATTGGTTTTCTCATCTGTTCCACTTCCTTATAGCAGTTTTAAAATTATTTATCGTTCAGTGCGGCTACCCCTGGAAGCTCTTTGCCTTCCATGAACTCAAGGGATGCGCCGCCTCCTGTTGAGATGTGGCTCATTTTGTCAGCTAGGCCGAATTTTTCAACCGCTGCTGCAGAGTCTCCTCCGCCGATGACAGAGTATGTATCTTTTGCCTCTGCCAATGCTTCCGCAACCGCTTTTGTTCCTTGAGCGAACAAGTCGATTTCGAATACGCCCATCGGTCCGTTCCACACGACAAGTTTGCTGTTTTTGATTACATCAGCATACGTTTCGCGTGTTTTTGTACCAATGTCAATCGCTTCTAAATCACTAGGGATTTCAGAGATCGGCACAATTTTTACGTTTGCATCGTTAGAGAAATCATCTGCAACGAGTACATCTTCAGGCATGTAGAAGTTAACGCCTTTTTCTTTCGCGCGATCCATAAATGTTTTCGCAAGCTCGATTTTATCTTCTTCAAGCAGAGATTTACCAACCTCATAACCAAGCGCTTTAACGAATGTGTAAGCAAGACCGCCGCCGATGATCAGGTTGTCTACTTTATCAAGAAGACTTTCGATGACGCCGATTTTATCTTTTACTTTCGCTCCGCCGATAATGGCAGTGAACGGACGATCAGGGTTGGAAATTGCTTTTCCGAGTACGTCAAGCTCTTTTTCCATTAAGAAACCTGCAACCGCTGGCAGATGCTCGGCAATTCCAGCTGTAGATGCATGAGCACGGTGGGCAGCACCGAATGCGTCATTCACATATACATCTGCAAGCTCAGCAAATGCTTTTGCAAGCTCAGGATCATTTTTCTCTTCACCAGGATAGAAACGTACGTTTTCCAATACAAGAACGTCTCCGTCCTTCATGTCGGAAATTTGTGATTTTACAGCATCACCGTATGCTTCATCCGCTTTTTTCACTTCTTTGCCAAGCAGTTCGCCGAGGCGTGCAGCAACAGGAGTTAAACGAAGCTCCTCAACGACTTCGCCTTTCGGGCGGCCTAAGTGGCTCGCAAGAAGGACTTTCGCGCCTTGGTCTGCAAGGTGTTTGATTGTCGGAAGTGCAGCACGGATACGTGTATCGTCTGTTACTTCCCCGTCTTTCATTGGAACGTTAAAGTCAACGCGGCAGAATACAACTTTGCCTTTTACGTCGATGTCTTTGAGAGTTTTCTTATTCATGCTTTAGGAGATCCTCCTTCAAAATGGTTTGCATGCAGCACGAAAAACGTGAAACCGTCTGATCAAGCGATTACTCCGCGAGGGCAGATCGCATACTTTTCGGCACAGGGCAGATCGTCTGAAGCCAGGGCAGTGGCCGCAGGCGAAGGCGCCGGAAAGCTGCAAAACGCAGATGCTTCTCTTTCACAGAACGTTTTCTGAAAGCCGGTCTTCATGGAAAAAGGGAAAGGGAGTCCGTCCCCTTCCCTTGTCCGCTTTCATTATAGCGCTTCTATTCAAAAGAACCAAGTCAGGTCCTTTTTTCAGCTATGAATTAAAGACCTTTTTTAGCGATGTAAGCTGCAAGGTCAACAACGCGGTTAGAGTAGCCGCTTTCGTTATCGTACCAAGAGATTACTTTTACCATGCTGCCTTCCATAACCATTGTAGAAAGAGCATCGATTGTAGAAGAATTTTTGTTTCCGTTGTAGTCGCCAGAAACTAATGGCTCTTCGCTGTAGCCAAGGATTCCTTTAAGATCTCCTTCAGCTGCTTCTTTAAGAGCTGCATTTACATCTTCAGCTGTTACTTCTTGGTTCAGTTCAGCAACCAAGTCAACTAAAGAAACGTTTGGAGTTGGAACACGCATTGCTCCGCCGTTCAGTTTGCCTTTTAGTTCAGGAAGAACTAGAGAAACGGCTTTAGCAGCACCAGTTGAAGTTGGGATGATGTTTTCAGCTGCTGCACGCGCACGACGGTAGTCTTTGTGCGGAAGATCAAGAATTTGCTGATCGTTTGTGTAAGAGTGAACTGTTGTCATCATACCGCGTTTGATGCCGAATTTGTCGTTAAGTACTTTTGCAAACGGCGCAAGGCAGTTTGTTGTGCAAGATGCGTTAGAGATAACGTCGTGGTTAGCCGCATCGTATTTATCTTCGTTAACACCCATAACGATTGTGATATCTTCTTCGTTAGCAGGAGCAGAGATGATTACTTTTTTCGCGCCAGCTTCTAAGTGCTTCGCAGCGTCTGCGCGTTTTGTGAAGAAACCAGTAGATTCAACTACGATTTCAACGCCTTGTTTACCCCAGCTAAGTTTAGCAGGATCGCGTTCTGCAGAAACTTCAATTGTTTTACCGTTAACAACAAGGTTGTTACCGTCAACTGAAACCTCAGCGTCTAATTTTCCGTGTACAGAATCATATTGTAAAAGGTGAGCGAGCATGTTAGCATCTGTTAAATCGTTAACCGCTACTACCTCAACTTCAGGATTGTTTAATGCTGCGCGGAATACGTTACGTCCAATACGACCAAAACCGTTAATACCGACTTTTACTGCCATGATTGTTTCCTCCTTTAAATAAGTGAGAGATATTTATATTGAGGGATTATTCATCCCTTAATAACTTCTTTGCGGCTCCTTCGTCAGTGACAAGAACCGTGTTGCGCGGCTTTTTAAAGTAAGCCTCGATCGCCTCGGCTTTTGATGATCCGCCCGCTACCGCTATAATATCGGGAATGGCGTCTATGTCATCCAGCTGCATTCCGACAGAATGCACTTTGTGGACCACTTCGCCGTCCGCGTTAAAATAGTAGCCGAACGCTTCTGTCACCGCGTTGTTATCATCTATTTTCTTTAAGTCTTCTAAAGGTGTGTTTCTCCGCTCAGCCATAGTTTTAGCTTCGCCGATTCCGTGAACCAGCATACTCGCTGATTTAATCGTGTTCAGCACCTCTTTGACAGAAGGTTCTTCAATAATAGATGAATAGGCGCCTTGTGACAGCTGACCCGGAACAAACAAAAGCCGGTAAGTGCCTGAAGCCTTTTCCGCCATATGCGCGCATATGGTGTTCGCCTGGTTTTTTACGTCTTCGCCTAAACCGCCTCTTGCAGGCACAAACAAAAGCTTGCGGTTTTTAGAATCCGGCGTCATCATCTCGGCGACAGCTTCAATTGTCGTACCGCCGGTCACAGCGACGATATTTTTGCCTGAAAATCTTTTTTTCATACATGCGGCAGCCGCTCTTCCCATTTCTTTTTTGACCCATGGGGAGTGGTCGCTGTCTCCGGATACAATAATGACGTCCTTTAGATTTAAACGTTCTTTTAATGTCTTTTCCAAAAGCGTCAAACCTAAAACATCTTTCATCGTATCTTCTAAAACGGAAAGCAGTTCATAACCTTCTTCTGTCAGCGTCATACCATTTGTTTTAATATCGACCAGATTCTGTTCCTTCAAAAACTGAACCTCGCCTCTCAGCACACGCTCGCTGATTCCGAGACTGGCAGACAGGCTTCTGCGGCCGATGGGTTCTGTCAGCCTGATATACTGCAAGATTTCGAACCTCTTTTGCATAACGAGCAGAAGATCAGGCAATAATTTTTTTTGAGCTTGTATTAACTGGTTCATGACTCAAACGTTCCTTCCTTTTTTTGCTGGACATCAAACGTCCCGCTATGACAAAAAACGTCCCATCATAGCCAAAAAAAATTATTTCTGCTTTCTTTAATTATTTTAACAGGGTGGAAATGTTTATTCAACTGTTAAGAGCCAATTCATCGACAATATTCGCGCAGTTTTCATGCAGCTGCGTTTCTTATTCAATATTTTTTCCTTTATATCTCTATCTTATACAGCAGACCGTTAATGGTGCGCACAAAATAAAAGAGCCCTCTCAATCGAAAGGGCTACATATTTTAAAGCGTTTTCATTTTATCCATAGCTTTTCAATCTCTTCGAGCGATTTATTCTTCGTTTCCGGACAGATTGTGACGACAAACAGGAAGCAGAGAATGTTAATGACGGCAAAGATCCAGAACGTGTAGGCCAGTCCGAACGAGCTGATCATCATCGGCACAAACTGCCCGATCGCCCAGTTTGCTCCCCATAAAAAGATGGTGGCGATCCCTGCGGCTCTCGCCCGCAGATGGTTCGGGAAAATTTCAGAAATCATAATCCATGTGATCGGCCCGACCGATACACAGAACGCGGCGACAAACCCTAATATAAAGAAGATCAGCATAAATCCGCTTGTTAACTGAAAATAAAACGAAGTCCCGATTAAGATCATAAAAATAGCCATGAAAGCAGAACCGATGGACATCAGTTTTTTGCGCCCGACTTTATCAATCAATAAAACTGCGATGACGGTAAAAATGACTTCCACGACACCGACAATACAGGTTGTCACAAATCCGGCATTTTGTCCGAATCCCATCATTTTAAAGATTTCCGGTCCGTAGTAGGTGATGGCGTTCATGCCGATCACTTGATTAAAGAGCGCCAGCAGGATTCCAATGATAAGCGCTTTTCTGAGACCTGGTTTGAAGAGCTGTGATAGTGACCCCATTTGTTCTATTTTTAAAGAGTTTTCAATGTTCTTCAATTCTTCTTTTGCGACAGTTTCTCCATTAATGCGTGTCAGAATCGATAACGCTTCTTTTGTTCTGCCTGCTTTCGCCAGCCATCTTGGACTTTCCGGCACGACCAGCAGGACAAGGAAAAAGATAACGGATGGCACCATTCCGTAAGCGAGCATCCATCTCCATCCGGTTTGCACGCCCCATTCATATGTTCCGGAACGCTGGACAGCGAGATTAATAAAGTACGTTGCGGAAATACCTAGTATCGTAAAGAGCTGATATAAGGAAGATAAACTTCCGCGTATGGCGGGCGGCGCCGCTTCCGTAATATAAGTCACGGATAATGACGAACCCATTCCGATCCCTAAACCTCCGATAATCCTCGCGATGATTAAGGTCGACACGTCTTGTGAAACAGCAGAAACAACTGCTGATACCGCAAATAACAGGGCCGCTGTCATTAAGATTTTTCTGCGTCCGAATCTGTCGCTTAAAAACCCGGATACCCCGACTCCCGCAACTCCTCCAATCATAATGCTTGAAATCACCAGCCCCTCCATGAACGGACTCAGGCTGTATAAATCCTTTAGAAAACCAATAGCACCGGAAATAACTGCAGTGTCATAGCCGTACAATAAACCGCCAAGCCCCGCCGCGCATGATATCAAAATCACAAATCCCATTGAATGGCTTCTTGTTACAGGAGCATTTGGTTCTAATTGAGTTGGAGTATTCTTCATTTCTCTGCCCTCCCGAAAGTTGAGTAAAGCGTTTACATTTTCCGTTCCAATTGTACGTACTTATTTAAAAATTTAACGAAAATTATTGTTTATTAGTACGTACAAATATAGAATAATCCCGTTTGCATTTTCTGTCAATGTTTTCTTGTATAGATCACTGTGATATACTGAAATTTGTCCGTATACATTTTGGAGGAATGGATATGTTACCAAAATATGCTCAAGTAAAAGAAGAAATCAGTTCATGGATTAATCAAGGCAAAATTCTGCCCGATCAAAAGATCCCTACCGAAAACGAGTTAATGCAGCAATTTGGCGTCAGTCGGCATACCATTCGTAAAGCCATCGGAGACCTCGTATCACAAGGCCTGCTTTACAGCGTGCAAGGCGGGGGCACCTTTGTCGCTTCACGCTCTGCTAAATCAGCGCTGCATTCCAATAAAACAATCGGCGTTCTGACGACCTACATATCAGACTATATTTTTCCGAGCATCATTAGGGGAATCGAGTCTTATTTAAGCGAGCAGGGATATTCTATGCTTTTGACAAGCACAAACAACAATCCGGACAATGAACGCAGAGGTTTAGAAAACCTGCTGTCACAGCATATTGACGGATTGATTGTAGAACCGACAAAAAGCGCTCTGCAAACGCCGAATATTGGCTACTATCTCAATTTAGAAAAAAACGGCATTCCTTTTGCGATGATTAATGCGTCATACGCCGAGCTTGCCGCACCGAGTTTTACTCTGGATGATGTGAAAGGCGGCATGATGGCGGCCGAGCACCTGCTCTCTCTCGGCCATACGCACATGATGGGTATTTTTAAAGCTGATGACACGCAGGGTGTCAAACGGATGAACGGATTTATACAGTCGCATCGCGAGCGTGAGTTATTTCCTTCTCCGGATATGATTGTGACGTTTACGACGGAAGAAAAGGAATCAAAGCTGCTGGAGAAAGTAAAAGAGACACTGGAGAAAAACAGCAAAAACATGCCGACTGCTATTCTTTGCTATAATGATGAAATTGCACTGAAGGTTATTGATATGCTTCGGGAGATGGATATCAAGGTGCCTGAGGATATGTCCATCGTTGGGTATGATGATTCCCATTTCGCGCAAATCTCTGAGGTGAAATTAACCTCTGTGAAGCACCCGAAGTCTGTGCTGGGAAAAGCGGCTGCAAAATATGTTATTGACTGTTTAGAGCATAAAAAGCCTAAGCAGGAAGATGTCATTTTTGAGCCTGAGCTGATCATCCGCCAGTCCGCAAGAAAGCTGAATGAATAAAAAAGCAATGTATGGGTTTCCCCTTTACATTGCTTTTTTATGGCCTTTATCTGTTTTTCCAAATGTCAGCCACGATTTCAAATGAACGCATTCTGTCAGCGTGATCAAAGGTTTCTGAGTTGACCATAATTTCATCGGCCTGAGTTGTTTTGACAAAGTCTTCAAGCTTTTCCTTCACTTCTTCAGGACCGCCGACGATGGTTGAACTGAGCTGTTGATGAACCATTGCTTTTTCATTTGGGCTCCAGATTTGATCCATGTCTTCTACTGGCGGCTTCAGCTGGTTCGGCGTGCCGCGGACAAGATCAAGGAATCGCTGGTAATGCGATGTAGCCAGATGCTGTGCTTTCTCGTTTGTATCTGCGGCGATAATCGTTACGCCGACCATCGCATACGGTTCGTTGAGCACTTCTGACGGCGTAAAGGAATTGCGGTACAGCTCCAACGCGGGAACCGTATTCGCCGGTGAGAAATGAGCAGCGAATGCAAACGGAAGGCCCAGCTCACCTGCAAGACGGGCACTAAAATCGCTTGAGCCCAGCAGCCAAATCGGCACATCTATGCCCTCTCCCGGAATGGCGCGGACTTGATTGCGCACATTTCCTGACGGTTTAAAGTAATTGCGCAGTTCCTCTAATTGTTCTGGGAAATCTTCACCGCTGCTGATGTTTCTGCGGAGCGCCCTTGCAGTCAATTGGTCTGTTCCCGGTGCACGTCCGAGCCCCAGATCAATCCGTCCGGGATACAGTGTTTCCAGTGTGCCGAATTGTTCAGCGATTACAAGTGAAGAGTGGTTCGGAAGCATAATACCGCCGGAACCGACGCGGATTTTCTTTGTACCGCCGGCAATATGGCCAATCAGAACCGATGTGGCAGAGCTTGCGACACCTTCGATATTATGATGCTCAGCGAGCCAGTAGCGATGATAGCCCCATTCCTCAGCACGGCGCGCCAAGTCCATGCTGTTTCGGAATGACTCTGCTATCGTTCCTCCTTGAACAACAGGAGATAAATTCAAGACAGAAAGCAAGGTATCTTTGCGTTGGTTGTTAGACATATTGTTCTCCTTTGCAGTTGTGATATAAGTAAACAGCCTCATGCTGTTATGTCTTTATCGAAAGGACTTCTATCACACCATAACACAACTGCGTTTAGGATTAAAAGAATTTGATTCGATGAGATTCGAACAATAAAAATTACGTTTCTTCATTTTGATTTTTACGCAAACAGTTCCTGTGCCATCTCAATGAAAAGCTTAGCCGCCAAAGAAGCCTCATGTAATGAAGGAACGGCAAGCTGCACATCCCGATACACCTGCGGATCGAGATCCCGCGTCACCACATGCTCCGGCAGCGGCATGCCCGACATGGACATTTCTGATAAAATCGCCAGCCCCAAGCCTTCTCTGATCATATTGATCGAGGTGTTCATGTTATAGACTGTAAAAGCGGCGTTCAGCGTAGCGCCCGCCTGCCTGAACATATCGCGAAAAGGTGATTCATAGCCGCCGTCACAGACGATTATCGGTTCATGATCGAGATCTTTCAGCGTAATGGCTGAACGGCTGCAAAGCGGATGATCATCTCTGAGCACGACGGCCATTTTATCTTTTTTCAGATGAATGTACTCCATCTCCTCTGTTGGATACAGAAGAATGCCGACATCTATCATCCGCGTGTGAAGCCACTCCTTAACTTCATTTACGGTTCCCTCATGCAGTACGAGCTCCAGTTTCGGATATTTTTGTTTAAACTCACTGATCAGCTTCGGCATAAAATAAGCCGAGGCAGTTGAGAATGTGCCAATATGGATCGTTCCCAATTCGAAGCCTTTTTCCGCGGCCGCGACTTGTTCAACTTTTTCAACACCTTTTAAAACTTCCCTGATGTGGACTAAAACCTTTTTTCCTGTCTCGGTCAGCATCAGGCCATTGCGGCGGTCACGGATGATCAGCTTCACATCAAGCTCTGCTTCAATGGCAGAAATCGCATGGCTGACAGCCGGCTGCGTCATGTTCAGCGCCTGCCCCGCTTTTGTAAAACTTCCCGTTTCAGCTATTTTTACGAAAACCCTTAATTGTGTAATGGTCATAACAATTTACTTATGCTCCTTATAAAAAAGATTCATTTTATTTATCTTATATTCTACCGTATCATATGATGGAAAAGTTCTACAAGGAGTGATCAAAAAGTGAACCAGCTCTCAAAAACGCGGACAGCGCTCCTGCTCGCCTTTCTCGTCATCATGTGGGGCGTCAATTGGCCGCTGTCGAAAGCAGCGCTCGCCTATTCGCCGCCATTGTTGTTCGCGGGCATCCGGACGCTGATCGGCGGACTTTTATTAGTCATTGTCGCACTGCCGCGCATTCATAAATTGCGCTTAAAAGAAACATGGCCGATTTATCTTGTTTCTGCGATTTTAAATATTACATTATTCTATGGTCTGCAAACGATCGGGCTGAATTATCTTCCAGCAGGCTTGTTTTCCGCTATCGTCTTCTTTCAGCCGGTGCTGATGGGTGTGTTTTCTTGGCTGTGGCTTGGCGAATCGATGTTTGCGATGAAAGTGATCGGGCTGATCCTCGGTTTTGCGGGTGTAGCGGTCATTAGTGCCGCGGGCTTTGGCGGGCATATTTCTGTCATTGGGGTTCTGCTCGCTCTCGGTTCCGCAATCAGCTGGGCGTTCGGGACGGTATATATGAAAAAAACAGGGAGCCGCGTCGATTCCATTTGGATGGTCGCCTTGCAGCTGACGATCGGAAGCGTGTTTCTGTTGATATCCGGCTTTGGGACAGAAAGCTTTTCCGCGATCCAATGGACAGCTCCTTTTATCACGAGCCTGCTGTTCATCTCTGTATTCGTCATCGCGCTCGGCTGGCTTGTCTTTTTTACCCTTGTCGGTTCAGGAGAAGCAAGCAAGGTCGCATCATATACTTTTTTGATCCCGCTCATATCAATCGTGGCCAGCTCCATTTTCCTGCATGAACCGCTCACCTTAAGCCTCTTGGCGGGTCTGCTGCTGATTGTCACGAGCATCTGCCTCGTGAATTCGAAATCCAAAGCACAGAAAACCGCGTCGATTGGTGTAAAGGAGAAGGCCGCACAATAAAAAAAACCCTCTTGCCGGATGTGGCAAGAGGGTTTTTCTTATTTACTGATACTTGCGTCCTTTGACCAAATATGCAACTGTAATCAAAAGGTAGATCGCCGCAGTGATGAGCGTAATGACAATTGACGTTGTCATGATGACCCCGATCAGAATGGCGAGTAATGCCAGAACCGCAAACCATGTCGTGTACGGGAACCATTTGACATAATAAGCAGGTGTTTCAGTTTGCTCTTTTCTCGATTTCAAATGGGCGAATCCGATGATCAGCCAAATGAATAAAACGGTATATCCCAATGAACCCATTAAGTAATTAAACGTTTGGCTTCCTGCGAACAGAGAAATCAATACGCCAATATATAGAGAAGAAGTGCACATCAGAATCGCAAACATCGGGACGTTTTTCGATGAAAGCTTAGAAAAGATCCGCGGCAGTCTTCCGTCAGTTGCCTGTGTATACAAAATGCGGGACGATCCGTATAAACCTGAATTCATAGAGGAAATGATGGCAAGCAGGATGACTGCATTCATGATATGGTCCGCCCCCGGAATGCCTACCATTTTAAAGACCATCACAAAAGGACTTTCAGGAACTGAATTCACTTGATTCCACGGGATCAGACTGACAATGATGAAAAACGGAAGCAGGTAGAATGCGACAATCCGTGTTAATGTGCTGCGGACTGCTTTCGGGACAACCTGTTCCGGATTTTTTGTCTCAGCCAGCGTCACACCGATAATTTCTGTACCGCCATAGGAATAGATGACGACAAGCATGGCTGTGATCAGCCCGGTGCCTCCGTGCGGGAAAAATCCGCCGTGCTCTGTCAGATTCGAAAACCCGGCAGCTGTATGATCACCGAATGATACAAATAAGAGCAGCAATCCTAATAAAATAAAGATAACAATAACGGTAATCTTGATCATAGCCAGCCAATACTCAGTTTCGGCAAAGATTTTTACAGAAAGCAAGTTCACAATCGTAACAACAAGAGAAATTGCTAATGCCAGCACCCAGATCGGGCAGCCCGGCAGCCAATATTGAATAAAGATCGCAGCTACAACAGCCTCAGCCGCAATGTTAAGCACCCACATTTTCCAGTAGATCCAGTCCAAGAAATATGCAGCGTAATTTCCTAACACCTGCTGCACAAGATCACGGAAGGTTCTCGCGTTTCGGTTGCGCACAGCCATTTCTGCGAGCCCCTGCATTATAAACAGCAAAATAATGCCGCCGAGCAGGTATGCGATAATGACCGATGGCCCTGCCACATCGATTGCCGAACTGCTTCCTTTAAATAAACCTGCTCCGATTGCACCGCCCAGCGCCATCATCATAATATGGCGGGACGTCATCGTGCGTTTTAACGTCTGATTGTCCTTTTTCATCCTCTTATTCCTCTCCTTCTCGTCTTCAAAAACAAAAAAAGCCCGCCGTCTCTTATCTATACGAATAGATAAAGAGACGACGAGCCTTCGGCTGACCGCGGTACCACTCTTGTTGATCCTTCCTAGAAGAATCCAGCTTTTTGACCCTGTAACGAAGGTTAGCCGTTAAAACATGGGGAATATTCAATCTATTCCGTTTCGTCCTACCACTCCCGGGCGAGTTCAAAGAAGAATCAGGCTGCGTCGCACCATCCCGCAGCTCTCTGTTCTGATACCTTTCTTTTACTGCTCCCAATCTATGTGTTTTAGTTTTCTGAAAAACTTAAATTTTATGATCTGAATATATTAACATAATATACGTGCTTCTCTTTTCTCTGTCAATAACTTGCGAGAAAAAAGAAATTGTTATTTTGTCCCTTTCTGAATGGCCTTCCAGAAGGATTCCGATTCGTGTCCTAAAGCATAGACAGAGACACCGGCTATTTTATATTGTTTCGCCAGACGGCTTTTTGTTTCGATTGTTTTTTCATTTTCATACCAAACGACATGTTTATGTTTCTTTTTGTCAGTGTAAGAAAACGTCATAGAACCTGTTTTTTTATTGAATGCCGGCTTTGCTTTCTGCTTCTTAATGAGGGACTTGATGTCATTCCATTCCTTCGCTGAGCTGCTGCTTCCGTCTTTCAGATCCCAATCATAGCCGTACGCAGGGACCCCCATGATCACTTTGTTTGCTTTTATTTTTTTGACAGAAAACTGCAGCGAGCGCTTGATCCAGCTTGTGCTTGCCACTGAGCCCGGTTCGCCCCAAATGCCGTGTTCGTCGTAAGTCATGACTTGCACATAGTCGGCATATTTCCCGATTTTCGCATAATCATACGGCCAGCTCCAGTCATCGTTTTTATTATCGGCGCTTTTGGCCGGAACGGAAACCATTGTTTTGATATGTTTCTTTTTCAAAGCTTGTGAGACATATTGAATGAAGCTTGAGTATGCAGAACGGTCTTTCGGATTAACTGCCTCAAAGTCAATATTGACTCCGTAATAGTGGTGCTTTTTTGCCAAAGAAATGAGCTGGTCTGTGAATCGTTTTCTCGCTGTTTTGTCAGTCATGACCCGATTCGCTAAGTTTCCGTCAAAATCATAAATAGCGTCATTATAATTGGAAATGACGGCCCACGTTTTGATTTTATTTTTTTTCGCGTATGTAAGCTGCTTGCTCGGGACATCGCCAATCACACGTCCGTTTTTATCAAACGCAAACGTATCAGTGGCAATGGAGCTGATATATTTATGGTATTTCGTAAGAGAATTGTATGATGCCGTATTCCCAGTTGTATAGCCTAATGTCATACCGGCCGCCTTTGCTTCTGTTTTTGTATACATAAACAGAACGATCGCAATCGCTAGTGAAACAGCTATGATCAGCCACTTTTTCATTTCGTTCCCTCCTTTTTGACGTCATATTCTTCTCATCGGCCAAATTTTTGGAAAATGAAGTTTTTTCAAGCAGAAAGCCCGGCATAAGTTGCCGGGCTTTTTTAGATCAGCGGTCAGATACGAGAATATAAGCCGCTTTAACCGGACCGTGAACACCGACCACCAAATCCATTTCGATGTCGGCGGAGTTGCTCGGTCCTGTAATGTAGTTAATGCATGAGGGAACCGTGATACCGTCAGCGATATTTTGCCGGATGATATCACTGGCTTGTGTCATTCTCGGCACTATGCTTGATTTCGGCACAATGGCAATATAGGTTGTCGGCAGAAGACTGACAGAGCGGCCGATTTCTTTTGAAGAATAAAGGACAACCGTACCCGACTCGGCCAGTGTGATTTCACTGAATGTAATCCCCACATTCGCTTGCTCCGCTTTTTTGATATTTTCTTCACCTTGGTCAGCATCCCATTCCCAGACTTGCGTTCCTTCACCAGGCCAGTCTTTGGTGAGCAGGCTATTTAAACCGTAAGCCTCAAACCGGGGGTCCTTCGGAATGATGACAGGCCCTCCGGAAAACCGGCTGACTTGTTCGCGCAAGGCATCGTACAAACCGATTGAATCCGTCTCAATCAGCTCAGTATGGATTTTGACACAATGGTTTTTGAGCACCGTGACTAAGTCATCGGCCGAATACCCTTCAAATGTTTTATATTGCGGCTGATGCGCCCACTCAGGGACGGCCACGCCACCCGTTCTTCTGTCTCGGCCAAGGCGTGACGCGATCCGGTTTAAAAAGCTCTCTTGATTCTGAATGGTTCCCTTCGTCATCACTGCTCCTCCTTCGTGCGTTCACTTGTTTCTCTGTCTGTAAACCAGTCTCTGAATCTTGATTTATGCGGTGCCGGGAAGTCGCGGATTTGCGTCCAGCCTTTTAGCGGGCCGGGCCCTTTCGAAATTTTGTCATCCTCTGTAAAAGGCGTCATGGCGGCCGGCGCCCATTTTGAGCCCATTTTATAAAGCGACAAAGAGGAAGACCCAAGACCGAATGCTTTCATCGCAAGCTTTTCACTGATCGGCGCTCTGCCTTCTTTTTCGACGATGTTCTGACGATGCTTGAGAAGCAGCTCATGAAGCGGGATTTTGACCGGGCAGGCTTCTGAACAAGCCGCGCACAGTGTAGACGCGTACGGCAGCTCCTTATAATCGTCATAACCGCCGAGCAGCGGCGATAAAACGGCCCCGATCGGCCCCGAATAGATCGAGCCGTATGAGTGTCCGCCGACATGGCGGTACACAGGGCAGACATTGATACAGGCAGCACAGCGGATACATTGCAGCACAGACTGAAATTCGGTGCCGAGAATGTTGGACCGGCCATTGTCAACAATGACAAGATGGAATTCCTCCGGGCCGTCGATTTCGTCTTCCAGTTTGGGGCCGGTTAAGGCCGTGATATAACTCGTCAGCCGCTGTCCGACAGCACTTCTTGTCAGCATGCCGACAAGCACTTCAAATTCGGAAAATGACGGGACAATGCGCTCCATTCCCATGACAGTGATTTGTGTTTTCGGCAATGTCGTGACAAGCCGCCCGTTTCCTTCATTGGTTACAAGGCTGACTGAACCCGTGTCGGCAATGGCAAAGTTGCAGCCGGTAATGCCGATATCGGCTTCCAGGAATTTTTTCCGGAGGATGCCGCGCGCATGCATAACGAGCTCTTCCGGTTTTTCTGTGTGTTTATAGTCCAGTCTTTCTTTAAACACATCGCGAATCTGCTCTTTATTTTTATGAAGAGCCGGTGCCACAATATGTGACGGCGGGTCGTGATCATCAATCTGCAAAATATATTCGCCGAGGTCAGTTTCGACGACTTCGCAGCCTTCCTTCTCCAGCACTTCATTCAGATTGATTTCTTCTGTCACCATAGATTTAGACTTTACGATTTTTTTGCCGTTTTTCTTTTGAATCACGCTGCGGATATAAGAGGATGCTTCTTCAGCTGTCTCAGCAAAATAAACGTGTCCTCCTCTGCTTGATACATTGGATGCAAGCTGCTCCAA
The DNA here is from genome assembly GCF_038004745.1 of Bacillus sp. FSL R5-0434. Taxonomy (NCBI): domain Bacteria; kingdom Bacillati; phylum Bacillota; class Bacilli; order Caryophanales; family Bacillaceae; genus Bacillus; species Bacillus sp. FSL R5-0434. Next base: position 3,415,075 of record NZ_JBBORV010000001.1, read on the forward strand.
ATAAAAATCAAGATTTTCAAGGACATGCTGTCTGATCTCCTCAGATAACGAACGCCATTCTTCCCAGTTTCCCAGCTCTTCGGCTGCTTCCAGCCGTCTCGTCCGCAGACGCTCCTGCGCACCCGAAACAGCGCCTCTCATAAATTCATTATCGATCCCCTGTGATACCCGCTTTTTAAAAGCGTCAGTACCGATTTTCATCGCCATGATCCTTTTCCCCCTCTGTATCCAGTGTTATCTGCTGTTGAGCACTTCGGCGATGTGCATCACTTTGACATTCTTGTCTTTTCGGCCGAGCCGTCCCCCGATATTCATCAAACAGCCGCAGTCAGCGCCGATGAGCACCTCTGCTCCCGTTTCCTCCACACATGCGACTTTCTCATCAACCATCTGCTCAGAAATCTGCGCCATTTTAACAGAGAACGTTCCTCCGAATCCGCAGCAGTTGTGTTTCCCCGGAAGTGACGTGAATTCAAGCCCCTTCACATGGCTCAGCAGTTTCATCGGCTCCTCAGATACGCCAAGCAGCCTCGTCATATGGCATGACGTATGTAAGGTCGCTTTTTTATGAAGGGTCGCGCCGACATCCTCTACCCCAAGAACGTTGACGATAAAATCTGTTAATTCATACGTTTTATCCGCCAGCTTCTGCGCTTTATCCGCCCATTTCGGATCATCTTTAAACAGGTGCGGATACTCCCTGAACATTGTGGTGCAGGAACCGGATGGACTGACGACATAATCTGACTCCTGAAACGTTTCAATCATTCGTTTCATTGCTTTTTTGGCGTCATTGACGTAACCGCTGTTGTAAGCCGGCTGCCCGCAGCAGATCTGCCCCTCCGGAAAATCAACCTCACATCCGAGCCGCTCAAGCAGCTCTACCGTTGCTTTTCCTACGTTTGTTTGAAACATATCAACAAGACAAGTGACAAAAAGTGAGACTTTCATGATGAACCCCTCTCTCATCCCCAATATATGATCTGGTCATCTGATGACCTGAAGTTAAAGCTTTTACCAATATCGTACACTATTTGGACACAAAATTGAAAGCATTTTCTAATGATTTCAGCAATAAAAAAACGCCTGTACATAGGACAGAGCGTTCAAAAGGGCTGATATTGCTTTTTAATGTTCCTGCGTATTTCTTATATGTTTTCACAAAGAGATAAAGGAACGAAAGAGCACTGAGAAGGACGATCCAACCCGCGCCTCCTCTCATTAGCGCAAAAGGGTTTCAAACAAAAAAGCACCGATGAACGCTGAACCTGACATATCCCATAACCCTGGTGTATAGTACCAGCTTTGCGGACGGACAAATAGATAACCGAAAATAACCATGTAAATAAAAAGGAACCTGGTTATGTATGATTAACCAGGTTCCTCATTAAATCCATCCTTTCTCCTCAGCAATACTAGCCGCTTCTGTCCGATTTTTCGCATTCAGTTTTTGGATGATTTCTGAAATATAGTTTCGGACTGTGCCTTGAGATAAATAGAGTTCAAGTGTGATGTCTTTTGTTGTCTTGCCTAAAGCAGCCAGCCGCAGTATTTCTTGTTCTCTTACAGTCAGCGGATTTTCATCACGAATCATGTTGAAGGTTAATTCCGGGCTGAACATCCGTTTTCCCTTTACACACTTTCGTATGGCATCTGCCAGATCGTCAATTTCCCCATCCTTCAAAAGATATCCGTGTACGCCGGCTTTGACGGCGCGTTCAAAATATCCTGGGCGGGCAAAGGTTGTCAGAATAATGACCTTGCTTTTACAGCCTTTTTTCATTAGCTCCTCTGCAACCTCCAGCCCGCTGTGAACCGGCATTTCAATGTCCATGATGCAGACATCCGGCTCCAGCCTGAGAATGGCTTTCAGCGCCTCTTCTCCATTTAACGCTTGTCCGATGACCTTCATATCCTCTTCCAGGTCAAGCAAGGATCCCAGAGCGCCTAAAAGCATTCGCTGATCCTCAGCAATAAACAGACGAATCATCTATTTCGTCCTCCTATCATTCTGCTTTTCTAATGAGCGGAATCGTCAGTGTCAACACCGTTCCGTTATGGTCTGAAAGAGTCATCTCTCCGTCAATAAACATCAGCCGCTCTTCCATTCCCCGCAATCCATTCCCAAACATCTTCTCCTTCACCGCTCCTGTTCCGTCATCCCTTATGAGAACGGTCATTTTGTCGGCATATTGAGAAATGGTGACTGCACAATGGGTCGCTTTGCTGTGCTTGATGATATTTGTCACTGCCTCCCGCATACACATACTGACAATATTTTGAGTGACGGGAGATATGTCTGTAAAATCTTCGGCCCCTTCGTATTGAAAGGTAATATTACCCGCTCTTAAAATGTGCCGAATGTTGGCTAGCTCCTCCGTCATGGTGACCGTTCTCATATCCGCTACAAGCTCACGAACTTGTTTGAGTGCCGCACGCGAGCTTGTTTCCATTTCTTTCGCTTCAAGCTTGGTCCGTTCTGCATCGGCTGCCGCCAGCCGCTGAATCAGCTGGCTTTTTAACGTGAGGAGCGAGAGGGTATGGCCGAGTGTATCATGAAGATCGCGGGCTATCCGAACACGTTCCTCCCTTTTGGTGAGTTCCTTTATATGTTCGTTGGCTTGGTCAAGCTTTTTTTCAAGCTCTATTCTTCGAAACATGGAACGAATTCCGAAGGGAGAAATCAGCATAATGACCAGAAACGGAAGAACAGAAAACAGCTCCCTGATCGAAGCAGAATCCGCCAGAAAATGATACAGGCAAGGAAATATCAGCATGAAGACAAGCCCAAAGAAAGCACGGTTGAACTTCGTTTTCTCACGGTAATAGCCCACAAAGTTTGCCGGGAAAAAGCCTAAATAAATATAGCTGATATGATAAAACAAACTATAAATAAAAATAATGGCCATTTGCGCGCATAACCAATACGTAAATGAAGGTCTGTCCGCACTGACGAACAATTGACGATATGTCACAACAAATAGGAGCAGCATGCCATATCCCAGCACTTGTTTGCTGCCTGATTCTCTCAATAAAGAAAGAAACGGCATAATGGTATACACCAAAAAGATATAAGGGAAAAAACCGAAATGCTTTGGAAATATGGAATTTATGAGTTTCATGTATTACACCGCTTCTTGTTTTCTTCTTATATACTTAAATAGTAGCATGAAGATCACTAAATAAGCGATTAACATCAGAATATTTTTCCAGGTTGGAAGCTCGCCTTGAACAAGAGCCCACGCTCCGCTCCCAAAATGATAAGACGGGAGCCATTGACCTATGTTTTTCAATATGTCCGGCATGACCTCGATCGGCATCCACATGCCCCCGCTTATCGCCAGCAGCATGTAAAGCACATTACTGACCCCGGCTGCCGTTTCTACTTTTCTCATGAGACCGATTAATGTCCCTAACGCTAAAAACGGAAATGCCCCAATTAAAATCCAAAGCCCGCTCATGACCCATTCAAACGGTGACAAGTCAATGCCGTTTATGATGGCGCCGGCAAGAAAGATGACAGTAATAGATAAAAGATGAATGACACTTTGCCCGATCATCTGAGCCGCCAAATAAATATAATCCGGCAGAGGCGTGATGCGGATAAAAACTGACCAGCCTTGTGCCCGTTCTTGTACCAAACGGATTCCAAGCGTCATCATAGACGAACCCATTACGCTGAAAGTGGTCATTGACATTAAATAATGGGCATTCCAGGCATCCTTGTCAGGAACATTGGTATTCACTACGTTTGTAAAGAGATAGTAAAAGGCAATCGGCATAACAAGCGACCAAAACACAAAGTATTTATTCCTGAGCACCCTTTTCATTTCAGCTATGCACTGTTTCCGCAGCATGTTCATTTCACATCGCCTCCCTGTTCCCGTCAGCAAGCTGTCGAAATGCCTCATCGAGCGTTCCTTGTTCGATTCGAATATCATGTGCATTGATGTTTTCTTGAAAGATGAGCCCTAACACTTTATCGGTATTTGACGTTTGAATGCTGACTCGCTGATGCTTTTGAGTCACTCGTTCTACTTCCGGATGCCGATAGAGCTTTTCCAATGATTCATCCGATGAAACCTTAAAGGAAACAGACTGCTTCTGAATCCTTGCTCTGATTTGCTTCGGCGTTTCGTCTGCGGCAAGCCGTCCTTCAGCAAAAAACAAAATGCGCTGCGCGGCATCATCTGCTTCCTGTAAATAATGAGTTGAAAAAATAATGGTCTTTCCTTGATCCGCCAAGCTGTTCACTGTCTTCCAAAACTGGTGTCTTGATGTCGTGTCCATTCCGACAGTCGGTTCATCAAATACAAGTAACTCCGGATTGCCGGCAAGTGCCAAAGCAAAGCTCAGACGGCGTTTTTGTCCGCCGGATAATTTCTCTGCCGGTGTTTTCAAATCTTCTTTTGTGAGTGCTGTCAGCGAGACAAGCTCTTTCATGGATAATGGATGGGGATAATAACTGCGGATAAGCTCGAGGGTTTCGCAGACCTTTAATCCCGGCATGACACTTACTTCCTGCAGCATGGTACCGATTTTTTCACGCACCTGTTTTTCATCAGGCTGACGGTTAAATAATTTGATTTCACCCTCACTTGGCTTCAGCAATCCCAGCATCATAGAGATCGCTGTTGTCTTCCCTGCGCCATTCGGGCCAAGGATGGCCACGATTTCTCCTTTTCCTATGCTGAAATGAATGTTCTTCACTGCTGTTTTTTGCTGAAAATGTTTTGTGACATTTCTTACTGACACAACCTCATTCATTTTATGAGCACCTCCTGATTGCTTACATTGATTGTAAAATACCGGATCAGATGATTTTAGTAAGGGATGTCATGATTTGAGATGACAAATGTCATTTGTGTCATTCAGATGATATTACCGCTTTATATTATATCCGGCCCTAGGCAATCCTTCCGCTACATCTTCCAATCAATCCAGCTCTCCATGCCGCATGTCCTCTTTCTGCAAGACGCCTATTTACTTTCATAGAAAGCCCGCAATTCACGCCTTGAAGTGGTATGATATACATATTAATCTTCATGTCGTTTTAGCTGAAAGGAGCCGACTATGGATCAAGCTATTTTGACTAGGAATCATGTGAAGGTGAGGGGGAACGGCACAACACCAATTGTATTTGCACCTGGATTCGGGTGTGATCAAAGTGTGTGGGATGCCGTAGTTCCTGCCTTTGAAGACGAATACCAGCTGATTCTATTTGATTACGTAGGTGCGGGAAATTCTGATTTGCACGCATATGATATGGTTCGTTACCGCACACTTGACGGCTATGCCCAGGATGTTCTGGATGTTTGTGAAGCGTTAGATCTGTCAAAAGCCGTTTTTGTGGGGCATTCTGTGGGGGCTGTGATTGGCATGCTTGCATCATTACGACGTCCCGAGCTTTTTTCACAACTGATTATGGTGGGGCCTTCTCCTTGCTATTTAAATGATCCGCCTGAATATTACGGAGGTTTTGAGGAAGAGCAGCTCCTTGGGTTAATAGATATGATGGAGAAAAACTACATAGGCTGGGCAACCGTTTTTGCGGCGACCGTAGTGAATCAGCCGGATCGGCCAGAAATTAAGGAAGAGCTGGAAAGCCGTTTTTGTTCTACTGATCCTATCATCGCACGGCAATTCGCGAAGGCGGCGTTTTTTTCAGATCATCGAAAAGATCTGCCAAAGGTGACCGTGCCTTCGCTTATCCTGCAATGTTCGAATGATGTCATTGCACCGTCATTAGTAGGTGAGTATATGCAAAAGCATCTCCCTTACAGCACACTCATACAGATGAAAGCCAACGGGCACTGCCCGCATATGAGCCATCCCGAAGAGACGATACAGCTGATCAGCGATTATTTGAACGCATACGTGATTTAGGAACGAAAGGGATAGAGGTGACCCTCTGAATGGATCAACAATTGAATTATGCACCATGCGGTTTCCTTACTTTATCTGAAGAGGGTACAATTTTTGCTGTCAATCACACCTTGCTTAAGATTCTTGATTACGAATCGGAACAGGTGATCGGTCAGCATATCAATGCTCTTTTAACCGTTCCTGCAAAGCTTTTTTATCAGCTTTATTTTGTTCCGCTTTTGCAGCTTGAACAACACATTGAAGAAATGTACATCTCCCTGGAAACAAACAATGGGGAAGAAGTCCCCGTCCTTGTAAACGCAGTTCGGAGAGCGGATCAGGAAGCCGCTGTAACAGAATGCGTTGTCATTCCGATGCGGAAGCGAAACGAATATGAAAATGAGCTGCTGATTGCCAGAAACGCGGCTGAGGAAGCACTGCTCGCCAAACAGAAAGCAAATGCGGAGCTGGAAATTGCTTTGCAGACGCTGAAGGTGAAACAAGAAGAGCTTCTTGCGATCAATAAGCAAAATCAGCAATTCAGATCGAATACAAAAAGAGAGCTTGAACTCGCCAGGAAGATTCAAGAAAATTCATTGACCGAACCGATCTTGAATGATCAAATTCAGATTGATTCGTATTATAAAGCATCCAGTGACTTATCAGGCGACTTATATGGATTTTATCAAATCGATGAGCACCGCTACGGCTTGATCCTCCTTGATGTGATGGGACACGGCATTTCTTCTGCATTAGTTACGATGTCCCTCCACCCTTTATTCCAGCGATTAATGACACAAGGGATCAGTCCCGACAAAGTCATGAAGGAACTAGACTACCATCTTCACAGTTTGTTTCAAAACGACGAGGAAGCAAGGCATTACTGTACCGCCATTTGCCTCATCATTGATACAGGCCGGCAAAGAATTGATTATGTCAACGCGGGCCATCCGCCCGCATTATGGCAGGATGCCGAGGGAACCCAATCAACGCTGGACGCAACCGCACCGCCGATTGGGATGTTTGAAGAAGCGGTGTTTCAGTCAAGCAGCCTTCACTATACACGCGGCGGAAGGCTGCTTCTGTATACAGACGGTGTGATGGACCCGACGGCATCATGTTATTTACACCGTTTAATAAAGAATCATCCTGATTTGCCTATAGCTGAGCTGAAAAACAAAATCCTCTCATCTCTTCAAGCTGAGCCCAAGAACGATGATGAGTGTTTTATTTTAGTAGATGTAAAATAAAAGAATCCATGAGAGATAACAATGCGTTGTTACACCTCATGGATTTTCATTATTTTTTCGGGATATGGCCTGTTTCCGCGTATTTGAATACCTGTAAGGACGGCAGCGGATGTCCGTTGAAATCAAACAAAGCTTGATTATCCACTGCACTTCCTCCATACCACTTACCTGCGTCTTCAGGATCGTATTCGGCTGCATAGCTGGAGGCCCATCCGGAACCATATGTTTCCCATATCGTTTTATTTTTCTCCAATTGCGTCTTCGGGCCGACCGGAATCCACGCAGGCTCCCAATAAAAAACGCCCAATCCGGCTGTTCCTGTCTTTGCCACTGCGTCCATCACATCTCTTACGGCATTTGCCTGGCCTTGCACTGAAATCGGGTATGGCAGCGTCTGACCGCTTTTAGGCGCTGTGTTTTCATGTCCGTCTCCGTCTTCAGCCGTATAGGTGTATGACGTTTCCGCCACCATGACTTTTTTGCCGTACGTATCCGCAACAGCTTTCAGTACGGAGGACAAATTGTGTAACGTACCGTGCCAGAATGGATAATACGAGCTGGCAAATACATCATAATCGACTTTATTTTTGTTGAGGGTTTCAGCAATATATGAATATCGTCCCGACGTTTCTGGGTTGGTGAAATGCAGCGCGATCAATATGTCACGATTTGTTTCCCTGACTGCCCGGCTTCCTTCATTGAATAATTGACTCATCTTCTTCCAATCCGTTTCCCCGGCAAATGCTCCTGTTGTTTCGTTTCCGACCTGTACCATACCGATATCAATGCCTTCCTTGACCATGGCTTGCAGACTTTGTTTTGTAAATCCATAGAGCTTCGCTTTCTTAGCTTCGAAGCTTAAGTTCGCCCAAGCCTTTGGCACCTTCTGTTTTGCAGGATCTGCCCAGAAATCGGAATAATGAAAATCTGCCAGCAGCTTCATCCCGTTCGCGGTTGCTCTTTTTCCGATTTGGATGGCTTTTTGAACATCATTATTGCCTCCCCCATAACCATTGCCATAAGCGTTATACGGGTCATTCCAAATGCGGACGCGGACATAGTTGACACCTGCTTGCTTTAAGGTTGTAAAGATGTCCTGACGTTTTCCGCTTGCATTGTAAAAGGTTACACCGCTGTTTTCTAAAGCAATAATGCTCGACACGTCAACTCCTTTGATAAAGTCCTTGTTCATGCCCGCTACCTTTTTAACAAAAAGGTCATTTGCCTGAAGCTCTGACACATATTTCTCCCCCTCTGCGGCGGCATATCCCGTCGAACTTCCGATCCCGCTCCAGACGATGACAGCGGCTAACAGCACGATGATTCTGCTTTTCATATTTCCACCCTCTCACGTAAGCGATTTCAAAAAAGACCCTGCCCATATAGAGCGGAGGCACACCTCAATGTGAGTTCACGACAATTCTCACTTCATATTTTTCCAAGATCAGGTCTCCTGAAAGCATTTCACCAGTAACGATATCCTTCACACGCTCATCAAACGAAACCAGCTGCTGTTGTTCCGTAAAATTCATGATGAAGATATAGTCATTGTGCTGATCCTGTCTCGCCTGTACGGAGACGCCTTTACCATGCTTAACCGGAAAAACCGGAGACAAAGACAGTTCTTTTATCAAACTTTGATAAAAATCCCGGTGAAATTGATCCTCTAAACGCGCGCCGATAAAATACGCTTTTCCTTGTTCATATTGATGGCTTGTAACCGCAGGAGTATGCGCATAAAAGTCATCCTGATACACACCCTCTGCCGTTGCGGCTTTCAATTCGATCACCGTTGCATAATCTTTCATTTCATACGTTTGATTGCGGTAGCTGACGGCATTTCGGTCTTTCGGATACAGCGTATCTGTTTCGAGCGGCTCAATTCCAAATATCGTTTGCAAGTCTGGGTGCCAGCCGCCTGTGTACGTTAAGTCATGCTCGTTGACGATTCCGCTGATATAGGTCATCACCAAGGTTCCGCCGTTAGCCGTAAACTTCTTTAATCGCGAAATGGTTTCTTCACTGATTACATACAGCATGGGGACGATCAGCAGCTTATACGCTGAAAAATCTTGTTCTTTTGTAATGACGTCGACCGGGATATCCTGTTCCCAGAATGTGCGGTAATGCTGCTGCAGTGTTTGCGGATAACGCTTTGTCGCTTTTGCAAATCCCTGAGCGTCCTCAAGCGCCCAATTATTTTCCCAATCATACAAAATAGCAGCTTCAGACGGTCTCTTCGTTCCAACGACTTCAGACAGCTGTTCCAATGTCTCCCCGACTTTTGCCACTTCTTGAAAGACGCGGTTCTTTGTGCTGTTGTCATGATCCACAATCGCCCCATGCAGTTTTTCCGATGATCCTCGTGATTTTCGAAATTGGAAATAGAGGACGCTGTCTGATCCGTGGGCAATCATTTGCATAGATGAAAGCAGGTTCATGCCCGGGCGTTTTGCTTTGTTTACGTTATGCCAATTGACAGCGCTAGGCGTACACTCCATTAATAGAAAGGGCTGCTGCTTCAGGCTTCTGTACAGATCATTGATAAAGCCGACCTTCATCGCCAAATCTGCTGTGCTTTCCCAATCATTGTGCCACACAGGATAAGCGTCCCAGCTGATAACATCCACATGCTTTGCAAATTTGCTGTAGTCGAGACCCTGATAAGGAATTAAATCTGGTGTATCACCCATAAAATTCGTTGTTATCGGAATGTCCGGCGTCAGCTCTTTCAGCGGTACGATTTCATTTTCATAAAAGGAAATGGTTTGATCCGTGACAAACCGGCGCCAGTCTAAGTTCAGGCCGTGCAAGCCATTTTCTCCAATCGGGGAAGGGCTTTCAATTTGTGACCAGTCATTAAATGTATGGCTCCAAAACGGCGTCCACCACGCGTTATTCAATACCTTGAGACTATTGTCATATTTCATTCTCAGCCACTCTCTGAAAGCGTTCTGGCATAGGTCACAGTGGCATTCTCCTCCATATTCGTTGGAAATATGCCACATGAAAAGCGATGGATGTCCGCGGTATCTTTCTGCTAATAAACGGTTGATGTGCCGCGTTTTTTCACGATAGACCTTGGACGTCAGGCAGTGGTTATGCCGTCCGCCGTGCAGCTGTTTCACTCTGGAGGCATTGACCCGCAGCACTTCAGGGTAGGTTTGCGACAGCCAGGCAGGACGCGCTCCGCTCGGCGTTGCTAAAATGACACGGCCGCCGATACTGTGGATACGGTCAAAAACATCATCAAGCCATTCAAATTGATATACACCTTCCTCCGGCTCAAGCGCACTCCATGCAAAAATGCCGACAGAAAACGTATTGGTATGGGAAAGCTTCATCAGCTTTATATCGTCGGCTAAAATATCCGGCCGATCCAGCCATTGATCAGGGTTGTAGTCTCCTCCGTGGAGCATAAATTTCGCTTTTGTAACGTGCTTTTTTTCAAGCTTTGACATGATTTTCTCCCCCTTATTCTCTTATCCTTTCGTTCCGCCTGCGGTTAATCCGGACACAAAATTCTTTTGCAGCATGATAAAGATGACGGCAACCGGAATGCTGATGAGCAAGGCACCCGCCGCAAATGTCGTATAGCTTGCTCCCATGACATCATTGACTAAATTGAATAAGCCTACGGGCAATGTATATGATTCAGGTGTTCTCAATATCGTTGATGACAAAACAAAATCTCCGAGCGGGCCGGTAAATCCATTCATCGCAACCACTGCCGCCATCGGTTTTGACAAAGGCAGGATGATCTGCAAAAAGATCCTCGTGCTGCTTGCCCCGTCAATCTTTGCGCTTTCGTCTAAATCAATCGGAATGGAATCCATATATCCTTTCATCAAGTACGTATTCATCGGGATCAGGCCGCCGATATAAAGCAGGATCAGCAGCCAATGGCTGTTGACCATTCCTAACATTTGAGCCAGCACAAACAAGGCGATCAATGCAGAAAACTGAGGAATCATTTGCAGCAATAAAAAGAGCGTTAATGCGTATTTCCTCCCTTTAAACCGAAAGCGGGAAAACGCATAAGCCGTAAACGTCACACAGATCAGTGAGCCAGCCATCGTAAACAGGCTGATTTTTATCGAATTGATATACCACTGCACATATTGAAGGCTTTCTTTTCCCGCAAATAATTCTTTGTAGTGGTCAAATGTCGGATTCTTCGGAATGAGGGATGTACTGATTAAACTGTTGCCGGGATTAAAGCTGGCGCCTGCCGTCCAAAGGAGAGGATACACAATGATGACCGCCATGCAGGCTAAAAACAAGTAAGAGAAAAGGAGCCGCATAAATTTTCTGACCTTCATATCTGCCAGCATGTCTCAGCCCTCCTCTTTAAAAGACTTCGTCTGTCTGAATTGCCACAATGCAATGGCGATCACAAACACAGACAATAAAATGGTTAAAGCAGCCGCAAGGGAATATTGGCTGGACTGCATCGTCAATTTATAAATCCACGATACGAGGATATCTGTTCCGCCGGCTGTTGATCCCGCAACAGCCGGACCGCCTCCATTGAAAAGATAAATAATATTGAAGTTATTAAAATTAAATGTGAACTGCGTAATGATAATCGGAGCCATCGCAATGAACACCATCGGGAGCGTGATGTATCTCAGCTTTGAGAAGATGGAAGCACCATCAATTGTCGCCGCTTCATAAAGATCTTCAGGAATCGATTGCAAAACACCCGTTGAAACAAGGAAGATATACGGAAAACCAAGCCAGCCTTGCATGAGGATCAGCGCCAGCCTCGACCAATTCGCATCTGTCATCCACGGAAGCGGATCAATGCCAAAGAAAGCCAAGATGTCATGATTCATTGCGCCGAAACTATCGTTAAACAAACCTGCAAAAATTAAAATCGTGACAAATCCGGGAACAGCCCATGGCAAAATCAAAATAGTCCGGAAAAACCGTTTAAACCGGATGTCTTTCTGATTCACAATGATCGCCAGACATATCCCCAGACTGACTTGCAGAGTGGAAGCACAAAGTGTCCACACCACCGTCCAAGCCAGCACATCAAAAAAGGTCGAGCGCCAAATATCGACAGTAAAAATATCAGTGAAGGTTTGAAAACCAACCCAATCTACTAATTTAGCAGGAGGAGAATGATATAAATCATAGTTTGTAAAAGCTAAGGCAAAGCTGAATAAGATGGGAAAAATCACCGCGAAAACTAAAATAAACAGAGATGGTCCGCTGACGACATATGGATAGCCCTGAGCGACGATATTTTGATATTGTTCCTTGAGAGAGCTCAAGGGCCTCTTTTCATCACGGCGTTTTCCGCTTTGATAAGCGTCTCGCAAATTCACATAATATACCGCAAGTCCAAAGCATGTCACAATGACAGCGATAATGCCTTCCGCCAGCAGAAACACCGAGTTATCCCGCGGCACCTCTGTTCCCAGCGTAAAGATTCCCCAAAGCCCCATATTCAGCAAATCTCCAAATACCGCAAAAAACGATGCGCCCAAGAGGAGAAACAGGAGGCCTTTAATCCATTGTTTGTTGTAGAATTGACCAAGGCCCGGAATGATTGACAATAACAAAGCGACTTTACGATGCTGCACCGTTTTCACCTCTCTTACAATACAAATCTACTTTTCTCTTTATGTTCCGCTATGCTTTGCCTTCATCTGCCCTTTGGCTGTTTCGGCAGCCTGATCTAAGGCTTTTTTCGGGTCCGCTTTTCCTGTTGCAATCGTTTGTAATGCTGAATCAGCCGGGGTCCATATTTCATTCATTTCAGGTATATTCGGCGTCTGCTCTGAGAATCGGGATTGTTCGGTGACCGCCCGTGCCGCTTCGCTTTTCATAATAGCCGTGTCACTTGCTAATGATTGAACGGCCGGAACTTCTTTCGTTTGTTCATATCGTTTTTTGGAATTCGTTTCATTTGTCAGAAAAACGGCTAACTCTTGCGCCAGCTCTGCATGTTTTGAAAATGCGCTGACATTGTAGCTTTTGACGCCGATAAAGGAGCTCATGTTTTTGCCGTTTTCCAGCTTCGGAAGCTTGGTGATGCCATAATCAATTCCCGCTTTTGAAAAGGCTTCTACATTCCACGGGCCTGAGATAATCGCGGCAGCCTTTCCTTCTGTAAACAGCGACTCGAGTACATTTATTCCCTGCTCTCCGACAATGCCAGCCGGGAATAAGCCGTCTTGATAAAACTTCTGAATCAGCTCAGCACCTTTGACAGCGCCTTCATTATTGATTCCAAGATCAGACGGATCATCGTTTCCATCCTTATCCTTTCCAAAGATATATCCGCCGTACCCGCCCATGACACTTTGCGCGTAATAAATTTGATCAAATAAGGCTAAAAATCCAAATTTGCTGCCATCAGCCGTTTTTTTAGAGTAGTCGTACCACTCTTCCAGCGTTTGCGGCAATTCGTCCTCTGAGATGAGATCTTTGTTATAAAAAAGCACTGTTGTTTCGACGGCTTTAGGCAGGCCATAAATCTTCTGATCAATCATTTGAGATTGAATGGATGCGTCTGTGTAGAGCGATTGAACATCCTTTTCAACGTTTAATTCTTTGATTAATCCCTCTGTGACAGCCGTTCCGATCTGGTCACCGGGCATTGTTAACACGTCAGGCCCTGTGCCGGCCGGGCCGTCCATACGCAAATCTTCAATCTGCTGGGCATAAGGTTTTTCAACAACTTTGACCTTTACATCATGTTCTTTTTCAAATTCGGCAACAGCGTCTTTAATGCCGATGCTTTTTTCTTTATCCTCCCACACGACAAGCTCTGAGCCCTTTGAACTTGTTTTTTCGCTGCTGCTTTCCTGCGGTCCGCAGGCGGCTAAAGATAAACTGACAGCCGCGCAGAGCATGACACCGGCGTACTTTTTTATCATTTTCATCAATTGTCACCCTTCCGTATTAGATGAAAGCGCTTTAAAAATAATATAGCATGACTAAGAAAATGTGTAAACAAACTATTCACTCTTATAAGTAAATTTTTTTACCAAACAAAAAAATGACTTAGAATACTAAGCCATTTTGAAACGATTTAATTCATGCTCTTTCTGACGATTAATTCAGCTCCCATATATAACGTTTTAACCGTTTTCCGCTTTTCCAGCACTTGCTCAAGCAATAATTCCACAGCGTTTTTACATAGTTCCTTGATATCAATATGAAAGGTCGTCAGCGGCGGAGAGACGTACTTGGCAAAGCTGATGTTATTGATGCTCACGACGCTCACTCTGTTTGGTATCGCGATTCCTTTTTCATTCAGGGCCTGCAGACAGCCGACCGCAATCGGGTCTGCCGCGATAAAAAAGGCGGTCGGAAGCTGATCACCCAATGCTTCAATCGCTTTAGTCATCAGGCGGTAGCCATTTTCGACGGAGAAGCCGCGGTGGCATAAAATATAGCGCTCGTCCAGCATCCCTTTTTCCTGCATATAGGATCGGAACGTTTTTTCACGAATATCCATTTCATCTTGATTCGTGTTCGGATTTTTGTACGTGCCGCCAATAAATCCGATATTCTTATGCCCTTTTTCAACTAGGATGTTTACCGTTCTCTTCGTCATTTGCGCTAAGTCCGGCCTTACCGAATCAAAATGGTCGGGATCAGGGGAAGAGTCAATAAAAACACCGTTCTCCGTCAGATTTCTGAGAAACGCTAATTCTTTATCAGAAAAGGTGCCCACGGCAATAAAACCTTCTGTATGAGCTGGAATGCATTCAATACCGTCCGTTATTTTATAGATCGTCATGTCGACATTGAAGGTTTTCGCCAATTTCTCTACTTCTAATCTCATTGTTTTGAAATAGACATCTTCCAGCTCCTCTTGATCTGTCAGCCAATATAAAAAAGCAATGTGTTTCACCAGAGGCCTTACAGTTTTCTTGCGATAATTAAGTTTCTCCGCGGCTTCATATATCTTTTCACGCGTCTCGTCCGGTACAGAAAGGCTCTCATCGTTATTTAAAACACGGGAAACGGTTGAAATCGAAAATCCCGCGGCTTGTGCGATATCTTTAATTGTCGCCATTATATCTGCCTCCATTTTCAAACATGCCAGTGTTCGTTTTAGTAAAATATTTTACTTTCTTTTTCGTAAATGTCAAGCTGTGTCAGCCGCACAATGTAAATAAGACTGAACCATTACAGCTCAGTCTTGGTTGTGTGTATGCACCGGCAGAATTGCCCGGGAAATGAGTCGGTTATTGCACGTTTTCCTCAAAATATCCCGAAAGGACATCTTCCACATTCGTCAAGTGTGCCAGCATCGCTTCTTCCGCCTGTGCTCCGTCTTGGGCAGCCACGGCATTATAAATCCGTTCATGCTCCTCGTAAAGCCGCTGTACCGAGGTCTTCTTGGAAAACAGCCAGATTTTCCGCGTTTCTCTCATCGTTTCCAGCAGCAATGATGATACGTGATTCATCAGATGTTTGAGCAGATCGTTTTGTGAAGCGTCAGCGAGTGCCAAATGAAAGGCGAAGTCTGCTTTTTCACCTAGCTCCCCGTCTGCTTCAATCTCCCCCATTTCCTTTAACGCCGCATGAATGCTTTGGAGATTCTCTTCTGTCCGTTTTTCGGCAGCTAATGAAGCCACGCCGATTTCAAGCAGCTTTCTGACCTCGAGCAGCTGTTTGACATCTTCTTTTTTCATTAAAAGGGCGGCTGACAGAGGCTGAGAAATTTGATCAGGTTCAAACTCCTTCAGATAGGTGCCTTCTCCCTGTTTCATTTCGACAAGCCCCATCGCTTTTAATGCGGAAAGCGCTTCGCGCACCGCTGAACGGCTGACTTGAAAGCTTTCAGAAAGCGCCTGCACGGAGTCTAATTTATCCCCCGGCTTCAATTGGCCGGTTTTGATCATATCTAATAATGCATCCGCTACTTCTTCATATATCTTCTTTGTTTTAATCTGTTTATATTTCAATGCAATTCACCCCGCAACTTGTAGGTCTGGCTGTTTACGATCTATTATACTCCCTTTTGGGCGCCGCCAAAAGATTTAGACAATTTCGTCAAAAAGTCTTGTACTTTGATTTTTTTCAAAATATAATGCTAGGTAACTGGTCTTATTATCTAGTCATCAGATGATCATATCATCTTTAGAAACCGCTTACACATAGCCAGTTATGTTTGAAGGAGGGGTTTGGGATGCAATGGACACAGGCATATACGCCTATAGGGGGAAATTTGCTTTTATCTGCGCTTGCCGCACTTGTACCGATTATTTTCTTTTTCTGGGCACTCGCAATTAAACGAATGAAGGGGTATACGGCGGGATTGTCCACCTTGGGAATCGCGCTGCTGATTGCTGTATTGATTTACGGGATGCCGGCGGAAAAAGCGCTGATGTCCGCTACACAAGGAGCCGTATACGGCATTCTGCCAATCGGCTGGATCATTGTGACGTCTGTTTTTTTGTATAAAATCACTGTAAAAACGGGACAGTTTGATATTATTCGCAGCTCTGTTCTCTCCATTACCGATGACCGCCGGCTTCAGGCGCTGCTGATCGCTTTCTCATTCGGGGCTTTTTTAGAAGGAGCGGCGGGCTTCGGGGCGCCGGTCGCGATTTCGGCCGCACTGCTTGTCGGCCTCGGTTTTAACCCTCTTTATGCGGCGGGGATCTGTTTGATTGCCAATACGGCGCCAGTAGCCTTCGGGGCGATTGGGATTCCGATTACAGCTGTAGAAGGGCCGACAGGGATTCCGGCGATGGAGATTTCTCAAATGGTCGGGCGGCAGCTGCCGTTTTTATCTGTATTTATTCCTCTTTATTTAATTATCATTATGAGCGGATTCAGGAAAGCCTTTGAGGTATGGCCGGCGATTCTTGTTTCCGGTGTTTCCTTTGCCGCTGTTCAGTATCTCAGCTCCAACTTTCTGGGGCCGGAGCTGCCGGATGTTTTGTCGGCGCTAGTGTCGATGGCTGCGCTAGCTGTGTTTTTAAAATGGTGGAAGCCGAAGAAGACATTCCGGTTTGCGGGGGAGCAGGAATCGGCCGCCGCGATTGAAGCGGCAAAACTGCACCCTGATGCACCGGCTTACACCGGGGGGCAGATTTTTAAGGCCTGGTCGCCGTTTCTGCTGCTGACGGTGATGATTTCTGTTTGGGGCATTCCTTCGGTCAAATCCGCGCTGACAGGGCATTACGAAGGCACAGCCGTTGTCTTAAAATGGCTGAATGTGATTGGAGAACAGCTGACGTTTGCTCCTGGGGTGCCTTTTTTGAACAATCAGATCGTCAATGCTGACGGCACTCCGATTGAAGCTGTTTATAAGCTTGAGGTGCTCGGTTCGGCAGGAACCGCGATTTTAATTGCCGCAGTGCTGTCAAAATTCATCACGTCCATTTCGTGGAAAGAATGGGGAGCTGTTTTTAGCGAAACACTGCAGGAATTGAAGTTTCCGATTTTAACGATCGCCTCGGTCGTTGGTTTTGCATATGTCACCAACTCCTCGGGAATGAGCACGACGCTCGGCATGACGCTGGCGCTGACAGGCTCGATGTTTACCTTCTTTTCGCCGGTTCTCGGCTGGCTCGGCGTCTTTATTACCGGCTCGGATACGTCGGCTAACCTGCTGTTTGGAAACCTGCAGAAAGTAACGGCCTTGTCGGTCGGAATGGACCCTGTCCTATCGGTCGCGGCCAATTCATCAGGCGGCGTCACCGGCAAAATGATTTCCCCGCAGTCGATCGCGGTCGCGTGTGCGGCAGTCGGACTCGCCGGGAAGGAGTCGGATCTTTTCCGCTTTACGATCAAGCACAGCTTGTTTTTGCTGCTGCTCGTCTGTATCATCACCTTTTTGCAGCACCAGTTTTTCAGCTGGATGATCCCGTAAAAAAATCCTCCCTTACAGGGAGGATTTTATTTGTACCGTTTTCTTGCTGCCGATGACGGAATGTTCAATTGATCGCGGTATTTCGCCACTGTGCGTCTGGAGATTTGGATGCGGTGCTGTTCATATAACAGGTCGGCAAGCTTTTGATCTGAGAGGGGTTTTGTTTTATCCTCTTGCTGAATCAATGCTTGAAGATGCGTTTTGACCGCATAGTTGGATGTATCGCCATCCCCAGAGGCCTCTGCTTTTCCTGAGAAGAACATCTTCATCTCAAACAATCCGTAAGGCGTTTGTATCGTTTTCCCTTTAATGGCCCGGCTGATGGTTGATTCATGCAGGCCCAGACAATCCGCCACCTCTCTCAGTGTCAGCGGCTTCATGGCGCTCCGCCCTTTCAGGAAAAAATCTTTTTGACGCGCGGTCAGCTCATTTACAATTCTGGTGATCGTCTGCTTCCGCTGCTTCAGCGCGCGGCTCAGCCAGCGCCACTCCTGATATTTCGCAGATAAATAGGAAACCGTATCCTGACAGGCGCCCGACGATAGAAGCGGCCTGTACTGCGGATGCAGCTCAATCTCCGGGAACGAGCGGCTGTTCAGTTCCGCTGTGATCTGGCCGTTTTTAACGATGATGAAAATGTCAGGTTCAATATACATATCCTGCTCCGGACTGGCAAACAGAAGGCCGGGTCTTGGGTGAAGCGCAGCAATTTTATCAGAAATATCCTGAATCGCGTGAAGCGGGATTCCAGTTTCTTTTGAAAGCGCTTTCCAGTTTTTTTGCGCAAATACATCAAAGTGTTCTGAAACAAGCAGTTCTGCCTGTTCATTTCTGTTCGGGAGACGCTGTAATTGCAGCAGAATACACTCTTGAAGAGATCTTGCGCCGATTCCCGCTGGTTCAAGCGACTGTAGTTTTCTCAGAACCGCTTCCGCTTCCTCTGCCGAAACAGACAGGCGCCGGGCTGCCTCCTCCACATCTTCCTCCAGATATCCGTTTGAATCAAGCGAATGTATCAGATAATTAAAAATCTTTTTTTCAGTGTTTGACAGATTCATATCCAGTGACTGCTGTTTGAGGACATCCTGCAGTGTTTTTTGCGGATTGCTTAATTGAAGGCCCGCCTCCTGCCTGCTGATCCTGTTTATGTTTGTTTTATGGTAAGATAGTGGCGGTGTGTCTGTTTCCTTTCGTTCAATAAGAGGGTTTTCCAGTGAGAGCTCATCAATGTATTCGGCCAGTTCCGCCGAATGATAGCCAAGCAGCGTGATGGCCTGCCTGAGCTCCTGTGTCAGTTGAGGCTTTAGTACTTGTACTTGCTGAAGTTTCATATCCATCTTGCTCACTCCCCTTTCTTCATTGTACATGATTGGGATGACACCGTATACATTTATGAAAAAGGAGCTGCCAAAGAAATGTCTGAACTTTTTTCTGTACCGTATTTTATTGAAAACTTAAAGCAGCATATTGAAATGAACCCGTCTGAGGATAAGATCCACGCAATGAACAGCTACTACCGTTCTGTGGTCTCAACACTGGTGCAGGATCAGCTGACAAAAAACTCAGTTGTCCTGAAGCGGATTCAGCATTTAGATGAAGCCTACAACAAGGTAAAACGCGGAGAATCAAAATAAACCTTCCGCTCACATATGAGCAGGAAGGTTTTCCTTCTTTGAGGCGTCCCGAATGATTTGAGTATTTGGCACTCCCTCCATCCAAGTATGATAGTAATTGGCGTTTTTTCCGTAGGAATTATCAATGACCGTGTTTTCCTTTTGAAGAAGAGAGGACAAAATATGGCCGTGCAGCCTTGACGTTTCCACCGATTGGTAACGGCTGAAAAAGCGAATGGCTTTGGTGACGATGTAATCCGAGTATTTTCTCCATATAAATGCGATCGGCAGAGGATTGCCCGCTTTTTTGTTCAGGACGTTCAGCGTTTGGAGAAAAGCGATTGTCCGGCGGTCTGAAGCTGACAGCACTGTACGCCAGTCATAGCTTTCCGCTTGCGCATGTCTTTGAAGCTCATCATTTGCTTCATGATCTGTTCTGATAAATCTCAGCTTTTGGCCGGTCGGCTGCTGTGTCGGAATGATGGGAAACAGCTGGTGGGCCATATCAGGCAATAGCTTGATATGATTGTTTTGAAAGTACGCCTGTGCCGTTGCATAGGAGGCTTTTTCCCTTGTGATGATATGCAGATTTGAATGGGCAGAGAAAATGTCAGCTGTCCGTTTTAAGTTATCTTCATTCTGATAATAGATCGATTGCGGCAGGATGACGATTTTGTGGTTCGGATAGGTTTGAACGATTTTCTCTCTAAATCCTTGATAGTACGGATATAAATCCCCGAAGTTGCCGCCTCCCTGACAGACGATGATCAGATTCGGATCAAGCTTACGCCCGATTGGGAAATTGTCTGGATTCCAGCGGTTTCTGACCCGAATGTCATTTTCTTTAAAAAAGGCTTCCGTTCCTTTCATTATAAATAGATCCCCTACATTTCTGTATAGAGGATAGTCGGCGTAAATGATTTCGGATTGCTTCGGAATCATTTCGAGCAGCCCGGCCAGTTTTTTCTTCAGGCTGATCATTGAATGCTTGCTGTCCATCTCTTCACCTCTGTTGTTTGGAATAAGTGTAACAACACATCGATTACTCGGTCTTGATCTTCTTCGGTCATATTTGTTCCGGATGGGAGGCAGATCCCTCGCCTGAATAAGTTTTCGCACACACTTTCAGAATCTGTATGGGAATAAAATGCAGATGACGCAAACAGAGGCTGGGTATGCAGCGGCTTCCAAAGCGGTCTCGCTTCAATCTGTTCTTCAGCAAGATGCTGAACTACCTCATATGGAATCAGCCCGTTATCGAGCGTGAGTGCAGTAAGCCAGCGGTTGGACACGCCTTCTGAGTATTCCGGCATAAAGCAAACGCCATCTAGG
This sequence comes from Bacillus sp. FSL R5-0434, assembly GCF_038004745.1. NCBI lineage: Bacteria > Bacillati > Bacillota > Bacilli > Caryophanales > Bacillaceae > Bacillus > Bacillus sp. FSL R5-0434. The sequence goes on from NZ_JBBORV010000001.1 coordinate 3,435,987, forward strand.
CTGCCAAGCGCATTTTCATACCTCGTAAAAATCTCCCGTCTTTTCTCCACCCGCTCATCCAGCACCTCAAGCTGGGCAATGCCGACTCCGGCAAGGATATTGCTCAATCTGTAGTTGTGCCCGATTTCACTGTGCTGATAATGAACAGCAGGATCGCGGGCCTGTGAAGCGAGAAATCTTGCTTTTTCAATGGCGGCTTCATCGTCTGATACAAGCATCCCGCCTCCTGAAGTGGTAATGATTTTGTTTCCATTAAATGAATAAACGCCGAAACGGCCGAATGTCCCGCTCTGCTTCCCTTTATAGACCGAACCGAGGGATTCAGCCGCATCCTCAATGACCGGCACGCCGTATAAGCCGCACAGGCTTACAATCTCATCCATTTTCGCGCTTTGTCCGTACAGGTTGACAGCAATGACCGCTTTTGGCGGATTTCCCTTTCGTTTTGCTTCCTCCAGTGCTCTTTCAAGTGCTTTCGGAGACATATTCCACGTATCCGGCTCAGAATCTATAAAAACAGGCACCGCTTTTTCATATAAAATCGGGTTTGCCGTTGCCACAAATGTAAAGGACGGACAAAACACGGTATCTCCCGCTTTTACATCCAGCAAACGTAGCGCCAAATGAATTGCGGCGGTGCCTGAGCTGACCGCAGCCGCCCCTTTGGCGCCGACTCTGTCAGCCAATTTTTCTTCAAATGTATTCACAAGCGGCCCAAGCGGCGCAATCCAGTTTGAGCGAAAGGCTTCTGAAATATAGTGCTGCTCCCTGCCGCTCATATGAGGGGCGGATAAGTAGATTTTTTTATGCATGTAACCATCCTTTGCTTTAGGTTTGAATAGAGGAAATCACGCGCGCCGGGGTTCCTGCTGCCGTTACCCCGGCAGGGATGGAGCGGATCACCGCGGAGCCTGCGCCGACAATGCTCCAAGAGCCAATAGTAACCTGCGGAATGACGGAGGCCCCGGTGCCCACATGAGCCCCTTCTTGAACCGCAATACCACCAGAAAGCGTGGCGCGCGGAGAAAGATGTACAAAATCGCCGATCTGATTGTCGTGCTCTGCAATCGCGCCCGTATTGATGATACAGTGGGTGCCGATCAGAACATCCGCCTGAATAATAACACCGGCCATAATAACCGTTCCCTCCCCGATGACAGCCGATTTGCTGATGATGGCTGACGGGTGGATTAATGTGATGAAATCTTCTTTGTATAACCCTAGCCGCTCCGCCAGCTGTTTTCTGACGCTGTTGTTTCCAATTGCAATCACAAACATGACGTCAGGGATCAGCTTGCGCAATTCAGGAATTGCTTCCGAGGGGCCTGTGTACAGCTCTTTCCCGGCATCAAATGTGCTGAATTTATCGTCCAGCACCGCAGCTAAGCGCGTGTCTGAACGGGCGCTTATGAGTTCTCTGATCACCTTTCCGTGACCGCCGTCTCCCACAATGGCCACGTTTCTCATGAGGACACATCTCCGCTTCCTGTGAAGCGTTCTGCGGTCACATGATTGGTTTGCTGTATACCTTCTGACACAAGAACTTTGCGTACCGTCAGACATAAAATTTTCAAATCGAGCAAGAATGAACGGTTGTCAACGTACCAAACATCCAGTTCAAATTTCTTTTCCCAGGAAATCGCGTTTCTGCCGTTGACCTGTGCCCAGCCTGTAATCCCGGGTTTTACCTCATGGCGCCGTGCCTGCTGTTTCGTATAAAGCGGCAGATAGTCCATCAGCAGCGGCCGGGGACCGACGAGGCTGAGGTCTCCTTTCAAAACGTTCAGAAGCTGCGGCAGTTCATCAATGCTCAGCTTTCTGATCAGCCTGCCTGTTTTCGTAAGCCTGACTGCATCCGGCAGCAGATTTCCCTCACTGTCCCGTTCGTCCGTCATCGTTCTGAATTTATAAAGGGTGAACGGCTTCCCATGCAGGCCGGGCCGTACTTGTTTAAAAAAGACAGGCGATCCTATTTTCAGCCTGACAACGGCGATAGTGAATAGAATAATGACACCCGTGCAGCACAATAAAAGAATAGCGGCCGTCAGATCAAAAAGACGTTTCAGGATCAAATATTTACAGCTCCTTTCGTTTTTCTAAACCGTCTCAGCACCAGCTGTCGTTCCTCTTTCGTACAAACAAACATAAAAGCGAAAACGGCGTAGCAGCAGCTGACAGCGGCACCTGCGGCAATCAGTGATGTCCAGCTTTCAATGGTGATACATAACTGAATGGCCTCACAAACCGCCCAGGCAAATAAAGCGGCAAAGACCGGACCGAACATGCCTGTAAAGAACACATGCTTTTTGTAGCCGGTAATGCGTGATACATATAGCGGCGTAAAGATGACATTTTTCAGCACAAGCGAAATCGCCCCGGCCAGCGTAATGCCGTAAAGCCCCAGATGCGCTGGCCCGCTTAATGTGACCGCCAGCACAACATTCACTGCGCCTAACAGCAGGGTGACGAGCGCCGGTGTTTTTTGTTGATTAAAGGCGGTCCATATATAAAACAGCGGCATAAAGGCAAGACTGACCGCCAAATATCCGGCGTGAATATATAAAAGCGGCGCTACAGAGGAAAAGGACGGTCCAAGCCAGATCGTCAGAAAAGGCCCGGCCAAACCTCCCAATAATGCAGCCGGAAGCGCAAGCAAAAGCCCGTTCAGTCTCACTGCCTGATTGGCGTACTTGACCAAGCCGTCCATATCGCCTTTTGAATAATAAGAAGTAATGACAGGCGCAAATAGAGATGCAACTGTTCCTGCCAAACTGCGCAGCAGCAGCGGAAACTGGATAATCGCCGCGTATTTTCCCGCTTCAGATGCACCCAGCACCAAGTTGGCGGTTAATAGGTCGATCTGCAAAAAAAGCAGCACGCCGATCTGATTGACTGAGTTCCAGGTTCCTGCCTGAAACAGTTCCTTGCTTATGCGGAATGACAAATCTTTCAGCCTAAATGAAAACCATGGAATCAGTTTTCTGAAAAAGCAGAAAGACAGAATAGACGCTATGACGGCACCGGCTAAAGCGGCAAGCTGAATCTGCCAGATTTTTGGCGTAAAGCAGGCAAACAGCGCCAGCACACACAATACACGGATGAGCATTTGCACTGCCTGAATCGAACTGGTGATATACAGCCGGTTGGCATAAAACGGCGCCGCCCCAAACCCCGCCATCAAAAATGTTAAAAGAAACAGCAGACTTCCAATCAAAATCGACAGCCGAACATCAGCCAAAAGATCCTGTGGGACGTTCATGACGCGGTCAATAAAAAAAGCCGCACTCAAAAGAGGCAGCAGAAGCAGCAATGAAATCAAAACAGACGCAGCCAAATAATTGCTGATATACGCATTTGCTTTTTCCTGCTCTCCCCTGTGGGCTGCAACAGAAAAAAAACGCACAACCACGGAGCTGAGCGCCACCGTGATAATTGAAAAATAATTAATCACATTTTGCGTTAAATTCACAAAGCCGAAAGCCTCCACACCGAGCGTTTTGACAATAAAAGGCGTCATCCAGACAGACAGGAATACGGACAGAAGAAAAGCTGTGAGATTGGCGCTGAAGTTAATGGTGAATTTCATGCCTGCTTTGCACTGCCTTTCATGGTTCCGCGTGTCTCAAAAAACAGCTTGATGAGAAAGATCAGCCGCCATTTGCACAGTCCTAAGACCAATCGCTCGCCTCTGCCTAATTTCTCATGCTGGAACGGTGTGTGTCTGACAGCCTGCCGAACCATGTCATAGGATAAAATCTGTCTGATCTGTTTTTTGATGTCTTTCGCCGGCTGCGATGAGGCACAGGCGTTTGCCAGAAGCATCGGAAGCTGGTGCTTGCAAATGTACACATCTAAATCTTCTTTGCACACAGCCGATAAGCCGCACTGATTGTAAAATGCGAGTTTGGCTTGATATTGTTTTTGGATATTTTCATCCATCGCAGGTTTATAAGGGAGTTCCGTCAGGCTGTTCGGATTTTCACGGTATATGTACAAGCCTTCATCCAGCATTTTTACCCGCTCGGCTTCATAAAAAGCAGATAAATTAAAGGGTGAATCTTCAGCAAAACGGATGTCTTCATCAAACCGCAGGTTCGCCCTTTCCAAAAGCTCACGGCGATACACATATCGCCATACATACCAGATAAATCTCGTTTCGTGGGCACATTGGAGCTGTACAGCTATATCCGCTTTTGTCAGCATACGGCCTGTTTCGAGCTGCGGCGGTACGTATACCCGTTTGTCTTCAAACTGTTTATAAAATCCGCAGCCAGCGATATCGAGTCGGTGCTGCTCCGCTTCTTCTGCAAGCCTTTGAAACATGGCGGGAGAGACATAATCGTCTCCGTCTACAAACCCGATATACGTGCCGCGCGCCGCTTTGATTCCCGCGTTTCGTGCCGAACTCAAGCCGCCATTTTTTTTATGAATGACTTGAACTCTTGCATCCCGTTTCGCGTATGCCGCTGCCATCTCACCAGATCGATCGGGTGTTCCATCATTAACAAGGATGATTTCTATATCGGAAAGCGTTTGGGCAAGCAGTGAATTGATGCATTCTTCAATGAATGGTTCAACGTTATACATCGGGACAATAATGCTGACGAGCGGTGTCATTGTGCTTCACCGCTGATTTTATCCCGCAGCCCTTTAAAATACATATCCCGCGGAAAGCCGGCACGGTTTGTTTCTTTTGTCAGCAGCTCTTTCACTGCGGCTGTCACAATTTCCGGCTCCGGCTGTTCAATCAGCTTCATGGTTGGAATATCTTTCAGCCATTGGTAGCCTTCCATGACTTTATGATCAAAAGACCGAATCACTACACACGGCGTTCCTGTCAGCGCACAAAAAATCATGCCGTGCAGCCTGTCAGTGACAACGGCTTCAGCACTTTGCAGCTTAGACCAAAGCGCTTCCAGCTCCTGTTCCCGTGTGCCGCGGCTGACCCGGCGACCGATCGTTGTCGTAAAAGCTTTGATATCGCCAAATTCATCAAAAAGAGCGGCCTTCACGCGGTTTCTCTGATCCTCCTGAAGCACGCTTTCCTGATCCTCGCGCAAACACATATAAACCCCTTCGCGATCCGCAGGGGTGCTGCTTCTATCTAAATACAGCACCATATCAGGCTGCTTCAGGATCTTTTTTTCTTTAAAATGCCGCTTCATAAATTGATACGTAGTTTCATCCCGGGCCATCAGCAATAAACCGGGGTGCGCGTTATAAATTTTCTGCGCCCGTTTCAGCTCTCTTCGTCCCTTTTTCGTATCAGAAAAATGAACGGTTGCCGGTAGCTGGACGATTTGATAATCATGAAACGTTTTAATGATAAAACGGCGCGTCCACTCTTCATACCGGTATAAATCCCCCATGTTTCCGCCGCCGATGATAAAGACCATATCCTCCGGGTGGCGGGAGCGGATCAGCGCTTTTGCTGATTTGTATATGTCCTTCATATCGACCTCAACGATTTCAAAATCGGAGTATTCCTGCTCAAGAAACGCTTTGCTGGCATAAGCAATGGCATGATCCCCCAAATTGTCATGGGAAGGCAGCAGGGTCAGTATGATTTTCTTCTTATGTGCGGCAGCCTTTACCGGCTGATCGGCCGCACCCAGCCAAAATTGGGACGGGTACTTGACCTTTAGCAGCAGCCATTCTGCAAGATTGATTTTCAATGAATGTAACGACATGTCTTCACCCTCTGATTTTCATTTTGTACTCGATCACTCGCTGATACACGGCGGACGCCATAGCAACGAACGGTATCATTCTGTATTTCGCCATCAGCAGCAGGCATGACCGTTTTGCGTCAAAAGGCGCTGTCCCCGTTTTCGACAGACTGCCTTGAAACACCGGATCAGCGCAAATCACGCCGACCGTTTTGAGCCTTTCCAAAAGACGCCGGCTGCCGCTTGTTTTCCATTCGTTCAAGAGACAGATGGTCCCATGGAGAACGATAAAGAAATCAAGCTCCTTTCGGTACTCCTCCAGCTTGTTGTTCTCCTGTAAAAACGCTGCGTTTGCCTGATACAGCGCCAGTCCTGATTCAAACAGTTTTTTCTGATAACCCTGCACGATGGAGGAAAGGTGAATTCGGTAATGGTAGAGAGGCGCTTCTACATAGGAAACCGAGCGGGCGAAAAAATGTGCCCTGAAGCTGAAAAACTGATCCTCGACATGCTCCAGCTCACCTCTGAGCGGGAACGAAAGCCGGTGTGCGTCAATCATGCTTCTTCGGTACAGTTTATTCCATGAAAATCCCCTGACCTTCCCTTCGAATAACGCCTTGATATAGGACTCCTTCGGCTGATCCTGATAGGTTTCCGCAATGTCTGAGACAACGGTTTTTTCAGTGTCCTCAAACTCCGCGGCATAGTTGCAAATGACCAGATCGGTTTCCTCCGATGCTGCCTGAACCATTTGCAAGCAATAATCAGGCTCGATCCAGTCGTCTGAATCAATAAAAGCCACAAATTCGCCTCGGGCCGCCTCGATCCCTTTGTTCCGGACCGCACCGAGCCCTTGGTTTTCCTGGTGAATGACTCTGAATCGTTTATCCTTTTCTGCATATTCCTCTGCGATGTCCGGACTGGCGTCTGCCGAACCGTCATTGACGATGATGATTTCAATATTGTCCAATGTCTGGTTCCTCAAAGATTCAAGGCAGTTTCTGATATAGGTTTCTGTATTATAAACAGCGACTAACAGACTAACCGCAGGTGTTTCCATAATGACCGGCTCCTCTTGCATAAATTACCGGGAAAAAATCGTTCTGTACGGCAGAACGGAAGAATCAACCGGCATAAGCAAATAACTGTATAAAAAATAACAAACCACAATGGCGATATAGATCAACGCATTCGATTTCTCATCAAATATTCTGACAAAATAAGGGACTAGGATCATTTGATACAGTCCGAAGTAAATATTAAACCTGGCAAAGATCACGTCCTTTGTGGCCAAGAGACCGAATAAAAACCCGAGAAGGCACAAATTGACGACAATATCGATTTGCGGCCACAGCTTTCGGAGACGCTCCCTGTAACAAAAGGCCAAAAACAGCGGCAGGACCAAAACAGCGATTTTGACCACATTCATTCCGTTTGTATTTGTCATCAGCCACTTTTCATAATGGCTGTATGAGCTGTTTTCAAGGACAACGACAAATACCGAAATAAATTTCTGATATAAAAAGGTCATGCCGAGAAATAAAGCTGAGAGGCCGAATATTGCCGGTGACCAGGCTTTTCTTCTGACAATAAAATAGACCGGAATCATCACCAGCGCCGAGGAGTGAAAGAGCGAACTGACCAGCACAATCAGAAAATAACGCTTCCAGTTTCCATTGATGATATAGCGAATCGCCCAAAACAAAGCGGCCGCCACCATGTATTGTCTGATTCCGTTAAAGGATGCGTAATAATGAAAGGTTCCTAAAAATAAAAAGACGCTCAGCTCAAACGGTCTTCCGTAGTCTGCCAGCGTCTTGATAATAAAGATATAGGTCACGGCCGCAACGGTCACATACATGATTTGCGGGTCCTTCGTGATGAAATTCATCAGCCATAGCAGTGCGGTAAAGCCCGGATCTGTTGCCGTTTTCGCCGTGCCGAAACCGAATATCTGCCAAATATTTTGATAGTCTCCTGCCATTTGATACAGCAGCGTATACGTCTGAAAATCTGTACCGACCCTGTAACGCAGGCCCGAAACAAGCACAAGTGAGGCAAGCGGAATCCAAATGAGAAGCTTGTTCGGACGATAGCCGGTAGCAAGTGACTCATCCCGGCCGCCGCACATTTTAGCAAACCAAGACCAAATATATACAATTCCCATATTGACGACATACACAATCATTTTTATTGTCCTTTTTCAGTGCTAATCTGATATAAATTCATCAATGCACCCACATTTCGCCGCGCATCATAGCCAAGTTTCGCAAGGGTATCTTTCACGAGCTCCCGCTTCGGCCTGCCTGCGGCGGCCGCTCTTACAATCGTTTCAGCCCAAATGTCCATCGGCTTAGAGAGACTCACCCTTTTCACAAGTCCGAGGCCCGTGTCGACTTTTTCTGTGATCGTGTCGGAAATAATGCACGGAAGGCCCGAAGCCTGCGCTTCCACAAGCACAACAGGCAAGCCTTCGTACAGCGACGGCATGACAAATACATCAAAGGTGCGCATGAGCTCATGAATGTGTTCTTCAGTTCCTAAAAAGAGGACATCTGAAAGCAAATTCAGCCGCCGCGCTTCCTCCTCCATCTGCTCCCGCAGCGGTCCGTCTCCTGCGAGAACCATCTGAAAGCGAACTCCCCGTTTTTTCAGGTGAACGGCAAGCTTCAGCAAAAACGCGTGATTTTTCACTTCATGAAATCGGGCCACATGACCAATGATCAGACGGTCAGACGCTATGCCGCGTGCTTTTTTTTCGTCATCGGCCGCCTGCCCGGCGGGAGAGAACAAATCAAGGTCGATTCCGTTCGGCAGCAGATGAACACGCTTCCGCTCCATATTTGATCGCCCGAACAAAAACCGGCCCGCATCCTCTCCGCAAGCGCACAATTCAGTCGCATAAGCCAAAATGAGGCGTCTGAACACCATCAGCTGCAGGCGGTCCTTCCAATTGAAGCCGGTCTTCCACGAGGTGTTATGGGAATGGCATACTCTGACCTGCACCCCGGCTAGCCTTGCCGCAAGCGCGATAAAGCCGGTTTGAAAATCTGTGTGCGCATGAACCGCGCTGAACGGCCCGTTTTCTTTTATTGTGTTTCTTACATTCTTCACAAATGTGAGGGGATTGCTTTGTCCGATACTCGGGACATAAAAAAGCCGCCCGCCTAGCGATAAAATTTCTTCATCATAAGCGCACGGATCATTTCGATAGGTTAAAAAATCAAATTGCACCTTGCTTCTATCCATTTTCCGATATAAATTCATGACCATGGTTTCCGCGCCGCCCCTGTTCATGCCACTGAAAACATGGAGCACGCGCTGCTGGCTGTTATTCATGCTTCACAAGCCCTTCCTTCTGATTCATCACTCTTTTTTTATGGTAACGATTCATCACAGCAGGAGGCATAAACGCGCGAATGAGCGGTTTTGCGATATAGATGTAAGCGGAAAAAGGAAGCTTCAGGCGTCTGCATGCCTGGTACACAAGAATAGCGTTGTCGATTGAATAGGTAAAAGACCGCCTCTTGAATGCGTCGCTGTCTTCCCTTACTTTATACAGCGCTTCTTGGAGGTTATAGCCTCGGAAGCCCTCTCCAAAAAAGCGGAGCCACAAATCGATATCCTCCATTCGTCTTGTCCGCCGCACCGAACGATAGCCTTTCAGCGTACGGTAAGCGCTGGCTCTCATCATGATTGTCCCATGACAAAACGGCGTCCCTTTCGCCATGATGGCCGGCTCCGGAACAGAAGGCAGCATCCGTGTGCCCCTTACGCCAAATTCATCAAACACTAGCATGCCGGTGCCGACCACCTGGTAGTGCCGATGCTTTTCTAAAAAGGCAACCTGCTTCTCCAGACGGCGCGGAAAGGACAGATCATCTCCGTCCTGACGGGCGATATACTCGCCTGTCGCATAAGAAAGACAGTGATTTAACGAAGCGGCCAGCCGCTTGTTTGTTTGATTGTGAATCAGCTTGATGCGGTCGCTGTAATGAGCGGCATACTGCTTCGCAATACGGAGCGTGCCGTCTGTTGACGCATCATCGCACATAATCAGCTCCCAATTTTTATAGGATTGGCTGAGAATGGATTCAATGCTTTCCGCCAAAGTGCGTTCACAATTATAAATGCCCATAATGACAGAAACTTTCGGTCCTGAATTCATACGCTTTTCTCCTTTTTATCCATATCCATGTACACGGAATAAATATCTGCCATTTCTTCTACCGTTCGCGCTTCCGAAAAGCGCAAGGCTGTTTGGCGGCCTTCCTGTCCGAGTGTTCTCCGCAGTTCCGGCTCAAGGTAGAGCTGTTCAATCCGATCGGCAAAAGCGGCGCTGTCGCCAATTTTGATGAGAAACCCGTTTTTTCTGTCCCGGATGATTTCCCGGTGTCCGCGGTTCTCAGTAGCAATCGCCGGCTTCTCCGCCGCCATGCCCTCAAGCACATTCATGCCGAGGCCTTCTCTGATGCTGGAGGCGACAGATACATCCGCAAGCTGAATCAGCTCGTGAATATCGCGGCAAAAGCCGTAAAAGCAAACATTGCGGGAAGCTCCAAGCTTTTCAGCTAAGGCCCGATACGTTTGTTCCATCGCTCCTTCTCCGGCAAAAACAAGACGAAGCTCAGGAATCTTATCTTTCAGCAGTGCGGCAGCTTCAATTAACAGCTTCTGATTTTTGTTGAGATTCAGTTCAGCCGGATAGATCAATATAAAGTCGTCTTTTTGGAAGCCGTGCTTTTCTCTCAACCTATGCTGCTCTTCAAGGCTGACTGGCCGGAACCTGTCTGTATTAACGCCGATGCCGTGAATTTTTTCTGTCATTCCGCCCGGTCTTTGAAGCCCTTTCGCTCGTGTGTAATCTTCTTCATTTATGGTGATCAGGCAGTCTGTATAGGCAGAAAGCCATTTTTCAACCGGATAATAAAGGACCCAGTTTTTCATCGGCGCTCCGCTGCAAAAATGAAATCCGTGAGCGGTGTAGAGCACCTTTGTTCCGTTTCGTCTCGCATGCCGTGACGCAAGCCGGGCAAGAACACCGCCGACCGGCGTATGGCAATGGACGATGTCGTACTGATTGGTCTCGATCACTTTCTTCAGCTGTCTGTAAACGGCAATGTTATGAGGATGAAAGGGTGACCTTCGGATCGGAATGGAGAATTTCTCATCGACATACGGCAGCCGCGTCTGTCCGCTCGCAGCGACATGAACCTCCCAGCCCAATTGTTTAAACCATTTAAAGTAAGGAAGATGAAAGGCTTTAAAGTGATAATCGACAGTGGCACAAAATAGTATTTTTTTCGTCATCTCCACTCCCCCTAACGAACGCCGGCAGCCGTCATTTCGTTTGATGTGTCTATTGCCGCAAACAGCCGCTCTCTGAGCTCGGCTTCCGGCAGCTGATTGAAATCTTCTATAAAGCGCATCAGCAATGGCCAGTCGCCGTCCACCGCTTTGCCGATATGGATTTTCGGAAAAACTTGTTCGGCGTGAACTTCATTTTTGTTCAGCAGCTCCTCATACATTTTTTCACCCGGGCGAATGCCTGTGAACTCAATCGGAATCTGCTCTGTCGTGTAGCCCGATAAATGAATGAGATTTTTGGCGAGATCGACAATCTTCACGGGCTCGCCCATATCAAGAACAAAAATTTGGCGTCCTTTCGCCAGCGCTCCAGCTTGGATGACAAGCCGTGACGCTTCGGGAATGGTCATGAAATAGCGGGTCATCGCCGGATGTGTCACCGTAACGGGACCGCCTTTTTCAATCTGTTTCTTAAAAACCGGAATGACGCTGCCTCGGCTGCCGAGCACATTGCCAAAGCGGACAGCGACGAATTTTGTTCTGCTGAATTTCCCCAGATTCATAATAATCATTTCAGCAAAGCGTTTTGTTGCCCCCATTACATTGGCCGGGTTCACCGCTTTATCAGATGAAATGAGCACAAATGTCTCTGTCCCGCACATATCTGCCGCTTCCGCCACATTTTTTGTTCCGATAATGTTGTTTTTGACTGCCTCTTCGGGGTTGTGCTCCATTAAAGGCACATGCTTATGGGCAGCCGCATGATAGACGACGTGCGGTTCGTATTTTTTCATTAAGGTAAACATTTTGTCGCGGTCCTGCACATCCGCAATTTCTGTGTGGAACACGATGTGTTTGCCGAATCGTCCATTCAGTTCAGAATAAATAGAATGAATGCTGTTTTCCCCATGACCGAGAAGAACGATTTCCTTAGGCTGGAACGCGCTGATTTGCCGGCAGATTTCCGAGCCGATTGAACCGCCCGCTCCTGTGACGAGAACTGTTTTTTCTTTGATGCGGTTTGAAATTTCGCTTGTGTCGAGGGTTATCGGCTTTCTGCCGAGTAAATCCTCAGCCTTTACATCTCTGATTTGCCCGGCAGTGCGCGTTCCAAGCAGCATTTCATCAAAATGAGGCATGATTTTGATGTTCACCCCGGTCCGCACGCATTCTTTGTATAGCACCTGCAGTTCATGGGTACGAAGAGAAGGAATCGCAATAATAATATAGTTAATTTTGAGCTTTTGCACCGCAGGCATGATACTTTCTTTTCCGCCGATGACGGGCAGCCCCATCATTTCCAGCTTATGTTTCGTTTGATCGTCATCAATAAAAGCGACAGGTGTAATGTCGGGATCGTCTTTCTGCAGCAGCTGCCTGACCATCAGGGTTCCGCCTGATCCCGCTCCGATAATCAGTGCGCGGGCCGACGTGCTGCGTTTTTTTCTGATGCTTTCTTTTAATATTCTCGATAAAACGCGGGTCCCCCCGATGAACAGAAGCTGAAGCACCCAGCACGCCGTTAACAGCCGGAAAAACATCGTATGATACACAGCGTACTGAATGATGCCGGTCACAGCGGCTGAAATCGTAATGACCTTAAGCAGAGCGATCAGTTCGCCGAGCCCGGTGTATGTCCAGACCTGTTTATACTGACGGAACAGGATAGCACATACATGATAGCTGAGGAGCAAGCTGACAGCGGTAAGCAATAATGCTCCGGAGTCATAAAATTGATAAGAATCTTTTAAAAATTGATATCCTGCAATAACTGAATTCAAAACGAGATAAGTATCCAGCGCGATAATCATTGACAGTCTTCTCCGGTAACTCAACCTTTTCCCCCCTAATACTTTTATCGGTTTAGCTGCGGCGGTTTTCGTCATCTAAAAAACGACAGCAGCTAAACCGATAACATTTCCTATGTATATCAAATAAGTGGGCATTTAACCCGTCCTCACGCCCCGCCAGCGACGACCAGCATCTAAGGCAGCCTGTTCAAGCTTGCCCACAGCGGAGCCGAGTGCCTCCATTGATACAGGTAAGGAGACATCACCTAAAAGCACAAATTAATAGGAATAGTGTTCAGATTTTTTCATTTTCTTTTTATTTAAGAGAGCGCCTAAAAGCTTTGCATTGGATTGCTCCAGTGCGTCCTTCGCTTTCAGGACGGTATCGGTTTTTGTTTTTCCGCTTAAGACAACGAGCACGCTTCCATCTGTCTGGTTCGCTAAAATTTGAGCGTCCGCGACAGCTAAAAGCGGAGGAGAATCAAAGATCACCAGACTGAATTGGTCATAGATATCTGATATCAAATCTCCCATTGCCTTCGAGGATAACAGTTCTGCCGGATTCGGCGGCGTCGGTCCGCTTGTCAGCACATATAAGTTATCGATCGGTGTCTTTTGCACCGTTTCATTTAGAGAAGCATTGCCGACCAGCACATTTGTCAGCCCGGTCAGATTTTCAACCTGAAACGTCTGGTTAATTGTCGGTTTTCTTAAATCGGCGTCCACCAGCAGCACTTTCTTTTCCTGCTGCTGCGCAAAGACTGCCGCAAGATTCGCTGCACTGAACGATTTTCCTTCACCAGGCACAGAGGAGGTGACGAGAATGGACCGCAAGTTGGTCTGTACGGATGAAAACTCAATGTTTGTCCGAATGGTGCGATATTGTTCCGCAACAATTGATTTATGATGTAAAACGGATATTTGAGCCAAACCTCGCCTTGCTTTCTTTTTTCTAAAGACCACTCACTTCACTCCTCGAAATGTTTTATCCAACCCTGCGATTCCGTTTCTTTTTGACATCAGGGACGGAGCCTAAGCAGGGCAATCCGGTTTTCTCGCTGAGCTGCCGTGCGCTTTTGCACGTATCATCGAGAAAATGCAGAAAAAATGCCAGTGTAATGCCGCCCATCACGGCCGCCCCAAAAGCCATGACCATATTTCTCATTCGGGACGGCTTGATCATCGAGCTTTCAGAAGCCTTCGCCTCTGATAGAATATGTACGCCTTGGACATTCATTCTTTCATCTACTTCTTTTTCAAACTTGCTGACTAACGTGTTCGCAATCTTAGCCGCTCGCTCCGGGTTGTGATCCTGAACAGCAACGGTGATAATTTCTGATTCATTTTCACTGCTTGTCATCACTTTTCCTTTCAGCGAGGAAGCCGATTCAGAAAGATGCAATTCCGCCTTGACCTCTTCCATCAAGGCCGTGCTTTTTATAATGGATTGGAACGTGCTGCTGTACTGAAGATTTCGCTGGATGTCACTGAGATTCGAGTTTTCTTCACCGTCTGATTCATGAATCAGCACTTGAGTCGACGCCTGATAAGTCGGTGAAATAACCTTAAATTGCACAAAACCTGTAATAAAGGTGACGCCTATTGTGATGAGCAGAATCAGCACGAATCTATGTCTGACAATCGCGTATAATTCTTTAAAACTCATATTCTCATTCATATATTCATAGCCTTCAGCCTTCTCACGGCTGGCTTCCCAAGCCCCTTTCTGTTAATGATTGGATTATAAAAGAAAACTTTATTATTTAAAAATTGCAAAATAAGCCAATAAGTTCTCTTTAGAGAACAATATCATGATTTTCCTCTTATTTACTGCGCTTCCCTTATTATTTTAAATTTTATAAAGAACGAATAATTCCTTATAATGAACGAAATAACGACAGGAATAGAGGAGAATTTCATATTATGATTGGAAGAATTATCCGTTTGTACCGCAAAAGAAAAGGCTATTCTATTAATCAGCTGGCTATCGAGTCAGGCGTTTCTAAATCCTATTTAAGCAAGATTGAAAGAGGCGTTCATACGAATCCGTCCGTTCAATTTTTGAAAAAAGTATCAGCAACCCTGGATGTCGAATTAACAGAATTATTCGACGCTGAAACGATGATGTATCAAAAAATCAGCGGCGGAGAGGAAGAATGGCGTGTGCATCTTGTACAAGCTGTTCAAGCCGGAATGGAAAAAGAAGAATTGTTCACTTTTACGAACAAGCTAAAGAAAGAGGAGCCTGAAACCGCCTCCTACCGAAACCGAAAGCTGACAGAATCGAATATAGAAGAGTGGAAAGCGCTGATGGCGGAAGCGAGAGAAATCGGCCTGACGGTTCAGGAAGTCAAATCCTTTTTAAAAACGATGGGAAAATGAATATCAGATAAGGGCTGAGGTTCGCACCATCAGGACAAATCTGTTTATAATGGGGGAAAAAGGGAGAGAACGCTATGTCTGAATCAGTGGTCAAAACGCAATACGGCACAGTGAAAGGCATTTCAAAAAACGGTGTCCAAACATGGAAAGGCATCCCCTACGCAAAGCCGCCCGTCGGACAATTGCGCTTTAAAGCACCTGATCCGCCGGCGGCCTGGGAAGGCGTACTGGACGCAACTGCATACGGCCCGGTTTGCCCGCAGCCGCCTGATTTACTTTCATATTCATACCCTGAACTCCCCCGCCAGTCTGAGGATTGCCTGTATGTAAATGTATTTGCACCTGACACTCCGGGCAAAAATCGTCCTGTCATGGTGTGGATTCATGGCGGCACATTTTATCTCGGCGCGGGCAGTGAGCCTTTATACGACGGATCAAACCTGGCGGCTCAGGGGGATGTCATTGTCGTCACACTGAACTATCGGCTGGGGCCATTCGGCTTTTTGCATTTGTCTTCAATTGATGAAGCGTATTCCGACAACCTTGGACTGCTTGACCAAACCGCGGCTCTGAAATGGGTCAAGGACAATATCTCTGCGTTTGGCGGCGATCCGGAAAATGTAACGGTGTTTGGAGAATCAGCAGGCGGTATGAGCATTGCCGCACTGCTTGCCATGCCTGCTGCAAAAGGCCTGTTCCAGAAAG
This sequence comes from Bacillus sp. FSL R5-0434, assembly GCF_038004745.1. Taxonomy (NCBI): domain Bacteria; kingdom Bacillati; phylum Bacillota; class Bacilli; order Caryophanales; family Bacillaceae; genus Bacillus; species Bacillus sp. FSL R5-0434. The sequence continues at coordinate 3,451,840 of NZ_JBBORV010000001.1, forward strand.
CAATCTTGGAAAGCGGCTCTTCCCGAACCATGACAGAAGAAAAAGCGGCAAGCACCGCGCATTCTTTTTTACGAATCCTTGGAATTGACCGTTACCAATTGGACAGGCTGCATACTGTGTCTGCGGAAGATTTGCTTAAAGCCGCCGACCAGCTGCGAAAAACCGAAAATGAAAATATCTTTCAGCTGTTCTTCCAGCCTGCACTTGATCCGAAAACACTGCCTGCTGAGCCGGAGAAAGCCATTGCTGAAGGGGCCGCTGACGGCATTCCGCTGTTAGTCGGAACAAATCGTGATGAAGGATATTTATTTTTCACGCCGGATTCAGAAGTTCACTCTCAGGAAACGATTGATGAAGCGCTTGAGTATCTATTGGGTCAGCCGCTGGCAAAGAAAGCGGCCGATCTGTATCCGCGCTCTCTCGAAAGCCAAATTCATATCATGACCGATTTGCTGTTTTGGCGCCCGGCCGTCGCCTGCGCCTCCGCCCAGTCCCGTTACGCACCTGTCTGGATGTACCGATTCGACTGGCATCCGGACAAGCCGCCGTACAATAAAGCGTTTCACGCCCTGGAACTGCCGTTTGTGTTCGGCAATCTAAACGGACTGAAACGAATGGTACAAGCAGACATTACGGATGAGGTCAAACAGCTCTCACACACGATACAATCAGCATGGCTTGCCTTCGCAAAAACAGGAAATCCAAGCTGCGAGGATGTACAATGGCCGGCTTATACTGAAGACAAACGAGAAACCTTGATTTTGAATTCCGAACTTTCTATTGAGCATGATCCTGATGGTGAGAAGCGGAAACAACTATTACACTCATAAGGAGAATCACATGGGGAAATCAAGCTGTATGGGTGCCGTCATCGTTGTGGCAGCGTGTATCTTTATTTTATCAGCAGTCGTTTTTTTGCGAGACACAGCTTATTACCAGCCCATTCGCTGGATTGGAATCATACTGTTTTTCCCAGGAATTGTGATGGTGCCCACATACTCAGCAAAAAGAACCCGGTAAAGAGAAGTCATTCTCTTTACCGGGTTTTTGTTTTTTTACAGTTTTCCTGCGCGAATATCGTCTGTCATTCCTTCATAAGGCGCTTTAGAAATGACTTCCTCATTATCGGCTCCCTCATTTTTCAGAAATGTAATTTCCGCAAATTCAGGCACTACGTATTTTGGATAGGTTTCATATTTTTCGCGTGATTCTTTCATCAGGTCAATGTGGTCATTTTGGTAGCAGACCGTAATTTCAGGATGTTCATGCACCCATTTTGGGAAGAAAATAATGCCGTGCATGCGTTTTTCATTCGGCATAAAGTTTAACGAAACATCTGTGCCTGTCGGCTCTGTCCAAGACACTTTATATACGCCCTCTGTCAGTTTGACAATGTTCACTTCCTGATCCCGAACCCAGCGTCCGGCAACCATTCCGCTATGAATTCTATAATCAATTGTATGGTCATTTTTAATATAAATCTCGTATTCCCAACCGTTTTCATAAGTATAAATCATGTGGCTTCCGATAAAGTTTTCCATATTTCACACTCTCCTTAGTCTTTTACTCTACTTCATAAATATCTAATCGAACGTAATCAGGGGTTCTTTCTGCGGAACCGATAAACAAGCGGTCATGCAGCCATTGATAGGTTTCACTGCCTGTCTCAAAAGTCGGCAACGTGCGGAAATAAACATGCTCGGTGTCAATCATTTCACCGGCAGCTGCTTGTGTTCGGAACGGCTCGCTGACTTGCCGTATTCCATTGTTTTCAATGTAAATCAGTTCATGATCTGCTGTTTCTATGACATATCTGGCAGATAAATCTGTTCTGCCGTCAGCGCGAATGATTTGCAAATCAGCTCCGCCCGGCAAAATACGTCCTTCCACTTCCCCGGTTATTGTTCCCGATCGAATCGGAATCCAACGTCTCAGCCCTAAGCCTGTCTCACCAATGGTGATCGGAGGATCAACCTTCATGTCTAGAGAGACGAATTTCTTTAAAACTGGCTTCTTCATAAGCACCACCTGACCTTCAGAAGAGATCATGTAACTATTTACATGTTTACTTTAACAACATTGCATGAGGCTGTCAAACGATAAGAACACAAAAAAACAAGAGCCGATTACATACAGCCCTTGTTGAATGGTTCGTTTTGATAGGCAAGATACGTGCTGACCGTGCTTTTTGCGAGACAATCAGAGGAATCGATAATCGGGATATCACCGTGAAAATGATCTAACACCGTGTTCAAATCTGTGCAAGCCGAAATGATGAGATCCGCTCTTTTACTGATTTCCAAATATAGCTCCCGCCATATGTCCTGAGTCTTGTGAACATGATTCGGCTGTTTGATCGCGGCGATGAGCTGATTGACTTCCCGCTGCCAATGTTTCTCATGAATAAACTCATGTCCGCCCGCCTTCAACCCTTTTTGATAAATACAGGATTGTATGGTTGAATCTGTTCCTAAAACAGCCACTTTTTGTGCTGAATCCGGAAGCTCCTTCACTGTTTCCTCAATGATATGTAACAAAGGAATCGACAATGCCTGCTGGATGTCTTCAAAATAGGCATGCGCCGTATTACAAGGAAGAGAAATAAAGTCCGCACCGGTCTTCTCCAGCTTGACGGCTCCATCAATAATCGCTTTTTTCATTTCATCATGATCGATTGGACGATCGACATAAAAGGGTGTCGGACAGGAATAAATCATCATCTGCGGGTAGTCGATATCATGTGAAGCGCCATACAGCTTCTGACAGTAATCAATGACCTTATCTAAAAACGGAGAGGTCGATTTTGGCCCCATTCCAGCTAATATGCCAATCATCAAATTCATTCCTTTCTATCCGTCCGGACCGCTTCTTCCTCTGTTCCGTCCTGATAAATGATAAAGCTCTTCGCAGCACCATCCCCTAACATAAATTCAACTTCAACAGGCAATGATTGGATAAAGAAACGGGTTTCCGAGGAAGGAAATAATTCAAACCTCATCTGTCCGGTAATTTGCAGATAAAGCCGCTCGTTCTCGGCTGTCACCGTCGCAGCTGTCCCATCATGAATGGAGTAGCTGCCAACATAGCGGCTGTAAATCGCTGTATCAATGTCTTTTTTCTTTTTATCAGCAGGACGTTCCGGGATTTCATATGGCTGGTCAAATAAAATATTCTCCGCCGCCTTCAGAATCGCTTGTTCATATTCGGCATCCTGTTCCATATTGCTCAAATAGATCAGCGTTTTACGATGGTCTATATATCGGATCATCATCGTCGAATAGCCGGGCCAGCCTCCGCTATGGCTGACAATTCGTCCTTTTTCAGGGCTGTTTTGCAGCACCCAGCCAAATCCGTAGTCAACCGTTTCCCCATTGTTCAGTTGTACAGGAGAAAACGCGGCTTCCTTAGAAACCTCGCTGATCAATTTGTCCTGATATAAAGCCTGATCAAACCGAAATAAATCGCTTGTGACAGAATTCACTGTACCGTCTCCCTGTATTCCATCCAGATACACAACATAGCTGGTTTCCTCCAGATCATCAGGAAGAACGTACTGTCCGGAATGCACATCATACACATATCCATACGCATAGCCTTCAATCTGCTCAGGACGCAGCCTCCTGTTATATACTCTCGTGTTCGCCATGCTGACCGGGGTGAAAATATGCTGTTTCAAATAATCCGCATAGCTTATGCCGGATGCCTTCTCGATCAAAACTGCCAGCAACACATACCCCGTATTGCTGTACAGCCAGCCTTCATTCGGAGCAAAATAGCAAGGAGGCTGCTCATTCATCAGCATATCCACTACATCCTGATTCACTGCGATCCTGCTTTTATCCCAATTGACAAAAAACCACTCTATATATTCCGGAAGCCCGGATGTATGGTTCAATAAGTGCCGAATCGTAACGCCCTCATAAGGAAATCCGGGAATCCAGCGCTCCACCATATCCTCATAACCAAGCATCCCTTTCTCCTCCAATAGAACAACTGCCATTGCTGTAAAAGGCTTTGATAGTGATGCCAGCTCAAACAAAGAATTCTCTTGCAAAAGCCGTTTTCCCGGCAAATCCGCATAACCGAAAGCGTGATGATATAATATGTCGCCATCCTCTGCGGCTAAAACCGCCCCGTTGAAATGTTTTCTTTCACCTAATGTTTCAAATAAAGTCTTAAGTTCCTTCCTTTTCTTCTGCTTCATTGCTCCACCTCCCCTTTTTCATACGATACTGAGCTATTAATGTTTCGATTATTTTGAAAATATAAAAAAAGCTGATCAATCCTCTAGCAGGAAAAATCAACTTTAGATTTACATTGAATCAAAATCTCTTTTTTACGCAGTCGGAGAAGGAACTCTGGCGGCTGCAAAACGGGTTCTCGGAGTCGCTTGAATGAATCCGGCGGCAGTACTTCTCATTGCAACTGTCACCGTATCTCCGGCGTTTAACTGAAGAATTTCCGTAATGGCTACGACTGCCGGAAGATTTCCTGCTTGAAATTGGCTATTTCCGCCTATCACATCTTGATTCACGAGAAATACGACTTCTAAGTTGAAGTCAACAATCGCATTCGTTTGAAACTCAACTGATGCATTTAAAGAATATACGCCTGCTGTTCTCGGTGAAAATGTAGATGTGTTGGGGTTATATTCATTCGCCAAATCAAATTGTACATTTTGAAATCGAACTCCGCTAGCTGCATTTGCAGCCACTGACAGATTCGCATTGCTGGTGGCTCTGAAAGCAGAAATAGGCTGGTTCGTATCTGATGTAATTGGTGCGAAGAGCTGGTTTTGTTGAGTGGATGGGGTATTTCCATTTCTGCCTTGCATGACACTTGGTGATAAAAGAGGTTCCGGTCGATCGTTTCTCTTAATCCATTTAGTTGGCCTGGGCGGCATTGACTTATTCCTCCTTATACGTTTTCTTTCGCTTCTATCATTTGTTTGCTTTCGCAATACATTATTATATTGATCCTTACAAGCTTTGAAACGGTATCTGCCCGACTAAACTCAAAACAAAAATGAAAGCTTCTAGTTCCGAAACGGATTACCGCTTCTATTACAAGACCATAAAAAAGATAGAAGATCAATCCACATTTTAAATTGCGATTACGAGAATTACCAATGGCAATATCGTTTGGTATCCCCTACCTGGGGTACAGCCATCATCATCACCGCGATGAGAGCCACAAAAAAGCCGGGAGACCATCCTCCCGGCTTTTCCAGCTTATTTACCTGTTTCCGCAAAGCGCTTGAGCCGCTCGCCGATTTCGTCACGAACTCGCTGAAAGAACACCCATTTTTCCGCTTCCGATCCTTCCGCTTTTGCAGGGTCATCAAAGCCCCAGTGCTCGCGCTTGACGTGAGGCGGCGTCATCGGGCATTTATCAGCCGCGTCCCCGCAAAGCGTCACGACAAGATCAGCACTGTTTAAAATAGCCGGATCGATGATATCTGATGTTTGGCCGGAGATGTCAATCCCCGCTTCCTTCATCGCTTTTACAGCATTCGGATTGAGCCCGTGCGCTTCGATTCCCGCGCTGTATACATTCCATTCATCTTCTAGATATTGTTTCGCCCAGCCTTCAGCCATTTGGCTGCGGCAGGAGTTGCCCGTGCATAAAAAGCAGATGGTTTTTTTAGACATGTTTGTTCATCTCCCAGATGTTTTAGTGAATGATCAATAACCAGATATAAAGGCCAAAAAGAGTCATCAGCAGGGTCGGAACCGTCAGGATCACCCCTGTTTTCACGTATGTCCCCCAAGAGATTTTCACTCCTTTTTGGGCGAGAACATGAAGCCATAACAGCGTCGCCAGCGACCCAATCGGCGTGATTTTTGGCCCCAGATCAGAACCGATGACATTTGCATAAATTAAGGCTTCTTTCATCATTCCATGTGTATCTGTACCGGCTATCGCAATAGCATCAATCATGACGGTCGGCATGTTATTCATTATCGATGATAAAATAGCCGCGATAAAGCCCATTCCAATGGTTCCCGCCAATAGCCCCTGATCTGCGGCTGCCTGTATAAGGCTGGACAGAAGGTCTGTTAAGCCGGCGTTTCTTAACCCGTACACGACGACATACATCCCAATGGAAAAAAACACAATCGCCCACGGTGCCCCTTTGACCACCTGCTTCGTATGAACGGCCGGGCTGTTCTTCGCCATAATAAGAAAGAAAACAGCCACCGCACCGGCGATAAAGGATACGGGGATGGACCATATCTCGCTTACAAAATAACCGATTAATAACATGCCCAGCACAAGCCATGACATACGAAACATGTTTATATCTTTAATGGCGTCAGCCGGTTTCTTCACCTGACTGAGATCATAATGTTTCGGAATCCCTTTTCTGAAAAATAAGTATAAGACGAGTATACTTGCCGCAAGCGAAAAGAGATTCGGGACAATCATCCGTGCCGCATATTCAATGAACCCGACGTGAAAGAAATCGGCCGACACGATATTCACCAAATTGCTGACCACAAGCGGAAGCGATGTTGTATCAGCGATAAACCCGCTCGCGATAATGAATGGGAACACCAGCTTTTCTTCAAAACGCAAAGCCCGCATCATCGCAAGCACAATTGGCGTTAAAATAAGCGCCGCACCGTCATTGGCAAAAAACGCCGCCACGACGGCGCCTAAAACGGAAATATAAATAAACATACGCAGGCCGCTGCCTTTAGCCGCCTTCGCCATATGCAAAGCAGCCCATTCGAAAAAGCCAATGTGGTCTAAAATGAGCGAGATGAGAATGATCGCCACAAACGCCAGAGTCGCATTCCATACAATGCCGGTAACGTCCGCCACATCCTTTACGCTCACAACCCCCGCAAGCAAAGCCAAAACCGCTCCCCCGCAGGCTGACCAGCCAATAGACAGATTTTTCGGCTGCCAAATAACAAAAATAAGTGTAAGGATAAAGATAATTGCTGCTAAAACTGCTGAACTCAAACGAGAACCTCCTACTTACAAGAAACTTGAGTTTCTTTTTTCTGAATAGACTGCAACACGTCATCATCTGAGCTGATGTGACCGAGAATCGATTGAATCAATCCATATTCAGGACAAGCCGAATTAATTGAATAAAACCGCCACTGTCCCTTTTTCTCTTCCTTCACAAATCCAGCCTGTTTCAGCTTCCGTAAATGCTGGCTGATAGCTGGCTGGCTCATGTCAAACATATCGACAAACTGGCAGACACAGTATGTTTTTTCCTCCAGCAGCTTCATGATCAAAAGCCTGGTTTGATCATGAAGAAGCTTCAGGCAGTGACTGATTTCAGCAGATGTCAAGGCATGCTTCATGAAAGCATCAGCTCCCTTCCGCGTTCATTGTATAACTCACCGATTATATAAGTCAATGCTTATATCATAGAAGAAAAAGGATCACCGTTTAAAATCTTTTTTTATTATCATTCCTTCCCTTATGAAGCTAAAATGGCTTTATTTATACTGTCACATATTGTGAATGATTTATGAATTTACATTTCTTTATCACTTTTGTGTTGTTCGGATAGGCCTGATAAAAAGGAACTTTGTGCCCATGCGAAAGCTTGTTATAACCTATAGAAGATGTAAAGAAACAATCAGCCGGATTAGTCCATAAGACCTGTACTCTTAAATTTTTTTTATTCATTTTCTATCAAACAAAAGAGGAAAATAGACCCGTTGAAATAAGATTCAGTGTCTAATAGAATAATGTCGAAAAGCAAATTACGCAGGTTTGTTACTGATAAAGCAGGCAAGACCTAAAATGTGTTAAGGGCAAAGTGTATTCTTTGACGTCATCCCTTTACATATTTTAGGTCTTTTTTTATTGCACGTAATCGACTTGCCATTATCAACAGGAGGGCTGGAAGAAAGCAGACCGCTAACACAGTACATAAAAAAGGAGACAAGAACGATGAACATCAAAAAGTTTGCCAAACAAGCAACAGTATTAACCTTTACAACCGCACTGCTGGCAGGAGGCGCGACTCAAGCGTTTGCGAAAGAAGCAGATCACAAACCGTATAAAGAAACGTACGGCATTTCCCATATTACCCGCCACGACATGCTGCAAATCCCTGAACAGCAAAAGAATGAAAAATATCAGGTGCCTGAATTTGACCAATCGAAGATTAAAAACATCTCTTCCGCAAAAGGCTTGGACGTGTGGGACAGCTGGCCATTGCAAAACGCTGACGGCACAGTCGCAAACTACCATGGCTACCATGTTGTCTTTGCATTAGCCGGAGACCCTAAAAACGCGGATGACACATCGATTTACATGTTCTATCAAAAAGTTGGCGAGACTTCCATTGACAGCTGGAAGAACGCAGGCCGTGTCTTTAAAGACAGTGACAAGTTTGATGCAAATGATCCCATCTTAAAAGATCAGACACAAGAATGGTCAGGATCAGCTACATTTACATCTGACGGCAAAATCCGTTTATTCTACACTGACTTTTCCGGTAAACATTACGGCAAACAAACACTGACAACTGCACAGGTTAACGTATCAACTTCAGACAGTTCTCTTACGATTAACGGTGTAGAAGATCACAAGTCCATTTTTGATGGCGACGGCAAAACATATCAAAATGTTCAGCAATTCATTGATGAGGGCAACTATAGTTCAGGCGATAACCATACGCTGAGAGACCCTCACTATGTGGAAGATCACGGCCGCAAATACCTAGTATTTGAAGCGAACACAGGAACTGAAGACGGCTACCAAGGCGAAGAATCTTTATTCAACAAAGCTTACTATGGCAAAAGCACATCATTCTTCCGTCAAGAAAGTCAAAAACTTCTGCAAAGCGATAAAAAACGCACTGCTGAATTAGCTAACGGCGCACTTGGCATAATTGAGCTTAACGATGACTACACACTGAAGAAAGTCATGAAGCCGCTGATCACATCTAACACAGTAACTGACGAAATCGAACGTGCGAATGTCTTCAAAATGAATGGCAAATGGTATCTGTTCACTGACTCTAGAGGATCAAAAATGACAATCGACGGCATTACATCTAACGATATTTACATGCTGGGTTATGTCTCTAACTCCTTAACAGGCCCGTACAAGCCGCTGAACAAAACCGGCCTTGTGCTGAAAATGGATCTTGATCCTAACGATGTGACCTTTACTTACTCACACTTTGCCGTACCGCAAGCTGAAGGAAACAATGTCGTGATTACAAGCTACATGACTAACAGAGGCTTCTATGCAGACAAACAGGCAACGTTTGCGCCAAGCTTCTTACTGAACATCAAAGGCAAAAAGACATCTGTTGTGAAAAACAGCATCCTTGAACAAGGACAATTAACAGTTAACAAATAAAAACGCAAAAGAAAATGCCGATATCCTATTGGCATTTTCTTTTATTTCTTATCAACATCATAAAGGTGAATCCCATATGAACTATAAAAAAGCAGGCAAATGGCTAACCGTATTCCTGAGCTTTTTAGGAATATTGCTGTTTATCGACTTATTTCCAAAAGAAGGACATGACCAAAAAACAAAATCAACACAGAAGCCGGACTACCGGGCGGCATATCATTTTACGACGCCGGATAAATGGAAAAATGACCCTCAAAAACCGATCTATTTTGATGGCAAGTATCATTATTTCTATCTATATAACCGGGATTACCCAAAAGGCAACGGTACAGAATGGCGCCATGCCGTATCAGACGATTTGGTGCATTGGACAGATGAAGGCGTGGCGATTCCGAAATATACAAACCCGGACGGTGATATTTGGACCGGTTCCGTCGTGGTGGATAAAGAGAACACAGCCGGCTTCGGGAAAAATGCGCTTGTCGCGATTGTGACACAGCCCTCAGCCAAAGACAAAAAACAGGAACAATATTTGTGGTACAGCACAGACAAAGGAAAATCATTCAAATTCTACAGTGGCAACCCCGTTATGCCTAATCCGGGCACAGACGATTTTAGAGATCCGAAAGTGATATGGGATGACCAGGATAACAAATGGGTCATGGTCATGGCTGAAGGATCAAAAATCGGCTTTTATGAATCCGATAATCTTAAGGACTGGCATTACACAAGCGGATTCTTCCCAGAGCAGGCGGGAATGGTCGAATGTCCTGACCTCTACATGATGCGGGCAAGCGACGGAACGAATAAATGGGTTCTCGGTGCGAGCGCGAACGGTAAACCGTGGGGCAAACCAAATACGTACGCCTACTGGACCGGTAGCTTCGACGGAAAAGAATTTACAGCCGATCAGACTGAAGCCCAATGGCTTGACTATGGCTTCGACTGGTACGGCGGTGTGACGTTCGAAGACAGCAAAAGCACAGATCCATTAGAAAAGCGGTATGCGCTTGCCTGGATGAACAATTGGGATTATGCCAACAACACCCCGACAATGAAGAACGGCTTTAACGGCACAGATTCTGTCATACGCGAACTCCGGCTGCAGGAGCAGGACGGAACATACAGCCTCGTCTCACAGCCGATTGAAGCTTTGGAGCAGCTGACTGTTTCAACTGACGAAATAGAGGATCAGGATGTGAACGGATCAAAAACTCTGTCGATAACAGGTGATACGTACCAGCTTGATACGGATCTTTCTTGGTCAGAGCTGAAGAATGCTGGCGTCAGACTGAGAGAGTCAGAAGATCAAAAACGCCATATTGATGTCGGCATATTCGCTGAAGACGGCTATGCATATGTCAATAGAGCAGCCACAAATCAGCCTGACAAAAGCAATACCTATGTCGAAAGCAAAGCTCCTTATGATGTAAGCAAACGTAAGGTGCATTTGAAAATACTTGTCGATAAAACAACGATAGAGGTATTTGTTGACGACGGGAAAACCGTTTTTTCAAATGAAGTCTTCCCAAAGCCTGAAGATAAAGGTATTACCCTTTTTTCTGATGGCGGCACAGCCTCCTTCAAAAATATAACAGTGAAACACTTTGATTCGATTCATGAATAAAAACAGGTGCAGCGCGGGCTGCGCCTGTTTTTTATTCAGAACGGTATTCTCTGTTTCATATTGGGCATTGTAAGAAATATAAGGCTTGTTTCTAAGGAGGAAGCGGATGTCTAAACAAGGAAATTTTCAAAAATCGATGTCGCTGTTTGATCTGATTCTGATCGGGATGGGAGCTATCTTTGGATCAGCATGGCTGTTCGCTGTCAGTAATGTCGCTTCAAAAGCAGGACCCTCCGGCGCTTTTTCCTGGATTATCGGAGGAGCCATTATTCTGTTAATCGGACTGGTGTACGCAGAACTCGGAGCCGCTTTACCCCGCACTGGAGGCATCATCAGGTATCCGGTCTATTCACACGGCCATTTGGTCGGCTATTTAATTTCATTTGTCACAATTGTCGCTTACACAAGCCTGATTTCGATTGAAGTCACAGCCGTCCGGCAATATGTGGCCTATTGGTTTCCTGGCCTGACCAAAGAGGGCTCTGACTCACCGACCATTGCAGGCTGGATTTTGCAGTTTGCCTTGCTCTGCTTGTTTTTCCTGCTGAATTACTGGAGCGTTAAAACCTTTGCAAAAGCCAATTTCATTATTTCTATTTTTAAATATATCGTACCGGTCACGATCATTATTGTGCTGTTTTTTCATTTTCAGCCGGGAAACTTGTCGGTTGAAGGGTTTGCGCCTTTTGGTTTTACAGGCATACAGGCCGCCATTTCGACCGGGGGTGTCATGTTTGCATATCTCGGGCTGCACCCTATTGTGTCTGTTGCCGGTGAGGTACAAAATCCGAAACGCAATATCCCGATCGCTTTAATTATCTGTATTATCGTTTCAACCATTATTTACACGATTTTACAAATCACCTTTATCGGTGCGATTCCGACAGAAACGCTGAAAAACGGCTGGCCGGCAATAGGCCGTGAATTTTCATTGCCGTTTAAAGACATTGCGGTCATGCTCGGTTTAGGATGGCTTGCAACGCTTGTCATTTTAGACGCCATTCTGTCTCCGGGAGGAAACGGGAATATTTTTATGAATACGACATCTCGCCTCGTTTACGCTTGGGCGCGGAACGGCACATTATTTGGCATATTTTCAAAGGTCAATAAAGAAACGGGAACACCCCGTGCTTCACTCTGGCTTTCATTTGCCATGTCGATTTTCTGGACGCTCCCCTTCCCTTCGTGGAACGCGCTCGTCAATGTCTGTTCTGTCGCTCTCATCCTTTCTTATGCGATTGCACCAATTTGTTCAGCCGCACTGAGAGTAAATGCGAAGGACTTAAACAGGCCGTTTTATTTAAAAGGAATGAGCATCATCGGGCCGCTTTCATTTATTTTCACAGCTTTTATTGTGTACTGGTCAGGATGGACAACCGTTTCCTGGCTTCTCGGCTCACAGCTCGTCATGTTTTTGATCTATCTCTGCTTCAGCAAATACGCGCCTAAAGAAGACGTCAGCCTGGCCCAGCAGCTGAAATCAGCCTGGTGGCTCGTCGGATTTTATGTCATGATGCTGATTTTTTCCTATATCGGCTCTTTCGGGCATGGCTTAGGCATTATCAGCAATCCCGTCGATCTCATATTGGTTGCCATCGGCTCGCTTGCGATTTACTATTGGGCAAAGTATACCGGGCTCCCGAAAGCCGCGATTGATTATGATAAATAAGAAGCAGGAGTTTCTCTTGCTTCTTTTTTCGCTTTACAAACGCCATCACTCGAGATAAAATGAATGATAGTCAGTCATTAAAGGAGGTGTTCCTCGTGCCAAAACAAACATCAGGAAAATATGAAAAGATTCTGCAGGCGGCGATTGAAGTCATTTCTGAAAAGGGACTCGATAAAGCCTCCATCTCAGAGATCGTAAAAAAAGCCGGCACTGCCCAAGGAACGTTTTATTTATATTTTTCATCCAAAAATGCTCTGATTCCGGCCATTGCGGAAAACCTTCTCACTCATACGCTAGAGCAAATCAAAGGAAGACTGAATGGCGAGGAAGATTTTTGGACCGTCTTACAAACCTTAATTGATGAGACGTTTCACATCACAGAGCGCCATAAAGATATTATCGTCCTCTGCTATTCGGGGCTTGCCATCGACCATTCCATGGAAAAATGGGAGACCATTTATCAGCCTTATTATTCCTGGCTTGAGAACATCATCAACAAGGCGATCGACAGCCAAGATGTGATCGAAGGCATCAATGCAAAGTGGACGGCAAGAACCATCATCAATTTGGTTGAGAACACAGCAGAACGGTTTTATATCGGGTTTGAACAAGATGAAAACCTTGAAGTATCTAAAAAAGAAATTTTCACATTCTTAAAACGGAGCTTAGGTAAAGCTTAAAAAATGACTGGGTGACACCGCTCATTTTTTAATACCTAAAAATGACTGACGTTCATTCATAAAAAGAGGTGTTACTGTTGTATTGGGTACTTGTTTTGATAGCAGGGCTTCTAGAAGTGGTTTGGGCCTCCTCCCTCAAACATGCGGATTCGCTTTTTGATTGGATTATCGTTTTTCTATTAATAGCGATAAGCTTTATACTGTTAATCCGCTCTTATCGAAAAATTCCTATGGCCGCGGCGTATACCGTATTTGTCGGAATTGGAACGGTCGGAACCTACACGACCGGGATCTTCTTAGGCGAATCCTTCTCAGCAGCGCAAATCTTCTTTTTGATGCTGCTGCTAGCCGGTATTTTAGGAATGAAGCTTTTCACAAAAGAAAATAAAACTCAGCCGAGAGGTGAAAAATAATGGCGTGGTTTTTATTATTTATTGCGGGTATAGAAGAAATTATAGCTGCCATCGCCATGAAATATATAGACGGCACAAAGAAAAAATGGCCGATTATTGTGATGACTGCCGGATTTGCTTTATCTTTTTACTGTCTTTCACAGGCCATGCAAGTCCTGCCTTCCGGTGTCGCTTATGCCGTCTGGACCGGTATAGGCAGCATAGGCGTAACAGCAGTCAGCCTAATTTGGTTTAAGGAACGGTTTCAGCTTTCTCAGCTGATTTCTCTTTGCCTGATACTTGCCGGCGTCATCGGCCTGCGTCTTACGTCTTAGATCATAAAAGGCATATACAGAAAGCTGTATATGCCTTTTATCTTTTACTCATCATCTTGATGTTTATGAAGATGAAGCGGCGGCGGGATGAGCCAGCCTTTGTTTTTCAGCAGCCTTAAGTATTTTGCCCCTGTTGCCGCCTTGGTCATATGAAATTGCCCAAACATCATGGCGATGTCTTCGCGAATCGACTGCCCCATAATTTTGCTGCATGTCACAAGACCGGCTGCATTTTGCGCCGCTGCAGATGCGGCCACATCCGGATCGAGAAACCGCGCGCCCGGCGGAATGTCGTTAAGATCTGCATCCGGCGGCTCAGGAGAAGCGGGCGGAAGCCCCACGCCATTTTCTTTCAGGATATTGCTGACCTGTTTGATTTCATCTTGGCATTTCTCGATGGACTCACGAAGCAGCTTCTTTAAATCGCCATCACCAACATGATGCAATAACATCTGGTAATTGCCGATCATTTTATTTCCCGCCATCACATAACTCCACAAACTGAATACCTCACCGTAATGCATCGGTTCTTCCTGCGGGTTTCCGCTTAAAATACCCATGTTCATCCTCCTTGCAAATTCATATCGTACATCTCATAACGTGCCCGAGAGGAGGAATATTTATGTTTCAGCGGGAAATTTTTATAAAACAAAAAAAGACAAAAGCGCAAAAATGCCAAGCCCTTGTCTTTCCTGTTGTTCTATTGGACGCGCTCGGAGGGATTCGCCCCCCCGGCAGACGTGGTACCGGAAACCATTCAAATGCTTTTGTAGTATGAGTTATTGATTCCATCTATTTTTTAATTAAAGTTATAAACTCAGGGGGTTTTATTTTCGAAACGAATTAATTTTTAACGAGCTGGCGGGATGCTTTGTGGAAAACAAAATAAATTTTCGGGATCATATTTCGCTTTTATTTTTCGAAGCCTTGCAAAGTTTGCACCATAATATTCTTTTCCGAAATTTTCAATGTTTTGATCTGGAACATTAACATATGAACCTGCTACATATGGTTGCATCAGCTGACGTACTCTTTCAACTGAGGCAAGGTTTGAAGCTTCTTGTGATTTATTTTGCCAACTAGCCGTCCATTCCGTATAAAACAGTGGATGGCGCCAAAAAAAGGCTGTTTCGTCTTTAGGTACTCTTCTTATAGCACCCCCCCAATTTATAAAAAAGAAGTTGGAGTCTGCTCCAGTGGCCTCTTCCAAGAATTTTCTCATGATTGAAATGGGTTCGTCAGACCAAAGATCATGTCCCCAGGCTGAGGAGAATTTAACACTCTGATCATTTCTGCCAGGGATGGGTTCGTCAGGGTCTAAGAAATCTATAGCATCTGGATAGGATAATGTTTTGATATCTGCTCGTGTTGGAGTTCCAGCATTTAATAAAGGATTTAATAATTTAATCAATTCATTTTTTGGACCGAGGAAAATTCCTTCTGCATGACACAAACCATTTACTTTGCTGTAAATTTCAAGGTAGCATCCTAATCGTTCATCTACAAACGGCGCCCATTTCTGCCAGGCTTTAAAAACCGTCTCCAATTGTTCCCATGGCCAAATAATATTGAAGACAGTTGCTGTTTTAGGGGCACGATGAACTTTGAAAGTATATTGGGTATTATATCCAAAGTTTCCTCCGCCGCCACCTCTAGAAGCCCATAGTAAATCCTCATTGCAAGATTGATTTGCGTGAATAATCCTGCCTTTTGCATCTACCGTTTTCAGTGCGAGAAGGTTATCACTTATAAGGCCAATCGATCGTGAGACTACTCCAAATCCACCGCCCATCGTAATTCCTCCGATTCCAACTGTTGGGCTGTCTCCAAACGGAGCCATAAAACCATCTCGAGCTAATCCTTTTACAAGCGGGCCAACATGAATGCCAGTTTGAACGGTTGCAATCGCGTTTTCTTCATCTAAGAAAACTTTATTCATGTCACTCACATCAATAACAATTCCTCCACTTACTACTGAAAGGTTCTTATCTAGAGCATGGCGACCACTTCTGACACGTAAGGGCACATTATTCTCACGAGCCCATTTAATAGCATTACTTACATCGTATGAATCTTGTGCAAAAACAAAGACAAGGGGATAGACATCAACATAAGGGTTCCAATTCTTAACTGCCTGTGTATAGCCGGGGTCCCCTTTGAAGATTACACGCCCTGTTAACTGTGTTGATCCCATATATTTCACTCCCAATAAAATTTGATTCCGATATCAGCATATGTAGGATCTGGATAAATTCTTAGACAAATTTTCTACGAACTTAAAAACATACAAAAAAGACAAGAGCGGCAAAATGCCAAACCCTTGTCTTTCCTGTTGTTCTATTGGACGCGCTCGGAGGGATTCGAACCCCCGGCAGACGTGGTACCGGAAACCACCGCTCTATCCAACTGAGCTACGAGCGCATATTGACATATTTTCACTGTGTGATGATAACGTCAGCATAACTCATTATACGGTATTTCAGCCGAAATAACAACCCTCTATTTTAAAGGGCTGTTTTTTTAAGAAGACACATCATCTTCTTTCAGAAGCTCACATACGATGGTTTGAACCGTTGTATTTTTGGGGAAAATGGGAAAAAGAGAAGAGTTTGCATGTCAAGCCAGCTTTTTGTTTGACCTTTATTGACCAAAAATGTATCATGTAACTACATACTTACCTAAAAGGTGAAGGAGGAGCATTATGAATTTAATACCTACAGTCATTGAACAAACGAACCGCGGGGAAAGAGCGTATGACATTTATTCTCGTTTATTAAAGGATCGTATCATCATGCTTGGATCTGCGATTGATGACAACGTTGCGAACTCCATCGTGTCACAGCTTTTATTCTTAGAAGCGGAAGACCCTGAAAAAGATATTTCTATTTACATCAACAGCCCGGGCGGCTCTATCACGGCCGGTATGGCGATCTATGATACCATGCAGTTTATTAAGCCGAAGGTATCTACAATTTGTATCGGTATGGCTGCGTCAATGGGCGCGTTCTTGCTTGCTGCCGGAGAAAAAGGCAAACGCTATGCACTTCCGAACAGTGAAGTTATGATTCACCAGCCTCTTGGCGGAGCTCAAGGTCAAGCGACAGAAATTGAAATTGCCGCGAAACGTATTCTCTTGCTTCGCGACAAATTAAACAAAGTGCTTGCTGAACGTACTGGCCAGCCGCTTGAAGTGATCGAACGCGACACAGACCGCGATAACTTCAAGTCTGCTGAAGAAGCGCTTGAATACGGCCTGATTGACAAAATTCTGACTCGCAACACTGAAGAGCAAAAGTAAAACGAGAAGAGCCTTCCTTTCGGAGGGCTCTTTTTTAAATTTCTGTCCACTTTTTCTCTAAAATCGGATATGAGTAGTTCTTCATTTGCTCAACTAACTCATCGGGCCGTGAAGAGCTATGAATCAGTTTAAGATGAGAGTCGTTAGAAAATCCTTCTTGAATGCTGTATTTGACCATTTTCATCATCGGTTCAAAATATCCGTTGACATTATACAGTCCGATCGGCTTTTGATGAATGCCGATCTGCGCCCAGCAAAGCACTTCAAATAATTCTTCATATGTACCGAAACCGCCCGGCATGGCGATATAGCCGTCAGCCAGTTCGCTCATTTTTGCCTTCCGTTCGTGCATACCGTTGACTTCAATCAGCTCTGTCAAGTTTTGATGGACAACCTCTCCGCTGAACAGGCCGCTTGGCATCACTCCAATTGCAGTGCCGCCGTTTTCCATTAACGCATCGGCAATCGCGCCCATCAACCCTACACGAGAGCCCCCGTATACCAGGCCGATTCCCTGCTCTGCCATATACACGCCAAGCTCTGTCGCTTTTCTTTTATACGCTTCATTTCCCCCCGGGTTTGAGCCCGCAAATACACAAATTGTTTTCATCTCGTCATCTCCGCATCTATATATCGTGTTAACATTCAAAAAACACACTATATATTGTCCCACCTTCATGTGATAATATCAATATGAAATACATAAAGAATGCAGGAGTGATGATGTTGCAGCTGGCTGATGCTGAAAAATGGATGAAAGAGTTTTACGAAAAAAGGGGCTGGACGGAATACGGACCGTTTATTCGAGTCGGGTTTTTAATGGAGGAAGCCGGAGAGCTGGCACGGGCTGTCAGGGCGTACGAAATCGGCAGAGACCGGCCGGATGAGAAAGAATCGACACGAGCTGAGCAAAAACAAGAATTGATTGAAGAAATGGGAGACGTCATCGGAAATATCGCCATCCTTGCTGATATGTACGGCGTTTCTTTAGAAGACGTGATGATAGCCCACCAAGAAAAACTGACAAAGCGATTTGAGCATGCCTAAAAAAAACGGCCGCAGTCGGCCGTTTTTTTCATCCTGTGATTTCATCATGATGATCAAAGAAATGCTGCTTTCCTATTTTGTGAAAGAGGCCTGTTTTATGCAGGAGCTCTTTAGGCTGAGACTGCAGCCCTACGATCATCAGCTTTCCGTTGTGGCGCTTAATTCTGTTCATGATGTTCACAAGCACCGCTTCTGCAGATGTATCCATGTAATGCACTTTATTCATGAGTAAAATGAGGGTCTTCGGCTTTTTCTGTACATGCTCTAACAGTGACGATTCAAGCGAATCAATCGATCCGAAAAACAGCGGTCCTTCTATGGAGTACATGCTGACGGAAGGATCTGTCCCCTGCTCACTCTTAGCCGCTTTCGCAAGAGCTGGATGAGACTCCTGATTGTGAATACGGGTCGCTTCACTCATTCTTCTGATGAAGAACACAAATGCGAGCAGCAATCCGGTCGCCACACCGACGATTAAATCAAACAGAACGGTCAGGACAAAGGTAGCGGCTAAAATGAAGGAATCGGCGTTTTTCAATCTCAGCATGTTTGCGACTTCCTTCCGCTCACTCATATTCCATGCGACAACCATCAATATCGGCGCCATACTTGCAAGCGGAACGTGGGAAGCATAAGGCGCGAATACAAGCAGAACAAGAAGAACCACGACGCCGTGAACGACACCTGAGACAGGTGAAACCGCTCCGTTTTTAATATTGGTTGCCGTCCGCGCAATCGCTCCGGTAGCCGGGATTCCGCCAAACAGCGGCGCGGCCATATTCGCAATCCCCTGGCCGACAAGCTCTTTGTTGCTGTCGTGCTTTGACCCTTTCATATTATCGGCAACCATCGCGGATAATATTGACTCGAGGCCGCCAAGAAGCGCGATGACAAGCGCTGCCGGAAACAGCATGACCATTTTATCTATTGTCAGCTCCGGAAACTGAAATTCAGGCAAATGGCGAGGAATATCTCCATAGGTTGAGCCAATCGTTGCCATGCGGTCAGGGAAAAACACAACCGCAACAAGCGTAGAAATGAGAAGAGCCAATAAAGCTCCGGGTACTTTTGGCATCACTTTGGCGGATACAAGCAAAATGACAAGTCCTATGACTGCTGTCAAAATGGCATATCCGTTAAAGGTGCCGAGCTTCTGTGCAATTTCAAACATGTTGTGATGAAAGTTCTCATGTTTTTCTACGTTTTTCAAACCGAGAAAATTAGCGATTTGTTCAGTGAAGATTAACACGGCGATTCCAGCCGTAAATCCGACGATAACTGGCTTCGGCACATACTTCATAATTTTGCCGAGCTTAAACAATCCGAACAGCACCAGCATGACGCCTGCCATAAATCCCGCTATCAGCAGATTTTCCAGCCCGTACTGCATCACAATACCGAATAAAATCGGGACAAACGCGCCAGTCGGACCGCCAATTTGATATTTAGATCCCCCGAACAAAGAAATACAGATCCCCGCCACGACAACAGTATACAGCCCGTATTCAGGCTCGACTCCCGAGGCAATGGCAAACGCCATCCCTAAAGGAATTGCCACGACTCCTACTACGATACCTGCAATTAGGTCTTTCTGAAATTTCTGCAAATTGTATCCCTTGAATCTCCCAGAGAATCGCATATTTTGTTAAAACCTCCCTTATGAATTAGTCTTTATGAACTCAGTTTCATAACCGTTAATCACGACGTCAAGTTTGCCTGTCTCCGGGTGTATCACAAGCCCGTGAACCGGCAGCTTTTTTGGCAGCAGCGGATGATTCTTGATCAGATTGACACTGTGGGAAACGCTTTCTTCCACACTGTGAAAACCGGTCAGCCAGGTTTTCAAATCTAATCCGGCGCTATCAAGCAAACTCAGGCAGCTTGCTTCTACCCCGCGTTCCTTTGCTTTTTCAAGAATCGAGGCCGCATTCAGGCCTGACATCCCGCATTCATGGTGGCCGATAATGCAAACCTCTTCAGCCTGCAATTCATAAATGGCGACCAATATGCTGCGCATAACACTTCCAAATGGGTGAGAAACGATGGCTCCCGCGTTTTTTACAATCTTAGCGTCGCCGTTTTTAAGCCCCATTGCTTGCGGAAGAAGTTCTGTGAGTCTTGTATCCATACAGGTAACAATAACGAGCTTTTTTGAAGGAAATTTTGTCGTTTTGTAGGGTTCGTACTTCTTCTCTCTGACAAACTGCTGATTGTGTTCCAAAATTGATGTTAAAGAAACCATTTTTATTCATCTCCCATCCCTATGTTATTGCAAGCCTTCTTACCCAGCTTACAGTAAGGAATTATAGCATAGGAACAGGCTGCGAAAAGGCTTTCAACAAAAGACGATCTAATTGGACTGTAAAATAAATACGTAAAAATTTATATCTTTCAAAGATAATAAAATTTATATTTATTGAATCCTATAATCCAGGTTCTGCTGATATTTTGGTGATTTGTCTGACAAAAAATATAGGCGAATTCAGATAATTAAAAAACTTATTTAAGCAGCGGCTGCTGTTTTTTCAGTCATCTCGATCATTTTAAGTTCAAAAGAACCAGAAATTTAAACAAACGC
This sequence comes from Bacillus sp. FSL R5-0434, assembly GCF_038004745.1. Lineage (NCBI taxonomy): Bacteria > Bacillati > Bacillota > Bacilli > Caryophanales > Bacillaceae > Bacillus > Bacillus sp. FSL R5-0434. The sequence continues at coordinate 3,472,811 of NZ_JBBORV010000001.1, forward strand.
AGCAATATTTCTAACTTCTATTTCTTTCCGATATAATAAAATAGACAACAGCCATAAAGGGGGAGCCTTGTTGAAACCATTTGTATTTATCACCAAACCGATTCCTGAAGAGATTGAAAACATGATCAGTGAGCATTGCCGCTATGAGATATGGCAGGAGGATACACTTCCGCAAGAGGTGCTATTCGAAAAAATGAAAGATGCTGAAGGGCTTTTAACTACTGGAACATCTGGGCCGTCCATCAACAGCGAGCTGCTTGAACATGCTCCTAAGCTGAAGGTCGTCAGCAATCAATCCGTCGGCTACGATAATTTTGATATAGAAGCGATGAAAGAAAAAAGCGTCGTCGGCACTCATACGCCTTATACACTGGATGACACAGTGGCCGATCTGGCCTTTTCTTTAATTCTATCATCGGCCAGACGTGTTGCTGAACTGGACCGTTTCGTCCGGGCCGGTAAATGGGGTACGGTTGAAGAAGAAGACCTTTTCGGCATTGACGTCCATCATCAAACATTAGGCATTATCGGCATGGGCAGAATCGGCGAGCAAGCGGCCAGACGCGCCAAATTCGGTTTCGATATGGACGTGCTTTATCATAACCGCCATCGCAAACAAGAAACTGAAGAAAGCATCGGCGTCAAATACGCTGAGCTTGACACACTGCTGGAGCAATCAGATTTTGTTCTGCTGATTACTCCGCTGACTGACGAAACGTATCACATGATCGGGGAACGTGAATTTAAACTGATGAAGGATTCTGCAATTTTCGTCAATATTTCCCGGGGAAAGACGGTTGATGAAAAAGCCCTCATCCGCGCTCTTCAAGAAGGCTGGATTCGCGGTGCCGGTTTAGACGTGTACGAAGAAGAACCTGTCGCAAAAGACAACCCGCTCTTGCAGCTCGACAATGTCACCCTACTGCCGCATATTGGCTCAGCAACAGCGAAAGTGCGCTTCAATATGTGTAAACAGGCCGCTGAAAACATGATCGCAGCTATCAAAGGGGAAACACCGAAAAATCTGACAAGAGAATTTCAGTAAATCAAAAAATCCGGTCTGATGAAGACCGGATTCCATATTACATATGCTGGAGTACAGCACGCTTATAAATATGACGTGTGACGATATAATAAACAGTCTGGAATACAAAATAAATGAAGATGACAATCACGGCCTCAAGAAATAAGTTAGCATTCAGCATGTTGCTTAACGCCACATACGCAAAACCGGCGTGAATCGTGCCCGCGATAAACGGGATGAAGAACAAAAATCCAATTTGTCTTCCAAGGATGGAGTGAATCTCATTGTCCGTAACCCCCATTCTCTTTAATGCTAACACTTGCACTCTCGTATCTTCTATTTCAGTAAACATCCGCAAATACAGCATGCTTCCTTGAACAATAAAAAACAGTACGCTGACAAACAGACCGATAAACAGCATTAGTGCGACTCCCTGCTTCACAACTTGAAAACTCGGAGCACGCGTTTGAAAATCAGATGTATGTTCTTTCGGCACCATGTTTTCAAGCTTCTCAGAGACGTCCACCGTCTCCTGCCAATGCTCAAGCTCATAGCCTACCACTCTCGTCTGATCCTTCAGCGGCACCTCCTGTGTCAGGCTGTCAAAGCTTTTTTCGCCGACAACCAATAAACGGCTGACTCCTCCGACTGACATCAATATCCCTTTGTTTTGCTGCTTTTTCATGACATAGGAAAGTGATTTTCCTGACTTCATATGAAACGCTGCTTTTTCCCCTTCCCTGAACGTATCTTTCACCATCATTTGAAACGGAACATTGATAAACGCTTCATTTTCTTGTAAATGAATAACGGGAAAACCTTTTTCCTTTGCGACTTGATTATAGATTTTCTCTGAAATCAGCAAGGCCTCTGTTTCCGCTTTCCTGTTTCCATACGGCAAGTCTGATTGAAATGTAACAGGAATACCTGTGGCATTCACCTTATATTTAATCTCAGCATCTGCTCTTTTCAATGTATTCTCAGCCGTCTCAGGCTTCATAACCTGAAAGCGGGAAGCGTCTTTTTCCACCCAGGCAACAGATTGAGGAATGCTTTGCTCCTCCTGCCTTTCTAAATCAGCATAAAACATATAGATCACACCTGTAGCGGTTAAAATGACTGCTGTAATCACAGAGGTTAAAAACAGCATGCGTGCGTGATCTTTCAGCCTGAATATCATGTTGGAACGCACAATGATATTGGTTCCTTTGTAAAAGCTGTGTTTCTTTCTGTACAGCATGCGGAAAAACGCGACACTGCTTTGTGTAAAAAAGAAATACGTGCCGATTAACACTAAAATCAAAATCGGAAAGACACGAAACATCATGTCGATCGCATTGGCTGTGGCAGACAGATAATAACCGCCAGCCAGACAAAGCAAAGACAGCACAGTGAGCCATTTTGAATAGGCCGGTAAATTTTTAGGTTTTTGAGCTGATTTAATCAAATCTATGATTTCGAGCTTGCGAATCTGCCCCAGCGATAAAATAAGCAGGACTTGAAACAATATGAGAAAACCGACCGCCGTCAGCACAAATGCTTTCGGTACAATCGCAAACGAGATCGGCACCTTCACACTGAGCATCCATGTCATGACCATAAAAAACAGTTTTGAAAATAACAGCCCCGTGCCGATACCGGCCGCAATCGCCGCAAGAGAAATCAGCGACTGCTCATAATAAATCATCTTTCGGAGCTGCTGCTTTGATGTCCCAAACAGCGTAAACAAGCCAAACTCTTTCTTTCTCGCTTGTAAAAATGCTGAATTTGAATAGGAAATAAAGAATATACAAAACACGATGATGACGATAAGAGCCGCGCTCAAACACGTTTTCACAAGGCTTCCGCCATACACATTGTCTTCCGTCACATCCGGGTGAAAAATAAAAGATGTGAAGACGAAAAAGACCGAGACGGCAAACACACAGCTTAAAAAGTAAGCAACATATCTTTGCAGATTCCCAATAATGTTCTTACGGGCGATGGTTCTCAAATTCATGAAAATCGCCTCCCAACACGCTCAGGGTATCTAGGATACTTTGATAAAACACCTGCTGATTCGTTCCCCTGCGGATCTCTGAAAAAAATCTTCCGTCTTTAATAAAGACGATCCGTTTACAGAAGCTTGCCGCTGTGGCATCATGCGTAACCAATAGTATCGTTGCTTCCTTTTCTTCATTTAGCTGAGCCAGCGTGTTCATGACCTGTTTTGCAGATTTTGAATCAAGGTTGCCTGTCGGTTCATCCGCCAATATCAGAGCCGGATTATGAATAATGGCTCTTGCACAGGCCGCACGCTGTTGCTGGCCTCCGGACACTTCGTATGTACGGTGGTCCAGAATATGTTTGATTTGCAATGTATCTGCCAGTTCATCTAAGCGGTTTTCCATTTCACTCAGCTTTACCTTGTCCAACGCGAGCGGAAGCAGGATGTTTTCCCGAATCGTCAGCGTATCAAGCAGATTAAAGTCTTGGAAGACAAAGCCCAGCTCTCTTCTGCGAAACAGAGCCATCTCTTGATCCTTTAACGTTTTCGGCTGAATGCCGTTGATCATCATCTCGCCCTGGGTCGGCTTATCAATGGTGGCCAGCAAATTCAGGAGCGTGGTTTTTCCGCTTCCCGACGGCCCCATGATGCCGACAAATTCTCCTTTATTTACACTGAGGTCAAAATCGCTAAGCGCCTGATATGACATCGTTCCTTTATTTGAATAATATGTTTTTGACAGCTTCGTTGTTTGCAGCACGTTCATGCCTCTGATCCTCCTTTTTTCTTTATTATAAAAAGGAAGTCAGCAGCCTCCCATCGAACTTTCTTTCAATCTCGCTTTCGAACCTTACAATGCTGTCACATTCGCCAGGGTGTCACTTGAAAAGACGATTGTCATCACGGTGCCCGCTCCCTCTTTTGATTGTGCGTACAGTTTATGGCCCAGCTGGCTGCACACCTCTTTCGCCAAATATAGGCCCATTCCTGTCGCCTGCGTCATGCTTCGCCCGTTTTCACCAGTAAAAAACGGATCAAAAATCCGGGGAAGATCCTGCACCGGTATGCCGATACCGTCATCTGCAACTGATAAACGCGTTTCACGGCCTTGCGTTTCAATCCGGATGGTAATATGGTCCCCAGCGCCTTGCTTTGAATATTTCAGGGCATTGAAAAGGATTTGCTCCACAACAAAGGAGAGCCACTTTTGATCACTGGAAACCTGGACGGCGTTTGATGGCACATGTAATTTCGGAAAAAGGCGCCGTTTAATAAACTGCCGTTTTTCCTGATTGATCAATAAGCGGACAAGCTCTGTCAAATCAAAGGTTTCTGGTTTTACATCAAAAGCGAACTCCTCCAGCCGGGCTGTTTGCAGCATCATGTCCAGCCCATGGCGAAACCGTTCATTTTCATCTTCCAGCTCCTCTAAAAATGTCTGAAAGGAAGAAGCGGTCCCGTTCTTTCCTTCTTGAATCATTAAGGAAATGACGGATACGGGTGTTTTCATATGGTGAATCCATTGATTCGTAAATGTATAATGCTGTTTTTGTTTATTGATATATTGTGAGAGCTTTCCGGCATATTGATCACCAAGCGCGTTAATCATTTTTGTCCAAAGGGCTTGCTCTCTTGTTCTTGGCTTGCGGGCTTCAAGCGACCGCCCTATGTCATTTGAAGCGGGTGCCTGGTCGGCCAGTTTTTTCAAAAATGCCAGAAAGGACACTTGCCGTATGTAATCGGCAGTAAAACCGGCCGCCAAAAGGACACCAGGCAGAACCCATATGTACATCATATTTTCTGCAGAAGGCTCGGCACCGCTCTCTATAATGCTTAAATAGGCAATAAACATAGCGGCACCTATGCTTAATAACGAAAAAAGAATAATGGCTAATCGGTCGATTATATAAGTCTTTAACACTCCCGTTCATCCTTCCGATTGACTTCAAATACATAGCCCTGCCCCCTGATGGTTGCAATGGCGTCTTTCAATCCGGCATTCTCCAGCTTTCTCCGCAGCCGGTTTACATTAACCGTTAATGTATTATCATCAACAAAATCGACGTCGTCCCATAATGCCTCCAGCAATTCATCACGCGAGACAATTTTTTTATGCTCTCTTATGAAAATCGAAAGCAGCTGAAATTCTTTTTGTGAAAACGAAATGCGGCTGTTCTTCCACTCCGCTTCATATTGATCTGGATATATGGTTAGACCGCCAAGCTCCACCAGTCTTGATTCCTGAGACAAAGAAGGAGAATACTCACCATAAGTCCGGCGCAGCACGCTTTTGATTTTGGCCATGACGACTTCTAAGTGAAACGGCTTTGTGATATAGTCATCGCCCCCGTTCTCAATCGCCATCACCTGATTCAGTTCATCAGTCCGCGCCGAGATAAAAATAATCGGAGCATTGGAAACCGTCCGGATTTGCCTGCACCAATAAAACCCGTCAAAAAAAGGGAGATTAATATCTAGCAGCACAAGATCCGGTTTCATTTCCGCAAATTCTTCCTTTATGTTATTCAGCTTTTCAGCTATTTTTATATGATATCCGTATTTCTGAAGATGGCCGCCCAGCAAAGAAGCAATCCGTTCATCATCTTCCACGAGTAAGATCCGATACACGTTTATCCCCCTTATATGCCTAGCACGTTGATTTTTCTAGAAGATTCCAAAATTCATTATAGCATGTGGGGGATAGTAAATCGGTCTTTTTCTATTCGTTATGGCAGAATGAAAAAAGGGAAAAATTTCTTAATAAGTAGGTGTCATTATGAAGATAATCATGCTACTTGTAACCATTACGTCAACTCTTTCAGCATGCCAGCCGAACTATACCGGGGAATACATAGAAATTGGAGATTCACTGACTGAATACGAAAAAGAGTGCTTTAAAGAGAATCACATTCCTTATCAATATGAAAAAGGGAAACTGTATATCCCGGAAGATGCATTTGATGTAGTAATCAATACTTGTTCATAAGAAAAAGCTTGCAGTATGTCTGCAAGCTTTTCACATTACAAAAAATAAGTGTTTAATTTCTCTTCAAACTCTGAAGGGGCGATGTCACTTTTTTGGCCTTCTCCGCCGTTTTCATGAATCGTAAAATGGCGGTCTGACATGACCATCCGCCCGTTCGGTGTCAACTTTGAGGCGAGCAGTGATTTGTTAAAAGGAGATTTTTCATGAGAATGAATCAGGTCCTTCATGTCATCTAAATCACCGGGATCCCTCTCTTCAAGGGTAAAGGCATAACCGATTTGCCAGCCTTCTCCTTTTTCCATCAACAGAAGATGGGTACCCATTTCCGTCGCTTTTTCCTTGATTCGGAATGCTCCCACAGGAGATTGTACCGTTTCTCCGGAAAGCGGTATCGGCTCCAGCGCCAGGTTGATGCCAAAACCAATATCAACGATGTAATCTCCCTTTTCTGCCGACAGCCATACAGCAGCATGGGTTCCTTCTAATGCCCACTCTTCTTGCTTTCCTGCATAAACTGTTCCGCGAATGAGCTTCACATGAAAACCGGCATCGCGTAAGACATAGTAAAGAAAACCATTCAGGTCGTAGCATAGTCCCCCATGCTGCTCTTTGATCAGACGGCGCCAAAGCTCCTCTTTGGTTACCTTATAATTCTCTTTTGCAAGAACTGCCCGGTTTTCAAAAGGGTATCGGTACGCCATCGCTTTTAGAAAAAGGGGAAGATCGTCGAAGCTGACATGATCCTTCTTCCAGCCGATTTTCTTAAAACAGTCTTTCAGAAAATCATTCATTTTGCATCACCTAAACTTCCTCTTGAACATACGCCGAAAGCTTTTCCAGCGCCTCTTGTTCATCTTCTCCCTCGGCAATCAATATGACTTCTGTGCCTGTGCTTACTGCAAGGCTCATCAGCCCCATGATGCTTTTCGCATTTACTTTTTTCCCATCCTTCTCAAGAAACACATCTGACGTAAACCGGTTTGCTTCTTGTACAAACAAAGCAGCAGGACGCGCCTGCAGTCCAGTCTTTAATCGAACTTCCACTTTCTGCTGAACCATAAGATCTCCCCTTTTCTTTACGGTTATTTTAAAGTGACGGTTTGCCCTGTCCGCAGCTGTTCTGCGATTTCGTCAAGTTTTCTCAGCCTGTGATTGATCCCTGATTTGCTGATTTTTCCGCTCGCTACCATTTCTCCCAGCTCTTTCAGCGTCACTTCCTGGTAATCAATCCGCAGCTGCGCGATTTCCCGAAGTTTTTCAGGAAGCGCCTCCAAGCCGATTCTTTCATCGATGTATTTAATATTTTCTACCTGTCTGAGCGAAGCCCCAATGGTTTTGTTTAAGTTGGCTGTTTCACAATTGACAAGGCGATTAACCGAATTTCTCATGTCTCTGACGATTCTGACATCCTCAAAACGCAGCAGCGAATTATGTGCGCCGATTACGTTCAGAAATTCAGTAATCTTTTCTGCCTCTTTTAAGTAAGTGATATAGCCTTTTTTCCGTTCGAGTGTTTTGCTGTTTAAATGAAACTCATTTAACAGGTCGCATAATGAATCGTTATGCTCTTTATAGAGAGAAAAAATTTCTAAATGATACGAGGAAGTTTCCGGGTTATTGACTGAACCTCCCGCCAAAAATGCCCCTCTCATGTAAGAACGCTTGCAGCATCTCTTTTTGACAAGCTCTTTTGAAATATTTCGCTCAAACACAAAATTCTCGCCGAGTATTTTTAAATCCTCTAAGATGAACTTTGCATTCTCTGAAAAACGCACAATATAGACGTTATTCTTTTTCAGCCGCATTTTCTTTCTGACCAGCAGCTCAACCGACACATCATATTGTCTTTTCAGCAATGTATAGATGCGGCGTGCAATCGCTGCATTTTCAGTTTGAACATCAAGTACGAGATGGCGGTTAGCAAATGATAAAGATCCATTCATTCGGATAAGTGCAGACAGCTCTGCCTTAATGCAGCAGTCTTTCACTTCCAGGTTCGTTAATTCTTTTTTTGTTTCCGATGCAAATGACATATAGTCACCTCATTTCAAGGCTTCATTCTTTCAGTAAATCGACAAGAAGAGAAGCCACTTTATGTGTATCGTGACGAATTACGTCATTTTTATGTGTTACGATTTGATCTCTGATAACTTCAAGCCCCATCGCTTTCAGCTCTTCGATATCAAAATCAACAGGACGCGCCGATTCTACTGCGTACTTACGTTTTATTTCGTCAGGAATGTCTTCACTGTTAACCAGTATGGTATCGATAAAGCCGCAGCCCATATGCTGATTGAGCGCTTTCACATGATCGGCAGCGGTATAATGCAGCGTTTCTCCGGGCTGTGTCATCACGTTGCAGATATACACTTTTTTCGCCGGCGCCTTGATCACTTCTTCTCCAATTTTCGGGACGAGCAAATTAGGAAGAATACTGGTATAAAGGCTTCCCGGTCCGATAATAATCAGATCCGCTTCCCTGATCACGTCTATCGTTTCCGGCAGCGGATCAATGTTTTCAGGCGTCAGAAAAACGCGCTTAATACGCTGGCCGTACTCCGGAATAGTGGACTCGCCTGAGACCACGCGGCCGTCCTCCATTTCGGCATGCAGAACAACACTGGCATTGGCTGCCGGCAACACCTTTCCTCTTACATTCAGCACCTTGCTCATTTCTGTGACAGCGTGAAAAAAATCACCGGTTATATTCGTCATCGCTGCCAAAATTAAATTTCCGAGTGAATGACCCGTTAAGTCGTTCCCTTTATTAAAACGGTGCTGAAAGAGATCTTCAACTAGCGGCTCCACATCGGATAAAGCGGCAAGTACATTTCTGATGTCTCCTGGTGGCGGGATTTGCAGTTCGTTCCGCAGCCGCCCCGAGCTACCTCCGTCATCAGCAACTGTGACAATCGCCGTAATATCAACGGGTTTATGCTTTAAGCCCCGAAGCAATACAGAAAGGCCCGTGCCGCCGCCAAAGATTGCGATTTTCGGTTTTTGTCCCATCTTATTTCCGGCTTCTCTTTTCAATGTCCCGGTGAGTAACATGAGTATAGTAATCCTTTTTGAAATAGCCAGCTAAATACTCGGCAAGTGTCACAGAGCGGTGCTGGCCCCCTGTGCAGCCGATCGCAATGACGAGCTGGCTCTTTCCTTCTCTTTTGTAGGACGGCAGCATGAAGCTGAGTAAATCGATTAATTTTTCATTGAACTTTTGTGTTTCATTCCATTTCATGACGTAAGAGGATACCTCTTCATCTTTTCCGGTCAGCGGCCTCATGCTTTCGATATAATATGGATTCGGCAAAAATCTGACATCAAAGACGAGATCGGCATCAATCGGAATACCGTATTTAAAACCAAATGACATGACATTTACCGTAAATGTCTCTCCTTGGTTTGTCGCAAAATGCTTTACAATTTTCTCGCGCAGATCGCGCGGCTTCATGTCTGATGTATCATAAATCATTTGAGAGCGGCCTTTTAATTCCTCAAGCAGCTCACGTTCCAGCGCGATGCCTTCGAGCGGAAGACCAGTCACTGCCAGCGGATGCGAACGTCTCGTTTCTTTATATCTTGTCACGAGAATCGAATCCTTCGCGTCTAAAAATAAAATTCGCGGTGTAATCCACGGATTTTCCGCCATTTCATCCAGCGCCTCAATCAGCCGGTCAAAAAATTCACGGCCGCGCAAATCCATAACAAGCGCGACCTTGCTCATTTTCGAATTTGATTCCTTCATCAGCTCTAAAAACTTCGGAAGCAATGAAGGCGGTAGATTATCGACGCAGAAATAGCCGAGATCCTCAAAGCTTTGAATCGCAACGGTTTTTCCCGCTCCCGACATACCGGTTATAATGACAAGCTGAATATCATGTGATTCACTAACACTCATCTTTCTCCCCCCTGACTTGTCTTTCTATTTGATGTGCTGCGGATCTAAACGATAACTGAGCAGCTCAAACTCCGGTGTATACGTAAATGTGCCGTGCAGCAGACCTTGTCCCTTCATCATAAAGTCGAGGATATGGCCGTCTCCCGGGGCCATAGGCAGGTTTTGAATATCCTTCACATTGTGCCACTGCAAAATGCCTTCTTCTGATTCTGACACATTTTCTCCCGTATAGGAATCAGCAACAAACGTAAACATCATCCACTCAGACACAATGTGGTCACCGTCTTTAATAATAAAGGTAAAAACGCCTTTTAGCTGGGGATTTATGATATAGATACCAGTCTCTTCTCTGAATTCTCTGATGACGGAATCCCTGACTGATTCTCCGCTCTCCATCTTGCCTCCCGGCGCAACCCACCAGCCGCGTCTTGGCTTTTGAAGAAGAAGAACTTTGTCATCCGCCTTGAGAACACAATTTGTCACTCTTTGCAAGTACGTCACCTAACCTTCTCGTCCTGTCATCGTCTCTTTATTATACCGTTTCAAGATGCCTCTCACAATGAAGAGACATTGACAATCTTTTCTTCTATTTTACAGCATATTCTTTCCCGCGTTCAGATGATTTTATTGTGAAAGGAAATTGTCTTTTATTTTTGGACAAAAAAAGGACACGGATAACTGGAGAATCCGTGCCAAAAGTGTATTCATTATAAAAAGGGGGTCAATTACTTTATTAATCATAACCGATAAGTTTTACACAACTGTTACAGCGGAATTAAAACCCAGTAACGTTATGTGAAACTCGTATGACAGCCCTTTTTATTTTAAGGTTTTCAGCGTTTCCTGGAGCTCTTCGACATAATGCTGTACGCTTTGTGCCGCAATACTTCCGTCACCTGTAGCCGTTACGATTTGGCGCAATGATTTTTCGCGAATGTCTCCGGCTGCGAAAATCCCTTCAACCTTTGTTTCCATTCGGTCGTTGGTTTCGATGTAGCCTTCTTCATTTGTGATGCCAAGGTTTTCAAACGGTTTAGACAGAGGAAGCATACCGATATAAATGAATACGCCGTCTGTTGTGAATTCACTTTCTTCACCAGTTACCGTATCCACAAGCGTCACTTTGCCGACTTTGCCGTTTTCCTCATGAATTTCCTTCACGGTTTTATTCCATAAGAAATCTACTTTTTCATTATCAAACGCTCTCGCTTGGAGAATGCTTTGCGCACGGAGTTTGTCACGTCTGTGTACAATCGTTACTTTTGAAGCGAAACGTGTTAAGTACACGCCTTCCTCAACCGCTGAGTCTCCTCCGCCGACAACAACCAGCTCTTTGCCTTTAAAGAAAGCGCCGTCACATACTGCACAATACGAAACACCGCGGCCGCCCAATTCTTTTTCGCCAGGTACGCCGATTTTTTTATACTCTGCACCTGCGGCAATGATAACAGCACGTGCTTTATATTCTTTTGAACCGGCTTTCACAACTTTGTACTCTTTGCCGTCCACAATTTCTTTAATATCGCCATAAGCGTATTCCGCGCCGAATTTCTTCGCGTGTTCAAACATTTTGTTGGAAAGCTCAGGTCCGAGGATGCTTTCGAAACCAGGATAGTTCTCCACATCTTCCGTGTTTGCCATTTGTCCGCCTGGAATTCCTCTTTCAATCATTAATGTCGATAAGTTTGCTCTAGATGTGTATACAGCGGCCGTCATCCCAGCAGGACCCGCGCCGATAATAATCACGTCATATATTTTTTCTTCTGACACACTCATTCACTCCTTAAAACGTCTTTTCGAGTTGGGCTCTTCCTTATATGATAAGAATCCCCATCAAACGTATTCCTTACCCATATCCTATAAAATCTCATGGTGATACGCCATTTTTTTGCTCATTTTTTTCGAAACGCGATTAAATGTATTTCAAAAGGGTATGTATATTAATAAAGAAAGAGCCTTCTGTCCATAGAAGGCCCTTGTCTTATTTATTATTGAACAACACGTCTTACAACGCCTTTAAATGCTTTTTTCCAGTACACGTTGTTCATAGAGTCAACAGATACACCATGAGATGTATTGTCGTTAAGGAACGTACCGTTTCCTAAGTAGATTCCAACGTGACCATTTGTTTTGTATGTGTCAAAGAAAACTAAGTCTCCGCGTTTCATGTCTGACGCGCTTACAGCTTGTCCTCTTCCAACTAAAGTATCAGTCGTTGTTCCGCCGACAGGTCCAAGGTTGACACCTGCAGAAGCGTAAGCCCAGCGAACGAATGATGAGCAGTCAAAAATACGGTTGTTGATATCAGACTGAGAGCGTCCGCCGCCAAACTTGTACGGAGATTGTCCGACAATGCTTGAACCAACGCTGATCGCGCCTTCAATTCCGCCTGAGTTGCTGATGACAGTGCCGCCTGAGTTATTGCTTGAGCTGCTGCTCTTCTTAGAAGATGAGCCGTTAGACGAACTGTTAGATGAACCCTTAGAAGAGTTGTCTGAAGAATCATCATCAGATGAGCTTGCTTTTGCTGTTTCAGTTGTAGCCGTTTGGCTGTCATCTGTTTGTGTTTCATCAGATGCTTTTTGTGCTTCTTCCTGCTTTTTGATCAGGGCAGCCGCAGCTTCTTGTTGTTTTTTGATACGCGCTTGTTCTTCTTCAGTATCTGCTTTTTGGTTTGCAAGGTCAGCTGCTTCTGATTTTAATTCGGAAATCGCGTCAGCTGTTTTCTTCTGGCTGTCCTTTGCTTCGTCGAAAAGCTTGTCTTTTTCATCAAGCTGTTTATCAAGATCTTTTTGCATTGTTTCTAATTTAGCCAGTGCAGCTTGTACTTCTTTCAGCTTATCATTCAGATCTGCTTCAGAGTCTTCAAGCTTCGCTTTATCCTGCTCTTGCTGCTTGATTAAATCTTTGTCTGCATCAACAATAGATGAAACCGCAGTTGCACGTGAGATAAAATCACCAAAGCTCGTTGATCCTAAAAGTACATCTATGTATCCTTGAGATCCGCCGCTTTCCTGTAAAGAACGAACGCGTTTTTTCAGGATTTCGTTGCGTTTTTCGATGCGTGCTTCTGTTTCTTTAATCTCTTTTTTCAGTTTTTTGATTTCTTCTTTTGTTTTATCGTTTTCTTCTTTTTTATCATCGATTTTGTTGCTTGTATCGAGCGCCTTAGCGTTAATGTCTTTCAGTTCTTTTTCAATCTTTGATTGGTTTTCCTGAAGCTCAGTTAATTCTTTTTCCTTCGCTTCAATGCTGGAAGCAACCTCAGATTGCTTGCTTTCGATTTTTTGTTTCTTTTCATCTAATGTTTCCGCCGATGCAGTTTTACTTGTAAATGGGATCAAAAAACTGCTTGTCCCGATGACGGAAGCCAAACCAAGTGTCAATAAACTCTTTCTCACTTTTTATATCCTCCCTTTTACTGTGAACCTGTTCTCATTTGGAATTGTATTTTGAACATCAAGTTTCGTTCCTCATACTCTACGAGGAATGATGATTTTTTATGGTTAATTATTCTGTGCATCTCTTAATCTGGGTGTATAGCGTTTATTTCACATCATATGTAAAAAACACTAATTCCTTATGTACGAGAATCATTATACCATCAAGTTTCGACAAATTAGCGATAAATTTTATTACATTTGTGTTTCAAACAGATGTCAGGTTGCACATCATTTGTCATTTTTCTTAAATTGATAAAAAACCTGTCGATATTACTTTCTTAATATACTTCTTAGAATAAAAAGAGAGTTGATTCTGTGAATCAACTCTCAATCAATATACTATTCTAAAATATCATCAATATATTTCATATATTTCGTCAAAGTAGCCGGAGAGATGCCAAATTGGGCTGCTGTTTCTTTTTTGGTGTCATGTTTGCCATGGGCTTCTTTCCAAATATAGTAGATAGCCGCAGCCCATCCGCTCACATTTTTCAGCGGCCCCGCTGCGCGGATTTGCTGTATCACATGGAATACCCAGCAGCTCATGACTTCTGTTTTCATCTCATCTTGTTCTGCTTCTTCCAGCAATTTAACCGTTTGATAAGCGAAAAGCGCATCCTCTGACACATCTGCTGCTGCGGAATCTCCGTTCAAGAGCAGCTTAACAAAATGGTTTTCAAAAGGAGCGGTGATGCGCTTCGAGCGTATCACGGCCTCAAGATGCTCCGTTTCACCCTTGGTGCTGCTGATATAATAGGCCGCCAATCGCTGTTCTACTGACGAAGGAAGTACTTCCCGCCGCTCAATCCACGGAGCCGGACGGTCTGCTCCTGGATATTGCGACTCGACTTTTCTCCATACCGTTTCGGCAAATTCTTTATGGCCCGTAAAGTAAGCAGAGCACGAGAGCCAGTAGTAGAATGTGTCGTCTCCTTCAAAACCGCTTTTATATAGTGATCTGAGCCATTTGTACCCAATATCATACCGGCCGACAAGCGACAGAGTGGCACCCAGTTTATAGCGCTGTTCAAATAACATCGGATATACATTTGAAAGCTGATCACTCAGCTCTGCCACCTTTTCATCTTCTCTTTCATAATAGTAGAAAACGAGAAGATTACATAATGCGTGAAGATTTCCTTCATTATTATTCAGCACTTGATAAGCCGTTTGTTTCGCTTTCACAACATTGCCGGAATAAAAGTGGGCAAGGGCGAGATTATTATAAGCGGACCAAAGCTCAGGATATTCGTGTGTGATTTCCTCAAGGGCCGCAACGGCTTCAGCAAGCTGACCGCTTTCAAGCAAGGACTTCGCCCGGTCCTGTTTGATAAGCAATTCATCCTGATCATATAAAGAATCCTCAGGCCCGCCGTCTCCTAAATCAAGCAGTTCAAGCAGACTATCATTCTCTTCGGAAAATTCACCGTCCGGATCAGCGTCTGAATAAGCAGCAGCTTCTTTATAAGCTTCCTGAAAGAGTCCCAGATGGGCAAAGTTATTTGCTTTAAAATAATGGCATTCCGGCATTTCCGTCTCAAGATTCGCCAAAATATAATCAAGCAAATCGTTTGATTCCTGGTATTGCCCCATCTCAGAATAAATGACCGCAAGCTGCGAAAGCATCTCTGAATCCCTCGGCTCCAAATGAACCGCACGCTGGATCAGTTTGCTTGCCCGCTTCAAATTGCGTTCTTTATACGCTTTCAAACCTTTATGAAAAAAATAATGTCCATCTTGAAGCAGCTGGACAATTTGTGCGTGATTTTTATGTTCAGAAGTGTGTTTTCCCACAACTACCCTCCGTTTTATACAATATTACCGTCAGTAGTATACCATAAATCGTAAGCCTCTCAATAGTTCAAAAGGAAGGATTGGGAAAATCCCTCCTCTTTTTTTTATTGGCTGAATCGACCAGAATTTACCCGGCTTTGTTTTCTAAATCTGCATTCATTTTAAGCTGCTGTTCAGCAAAATCTCTGTAAAGGTCATGGGTAGCCATTAATTCATGGTGCGTGCCGCGTCCCGTAATTTCCCCTTTTTCAACAAATAATAGCTGATCAGCATCTACAACAGTCGATAAGCGGTGAGCGATGACAATTGTTGTCCGGCCTTCCATCAGCACCTCAAGTGCCTGCTGCACTGATTTTTCAGATTGGCTGTCGAGGCTGGAAGTGGCTTCATCAAGCATCAGGATGCTCGGATCACGGAGAAGCGCCCTGGCAATCGCAATTCTTTGTCTCTGTCCGCCCGACAGCATAATGCCGCGTTCACCCACTTCAGTATCAAGCTGATTCGGCAGCTCCTGTATAAAATTAAGAGCGTATGCCATCTCCGCTGCTTTTTCGATTTCGGCATCCGTTACCTCACGTTCCAGCCCATAACAAATATTGTCTCTGATCGTTCCCGACATTAACGGACTTTCCTGTGACACGTAGCCGATATGCTGACGCCACGATTCGAGCGAATACGTATCCACCGGCTCGTCTCCCAGCAGAATGGTCCCTTCAGTCGGAGAATAGAAACGCTCAAGCAGCTTAAACAGCGTGGTTTTCCCGCCGCCGCTCGGCCCAACAATTGCTGTAACTTTCCCCGCTTCAATCACGGCGCTGATATCCTTCAAGATCATCTGCCCAGGCTTATAGCCAAAGGACACCTGATCAAGCCGGATAGGCAGATGCGCGTTGTCAATTTGGTTACCTGTGACGGTATCTTCCTCTTCCTCTGCCAAAATCTCAATCATCCGTTCCGTTGCACCGATTGATTTTTGCAGCTGTGTGAAGAACGTTGTAATCTGGCCCATCGGCATAATGATTTGAAACAAATATAAAATAAAAGCCACGAGTGCTCCGGCAGTCAATTCGCCTGATGACACCTGCATACCGCCGTATCCAATAACAGCCACGAGTGCGGCCATTAATACGAGAGAAATAAGCGGCCCAACAAGCGATTGCACCTTCGCTTCACGAACCCCCAGCTGGAATAATGAAGAAATCCCCAGCTTTCCGCGTTTGTATTCGACTTCCTCTGCATTTGAAGCCTTCACAAGCCTGATTTCCGGAAGTATTTGATTGAGCAACCCTGTAAAACGTGCGGTTTCATCTTGAGTTTCCCGAGAAATGGAGAACATCTTCTGGCCGATCGGCACTAAAATCAGCGCCGCTAATGGAACAACTACTAAAACAAGCAGCGTCAGCTTCCAGTTCATAATGAATAAGATGGTGAGTGATCCAATGACCGAAATAATGCCTGTTATAAATCCGCTGATATGGCTGGTGATCAGCTCTTTTACCACCATCGTATCATTCGTGACCCGGCTGACAGTTTCACCGGAAGCGTTAGTATCAAAATAAGATACAGGAAGCTTAATTAATTTCTTCCATAATAAATCCCTTAACCCAGAGATGATTTTTTGCCCGCTATAGTTTAGCGCGTATGTAGCGTAGGCGCTTAAAGCGGCCTGAATAAGAAAAACGAGCGCGATCAGCCCGATTTGCGTGCCGGACAGCGCTGACATGGAAAAACCGTCGACAAGCTGTTTCGTTAATAAAGGAATCAGCAGGCTGACCAGTGTTGTCACAATACTGAGAATCAGCGCAAAAGCGAGCTTTCCATAGGATGGGTTTGTCTGTTTCACTAATGCAAAAAAGGCTTTGAATTTTCTTTTAGGTTGCTGTGTTGACATAGTATTTTTCCTCCTGTTTCAATCCCTTTACGCGGTCAGCAAGGTTGAACGGAATATAATAGGATTATTTTTACTCTTTCTAAATCATAACAATGGAGAGAGGCTTTTTCAGTATATTTTTCTTGTACACTGAAAATAAAAATCCCCTATTCATGACTCGAATAGGAGACGTTTCATCTTATAGATCCTTTTCGGGCTTCTTTTTTCGATACGTTAAGGTAACCTCTTGCTGCCTCAGGTCTTCAATGATCATCTTGAACCGGTCAACCTTTGCAGTATGCTCTTCTTTTATCGTTTGAAGTGCAGTTTTCTGCTTTTCGCTTTTCGATTCAAGCTCTTCTTTTATTTTTTTGACAATCATTCCTTTTTGCCCTTTGATTTCTTCTTTTAATGCAGACTCAAATTTTTTAGTCAGGCTGAGAATGTCGTTGATGGGTTTATTGAGACTGCCTGCTTTCCCCTTCATTTCGTCATGGGTTAGAAACATATAGGTGGTTGATACAACTTCTGTTTCACTTTCTGAAAATAAGGAAGTCACTCTGTCTATTCCTCCTAAGGCTGAAAATCGAATAACTGTGAGATCATTTCTTCTTTTTCAAATAGCTTTTCGATGCTCTCGCGGATATTTTTGATAAAGTTCTTTTTTTCCGATGTCTGTTTTTTTAGTTCTGCAACAATTCCGTCATTAGCAGGGAGAGCACCTGTATGGAACGATTCATGAACTGATATTTTCTCTAATTTATCGAATGTGTGACTGAAACCGGCCGCAAGCCGGAATTGAAGATCGAAGGCATAATGCGAAGGGTTTTCTTCCATATGTTGAATCGACGTGATGATTGCCTGTTTTTTGTCTATAAACTCATCATCGATTTCCTGACGGAATACCTTTTGGTACGCGGAAATCGCATCTTCCATATCTTCAACTATCTTCATGCCGTTTTGATAGATTCTGACAGCGGAAGAGATATTGACTTTAATCGTTTCTCCCGAGCCGCCCTTCCCTGTAAAGTAAATATCAGAACCCTTATAGCTAAATCCTTTTTCCTTTGATAATGCGTTCAGCATTTGAACGATGCTGTGGCCGTCGACGATGAGTTTTAATGCGTCTTTTGTTTCTGTGTCGAGTGTTTCAAAAGAAGAAATCATTGATTTTACATACTCCACAATTTTACCAACATCATTTAGAGCTTGCGTGAATTGGCCATGCTTTAGATGATCAATGAAATCATCGTATTGTAATTCTATACCTTTCATACTCGCATTAAGATTAGATAACTCTTTTTTTATGACTTTTTTCTGTGTATCATCAATATAACCATTTTCAGCAAGCTGATCTACAATAGGCCCGCTGTTTCCCAACAGGGTGTGAAGAAAACCTAAAAAGGCTGGCAGCTGCTCTTTAATTCGGCCATACATTTGCTTAACATCATCAAAATTTTCATAAACAACACTTGCTTTCGCTAAAACGCCGTCTGTATGCTTTACTTTTTCTATCAATTCTATGTCTATTCCGCTGGCTGCCTTTACAAAACCGTTTAAGCCGTCTTTTTCATAGTCGTCCTTATATTTTTGAAGGTATTCCTGCATCGACCTTACGTCTTCATCAGGAATCCCATCCATAATGTTTCTGATGCCTTTCACACTTGTGTTCGTATCCGCCATCTTCACATCGCCGAATGTAATGAAATCCGCCTTGCCGCTGACTCCGTACAGCGGGTCATCTTTTGATATGCGTTGGGTGATGTTTGCTGTGACGCCTTTGTCTTCATAATATTTTTGGATTTCTATTTTTAGCTTTTCTGATGGGATATCATTAATATCTTTTAAGCGTCTAATATGAAATTTATGCATTATCTTATCTCTCAAATTCAAATCAGTTGCTAATAGGTGATCAACACTTATTTGAGCTCCGTTAACTCCATAAACTTCATCAAATTCCCCGTCAATTAATTGAACCATCACCTGATTATTATTAGCCAGTGAGTGACCCATAGCAAAGGTCTTTAAATCATTAGAATCCTTTGTTTCTTTTTTTGCATTTCTTGTAAACTCTTTTGTCGCTTGATACTGGCTGTCATCTATCCCTAAAAAGAGACCGAAGAAATTGTATGACCAATCCTCGTTATCTGCACTACCCTCTGAAATAATATGAAGCTGATTAATGTGTTGTTTGTCATCCTTAATGTAAATAGCTGTACCATCATATCCGGACTCTCTTATTGATGTATCTACTTTTGAATTTTTTTTAATAAGTTCATTTGATGTATATATTTCCACGTTTTTTGGAAGCTCTTGGTGTGTTTCTTCTTTATAAATTCTTCGGACCTCCGCTTCAAAATCGGCTTTAGCCTTCTTTGTTTCATGCTCATTATCAGAAGCAAATTTTTCTTTATAATCGTATTCTAAGTTAATTAAACGGAGTTTCACATTTTCATTTTCAAATATATTTTTGTTTTCCATTCTATTTCTCCTTTTTAACTTTTAAAAAGGTAATGGAGTCTATTATTTTTTGAACTTTTTGTCTGGCTTCTTCTTCTTTTAATGAACAAGGTTCTTCATCTTTATAACAAGCAAATCTAAAGGAATATTCTATTCCTAGATAATCCTTTTTGGTAGATTTAACATAGCCAAAAAATCTATAAGAATAATTGCTCTTTCCGTCTACGTCATCAAAAACACTTTTCTTTTGAGCAGAATATACAATTTTATCAGATAGCTCTCTTTCTCCGTATTTTCCTTTATAACCGTTTCTTCCGCTTACGATGTCAAGCATTGTATCCTTGTCATTTGCAAAACTTTTGTCTTGATGATAATCCAGTTGACCATCATATTGAATGTTAGTTTTTTTATTAAAACTATCAAATACTATTGTTTCTTCATTGTCTCCTGTACTGGACATATCAGGTACGTATTCCCCATCCGCCGGAAACAACATCCTAAACCCCTTCAGCTTAGACTCCAGCAAATAGTACCCAGGCTCCTCTTCCTTCGTTGACACCATGTACTCTCTCGTTTTCTCATCCTGAAACGCGGGAACTTGCGGCAGGTCTTTTGGATCCATGTCTTTTGGTTTTACGGCTTCTGTTTTATTTTCATTTGTGTTTTTATCATTGTCGTTCATACTGCATCCTCCTGTCAGGGCAAGTAATAAGCTGAAGCAAATAAAGATAATCTTTTTCATTACGAACCTCCAAGGGTTTTGTGGGATCATTCTATTTTTCAAAAGTAATACTATTGACCCGGTTGCAGGGTGATTATATTATCCTTTTCCATGTTACATCATGGCGGAATTTGGATAAATAGGAAATCAGACTTGGTTTTGACCTTCTTTTATCCATTCGGAATGTGAAACACTCATCCCATTACTAAATACCCATTACATTTTTCTTACAATAAAAAAAGAGCCGTTATCCATAGGCTCTTTCCATTTACTATTCAGAATGGCGTTTTCTCAGCACTTCCAGCACATCATCCAGCGGTAATGCTTGTTCTCTGAGCAGGACAAGGAGATGATACAGCAGGTCTGCCGCTTCCCATTTCAGTTCCTCGTGATCACGGTTTTTGGCGGCGATGATGACTTCTGATGCTTCTTCACCGACTTTTTTCAAAATCTTATCGACGCCTTCATCGAAAAGGTAAGTGGTGTAAGCTCCTTCAGGCATTTCCGCTTGGCGTTCTGCGATGACGCGCTCCAGCTCGCTTAAGATGTCAAATCGGCCGGAAGTTTGTTCTTCTGTCTGTTCCTTTGTAAAACAGCTGTAGCTGCCTGTGTGGCATGCCGGACCGGACGGCTCTACAAGCACGACCAGTGCATCTTGGTCGCAGTCATATCGAATGCCCTTGACGCCTTGCGTATTCCCCGATGTTTCTCCCTTGTGCCATAGCTCTTGCCGCGAGCGGCTGTAAAACCACGTTTCTTTCGTTTCCAGTGTTTTTTCGTATGATTCCCTGTTCATATATGCAAGTGTCAGCACTTCTTTGCTTGACGCGTCCTGCACGATGGCAGGGATTAATCCGTCTTCGTTAAAACGCAGTTCATCTGCCTGTTTCATCTCACATTCACCCCGTGCTCTTTCAAATATGATTTCACTTCTTTAATTGATGTTTCTTTATAATGAAAAATGGAGGCAGCCAGCGCGGCGTCCGCTTCCCCTTTTGTAAAAGCCTCGAGCATATGCTGCGCGTTTCCTGCTCCCCCTGAGGCGATGACAGGAACCGGAACACCTTCTGACACGAGCTTTGTCAGCCTGTGGTCAAAGCCCTTTTTCTCCCCATCCGAGTCCATGCTGGTCAGGAGGATTTCTCCGGCTCCGCGTTTGACAGCTTCCTTCGCCCATGCTGTAACTTCCCAATCCGTTTTCTTTCTGCCGCCATGCGTGTAAACTTTATATGTGTCAGACTCTTCGTCGTACTTGGCGTCTATGGCGAGTACGATACATTGAGAGCCGAAAAACTCCGCGCCTTCGGTAATCAGCTCGGGACGGAGAACAGCTGCCGTGTTTACAGAAACTTTGTCCGCGCCGGCACGCAGAATCGTTTTCATATCGCTAAGCTGATTGATGCCGCCTCCGACTGTAAACGGAATCGCAAGCTTTGCAGCAACCTGCTCTACGACGTCAACCATCGTTTTGCGGCCTTCATGCGAGGCAGAAATATCAAGAAACACCAGTTCATCTGCGCCTTCCTGATCGTATACTTCCGCCAGCTCGACAGGGTCGCCGGCATCCTTCAGCTCAAGAAATTGAATCCCTTTGACAACGCGCCCTTCTTTCACATCAAGACATGGGATAATCCGTTTTGTTATCATTTCCCCTTCATCCTTTCAAGCGCCTCGCCAAGTGTAAACTGGTTGGTATACAGTGCTTTTCCGATAATCGCTCCAGAAACCCCATTCGCATGATAACGGGCAAGAGCTTCAAGGTCCGCAACGGAGCTGACTCCGCCAGAGGCGATGACAGATTTTCCGGTTTCCTTTGCGAGTTCCACTGTGCTTTCGAGATTGGGGCCTGACAGCATCCCGTCTGTCGCGATATCAGTAAAAATAAAAACTTCTGCGCCTTCGTTGGCGAGCTCTTTGCCGAGTTCAGTCGCCTTAAGACTTGATGTTTCCAGCCACCCTTCTGTTGAAACAAAGCCGTTTCTTGCGTCCAGCCCGATGGCTATCCTTTCGCCATACTCTTTCAGCATTTTTTTTACAAACGGCGGATCAGAAACAGCAGAGCTTCCCAGGATCACGCGATCGACTCCTGCCGATAAGTAATCGTAGACGTCGCTTTCCGAACGAATGCCGCCGCCGATTTCGACTTTCAGATTGAGCTTTTGTACAATTTCGATGACATGACGGTCATTTACTTTTTTTCCTTCCTTCGCGCCGTCAAGATCAACAAGATGAATCCATTCAGCCCCCTCACTCGCAAATAAAGAGGCCATGTCGAACGGTGAATCACCGTATACAGTTTCCTTGCTGTAATCACCTTGAACGAGGCGTACGCATTTGCCGTTTCTCATATCAATGGCCGGGTATAATGTAAAAACACTCATTTTTTCACCTTCTGTTCTGCTGCCATTTTTGTGAATTGGATTAAGATAGACATTCCGACCGTGCTGCTTTTTTCCGGGTGAAACTGGGCGCCGAAGACATTCTCTTTTCCGACAACCGCAGGCACCCGAACACCGTACTCGGCGCTTGCCAAAAGCGCGCCGTCATCCATTCCGTCAATATAAAAGGAATGGACAAAATAAGCGTAGCCTTCCTCCACTCCTGCCAGCAGCGGAGATTCGTTATGAAAGGAAAGGCGGTTCCATCCCATATGCGGAACCTTCAGCTTGTTTCCCTCCTGATCTTCCGGCTTCAGCCTGACTGCTTTTCCCTTTAACAAACCGAGGCCTGCAGCGGTTCCATGCTCTTCGCTCTCATCAAACAATAGCTGCATGCCAAGGCAGATCCCAAGAAGCAGTCTCCCCTCTGATACCATATCGTGAATGAATTGATCGAGTTTGGCGTTGCGCAAATTGTCCATCGCATCCCCAAATGACCCGACTCCCGGCAAAATGAAAGCATCTGCTTTCCTCAGCTCCTCTGGCATGCCAGAAACAAAGTACGGCACGCCGACACGCTCCAGCGCCTTTGAGACGCTGTATAAATTGCCCATTCCGTAATCTATCACACCGATCATTTACAGCATCCCTTTCGTTGACGGAATCCCTTTGACACGCGGGTCAATCGTTGTCGCTTCATCAAGCGCGCGTCCTAATGCTTTAAAAACAGCTTCTATCATATGGTGCGTATTTGTGCCGTAATGAACGATCACGTGCAAGTTCATCCGTGCTTCAAGCGCCAGCTTCCATAAAAATTCATGTACAAGCTCAGTATCGAAAGTTCCGACTTTCGCTGCCGGAAAGTCAGCACGCATTTCTAAGTGCGGCCGATTGCTTAAATCAATCACCACCTGAGCAAGCGCCTCATCCATCGGCACAAACGCCGAGCCGTAGCGTTTAATTCCTTTTTTATCGCCTAGTGCTTCAAGCAAAGCCTGCCCTAAGCAAATGCCGATATCTTCAGTTGTATGGTGATCATCAATATCGACATCGCCTTTTGCATGAATGGAAAGATCAAATTGCCCGTGTTTTGTGAACAGATCCAGCATATGCGTCATAAACGGCACATCTGTTTTGATTTCTGCTTGCCCTTCACCGTCTATTGCGAATGCCAGCTCTATATCCGTTTCGTTTGTTTTTCTGGCGCGCTCCGCTTTTCTCATTTTGAATTCCTCCGTTCTCTCGCTTCGATTGATCTCGCATGCGCTTCTAATCCTTCCAGTCTGGCAAAAGCCGCAATGCTATCCGCATGTTCTTCAAAGGCTGATTGGCTGTATGAAATAATGCTCGATTTCTTTTGAAAATCCGTGACGTTTAATGGGCTTGAAAATCTGGCCGTTCCATTTGTCGGGAGCACATGGTTCGGTCCGGCAAAATAATCTCCGACCGGTTCAGGGCTGTATCGGCCTAAGAAAATCGCACCTGCGTGCTTGATATTGCCAAGCAAAGCTTCGGGAGACCGTGTGATGATTTCTAAATGCTCCGGGGCGAGCGTATTGACTGTATTGACCGCTTCATCTATCGTTTCAGCCACATAAATAGATCCATAATCTCTCACTGAAGCTTCCGCAATATCTCTGCGCGGCAAGGTTTTAAGCTGCTCGTTCACCTCGGCTGAAACGGCCTCAGCCAGCGGCATGGAATCTGTGACAAGCACACATGAGCTGAGCATGTCGTGTTCCGCCTGTGACAGCAGGTCAGCGGCAATTTCCCGCGGGATAGCTGTTTCATCAGCCAGCACGACGATTTCACTCGGTCCGGCAATCATATCAATATCGACATCACCGAACACCTCTCGTTTGGCAAGCGCGACATAAATATTTCCCGGGCCTGTGATTTTATCCACCGGCTCAATGGTTTCTGTTCCGTACGCCAGCGCCGCAATTGCCTGAGCCCCTCCCATTTTGTATATATCTTTAATGCCCAGCTCGGCAGCGGCAGCTAAGACTCCCGGAGACAGCCGTCCGTCTTTTCCCGGAGGTGTGACAAGAACAATTCTTTCCACGCCCGCTGTAAGCGCCGGAATGACATTCATCAAAACAGATGACGGATATGCGGCAGTTCCGCCCGGCACATAAACGCCGGCAGAATCAAGTGCTGTCACTTTCTGTCCCAGCATTGTGCCATCCTTTCTGTGATAAAACCAGGAAGACTGAAGCTGCCTTTCGTGATATTCAGTAATGTTTTTGATCGCTTGCCTGATCACCTGCAGCAGCTGGGGATCCAGCAAGCTGTATGCTTCTTCAATTTCTTCTGTTGTGACCAATGCACTGTCGAGCTTGATGCCGTCAAACTTGGCCGTGTAGTCACGAACGGCCTGATCACCGTTTGCTTTTACATGTTCAATAATGGATCGGACCGCTTTTCTTTGTTCTTCCGTTCCGGAGTCAATTGACCGCTTGAGAGAAAGCCGGTCCGCGCCGCTGATCGTTTTGATTTTCATTTTGCCGTTTCTCCTTCCACAACAAGAGATAAACGGGATGCCATTTCGTCGATGACATCATCCTTCATGCGATAGCTTACTGGGTTGACGATAAAGCGGGAGGTGATATCACAAATATGCTCTGTTTCAACGAGTCCGTTTTCTTTGAGCGTCTGTCCCGTTGATACGATGTCGACTATTCTGTCCGCAAGCCCGATAAGAGGTGCCAACTCGATAGAGCCGTTCAGTTTAATAATCTCGACTTGCTCTCCCTGCTCCCTAAAATAACTGGAAGCCACATTCGGATACTTTGTGGCGATTCTCGGCGCGACGCCGCTCCAGTCTGTATCTGGAAGTCCGGCAACCGCCAGATGGCATTTGCTGATTTTCAAATCCAGTACCTCATATACATCGCGTTCTTCCTCCAGCATGACATCCTTCCCCGCAATTCCGACGTCTGCCACGCCGTGCTCCACATATGTGGTGACATCCATCGGCTTTGCTAAAATGAAGCGGAGATTTTCCTCCGGCACGTCGATGATCAGCTTTCTGGAATCCTCAAACTCTTCCGGCAGCTTGTATCCCGCCTGCCGCAGCAGCCCTGCTGCTTCTTCAAATATTCGCCCCTTCGGCATTGCCATTGTGAGTAACTTACCCATTTTGCTCTTCCTTTCTGGCACCGATAAAATAGGTGACATTCGCAAATGATTTTGTCATCTGATCAATATTTTCAATCCCCAGTAAATCCTGAAGAACAACTTTTTTACCTTTCAAACGCTCTTCATTTGCAAAAGCGATGGCCTGCACCCGCTGTTCTTTGCTGAAAATGACAGCATCCATTTCACAAGGTTCGTCTTTCATATGGAGCGCTTCAATCATCCGGTCAATCCGAAGCCCAAAACCCGTCGCCGGCGCCGGTGAATTAAAATGTCCCAGAAGCTTGTTATAACGGCCGCCGCTGCCAATCACAAAGCCGACATTCTTCGCGTACACTTCAAATAAAATCCCAGTGTAGTAGCTCATATGGCTGACCATATTCAGATCAAGACGGACATTTTCCGTACATCCGTAGTCCTCAAGAATCTCCCACAGCGCCTTCAGTTCATCAACCACACTTTTACCTTGCGCTGAATCGACGATTTCTTCAGCACGTCTGCATACTTCTATGCTCCCTCGCAATTCGAGAAGCTCAAGCAATCTGTTTTTATCAATGGAGGAAAGCGGAAGAGATTTGACGTGCTCTCTGTAGCCGACATAATTCTTTTCATATAAAAACCTCCGCAGCACGTCCGCTCGTTCAACATTCCCGAGCACCTCGACAAACAGGGCATCTGCAATGCCTGCGTGGCCGATTGCAATTTTAAATGAAGTCAAGCCGGCATTTTTTAACGCACCGACTACTAAGGCAATGACCTCTGCGTCCGCACTTGTCGTGCCATCACCGATCAATTCCACTCCAACCTGTTCAAACTCGGCAGGACGTCCGCCCTCGCGTTCCTGGGCTCTGAACACATTTGCCGCATAGCCGACTCTGAGGGGATGATCATGTTTCAGCAGCTTTGATGCCGCCACCCTTGCGATCGGCCCTGTCATATCCGGGCGAAGCACCAGTGTCTTTCCATCCTGATCCAGAAGCTTAAACAGCTGCTGCTCTTCAATTGCTGACTGCACACCAACCGTATCGTAAAACTCCAGCGTCGGTGTTTCCATAAATTGATAGCCCCATTTATCTATCATATCGGTTAACGATTGCCTCACCTTTTTTTTCGTTTCATATAAACCGGGCAGTGTATCTCTCATGCCGTGCGGTTTTTCAAACATAAACATCAACCCGAGCACCTCCGTAATCCTTTGAAGGAAAATTCCGAATCCTTTAGTTCGCTAATATGATAATATGTTAGCAGATGAAAGAATGGAAATCAATGCTTAACTTTCGCACGAATCTTTTTCGTTCAGAAATCCTCCTCCTAAATATGAAAAAGTCATGAATAAATGATGAAAGGTAGGTCATATCTCAAATTCTTGATGTTTGGCATGCTATAATACAAATCAAATAGAGAACAAGGAGTTAAAGATGAAAACACTGCGAACGTTATGTGTACTGATCATACTTTCTGCTGTCATTTTCTTCGGCATCAAAATATATGCAAAAGATATAGATATTTCGTTTTTCAAAATTGATTTAGGTGCAACGAAGAATGAATCTGAAGCAGCAAACAAAGAGAAGAAACTGAAAGGAAGCGCTGAGCCGATGGACGTCACGCTTTTCAATCAGATGGATGCCCCAAAGCTCTATAATGGCTGTGAGGTGACGAGCCTTGCGATGGTGCTGCACTATGCGGGATACAACGTGACAAAGAATACACTGGCAAACCAGATCGCAACAGTGCCTTTGACATACAGCAGCGGATTAAAAGGTGATCCGAATGACGGATTTGTCGGTGATATGGCGAACGGCCCGGGGCTAGGTGTCTATCACGGCCCGATCTATCAGCTCGCTAAAACCTATGCGGGGGACAGCGTTTCTGATCTGACAGGAAAAAGCATCTCTGCTGTTTATGAGCAGCTTGAGAAAGGCAACCCGGTTTGGGTTATCACGACAGCCAACTTTACGCCGGTTGACAACATGCAGACATGGAAAACGCCAAACGGAACGATCGATATCACGTACAGCGAACACAGTGTCGCCGTCACGGGTTATGATGAAAATTACGTGTATGTGAATGACCCTTATGGCTATAAAAACAGAAAAACAGACCGGACCAGCTTCGAAAAAGCGTGGGTGCAAATGGGCAGCCAAGCCATCGTCGTTCAAAAGTAAAGCTGCCCGCTTTCACAAGCTTTTCTTATGCTCTCTCCTGAGCAAATACGCCAATACTCATGCTTGATGTTTAAATCAGGTAACAATGACGCATTTTCCATTTTCCATCCAAATTTGTCTTTACTTTCAGGCTGGCTATTTTTATGATTAAAACAGATTCAGCCTTGCCCCGATCTATGTGAGAGAAGCCGGTGCAAGATGCTGACGCTTCTCTTACAAAACTAAAGATATCCGGGGAGGATTTTATCATTGAAAAAAATCGTGTCTATCCTATTTATGTTCAGTTTGGTTATGGGCTTCAGCCAGTTTCAGACATCAACTGCTTTTGCAGCTGACAAAGTGGTTCATGAAACAATTATCGTGCCAAAAAATACAACATATGACGGGAAGGGACAGCGGTTTGTAGCAGGAAAAGAATTGGGTGACGGAAGCCAATCCGAAAACCAAAAGCCTGTTTTTCGTGTGGAAGACGGAGCAACTCTGAAAAATGTAGTGCTCGGAGCTCCTGCTGCTGATGGCGTGCACACTTATGGAAACGTTAACATTCAGAATGTGACGTGGGAAGATGTCGGTGAGGACGCGTTAACTGTGAAGAAGGAAGGAAAAGTAACCATTGACGGCGGTTCTGCTCAAAAAGCTTCTGATAAAATCTTTCAAATCAATAAAGCCAGCACGTTTACAGTGAAAAACTTCACTGCGGATAACGGCGGAAAGTTTATTAGACAGCTGGGCGGGTCGACCTTCCATACCGATGTCATTATCGACAGATGCACCATCACAAACATGAAGGAAGCGATTTTCCGTACGGACAGTAAAACGAGCACTGTCACCATGACGAACACAAGATACTCCAACGTCGGCAAGAAATGGATCGGCGTCCAGCACGTAACGGAAAAAAACAATACCCAATTTTAATATACAGAAAAAGCCCGCGCTATTTATTCAGCGGGCTTTTTATTCTTTCCTGCATTTCTTCCCTTGTGTATATGATTTTCATCGGATTTCCGCCGACAAATGCTCCGGCTGGCACATCCTTATGGACAAGCGTTCCGGCAGACACGACTGCGCCATCCCCTATTTCTACGCCTGGCAGAATGGTCGTGTTGGCTCCGATCATCACTTCGTCTCCGATCAGGACTTTACCGGTTCGATACTCCTGAATTAAATACTCATGGGCCAAAATGGTCGTATTGTATCCGATGATTGAATTCGTTCCGACTGAGATCTTTTCCGGAAACATAATATCGGGCATCACCATGAGGGCAAAGGATGTCTGCTTTCCGACCTTCATCCGCAAAAATGTACGGTACAGCCAGTTTTTCATCCCTATAAACGGTGTGTATCTCGCGATTTGAATGATCATGAAATTCTTCACTACCTTCAAAAAAGGCACCGTTTGATAGACATGCCACAGTGAGTTAGCACCTGATACCGGATGCCGATCTGTTTTTCTCACAGATTACTTCACTCCAACGATTTGTAATAGATCACTCATTTTCTCAAGCATATAGTCAGGCTCATGTTTCGCCAGCGCTTCCGGGCCTTTAATCGTCCAAGCGACCCCGGCTGTTTTTGTGCCGGCGTTTTTACCCGCCAGAATATCATGATAGTTGTCGCCGACCATGATGGCTTCCGCAGGCTCGCTTCCCAGCTGTTTCAGCGCCAGCAGAACAGGCTCGGGATCAGGTTTTGCCATCGTGACGTCATCAAGTGTAACAACGGTTTCGAAAAATTCGCCGATGCCCGTCAGCTTAAGGCCCATATTGACAGTATCTCTTAATTTTGTTGTCACAATTCCTAATGTAAAGCCTGCTTTTTTTAGTTCATCCAGCGTTTCATAAACCGTTTCATATTCGGTGACAAGTGTGTCATGCATCTGGTGATTGTATGTTCTGTACATGCTGATCATATCTTCAGTTTTCTCAGCATCCATTGAAGAAAACGTTTCAAAAAGAGACGGGCCGATAAACGCAAGCACATCTTCACGTTTATAGCGGCTCGGGTAATAATGCTCCAGCGTATGCAAAAATGAAGCGATAATTAATTCATTCGTATTAATAAGGGTTCCGTCTAAATCAAACAGAATTGTCGTAACTTGTTTATCAGTCATACTGCTTCCTTTCCAACCGCTGAGGGTTTCCATTTTTTCCACGTATACGATATAGCCATCGTCAGCAGCACAGCCGTAGTGACCCGGATCAGCAGAAGCGGCCAAACCGGAATGCCAAGCGGAATAAAGACAAGTGTATCTTCAACGACGGCATGGCAGGCAACGAGAAAAATAAAGGCCAGTGTCATGTCGCGCCTGCCAACGCCGTCATCTTCGACTGCTTTAATCATGACACCCGCTCCGTAGGCCAGACCGATTGTCAAGCCGGCCACCATTGTCATCGAGGTATTTTTATTCATGCCGAGCATCTGCGTAAACGGAGACAGCCACTTCGAAAACGTGTGCAGCCAGCCTAAGTCTCGCATAAATTGAATGATGATCATCAGCGGGATCACAATTGCCGCCAGCTGCAAAACGCCAAGACCGGCTTTCATTAAAGCCTCGGCCAGCATCGCCAGCCAGCCGTCAGGCGCATCACCCCTTGCAGCGATAAAACCGTACTGCGCCGTTTCCTGCCCGCCATGCCAGATGAGATTGATGACGATTGCAGAAACAGCTGCCAAACCAATGCGCACTGCCAATATGATGCCAATCCTGATCCCGACCTTTGCTGCGACTGTCGATTCGATAATCAAGTTATGACAGAATGAAAGCATCACCGCTAAGATAAAAACTTCCTTCACGGATAAATCCAGTGTCAATATCCCGGCAATCCCCGCGTACAGATTCAGCATATTCCCAAGAACAAGCGGGATCGCCGCTTCACCGGAAAGCCCGAACAGGCCCATTACCGGTGTGATCAGCCGTACCAGCCAATCCATGACAGGCGTATGCTGAAGCAAAGTGACCACCAGCGTTACCGGAAAAATGACTTTGCCGAGTGTCCATGTTGTTTGAAGACCTGCCGCAAAACCGGCCAGAAAAATCTTCTTCATCCCTCATCCCCCTTTGTTACCGTCTACTCTGCGTAACGTTTCGCCGAGTACCCCTTGACGCGTCTGAAGATGATGGCTGCTACAGCCAAAACAATCAATACGATTGAGATCACCTGAGCGATGCGAAGCGAACTTGTCAGCATTAAGCTGTCAGTCCGCATTCCTTCAATAAAGAGCCTTCCGATTGAATACCAAATGATATAGGTTAAAAACAGCTCGCCTCTCCGCAAATTCGCTCTGCGCAAAAGCAGCAACATAATAACGCCGACAAAGCTCCATAGTGATTCATATAAAAAAGTAGGATGATAATATTGGCCGTTGATGTACATTTGATTGATGATAAACTCAGGCAGGTGCAGGTTTTCTAAAAAGGCTCTGCTGACCGCCTCCCCGTGTGCCTCTTGATTGACAAAGTTTCCCCAGCGGCCGATCGCCTGACCGAGCAAAATGCTTGGCGCCGCGATATCCGCAAGCTTCCAGAAAGAAATGTTTTTCACTCTCGAAAAGACATAGCCTGTCAAAATGGCACCGATTAAGCCGCCGTGAATCGCGATGCCGCCCTTCCAGATTTTTATGATTTCCCCCGGATGTTCGGCATAATAATCCCATTCAAATGCAACGTAATAAATCCGTGCGCAAATAATCGCGATTGGGATCGCAAAAAGGACGAGATCGATAAAAATATCTTTCTGCAGTCCTCGTTTCTCACTTTCTCTCATGGCAATCCAAAGCCCCAGCAAAGCACCGAGGCCGATAATGATTCCGTACCAATGGACGGCTAACGGTCCCAGCTGAAACGCTATCGGATTGAGTGGTTCTATCGCTTCATTCATTTATTGCCAACTCCTATTCGTCTTGTTCACCGTCTTCGATGACATCCGCCAGCTTGTTGGTAAATTGCTCAGCGGCGTTTAAGCCCATCCGCTTCAATCTGAAGTTCATAGCAGCCACTTCAATAATGACCGCGAGATTTCGTCCCGGACGGACAGGGATCGTGAGTTTTGTAATTTCTGTATCAATGATTTTCATTGTTTCTTCTTCGAGTCCAAGGCGGTCGTATTGCTTGCCCTGCTCCCAGAGTTCAAGATTCATGACAATTGTAATTCGTTTATTGCTTCTGACCGCACCGGCACCAAACAGCGTCATGACGTTTATAATGCCGAGCCCTCTAATCTCAAGCAGGTGCTCAATGAGCTCAGGGGCGTTTCCGACAAGGGTATCCTGATCCTCCTGCCGAATTTCAACACAATCATCAGCAACAAGGCGGTGGCCTCTTTTCACAAGCTCCAACGCGGTTTCACTTTTTCCGACGCCGCTTTTCCCTGTGATCAGCACCCCTACTCCATATATATCGACAAGCACACCGTGAATGGCTGTGGTTGGCGCAAGTCTGCTTTCTAGGAAGTTGGTCAATCGGCTTGACAGTCTTGTCGTTTTCAAAGGCGATCTGAGGACAGGCACGCCGTTTTTCTCGGAAGCGTCAATGAGCTCCTGCGGGATAGGCATATCTCTAGACAGAATAATAGCTGGTGTTACATCCGTGCATAGAGAGTCCATTCGCTGCTTTTTATCCTCTTCCGGCAGCTGTTCAAAGAAAGAGAGCTCTGTTTTCCCCAGAAGCTGTACGCGCTCCCTGGGGTAATATGTAAAATATCCGGCAATTTCAATGCCTGGTCTTGATAAATCGCTCATCGTAATCGGGCGGTTAATTCCTTCTTCTCCGCTGATTAATTCCAAATGAAACTGTTCCATTACATCTTTTGTCCGAACCTTTGCCACGATATGTTCCTCCTGTTCCGGGATAACCCGAGCTTGCTCAACAATAATTTCATTTTATCACTTTCGGGCTTGAACCTAAAACAGATTTTATAAAAGACTGGCAAACGTGTCAGCTGGTCTAGATCACTAGTCTGAAAAAGAGTAAAATAAACGTATTCATATTCCAGAAAGGCGGATCATTCATGGCAGATAGTCTTCTTCTCAGCGGAATCAGTATCGTGACAGAAAATGAAGTGATCAAAAACGGCTATGTTGGGGTCAAGGACGGAAAAATCAGCGCTGTCTCAACAGAACGGCCAAAAGAGCAATACGCAAAGGAAATTCAAGGCCCAAAGGATGCCGTATTGCTTCCGGGGCTGATTGATATTCATATTCACGGCGGCTATGGCGCAGATACAATGGATGCGAGCTTTTCCGCGCTCGATGCCATGTCCTCAAGACTGCCTGAGGAAGGCACAACGAGTTTTTTAGCGACAACCATCACACAGGAGCACGGCCAAATTTCTCAAGCTCTGGTAAATGCGAGAGATTGGAAGTCTGCGGAGGAATCCTCTTCCTTAGGTGCGGAATTGATCGGAATTCATTTGGAGGGTCCCTTTGTTTCACCTAAAAGGGCCGGAGCGCAGCCAAAGGAATGGATCAGGCCCTCAGATCTTGCACTTTTCAAGAAGTGGCAGCAGGAGGCAGGCGGACTGATCAAAATCGTCACGCTTGCGCCGGAGGAGGACCAGCAATTTGAGCTGATCCGTTATTTAAAGGATGAGTCGATTATCGCGTCAATGGGGCACACGGATGCAGACTCCGCATTACTTTTGGAAGCCTTTGAAGCAGGCGCCAGCCATATGACTCACTTATACAATGCGATGAGCCCGTTTCATCATCGTGAACCCGGAGTAATCGGGACAGCCCTCGCACATGAGGGGTATGTCACAGAGCTTATTGCTGACGGTATCCACTCCCATCCGTTAGCGGCAAAGCTTGCTTTTTTAGCAAAAGGCAGCAGCAAGCTTATCTTGATCACCGATTCGATGCGGGCGAAAGGGCTGAAAGACGGAGTCTACGAGTTCGGCGGACAGAGTGTGACAGTAAAGGGAAAAACAGCTCTTCTTTCGGACGGGACGCTTGCCGGTTCGATTTTAAAAATGAATGAAAGCGCCCGGCATATGCGCGCGTTTACGAATTGCTCTTGGACGGATATAGCAAATATAACTTCAGCAAACGCGGCCAAACAGCTTGGCATCTTTGACCGAAAAGGCAGTATAACAGAGGGAAAAGATGCGGATCTTGTAATTGTCAGCAGTGAATGTGAGGTGCTTCTCACCGTTTGCCGCGGAAACATTGCATTTACATCCAAGGAGGCTGATCATATATGAAAGTAATCGAATGTCAATCGTATGAGGCATTAAGCCAAAAAGCTGCCGGCATTGTGGCTGAAACAGTCAGGGAAAAGCCTGATGCCGTTCTCGGTTTAGCAACAGGCGGGACACCGGAAGGCACGTACCGCGAGCTGATCCGCCTGCACCAAACAGAGAATCTTTCTTTTCAAAACATCACCACGATTAATTTAGATGAATACGCCGGGCTTTCCGGTGATGACCCAAACAGCTATCACTGCTATATGAATGACCGTTTCTTTCAGCATATCGACAGTCAACCGAGCCGGCATTTTATTCCTGATGGAAACGCAGGTGACCTGGAAGCCGAGTGCAAACGCTACGAACAATTGATTGAATCACTTGGCGGAGCGGACATTCAGCTGCTCGGCATCGGCCGGAACGGGCATATCGGCTTTAATGAACCAGGTACATCATTCCAGTCCCGCACACATGTCGTGGCATTAAATGAACAAACCCGTCAGGCCAATGCCAGATATTTTCCCTCCATTGACAGTGTGCCAAAAAAAGCCGTTACAATGGGAATTCAAACGATTCTCTCAAGCAAGCGGATTCTTCTGCTTATCTCCGGCACAAGCAAAGCCGAAGCTGCCAAACGGCTGCTGGACGGACAAGTCAACGAGGAATTCCCTGCGTCTGCTTTGCATCTGCATCCTAACGTTTCGGTTTTGATTGATCAACAAGCCGCGGAATTCAGGCATTGAAAGGATTTTCGCTATGAATATCGATAAACAATCTCCTATCCCGATTTATTATCAGATTATGGAGCAATTAAAAGCCCAAATAAAGAGCGGAGAGCTGAAGCCGGATATGCCGCTTCCTTCCGAGCGGGAATATGCCGAGCAATTCGGGATCAGCCGGATGACAGTGCGCCAAGCGCTTTCTAATTTGGTCAATGAAGGTTTTCTCTATCGCCAGAAAGGCCGGGGCACCTTTGTCAGCAAGTTAAAAATGGAGCAAGCGCTCCAAGGGCTTACAAGCTTTACCGAAGATATGAAAAGCCGCGGTATGAGGCCGAGCAGCAGGCTCATCGATTATCAGCTTATCGATTCGACTGAGGAGCTGGCCGCCATACTAGGATGCGGGCACCCGTCCCGCATCCACAAAATCACACGGGTTCGGCTGGCGAATGATATTCCTATGGCGATCGAAGCCTCACACATCCCATTTGAGCTGGCAGGTGAATTAAATCAGTCTCATTTCAAGTCTTCGATTTACGAGCATATCGAAAGGTACAACAGCACGCCGATTTCCCGCGCCAAACAAGAGCTTGAACCGAGCGCCGCAACACAGGATGAAGCAAGCATGCTCGGCATCCAAGAGGGGGCGCCAGTCCTGTTGATTAAACGAACAACGTATTTGCAGAACGGGACTGCTTTTGAGCATGTAAAGTCTGTATACAGGGGCGACCGTTATACTTTTGTTCACTACATGGATCGGCTGTCATAAAAAATCTCCAACCCCTTTTTAAGGATTGGAGACACGGCGAAAATCAAACTGGTCTGGCGCTGGACGATAGGTTTCTTTTTTCGTCTTGAACTTCCAGATCGGTGATTTCGTTTTTCCGTTAAAGCTGTCTTCCACAATGGTGTACCAATAATAAACAGAACTCGGCTCTAGATTCTCCCAAAGGAATTCGGCGGTTTCCCCGCTTTTCACTTTCTCGCGTTTTCCGAGCTGTTCGTTTGTATAGACATTGCATTCAAAATAATCGGTTTCTACTCTTTTCATTCTTGGCTTCAGATCAAGCTCCAGCGTAAACTCATCCTTGTTGCCGTAACTATCTGTATCATAAAAGTTTTTATCATCCAAATACGGAGAGTATGTGGATACATGCACCACATTGTTTGCCTGGTCAAACTGCATCAAACGCAAATACCCCTGGCCGCCCTCGGGCCCGCCCTGATAATCAGCAAGCATTTGATGTACGAGACGATCCGGTTTTCCGTCTCCGTCATCATCCAGCTCATCTGTTTTTCTCATCGCGCTGTGATAATGTCCGCTTAACACCATCACGACATTCGGGTTCGGCTTGACAACTTTCTTGAAAATTTTCTCGCCGATCGGGCTTCTGTTTCCGCTTACGAGTAAATATTCATGAAAAGCTAAGACAGCTGTCCTGTCAGGGTGCTTCTTCAGCACTTGATTCATCCATGCGATGTCTTCGTCCGTGATGCCCCAGCCCATGTACAGCATGATATAATCATTGCCGCTGCTTGATATGAGGTCATAATGCCCGCGGTTATTTTTGTACGATTCGCCATAATGCAGTCTCTTATCGAAACGGTGGCTGCCAAAGTATTTGCCAAATGCCCTGTAGGAGCCGTCCTTATGACCGACATCGTGGTTTCCGGCCAGCACGCCGTAAGGAATTCCGCTGTTGTCCAGGACACGCATTGATTGATCAGCGTTTCTCCACTGTCTGATATCCGCGGAATCATCTACAATATCCCCTGTATGAAACACGTATTTCGTATTCAGCTTCCTTTGGGTATTTTTGATCCATGCAGTCTGCTTATCAAAAATATGCGGATAGCTTTTTGCATAATACTGCGTGTCTGACATCCAGACAAAGGTATACATATCCTTCGCAGGAGGAATTTCGTCCTGAACAATGATATTCACCTTAGATTTCCGTACATAATCGGAAGCGATGACAGACGCCTTTAGCGTGAACTGTTTGTCATCTTTGGCAACGAAGCTGTCAATCGGCTGCCACTGGCTTGTCCGGTAATTCCAAGCGTACATTGTCACTTTTCTCCCCGGCAGAGAGCTTCCTCTCCAAACGGCTTCAGCCAAATCATTCTCATCAATGGACGGGTCAACCGTCACTTCAAAACGGTGATAAGGAAAAAGCTCCTTCTCTTCAGTTGACACTGTTTTTCCGTCAGCTCCTGACACCCGATTCATTTCTTCATTGGTAAACGGCGTCTCGCTTTCCGGGACAAAGCTCTTCGGAGGTTCAGTCAGTGACGCATGCTTAAAAATTTTCACATTATTTCTGTTTTGCGCCGTATATTGAAAGCCTCTGTAAAAAGACACATCCATCGCGTCATTCGTCGGATCCTTCACCCGCACCGAAAGCTTGGCTTTGTGCGTATCGGCATCGCTATTTACGATTTCCGGCTGGTCCGGATGCTCCCGCTCTGTCTTAAATGTCCGCTCAATAACCGTTTTATTGCCAGCCAAATCTGTTGCTGAGACTTTCAGCGTGTGTTTGCCCGGAGACAGCTCAGAAGTGGACGTATGATACGGGAGCGTAATGCTGTCACCATCTAAAAATGCCTCTGTTTCCTCTATTTTGCTCCATTTATCAAACATATCTGCCTGCAGAACCAGGTTTCCTTTATACGACTGTCCGTCCGTCACATTCGGTTCGATGTGCGGCCCTGAATTATCAACCCGCACTACAAAACTCAGGTTTTCATTCCCGTCGCTTACTGCAATATGATGGGCTCCTTCAGTCAGTTTCTCTGTATCCCACTTCAGCAGCTGTGACGTAAACAGTCCGTCAGGCAAATGAAATTGAAACGGCCAGCTTTTATTTGAGCGCTGATTATCCCCAATAAAAAGCTCCTTCTCGGGAGAAATACGCTCATCCCTGATCACCGTTCCATCCGATAATACCAATCGGGCATTTTTGACTAAAAAGTCATCACGGTTTTCAGCCGTATCAAACGGAGATACCTTTGAACCCGATCGTATCGTGATACGCTGCAGCTGCTTCCCTTTTTGAAGCAGCGTCTCCGGCAAAGGGACAGAATAGGTGCGGTATTTATTTGTCGTATCATCGAAGACTTTTAGCACCTTGCCGTCCATCGTTACAGCATTTTTAAAGTAAAGGTTCGTTTTTCGGGTATCGAACGCAAAATATACTTCTTTTTCCATGGCGGGCTCTGTCAGTTGTTTTTTTCCGTCAATCCACAACTTAATGCTGTCAGTCCGCCCATCCGTAGTCGCTTTGAGAAACTGTGTCCCCGAAAGTGTATCTCTGTTTTCTATATTCATCCGCAAACCGTGCGACTTGCTTGTTTGCTTAATATCAATCATTTTGACAGGCGTCTTCGCTTCATTAATCCCGTCACCGGCTACGACGTAATACTCAAGCTGATCCATCCCGATCAGCTCAGGTGAGTAGACAATATAATGGTACAAATGATCGTTGCGGTCTTTTTCAGCGAAAATGCGTTTGAACGGTTTGTTTTCATCTGTCCGATAATAAAAGGCGGCCGTTTTCACTAAACTGCGGTCACGTATGTCAGCCCGCAGTTCAATGCTTTCAGCCGGACGGACAGGCTTGCGGTCTGTTAAATCTTCTATAACCGGCTTTTCTTTATCAAGCATCATTTTTCGTTTTTGCTCTGGAACCTGCGCCTGTAAAACCGAGCCTGGCGACGGATTTTTTTCTGCTATTGAAATGTTGAGCAGTTCCGCTGTTCCATCGAGAGGATATTTATAAAGCACAGACGACAGGCGGCGCAGCGCATGCTTTCTGTAGTGCGCAACTGAAATATCCTTCCCTGTATTCGTCGATATCGCAACCGCACGCGGCCGGGTATTCGCCATGCCCTCTGTTCCTTCCAGCACCAACAGATTTTCCCCTTCTCTCAAATGTGTCTGATAGTGCCGGTTAAAATCATCCGCTGTCAACTCAGGATGTCCGGCAGGCTTGAGCCAAAATACACAGGTTTCGCCAGAAGGAATGACGACCCGCTGATCA
Source organism: Bacillus sp. FSL R5-0434 (assembly GCF_038004745.1). Classification (NCBI taxonomy): domain Bacteria; kingdom Bacillati; phylum Bacillota; class Bacilli; order Caryophanales; family Bacillaceae; genus Bacillus; species Bacillus sp. FSL R5-0434. Next base: position 3,511,613 of record NZ_JBBORV010000001.1, read on the forward strand.
GGTCTCCAAATCAAATCGGAGTCCGGCCCTTCCTTCGGATAGCGATAGCGGATGTGATAATCTTTAAAATCAATTGTTCTGTCGGTTGTATTATATACCTCAATAAATTCATAACCGTCTGTACGCCCGGTATTTTTTGTATCAACCGCAAGCTCGGTGATCAGCAGCTCCGGGATATGGGCGAGATCAGCCTGAAATCCATCCAGCTTCAGTGTCTTCGTTTCTGACTCCACCTGCTGCTTTCCATTCGAGAACACAATGTAATACTCGAGCTCGCTATTCCAGATTGACCTCTTCGGAATTTGCGCCAAAAACTGGCGGATAGCTCCAGGGGTTGGGTCCATCGGCACCATTTTATAGCCCAGTTCATTGCTTTGTTTATAAAACAAAAAGGCAGAAAACGATTGATACTCACTGTCACGCACGTGCGCCTGAATGATCAGGTTGCCCTTCATTTCAGCCTTCACTTCAATTTGAGGAGGGTTTTCAAGCAAGGGTATGTAATGAGGCGTTTGAAACGGCTCCTGCTTTATGACGGGCAAGGCCCTCGCTTCATGATGGCCGCCAGACTGAACAAACAGAAAAGACAATAATAAAGAAGCGATGACTGTGTATTTTCTCATCACGACACCTCCCTTTTACGTATTTTGCGTCTGAACAGGGAAGCTTATGAGTTAATTTTTGTGCAAAAAGAACAAAAAGATATCTGCACCTTGAAGTTCCACTATTATCCAATAAACCGAGGTTAGTTAAACCGGTTAACGATAAAATCAGAGAGGCAGATTGATGAATAACAGCATTCATAATGAATGATTTCAAAGCGATACAAGAGTTCGCATTAAAAAGAGATAAGCACGGTACAGCTTCCATCTCATTTACCTCTTAAAATGAGATGGATTATTGATAGACAGCACTTAAAGCTTCAACGGATCATTTTCAGCAATAACCTTTTTTCGTTTCATAGACGATTATCATAATTAATGTTTATCAGTAAACATCGGTCATTCCATCCCTTATTCTGCCATGTGTCAATATCATCAGCCCTAAAAAATTGAAAATAAGTGTAAATGCCATGGTTATTACACTATTTTTACTGGTCATTTTTCAGCTTCTTTAAGCACCAGCAATTGACAACAAAAACAAGTACAGATAAAATAAAATCGTTCACCGGTAAACAATTTTTATTATTTCCTGGTAAACCATTCATTCAAAGAAAGAAGGTAGCCTATGTCCGGTCTGACAAAACAGCTGATATACGACATATACGTTCGGCTCCTGCATCTTAATGAACAAAAAGCGAATACTTCACTTCAGCAGTTCTTTAAGGAGGCCGCAGAAGAAGATGTGATTGATGTTCCCAAAAACATCACTAGCATCCATGTCATTGACTGTATTGGCCAACATGAACCGATTAATAATACGGGAATTGCCAAAAAAATGAACTTATCAAAAGCGAACGTAACGAAAATCAGCACAAAACTGATCAAAGAAGAATTTATCAATAGCTATCAGCTGACTGATAACAAAAAAGAAGTCTATTTCAAATTAACCCGTAAAGGCAGACAGATTTTTGATTTGCATGAAAAACTGCACAAAAAAAAGGAGCTGGCATTTTACCAATTCCTTGATTCATTCTCACAAGATGAACAGCATGCTGTATTGAAATTTTTAGAACAGCTTACCTCCAGACTTGAAGCTGAGCAAACAGATGATACTTCAGAGAAACCTGTAAAGTAAAAAAGGGGGTTGTTCTTTATGGCTCAAACGAAATCAAAAGCAATGCTGATCTTGTATATTGTTTGTTTCAGCGCATTTTTTGCTTCTTTAAGCCAAAATATATATTCACCCATCATCCCGATTATTAAAGAATCTTTCCATGTCTCTGTAACCCTCGTAAACCTGACAATTTCAGTTTTTATGATTGTGACAGCCATTATGCAAATTATTTTGGGCCCCATCATCGATTTTAAAGGCGCGCGTTATATCTTGCTTGCCGGAATACTGGCAACGGCGGCAGCCAGTTTCGGGTGTGCCATCACCACTGATTTTACTTTGTTTCTTATTTTTAGAATCGTACAGGCAGCCGGTTCCGCAGCACTCCCTCTCATTGCAGCCACCACAATCGGCCAGCTATTTACAGGCAGTGATCGCGGAAATGCCATGGATACGTATCAAATGCTGCTTTCGGCCGCCCCGGCTATTGCTCCTGTTCTCGGGGGGTTTCTCGGCGGTGCTTTCGGACACGAAGGGATCTTTTGGATGCTGACGGTGATCTCTGTTATTTTATTAGCAACAAACAGCATTTTCTTCCCTAAGGATTCTCATAGCGCACCAAAGCAAGATGCAAAATCAGGCAGTTTGCTTGCTCATTATAAATCCATTTTCACAAACAGAGCTGGAAATGTCATTTTGACCTTAAGCTTTTTTCTCTTTTTCATTTATTTTGCGGTTATTGTCTATCTTCCGATATTGCTGACGGAACATTATCATATGGATGTACAGATAGCGGGACTGTTATATTTGCCTCTGGCGTTAAGCACAATCGCTGGTACCTTTCTGTTTAAAAACATACAGGCAAAAGTTCCTTTAAGTACATTGTTTGTCTACAGCAATTCAATTGCAGCGGTCAGCATCATTTTATTTGCTTTTACCCATTCCGTCTCGATCATTCTTATGGCTCTCACATTGGCGCTGTTCGGTGTCTCGATGGGGGTTATTCCTCCCCTGTATTCCACGATGATCACCAATGAGTTTGAACACAACAGGGGGAGCGCGATCGGAATCTTTAACTTTGTCAGATATACAGGTATGGCGGCCGGCCCGATGATATCAGCTTATCTGTTGACACGGATGCCGTCTGTCATGTCCTTTGGCCTTTTGGGTATCGCATTTGCCATATTGAGCTTTTGCCTTCTGCCGTATATGCATCAGGCGAAACATGACATCAAACAAGAAAAACATCTTATGTAAAAAAGCTGCCATTTGTATGGCAGCTTTTATTTTTTTCGAAGCGGTTCTAAAATGCCTTTTTGAATCAGCAAATGGAACACCGACAGGACAACAGATGCCAAGATGGCTGATCCGAAGCCGTCAATTTGAAAACTGTCACCCATAATGGACGCTGTCATCATCAAGGTGATGGCATTAATCACAAACAAAAAGAGACCCAGCGTCACAACTGTGACAGGCAGCGTAAAGATAATCAAGAGCGGTTTAATCAGCACGTTTAAGATTGATAAAATGAGGCTGGCAATAATCGCTGCCCCGATGCTGCTGATATGAATGGAATCAATGTAACCGTCAATGACGATTAATAATAAAGCATTTACTAAAATGCTGACTGCCCATTTGACCATGTTACTTCATATCCCTTTCTGACGGAACAATAAAAATCCAAATGATATATATGAGCAGAACAGGAATAACGCTTGTCATAACGGCTAAAATGACGGTTATCACTCTGAGGAGTGACGCATCCCAGTTGAAATACTCCGCCAGGCCGCCGATGACGCCGGCCATTTTCCTGTTTTTTTCTGAACGATATAATCTATTCATTCGATCACCTCTGTGTATACTTTAATTTGATGGCGCCAGTTAATGATTCGGAGAAAACGGCGATGTTTTGATCATGTGCTTGATTAGAAGTGAACATCATTTCTTTTTGAATGGTATCATTTTTTTCTTTCAGCATGTCAACATCTATTAATTCGTGGGACAGCGAGCCGAGATTGCTTTTCAGTTCAGCCTTCACCGCAAGATCATCCGGAATCGACAGCTCCACATTTCCAGTCGTCGTTTTTGTGTAAATCGAGCGGCAGTCTGATTCTGTTACAGTAATCGCGATATTTCCGTTAAAGCTTTGAACATCAATGGATTCGCTTTTTCCGCGCAGATCAATCAGCCCGTTAATGGTTTCCGCTTCTATCGTGCCGCAATTGTGATTGGCTAGCTTAATTTGGCCGTTCGCCGTTTCTGCCGAAGCTTTTTCAGCCGTCAAATTCGAGAACGACAGCACGCCATTTGTCGTTTTCGCCGAGAACTCTTTTACATGTAAATGTTCCCCTCTAATCGGTCCGTTAAACAGCTTCACCCGAATCTTATCATACTCCTTCTGAGGAATATACAATGTGACATTGGTTTTCATCGTTTTCTTTTCTGTACGGATAAAAAACTTATTTCCTTTGATTTCACATTCAATATGCTGAAGAAAAGCGTCTCTTGCTGCTTCTTGGCTGTCAGTGCGATATACCTTCGCCTGGCATTCCGCTCTGATATCCTCGTCTTCCCACGGAACAATATTTACGCTGCCGTTTGCGATCTGGAGCTCCACACTGGAAAAATCAGTATCCTTAAATTGAAAAATATGCTGTACGTCAAACGAATGCCCGAAGTTTAAATCAAGATCAACTTCTTTGACCTTTTTCACAGCAGAATCAATCCAATCGAACAGCTTCGCCCCTAAAGACGGCTTGTTGCCCTCTTTTTTGGCCGCTGTGAATGGCTCATCCTCTTCATGAACGTTAACTGACAGAGCCGTGATTTTTTCTTCTTTTTCCTTATAGTCGCTGTCGAGCTTTTCAATCAGCGTCAGTGCTTCCTGTGCCGTCAGCTTTCCTTCCTCCACAAGCTTGAGGATTCGTTCCTTTTCCTGCTTCATTCGATCTCCTCCCTATGATCTACTTATGCTGCACGCAGCACCTTAATGCCCTGAATGACGTTCCAAATGATAATACCGAGTACAACTAAGAAATAGACGATGACTCCGCCAATCATCACAAAGACAGGCAAAACGCTTTCCCCATCAATGGCAATAGCCCCGCCAAGAAAAGCGATAAATAAAACCAGCCAGCCGGCAAAAGGAACAATGTGAGAAAGCAGAGAACGTATCGCGTGACGTTTTGTCTCTTTCTCATCAACAACAAAATAAGCGACAATCGGCACAATGACCGGCGCGATAAAGACGCTGAAATAACAAAGTGATGCAATTATGGCTTGGTTACGGTTCAATTTATTCCACTCCAATCGTTAATCATCCGTGACAATAAGTCAGGACGTTTTACTTAGATAGATATACGTATAAAACCTCCAGAGGTTTCAAAATCATCCTTTAGACATGCTTCCATTTACGGAAATTGGATTTTAAAAAGTTTTAGAAGTAGAATCTTTCAGCCGTACCGATTACAATATGTAAAAAGCTTACGGCAATCAAGGAGGCTGGACAAGCAATGGAGAAAGATCCCAGTGACTATACAGTAACACAAGAATCCGTTTTAAAACTGATTCATGAACAAAAAAGAATGAACCGTGAAATGTTAGCCGAGCTTGAACAGATTCACGGGCTTCTTCCCATCTCTCATGACATTCAATATATAAAAGTTCTTCTGGACAGCAGCAGCACTCATATTGTTCAAGATTTAATGAATGTGAGCCGGCAGCTGTATAAGAAGACGTTTTAATAAATACTGCAAAGAAAAGTGAAAACCCTCTGAAAAGAGGGTTTTAAGATGTTGCAGTTTCTTTCGCTTCCAAGAGTGACTTCATGCGTTTTTTGTCACGCTCCATAACAGGCTTCAAATAACGCCCTGTATAGGACTCTTCCACTTCAGTGATTTCCTCCGGTGTTCCCGACGCGACAATGGTGCCGCCTCCGGCTCCGCCTTCGGGCCCCAGATCAACAATATAATCAGACGTCTTGATGATATCAAGATTATGCTCAATGACAAGCACTGTATCCCCATTATCAACCAAACGCTGAAGCACGACAAGAAGTCTGGCGATATCGTCGACATGCAAACCTGTTGTCGGTTCATCTAAAATGTACAGCGTGCGGCCGGTTGAGCGTTTATGCAGTTCAGATGCAAGTTTCACCCGCTGCGCTTCACCGCCTGACAAGGTAGTCGCCGGCTGGCCGAGCGTAATATAACCAAGACCAACATCGTACAGGGTTTGGAGCTTGCGCTTAATTTTCGGGATATTTTCAAAGAAAGAAAGAGCATCTTCGACCGTCATATCAAGCACATCAGAAATGCTTTTTCCTTTGTATGTCACTTCAAGTGTTTCCCGGTTGTAGCGTTTGCCGTGGCACACTTCACATGGCACGTATACGTCAGGAAGGAAGTGCATTTCAATTTTTATAATCCCGTCTCCGCGGCAGGCTTCGCATCGTCCGCCCTTCACGTTAAAACTGAAACGGCCTTTTTTATAGCCGCGGACTTTCGCTTCATTTGTCTGTGCGAATACATCGCGAATATCATCAAAAACACCGGTGTATGTCGCAGGATTTGACCGCGGCGTTCTTCCGATCGGCGCCTGATCAATATCAATGACTTTGTCTAAATGTTCGAGGCCTTTGATTTCTTTATGGCTGCCTGGCTTCGCTTTTGCTTTATGAAGCTTTTGCGCTAATGCCTTGTGAAGTATTTCATTGACGAGGGTGCTTTTCCCCGATCCTGATACACCCGTAACCGCTGTAAACGTCCCTAGCGGAAACTTGGCATTTGCCTTTTTCAGATTGTTTTCTGAAGCGCCTTTAATCTCAATATAGCGGCCGTCCGGTTTTCTTCTTTCGGGAGGCAGCGGGATAAATTTCTTCCCTGATAAGTAACTGCCTGTTAACGAATCTTGATCTGCCATGACTTCTTCCGGAGTTCCCGCGGAAATAACTTGTCCTCCGTGGATGCCCGCACCCGGGCCGATATCAATTAAATAATCGGCTGCCATCATCGTATCCTCATCATGTTCTACAACGATCAGTGTGTTCCCCAGGTCTCTCATGTTTTTCAGCGCGCTGATTAAACGGTCGTTATCACGCTGGTGCAGACCAATTGATGGCTCATCTAAAATATAAAGCACACCGGATAACCGCGAACCGATTTGAGTTGCCAGCCTGATCCGCTGCGCCTCTCCCCCGGACAATGTTCCCGCTGCCCGGCTCAGTGTCAGATAATCAAGTCCGACTTTATCCAGAAAGCTTAAACGCTCCACAATTTCCCGCAAAATCAGATCGGCAATCTTCATATCCTTTTCAGAAAGCGTAAGGTCTTTGAAGAAATCAAGGGCATTTCCGACAGACAGCTCGGTAATTTTTCCGATGTGACGTCCGTCGACCAGCACCGCAAGCGCCTCTTTCTTTAGCCGATACCCTTTACAAGTCGGACAAGCCTTTTGGGACATATATTGCTCCATCTGCTCACGGATGAAATCCGAGCCTGTCTCCTTGTAGCGTCTTTCAATGTTGCGCAATACGCCTTCAAATTGGATTTCACCTTCGCGTATTTGCCCGAAATCATTTTCGTAACGGAAATAAATCAGGTCATCTCCGCTTCCATAAAGGACTTTATCCAGCTGATGCTTCGGCAGATCCTTTACCGGCACATCCATATCAATGCCGTAATGGGTGCAGACCGCTTCAAGAAGCTGCGGATAATATTGTGAGCTGATCGGCGTCCAAGGGGCAATTGCATTCTCTTTCAATGACAAATCTTGATTGGGAATAACAAGATCTGCATCAACTTCGAGCTTCATACCGAGACCGTCACACGTTGGACACGCTCCGAATGGGCTGTTGAATGAAAAAAGCCGCGGCTCAAGTTCACCGATTGAAAATCCGCAATGCGGACAGGCATGATGCTCACTGAACATCAGCTCTTCCTCACCGATCACATCAATCATGACACGCCCTTCACCTAATCGAAGCGCTGTCTCCAATGAATCCGACAGACGGGCTGCTACGCCTTCTTTTACCACAATCCGGTCAATGACAACCTCAATTGAATGTTTTTTATTCTTTTCTAATTCGATCTCATCAGAAAGCTCGGCCATCTCGCCGTCAATTCTGACTCTGACATAGCCTTGTTTTCTGATCTGCTCAAGCGCTTTTACATGAGCGCCTTTTCTGCCGGACACAATCGGCGCCAGCACCTGAAGCTTCGTCCGCTCCGGATATTCCAAAATCCTGTCCACCATCTGCTCAATGGTCTGTGACGTGATTTCAATTCCGTGCTCCGGGCAATGCGGCTTTCCTACTCTCGCATACAAAAGACGCAGATAATCATAAATTTCCGTTACCGTACCGACAGTAGATCTCGGGTTTCGACTCGTTGTTTTCTGGTCAATGCTGATGGCAGGAGAAAGCCCTTCAATCGCATCGACATCAGGCTTATCCATTTGCCCTAAAAACTGGCGGGCATAGGCGGATAACGACTCAACATATCGTCTCTGCCCTTCTGCATATATGGTATCAAAGGCAAGGGAGGATTTCCCTGACCCAGACAGTCCTGTAACAACGACAAGCTGATCTCTCGGAATGGTTACATCAATATTTTTCAGGTTGTGCGCCCTTGCTCCCTTCACCTCAATCCGATCCATAGCCATTCTTTCATCATCCTTCCGCTTTTAACTCTAAAAGTAAATCGCGAAGCTCCGCGGCTCTTTCAAAATCAAGCGCCTTGGCGGCTTCCTTCATTTCGTGCTCCATTTGTTCGACGACTTTTTGACGCTCTTTCTTCGTCATTTTCGACAGCTTCGGCGCAGCTTTTGTTTTATACTCCGCTTTGTCCTCAGCAGCCACAGTCGCACGAATCACGTCACGAATTTCTTTATTAATCGTTTGCGGCGTAATGCCGTGTTCTTCGTTAAACCGCTCCTGCTGCTCGCGCCGGCGTTTCGTTTCATTAATTGCAATTTCCATAGACTTCGTCATTTTATCGGCGTACATGATGACACGGCCTTCCGCGTTCCTCGCCGCCCGTCCGATCGTCTGAATAAGCGAACGCTCCGAACGCAGGAAGCCTTCCTTATCCGCATCCAAAATCGCAACCAAGGATACTTCCGGAATATCAAGCCCCTCTCTCAGGAGGTTGATGCCAATGAGCACATCATGCTTGCCGAGACGCAAATCACGAATAATTTCGATCCGTTCAAGCGTCTTAATTTCTGAATGCAGATAATTAACCTTGATGCCGATTTCTTTTAAATAATCGGTTAGGTCCTCTGACATCTTCTTCGTCAAAGTCGTTACAAGCACCCGTTCATTCCGTTCAACTCTCGCGTGAATTTCACCGATTAAATCATCAATCTGGCCTTCAATCGGCCGCACGTCAATAAGCGGGTCAAGAAGCCCTGTCGGACGGATGATCTGCTCTATCATTTCATCTGTATGTTCAATTTCATACGGCCCTGGTGTGGCTGACACATAGACGATATTGTGCATATGCTTTTCAAATTCTTCAAACCGGAGCGGGCGGTTATCAAGCGCTGACGGAAGACGGAATCCGTGATCCACCAGCACCTGCTTTCTCGCCTGGTCTCCGTTAAACATGCCGCGCACCTGAGGAATCGTCACGTGCGACTCATCCACCACAATCATAAAATCGTCAGGAAAATAATCGAGAAGCGTATACGGCGTTGAACCCGGCGGGCGAAGCGTCAAATGTCTTGAATAATTCTCAATGCCGGAGCAGAATCCCATTTCCCGCATCATTTCAAGATCGTATCTCGTCCGCTGCTCTAAGCGCTGCGCTTCCAGAAGCTTGCCGTTTTCATGCATGACCTTCAGCTGCTCCTCAAGCTCCTTCTCGATATTTTGAATCGCTTTTTCCATTTTTTCGGCCCGCGTAACGAAGTGGGATGCCGGGAAAATCGCGATATGTTCACGGTCGCCTAAAATTTCTCCGGTCAGGGCGTCCACTTCCCTAATCCGTTCAATTTCATCTCCGAAAAACTCGACTCTTACACAGTGTTCATCACGGGATGCCGGGAAAATTTCCACTACATCTCCGCGCACACGAAATGTACCGCGCTGAAAATCAATGTCGTTACGGGCATATTGAATGTCAACAAGCTTTCTAAGCAGCTCGTTGCGCTCAATTTCCATTTCAGGACGCAATGACACAACCATTTCACGGTATTCTTCAGGCGAACCGAGACCGTAAATACAAGACACACTCGCAATGATAATCACATCTCTCCGTTCAAACAGAGACGATGTAGCGGAGTGTCTAAGTTTATCAATTTCATCATTAATGCTGGCATCTTTCTCTATAAATGTATCCGTTTGAGGCACATACGCCTCCGGCTGATAATAATCATAGTAGCTGACAAAATACTCGACAGCGTTGTTCGGGAAAAATTCCTTAAACTCGCTGTAAAGCTGTCCGGCAAGGGTTTTGTTATGGGCAATGACGAGTGTCGGCTTATTGACCTCTTTAATCAAATTGGACACCGTAAATGTTTTGCCCGTTCCTGTTGCACCCAGCAGAGTCTGATGCTTCTTGCCCTCCTGAATGCCTTTGACAAGCTTTTCAATGGCTTTCGGCTGATCTCCCTGGGGCTGGTATTTTGAGACTAACTCAAAGCGATCTTTCACAAATAAGCCTCCGTTTCTTTAACGAAATCTTCCTATAGATATAGTAACACAATGGAAAGCAAAATCACCAAAAATACGAACTAAAGTTCGGTGGTTTTTTATTTCCAGCTGTTTTCATGTATAAAAAACCTGCTTTTAAAACGTAAAAGCAGGAATTCATCTTTATATTCATTATGTCCGGTTTATTCTTCTTTTTTCTCAGCAGCTTTTTTGGCCATGTAAAGTCCGCCGGCCACAAGGGAGACAACATCTAATCCTACAATAAAATACGTTTCTGTATAGCCTTTTAAATAAGAAGCAAACAGCAGTGCAGCTGTAAGAGCGATCGCCACGTAATGGTTAAAGGTCACTCTCGTAAATAGGACGACAAGCATAAAAGGGAAAAATAATGCAAAAACGGCTTTTGTAATCACAAAAACCCTCCTCAGGGATTCTTCATCTGATTTGATTATAGTAAAAAATGAAGAATCGGACAATCGTGCAATGGTTCCCTCTTTCTACACCATACCCTTTTTCAGTTCAATTCAATCATCGTGCCCTGCCGCAAAACTCTCTTCTTATAGTTAGACAGATGCCTCGTCCGATTTTTTTGCAAGACCCAAATCCAGCTATTCAACCCGGACAGAAGAAATGTTCATAATAAAATAATAGATCACCGGCAGGCAAAATAGACGGTAGCAAATATAAAGAAAAATTGATTTTAGTGCGGCTGAATGAGAGCTGAAACTGTACTGATTGTCAAATCAGCAGGAAGATAGGTATTAAGTCTCGTTTAATGAAGGAAGCTTGGCCAACAGTGATCTGAAAGCTCAGTGAAACGATTTGCGAATACGAAAAAATAGGCAGGCAGACCCGCTTCAGTTTTATTTTTCATGATCATCTAACTAACTTAAATATTCATTTTATTTAGGGCTTTTTGCGTTTGACAGCATTTTCCTTTAAACCTACAATTGAGTGATAGTGTTCACTATCATTTTTTTGAACATTGGCTCCCAAAAATAAAAGATAGAGAGAAAAATACTAAGGAAAGAGGGGTTTTAAACATGTACTCTGTGTTATTTCGCCAAGCTGAAGAATCCAGTCAGCTGGCTGGAGCAAAAGGCATGAATCTGATTAAACTGACCAAACACGGACTTCCTGTTCCAGATGGGTTTATCATTCAAACGAACGCTCTCGCCCGTTTTATGGAGGATAATCAGCTTCATGATTCAAGCGAAAATATCGAAAATGCCATTATTGCCGGAGCATTTTCAGATGAGCTAAAGAACGAGCTGACGAGCTCCTTTTACGAGCTGAGAGAATCATATCGTTCCGTGGCCGTCCGCTCTTCATCAGCCTCAGAAGATTTAGAGGGCGCTTCATTCGCCGGTCAATATGAAACCTATTTAAATATAAAAACAGAAGAAGAATTTCTGGCTAAGGTGAAAGAATGCTGGGCCTCCTTTTTCTCAGGCAGGGTCAGCCGCTATAAGAAGAAAATGAACAATCAAATCGCAGAGCCGTTAATGGGTGTTGTGGTGCAGGGCCTGATCAATTCAGAAATATCGGGTGTGATTTTCAGCCAAAATCCCGTTACCCATGATGATAGAGAGTTATTAATCAGCGCCAGCTACGGCCTGGGAGAAGCGGTCGTATCAGGAAGCGTCACTCCTGACACGTATATCGTTCATAAAGCTTCATTTGAGATTCAGAAAGAAATGGGTTTAAAAGAGATCTACATGGAGTCCGCAGCAGAAGGCATTGCCGAAAAAGAAACGAGCGAAGACATGCGCAGCCGTTTTTGCCTTACAGATGAACAGGTAATTGAGCTGACTGAAATCACAAAAAAAACCGAAGCCCTATACGGATATCCTGTTGATTTAGAATTCGGGATCGCCGATCATAAACTGTACCTTCTGCAGGCACGGCCAATTACCACCATTGAACAGGATAAAAAAGCGGCTGAGGAAGAACGGAACTTCATGATTACCGGCGAGGATATGGATGATTTTTGGCTCAATATGGAGTCCAACATCGAAGGCCCGGTCAGTCCGCTATTTTCATCTTTTATTGTGCCCGCACTTGAATACGGCTTAAAGAAAAGTATGCAGCAGTTCCCGATCGGTGTCATCGTCGATGAAGTAAAAGTTTACCGGGGACATATTTATTCAAAAAATCAAGGCGGACAACAACAGCCTCCTGAGGACAGTGCCGAAGAGCTTTTTCCGATATTGGCCGAGCGCATGTACGACATCATTCATAACACGTACCTTCCGTTTTACCGGACATTGGACCAACTCACACAAACGGAACACACTCCGGAAAGTGCGCTGGATGCCTTTAAAAAACTGAAGGCCTTTTATCTCACGGCCTATGAGGAACACTTCAATATCGTTTTCCCGCAAATTCTGTTGACGAACAAACTGCAAGCAATGTATCAAAACATTCAGGGTGAAGCTGAAAACTCACATTTTTATGAAATGCTGACAGGAGTCATGAACAAATCGCTGGAAACAGACCGCCGCCTATGGCAATTCTCCGTTGAAGTACGAGAAAATCCGAGTCTGACAGCCATTTTTGAGCATACCGAGCCGCAACAGCTGCAGAAGAAATTAGAACAAATCGACGAGGGCAGACGTTTCCTGCAAAAAGTCAATGAATTTTTACAGGAATACGGATGGAGATCTGTAAAAAGCCACGATCTGATTGAACAGACTTGGGCAGAGAATCCATATTACGCATTGACTCATATTCAAAACTACGTCCGCAATGGCTATCATTTTGACAACGAATTTAAGAAGACCATTGAAAAACGTGAGAAGTTGTACAATGAATTCTTGCAAAGCATTGAGGATTCCGCTTTGCAGAAAGAATTTGAACGTTATTATCAATGGACGCTGAATTCGTCCAATATTAAAGATGATCATCATTTTTACATTGATGCTATGCTGGATGCCAAGGCAAGAGTCTTTTTGCTGAAGGTAGGAGAATTGCTGGCAAAAAGCGGTGTGATCCGAGATCGAGAAGACCTTTGGTTCTTATATGATGACGAGGTGGAAAACGCGCTCCTTCATCCCGTATCCCTTCAAGAGAAGGCTGAAAAACGGAGACAAATCTTTCATGAGTATGAGCTGGCACAGGCGCCTGCTTATCTCGGTACACCGACAAAAGCGCAGCTGAAAGCGGCTGAAGAAATTGTCGGTGCTGTCATAGAAGATGAAAAAAACACGGAGAATGATATTTTCGGAATTGCAGCATCAAGCGGTATCGCAACAGGGCCGGTTAAATTGATTCGGGATGCCAGTGAGTTTTCTCAATTCGCGCCTGGAGACATCCTGGTTTGCAAAATGACGACACCGCTATGGACCAGCCTGTTTCAAGATGCCAAAGCCATTATTACAGACACAGGAGGAATCTTGTCTCACGCAGCGATTATCGCACGGGAATACGGCATTCCCGCTGTTCTCGGCACACGTGCAGCGACAGAAAGGCTTCGAGATGGAGACATCGTCACTGTAGACGGAAACAGCGGCAAAATCACAGTTGTCAGCCGGTCCTGATGCGCCCACCCTCTTTATTATACAAGCGGGGCAGGTGTATACTTGTCCTGCCAGTATATTCGTGAGGTGAAATGTATTGAGACCGACAAACCGCAGAATCCTTGACGCTGCCATGCAGCTGCTCGTCAAAAAAGGATATCGTGCAACGACGACAAAAGAAATTGCAGAAAAAGCAAATGTAAGTGAAGCGACGATTTTCAGGAATTTTAAAAACAAACAGGGGCTTGTCGAGGCTCTGCTTTCTCAGCATTCTGCAAATCGAAATCGCATCTTTGAGCAAACAGAGGGTGATTTGTATAAAGACCTGCTGCATATCGGAACCTGTCTGCTGGAAGAGCTTGAACAAAGAAAAGATATAATTAAAATCAGCTTTCGTGAACCGGCCATGTTTCAGGATGTCATCAACCATGTGACTGAATATCCCCAATCTATGAAACAGCTTTTAGTTGATTATCTCACAAGCATGGGTGAGAAAGGGGCTATCCAGACAGGAGATGAATCGGAACATGCCGATGTATTTATTTCGATGATTTTCGGTTACTTTGTACACCGTCTTCATTTAGGAGACAGAGTGATTACAATGCCCCAGGAAAAAATGCTGGAACATAGTACAGCTGTATTCGTCAAAGGAATTACTGCCCGTTAGCTCCTTGGCAAAACAAAAGGAGGATCCCAATGAGCTCAAAAAAAGAATGGGCGCTGATCGTCTCACTTTTATTGGGGGCCATCCTGGTTCCCATTAACTCAACGATGATCGCAGTCGCGCTTTCATCTATATCACATACGTATAACGAATCCATCGCAAGCATCACTTGGGTGGTTACCGTTTATTTAATCGTCATGGCCGTCACACAGCCAATAGCCGGAAAACTCGGTGACATGTACGGCAACAAAACCATGTATTTATGGGGCGTCGGCCTGTTTCTGATTGCTTCATTAGGCTGCGCTCTATCGCCGAGCCTGTTTTTGTTAATTGTATTTCGGGCTTTGCAGGCTGTCGGCGGGGCACTGCTCACGCCAAACAGCATTGCCATTATCCGGCACGTTGTATCAGAGAAACGCCTTCCGAAAGTGTTTGGCTATTTCGGGCTCGGCGCGGGTCTGGGCGCCGCTCTCGGGCCGTTTATCGGCTCTCTTTTGATTGACAGCTTCAGCTGGCATTCGATTTTTTGGGTCAACATCCCGTTTCTCGCCATTGCTTTATTTACAGCATTGACCATGTTTCCTCAATATAAAGAAAACAAATCAGAGGCGCCGCTGGATATCATCGGCTCTCTCTTGCTGGCAGGCAGCATCGTTTCGATTATCCTGCTGACGAAAAATGAGTCTTCATGGGGCTATGCATTATACAGCATATTGATACTGCTTTTTGTCCCGCTTTTTTTCAGACGGGAAAAACGCACACAGCACCCAATCATTGATTTTGCGCTGTTTAAAAGCTCAACCTTTACAAATGCCAATCTATCCGTCTTGTTAAGCAATCTAATGATGTATGCCGTCTTATTGATTATGCCGTTATTCATGACAAACCAGTTTGGGCTTAATACGTCTAACAGCGGCATGGCGCTTTCCGTCTTTTCGATATTTATGTCGGCGAGCAATTGGGCAGGCGCTCAGCTCCATCATAAATGGGGTGCGAAAAAAATCATATTTCTCTCATTTGCGATGATGGCCGGAGCCAATTTGTTATTTTTGCTCTTGAGCAGCTCCCATTCCGTTTTCTTCCTGATGATCTCTCTTATTCTCGGAGGGCTCGCATCCGGAGTCGGACTGACCAGCATGCAGGTGTCATCCCTTGCCACAGTAGAGCCCGCGATGTCCGGAGTGGCTTCCGGTATTTTCTCGACCTTCCGTTATTTCGGAAGCATTATTTCGTCAGCCTTAATTGGCCTGATTTCTGGGTATCACACGTTATTTATTATTCTCTTCGCGGTATCCATCATTGGTGTTTTTGTTTCGTTAGGCATCAAATCTGACGAAACAGCACGCATGGAACAAAATTCAGCGTAAAACAAAACAGCCCGGCGCCACACAAAATATGTGGTGCCGGGCTGTTTTTTATGATCCAGGCAAAGCGGCTGCTTCATCTTCACGGTCATCCTTTACGAACAGAATGCCCAATTCATGATGTTCTCCCTCATAAGACGCACGCTGATCAAAGCGAATCTCCCCGTTCAGACCGATAATTTCAAGCTTCACATACGCACGGTTGCGCTGGAGCGCTTCATAAAAATCTGATACGTGCTTAACGGGCACGCCGTTGACTTTCGTAATAATTTCTCCGATTTTTAATTCCAAATCTTCAGCCGGTGTATTTGGTATAATGCCAAGCACCATTAAGCCTTGATCACGCTTGGAGAAATAAAACGGTGCTGCATTGTCGTTTACCCTTTGCTTCACGGACAGAAAAATACGTCCTAATACAGCCGCACAGACAGCTGCACCCGCAAGCGGCGTCCACAGCAAACTCGCTGCACCGAGAGCGGAGACAATAAGCCCGAGTATACAGACTCGCTTCGCTGTGATTCTTATACTGGTTTCAGGAAGGGAACCCTGCACCCTTTGGCCGAATCCGACAAAGTAAGGTATCCACAGAAAATGGAATGACCCTCCGGGAACAGAAAACACAGGCCACCAGCTGAGGTGTGATTCTAATCCATTGCCAGGTACAAGAATAAACAGCGGCAAAAGCCATATACGGTTTGCAAGCTGCTGACCGATCGGCAAACCGCGGCTGCTGACGACCAATCCCGGTGATGTTTTCACATGGGCAGAACGATATGCAACCGCTCCTTCAGCGATAACCAATAAACCCAAAAACACCGCCAGGGCCGGCCACATGACCGCAAAGCCTTGCGGAAACCGATCCAGAAAAGGTTCAGCCTGATTCACTTGCAGTCCAAAACCTATCAGCATACTCACACTGACGATATATGCAGCAGACATCCAGTTTGCGCGAAGAGTGAGCGCTGCCGCTGCAGTCATAACGGCAATAATCGCAAGCATACCGAGAGGAATAGAAATTCCGAGTACCCCTAAAACAATAGACAAAAGGATACCGGGAATTAACCCTTTTGTATATGTAAATTTTAGTTCATCATAAATGTCTGCTATTCTTGTATGAAAGGTTTTTCGCTCACGTTTGATCCTCACATATCCGAAAGCCAGACTTACAATGACAAAAAACCAGAATAGCGGGTGCAAAAAGAACAGGCCCGCACTTTTTAACAGTTCAAATCCCCATTGAACAGACACTATCTTTCACCGCCTCAAGCCAAACATATTACTCATATTCTATCAAATATTAAATGGCTTGGATATCCTCAGGAGGGTTTATCTCTCTTGCGTCATCCACAGCGTGACATTCGATAGTGAAAAATCCTTTAAATAATGGTTTACATCAACGTCCAATAACCCGCTGATCAGGTGCATCGACCTCTTTATATCTGTCAGATTGATTCCTAATCGTTTATGGTTTTTCATTAAGTAATTAAAATAATGCTTGGCACATTCTTCATTAATGTCATTGACCGATTCAACATTTGTGTAATTCACTAGGTACCTGCTAAACAGCATAAGAAGACTTAGTGCTTTTGTAGCTGAAAATGTTACGTCTTGTGTTCTGTCTTTTAATTGTTCCACTAATTCATAATATTTTTTTTCACGCACAATACTTGCCCTCTTCAATTGTGAACCCCCATTTTCTTTGTACAGATAAGCACGGGCCAGTATAAGCAGCAGTACTGGAGTGCTAACAAGCATTCTCGCTAACGTTTCTCTTTTAAATACCTGTAGTTCAGCTGCCATAAACCTGATTACTGTTCTTTTTAGAACCTTCTTATATTGTATGAAGTAAACAAAGACTAGGCAACTTGCAAAAGTTTCATTTTAAATGCATATTTTCTCGTTAGAAAGTCTCTCTCATATATTGATATCGGGTAATCTCGGTCCTTTATAAATGTTTATTTGTGAAAAATTTTTTAATATCTTGTCAAAAACTCAATTTTTATGTGACTTATGGATTATTTATTCATTAAGCACAAAGAAACAGGAGATGGAACACCATCTCCTTTAATTGACAAATAATGATTTAAGCGCCGTTTGAAGCTGCAAATCATTTTTTTCATCTGATTTTTTCATTTCAATTAAATGATTTATTTTCTCCGCGGTGCGATTGTCAATCACACCCGTTTTTGCGAGCTTGTTTTGATCCTGAAAGGCCAAAACCGCTTTTTTCATTTCTTTACTGAAATAGCCGTCTTCCCGACCCGGATCAAAACTGAGTCCTTTCAGCAAAACCTGTGCATGTTTCACATCTTCATTGTTCATATCAGCTTTAAGAGGCTCTTTTAGCTGCAATGGACCTGCGGAGAAATAATCAGGCTGCTTTATCGCAATGGTCGGCTTAACACCCTTCTTATGAATCCAATTCCCGTTTGGCGTCAGCCACTTGTAAAGCGTCAATTTAATATTGCTGCCGTCTCCCATCGGTACAGCTTGTTGAACAGTTCCCTTTCCGAACGACGTGTCACCTACAACATCATAATGCCCCGCTTCTTTTAATGCGCCTGCAAGAATTTCAGAAGCAGAGGCGCTCCCCTTATCTGTGATGACATTGACAGGGTATGTTTTTTTATGGGTCAATGTTGAAAAATAACGTTTTCTATCTCCATTGCGTTCAGCAATCTGAATGTACGGCTGATCCTTTGTAATGAAATGCTTAAGAATCTCTTCAACACTTTGAAGATATCCTCCCGGGTTTCCTCGAACATCCAGCACGAGGCCTTCAATTCCTTTTTTCTCAAGCTTGCCCAATGCTTTTGCAAAATCCTCCGCCGTATGCTCAGAAAAAGTAGAAATGGCGATATACCCGACAGAATGCCCCTGCACTTTTTTCTCTGAAGCAAACACCGTTTCAAGCGGAATTTCAGCTCTCTTAATGCGGAATGACAATTGCTTCTTCGTCCCGGGCCGCTGAATCTTTATTGACACGCTGGAACCTTTCTTTCCTCTTATTTTTAAGACAGCGTCATTTAAATCCTTGCCCGCCATCGATTCTCCATCAATACTGATGATTTCATCATTCGGCTTCAGCCCGGCTTTTTCCGCAGGAGATTGTTTAAATGGCGACACAATAATGATTTTGCCTTCTTCCACTCCAACCTCAGCCCCGATGCCTTCGAAAGAGGAATCAAGAGAATCAGAAAATTGCTTTGCCGTCTGCTTGTCCATATAGACGGAATAAGGATCGTTTAATGTAGACAGCATCCCTTGAATGGCTCCTTCAAGCAGCTTTTCTCTATCAACCTTTTCTACATATTCATTCGAAATCAATTCATATGCTTTTTCAATTTTATCCATAGCTGCAGCCCGATCAGAGTCAGCTTGAGCCGTTGCGGCAACAGCTGCGGCTTCCGGCTTTTCGGCTTCCAGCAGGTTCATTCCCGCATATACGCCGGCGCCTCCGAACAGCATGCTCCCCGCCGCTATCACAGCGATTATTTTTTGATTCATCCTTTACTCCTCCTGTATGCCAGACTGTCTTTGCAAAACCTAGAGATAGTATATGTAAAGGATGGAGATTTCATGTAATCATAGAAGAAAAAGAAGGCAAAAGAAAAAAGCCGTCCCGCAATCGGGATGGCTTTTCTTATGTTTATACCCGCAAAAACTTGCGGATGGAAGTCAGGCTTCCCCATACTCCAATCACTGCGCCAATTGCAATTAATACAAGCGAGACTTGGAATACAAACGGATTATATGGAAGAAGAGAGACAAATGATCCTTGAACCTTCGGAACGACCCATCCGATAACATATTGATAAGTGCTCAATACAAGCGCGATCGGAATGACTGAACCGAATACGCCGAGCAGCAATCCTTCAAGGAAAAACGGCCAGCGGATAAACCAGTTCGTCGCACCAACAAGCTTCATGATTTCAATTTCTTTTCTTCTTGCAAAAATCGTAATTTTGATGGTGTTGGAAATTAAGAACATCGCCGTAAACAATAAGCCGATAATTAACGCGATTCCGATGTTGCGGGAAACGCCGACCACTTTAAACAAACGGCTGACCTCTTCTTTTCCGTAAGTAACTTTATAAACATGATCCATTTTTTCTATCTTTTTCGCGACACTTGGCGTATCATGCGGATCGGTCGTTTTCACGACAAACGCGTCATTCAGCGGGTTTTCCTGATCCTGCATCGTCAGGGATTTTCCGCTGTCTCCAAAACTGTCAACTAACTGGTCAAGCTCTTTTTCTTTAGATGAAAAAGTGACGCTTTGAATGCCGTTCAGGTCTTTTATCTCGTTCTGCAGCTTGTCCTGTGCCTTCTTATCTGCAGTCAGATCAACCAATACCTTGATTTCGACTTCTTTTTCAGCATTCGTAGCCATGTTATTCAAATTCAGCATAATCACTAAAAACACGCCGACTAAAATCAGCGTAACGGTTACTGCACTAATGGATGCAAACGTCATCCATGTGTTTCTCCCGAGAGATTTAAAACTCTCACGCAAATGGCGCCCGAGAATTTTAATCATAAGAACCATACTCCCCTCTTGACTCATCACGCACAATGATACCATCTTCGATTGCAATGACACGTTTCTTAATGGTGTTTACGATTTCTTTATTATGTGTCGCCATTACGACTGTTGTTCCGCGGTTATTAATCTCCTCCAGCGTCTTCATGACTTCCCAAGACGTATCCGGATCAAGGTTTCCCGTAGGTTCATCTGCAATGACAACATCAGGGCTGTTCACAATTGATCTGGCTATAGAGACACGCTGCTGCTCCCCGCCTGAAAGCTGGTCAGGGAATTGTCTCGCTTTATGCTTCAGCTGCACCAAATCAAGCACTTCAAGCACCCGTTTTTTAATGACAGACGGCTGTTCTCCAATTACTTCAAGGGCAAAAGCCACATTCTCAAACACAGTAAGTTTCGGGAGAAGCTTGAAGTCCTGGAAGACTACACCTATTTTACGCCGCACGAAAGGAATCTCTTTTTCTTTAACCGATGCGAGATCTTTATGATTGAGTAAAATTTGCCCTTTTGTCGGCTTTTCTTCTCTGTATATCATTTTAATAAAAGTAGATTTACCCGCTCCGCTCGGTCCGACAACATAAACAAACTCTCCGGGATGAATGGTAACTGAAATCCCGTTTAGCGCCTTTACACCGTTCGGATAGGCTTTGTATACTTCTTTCATCTCTATCATGAAATCACCTAATCTTTTATATCATTTTATGTCGCACGGTCATACTCTTCGAAAGCATTCGACAGTTTATGACCCATTCATTTGTAAAAAGATGAAAAATCTGAAAGTTTGATTTTCAACACACTTCATTATACGTCAAATTTAGACATAATACTATTACAGTTTCTTTTCATTCATCATGATTTCGGCATAAAAAAATCCTTGCCTGAATCGCGGCAAAGATTTTCTCATCTTACTTTTTCTCTGACAGCCATTTGGCAATTGAAGCGGCTTCCTTATCATCTACAAGCCCCTTCGGCATATTGCCCCGTCCGTTTTTAATAATGCTTTCAATTTTTTCTTCGTCGTATTTGCCTCCAACCTCTTGGAGATTAGGTCCTGACACACCTTCTAAATCCTTGCCGTGGCAGCCTACACAGCTCTGCTGATATAATTCTTCCCCTTCAGACGCAGAGGCTTCTGTTTTGCTGTTGTTGTCTGTCTTCTCTTCTTTTGCATCGTTAGAACCGCAGGCAGCCAGCAGGGCAGAAATGGCAAATACAAGCATTAGTATCGATAGTTTTGATTTCATGTTGAGAAGCACAACTCCTTTACGATCTCTTCCATATTATAACCCCGTTTAAGCGCGTTTGAAACCCTCGCCCAGCACCTCGCTTGCATCTGCTACAATCACAAAAGCAGTCTCATCAATCTGTTTGACGATTTGTTTCAATTTCGTGAATTCAGTTTGGCCAACCACGCACATTAAAATCGGCCGTTCATCGTCAGTATATCCGCCGACTGCAGAAATTTTCGTAACGCCTCTGTCAATTTTTTTAAAAACAGCTTCCTTCACGGCCTGTTCCTGTTTTGTAATGATAAGCGCCATTTTAGAGCGGTTAAAGCCGACTTGGACGACATCAATGGTTTTGCTTGATACATACACCCCAAGCATGGCATACAGTCCCTGCTCTATATTAAATACGATCATCGCCGTAACAACAATCAAACCGTCAATGATCGCGAGACAGGTCCCTAATGAGAGACCTGTGTACTTATGAATGATTTGAGCCGCTAATGCCGTTCCCCCGGTTGATCCTTTGCCTAAGTACACAATGCCGATTCCAATCCCGATGCCGACGCCGCCAAAAATCGCCGCCAGAAGCTCATGATGTGTAGCAGGCTGAATGTCTCTCGTCAAAAACACGACAAGAGGCAAAAAGACAGAACCCGCGAGTGTCTTGAGTCCAAATTTACCGCCAAGCAAAATGATACCGGCAATAAATAAGGGAATATTAATGATCCACTGCACATAGGCCGCTTCAAAACCATATGACTGTAAAATGGTACTGATCCCGCTGACACCGCCTGCGGCTATTTTGTTAGGAAGCAGAAAGACATTAAAGGACACTGCTGTAATTGCTGCCCCTATCAGTATGTATACATAATCCCTTATAACCCGAAGACTTTTATTCCGTACATCCATCATTACAACCTTCCTCCGTTTCTTCCTATGCTCTCCGATAGCATTTTAATCCTTCCCCGATTAGATGTAAATAACACCCAAACACAGTGGTAATATGCTAAAGCAGCAGTGAAAGCAAGGATATGCAGGCAATAAAAAAACACACCTGTAGACACCAGGTGTGTTTCCTGCTTATGAAAGTTTAGAACGAAGGTATGCGTCAATAAATACGTCAATATCTCCGTCCATTACGGCTTGAACGTTACCCATTTCTGTATTGGTCCGATGGTCTTTTACCATGGAATACGGATGGAATACGTAAGAGCGGATTTGGCTTCCCCAGCCGATCTCTTTTTGCTCACCGCGAATTTCGTCCAGCTCGGCCTGCTGTTCTTCAATTCTGCGCTGATACAGCTTTGCCTTCAGCATTTTCATCGCTCTTTCACGGTTTTTAATTTGTGAACGTTCTGTTTGACATGTCACAACCACGTTTGTCGGCAAGTGGGTAATCCGAACAGCTGAGTCTGTCGTGTTGACGTGCTGTCCGCCTGCTCCGCTTGCACGGTACGTATCAACTTTAATATCCTCCGTACGGATATCAATATCGATCTCATCGTTGAATTCAGGCATAACTTCACAAGATACGAATGAAGTGTGGCGGCGGCCTGATGAATCAAACGGAGAAATCCGCACGAGACGATGGACGCCTTTTTCCGCCTTGATATATCCATAAGCGTTGTGCCCTTTAATCAGTAATGTGACTGACTTAATACCGGCTTCATCACCAGGAAGGTAATCGAGCGTTTCCACTTTAAAGCCGCGGCGCTCAGCCCATCTGGTGTACATTCTGAGAAGCATAGAGCCCCAATCCTGTGACTCAGTACCGCCCGCACCCGGATGCAGCTCCAAAATTGCGTTGTTTTTATCATACGGCTCACTGAGAAGAAGCTGAAGCTCAAACTCATTGAACTCCTTCGTTAAAGCCTTTAGCTCTTTTTCAAGCTCAAGCTGAAGATCTTGATCCGGCTCTTCTTTCAGAAGGTCATGAGTCATTTGCAGTTCTTCATGGGATTCATTCAATTTTTTATAGGAATTGACATAATCCTTTAAACCATTTGCTTCATTGATGACCGTTTGAGCTTTCTGCTGATCATTCCAGAATTCCGGATCAGCCATTTGCTCATCTAGCTCAGCAATGCGGGTCTCCTTTGATTCGAGGTCAAAGAGACCCCCTAAAGTCCGCTAAACGAGAAGCCATATTTTCGAGCTCAACTCTGATTTCTGATAATTCCATTCCATTCACCTCATTAAAAGATCCGCGGGCGCTCAAGGCGCCGCGGTCAGCAAACTTGCCCGAACGAACTATTCAGTCCGGCCGCAGCAATTTTTATATTTTTTTCCGCTTCCGCAGTGGCATGGCGCATTTCGGCCGATATCAACCACTTTACGAACCGGCGCTTTCTTTGCTTTTTTGTTTTCATCGCCTTCTTGCGGCTGATGAGCCGTGGTTTGGCCTTGTACAACCTCTTCACGCTCCAGATTATTTTCAATCTCAGCCTTCATCACAAATTTGGCAACCTCGTCCTCGATGGATTCAATCATATGCTCAAACATCGCAAAGCCTTCCATTTGATACTCACGCAGCGGATTTGTTTGCGCGTAAGCACGAAGGTGAATCCCTTGGCGAAGCTGATCCATTGCGTCGATATGATCCATCCATTTTGAATCGACGGCGCGAAGCACGATGACTTTCTCAAATTCGCGCATTTGTTCTTCGCCGAATTTTTCCTCTTTGTCATTATATTTGGTCTTGATGCGATCCATAATGAGCTCAAGCATTTCATCCGGCTCTTTGCCGAAGATGTCGCTCTTTTCAAGCGCGCCTTCGTCAAGGTAAGCCGTGTTAACAAGCTCAACAAGACCGTCAAGCTTCCACTCCTCAGGAAGCTCTTCTCTTGGTGTATAGGCCGCAATTGCCCGCTCGAGAGAAGATTTGATCATATTTTCTACGATTTCACGCAGGTTTTCAGAGTCGATGACTTCGAAACGCTGCTTATAGATAACCTCACGCTGCTGGCGAAGAACATCATCATATTGGAGAAGCTGTTTACGTGAATCGAAGTTATTTCCTTCAACGCGTTTTTGAGATGATTCAACCGCGCGGGATACCATTTTGCTTTGAATCGGAGTGGAGTCATCCATACCAAAACGGTCAAGCATTGCCATTGTCCGCTCAGCACCAAATCTGCGCATCAATTCATCTTCCATAGAAAGATAAAATTGTGTGATCCCCGGATCACCCTGACGTCCTGAACGTCCTCGCAGCTGATTGTCAATCCGGCGTGATTCATGGCGTTCCGTTCCGACAACGGCTAGTCCGCCAAGCTCTTTTACTCCTTCGCCAAGCTTAATGTCTGTTCCGCGCCCCGCCATGTTTGTCGCAATCGTCACAGCGCCTTTTTGACCGGCCTCTTCAATGATTTGCGCTTCTCGCTCATGGTTTTTGGCGTTTAATACCTGATGCGGGATACCCTTGTTTTTGAGCAGCTTTGAAATCAATTCAGACGTTTCAACCGCAACTGTACCGACAAGAACGGGCTGTCCTGTCATATATCGCTGGGCAACATC
Organism: Bacillus sp. FSL R5-0434; assembly: GCF_038004745.1. Taxonomy (NCBI): domain Bacteria; kingdom Bacillati; phylum Bacillota; class Bacilli; order Caryophanales; family Bacillaceae; genus Bacillus; species Bacillus sp. FSL R5-0434. Next base: position 3,536,816 of record NZ_JBBORV010000001.1, read on the forward strand.
TTCTGCAACGGCCTTAAACTTCCCTTCCATTGAACGGTAAATTAAATCAGGACGGTCATCACGAACAACCGGCTGGTTTGTCGGAATCGTCACAACCTGCATGTTGTAGATGTTACGGAACTCCTCTTCCTCTGTTTTAGCCGTACCCGTCATACCGGCCAGCTTTTCATACATCCGGAAGTAGTTTTGGAACGTAATCGTCGCCAAGGTCATGCTCTCATTTTGAATTTCAAGCCCTTCCTTCGCTTCGATCGCCTGGTGAAGCCCTTCGCTGTAGCGGCGGCCTTTCATTAAACGACCCGTGAAAGAGTCAACGATGACAACCTGACCGTCTTCTACTACGTAATCAACATCCTTCTGCATGGCAACGTGCGCTTTTAAGGACTGGTTGATATGGTGGTTGAGCGCCACATTTTTCACATCAAACAGGTTGTCGATGCCGAACGCTTTTTCAGCCTTTGTCATTCCTTCTTCTGTGAGCTGTACACCTTTTGTTTTCACATCATACGTATAGTCTTTTTCTGCTTTTAACGTGCGTACAAAAGCATTTGCCTGTACGTACAGTTTTGTCGATTTTGCAGCCTGTCCTGAAATGATAAGCGGTGTTCTCGCTTCATCAATCAAAATAGAGTCGACTTCATCAATTACCGCAAAATGAAGCGGACGCTGCACCATTTGCTCTTTATAAAGAACCATGTTGTCTCGCAAATAGTCGAAGCCGAGCTCGTTGTTTGTAGAATAAGTGATGTCAGCCGCATAAGCTTCCCTTTTTTCATCTTTCGACATTGAGTTCAAATTCAGTCCGACAGTTAAGCCGAGAAACTCGAAAATTTTCCCCATTTGCTCTGCGTCACGGCTCGCCAAGTATTCATTGACTGTCACGACGTGCACGCCTTTTCCAGATAAGGCATTTAAATAAACAGGCAGAGTAGACGTTAATGTTTTACCTTCCCCTGTTTTCATCTCCGCGATATTTCCGTCATGAAGAGCCACGCCCCCCATAAGCTGGACTTTAAACGGGAACATGCCGGTTACGCGGCGAGAAGCTTCCCGAACCACTGCGAATGCTTCAACAAGTAGATCATCAGTTGTCGCCCCTTTTTCAAGGCGCTCTTTAAATTCAATTGTTTTATGTTTCAGCGCATCATCTGAGAGATTTTCATAGTCTCCCCGAATCGCATCAATATCGTTAGCTATTTTTTCGTATCTATTCAGCGTACGTTTTGTTGGATCAAACATTTTATTTAAAATTCCAAGCATTTATAACGCTCCTCTATCATCACATGCCTGTTTGACAAGCATGTATAAATAATTTACTAGTCCATGTATACCTCTCATTATCATATCATACCTTCTCTTATTTCCAAAGAATTTGCAAATAAGAAAAAACAAAAACCTTCCGCGAAAATCACGGAAGGCTGCTCTTCATTATTCAGTCGGTTCAATCAGGCCATATTTCCCGTCATTTCTGCGGTACACGACGTTTGTAAGGTTTGTTTCCGCATTTGTGAAAACAAAGAAGTTATGGCCGAGCATATTCATTTGCAAGATCGCTTCTTCATTATCCATCGGCTTTAAATTAAAGCGCTTCTGACGGACGATTTCTAAGCTTTCATCTTCTTCTATTTCGTCCTCAACCGCAATATCTGTATCAGAGCCGAGGCCGTTTGCCACTGAAGATTTCGGAAGACCCTGCTCACGGAATTTGCGGTTTACTTTTGTTTTATGCTTACGGATTTGACGTTCCAGCTTGTTTGTAGCGAGATCAATTGCATTGTACATATCCTCGTTATGCACTTCAGACCGAAGCGCCAGATCTGTCATCGGAATCGTAACCTCAACCTTGGACTCCTTGTCATTGTAAAACTTCAAGTTGACGTTCACATCGGCATTTACACTATGCTCAAAATAACGCTCCAGCTTGCCGATCTTCTTCTCGACATGATCCTTTAACGCGGGTGTCACTTCAATATTTTCTCCTCTGATGTTATAGTTCATCAAAGAACGCCTCCCTTTTATTAAGGATATGTATCTATTTCTCCTTTACCCTTTACAATTCCTGCTGAAACGTAAACCTTTTGTGAAAATTCAGTGAACTTTGTCGAATTATGCCGTTTTATGCTAATGTTTCTATGGTTACGGGAGGTATATGTATATGCTGGCAATAAGAAAAAATGCCTTACACAAAGTCAATTGATCACAAAGGGCTCCATACATCGATGAATGGACAGCATCCATTTCCTATAGTGAATCAGAAAATGTCCTTTTAAATACTCGCAGAATTCATGAGAGGGGAATGAGAAAGAAACCAATTGATCAAATTCTGCAAAAATCTCGTCAAAAGCCTTAACGCATACTTCTGCGCACCGTGTGTTCATCACGAAAAGAAGAGTTGAATGGGTTGAATCCAAATAAAAAAAGGCTTGGATCAGATCTTGGTAGATCCGATCCCCTTCTGTTTTTGATAAATTCTGTTCCGCCTCTATCAAATAGCACAGCCCTTCCTCAATGGTAAAAAGAAGATGATAATAAGCTGATAAAAGCGTATAATCCTCAATGCTCTTCAAGGCACTCACCTATTTACGCTTGTCATAATATCTGCCGTCAATCGTGATGTTGTTATAAGGATTTAAATACGTCGTATGCATCGCACGTTTTCTTTTCACCTGCTGAAGTTCTGCTGCGATTGACTGCTTCAGTCTTTCCATTTCCTTCACAATAAGCTGATCCCATGTCAAGACAAGCTTCATCTGCTTTCGCTCTTCTTCTGAAAGCGGCAGAGATATCCCCTGAATAAGTTCAGACCGTTTAGACACAAAGTCTTCAATTTGCTTTAAAAGTTCATCGCTTTCCGGTGTATTTTGTATGTGTGACAGCATACTCTCCGTCTCAGTGTATAGTTGATCTATGTTTTTCATGCGATCCCGCCTGATCCGTGCCGGTCCTTTCGTTCACTTTGCATGGCTTGTTTCCAAGCATCGCGAAAATCTTTTACATAGCCCTCTACCTCAGCCAGCATGCTCGTATCATTTTTGATATTTGCCTGTACCAATCTTCGATACATATAATCGTACATCGCACCCATTGAACCGGAAAGCTCTATGTTGCGGTTAAGTGTACCATTTAATTCCTGAATGATATTTTGCGCTTTAATCAGATTTTCATTTTTACCTTCCATATCATTATTCTCAATGGCCTGAGATGCAAGTTTTATAAATTTCAAACAGCCATTATACAGCATAAGGGTCAGCTCCCCGGGCGTAGCGGTATTCACTGAATTTTGCTGATAAGCTGCATAAGGATTTTGGATCGCCATGTGTCATCCTCCAAATTACATTTATTGTACAAGTAGCTGTGATAAATAGGACGCTTGTTCGTTCATTTTTTGAATCGCAGAATCCATTGCACTGAATTTTTTATAATAACGGTTTTCTATCGTGGTCAACCGGTCCTGCATTTTGGTGATATCAGTGCTGATCGTGTTTAAATTTTTACCGATTGAGTAATCACTGGTTCCCATTGTCGAGTTACCAGCTTTTGCTTCAATGCTTTTCACTGTACTTTTCAGTGTTTCACCTATACGTTTCATAATACCTTTATCACTATAGTTGCTTTCGCTCGATCCGCTCGTAAACAAATTAGCAACACTTTGCGGATCTTCTTCTATTTTTGCTTTTAGTTTATCCTCGTCTATTTCTAAATGACCCCGTTTGAGATAAGCGCTTGAAGTGGTAATGCCGAATTGTGTCAATTGATAGGATTCACCATTCGCATTTACTTGAGAATAAAAATCAGTCCGCAACTGGTTTGTCCCGGCGCTTATACTAGTATCATTTCTAAGCAAACCGCTCTTCGCTTTCTCTTCCCAGAGCTCTACTTCTTTATCAGACATTGCTTCTTTTTGCTCACTCGTCAGCGGCGTATAGTCTCTGTATTTCGTTTCTTGCAGCTTTTCATTCAGACTGTCAACCAGCTCATTATATTTATCTACAAAATCTTTAATTTTGTTATAAATACCGTCAACATCGGTAGAAACAGATGTAGTAACGGGGCCTGTTGCAGCGGTTGTATTTTTAATTGAGTAGGTTACGCCGTTAACCGTAAAGTTGTTTGTCAGCTTCTCCATTTCAAAGCCATTAATTGTGACCTTTGCATTTGTTCCTTCTTTGTAAGCAGTGAGCTTATTTTCAGCGTCTAAAGAAAAACCAAGCTGACCGGACATAAAGTCGGATGTAGCAGAGTCTGCTGCCTGTATGCTGCCTCCTGCACCTGTTGCTTTAGAAGAAAACGCAATCGTTTCTACATACTCTGTACCGTTCCATATTTTATCTTTAAATGCTGATACTCCTAGATCTGAACTGTTAAGTTTAGAAATCACATTATCAATGGTATCGGCGCTCGTCACACTGATGTTCACTGTTTTTGCCGTTGTCTCACCAGGTGCTACAACGTTAAATGCCAAATTATAATCGCCTTGTGTGTATCCCGTATAATTATTTGCCTTATACGTTGCTGCAGTTGCCAAACTCGCTACTTCAACAGTAGAAGACGAGTTTGGCGCACTTGCGCTTCCTGTAGCAGTTAACACAGACTCATTGGAGCTGGTCACAGTTTTGCTCTGATACGTGCTCGGATATGTCAACGTATTTTTAGACATATAATCTTGTAATTCTTTTATTTTTGAGTTGACTTCACGATAGCTGTCACGCTGCCATTCTAGCGTCTGTTTTTTTTGAGTCAGCTTATCAAGCGGCGCTCTTTCTGTTTGCATCAGCTTTGATACGATATCATCTATATCCATTCCTGACGCAAGACCTGTTATTCTCGTGACCATTTCAAACCACTCCTCATCTACTTTTTTTCATCTACAAATAACCCAAGAAATTCAGTCATAGCCGCATAAATATCAAGCCACCGTTTCGGCGGAATTTCGCGGATGACTTCATTTGTAGAGTCCTCTATTACTTTTACATAGTATTCATTTAACTTCTCATGGAGCTCAAACTTCAGGTGAACTTGCGAAGGTTCCAAAAGCTTGTTCATTTCCCCTACCATTTCAGCAAGATTGGTATATGAAACTTGATGAACAGGAACCTCACTCTCATGATCTTTCTGTTTATGTATTTGAGTATCATAACGATCCCAAACAGGTTGTAACGTAGTGAGTCTTTCAATGTTCAATTGATCATCCCCTATGTCCCAATCTATCGTTTATATCGACTAAGTCGAGATAAGATTACACATATTTATGGAAAAAAACTCATCTGTTTTAGATTTCTTGTTTGGAAATACTTTTATAGGTTAGTGGAGAATCCGATTATTATATCACGAGGTATAGACAGCAAGGGGGAAAGATTTGGAGTTAGGAATATAAAAAAAGACCCCGGCAATCGCCAAGGTCTTTTTCAAAATTAACGTAACAATTGAAGTACGTTTTGAGGCTGTTGGTTCGCTTGAGCAAGCATAGCTTGAGAAGCTTGAGAAAGAATGTTGTTCTTTGTGAACTCGCTCATTTCTTTCGCCATGTCAACGTCACGGATACGAGACTCAGCAGCTGTCAGGTTTTCACCAGAAGCGCCTAAGTTGTTGATTGTATGCTCAAGACGGTTTTGAACTGCACCAAGTTTACCTCTTTCAGAAGATACTTTATTAATTGCAGAATCAACTTTTTCTAAAAGCGCATCTGTGTTAGCTGCTGTAGCTGTTGTTACAACGTAATCTGCTTTTACCATGTCAAGGCCTGTAGCAGCAGTACTCATATTCCCAATGTTAACTGTTAATTGTTGACCTTTGTTGGCGCCAATTTGGAAAGTGAATCCATCCGTTTGCGTACCATCAAGAAGGTTTTTACCGTTAAACGCTGTACGTTGAGAAATTCCATCTACTTCATCAAGAAGGTTGTTAATTTCATCTTGAATTGCTACAAGGTCTGTCGTTGCATCTTGAGTACCAGTGTTACCCGCTTGAACAGTTAACTCACGAACACGTTGAAGAATAGAGTGAGTTTCAGTCAATGCACCCTCAGCTGTTTGGATAAGAGAGATTCCGTCTTGAGAGTTTTTAGAAGCCATTTCAAGACCTCTGATTTGTCCTCTCATTTTTTCAGAGATCGCAAGACCTGCTGCGTCATCTCCTGCACGGTTGATACGAAGACCAGAAGAAAGCTTCTCCATGTTCTTTTGGCTAGCACCGTTGTTTGAAGACAAACGGTTTAGTGTGTTAAGTGCTGCGATATTGTGGTTAATTCTCATTGTTTTGTTCCTCCCTGAATATGTTGTTAAGGCACGTCCTTGTGCCTTGTTTTTTTGTAACTGGCGGAGTGTTTGCGTCTCCTCCCGGCTACATCATTAATATCGGATTGTCTCTGATTTTGTTAATACAAAAATAAAAAAAATCCTCACTTTTTTTGTGAGGATAATGCGGAGATCACATCGCTGGATAACGCTGCCGCACGGTTATTTTCTTCCTGAATGGTCAGGTAAATTTCTTTCCTGTGAATATCAATATGCTTTGGGGCTTCAATTCCAATTTTCACTTGGTCACCCTCAACCGCAATCACTTTTACTTCAATATCAGCACCTATTTGAATCGCTTCGTTCATTTTCCGAGATAAAACTAGCATGATTCTCCTCCAATCGGATGCTTTGTCGTATATGGGGAGTCGTGTAAAACGACTTGCTTAGCCAGCATGTTTTTGCGATTCACAATAATAGGAGCCAATAAATTAGCAGTAGTTTTTTCGAATGGCTCTGCCATGGTCAATAATGTCATGACTTCTACGTCTTCAATATTATCGATATCCAAAAGTTCAGCAGTTGATTCATCAAGGTCAAATTCATAATTCTTAAAAAAGATAAACGGACTTACAACGATGAACGCAAGATTCTCTGAAGTGACGGACTGCAGCGCCACGAATGGAGAGTCTTCTGAAAGCGGAAGAATGACGAACTGTTTTTCTTCTAAAAAGCCCGGAATCCCGTTTTCAAAAAGAATGATTTGTTCTTCTTTTACATTCATTTGGCCATGGTATTTAGTATGAATGATCATTGTTCACGATCCTTTTCTTTTTACTTTTCGAGTGATTCTTTTAGGTTTTCTACCTCTATATTTAAATCAGGGTATTGGAGCATGTCAACCTCAACATTTCCAGGCGTATATTCAACAATCGGCTTATGCGGTTCAGCCTGAATAACAGGCTTTCGCGGCGTAATCTGAATATCAAGCTGTGACGGGGTATATTGTATTTTCACCCTTGAAAGAGAAGGAGCATAATGTTCGCCTAATTGAATTTGGTGCATCTCAGAGTTCCTCTTTGCTTGTGAAGCGATTGGGTTCCCCTTATTTTCAATTCTCATAAGCTCGTCGCCTTCTTCTGCAGTACGGGCTATCCCTTCGATTACATCCTCATGCCCTTGTTGGGCAGCTTCTTCGATTCTTTTGGATATATGCTTTCTGTCTAATTCTTCCCATGCTTGCGTCTGGTCAATCGTGAGTTTTCCCGGGGTCACCGATATTTCCATTTCCGCGCTTGGCTGTTCAATTTCCAAGTCGGCTTGCGGCTGCTCCATTTTTAAGCTGGCAGGCGTCGTTGTTAAACCAATTTTCCCTTGAACACTATGCATAATCAATCTGGGAATTTGCATCACTCTACCTCCTAAACTATAAAAAAAGCGAACTCCTGAGAGCCGCTTACTTTAAAAAGTCGATCAATGTAGGCTGAACAATTTGCGCATTTACAGCCAGAGTAGCCCTGTGCACGCTTTGCTGCGCAATAAATTCAGTTATTATTTCTTCCAGTTCTACGTCTTCATTGTCTGACAACACTTTTGTAGCTGTTTCTTCTTGAGCTGAAAGTCTTGTATTAATCAGTTCAAGACGGTTATATCTCGCTCCAATATCAGATCGTTCTGCACTCATACCGTCAGAAAATTGATCAATATCATCTAAAACGCTGTCCACATCGTCCAAAGAGCCTGAATTAAGTGCTGTCTCAAATGAATTTAGCATTTCAAACACATTTTGTCCGCTTCCAGAAGTACCGCCAAAGGCTGCCTTCGGATCTGAGTTTACCTTTAATGACATATTATCCGATATATTGACAATAACGTCAGCCGTATCAGAAATCGTATAAGTTCCGTCACCGTTGTCTTTAACTGGAGGTGTATCTGAATTAGTGCCATTGAAGATATATCTGCCGTTCACTTGTGTATTAGCAATATTTAAGAGCTGTTCTTTTAATTGTTTTACTTCTACACCAATAGCTTGCAATTCTGCTCCACCATTTGTGTCATTCTTAGCTTGAACAGCTAACTCTCTGACCTTTGACATAATGTCAATTCCTTCAGTAATGTTTGTTTCTGTGTTTTCAAGCCAAGTAAAGGCTTGAGAAGCATTACTTTGGTATTGCTGAACTTGAGATAATTGCGTATTGTACTTTAAGCTTTTCATAGCTACTACTGGATCATCGGAAGCTTTTGAGATTTTTTTTCCGGAAGAAATCTGTGATTGAAGTTTATCCAGCTTTGAGTAGCTTGAACCGATATATCTCAATGAGTTTTGCTGAATCATGCCTTGTGTTACTCTCATTTGATCTACCTACCTTCCCCCGACACCCATGCCATTAATTACTTTATCAAGGATTTCGTCTTGTAACGTTACCATTCTTGCGGCAGCATTGTATGCGTGTTGGAATTGAATCATATTGGTCATTTCTTCATCTAAAGAAACAGCGCTCATTTGCTGACGGTTTATGTCTGCATCATTCAGCTGTGTTTCTGTATTAGATGCCAGCCGATTCGCCTCTTGAGCTTTGATCCCCAGCTCGCCAATGAGACCAGCATAATAATCTAGCACACTCGTTTCTTTTCCGTTAATGGTGATGTCCCCAGTTAACACATTTGCTAAATTCGTTGCGTTTGAATTATCGTTTGCTGCTCCAGTAAGTGAGAAAGCGATATTCGCGCCTTTTGAATCTTTTATGCTGTCAGTGACTTTAATCTTACCTGCTGCGCCTTTTGCCGGCTCAGTTTCACCCCCGGTAAAATCAAAAAAGTCCCCGCCTTGTTCACCGCTCTCTGTCAGACCATTTCGGTGTACTTCATTGAAAGCTTTTGCAAATTCGAGCGCCATATTATCAAAATCTGAAAGCATCTCCGGATATATGCCCTTTTCTTTGCCGTCTGCCGTGACATATCCATAAGACTGTATAAATCCTAACAGTGATCCATTGCTGCTGAACGACTCAGCTTGAACCGCAGTGTCTCCAATTGAAATACTTGTCACTAAGCCCGTTTCATTATCATAGTTAGCTTTCAGCTCTGAAACCTCATAATTTTTTCCGTCCAGAACAGTTCCCAGCGACTGTTTATTTTTATCCAGGATTTCGATCGATACAGTTCCTTCCGAAGAAGCAAGCGCATTCCCGCCTGATTTGTTGTAGCTCACTTTGACATCAACAATTGAAGATAATTTATCAATCAGCAAATCACGTTGATCGTATAAACCATTCGGAAGCAGACCGACTGGTTCTACCTGTGCAATTTGCTTATTGAGACTGTTTAATTGAGATAGCAGTGAATTAACATCTAGTACACTAGTATCTAGTTCTGCTTTTAAATTTGATTGAACTTTTGTAAGGGACTCAGAAATATGATTAAACGTATCAGCAACAGCCTGTCCTTTTTGAGAGACAACAGAACGCGCACTGTCCTCATTTGCATTATTGGATAGTTCTTGCAGAGAATTCCAAAATGAATTTAGCACACTGTTTAATCCGCTGCCACCAGTCTCATTCATAATCCCTTCCATTTGGGACAGGGCTTTAGCCTTCGTGTCATAATATCCAGAACTGTTGTTTTGGAGGCGGTATTGGTAGTCAAGAAAGATGTCTCTGATTCTTTCAACTGACTTGCCTTGTACACCCGTTCCCATTTGTCCCGCAGTTTTTTCTGCATTTTTTGATACAGCAGGGAAATAGTCCGTTGCCTCTAATGAGACTCGCTGTCTTGTATAACCATCAGTATTGGCATTTGCCACATTATTTGCAGTAGTGCTTAACGCTGCTTGCTGAGCGCTTAACGCCCGCCTTGCAGTTTCAAGACCCATAAAGGTAGATGTCATATTCTGAATTCCTTTCTGCTAAGCTTTTGAATCAAAAAGTTTCATCCGGCTGCTCTTTGGAAGCTCAGCTTTAATTGATTTGCTGTAATTGAAATTATTTTCCTTAGGAACCAGCATATCGTACGAAATAGAGATGAATTGCAGCGCGTCTCTCGTCAACTGCCTATTCATCTCATTCACTTCTTTCAGATGTCCGAGAACGTTAGAAAGAGCTTCATATAGTTGTTCCAGCTCTTCCTTTTCACTGCCTGAAGTTTTGGCGATACAAGCAGAAATGGTGTTATTTTCGCTGAATCCGAGAAAGGCGGAAGCCGCTTTGATCCGGTCATCTTCTGTCTGCCCGATAGCTTGAATATATTTTTGTTCCTTTGTCAAAATGTTAGAAAGCTCTTTTGTTTTGCCGGCTTTGAGCGCTTCCGTCTTTTCCTCAGACAGCGTGAGCAGATGCTCATGCAGAACGCAAAGTCGCTTCAATTGTTCAATAATTGGCTTTGCTGACATGGGCTTTCTCCTTTTTTATTGCTTTTTATAAAAATTAATCATATTTTTCGCTATATGATTTGCGTCTACTTTGTATGACCCGTTTTCAATTTGCGCTTTAAGCTGCTCAATTTTTTCCTGGCGTGAACCAGTGACTGCGTCGGATGCATTTTGCAGTTCCTTAGCCTGTGATGAAATTTCAATTTTATCTTTAGGCTGTGCAGCAGTTTTTTGCACCGCTTGCTTTTCATAATTTTTTTGGTATGGATTAACGGATTGTGTTCCAAATTGATTGATTTTCATAGGATTCCTCTCGCTTTCCGTTGCAGTCTTTAAACAATCTAACCCTTTTATCGACTGCGTTTTCAGTTAGTTTAGGGAATCAGCTGTTTTTGGTATTATAGGCATAGTATGTGTCTTTTTTACTATTTTCCCGTTCTGTTTTCAATGCGGATTCTTGGTTCAGATGATCTATTTGATCCTTTATATCGGACTGGCAAGCCTTGCAGAACTTGCCTTCCCTAATCGATGTCCCGCACCTTTCACAAGGGTATGCCAAATTCGGCAGATGAGTGATTTGGATTCGCTTTTGCCTGATGAATTTTAAAATCAGCTCTTCCTCCACACCTGTTTCCTCAGTTATGCGGCTCAGTGTTGATTGCCTGTTTTCCTGTTTCCTTAAAAATTTATACACAGTCTCAAATGATTTTTCTTCTTCCTTAATACACGCCTGACACACGGTTTGCAGCTTTGTTTTTAAAAATAAAGCATTGCATTTCGGACAATTCGCCAGTTCACCCATCATTTTTACTCCTTATTCATTAATATGCCTGCAGTAATTTCTAGACATTATATCGGCACAAAAATTGAATCATTTAGCTTCTCACTAAGGTAAAAGATGACACAGAACCAGCTTTGCCTTTCTCCAATAAACAGCGGGCAGCATAGTGCAAAGTGGCTCCCGTAGTATAAAGATCGTCGATTAAAACGATATCCATACCCTCAACGGAGCTGTTTTTTGTTTCAAAAACATGCTCTGAAAGCAGGCGCTCCGTTTTCTTTTTCTTAGACTGCTTTTCATGATTCAAGCGGATGAGAGGATTGAGGATGGGCCGGTTTAAGCATTCAGCAAGCATTTGTGACTGGTTAAAGCCGCGTTCTGCTTTCCGTTCTTCGCTTAACGGAATGGGAACGAGCACAAGGCGTTTATCTGGATAGACAGCAGAGAATTCTGAGGAAAAGTCATTTTTAAAAGCGCTTATTATCGCTGCATCTCCCCTGAATTTCATTCGGGCGAGCGTTTCTTTCATCATGTCATTATATAAGTAAACAGAACGGTTTTGACTGAGCCTTAAGCCGTCATCTATTCTTGATTTCCATGCCTCGCAATCCGCGCACACTTCATGAGCGGTTTGAGGCCTGCCGCAAAGCGGACAGATGGCCCCTTTGATGATCTGTAATTTGTTTCTGCAGGACTGACAGACCCTGTCGTCAGGTTTTAATAAGAATAGTGAGCACCATGAAACAGCTTGAGAAAATTGTGAATCACATAATAGACAGATCAGTTTTTTAGAGCCTCCTCCTGTCTCGTTTCGCATTGATCACTCGGATTCTCCGATACCACAGCAGCTGCTTCAGCCAAAATCACAAGCATAGCCGTGTTTTTCTGTTTATCTACCAGCTCAGCTTTCGTATATGCAATCTTTTTTAAATCAGTGACGTAAGCTGGTCTTACTTGGTTTAAAGAAAGTGCAAGTACATCATTTTTGCATACTTGGCAAGTGCAGGTCATATGAAGCTGATCCATATATCGGTCAAGAAGTTCTTCCATCATGATTTCTTTTGAATTGACAAGCATTTTTACAGCTCCTCATTAGTTATATGAGTATACTGTATCATGTTTTTAAATATTAACTAGTCTATCAATTTATTTTTTAAAGCCAATTCATTCATTATTTTTATATGTTTTCTTGCCTCTATCATACTCTTTGTTTTTCCGAAGTGAAAATAAATGACATCGCCGTCTGCATGTTTTTTATGCCGTCCTGTCCTTCCCGCGATTTGCACAAGCGCGCTTTCCGTAAAGATGGGCGATTCTGCCCCTAAGATGCCTGTTTGGACCATAGGAACTGTGACACCTCTTTCCAATATTGTTGTTGTGATTAACAGATCAAACTGACCGTCTCGAAATTGCTGCACTTTTTCTTTTCTGAGCTTATCTTCCGCATGTACAGCCGCTGTTCGATAATTCATGTTTTTAAAACAGGAAGCAGCTTTTACCAGAACAGAAATGGAAGGAACAAATAAAAAAACGGGCCTTCCTTCTTTCACATGCTGTTCTATCCATCTTTTTACCGCATTTGGGATTTTGTTTCGGGTTAATTTCTTTTTCCAGTTTCCGCACCACTGAAAGCGCGGTTCAGGCAATGGCTTCCGATGGTATCTGGCCGGTATGCGAACGGATTTTAACTCACCTTTATATGTTTTTCTTTTTAATTCTTTAGGAGGTGTTGCGCTTAGATAAACAAGAGTGCTGTTTTTCTTTCTCGCTTTTTGAACAGCGAATTGAAGAGTTTGATCAGCGGAATATGGAAAAGCATCCACTTCATCAACGATCATGACGTCGAATGCGTCTTTATAGCGCAAAAGCTGATGGGTTGTGGAAATCATAAGCGGAGATAAACGCCCTTTGTCATCACTTCCTCCGTATAGAACTGAAATATCAGCACCCTGAAATGCAGCCTTCAGTCTCGGAGCAAGCTCTAAAACAACATCGGTGCGCGGGGTCGCAATACAAACACGCAGTCTTAGATTTAATGCCGATTCTATACCTTGGAATAATAATTCAGTTTTACCTGCGCCGCAAACAGCCCAAATAAGGAGCTCTTCTTGCTTCGAAATTGCTTCAATTAAGACGTCAGCTGCCTTTTGCTGTCCGCTTGACAGCTTTCCATCCCAAGTCAGTTTTATAGGCTTCCAGTTTGCCTCTGCCTCCTTGCACCAGGAATATAAAGAAATATCCTCACTCACTCTGCCCATCATGACACAAGAGCGGCAGTATACTTTATCTTCTCCTGATGAAATATACGAAGAAAAATACTGTTGATCATTTTGACCGCATCTATTGCATCTATATCCCCATTTATTTTTTGATATAGACTCCTCGGCAGATATATAACCATGCTCGATATGCCAATCAATGATCTCGTCAGAAAATGGGATTTCTGTTTTAAGCAGATGACGGCCCTGAAGCTGCTGCTGCAGTTCTTTAGAGAATAGGCTGTTCGATTCTGATGTCTTAGTCTGCATAGTACGGCCTCCTTGCGAGATATTATGCCGGAATGAAAATATTCTGTCTAACAGCTAAAAAAAGAATATAAAAAAATCTCCGCTTCTAAAACGGAGATTTCATCATTTATTTAAAACACCAGCAGATTCCTATTGCACCTTCACCAAGATGAGTGCCTATAACCGCACCAAAGTAGCTGTTATAAAATTCAACATGCGGATATTTTGCAGAGAGCTCTTCAATAATACTCGATGCTTCTTCTTCTCGATTAGCGTGAATAACGGCAGCTTTCATCGGCATGCCCTTACTCGCGTCTTCATCTAAAAGCTCGTAAATCCGCGAAATCGCTTTTTTGCGTGTACGGATCTTCTCAAAAGGCACAATTACCTTATTGTCAAAATGAAGAATAGGCTTTACCTTGAGAAGACTCCCAATAAAGGCTTGAGCACTGCTTAATCGTCCGCCTCGCTGAAGATGTGTTAAATCATCCACCATAAAATATGCCCGAACGGTTTTTTTCATTTCTTCCAGTTCTTTTATAATATCTTCCGGCGATGACGCTCCATTTCTGATCAATTCAGCTGCTTTCAGAGCATAAAAACCTTGAGCCAGACAGCTGATCTCTGAGTCAAACGGGTATACTTCAATATTATCGACCATTGTATTCGCTGCAGCTGCACTGCTGAACGTTCCGCTAATTCCGCTAGAAAGATGAATACTGATCACCGCATCATATGACTTGCCGAGCTCTTCATACAAAGCAACCAGCTCGCCGATCGCAGGCTGAGAAGTGGATGGAAGCTCTGTATGCTTTTTCACTTCTTGGTAAAAGCTTCTCCAGTCCATTTCTGTTTCTTCATGATATGTTTCATCCCCAAAAACAACCTGGAGAGGAATCATGTGTATATGATTTTGTTCACGCATTTCTTTTGGAATATATGCCGTACTATCTGTTACTACTGCAATATTCATAGCTTCGTTACCTGCCTTATCACTTTATGACTCTATTGTAAGGGAAACAGAAGCCTAAAAAAAGACCTGCCTCAAAAAGGCAAGTCCAATTTCATGCTATCTCATTTCTACCCAACCATTTTTAATGGCGACCACCACGGCTTGCGTCCGGTCGTTTACATTCATTTTTTGTAAGATATTGCTGACATGGTTTTTAACAGTTTTTTCACTGATAAACAATGATTCACCGATGCCACGGTTGCTTTTTCCGTCTGCAAGCATTTGCAGCACTTCACATTCCCGTCTTGTTAAAATATGTAATGGTCTGCGAATCTCTGGATAGACCTCATGCTGAGGATGAGCAGAAACTCCGCTTGTTGCAAGACGTCGGAATTCGTTTACGAGGTTGTGAGTAACCTTCGGGTGAAGGTAAGAACCGCCCTCGGCAACTACTTTAACCGCTTCAATTAGTGTATCAGCATCCATCTCTTTCAGCAGATAACCTCTTGCACCTGTTTTCAGGGCATGTGTTACATAATTCTCGTCATCGTGAATTGATAGAATAATTACTTTAGATTCAGGATACAGCTCTACAAGCTGCTTTGTAGCTTCCACGCCATTTACGTTCGGCATATTGATATCCATGATCACGACATCAGGATGATAGTGCTCAACAATACGAGCCGCTTCATCTCCGTCGTCTCCTTCCGCTACCACTTCAAAGGTAGGTTCAAAATCCAATATCCGCTTAACACCTTCACGAAATAACTGATGGTCGTCGATAATAACAATGTTTACTTTAGTCACAAGCCACGCCTCCTTGTATTATTGTTCTATATACTCTGGTATTCGGTCAATATGCCTTTTGGCTCTATTTTACAAATCATAGTCAAAGAGATAACGGAACCTTAATCATGATAAATGTCCCAAGACCTATTTTTGAATCTATAGTCATGGTCCCTTCCAATAAATCTACTCTTTCTTTCATTCCAAGCAAGCCGAATGATTTGTTTTTCTTCTCTTTCGCTTCCTTCAGGTCAAATCCTTTGCCGTTATCTTTTATCATTAAAATCACAAAATCCTTTGTAATCTCAACTTTGACTGTAATTTCTTCAGATCCAGAATGCTTTAACGCATTGGATACAGCTTCCTGTGCGAGTCTGAAGAGCGCAACTTCAAACTGAGGCGCGAGTCGTTTGTCCTCCGTATCGCCGATGCACTGAAAATGTATTTTCACCTTACCGTTATATTCTTCGGTTGTATATAGATATTTCCGCAAAGTTGGAATCAGGCCTAAGTCATCAAGGGCCATCGGTCTTAAATCATATATAATCCGTCTCACTTCGTAAAGAGCATTCCGCACATTTTGGCGGAGATTTTTGATTTCCTGGAATCCGTCTTCAGCGCCTCGGTCTCGGAAAATCCGTTCAATTAATTCCGATCTCATCATAACATTTGCCAGCATTTGTGCAGGACCGTCGTGAATTTCTCTCGAGACTCTTTTTCTCTCTTCTTCCTGCGCTTCAATAATTCTCAAGCCAAAATCCTGTTTTGCCTGCGCATCAGCAAGAAGCAGCCCAACCTCCCGAAGATCCTGATTCAGATAGTTCAGCACGACCGTAATCTGGCTCACTAGTGATTCTGAGCGTTCGATGATTTCCTGAAGGCCTAACAGTCTGCGTTCCAAATCGTCCCGGCGTTCGCGCAATTGCTTTTCACGCTGCTGGATCATCGTCAGTTCTACTTGCAGCTTATGGGCTTTTTCATAAGCGTTGCGGATTTCTTCTTCACTGAATCTATGAAAATTGCGGCTGACCTCGGATAAACGGTTTCGCGCATGGCGGGTTTGCACTTCAAGTTTATCACCAAGCTCGATGACTTCATAAACCTGCTGTTTAATTTGTTTCAGTTCTTCGACCAGCTGTTCATACTGCTGGCGTGACTGCTCCCCGATTTGAAAAACCTCATCCTTGCTCCCGTCAACGGTTTTCAGCATCTTCATCAAAATAGAATCCAGAACTTTGGAATCCATCTTTGTTTTATTCATAATTTCCCTCCGTCACGGTGTTGTCATATATTTTTATTATAAATGTAATTGATCTGCAAATTGTGTCGAATTATAATGAAAGAATGCGTATATTCTAGAAAAAAACAATTTTATGTACCTTCTTACTCTTTATGATAACAAAATACGCACAAAAATTCTAAAGACTGTACGAATTTGTATAGGCGGTCTTTTATGCTTAGCAGGGGGTCAGCAAGCATGCTGCACAGCTATTTTACTGTGAAAGAAGCAGGAGAACACGAGATTGTTATAGAAAAATCGCGTTTTATCTGTCATTTAAGCCGTGTTTCTACCGAACAAGAAGCACAGGAATTTATACAGAAAATAAAGAAACAGCACTGGAATGCAACTCATAATTGCTCAGCTTACGTAATTGGCGAAAACGATCATATCCAAAAAGCCAATGATGACGGAGAACCGAGCGGCACCGCAGGAGTACCTATGCTCGAGGTGCTAAAAAAACGCGGACTTAAGGATACTTGTGCTGTTGTTACGCGTTACTTCGGCGGCATAAAGCTGGGAGCAGGCGGTTTAATCCGCGCTTATGGGAAGTCAGTGTCTGAAGGATTAAACCATATAGGTGTTGTAGAACGGAAGCTTATGAGGGTTATGCATACTTCCGCAGATTATACTTGGCTTGGCAAGATTGAAAATGAATTAAGGGAATCACCTTTTCTATTAAAAGAAATTCATTATGCAGAAAACGTAGAATTCGAAGCATATGTAGAAGAAAAAGAAACACAATCGTTTTCTGAGTGGATGACAGAGTTAACAAATGGAAAAAGTGATATTACAGAGGGAGAGTTGACGTATCTTGAAAAAGCCGTCAATCACATAAAGGAGACTGAATAATGGCTGAACGCGTTAGAGTGCGTGTGCGCAAAAAGAAAAAGAGCAAACGCAGAAAAATTTTAAAAAGGATTATGTTGTTGTTCGTCCTTGCATTATTGGTAGTTGTAGGTCTCGGAGGATATAAACTATATAAAACCATTAACGCTGCGGATGATTCATACGATGCGCTTTCCCGCGGAGATAAATCAAATCTTCGCAGTGAAGTTGTAGATATGAAGAAAAAACCATTTTCTATTTTATTTATGGGAATCGAAGATTACGCGACAAAAGGACAAAAAGGGAGATCTGACTCTCTTATTGTAGTTACCCTTGATCCAAAAAATAAAACCATGAAAATGCTGAGCATTCCGCGCGATACACGTGTGCAATTAGCAAGTGACACAACCGGCAGCAAAACAAAGATCAATTCCGCTTACAGCAAAGGCGGAAAAGATGAGACTGTTGAGACTGTTGAAAACTTCTTGCAAATCCCAATCGATAAATATGTAACAGTCGATTTTGACGGATTTAAAGATGTTATTAATGAAGTTGGCGGTATTGATGTAGATGTACCTTTCGACTTTGATGAAAAAAGCGATGTGGACGAAAGCAAACGTATTTATTTCAAAAAAGGCGAGATGCATTTAAATGGTGAAAAAGCCTTGGCGTATGCCCGCATGAGAAAGCAGGATAAACGCGGAGATTTCGGCCGTAATGACAGACAGAAACAAATTTTAAACGCGTTGATCGATCGGATGTCCAGCGCAAGCAATATTGCAAAAATTGATAAAATCGCAGAAACAGCCAGTGAAAACGTAGAAACCAATATTCGCATTACTGAAGGTTTAGCCTTACAGCAAATTTACAGCGGCTTTACCAGCAAGAAAATTGACACGCTGTCAATTACTGGTTCTGATTTGTATTTAGGGCCTAACAACACGTATTATTTTGAACCGGATGCTGCGAATCTGGAAAACGTCAGAAAAACGCTTCAAGAACATCTAGATTATGTTCCTGATACTAGCAGTTCAAGCACTGACAGCTCCAGTACCGATGGCTCAACATCAGACAGCACTGGCAGTTCAAGCACTGACGGAAGCACTGCAACAGACGGCACTACGAGCGGAAGCGGCTACACAAATGACAGCAGCACAAGCTCAAACGGCACAACAAATTCAACAACTGACTCATCATATTGAAAAAAAGCCCGGTCCTTTAACGGATCGGGCTTTTTTGCGCAGAAAAAACACCGGCTCATAGAACCGGTGTTTTAATTTCTTTTCACAAGACGTTTATAGAATTTTGTAAATGGCTTAAAACGTTCATTCACGAGTCCCGTAACTTCTGCTATTATTTGCATAAATATAATTAAGATAAAGATAATAAACAGGGAAAGCCAAATTGTAGCGCTTTTCAGCACGATTGCACTGATGCTGAAAATAAATCCAATCAGGTAGATGACAATGACCGACATCCGATGTGAAAGGCCAAAGGCCATCAGCCTATGGTGAATATGTGATTTATCGGGCGCCGAAATCGGCTGTTTGTTTAGTATCCGTCTTATGATTGCAAATGTTGTGTCAAAAATCGGCACGCCTAATATAATAATCGGAATGACAATACTGAACAATGTTACGCTTTTATACAGCCCTAACAATGAGAGAATGGAAATGACATACCCTAAAAACAGTGATCCCGTATCCCCCATAAAGATTTTTGCCGGATGAAAATTGTAGAACAAAAATCCGAGCGTACTTGCGATAACAACTAATGAAAGTGACAGAATGAGTACTTTTCCGCCAGATAACGCCATAACTGCAATCGTGGACAGGCCGATAACAGAAAGACCTGCTGCAAGGCCGTCCAATCCGTCAATCAGGTTCATCGCGTTTGTGATGCCGACAATCCATAATACAGTCAGCGGATATGCCATCCAGCCCAATTCAAATCGCTCAGCTAAAAAAGGTACTGAGAAAAAGTCCATTTTTAAGCCTGTGCTTACAATCATAATAGCTACGGCTAATTGAATGATAAATTTAACTTTTGCGCTTAATTGATATTTATCGTCAAGAATTCCCAACACAATAATGATAAATGCCCCGACTGTGATAGCCGTCATTCTTGTTTCTGTGTATATACCGGATACAAGCACACCTGTAACCACCCCGATAAATATGGCCAGCCCGCCCATTCGGGGCATGATTTTATCATGTACTTTTCGATTGCCGGGCTGATCAACTGCACCTATTTTAATCGCAATCCTTTTTACGATTGGGGTTATGATTAAAACCGTTAGCAGCGAGACAATAAACGCAACAACAATGCGAATCATGCGTTCGTCAAGCATAAAGAAGTCTCCTTTGGAATTATATGAAGTCTTTATTTATATAGAGAACCGTTCCTTCCATTATACCTTCTCCTTAGTTATTATAACAAGCTTCATCAAAAAGAAACACGTATAATCAAAAAACGCGCATCCCAATTAAAGGACTACGCATGTTTTTGAATACCTGTATATTTCATGATTTGTTTGAATAAAACATTCCAATCTTGTGTTCGGGCAATGTTTCGCCGCATCTCTTTGTATGTCTCGTCTCCGTCTTTTTCAAGCACTTTCTCGCACGCAGTTATAAAATCATTATGGTCATTGCCTTCCATATATTCGTAAATATACGGCTTTTGCATTTTAGAAGTTGACGGAAGGTTAGAGCCGACGACCGGCTTTCCTGCTGCTAAAAATTCAAATAGCTTAAGCGGGAAAACCGCTTGGTTATAGGATGACTTTTTATAAGGCATAATACCGACATTAATCAGTTCCATAAAATGCGGAACTTCTTTCGGATCTGCCGGTCCCGTCCATATCACATTGGAAAGCTTCAGAAGCTCTTGAAACGCTGTGTCACCATTGGTGGCGTCCGGGCCGACCCATAAAAATGTCCAATCGGGTTTTCTCAGAGCCGCTTCTTCAATCAATTTAAAATCCAGCTTTGGTTTAATCCCGCCGATAAATCCCAGTACAGCCCCTTCTCTTCCCTGCAAGATGCTTCGATCGGGAACCGCTTTATGTTCTGAAAACAGGTCATATTCAACACCGTTTTCAATGGTATGAACCTTTTCTTGTCCCGCTGTCAGCTTTTTGTCAACTTCATTGTGCAGGTACTCTGATGAACAAGTAATGGAATCGGCACGCTCGATAATTCGCAGCTCCGCTGTTTTGATGACTTTCCGCCTGAACTCGGAAAGCATATTGGAACGTCCGCTGATCGGCGCCGCCCACAAGTCACTGCAATCATAAATCACCTGATCCCAAGGATACAGGGAAGACAGCAGCGGGAATCCGGGAAACGTGTACCATAAGCAGCAGCGTTCACCTCTGGCTGAAGCGGATTTCAGCTCTTCTAATAAAGGTGAGAGCTTATGCTTATAAAACACATCGGTATACCGTCCGAAGCGAAACATTTTCTTTTGCAGCAAGTCCTTTACGGCAAACTGCCGGATGCCGGAGTGAACTTGCTGAAATTCCATCCTTTGGGTGCGCGGAGCCGGGCAGACCCAGATGACTTCCTTTGTTTCTTCCTGAGCAGCTAAAAATTCAGCCAATCGATGCCGTCTGTACCTCAATTGATCTTTTCCCCATTCAGCAGTAGCCACGATGACGTGAATCATTGCTTTTGTTTCCACCTTCATCACCTTTTCTCTCTGTTTGCGGTTACAGTCTTTTTTTCACCGCGTTTTTCGCATATTGAACAAAACACCATGTCGCTTTCATTAAATGGAGCCGTTCGATCTCTCTGTAGACAAACCATGTTTTTTTTGCAGCCTTCCATTTGTTGCTTGAAATCGAATTATTGACAAGCCGGTATTCAGCTAAACACTCATTCATTCCGTAAGCTGTAAAACCCTTTTTTAAAAGAGACAGCCATGTTGCCAAGTCTTGCCTCGTTCTAATATTCGGCATTTGGATCTGTCCCGTCTGTTCCCTGTCAATCATCACCGTTAGACAGCCGATAATGGTATTTTTAAGAGCATCATCATATGTCAGGCTTTCGGGAGCATGAATGAATTTATCCATCGGCACCCCGTCCTGCGACATTAAACTGTAGCCTGTAAAGGAAAACGCACAGGACCGCTCCATCATAAAATCAAGCTGCCTTTTCAGTTTGTCTTTTTTCCATTTATCATCACTGTCCAAAAATGCCACATAGCGTCCTTGGGCATGTTCCAGCGCTTTATTTCTTGCTATCGCGGCTCCGCTGTTCTCTTCCAGAAAGATCACATGAATTCTTTCATCTATCTTCTCATACTGCTTTAAAATGTCGCGTGTGCCGTCCGTTGAGCAATCATCCACGATAATCATTTCCCAATGAGGGTGGCTCTGATCTAACACTGAATGAATCGTGTCTTCAATATAGTCACGCGCATTATAAGAAGGTGTAATGACAGATACGAGAGGTTTCCAGTTGGTCATGATCACATCTCCATCGTATGATTTTAGAAGGACTCTCTGAAAAATTCAGGAATGACAACGAACATAAAGGCAATCGTTATGCCGATCAGAACACCCAGAACCGCTTTCTTTTTCGGGGACATTCCTCCGCCTGATGCCTCACTTACGGTTTCAGAATCAACGGCACTGGCCGCTTTCAGATTAAGCTGTGTGTTTTTCAGCTCATACAAAAATCTTTCTTTATCCACCTTGGAATCCTCGCTCACCGTTTCACCTTCCAGCGCGTCTATGCTGCGGCGGATGACGGCTTCTCTTTCCTCAAACAGCTTTTGGTCGTTTTTGAGAAAGGTGGAGGAAACAGCGTTTAACACCGATTCGGTTCTTTCCTGATCTTGGTCGGCATAGCTCAAAGACAGTAAAGACTTAGATTCCGATTTCACGGTGAGCTTCTCTTTGATCTCCGCAAGATCTTCATCTTTTTCGTCAGGAAGCGCCTCCTTCAAAAAAGCATCACTCCTCAGCAGGAGCGGAATCTCTTCTGTACTGTTATAAACCGGATGATCATAGCTCCCCACAGCTAAAGTAACCTCAGCTGTGTAACTCTTTTTATCCGCGATTTGGGACGGCAGTATATATCCCGCCGCACCTAAAATAAGCGGCACTAATATAATCCAGATGATATTTTTCTTTATGCGCCGGGCTAATCTTATCACTATATCCTTCATATAAGTCTCCCTGCTTTTTTGTAGTCTGTTTACCGGTATATGGGCTCAAGCTGCTGCCTGGATCGCCTTAAGACATTCACCGCGGCGATGACGAGCGCCAGAAATACCCAATGGAAAAATAAATTTGAGACAGAGCTTGGGCTGATGCTGGATACCAGAAAACTGACCATAGCTGTGATGAGCCCTTCTGTGATCAGTCTTGACTGATTTTCCATTTTTCTTTCATAAAACTTGTAAAGCACCCATATCAGGTATAAATAAATGGCCAGATAGCCGAGCATGATAAGCAAGCCGAAGTTTGCCAGAATCTCTACCAGCCAATTGTGCACCTCTGTCACATTGTCAGTATCATATAAAGCATGATGCTCAAGATAATAAGACACATTGCCTGCGCCCACTCCGAATCCGTATGAGTCAAGGAAGAAGTGCCATGCGTTTTTTAACAGATTGGCTCTGGCCACATTGGACGGAAGCGTCTCTTGGAATGAATGAGACGTCTGAGGAGCCAGGAACAGCTTCCAAAACACTGCGAAAATCCGGCTGGCAAAAAGAGCCGCAAAGACCGCAATTCCTGCTGCCGACAGCCAAATAGCGATTTTTTTCAGAACAGGCGGCAAGACAATAAAAATGTAGACGGCTATTCCCGCAAAAACGCCCAGCAGGCTGGCTCTGGAACCAGTCGCAAAGATTAAATACAATGTACCAAGCGAGAGCACAAGGCCAATTCCCTTTAAGTAACCGTTCTTTATGTTTTTCACCATTGCGATGTAAAAAAAGAAACTGATCGACAAAAATGTCGCAAAATCATTTTGATTAAAAAAGACTGAGGTCGGATAATGCTGCTTATATTCCGGTCCGCTGTACAAAGTCGAACTCGGGAGATGATGATGCGTGATATGATTGTAAAAACCGATGATCATCAGAAATACCGTCATCACCAGCCAGATGGAATAAATAATCATCAGACGTTCCATTTTTTGCACATACATCACAATAAGATAAATAAAAAATATCCCCATCGCCAGCAGGGCTAAATATTTCAGACCGTCTGTAACTGATTTGGCCCATAGCAAGGAAACAAGGCCATATAAAAACCAAAAGGCGAAAAAGAGCAAAATCCCTTTTACTTGCAGCCCGTTCCACTTTTCAATATGTGTTCGGCTCCGCAGTACCCCCACAAGATGGAGGCAGCCGGCGGCGATGAGCAAAAGCCGATAAAGAAACAAACTAAAGAATCCAAGATGAATCGCGAAAAAAGCATTATTTAAAAAAGTGCAGGCAATCAAAATATAGATGACGGCCATAAACAGCTGTTCTTTTGTTGTAAATGATGCTGCAAGCGTCAGCGCAAACAGGCCGATAGCCAATACAGCGAGAACGGCAGCCATCTGCGTAAGACCTGTATCTGTGCGGATGGCTCCCAGCAATAGGACGATCCCCAATATGACAGCGGCCAGTAACGCAAGCGTATGAACCGCTGAACGTTTGATACTCACATGCTTAACCCCTTTCCTGATGTTTCAGGAGCCGGCGGCCGAGCCTAAGCAGCCGGCACTTCAAACAAGTAACCCTTTTTCTTTTTATAAATTGACACTCCCCAAATCCTTAGCCAGTTCTTCCATTGGCAAAGCCGGAAAGTAGCGGTCGGAAGGTTCTGTTCCCCGAACCGCAGGACGGCCGATGGAGTGATAAATGTATCCCGCAGCCTGCATTTCTTCGAGTGAAAATATATTTCTGCCATCGATGATGATTGGCTGTTTTAAAAGCATTTTTGCTTTTACAAGCTCCATTTCTTTTACTTCCGGCCAATCGGTCAAAATAAGGCATGCGTCGGTTCCCTCCATCGCAGCATACACATCTGTGTAATACTCGGTCTGGTCGCCAAGGACTGCTGATGCCTCCGGAATGGCAATCGGATCATATGCTTTCACTTGTGCGCCCAGCTGCTGCAGCATTGGAATGATATCGAGAGCTGGAGCGGACCTCACATCGTTTGTATTCGGTTTGAAGGCCAATCCGAGCACGGAAATGGTTCTCCCTTTTATGCTTCCCATCACAGTTAAGAGCTTATCTACAATGTGAACGCGCTGCTTTTCATTTGTCTCAATGACGGCTTCTATGAGCTTAAATGGATAGCCGGCCGTTTTGGCAATTTGAAGCAGTGCGGTTGTATCCTTAGGAAAGCAGGAGCCGCCAAACCCAATACCCGCTTTCAAGAACTTTCTGCCGATCCGGCTGTCGAGCCCGACGCCGTCAGCAACTTTTGAGACGTCCGCGCCGACTCGCTCGCAAATGTTCGCGATATCGTTAATAAACGAAATCTTTGTAGCCAAAAATGCATTTGCAGCATATTTAATCATCTCTGCACTTTCTAAATTCGTTTTAATAACAGGAGCATGAAAAGGCTGATGCAGTTCCTCTATGATGGAAGCGGCTTTATGACTGGTAGATCCAATGACGGCACGCTCCATATTCATCGTGTCATGAATCGCTGAGCCCTCCCGAAGAAATTCAGGGTTGGATACAACATCAAAGGAGCATCTTCCCTTCGAAGCTTTTTGAATGATAGATTGAACCAGTTTTCCAGTACCGACTGGGACTGTGCTTTTATTGACAATGATTTTGTAGCCGGTGAGATGTTCACCGATCGTTTTCGCAGCCGCTTTGACATACGTTAAATCAGCTTCGCCTGTTTTAGACATCGGGGTCCCGACTGCAATATAAATAATGTCTGAAGCCCGAATGGCAGACGGAATATCGTTAGTAAAAGACAGGCGCTGTTCTAACACATTTTTTTCAACTAAATCTGCAAGCCCTGGTTCATAGATTGGGATTACTCCGTTTTTCAGACTTCTGATTTTTGATTCGTTGATATCACAGCAAATCACTTTATTTCCGATTTCCGCAAAGCAGGTGCCTGATACGAGTCCTACATATCCTGTTCCAATGACAGCAATTTTTTTCACAGCCCTCATCCCTCTCCTGTAAATTCATCTTCCTATTTATATTGGTCGCAGTTACTTACGATTAAACAGGTGTTTTCAGAACCATCTGATACTGATCATACAGCGCCCTGGCATTTTTCCCGGCGTCATATTGAGTGTGAATGATTTGATATAATTCATCTGCCACTTCCGGCTGCCATATTTGATCTTGTGCGTATAAAGAGATCGTGTTTGCTAAGGCTTGAGCTGATTTCGGTTCAATCAGCAAATGCCGATGCTTTCCGAATAATGAAGCCACTCCACCGACATCTGTACAGATGACAGGAACCCGCAGCGCCAGCGCCTCGATCACAACAGTCGGCATTCCCTCGCTATAAGAAGGGAGCACAAACATATCTGCGGCGAGCAAATACTCTCTCACCCTGTGATTCGGCACTTGGCCTGTTACAATATGTCCCTTTTGCATCAGCAAAGATTTTGCGGGGCCGTCTCCCACAAAAACAGCTCGAGGCGCTTCCTCCATCATCTCAATGGCTTCTGACAATTCAAAAATGCCTTTTTCCTTAACGAGCCTGCCCACATAGACAGCAAGGTGCTGGTCAAGCGGGAGCCCGAGGTTTTTTCTGATTTCTTCTTTTGTCTGATCATTTTCCTGAAAACGGCTGAGCTGTATGCCGATCGGCAAAACCGTACTGTCAAAGCCAGAAAGTTTTTTGGTTTCTTCCTGAAGCTTTTCGCTGACTGCAAGAACTGCGGATGCGGAACCAACCGCAGTTTTGAAGGCTTTAAACGCGCCTTTGCTGTAGTGAGGATAGACATTCACATCACTGCCATGCAAAGTTAAAATATACGGAATCCCGATTGTCTTTGACACGACTGCCGCAGCCCCGCCCGAAGGCATAGCAAAGTGCGCATGGATCAGATCAGGGTTCAAATCATGCTGTTTAATGGTTTTTAAAACAGCTGCCCCAATGCGCCGGTGCGGCTGAGCCCATTTCAGCTGGCCGGGAACAGCGGGATAGAAAGGCCGGTAAACCGGGATTCCTTTCCGTATCTCATATTCTGGTCTGGCATCCTTTTTTCGGTATGCCTTTTTCAGCATACGGACAGGCGCAGGGTGAAAAGGTCTTGGGCATATCACGGTGATATCCAGCCCGAGCTTCAGCAGCTCTTGCACCTGTGTTTCATGAAACACACCCTCGCCGGGTTTCAGACTGCTTGGATATACGCTTGTGATCCACAAAATCTTCATGACAAACGTCCTTTTCTTAGTAGTTTGCTTTTCATCTGAGGGTACGCTTTACCCAAAAGAAAGAGATAGCAGAGCGCCCCGGCCGCCACTGAAATTGCCAGCCTCATTTCCGCCTGCAAGCTGAAGCGTTCTGTTCCTAAACTCGCGCCGAACGCGATAACGGCCATACCCGCTGTGATCAGAAACGGCTTCATAACGGCTTTAAAATAAGCTGAAAGATTGAGCTTAATGACATATGCCAGCAGCCAGCGACCGATTAGAAAATTGAAAACGCTGATGACGGCATATACCCAAGCGACAGTCAGAAGATTGCCCGTCTGAACAGCTGCAAACAGCGACAAACCATACAGCAGCATGACGCCGGAGTCCCAATAAAAAGCCAAATCTGCTCTTCCTTTAGCAAGAAGCACAGAACCATTCGGATTCATCAGCACCCTGAGTATCCCGACGATGGCAAGAACATTCAGAACAGGGACAGCAGCAAGCCATTTTTCTCCGAAAACAGCTGCGATAAAGGCGTCTGACACGGATACGAGCCCGATTAACAGCGGGAACGATACAAGCGCAAGCATTTTTGTCATATTCAGAAAGCCTTCTCTGATCACGCTGTTTTCGTATTTGTTTTTGGCGAAAATGGGAAACGCGACCCGCGTCACAATCGGATTAATTTTCAAAACCGGAATGGTGACAATCTGGTAGGCAAGATTATAAATGCCCAGCGCTTCGGCACCGATAAACCGGCCGATTAAGATCATATCGATGTTCGCTCCCAGCCTGTTCACAAGACGGGATGAAAGCTGAAAGGCTCCAAAGGAGAAGAACTCCTTCATTCCCCTTAGATCAAAAACAAAGGATGGGCGCCATTTTTTTTGGTATACAGCCCAGAATAGAATCCCTTTACTGGACTGCAGCAGCACCTGAGAAACCACGTACGCCAAAATCGCATCCGTCATAAAAACCGCTATCGCTAAATATCCGAAGGACAATACATTTGAAAAAATCTCTATTTTGCTTAACGTATTAAATTGCAGCTCCTTCTGCAGCATATACTGGTACTGCTGTCCGATCGGAGCTACCAAAAACATAATCCCCAAAATCCTGATGAGAAACACAAGCTCTTCTCTTTGATAAAATCCCGCAATGACGGGACTGCACACATATAAAAGCACAAACAGCAAAATGCCGGTCATAATGTTCAGCCAATACAATGTTGACAGCTGGCGCTCCGTGGCGTCATCTCTTTGAATTAACGCGGCGCCAAATCCCATATCAAGCACAATCTGGGCGAATATTGTAACCGTTGTGATCATGCCGACGAGTCCAAATTCCGTTAAGGTCATCATATTTCCAAGCAAGGCAAACTGAACGATTTGAATGATTGTAATACAGATTGTTGAAACACTTGTCCACTTTGCGCCGCTCATGATTTGTTTTGTAATACTTGGCATCATATTCCCTACTTCTTTTTAAGCTCAGTTTGATGGCGAATGCAGATGTTTATCTTGCACCATCACCTGTCAAGACTACTTTACAAGTTTTTAACATAATTTTTAATTCCAACATGAAAGTCAGATTGCGAATGTAATATAAATCAAATATAAGCTTTTCCTTCGGCGTCATGTCGTAACCGCCGTTCACCTGCGCCCAGCCGCTCAATCCCGGTTTGACAGCCAGACGCTGTGTAAACCCCGGAATCTCATTCTGGAACTTTTCCGTAAACACTGGACGTTCCGGGCGAGGTCCAATCATGCTCATATCGCCTTTCAGCACATTAAACAGCTGAGGAAGCTCGTCAATTCGCGTTCTTCTGATAAATGCTCCAATTCGTGTCACCCGCGGATCCTGCTTCTGCGCCCAAACCGCCCCAGACTTCTCGGCATCTATTTTCATGGAACGAAGCTTATAAAGCTTAAAAGGTTTCCCGCCTTTTCCTACACGCTCCTGCGTATAGATGGCAGGCCCCGGCGTCTCCAAACAAATCAATATTGAAAATACCGCAATCATTGGCAGCGCAACCACCAATCCAATCAGCGCAAACCAAATATCCATCACGCGCTTTACTGCCAAATAACGAGCCGTTTTTTCAGATAATGCAAATGATGCTTGCTGCACTGAGAATTCGCGACTCACATTCATGCTTTTTTCTGCACCCACTGACACACACCTCACGATTTGTTTGGGATGTTATGATGACCTATGCCAGTCAGTTTAGCAGACGGATGTTAATTGGTTGTAAATGGATTGTTAAGAAGTGTGAATTTGTTATTTTTTCTGACATTTCTTTGTTAACTTTTTATTGTTTTTGACACTTTTTTTAAAAACTAAGCATTTTGTATAAAAAAAGAGACAAACCGTTTTACATCGATTTGTCTCTTCAATAGAAGCATTTTAATATTGAAAGTAAAATTTTGATTTAGAGGTTGTCAGCTTGTATTGAACCTCAACCGTTTTTCTAAAAAACAACATAAAGCTTTGTTCCGCGTTCTTTTTATCTAGGATAATCGCTTGATTATCCTCTTTTGCACTGATTTTATTATTTGATGTATTTATCGCAAATTCAACTAATCGCTGGTCTTTTTTAACATTAGACAATTGGTCAAGCAAACCCTGAATATTTATCGTTAATTTAGTGCTATCAGGCTCTAAATCAACACGTTTTATCGGCAATGAGATTTCAGACTGGCCGGTATTTACAATAATTTTCGAATGATTTGGCAGACAGATTTGTTTACCGCTAAAAATAAATGATAAATCTTTTGTTTCTGCTTCATAAGAAAGTTCAGCTTCTGTATAGGCATGTTTCTTTATATCAATCGAAAGATTATCATAATTCATTGTAAAATATGGTCTGGCGCTATAGACAAACAAAGCATTATGACCCAGATACATAGCTTTTGTTGAATATTTGTAAGAAGCTCGATTATTCCCTACTCTTGCTCTAAGTTTGTAGCTGTCTACTGATGATTCAATGAAGAAATCCCAAACTCCTAAATCTTCTTCAGCAGATGCAATCTCATCAAACAGACATTCAAATGCAAATGTTGAATTATCAAATGAAACTGGCGAAATATACTTCTCCGCCTTAGTATTGCGATGAACAAATACGCCAGTAAGAGATTGGTTTTTGTTCGTTTCATCATCCAACAATTTGTGTTTAATTGTTCCTTGAATGCTGAGCATACGGTCACTAAATTCAATATTCTTCAGATAATGTTCAAGTTTGTTTTTATAATTTACTTTTAATAGCTCTTCAGAAACTTGATAACGCTCTAAGCTAGGGTAACGTGCAATAAGATTACCTTCATGCACCGTACAGAACTTTTTGATGTCTTGTTCCTCACGCTCATACTGGGTTAATCCTTGTAAATCATTATTCCGAATAAACAGAAGCCGTAATTTGATATGCGGTAATACAAACTGATCAGCCTCTTCAGGGACTGCATGAATAAATGATGAGAGATATTGAAACCATTCTGCTCTTTCTTTCTCATTTTTCATTTTGATCGTGACATTTTTTGTCCGAGAGAAATCGAAATGCCTATTTAAAAATACTGCCATCAGCTTAATTTTTCTCTCTTCTTCCAAATCACTTGCTTTGATTGCAGAGATAATATCTTCCATTGCTCCATAAAAATTTTCTGGAGGAACATAAGCAACACTCATATGTTCGCCGTCTCTTTTGACCAGATAGTAATAATCATAGTCAGCTGAAACAGATATCTTCTTTGCTTTCAGATAAGCATTCATCGTGAAGACTTGATCCTCTGCTGCTTTTATGTGAGTAGGAAACGTTAAGTGATTCTCTTTTAAAAGTGAAGCTTTAAATAGTTTTTGAGGTCCAAGGGTAAACACGATTTTGGAATCAACCAAATCAACATCCGGATTTGTTTCCTTAAACATCGATTTCGGTACTCCTCTTCCGTTTATCCCTTTTAATTTTCCTAAAGTAATATCAGATTGATTCTCTTTTGAAAAATTATACCATCTCAACAATGCTTCACTGCCTAAATAATCATCGGAATCAACAAATAAAATGTACTCACCTTTGGCAATTTTTATTGCGTCATTCCGCGGAGCACCTGGTCCGCCTGAGTTTTCCGTTCTTTCAACAACAACAATGTTTTCATATTTCTGTTTATATTGATTCAATATGTCTAAAGACGAATCCGTAGATTTATCATCGACACATATAATCTCATAATCCTCTTTAGGCATTGTTTGATTAACTAAGCTGTCAAGACATTCAGAAATAAGATCTTCAGAATTATATACAGGTATAGCAATGCTTATTTTCATCGATTACCTCACTACCCTACTGGGTCAGAATAAATATTTTGATTCATTTCATTATAGCAAAAACAAATATCAAAAAAAATATACCTAAGTTTAAATTATGTTAAACTTTTACAAGGTAGGCTCATTTCAAATTCATTTTACCGTATAAAAAAGCTTGCCAGCAATTCCTGATAGGTTTGCCGACAAGCCGTATCCAAGTAAGTACTTATCTTTCTAGTAATAGCCGATAATTCCCTCATATATCGCTTGCGCTGCTTTTTCTTGGTATAAAGCACTCTTTAACTTACTAGCGTCATTTGCATTTGATATGAATGCCAGCTCCACTAAACTGCTTGGCATCGTCGACTCTCTGATCACATGGAAGTTTCCGATTTTCACGCCGCGGTTTTGAGTATTCAGCGCTTTATAGAGCCGGTTTTGTATTTCTGTCGCAAGGCGTTTACTGTTGTCTGACTCATACTTTGTATAATAGTATGTTTCTGTTCCAGTAGCAGCCGGGCTCGCTGAATTGGAGTGAATACTTACAAACAGGTTAGCATTGTTGCTTTTGGCTTTTGCAACACGTTCAGAAAGCTCTAAGAATACGTCCGTTGATCTGGCCATAATCGGTATAGCTCCGCCTTTAGAAAGTTTGCTGTTTACGAGCTTTGCAACGGCAAGGTTAACGTCTTTCTCCTTTAATCCGTTCCCGACCGCTCCGCTGTCGTATCCTCCGTGTCCAGCATCTACAAATACCTTTTTACCTACCATTACATTTTTAAGCTGGTTGACAACATTTGTTGTAACTGAAATGGTTCCCCCAAGTACAGTGAACGTATTCTTGCTATTTGACCCGATGGCTGCTCTTGTAGCAGTCGGCAGTGAACCGGCATCCGTAAATAACATCGGACGATTTTGCTTGGCCGCCAGGACAGAACCCGCTAAAGCATCGGCATATGTATAGCCATTGCTGACAAAAGCGGCTTTTGATGAAGAATAATACTTTTTCGCTATGTTTGCAGCGACCTCGAAACGGCTGTTTCCGCCGATTCTTGTTGGAGAAGGAAGCTGGCTGTAAACACTTTTTGAGACACTGATTTCACCACCGACCACTATAGTCGATGACGTTCCTTTACTGCTCATCGCATTTTTTGTCGGTGTCGGAATTGAGCTTGCCGTTGTTAACAAAATCGGAATTCCATTGCGTGCAGCATAAGAACCGATTGCCAGACTGTCAGCATATGCCGTTCCATTTGCGATGACTGCTTTAGAATTTGAAGACAATTTCTTAGAGATATTTTGGGCAACCTCATAGCGGCTTCTTCCGCCAATACGTTCCACTGTGGAAACACCCAGGTTTTTCATTTCACTTACAACATTGTTGGAAACACTGATCGTTCCGCCAATTACGATGACCTTGCTCGGTTTGAGCTGGCTGATTCTGTTTTTAGTCGGCGCAGTCAGTTTAGATGATTCAGTTAATAGAATAGGAGCATTGTATTTATAAGCCAGAGGAGCTGCAGTTAATACATCGGCATAGGCTGTTCCGTTCGCCACAACAACTGTGCCCGCGCTGCTCCAGCCTTGTTTTGAAACATTCACAGCAACTTCATATCTGCTTGCCCCATCCAGTCTTGTGACAGAATTGGCCGCAAAAGCATTTGGTACAAACAACACGACTCCCAATATCAGGATTGGTATGCTTTTAAGAAAGATCCGCAAAGATAGTCCCTCCAAAGATTGATAATGATTCATACATCAAATAACGAACGAAGGAGGCAGCAGCGCCTCCCTGAACTTCTATCAATCTTTTAATAGCTTGATAGAGTCGTTCCCGGATAGTAAAAACTTAAAATCGTTGTATATGATTGCCCGGCAGCAGCTCTGGCATTGGCCCCGTACTGACTCATGCCTATACCGTGTCCGTAACCTTTACCGCTAATGATAAAAGCACTTGTATTGCTTGAGACAGACGCATATGTACTCTTCATATTTGAAGCGCCAAGCATTGTTCTAAGCTGTGTCGTCGGTACAGAAATTGTCGCTGTTTTTTCACTCAAACTTCCATTCGAAAGGATGTAACCATTTGATTTCTCTTTTGCGAAATATGAAAATGTTACATCTGCTGTTTCCGGACGCTGGCCGGCTGTTTTTGCCGTGCTGAATTTCACACTGGAAATTTTCGTGATTTTGATAGACTCGGCATTGCTGTTTTTATTTTTAATAAACCAGCTTTTCAAACCGCTTAAATAGGCAGAGTTTGTTTCATTTTTAGAGTTCCACCACGATCCCGGGCTTTTTAGATTCAGACTGCTTTTATCCAGCTGGGTTTTGTTTAATGACAGGGACCAGCTGATTTGCGGGTCGTACGTATCTTTTTTGGCGATTAAATAAGGAAGCTGGCTGCTCCAGACCTCGCTACTCGCTTCTGTATATCCGCCGTTACTTGATGAATACGTAGCTGAAATCAAATTCCCATTGTATTTCAAGACTTTTCCTCTTGTGGATTCTACCACTTCAGAAGTCTTCGAATTCCAGTCATAGCCGCCGTATACCTGAAAAGCAGTAGTATCCTTCACTTCTTTTCCGGCCGAGCTGATGGAATAGGTTCTCGCTGCGACAGCTTGAGCCTTTAGCGCCTCTTTCTGCCAGCTTGCCGGCATTTCGTGCGGAACAACACCCTTTAAATAATCCTCAAAAGGGATATCCACGTTGATCGGGCGAACGTACTTACCGGACTCAATCGTAAATTTCATGTTTCCGAGATACGGCGTTCCATTCAAGCTAATAGAATTTGTTGTTGCGTATTTTTTAGGCTTTGCGGTAAAAGAAGTACCTAAAGTTTTAATGGCAGTGCTGTTTTTATAGAGTACTAGGTTCCCGCCGGACAATTTAACTGAATACCCTGTCCCCGCAAAGGTATCAGCCAGGTTATTTTTCAGCGAATCACTGATGGAGATGCTTCCTCCAAGCAGAGCAAATGACTGTGTCCCTTTTTCCGCCACTACATCAGCGACTGGTGACGGCAGGCTGCCGGATTCAACAAGCAATAAAGGACTTCCCTGCTTTGCTGCAAGCACAGACCCCGTCAATGCATCCGCAAAGGTTTGGCCGTTCGACAAGAAAACCTTTGTTGCTTTCATATTTAATTCTTTTACGATATTGGCAGATACTTGATAACGGGAAACCCCGCCAATCCGTTTCACAGTCGCTTGTTTTTTTAATGTGGTTTCCACGCCAGTGCTGACACTCAACGGACCGCCGACGATTGTAACCTTGCTCGGAATTTTATAATCGCTGCGGATGTTATTGTCTCCCGCAAGTAATATCGGATAACCGTTCATTGCAGCATATGGCGCAATTGACAGGGCGTCTGTAAAGACCATGCCGGTTGCCACTACAGCTTGACTGTAATTCCCCATGCGGTCGGCGATGTTTTTAGAAACCTCATAACGGGTAGCCCCGCCAATCCGATCAATAGAACCATATTTTTTCAATGTGTTTTCTACATTTTTAGAAACGCTTATTGTCCCGCCAATAATGAGGATATTATCAGGGTTTAATTTCGCAATTTCGCTTTCTGTTTTAGGTGTTAAAGAATTCGCATCTGTTAACAGAATCGGAGCATCGTATTTTTTAGCCAGCGGTGTTGCTGAGAGCGCATCCGCAAAGGCATCTCGGTTCACAATGACTACAGTTGTAGGG
Source organism: Bacillus sp. FSL R5-0434 (assembly GCF_038004745.1). Lineage (NCBI taxonomy): Bacteria > Bacillati > Bacillota > Bacilli > Caryophanales > Bacillaceae > Bacillus > Bacillus sp. FSL R5-0434. The sequence goes on from NZ_JBBORV010000001.1 coordinate 3,571,900, forward strand.
TTTGTCCAGCCCGCTGAAGCAACATTATTGGCAACATCAAAACGAGTAGCTCCCCCATACCGCTCTGTATCTGCAATTCTTGAACCAGAGATCTCATAACCGCCTGTTATATCCACATCCAGACTTGACTTACTGCCTACATAATTACTCAGCTTTACCGAAATGGTTTTATCAGCGGCTTTTGCAGACTGCATAAATGCCGGACATGCAAAAGCCGCTGCAGTGACTGACGATAGAAGCAAAAGCTTCATTTTTTTCAAAACATGTAAACCCCCTAAGAAGTTAAATTACTTCGTCTCTAAATCTTTAAGCTCTAGGACGCCATTTGTTCCTTTAGTATATTTGACAACAACTTTTTGTCCTTCTGAAATGCTGTTCATTTTGTCCTGAAGGTCTGAACCAACCTGAATCGAAGTTTCTTTACCATCAATAGTGACTGCAATCGTATGGCTGTCTGCTAAACCGGCAAACGTGCCTTCCTTCGTTACAGTCTCTTCAGCAGCCGAATCCTGGCTTTCTGAATTTGTCTCTGAACCTGTTTTGTTCTCAGCTGTGCCACAGGCAGATAAAAGAAGCAGCATTGAGAACATTAAAATAGCGATTTTTTTCATTCCTATATCACCTCTCCTCTTTTTATCGACAATTTTAAGCTTATTTTAAGATTTCTTTCAAAACAACGAAAATTTTTTGCGGATTTTCTTAAATTACCGAAACATTTGTTACAAGCCGTCGTCTATTGTAAAGAACCAGACAAATTTTAGTTGTTTTCAAATATTAAGAAACTTATAATCGAACTAGATTACAAAAAAGTGAGGACATTATTTATGAGAGTTGAAAAAAGAAAGAAAAAGAGAAAGGTTTTACTTGTCATTTTAACCATACTGGCAGTGTTCGTCCTCTGTACAGGCGGTTATGCATACTACTTATGGCATAAAGCCGCTTCAACCGTGGCAAGTATTCATGAAAGTATTGATAAATCCAAAAAGAGGGATACAGAGGTTAATATCAATAAAAAAGACCCGTTTTCTGTTTTAATTATGGGGGTGGATGAACGTTCCGGCGATAAAGGACGCGCCGATACACTCATTTATATGACCGTTAACCCAAAAACGAACACCACAGATATGGTCAGTATTCCCCGTGATACCTATACAAAAATTATCGGAAAAGGCACGATGGATAAAATCAACCATTCGTACGCATATGGCGGTACACAAATGACAGTTGACACGGTTGAAAATTTCCTCGATGTTCCGGTCGATTATTTTGTAAAAGTCAATATGGAAAGCTTTAGAGACGTGGTTGATACACTCGGCGGCATCACAGTTAACAGCACATTTGCGTTCAGCTATGACGGTTATTCATTCGGCAAAGGAGAAATCACACTGAACGGAAAAGAAGCATTAGCGTATACACGAATGAGAAAAGAAGATCCAAGAGGAGATTTCGGACGTCAGGACCGTCAGCGCCAAGTGATCGAAGGAATCATTAACAAAGGGGCAAATATTTCTTCCGTTACAAAGTTTGGAGATATGTTTAAAGTCGTTGAAGATAATGTGAAAACCAATTTGACGTTTGATAATATGTGGGATATCCAGTCCGATTACAAAGGCGCCCGAAAACATATCAAGCAGCACGAACTGAAAGGCGAAGGCACAAGAATCAATGACGTCTATTACTATAAAGCAGATGAGAGCGAGCTAGCTGACATCACAAATGAACTGAAAGAAAGCTTAGAAAGCTAAAACAAAAAGAAGCTTCGCACCTATGTGCAAAGCTTCTTTTTTATTTACCCGTAAAAGAGTCCGGATGTTCATTCCGATATCCGTAGTGAAACAGCAATTCCTCTACAATCCGGCGGGAGGCCTGTCCATCACCATACGGATTTGAAGCATAGGACATTTTCTGATACTCATCGGCGTCAGTTAAGAGCTCTTTTGCAAGCTGATAAATGTTCTCCTCATTTGTCCCCGCAAGTTTAAGCGTCCCTGCTTCCACTCCTTCAGGGCGCTCCGTCGTATCACGAAGCACAAGAACCGGTTTCCCGAGCGATGGCGCTTCTTCCTGCACTCCGCCGGAATCAGTCAAAATGAAATGGGATTTTGCCGCAAAGTTATGGAAGTCAATCACTTCTAAAGGCTCAATCAGATGCACTCTGTCAGAGTCGCCAAAATGCTTTTGAGCCGCTTCCCGGACAACAGGGTTAAGGTGCACAGGGTAAACAACCTGTACATCATTATATTCCTCTACAATTCTGCGGATGGCCTTAAACATGTTTTCCATCGGCTCACCTAAGTTTTCACGGCGATGAGCGGTCAGCAAAATCATCTTATCCTCACCAACCTGGTCAAGGACAGGGTGTGAATAACCTTCCCTAACTGTTGTGCGAAGCGCGTCAATCGCTGTATTGCCCGTTACAAAAATAGAATCGGCCTTTTTGTTTTCTTTTAACAAGTTGTCTCTTGCCTGTCCTGTCGGTGCAAAATGCAAATCAGCAATAGCACCGGTCATTTGGCGGTTGAGCTCTTCCGGAAACGGAGAATATTTATTGCCTGTGCGAAGACCGGCCTCCACATGCCCGACAGCAATTTGATGATAAAACGCGGCAAGGCTTCCGGCAAATGTCGTCGTCGTATCACCGTGGACAAGCACAATATCAGGCTTGATGTCTTTAAACAGCTCGTCCAATTTCACAAGTGCATTTGACGTAATTTCTGCCAGCGTCTGCCGCTCCTTCATAATGTTCAAATCAAAATCAGGCTTAATCCGAAACGCTTCAAGCACCTGATCCAGCATTTGTCTGTGCTGGGCAGTCACCGTTACATAGGACTCTATTTCAGGGTATTTTTTTAATTCAAGCACGAGCGGCGCCATCTTTATCGCTTCCGGCCTGGTTCCGAAGACGGTCATGACTTTTAGTTTTTTCATAATTGTCACCTGGTTTCTTTGTTTAACGGGCTGTTAGATAGAATTTGGATTGGTCTGATTGTATAAATAGATCTACTTTCTTTCTTATTTTAAAACACCATAGTTTTTTTTCAATATTTTTACTGCAAAAATACACGCTGACATCCTTTTTAGGAACCAGTACAGTTTGGTATGAATTTATTGATAAAACGATATCTGTGCTTTGTAAATAAGATGGGACAAATTTTTGTTCAACTAAGTTTCGGTCAACTTGTATAACCGTCCCCTCAGCCGAACTTATTTGTTTTTTTATAGGAATTAAGAACTCTTGTTTATTACATTCAAGCAACAATAAAGATTGCTTTGGGAAAAACAACTGGCTCCCAGGGAAAATGAATGTTAAATACTGGTCAGAATCATGATTTCGAAATTCGACTTTCAGCATCTCTTGTTTTTTTATCTCTACTGACAAATTATCAAATGTCTTTGTAAAGTACGGCCTTGCGCTGTATGCATATTTTCCGTTATTTCCAATATATTTAGCATGTTTAGAATAGGGGTACTTTTCTCTGCTGTTGCCGATTCTGGCACGTTTTTTGTACCCATCAATTTCCGACTCGATAAAGAAATCCCATACGCCAATATCCCCTTCATTGACAGCTAAATCAGTAAACTTCGTGAGGAATTCAAACTCGCCATCCTTTGAATACACCGGAGATATGATTTTTTCAATTTTTCTTTCACGATGAACCCAAATACCTGATAATTTTTGCAGAGATTGATACTCTGGTTTTAAAGCTGTATGAGTAACTGATCCTTTTATTGAAAAAGAATTGTTCTTGATTTGAAATTTGCTCACGTAATGACTGATCTTGTTTCTGTCATCAATGACAAGCTCATTCTCAGATAAGTGATACGGCACTATACTAGGATAGTTTGCGATGATATGCCCGTTTTTAACAGACGTAAATTGAATCATATTCTCTTTATCAGATTCGAATTGCTTTAAACCCTTTAGGTCATTATTACGTACAAAATATAATTTTAAACGCGTATGCGAATGAACAAGCTTATCAATTTCCCGCGGAATATTTCGCTCAACAAAATGATGCAGCTCCGTCATCCACTCTAGCTGTTCCTGTTCATCCTCAATTGTTATGGTAAAGTCCGTAGTTCTGGAAAAGTCAAAATGGCGATTTAAAAACTTCGCCATAAATTTCATTTTATCGGTACGAGAAAGACGGCTCTCATGAATCATATCAATGATGACTTTCATAGCACCGTAATAGTCTTGAGGTGCAACATATGCAAATGTCATATGCTCGCCGTCATGCTGTACAGCATAGTAATAATCATAATCGCCAAGAACAGAAATCTTGTCTGCTTTTAAATAAGCTTTCATGACAAAAACCTGATCCTCTGTTGCCTGTATATTAGAGGGAAACATTATGTCATATTTTCTGAGCAGTGAAACTTTAAAAAGCTTCGTCGGGCCAATTGAGTAGACAAGCGGTGATTTTATCAGATCAGCTTCAGCTTTCGATTCCTTAAAAATTGCTTGCGGCACTGGTCTGCCGTTTACACCAACCATTTTCCCAAGCACGATGTCCGAATCATGAACCTTTGCAAACTGATACATTCTTTCAAAGGCTTCAATTCCGAGATAATCATCAGAATCGATAAAAAATATATATTCACCGCTGGCCGCACGAATTGCCTGATTTCTTGGTTCTCCCGGTCCACCCGAGTTTTTTTCTCTCTCAATAACCTTTATATTAGGATACTGTTCACCGTATTTTTTTAGTATCGAAACCGTGCCATCTTGAGAACAATCATCTATACAAATAATTTCGTATTCATCATTTGGCAAGGTTTGTTGAACAAGACTATCCAGGCAGCGGGATATAAAATGTTCTGAGTTGTATGTGGGTACTGCTGCAGTAATTTTCAACATTACACCTCTATCCTTATCCGCTCTTTTTTTATAGAAAGCTCATATAGTGAACAAAAATGGTATAGAAATGTATTATTTCGTCACTTCAAATACTTCTTCCCATCTTTCAAACAATCGTTCCTCACTGTATTCTGTATCCATTAATTGCTTTGCATTCTTTCCGTATTGAATCGCCTGCTCAGGATTGTCATAGAGATAAATAATACTTTCAGCAAGCATTTCAATATGATCAGGTTCTACAAGCATTCCTGTTTTATGTTGTTTTATAAGCTCTCTTGGGCTGTATTTCACATCAAAACTAATCACTGGGGTTGCACAAGAGAACGATTCACAAATGGCAAGGCTGAACCCCTCAAATTTTGATGTTAATAATGTGGCTAGCGCTTGCTGGTAAAAGGGAGCAGGATTGGCTACATAGCCTTTTAGATGCACATTATCAAGCCGAAGCTCCTCAATTAAATGTTGATACTGATCGTGGCCAGGACCGCTTCCATATATATTAAGAACAACATCAGGCCGGGATTTTTTCACGATTTCCATTGCTTTTATAACCTTATCTATCCCTTTTTCCTCATGATATCTTGCTACCATCACAAATTCGTTTTTCTTTTTTTCATAGGTTTGTAATTTTTCAAGCCTTCTTGGAGCATGAGGAATCACAAAAATATTATGGTTTGATTCAAAATCCTTCATGATATCATCTTTTTGTTCATTCGTTAATACGATCAGTCCGTCGTAATCTTTAATATGCTCCATAGCGTATTGATGATTTTTCCGAACTTTGCTGCCCAATGTGTAAGGATAATCTAAATGATTTGAGTGAACACAGTAAAAGCGTTTTGCCAATCCATCACGCATTTCATTTACTTTTGAAGCACTCCCGACTCCATCACAGATGATAATAGGGTCTGTTTCTTTTTCACACAGTTCTTCAAGCCAATGTGTATGAAATGAATGCTTGTTTTTAAAAAACGCAGCTTCTTTCTCATTTCGTTCAAACAGTACAACTCCCTGGCTGGCTCCTGTTTGAAAATGATACCATTCCGTTAAATAACAAAAGCCATCAGGTGCTGTGTAACAAACTTGATTTATTTTTGCTGTTCTCGTATCGAAGAAGACAGTTTTATTTATATACTCACCATTAAAATATTCCCGCTTTGTGATTTGCATATTTTCATTGAAATAGTCCATATATAAAAGATGATCCGACTCATCCCACTTTTTCTTTTTTATATATAAACCATTTTTGAAGTATTCAGTTTCTAATTTTGCCTTGTTATGAAAAACAGCATAAGATTCTTCGAAGCGTTCAAGAATTTGTTCATAGTCATTTCGCTGCTCAACACCTATTTTGATATCGGTGTGCTGATTTTTATAGTAATCATAGATATTGATAAGATTCACATCAGGATGCAGCCTTCCAGCCTTTTTCAGCTCTTGCTCAATCTGATCATAGTTGTCTTTATAATCAAGTGTAACCAAGTCAATTTTATGGCCATGCTCTGCAAAAGTATACGACCTTGACATCATAGAGCTTGTAATGCCGCCTTTTTCAATGTCTATTTCATAAATTAGTGAAAAGATCCTTCTCATCTTCAAGCTCCTTCTTCTTGTAAAACCTTTCGCTGCTATTGATTCTTTTTAACAAACAGACGATTGATTAGTTTTCTCCTAAATCCTTCAGCTGTGTGAATTAGCAAATGATTATTTTCTTCATCCAAAGTAATTCGCCAGCCTGAGATATTTTGTTCCGTTAACGGAATTTCCTTTTTGTCATTCACTTTTACATTCATAGCAAAGAAGCTATTATCCCACTCAGAACAGAGATACAATTCAATCGTAGAGAGGTCATCTAATGCTGAGTGAATACGAAGTGTCCCGCTTACAGTAAAAATTAAATCTACCTCTCTGTTTACCTGAGCGCTAAACGTACATTCGGTGCCGCTCTTCTTATTTTTTAGTTTCCAGTACATTTTATTACGACCAACGGAATGGGCCGGAACTTCACCTTTAAATGCTGCCTTTGCTGACAAGTACAAGTCAGATTTTGATCGCCATTCTGCTGTTAACAGCTCAACATTCATATCTCTCAATTTATTGTTAAAAGACACTTGATCAATAAGTTTGTCCACAAAACGTTTGCGGGCAAACGGTTCTTCAGAAACATAGTAAATGTTCGAACGGGGTCCCGTTCTTTCAATCGTGTCATTATATCTCGTCAAAGAAGGGACTACGTAAGCATCAAGATAGTTTATTTCTTCTTCAGGGTTGTCCAAAATATCATTCGTCTCTATAAAACCTAAGTACGCTGTCGAATATTTCGCTGAAAGAAGCTTCAGCATTGAATAAATTTTCATTTCTGAAGTTAACAGCAGATAGTCCGTTTCATGTATCAAGCGGCTCAGAAAATACTGGGAAAGTTCATTTTCTGAATATAATACACCCTCTATACTGTCTTTTTCGTCAAAAATAATAATTTTTTCAGTCGATCCATCATACTTATACCACTTAGTCATATAACAGGTGCCGTCAGCCCTCAAAAAGAGATGCTGCTTTGGTTTGTTGGTCTCCAAGTCCATGTACATCAAGCTGTGTACATAGCCGTTTGCATCATATTCCTCTCGTTTAAACCTTTGCCTATTATCATTAAAATAATCCGCGACAGCAAGTGTTCCCCCTGCTGTAAATCTTTGATATTTTATATAACGCCCGTCACGGTAATATCGAAATATTGGTTTGTCTTGTTCTTGAACATACGTTAAACCTTCTTCTTCAACCTGATGCTCTATTTTATGTTTCTGAGGTTCAGGCCCTTTAAAGAAGCTGTACAAATTGATAACAGCAGCATCTTTAAAAAAGGAAGGTTCATTAGGCTCATGATTTAAAGTAACAATGTCCATTGGATAATTCCAATCAATTGAATTAATGTTGTTTTTTTTTGCAGAGTGAAGCCCTGAACAAACATATGCTAATTTAGGATGAGAAACCTTAATCGTCATAATTTATAATTACCTTTCGCTAAAAATCGTACAGTCATTTTCAGAAGTACATTATATCATGTTTAATCAGCTGGCTCTAGAATGAAGAAACAGTTAAATCTCAAGAACTTTTTGGAACATTTTAAGCCGATAACCTCTATCTGTTACTGAAAATTAACTAATGATATTTTTTGTATTTTCTATATTTTCCAGATCTAAATCCCACTGAATTGACCCTTGTTTAATATTGGTTTTTCTTATATGATTAAATGTGTTTAACAGATTGAAAATAGGGTACTGAGAAAAAAGAAACTCCAAAATTTTAAATACTCAGCATTTCATAAAGCTGAACCTAAATCTGTTCTTAAGGAAGGTGCTTTGAAAGTGAAAAAAGTACGTAAGGCCATAATCCCTGCAGCCGGTCTCGGAACGAGATTTTTGCCGGCTACGAAAGCAATGCCGAAAGAAATGCTTCCTATCGTAGATAAGCCAACCATTCAATACATAATTGAAGAAGCTGTTGAGTCCGGTATTGAGGACATTATTATTGTAACAGGTAAAAGCAAGCGTGCGATCGAGGATCATTTTGATTACTCTCCTGAGCTTGAAAGAAACCTTGAAGAAAAAGGAAAGATTGAACTCCTTGAAAAAGTGAAAAAATCTTCCAATCTGGCTGACATCCACTACATCCGTCAAAAAGAGCCTAAAGGGCTTGGACATGCTGTGTGGTGCGCGCGTAACTTTATCGGCGATGAACCTTTTGCGGTTCTGCTTGGAGACGATATTGTTCAGGCGGAAAAACCAGGATTGCGCCAGTTAATGGATGAGTATGAAAGAACACTTTCTTCTATTATAGGTGTTCAGCAAGTGCCTGAAGAAGAAACTCACCGCTACGGTATTATCGATCCGCTGACAAGTGAAGGTCGCCGTTACCAGGTGAAAAACTTTGTTGAGAAGCCGTCTAAAGGCACAGCACCTTCTAATCTTGCCATCTTAGGCCGTTACGTATTTACGCCTGAGATCTTTATGTACTTAGAGGAGCAGCAGGTTGGCGCAGGCGGAGAAATTCAGCTGACAGACGCCATTCAAAAGCTGAATGAAATTCAAAGAGTGTTTGCTTACGATTTTGAAGGCAAACGCTATGATGTTGGTGAAAAGCTTGGCTTTATCACAACAACTCTTGAATTTGCGATGCAAGATAAAGAACTCCGCGGACAGCTTGTTCCATTCATGGAAAACTTATTAAACAAAGAAGAAATCTAAACAAAAAGGCTATTGGACATTCATCCAATAGCCTTTTCTTATTTCGACATTAAAGTCAGCGTATGCTCTTCATTATCAACTGCGAAGACCTGATCAGCTGTATTCACAAGAAAACGATCCTTGCTGCTGTCATACAATACATCTCCATCACTTAATGATAATGACGCTGGAGTAACGGGAGAAATGTTGTGAAAGATAAGCTGTGAAGCTTTATTATCTTCCAATACATAGCTGATCTTTTCATAATCAAAATCCAAAGTCTTTCTGCCGTCAGCTGTTTCTCCTTCTGTAAAGCCGTTCAGTTTCGATTGAATACTGTCACTGCTGTCTCCGAGGAACTTCAGGAAGTATTCATAGGAAGCTGCTGCGTTTTGCTGGACATGGGGTGTAAAAGCAGAAGCCGGCAATTCCGCCTTCTTCACATCAGTCGCAACAGCATTCTGCTTCACAAAATAAGAATGTCCGTGAAACTTAACTTTTGCTGCTTGTTTGCCTTTTGCGCTTACCGTCACTGCAGTACCGAAAGGCAGTGTAGCACCGGCCTTCTTTTTCAGATCTTGGTCTTTATAGACTGTCACTTCTTCATCAGCTATAAAGCCTTTTTTATTCATTGCAGTTAGGCTTTCCTCCATCTTGCCCTTTGCATCGCTATGATGATTCTTGACTTCATTCTGCGGAATTGCGCCAAACGAAGCAATCGTTCGAAGCGGGGCATCAAAAAACATCGTACCCGCAACAAAAACTAACAGGATAGATAAAATCGCAATTTGTACTGCGTTGGCCAGTGATTTTGGCTTTTTCTTCTTTTTGCGGAAACGGGCAAAAGCTTCAGGATCTTCTTTCTTGCGCTCTTCCGTCTGCTCTTTTTTATATGTTTCTTTTTCTTTTTTCGAGAGCTTATTAAACCAGTCAATAAACGCTTTGTACTCTTTCACAACGGTTTTTGTATCATCAAACATCCGAAGTTCGCCGTAATGCATCCAAGCAACGCGGTCACACATTTTCTCAATCTGGCCGATGGAATGGCTGACAAAGAAAATGGTTTTTCCTTGTTTTTTAAACTCATTAATTCTGTCTACACATTTCTGATAAAACGTTTGGTCTCCTACGGAGAGCGCTTCATCAATAATTAAAATATCCGGATCAATATGAACGGAAATCGCGAAACCGAGACGCGATTTCATCCCGCTGGAATAGTTTTTAACCGGCTGATTAATAAAATCGCCAATCTCCGCAAATTCAACGATACTGTCATACATGTCATCAATTTCTTTATTTGTTAGACCCATCATCAAACACTTGAGCCGGACGTTGTCCCGGCCCGTTAATTGATTATTTAAACCGGCCGCGATCGCAATCAGCGACGGCTGGCCGTTCATTTCAATTTCACCGCTGGTCGGCGGAATAATTTTAGCCAGCAGGTTAGACATAGTCGATTTCCCCGACCCGTTTATCCCTACAAAGCCGATTGTTTCTCCCTCATACACGTCAAAGGAGACATTCCGCACAGCAAAAAAACCATTATCCTTAGCCGGAAAAAACAATCCTTTAATCTTGTCCGATTGTTTTTTATACAAATGATACTGCTTTGAAACATTTCGAAACGAAACTTTTAGTTTCATCGTACAATCTCCTTACGTATTAAAGAAAGTCAACAAACTTGTCTCTGAATTTCATGTGCAGGATAGAACCTACTGTTAATAAAAGAAAAGTGAACAGCCAGAAATACAGCGTGTATTTCATATCTTGGAAAAACCATTTCCCGTCTAAGAAGCTGTTCCGGAATCCTTCTATCAAATAATAAATCGGATTCAGTTTCAGCACAGGCAGAAGGTTCGGATGATTTTTTCCAAGCTGCTCTGATATATTCCAAAAAATCGGAAGCAAGAAGAACAATAATCTGGTAACTGCCTGGAGTAAAAATTGATAATCTCTGACAAGCACACTGATTGTAGAGTTAAACAAACTAAACGAAAACATAAATACAATCATGCAGATTAAATAGTAAATATATTGTATCCAATGCAAGCTTGGGTAAATACCACTTGCTAACAGAACTATGACATAAACACCCATCATCACAAAATAACTAAATAAATTTGAAGCAATCACGACAGATGGCAGCGAACTGATCGGAAAATTCATTTTCGCGACCATATTGATCCGCTTAAACACACTGTTTGATCCATCAAGAATCGTCGGACTAATAAAAAACCATGGAATCAAACCAGCCAGCATCCAAACAATAAAAGGCACTTCTCCGATACCCGTTATGATCGGCTTACTGTTACGAATTCCCATGCCAAATACAAACCAGTACGCCAGCATTTGAATGAGGGGATTTAAAAACTGCCATAATACACCAAGATAATTCATCTGATACTGAGACTTTGTCTCATACGAAGCCAAGCGCAAAATTAAAGGAAACGATGTCACTTGCTCTTTTACGATTCTTACTAATGCATTCATTGTTTATCTTCCTTAGACTTAAATGATTTTTGGGATCTTTCGGTTAAAGAAATTTGAAAGCACCGCAGATTATTGTAACAGATGTTGAGTTTTTTTTCACTTTTTAAAAGGAGAAGTTCCCGTTGAACTTCTCCTTTCATTAGTTTAATGCCTATATAAAACAAAACTTATTTAGCAACTTTATTATTGTCTAATTGCAGAATAGCATTATAAATGCGGTGTCTGTTATTTTTATCAGTATATGCAAAAAAGTTGTCTACTCTTTTTCTATACTTATCTTCCATACGACTATTATTCTTCATATAATAGATAACTTTATCAATTAAGCTATCATGATTATTTATTACATCTCCAAAGCCCATTTTCTTATAATCATAATAATCAAGTTTAAAATGATATGAATTTTCATATTGATAATAGATTACAGGCTTTTTCTCGTATGCAAAATCGAAAGCTACAGATGAAAAATCAGTAATCATTATATTTGATGAATTAAATAACATTTGATAGCTGCTGTTATAATCAGCAAACTCTACGTACTCATGCTTTTTAAAATCCTCAATTTGTTGTTGGATGTCTGGATGTGGAAAAAAGGTTATTTTATAGTTGTTTTTTTTAGCAAATTCAATTAGTCTATCATCATTAATTAATGCATTATACCTTGCAAAGTATTCACTCTCTTTAAATTTTGGATTGTAAGGTCTAACTCCCTTTGCCTGATCTTTTGGTAATACAATATCCTTTCTCCATGTAGGCATTATTAAAAGCTGCTTTTCCCCTTCACTCTTCTTTAGATTATCGTATCTCGGAAATCCGCCTAAAAAGATATTTTCTTTTTTATAATTGTAATTCCCTTTAATAATAGAACGATATTCAGGTTTTGCTGATGTTATTAACAATTTTATATTCTTACTATATTTATTTAACCACTCTGAATGATCAGCCATTGTTATTCCATGCTGCAAAAAGACAAACTCAAATTTAAATAGATCTCTAAAATATATCTCCATATTGAAAAATGGATTTACAACCCATATATCTGCATGTGTAGATATTACTTTGGAGGAAGCCAAAGTCAAAATTTTATGTCTGAGAGATCGATAGGGAATTACCTTTCCATATTTTTTAATTCGGTCATAATCTTTGCTATCCTTTTTTATAATAAAGTACTTTTTTACACCATCGTTCTGATTGATAGCATACTTATAAAGATGTTCGGCATTATCATCAGCTTTGTCTTGTCTATCTACGAATAACCATACTGGTTTTTTGTTAAAAAAACTGAACACATGATGTGCCACTCGTGCCAACATAGCCTTTTTAATTGCTGATTTTCGTTTCTTTGACTTACCGCTTATTTTATTAAGAGTTTTCAAGAAACGAAATTCTTTTATAAATCTATTTTTAAAGTTGTTTTGTTCGAACAGTAATTTTTTATAATTGTAATAAAAAATATAATCTCGTTTAGCGGCATAGGAATTAAATAATTCATTTGATAAACCTGAATACTTAAAGAAACGAAGCTTTGTCATTTTTCTCTTATTGCCCTTAGTGATAAAAAATTCTATATGGTGATTGCCAGTAAGATATTTTTTTGGGATATCTATAGAAAAACCAGGATATTTTTTGATTACTTCTCCTAAACTAACATAATCATTATGCTGTCTTTTTATAATCTTTGCTTTTACTCTTTTTTCACCAATTTTAGCATAAAAATCAAAACCTTTTGCTTTAAATAGCGAGCTCCAAAAACCTTCTATATGAATAGAATCCTTATTTTCTTCTAAGATTTCAATAGTTAGAGTTTGATTTGATAATTTAGATACAATTTCATCTTCTCTGTACAAATAAAAATCTTGGTCAGTTTCTATTTCATATACATACTTATTATAATTTTCACCATGTTTTATTTTTAAAGCATGATAAAGATAAAAATGACTTATACTTTTTGCTTCAATAATGACACTATCATCGATATATGAAAGTACTTCTCGAATTAATTTTAAAAATTCTTGATATTCATTTTGATTTAAAGGTGTTTCACTAATATCCCTAATTAATAATTTCCACTTCAGATCATGCATAATCATATATTGAAGAAACAGAGGTATTTTTTCTTCATGATTCTTTGTCATATTAATTAAACTCTTAGAAAATGTAATAAGTGAATGGTTAAACCAATCTTTATTTGCTTTAGCATTCTGCATTGCAGACGAACCGTCTTCTCTTACTCTATAGTGATATTTAGCTTCCTTAACTAAACCGTACTTTTTTTTACCTGATATAATTAAATTAACCAGCTTGGCGTCTTCCCCGATTCTACAGTTCTCATCAAAACAAATATTTGTTAAAGCATCTTTTTTTATAAAAGTAGAACAGCAATGGGTTAATATATGTTGTGGCTCTTTTTCCACATCCAAAATTCTTGTCGAAGTAAATTTATTATTAAGGTTATGTTCTCCAATTCTTCCTTCTTCGAAAAATATTGGTATTGCTACAATATCAATATCTTCTTTGTGTTGGTTAAAAAAGTTTAAAACATTTTCAAATGTTTCTTTTGAAACTAAATCATCCGGATCAAGGAATTGAACATATCTCCCCTCAGCATACTTTAATCCGAAATTTCGCGCACTGCTAACTCCGCCGTTCTGTTTCTTTACATAAACTACGTTGTTTGGATACCTTTGTTCATATTCTCTGCATATGATCTCACTTTTGTCAGGGCTGTCATCATTAACAAGTATTAATTGAATGTTATTGAAGCCTAAAGTCTGATTAATCACGCTTTCTATAGCGTCAGTTAAATACATTTCCACATTGTAAATTGGCATTATTACACTAAAATCAAATTTATAATTCTTATCTTCCATACAAATTTACTCCTAACAAAATGTTTATATTAAAAAGAATCCGGGTAATAGATAGAAAAACATTGTGAATAAATTGTTTAATCCTTTGAATAAAAATCAATATTTTGGTAATATGAATATAATTATCTTCTTTAACTATCTTTTGAAAATTTTCACGAGTAAACTTCTAAATATGTTTACATGATTAAGCTTTATAGCACTATCTGATGTTTTTAAAATAAATTCGAAAGCAAAGGCCCAAATTGGTATTTCAACAACAAAGCCAGCATATTTAAAATCTCTTAACTTATATCCCCATACTTCAATAGATTTTTTCAATTCTTTGCGCTTGCATATTTTTAAAGTTTTAAAGTACTTTACATATATGAAATCACTTTCTTGCATTTCATAATACTGGTTAATAAAGTGTCCAGTTAATTCGAGTTTCCACCCTTTAATCTTTGTTTTAGTAACAGTGCAGGAACTTTGAAATATTTTTTCTTTTTTTATTCTTTCAAGACCTTCTGTATTTTCTTCTTTTAGAAAAAACATAAATTCTTTATAATATATAGGCATATCTTGTTCGTTTATATATTGCGTATCGATATGTTTGAGAATATTAATATAAGAATGAATAAAATCTCTTTGCTCACTTTTATTTAAAACCGTCTTATAAATCTCTCGATAACTAGGATACAAAAACAATTTTATATGGTAAATAATCAAATATTGTATATAAGGAAGAATAGCATTGTATTTTTCGATTGACTTCATAAACAAAGTCATATAGCTTACATCCAGCAAATAAGAATACCTATTTTTGTTTAACCATGAACCATCCACTAATGAATTCTTTTCTTTCCGCTTTCTATAGAAATATTTCCCTTCTGCAACTACTCCGTAACTTTTTTCATTTAGCAATAACTGATTGATAAATATAGCGTCTTCCCAGAAATCCATGGATTCATCAAACAGAACCTTATGATTTATAATTTGCCTTCTATAAAAAGTTCCTCCAATATAAAAATGGACAGATTTATACTCTTTAAGAATGTTTATAATCCTGGTCCCTTTTTCAAATCTATTATTTAACTTATGATCGCCTTTTTTTTCACCTGTAAAATAAACTGGCAAAACAGCTATATTTGTATCTTTTCCGCAATTGCAAAAAAAATTATAAACACTTTGTATAGCATTTTTAGAGAGTACATCATCTGAATCTAGAAAACCAATGAATTTAGATTTTTCACTTACATTCAACAATCCACAATTTCTAGCGGCAGAAGGCCCTGAATTTTCAATCTTAAAAAATTTGATATTATTCGGATATGTTTTTTTATATAATTCACAAATTTGAGAGCTGTGGTCCACACTACCATCGTCTATTAATATAAGTTCTATATTTTCTTTAAAACCGATTGATTGTTGGATAACACTCTCTATTGAAGCCTTCAAGTAATTCTCGGAGTTATATATTGGCATAATTATAGAAAACATGTTAGTACCTCTTTGTATAGAAGTTTTAAAGAATCGTCTCAATAACTCTTTTAGAAGCCTGTCCATCTTCTAAATTGCAAAATTCATTGTAAAAAAGCTCGTAATTATTATCTATATAAGGGTTATGCAGCAAATCTTTAACTGTCTTAATAAGTTCTTCACTTGTTTGCACAAAGCTTCCTGGGGTTTTTTGTTGAAAATCAAAATAAAAACCTCTAATAGAGTCACGATAAATCGGGAGATCATACACAAAAAATACAATGGGTTTTTTTAAGTTTATATAATCAAAAAAAACAGAAGAATAATCTGTTATTAACAAATCACTAATTAAATACAAATCCCTTATATCTTTATATAAAGAAACATCCTTAACAAAATCATTATATTTGCCTAAATTAAACTGTTCTGAAACTAGATAATGCATTCTTAGAAGAATTACTACAGACTCTCCAAGTTCTCTTTTCATTTCTTCTAAATCAAATTGGAGTTTAAATTTATATTGGCCAACCTTCTTAAACTCATTATCTCTCCATGTTGGTGCATATAAAATAACTTTTTTATCCTCATTAATTCCTAACTCTTGCTTTACCTTTTTAATTAATGATTCCTTATTTGAAGAATACAAAATATCATTTCTCGGATAACCAGCCTCTATGATTTCTTTGTTAAATTGAAACGCACTTTTAAAAATTTCAGTCGAATAAGCATTAGGAGAAATTAAATAATCCCACTTGCTAGCTTCCCGCAGAAAATTTTGTTTGTATTTTTCAGTTGTAGTCCCCGGCATATGCACTTCATCCATATCATTAGCAAGCTTTTTTAACGGAGTGCCATGCCACGTTTGCACATACAATGTTTTTTTGGGTTTTGGGATCCATAATGGGAGGCGGCTATTTGTTATCCAATACTTTGCAGTGGCCATGTACCAAAGCCACTTGAAAGAAAACCTTTTAATATATGCTGCATCCACACCTTCTAATGCCGACATGTAACGCTTATCAATACTCCATATTAACTTATAGTCATATCTATCTTTATTTTCCTGAAGATATTCGTAGATTGCTCTGGGATTGCAGCTAAACTGTTTGCCAGAATAGCTTTCAAATAAAATTAATTTGTTGTTTCTTGGCAGAAGAGCGAAAAGTTGAAACAGCACCGAATATACCTTAATTAATAAACTTCTGCATTTATTTAAAATAAACGATTTCATCATAAACTCCTTAAAGAGCAAAAATTTATAATTCACGCACACAAGAAAAAAAGAAGCAACTGAACATTACTTCAAGCCTCTTTTAATTAGTACTTCTATAGACTAGCCATGTCTTTTTTGATTTGAGTAGTTGAAATGCCCTCTGTTCTTGGAAGGTATATGACCTCGCAATATTCCTTTAAGAAATCAAACTTCCCTTTCCAGTCATCACCGATGACAAACGTATCAATTCCGTACTTTTTGATATCTGAGATTTTTTGTTCCCAGTTTTTTTCTGGAATGACTTCATTCACAAAATCGATTGTTTCTAAAATGAGTTTTCTATGTTCATAAGAATGATGCGATTTTTTTTGTTTTTGCAAATTAAACTCATCTGTAGACAAGCCTACGATTAAGTAATCTCCGAGGTCTTTTGCTCGTTCAAGCAGCTTCATATGTCCATAGTGAAATAAATCAAATGTTCCGTACGTTATCACTTTCTTCATTAGATAACATCACCTTCCAACCGTTTTCAACTGAGAGTGCCAGATAAAAACCAAAAAACTTAACAAACTGTTTATAATTTCGACATAAATTTTACGTACCATTAATAATGAACAATAATAGCATAAGTTCCTATAAAAGTTAAGGCTCTTTAAAAATGTCAATTGCTAATAATATTTGGGATAAATCTATGTTGTTGTATAAAATTTACAGGTCTAATGCCTTATCTCATTTCATTATACCAAGCTTTCGTTTATGGAAACATCGATTCTTTTGTCATCAATTTGAGTGAAACGATTTGCTTTGTGTTACGTCATTTATTTTGTACACCCTCCTCATATTAATTCATCGTCAAAACGTGAAGGAATTGTAATGTGAATGTTAAAAGTTCCTAAAGATTTTTGTGGTATGATAGGGTAAGATGTTTTCAGGTAAAGTGATGAATTATGGTCTTTACACAAACTATACGAATGACACATGTTTTTTATAGACATATAGATGAAAAGGAGGGTTGACATAATGCAAACGAAACCCATTAATCAATTAGATTTTGTAGACGGTGAATTGTCTTCATTTGTATCCCATTTGGAAACTTCATATTTGGATCAGGCCAAAGGAGCGTTTATTGTTACGGCAAATCCAGAGATCGGGTTTGAAGCGATGCAAAATCCGCGATATGAAACAGTTCTTTCATCTGCTGATTTTATTTTGCCGGATGGTATTGGTGTTGTTATGGTCTCCAAGTTAATCGGAAGGCCTCTTCAATCCAGAATAGCCGGCTATGATTTGTTTACGTCCCTGTTGGATAAGGCTCACCAAAAGAAAAAGCGTGTTTTCTTTTACGGTGCAGCAAAACATGTTATTGAGCAAACAATCGAACGAGTCCGCCGTGATTATCCTGGAGTTGAAATTGCCGGATACTCTGACGGCTATGTCAAGGATCAAAGTGAAGTGGCAGACAAGATTGCTGCTGCAAAGCCGGATATGGTGTTTGTCGCGTTAGGTTACCCTGTTCAGGAGTTCTTTATCCATAAATACAGGCATTTATTCCCTCAAGCTGTAGCTGTAGGGCTCGGCGGCAGTTTTGATGTGTTTAGCGGCAATGTAAAAAGAGCGCCGTCGTTTTTTATCCGTTTTCACCTTGAATGGATGTACAGGCTGATCACCAACCCTTCGCGCTGGAGAAGAATGCTGAGCATTCCTAAATATGTTACAGCCGTGCTGAAGCATGAACGAGCTTCAGCCAAGCCGCAATATACAGGGCAGGTTAAAGATCAATCACGCCATTTGTAAACGGTCTTTAAAGGAGCTATGGTTTAAATGAAATATATGAATCATTCGCTGTATCAGCGGATAATCTTTGACAGCCCATTAGAGCTGATGACAGGGTGAACCCTCAATCTATGTTTGCGTTTTTTTATTCTTTGTTCATAAAAGTCATTGGCGCTTTACTCTTTTGGGTAAAACCGGGGAATCAACTGACCCTGCTTGTCTCTTTTCCTGATAATGCCCGTGCTCTGTTAAAGGAATATCAGGAGGAACAATATTCCTTTAACATTAATGTGCTGCTTACCCAGCACGCCAAATCACTGGCAGATGAATTTCCGGCACTCTCCGTCTCAGTTATTAATGAAAAACACCCGCTTCATATATGTAAAGCGGTCTTTTCTATGCTGAGCAGTAAAGCCGTGGTTGTTGATAACTATTTTGTTCTAACAACTGTTTTGGCCAGCCGGCCGGATATTGAGTGCATACAAGTCTGGCATGCGAACGGGGCGTTTAAGCGCTTTGGGTTAAAGGATATCAATACTCAGAACCGTTCCCGGTCTGACGTGAGACGCTTTCGTAAGGTATATGCTTCATTTGACCGGATTGTCGTCGGTTCTGAACACATGGCCGACATATTCAAGGAATTTTTCGATATCACAGAGGATAAATTTCTTCGATTTGGCGTGCCATTAACTGATGCTTACTATGAGGCCGGCAAAAACGGTCATGAACTAAAATGCAAACACCATCTGCCGGCAGGGAAAAAAATCATTCTGTATGCCCCGACTTTCAGGGATCATCAGTTTGAAAGCTTTTCGCTGCCATTTTCAGAAAAACAGCTGGCATATGATTTAAAAGGAGAATTTTTGCTTGCAGTAAAATTGCATCCTGTTATGAAACAATCTGCAGATTTACCTGTCAATAATGAGTGGATAAAAGATGTATCAGATCTCCCTCTTGCAGACCTTTTAAAAATGAGCGATCTGTTAATATCGGATTACTCTTCAGTTCCTTTTGAATTTGCTCTGTTGGACAAACCCATTCTGTTTTATGCGTATGATATGGTTGCTTACGACAAAACACGCGGTTTGATTAGAAATTATACAGAGATGATACCTGGGGTGCCTTGCATTGATTCAGAAATGCTCCTAGAACAGATGCAAGATATAAACAAGCTTCAATCTGAAGTGGAGCGTTTTTCCCATGAATGGAATCTGTACTCTAAAGGAAATGCCAGCAAGCAGCTTTTACGCTATATAAACGAGAAATCATACTGATCTTTATATATAATAAAGATCGGTATTGCAAATAATATGAAAACCCTTTATAAAACATTATGAGTTGTGGTAAGGAAGGAGTCATTTTATGATTTATGCTGAGATTCTAGCCGGTGGAAAAGGTTCCCGCATGGGAAATGTCAATATGCCAAAACAGTTTTTGCCGTTAAATAAACGTCCTATTATTATTCATACGGTTGAAAAATTTTTATTAAATGACCGTTTCGATAAGATTTTAATCGTTTCACCTAAAGAGTGGATTAACCATACAAAAGATATTTTAAAGAAATTCATTGGAAACGATGATCGCCTGGTCGTGGTGGAAGGCGGAAGCGACCGCAATGAATCAATTATGAGCGGTATCCGTTACATCGAAAAAGAATTTGGCATTCAGGATGATGACGTGATTATTACCCATGATTCTGTGCGCCCATTTTTGACTCATCGTATTATCGAGGAAAACATTGATGCTGTTCTTCAATATGGCGCTGTCGACACAGTCATATCAGCCATTGACACAATTATCGCTTCAGAAGACCAAGAGTTTATCTCTGATATTCCTGTACGCGATAATATGTATCAGGGACAAACACCGCAAAGCTTCCGCATCAGCAAATTGGTCGAACTTTATAATCAGCTCTCAGATGATCAAAAAGCCGTACTGACTGACGCTTGTAAAATCTGTTCACTAGCTGGTGAAAAAGTGAAGCTGGTTCGCGGTGAAGTCTTTAATATTAAAGTAACGACACCATATGACTTAAAAGTGGCAAATGCCATTTTACAGGAGCGAATTTCACAATGATTAATCAAACGTATCGTTTAGTTTCTGCCCGACAATTTGAAGTGACGTATAAAGATAAAGTTGTCCATTCAGATAAGGTCGTCGTCCGGCCTACCCATTTATCCATCTGTGCTGCCGACCAGCGTTATTACACTGGTTCCCGCGGCAAAGAAGCCATGGATAAAAAACTGCCGATGGCCCTGATCCATGAAGGAATCGGAAAAGTGATGTTTGATCCGACCGGCACTTTTAAAGTCGGAACACGGGTTGTCATGGTGCCGAATACACCGGTTGAAGAGCATGAAGTGATTGCGGAAAATTATCTGCGGTCCAGCAGATTCCGTTCCAGCGGTTATGACGGTTTCATGCAGGATTACATGTTTATGGCCGCGGATCGGCTCGTTGAACTTCCGGACAGCATTAATCCGCATGTAGCAGCTTTTACCGAGCTAATCACCATTGCAGTCCATGCGCTTTCCCGATTTGAACGGATGGCGCATAAGAAGCGTGACACATTTGGTGTCTGGGGAGACGGAAACCTCGGATTTATCATGACGCTTCTTTTGAAGAAGAAATATCCGGACAGCAAAGTGTTTATTTTCGGAAAAACGCCTTATAAACTTGATCATTTCTCTTTTGTTGATGCAGCTTATCAAATCAACGACATTCCTGAAGATGTGAGAATCGATCATGCCTTTGAATGTGTAGGCGGACGCGGCAGTGAAAGCGCGATTGAACAGATCATCGCCCATGTTCATCCTGAAGCATGTGTAGCGCTCTTAGGCGTATCGGAATACCCAGTGGAAATTGAAACAAGAATGGTGCTTGAAAAAGGGATTACGCTGATCGGCAGCAGCCGCAGCGGACGCGAGGATTTTGCCCGTACTGTAGACTTTTTAGCTCAATACCCAGAAGTCGTTGATTATTTAGAAACATTAGTCGGCGGACGCTTTCCGGTACGCAGTATTGAGGAAATTACACACGCGTTTGAAGCAGATTTGACTTCATCTTGGGGAAAAACTGTTATTGAATGGGACATTTAAACAGTGAAAACATTCCTTACACGAATTATAAAAGGAGTATTCGGCACTGCTTATAAACTATTGAGCGCTTTATTACCAGTACAGCATAACAAAGTTGTCATAGCTTCCTATCGTGAGGATCATTTAAGTGATAATTTCAAAGCAGTCTATGAAAAGCTGGAGCAAGATCCGTCTCTTCGTATTACCCTGCTATTTCGCAAGATGGATAAGGGGTTGATCGGACGAGCTTCGTATTTGCTTCATCTTTTCAGCTCTTTATATCATCTTGCCACATGCCGTGTGCTGTTGTTGGATGATTATTATTTTCCTTTGTACGTTGTTCCCAAACGAAAGGAAACAGTAGCCATCCAGCTTTGGCATGCTTGCGGTGCGTTTAAAAAATTTGGCTACAGCATTGTGAACAAGCCGTTTGGACCTTCTTCCGATTACCTGAAGATCGTTCCTGTGCATTCTAACTATGACTATGCGATTGTCAGCGCACCCGCTGCCGTTCCGCATTTTGCTGAAGCTTTTCAAATGGAGCAAGAGCAGATTTTGCCGCTTGGTATACCGAGAACAGATTATTTTTATGATCAGGAACATATTCGCACTGTTCAAGATCAGTTTGATCGGGCTTATCCTGAACTTAAGCATAAGAAAAAGCTTTTGTATGCTCCTACCTTTCGAGGCAGCGGACATCATCAAGAGGGTTACGCTACCCCGCTTGATCTGCTACAATTAAAATCAGCGCTAAACCATAAAGATTATGTCGTCATGCTCCATCTTCATCCGTATATGCGCCAGCACGCGCGTACGGAAGAGGATGATTTTGTGCTGGATTTATCCGATTCGTACTCTTTGTATGATTTGATGGCAATCTCTGATGGACTGATAACCGATTATTCTTCAGTCATTTTCGAATACAGCCTGCTGAAGCGTCCGATGTATTTTTACTGCCCGGATTTAGAAGACTATTTAGAAGAACGAGATTTCTACTATCCATTTGAATCATTTGTGCCCGGGCCGATTTCTAAAGACGTTACATCGCTTGTACGAGACATCGAGAATGTGCATGAAGCTGATACGAAGCGGATTGAAGCTTTTTCGCAGAAGTTTATTACCCATCAAGACGGCAAATCTTCAGAGCGGGTAGCCGATTTTATTTCATCATTTTTAACATCTGGTGCCGATTAGGAGAAAGTGAGGTACAAAGTGAAGCTTGCCAGAAAGATTAAGAACAGACTTTTCAGATCAAGAAAGAAAGCGAAAAAAGAAAATACAGCTCTGATTGTTCATCCAACAGATAACAGAGTCTTTTCTCTTTTTGATAAAACGAAGCGTGTCGAAGAAAATCAGCAAGTGCCTGTCAGAAAAATTTCTGAGTTTTCTTGGAATGGGTCGATCCTTAAGATTGCGGGTTATATGTATATTAAGGGTCTGCCTCTGCAAAAAGAGGATCAGGTCCGCAAACGTTTATTATTGGTGAACAACGGTGTTTTATTCACAGCTGTTTCGTTGCGCGATTGTCCTGTAGAACAGTTATCCATCAATACTGCAAATGTGCCTGAAGCCTATAAATGGGCAGGATTTTCACAGCAGATTAACTTTTCTAAATTGATGAATGACAAGCCTCTTCCCCAAGGCGAGTATAAGCTCTTTCTCGAAATCGAGGCAGTCGATGACCAAAATATCAAACACCAGGAAGTGCATACGGTCGGAAATGTCAGCAGTTTCCTCTCTAATGATGTGTATGCGACAAAGATGGAATTTCATTCAGCTAAAAAGCTGATGAAGTTCAATTTGATTGTCAACTATGATGAGAGCGAAAAGACGATTAATTTGTCTTGCAACAAACTGCAGGAAATTGATCCGAGCCTTTTGGAGCTTGATACCGGAAAAGAAGCAAACCGCTTTTTGCGCAAGCTGAATACGAGCTTGTTCCATTTTGCTTATGATGTGTTCCGCCTGCTTCCAATTAAGTCGAACAAGATCGTCTTTGCTTCCGACAGCCGTCTTGATTTGACAGGCAACTTTGAATTTGTTTACGAGGAACTGCTGAAGCGGGAAGAAAACTTTGATTTTAAATTTTTCTTAAAGAGCAGCATACGTGACAGAAAAAGCCTGTCTGAACTAATGTCAATGGCTTATCATTTTGCGACTAGCAAGATCATTTTTATAGATGATTTTTATCCGATTATTTATCCGTTAAAAATCCGTAAAAATGCTGATCTTGTCCAGCTGTGGCATGCTGTCGGCGCCTTTAAGACATTCGGCTACAGCCGAATCGGACTGCCGGGAGGACCGTCACCGCATTCGAAAAACCACAGAAACTACACGAAGGTTATTGTCAGCTCTGAAAATATACGGAAGCACTATGCAGAGGGCTTTGGCGTGGACATTGAGAATGTGATTGCTACCGGTGTTCCGCGAACAGACTTCTTCTTTGATGAAGCGAAAAAAGCATTTGTGAAGGAACGTCTTTATACGGAATATCCATTCCTTAAAGATAAGAAGGTTATCCTCTTTGCGCCTACTTTCCGCGGAAATGGACAGCAATCAGCCCATTATCCTTTTGAGGTACTTGATTTTGACCGTCTGTATCATGAATTAAAGGATGAATATATCTTCTTATTTAAAATACATCCGTTCGTTCGGAACGACGCCAATATCCCTTATCAGTACAGCGATTTCTTTTATGATTTCTCTTCTTTCAGAGAAATCAATGAGCTATTGCTTGTGACGGATGTTCTGATTACGGATTATTCTTCAGTATGCTTTGAGTATGCTTTATTAAATAAACCGATGATCTTCTTCAGCTATGATGTTGATGATTATATTCGGAAACGTGATTTCTATTACGATTACTTTGACTTTATCCCAGGCCCGCTTGCGAAAACGTCTGAGCAAATGATTTCTATTATTAAAGAAGAGAAATATAACTTCGATCAAATTGATTCATTTGTACATTATTTCTTTGATGATCTGGATGGGAAAGCAAGTGAACGTGTCATTGATCAAATTGTTTTCCCTCAGGAAGAGGAACCGTTAGAGGATAAAGTTCTTAAAAGATAATAAAAAAACACCTTTTGCTGCGGGACTGACCCCATAAGATGAGACAAATAAAAAACACCTTCAAGTTTGAAAACGGATAGTTGTTATCCGAAATAAGACTTGGAGGTGTTTTTTGTATGGGAACAAGAATGAGTTATCCGATTGAAGTCAAACAGAAGGCTGTAGAAATGAGATTGGCAGGCGTGCCTATGAAAGAGATCATGCAGGAATTGAATATCAGGAATAAGACGCAGGTTCAGACATGGGTTAGATGGCATAAAGCTGGGGATACACATCGATTTGAACAGCCTGTTGGTAAGCAATACACTTACGGAAAAGGTCCGGAGTATTCTTCCGAATTAGAGAAACTGCAGGCAGAGAACCGTTATCTGAGACAACAAAATGAAGTTTTAAAAAAGTACAACGAATTGGAAAGGAAGTTGATAGCCAAACGTCAGTCGAACTTGTAGAAGTATTGCACGGCACAATGACCGTACAGAATATCTGTGTTCATTTAGGTATCTCACGAGCGTCTTATTATCGTTGGAAGAAGAACCTGATGAAAGATCATCCCAAGTGCCATTCGGAAAAACAAATCGGCACGTTGTGCCGAGAGCACAAGTATCGATATGGATATCGAAAAATTACAGCTATATTAAAAAAGGAAATGCGTATTAACCATAAAACGGTTCAGCGTATCATGCAGAAAAATCAGTGGCAGTGCCGGGTTAAGGTGAAAAAGCGCAAGAAGAATGGGCAGCCATATGCCGTGGTTGATAATATATTAGATCGGAACTTTCAGTCCGATCATCCTCTTGAAAAACTAGTAACGGATATCACGTATTTGCCTTATGGACAGAAACAATTGTACCTTTCCAGTATATTGGATGTATACAATGGAGAAGTAATTGCTTTCACGATTGGAGATAAGCAGGACACAGACTTTGTCTTAAACACACTTGATCAGCTGCCAACACTGCCTCAGAACTGCGTGTTACATAGTGACCAAGGATCTGTGTATACATCTTATGAGTATCAGAAAGCTGTTAAAACAAAAGGCATTACCATGAGCATGTCCCGCAAAGGGACGCCCGCTGATAATGCCTCCATCGAATCGTTTCATTCCTCACTAAAGTCTGAAACGTTCTATCTTAACAGCATTGATCGAACCACGACCGCCATCGTAGAACGCACTGTCAAAGAATACATTTATTATTATAACAACATTCGTATTCAAACGAAACTAAACAGCCAATCACCGATAAGCTATCGGCAATTGGCTGTATAAAAGGTGTTTTGATCCCTGTCTCAAAAACAGGGGTCAGTCCCCCGCAGCAAAAGGTGTTTTTTTATTTATTGATACTCCGGAACATCATAATACAGTGTGTATCCATCCAGTAATGAATACAGGCTGTACATGCGGTTTACTTGTTTGTACGCCCAGCCGATATCTGTTGCATATTGGTGTGCAGCTGTGGCTGACCATCTCATCTTGTATAGCGTATCTTGATTGTAGGCTGTGTTATGAATGTAGGATGTGCCTATGAATTTGGCGCCCCCGATAATGGCGGCTTCTGGAGTGAACCAGCCTTGCTCGTATGCGTATTTGGCGCCGTAGTAGTTCGGGTTGCTATCGTATGCGCCGATTCCGTACATGTTATAAACGGTTTTTCCGTTATAGGTTAAACCATTGGCCAAATCGGATGTTCCGTTGCCTGTTTCAAGGAGAGCGTGTGAGATTAAATATAGCTCGTTGATGCTGTACTTATTTGCGGCATCGATAAATGCCTTTGCTTTCCCTGTCAGGATGCCTTTGCCCGCAAGCACTTTCTGATTGACCTCGGCAACGCTGAGGCCGGCTGTCTGTGACAGCTTAAGAAATTGGAAGTAGTATTTGCTGTCCATGGAAAAGTTGTTTGGGTCAACGTATTGTCCTACTTCATCACTGCTGGCGTTTCTCCACCCCATATTGATTTTAGCCCAGCCGTTTGTCTGGCCGATGATTCTCACTTTATCACCTTTTCTTAATTGGCCAATGACGTTCGTCGGACTGACTGCCGGTGTTGACCGGATGTTGAGTACATCAGCTGTAACCGTAGAGGTTGCTGTATTGATATACGCGAGGGATACGTAAGCTGCACCGTCGGTTTGCGGGCTGACTTTCATTTGTTTTTGAACCATATCACGAAGCGAGAGATTATAATTCGTTTTCATGATTTGCGGACCGTTTTTTATTTTTACAGTGGATGATGTCCATCCATATAATTGTTTCAGCTTCGCTGATGCCGCTGAAGCTGCGCTATTGCCTGTGAATTGCTCGTTAAGGCTAATTTTATAAAGCGTGTTGCTTTTGGTCGTGTAGTTCGCGCTTAACTGCTGAGCTTTAAAATAGTTCAGTCCATTGTTCAATGCTGTTTTGCTGCTGAGCTGAGATGTCAGGATTTTGTATTGTGTATATGCTGTTGCGCCTGTTTTCGCGGCTGTGCCAGAGACGTTATTTTTTTTGAAAAAAGCAAGTACACGATCGATGTCCTCTTGGCTGATGATCGCCTCAGTGGTGATTTGATATTTACTTCCTGCTGTCTGACCCGTTTTTTTGCTTGCGGCTGAAATCTGATTCGATTTAAAGAACGTGATGGCTTCATTGACTTTTGCCGCATCCAGCAGAGATTCAGTTGTAATTTTAAATGTGTTGGCAGTTTGTTTTTTTACTGTTTTTGCTGCAGCACTTAGCTTATTCTTCTTTAAAACGTTCAAACCTTTTGTAACTTTTGCTTGGTCTGTTGTTTCTTCAGAAATGAGCTGATATTGGTTTTCGGCTTTTTTTCCAGTCGCTTTTTTCGTTGCCTTTACTTTTTTCTGTGTGAAGAAGGCCGCAGCTTTGTTGGCCTGCTGCTCACCTAAAATCTGTGCAGTCGTAATTTGATAGGCAGATGATGTTGCCGTTTTTTTCACGGCAGATGACGTGTAATGCCATTTTTTCTTTTTGAAAAATGCGTCGACCTTTTGAAGCTGCTGTTTTGTCAAATTCTTCATGTTTACCGTATATGATGTGCTTTTGCCGACCTTTTGATAATATCCGGACACCCCAGTGTTTTTCTTGATTTGGCTGATGGCATCCTTCACTGTATTCAGCCCTTTGAAATAAGCCGATTGGACATTGTATACGTCTGCTGTAGTTTTTTGATTGATTGACTTGTAGCTTCCCGTAATTCCGGTGCTTTGTTTCAGCTGCTGTAACAAAGTCTTGGCGTTTGCTTCACCTGATATAGAGGCTGTTGTAAACGTGTAATAGGCTTGGCCTTTCGCTGTTTCTTTTAATGATGCCTTCAGTCCTGATTCTTTTTGGAATGCGTTTTTGACTTGGGCAGCCTTGCTGTCTCCGATAATAGCACCTGATTGAATGCTTGTTACAGACACTTCATGAGTAACGGGCTGGTACGTGCTTTTTATCCCCGTTTTCTTTGTCAGGCCTTGGATAAGCTCCTTTACCTTCATCTCATCTGCTATTTCCGAGGTAACCACGTTCATGTAAAACTGGGCTGTGCCGGACATCTTCACAGCGCCGGATACCCCTGTTTCCTGCTTAAGTTTGGCCAGCAGGGTGTTGGCCTGTTTTTCACTTGAAATTGCGCCGGATGTGATGGTCATATACGGCTGTTTGCTGCCGACTGGACTGGATGTGCCTGTAATGGCAGTCTGTTTTGTCAGTCCGCTCAGCACGGTTTTAGCTTGTGCTTCGCTATGTATGCCTGTAGCGGTAATTTGGTAGGTTGCTGTTGTTCCTGAAGCCTGATAGGAGGCATCCCAGCCTGTGTCTTTTTCCAATTTGGCGGCGGCCTGAGAGGCTTGGCTTTCTGTACTGAATGTTTTTGCCGGCTCCACCTTATAAATCGAGTAGTCCGTATACGCTGCAGCCTGTGCAGAGCCGGTTATGGTAAAAAAGGCAAGGGACGCGGCGGACAGAAGCATCGGTGCGATTAATCTCTTTTTCATTCCTTCTCCTCTTTCTTATTCAATGAGTATATAAAACTAGTTTATTTATCGGCACGCGTATGCTCTATTTATAGGTCAATCCATTCCATTTTTGAAAAATAAAAAACTTAATCTCTAAGTGAGATTAAGTTTACATGTGTGACACAATCAATGTGCATGTGCCTTTAATTGTGAAGTCGGACATATTGTAAGGCAAAATAAAGTGATCGCCCTTTTTAAGCGGGCATGTTTCTTTTCCATACGTAAGCGAACCGCTTCCTTCTATTACACTGCATATCAAGAAGCTCTCATCCTGCGAAAGCTCAGCCTCTCCATTAATGTCCCATTTATAGACGGAAAAGTATTCCCCTTGGACAAACGTTTTAATTGTTATTCCTTTTCTTGATTCGGTTGATTCGTCTATATATCCGTCCACATGGGGAACGGTCGCCGCGTTAATGGCTTTTGCAAAATGAAGCTCTCTTGGCTTGCCGCTTGTTTCGAGACGGTCATAGTCGTAGACCCGATATGTGGCATCTGAATTTTGCTGGGTCTCTAACACAAGCGTTCCTTTGCATAAAGCATGTATCGTACCGCTCGGCACATAATAGAAATCACCCGGCTTAATCTTGATTCTTCGCAGCAAGCCTTCCCAGTCACCGCTGTTAATCATTGTGACAAGCTCAGTTTTTGAACGCGCCGTATGTCCGTAAATGATTTCTGCGTTTTCTTTGCAGTCAATAATATACCAGCACTCCGTCTTGCCGAGTTCTCCCTGTTCGTTCTCTCCAGCGTAATAATCATCGGGATGGACTTTAATCGACATATCTTCTTTTACGTCCAGCAGCTTCGTCAGTAACGGGAACCGGTCTCCCTCCACGCCTCCGAACAATTCCCGGTGCTCATCCCAAAGCTCGGTCAATGTCTTTCCTTTATACGGGCCATTCACAACAGTGCTCGGTCCTTTTGGATGAGCGGAAATGGCCCAGCACTCCCCTGTTGTTTCTGATGGAATGTCATACCTGAAGACATCGCGTAAAGCGGTGCCGCCCCAGATTCTTTCTTTAAACACTGGCTTGAAAAAAATCGGTGATTGCGTCATGATCCGTACCCCTCCCCTTTAAATGGCTGATCATTATTTTCCCGATGCGTGCCCCTTACAAACGCCCCTATGTCTGTCTGCTTTTCAATGACAACATATGTACAAAGCATTATGTATCAATGACCCCTTTTGAGAAAACGCTTCCTTTTTATTATATCACTTTCAAAAGAAGGTTTGTTTCAGCCTTTTCCTTATGAAGAATAATTCTCCTTTTTTGATACAAATTAAGAAAAACCGTCAATATGTTTTTATAAAGGAGAGAACCTATGCAAATCGACTCTGATCTCCAGCGCAATGTAGAAACATTGAAAAAAAAATTGGGTCAAAACGACGATATCATGTTTTATACGTTTTCTTTCGGAGACAGCAGACAGAAGGCTTGCCTGCTGTATATTGACGGTTTGACAGAAAATAAGCTTCTGGCGCAATACGTCATTTCTCCTTTACAAAAAGAATCGTTAGCTCAAAAAGAAGGCTTGATTGAAGATTTATCAGCTTTCTTTTTCGGCTATCATCACAGCGTTGTTTCTACAATAAAAGAAATACAGCAGCTCATTTTTACCGGACATACCATTTTGCTGGCCGATGGTTACAGCGCGGGGCTGGCATTTGATACGAAAACGTTAATGACGCGCAACCTTGAAGAGCCTTCCTCAGAAATCGTGGAACGCGGGCCGAAGATTGGCTTTATTGAAAAACTGCGGACAAACACGGCACTTTTGCGAGAGCGGACGAGTGACCCTAATCTCGTCATAAAAGAAATGACAATAGGCAAAAGGACGAAAAAAAAGATAGCTGTCGCTTATATTCAGGATATTGCACCTGATTATGTCATAAAAGAAGTGTTTAAACGGCTGAAATCCATCACGACAGATGATTTGCCGGAATCAGGCACACTTGAACAGCTCATTGAAGATGAACCCTTTTCAATCTTTCCCACGATCTTAAGCACTGAACGGCCTGATCGTGTAGAAAGCTCATTGTTAGAAGGACGGGTCTCCATATTAGTAGATGGTACACCATTTGCATTGATTGTACCGGCAACGGTGGATGAATTTATTCATTCACCAGATGATTACAGCCAGCGCTGGATTACAATGTCTCTTATTCGTTTGCTTCGTTATTCAAGCATCCTGATTACCATTTATTTGCCCGGCTTATATATTTCTCTCGTTTCCTTCCACACCGGTCTTTTGCCGACGAGAATGGCCATTTCGATTGCGGGCAGCAGGCTGAATGTGCCCTTTCCGCCTTTTGTCGAAGCCTTTATTATGATATTTACGATAGAACTGATCAGGGAAGCCGGTTTAAGATTGCCAAAACCGATCGGGCAGACGATTGGGCTTATTGGAGGTGTTGTCATTGGACAGGCAGCCGTACAGGCGCAAATCGTCAGCGCACTGATGGTCATAGTTGTATCAATTACCGCATTGGCATCATTCACCGTTCCTTCATACGCCTTTAACTTTCCGCTGCGGATTATTCGCATCGCGGGTATGATAAGTGCCGCGATGCTTGGCATGTATGGCGTCATCATGGTCTTTCTGTTTGTGATCGGCCACTTGATGCGACTGAAAAGCTTTGGCCAAGATTACATTATTCCCATAATGGCACAGCCCGGACAAGATTTAAAGGACACTGTGATTCGCATCCCTACCCTATTTTTAAAAAGGAGACCTACCCGTAAAGACACAAAAGATAAAATCAGACAAAGGTGATGGCTATGATGCAATCAGAGGACAAGCTTACATTTATGCAGACGCTTATTATGGTAAGCAGTACAATGATCGGTGCCGGTGTCTTAACCCTTCCCCGCTCAGCCGCTGAAACCGAAAGTCCGAGCGGATGGATTATGATCCTGCTTCAGGGCGTTATTTTTATTATTTATGCTCTGCTTTTTTTGCCTTTTCTTCAACGAAACAGCGGGAAAACAATTTTTGAGCTCAACAGCATTGCAGCCGGAAAATTGATCGGTTTCTTTTTGAATTTATTTATTACCCTTTATTTTATCGGTATCGTATGCTTTCAAGCCCGGGTCTTGGGAGAGGTTGTCGCATTCTTTCTATTAAAAAACACGCCGATGGCGGTTGTCGTCATTATTTTTCTGGCGGTTGCCATCTATCATGTGGCCGGAGGCGTTTACCCCATTGCGAAGGTATATGCGTATATCTTTCCTGTTACTATTATTATTTTTCTGATGCTTCTGATGTTTAGCTTTCGTTTGTTTCAGTTAGATTTTATCCGACCCGTATTTGAAGGCGGCTATCAAAGTTTTTTCTCTTTATTTCCTAAAACCCTTTTGTATTTTTCAGGATTTGAAGTCATTTTTTATCTCATTCCCTTTATGAAAGATCCGAAGAAGGTTAAAAAAGCTGTCGCTTTGGGCATTGCAACCTCAACTGTTTTCTACAGCATTACTTTGTTTATTGTCATTGGCTGTATGAGTGTGGCTGAAGCTAAAACAGTGACGTGGCCGACCATTTCACTCATCCACGCATTAGAAATCCCAGGGATTTTTATTGAACGATTTGACCTGTTTTTACAGTTGACTTGGACAGCTCAGCAATTTGCATGTATGCTCGGCTCTTTTAAAGGCGCGCATATCGGATTAACAGATG
The DNA here is from genome assembly GCF_038004745.1 of Bacillus sp. FSL R5-0434. Lineage (NCBI taxonomy): Bacteria > Bacillati > Bacillota > Bacilli > Caryophanales > Bacillaceae > Bacillus > Bacillus sp. FSL R5-0434. The sequence continues at coordinate 3,604,605 of NZ_JBBORV010000001.1, forward strand.
TCTTTCACCTAAAAAATAAAAACAATCCGTGGCTGCTTGCTGCACTGCTGGCTGTTACATTTTTCTTCACACTGCTTCCTGACGATCTTAATGCCGTGTTTTATTACGGTTCACTTCTCGGATATGCATTTTTAGGTGTCATTATCATACCATTTCTCATCTGGTTTTTGAGCTGGGTACAGAAGAAGCTGGGGAGGGGGCAACTGCAATGAAAACAATAATAAAGCTTGCGGCAATGGTTCTGATGCTGCAGCTGCTCTGCGGATGCTGGGATGTCAAAAATATTGAAAAACTGTCTTTCGCCAGGGGACTTGCTATCGATGAAACTGATGACCATCAGTATAAATTAACCTATCAAAACCTTCTTCCTCAAAGTGAAGACAGCCAAGCATCAGGAAAACCGGAATTTGTTAATGTGACCTCCAGCGGGAAAACCATTCTCGAAGCGGTCAGTGATGTATCCATCAAGGACCCTCCTATCTATAGCGATCATTTGAAAGTGATTCTTTTGGGAGAAAAGCTAATGAAAAACCAAAATATGGATCAATTGTTCAACCATTTTATCCGGGATGATGAGCTGAGGAGAAGCAGCTATTTGATGGCAGCGAGAGGGGAAGCTGGAGACATTTTTACGGAAGGAAGTCCAAAGCAGCAGCTGCCGATGCCTTCCGAAAAACTGATTGATCTGACAAATAACAGCGGATATAACGGGAAAATTATGATGCCGCTTCGGATCGGAAGAGCTTCTATCTATTGCCAAAACGGCTACAGTTTTCTCATTCAAGCCGTGAAAAACCAAAAGGGAAAAGCAAAGTATGACGGGGCTGGCATTATTAAAAGCGGCAGCAATAAACTCGTCGGATTTCTTTCAGCGAATGAAACACAAGCGCTGACATGGGTAATGGGGACGATCCAAGGCGGCGTCATGCCGGCGGAAGAAAAAGGATCTCCGATTACATTTGAGATTAAGAAGTCCAAATCAAAAATCAAACCTGCCATTCAGAATGGAAAGCCTGTCTTTCATATTTCTGTCAAAACAACAGGCATTCTGACAGAAGATCAAAGTCCAAGAGAAAATTCTTTTAGCGAGAGCTATTTGCGTAAGCTGGAAAACATTTTTGAGAAAAAGCTGAAACACGATATCAAGCAGATTATGGATCAGCTGCAGCATACGTATAAAGCAGACCCTATCTTTTTATCTGACTACGTTCGGATTCAATACCCGGATTACTGGGATAAAGTAAAAGGGCATTGGGATGAAACGTTCACTGAGGCAGAGTTCACATACGATATTTCGTTCAAAATCATTAATTTTGGAACAGTTGGAAGGTAAGCAGCAAAAAGGGTGCGCCTATTGGCAGCACCCTTTTGAATATGATTTACGTTCCCGCTGTCTGCTGTTTACCTGCCGATCCACTCTGGCCGTTTTTATCGCGCAAATCCTGCTCGATTTCTTCAAGGCTTTTTCCTTTCGTCTCTGTTACTTTAAACCGGACAAATAGAAATGCCATAATGCCGATCGCAGCATAAATCAGGAATAAATAGCTGATGCCGATCGCTTCCATTAAAATTGGATAGGTTAGAGAAACAATCAAAGTTCCAGCGTGCAGCATCAAGGTAGAGACTCCAGTCCCGATGCCTCTCACATGAAGCGGAAATAGTTCAGGAAGCATCACCCAGACAACCGGGCCCCAGCTGACGGCAAACACAACGATAAACACGCCTAAGCAAATGACTGTCGTCCATGATGCGGCCGGGGTGTTATCGAAAAAGAGATTCACCATAGCCAGGACAATCAAGCTGATCACCATGCCGGCATTCCCGAATAACAGCAGCGGCTTTCTGCCGATTTTATCAATGATTTTAATGGCGAGAAGAGTCATAAGAACATTCACTGTTCCGATTCCGACCGTTCCTAAAATAGAGGCGGAGTTTCCGAACCCGACGTTTGTAAAGGTCTTCGGCGCATAATAAATGATTGTGTTCGTACCGATAAATTGCTGCAGAAACGCCAGTCCCAATCCGGCAATCAGCGCCGGGCGCACCCACGGATCGAACAGCTCCTTCAGACCGCCTTCGTCCTCTTTTTCCGCTTCTTTAATATCATGGATTTCCTGATCAATATCCTTTGTTCCCCGCAATCTTTGAAGAACTTTCTTCGCTTTGCCCTCTTCACCATTTGTAAACAGCCAGCGCGGGCTCTCAGGCATAAACAAAATACCAATGAGCAGGAGCAATGATGGTACGGCAGCCAATCCAAGCATCCAGCGCCACGCTTCCGCATCGGCAAATATGTAATTGACGATATAGGAAAGCAGGATACCGACCGTAATCATCAGCTGGTTGAGGGACGAAAGCGCACCCCGTTTCTCTTTTGGCGCCAGCTCAGACAAATACAGCGGCACGATCGTTGTCGATGTTCCGACTGCCAGTCCCAGAATGATTCTAAAGAGCACCATCACTCCTGTATTTGGCGCAAGCGCAACTCCCAATCCTCCTATACAAAACAGCAGCGCGGCAGCCATAATCGCTTTTCTCCTGCCAAAACGGTCCGTCAGCTTGCCAGCCGCTCCGGAACCGAGTATCGCTCCGATTAATAAAGAGCTGACAACAAGTCCCTCTGTAAAGGCGTTGAGGCCTAAATCCTGTTTCATAAATAAAATGGCTCCCGAAATGACGCCGGTATCATAGCCGTATAAAGCGCCACCAAGAGCGCCGAAAAAATAAAGCCATATATTTGACTGCTTCTTCATAGAAATGACTCCCTTTCTCCAATCAGTGATCCAATGGCACTGTCCACGGAGTTTTTTAGAAATCTTTTAGCCTATTTTTCTGGCAAATAAACCTATGCAGACGTACAGACATCTAATACCCATTAATTTACTGGCGTTTTTTTCAACTGCACCGAAACATTTTTTTCCCCAGTGGCGTCCAATAGAAGGTGATTCAGCACATCATCATAAATCTCTAAAAACAAAAACATATAAATATAGGAATTTTTATCGAATATTGTCTTATCGGCAGTTGCCCTATGGCAAAATGAATGGTACGCTTCAAATATTAATGAAACGTGAGGTATTGATATGGAAGAACGATCACAACGTAAGAAGAAAAAGAGACGCCTAAGAAAATGGGTGAAATTATTAGCCGGTGTAATGGCTTTCCTCATCATTGCCGCAGGTTCTGTCGGCACATACGCTTATGTCAAACTGAACAACGCTTCTAAAGAAGCTCACGTCAGTCTTGCCCGCGGAGAACAATCTGTAAAACGGATTAAAGAGTTTGATCCTGGAAAGGATTCTTTCTCTGTATTGCTCTTAGGGATTGATGCCAGGGAGAAAAACGGTGAGACGGTAGACCAGGCCAGAAGTGATGCGAATGTACTGATTACCTTTAACCGCAAAGAAAAAACAGCCAAAATGCTGAGCATTCCGCGCGACGCCTATGTGAATATTCCAGGCCATGGCTATGATAAGTTTACGCATGCCCACGCCTATGGCGGCGTAGATCTAAGTGTGAAAACAGTTGAAGAAATGCTTGATATTCCCGTTGATTATGTAGTCGAAAGCAACTTCACTGCGTTTGAAGACGTGGTAAATGAGCTGAATGGCGTCACAGTCAACGTAAAAAGCGATAAAGTCATCCAGCAAATCAAAAAGGATACAAAAGGAAAAGTTGTCCTTCAACAAGGCACACACACGCTTGATGGAGAGGAAGCGCTGGCTTACGTAAGAACACGTAAAGCTGACAGTGACCTTTTACGCGGACAAAGACAAATGGAAGTGCTGAAAGCCATTATCGATAAATCAAAATCACTTAGCTCCATTCCGGCTTATGATGATATTGTGGATACAATGGGAGAAAACTTAAAAATGAATCTATCTCTTAAAGATGCCATTGGCTTGTTCCCGTTTATCACTTCACTGAAGTCGGTTGAATCCATCCAGCTGACAGGCTATGACTATGAGCCTGGCGGCGTCTACTATTTCAGATTGAATCAGGAAAAACTGCAGGAAGTGAAAGAAGAGCTGCAAAACGATTTAGGTGTATAATGAACGGGATGGCGTGCAGCCATCCCGTTTTACATATTTCATTGTTGAAAAATAGGATCGTAAGGTTTAGCCTTGTCCTATATGGTTTATGTTTCGTATGAAAGCTGAACATACTACACGAAGCAGCTTCATTATTAAGGAGGTTTCCCCTACATATGAAATTAATAGCGATTGATTTAGACGGTACATTGCTGAATAAGGAAAGCATCATTTCTAATGAAAACAGAGCGGCTATCAAGCGGGCGCTTGATGCGGGTATCCTCGTTACCATTTGCACAGGAAGAGCAACGTTTGATGTTAAAGCGCTGCTGGAAGGCTTGGATATCCCTATCATCGCGGCAAATGGCGGAACGGTTCATGACAAAGGCTACCGCCTGATCAGCCGGACATTAATGGATCAAGAGGCCGGCAAAGCGATCGCTGATTACCTGCTCTCAAAAAATATTTACTTCGAGGTCTATACAGATGACCATCTGCTTTCTCCTTTTGACGGCGAATCTAAGCTTCAAGCAGAGCTTGACATTTTAAGGAGCGCCAATCCAGATGAAAACATGGATGAATTGTGGAAAGGGGCCATGACCCAGTTCAAGCAGTTCGGCATCAAACCGATCCCGCATATCGAATCGATTTTCGACGGCAGCGAAAACATTTACAAGCTCCTTTGCTTCTCCTTTGATATGGAAAAACTGAGACATGCGAAGGAAGAACTGAAGCATCATAAAAAACTGGCGCAAACCTCTTCCGGAAAGCACATTATCGAAATTCTCCCGGCCTCTTCCGGCAAAGGGCGCGCGCTGACTGAGCTTGCCGGCAAATACGGAATTGAGACGCAAGATATCTATGCGATTGGTGACAGTCCGAATGATTTATCCATGTTCGAAGTGGCAGGACACCGAATCGCCATGGAAAATGCGATTGATGAACTGAAAGAAAAAAGCACTTACGTGACGAAAAGCAATGATGAAAATGGTGTGGCCTACTTTATAGATCAGCTTCTATCCGGCCAATATGCATAAAGAAAAGACTCCAGAGATCCTGGAGTCTTTGTTTTTTATTATTGCACCCGAATACTTCCCGCGTATTTATCTTTCCAATACGTGCTCGTATTCATATTGGTAATGGTTACACCATTTGTTAATGTGACATGAACGACTTGGCCATTTCCAATATAGATGGCCGGGTTTAAGCTTGTTGATTGGAAAAAGACAATGTCTCCCGGTTTCAGGTCAGCCTTATCAACCTTTGTTCCCGCTTTATACTGGCTCGTCGCGTATCGGGGCAGTGAAATGCCTGCCGCTTTCTGGTAAACATATTGGATAAAGCCAGAAGTATCAAATCCTGTTTCTGGAGAAATCCCGCCCTTTTTGTAAGGAACTTCCCCGATATAGAGCGTCGCCTCCGACACAATCGGATTTTCTTTCGGAATCGTAAGGTTGTTAAACCGGCGGATGCCTGTCATCTTAGATTTCCAATAATCCTCTGATAAGTAGGAAATGGTTACTTTTTCAGACCGGCTCGCCTGAATGAACCTTCCGCCTCCTGCATAAATGCCGGCATGCGAAATTCCTGTTTTATACGTATTGCTGAAATAGATGACATCACCGGGTTTAATGTTCTGAAACGCAACCTTCTCGCCTACTGCCCACTGCTGCTCTGCTGATCTCGGCAGATAGATGTCAAGCGCCTGTTTAAAGACATATTGCACAAGCCCTGAGCAATCGAAGCCCTCTGACGGTGTGCTTCCGCCAAAAACGTACGGAATGCCGAGGTATTTTTCGGCCTCCTGCACAACATCCACATCAGCAGTCTCCGGATCGGCAGCGACTCGTTTCGCCCCAATGTAAGAGCCGCTCCAATAGCTGCTTTTTTTGTAATTTGTGACGATAACCCCTTTTGATAGGGTGCTGTGAATCATTTGCCCGTCTCCAATGTAAAGAGCGGCGTGTGTCGGTGCAGTCCCGCTGCTTCCCGCTTTTTTGAAAAATAAAATATCACCTGGTTTTAGATCTGCCGGCTTTACTGCCGTTCCGACTTTTGACTGGTCGTTCACAGATCTCGGCAGATGAATATCAGCCTGACCGAAAACATATTGAATCAATCCAGATGAATCGAAGCCTTCTTTCGGAGTTTCACCGCCGTATCTATACTTATACCCAAGCAGTTTCTTTGCTTCACTGATGATCAGGTCAGATTTTGCATCAGCCTCCGCAATATCCGCTTTTGTCATAATAGGAACCAAAAAACAAATCATAACGGCCACAAGCAAAAACTTCTTCCAGTTTGCCAGTGTGTTCACTTTTATTATCTCCTCCTCTATTTGCAGTTTTAACATCGGTATTTTTCTAGATATGTTAAGAGACTTTTTCATATTTTTACAGAATGAATATGCTGGCTTTCAAAATGGCAAATAAAAAAAGAGAATGTCTCGTAAGACATTCTCTTTTTTTTGTGTGTTATTTAGCGGCGTTTGCCGTTTCTTCCTGCTGTTGAATTTTATGAATTTCTGTATCGATTTTTTGCTTTTCCTGATCAGTCAGCTGATCGTTGAATTTGAAAGCTGACATAAACATAAACACGACTGCAACGGCAACAAACGGCCAGATGGCTTTGACAAATTTCATCTTATATCACTCCATTATTTAGATTTTAGTTTGTCACTGTGATCGACATCAAAAGTCAGTTTTCCGTCTTCTACTTCCCATGCGAAATTAGAGTCTTTCGTCAGTTCGCGAATAATTGTTTTCTGTTTCAGACTGCCTTTTTTAACCGGGGCAGGTGTCGCTTCATGGATATCAATCGGCGTTACCTCAAAGTGTCCCGTTCCGTTTTTCTTCAAATGATACTGCACCAGCGCACTGTCTCTGGTTCTTGTCCAGCCTTGGTCAAACACAAAGTTCCCCAGACTGTAGAAAATGACGGTCCCGTTATAGACTTCGATCGGTTCAAGGACGTGCGGGTGATGGCCGACGATGATATCGGCACCTGCATCAGACATAGCTCTTGCCAATTGGCGCTGACGGTCATTCGGATCATTATCATACTCTTGTCCCCAGTGTGACTGTACAACTACGACATCAGCATGTTTTTTCGCTTCTGAAATCATAGGGATAAAGACTTCCGGATCTGCGGGAAGCACGCCCGGTGTATTCTTTTTAGCCGCGAAACCTTTGCCGGATACATCCGTGAATCCAAGGGTTGCGATTGTTACCCCATTTACTTCTTGATATGAGATATTCTTTTTCGCATCGCTCAAGCTGTATCCAGCCCCAACGATATCGAGGTTATGGTTCGAAAATTCTTCAAGTGTATCTTTCATGCCCTGTGCGCCGTAATCCATGGCATGGTTATTCGCGCCGTTAAGGACCGTGAAATTCATATCCTTCAGGACTTTTACGGATTCCTTGTTTGTCTGCAGATGAATTTCTTTTTCTGCTTCTTTATAGTTCTTTTTATAAGTTACAGGGTTTTCAAAGTTTCCGGCTACGTAGTCTGATGCTTTAAAGATAGGCTCAACGTATTGAAAAATACTGCTTACCCCTTTTTGTTCCGTTACTCTCTCAACATAGCGCCCCATCATAATATCGCCTACAAATGAGGCTGAAAGAACGTCATCTGAATAGGTTTTAACCTTTGGCGTCTCTGCTTTGCCTGCCCACATAAAAGCAAACATGAGGACAAAAACGATCGGAATCGCGATAAATACGTGCTTATTGGTTTTCTTTTTTTGCTGTTTTGTCAGCTTCAGCAGCTTTTCATGAAAGCTCAGTTCTTTTTTCATCGTTTGACACACCTTACATTAAATTAAGTAGTAAACAAACATGATAGCAAAGGTCGCTCCGCTTAATAGCAGCGTGCTTCCGAAAGTAATTGTTAATCCTTGTTTCTGAATGGTATTGGCAATTAAACCTGGCACGATAATGCCGATTCCTCGAAATTCTGCGATTTCAAATGGTACAATCGGGTATAGAAAATCAAAGGCAATTTTCAGGACGATCCCTGTGATCAGCATGGCAGCGAATTTTCTGCGTCCATACAAAATCATAAACTTGGATAAACCGAATTTCACAATGACATAGGTGAGCAAACTGACTAATAATACGAGTAAAATAAAGACCGGCTGATTAAACACAAGTCCTAAATACCCCGGTACAACAAGCCCTGCCGGCACAATCCCTGTTTTTTCCGCAAAAATTAAACTGAGTAGTACACCTAAAATTAGTGCAATGTATAAATCTGATCCGAACATGTCTGCATTTCCTCCTAGCTTACGAGCTGCTTAACCTTATATTCGTGGATTTTTTCAATTAACGGCTCTGCGGCACCATGAATGTTGCCGACGCCATATATGACACGGTTGTGCATTCTTTTCTTTAACAATTCCATAATTTCTTCCGTTGATTTGTACTCTAGATCATGCAGTTTGTCTGCAGGAATTTTACCTTCTTCATAAGCTTTTACGATTGGTTCTGTTGTTTCACCGATTAAGATCAGTTCACTTGCTTCAATATAAGGCAATACGTCATTTGCGAATTGCTGTGTCCGATCCACACGGTCTGCGCGGCAGTTCATAATGATGATCGGATCATCGGTCGGATAACCGATTTCTTTTACACGTTTCCATATATTCAAAGTAGAAGAAGCGTCGTTTGCGGCAAACCCATTAACAAAGTGCCCAGGCTCGCTCGGACTGATCAGCGGAAGAATTCTCATTGCTCCCGGATCTGGCGGCGCATTCAGCATTCCTTTAAACGCTGTTTCTTCATCAATGCCGAGTGCTTGAGCCACACCCAATGCGAGAGAAGCGTTATCAGGGAATACCATATATTCAAATTTACGAAGATATTCATCAGTAATTTTCGAGTTATCAGCAATGATGACTTTTGTGTTTCGCTCTTTGGCTTTTTGTTTAAAGAACTCGGTATATTCACTATCTGTAATGACAAGATGGCCATTATAAGGAATAGTAGCGGTAAACGCTTCTGCAATTTCATCAAGCGTCGGCCCCATGACATCCATATGATCTTCCAGCACGTTTACGATGACACCGATATTAGCTTGAAGAAGTTCTTCCTGAAAGATAATTTGATAGTCCGGATTAACGGCCATACATTCACTGACGAGGGCGTTAGCTCCTCTTTCTACCGTTTCTCTCATGACTTCTTTTTGTTCGCCGATATTCGGTCCCTGAGGTTTCCGTTTAATCGGCTTTTCCTCCGGTGTATCCCAATAGATCATTCTTGCGTCCGTTCCTGTCGTTTTTCCGACAGTTTTGTAACCGGCTTCTATTAATATTCCGGTTGTCAGCCTTGTCACAGTGGACTTTCCTCGGATGCCGTTAATATTCACTCGAACAGGGAGGGCATCAATGTTTTTCTGATGTCGCCGTTTTTCTAATATTCCGATGACCAGTATGACAGCACAGGCTATAATGAGTAACCACATTGCTTATCGACATCTCCTTCTATATTGTTGTAAATTCATTCATCAGTATATAGAATCACTATGAATTCTCAATCGGCATTATGTAACATAATCTCCCCTAATCTACTGAGCCAAACTTCTCTTTTGAAAGAGATTTTGTACCTACAAAGTGTTCTCTATTTTTGGAAATCGACAGGACTTACATCTTATCGATTTTTTTAATACTAAAAACGAATGCGCTTTCATTTACCAAATGATTTCCTTCTGGACGTTTAGTCACACCTTGAATGTTCAGTTTAATATGCATTTCAAATCAATCTTTTTTCAGGCCCGGTATATCAGGCTTTTGCTGATACAATGCGTGTTTCCGGTTCTTATGAACATAAAATTATTTCTGCCTGTTTCTTAAGGATAAGGTCATAATGTCATCCTTTCTGCACGGAATAGACAATATTAGGCCCATTCCAAATTGACTAATGGCCCCTGCAATAAAAACGGCAAACAAACAGGTCCAGGTTCTCTAACATAATTAAACATTTTCTGGGCGGATAGTCTAATCTGTTTCATCCTATTTACAGGTCTAATCGCATGACTTTGAAACAATTTTAATAAAACTTAATATTCGTTCATGAAATGTTCATCCAGATTTGTGAAGACTTTGTCAAAAAAAGCGTGAATATCTTTAAATTCTCATATTTATACACCATTTACAGTTCGGTTTGCTATATCGCCATGTTTTATTTTTTTCTTATTGCCAATAAAGGAATGTTCATGATAATCTATCTATGTAAACGGTTACACAAATGAGGAGGAGCTGTGTTGGCTACAATTAAAGATGTCGCGGGAGCCGCGGGCGTCTCAGTTGCAACGGTCTCCCGCGTCCTGAATGACAACGGCTATGTCCATGAAGAAACGAGAACACGTGTGATGGCCGCCATGGAGAAGCTGAACTATTATCCGAACGAAGTCGCCAGGTCTCTTTATAAAAGAGAATCCAGGCTGATCGGGCTTTTGCTTCCGGACATTACAAACCCTTTCTTCCCCCAGCTTGCCCGCGGCGTGGAGGATGAATTGAACCGGGAAGGCTATCGGCTTATTTTCGGCAACAGTGACGAGGAATTAAATAAAGAACTTGAATACCTTCAAACCTTTAAACAAAATCATGTCGCAGGTATTATTGCTGCAACAAATTATCCGCATCTTGAGGAATACAGCGGCATTGATCAGCCAGTCGTTTTCCTGGACAGAACACCTGAAGGCGCTCCTTCTGTATCCAGTGACGGACATACCGGAGGAAAATTAGCAGCGGAAGCAATTGTTCATGGAAAAAGCAAACACATTACGCTCCTGAAGGGCCCTGCTCACCTGCCGACTGCCCAAGACCGCTTTCACGGCGCTTTAGAGGTATTACAGCAGGCGGGTGTTGATTTTCAGATCATCGAGACGGCGTCCTTTTCTTTTAAGGATGCACAGGCACTGGCAAAGGAGCTGTTTGTCTTATATCCTGAGACAGACGGGGTAATTGCCAGTAATGACATTCAAGCAGCGGCTGTTTTGCATGAAGCTTTGCGGCGCGGAAAAAAAGTGCCCGAGGATATTCAAATTATCGGCTACGATGATATTCCCCAAAGCGAGCTGCTGTTTCCGCCGCTGTCAACGATTAAACAGCCGGCATATGACATGGGTAAAGAAGCGGCTAAACTTCTTTTGAGCATCATAAAAAAACAGCCTCTCGCAGAAACGGCGATTCAAATGCCCGTCATGTATATAAGAAGAAACACGACAAGAAAGGAAGAAAACGATGCGTAATATTTGTGTAATTGGAAGCTGTTCTATGGATTTGGTGGTCACCTCAGACAAACGCCCAAACGCGGGCGAAACCATACTGGGTACTTCATTTCAAACTGTGCCGGGCGGTAAAGGCGCGAATCAGGCTGTTGCCGCCGCCAGACTCGGCGCCAATGTTTTTATGATTGGCAAGGTTGGTGACGATCATTATGGAACAGCCATCATGAATAATTTAAAAGCAAACGGTGTTCGCACCGACTATATGGAACCGGTTACACATAAAGAAAGCGGCACCGCCCACATCGTGCTTGCCGAAGGTGATAACAGTATTGTCGTCGTTAAAGGTGCGAATGATGAGATCACCCCATCTTATGCGATAGACGCTCTTGAAAAGCTTGAAAATATCGATATGGTTCTGATTCAGCAGGAAATCCCGGAAGAAACGGTTGATGAGGTGTGCAGATACTGCCATTCTCACGACATCCCGATCATGCTTAACCCGGCACCGGCCCGCCCGCTGAAGCAGGAAACCATTGACCATGCCACCTATCTTACGCCGAATGAACATGAGGCGGCGATCTTATTTCCGGAGCTGACGGTTTCTGCAGCATTGGCGCTTTATCCGGCGAAGCTCTTTATCACTGAAGGCAAACAAGGCGTACGCTATTCATCCGGCAGCAAAGAGCGGATCATTCCTTCCTTCCCTGTTGAGCCTGTCGATACAACCGGGGCGGGTGATACGTTTAACGCGGCTCTTGCAGTGGCCATGGCGGAGGGAAAAGATATTGAAGCTGCATTACGGTTCGCAAACCGCGCCGCCTCCCTATCTGTAGGTTCTTTCGGCGCTCAAGGCGGAATGCCGTCCAGAAAAGAAGTAGAGGAGCTGCTGTCATGAAAAAACACGGTATACTGAACAGTCAGTATGGCCAAGCTATTGGCTGACCTTGGCCATACTGACAAAATTGTTATCGCTGATGCAGGGCTGCCCGTTCCTGACGGCGTGCTGAAAATTGATCTCTCACTGAAGCCGGGTTTCCCGGCTTTCCGGGATGTAACCGCAGTGCTGGCAGATGAAATGGCGGTTGAAAAAGTAATTGTCGCATCCGAAATAAAGGTATCCAATCCAGAAAATGCGAGTTTTATAGAAACCCTTTTTTCTGAAGAGGCAGTTGACTGCCTTCCCCACGAGGAATTTAAGGAGCTGACTAAAGAAGCTAAAGCTGTCATACGAACAGGAGAATTCACACCATACGCCAACTGCATCCTGCAGGCGGGTGTGCTTTTCTAGAAAGGAGGACCGATATGCAAATCGAAATGAATGACATTCATAAAGCATTCGGAAAAAACCAGGTGCTTTCAGGTGTGTCCTTTCAGCTCAAGCCCGGCGAAGTTCACGCACTGATGGGAGAAAACGGCGCCGGCAAGTCCACCCTGATGAACATCCTGACTGGTCTGCACAAACTGGACAAAGGACGGATCACCATAAATGGTAACGAGACGTATTTCTCCAACCCAAAGGAAGCCGAGCAGCACGGAATCGCCTTCATCCATCAGGAACTGAATATCTGGCCGGACATGTCCGTACTTGAGAATCTATTTATCGGAAAAGAAATGTCAACGAAATTTGGTATTTTACAAACCGGAAAAATGAAAGCGCTAGCAAAGGAACAATTTGATAAACTATCCGTCTCTCTTTCACTTGATCAAGAAGCGGGTGAATGCTCCGTCGGACAGCAGCAGATGATTGAAATCGCAAAAGCGCTCATGACCAATGCCGAGGTAATCATTATGGATGAACCTACCGCGGCTTTGACTGAACGGGAAATCAGCAAGCTGTTTGACGTCATTACGGCTTTAAAAAAGAACGGTGTTTCCATTGTATACATTTCACATCGAATGGAAGAAATTTTTACGATTTGCGACAGAATCACCATTATGCGTGACGGAAAAACCGTTGATACAACAAACATTTCAGAAACCAATTTTGACGAGGTCGTGAAAAAAATGGTCGGACGTGAGTTGACGGAACGGTATCCTAAACGCGTCCCTTCACTCGGAGACAAAATATTTGAGGTGAAAAACGCCTCCTCAAAAGGAAGCTTTGAAGATATCAGCTTTTATGTCCGTTCAGGTGAAATTGTCGGCGTTTCCGGTTTAATGGGAGCCGGACGAACCGAAATGATGAGAGGACTGTTCGGCATTGACCGGCTCGATTCGGGTGAGATTTGGATTGCAGGAAAAAAGACTGCTATTAAAAATCCGTATGATGCTGTGAAAAAAGGGCTCGGTTTTATTACGGAAAACCGCAAAGATGAAGGACTGCTGCTCGACACATCGATTCGGGAAAATATTGCGCTGCCCAATTTGGCCAGTTTTTCTCCAAAGGGCATCATTGATCACAAGCGGGAAGCAGAGTTTGTAGACCTTCTCATAAAACGCCTGACCATCAAAACGGCTTCACCAGAAACGCACGCGCGCCATTTGTCTGGCGGCAACCAGCAAAAGGTCGTGATTGCCAAATGGATCGGTATCGGCCCAAAAGTGCTCATATTGGATGAGCCGACAAGAGGCGTGGATGTGGGCGCGAAACGGGAAATCTATACGCTGATGAATGAGCTCACTGAACGCGGTGTCGGCATCATTATGGTGTCATCAGAGCTGCCGGAAATACTCGGGATGAGTGACAGAATCATCGTCGTCCATGAAGGCAGAATCAGCGGAGACATCGAAGCGAGTGAAGCGACACAAGAACGAATTATGACACTTGCCACGGGAGGGCGGTAACATGAAAACGGAACAACTGAAGCAAACAAAACAAAAACAGATTCACTTCGATGGCGTCATGCAGAAGCTCGGCCCGTTTCTCGGTTTATTTATTCTCGTTATGATCGTATCGATTTTAAACCCGAGCTTCCTTGAGCCTTTGAATATTTTAAACCTGCTTCGGCAGGTGGCAATTAACGGATTGATCGCATTCGGCATGACCTTCGTTATTTTAACTGGCGGCATTGATCTTTCTGTCGGGGCTATTCTCGCCCTGTCCAGCGCCTTAGTCGCGGGTATGATTGTATCTGGTGTCGACCCGATTCTCGCCGTCATCATAGGCTGTCTGATCGGCGCTCTTCTAGGGATGATCAACGGACTGTTAATCACAAAAGGGAAAATGGCCCCTTTTATCGCGACGCTTGCGACCATGACTGTCTTCCGCGGACTTACTCTTGTGTATACAGACGGAAACCCGATCACAGGGCTTGGCACTAACTATGCCTTTCAGCTGTTCGGCCGCGGTTATTTCTTAGGAATTCCAGTACCTGCAATTACAATGGTTCTCGCCTTTGTTATCCTTTGGGTGCTGCTTCACAAAACGCCGTTCGGGCGCCGGACATACGCAATTGGCGGCAATGAAAAAGCGGCACTCATCTCAGGCATAAAAGTCACACGTGTAAAAGTCATGATTTATGCTTTAGCCGGTCTATTATCCGCCCTTGCCGGCGCGATTTTGACTTCCCGTCTCCACTCAGCACAGCCGACAGCTGGAGAATCATATGAACTGGATGCCATCGCGGCGGTTGTCTTAGGCGGAACGAGTCTTTCCGGGGGCCGCGGGCGCATTGTCGGAACGTTAATCGGGGTGCTGATTATCGGCACACTCAATAACGGACTCAACCTGCTTGGCGTCTCATCATTTTATCAGCTGGTTGTTAAAGGGATTGTCATTTTAATCGCGGTATTATTAGACCGCAAAAAGTCAGCATAGGAGGGTTTTACATGAAAAAGGCTGTATCCGTCATTTTGGCGCTGTCACTGTTTGTATTGAGCGCCTGTTCGCTTGAGCCTCCCCAATGGGCGAAGCCGTCAAACTCAGATAAGAAAAAGGAATTTACCATCGGCTTGTCGATCTCAACGCTTAACAATCCCTTTTTTGTTTCTTTAAAAAAGGGAATTGAAAAAGAAGCGGAAAAGCGCGGAATGAAAGTCATCATCGTCGATGCACAAAATGATTCCTCCAAGCAGACAAGTGATGTGGAGGACTTAATTCAGCAAGGCGTTGATGCCCTGTTAATCAATCCAACTGATTCTTCGGCTATTTCAACGGCAGTAGAGTCTGCAAATTCGATTGGTGTGCCTGTCGTCTCAATCGACCGGTCCGCTGAACAAGGCAAAATAGAAACCCTCGTGGCTTCAGACAATGTAAAAGGCGGAGAAATAGCCGCAGAGTTCATCGCAGACAAGCTTGGAAAAGGTGCTAAGGTGGCGGAGCTTGAAGGCGTTCCGGGTGCCTCCGCTACACGGGAACGCGGTTCAGGCTTTCACAAAATCGCAGATCAAAAGCTGGACGTTGTCACAAAACAATCAGCTGACTTTGACCGCACTAAAGGCCTGACTGTCATGGAAAACCTGCTCCAAGGACACCCGGATATCCAAGCGGTTTTCGCTCATAATGATGAAATGGCGCTTGGAGCTCTCGAAGCGATTAACAGCTCCGGCAAAGATATTTTAGTCGTCGGTTTTGACGGAAATAAGGATGCGATTTCTTCGATTAAAGACGGTAAGCTCTCAGCCACTGTCGCTCAGCAGCCTGAATTGATCGGTAAACTGGCAACGGAAGCAGCGGATCAGATTTTACATGGAAAGAAAGTTAAGAAAACAATATCAGCGCCTCTGAAACTGGAAACGAAAAAATAATGCAAAGGATCAGATCTTTATCTGATCCTTTTTTATGTTTAGCGACCGGCCAAAACGTGAAAGGAATAATAGAAATGATTATTTCTCTTATGTGAGGAGAGGAACGCAATGAACAAACCCACGAAAATACTGTCTACACTTGCACTTGCAGCCGGAATAACTGCGGCTTCTGCAGGCGGCGCAAACACAATTCATGCACAACAGCCAGAAACAAACGTAAGCATTGATGATTTATACAGCTATCCGATTGATTCCTACTTGGTTTCAGCAGAGGCTCTGAATGTCAGAACAAAGGCCTCCGCTACAAGCGCTAAAGCCGACACCCTTCATCTGGGCGACAGCTTAAAGCTCATTTCGTTTTCAAACGCTGATTGGGCAAAGGTTCATTACAAAAACGGAAAGACAGGCTTTGTCTCCACTCATTACATTGTAAAGGCAGCGACAACGGTAAAAACCAAAACAAAGACGAAAGCATATACATCTGCTGAAGGAAAAAGCATCAAGACACTCCCGGCTAACACAAGCGTATCTTTTTTAGGCTGGAGTAAAACAAAAAAAGGCGGCTTTGACTTTGATTGGGTCTATGTAGATTACGGCGGTAAGACAGGTTATATCAAAACAAAGGACCTGCAAATGACAAAATAACCGAAAGGGATTCCGTTTACAGAACGGAATCCCTTTTTTCTTCGCTAATTATGGATTGAATTGTCGCATTCAAAATATTTCTCAGGAAATATTGTCGTATGCCGTGTCGAAATCTATACATGATCAACAGCATTTTTGTTTACGTTAAAGGATGGAGGTGGAAAAATGGATCAATTTGAAGCTACATATGAATCGTATAAATCCAAACAAACAAATATCGATCAGCCAGTTGATACGTCCGGAAAAGAAGAAATTATCGCGGTCAGAAGAAATGAGGAAGACAATATTATCGCGGTGAAAACGAACACAGGAAGAGAACTGGACTATCCCACTGCGCTATCAGAAGCAAAAGCGGGAAAGATCGCTCACGTTGATGTATTTCATAAATACGGACGTGACATTTTAAGAAGTGAACCAGACGGCATAAAGGATAATAACCTATCTGAATTACCCGATTTTTAATAGAGAAAGCCCTGTCCCATTCCGGACAGGGCGTTTCTTTTTTAAGAAAAAGGCTGCTGGATATAATCAGCTAACCGTTTTGCACTGATCGCAATATCCTCAGCATTTGCGTATTTCACGCCATAAAACACATATGGCGGGAGATATGTCATGCCAATCAGATTGCTTGTCGCCTGAAACGGCTTCAGGAGCTCACTGATTGAATAATGATTCCCTCCGCCCGCCTGATACTTTTCCGCTTCGCTTCCTGTGGAAACAGCCAGCATCAGCTCTTTGCCATGCAGAGCTTTCCCTTCTGACCCGAAGGCCCAGCCGTATGTCAGCACAAGATCCTGCCATTTTTTAAGAAGCGGCGGTGAGCTGTACCAATAAAGCGGGAATTGGAACACAATCCGATCGTATTGCTCGCATACCTGCTGCTCTTTGGCAACATCAATGGCTTCATCCGGATATTCCTTATAAAGCTCCCGTACAGTGATATTGTCATGTTTACTTAATTCCTCTGCCCACGCCTTATTGACGACTGAGGTTTCCATTTGAGGATGAACAGCCAAAACCAGTATTTTCAATTAGACCCACACCTTTATCATTTTAATGTTATTTTAACTAAAATCAGGTAAAGTGCCAAATAAAAAGCAAGCCCTGCACATGTGCGGGCTTGCTTTTTTTATTCTGGGCTTCCTTCAGTCGTTTCGATATCTTTGGCGAAATCCGGGTTATCCAGATTGGCATTAAAGAAATCTGGTGTATTTGGAAGTCTGAGATTCATGTTCATTTTTTGAGAAATCGTAACCGTGCAATCCTCAAGCACATAATCAAAGACGTGTCCGCCTGAATTTCGCCCTTCGTCAATGAAGTGCAGGTGATAGCCAGAAACGGCGATTCCGTTCGCATAAGCAGGAGTCAAGAAACCAACGATTGTGCCTCTGATGTTGTCGAAGTTGAAAATCGGCTGTGTTTTAACCGCTTCAATCATTGGCACATATGGTTTTTCTTGCAGTTCTACCGTTCTTGTCTGCACTTTTTTAAACAATCCGTCAATACGGATGGCATAAAATAGGTTTTTACTTGGCAGAATGCTGTTGATTTCTTTTTCAAATTCTTCACGTGTCATTTTCGCATCAATTTTGTGCGTCATATCCGGTGTAAAGAACGTAAATGAGCAAAACGGAGAGCGGTCTCCGCTTTGCACAGGTGTCGCAGTGCCGTCGGAACGAAGACGGTAAAATTCGCCGTCAAATCCAATCAGCTCTCCATCAAGCTTGTTAAAAGTCCCGATACCGAAGTCTCCGTATTTCGGAATATCTGACAGTTCAAAATCGCCGTCATATACTCCGTCTAAAAGAGAAGTCATTGTTGATACTTGATAAATTTGGCTAACGGGCTGTTCTTTTTTGCCGCGGCTCAGCATTTGAATGTTGCTTTCTTGTTTCATATTCCCTTCACTCCTTTAGTAATGTGCTGTTCTTCGAAAACAGTGTCTTGGTGCGCAGAGTGCTAGAGAGCTTTTGTTTTCATCAGTTCTCCAAATTCTTTTGGGAGCTTGTCACTCGCTAAATTAACGTTATCACTGTAGTCAACTGGGACATCAATGATAACAGGGCCTTCAGCATTCATGGCTTGACGCAGAACATCTTCCAGCTGGTCTGGTGATTCGACACGTAAACCGGTTGCCCCGAAGCTTTCCGCATATTTCACGATATCGATGTTTCCGAACTCGACTGCAGATGTACGATTGTATTTTTTCAATTGCTGGAATGCAACCATGTCATATGTGCTGTCGTTCCATACAAGGTGTACAATTGGAGCTTTTAAGCGCACCGCTGTCTCTAACTCCATTGCCGAGAATAAGAAACCGCCGTCACCAGAGACAGAAACGACTTTTTCTCCCGGTTTCACCAATGAAGCACCGATTGCCCACGGAAGCGCAACACCAAGTGTTTGCATACCGTTACTGATCATTAATGTTAACGGCTCATAGCTGCGGAAATAACGGGACATCCAAATCGCGTGTGAACCGATATCGCATGTCACTGTGACGTTATCATCGACTGCATTTCGTAATGCTTTAACGATTTCAAGAGGATGCAGTCTGTCTGATTTCCAATCTGCAGGCACCTGCTCTCCCTCATGCATATATTCTTTTAGATCAGAAAGGATTTTTTGCTCACGTTCCGCAAAATCCACTTTTACAGCATCATGTTCGATATGATCCAAAGTAGATGGGATATCCCCGATCAATTCAAGCTCAGGCTGGTAAGCATGATCAATGTCAGCCAGAATCTCATCCAGATGGATAATCGTCCGGTCTCCATTGACATTCCAGAATTTCGGATCGTATTCAATTGGGTCATAGCCGATTGTCAGAACAACATCAGCCTGCTCAAGCAGCAGATCGCCCGGCTGGTTGCGGAATAAACCGATACGGCCGAAATATTGATCCTCTAACTCTCTTGTAAGAGTCCCGGCAGCCTGATATGTTTCTACGAATGGAAGCTGAACCTTTTTCAAAAGCTTGCGAACCGCTTTAATCGCTTCAGGTCTTCCGCCTTTCATTCCGACTAAAACAACAGGAAGTTTTGCTGTTTGGATTTTTGCGATAGCCGCACTGATTGCATCATCAGGTGCAGGGCCAAGTTTTGGCGCTGCCACTGCACGCACGTTTTTGGTATTTGTGACTTCATTCACAACATCTTGTGGAAAGCTCACAAAAGCGGCCCCAGCCTGACCTGCTGACGCTGCTCTAAATGCATTTGTAACAGCTTCCGGTATGTTTTTTACGTCTTGAACCTCTACACTGTATTTTGTAATCGACTGAAATAACGCCGCATTATCCAATGATTGATGAGTCCGTTTTAAACGATCGGCACGGATAACGTTCCCAGCAAGCGCAACGACAGGGTCACCTTCAGTGTTTGCAGTCAGCAGTCCCGTTGCCAGGTTAGAAGCACCCGGTCCTGATGTGACTAAAACGACTCCCGGTTTTCCAGTTAAACGGCCTACAGCCTGCGCCATAAATGCCGCATTTTGTTCATGCCGTGCAACAATGATCTCAGGCCCTTTATCTTGTAAAGCGTCAAATACCGCATCAATTTTTGCACCTGGAATGCCAAATACATGTGTGACACCTTGCTCCACTAAGCAATCAACAACAAGCTCCGCCCCTCTGTTTTTCACAAGGGATTTTTGTTCTTTTGTTGCTTTTGTCAACACCCTCACTCCTTATTATGCATTTTAAACATAAAAATTTAAATAAATCTTGTGATACGTTTCACTATACACTCTTTGGAAATTGACCTCCAATATCAATTCGACTTATGATTAATATGTATTACGAATTATTAACCTAAGAAAGGAATGCATGATTGATGGAGCTTCGCCACCTTCAATACTTTATCGCAGTTGCCGAAGAGCTTCATTTCGGGAAAGCTGCGCTTCGGCTGAACATGACACAGCCTCCTCTCAGCCAGCAGATCAAACAGCTGGAAAAAGAAGTCGGGGTGACGCTTCTGAAGAGGACAAAACGATTTGTGGAACTAACCGCAGCCGGAGAAATATTTTTAAATCACTGCCGCACGGCTTTGATGCAAATTGATCAAGCGATTGAATTGGCACAGCGGACTGCTCGCGGCGAGCACGGCCATCTCGTTATCGGTTTTGTCGGATCAGCTACATATGAATTTCTGCCGCCGATTGTCCGGGAATATCGTAAAAAATTCCCATCAGTAAAAATAGAATTACGTGAAATATCCTCGTTTAGGCAGCAAGAGGAGCTGCTAAAGGGCAACATTGATATTGGTATACTTCATCCTCCTTTACAGCACACAGCATTGCATACTGAAATCGCCCAAAGCAGCCCTTGTGTTTTAGCTTTGCCTAAACAACATCCGTTAACATCTAAGGAAGCCATTACAATTGAAGATTTGAGAGATGAACCGATTATTACTGTAGCCAAGGAAGCATGGCCTACTTTATACGTTGATTTCATCCAATTTTGTGAGCAGGCTGGCTTTAAGCCAAACATTGTACAAGAAGCGACTGAATATCAAATGGTCATTGGATTAGTCAGCGCTGGCATCGGGATTACATTTGTACCTTCCTCAGCTAAAAAATTATTTAACTTGGATGTGACTTATCGAACAATAGATAAAATACAGCTGAATGCCGAATGGGTTATCGCCTATCGCAAAGACAATCAAAATCCGCTTTTGAAGCAATTTATTAATATTTCAAATTGTCAGCAGTTAAGAACTAAAGAGAGTGATGCAAGTACCTGAAATGATACTTGCAAACTCTTTTTTCTTTTGGGATTCTCATGGAATTTTAATTAATATAATATAATCGCTTAGTACAACTTCATATCAGTATACGTATACATACAGTACAAATAGTTGGCAAGGATACTAGTAAGCGTATGACAATCGTTTGATTTTAGAATGATAGATAGAGAGGTGAAATATATTACACAGTTCACGAGTATATTAACATTGCTCGCTTTTTTCATAACAATGATTTTTATTTTCTGGAGGCCGAAAGGATTAAATGAAGCTATCCCCGCGACAATAGGCGCTTTAATGGTGTTATTATGCGGAAGTGTGTCATTGACCGACTTAGGAGAAATAGGATCAAAAGTCACGGGTGCATCGGTCACAATTCTTGCCACTATGATCATGGCCATTGCATTAGAAAGTTTTGGGTTCTTTTATTGGGTGGCTGCAAAGCTGCTCCAACAATCCAGGGGATCAGGCATCAAGCTTTTTTGGTTAACCAATTCACTTTGCTTTTTAATGACCATTTTCCTAAATAATGATGGGAGCGTTTTGATCACAACCCCCATCCTTTTGCTGGTTTTAAAATATTTAGGTTTGAAAAAACATCAAAAAACCCCTTATCTCATAAGCGGCGTTTTAATAGCTACAGCCTCCAGCGCACCGATCGGCGTAAGTAATATTGTAAATTTAATTTCTCTCAAAATGATTGGAATGGATTTATATTTGCACACTGCCATGATGTTTGTCCCTAGTATGATGGGACTCATTTTTATGGCTTGTCTACTGTTTATTTTCTTTTATAAACGTCTTCCTAAAAGCCTGCCGGATATACCGAACCATTTTCAGTCTCTGCGACACAGAAGGTACCATCCCCTTCATTCGCCATCAGCTCCGATACCGGAACGAAATCAAACAAAGATAATGTTATTTGTACTCGCATTTGTTTTTCTCGTCAGAATCAGCTTATTTGCCGCGTCATATACCGGTATCTCCGTTCCTCTTGTCGCTGTCATCGGATCAATTATCCTTTTGGCCTGGAGATGGGTTTATTTCAAAACCTCTCCCAGAGACTTGTTCTTCAAGGCACCTTGGCACATTTTTATTTTTGCTTTTACTATGTATGTCCTCATTTATGGACTGCACAATATAGGATTTACTGAATTAATTGTAAATCATTTCAAACCGATAGTTTCTGGAAGCCTCTCCTACGCTACTTTTGTATCAGGTATCTCTACCTCTGTTTTTTCGAATCTATTCAACAACCATCCGGCTTTAATGATCAGTACTTTTACTTTAACAGAAATGAGCCTGAATCCTTCAACAGCAAAAATCATCTACTTGGCAAATATTATTGGCAGTGATATTGGTTCCTTATTATTACCTATAGGAACATTAGCAACACTTATTTGGATGCATATTTTAAAACAGCATGATGAAAGTATTTCTTGGGGTGAATATTTAAAAACAACCATTTTAATCATTCCGCTGACTGTTCTTTTTACGTTAACATGTTTATATTTTTGGATCAGTTGGTTATTTCTTTAGCAGTGTATGAAATAAAAAACTGCCTTCTGCTATTCGAGGGCAGTTTATTTTCAGTAGAGGCTACGCTAGGGGAGATGCATTGTCTTTAGATGATTTAACTTCCAAATGATTGACTTTCCACTTGCGTTAATAAGCTCAATGATATTATTAGATACATCTTTTAATAGACCGACTTTTTCTGGCACTTCCCCCATATCAAATATAACCAATTGGCCAACATATTTTTTGATCTGCTCCTCAAAATTACGTACAAGTGAAACACTGGAAGGTACGACAGGCAATTGAGAGTTGTCAAGAGTGTACGGCGTTTGCTCTGTTGAATAAGGGGTAAACCATTTTAAGTGATGCATAGATATGAAAAGTGTTTTAAATACAGGTGAAAAAAATACAATATAATCATTTAAAACACTTGTAACATATCCATGTATCGACCGATCCCCAGTTACATAAACTTCAATAAATTTGCCTTTCACATTGTTTAATGTGTTTCTGTAAGAAAAACTATTATTTTCCGCCTGCATTATTGTATCTTCCGGATCTCTTAAAATTGGTTTCCCAGTATTCGTATTTATTATTGCTTTGTTCATTTGATGGAGATGCAGCAAGGGAATATAAAGATAATTGCAGCCATTAAATATAACAAAAATATCCTGTCCAATATCTATAAGTGTGCCGACAAATCTTGTATCTCCTGAAATGACAACATCAACATCTGTGTCAAGAAATTGATTCAAACCTTTCACCATTCTCCCCCTTTAATTGAATGAAAAAGGGCATCACTTTATTGATGCACCTTCATTATCTATTAAAATTTGCGCTTCCAATGATAGTCTATCGTTTTGACAATCGTTTCATAGCTATAATCTTCCTTTTGGCTTCCGGTGCTATGATAATCTGAAGATCTTGGTGACCGATATGATTTGGATGAACTTTTGGTGTCTGATGAACGATCATATGTTGACGATTGATAATCTGAAGATCTTGGTGACCGATATGATTTGGATGAACTTTTGGTGTCTGATGAGTGATCATATTTTGATGATTGATAATCTGAAGATCTTGGTGACCGATATGATTTGGATGAACTTTTGGTGTCTGATGAACGATCATATGTTGACGATTGATAATCTGAAGATCTTGATGACCAATATGATTTGGACGAACTTTTGGTGTCTGATGAATGATCATATTTTAACGATTGATAATCTGAAGATCTTGGTGACCGATATGATTTGGACGAACTGCTGGTGTCTGATGAACGATCATATGTTGATGATTGATAATCTGAAGATCTTGATGATCGTTTATTTGATTTGGACGAACTTGATGAGCTATGTGATTTTGAAGATGTTAACGAATTACTGTCCCCCTCTTCTTCTTGTTTTTGTTTCTGGTCTATATCATTTTTGCTTTCTTCTTTATCATCATGTTCTTTCTTTTGATTGTTAGAGCCTTTTGGGCCTAAGCTGATGCTCTTGATATGAAAAGGATATATGCGAAGCACTTCTTGATTTTTCACTAAAGTATAATGACCATCCGCATTATCTACGAGGATACCTTCAATTGCTTCTGGTCCTCCTCGATTAATCGAAACCCATTTATGAGTTAAACTCTTAAAAACTTCTTTTAGGTTATCAGCTTCCAAGACACTTGGCGTATGTCCTTCTTTATTTAAAGCGGACTCATGTTTACTTATGCTTTTGATGTGATGAATATTAAAATAAACTACTCCATCCTCATTTGTGTCTAACGCAGCGTAATCATCTCCTAGCCATACCAAACTTCCTTTTTTAGATTCCGGACCGCCTTGATTTAATTGAACGGATTGGTTCATTAATTGTCCGATTAAGCTGTGAAAATCATCAGCGTCAGCCATTTCTGCCGTCTCAATTGTTGTTGTGCTATTATTGGTATCCTCTGTAATACTTTTTACATGATCCAATTGATAATAAATGGTTTTTTTTTCAGTTTGCAAAGCGATATAATCTGATTTTACAGCTACCAATTTTCCTTTTTTAGATTCGGGACCTCCTCGATATACAGTGACAATTTTATCTTGCATTGAATGCAAAAAATGATAATAAGATATATCATGATTTGAATGATTTTTCATTCTCCTCTTGCTCATTCATTACCCTCCTAGTCATTTATACATAGATGATAAATATATTGCATATATACGTGTCACAGTTATTTCTTGAACTAATTCAATAGCCTAATTGTCTGATTTTCAGCGAATACCTATAATCATGGATTCACAAAATACTTAAATTGCTTTTGATGTATTGTGAACGATTTTTAATATACTCAAAAATCACTTCCGGCTCACGGTCAAAACGTTCAATATCACTCTTTTTATATGGGTCCATCAGGACAAACGGCCTGATTTGATCATAAAGCGCCAATATTTTTGGTTTCATATATTCAATGGTAAAGAGAGATCGGAGCGTTTTTTCTAACAGATGCTTGTAGGACCTGCGAAAATCGGGTTCATCCAAAATGCGGGCGGTTAATGTATTAAACCCTTGAATTCTTACGTAATCTGCAGCCATCCGCCCCCCATGGATATCCCTGCCCCAGGTTGCGTCATAGTCCCAAGGAATCACTTCAAATAATCCGGTTTCCCCGCTTCTGTACAAAGCGTAATTGTGGACAAACCCGTCATAGTTTGAGGTGAACACAATGCCGGCCAGCCAGCGCAAATACTTATCGATATTCACGTGCTTTGTCACTTCTGATTTAAATTGAGCTTTCGGGACAGTATTAATTTTAAAGATCATATCCTGTAAATAAAAATCATCTTCCTCAGTCCCTGTCTTCTTTTCATACCCATGCTCAAGTGACTTCTTCGTTTCCCTCTCCAAATCACTCACGAGAGAAAAATTAGCATCATCATCAACCGCGTAAAAAATCGCTCCGTCCGCCAGCTTCCTTTTCCTTAAATAATATTCATCCACGGATTCAAGCTCAAGATACACTCCTTCATTCTTTCCATTTACCTTTAAAAACACAAATTCTGCCCTTGGAGACAGCGTCCCCAGCTCTGAGAAAAAATCGAGAGACAATTTGTTTCTTATCATGGAAGGATCTTTATATTCCGCATTCAAGTGAACCTCGCGGGCGCCGCGAAATGTTTTCGGCTGATAAT
Organism: Bacillus sp. FSL R5-0434; assembly: GCF_038004745.1. NCBI lineage: Bacteria > Bacillati > Bacillota > Bacilli > Caryophanales > Bacillaceae > Bacillus > Bacillus sp. FSL R5-0434. Next base: position 3,630,623 of record NZ_JBBORV010000001.1, read on the forward strand.
AGGAAATATGGTACGACTTCTTTTTGAAATCTCTAATATGAGATCCGCGATAAGCGATGTCGATATCAAATCTTTTCTGATTCACTTTCAACACAGCCGGAACCGGTTCATCGTCCCATATATCCTTTTTTAATTCCCGTAAGTCTTTTGGATGAATAAACAGCTGATAAAGAGGCAAATTTGATTGATTCTTCATCCGTAGTCCCCCTTCAAAATTAGGCTTTTATTTTTGTGAGATCTCAGCGGAACACTTATACACTTTTTACAATCGTGCGTACTATGTGTGTAGTAAGGATCTTCATCCTTAAACAAATTAAAAAAAGGAGGATTTCAATTGGGCCACTATTCCCATTCTGATATCAAAGAAGCGGTGAAATCCGCAAAAAAAGAAGGTTTAAAAACTTATTTATACCAAGAGCCTCGTGGAAAAAAACGCAGTCATAAAAAGTCGCACCGCTCTCACAAAAAATCTCGCAGCCATAAAAAATCTTACTGTTCACACAAGAAATCTCGCAGCCATAAAAAATCTTACTGCTCACACAAGAAATCTCGCAGCCATAAAAAATCTTACTGCTCACACAAGAAATCTCGCAGCCATAAAAAATCTTACTGCTCACACAAGAAATCTCGCAGCCATAAAAAATCTTACTGCTCACACAAGAAATCTCGCAGCTACAAAAAATCCTACTGCTCACACAAGAAATCTCGCAGCTACAAAAAATCATTCTGTTCGCACAGAAAATCTCGCAGCTACAAAAAATCATTCTGTTCGCACAGAAAATCTCGCAGCTACAAAAAATCATTCTGTTCACACAGAAAATCTCGCAGCTACAAAAAGTCGTACCGCTCTCGCAAAAAACACTGGAAAAATGATCATCATCGCAAAAAAGATGATTACGACAGCAAAAAAGAGTTCTGGAAAGACGGCAATTGCTGGGTAGTCAAAAAGAAATATAAATAATGAAACTGTCATCATAGGCTCCGGCATACGTACGGTAGCCTATTTTCTAATTCCCCTATATCAGTTATATGTCATGACATAGCATATGCAACCCGCATCATTTGGTTTCCTTGAATGGATTTCGTTATAATCATGGTACTCTTACAATAAAGGCGGTGTTGTTGTGTACATATTTCAAGCAGAAGAGCTTAGTGCCAAAGAGACGTATAAGCTGCTGTCAGGAGCCGTTATTCCGCGCCCGATCGCATTTGTTACAACACTTTCTTCAGGCGGGGCAATCAATGCGGCACCTTTCAGTTTCTATAACGTGGTCAGCTCAGATCCTCCGCTACTCAGTATTTCTGTTAACCGATCAGAAGGCCGGCAAAAAGACACAGCCAGAAACGCGATAGAAAACGGTGAATTTGTCGTCCATGTCAGTGATGAAGCCATCATTGAAGACATCAATGAAACGGCGGCAAGTTTAGGGCCGGACGAAAGTGAAATGACACGCACCTCTCTCCATTCTGTAGAGAGCACGGCTGTTTCGGTGCCCGGCATTCAAGAAGCCCGCATTCGTTTTGAATGCAAGCTCGAACGGCATATCACCTTCGACAATGATCATGGTGTGACCACGGCTGATCTGCTTATTGGCAGAGTTGTCTGTTTTCACCTCGATGAGAAGGTGTATGACGCAGAAAAAGGGTATATTTTGACGGACGAATTAAAGCCGGCTTCCAGATTAGCCGGAAACCATTATGCAAAGCTCGGTGAAGAATTTACATTGATTCGTCCGAGTTCATAAAAGGACTATTTATATAGAAGAAACTAGTCAAAAAGACACCGTTATTCAAAAAAGCCGGCGCAGCATGTGTCTGGCTTTTTTTGTTTGTAGGAATCATATTTGCACAAACCGTTTGCACTGATTTGGTCTTATAAATTCAGATGCTCCCCATTACAATTGAAATAAGCCCGCACGAAGAGAAGGACAGCAGACTGATATCACCTGCACATAAGGAGCTGATGGGCATGCCTTTAGACCAAAGAAGATCAGCCATTCTTCATCAGGTTCTCAACACAACCAGCTATGTTACTTGCGGCGAATTAACGGAGCAATTAAACATTTCAAGGAGAACACTGTATTATGACATTGAAAAAATTAACAGCTGGCTGAAAGAGACCGGACTGACACCGATCAAAAGAAGGCGTTCAGCAGGATTTTATTTAGAAGACCAAACGAAAAAAATGCTGACATCAGAAATGAAAACGCTGACAAATTCAAGCTATGAATATTCTCCCTCAGAAAGGCAGGCAAGAGTGATCCTGCGCATTTTAACGAGAAACAGACGGTTACTTTTGCAGAACTTCATTGACGAAAATCACGTCAGCCGCAACACCGCTATTCAGGATATGAAGCATATTCGCGAAAAGCTGAAGACATTCGGCATCGTTCTTTCCTTTACCAAAGAAAAGGGGTATTTCTTCTCAGGAATAGAGCAGCAAAAACGAAAACTGCTGGCAGAATACGCAAATCAGCTCATGCAAAAAAGCAGCAGCACTGAGGCCGTTACCGATCTATGTCCCGATCCGGCTGCTTGTGAACAGCAGATCCAAACCATGCGGTCTATGCTGCTGACTTTCGAAAAGCTTCTTCACATGAAATTTGCTGATCATGTTCTCGCGGGCTTAAGTGTGCACTTTACGTTATTTCTGATCAGATTAAAGGCGGGAAAAGAAATCACTCTAGAACAAGAAGAGCAATACGCCATCAGGCAAACGAAGGAATATGAAGCGGCCGTTCGGGCGGCGGCCGCGGAACTGCCGGAAAAAGCCTTTATTTCTGATCAAGAGATGTGCTACTTCACGATCCATCTGTTAGGGGCTAAAATCAGTCAGTTCCCCGCTTCAAGTCTCATTGCAGGTGAGCTGGATGCGATACATGATATCGCGGACAAAATGATTGTCGATTTCCAGCGTTACGCCTGCGTGCTTTTTCAGGACCCGGAAAATCTAAAAAAACATCTGGTGCTTCATTTGAAATCAGCTTATTACAGGATTAAATATAATATCACCCCTCATGAGAGTGATGTAGCTGCCTCCATCAAAACGAAATACAGTGATATTTTCTGCTTAACGAAAAAAGTCGTTCATCACCTTCAAAAAGAATTAAGAAAACCTGTCAGCAGTGAAGAAACAGCTTTTATCGCCATGCATTTCGGAGGCTGGATGAAACGTGAAGGGGTCGCGCCCTCACTTAGAAAAACAGCGGTTATTGTCTGCCCGGGCGGCATCGGCACTTCAAAAATTTTACAGAGCCAAATAGAAGATCTTCTGCCGAATGTCGATATTCTGAAAACCGTATCAAGCCGTGTCTATGAAACAATGACGCTTGAAACTGATGTCCTGATCTCAACTGTTCCGCTCCCAGACAGAGGGGTGCCTGTGCTCATCGTTAATCCCATACTGAACAGCAAGGAAAAGATCAGCCTGCTGAAAAAAGTAGATGCGCTCTCAAACAGCGCTCCCCATTTCCATCCAAGTGTTCATGACATCATGGGCATCATCGAAAAACATGCAGAAGGCATTCATAAAACAGAGCTGATGCAAGAACTGACCGAGTATTTAGGACAGCCGCACAAACATGAAAAGGAGGCGAACCGCAAACCAATGCTTGCTGAATTAATGACACCTAACCATATAACGATGGCCGACTCTGCCCCCTGTTGGGCGGATGCCGTCCGCATGGCGGCAAAGCCGCTTTTGGATGACGGGTCTGTTACCCCGCAATACGTCGATGCCATGATTGCCACGATTCAGACACTGGGCCCATATATCGTTATTACGCCGAATGTAGCCATCCCGCACGCGAGGCCTGAAGACGGTGTGAATCGAATCGGCATGAGCTTTCTGAGACTGAACCAAGCCGTTTCCTTTTCAGACCGGCCCGAGCATTCAGTCCAGCTGATTATCGTGCTCGCGGCAATCGACAATGACACCCATTTGAAAGCCCTCTCCCAGCTCACGAATATGCTGGGTGATCCGGAAAACATTCAATTGCTGATTAACGCTCAATCGGCAGAAGATGTGCTGCCAATGATTCAAAAATACTCAAACTAGGAGTGATTCGAATGAAAAAAATCTTAATTGTTTGCGGAAACGGACTTGGATCAAGCTTTATTGTTGAAATGAATGTGAAAAAAATCATTGATGAACTGAACATCAGCGCTGATGTTACACATACAGACCTCACTTCAAGCAAAACGGAGCAAGCGGATCTGTATCTAGGATCAGCCGATATTGTGTCAGGTCTTGACGATGGAACTCGTAATGTTGTCGGACTCAAAAACCTGCTGGACCAGAAAGAAATCAAAGAAGCCATCCTTACCAACTTGTAACACACAAAAACATAGACGACGGGGGTGCATCTGATGCTTGATTTTTTGATTAACGATTTCCTGGGAACTCCTGCTATTTTAATTGGACTTTTTGCCTTAGCCGGTCTGCTTCTGCAAAAGAAAAACGCTGCGGATACCGTATCGGGCACACTGAAAACGGCAATGGGATTCGTCATTCTCAGCGCCGGGGCGGCGATTGTCTCAGATTCACTAGCCGTGTTCGGCAGCATGTTCGAAAAAGCATTCCACATTAAAGGCGTCGTACCAAATACAGATGCAATCTCAGCCATTGCTCAAAAAACGTTTGGGACGGAAACGGCACTCATTATGATCTTCGGAATGATTGTTAACATATTGCTGGCGCGTCTCACGCCATTTAAATATATTTTCTTAACCGGCCATCATATTCTCTACATGGCTTCATTGATCTCCGCCGTGCTGATTACCGGCGGCATCAGCGGTGTTCCTCTCATTGTTGCGGGCGCCATTATTCTTGGAGGGCTGATGGTGCTGTCACCCGCCATCCTTCAGCCGCACACAAAAAAAATTACAGGAAGCGATGATCTCGCTCTCGGCCATTTCGGTTCTGCAGGCTATTTTATTGCTGGATTCATCGGCAAACATGCGGGCAATCCATCTCATTCGACTGAGGATATCAAAGTTCCGAAATCATTAGGATTTCTGCGGGATACGTCAGTCTCCATTTCTTTAACGATGGCACTCCTTTTCTTTATTGTCGCTCCTTTCGCCGGAAAGGATTATATTGAAGCATCGTTGAGCGGCGGAAGCCATTTCCTCGTTTATTCCTTTATGCAGGCCATTACGTTCGCTGCTGGGGTATATGTCATCTTGGCGGGGGTTCGGATGGTAATCGCGGAAATTGTCCCTGCTTTTAAAGGCATCGCTGAGAAGCTAGTGAAAGGCGCCAAACCCGCTCTTGACTGTCCGACGGTTTTTCCTTTTGCGCCAAACGCTGTGATTATCGGATTTTTATCCAGCTTCCTGGCAGGTATTGTGTCTATTTTTCTTCTTCCGGTCTTCGGTCTCAGTGTTATTGTCCCGGGACTTGTACCGCATTTCTTTACAGGAGCCGCTGCGGGAGTTTACGGAAATGCAACCGGCGGAGTGCGGGGGGCTGTACTCGGTGCGTTTGCCAATGGCATTCTCATTTCTTTTCTGCCTGCGCTTCTTCTGCCGGTTCTTGGCTCGCTCGGATTTGAAGGCACGACTTACGGTGATTCAGACTTTGGCATTATCGGGATTCTTCTTGGCTGGATCATACAATTCTTCAAATAAAGTGAGGTATGCGTCATGAAACATTTATTTTCACCTTCTCTGATGTGTATGGATTTAACAAAATTCAACGAGCAGATCACCATTCTAAACAGCCGGGCCGATATGTATCATGTTGACATCATGGACGGCCATTTTGTCAAAAACATTACGCTGTCCCCATTTTTCATCAGCCAGCTCAGAACGATGACAGCTCTCCCGATTGATGCCCACCTGATGGTTGAAAGGCCGGAGGATTTTATCGATATGACAGCAGAGGCCGGCGCTGATTACATTAGCGTTCATGCCGAAACCATTAACCGTTCGGCGTTTCGGCTGATACACAAAATCAAAGATCATGGCGCAAAGGTCGGGATTGTATTGAACCCGGCCACTCCGCTAGAGTGGATCAGCCCTTATGTGCATTTGATTGATAAACTGACGATTATGACCGTTGATCCGGGTTTTGCCGGGCAGCCGTTTATCGCAGAAATGACTGGAAAAATCCGTGCGGCTAAAGAGTGGAGAGAAACAAATCATTATACGTATGCCATTGAAGTTGACGGCTCCTGTAATGAAAAAACCTTCCGCATGCTTGCGGAAGCTGGGAATGACATTTTTATCATCGGCAATTCAGGCCTCTTTGATCTCGATGAAAACACAGAAATCGCATGGGATAAAATGAAAACCATTTTTCAGCAGCAGACACATCCTGTAAAAATGCAACACCCGGAGTAATCTCCGGGTGTTTTTCTATGAAACATTTTCTCTCCCACGAACGTATAAAGAGATGAGTTTAGGAGGGATTGGTATGACAGGCACTCATTTCTTAATTTTAATACTGATCGCAGCTGCTTTCAGTACATCTTTTTATATTTTCGCCAGTAAACGCGGCATTCCCAAACCCCGTTGGTGGTATAAACCGGTGAACAGTATACAAGGGGTGCTGGAAATCGTTCTGCTCATTTTACTGGGATTTTCTCTTTTGCGTTTTCCGCCAGAGTATATGCTCATTTTATATCTTTTCGTCATTAATTGTTTACGTGCTCTTATGGAATGGAAATATGAGCGTGAAGAAAAACAATATGTACACTCATTATTTGGTGCGGCACTGTTTCTGGTCATTTTTATTTATATGAGTATGTTCTTCTTCGTATCTTAAATCCCAACAGCCGCCCCATCCCCCCTTGGATCGGCTCCTCCCTGGAGAAAGCCCTCCTCATCCACTGCGATTGCTGCGGCGTGACCCATCAGCGGGTCATAATCACTGACTGTCTCCACGAGATGGCCGCTTTCTTTTAGCATGTCGACCGTCTCCTCTGCGATTCTGTTCTCAACTCTGAGACCTTCATAATCCTCGCCCCACGTTCTGCCCCATACCCAGCGCGGTTCGCTGATTGCCTGCTGAGGATGCATTCCATAGTCCAGCATTCGGGTGATAATCGCGGTCTGAGTCTGCGGCTGGCCTTCGCCCCCTTGCGTGCCGTACAGAATCTTCGGTTTCCCGTTCTTACAGATCATAGCCGGCATCAGCGTATGGAAGCTGCGCTTTCTCGGCTCAAGTGTGTTGACATGATTTTCATCCAATGAGAAAAATGATCCGCGATTCTGTATGAGAATGCCTGTATCCCCAGCAGTAACAGCCGAGCCAAATTCAAAGTAAAGGCTTTGAATGAACGACACCGCGTTGCCATCCGAATCCATCACAGCGGCATAGGCGGTATCACTGCCAATCGGTCTGCTTTCCGCCGGTTCAGCTATATAACCGATTTCTTCCGCCAGCTGCTTGGCATAGCTTTTGTCCAAGAGGCTTTCCAGCGGAATATCAGCAAACGCCGGATCAGTCAGAACGGCATTCCGATCTAGAAAACTCTTTTTCAGTGCCTCCACGAGCACATGATAATAGGTAAATGAACCATGTTCAATTTGGCTGAAATCATAGTTTTCCAGAATGTTCAACGTCATTAAACCCGTAAAACCTTGGGAATTCGGCGGCGCCTGATACACAATGTACCCCCGGTAATCACAGGATACAGGCTCCATCCACTCACCCTTGTGTCCTGTAAAATCATCAAGTGTCATATAGCTGCCATTATGCTGTAAATACGAGACAATCCGCTGTGCGATATAACCTTCATAAAATGCGCTTCTTCCTTTTTCAGCAATCATTTTCAGGCTGTTCGCAAGCTCTTTTTGCACAAACCGTTCGCCGGGGACCGGTGCTTTGCCGTTTTTCGTGAAGATATCAGCGGTGTAAGGTGTTGACGCCAGCAATTCAAGATTCGTCGCTGTATGCCGGCACTGATCTGCAGATACAGGAAAACCATTTTCAGCATAATGGAGTGCAGGCTCCAATACATCAGAAAGCGACATCCGTCCGTATGTCTTCAGCACGGCATCCCAGCTATCGACCATTCCCGGTACGGTAATTGCGCTGTCGATCCCCCGCAGCGGGATCTCATTTTTCCCCTTATACACGTCTCTCGTCACATTTTTTCCTGAACGGCCGCTGCCATTGTACACTCTTACCGCCTTTGTTTTTTGATGAAAGGTCAGCCAAAAGGAATCTCCTCCAAGCCCCGTCATATGCGGATAGACAACCGCCAGACAAGCGCTCACGGCGACAGCGGCGTCAAATGCGTTTCCTCCCTTCTCCAGAATGCGGTTTCCCGCTTGTGATGCGAGGTAATGCGGACTGACGACCATTTGCTTAGTGCCGATAATAGATCTGTTCATCACAAGTCTCCTTTGCAAGGGATTTTCTTCAGTATAGAGAGCCTGAGTTTTCGCATCTACTGCCCCGGAAGAAAAGCTGACGAACTTCCTCCTTTTCGTAAACATAAAAATATTTTATTGTTCATTATGAAAATAAATTTAAATTATCTCTTACGAAATGAAACTTATATGATAAAATATTGACTAAAAGTCAAACGAAAGCAGGTGGAACAAATGGGCAATGAATATCAAATCCCCAACCTTGTTCTTGATGAGATAGACAAACAGATCCTTACCATTTTGCATGAGGAAGGAAGGATTTCTTATACGGATCTTGGCAAAAGAGTCGATTTATCACGTGTTGCAGTTCAATCACGTATTAATCAGCTGATTGAAGCAGGCGTTATTGAAAAATTCACAGCGGTGATCAATCCAGCTAAAATCGGCATTCATGTATCCGTGTTTTTTAATGTCGAGGTAGAGCCGCAATTCCTAGAAGAAGTCGCTCTAAAGCTTGAAGAAGAACCCGCAGTCACCAGCCTTTATCACATGACTGGCCCGAGCAAGCTTCACATGCACGGAATTTTCGCAAATGATCAGGAAATGGAAGAGTTTTTAACAAAACGGCTGTATCCGCTTCAGGGTGTCGTCAGCGTTGATTGCCAAATGCTGATCAAACGGTACAAAAGCCGTATGGGAATGAAGCTGTAAAGGAGAGAAACTAATGAAAAACCACCCTTATCGGGATATGACGGCCGCAATGGTGCGCACCGGAATCTTAGGCTTCGGGGGCGGTCCATCGGTGATTCCGCTGATCCGCCATGAAGCGGTGAATAAATATAAATGGATAGATGATGATGAATTTGGAGAAATATTAGCCATCGCCAATGCACTCCCCGGACCGATCGCCACCAAGATGGCGGCATACCTGGGATTCAAACTAAAAGGCACGCTAGGCGCAATTGTCGCTACTCTTGCCCACATTCTGCCTACATGCCTTGCGATGGTTGCCTTATTTGCGGCTGTAAACGTCTTAAGCCACTCGGCGGTTGTCGCCGGCATGATTGGCGCCGTGACGCCGGTTATCGCCGTTATGCTCGGTATTATGGCATATGAGTTTGGGCAAAAAGCGCTCAAAGGATTTGGCTGGGTCACCGGAATCCTGTTTTTTATCATCGCTTTTATCGGACTGCAATTGTTACAGATCAACCCCGGCATTGTCATTATCATATTCTTAGCATACGGAGCATTTCATTTTAAACTGAAAGACAAAATCACAAATAAACATTCAAAAGATAAAGGAATGTCCGCCTCATGATCGTTATGTTTTTATTCACAGCATTTTTTATCGCAAACGTTCTGGGATATGGCGGCGGCCCAGCCTCTATCCCGCTGATGTTTGAAGAAGTCGTAAACAGATACGTCTGGCTGTCAAACGACCAATTCTCTAACATGCTCGCACTTGCGAACGCATTGCCGGGCCCGATCGCAACCAAAATCGCCGCTTATGTCGGCTACAGCGCAGGCGGCTGGCCCGGCTTTCTGATTGCGCTGATTGCAACTGTTGTGCCGTCCGCGTTCGCGCTGATCGTCCTGCTGCGCATCATTCAGCGCTTTCGCCAATCACCCGTGATCAAAGGCATGACGCTGTCTGTTCAGCCTGTTATCGCTGTCATGATGCTTATTCTCACTTGGCAAATCGGCGAAGACGGCATCAAAGCCATCGGCTGGATTCAATCCTTAGTGATTGCGGGCATTTCCCTCCTTTGCATGACAAAATTCAAACTGCATCCGGCTTTCCTGATTATCGCGGCATTTTTATATGGAGGGCTTGTAGTTCCTCATTTATAGAAAAAGCACCCTCAAAGGGTGCTTTTTATTTTGGGCCAGAAATGCCATTTGTCATATAAATTGTTTCTTTGCCTGCATCATTTTTGATCACGTTTTTGATTTGCAGCGTGTTTCCTGACATTCTGGCAAATTGCTTATCTTGAGACGAGTTTGTTTTGACGTGTATCCATTCCTCAGATCGCGGCATTTTCCAAGATAAAAAGAATCCTAGAATAAGCATTCCAACAATGACGGACAACAGCAGCTTCACACGGCATCACTTCTTTTCAATAGCCTGCCCGCAGCTTCTATTGCCTGCTGATCGTATAAAATATCGCCGGGACGATTGCCTTCTCCCAGCACATAGCCTTCAAATGACATTCCCATAAAATCAAAAATGTGACCAAACTGTTCTATCAGAGGCAGCCCCTTTATCTTAGGATTATCTCCTCCGGCTGCTATCACATATGCCTGTTTTGCCGACATTTGCTCTTTAAAATCAGGAAATCGCGGATCTCTCATCATCTGTGACCAGCGATCAATGAACAGCTTTAACGTTCCTGACATGCCGAACCAATAAATTGGGGTGGCGAATACAAGAATATCGCACAGCAATACCCGCTCAATGATAGAATCGTAGTCATCTTGAACAGGACGAAAGCCGCCTTGAGCGTGACGCAGATCCTCAATCGGCTGGATTTGATATTTCCGCAAATGAATGTGCTCCGCACCGAATCCTTGAACAGCCTTCTCCGCAAGAATATCCGTATTTCCGCCAGGCCTCGTTCCGCCATTAATGACCGCAATTTTCATGATGCATCTGCTCCTTTGTTTACGAATGATTTTTTCCATCATATAATGGATTCATTAATCAATACAGATGATTATTTCGATTATTCCAATCGATAAAGCCGATTTAGAAAGGACGATAACAAATGGAATTGAAGCAGCTGATCACCTTTATTACGGCAGCAGAACATGTAAACTTCACCCTTACCGCCAAGATGCTTAACTATGCACAATCAAGTGTTACCTCTCAGATCAAATCACTTGAAGAAGAAATCGGGACTCCTTTATTTGAACGGCTCGGCAAGCGGCTCATCCTGACAGAAGCCGGCAAAACATTCAAATCCTATGCGGAGAAGATTATTGCGTTAACAGAAGAAGCAAAAATGGCCGCAAATCAAGTAAGAGAAACAACCGGAACCTTGAAAATCGGGGCGACGGAAAGCCAGTGCACATATCGCCTTCCCCCTATCATAAAAGAATTTAAACAGACTTTTCCTCAAGTAAAGCTCATATTCAAACCGTATATTTCCAACGAACAAGCGAAAGAACAGCTCTTACAGGGCCAGCTTGATATTACCTTCATTTTGGATGTGAACCGGATGGAAGACGCACTGCACGTTGAATCTCTGATTCAGGATGAGATCAAAATGGTAGCCGCCAATGACCATCCTTTTCCAGCAAACTCACCAGTAACATTGAAGAATCTTCAAAACGAAACCCTTCTCCTGACAGAGGACGGCTGCTCATACCGCACGCTCTTTGAGGACGCCTTACACGACGCCGGTGTCTACCCTAACAAATTAGAATTTGTCAGCATAGAAGCCATCAAACAATGCGTGATGGCCGGACTTGGAATTGGATTATTGCCTGAAATGACAGTAAAAGACGATATTGCCGAAGGTCGAATGAAAGAACTCCACTGGCAAAACGACTGCCCCGTTTTTACTCAACTAGCATGGCATAAGGACAAGTGGATGTCTGCACCATTAAAGGCTTTTATCGATTTGACGCGGAAAACATTCAAATAAACCTCTCTGCAAGGACTACAAGGTTTTTGATAAAGCAGGAAAGCACACAGCATACAAAAAACACTTGATGGCTTAGAGCCCCAAGTGTTACCTGTGATTTTTCTGATAAATCGTTCGTAAGACATGTGTTTCAAGGTCAGCCAGGCGGACAGGGATCGGCAGTCTGCTTTCATGACTGATCATGCTCATCGTAATTTGATAGCTGCTTTCTAAATCAATGTTATTTCCGCAAGACAAGAAAATAGGCTTCACGTCCCGCCGCGTCCGCAGCGCCCGGCCATATACCTCGCCGTCAATGATAATATCTGTGTATGAACCGACTTTATTTTCAGGCATTACGAAATCACAGCCTTTGATTTTGAGATAGGTTTTCGCAATCCCAATTGTCGGTTTATTGAGAAAAAAAGCCGCATGGGTGGCAACGCCCATATGGTTGTAATGCAGATACCCGTTGCCATCAAACAAAAATACATCCGGCTCCGTCTCCAGCTTTTTGGCCGCCTCGATGATCAGCGGCAGCTCGCGAAACGCAAGGAAACCAGACACATACGGCACGCTGATTTTCCCCATGCTGTGCACTTTTTCAAAGACTTCTTTTGTATCAGCGTCAATGACGATGATACTGCACACTCCGTATGGTTCTCCGTCCTGTTCCCAATAGGCAAGGTCGACGCCTGCGCAGGTTTTGATGGAGTCTGGGGTGATGGAGGGTGATAGGTTGATTTTATGTATAAGGGATTGTTGTGTTTGAACAAAATCCGATTCATCTTTTAGATGAAAATCGTGAATTTGATGTACTTTCATTTCACTAGCTTTCCTCTCTTTACTTTCTAAAATGTTTCTTATGACTTTGAATCTATTTTCAAGGCGATATAACTTCCATTAGGATAATCTCCATACCATCCACATGGAAAATAGCCCGCTTTATAAATTTCAAAAAGCTTTTCAAAAAAATTGTGTGTGTTCCATTACCGCTCTATTGATTGCACAATTATTCAGGTCTGCTACAACATCTTCAAAAAAATATTAAATTCAGCCGAAACCCTTCTGACATTTACAGAAAAAACTTCTAGTAATACGTCTAAGTCTTGTGGTTTTTGATCATCGTTTAATTCGTAAATTTCGCCCCATACTTCACTCATTTCATTTTCTTTTATATCTTTCCACGTATATTCATCTTCACCAAATACTTCTTCATATGCATGGTATTTAGCTTTTTCTTTGTCATTAATTATTTTAGTGAAATCACAGATATCATTTGATGTTCTAGGTTTAAACATTTTTGAAAAATCAATAACTTCTTCTACTAAATGATAATTCCGAAGTTTCATTACTTATTATACGACCTTCCATGAAAGATTAACTGTAACTCATACTTTCTATTTCTACTGTACTTCACTTGTTAAATGTGCTTTCATCATTCTAAAAAACCTATCTATGACAACAAGGTAAGGTTAAACTATAGCAATTCTAATACTTCAGTAAACAAGGCATCTCCTCATTTTATCTTCTGTTGAAAGGCAAGTATTACTACCTGCAGATTGATATTCATTTTTCATTTCTCTCATAAAAATATGATCCAATTGTGCAATTAATTCTTTAAGCTCCGTACACATAGTATCTTCTAATGGATTTTCCCAATCTTCGTTTTTTATAAGTTCAATGCCATAATTACCGGTTGGATCCCCTTCTGGGTACCACCCTACATCAAGCAACAAGTTTTTAGTCTTATGAGAAATTTGCAGGATATCCTGATTAAAGTCAAATAACCAAGCATCATCACTTGCCTCTAATGTTTTAGGGTCAGTATCTTTTAATGTAATATAATCGACAGTCCAACCAGCCGGTATCTTTAGCCTTAAGAAATCGGGAACCTGTTGGGTTAGCGGCTGCAAATCTTCTAAAACCCCGCTTCCCACACTCCAGATTTGATATTCTAACTCTTCTAATACATGTTCTATTTTATCAAAAGATTCTACGTCATAAATCTTATCTATTTTTAAGCCAACCACTTTGATATGGTATTGATCATCTTGATATATTACCTTAATAATGGCATTACGTTTTTCATTTTGCAGTATTAGTAGTTCATATTCTTCTACCGTTCTTTTTTCTGAGTTTAAATTGTTCAGTACTACATACCAGCCATCACAGATTTTTAATGGCTGCAATTGAGAAATATGATCTCTGCTCATCTCGCTTCTCCTTGTACTCCACATTGTTATCCTATCTATAAAAAAACTTGCCGATGACAACACGGCAAGTTTCTAACTATAGCAATTCTAATACATCAGTAAACAAGGCATCTCCTAATGTTAATCTTCTGTTGAAAGGCTGTATATGTGGCAATTCACTCCACTCATACACAGTATCGTAGTAATCATACAAATAACTGAGTTCGATAAACCCTTTCTCTTGCATTATTTTATTGATATAGTTCGTTCCCTGAATGAATTCTAAAGATTCAGCGGTCCCTACAATATCATAAGCGCCATCAATTAAATCGTGTCTTAGGGAATAACTATAATCTAGTACATAAACAGGAACCAATTTAGATACTTTCATATTGATTTGCTGTTCTAAATGAAATCCATTTTCTCCAGAAAGATCTTGCAAGTGGATATTGATTTCTCCTGAAGGATTGTTTAAATCTCTAACTTCAATTTTTTTCAAACCTTTTATTTGATTAAATTCAACAGGTACTTTTATTTTCTCTGCACATTTGTTCTTGTACCATTCGTCTAATTCCCTTTTCACAAATAGACGCTGAAGCAATTCACTGAATTCTGGGTATTCACTAATAAATCTGATTCCATCTTCCATAAATAATAATCATTCCATTCATTAATCCATTAATTATTTAACTATTTCCACCAAGACCTTGTTACTTCTTTTAAATGATATTGAATATGTGCAATCACTTTTTTATAGTCGTCTGATGAAAATTCTTTAATAGGGTTTTCCCAATCATTATTTTTAACTATTGAAACCAGATAATTACCTTCAGCAGAAATGTCAGGAACCCAGCCTAAATCAAGCGTTATTGAGGATTGTTCATGATAAAGCTGCAACAAACTGTCTGTGAACAAAAACCAGGAATCATCATTCGGTTCTAAAGTTCTTGGATCTATTTCAACAAAATGATTATAATTCACTTTCCAACCTTGTGTTATTCTTAGGGGATGTAAATTGCTTTTGGAACATCTAATTTAACATGTTTTCTCATTAACAAAACCTCTTTAGTTTCGTTTTCAGTCATTCTCTCCTTTATATTTTTGAATCATTTAATTTTACCTTTTACAAAACTTAAACTTTATTTTTTTCATAAATCAACAGTTTTGAATTAGTTTTACTATTAATTCTGTAAAGGCTTGATCATTTGTAATGTTTCTTGCTCTCAACGTAAAAACTAAAAAAGCAGGTACAGTATAACTACCTGCTTTTTAGTTAAATTTAATTACCAAAGTTAATTTCTTTTAAAAGAATAGCTTCGTTTCCGTACTCTTCAATATCGGCCTTTAGCCAACTGCTTTCCTTTTCTCTATATTTATAAAATCTAATTGTCGCAAAACCTTCATCAATACTTATAATCACAACAAATTTATGTTCAGGAAATTTTTCTTTTAAATGATGTTCCCAACCATCCACTACCTGAAGCGCATAAAATAAAATCTCTTCACCAGACAAATCACTGTAGTCTAAATAATCGTTTATGCGAAGCTCATTACACGATGCTTCATACCCCGTTTTATCCCCATACATTTTTAAAATTCTATTCCAATTTATAGTTGGATTATCAGGTAACTCATACTCTAGATCTAGAATAAAGCAATCGTCTACTTTAACTATATTAGGTGAAATAATATCCTTTAAATTAGATAGGTCAACTTTATTTGTATTGCTCAGATCTTCAAGTCGTTCTTTTAGTCTTTTCATATTTTTATTTGTATATTCCATATATAATCTACACTCCTATACTAAAATACAGGATCCTCACCTAAAAATTTCAATCCCTTATTTATAGCTTTCTGAACACTTTTGTCTTTAAGTACTTTTTGAATTTTGCTAGGTGCATCTTCACCTGTTTTTTGGTCATAAAACTTTTTTGTTTCAACATCAAAGTACCATTTTTTATTATTTGGCTCATGATAGTGAATTTGACCTTCTCTTTGCCCTGGATTTGGGTTTTCAATGTCTATTCTTTCTGTCTTCCCATTTTGCCATGTTGTCTTACTTGCAATTTGAGTTCCATTTTGACCGAAAAGTTTCTTACTATTCCCGCTACCACTACTAGCCATCTTCATAATTCCAAAATCTTTCACAGCTGTCTTTTCCACATCGATACGGACTGTCGGGAATCCGAATGTAAAGCCATTCGTTGTTACTGGGCGTTCTGCGTACACGCGGACGTTTGTCGGGACTTTGAATTGTTTTACTTTTTCTAGTGTTTTGTTTGCCTTTTGGACTTTTGAATGGGTTGCAAGCGGTATGCCTTTGTCTATATGTTTCGCCAATGCACCGGCTCCAACGAGGCTTAATGCCGCTTCCAGCGCGCCCGTCTTCCGCTTCTCCTCAGACACTTTGTTTCCAAACATATCTCTGCCTGTCACGGCTTCAGAGAATCCGTTTGACGCAACAAGGCCGTATGCGCCCATTTCTGACATTTTGAGAATGTCTAAGGATTTGCCGGTTTTGTAGGCATCTAAAGCGTGTTCGGCCGCGATAGCCGCTTTTCCGGTTTTGTAGATGGCTTTTCCGCCTTTGAAGGCGCGGCCTGCCCAGCCGACGACCGGTATGAATCCGGCTGCAGCCATTGCTCCTGCTGTCACACGTTCTGCGGCGGAGAGTTTTTCTCCGGTAACCGGGTCAACGCCTTCCGTTGCTCTTTTATAATCATAATAGCCGGAGACTTCACCGGTAAAGGTGCAAATCCCGTCCCATGTTTTTTCGTACCACGGTTTGTTCGCTTCTTCCTCCGCTTTTTCCTGAAGCCGTCTTGCTTCGGCTTGCTGGGCTTTTGCGTCAATATAGGTTGTTCCCTGTTTTTCAACATCAATCACGCTTTTGTAGACTTCATTGCTGTGGAAGGCTTTTTTGTCATAGTACATAGGGGATGCGCTCTTCCCATTGCTGGTGGCCTGCATGAGAACAGAATATTTGCTGAGCACTGCGTTGTCCAGAGATTCTAAATTTTGATATTCAGTGGTCAGGGATTCATCAAGCTTATCGACTGCCGTGATCGTGTCACGCCTGATTTTCTGGGCATCGCCCATCTTATCTGCATAGTCGTCAAGCGTGTACATGTCGAGATCAATAATATCGCTGATGCCTGACAAAATAGAATCGATTTCTGCTTTATGAGCGGAGACAATTTCTGAGGCTTTTAAGTCTCCGTTGGGGAGCTCATGATCCAAAAATGACGTCTCCACATATGAATCACTGAGTTCTTGATCTTTAATATCACCGGAAATGCCGTTTAAAAACGCAATTTGAGCAGAAACAAGCGTCAGCCAGCTGTCGGCGATTTCCGCCTGTCCCTGAAAGAAGTCCTTAATATTGTCCGCGCCTTTTCCTTTAAAATTGTCACCTAAATCAGCAACTTCCTGAAACGCCTTTTTTAGCGTGTTCAGCTGCTCTTCCAGCGTCTCATATTGCTTTTTTCTATTTTTCGTTTCATCGATTAAAGAATGTGATTCAAATACTTTACTCATCGCACTGCCCTTTCTCTTCTATTTTACTGCGATCGCCTCATCCTGCTCTTTCAGTGAATCAACATTATCCTTCGTATCCTCGATATTTTTCTGTACCGCTTTTTTGTAGTCTCCGAGCATGGTTTTGATGTTCTCCTCACGCTCATGATATTTTTTCGTGTAATCGAGGCTGTTTTTTCCATTGGATCCTGCGACGCCGATTGTTACGTCAGCAAGCGCATCTTTAACAGACTCTAATGTTTTGATTACGGTATCGTATTTCAATTTAATTTCTGACATAAAAAAGATCACCACAATTTAATAGATTTAATTTGATTAACAGCATCCTCCAAGAATTCTTCACCCTTAGCAAGAGTATCGCCAGCAAAATTCGCTAGCTTTAATTCTTTGTCATAGAGAAATTTCATAGATTCCAACTGAATAATCTCCATCTGAATTAAAGACATATAATGGTTATATTTATCATTCACAATCTTGGATGCTTCCGATTTCGCCTCTTCTCTTCCCTTGTCGAAATCATCAGCTTTTGTTCCCGTCCAATGCTTGCCTAATTCCGGTTTCACAATTTCTTTGATTTCAGTGATTGCCTCTTCTTGCAGTGTGTCTATGTCCTTTTTTGCTTTTTTCAGCTTTTCGATCTTGTCTTCCACGTCGGAAATTTTTCCGTTGAGCGAACTTTTGATATCCGCTAATACACTTTCATAACCCATCTGAATCACCTCTTAATACTCAAAAAGTCGTATGGAGGGGCTGATGAAGATAGACTTTTCCATACTTTATTTCCATATATTATATTTTAAAATAGCCGGAAGGCGGCTTAAATAGGGTAAACGGCTTAATTTAGACTTATAATGCTCTGGATAAGGAGGTCTAAAGTCTCTTTTTTGTTCGTTATAAGGTCAATGCGAGCGTTTTATATGGTTAGAAATTCTAAAGTCTTAGTCAAAAAGACACTTGAAAGAGGCAGATTTGATGATCTGCTCATTTTCTTATGTGGTAAAATCTTGTAAAGATTAAGAGGTGAAACGGAGGGATGACAATGAGTTTTTTCAGTCCGATGATGTTATTTTTCGTGGTTTTTCCTTTTCTGTCCTTCTTTGTATTTGGAATGGCAGGCACTTTATTGTTTAGAAAACACGGCCTTTGGTCAATGCCGCTTACAGTGCTCTGCTTATTGGTCATATTTATGTTCTGTATTGACTCAGCCGCGCCTGATTTTATTGTTTGGCTTATTTCATTTCCGCTTCTGACCCTATTGGCGGCAGGGGTGACCCTTTGGATCAAAAGCTTGTATTAGCTGCAGTCCCAATTGTACAGAACGTTTGAAAAGTCTTTTCCCCTTAAATCATCAGGTGTGATGAAAAAATTTGCGATGCCGACGTCTCCCCACAACAAATCAATATCATCGTCTGAATCAATTTGTAAAAGCATGATGGGATGTTCTTTATACGCGTATTCCAACCGAATGAATCAAAGAATTCAACTGTCCCTATGCCCGCGTATTGCTCAAACTGAAAATCTGTAGGCAGCACCCACTAGTTTCAAACAATAGGTAAACCTTAGCGAATATATCCATCGTATACAATAAAAGATGGATACAAAAAAAGACCGGCATCCCGCCAGTCTTTCCTTTACATCTATGACATTGCACCTGCCGGAACAACCGCTTTCCGGCCTACAGAATAGTATTCCACTCCGGCGGCGGCAGCCTCTTCTAATGAATAGCAATTTCGGCCGTCAAAAATCAGCGGCTGCTCCATCAAATCTTGATAATCTGCTAATGAAAATTGTTTAATCTCATCCCAGTCCGTTAAAATCATGACGGCGTCTGCCCCCTTAACGGCTTCCGCAATCGTTTTTTTGTATTCAACAGCCTGCGGCAAAATATGCTTCGCATGGCTGACGGCAATGGGATCGAAGGCTTTGATATGGGCGTCTAGTGCGGCGAGGCGGTTAGCAATGACAATCGACGGCGCGTCTCTCATATCGTCCGTGTTCGGTTTAAATGACAGCCCCAAAAGGGTGATCGTTTTTCCCGTCACTCCGCCAAGCCTGTTCAGCGCTTTATCAACCAGCATCGCCTGCTGATTGTTGTTGACCCTGATGACCGATTTCAGCAGCTCAAAATCATGCTCGACATTGCCCGCAATTTGCACGAGGGCGTTCGTATCCTTTGGGAAACAAGAACCGCCGTATCCAATGCCCGCTTTTAAAAACTGGCTCCCGATCCGCTTATCCTGTCCCATGCCGTATGCGACAGATTCAATATCAGCGCCGACCTTTTCACATATATTCGAAATCTCATTTATAAAACTGATCTTAGTGGCCAGAAAGGCATTTGAAGCATATTTGATCATCTCGGCGCTTCTGATATCCGTTTGGTAAACCGGGATATCGAGCGGAAGAAAGAGCTCTTCCAGTTTTCTGGCGGTGTCCTGATCGGCTGTTCCGATCACAATCCTGTCTCCATGAAACGTGTCATGGAGGGCTGACCCTTCACGTAAAAATTCTGGGTTGGATGCGATCGATATACTGACAGGCTCCGCAAGATGTTTGGTAATCAGCTCGTAAATCCAATCATTTGTTCCGACAGGCACTGTGCTTTTCGTTACGACGATCGCATCTCGCTTCACGTGCCGGGCAATACGCTTGGCCACATCAGTAATATGCTCCAGATTCGCATGTCCGTCGTTTTTTTGCGGTGTGCCGACCGCTATAAAAATAATCTCTGCCTGGTCTAAGCCTTTCTCGTAGCTCGTTTCAAAGCTCAGCCGCCCATCAGCTATATTTTTTCTCATCAGCTCTTCAAGACCCGGTTCAAATATAGGGGAAATCCCTTTTCTCATTTCTTCAATCTTGTGAGCGTTAATATCAATGCAAGTTACATGATGGCCAATCTCAGAAAGAGAAACACCTGTCACAAGACCGACATAGCCTGTTCCGATGACTGTTATATTCATTGTTTCCCTCCAACAGTTAAATTGCTGCTTTACAGCTTCCGTATTATCGTATGAGAATATCCTGACATGAATGCGGATGATCTCCCGGAAACAACCTGTACAGATTTCTGAAATATGATTCAATCATACAATATACTATTATATCGTTCTCACAAAGAAAGTGGGGAAATGAGAATTGCAGATCAAAAGAGCCCGAATCGTTTTCTTCTTTTGACCGGCTTCGGTGCCTGCCTGTAAATCGCATGATTTTGCAGAAGAAGCTCAGCATTTTCCGTCAGCATATAAGAATATTCCGTACCGAATTCTTTCTCAAGAACACGGAGAGCCTCCTGATAGCGAAAGTCTCTTGTTTTCAGATTATGAGCATCTGAGGCTAAGAAGTGTATCAGATTGGCTTCAGCCAGCCGCAGCGAAAATGCTTTCATCTGTTTCCCGAAAACTCCTGCGAGGCTTCCGGTTGTCAACTGAGATGCCGCTCCTTTTTCTATAAGATGATACAGCAAGGACGGATTTTCGCGGATTTCGCTATTGCGTTCGGGATGCGCGATAACCGGAACGTATCCTTTCAGCTGCAAGTCATAAAAAAGCTGCTCGGCATATCGCGGAACATGATCAAACGGAAACTCAATCAGGATATATTTCGTGTCATTCAGTGACAGCAGCCGCCCTTCAGCCAAATCCCGTTTCAAGTCCCCGTAGATTCTGATTTCCTGTCCCGGCAGTACGGTGAGCGGGATTTCCTCTTTCATTAAACGTTTGTTTAACAGGTCTGCCGCTTCTCTGACAGCGATTTGCTCGTTTTCATATGAACCATTCTTATGATGCGGGGTTGCAATGATGGTTCTGATTCCCTCACGAACAGCCGCCCTGGCCATTTCGATGCTGTCGTCCAGGTTACTTGCCCCATCATCCATTGACGGGAGGATGTGGCAGTGAATATCAATCATTTCTAAGCCTCCTTTTTTCGCAAAAATAAATAACGGGCAGTATGCACGTTATTTATTTTTGTATAAAATTGTCTTCATGTCCGTAGTATCCGTAATCAGAGTGCTTCGAGCGTTTCTTGCCGTTCATAATGGCTCCGAGGAGCTTGCTGTTGCACGAATCGAGCGCCTCTTTTGCTTTTGCGGCTTTTTCTTTTTCCGTCTTTCCGCTTGAAATAACCAAAACGGAACCGTCTGCGACGTTCCCTAAAATTTGCGCGTCTGCTACAGGGAGAATAGGCGGCGTATCGAAAATCACCATGTCATAGGCCGCACACGCTTCATCCGCAAGCTCCTCCATCCACTTGGAGGAAAGCAGCTCGGCCGGATTCGGCGGGATCGGGCCGCTCGTCAGCACATCAAGATTTTGTTCCTGAGACGTTTGCACAGCCTGTTTCAGTGAGGATTTTTTCAGTAAAACGGATGTTAAGCCTGTCATATTTTCTAGTTGAAAAGTGGTATGTACTGTAGGTTTTCGCAAATCTGCATCGATGAGCAAAACCTTTTTTCCCTGCTGTGCAAATACGACAGCAAGGTTAGCAGCTGTGGTAGACTTCCCTTCTCCAGGGCACGCAGAAGTGATCATCACAGATTTCATTTGGCGGTCCACTGAAGAAAATTCTATATTTGTTCGAATCGTTCGATATTGTTCTGAATTTAAGGATTTCGGCTCTGTCAGCGCAATGACATTTTTGCGACTCCATGAGCCCTTGCTTTTTCTAAGCGCCAAAATGTCCACTCCCCGCTTTATCAGATTGAATGCCTTTTAAGCTCTTCGCTGTTTTCTGTTCATTCGAAATGGTGGAAACCGTCCCTAATACCGGTATGTCCAGCAGCGTTTCGAGCTGCTCTTCCGATTTGATCGTATTATCCAAATGCTCAAGCAGGAAGGCCAGTCCGATGCTTCCTGCCAATCCTGCCGCAAACGCGATGGCGATGTTCAGCAGCGGTTTTGGCGATACAGGCGACGGATGTCCAGAAACCTCAGCTTTTGACAGAATGCTTACGTTATCAACATTCATAATCGAAGTGATTTTGTCTTTAAAGACAGATGCGACAGTGTTGGCAATGTGAGCCGCTGTTTCCGCGCTCCCGTCTCTGACAGAAATATTGACCACTTGGGAATCCTGCTCGCTGGAAACAGTAATTTTTTCATTCAGCTCTTGGGATGTCATCGACAAGCCCATCTCTTTAATCACTTCGTCTAAGATAGCAGGGCTCTTAATGATGACATTGTACGTATTGATTAATTGAAGATTGGTTTGGACATCGTTAAATTGGACTTCTTTTTGGTCGTTTTTCGATTGATTGACCAAGATCTGAGTTGAATTTTCATAGATGGGTGTAAGTGCGAAGAAACTGATGAATCCGCCGGCAGCAGTCGCAGCTGCGGTTACAATCATAATCAAAAGTATGCGTTTTCTTAACGTTGATAGTATGTCTTTTAAACTAGTAGATTCTCCCATGATACCTCCAAATCAGCTTATAACATCCTTTTCCATACGATTATACAACGTTAAAACAGCATTTCTCCATCTTTTCACATGACAATATTCGACAAAAATTTACAATAACAGTTTTTCACCTTCCATCTTGTAAGCGCTCTATTTATTGTCTTGCCAGAGCTGAATCTTTTTCTCCTTCCGGTCATTATTCAGAAAAAAATCCCGCTAAAAACCTGCGGGATTTTTATGTTGCGTATCCATTTTTAATATGAGAAATCAAATTTTCAAGCATTTCCTTTGTGGTCATCTCAGATGACTGCTCACCAATATCATGTGCATGCATCAAAATTTTCAGAAATTCTTCTTGATTCAATTTCTTTTCACTCATCATTTTATTCCTTTCAGCTTCCATTAAGTTGAAAACACGATTATTATATGATGCCGGCTCTCGTTTTGCAATCTCTAATACATCATTCGACACATCCCATTTTTTATGTCCTATTTTAGGAAAAACTTTTTCATGCCGCTGTGTTGCGATATAATAGAGAAATTGGATCTTTTTATTACGTGACTCGGTTAGGAGCGATAATCATGCTTCAGAATATGATTTCTAAAGACGATGTGCTGGCATCGGCTGAACAATTAAAAGAGCTTCTTCCTTACAGCGAGGAAAATGTTCAGCTGATCAAAAAAGCCCTTATTTTATATCGGCAGGATTCAGTCTATCGTTTACAAGCAGTGAGTCCGACGGAAGTTACGGCTTACGTGCAGGATGTTGTGCCTGTGCGGGTCACATTGAACTTATTTGTCATAGCCAAAAGCGGCTGTTCATGTCCGTCTGGGAGAATCTGCCGCCATAAGCTGGCTGTTTTTTTATATGTATATGCAATGTTTGAACGAGTGGGAACTTTTACAGAGCACTGGCTGGAGAGGGAAAAGCTTGAAGAAAGCAAAGAGCTCGTCCGGCGTCAGTTCCAAGAGAAGGTGCTGCCTAATGAAGAGTCGCTTTCAAGCTGGCTTGCTTTTTTCGATTCAGAGTTTTCTCTTTGGCAGGTACGCACGGCTGAAGGCAGCCAAAACATGCAGGGCCTCTATTACGGCTATCTGTCCGCTTTGAAAAAGCATGCCCCGAACAAACCGGAGCTGAAAAGCCTGTATCAGATTCATTCAGCGATCGCGGTGTGGCTTCGCATGTTTACATTGATTGAAGAAGGAAAACTGGACCCCGAGCATGATTTTTATTCCCTCAATCCTTATGTCGAACAGCTGATGGACACGATCTACAGCTCAATTGATAAATTAAAAACGTACGCGCTGTCGTTTGCACTCGATCCTTTTCTGGAGAAAACGCCGGATGTCATTCGGGAACTCTTATTGAAGGAAGATATTTTTCAATATGAACGCATCCGCATTTTCGGTGAAATTTGGAGCGCGCTGCTGCCGCGGCCTAAATGGGTGGCGCGTGAGCAAGAGATCCTGCAAAAAGAAGCCGGGCGGCGGTTTTCTCCTGAATTGCAATTCGGGCGTCTGCATTTAGAATTTTTGCAGAAACATGATGACGCGATTTTTGCGGAAACCGACCAATTTCCGCCGGAAGCGCTGCCGTATACGTTCCAATGGCTGAGTGAAATCACCGCGAAAAAGGATTGGAGACGGCTCAAGGCATGGTACCTCCGGATTGAATCGATTGCGATTGATTATACAAAGCTGGATAAGCCTTTTAAAGAAATTCGCGATGTGATTGGCGAGCTGTTTCTTCTGCTGAACGCGTATGTGAAGCAAACCAATGACCAGGAGCTGTTTGAACGCTATGCGGCAGGCTGTCTGCCATATACTTTCACAGAATACAGCCATCATTTGTATGAGAAAAAGCGTTATGCCGAGTGGATCGAAATCCACAGCCTTGTTGGCTTTTCAATTTATGAAATGGATAAAACGATGCTCAAAGAAATCGCGGCGAGCGATCCCGAGGCCCTTATACCCGCATACCACAGAGAAGTGGCCTTTTTTATCGACCAGAAAAACCGCAGCTCTTACAAGGAAGCGGCCCGGTATTTGAAAAAACTGCGGACGCTCTACAAAAAAGCGAAAAAACTGAAGGTATGGGAACGCTATATTCAGCAGCTGAGCTCACATTACAAGCGCCTGCGCGCCCTTCAAGAAGAACTGCAGAAAGGAAAGTTGATTGATGGCGAGTCTTAAAGAAATACTTATTCACGTCGAACAAATGGAAGACGGGTCATTCACGCTCTCAGCCTTTGATGAGAATGAGCAGCCCCTTCCCTACAGCCACATGAAAAAGCATTTGTTTCAATGGCACGAATCCTCATTTTACGGAACCTTCCTTGAGGATGTCAGCTTCATCGGGACAACCGCGGTTTTGCTTTCTCCATGGATGACTGTAGAGCTTCTCGGCAAGAACTCGTTCAACTCATTCAGCTCCGTGCAGCTCACAGAAGAAACGGAACCGCTGATTGAGGCAGCGTCCACCATTTACGAATTTATCGCGGACGGCGATTTCCTGCCTGACTACGAAGCATGGACAAACGGTGTTTTCCGCTGGAAGGATCGGGACAGCATACTGGATGGCTTTACTGCGGAATGGTTTTCAGCCGCGGTGCAGGATTATATTCAATATGACGACGAACTGCGTGAAAAATGGGAAAATATCAAAGAAAAATCACCTGCGGTCACAACATTTCGCGGACATTTTCTGGATGAAGAGGATTTTCTCGAAGGCATCGGCTGGGTTGACGATCAAACCCCGTTTACGGTCGGCCTCCGCTTGAACGAACCCGACTTTGACGGCGATGACTGGAAAATCGAAATGTTTTTACGCGATAAAAAGAGCGGTGCGGTTGTATTTTTTGACGGGCTGAAGAGCCTCAAAAAATCTTGGCAGGCCTACAGCGATAAAATCGCACGCGAGCAGGACCGCTTTCATCGAACGGTTCCGTGGCTGTCATTTGATTCCGGCACCACGCTGATTTCAGAGGAAGAAGCCTGGATTTTCCTGTCGGAGGCAAGTGAGACGCTTGTCGATATGGGCGTTGAAATCCTCCTGCCATCCTGGTGGCAGATTGTCAGAGACAGCAGCATGATGCTTAAAGCAAAGGTGTCTTCCGCCCCGCGCGGCGAGTCATTTGTCGGCATGAATGCGCTGCTTGATTTTAACTGGCGGTTTGCGACAAACGGCATTGAGCTGACAGAGGATGAATTTAACGAGCTTGTCGCGAGCAACAGGCGCCTCGTCAATATTCGCGGGCAATGGGTGAAAATAGATCCGCAGTTTATCAAACAAATGAAACGGCTGATGGAGAAAGCGGAATCAGAAGGGCTCCATATGTCTGATATTCTGGCACGTGAGCTGATGGATCAGCAGGAAGGCGGGCTTGAGGACTCAGACATCATGGATACATCCGCTTTTGCCGGTATTCAATTTGACCTGTCAAAACAGCTCAGATCACTGATTCGAAAGCTGACAACAGCGGAAAATCTGCCGGAGCATGAGGTCAGCCCCTCCTTTCAAGGCACGCTCCGTCCGTATCAGAAATACGGCATAAACTGGCTGCTGTTTCTGCGGCAAAGCGGTTTTGGCGCCTGTCTGGCCGATGATATGGGGCTTGGGAAAACCATTCAGATGATCGCATATTTTCTTCATGTGAAGGAAAGCGGACGGCAAAACACGCCGAATCTGATCATCGCGCCGACATCCGTACTCGGCAACTGGCAGAGGGAGCTTCAAACCTTCGCGCCCAATCTGTCGGTCGCTCTCCATTACGGCCCGCGCCGTCCGAAGGGTGAAGACTTCACCGGCTATTATGAAAACGCGGATGTTGTCTTAACCTCCTACGGGCTGTCGCATGCCGATTCTGAAGAGCTTTCTTCGGTGACATGGAACACAATTTGTCTTGACGAAGCACAAAATATTAAAAACGCGCACACGAAGCAATCACGTGCAATCAGAAAGCTGAAGGGCATTCACCATATCGCGCTGAGCGGAACTCCGATGGAAAACCGCTTGACTGAGCTATGGTCGATTTTCGACTTCATGAATAAAGGCTATCTCGGCAGTCTGACTGGTTTCCATAAACGCTATGTATTGCCGATCGAAAAGGATCGGGACGAAAAAAGAATCGGACAGCTTCAGCAATTAATCCGGCCGTTTTTGCTGCGGCGGACAAAACGGGATGAGGACGTCGCATTAAACCTTCCCGACAAGCTGGAGCAAAAAGAGTTTATTCCGCTGTCAGCCGAACAGGCGTCTCTCTATGAGCAGCTGGTGAAAGACACTTTTGAACATATGACGTCACTGACAGGCATGCAGCGAAAAGCACTGATCCTCAGCATGCTCGGACGCCTTAAACAAATATGCGATCATCCCGCGCTTTATTTGAAGGAAGACCAAACCGAACTGCTGGCCGGACGTTCGGTCAAGCTTGAAAAATTGCTTGAGCTGATGACAGCGATCCGCGCCCAAAACGAAAGCTGTCTCATTTTTACGCAATATATTCAAATGGGGAACATGATGAAGCGATTGCTTGAAAAAACCTTCGGCGAACCTGTACAGTTTTTGAACGGGAGTCTTTCTAAGCAAGACCGCGATACACTCGTTGAGAAATTTCAAAAGAAAGAATACCCGACATTGATTCTATCGCTGAAAGCGGGCGGCACCGGTCTCAATCTGACAGCCGCCAATCACGTCATTCATTATGACAGATGGTGGAATCCGGCTGTTGAAAATCAAGCCACTGACCGGGCATACCGCATCGGGCAGGAGCGGTTTGTCCACGTCCATAAAATGATTACAACGGGAACAATTGAAGAAAAAATTGATATGATGCTTGAAACGAAGCAAACGCTGAACGACCAAATTATCCAAAGCGAAAACTGGATTACCGAGCTGTCCACAGATGAGCTCGAAGAATTATTTACATTAAGCGCCTCAGCTCAGGCACAATAACCACAAAAAAGCTGGCTCCTTAAAAGAGCCAGCTTTTTTCCGTTCATCGCCGTCACGCCGAATTTCACAGAATCCGTTACGCCGGTTATGTACAGGATGCACTTTTTCTCAAAAGATAAACCTTACAGCAAGTGCCGAATCATATGGGCAACGCCATGTTCATCATTGGTCAGGGTTACAGCGTCGGCTATCGCTTTGATGTCCTCCCGCGCATTGCCCATCGCTACGCCTTTTCCGGCAGCCTCCAGCATAGACCTGTCATTTAAGCTGTCGCCCACGGCTGCTGTTTCCTTCATTGGGATGTTAAGCCGCTTTGCCAGCCTTTCCAGCGCCTGCCCCTTGGATGCCTTTTTGGAGGAAAGCTCAAAGTTATGATCAGCAGAGCTGACAAGTGTCAGATCTTTATCCTCCTGGTATCTCTGCCAGCCGGCCTCCAGCTTTTCTTTGAAGAAAGAAAAGCCAAGAATGTTGTAAAAATCAATCTGCTTATCCTCCTCAAAAAGCTCTAGAAACGTGTCGATATAAGCGAAGCCCGATTGACTGTATTGCACCTCGGCTGCCTGCATCAGAACAGAAAGGTCAGCCTCTGGATTCGCACTTTTGACCCGGTCAAGCTCAACATCAAGGAGCTGCCTGCCGTTTTGCGGCGTATAAATAGCTGAGTCTGTAAAAACCTCATAATAATAGTTTTCTGACTGAAGCCACGAGAGGATGTCATACGCCCGTTTTTTATCGATTGTTTTCGAATGATAAAGCCTGCCGTCAGGGTCGTGAATGACAGCGCCGTTCGCACTGATGACCCACGTTTTGATCCCGAGCGGTTCAAAAATGGACACGACATCAAAATAAGCGCGTCCCGTTGATACAACAACCTCAATCCCGTCCCGCTGCGCCTGCCGCAGAGCATTTTCATTTTCTGAGCTTACTTGATGCTTGCTGTTCAGCAAGGTTCCGTCTAAGTCGGTCGCAATCAATTTCACGTTTATCAGCCCTTTCTTTCATCCTGCTCTGTCACGAGAAGTTCGACGCCATTAAGGTCAAGCAAGTCGCAAAACGCCTGATCCGGCAGCCGGTCTGTGATCAAGAGATCAATTTCACTCAGCTCAGCGTACTGATAAAAACCGGTGCTTCCCAGCTTCGAATAATCCGCAAGGGCGATCACCTGCTTCGCCTGCTGAATCATTTTTCGCTTCACCAGCCCATCTTCTTCATGCGCGATCGTAATGCCGTGTTCAGAAATGCCGACAACACCGATCAGCGCTTTATCGACGTGATAGCTTGAAAGCTTTTCAATCACAGAGGCGCCGTACAAGAAACGATGCTCCTTTTCAAGCTTGCCTCCGAGAAGATAGATCTCAATACCATCTTTGTCTGAGAGCACTTCCGCGAGATTAATGGAGTTGGTGATAACCGTACAGTCGTCTGCATTTAAGTGTTTAGCGCACGCCTGAACGGTTGTAGACGCATCTAAAATAACCCGGTCGCCATTTTGGATCAGTGATGCGGCGAGTTTGCCAATCTTGTTTTTTTCCTCGGACACTGTTTTCAGCCGGCCGGAATACCCTTGGATTTTCTGGTGCACAGACGGCAGAATGGCGCCGCCTCTTGTGCGAATAATGGCATTCTGTTCCTCCAGCTTCACAAGATCCCGCCGTGCTGTATCTCTGGACACCTGAAGGAGCGTACAGATCTGCTCGGTTGTAATGCGGTTATGCTCCTTTAGATAATCCACAATTGCTACTAATCTTTCTTCTTGGTACACGCCCTCATTCCTTTTCATATGACGTTATCTTTAAGCAATTATAAGTTTTTATATATTAACAATCAATATTATTAAGTGAAATTAAGTAAAAATGCATCATAAGAACCAATTTTTCCTATATGAAACAGAAAGAAAAAACCAGTCTGGTCGACTGGTCAATACAGAGGGGGTGATGCGAAGAAAAGTAATCGTGAATGGGATTTAAAGCGGGAGGAGCAGGGGGATGTCAATCGGCAGCTTTTTCCCGAGGTTTAGGGTCCATAAAACGAACAGTATCAGCCATCACTTCAGTTACGTACACTTTGACACCTTCCGCATTTTCATAGCTCCTTGTCTGAATCCGTCCGCTTAGGCCGACGAGAGAGCCTTTTTGGCAATATAACGCCGTGTTTTCGGCCGTTTTTCTCCAAAGCGTGCAATTGACGTAATCCGCTTCAATTTCTCCTGAAGCATTTTTGAAGCTGCGGTTAACTGCAATCGTAATGTGTGTGACTGCCGCGCCTGCAGAAGTGTACCGAAGCTCAGGGTCTTTTGTTAAACGTCCGACAAGCATGACCTGATTGAACATTGCGATTCCTCCTCTCCTTGCGGTTACACGTATTGTAGACGATGCAACGAGAAAAGAAAAACGCTCAAAATCTCATTTCAGCCTCTGTTTTTATCTTTCGTTTTCATTTTTCCCTCAGCTAAAAACAGCTTTTGTTTTTTCCCTCTAAAGAAATATGTATTTTTTAAAAACCGGAAAAACAATTTAGATGTCAGCCAATGCTGCGTATTCATACAGACATAAGAAGAGCCGTCCCATGCAAACCACTGAAAGCTGAGCTTCTTTTCCGGGAGCGACAGCTGGATTTTGTACTGTTCCATCCCATCATAAGTTTCGTATAAAAAAATCATCCTCTCTTTCCTATATAGATGAACCTCAAAAATATCTTTACGGCTTAACATATAAGCTTCGTTCGTTTGAATCAAACGCTGATCCGCCGGAGTGCCGTCAATATAAATTTCCTTTAAATGAAATCGATTCATACACACCTCTCCGTAATCCATAGTCAGTTACAGTATAATGAAAAAATAGAAATTATTAAATGTTGTACCAGGACAAAATATATTGTCCCCGGCATTACAGCGTTTTCACGGAAAAATGAATATGTGTTATAATTCATTTTAAGAATTCTTTGTAAGTAAATGGGGTGAGATAAAAATGAAAACCTTTAAACTGGTTGATCTGAACGTGGAACGAGTGGACAAGGGAGAAAAGTCAATTGAACAGTTTCCCCTTATTGACGGACTGATTATCAATAAAGAAGACGGCGAAAATCACTGGCTGATTGAAGCGCTTGTTCCGAAGGAGCACTTGTCTTTTTTTGACCAGCTTCAAAAAAAACAAGCTGAAGTCAAAGTGTTTGTGACGATTACGAAAAAAAGCAACCGCCCCGCCCAGCTGACTGCAGCTGTGAAGAATATTGCTGAACTGGAAGAAAGCATCTCGGTTTTAATTTACGGACAAATGGTGACAAGAAAACAGCAAGGCACTGAAACCATTCTGGAATCTCTTGTAAAAGAGGGCTATACAGGAGCGAAGCTGATCGAGGCGTTTAAGCAGAAGATATAAAAGAGAGTGGAAATCCCCCTCTCTTATTTTACATTTGCTGAGGTGACACGTATGAATAAGCGAAAAATTCAAGCGGTTGTTTTATCACTTATCGGCGCAGCTGTCCTTTTGACATCAAGTTTGCAAACACCTAGAGAAGCTGTTGCTGCCGGGAAGAGTCCCAATCTAAAGAAAATGAATGTCAATGAGTTTTTCACTGATCACGACGGAACTTTTATCTTACGTGATCTGAAAAATGAAAAAACATTCGTCTACGGCGATCAACGCGCGACACAAAGATTTGCGCCGCAATCGACTTTTAAAGTTCCAAACGCGCTCATCGGATTACAAACAGGCGCCGTTAAAGATGAATATGACATCAAATACTGGGACGGTGTAAAACGTGAGCTCGATGTATGGAATCAGGATCACACGCTAGGATCTGCCATGAGATACTCCGTTGTTTGGTATTATCAAGCGATGGCCCGAGACATCGGAGAAGAGCGAATGAAAGAATGGATTGATAAAATAGCGTACGGCAATCAAGATATCAGCGGCGGCATTGACCAATTTTGGCTGAGCAGCACGCTTAAGATTTCTCCTCTGGAACAAACGGACTTTATGGAAGCCTTATACAAAGAAAAACTGCCATTTGATAAAAGCGTAATGAAGACAGTGAAGCGGATGATGATTCAGGAAGATGAGGATCATTATACGCTTTATGGAAAAACCGGTTCAGGCTCAGGCATCGGCTGGTATGCAGGCTTTGTCAAAACCGAAAACGGAGTGTACAGTTTCGTGACGAACATTGACGGTACCGGCACAGAAGCGAAAAGCATGACAATGGACATTTTGAAGAAATATGTTCTGCCATAAAAAAGACCGCCGTCTCAGACGGCAGTCTTTTTTTATTCCGGTGACCTTGTTTGCTGCTTCAGCAGATCTCTGATTTCTTTCAGCAGCTCTTCTTGCGCATCCGCCGCTTCCACCTCAGCCTCTTCTTCCGCTTCTTTCTTGCGCTTCAATTGATTCAAAGTCCGAATCACAATAAAAATAGAGAACGATATGATTAAGAAATTTACAATGGTTTGAATGAAGCTGCCGTATTTGACGACCGCATCACCGAATGTAAAGGACAGCCCCGAAAAATCAAGCCCTCCCAGAAGCAAGCCAACTAAAGGCATAATGATATCATTAACGAGCGATGTGACGATCTTACCAAACGCGCCCCCTATTACAACACCAATCGCAAGGTCAACAATGTTCCCGCGCATGGCAAAGGTCTTAAACTCTTTCCACATACAATCACCTGCTTTTTTTGTTTTGAAAGAAAAAAAGACAAATGTGCCGCTGCCCATCTGTCTCTTTTCACTTACTCGCCGAGGGCAAAAGTCAGTTCAACTTCGCAAACCACTTCGCCGTCAACTTTGGCAACGCCTTTTCCGCGCCCGATTGTGCCTCTCGCACGAGTGATTTCCACCTCAAGGTGAAGCTGGTCACCAGGTTTCACTTGTTTTTTAAACCGGCAATTGTCAATGCCTGCAAAAAACGCCAATCTGCCGCGGTTTTCTTCTTTAATCAGCATCGCAACAGCCCCGACTTGAGCAAGCGCTTCTACAATTAATACGCCGGGCATTACCGGATACTGTGGAAAATGTCCGTTAAAGAACTCTTCATTAGCAGTTACATTTTTATAGCCTTTTGCCCGTTTGCCCTCTTCAACTTCCGTAATCCGGTCTACGAGCAAAAACGGATAGCGGTGAGGAATAATTTCTTTAATTTGCTGAGTATCAAGCATTCTCTTGACATCTCCTTCATCTGCGTTAGTATGTATAGCAATCATTTATGATCTAATCTGTACATTTGAAAAGTATATTATGAATTAACCTCTTTTTCAACCGGCGCCCAAAGTGTAACCAACTGTCAATGAGAGCCGTCAAAAGTTGTGATATGATAATTATAGATTTTACCATTAGCAAAGAGGTAGGAAAATGATTTCGAAGTTGATTGAAAAAAGAATTCAAAAAATGTTAGACGAGTGGTATACCGCTATTGGCAAACGTAAAATGGATGACGCAGCAGCACTTAAAGAGAAAATCGATCAGCACCTTCCGAAACTTAAAAAGAACACAAAACTTTGGATGCGTTATCAATTGTTCTTCGCACGCCACCAGCTCCTTTTTGAAAACCAGGACGGGATGGATTCATTATTCCATGAGTTATATGAACAGGAAGACAAAATGGATGATGAATTGAAATATTATCTGCATTTTTTCTCAGGATTATATGAAATGGTCAAAACCGCTCCGAAGCATGCGGTGAATGGTTTTAAAAAAGCTGAGCAGTACCTGCACGCGATTCAAAACGCATTTGAAGCCGCTGACTTTTATTATCAAACTGCCGGCGCCTATTACTTGATGAAATCACCGCCGCTTTCCATCCAATATGTTGAAAAAGCATTAAATATCTACTTGCATCAATTCGGCTATGTCAAAAAGGTGATCAGCTGCAAACTGCTCCTCGCTGTAAACTATATTGATCAAGAGCGCTATGATGAGGCTGAACAGCTTTTCAAAGAAATCATCAGGAAAACCCAGCAGGTAAATGACGATAATCTGCTGTGCCACGCTTATTATAATTTGGGCTTTTTAAAAGCAACCGAAAAGAAGGACCATGAAGCGCTTCTCTACTTTAAAAAGGTATTGAAGAATCATGAATTTGAAACCAATTCTCCAGTATCCTATCTGCACTGTGTGTATGAATCCGTCAGAGCTCTTTTTAAAACAGAAAAGATCTCAGAAGGAAAAGCGGTTTTGCAAAAAGGGAAAGAATTATCTGAAAAGGTAAACATTCAAACAATTCAATTGAAACTAAAAACACTTGAAGCGCTCTATACGTCTGCTGAAGATCCTTATGATACCTTGCTTGAATATGTGCTTGAATTAGAAAAAATCGAAGCTTGGGTGGATTTAGAGGTGCTTTTGGAGGACATCACGGAATACTACAAAAAAAAGGACGATTTCGAAAAAGCCGCCTTTTTTATTATGCGCGGCTGATTGAAAACGCCCATCTTTCGATTATCTGACAGAATTAATCAAACCGAGCATCTGATCACCCATTGTGATCGTTCTGCTGTTCAGCTGATAAGAACGCTGAGACGCAATCAAATCTGTCATTTGCTTAGAAATATCCACATTTGACATCTCAAGTGCACCCTGCTGCATGCCGATGTTTTGTCTGTTTGCGCCATTCAGCTCTTCAAAGGCTGCCGCATTATCAATGGAGAAAAGATTATTTCCTTCGGATTTCAGCTCTTGAGGATTGTTCACTTGGACAACACCGAGATTAAACCGCTGCACCGTATTCCCGTTAGATGCGGTTAAGGTCCCGTTTTCATTGATCGTGATTTTTTTCATTGAGCTGTCTATGTTTACTGCATTGCCGTTTTCATCAAGCACGGGATGACCGTTGCCTGTCACGAGCTGAAGCTGGTTGGCATTATCAGCGGAAGGCGATAAATAAAGCGCTCCGTCCCTCGTATATTGGCGATTGCCATTCACGTTAACCTGGAGGTATTGGTAAGGAGACGTAAAAGCGATATCCAGATCGCGCTCCGTCTTCTTAATGCTTCCTTGATCGGATACGAGCCGTGAATTCATCATCGCTCCGACGCCAAGGCGCAAGCCGGGCGGCGTTTTTCGGGATTGTGCCACTTCTTCATTTTTTTCATCAACCTGATCGAATTGCTGTCTGACGAGCTCAGAGAAATTCGTATCCTTAGCCTTATAGCCGGTTGTGTTGCTGTTGGAAAGGTTGCTGCTGATTGTATCAATCTGCTGCTGCAGCTGGTTTAAGGTTGTTGATGCCGTTAGCATTGACCTGAGCATAGTTGATGTCCCCCGTTTTTTCTTCCGTTATCTTATATTTTTCCGATTTCATTGGCTGCTTTGTCCATACTTTTGTCATACGCCTGAATGACCTTCTGGTTTGCTTCAAACGATCTGTACGCTTCAGTCATTTCTGTATAGGCGCTCGTCACATCAACATTCGAAAGCTCGGAAACGCCTTGTTTTAATGAATAGGATACTTGGTTATTGCCAGCCGCACTCGGCAGGTCATTTCCGTCAGCCGTGCTGTACAAATCATTGCCATCTTTTTTTAGATTTCTGACGTCCTCTGCCATTCTGACATCAATTTGTCCGGCTGTCCGTCCGTTCGCAGTAACAGTACCGTTTTCAGACACAGTGAAATTTTCATTATCGACCGTAATCGGCTGGCCTGTCGTGGATAAAATGGTATTTCCGTTGATTGTCAGCTGATTGTTCTCATTTAAAGAAAACGTGCTGCTTTTGGAATAACGGACCCCATTCGCCGTTTGAACCGGATAAAAAAGGGCCGCATTTTCATTTGTTTCTGCATTTACCGGAACTTGATTTTCAATCAATGTGATGTCTGTAGGCTGATCCGTCGACTTAAGGCTTCCCTGTGTGAAAAGAGGCTTAAGCTCCTGCATATACACACCGGTGTTAACGGAACCGATTTCTGTTTTCGATGTGCCGGCCGGAGATTTTGCTTCAATTCTGCTGAGAAGCATCTCAGGGAACGCACGCATCGAGCCTTGTTCTGCTTTATATCCGGATGTATTTGCGTTTGCGATATTATTTGAAAGCATTTCCGTTCTGCGCTGCTGGGCAATCATTGCGGATGTTGCGGTATATAATCCTTTTAACAAGTTTTCCACCTCTAAAATGGCATTTTTTCCAGTTGTCATATAGGGAACATTCGTTCTATAATACAAATAAGTATTTTATCCTATTATCGGCATTTCTCATCAATTCGTGAAGAGTTTTCATAAAAAAACCCCATTCTTTTTCAGAATGAGGTTTGAGTGATCAGCTTAGTTTGCGTTTAGGAAGCTTGTCCATATTATCAAGCATAACACCTGTGCCGACCGCCACACAATCCATTGGATTTTCAGCGACAAGCACCGGAACCTTCAGCTCTTCAGCGAGCAGCTGGTCGAGGCCGTTTAAGAGCGCGCCTCCGCCGGTAATGATAACGCCGCGGTCAATGATATCAGCGGACAGTTCAGGCGGTGTTCTTTCAAGCACTTGTTTCGCTGCCTGCACAATAACAGCTACAGATTCACGAAGGGCTTCTTCTACTTCTTTGCTGTTTACTGTAATTGTTCTTGGAAGACCGGAAACCATGTCCCGTCCGCGAATGGAAATTTCTTCGTGACGTGCGTCTGGGAAAACTGTTGCGACTTTAATCTTAATATCTTCCGCAGTACGTTCGCCGATCAGCAGCTTGTACTCGCGTTTGATGTAATTTAAGATTTCCATGTCAAACTTGTCCCCAGCCATTTTAATAGAAGAGGAGGTGACAATATCGCCCATTGAGATGACTGCGATATCCGTCGTCCCGCCTCCGATGTCTACAACCATGTTACCGCTCGGCTGGAATATTTCCATACCCGCGCCAATAGCGGCAACTTTCGGTTCTTCTTCAAGGTACACATGTTTACCGCCGCTTTTTTCAGCAGCTTCTTTGATTGCTTTTTGCTCAACTGATGTGATATTCGTCGGGCAGCAAATAAGCATGCGCGGTTTTGAAAACAGGCCTTTTACGTTCAGCTTGTTAATAAAATGTTTCAGCATTGCTTCTGTTACTTCAAAGTCAGCAATAACTCCGTCTTTCAGCGGGCGAATCGCAACAATATTCCCAGGTGTACGTCCAACCATTCGTCTTGCCTCTTCGCCAACCGCCAGCACTTTGCCGCTGTTTTTATCAAGTGCAACTACGGAAGGTTCATTCAGAACAATTCCTTTACCTTTAACATGGATCAGTACATTTGCAGTACCGAGGTCAATACCAATATCCCTTGCAAACATCTATTTATATCCTCCTTGAAAATCTGTTTCACAGTAAATATCCACATTGTGCCCTAATTATATATATTATCATAAAATATAGAAAAAAAGTTGGAAGCACATTAAGTTCTTTACAAATTTTTGCGGATGATCTACAAACGATTTCCGGAAGACAATGCAGTTGATTTGTCCTAAGTGATTATGGCTGGCGAACGGGCTCTCCTTCAAGAATTTCATCCTTTTTATACTTGAGTTTTGTTGCTTCTCCTCCTCTTAAATGCCTGATGGATTTATGATAATCGAGTATTTCTTTCACTTCGTTTGCCAAGTCAGGATTGATTTCAGGCAGACGCTCTGTTAAATCCTTGTGTACTGTACTTTTGGAAACACCAAATTCCTTCGCAATGACACGAACGGTTTTCTTTGTCTCCACGATGTACTTTCCTATCTTGATTGTTCGCTCTTTGATGTAATCGTGCACACCACTCGACCTCCCTAAAATGGATGTGAGAAGTGTGAAATGAGATCCGTATTCTGTAAAGAGTCATTCATTATGCAGCTTCTTTGTTGTATGGTTTTAAAAGTAAGTTTGTGAAATATGCCCACGATCCCTCACCTCAAACACTCTCTTTGTTAGGTTTGTAACAGTGTATTAGCATTCTTGTGGGAATATGCTAAAAACTCAATAAGGACAAGGGGTGAAACGAACTTTTCAACTTCCGCTAATTATTTCGCGTCACTAAATTTATATCTTTACATCCTTTCATCGCTCCTGTAAAATGAAAAAAGCAATTAGTTACTTAGGTAAGTTTTTTTAGAAGGAGACCGAAATGACCTACGTCAACAGACACCTCATTCATCAAATCAACCAAAGCGCCCGCCTGATTGCCAAAAAAGCCAATGAACAGCTGGAGCCATTCGGCCTTTACTCATCTCAATGGTCAATTTTATATTGTTTGCGTACGATCGGACCAATGACTCAAAAGGAGATTTGGTCCTATTTAAATGTGGAAGCGCCAACCGTGACCCGGACGATCAAACGCCTTGAAGAAAACGGATGGGTACAGAGACGGCAAGGTGAAGACAAACGGGAAAAACTCGTTGTCCTCACAAAAGAAGCAGAGAAAAAATACGAAGAAATCAATCTGAAAATGCTTAAATTTGAGGAAGAACTGCTTGCAGATTTCCGTGATGAAGATAAAGAAGCGTTTTCTCATTTATTTCGTTTGTTTTTACAACAATGAATTAAGGAAGTGACATACATTTGAAAAAGTCTGAACCGATTTGGACCAAAGATTTTATTATGGTCGTTCTCGTGAACTTGTTTGTTTTTGTGTTCTTTTATACATTTTTAACTGTTCTGCCTATCTATATGATGCAGGAGCTGGGAGGTACTGAATCTCAGGGAGGGCTGTTGATCAGTCTGTTCCTGTTATCCGCCATTTTCACACGTCCTTTTTCAGGAGCTATTATAGAACGGTTTGGGAAAAAGAGAATGGCGATTGTATCGATGGCGATTTTTGCCCTTTCGTCTTTTCTTTACCTGCCAATCCATAACTTCTATCTGCTGCTTGGATTGCGGTTCTTCCAAGGAATCTGGTTCAGTATTTTAACCACTGTAACCGGCGCGATCGCAGCGGATATCATTCCAGTTAAACGCCGCGGCGAAGGGCTTGGATACTTTGCCATGTCTATGAACCTCGCAATGGCTATCGGTCCGTTTCTCGGATTGAGCCTGGTGAAAATTGTGCCTTTCTCTGTCTTCTTTACAATTTTTGCAGTGTTTATGATTGTCGGGCTGTTTGTTACATTACTCATTAAAGTGCCAAACAGCATCAGCAGCGGAACGACTGTATTCCGCTTCTCTCTGTCGGATATGTTTGAAAAAGGCGCGCTTAAGATTGCGATTGTAGGGTTGTTTATATCATTCTGTTATTCAACAGTTACGGCATTTTTGTCCGTTTTTGCTAAGTCTATTGATCTATTAAATGTCAGCGGCTACTTCTTTGTATGCTTTGCCGTTACGATGATGGTCGCGCGTCCGTTTACAGGCAAACTGTTCGACAAAGTCGGACCGGGGATTGTGATTTACCCTTCAATCCTGATTTTCTCTGTCGGACTTTGCATGCTTGCCTTTACGCACAGCAGCTGGATGCTGCTATTTTCCGGAGCGGTGATCGGGCTCGGATACGGCTCAATCGTGCCGTGCATGCAAACGCTGGCGATACAAAATTCACCGGCACACCGTTCAGGATTTGCGACAGCGACGTTCTTTACGTTCTTTGACAGCGGAATTGCCGCTGGATCGTATGTGTTCGGATTATTCGTTGCTTCCGCAGGCTTCTCATCTATTTACTTAACAGCGGGTCTATTTGTTCTGATTTCTCTTCTCCTCTATGCATGGAGCCAGAAAAAAACGGCTGTCGCCGAACCTGAAGGAAAAGTGTCGATTGCAGAATAGCTTGTCAGACTGCCGGAGTTAGCCGGCAGTCTTTTTTTGCATAAAAAAACGGCATTCTGCTCCGTTGAACGGAATAGAATGCCGCTTCTTTCATGGTTCAATAATCGGACGCGCAGGTGAATCCGGATCTAATGTAAAATCAAAAGACTCTTCGTCACGATACATCGGATCTGCATAAATAGAACCGACATCATTTTTCGTTGCTTTTTGATAAGATGAAAACGAGTCGTATTCAGTCTTTTTCCACATCCATAAGCCGTCCTTACCTGCTTCCTTATGGTAAACGTTATGATTGACTGTATTTCCTTCATTGGTTTTAAATTCGTTGGTAATAAACAGCCTTGAATCACTTGCCGTCATGATGTTCTTTTCTATTACGTTGTTTTTTGTATCGTGCTGCAGCAATAGCTGTCCGCCATACAGCTCTTTTGTATCGTTGCGGAAAATAATGTTGTGAGCAATCACAGAACCGGCGGTGCCGCCACGCTCTTTGTCATATCCGCCGATTGAAATACCCGTGTACGCATTCTGGTACACTTTGTTGTCGGTAATGTTTATATCCTCAGCATATTTTCCTTTGTGCTCAGAGGTTGCTTCAATACCGATATCATTTCTGTAAACCGTGTTTTTCCTTATGTCAATATTGCGTCCTCCGTCGACATATATTCCGCCCGCTGAGTACTCATCTCCATAAGCAGGATTTCCGAAAGTTGAATGATGATAGACAGTATTGTTTTCTACGACGCCGTTTCGAACATAATCGTTTTGATCTGCCGTTCCTTCATATCCGATAAGATCGATGCCAATATTGTTATTATCACGGACCAAATTGCCTGCAACCGTAAAGCCGTCAATGTTTCCGTTCAGCACAACCGCTTCACTCGCTCCGAGTGTCAGCTTTTCAACGGTATTATCCGTAATCTTAATGTCTTTCATGCTTCCTGTCCCATAAACCGCAATTCCGTGGGCATTGCCCTCGTCCGCCGTTGTTTTTATATTCCGAACATGATTATCCTTAATCGTGATATGGCTGCTGGATCCAGTCACATAAATTCCCATGGCGGTTGCTTCTTCAGATGAAACAGAGAGATTCTCAATCGTTAAACCGCTGATTGTGATGTAATGTTTATTGTCTATGCGGATTAACGGCGTTTCATATTCTGCGCTCGTCATCGATTTCCCGGTAATGACTGCTTTCTCGTCCTGATAGTTTCGAAACGTGATAGGCTTTCCATCCGCGCCGCTATGCTTCACATCAAGCGGTTCATCATACGTGCCTTCCCGGATGATTACGGTTGTTCCGGCAATAGCTTCCTTAGCGGCATGCGCAAGTGTACGAAATGGCTTTGTTTTCGTCCCTTCATTTTGATCATTGCCGTCAGGAGAAACATATAAGCAGTTCACTGAGTCTTGTTCATTTGCTGCCGTCTTATCATAGGTTAAAGCGATAATAACAGCAGTTAAAACGGCTGCCGCAGAAATAAAAAATGATATTTTCATATTGGATTCTCATTTCTATTTAGAATGGATTTTCTTATATCATTATAAGTTATCCATTTATGGAAAACCATCTCAAATTTCACCTGCATAAGTTCTTATTCAGCTCGACGCACCTGCCCAGAATCATACTTTCCAATAGTCGATGATATCGGCGGGTGAATCCGCATCAGAGCAATATAGACAAGAAATGATGTCAGCACACCTACAAACCATGAGATGTCATATAAGCCTTTTAATGCGGGGACATACATTCCGATTAATGAGATCAGTGCGCCTAAAAGCGTGGCTGCAAATGCCCGGTAGTTATACCCTTTAAAATACACATACCGTCCGGTTTCGGAATAAAGGTCATCAACCGAAAGCTCCCGCTTGCGAATAATAAAGTAATCAGCCATCATGACGCCCGCCACCGGACCGAGCATGCCGCCGATTAAACCGAGAAACGCATAAACGCTGGTTGCGCTCTCCATGAGTTTCCACGGAACCGTAAATAAAGCGAGCAGGGCTGTAATAAAGCTGCCTCGTTTAAAATTAATATATTTCGGCAAAGCATTCGCAATATCATAAGCCGGAGAGACGATGTTTGCTGCGACATTAACTGATATGGTGGCAATACAGAGTGTAATCACAGATAATACGATGACATAAGGATTATCAAACCTCGCTAAAATATCAACCACGTCCCAAATCGGTTCGCCGAAAGCAACCTGCGAACCGGAGGTCACCGTAATACTGGCAAACGCAAATAATGCGAAGGTTCCCGGCAAGCCGTAAAACTGGCCTTTAATCTGCTCTTTTTGCGTTTCAGCAAACCGTGTAAAATCAGGTATGTTTAAAATTAACGTCGCCCAAATGCCGATAATGCCGGTGACTCCGGCAGCAAACGGCCAAAATGTTTCTGAAAACGTATGAAATTTTCCAGGCTGCGAATAGATGGGCCCGAGTCCTCCGGCTATATCGACCGCCCACCATACCATGCCGCCAAACACCACATATACTAAAGGACCTGCCCATACCTCGAAACGCTTAATTGATTCCATGCCGTGATGCAATACGAGTAAATGCACAGCCCAAAAGAATACGAAAGAGAGGAAACCAGACAAGTGAATGCCCAGAATATTCCACTCCCCGCCAATCTCTCCCCAGCCGGGCCACATATTTAACAGCAAAATATTCAGCGCCGTGCTTCCGGCAAAGGTTTGAATGCCAAGCCACATAATGGCTGTAAAAGCCCTCAGAAGCGCCGGAATGTTTGCGCCGTAAATTCCATATGAAGCCCGGATAATCACAGGAAACGGCAGCCCGTATTTTGTCCCTGCATGCCCGTTTAAGGCGAGTGCGCCAAACAAAATAAGCGAGGCCGTAATAATGATCGCCATCACCTGCCACGGTGAAAGCCCGATTGCAATTAATCCGCCCACTGTCGCGTAGGTCGGTATATTATGTATGCACCCCATCCAAATCGAGGCAAAGTTTATTGCTTTCCAAGTGCGTTTTTCCTGCCCTAAAGGCAGCAGATCCTCATTGCTCAGCCTGTTTGATTGCTGCTGACTCTCTTTTAACTCCATAGCCGGCTCCCCTTTCAGCATTGTCTATCTTCCGTTATATGTATTGTTTTCTAACATGATATGTTACGTAATATAACTGAAAAGTCAGATAAATACATTGGCTATGATACACAATCCTTTTATTCATTTTTGAGCATCCTAAACAAGAAAAAGAGACAGACTCGCATATCTGTCTCTTTTCTCATGTTCTTGTTTTCATTAAGGCGGTGAATCTCAAAGCCATAAAGAGACTCAATGCGCCTACAGCAATAAGGATCATTCCCATGATATCAAAATGAGCCGCTGTAATCTCTTTACCGAACAGAAGGCCCAGAATCACGGAGGATAAAATTGAGCCGAGGTAACGGCAGGTTTGGAACAGGCCCGAGGTGGTTCCCACCATGTCTGAAGGGCTCGTTTTCAGCATCGCCGCCTGAAGCGCCACGTTTCCAAGTCCGTAACCGATGCCGAGAAGCGACAGGATCAAGCCTTTCCCGATGACCGGAACGCTGATAAAAAAGACCGTTAAGAGTACAGCGCCAGCCGTCATCAGAAGCGCCCCCGCCAAAATCGGCTTGATGACTCCCGAT
This sequence comes from Bacillus sp. FSL R5-0434, assembly GCF_038004745.1. Taxonomy (NCBI): domain Bacteria; kingdom Bacillati; phylum Bacillota; class Bacilli; order Caryophanales; family Bacillaceae; genus Bacillus; species Bacillus sp. FSL R5-0434. The sequence goes on from NZ_JBBORV010000001.1 coordinate 3,673,981, forward strand.
CGGTCAATCCACTTGCCTGTAATGGGCGATACAGCGATGCTCATTCCTGACATGAACAGCATAAACAGACCGCTCGTTTGGACAGAAAGATGCATTTCATCCTGAAAATAACTCGGCAGGCCGAAAAATAAACAGTAGAAGAATACATTGAGTAAAATAAACTGAACGTATACCGCTGACAGGCTTCGCTGCGTTTTAAACAAACGGACATCAATAAACGGCTTCTCCGTTTTCAGCTCACGCCAGATAAATGCGACAAGCAGAATGACACCAATCACACCTTCTGACGCATGCGGGGATGTGCTGAATGAAAGCAAAAAGGACAGGAGCAAAATGATCCCGCCGGCAAACAAAAGGATTCCCGGAACATCTAGCTGCCGGATAACCGCTCTGATCCCCACCCCTTTTTTCTGATCCTTCGGGAACATATACATCCCGAATAGGAAGCTGAGGATAATAAACGGCAGATTGACGATAAAAATCGCCGGCCAGCCGCCCCAGACAATCAAAAAGCCGCCGACTGTCGGCCCCAGCGCCGTCATTGCAGATGCAAATATGGACAGCACCGCCATGGCTGAAGCCTGGCGCTCATGTATGTGATTTCGTATCAGCCCGACTCCCGACGGATAAATCGCACTGCTCCCCACCGATTGAAACAGCCGCATGACCAGTAATGTCATAAAGGTTGGCGCAAGCGGCGCCCCGATGGCGGAAACCGCCACAAGAATAAGCCCATATAAAAACAACCTTTTCCGCCCAATCAAATCGCCAAGCTTTCCCGTCACAGGCTGGGCCACAGCACTCGCCAAATAGAAAGAGGAGATCAGCCAGGAAACCGTCGTAAACGACAGGCGAAACTCATGCTGGATGCTGTGGAGCGCCAGAGAAATCATAGACGAGTTCAGCGGATTCAGCATCGTTCCTGAAGCTACCGCCGTTAAAAAGACAGCACGGCTCTTTTTTGATATTTTCATTTCACTTGAGATAAAAATTCTTCTGTTGTCCGCGATTTACCGATTCTCGGAAAAATAAAGCGCAGTGTGGCTTCATGCTCATCCTCACTGAACGTGGACATCGCGTCGGTAATAAAAATCTGCTGATAGCCAAGCTGAAAGGCCTCGCGAGCCGTACTTTCCACTCCGATATTTGTGGCAATGCCGCACAGTACAATCGTATCAATGCCGCGGCGTCTCAGCTGCAAATCTAAGTCCGTGCCGAAAAATGCGCCCCACTGGCGTTTGGTCACTATGTAATCTCCGTCCTGCACACCGATTTCCGGAACAAATTCCGCCCAATCCGCCGGCATTTCACCTGAACCTTCCTGCGCCTGTTCATCCGTTTCCGGCTTTAGCGCATCTACTCCGTCATGGAAGGCTACATTCACAAAGCTGATAAAGCCGTTATGCTTTCGGAATTCGTCAACAAGTTTTTTCGCATTCGGAACAACCTGTCCGCTTTTGTCTATTGGCACAATTCCTTTTTGCAGATCAATGATAACCAATGCTGTGTTTTGAAAAACAATGGTAAGTGTGTTCATTTTGCGTTTCCTCCTGATGCTGGTTAGTGTTTCTCACATCCCATATTTTACTCTCACTTCACATGAATTCTTGCATGACGCTTGTGAAGTTCTCAGGAGAAGCGCTTATCTCACGATTTTTCTTTTATATAAAAATAAAAGGTGGTGCATACAAACATACCGGCAAGCACTGCGATCATAAAAGGTGTCATAGCTTCATCACCTGCCTGCCGTTAATCGGCTGCTGATTAAACATGCCCATAAATTTGCGGCGGTCAATCCAAAGCAGAATCAAACACATGATCATTAATATCGTACTGAGATCCTGCACGCCAATACCAAAACAATAGTTAATCATGACGATGTTCACAATAATCGGCATAAATACAACGGCACCTAACGCAGATGTTCTTGGAATCAACAGCAAAACTGCAGCAATGATTTCTCCAAAGCCTATAAATACTTCATAGACATGAGAATAACCAAAAAATGTCCACGCAATTGTAAATCCCTTTCCCTTTCCCACCGCAGCTGCAATTTCAGGTGTTGCTCCCCCAAACTGCCCCATGACCACTTTCGCCAGGCCGTACACAACAAAATTAAAGGCCAAAAACAACCGGAATGTCGCCGGAATGGACTTTCTTAACGCTCTCAGCAGCCTGCTGCCTTTATTCATATCGCATCCCCCTTAATGTATTATATCAACTAGTACACTTAATACACTATATATAATTCTATTTATTGTCAATTCCCTTTTTTCTCATAAAAACAGAATTATTTTATAGACATAAAGTCTTGTATGGCAAATAGCGTTTTTTCTTTCTTCGCCCGCATCGATAACACACACTAAAAAACATGTTAGGAAATCTCACATGAAAATGTTTTATCATTCTTTTTTCTCTATAATGAAGAAATATAATAATTGCTTTTATTCTGAAAGATACGGAGGAATGAGACATGCAAATGGGCGATACAGTATTTATGTTCTTTTGCGCTTTACTCGTGTGGCTGATGACCCCGGGGTTAGCGTTATTTTATGGAGGAATGGTAAAAAGCAAAAATGTGCTGAGTACAGCAATGCACAGTTTCTCTTCCATCGCCATCGTTTCCATCGTTTGGGTGCTGTTCGGATATACACTTGCCTTCGCACCAGGCAATTCAATCATTGGCGGACTGGAGTGGGCAGGTCTGAAGGGGGTCGGATTTGATCCGGGTGATTACAGCGACACGATTCCCCATTCATTATTTATGATGTTCCAAATGACGTTCGCGGTTCTGACAACTGCTATCATTTCCGGGGCTTTCGCAGAGCGGATGCGATTCGGCGCTTTTCTTTTATTCTCGGTTTTATGGGTTTCATTGGTTTACACGCCGGTTGCTCACTGGGTATGGGGCGGAGGCTGGATCGGCCAGCTTGGCGCACTTGATTTCGCGGGCGGAAACGTTGTTCATATTTCTTCCGGGGTGGCCGGCCTTGTTCTGGCTATCGTGCTCGGCAAACGGAAAGACGGCACAGCGTCTTCTCCGCATAACCTCATTTACACCTTCTTGGGAGGCGCCCTGATTTGGTTCGGCTGGTTCGGTTTTAACGTCGGCAGCGCCCTGACATTAAACGATGTGGCCATGTACGCCTTTATTAATACAAACACAGCAGCTGCAGCGGGGATTGCCGGCTGGATATTGGTTGAATGGATCATCAACAAAAAACCGACGATGCTCGGCGCGGTATCAGGAGCGATCGCAGGACTTGTGGCCATTACGCCGGCGGCCGGGTTTGTCACACCGTTTTCTTCTATTATCATTGGCATCATTGGCGGAGCGGTTTGTTTCTGGGGTGTCTTCTCGCTGAAACAGAAATTCGGATATGATGACGCACTTGACGCCTTTGGCCTGCACGGCATCGGCGGCACATGGGGCGGCATCGCGACAGGATTGTTCGCAACAACTTCAGTCAACTCCGCTGGTGCAGATGGTTTATTCTACGGGGATGCAAGTTTAATCTGGAAACAAATTGTAGCGATCGCCGCAACTTATGTTTTTGTATTTATTGTCACATTCGTTATTATTAAAATTGTAGGCCTCTTCCTTCCCCTACGCGCAACCGAAGAAGAAGAATCACTCGGGCTTGATTTAACAATGCACGGGGAAAAAGCATATCAAGATTCTATGTGAGGAGTGACGCTATGAGCGGTCAAATGTTCAAGGTAGAAATTGTAACGCGTCCGGCAAATTTTGAAAAGCTGAAGCAGGAACTCGGAAAAATCGGAGTCACCTCTCTGACCTTCTCCAATGTTCACGGCTGCGGGCTTCAAAAAGCACATACGGAGCTTTATCGAGGGGTAAAAATAGAAAGCAATGTATATGAACGGTTAAAAATCGAAATTGTGGTCAGCAAGGTTCCTGTTGATCAAGTAACTGAGACCGCTAAGCGGGTTCTGAAAACGGGATCACCGGGTGACGGTAAAATCTTTGTCTATGAAATCGGCAATACGATTAATATCCGCACCGGCGAAGAAGGACCTGAAGCGCTGTAATATCGTTAAGAGATTCGGACACTCCGGATCTCTTTTTTTGCGAACAGAAAAAACCCCCAGAAACCGTGGTACCCATTCGAATCCTCTTCAAGCACCATGATTTCAGACAATCTCTATTTTTATTTGAAACTTTTTCTGAGTAAGATGAGTCTACTTAATATAAAAATGTAAAAGGTGATTATTTGAATTACGAAATATTTAAAGCTATCCATGGATTATCTCATCACAATTCTGTTCTCGATTCCATTATGGTTTTCATAACGGAATACGCGATCGTTGCCTATGCGCTTATCTTATTGGTGATGTGGCTGTTCGGGAACACACAAAGCAGAAAGAACGTGCTTTACGCAGGAATTACAGGAATTGCGGGTCTTGTGATTAATTTCTTGATTACACAAGTTTATGTTGAACCACGCCCTTTCGTCGCTCACACAGTGCATACGCTGATTCCGCACGATGCGGATGCTTCTTTTCCGAGTGACCACACAACGGGAGCGCTAGCTATTTCGATTGCAATGCTTTTCAGAAACCGTAAAATCGGCTGGCCGCTCGTCATCTTCGGGCTTTTGACCGGTTTTTCACGAATTTGGGTGGGACATCACTATCCTGTAGATGTGTTGGGCAGTCTTGTTGTCGCGATCATTATCGGGTTCCTGTTCTTTAGATTTTCAGATCTTCTTCGCCCGTTCGTTGATTTCATCGTTCGAATCTATGAAGCGATTATCAACAAGATTACGAAAAAACCAACCGATCAAAATTTCTAAGCAAAAAAGCCGGCCTCTGAATGCAGAGCGCCGGCTTTAATATTTTTCATACACCTGATGTTTTTTCCGCTTTGCGATAACAAATAATCCAAGAAACAGGGCAATCCCAACACTGTCAATGAGCACATCCCGGATACAGCCGTTTCTGCTAAAGAAAAGCTGAATGATTTCCGTAAAAACGGCAAACACGAATGCTCCGGCCGAGGCCCATTTTATACAGCTCCATTGCTTCCAGAACAAATATGTCAGCACGAAGAAAGAAAACGCGTGCCCGTTTTTTTGAATTACAGCTTCAGGCGTGGTCAGCTGAGTAAAATCCATGTCTAAAAATTGGTATAGATCAGGATGCGGATGAAAGTGAAATGCCACTGTCTGCGACATCACCATATCACTGAAGCTTTCTGTACAGACAGAGAGTAAAATGAAGAAGATCCAGCCTGCGAGTAATAGACGATGCATAAAAACAGCCTCCTTTCCAGCGGCATCTTGTGCATGTAAATACATAGACGGCACAGTGAAACAAAAAGTAACAAAAAAACGCCTATCACACCGATAGACGTTTTCTTCATTAGGACTGTTCAGTGCCTTCTGTTGTGCTGCTTTCTTTGGAACCTGATTTGTCAGTTGAATCATCCGTTTTGTCCTCGGATTTTTCGTCAGTTCCTTTTTCAGTCGAACCATCCTTTTTTTCTGATGATTGCTGAATGGATTCTTCTGTTTCCTCAGTTGCAGCTTTTTCTTCTGCAGCTGCCGCTTTTTCAATAGAAGAAACCGGCTTGTCCATAAAGTTCAGCGGGTTCATAGCAACTCCGTCTTTACGGATTTCAAAGTGTACGTGGTTGCCGCTTTCTTCGCTGTAAAGGTTCTTGCCAGACTTTCCGATGACCTGGTTTTGCTTCACCTTGTCGCCTTGCTCAACACCTACTTCAGAAAGTGATTGATACACAGTAGATAACCCATCAGCATGTTCGATTTCCACAACATATCCCAGCACTGGATCTTTTTCAGCTTTCACAACCGTACCGCTTAGAGAAGCAGAAACATCGAAATCTTTTCCGTCTTTCTCAGCTAAGTCAATTCCTTTGCTTAGGCTGTACGTGTTATTATAGGTAACGAGTGCTGCTTCTTTTTCTTCTTTTGCGGCATCAGTTTCATAGAACTTTTTCACAACAGAAACGTTTTCAGAATCAACAACCGGCATTGCGACATTTTCCATAGACTTTCCTACTTCAACTGCATCGTCGTTGTTGTCATACGCGGAGCTTCCGCCGTTATCAGCTAACTGATCCTTTACCTCATCATTTGATACAGATTGATACCAAAGGACAGCTGTTAAAATGACGGCCGCACTGACTAAGTAAATTGCAGGGAACACCCAGCGTTTACGAAAAAACTGCTGAAGTTTTTTGACTTGAGAAGTTTTCTTTTCTTCCTCTCTCATTGTTTCATCACCTCAGCAACATTCTGAACACTTTTCTGAAAATATATACATCGATATAAAAAACTTTTTTAGATATAGTTTGTGCAGGCTGATAAGAAAGTATGTAATTTTTTTGAGAGGAGAACCAAATACGTATGAACTTAACTTTACGTCTTGCTGAAAAAAAGGATATAGAAGCGGTTGTAGCGATTTATAACTCTACGATTGCCTCGCGAATGGTAACAGCCGATACTGAACCGGTAACTCCGGAAGACCGGATGGCATGGTTTTTGGGACATACAGACGAACGGCCGCTGTATGTTGCTGAGGATGAAAACGGGGACGTGGCTGCATGGATCAGCTTCGAAAGATTTTACGGCAGGCCTGCTTATAATAAAACAGCCGAGATCAGCATATACATTCATGAATCATGCCGCGGCAAAGGCGCCGGAACGCATTTGCTTCAGGAAGCGCTCCGCATCGCGCCGGAGCTTGGCATCCGCTCGCTTATGGCCTTCATTTTCGGACATAACAAGCCTAGCCTGAAGCTGTTTGAAAAGCACGGTTTCAAGGAATGGGGGTTATTCCCCGGCATTGCCGAAATGGACGGCAAGCGATATGACTTAAAAATATTAGGGAGAGAGCTATCATGATTAGTCTTGATAAAGATGAAAACCATATTGAAAATCACCACGAAGAAAACAGAGTGATCGAGCAGGAAAACGGCAGCACAGCGGGCGAAAAACGGGAGCTGAGCGCTGCTGCTGTCAAATCGCTTTCAGACATTGCAAAGTGGGGCAAAATAACAGGAATTCTTTTGATTGTCATGGGCGCGCTGGCTGCCCTGTCGGCTTTAATGACAGTCATAGGCGCTATTCCAGGCGTTCTGCTCATTATTTCAGGCGTATTTCTGATGCGGTCGGCAAAATCAGCCAAAGAGGCGAGCGGAAATCTGACCGGCAGTGCGGGTGAAAGCATGCTGGAGAACTACGGAAAATTTATTAAAATGCAATTATTCTACGCTGCATCAAGTATCGCCGCAGGCCTTATCGGAATCATTCTGCTTATTTTCTTCCTCGTATTTGTCGGCATCGCCGCTTTTGAGGATATGGATACGTATGAAGATCCGGATTCCTATTATTATGAAGATGAGCCCGTATTTGAATAAAAAGAGCTGACCCATGTCAGCTCTTTTTTAATACAGCATTTTCTTGCGTCTGTCTTCTTCAGTCAAAAACTCAACAAAGCTCCGCATCGCAAACGGTTCTTCCTTGATCTGACGCGTATACGTATTTTTGCGCTCTTCTGAAAGAATTTCGCTCTTTTTGATTCTGTTCAGCATATAAATATGAACGGTCTTTTGAATTTGTTTATGCTGATAGCCCGCTTCTTTAAAAAATGCTAACCCAAGTGCAGCAAGAAGCGCAAAAAGTCCGGCGCTGATCAGAGACTCTCTGTCTGCTGAAGCATGAAAAAGGAAAGCAGCCAAATTAAAGAGAGAGAATGCAGCAAGCGGAACAGCAAGAAAACGGTAGATGACAGTTTTCTTCATTAAAGGCTGTACAGCCTTTTGAATTTTTTGCATTTCTGTTTTAATGAACCCCGGCATTTGTTCAATTCTGTAAAAGTTCATGTAATTCTCCCCCTTTATTTGATTTTGCAAGGCTTCACGAACGTTATCATATGAGTTTATTTTAACGCAGGTGCAAGCTGGTTTTAAAGAAATCTGCCCGTGTTTTTCGCGAAGAATCTGGATCAACACACTTTATTCTTTTAAAAAGTCAGTGTTATAATTTGTAATGGGAATCAGATTGCTGTTATTCATGGAATACTAATGGCAATCTTCTTGATAAATATGAATTAGCGGGGTTACAAAGTGAGTATTTCTTCCATCCTTTTGTCACTTTTTTTCATTTTGAATATTCTTTTGGCCATCATTGTCATATTCAAAGAACGGCGCGATGCCAGTGCATCATGGGCTTGGCTGCTTGTTCTTTTCTTTATTCCCGTTTTAGGCTTTATTTTATACCTATTATTCGGTCATAATCTCAGACGCAAGCATTTGTTTCAATGGGAGGATCGAAAGAAAATCGGAATCGAAAAGCTGCTGCAGCATCAGCTTGAAGAATTAGAAAACAGGCAATTTCAGTTCAACAACCGGGCAACCTTTGATAATAAGGATTTAATATATATGCTCATCATGAATAATCACGCTGTCTTTACAGAGGATAATTCAGTTGATGTCATAACAGACGGACGTGATAAGTTTCAGCGGCTTTTACATGACATATCAAAGGCAAAGGATCATATCCATCTACAATATTATATTTACAAAGGTGATGAATTAGGAAAAAAATTGCGGGACGCCCTCATTCAAAAAGCGAAAGAAGGTGTTCAGGTCAGGGTTTTGTATGATGAGCTCGGGTCCAGAACGCTGCGCAAAAAGTTTTTTAAAGAACTGCGTGAGGCCGGCGGGCATGTGGAGGTCTTTTTCCCTTCAAAGCTCAGGCCGATTAACCTTCGGCTGAATTACCGCAACCACCGAAAGCTTGTTATCATAGACGGCATAACCGGTTATGTCGGAGGGTTTAATGTCGGGGATGAATATCTCGGGCTCAATCCGAAGTTCGGCTATTGGCGCGATACCCATATTCGATTGCAGGGAACGGCCGTTCACGCCATTCAGACACGATTCATCCTTGACTGGAACCAAGCTTCACATCATCATACGCTCACCTATATCCCGAACCACTTTCCCGATTGCAGCCCAAAGGGAAACGTCGGGATGCAGATTGTTACGAGCGGGCCCGATTCCGAATGGGAACAAATTAAAAACGGCTACATCAAAATGATTTCAAACGCCAAGCGGAACATTTTGATACAAACACCTTATTTTATTCCGGACGCAAGCCTGCTGGATGCATTGAGAATCGCGTGCCTGTCAGGCATTGATGTCAACATTATGATACCGAACAAGCCTGATCATGCTTTTGTATACTGGGCCACGCTTTCGTATATCGGGGATCTTTTAAAGGCCGGAGCCACCGTCTATATATACGATAATGGCTTTATCCATGCGAAAACAATCGTGGTGGATGACGAAATTGCATCGGTCGGTACAGCGAATATTGACGTCCGAAGCTTCAGGCTGAATTTTGAGGTTAATGCATTTATTTATGATATCAACATTGCCAAAAAACTGGTTTCTACATTTAAAGAAGATTTGCTCGTATCCAGAAAATACACCTACGAGGAATATCAGCAGCGGTCATTATGGATCCGCATCAAGGAATCCGTGTCACGGCTGCTGTCGCCGATTTTATAAGATGTGCCAATCCCCCCGGCCTTTATGGCCGGGGCTTTTCAGCATGGTCATAATCTATCATCACGCACCCCGTAAAAACGCGCGTGACCTTTCTCATATAGCGTGCAACCGTAATAAAAAATCACTAATATGATCACGGAATTTATCAACAGCGGCTTGCACCTCCGGATCGTCAGGCCAAACCCCATTCACACCGCGGCAAAATCAATTCATTATTTCTATTTCTTTATACAAAACTTCTCACAAATAGTGTATAAAAGAAAAGTGAGTATTTTTTTGTAAAGGGGACCCGTGTCAATGAATCTGGAAACGGTCAACAAAACCCTCATCAGTATTTCAAAATGGGGAAAAGCAACAGGCATTTTATTTATTATTATGGGCGCTTTTACTGCGCTTTCAGGCGCGTTCTTTTTTCTTATCGGCGCAGTGCCGGGCGTACTGCAAATCATTTCAGGCATCTTTTTGATGCGGTCAGCAAAAGAAGCAGGCTTAATGGCTGAAAAGCATAGCGGGCAATCTGAGGATTTAATGCTGGAGAACTATGCGAAATTTGTAAAGATGCAAGGGATTTATTTAATCGTGAGCATCGCTGTATCGATTCTGGCGATCATCGCATTCTTCATCTTTCTAATGCTTGGAATTGCCGACGGCATATTCAGCGATTATAATACGTACAGCACCTATTAATTAGAAAAACCCGGAGCATGGGACTGACCCCCGTTTTTGAGACAGGGATCAAAACACCTTTTATACAGCCAATTGCCGATAGCTTATCGGTGATTGGCTGTTTAGTTTCGTTTGAATACGAATGTTGTTATAATAATAAATGTATTCTTTGACAGTGCGTTCTACGATGGCGGTCGTGGTTCGATTAATGCTGTTAAGATAGAACGTTTCAGACTTTAGTGAGGAATGAAACGATTCGATGGAGGCATTATCAGCGGGCGTCCCTTTGCGGGACATGCTCATGGTAATGCCTTTTGTTTTAACAGCTTTCTGATACTCATAAGATGTATACACAGATCCTTGGTCACTATGTAACACGCAGTTCTGAGGCAGTGTTGGCAGCTGATCAAGTGTGTTTAAGACAAAGTCTGTGTCCTGCTTATCTCCAATCGTGAAAGCAATTACTTCTCCATTGTATACATCCAATATACTGGAAAGGTACAATTGTTTCTGTCCATAAGGCAAATACGTGATATCCGTTACTAGTTTTTCAAGAGGATGATCGGACTGAAAGTTCCGATCTAATATATTATCAACCACGGCATATGGCTGCCCATTCTTCTTGCGCTTTTTCACCTTAACCCGGCACTGCCACTGATTTTTCTGCATGATACGCTGAACCGTTTTATGGTTAATACGCATTTCCTTTTTTAATATAGCTGTAATTTTTCGATATCCATATCGATACTTGTGCTCTCGGCACAACGTGCCGATTTGTTTTTCCAAATGGCGCTTGGGATGATCTTTCATCAGGTTCTTCTTCCAACGATAATAAGACGCTCGTGAGATACCTAAATGAACACAGATATTCTGTACGGTCATTGTGCCGTGCAATACTTCTACAAGTTCGACTGACGTTTGGCTATCAACTTCCTTTCCAATTCGTTGTACTTTTTTAAAACTTCATTTTGTTGTCTCAGATAACGGTTCTCTGCCTGCAGTTTCTCTAATTCGGAAGAATACTCCGGACCTTTTCCGTAAGTGTATTGCTTACCAACAGGCTGTTCAAATCGATGTGTATCCCCAGCCTTATGCCATCTAGCCCATGTCTGAACCTGCGTCTTATTCTTGATATTCAATTCCTGCATGATCTCTTTCATAGGCACGCCTGCCAATCTCATTTCTACAGCCTTCTGTTTGACTTCAATTGGATAACTCACTCTTGTTCCCATACAAAAAACACCTCCAAGTCTTATTTCGGATAACAACGATCCGTTTTCAAACTTGAAGGTGTTTTTTATTTGTCTCATCTTATGGGGTCAGTCCCCATCCTCCGGGTTTTTTCTTGTTATTCCGCTTCGCTTACTACTGTGAAGCGTTCATTTTTGTGTGACGGATGTTCAAGCTCATCCAAAACAGCAATCGCATAATCGGCATAGCTGATATAACTGTCGCCTTTTGCGTTTACGATCACATTGTCTTTTCCTTTTTGGTAAGATCCCGTCCGCTTTCCTGCCGGATCAAAAAACGCCGCCGGGCTGAGGAACGTCCAGGAAATAGAGTCTGCCTTTTGCAGGTCTTTCAGGTTCTCTCCTTGATTTGATGCAGTCGGAAGATATTCTTTCGGGAATTCCGGTGTATCCATTAAACGTGTTGTTTTGGCTTCATCAACAAACAGGCTTCCCGCTCCGCCGACGACAAACAATCTTGTATGTTTTGCATCCTTTAGCAGGCTGATTAATGTTCTGCCTGCTTCAACATGAAGATGTTCCTGGCCAGGCGCAGCTCCAAAAGCGTTAACGAGTGCATCGAAAGGCTTGAGATCTTCTGCCGTCAGTTCAAAAACATCTTTCTCCAAAATCGCTGTATTCTGATCCTGCACTTTAGATGCATTTCGGACAATGGCAGTTACCTCGTGACCTCTTTCCTTCGCTTCTTTCAAAATCAGACTTCCCGCTTTTCCGCTTGCACCGATAATTCCTATTTTCATTTTTGATTTCCTCCTTATTTGTAACAATTTTAGTTACATGTTAGTGGTGAGAAGTCATCCCTTTTGATCAAAAGAGATGATTCATTACATCTTTTAATGACTTGCTTGCCAGCTCATTTTCCATCGCTTTTTGCACACTATCAAATGTCTCATCCAGCGCGCACTGAATTTTTTTGCCTACCGGACACTTCGGGTTCGGGTTTTCATGAACCGCAAATAGTTCCTCTTGGTTTTGAACAGCTCGATATACTTCTAAAAGAGAAATATCAGCCGGATCTTTTTTGAGGCTCGCGCCCGGCACCCCGGCGCGTGATGTGAGAATATCGCCCTTTTTCAGCAGGCTGATCATCCTTCTTACAACAACCGGGTTGGTGTTGACACTGTCAGCGATGATTTCAGAAGACGCTTTTTCATCCATCGAAATGAGAGATAAAATATGAATGGCAACAGCAAGACGGCTGTTAATCATGTTTTTTCACCACCGTTGTAACTATAATAGTTACATTTAATTCATTTGTCAACATATAATATACACTAAATTTGCGCTTCTTGCGCATCCGTTTAGTCAATAAAACGGCCGGATGCACTCCGACCGTGTCTTGTCAGAATAAGAAATATCGCTGTCCCAGCGGAACATAATCGACAGGCTGGCAGGACAATTCTTCTCCGTCAGCAAAGACCTGATACGTTTTCGGATCGACTTCAATCTTCGGCAAAGCAGCATTTAATTTCATATCCAGCTTGCTCAGCTTGCGGATGTTTTTCACAGGAGAAATTCTTTTTTCCAGCCCTAACCTTTCCGCCACACCCCTTTCAATGCCCGCCTGGGACATAAACGTGACGGAAGTTGAGCGGTTGGCTTTACCATAGGAAGCATACATTTGGCGCATGAACACAGGCTCCGGAGTCGGGATAGACGCGTTTGGATCCCCCATTTGCGCGCGTGCTATCATGCCGCCCTTTAAGACCAATTCCGGTTTCACGCCGAAAAATACAGGATCCCACAGGACAAGGTCAGCGAGCTTTCCTTTTTCTACAGAACCGACTTCATGGCTGAGGCCGTGAGTAATTGCCGGATTAATCGTATATTTGGCAATGTAGCGTTTCGCACGTACGTTATCGTTTCCGTTTTCTCCAATGAGAGCGCCGCGCTGTTTTTTCATTTTGTCAGCCACCTGCCAAGTGCGGATAATGACTTCGCCAACCCGCCCCATCGCTTGGGAATCCGATGATGTCATGCTGATCGCGCCGATATCATGGAGAATGTCCTCTGCCGCAATCGTCGCAGCCCTGATTCTGGAATGGCTGAACGCCACGTCCTCGGGCACCTTCGCATCTAAATGGTGACAGACCATCATCATGTCAAGGTGCTCATCCATCGTATTGACGGTGTAAGGGATTGTCGGCGTTGTGGATGACGGCAGAATGTTCGCGTAAGAGGCGAGCTTCATAATATCCGGAGCGTGGCCCCCGCCTGCTCCTTCAATGTGATATGTATGAATCACCCGGTCTCCGATTGCGTCGAGCGTGTTTTCCAGGAAGCCCGCTTCATTGATCGTATCCGTATGGATTGCGACTTGAATATCGGCTTCATCCACAACTTCCATACACGTTTTGATAGCGCTTGGCGTCGTGCCCCAGTCTTCATGAAGCTTCAGGCCGATGGCGCCGGCTTCCACCTGTTCGATCAGCGGCGCTTTATCGGATGCGTTCCCTTTTCCTAAGAAGCCGACATTGATCGGGAATTCCTCGGCCGCTTCCAGCATCCTTGCCATATACCATGCACCTGACGTACATGTTGTCGCTTTGCTTCCTGTAGCAGGTCCCGTTCCGCCTCCAAGAAGAGTCGTGACTCCTGAAGAAAGCGCAACTTCCATCTGCTGAGGACAAATAAAGTGAATGTGCGTATCCACTCCTCCAGCCGTTAAAATTTTGCCTTCACCGGAGATCACCTCTGTACCCGCACCAATGACCATATGCGGATCGACCCCGTCCATGATATCGGGGTTGCCGCTTTTTCCGACACCCACGATCCGGCCGTCCTTTACACCGACATCTGCTTTGACAATGCCTGTGTAATCCAATAACACGACGTTGGTGATCACCAAATCCAAAGCGCCGTCTTTTCCTGTGATGCTGCCGTTTTGGCCCATGCCGTCACGGATCGTTTTTCCGCCTCCAAAGATCATTTCTTCACCATAAACAGTGAAGTCCTTTTCGACTTCGATCCATAAGTCCGTATCGCCCAATCTGATTTTATCGCCCGTTGTCGGACCAAACAGCTCCGCGTATTGCTCCCGTGACATTTTCATCGAATCACACCCTCCATCCAGCCGGCTTTCTTTAAGTTGGCTAACGTTTTTTCTTTCCCGCGTTCATCGATATACGTATCGGCCATTCCGTTCAGTCCTCTTACTGTTTTTCGTCCGCTGAATTCAACAAGCGTGACCGTTTTCTCCTCACCTGGCTCAAAACGGACCGATGTGCCTGACGGAATGTCGATACGCATGCCGATGGCTTGTTCGCGGTCAAACGATAGCGCACCATTGGCTTCCGCAAAATGAAAATGTGAACCGACCTGAATGGAACGTGATCCGGTGTTTTTCACCGCTATCTCCCGTGTCTGGCGGCCTTCGTTAATCGTAATGGTCCCTTCAGCAATCTGAAATGCTCCCGGCTTCATGACTTCACCTCCGCAGAAATCGGCTGGTGTACTGTGACAAGCTTCACTCCGTCAGGGAATGTAGCTTCCACCTGAATGCTGTCCAGCATCTCAGGCACGCCCTCCATGACATCTTTTTCAGTCAATACATGGCGGCCGGCTTCCATCAGCTCCGCCACTCCCTTTCCGTCACGCGCGCCTTCCATGATAAAACAGGTGAGATAAGCGGCAGCCTCGGGATAGTTCAGCAGAACGCCGCGCGCCTTTCGCTGTTTGGCTAATTCTCCCGCTGCAAAAATGAGCAATTTCTCTTGTTCAACCGGTGTCAGTTTCATCTTAGGTCCTCCTTATTATCGTCATTCATAAAGCGGATTGCGTTACATGAATCTCCGGAACGATGCAGGCGGGCCATCACCTCCCTTTCTCAGGATGCTGATTATACGGTGAGATGCCTTTCAAAACGGCGAGCCGTTTCATCGTCAGCCTTTCCGTGAGCGACGACCGTTCCCCTGTCCATGACGTAAAGATAATCAGCGCACGTTAAGGCGTTCTCTAAGCTGTGTTCCACCAAAACAATTGCAGTCTCTTCTTTTCTGGAAATTTCTAAGATGACTTTTTGAATCAATTCCACGATTGAGGGTTGAATTCCTTCCATTGGTTCATCAAGTAAAATAATTTTTGGATTTCCCATCAGCGCTCTGGCAATCGCAAGCTGCTGCTGCTGTCCTCCGCTTAAATCGCCGCCTTTCCGGTCGAGCATGTCCTTCAAAACAGGAAACCACTGGAAAATCCCTTCCTTGATCCGCCCTCTCCGCTCCTTCTTAGGAAGCGGTTCTTCTCCGAGCAAAAGATTGTCGCGAACGGTTAAAGCGGGGAAGATGTCTCTCCCTTGGGGCACGTACGCAATTCCAGCTCTTGCCCGTTTTTCCGTCTTTTCGTTTTGAACAAACGTTTGATGAAAACGGATCTGTCCCTGTTTGGCCGGGATCAGGCCGATGATCGTTTTCAGCAAAGTGGATTTGCCGACTCCGTTTCGGCCTAATACAGCGACGATCTGCCCGGGGCGGACCTCCATGCTGAGGTTATGCAAAACCATGGATTGATCATAACCGGATGTCACATTACTGACTGCTATCATGACGCTCCGCTCCTTCCTAAATACACCGCTGCCACCTCTTCATTGCTTGTAATCTCATCCATCGATCCTTCACAAAGCACTCTCCCTTCATGCATCACCGTGACTTTTCTGGAAAACGAGCGGACAAACTCCATATCGTGCTCCACAATTAAAACGGAACACGTTTTGGCAATCTCCTCAAGGAGAGCCCCGGTTTTATCACGCTCTTTTCCCGTCATACCGGCGATCGGTTCATCCAGCAGCAAAAGCTTCGGCTCCATGGCGAGCTGCATGCCGATTTCGAGCCATTGTTTCTGCCCGTGTGACAGGCTGCCAGCTGTTAGATCCCGTTTATCATCTAACCCAATCAGCTGCAGAATGTCTATGATCCTGTCACTTTGCTGTTTTGTCATGCGCGCTGTCAGCAGTGAAAGGATCGTTTTTTTCTGTTTCATGGCAAGCTCGAGGTTTTCAAACACCGTCAGCTGCGTAAAGACACTCGGAGCCTGAAACTTTCTGGCGACGCCCATTTTCGCGATCTGATATTCCGGAACCTTTGTCAGTTCAGCCGTTTCCTGAAACACAATCTCGCCCGAATGCGGCTTTGTTTTCCCGCAAATGATATCCAGCATGGTTGTTTTCCCGGCGCCATTCGGCCCAATCAAAAAGTGAATATCATGTTCCTGTACACTGATATCTGCCCCCTGCAGCGCCCAAAACCCGTCAAACTGAACCTTCACGTCACGGCAGATAAGTATCGGTTTCATATGCAGCCGCTCCTTTCTTTTTAGAGAAGGAAAGCTGGGTTCCAAGCTTTTCAAACAGTCCGACAATCCCTCTTGGCAAGTAAAGCACGACGATCATAAACAGCGCACCGAGGAAATACAGCCAAATGTCGGGATAATATTCGCTTAAATAGCTTTTCATGCCGTTCGTTAACAGCGCGCCCAGCACAGCTCCGAAAATGGAGTGCCTGCCGCCGATCGCCACCCACAGCACCATTTCCACTGAAGGGATGATGCCCATCATTTCCGGCGAGATCATCCCGTCCTGAAGCACAAACAGCATCCCGGCAATTCCCGCCATCGCAGCGGACACACAGTAAATAAACACTTTAAAAACGGTGGAATGATAACCGAAAAAACGCACCCTGTTCTCTCCGTCGCGAACCGCCTGCAAAAGCCGGCCAAAGCGGCTTCTCGTAAGAAACAAAGCGAACACAACAGTAAGGCCGAGAAAAAAGACTGTGGCAAAATACAGGATCTGCTTCAAGGCAGGATCAGCCAGAGAATATTGAAAAATCGTATAGAAGCTGGTAAGTCCATTGGTGCCGCCGGTGATTTCCTGGCTGCCGATAAACAGTGTGACCACCACAACGACGACAGCCTGTGATATCAAAGAGAAATAAACTCCCTTTATATTGTTGCGGAACGTAAAATAACCGAGCAGAAACGCCAGTAGCACAGGCACAGCGACAGCCGCCGCAATTGCAGCGAAAGGGTGCCTGAACAAAGCCCAGATCCACGGCAGTTCGCTGACTCCCGCCCACTCCATAAAATCAGGAATGCCGGATGGTGAGGCTTCTATTTTTAAATACATCGCCATGCAGTAGGCGCCCAATCCGAAAAAGACGCCGTGCCCCAAGCTCAAAATGCCTGTATATCCCCAAATGAGGCAAATGCCGACCGCTACAATCGCAAAGCATAAAAACTTCGCCAACAGCCCCAATCGAAACTCCTGAAGAAAGAACGGAGCGGCGATAAAAAGGGCAAACATCACAAGATACGGACTGAATTGCGAAAACTGCTTCATCCGGCACCCCCCTAATCAAGTAATCTCGTTCTGACGCTTGCAAGACCCGAAGGCCGCCATTGCAGAAAGAGAATAATAAACGCAAACACGACTACCTTTGCAATCGTAGCGCTTGTGGAATACTCAACGAATGTGCTCAGCAAACCGACCGTCACCGCGCCGATAATCGTTCCTTTTAATTTTCCGATTCCGCCTAATATGACGATCATGAAGGCATCAACAAGGTATGACGAACCGAGAGTAGGCCCGATCGAACCAAGCAAGGTGAGTGAGCTCCCCGCAATACCGGCCAACCCGCTTCCGAGCGCAAAAGCCAATGTATCTGTTTTTCTCACAGATACACCAAGACATGATGCCATACTCCGGTTCAGCGTAACCGCCTGCATCCGCCGCCCCGCCGGAGTTTTAAACAAATAGAATCCCAGCAGCGCAAGCGTAAAAAGAACGAGCGCCAAAATAAACAGCCTTTTATATGGAAAGGTGACCGAAAACAGCGTCACTCCTCCCGACAGCCACTCAGGAGACTGAACAGCGACATTCGGCGCGCCAAAAATCGATCTGGCTGCCTGCTGAAGGATCAAGCTTACCCCCCATGTTGCCAAAAGGCTGTCGAGCGGACGGTCATATAATCGCCTGACAATCACTTTTTCAATGACAATGCCAAGCAGTGCCGCAACTGTAAACGACATGATGACCGCAATAAAAAAGTAATAGGAAAAGAGAGAAGCCGGCAAATAGCTTAAAAACAGCTGCTGAATGACATATGTCGTGTAGGCTCCCGCCATCATCAGCTCACCGTGCGCCATATTCATAATGTTCATCAAACCGAATGTAACGGCCAATCCAATCGCAATGAGAATCAAAATAGAACCGAGACTGATCCCGTTAAATAATTGAGTCACGACGACAGACATGTTCCGCCTCCTCTCCCGCAAACGGCTTTGATTTATTTAGATAACCCCTTTGCCCAGTCGTACGTTTTTAAATACGGATCAGGTTTTACCGGATCACCTGAGTTCCATACTTCTTTAAATTGTCCATCCCCCGTGATTTGCCCGATTCTAACTGTTTTGTAAAGATGCTGTGTATCTCCATCGATTTTCACTGTGCCGCCCGGGGCCTTGAATGCAATCCCGTCAGCCGCTTTCTTCACTTTATCGATCTCAAAGGACTTGGCTTTTTCAACGGCTGCCGCCCAGAGATACACCGCATTATACCCGGCTTCAATCGGATCACTGGTCACCCTGTTATCTCCGTTCTGCTTTTTATAATTCTTCACGAATGTATGATTTTCTGCTGTATTTGTTGTTTGGAAATAATTCCACACCGCATAATGCCCTTTTAGCACATCTGTCCCGATCCCCCGAATTTCTTCCTCTGCGACACTCGCCGACATGACAGGAATATCATCAGCTGTCACACCCGCATCTTTCAGCTGTTTGAAAAATGCCACGTTGCTGTCGCCGTTTAATGTGTTAAAAATTACATCCGGCTGCTTTTCTTTGATTTTGCTGACCAGCGTACTGTAATTCGTGTGGCCGAGCGGCGTATACTCTTCACCGGCAACTTCTCCCCCAGCAGCTTTTACTTGCGCTTTAATGATTTTATTGGCTGTTCTCGGGAACACATAATCCGAGCCGATCAGAAAGAATGTCTTGCCTTTATTCTTCAGCAGCCAATCGACAGCCGGCACGATTTGCTGATTTGTCGTTGCTCCGGTATAAAAAATATGAGGCGATGACTCCATGCCTTCGTATTGCACCGGATAGAACAGCAGCCCGTTATTTTGCTCCACAACCGGGAGCATCGCCTTGCGGCTCGCTGATGTCCACCCTCCGAATACAGCCGCCGCTTTGTCCTGCTGAAGCAGCTTTCTCATTTTTTCGGCATATGTAGGCCAGTCAGATGCCCCGTCCTCCACGACGGGTTCAAGCTTTTTGCCGAGAACGCCGCCTTTTTGGTT
Organism: Bacillus sp. FSL R5-0434; assembly: GCF_038004745.1. NCBI lineage: Bacteria > Bacillati > Bacillota > Bacilli > Caryophanales > Bacillaceae > Bacillus > Bacillus sp. FSL R5-0434. The sequence continues at coordinate 3,693,750 of NZ_JBBORV010000001.1, forward strand.
GATTTCATGAATAGCCAGCAGCTCTGCATCATGGACGGATACCTCGCTGATTGCCATTGTCCCGCTTAATGAGTGAAGAATCCCAACCTTCACTGAATCCCCGCTTGTGTCAATTTCAACTGTTTTTTTCGCATCTCCGCTGGCTTCCGACACTTTCTTCGGCGCCGTACATCCCGTGATCAGAATCGTGATAAGAAACATCAGAAAGACACCCTGTATTCTAACCCCTTTGCTTTTCATCCAGAACCTCCTTTGTCTGATTGAGTCAACTGATGTCATAAAAGTTAACAACTTATGTCAATTATTATATAGAACAGGCGCACTATTTTAAAGAATATTTAAAAAATTTAGATACTTTAACCAAATCGATTGTCTTTTTTGTTATATTTATTCACATAAAAAAAAAGGCAAGAAACAATGTTTCTTGCCTTGCCGATCTGATTAATCTTTATCTGTGAATTTATCCTTCGCTTCACCGATACCCTTTTGGACCTCGCCTTTTGCCTTATCTTTTTTGCCTTCAGCCTGCATGTCCGTTTTGTCGGTCATATCTCCGACTTTATCCTTCACTTCTCCCTTGGCTTTATTTAAGCCGCCTTTCATTTTATCTTTTACACTATCGTTACCCATGTGTCATTCTCTCCCTTCATTTAAGTGTGTACTTGTTACCTTCCCGATCTGAGCAGCGGTAAACATTTGAATATTATTTATCGATTTCATAACGCTCTCCGTAACGGAGCACCTTGTAGAGCGCCAGCCCGTCAGATGATTTATTTTCTGAGTAACGGACCGGCAGCAGGGCAAAAAACACATAATACGTAGAAAAGTAGACAAACTGATAGAAAAACACATTTGGCTCCAATACACTGTGTATAATGAGCAAATTCACTGCGAAAATGGTTATTAAGTTAAACAGGCAGCCTCCGGCATAAACAAGTGCGTGTGAGAATCGGTTGTCGATCTTCAGCTCACCGTACCGGCAAAACGAATCCATAAAATAAATGGTTCTGACCTGTATCGGCCCGATCTTGAACAGTTTTTTGCCCATCCCGATATCCAATGAACCCTTCCCGCCAAAAACAAAAGCCATAAAGCTGTGCCCGGCAACATGTATAATAGATACAAGCGGCAGAACGATGAGGAAAGACCATAGAAACTTCACCATATCATCAAATCCAAACATTGAATTCCCCCTCACGCTTGTCATAAACAACAACACATATGCACTCCGCCATTTCTCTGTTTCACAAAATCGCGGCTTTCCATTCGTTTGTGTTCAAAAACAGTATGTAGCGATTTTTCCTGTTCTCCACGGAAATAAACGTCCCGATGCTCCCCTTTTTTTGTATAAAAAAACCATCCGGCATCAGATGGTTTCGTCTTACACTTGATATAAACAGTCTTCCTTCAGAATCAGCGCTCTCATGCTGACCGCTTTTTCATAGAAAAACACCGCATCTTTATAGTTTTCATGAAGGCTGGAATATGCAGCCGCATCCAGAGCAAATTCCTCAATATACACATACAGGGACTTGGCTTCCATATAATCAAATACCTCTTGAATCATATCCATATTAACGGATTCCACATATAGAGCCTGCAGAAATTTATATTTTTCCAGACTGAAGCTGTCGTTTCGTTTTCGGGCGATGGCAATCCCTTTTTCATAATAATGCATAGCCGCCTGTTCAGCCTGTTTTTTGAAGAGTACACGCGTTAAGCTGAACAGCGCTTTCGGGAGCTGCTCCAGCTGGTGTTCCTCAAAGACAGGAAGCGCTTTTTCAAAGTATGCAGCCGCCTGGTCCAGTTCTCCTTTTTCATCATAACAGTTCCCCATGTTGTAGAGGGCTGATCCGATCAAGCGGGGCTGTCCTTCCAGTAAAGCCAAACGATAAGCGTCATCGAGATGCTCGAGCGCTTTTTCATAATTTCTGTAGTCTATATAGTTTCCTGATATGACAAAATGGCATTGAATTCTTCTGACCCTGTAAAAATCATGAGCCTTGTAGGTCTCAAGCGCCTGTATCGCATGATTCATGGAAAAGTGGGTCTGCTTCATAATATAAAATACTTCCGCTACTTTAAAATGAAATTCCGCTCTTTCAATATCATCCTCTACAAACGCAAGCATTTTCTCAGCTTTCCGATAGAAAGATATGGCTGAGATGTAATTGTTCTGTTCAAATTCATACATCCCTCTGAACAAATGAAAATAATACTCAGATAATCCCGAGATGCTGTCCTTGCTGCTTTCCAGCCTCTCGATCAATTCACGATATTGGAGCTGAGATTCCTCGTGCAGGTCGGGCTTTACATAATCAAGCATAATTTGATGACGGTAGCTGATCAGCTGATAGTACAACAGAAGCAGCTGATCCTCTTCCATATGTTCTATATCATGATCAATCTCTTCCTTCAGCTGAACGGCATCAGCCACTTGAAATGCTAAAATGTGCTTATACCACTGATTGATTTTCACTCCTACTTGAGATGACGGGATCTCGTAAGCGGCCATGCCTCTCCAACCCTTTCTATGAACTAGTGGTTATATTTTATCATATTGTATGGCTTTAGAATTAAAATTTCTTCCAGTGATTCCTTCTTTTTGCCTATCCTTATATTTTTCGGTTTCTGATTGGATTTTTTGCACTTTTTGGCGCATTACAGTTTTTGACACAAAAAAAGCTTACCGGACTTAGCCGATAAGCTTTTATCATATTAACCGCCAATATAAGACATTTCCACTTTCTTTTTGCCCGCTGTTTTTGAAAGAGTCCGGTCAACTGAATATTGGTCTATCCGATTCTTCCACACTGTGCCGATCATCGCTGTCAGCTCGCCATCACTTAATCCCTGCCGAACCGGCGCTCTGAGGTCATATCCGCTTGAAGCGAACAGGCAAGTAAACAACTCACCGCGCGCAGACAGGCGTGCCCTGTTACACGAGCCGCAGAACGCATCAGATACAGAAGAAATCACGCCGATTTCGCCAGATCCGTCCAAGTAGCGAAACCTTGAAGCAACTTCCCCTTTATAATTAGGCGCGATCGGTTCAACCGGCATGTGTTCATTGATTACATCAATGATTTCCGCCTTTGTCATGACGTCTTTCTTTTCCCATTGGTTGGTGTTGCCGACGTCCATAAATTCGATGAATCTCAAGATATGCCCTTTTTCTTTAAAATAGCGCGCCATAGGCAGGATATCTTTTTCATTGACGCCCCTTTGGACGACCATGTTGATTTTAACGCCGAGCCCTGCTTGTTTCGCCGCTTCAATGCCTTCAAGCACCTTGCTGACAGAAACCCCTCGCCCGTTGATCATTTTAAAGCGTTCGTCCTCTAATGAATCAAGGCTGATGGTCACCCGTTTCAAGCCGGCTTCTTTGAGCTTGTCGGCATAAACAGGCAGCAGCGACCCGTTTGTCGTCATCGCAATATCACGGAGACCCGGAATGCGGGCCAGTTTTTTAATTAATTCGGGCATGTCCTTTCTCATGAGCGGCTCTCCGCCGGTCAAGCGGATTTTTTCCACTCCGAACCTGGTGACAAACAGCGCCGCAAGCCGTTCCAATTCCTCAAATGAAAGCAGCTCCTCTTTCTTTAAAAAAGGATAATCCGGGCCGAATAACTCGGCTGGCATACAGTACGTGCATCGGAAGTTGCAGCGGTCTGTAACAGAAATGCGAAGGTCTCTGAGCGGTCTGTTCCTTTTATCTAACATCTGGCGAGATTCTGTATTCATTGCTGCAGCCCCTCCTGTCCCCCAATTCTCTCGGGATGTGTATATACATTAAAAGATCCGTTTCTCACAAAACCGATCGCTGTAATATTTAATTCTTCTGCCATTTGAATCGCAAGCTCTGTCGGGGCCGATTTTGAAATCACAATCGACACGCCGATTTTTGCCGCTTTTAACAGCACTTCTGATGAGATTCTGCCGCTGAAGACAATCAGTTTATCGCGAACAGACATCCCATTCAGCAGACAATGTCCGTATAATTTATCAAGCGCGTTGTGACGGCCGATATCTGTGCGCATCAAAAGCACTTTCTCCGTATCGCAAAGCGCCGCATTATGTACGCCTCCCGTCTCCTGAAACGTCCCGCTTTCTTTTTGCATATCCTTCATAAGCGCCAAACAAGTTTCAGGCGAAATCTTCATTTGACTGACAGCCGTCTTGGCGGTTTTGACATCCTGCTGAAAATAAAAATGGCGGCCCTTTCCGCAGCACGAGCCGATCACCCGTTTCGTATATTCCTGTTGATTCAATGTCTCAGGATGAATGAGATCGACATACACAAAACCGAGACTTTCATCTATTGTAAACCTTTTAATCTCTTTTTGAAATCGAATAACACCCTCAGATGCGAGAAATCCGATGACAAGCTCTTTGATATGCTCCGGCGTGCAAACGAGCGTGACAAACTCACTGCCGTTCACCATCACCGTCAACGGATATTCTGTCACCATCCGGTCGGTTTGCCTGCTCATTTCCCCTTGTTCATAACGCCATATCTCCCTGACCGCAGTTACTTTATCGTTCAATGTCTCTTCCCCTCCGCAATGTTCCTGCCTTTATATTTTTTCACACTCCTCAGATTTTGTCGAATCCTGTTATAAAAAAAAGAGCCCATTCTAAAGGACTCTACGTTTGGTTATGCTGATTCTTTTTCAGGATCATAAACAGCACAAGAGCTGCGATCAAAGTGAGCATGCTGACAAAAAAGAAAGCTGCCAGTTTCAGAAAAACACCGAGCAATATGAAAACCACGGCGGCTATAAGAAATATCAGTCCTAACAATCTCATGTTTTCCACCCCTTTACGGGTATCATTCCCGCCGGCCCTGTTTTTAAACCAATAGAAAAAGGCGCCTGGGGAGCGCCTTTTCATTCGGTTACTCAGTAAATTTTTGTGCTTCTTTTTCCCAGGCCTGCTCGAATTCTTCCGCGCTGTCAGCTGAAATATATTCTCCGCCGCCAGCAACAGCCGCCTGTTTCATTTCCGCGTTTCCTTTCACATCAAAGTTGAAGCCGATAATATTTACAATCGTATCTACATTCGCTTCACGAAGCTTTTCAATTTCATCAGCAGGATTTCCGCCGCATGTTTCTTCACCGTCAGTGATTAAATACACCACGTTTTTCCCGTCTGCATCAAACGCTTCAAATTCTTTTCTTGTATCAGAAAGCGCTTTGGCAATTGGCGTCCAGCCGGTCGGTTTGATGCCGCTTAATGAATGGTCAAAGAGCGTTCCTTCATATGGATGAAGGCCGTAAATCGTTTCTGTTGTGCTGCATGAAAGAGCCTTTCCGGAAAGTTTATTGTTTCCCGCATGTCCAAAGACGCGAAGCATCAGATTTGTATCCTCAGGAAGCAGCTCGGCAAAAGACTTTACAGATTTTTTGGCAATGTCTATCTTTCGTTCTCCTCCTGTTTTTTGAACCATACTTCCGCTTCCATCAAACAGGACAGCTACATTCGTGTCGGTTTTTTTCTCAGCGGCAAAAGACGGTGACGCAATGGAGACAGTCAACAGTCCAATAATACCGGCAGTCAGTAATTTTTTCATGTTCAACTTCCTTTCTTTATCATATTTTCCAACCATTTGTTGGATTCTTCTTTATGCTAGAATATGAAACCACAAAATGATATAGGGCAAGCTGCCTTTTATCTCCCTTTCACTTTCTATTCAAAATCACCGGAAACCTCAATATTTTTAGCCATTTTCACCCAAAAAATATAGAAAGAATGTGACACCATTCATTCTTTCTTCTCCGTGGTCAGGAGAGAAAAGCTGAAATCTGCTACTATGCTACAGGCGGTCAGCTGCTTACTTTTGAACGTTTTGTTAAAAACAAAAAAGAGGCTGACCTTTCAGCCTCTTTTTTTCTTATTTAGATAACATCAGTGATTGCTGAGTGAAAATTTTCTCAACATCTTTTTGCGTATAAGCAGGGAAATATTCTCCGCCGCCGACTTTAGCAATTGCGTTCAGCTGGCCTTTATATCCTTCTTTATAGTCAAATCCAATGACATTTACTGTGATGTTGTCTTTATGAAGTTCTTTTGCTGTTTTGATCGGGTTGCCGCCGCATGTTTCCTCACCGTCTGTTAGCAGGTAAACGACTTTTTCTCCTTTTGCATCAAGCTGATCGAAAGAAGATTTTGCCTCGTTCAGCGCTTTTGCGATCGGTGTCCAGCCAGTCGGCCCGATTGTGTTAAGAGAATTGAGGAAGCTCTGTTCGTTAAAGCTTTGGAAGCCGTATACGTTGCGAATGGCTTCGCATGATTGAACTTTTCCGGAATTCTTATTGTTTCCTTCTGAACCAAACACACTCATTTTCACTTGAGTGTCCGCAGGCAGTGAGCTTGCAAACTTTGAAACTTCTTTTTTGGCTGAATTAAATTTAGATACACCGTCTATTCTTTTCGCCATGCTTCCGCTGGCATCAAGCAAAACCGCCACGTTTGCCGGAGCTTCAGCCTTCGGTTCTGTTTTTTCAGCAGCAAAAGCAGGTGACGTCAGTCCAAATAGCAATCCTGTCATCATGATCAGTGAAAATCTTTTCTTCATGTTCGTGCCCCTTTTCAAGTTTGTTTCTGCGTGCAGATGTTCAACGCTGAACATAACTAATCGTAATCGACAAAAACAGAGAAATAAATAGGGCGGGCTTCCCCATTGCCGCTGTTTACTTTTGCATAGAAACCTTTGTTTTTATTAGTGATTTCCGCCTAACAGCAAAATGAAAAATCATGATTGTCAGCCTTTCGCCTTTCGTTATATGAGTCTGTCGAAGTCTGTCGATCAATGTGGATTACTTTACCACAATCTCAGTGTCAGCAAATATGAAAAAGGAACTGATTCCCTCATCATCATATAGGCTATAAAATACGCAGGAGGCCTTTAGAAGGTCTTTAACCGCTCTTACATAAAAATAGACTTAGGAACAGAATATACGCTTAAAAACGGCAAAAAAGACGCTTTATGAAGCGTCTTTTTATTTCTTCGCCATATATTTATTTAAAAACGAATCGGCGGTTGAAACCTGTGTTCCTTGATAATAGTACTTCACAATCTCATCAACTGTTTTGCCCTCTTTCGCCATAAAATTGGCTCCATACTGGCTCATTCCCACACCGTGTCCAAAGCCTTTTGTGGTAATGGTAATGGTGTCTCCGTTTCGTTTCCATTCAAAATCAGCTGAATTGAGGCCTAGCTTTTCGCGTATGTCCCTTCCTTTCAGCGTCTTGCCGTTAATGACGGCTGTTGCCACCTGATGGCCCGGTGTCTCTCCGGTAATTTTTCCGACTGTATTTGACCCATTCAGCTGGACGCCAAGCTTTTGTTCAAATTGCGCCACTGTAAAGGTTTTGGTGGCCTTATACTTCGGAGACTTTTTATCCCAAGAGCTTTTGACGCTTTTTAAATAAGGAATGGCACTTGTCCAATATGCTTCCGCATTTTCTGTATAACCGTTGCTTGTGGAGAAAAAGGAGGCTTCAATCGGCTGGTTGTTGTACGTTAAGATTTTGCCTTGCGTACTGGCAACCGCATCTGTGATTTTTTTCAGCTTTGCTTCATAATCTGCGCCCCACTGATTCTTCAGCTCCGCTTTGCTTTTGTACACCTGGAACATCTGAGTATCATCCACCAGCGAGCCTTTAGGGGCCTCTACTGCAGAATTTGAAACCATCAGTCTGACAATAAACGTTCTTGCGGCGAGAGCCTGTGCCTTCAGCGCTTCAGGTTCAAAGGTAGCCGGCATTTCGGAGGCGACGACTCCGATGACATACTCTTCAAGCGGAATATCTTCTACGGATTGATTGGCGGTTCGATAGACTGGAATAGAAACAGGCGATGCTTTCAATGTTTCCGCTCCTTTTGATTCTTGTATCGTGTTGACTGCTGTCTTTCCTGATTCTCCTCTGGCCCCGGCTTCTTTATTATGCTGAAACGGGATCACTAAGAGTGTGGGGACCAAGAGAATCAATGCACATAGTACGGATAGTGTGATTGCGAATTGTTTCATATTCAGCTGCCTCCTGCTCGGGATTCGACTCTAGTCTAGTCTATGGGCAGGGACAAGCTAATATGACTCTCCTTTTGGACAGAAACTTTATTTGTCATTTACGTATTCTTTTTTGCTATTTTGCGCATAATGATGATAATACACTAAAAATAAAAAACCAGTATGCCAGAATGACATACTGATTTTCAATCCTTTATGCGTTTAAGTCTGAGACAACTTCTTTGCTTTCTTGCTCAGAAGCAGACTCATCGTTTACACGTTCGATGTCTGCGCCAAGACCGGCAAGCTTCTGATGGAAATCAACATAACCGCGGTCTAAGTGTTTCAGTTCAGTAACACGTGTATGACCTTCAGCCACTAACCCCGCAAGAATCAACGCTGCGCCTGCACGCAAGTCAGTAGCTGCAACTTCAGCTCCTTGAAGCTGTACAGGGCCGTTAATAATCACAGAACGACCTTCAATCTTGATATCACCATTCATACGGCGGAATTCTTCCGCATGCATAAAACGGTTTTCAAAAACAGTTTCCGTAATCATGCTTGTGCCGCTTGCACGAAGCAGAAGCGCCATCATTTGTGACTGCATATCAGTCGGGAATCCAGGGTGAGGCATTGTTTTAATGTCGATCGGTTTCAGTTCTTTCGGACCGATCACACGAAGGCCTTCTCCTTCATCCTTAATCGTAACACCCATCTCTTCCATTTTTGCGATTAAAGAAGTGAGGTGTTCAGGAACCGCTCCTTTAACTAAAACATTTCCTTCAGTGATTGCAGCGGCAACCATGAATGTGCCCGCTTCAATACGGTCAGGTATAATATGGTGTCTTACGCCGTGAAGCTTGTCGACTCCTTCAATTTTAATGGTGCCGGTGCCCGCTCCGCGGATTTTTCCGCCCATGCCGTTGATATAGTTTGCTAAATCAACGATTTCAGGCTCTTTCGCCACGTTCTCAAGCGTTGTTGTTCCTTCAGCTAAAGCAGCTGCCATAATCAGGTTTTCTGTTGCTCCCACACTTGGGAAATCCAGATAGATTTTCGCGCCTTGCAGACGGCCTTTTACTTCAGCTTCAATGAAGCCATTACCGACTTTAATTTCTGCGCCCATTGCTTCAAAACCTTTTAAATGCTGGTCTATTGGTCTAGATCCAATTGCGCATCCGCCCGGAAGCGCTACTCTTGCATGACCTGTACGCGCAAGAAGCGGTCCCATGACAAGCACAGACGCACGCATTTTACGTACATATTCAAAAGGTGCTTCAGTTTGCAAAGCGTATGAAGCATTTACAGTGACTTCATTATTCTCAAAATGCACATCTGCTCCTAAATGACGCAACACTTCATTAATTGTATATACATCGGAGAGCGTAGGTACATCACAAATTACGCTTTTTTCTTCACTTGCTAATAAAGATGCAGCGATAACTGGTAAAACGGCATTTTTAGCGCCTTCAACTTTGACTGTGCCGTTTAACTTTTGACCGCCGCGGACGATGATTTTTTCCAAGGTATTCCCCTCCGCGTCCCTAAATTCTCTATATTAATATTCAGTCGTAACGATTGGTGTGCCAACCGTAACGATATGTTTTCCGCCCATTCCTGCACTTCTAAGTGCAATTTGCAAATTCATTTTATGTTCTGAGGTCATGATAGACTCTTTCCACTCATCTGTATACGCAGAAATAGAAACGAAACTTGGCTCAACTACATGTTCAACAGATCTTGCTTGAAATTCATTTAATAACTGATTTGCTTTTTTTTGCAAAACAATATCCATATTATCATCTAAATGACCATTTAGACAAGTAAAAATAACTACTTTTTCTTGGAATATCCCGAGTGCCTGCCGTTCAAACTGTTCATATGTATCATTCCAGCTAATCGGTGTCTCAAGACTCATTTGCTCATATAATAAATACGAAGTTGGGTTGTGTTTTTTGAGGGTTGTGACAAGCTGCAGTTTAAAAGAAGTATGATTTTTTTTGTCAGTATACGTGCCAATGGCCTTTACTATTTGGTCTTCCTGTGCAAGTGCCCAATTATATTGACGATACTCTGATTTTAAACGTTGCACTTTTTGATAAAATTCTTTTTCGGTCAGAGACATATTTTGTTTTGCATGCAAAGTCCACTTATCAATTGACACATTCTGGCGTTCCATTCCCTCTGCAATTTGTGCTAATGGCGTTAACTCACTCGCATGAATCGTATGGAAAACAGCAATGACGAAACTTAATACAACAGATACAATAATAGCATAGCTTACTTGTTTTTTCTTCATTATGATCTCTCCCCCTAATCTCCAGTTTTACCGGAGGCAAGGGGTGCCATACGTGGAATTCTTCGTCAAAACTCGCGTGATTACAGGAAGCGATTTAACCCGCTTCCCCAGCCATTCCCATGTTTTCGGCAATCAAAACCTATCAAAATAAATAGGGAAGCTGCTGTGAATAATTAAGGTAATCCAAAAAGAAGTTTCCGACAGTCGTTCCGATTGCAATGGTCAGCAAAATCATTAGAAGTCTTGCCTGCAGGACTTTGCCTTTTCTGATTAACGGATCAATATTGACGGCTTGAAGCGCCCACCAAGTGACCGCGATAAAAATCAAGTGAACGATAATGCCAATTGCAGCCTGCTGTCCCAATACGCTCATCTATACGCACTCCTTTCATCCATTCTCCGCTTTATACCCTTTCTTATTATATAAGAAGAAGAGATAAAGATGATACATTTTATACAGAACGGAATATTCATCCAAAACTAGGGCTAATCCCCGCTTAAACAGCGGCTCTTTTGCATGGTATACTTTTTTGGAAAGGAGCTGGCAATTATGAATCATTCATTTTTTCAGCCTGAAAAGCAATATGGTGAGGACTTGCCTGTATTTGAGCAGGAATGGGAAGCAATTGCATTCTATTATGATTATAGACAGTCACAGATTGAAGAACTGAATGAATTGTGTCAGTTTTATAACATTTCTCTCACCCAAACGAGAGAAAGCCTCGAAGAGCTTGAACATCTTTATTTTCAAAGCATACAAGAGCTTTTGCTTGCTGATTGGAATCTTCCTATTGAAGAATTTGAGAAGATGATCAGTGTTTATCTTATAGATTGTGTGATTGCCCATCACGAAGATGCCGAATGGATCGTAAAGCCTTATCCGTATACAGACGGGGCTTATACAATGGGCTTTAGAAGACACCGTAAATCATGGCATACCGTGAATTGCTGTGATCGTTTATACTTGCGTCAAAAAGAGAGTCAGCCGCTGCTGTCACTGTTTGATTCTCTTGTGCAGTCATAAAAAAATCCTTCTCATGAAGAGAAGGATTTTTTTATTATTTCCCTGCTACATCCAATCTGTTCAAAGCCCGCTGTAATGCAAGCTCAGCCCGACGAATGTCAGTATCATCTGATTGAGAATTCAAACGCTCCTGCGCCCGCTGACGTGCAGCTTCTGCGCGCTCTTTATCGATGCCTTCCGCTGTCTCAGCAGTTTGGGCAAGGATGGTCACCTGATCAGGACGAACTTCTATAAATCCGCCGCTGACGGCAACCAATTCAGTCTGTCCGTCTTTTTTCAGACGAACAGCGCCGATTTTAAGAGGAGCCACGGTTGGAATATGACCTGGCAAAATACCGAGATCGCCGCTTTCGGCTCTCACACTCACCATTTCGATATTCGCATCGTATACTGGGCCGTCGGGAGTAACGATATTGACTTGAACGGTCTTCATGCTTTTACCCTCCTAGGACCAGTTTAAACTTCTACACCCATTTCTTTTGCTTTCTCAATAACTTCTTCGATACGGCCTACAAGACGGAACGCATCTTCAGGAAGATGGTCGTATTTGCCGGCTAAGATTTCTTTGAAACCTTGAACCGTTTCTTTTACAGGCACGTAAGAACCTTTTTGTCCAGTGAACTGTTCAGCCACGTGGAAGTTTTGAGAAAGGAAGAACTGAATGCGGCGTGCGCGTTGAACGACAAGTTTATCTTCGTCACTCAATTCATCCATACCGAGAATCGCAATGATATCCTGAAGCTCTTTGTAACGCTGAAGCGTTGATTGGACTTCACGGGCTACCGCATAATGCTCTTCTCCGACAATTTCTGGAGCAAGGGCGCGTGATGTAGAAGCCAACGGATCAACCGCAGGGTAGATACCCATCTCAGTTAACTTACGCTCAAGGTTTGTTGTCGCATCCAAGTGAGCGAACGTCGTTGCCGGCGCCGGGTCAGTGTAGTCATCGGCAGGCACGTAGATCGCCTGGATAGATGTAACGGATCCAACGTTTGTAGACGTGATACGCTCTTGAAGCTGACCCATTTCAGTTGCAAGCGTCGGCTGATAACCAACCGCAGAAGGCATACGGCCGAGAAGGGCAGAAACCTCTGAACCCGCTTGTGTGAAACGGAAGATGTTATCGATGAAGAACAGTACGTCCTGTCCTTGCTCATCACGGAAATGCTCAGCCATTGTAAGACCTGTCAGTGCAACACGCATACGTGCGCCCGGCGGCTCGTTCATTTGTCCGAATACCATGGCTGTTTTGTTGATTACGCCAGAGTCGCTCATCTCGTAGAAAAGGTCGTTCCCTTCACGAGTACGCTCTCCTACGCCGGCGAATACAGAGATACCGCCGTGCTCTTGCGCGATGTTGTTGATCAATTCCTGGATTAATACGGTTTTACCTACACCGGCACCGCCGAACAATCCGATCTTACCGCCCTTGATGTATGGAGCAAGCAAGTCAACAACTTTAATTCCTGTTTCAAGGATTTCAACTTCTGTTGAAAGCTGATCAAATGAAGGAGCCTGTCTGTGAATCGGGTCTTTCTTCGCATCCGCAGGAACCGGCTCATTTAAATCAATATTTTCTCCGAGTACGTTAAATACACGGCCGAGTGTCACATTACCAACCGGAACTGAAATCGGCGCTCCCATATCGACAGCTTCCATTCCGCGCTGAACACCATCCGTAGATGCCATTGCGATTGTACGGACTGTGTCATCGCCTAAATGAAGAGCGACCTCAAGCGTCAAATCAATACCTACTTCGTTTTCACTTCCAGCCGGCTGTGAAATTTTAATCGCATTATATATTTCAGGTAAGTGACCGTCTTCAAAACGTACGTCGACAACTGGTCCTAATACCTGGCTAACGCGTCCTTTCTTCATCGCTATCCCTCCTGACAAAATCTTTCTATTCTAAAGCGGCTGCTCCGCCGACAATTTCCGTAATTTCTTGTGTGATCGCTGCTTGGCGAGCGCGGTTGTAAGAAAGCGAAAGTGAATCGATAAGATCCTTCGCATTGTCTGTCGCGTTTTTCATCGCCGTCATTCTTGCAGCATGTTCACTTGCTTTACTGTCAAGAAGCGCACCGAAGATTAAGCTTTCTGCGTATTGAGGAAGCAAAACCTCCAGAACCTCCTCTTCAGACGGTTCAAATTCATAAGACGCCGTTCTTTTTCCGCCGCCGCCCAAATCAGATAGCGGCAGAAGTTTTTTCTCTGTCACTTCTTGAGAAATGGCGCTGACATAATGGTTATATACAAGGTGCAATTCATCAAATGCACCGTCTATAAACATTTGAATCGTTTGACGGGCAAGGTCCTTAATTTCTGAAAACGACACTTCGTCTCCAAGTCCTGTTAACTCAGAAATGATCGGAATGTCGCGTTTTTTAAAGAAATCACGGCCCACTCGTCCGATAACGATCACTGCATACTCATCCTTAGACTGATGACGTTCTTGAATGGCCTGATAAGCACTTCGTAAAACCGAACTGTTAAAAGCGCCAGCAAGACCGCGGTCAGATGTAATGACGAGGTATGCCGTCTTTTTCACTTCTCTGCTGAGAAGCATCGGATGTTTCGCGCTGCCGGATACTTTTCCGACATTTGATACAACCTCTTGGATCTTATCCATATATGGCACAAATGATTTTGCATTGTTTTCAGCACGATTCAGCTTAGCTGCAGATACCATCTGCATGGCTTTTGTAATCTGGCTCGTTTTTTTCGTTGACGTGATCCTTGACTTAATATCGCGTAATGAGGCCAAAGATTTCACCACCTTTTCTCTTCATTTGCGTAAAAAGAGAGAAAAAGAGAACCTTTTTCTCTCATCAGCATTCGAGTTAGTTGCTTGGTGCAAATGTGCGTTTGAAGCCTTCGATTGCAGCTGCGAAGTCTTCATCAGCAGGAAGGTTCCCTGTTTTCGCAATTCCGTCAAGCAGCTCTTTATGGTTTTGGTCAAGGTACATGTAGTACTCTTCTTCAAAACGTCTGATGTCCGCTACAGGAATATCATCAAGATATCCTTTTGTCAGCGCATAAAGAATGGCTACCTGTTTTTCAACCGGAAGCGGCTTGTTCAGATCCTGCTTCAGCACTTCAACTGTACGCGCACCGCGGTTCAGTTTCGCCTGAGTCGCTTGGTCGAGGTCAGATCCGAATTGAGCGAATGCTTCCAGCTCACGGTATGATGCAAGATCAAGACGCAATGTTCCTGATACTTTTTTCATCGCTTTGATTTGCGCGGAACCGCCGACACGTGATACAGACAATCCGGCGTTGATCGCTGGGCGTACGCCTGAGAAGAACAAATCAGATTGCAGGAAGATCTGTCCGTCGGTGATGGAAATAACGTTTGTCGGGATATACGCTGAGATATCTCCGGCTTGAGTTTCTACGAACGGCAGAGCTGTAATTGATCCTGCGCCTTTCGCGTCGCTAAGCTTTGCTGCACGCTCAAGCAGACGGGAATGAAGATAGAATACATCCCCCGGGAACGCTTCACGGCCTGGCGGACGGCGAAGAAGCAAGGACAGCTCACGGTAAGCAGCCGCTTGTTTAGAAAGATCATCGTATACAACAAGAACGTGCTTGCCATTGTACATAAATTCTTCTGCCATTGTAACCCCTGCATACGGAGCAAGGTACAGAAGCGGTGCCGGCTGTGACGCAGACGCCGTTACAACAATTGTATAATCAAGCGCGCCGTGCTTACGCAATGTTTCTACTACGCCGCGGACTGTAGATTCTTTTTGACCGATCGCTACATATACGCAGATCATGTCTTGGTCTTTTTGGTTTAAGATCGAATCGATCGCAACAGATGTTTTACCTGTTTGACGGTCACCGATGATCAGCTCACGCTGGCCGCGTCCGATCGGAATCAGTGCATCAATTGCTTTAATACCAGTTTGAAGCGGTTCATGAACGGATTTACGGTCCATAACACCAGGTGCCTGGCTTTCGATCGGACGTGTTTTGCTTGTGAGGATCGGGCCAAGTCCGTCTACCGGCTGACCTAACGGGTTCACAATACGGCCGATTAATTCTTCACCGACAGGAACCTCCATGATGCGGCCTGTTCTTTTTACTTCGTCCCCTTCACGGATCTCTGTGTAAGGTCCTAAGATAACGATACCTACGTTTGATTCTTCAAGGTTTTGAGCCATACCCAAAACGCCGTTTGAAAATTCAACAAGTTCACCGGCCATACAATTGTCAAGACCGTGTACACGAGCGATACCGTCACCGACTTGGATGACTGTACCTACGTCATGAACTTCAATTTCAGATTGATAATTTTGTATTTGCTGTTTTATCAGCGTGCTAATCTCTTCAGCTTTGATGCTCACTTAGGTTTCACCCCTTCTATCGATTTTCCCCGGCAAGTTGACGTTCAATGCGCTGAAGCTTTCCGCTTACGCTGCCGTCAAAAATCCGGTTTCCAATGCGGACTTTAATGCCGCCTATTAAATCCGTCTGCACTTCATTTCTGATTCTCAGTGAAGCGACTCCGGCTTTTTTTGCAAACACTTGTGATAATGATGAAATTTCCGCATCCGTCAGCGGTTTAACTGAATATACAATCGCGTCTTCTGTTTGACGGGCCTCGTTTGCGAGTTTCACAAACTCATCTGTGAGATCAGGCACAATTGATGCCCGATGACGGTCAATCAAAAGAAAAATCGTATGGAGCACGGACTGTGATAAAGATCCAAAAGCGTTTTGGATGAGTTCTTTTTTCTTTGCGCCCGGCACCTTCGGATGGTTTAACACATCATTTAGCGCTTTTTCATTTTGAAATACTTCTTTTACAACTTTTAGCTCTTCTTCTACCTGATTGAGCTGAGAGGACTCATTGGCAATATCGAAAAGAGCTGATGCATATCGTTTAGAGACAGCTGATCCACTCATCGGCTTTCTCCTACCTCTTTAAGATAGTCCTGGATCAATTTCTCTTGAGCCTGTTCATCCAGTTCTTTTTCGATCACTTTCGACGCAATCATGACAGAAAGAGACGCTACTTGCTCACGGAGAGCAGAAACCGCCTGTTCTTTTTCCTTCACGATTTCAGTTCTGGCTGCTTCTTTCAGACGTTCAGATTCTGCACGCGCAGCCTGAATAATCTCTTCTTTTTGGTTCTCTCCCAGTTTCTTCGCGTTTTCGATAAGCGTTTGGGATTCCTGTCTTGCTTCTTTTAACATAGCGCGCTGCTCATCAATAAGCTGCTGCGCTTCTTTATTTTTTTCTTCAGCAGACGTAATTTCTCCAGCGATATGATCTTCACGCTGTTTCATTATGTTTAATAGCGGCCCTAAAGCGTATTTCTTCAGAAGCGCTAATAAAATTAACATAGCTAACAGTTGGAACAGGATATCTCCGCCGTTAAACGACAGTCCTAGTTCAAGTGGTAATTGAGACATCTACTACGGCAACTCCCTTCTGCAGGTTTTTCTTTGCTGATCCAGCAGCCGCACTTGTCTCTTTTCAGCCGGCAAGGCGGGATGCTTATCAGACATAAAGCAATGGCGAAGGTTCTCTTGGAATGATCTTCGCCATTTTTAGTTCATATAAGGCTTTTATGCTTAGCCAAAGAACGCTAAGAATGCGATAACGACAGCGATAATAGGAAGGGCCTCAACTAATGCGATACCCATGAACATAAGAGTTCTAAGTTCTTTACCTGCCTCCGGCTGACGGGCAATCCCCTCTACCGTACGTGAAACAATCAAACCGTTACCAATACCTGCACCAAGTGCGCCTAAACCAATTGCAATCGCAGCTGCTATTAAATTCATGAAAAAGTTCCTCCTTTAAAATGTTATCCGTTTGGATATAATGTTTTAATGATCATTACTGATTTTATGAGACATGTACACCATCGTCAGCATCGTAAAGATAAACGCCTGGATGGCACCTATAAATAAACTGAATGCCTGCCATGCCAGCATTGGCAGAATGGCACCGATTGTACCGACAAGTCCGAGAACCACGCTTTGCGAATAGAAGCTTGTCGCTAATCCCGCAAGCAGGCCGAGAAGAATCTCACCGGCGAAGATGTTACCATAAAGCCGCAAACCGAGAGTCAGCGTATTCGCAAACTCTTCTATGATTTTCATCGGGAGCATGAACGGAACAGGTCTTAAATACTCCTTGGAATATTCCTTGAGCCCTTTCATCTTTACACCATAATAATGGGTTAAAGCGACGACCATTACGGCAAGCGTTAATGTAATGGCAGGATCGGCTGTCGGAGACTTCCACCAGAGCTCATGTCCGATTGTGACAGAGAACGGCAGCCCCAGCATATTCGACACAAATATGTACATCAGCAATGTGACACCAAGTGCCAAGAAGTTAGCCCCTGTTTTCAAATCCATTGTACTGCCGATAATATTGCGGACAAAATCAACAATCCATTCCATAAAGTTCTGGGCTTTTCCGGGACGGATCGAAAGCGTTCTTGTGGTAAGGATGGCAATCAATAACACGATCACACTCGCCACAGTAATCATCAGAATGTTTGTCAGATTAAAAGTAAGTCCTAGAAATTCAATAGTTCTGTATTCATGATTCAAAGGGTTTTCACCTCTCTTCCATTGATGAACGTTTAAGCTGGATAAAGGAATCTATCATAATGACAGGATAAATTGTCATTAATCCAATAACTGTACTTGCCATATGAAAATGCTCGGGATATTTATAGGCGACAGCCGCAGCAAGAATCGCATTGCACCACCGCGCTGCGCTCCCAAGGGATCGTATGGACTTGCCTTTCGCAACGGCCCTGTCAAAAGCATTCATTCTTCTGACGAGCAGTAAAAAATTAAACAAACTGAAAACAGTTCCCAGAATAAGGCCTAAAAAAACGGTTTTATACGCTGTTAAACCATAACCCAGTACATACGCTGCCAAAATGAACAATAGATATTTTCGTTGTCTGCTAAATTGTAGCTTGGGATCGTCCATCAACTATCTGTCTCCTGATGAAAAAATAATGTATTTCTTGGATACGGCAAAATCAGCGGTTAACCCTAGTAGAAGACCTTTTTTGTCCGGCAAAACGGGCCTGTTCGAAAAAATCATTCATCCGCAAGCCTTGCAGGGATGCTGTTTCATTCGCTTGAATAAATCCTCATAAAACGGGTTTTCTGGGAGGATTTACATTGGGGATGAGGACTATAATGAAAGCTATGAAAACCTTCTCATAATACCCTCGTTTAGCATACAATAGCCCCTAACATGTGTCAATCTGTTTAAAGTTAAAAAACTTTTTATACTGTAAGCCTCCACAGAATGTTCACATTTTCACCTATAATTGTATAGAGATTCACCGAATAGCAAATAACTGGATAACAAAAAAAGAAAACCCGTTGGCGGGTTTTCTTTTTTATTTTGTTCCGAACATCCGGTCTCCTGCGTCTCCAAGACCCGGAACGATATAACCTTTTTCATTTAATTTTTCATCAAGCGCCGCTATGTAAATATCCACGTCAGAATGATGCTTCTGCAATTCTTCCACACCTTCAGGCGCAGCTACAAGACACATGAAACGGATGTTTTTCGCACCGCGTTTTTTCAGGCTGTTAATCGCTTCAACCGCGGAACCGCCTGTGGCCAGCATCGGGTCAACCACGATGAATTCACGCTCTTCCACATCAGAAGGAAGCTTCACATAGTATTCCACGGGTTTTAAGGTTTCAGGATCACGGTACAGACCGACATGTCCCACTTTTGCCGCAGGGATCAGTTTCAAGATGCCTTCAACCATTCCTAAACCTGCTCTGAGAATAGGAACAACCCCGAGTTTTTTCCCTGAGATGACTTTCGATCTCGCAGTCTGAACCGGTGTGTTGATATCCACTTCCTCTAGAGGGAGATCACGGGTAATTTCAAACGCCATAAGCGTGGCTACTTCGTCTACAAGCTCTCTAAAATCCTTCGTGCCTGTCTCTACATTCCGAATATATGTCAGCTTGTGCTGAATTAAAGGATGATCAAATACATAAACCTTTCCCATACTGTGTTTCAGCTCCTTTTTTATTGTCCCATCGACAATTTCACACTTCTATTGATTCTACAAAAAAAGACATTGAGTTTCAAGGACATCGTCAAAAAACCCGCCGGGCATAAGCCCGAGCGGGTTTTTCAATCTTAGTAATCTAATTCTTTATATAGAGGGAACTTGCCAGTCAGAGCAGCTACACGCTGTCTTGCTTCTTCAAGTTTTCCTTCATCTTCGTGGTTTTTCAATGCAAGCGCAATGATGGCACCGACTTCATCCAATGCCTCTCCGTCAAAACCGCGGCTTGTCACAGCAGCTGTTCCGAGACGAATACCGCTTGTTACGAACGGTTTTTCAGGATCGTATGGAATCGCGTTTTTGTTTGATGTAATCCCGATTTCATCAAGCACATGCTCTGCAACCTTGCCTGTCAGTCCGAGAGAACGAAGATCAACCAGGATGAGGTGGTTGTCAGTTCCGCCGGAAACGAGCTGAATGCCCTCTTTTGTTAATGATTCTGCAAGACGCTTCGCGTTTGAAATCACGTTTTGTGCGTATGTTTTGAAATCATCGCGCAATACTTCGCCGAATGAAACAGCTTTTGCGGCAATTACATGCATCAGCGGTCCGCCTTGAATGCCAGGGAAGATGGACTTATCAATTTTCTTGCCGAACTCTTCACGGCAAAGGATCATACCGCCGCGAGGTCCGCGAAGTGTTTTATGTGTCGTTGTTGTAACGAAATCAGCGTAAGGAACCGGGTTGGGATGAAGGCCTGCCGCAACAAGTCCTGCGATATGCGCCATATCCACCATAAAGTAAGCGCCGACTTCATCAGCAATTTCACGGAATTTCTTAAAGTCGATTGTACGAGGATACGCACTTGCTCCTGCCACGATTAGCTTAGGCTTGTGAGCGAGGGCTTTTTCACGCACGTCATCGTAATCAATATGTTGAGTTTCTTTATCTACGCCGTACTCAACAAAGTTATATTGAACACCGCTGAAGTTAACTGGACTTCCGTGTGTTAAATGACCGCCGTGGGAGAGGTTCATCCCAAGTACAGTATCGCCTTGTTCCAAAATCGTGAAATAGACAGCCATGTTTGCTTGTGCGCCTGAATGAGGCTGAACGTTTACATGCTCCGCTCCAAAGATTTCCTTCGCGCGGTCACGAGCGATATCTTCAACGACATCGACGTGCTCACATCCGCCATAATAGCGTTTGCCAGGATATCCTTCAGCGTATTTGTTTGTTAAAACAGAACCTTGTGCTTCCATAACCGCTTCACTTACAAAGTTTTCAGAAGCAATCAATTCGATCTTAGTCTGTTGGCGTTCACGCTCATTTTTAATGGCGTTAAACACCTGTTCGTCTTGCGCAGGTAAATGTTTCATCAGCGAGATCCTCTCCTATCCGTATCCTGTTCTTTGTTTTTACCACCACTATTGTACATGGTTTTTTAGGCCGATGTAAAAGATTATTTTCAAAAAAACGAAAATTTTATTGGCAAAAACGAATATTTATAACTTAAATTTAATTTAAAGTTCGGAATTTATTTCAGCCGCGAAAATTAAAGAAAAGACTGGCCCATGCAGTCCTTTCTCATTCACACTCATAAACTGCCCGCATTCCGCCGATCAGCTTTGGCCGTGTGCGCGCCAATGTCACATGGGCAGCACCGAGACTGTTCTGAGAAATGCGTACAGGAACAGCAACCGGCTTTAAGTGCATGCCGATAAACGTATCGCCTATATCTATTCCGGCATCTGCCTGAATGGTTTCTACCAGAACAGGAGACTTCATTTGCTTAAACGCATAAGAAGCCATCGCCCCGCCCGCTTTTGGAACAGGTACAGCGGAAACGGCCGG
The DNA here is from genome assembly GCF_038004745.1 of Bacillus sp. FSL R5-0434. Lineage (NCBI taxonomy): Bacteria > Bacillati > Bacillota > Bacilli > Caryophanales > Bacillaceae > Bacillus > Bacillus sp. FSL R5-0434. The sequence continues at coordinate 3,714,959 of NZ_JBBORV010000001.1, forward strand.
AAGCCTGAACAGCTCGGCCGTTTCTTCCTCCACTACAAGCGCTCTGTTTAGATGCTCGCAGCATTGAAACGCGAGATGGATTCCCGTTTTTTCCTTCAGCTCTGCAAGTCCGCTGTAGATGCTTTCCGCGATGTCTGTACTGCCCGATGTGCCGATATGGCTGCCAGCCACTTCGCTTGTGCTGCAACCAAGGACAAAGAGCTGATTTTCTTTCAATCCCGCTTTGTCCTGAAACTCTGACAGCATCGTCTTCCACGTTTGTGTGATTTCACTCATTGAGCAGCACCCCTACAGGTTTTTCTCTTCATAGTCCGAGATTTTTCCGATGCGGGTTTGATGTCTTCCGCCAGTAAATTCAGTGGTCAGCCAGATTTTCGCAATTTCACGTGCCAAACCGGGTCCAATCACCCGCTCGCCCATCGCGAGGATATTAGTATCGTTATGTTCTCTCGTCGCCTTTGCACTAAATGTATCATGTGCCAGCGCACAGCGGATGCCTTTGACTTTATTGGCGGAAATGCTCATGCCAATGCCTGTCCCGCAAATTAAAATGCCTCTGTCCACTTCACCGTTTACTACTTTCTCGGCCACCGGAAAAGCATAGTCCGGATAATCGACAGATCCGCTGCCGCAGTCACAGCCCATATCAACATATTCAATTTGCAATTCGTCCATTAGATCTTTGATTTCGTTTCGAATGTGAACGCCGCCATGATCCGATGCTATGGCTACTTTCATCAGCTTATCCTCCCAGCGTGTGTGATGCGGCCCGCCCGCTTTGTTGACCGCGCAGCCTGTCCGCTCATTGATTCACACCATATCGATGTGCTTTTCACTATATTCTACTCCTTCACGCAGGATTTGCAAATGACCTGTCTGCAGATTCTGTGACAAGTTATTTGCCGTCATTTTTCAATCGTTCTGCCAGCTGCTGAAGAAGCTCTTCAAGCTCATCTCTCGTTTTTTTGTAGATCTCAATAGAGCCGCCAAACGGGTCTATAATATCGCCCCGGCTGCCTGTCACATATTCTTTTAGCGTAAACACTTTATCACGATAACGTTCGAATTGGCTGATGATAACCTGTTTGTGCTGGTGGGTCATTGCCAGAACCAAATCTGCCGATTCCATATGTGCTTCAGTTAATGGCGAAGAAACATGATTAAGGGCAATGCGCTTTTCAAAAAGCGCTTCGACCGCGTGAGGCGACGCTTTCCCGTTAGGTGAGGCAAATACGCCTGCCGAGCGGACGCTGACATCCAGCCCTTCCGCTTCTGCAATTGATTTAAAAAGCGCCTCAGCCATTGGACTGCGGCACGTATTTCCAGTACAGACAAAAATGATGTTCATGTCAGTCACCCCTTATTTTTTCTATTATATATGAAGAAAAAAGAAACGGCGACATCGTTTCTTTTCTTGGTATATTAAATTGGCAAAAGCAGCTTAAGGCCAAATACGATTAATATGGTCCCCCCGAGCGCTTCACTGTATGAGCCGAGCCAGGACTGCACTTGCTTTCCGATCAGCAGGCCCAGCCAAGTCAACATCATGCTGAAAAGCCCAAACAGGGTAATGGTGAGAAGCGGATGCGAGCCGTATATTCCAAGGCTCAGACCGACGGAGAAACTATCGAGGCTGACGCCGACTGCAAATAACAATAAGCCAGGCCCAGCCGGTGACATCAAACGTTCTTCTGACTGTTTAAAAGATGCGATCACCATTTGAACACCGAGAACAAACAGCAGCGAACCCCCGATATATACGGCTACCATGCCGAGGAGCCCTGACAGCATATTTCCCGCCGCCATCCCTCCGAGAGGCATGATGACGTGAAAGAGACCGATAATGAATCCAATATAGATTATCTGCTTTTTTCTGAGTTTGACCATGCCCATTCCGAGGCCGACAGAAAAAGCATCCATACCTAAAGCAAACGCCATGATGCTTAAGGTAATCAGTTCGCCTATAAACATATCCGACATCACATGCATAACCCCCTTGGACACGCCCGCTTTTTTAGCCTATGCGTGTCCAAAAGGGGTTAGAACTTCTGACTGTGTCAGCGGATCATTCTTCCTCCGGCTGCTTTCATCAGCCTGTTCATAATAGCAAGTCCGACGCCTGTGTCAGGAAACGATTCTGCAATAATAAAATCAACCTTTTCTTCATCAAAACTGCGCAATGCATCATAAAGGGCTGCCGCTACTGTTTCAAGCTGATCTCTTCTGCCGCAGCTCTTCACATAGTCAGCCGAATAAAAATCCGCATTTTCTTCTGTCGTCAGGACGCCGACCCGTTTTCCGCCCTGCTGATATTCTTGAATAAGCGTTTGAATGCGCTCAGGGCTTCCTTCAGAAATAACAAGCGGCGCTGACGGCGCGTAATGTGTATATTTCATTCCCGGAGAAATCGGCTTCTCATTTTGATCAGCAAGCCCTTTATCCACAAGAATCGGTCCGATTTCGGCTTCTATTTGTTCTTTTGTAATGCCGCCCGGACGAAGGAGCACAGGGATTTCTCCTGCACATGAAAGTACGGTTGATTCGACACCGATCCCCGTAGATCCCCCATCCATCATTCCAGCTATGCGGCCATCCAAGTCGTGAGCCACGTGTTCAGCCTTTGTCGGACTTGGTTTGCCCGATAAATTAGCACTCGGCGCTGCAATCGGGAGACCCGCGGCACGGATGAGTGCCAGAGCCAGCGGATGATCAGGCATTCTGACGGCCACTGTATCCAGCCCTGCCGTTACACGGGGTGACAGCGCACCAGGTTTACAAGGTAAAATCAGTGTAAGCGCCCCTGGCCAAAAGCGCTTCATTAATATTTTCGCCTTGTCTGGCGCCGGGCCTGTTAAACCGTCAAGCTGGCTGATATCCGCAATGTGGACAATCAGTGGATTATCACTCGGCCGCCCTTTCGCCTCATATATTTTTTTGACAGCATCTGTGCTTTTCGCATTTGCGCCGAGACCATATACCGTTTCTGTCGGAAACGCGACAACCTCATTTTCCCGGAGCAAAGCGGCTGCTTGTGCAATTTGTGGATCATTTGTGGATAACTCGTCCATTGCATCCACAAACCATCTTTTCGTTTTCATTTCTGACCAAACTCCTTATTCACAACAATAAAACGATCGTTTTACGCGTGTAATCCTTTTGAAAGTATAAAAGATGTCCTGTAATAAAACAAGCGTTATCCACAAATTGTGGACAACGCATATAAAGAAGTGGATAAGTTTGTGTATAAATCTCACTTATCCGGATGCTTTTTTCATTAAGACGGCCCCTTCCGCTTGCCTTGATTCACAGAAGTGATCCGAGGCAAACAGCTCTTCCGGCACACTCTCTGCCCGTTCAAAGCCCATGGCCCCCAGGAAATCAGCCGAAGAATGCTGATTGGCTACCAAGTATACCGTTTTAATCTCATGCTTTTCACAAAGCACCTCCATACTTTGAAAGAGCGATACAATATGACCTTGGTGAAGCTTGTCCGATATCACAAGTGAGCGAAGCAGGGCTTGATCGCAGCTGATTTTTTCGATCCCCAGACAGCCGGCTATGTTTTTCTCGCTGTCCTCCAGCATCAGAAACTGGGTGAACCCTTCCTTTACGCCCTCATGATTCGTTTTGGCCTGTTTTAAAAATTCCTCAAGTATGTCTCCGTCCTTTTCCCTCGCCACCCGCAGTTGATAAAACATTCGTTCACCCCGTTTTCAGCGTTCTTTCTTCCAATCTATGAGGCAAATCTATTTTTAGACCTGGTGATTAAGAAAAAAGATCGGAAAACCATTCTACGACGAAGAATTTTACTTCTGTATTGTCTTCTTTCTCTTTCTCATCTTCTTTTTCAGCTTTCTCCGCTTTGGCTGTTAAGTCCTCAAGCGCTTTTTCCGTTTGTTTTTTTGAGGCTTCTTGATCTTCTTGTTCTTTTACCGCTTCCCCATTCGAAAAATCAAGAAAGCAGAGCGGCGGGAATAACACGCACCACCAATTGGCGCCTTCACCGTTTCCAAGCGTAATCAGAATGGCTTCGTATTCTCCAGCAGGATATACCATGCTGCCATAAAGTTTTGTCGGAAATGAGATTTTGTCAAAATCAACAGATATTGATTGACTGGCGCCTTCTTTTTCCATGGTTTCTTTTGCAATTTCCTTGATCTCAGGCAGCTTTGAGCGGATCAAACGCCGCGCTTCTTCAATAGAAGTAATATCCTTGACCCATGTTGTGATTTCTTTATTGACAGCGTCTCTGATATGACGCTTTAATTCTTGGTCCTCGTCACGATCGCTGTTTGCCAATATTCTCAGGCGAATCGCCTCGTCCGGAATGACAACCGGCTCATTTTCAGATTGCTGTGCCGTCTCTTCTTTCGCCAATCCTACAAGTGCCCCAGATAATAAAAGAAACATATATATACAAATGATAACTGTTTTTTTCATCGGTCCCCACCGTTCCTCTCCGTGCTTTGTATCTAGCCCTATTATGGACAAGGAACGTATGGAGTAAACCTGCAGCGGCAAAAAAATCTAGCAAGCTTTTAATCTAATTTATGGTACGATAGTGTTTTAGGAGGTTTAAAATGAAATATAATTACACAGTGCTGCTGTCAGCGTTCACGATGTCAGTTCTTTATTCGATTATTTACATTCATTCCTTTATTATAGCTGCTCTCGTAACGATGGCCTTTTATTTCTTATTTCCTTATTTACTATTCGCGCTGCCGCTTCAGATCATGATGAATAAAAAGCCGAAACGGTTCAGCCCTTTGTACTTGCTGTATTATCTTGCCGCGGCGTTTATCGCCAACGCGATCATCTTTGGCGTGCTGCAGCCTTCCGGGCAATCCCTGCTTCAAAATACAGCCTTTTACATCTTCGCTGTATTAACAGCTATTGTCTACTGGATATGGGATTCTGTTTTGCTGCAAAAAAAGGAAGCCTCCTAAGGGCTTCCTTTTTCATTAGATCAAAACGGTCAATAGATAACATAGAATAGAAGGTATGGCAGCAACAAAGAAAGCAGCTGATATTTTCAAACGGGCTGTCCGGCCTTCTTTGGTTTCTGAATGATAATTTGCCCGCTGGTCGCTTCCGCTTACAGCTAAACCCGATGTCACAATGGCAAGCCCGATCAAAACAAGAGACGCAATGCCGAAAATGAATTCATAAGAAATGGCTTGCGCAAAAATAGAACCCACCATACTTTCAATGGCAATAAGTAAAATTCCTGCTGTCAGGGCCTTTTTCATCTTTTACATCCCCTTTGCTGGTGTTAAAACAGCTTGCTGGTCCCGTTCTTATCTCAACTCACCAGCAAGCTGCTTATTTATTCTTATGAATTACCGCGCATATGGTTCTGTCTTTTCCGTTAATATCCTTCAGGACTTCCACTTCCACATCCTTAAACGCATGCAGAATCAGCTCTTTTACAGCTGCGCCCTGCTTCCACCCGATTTCAAAGACGACAAGCGCGGTATTCTTCATGACCAGCGGAATGGCTTCCATAAACCGCTTATAAAATTTCAGCCCGTCTCCGCCGTCAGTGAGGGCATGCAAAGGTTCATGGAAACGGACAATCTCAGATAAATCGGCCATTTCTTCTTCAGAAATATAAGGAGGGTTTGAGACGATAATATCCGCTTTTTTTCCAGCCTTAATAAAGGGCTCAAGCAGGTCGCCTTGAAGAAAATGCACCTCCGCTCCGAGCTTTTCCGCGTTGGCTGAAGCAACGTCCAGCGCCTCTTTGGAGATATCAATCGCTGAAACAGAAAAGTTTTTGTTTTCCAGTGCAAGCGTGACGGCTATTGCGCCGCTGCCGGTGCCGACATCTACCACTTCGAGCTGTTCTCCTTCAGAAAAGACACTTCTATATTTCTCAAGAAGATGGCAGACAACCTCTTCCGTTTCCGGACGCGGGATCAGCACATCATCATTCACCATAAATTCCCGCCCGTAAAAAAACTCTATTCCGATAATGTACTGAACCGGTACGCCTTCTTTGTGCATATCGACGTGGCGTTTAAAGCGATACAGCTCATCTTCACCGATCGGTTCCTGCAGGCTGGCGAGCAGCTTGCTTCTATCCATTCCGGTATCATAAAGCAAAAGCAGCTCAGCCGCATTTTCTTCTCTTCCCGCTTCCGTTAAATAAGAAGAAGCCCATTTCAGGGCTTCAAATATCGTCTTCATCTTAACTATCCGCCTGCTGAAGCTTGCTTGCCTGATCTTCTACAATCAGTGTTTCAACCACTTCGTCAAGTTTTCCTTCAAGAATCTGATCAAGCTTTTGAATGGTCAGGCCGATTCTGTGATCCGTCACACGGTTTTGCGGGAAGTTGTATGTGCGGATACGCTCAGAGCGGTCACCTGATCCGACAGCCGATTTCCGTGTTTGATCATATTCAGCCTGTGCTTCCTGCTGAAATTTATCGTAGATTCTGGCACGGAGAACCTTCATTGCTTTTTCTTTGTTTTTGATTTGAGATTTTTCATCCTGACATGATACGACAACGCCTGTCGGCAAATGCGTCAGACGAACGGCAGACATTGTCGTGTTCACGCTTTGTCCGCCCGGTCCGCTTGAAGCAAACGTATCAACACGGATATCCTTCTCATGAATGTCAACCTCTACCTCTTCGGCCTCAGGAAGACATGCTACTGTTGCAGTAGAAGTATGGATACGGCCGCCTGATTCTGTTTCCGGAACACGCTGAACACGGTGAGCGCCGTTTTCATATTTGAGTTTAGAATATGCGCCGCTGCCCGTAATCATAAAGATGATCTCTTTGTAGCCGCCCGTTCCGGTTACACTTGCTTCCATGACCTCGGTTTTCCAGCCTTGAAGCTCGGCATAGCGGGAATACATTCTGTACAGGTTGCCTGCAAATAAAGCGGCTTCCTCTCCGCCTGCAGCTCCGCGGATCTCCATGATAACGTTTTTATCATCATTAGGATCTTTCGGGATTAGGAGCACCTTCAGACGTTCTGACAGTGTTTCCGTTTCCTTCTGGAGTTCAGAAATCTCTTCCTTCACCATGTCGCGCATCTCAGCATCAAGCTTATCCTCAAGCATCGCTTTTGCATCAGCCAGCTGTTCTGACGCATCTCTGTATTGTCTATATACGTCAACTGTTTCTTGTATATCAGATTGCTCTTTCGAATATTCTCTAAGCTTTTTCGGATCGTTGACAACTTCTGGATCGCTTAAAAGCTCATTTAATTTTTCATATCGTTCTTCGATTGACTTTAAACGGTCTAACACGGTCTTCACCTCTGTTTTCCTGTGCGTAACATTCTCATTATAGTATAGGGACTATCGCCAGTCAAAAGCATTTCAATCCCAGTTAAAAAAGCCTCCTCTGCTATACTGAATAAGAGGAGGGATCGTATTGCTTACATCCATACATCATATTGCAATCATATGCTCAGATTATGAAAAGTCGAAAGCTTTCTACGTACATAAGCTCGGTTTTCAGGTGATACAAGAAACATACCGAGAAGAGCGCGATTCCTACAAGCTTGATTTATCGCTTAACGGCTCGTACGTCATTGAGCTGTTTTCGTTCCCTGATCCGCCCGCACGTCAAACCCGTCCTGAAGGTGCAGGGCTCCGTCATCTTGCCTTTACGGTCAGCAGCTTAGAACAGGCTGTTCAGGAGCTTCACGAAAAAGGAATCGAGACAGAGCCGATCAGGACAGATCCGCTGACAGGCAAGCGGTTCACCTTCTTTTTTGATCCCGATCAGCTTCCGTTAGAGCTGTATGAGCAATAACGGTTTTTGAAGAAAAAAGGGAGATGCCCACTTTCTTTGCCGAATCTTTTCTTGTTTTGTCTAATAGGAAGGGAACCGCTCCCCATGGTCGAATACCTAGCTAAAAAGGAGGTATGGGATCATGAATACAAATATGGTAGCAAGTGAACTCGGCGTCTCCGCAAAAACAGTGCAGCGGTGGGTGAAGCAGCTGAACCTTCCGGCTGAACGGAACGAGCTCGGACACTATTCGTTTACGGCTGAAGATGTGCAAGTCCTGAAATCTGTTCAAAAACAAATTTCTGAAGGCACGGCGCTTCAGGATATCAATGTGCCGCAAAGCAATAAGAAGCGCACAGGCTTCCTTGTCCAAAAAACAAACAGTGACACAGAGAAAAGAATCGAACAGCTCGAACAAAAACTTGACACCTTATTACAGCAAAAACAGGACGAAAACGGGCTGCTGGCAAGAATTGAGGAACTGGAACGCCAGCTTAAACAAAAAGCCGATGAAGGCGTATCCTATCAGCTTCTGCAGCACAGAAGAGAAATTGATGACATTCTTGCTGATCTGCAATCACTGACCTCACAAATGAAAGAATTCACCGCTCAGCCGACCCCTGAGACTGCTGCTTCTTCCGAAAAAATAAAAACAAGAAAAAAACCGCTGCTGTCACTGTTTAAATTTCAAACGTAAAGTAAAAAAGCTCCCCTTAAAGGGAGCTTTTTTGATTACGCAGTAAGCGCAATAATAATTGGAAGTGAAATCAATGACAGAATCGCACTGATCACAAACGCAGTCGCAGTTTCTTCCTCTTGTTTCTCGAAACGAGTCGCAATCATGGCTGCAACGGCAGAACCAGGGAATGCAACAAGAAGGATCGCTTTTGTTGTTTGATCAGCTGGAAGTCCGACTGCAAGAGCAATCAGGAACATTAACGCAGGCTGAACTGCAACTTTTAGTAACGCAATACCGATAGCCGGCAGACTGAGTTTAATTTTACGAATACCAACGGTAACACCGACAGCAAAGAGAGCAACACCCGATGTTGTGCTTCCAAGCTGATCAAGCATTTTAACACCCAGCTCAGGAAGAGTGAAATTGAAAACCAGCACTAAGATCATACTGATTAACGGAGCAGCTGCAAGCGGCTCACAAAGACCATGCAGGATTGATTTCCCTGTCATCTTCCAGAAACTGTCGCCGCTCTCTTCGTTTTTCTTAGAAGACTCACCCACTGTAGCAACAATGATCGCAAGCGGATCAAGAATCGCGTTAACAACGATACCTGTTACAGCGATCGGAATCGCAACCTCTTGCGCACCGAACAAGCTTCCCAATACAGGAATACCCATAAATGCGAATGTCGGCTGTGCAGAGTTCAAAGAAAATACGGATGAGTTCGTTAAATCATACTTAAAGACAAATCTGCAAACCAATAGAATGATGATATAGAAACCAACAATCCCGATAAGTAAAGAAACCATTAATGGAACTTGTGATAAAAATTCACTTCTGGAAGTTGTCAAAATACCAGCGATAAAGTGAGCTGGAAGTGCGTATTTCGTTACTAACGTACTTACCCCTTTTGCTGACTTGGCATCATAACTTCCGAAATGTCCTGCAAACCAACCCAGCACGATAACAAAGAAGATCGGTGCCAGGAGGATTAAGATATCTAAGATGCTCAAAATATTCTCCTCCAAATCCTATGTCCGTATACTTTAGCTTTATTCAAAGCTTTCCCTCGGACAGAAAAATTACACGCTCAATTATTTTGCGATGACTTTTTTGTATTCAGGTGTCCACATTGCATCAAGAACAGCTTGTTTTACATCTTCAGGCTGACGATTTGCTACGCCGTCTTTGATCGCTGCTTCAGCTACAGCAATGGCAACTTGAATAGATACTTCTTGAAGCTTGTCGATGCTTGGAAGCAATCCAGCTCCAGGTGTTTCAAAATCAACCATTTCAGCAATCGCATCAGCTGTTGCAGCAAACATAGCAGGCGTAATAACACGCGCTTCAGCTACGATTGAACCAAGGCCAAGACCAGGGAATGCGAATGCGTTGTTAGATTGTCCGATTTCATAAGAAACGCCATTGTACTCGACATTGTCAAATGGGCTTCCTGTTGCTACAAGCACTTTTCCGTCAGTCCATTTGAACAGATCTTCAGGAACAGCTTCTGCAAGGTGAGTCGGGTTAGACATCGGCATGATCACCGGACGGTCTACGTGAGATGCCATCTCTTTCACAATTTCCTCTGTGAACGCTCCTGAAACCCCTGAAGTACCGATTAAGATCGTTGGTTTTGCTTGGCGAACCACTTCATCGAATGAAATTTGGCCTTTTTCATCACGTTTCCAGTCTTTCACTTCTGCTGCACTGCGAAGGTAAGGTTTTTGGAAATCAAGGATGCCTTCCATATCATCTGTTAACAGGCCTCTGTAATCAAGTGTGAAGAACGCTTTGTTTGCTTCTTCTTCAGATAATCCAGCAAGCACCATTGTGTCACGGATTTGGTCAGCAATACCGATACCAGCTGAACCTGCACCGAAGACAACTACACGCTGATCTTTAATAGATGCGCCTGTTTTCTTCATAGCAGCAAGCACACCAGCAAGTGTAATTGCGCCTGTACCTTGAATATCATCGTTGAATGTCAGGATTTCGTTGTTGTATTTTTTCATGATATTGCGCGCGTTTTTGTTGCCAAAGTCTTCCCAGTGAAGAAGCGCTTTAGGGAAGAATTTAAGCGCAGCTTTTACATACGCATCAACGAATTCTTCATAACGTTCATCAGAAATACGTTCATGATGGTTACCAATGTATAAAGGATCATTTAAAAGTTTTTCGTTGTTTGTACCGACATCAAGCACTACAGGAATAACACGGCTAGGGTCAATACCAGCTGCAGCAGTGTAAACAGCCAATTTACCGATAGCGATGTTAATACCGCCTACTCCCCAATCACCGATACCAAGGATACTTTCAGAGTCAGTTGCAACGATAAGATCAATATCGCCTGCTGTCGCATGAAGGTTTTCAAAAGCCTTTTCAATACCGTCAATGTTGTCGATTGACAAGTAGATACCTTGAGGTCTTCTGTATTCATGGCTGTATTCTTGAATTGCTTCACCAACTGTTGGTGTGTACACAACAGGAAGCATTTCACGAAGGTGATTTTGCAGCAATTTATAGAAAAGAACTTCATTGCGGTTAGCAAGATCATTTAAGTAAACATTTTGACGAAGGCGGTCTGGCTGAGCTTTAAATTGCTCGTATGCGCGTTTTGCTTGTTGATCAAGAGAAAGTACAGTTGGCGGAAGAAGTCCTTCTAAGCCAAGTTCTTGTCTTTCTTCTAATGTAAAAGCAACACCTTTATTTAAAGTAGGAATAGATAAAACTTCTTTTCCTCTTAATGTTGTTTCTAAATGGCCTTCCTTAGTTTTTTTAATGTTATTCAAGCAAATCTCCTTCTTTCTTGAAATAGTTAACCAAGTTAAGTAATAACTCATCTAAAAATAACCGATCATGATCTTTATGCGACTTTGTGACAATTATTCGAACAATGTCTCAAAACTATTTACATTACGTTAGTTATTTTATGCCTGTCAAAATCAAAATTCAAGGGAAGAAAATTACTTAATTTTTTAATACACTTAATTAAATTTTTTAATTGATTGTTATCAGAATATATAAAAAAACACCAGCTTTTCGGCCGGTGCTTTCTATCTTTTTACCCATGTTTTGTATTAGTTTTTAGATTTTCCCGGGACTTCGTGATGATGTCTGCATCTTGCTTCATAGGATTCGGACGCACCCACCAGAATGACCGGATCATCATAAGAAGCCGGCTTTCCGTCAATGAGCCGCTGTGTTCTGCTTGCCGGTGATCCGCAGACGGAACAGACGGCCTGCAGCTTCGTCACACTTTCAGCGATGGCCATAATATCCGGCACAACGCCGAACGGCTCTCCTCTGAAATCCATATCAAGGCCCGCCGCGATCACACGGTAGCCTTTATCGGCAAGAGACGATAAAACACCAATGATTGACCGATCGAAGAATTGAACCTCGTCCACTGCAATCACATCCGTGCTCTCACTGATATGATTCCAAATGTCCTCAGCCGAAGAAATGGCATAGCTCGTCATAGATGTTCCATTATGGGAAACTACAGCATCCTCGCTGTATCGATTGTCAATCACAGGTTTAAAGACCCTGACCTCCTGCTTGGCATAAGTTGCTCTCTTCACTCTTCTGATCAGCTCTTCAGATTTTCCCGAGAACATGCTGCCGCAAATCAGCTCCAGCCACCCGCTTTGCTTCATTATGTACATTGGCTCTGCTCCCCTCTCTCTGCCAGCTGTGTTTTTGACAATATAAAAAACAGGCAAGAAGTGCTTCTTGCCTGTTGAGAAATCTATTATTACTTAAGACCGTATTTTTTATTAAAGCGATCAACACGACCATCAGCAGAAGCGAATTTTTGACGGCCAGTGTAGAATGGGTGGCATTCAGAGCAAATCTCAACGCGTACCTCTTCTTTTACTGAGCCTGTTTCAAATTCATTTCCGCAAGCGCATTTAACTGTTGCTTTTTTGAAATTAGGATGAATTCCTGCTTTCATTGTATCCATCTCCTTCCGCCCTGAATCCCGTGTGGAAACAGAGTTATTATTTCGGAGCATTGTCCGAAACGCATATGAGAAAATTATATCAGTGATTTACTTCTTTTGCAAATAGATTTTATCGTCTGGCTGATGATAGATTTGCCTGTTTCCATTCTTGATTGAGAATATCGAAAAATTCCTGGTTTGTTTTGGTCTTTTTCATTTTTCTCATGAATTTTTCCGCGAAATCAGGCGAATCTGACATCGTTTTGCGGATAGACCATAAACGGTCAAGATGCTCTTTAGGCACAAGCAGCTCTTCCTTACGCGTTCCAGAACGGCGAATATCGATGGCAGGGAAGATGCGGCGTTCTGCCAGAGAGCGGTCAAGATGAAGCTCCATGTTGCCCGTTCCTTTGAATTCTTCATAGATTACATCATCCATACGGGATCCTGTATCAACAAGAGCAGTGGCGAGGATCGTTAAGCTTCCGCCCTCTTCGATATTTCTCGCCGCCCCGAAGAAACGCTTCGGACGGTGGAACGCTGCCGGGTCAATCCCTCCGGAAAGTGTTCTTCCGCTCGGCGGAATCACTAAGTTGTAGGCGCGGGCCAGACGTGTGATACTGTCCATCAGGATAATGACGTCTTTCTTGTGTTCAACGAGGCGCATAGCGCGTTCAAGCACAAGTTCGGCGACTTTGATATGGTTTTCCGGCACTTCATCAAACGTTGAGCTGACAACATCCCCAGCAACAGAACGTTCAATGTCTGTAACCTCTTCCGGTCTTTCGTCGATCAACAGCACAATCAGCTCTGCTTCAGGCTGGTTCGCTGTAATGCTGTTGGCGATTTCCTTCAGCAGCATCGTTTTCCCGGCTTTCGGCGGCGCAACAATCAAACCGCGCTGGCCAAAGCCTACCGGCGCCATCATGTCCATAATTCTTGTAGACAAGAAATTCGGTTTTGTCTCGAGCACCATATGGCGGTCTGGATAAAGCGGAGTAAGGGCTGGGAAGTGAACACGCTCTTTTGCCGATTCCGGATCATCTCCATTTACCGCTTCAACGTGCAAAAGTCCATAATAGCGCTCGTTTTCTTTTGGCGGGCGAACCTTGCCTGATACTTTGTCTCCGTTCCGTAAATCGAAACGGCGGATTTGTGAAGCTGAGATGTAAATGTCTTCAGAGCTTGGAGAATAGTTGATCGGTCTCAGGAAGCCAAATCCCTCTGATTGGATGATCTCAAGAACACCTTCCATAAACAGAAGATCTTCCTGCTCTGCATTCGCTTTCAGAATGGCGAAAATCAGCTCTTTTTTTGTCAGTTTGCTGTAGTAGGAGATTTTATAATGTCTTGCAAGTTCATATAGCTCTTTCAATTTCATATTTTCCAAAGAGGAAATAGATACGTCTTTCATAAAAAACACCACGCTTTTCATAGTCAATATCTTACTTTACACATGTAATCTGCTGCTTTTGCACAACATCCGCCAAAGCACATTCTTTTTTTAACATAAAGGAACTTCTATCGGTAACACTTCCACCCATGATCGGCGCTTTTGTTAAAAGGATTGTCTTAATGAGTTTTGAAGGAAGCGAGGACAAAAACATGAGAAGATCAATACTTATATCGTCTGTATGCGGTAGAAATTGAAACTTTCCTAGTGCTTAAAAGAAGGAATTACGCAGTTAAAAATCGCAGCACTCTTTATTTTTACCTTATTTCAAACAATTATTCAACTGAAATAAGGTTTTGACACGCAATTGATAGGGTTGTCTCTTTTTTGCAAAAGAAAAGCGGGTCAACACCCGCTTTTTCTCTTTGTTATGGACGGATTACGAGATTTGGTTTTTTCTTCAGGCTGTGTCTGCCGTCAACGAAACGGACAGTTCCTGACTTCGCACGGATGACCAAGCTTTCAGTCGTGCCGACAGACCCTTTGAATTGAACGCCTTTTAACAGCTCGCCGTCAGTTACGCCGGTAGCCGCAAAAATCGCGTCATCGCCTCTCACAAGGTCTTCCATACGCAGCACTTTGCTTAAATCAAGGCCCATTTTGTTGCAGCGTATGATTTCTTCCTCGCTTTGCGGAAGAAGTTTACCGATAATTTCTCCGCCCAGCGCTTTTAACGCTACAGCAGATAGGACGCCTTCAGGAGCTCCGCCTGATCCGAACAGGATGTCTACGCCTGTGTGGTCGAAAGCCGTGTTGATGGCGCCTGCGACATCCCCGTCATTGATCAGTTTGATTCTGGCGCCGGCCTCGCGAAGCTCGGAAATGATTTTTTCGTGTCTATCACGGTTTAAAATGGTGGCAACGACGTCCTCGACGTCTTTGTTTTTCGCTTTTGCTACAGCTTTAAGGTTATCAATGACTGGAGCTTCAATATCAATGCAGCCCACCGCTTCCGGACCGACTGCGATTTTCTGCATATACATATCTGGAGCGTTTAAAAGCGTGCCGTGGTCCGCAACTGCAATAACCGTCAGCGCATTCCAGCCGCCGCTTGCCAAAATGTTTGTGCCTTCGAGAGGATCAACGGCGACATCGACACGCGGACCGTACCCGTTTCCGAGTTTTTCCCCGATATAAAGCATCGGCGCTTCGTCCATTTCCCCTTCTCCGATCACAACAGTTCCTTTCATCGGAACTGTATCAAAAACGTCTCTCATTGCGCTTGTTGCTGCTTCATCAGCCTCGTCTTTTTTTCCCCGGCCCATCCATCTTGCAGATGCTAATGCCGCAGCTTCAGTCACACGAACCAATTCCATTGATAAACTTCTTTCCATCTCAACACGATCTCCTCTCGCAAATAACCAATTAAGAATTTTGCAGCTGTTCTATCTCTTCATCAGTCATTCTCTCGCGCCAGATTGTGGCTCCCAGACCCTCGAGTTTTTTCTCAAGGCTGCTGTATCCGCGATCAATATGCTCCAGACCTGTAATTTCCGTGACGCCGTCGGCCATCAGCCCGGCAACCACTAAACAGGCTCCGGCCCGCAGATCGCTCGCCTTGACCTTAGCGCCTTGAAGGTCGACAGGTCCCGTTATGATTGCAGATCTGCCCTCTACCTTCATATTTGCGCCCATTCGTCTCAGCTCATCAATATGCTTGAATCTCGCCGAATAGATGGTGTCAGTCACGACGCTTGTCCCTTTTGCTCTCGTCAAAAGCGCTGTCATCGGCTGCTGCAAATCAGTCGGAAAGCCCGGGTATACTAGGGTTTTTACATCAACCGGCTTTAGGTTTTTCTGCCCGCCGACAATAAGCAGCTGGTCGTCGCTTGTCTCAATGTGAAAGCCCATTTCTCTCAGCTTTGCTGTTAAGGACTCAAGGTGTGTCGGGATTACATTATCGATGATGACCTCTTTGCCCATCGCAGCACCGGCAATCATAAATGTTCCGGCCTCAATTCTGTCCGGGATGATCGTATGTTTGCAGCCGTGCAGTTCCTTTACGCCATCGATTCGGATTACGTTGGTTCCAGCGCCTTTGATTTTTGCGCCCATGCTTGTGAGCAGTGTCGCGACATCAATAATCTCCGGCTCTTTCGCAGCGTTTTCGATGATGGTTTTCCCTTCTGCCAAAACAGCCGCAAGCATAATGTTAATCGTTGCCCCGACGCTTACGACATCTAAATATATACGTGCGCCTCTCAGCCTTTCAGCGCGCAAATAAATCGCGCCCTGTTCATTGGTCACTTCAGCTCCGAGCGCTTCGAAGCCCTTGATGTGCTGGTCAATCGGACGGGGGCCCAGGTGGCAGCCGCCAGGCAATCCGATGACGGCCTGTTTAAAGCGGCCGAGCATCGCCCCCATTAAATAATACGACGCGCGCAGTTTTTTCACTTTTCCGTTAGGAAGCGGCATGCTGATCATTGATGTGGGGTCTACAATCATATCCCCATTCTCAAAATGTACATTGCCGCCGATTTCCTGTAACAGGTCACGCAGCGTTTCAATATCTGAAATCTCAGGAAGCCCTTCTATTGTCACCTCGGAATTTGCCAAAATGGTTGCTGGTATTAATGCAACAGCACTGTTTTTAGCGCCGCTGATGTGTACTGTACCGTTTAACGAGTCACCGCCGGCAATATTCAACTTTTCCATGATAGTCTCCTTCCATAAGAAGATAGCTGCGGAGCTAAATAAAATGGCATTTTATTCTGTCTCTGCAAATAAAGCTCATGTCCAAAATCTAGCCAATTCGAAGAGAAAGAATACAACACATTGTAAAATATCAGGAAGAAAATAGCGAAGCTTTGCGGGGGCATAGGTTTCAAAAAATCGACAGAGACCCGCCGGCTAAAGAGACATCTTCGTCATCCGGCAAAAGCAGCACGCAACCCTCATTCCGATATCAGCTTCTGCAGCCCAATGATTCCTTCTCTGTAAGCGGCGTGCATCTGAAGGTCCGCTGGATCAGGACGGTGAAAAGCAAAGGCCGCGGCAAACAGACACTACACTCTGTTTGCCGCCGCTTGAATTACTTGTTCCAGTCTGCCAGGAATTGTTCGATTCCTTTGTCTGTTAACGGGTGCTTTGTCAGCTGATAAATGACTTTAAGCGGCATTGTACCGATATGAGCCCCTCTTAATGCAGCTTCAGTTACATGCTGAGGATGGCGGATTGACGCCGCAATGATTTGCGTATCAAGCCCGTGAATATCAAAAATCTGCTTGACTTCTGAAATCAGGTCAAGCCCGTTATGGCCGATATCATCTAAGCGGCCTAAGAATGGAGATACATATGTAGCGCCCGCTCTTGCAGCAAGAAGCGCTTGGTTTGCATTGAAGATCAATGTGACATTTGTTTTAATGTTTAAGTCAGTAAGTGCTTTTACGGCTTTTAAACCGTCAGCCGTCATCGGGATTTTCACCGTGATGTTCGGAGCGATTTTCGCCAGTTCTTTTCCTTCCTCGATCATTTCCTCAGCTTTCAGAGAAATAACCTCGGCACTTACAGAGCCCGGAACAACTTCTGTGATTTCACGAAGACGGTCATGGAACGATACGTTAGCTTCTTTTGCTACTAAACTAGGATTCGTTGTTACACCGGCAAGGATTCCTAATTCATACGCTTCTTTAATCTCATCGATATTGGCTGTATCAATAAAAAATAACATTTACAAAAGCCTCCCAGAGTAAGAATTTTCAGAACTGTGAATATGATTGCGCTTTCTAAAGATAGACGGAAAACCGCCTGTCAAGCTGTCAGGCGGCTATAAAAAGTTCCAATTGAATTAAGCTTGGTTTGAAGAACCAAATTCACGCATTTTACCGATAACAGTTTCTTTAATCGCTTCGCGAGCAGGTCCAAGGTATTTACGAGGATCGTACTCGTCAGGCTTAGCTGCCAACGTTTCGCGAACAGCTTTTGCAGAAGAGATTTGGTTTTCAGTATTTACGTTGATTTTAGCTGTACCAAGTGAGATTGATTTTTTGATGTCAGCAGTCGGAATTCCAGTACCGCCGTGAAGAACGAGCGGAAGACCAGTTGAATTTCCGATCTCTTCCATTTCTTTGAAGCCAAGGTTTGGCTCACCTTTGTAAGGGCCGTGAACAGAACCTAATGCAGGTGCAAGGCAGTCGATGCCAGTGCGCTCAACAAGCTCTTGGCACTCTTTAGGATCAGCGTAGATTACGCCTTCAGCGATAACGTCGTCCTCTTGTCCGCCGACTGTTCCTAGCTCAGCTTCTACAGATACACCGTGGAAATGAGCAAGCTCAACAACTTTAGAAGTTGTTGCTACGTTTTCTTCAAATGGATGGTGAGAAGCGTCGATCATTACAGATGTGAAACCTGCATGAATCGCTTTCGCACAAGATTCAAAGCTTGAACCGTGGTCTAAGTGGATCGCAACAGGAACTGTCACTTTGTACTCTTCCATTAGTGCTTTTACCATAGCTACGACTGTTTTGAAGCCGCCCATGTAGCGTCCCGCACCTTCGGAAACACCAAGGATCACTGGAGATTTTTCTTCTTCAGCTGCTTGTAAAATCGCTTGAGTAAACTCAAGGTTGTTTAAGTTAAATTGTCCTACAGCATAACCTTTTTCTTTAGCTGTATTCAACATTTCCGTCATTGAAACTAAAGGCATGTCGAATGTCCTCCTTATGTAGCCTGATTGTCTTCTAGCGAAAAAAGCTTTCCACCCTAGCATGACCCATAATTTGCTGTCATATGTAAATACTCAGATCGCTTTTTCTCCATAACTAGAATACCAACTTTTCGACAAATCGGCAACACAATGAGCTCATTCAATTGTTTCTTCTTTTTGTCAGTTAGACTTCAGGGGCAGATATTTTTTGACGGCGTCTCTGATTTCGTCGATGTCAAACGGCTTCGCAAAGTGCGTCAATGCGCCCAGTTCCTTTGATTCCTGGATCATATCGAGTTCTCCGTAAGCCGTCATGATGATCACGCGGATGTTTTCGTCAATGACTTTCATCCGTTTTAAGATTTCGATTCCGTCCATGCCGGGAATTTTCATATCCAGAAGGACAAGGTCCGGACGTTCTTTTGTCACAATATCAAGCGCTTGAAGGCCGTTCGCAGCCTGAAATGTCTGATAGCCCTCTTTATTGAACACTTCGTTAAGCAAAATACGTATTCCGTATTGATCATCAACGATTAAAATTTTTTCATTCATCATTTTACACCCCAATATTATGATTTTCGTCAAAAGTAAGCAGTAGTTTATGTATTCTGTTTGATTTTCCTATTTCCTTTAATTATAATAGTCTACTTTACGACATTTTCTGAGCATTTTCTCTTTTGTTGTATACTGTTATTGTACGTTATAAAGGAGGATTCACTTATGTTGAAAATATTTACGACACAGTTAACAGGTATTTTTTCCCGCATTCAGGATAAGGAATCTGACGCGATTGAAGATGGGGCGCGATTGCTTGCTCAAGCGGTGGTCAGCGGGCATTCCATATATATATACGGGGCAAATGAGCTTCAGGGCGTCTTATATGAGGCTACCGAAAGCAAAGAGCCGTTTCCTTCCGTCAAAGCGTTTCCCGCCAACGCGGATGAAGTGACAGAAAGCGACAGGGTGCTGATGTTTTGCTCAGGGACAGGTACAGATGAAGAACAGGCGCTCGCGAAAGAGCTTTATGAAA
Source organism: Bacillus sp. FSL R5-0434 (assembly GCF_038004745.1). NCBI lineage: Bacteria > Bacillati > Bacillota > Bacilli > Caryophanales > Bacillaceae > Bacillus > Bacillus sp. FSL R5-0434. Next base: position 3,734,463 of record NZ_JBBORV010000001.1, read on the forward strand.
AAGGCGCGGGAGTCGTTTGCGTATCGCCGGCAGCCAAAGACAGCGCCGGAATCGAACAATATTGCGATGTGCATATTGATTCGAAGCTGAAAATGCCGCTCGTTCCCGATGAAGACGGCACCCGTTACGGCTTCCCTTCATTAATGACAGCATTGTATGTCTACCATGCTCTATCATTTACATTAAAAGAAATTCTGCAAGAGTATGCATAATCACTTATTGTACATGCTGTATCTTGCCGGAAACAAATAAAAAAGACTTGTCCGCTTTTGACAAACGGCAAGTCTTTTTTTATTACTTCTGATTTGCAGCTTCAACAGACGCTCCGATAAAGCCTTTGAATAATGGCTGAGGTCTTGTCGGTCTTGACTTGAACTCTGGGTGGAACTGAGAAGCCACGAACCAAGGATGGTCTTTCAGCTCAATAATTTCAACAAGGCGTCCGTCCGGGCTGGTGCCTGAGAATACGAAGCCTTGGTCTTCCATTTGCTGTCTGAATTCGTTGTTGAATTCATAACGGTGGCGGTGACGCTCGTATACCACTTCATCCTGATACACTTCAAATGCTTTCGTGCCCTCTTCAAGCTTACAAGGGTAAAGGCCGAGACGAAGTGTTCCTCCAAGATCTTCAACATCCTTCTGTTCAGGAAGAAGGTCGATGATCGGGTATTGAGTTGACGGATCAATTTCCGCAGAGTGAGCGCCTTTTAAGCCTAATACGTTTCGGGCATACTCAATAGATGCAACCTGCATGCCTAAGCAAATGCCCAAGAACGGAATCTTGTTTTCGCGGGCATGTTTTGTCGCAATGATTTTACCTTCAACACCGCGGTCACCGAAGCCGCCCGGTACGATAATACCGTCTGTGCCGCTAGTAAGCTCTCCGATGTTGCTTTCTGTTACTTCCTCAGCGTTAATCCATTTCACTTTTACATCTGTGTCAAACGCGTAGCCTGCGTGGCGAAGTGATTCAACGACAGAGATGTAAGCGTCAGGAAGCTCAACATATTTTCCGACAAGTCCGATTGTGGTCGTTTGAGACAGGTTGCTGACCTTGTTCACAAGCTCTTTCCACTCGGACATTTCCGCTTCTTTGCATTCCAGCTGCATGTGCTGGCAAACAAGCTTATCAAGTCCTTGTTTTTGAAGCTCAAGCGGAATGGAATAGAGGTTGTCCGCATCTTCACATTCAATAACCGCTTTTGTATCGATGTCGCAGAATAATGCGATTTTGTCCTTCATATCTTGAGAAATCGGCATTTCTGTACGAACAACGATAATGTTTGGCTGAATGCCCAGGCTTCTTAATTCTTTTACGCTGTGCTGTGTCGGTTTTGTTTTCAGTTCGCCGGCAGCTTTAATGTAAGGCACAAGTGTACAGTGGATGTACATCACGTTTTCACGACCGATGTCACTCTTCATTTGGCGGATGGCTTCAAGGAATGGCAGGGATTCGATGTCTCCTACAGTACCGCCGATTTCTGTAATCACGACATCCGCGTTTGTTTCTTTACCCGCACGGTATACGCGGTCTTTCAGTTCGTTTGTGATGTGCGGAATAACCTGCACTGTTCCGCCGAGGTAATCTCCGCGACGTTCTTTTTTAAGAACTGTTGAATAGATTTTTCCTGTTGTTACGTTGCTGAATTTATTCAGGTTGATGTCGATAAAACGCTCATAGTGCCCGAGGTCTAAGTCTGTTTCAGCGCCGTCATCTGTTACGAATACTTCACCGTGCTGGTACGGGCTCATCGTTCCCGGATCAACGTTGATGTATGGGTCGAATTTTTGAATTGTGACGTTCAGTCCGCGGTTTTTCAGCAAACGCCCTAATGAAGCTGCTACAATACCCTTTCCAAGTGAGGATACGACTCCCCCGGTTACAAAAATATATTTCGTCATTTCGTTTGCTCCTCTCTTCGCTCTAAGCTACATTTCTTAAAATGTACCGTTTTATAGGAAATCATTTAGCCTTTTAAATGATTTATAAGAAAAATGAGGGGTGAAAATAAGAAAGCTCCCTTTCAATTTCTTGAAAGGGAGCATAACGTTCTATGTTCTCTCTTCGTTTTTGAAGAGCCCAAAATACATACTACATAGTTCGACTATGAAAGTCAAGATTGATTTGAGGATGAAATTCTTTTACTATTTTTTATCCTCATCGCCTTCATCATAGTCATCTTCATCTTCTTCTTCATCGTCATCAATGAGATCATCATCAATTTCGAGCTCGTCTTCGTCGTCGTCTTCATCGATATCGTCAAACTCATCAGCATCGAGATCAAGCTCTTCCTCAACCTCAGCCAAATCGAGCTCGTCTTCGTCAACCTCTTCAAATTCATCAAGATCAAGATCTTCTTCAACAGCTTTTTTCGCTTTTTTCTTTTTCGCCTTAACTGTCGGCTGTGTTTCTTCATCAAGCTGATCGTACGGATACCAGCTGCGAAGGCCCCAAGTCTGGTCAGAGAGCGCCAAGAAGCGGCCGTCAATGTTTAAATCTGTATAAAATTGTGCGACGCGGTCTCCAAGCTCTTCTTTTTTTACGCCGAGCAATGATGCAATTTCATTTAAAAGCTCCTGAAAAGGAACTGGTTTTTTATGATCTTCAAATAATTCGTGAGCGATTTCAACTAAAGCCATTTCCTTTAGCTGTTCCTGTGAATATTGTTTGATACCCAAGGTCGGACACTCCCTTTCTATTACTTATATGTATCTGTTTTATCAATAATGAAAGCGATATTGTATCGTTCTTATACAAACCATACCTCTCATTATAAACAAAATAAAACAGAATATGCTACCCTTAACAGCGTTAATTTAAATAATTTTACAAGAGTGATCCGACTGATAGATGTTTTGCCTTATTCTGCGAGCATTCTGGAGATAACCAGCCTTTGAATTTCTTGGGTGCCTTCGTAGATTTGCGTAATTTTCGCGTCGCGCATATAGCGTTCAACCGGATAATCCTTCGTATAGCCGTAGCCGCCGAAAATCTGCACAGCTTCGGTCGTCACCTTCATCGCCGTATCCCCCGCCAGCAGTTTGGACATAGCGGAGGCTTTTCCATACGGAAGGCCTGACGACTCCAGCCATGCGGCCTGGTAGGTCAGTAGCCTTGAAGCTTCTATCATTGTCGCCATATCTGCAAGTTTAAAAGCTATGCCCTGCTGCTCGGCAATCGATTTGCCGAACTGTTTTCTTTCTTTTGCGTATTGAAGCGCCGCATCAAGCGCTCCCTGAGCGATGCCAACAGCCTGCGCCGCAATGCCGTTTCTTCCTCCGTCAAGCGTCTTCATCGCGATTTTGAAGCCTTCTCCTTCTTCACCGAGACGATTTTCTGCGGGAACGACACAGTCTTCGAAGATGATCTCTGTTGTCGGAGAAGAACGGATGCCTAGTTTCTTTTCTTTCTTGCCTGTCAAAAATCCTTCGAAATCCTTTTCTACAATAAAAGCGGAAATGCCTTTTTTCTTTTTCTCAGCGTCAGTGACTGCAAACACAATATAAATATCAGCGGCGCCGCCGTTTGTGATAAACACTTTTGATCCGTTTAATACATAGTCATCACCAATTCGCTCAGCGGTTGTTTTCATCCCGCCGGCGTCTGAACCGGAGCCTGCTTCAGTCAAAGCGAAAGCCCCGATTTTCTGCCCAAGGGCCAGCTGTGTTAAGTACGCTGCCTTTTGTTCTTCTGTGCCAAATGCAAACAGCGGCCAGCCGCAAAGCGAGATATGGGCTGAAAGCGTCACGCCGGTGGAGGCGCAGACTTTTGACAGTTCCTCCACCGCTATGACATAAGCCAGGTAGTCACTTCCGATTCCGCCGTAAGCTTCAGGCCACGGAATCCCTGTTAATCCTAAATCCGCCATTTCCCGAAACAGGTCACGATCGAAGCGTTCTTGTTCGTCACGTTCTGCCGCTGTCGGTGCAACCTCATGCTTCGCAAAATCACGAACCAATTTCCGAATCATTTCGTGTTCTTCTGTTAATGAAAAATTCATCGCTTTTCCCCCATTGTCATATCAGCGCCCAAGACAGATTGAGCCAGAAGCTCCGCGACGTCATACGTTTTGACACGATCTTCCGCTTCTTTTGCCTTTGTGCCGTCCCCAAGCATCGTGAGGCAGTACGGACAGCCGGAGCTGATTACCGACGGATTGACTGCCAGCGCTTGCTCTGTTCTGGCGACATTAATCCTGTTGCCTGACTCTTCCTCCATCCACATCAAGCCTCCGCCAGCTCCGCAGCACATGCCGGTTTCCCGGCTTCTCTCCATTTCAATAAGCCGCACACCCGGAATGGCTTTTAAAATCTCTCTCGGCGGATCATAGACTTCGTTGTACCGTCCCAAGTAACACGAGTCGTGGAAGGTGATCGTTTCATGAACTGGGTGCTGCGGTTTTAGTTTCCCGCTCTTCACCAGATCGGCCAGCACTTCCGTATGATGATACACTTCGCCTTCAAAGCCGAAATCAGGATATTCGTTTTTAAATAAATTGTATGCGTGCGGATCAACCGTAACGATTTTTTTCACATTATTTTTTTCAAATTCCGAAATATTCTTTTCGGCCAGTTCTTGAAATAAAAACTCATTTCCGAGGCGGCGCGGGGTGTCCCCTGAATTTTTTTCTTTGTTGCCGAGGATCGCAAAGGTCACACCTGCTTGGTTCAGCAGTCTTGCAAAGGAGATGGCGATCTTTTGGCTTCTGTTGTCGTATGAACCCATGGAACCGACCCAAAAAAGATATTCGAATTCTTTTTCCTCTTTTTTTAATTCTTTTACTGTCGGAATATCGGCATCTGGGGCTGCGTCGCGCCAATTTTCACGTTCCTTGCGGTTGAGGCCCCACGGATTTCCCTGCCGCTCAATACTCGTCATCGCCCGCTGTGCGTCACTGTCCATTTTTCCTTCAGTCAGCACGAGATAGCGGCGAAGGTCAATGATTTTATCAACATGCTCGTTCATGACGGGGCACTGATCTTCACAGTTCCGGCAAGTGGTGCAGGCCCAAATTTCTTCTTCGGTAATGACATCGCCGATTAAGCTCGGACTGTAATCTAGCGCGGCGGCGGCTTCCTGTGATCCGCTCCCTGAGGCTGCCGCAGCCAGCTGGTTCCCTTTCGTATGCCGGAATGCTGCAGCCGGCACCCATGGCGAGCGCGAAGTGACAGCAGCGCCTTTTTCTGTGAGGTGGTCCCTGAGGCGTAAAATTAAATCCATCGGCGACAGCATTTTTCCGGTGCCTGTCGCAGGGCACATATTGGTGCAGCGGCCGCACTCGACACACGCATACAGATCAATCAACTGGGACTGCCTGAAATCCTCAATTTTTCCCGCTCCGTAGCTTTCTTTCGTTTCGTCTGTGAAATCAATTTTTTCGAGCTTTCCGGACGCTTCAAGCCTGTTGAAAAAGACATTGGCAGGACCGGCAATTAAATGAGCGTGCTTTGACTGCGGCACATACACTAAAAAGCTCAGTAAAAACAGCAGATGCACCCACCATGCGATATAGAAAATCACCGCGGCGCCCGTCTCCCCGACGCCGCCAAGCAAAAACGCGATGCCTGAAGCGATCGGCTCGCTCCAAGAAAGCCCGTGATCATGCCAGATCAGATTCATTGCGTTCCCCAGTAAAACCGTCAGCATTAAACCGCCGATAAAAATGAGAACAAGTCCAGATTTAAAGCCTCGTTTCAGCCTGACGAGCTTTTCGATATAGCGTCTGTAAAATGCCCAGCCAACCGCAATTAAGATCAGAAACGTAACGATTTCCTGAAAAAAAGTGAAGGCGGGATAGATCGGGCCAAGCGGCAGATTTCGATCCGGGACCAGCCCTTTGATGATAAAGTCAATCGCTCCAAACTGAACCAATATAAAGCCGTAGAAAAACATGACGTGAATGATGCCGCTTTTCTTATCCTTGAGCAGTTTTTTCTGCCCGAATACATTCACCCATATGGCCTGAAGCCGTTCCTTGATCCGTTTATCGAACTGTTCCTTTTGGCCAAGCCTGATGTAAGCAAGCCTTGTTTTGACCAAATAGACAAACAAATAAACAGCGTAAGCGGTTACAATCAGAAATAATAATGCATTGACAATGAGAAAGCCGCTCATTCCAATTCCCCCTTTTTACTGATGAAGACCGTGATCCCCTGCCCCAAAATCTGTATAAGATTATCTTTATGATAAATAATGAATGAGTGTTCAGTCAATAATTAAATTCCTGCTGTTCGGGCACACTACTTACAACTACGGAAAGGAGTGCCGGGATGAAGGTATTTTTCGTGATTCTCATCATTGTCATCATACTATTAGCTTTAATCCTGCTGGATATCTTTATGGGGCGCGCCGCATACAGAAAGAAAGCGTACGAGCCTGTTTTTTCAAAAAAGAAAAGTGATATCGAATTGATTCACTGCGGCGCTGATCTTGTTGAACGGATGATGGAGGATATACGCGATGCCGTCTCTTCCGTTCACGTGATGTTTTTCATTATGAAAAACGATGAGGTCAGCCACAATATGTTCACACTGCTGAAAACAAAAGCCCAGGCCGGCGTATCGGTTTATTTGCTTCTGGATTGGTCGGGCAGCCAAAAAATTAAGAAACCGGCGCTGGAGACAATGAAAAACGCCGGCGTTCACGTTCATTTTCTGAACCGGCCCCGTTTCCCTTATTTCTTTTTTCATATACAAAAACGAAATCACCGGAAAATTGCTGTGATGGATGGAAAAGTCGGCTATGTCGGCGGGTTTAACATTGGTGAGGAATACCTTGGGAAGAAGGCGAAGTTCGGCAATTGGGAGGATTATCATCTGCGTATGACGGGAGAAGGTGTCCGAGATCTTCAAACGCTTTTTACAGCCGACCTGAAACGAAATACCGGATCAGCCGAACTGGGTCCGGATGTTTGGCCTGAGCTTCCCCAAGGGAATATCCCTCATAAGATTTATGCGACTGACGGCTATTCTCTTGAAAAAACGTATTTGGCAAATATCTCACAGGCGAAACAGCGCATTACGATTTGCACGCCATATTATATTCCGACTAAACCGCTTCAGCAGGCCTTGGTCAAAGCAAGAAAAAACGGTGTAGACGTTACATTGATTGTGCCGATGAAATCAGATCACCCGCTGGTCAGAGAAGCTGCTTTTACATATTATTCGGACCTGCTGGATGCCGGCTGTCTCATCTACCGTTTTTACCAAGGGTTTTATCATGTGAAAGCCTTGATCATTGACGATCACTTCAGCATCATCGGCACAGCCAATTTTGATCAGCGCAGCCTGTTTTTAAATGAAGAGGTAAACGTTGAAATTGATGATGTTGCATTTACAAAAGAAGTCTATGCCACGATTGAAGAGGATATTAAAAAGTCGGAGCTGCTGACAAAAGAAAATTTCAAAAAGCGCACGTTCAGGCAGCGACCGGCGGAATGGCTCGGTAAAGCATTATCTTATTTTTTATAAAGGAGAGTTCCTATGATTTTCAGATTCGGGTTCGTCTCAAATGCGATGAGCCTTTGGGATGCGTCTCCCGCCAAAACACTGACATTCGCCCGTTATTCAAAGCTGCCCGAGGATGAGAGAAAAGAAGCCCTTTTGGCTGTGACGAAAGCCAACTTGCGCAATACCATGAGAACCCTTCACTATATCATCGGCCACGATATTCCATTGTACCGTTTTTCCAGCTCAATTGTGCCGCTGGCCACTCATCCTGACGTGATGTGGGACTTTGTGACGCCGTTTCGCAAGGAGTTCCGTGAGATTGGAGAGCTCGTGAAAAAATACAATCTGCGCATAAGCTTTCATCCTAACCAGTTTACCCTGTTTACGAGCCCTAAAGAATCCATTACAGCAAATGCAGTAACCGATATGGCTTATCACTACCGCATGCTTGAAGCGATGGGGATTGCAGACCGCTCAGTTATCAACATCCATATCGGCGGCGCTTACGGAAACAAAGAAAACGCTCTGAAACAATTTCATCAAAACATGAAAATGCTTCCGAAAGAGATCAAACAGCGGATGACGCTGGAAAATGACGATAAAACGTACACCACGGAAGAGACGCTTCAGGTCTGTGAACAAGAGAATGTTCCGTTTGTCTTTGATTTTCATCATTTTTACGCAAACTCGGATGATCATGCAGACCTGAATGAAGCACTGCCCCGGATGATCAACACATGGCAGCGGATCGGATTGCAGCCGAAGGTCCATCTTTCCTCTCCAAAATCGGAGCAAGCGGTGCGCAGCCATGCGGAATATGTAGACGCCAACTTCTTGCTGCCGCTTTTGGAGCGCTTCAGGCAATGGGGAACCAATATTGATTTTATGATCGAGGCGAAACAGAAGGACAAGGCGCTTCTCCGGCTGATGGATGAATTGAGCTCAATCCGCGGCGTGAAACGGATTGGCGGCGGCACTCTGCAATGGAAATCATAAGTGTGCAAAAACAGGTTTACAGTTTGTACACATTGGGAACATACGCTATATAAGACAAGAATCAATGGAGGAGAAAGAACATGAAAAACATCAAGTCTCTAAAAGTAGCCGCACAGGCATTTACTTTAAGAAATTTGATTCACCTATATAAAATGTGCCATTCCGGAAGCCACGAGGTTTATATTTACTCAAAGAAAACGATGTGCAAAATCAAAAGCTTAATCGAGCTGGAAACGTTCCGTATGGCTCATAATGAAAAAGAATATCTGATTGTGGTTGAAGGAACAAAAGCGTCTCAGCTGGTTGAAAAGTTTCAGAATATGATTGAGCCCGCTGAGAGAGAAGCGCTCTAACTTACATAAAAAAGGATAGACAGTGATGTCTATCCTTTTTCTTATGCTCGTTTATAATGCAGCTGCGCCGCCTGTCCGAATCGTTTCATATCGGTTAAACGCAGCTTTGTTTCGGTATTTTGTTCATGAAACAGCGGAATGCCGCTCCCCAATACAACCGGGATGACAGTGATGATGTATTCGTCGATGGCATCCTCTTTCATAAAAGTATTCACCAGCTCTGCCCCGCCCGCGATCCAGATATTTAAGCCTTTTTGCTGTTTTAAGCGGCCGGTGAACGCTTTGATGTCTTCATCGATAAACGTCACGTGTTTATCATGATAGCTTTCGGGCGTTTCTGTAAACACGTAGCATGTTTTATCCTGATACGGAAAATCGGGTGTGAGAATTTTGATGTGTTCGTATGTGCTCCGCCCTAAAATGACGGTATCAACAGTCTGATAAAATTCACTGTACCCGTTATCACCCTCGCCTTCAAATTCATCCAGCCAGTCGACGCTCCCATCCTCTCTCGCGATCATCCCGTCTAACGAAACAGCTATGTACAGCACATTTTTTCTATCCATACTCTCCTCCTATTGCTGCACCATCTCTCCGAACTGTGCATGATGCAGTCTGCTGTAAATACCGCCGGCTTCGATCAGTTCCTGATGCCGCCCTTGTTCCTCGATACCGTTTTTTGTCACGACGACAATTCTGTCCGCATGTTTGATCGTCGCCAGTCTGTGGGCGATCACCAGCGTCGTGCGCCCCTCCGACAATTCTTGAAGCGCCTTTTGGATCGCCGCTTCTGTTTCCGTATCAAGGGCGGAAGTTGCCTCGTCCAGAATCAGGATAGATGGATTTTTCAAGAACATCCTCGCAATTGAAAGGCGCTGCTTTTGCCCGCCGGAAAGTTTTACGCCGCGTTCTCCGATGACAGTGTCCAATCCATCCGGCATGTTATTGACGAGTTCTTCCAAGTGAGCCTGCTTCACAGCCTGCCAGATTTCCTCTTCCGATGCATCCAAACGGCCATATGCAATATTCTCTCTCAGTGTGCCCGAGAATAAGAAAACATCCTGCTGCACAACGCCAATCTGCCCGCGCAAGGAAGACAGCGTCATGTCTTTAGTGCTGATGCCGTCAATGGTAATGTCGCCTTCTGACGCTTCATAAAAGCGCGGAAGCAGACTGCAAAGTGTTGATTTCCCCGCTCCGGACGGACCGACAAACGCTACCGTTTCCCCCGCCCGAATGGTCAGGTTAATGTCATGAAGGACATGTTGATTCTCATCATAGCCAAACGAAACATGCTGATAGCGGATATCACCTTTCAGTCCGGAAACGTCTCTCGCCTCAGGAGAATCCTGAATATCCGGCTCCGTCTCCATCAGTTCCATGTAGCTTTTAAAGCCGGCAATTCCCCGCGGATACATTTCAATAATGGCGTTAATTTTGTCAATCGGCCGAAACAGGACATTCGTTAATAGCACAAACGCCACAAATTCTCCGTATGACAAGGAGCCTCGGATGACAAACCACGTACCGCACAAGAGGACAAACAGCGTAACAAACCGTGTCAGCATATAGCTGATGGAGCCGTTTTTCGCCATGATTTTATATGATGACAGCTTAGTGATGCGGAATCGCTGATTGTTGACAGCAAAGCGCTCTTTTTCAAACGATTCATTGCCGAACGCCTGAACGAGCCGGATGCCGCCGATATTATTTTCTACCCGCGCACTGAAGTCTCCGATATCCTTGTTCAGCGTCGTAAACGCTTTGGTCATTTTTTTATTGAAGTAAAGCGCAAGCCAAATGACAATCGGCATGATAATAAACGTCAGCAATGCCAGCTGCCAGTTGATAAACAGCATAACCCCGAACGCCCCGAGAATCGTCATAATGGCGATGAACAAATCTTCTGGACCGTGATGGGCGACTTCGCCGATGTACATTAAGTCGTTCGTCAGCTTCGACATTAACGTTCCCGTCTTGTTGTTGTCGTAAAATTTGAAGGACAGCTTTTGCAGATGGTCAAATAGCGACTTTCTCATATCGGTTTCGATATTGATTCCGAGCATATGCCCCCAATACGTGACGACATATTGAAGAGCCGAGCTGAGCGCGTAAACTGCGAACAATCCGATTGAGGTCGCGATGATCAGGCCCCAGTCTCTCCCCGGAAGCAAGGTATCAATAAAATAATTGACGATTAAAGGAAAACTCAGCTCCATTAAGCCTCCTGCGATCGCCGAGAAAAAGTCGAGAAAGAACAATGTTTTATATGGTTTATAATACGCAAAAAATTGCCGCAGCACTCTATCTTCCCCCAATGCATTAATAACTGATAACATTTCTCAATTATACTATACACTGGCTGTTTTGAAAGACAGTATTTCTTTTTTCTTACAGAACACTTGAAAAGAGACGGGCAACTGATTCCTTTGTCCGGTCAGCCATTCCTCTTTTATAAAAACCGACAGGGCTAAGTTTCTCACTTTCCAGCATATCCTCTTCGAAATGGTCTTCCAAGGTGCGGATCGCTTCGGCATCCGTGAAAAAAACGTTCACTTCAAAATTGAGCTGAAAGCTGCGCATATCCATGTTTGCGGTTCCGACTGAGGCAAGATCGCCGTCAATGATTATCACTTTTTGGTGCATGAAGCCTTTTTGATAGGAATACACCTCAATCCCTTCTAGAAGCAGCTCAGGGAAATACGATCTCGACGCGTATTGCGTTAAAAAGCTGTCATTCGTCTCCGGCACCATAATCCGCACCTGAACCCCTTTTGTCGCCGCGGCTTTCAAAGCCGTGCGGATGGATTCATTCGGGACAAAATAAGGCGTGGCGATCCACACAGATTTCTGCGCTGTAGAAATCATTTCATAGTAGAGGTCACTCATGCTTTCCTTCATGTCAGGCCCTGTCGCGACAATTTGATAAATGCCTCCTCCCTCCACGGGGACTGGCGTATTGTATTCTTTTTGATCAATTAACACTTCATTAGAGACATATTCCCAATCCAGCATAAAGATGGCGTGAAGCGTTTGCACAATTTCTCCTTCCAGCCGCAGATGAGTGTCTCTCCAAAAACCGATAATCGGGTCTCGGCTGATATATTCCTTCCCGACGTTCAATCCGCCGACAAAGCCGATTTTCCCGTCTATGATCACGATTTTACGGTGATTTCGAAAATTCAATTTCTGATTGAAGAACCCGTATTTCAGCGGAGAAAAAGGAACGATGTCCACGCCCGCTTTTTTCATTTTCATAATATCTCTTCCTGCCAATTTGATGCTGCCCGCAGCGTCATATAAAAACCGCACCTCGACACCCTGACGCGCCTTTTCCATCATAATCTCCATCATGTCGCGCCCAAGCATGTCCGATTTGAACATGTAGTATTCGATATGCAGATAAGATTCCGCTTTCCGCATTGCTTTGAAAATATCAGGAAAGGTTTCTTCCCCGTTTTTCAAAACCTTCACCTTGCTTTTCGTGTTGATATTCATATGTGAAGCCCTGATGGAATAGGTAAAAAACCTTTCTTGATTGTCCTTCAATCCGGTCACTTCAGGCGTTTCCTCCATGTCAAACTGCTTTCGAAGCTTCTCCCTGTTGTACATTCGTTTTGTTTTAAACAGCTTTCCTTTTACATACAGCTGTCCGGAAAACAGATAAAACATGTAGCCCGCGATCGGAAAAAAGACTAGAATATGTATCCATAACAGCGTGTGCTGCGATGTTCGGTTTTCAAGGATTAACGAATAAATGCTGAACAAAATAATGCCGGCATAGCAAAGCAATCCTCCGTAAAACTGAAGCCTGGAAACCGGAAAAACCCATATGACGTATGCCCCGATGAGCATGATATATAAAAAGAAAAACTCCAGTCTCCTTTTCAGCATTTGTCCCCTCTCCATTCCGATCCGATTACCTTCGTATTTCCTCTTATTTCTAACCTTTAAACCTTTCTATGAAAAAAGCCTCTCCGCACACGGGGCGGAAAGGCTTACGAGGAGGCTTCCTGTGATTGGCCGGAAGTAAAGTTCTTGAGCAAATCTGGCTTCAGCGAGTAGCTGCTTTTGATTTTATGCTTAAAGAAGCCGACAGCCAATCCCGTGATGGCAATGGACAGGATGGAGCAGAGGCCTTTTTGCAAACCGACGGAAAAAATGCCGGCCAGCACAACGGCGAAATCGAAGGCGAAATTAACCGTCCCCGGATTCCACCCGTATCGCTTTTGCATAAATAAAGCGAGAATATTGGCGCCGCCAAGAGATGCCTGATAATAAAACATGAGCGACAGGCCGAACCCGATCAATGCTCCGCCGCAAATCGCGCCGGCAAACGGGGAAAAAGAGACGGGCGGAAGCCAGTGATCGACGCTTGTAAAAAAAGTCAGTGCTGTTACTGCAAATATGGTGGATAAAGTGAAGCTGGCACCCATTCTGATAAAAGAAAAGACATAAAACGGGATATTAATCAGAAAGAAGATAATAGCAAACGAGGAATGAAACACGTACGTCAGGCTTAGAGAAAGGCCGGCTGTGCCGCCGGTTAATACATGAGAATGTCTGAGAGTCAGAACCCCGGCGCTAGTGATGAGGCAGGCAGTTAAAATGAGGAACATCCGTTTCATTCTTCACTCTCCTTTTTCGAACATATTGTTATTTCCAAATACAAAAATATCAGTATTCCTTGCCGCCAAGCAATTGTCTTGTAAGAAAATATCTTAGGTTTTTATTTTTTCCTATAATGTGAAGAGAAGATGAGAAATCCCCCTTTTTGGCAAAGGGGGATGGTTTTACGGATGCTGTATGTGTCGTTTCGAACGCTTGCGATATACGACATAGCTGCGGGTCAGGTATTTGAGCGGCAGGCTGAACACGTGAACCAATCTCGTAAATGGCCACATGATAAAAATGACGTATCCCATGAGAATATGAAGCTTAAACCATAGCGGAACACTCTCCATTAAAGAAGCGTCCGGCCTCAACAAAAAGATCTGCCTGAACCACGGCCCGACTGTTGTCCGGTAATCGAACCCTTTCGAATCAACGTTGAGAAATGTGGCTGCAACGCCCGAGACCATCACAAACAGCAGCAAAAACAGCGTGAGAAAATCGGAGGGCGAGCTGGTTTTGCGGATCCTTTTGTCAAACAGCCTTCTGTATGTCAGGATGAAAAGTCCAATTACTGCAGCAATTCCCGCCGGCAAGCCGACGCCAATCGCCATTTTGTGATACACGTGTTCTGTGATGCCGATTGCACGATATACACCTTCGGGGATGAGAATGCCCATAACGTGTCCGCCGATAACAAACAGCATCCCCCAATGAAAGAGCGTGCTGCCCGCCGCAAGCTTTTTCTTTTCTAACAGTTCGCTTGATTTGGCGGTCCAGCCAAACTGGTCGTGCTGATAGCGGTAAATATGCCCGCCGATAAATATCGTCAATACCATATACGGCATAATGACCCACAGGATCTGCCCGCTCATGTCCGAACAGCTCCTTCGCTGCTTTCACACAAGCCGATTTCCTCAAGCGCGGTAAGCAGTGCATCCAGCAGTACGGCATATAAACTTTGGTTTTGATCTAAACGGGATGTCAGCTCCCGCAAATTAGACAGATACTTCTCAAATATGCTCTTTGTTTCCTTCATCTCCGCAATGGCGGCGAATTCCAGCATAAGCGGCAGGTAATCGGGAAGCTCTTTGTCTGTCGGGAGGAAGCCGGATTGCTCATAAGTGTTCTTTAACTGCAGCAATTCAATGCCGCGTTCCCTTTGCTCGCCTGAGTTAAAGTAGGTGACATACATATTCGTTTTTTTCCCGAAGTCAAACGTGTATACATAATGTTCAATCAGGGCCTGCTGGGAAAAACATGCTGATGACTTTACAAAGTGAAGCAGTTTCTCCCGGATATGCTGATTTTCGATTTCATTGATCAGATCTTCCCATTCGGGATGTTCCGCTCTCCACTCTTCATCCGGATACGAAAGAAGATAAGAAAGAGCCGAGAATGTGATTTGCCGGTCTGTGGTGTTCATCGTGTTACACCTCATTTTTCTTTGGTTATATACAAGAGCCGGGACCGCCTGAAAATGATAAGCCGCAGCTCCCTTGTTCAGCGTATAAATCAGAAATGTCTTCACGGTGGCTGCTCGGAATCACAAATCGGTCATCGTATTTTGCGATCGCAAGCAGCCGATACATGTCTTCAATTTGCTGTTCTGTTAAGCCGACACTGGAGATCAGTGCCGGGTCGATGGATTTATTCGTCTGGACCGCTCTCATATACTGGCGCATGACAGACATTTTCTTTAATGTGGACCGAATATGATTTGTATCACCGGCCGTTAATAGCTGCGCCAAATAGTCAATCGGAATCCTCATTTGGTCGATAGCCGGAAAAATGTCTTCCGCTGTTTGCCGGCTTCCCTCTCCTTCAAAGAGATTCATGATCGGACTCAAAGGAGGAATGTACCAAACCATCGGCAATGTCCGATACTCCGGATGAAGCGGCAGGGCGATTTTCCAGTCGATGATCATCTTATAAATGGGCGATTGCTGTGCAGCCTCTATCCATTCTGTCGGGATGCCCTGTTCTTTTGCTTGTTTAGCAACCTCAGGATCATTCGGATCAAGAAACACTTCTAATTGAGAATGATAGAGATCCTTTTCATTTTCTGCAGATGCCGCTTCCTCCACCTTATCCGCGTCATACAGCATGACGCCCAAATAACGGATTCTCCCCACACATGTCTCTGAACAGATGGTCGGCAGTCCCGCCTCCAAACGCGGAAAGCAGAGTGTGCATTTTTCCGCTTTGTTCGTTTGCCAGTTAAAATAGACTTTTTTATAAGGACAGGATGAAACACAGTATCTCCATGAACGGCAGGCATTTTGATCCACGAGCACAATGCCGTCTTCCTCGCGTTTATACATGGCGCCGGACGGGCAGGACGAGACACATGCCGGGTTGATGCAGTGCTCGCAGATGCGCGGAAGATACATCATAAAGACTTCATCGAATTCTGTTTTGATAGACTCCTCCATCTTTTGAACGTTCGGATCTTCAAGTCCCGTAATGTGGCCGCCCGCCAGATCATCCTCCCAGTTCGGCCCCCATTCAATATTCATAAAATCTCCTGTCAGCGACGATTTTGGCCGCGCTACGGGCTGATGTTTTTTCTGCGGACTGTTAGTCAGCGTTTCATAATCATAGTTCCAAGGCTCGTAGTAATCATCAATGGTTGGCTGATTCGGATTATAGAAAAGATTTGCAAGACGGTTGGTTTTCGGGCCTGATTTCAGCTCGAGCTTTCCTTTTTTTAAGGTCCAGCCGCCTTTATATTTGTCCTGATCCTCCCATTGCTTCGGATAGCCGATACCTGGCTTTGTTTCTACATTATTGAAATACATATATTCGGCACCGGAACGGTTTGTCCATGTGTTTTTGCAGGTCACGCTGCACGTGTGGCAGCCGATGCATTTATCTAAGTTCATGACCATTCCGATTTGCGCTTTAATCTTCAAGCCAATCGACCTCCTTCAGCTTGCGGATGACCACATTCAGATCGCGCTGATTCCCCGTAGGGCCATAGTAGTTAAAGCCGTAGCTGAGCTGGGCATAGCCGCCGATCATCTGTGTCGGCTTAACGTGAATCCTTGTCGGACTGTTATGGGTGCCTCCGCGGTTATTGGTCAGTTTTGTGCCGGGCACGTTGATGTGGCGGTCTTGGGCATGGTGCATAAACGCCATTCCTTTTGGTATCCGGTGAGACAGAACCGCTCTGGCTACGACAACACCATTTCGGTTAAAGCATTCAATCCAATCGTTGTCTTTGATATCCGTATCTGCCGCATCATCTTTATTCATCCATACTGTCGGCCCGCCGCGGAATAGCGTAAGCATCGGCAGGGAATCAAAATACATGCTGTGCACGGACCATTTATTATGCGGCGTTAAATAATTGAGAACGATTTCTTTGCCCTCTTGATCTGGCCGTTTGCTTAAGAAAGGGCGATGCTGGAGGATCGGTTTAAAGGTCGCCATCGTTTCCCCGAACTCCATCATCAGCTCATGATCGACATAATAGGATTGTCTGCCTGTCAGCGTACGCCAAGGGATTAATTTTTCCACATTTGTCGTAAACGGCGAATACCTGCGCCCGCCTTTTTCCGAGCCTGTAAATGCCGGAGATGTGATCACCGTTTTGGGCTGAGCCGTGATTTGTTCGAACGTAAAGCATTCTTCCTCCCGCTCTTCAGCCAGATCTTTCAGCTTCAGATTCGTGATGTCTTCAAGCGATTCCCATGCTTTTACGGCAACTTTTCCATTCGACGTGGACGAAAGGGTTAAAACGGCTTCTGCCGCCTGCTTGGCCTCGCTTATATTCGGACATCCCTTTGCGACACTGTCTGTGGTGACTTCTCCCAGCCTTTTTTTGAGTGATTCGTATTCATCGGCAATCGACCAGCTCATGCCTTTTGTTCCGCTTGGTTTTAAGGCGGCGTTTGGGCCGAGCGCGGTCATTTTATGAAAGATTTGTTTGTAGTCCCTTTCAACGACTTGAATGTTCGGCATTGTTTTCCCCGGGACGGCTTCGCATTCGCCTTTGCTCCAGTCCTTGATTTTTCCGAGAGGCTGCGCCATTTCCTGCATCGTGTCATGGAGGAGCGGTGCGGCGACAGCTTCTTTTACCGGCTTCATATCAACTTCTTCCGCGAGATCGGAGACGGCTTTTGATAAAGCCTTGAAAATATCCCAGTCCGACTTCGATTCCCAAGGAGCCGAAATAGCCGGGGCAAAGGGGTGGATAAACGGATGCATATCAGTGCTGCTGAGATCGTGTTTTTCATACCATGTCGCCGCCGGAAGCACGATATCGGAATACAAGGCGGTACCGGCCATTCGGAAATCGAGATTGATTAACAAATCGAGCTTTCCTTCCGGTGCCTGCTCGCGCCACTTGATTTCTTCAGGACGGATACTGTCGCTGTCGTCATTCATCAAGCCGTTCGTCGTTCCCAAGAGATGCTTGAGAAAATATTCATGCCCTTTTCCCGAACTGGAGATCAGATTCGCCCTCCACACGAACAGGTTTCTCGGAAAATTCGCTTCATTGTCAGGATCTTCAATGGCAAATTTCAGTTTTTTCTCTTGAAGCTGGCGGGCCACATAGTCAGCAACGTCTTTTGTTGTCTTCGCTCCCGCTTTTTCAGCTTCTTTGTACAGGTCAATTCCGTTTTTATCAAATGTCGGATAAGACGGAAGCCACCCGAGTCTTGCCGCCAGCACATTGTAGTCGGCGTGATGCTTGTAGCGGGAGGATGCCGCGATCGGAGATGCTAAGTCACTGACCGGCTGATCCTCGTAGCGCCACTGGTCAGTCGCAAAATAGAAAAAGGAAGTGCCGTTTTGCAGCTTTGGCGCCCCCTCCCAATCCTTAGCGTTGGCGATCGTCTGCCAGCCTTCAGCAGGGCGGAGTTTTTCCTGTCCCACATAATGAGCCCAGCCTCCGCCGTTTACGCCTTGGGCGCCTACTAATAACACAAGATTTAACACAGCACGGTATATCGTATCGGAATTGAACCAGTGATTAATGCCCGCTCCTACAATAATCATCGAACGGCCCTCTGTATCGATCGCATTTTGGGCAAATTCCCTGGCAATGTTAATGACCATCTCTTTTTTGATCCCTGTCACCTGCTCCTGCCAGGCTGGCGTAAACGGCTCAGGATCGTCATACGAGCAGGCTGATTTTTCCCCGATCCCCCGATTCACGCCGTAGTTAGCCAAAATCAAGTCAAATACGGTTGTGACATACACATCTTCATTGTCCAGCGCCAGTTTTTTTATAGGCAGATCTCGCTCAAGCACTCTGTTCCCCTCATTTGAGAAATAAGGGATTCGAACCGTGCCGATTTCGTCCTCTATGCCGAGCACCGAAAGCCGGGGTTCAATCGATTCGCCTGTTTCTTCATCTATCATGTGCAGGTTCCATTTCTTTTGGCCGTCCCAGCGGGAGCCCATTGTTCCTTGCGGGATCGCGAATGCGCTTGTACGTTCATTCCACACCGCAGGCTTCCACTGATCATGCTCTGTCTGCCGCCCGATGTCCTTTGCATGAAGAAAACGCCCGGCCGTATACACGCCATCCTCTTTAGTTAGAGTGACAAAGAACGGGAAATCCGTATATTGCTTTGCATACTCTATGAAACGCTCTGTCTTCTGATTAACGTAAAACTCCTGCAGGATCACATGACCCATCGCCATCGCAAGCGCGCCGTCTGTTCCTTGGCGGATGCTCAGCCAGTCATCTGCAAATTTAGAGGATTCCGCGAAATCCGGGCTGATTGAGATGACCTTAGCGCCTTTATAGCGGGCTTCTGCCAAAAAATGCGCATCCGGCGTCCTCGTTAACGGCACATTGGAGCCCCATGTGATGATATAGCCTGAGTTGTACCAATCACTGCTTTCCGGGACGTCTGTCTGGTCGCCCCAGATTTGCGGGGATGCCGGGGGAAGATCCGCATACCAATCATAGAAACTGAGCATTGGGCCGCCAATCAAAGACATAAACCGCGAGCCTGACGCATGGCTGATCATGGACATAGCCGGAATCGGAGAAAACCCGATATTCCGGTCAGGGCCGTATGTTATAACCGTATACAGCAGAGAAGCAGAAATCAGCTTCAGCACCTCCGGCCATTCAGCACGCACAAAGCCGCCCTTTCCCCGCGCCTGTTTATAGGACTTCGCTTTATCCGGGTTTTCAACAATTGATTTCCATGCTTCCAAAGGGTTTTGATGAGCCTGCAATGCTTCCCGCCACAAATTGATCAGGACACCGCGCACGTATGGGTATTTCACCCGGAGCGGGCTGTAGATATACCATGAAAAACTGGCCCCTCGCGGACAGCCTCTCGGTTCGAAATCAGGCATATCCGGTCCGGTTGATGGGTAATTCAAGTTTTGCCCTTCCCACGTGACGATGCCGTTTTTCACGTATATATTCCAGCTGCAGGACCCTGTGCAGTTGACACCGTGGGTGGAGCGGACGACCTTATCGTACTGCCATCTGTTTCTGTATACATTCTCCCAATCACGATCTTCATAGGTTGTTTGGCTATGTTTATTTGATTGATGCTCAATAGGAGAGAAATAGTTTAATCTCCTGAACAACGGACTCATTTTCTTTTTTTTCATGAATATTTCACTCCTTCCGAGTCAGGTATTCTAAGTTCACTATATACAGAGGCAGGATGTTTCCTTGTGAACTATGTCACACACTCCCCTTTTTTCACAGAAAGTTCACATGAGGAAGAAGGAATGGAAATACCGAACAAAAAACCCGGTTCCTTTTAGGAATCGGGCTCAGCGTTTTCGTCCTGAGATCTATGCATGTATCGCAAAAACAGCTCATAAGAGAAAAAGACATTTTGCTGGAGCATCACCAGAAAATTCATCTGCAGCTGCGGATAATAGGACATGATTTTCTTTAATATGTAAAAAGGGATATTGAGCATAAGAATGTCTTCGGATGTTCGGACTGAAATGAATGGAGATAAGAACATCCCGCCTTTTTGATCAATGGGAAACACATCGCCTTTTTCCCACAGCGCCACGGTTTGCGACCCTTCAGGCAGCCTGCTGTCAATAAAACGAATACTGCCTTTTAATACAATATAAATGGATTGAGAATGGAGAAAAGATGGATCCTGATCACATGAACCGCGGATAAACGTCCCGTTATTCAGCAATGTTTCGACAATGGATAGAGGCACTTCATTAAACATAGGAAGTTGTTTCAAAAAAAATAAATAGTCACACTGATTCATAGGGAAGCCTCCTGTGCTAAGGATACCTTTAGTGTAGCCCGGCCGATCCATGACAGCAGTGATGTATTTCACAGTGATATGATGAATGTCACTTATTGGCGGTATTTTTGCTTTTATAATGAAACAAGAAAGGAGTGTTTCGATGAAGGCGCTTATTCCGAAGCAGCACGGCGCTTGGGCCATGCTGCTGATTCCGTTTTGCCTCGGTATGGTGAAGGGAGGAGCGGTTCTTTGGCATATCCCCCTATTTTTGGGCTGGCTTTTTCTTTATTTGGCTGTTTATCCTGTTACGCTGGCATTAAAAAAGAAACAAATCAAACCCTATCAAAAGTGGATAATTTCTTACAGTTTTCCAGCCTGCAGCTTTTTGCTAGCCGCCGTCATCCATAAGCCGTCTTTTATCTGGCTTGCCTTTTCTTTGCTGCCGCTGTTTCTCATTCATGTGTATTATGCCCGGCAAAAAAATGAACGAGCGCTGCTGAATGATTTTGCGGGCGTCTTATTCTTTTGTACAGGCGGACTCGCCAGCTGCTGGCTGGGGACGGAGACTCTTGACGGCTGGGCATGGTTTATTTTCACACAATCTGCTTTGTTTTTTATCGGAAGTTCATTTTATGTGAAGTCGGTGATCCGGGAGAAGAATAATAGAGTATTTGCTTACTGGTCGTGGGGCTATCACCTGATCCTCCCCTTACTTTCCGCAGCTCTCGGAGGTGGATGGGCCGTTCTCGCCTTTATCCCCAGCAGTTTGCGTGCATGGTTTTTTCATGGAAAGAAGTGGCCTGTTCAAACGATCGGCATTCTTGAAATCGTCAATGCGTGCTTCTTTTTCGCCATCATGTGTATTTGGCTAACAAGATAAAAACAAGGACACATTGCTGTCCTTGTTTCCTCTTAATCAATATTGCAAATCTCTAACGGGCAATTTTCGCACTCAATCTCACACCGTAAATAGTCCCGCTGATGCAGTACAATCTTTCCGGAATCCTCTATTGAAATAACCCCTTGTTTGCGGAGATCACCCAGCATGCGGTTGACGCTCTCTCTTGCAGCCGCGCAAAATTTCGCCAAATCCTGGTTTGTCAGGGCAATGTTAATGAGAATGCCGTCACTCCGGTTCACCCCATAGCTGTTTGACAAGCGGATGAGGGTGGAGTAGAGCGCCCCTTTTTTGCCATGAAGAAGAAGGTCTCTGATTTTGGATTGAATTTTGCGCAAATGGGTGCTCATCCATTTCATAAATTCAAATGTCAAAGCACCGTTGTGGATAAGTTCCTTTTCAAGTCTGCTTTTATTGATGACGAGCACTTCGCCATCCTCCAGCACTTTTGCACTGAGCATATATCTCGGTTCTTCTGTGAAAAGTGTTAATTCACCGACAATATCATTTTTTTGGCAGATTCTAAGCGTCAGGTCTTTGCCGTCAGCCGTCAGCTTCCCGATTTCAATGAGTCCTGACTGAATCAGATAAAGCTCTTCTGCATCCATTCCTTCTCGAAACAGGTATGTGTGTTTTTCGATTTTTCTTTTTGTGCTGATGGATTCCAGCAATTGATGAAGATCACTGGAAATAAGATCCTTATCAGATGTTCGAACAGAGAGAAAGTTCATGAGCTCACCTCGAAGAAAAGTCACGTTGTGTATCTATTGTAACGTGAAATCATTTGCGCTTTTCAGAAAAAACTTACAATCTCGTGAATTCCCCAATCGCCGGCGGCCCGTCAGTTTACGCTGTGCCCGCTTCTCTCTGTGTGTGTTTTCATTCTTTCCTGCCAATACATCCATATGACAATGACAAAGCTTGCTAACGCGACTTCCGAAAGCGCCATAAATCCGATGGCGTATTGTCCCGTCGCCTGAAATACACTCGCCAGAATCAGCGGAGGGAAAAAGCCGCCTAATCCGCCCATGGCAGACACAACTCCGTTGGCGATTCCCGCCTGCTTAGAAAAATAGAAAGGAACCAGTTTAAAAACCGTCCCGTTTCCAATCCCGGAGCACACCGCAACCGTTAACGCCCCAAAGGCATAAATGCCGATTGTCGGCGAAAACGACAGGATGACGCCCGATAATGTCAGGCCGGCAAAGACAAACATCAGGATGCGGAGCGGACTCACTTTATCAGCCAGCCACCCGCCCGCCGGCCTGAGCAGCGTGGATACAGCAATAAAACCTGCCGTACGCAGCCCGGCATCCGCAGGACTCAGATCAAACTGCTCAACAAGAAAGTTTGGCAGATAGATTGTAAAAGCGACAAAGGCGCCAAACGTAATAAAATAAAAGAGACTCAGAAACCACAGCACATGATTTCGGTAAACGGCTTGGATTTGAGTCTTTACGGACACCTTCACTTTCTTCTCATGCCGGTCACCGAAGAAAAAGTGCAGCAAAGCAAATAAAGCCAGCAGAGCCATATACATTTGCACCGTACTTTTCCACCCCGCCGCTTGAGCAATCACGGGAGCTGCAAATGTAGTGATCGCGGTTCCGATATTCCCGGCACCATAAATACCGTTTACAACGCCATGTTTTTCTTTAGGATAGTACTTCGGAAGAGATGTAACCCCAATGGAAAAAACGGCTCCCCCAATCCCTAAGAAAAAACCGCCCGCGATTAAATCAAACAGGGAATCTGCAATACTGATCCAAAATACAGGGAATAAAAGCAATATAAAGCTGATCATAAAAATGATCCGCGCGCCAAACCTGTTGGTCAAATACCCCAGCGGAATGCGGAGAAGCGATCCTAATATAACGGGTATGGCCGTTACCAAGGAAATTTCGCCTTTGCTCAAATGAATATCTAATGTGATTTGGGAAATAAGTGACGAAATCAGCACCCAAACCATAAACCCTGCCACCAAGCTTAATGACTGCAGCGATAATTGAAAGTGTTGACGGTTAATCATTCGGCTTGCCCCTTTCACTGATTCAATAATCAGCCTTATCATACAAAAACTCGGCGAGGAAGATTGTGAACTATATCACACGATTTTTTAACAAAAAAGGACAAAGCCCTCTGGCTTTGTCCTTTCAGCTTGATTACATTTTTTCAGGAGCCGATACGCCGATCAATTGAAGCGCGTTGTTCAGCGTGATTTGCGTTGCTTTCATTAAAGCTAAGCGCGCACGGCTTTTCTCTTCGTTTTCAGGGTCGATGACTTTCTCCGCATTGTAGAAGCTGTGCAGAGCTGAAGCCAAGTCATAAATATAATTCGTCACACGGTGCGGAATTCGTTTTTCCGCCGCTTCCGCCACTGCCTCTGGGAAACCGCCGATTGTTTTCAGCAGATCATATTCTTTTTCTGATTGAATAGGGCTGAAATCAAGGTCTGCCGCCGGCTTAAGTCCTTGCTCTTCCCCTTGGCGAAGCATGCTGCAAATGCGGGCATGTGCGTATTGCGCATAATACACAGGGTTTTCGTTAGATGTTGATACAGCAAGATCCAAGTCAAAATCCATATGCGTATCAGCGCTGCGCATCGCGAAGAAATAACGCACGGCATCAAGGCCGACTTCGTCAATCAGGTCGCGCATCGTTACCGCTTTCCCCGTCCGTTTGCTCATTTTCATTTTCTCGCCGTTTTTGTAAAGGTGCACGAGCTGAATGATCTCTACTTCCAACGTTCCTTTTTCATAGCCAAGCGCTTCGATTGCCGCTTTCATACGCGGGATGTAGCCGTGGTGGTCGGCGCCCCATACGTTGACCAGCTTATCAAAGCCGCGGTCAAGCTTGTCCTTATGGTAGGCGATATCAGGAAGCAGGTATGTGTATGTGCCGTCCTTTTTGATCAGTACGCGGTCTTTGTCATCTCCGAACGTTGTGGAACGGAACCAAGTCGCACCGTCTTCCTCATAGACATGGCCTTTCTCACGCAGCGCGTCCAGCGCCTTATCGATTTTTCCGTTTTGGTACAGTGATGTTTCAGAATACCACACGTCAAACGGCACGCGGAAGTTTTCCAAGTCTACGCGAAGCTTCTCCAGCTCGTATTTCAAACCGTACTCACGGAAAAATGCGAGGCGTTCGCTTTCTTCTTCGTTGACGAAACGGTCGCCGTATTCCTCAGCGAGACGCTTTCCGATTGAAATGATATCCTCACCGCGGTAGCCGTCCTCCGGCATCGGTTTTTCCAGTCCAAGCGCTTCAAAGTAACGGACTTCTACAGAAAGCGCCAGGTTGTTAATCTGGTTTCCGGCATCGTTAATGTAGTATTCGCGGCTCACATCGTAACCCGCTTTTGCAAGCACATTGCACAAGGAATCGCCGACAGCCGCACCGCGCGCGTGGCCTAAGTGAAGGTCCCCCGTCGGATTTGCAGATACGAATTCCACTTGAACGCGTTCGCCGTTTCCGATGTTTGTTTCTCCATACGCGTCTCCCGCTTCCAATACAGACGGAATCAGCTTCGTTAAATATTGATTGTTCATATAGAAATTGATAAAACCAGGACCGGCGATATCAAGCTTTTCAATAGAAGCCTTTCCTTTATCAAAAGAAGCGACAATTTCCTCAGCGATTTGGCGCGGCGCTTTTTTCGCGATTCTCGCGAGCTGCATCGCCATATTTGTTGAATAATCGCCGTGTGTTTTATCCTTCGGTGTTTCTAAAATGACATTTGGAATCTGGCTTTCTTCAGCCAGTCCCGCTTTCAGAACGGCTGCTCTGATTTCTTCTTTCAGCACGTCCTTCATCTGTTCCGCAATGTTCATGCGTGAGTTCCTCCCTCATACGTGATCGTCATATTATGTAAATGCTGCTGCTCGTCTCCGACATGCATATCATATGCGATACTGATACGGCCTTGTTCTTCGCCGAGATCAGATTGAATCGATTTTGTGCTCGTTTTCAGCTCAAGCTCACCAAATGACATTTTATATTTGGCGATTGTGGAAGCTCCAGTTACGAAACGCTGGTTCATTTTGACAGCGCCTGATCTCATGACAAGCACTTCGCCTTCGCTTACTTTTACAATCGTTTTCACTTTGCCTAAGTCGTGTTCTTCATAATAAGATAGATACACTTTATTCTGTTTCACATAGTAAAATCCGGTAGTGCGGAATTCGATCACTTCTTCGTTTCCGTCATCCTCGATCACAGATTTCACATGGATTGTTATCGGTGTCTCTTGCTTCATTCTGACACGTCCTTTTCATCTTTCCACTTTGACTTGAATAGTATAATCATTCGGTTTGTAAACTTCAACTGCTTCTATCTTACCATCATTGCTCATCAGATTTGAAGATAAACCTCAGAAAAAGCAATTCCTTTATAGAAGAGAAAATCATACCACTGATTACCTTTAGGAAATATTACATTTTTCCGAATTCTACCGTTTACAATTCACATTTTCTTCAAAATATATGTATTGAAATGGTAATTTGATAGTTTTAATATAAAAGTACATCAAAGATCTGCTAGAAAAACAAAAAAAGGGAGGATTCAATTATGAAAAAAGCTGTCATTGTAGAAAACAAAGGTTGCGCGACATGCTCAATCGGAGCCGCTTGTTTAGTGGACGGACCTATCCCTGATTTTGAAATTGCCGGTGCAACAGGTCTATTCGGTCTCTGGGGATAAGGTTCCCCGGAAAAGGGCATAGTAAATTACTATGCCCTTTTTTAACTAAAATACAAATCTTAACTAAAATCTACTTCTTGGTTATACATACACAGTGATTTTTATATTTGAATCATATGTATAGGGGATGGTATTTTGTTTATAGAGAAGATGTTTCCATTTATTAATGAAAGTGTAAGAGTCCACCAGTTGCCTGAGGGCGGTGTGCTGGAAATTGACTACTTGCGTGATAACGTCTCGATCTCTGATTTTGAATACTTAGATCTCAACAAAACGGCTTACGAGCTTTGTATGATGATGGACGGTCAAAGAACGGCTGAACAAATTTTAGAAGAGCAATGCGCAAAGTATGATGAGTCGCCGGAAGACCATAAGGACTGGTACTATGACATGCTCAGCATGCTTTTGAACAAGCAGGTCATTCAGCTTGAAAACCGGGCCCGCTTTCACAAAATCGCCACCAGCGGAAGCAATGAATTTCCGATGCCGCTGCATGCCACCTTTGAGCTGACGCACCGCTGCAATTTAAAGTGCGCCCACTGCTATTTAGAAAGCTCGCCGGAAGCGCTCGGCACCGTATCCATTGATCAATTTAAGAAAACGGCTGATATGCTGTATGATAACGGCGTTTTAACGTGTGAAATCACAGGCGGCGAAATTTTCGTCCATCCAAACGCCAATGAGATTCTTGAATATGTGTTAAAGAAATTCAAAAAAGTCGCCGTCTTAACCAACGGAACTCTGATGCGAAAAGAAAGCCTGGAGATGTTAAAAGCCTATAAGCAAAAAATCATCGTCGGCATATCACTGGATAGCGTACAGTCCGAAGTGCATGATTCATTTAGAGGGAGAAAAGGCTCTTTTGCCCAAACCTGTAAAACGATAAAATTGTTGAGTGATCATGGTATTTTTGTCAGAGTCGCCATGTCGGTTTTCGAAAAAAACATGTGGGAAATCCACGACATGGCCCAAAAGGTGCGCGATCTCGGGGCGAAAGCGTTCTCTTACAATTGGGTTGATGATTTCGGAAGAGGCAGAGATATTGTCCATCCGACGAAAGATGCCGAACAGCACCGCAAATTTATGGAGTACGAGCAAAATGTCATTGATGAATTTAAAGATTTGATCCCGATCATTCCGTATGAAAGAAAACGTGCGGCGAACTGCGGCGCCGGCTGGAAATCTATTGTGATCAGCCCGTTCGGAGAAGTACGCCCGTGCGCACTCTTCCCGAAGGAATTTTCATTGGGAAATATATTTCATGATTCATATGAAAGCATCTTTGACTCCCCTCTTGTCCATAAATTGTGGAAAGCGCAGGCGCCGCGGTTCAGCGAGCATTGCATGAAAGACAAATGCCCGTTCAGCGGCTATTGCGGAGGCTGTTACTTAAAAGGGCTGAACTCCAACAAATACCACAGAAAAAACATCTGCTCCTGGGCAAAAAATGAACAATTAGAAGATGTGGTCCAGCTTATTTAGGAGGGAAACAATTTGTCACCAGCACAAAGAAAAATGTTACTGTATATCCTTTCATTTATTTTTGTCATCGGCGCGGTCGTCTACTTCGTAAAAAACGATTATTTGTTTACGCTGATTTCCATCGCCATCGCCATTATTTTCGGTATGCGCGCGCGGAAGGCTGACTCGCGATGAGCATTTTGGATATACACGATGTATCCGTGTGGTACGAGCAAGACAACGTCATCTTAGAAAACGTAGATTTACATTTAGAAAAAGGCGCCGTTTACGGACTGCTTGGGGTAAACGGCGCCGGAAAAACGACGCTGATCAATACGCTGACCGGGGTAAACCGCAATTTCAGCGGACACTTTACGCTGTGCGGCATTGAAGCGGACGCCGGCATGCCGCAGAAAACATCAGATGAGCTGAAGATTCGCCGCTACTTTGCTGCCGATTATCCGCTTCTATTTACAGAAATTACGGCGAAGGACTATGTTTCTTTCGTTCATTCTTTGTATCAGAAAGATTTCTCAGAGCAGCAATTTAACAGTTTGGCTGAGGAATTTCACTTTTCCCAATACACAAACCGGAGAATTTCCGAGCTGTCCCTCGGCAACAGGCAAAAGGTTGTGTTGATGACCGGGCTATTGCTCGGGGCTCCCCTGTTTATTTTGGATGAGCCGCTTGTCGGCTTAGATGTGGAGTCAATAGAAGTCTTTTATCAGAAAATGCAGGAGTATTGCAAGGCAGGCGGAACGATTTTGTTTTCTTCCCATTTGCTCGACGTGGTGCAGAGATTTTGTGATTATGCGGCCATCCTTCATCACAAACAGATCCGGAAGGTCATTCCGATTGGAGAGGAGACTGATCTTCGGCGTGAATTTTTTGAGGTGATCGGCCATGAATAACCTGTTTCCGATTCTGTCATTGCTGTTCAAACAGCTTTACGGCCGCCAAGGAAAAAAAGACGCCATTCGCATCACCGCAGGGCTTGCCGTTCTGGCCTTGTTTGAAATCGGGCTGATCCGCCAGGCAGGCATTGATGAATCAACCTTAGGAAAAACATACATCACACTCGCGCTTCTGTTTATGAATGCGTACATGGTGTTTCTCTCTGTTACATCCCAATGGAAGGAATCTTACATGAAGCTGAGCTGTCTATTGCCGATCTCTTCCCGGAGCTTCTGGCTCGCTCAGAGTGTGGTTTTGTTTGTTGATACTTGCTTGAGAAGGACGCTCTTCTTTTTCATATTACCGCTGTTCTTATTCGGAAACGGAACGCTGTCAGGAGCACAAACTCTGTATTGGCTCGGCAGATTTTCGTTTTTTACTGTCTATTCGATTATTTTCGGCGTTTTGTTAAGCAATCTTTTCGTCAAAAAAAGCAGAACGGCACTCCTGCTGCATGCGGCGGCATTCACCTGCGTGTGCTTCAGTGCGGCTTTGATGCCCGCCGTGACGATCCCGCTATGTGCGATTCATATGCTCTGGGCTATTGTGATTGACTTCCCTTCATTTTTGCAGGCGCCTCAGCAGCAGAGCAAAATGCATTCTTTTATGCGGACATCAGAATTTTCGTTTTATAAAAGAGAATGGAACCGGTTTATTTCCTCCAAAGCGATGCTGTTAAATTATATCGTGATGGGGGCATTCAGCGGCTTCTTTTCGTTTCAGATGATGAACACCGGCATTGCCGATCAGCATGTCGTCTATATCGTAATTAGCGCTCTCCTGCTGATCTGCTCACCGATTGCTTTATTGTATTCTCTTGAAAAAAATGACCGGATGCTGCTGATCACGCTTCCGATTAAACGCAGAACGATGCTTTGGGCGAAATATCGCTTTTATTCCGGTTTATTGGCCGGCGGGTTTATTTTGATTGCCATGATAATGGGCTTGATCAGCGGCCGGCCGATTTCACTTTTGACTTTTTTGCAGTGTATGGAATTGCTGCTGGCGGGGGCTTATATTCGGTTAATTTCAGATGAAAAAAAGCCGTCCTTCAGCTGGCAGACGGAGCAGCAGCTCTGGAGCGGTTTCTCTAAATACCGTTCCTATGTATTTTGTATTCCTCTTTTTTTAGCAACTTTAACAGGCACTGTTATTTCCTTGGCAGTCATTCCGATTGCCGGGCTGATCATTGTCTATTTACTGCAAAAACAGGATGGTGGTTTTTTTGATACAAGCGGAAAAAGAGAACGGCTTGGAAGTTAACCTGCTGACGACTGATCAATTTTCAACCATCTCGATCGCCGCGAGCTTTCTGAAGCCGATCGAAAGCGCGGCGGAACCTGAAGAAGAAACGATCTATTTTTATGGCGCGGCTGCACACCAGAAGCAAAACATCATCGACACTTTCGGCTATGCCGCCGGCCGCCGCTTCATGTATTCAGCAAATCTCTTTTTTGACCGGCAGCTGAAAACGTACGGGACCCGCATGATTCATCCGTTATATGCTGAGGGATTTCATACAGATGCTGTTCTGAACACCTTTGTTGACATGTCCTCCTTTCCGGCTTCTCTTTCTGCCAGCGCAGCGGAAAAGGCAAAAGCTGAACTGCTGCTGAAAATGGAAAAGACATTCGCTGACCCGTTCTCCTATTCAGCAGCCCGTCTGGCGGAGGAAGCCTTTGGAAACCCGATGTACGGCACTGCCATGTTTGGCCGGAAAGACAAGCTTATGGCTGTGCATCCTAAACGTTTTCTGGATGCGTCGGAATTTATCGCTGATTTATTTTCTCAGCAGAAACAGCTGAACATATTAGGAAACATACAGTCCTGTGATGTTCAGGGACATGCCCCACAGGCGTCTGCCATGTCTGCTGTAAGAAAACCCGTGAATCAGAATATTTTCGAAACAGAGACACGCAGCACAGCAGGTCCGTCCGTTATGACACTTGGCTTTGACTGCGGGGACATGAAAGATGTCCGAGATTATTTAGCCATGCAGCTGATAGACGGATTGCTCGGCAAGTACGGCCATTCCGCTTTATTTCGGCATTTTCGCGAAAAAGATCTGGCCGTTTATCATGTGATCACCCGCTATGACATCATGAGCAATATGCTGCTTGTTTCCGTATGCACCGACCAGCTTCATGAAAACGAGATTCCTCCAAGAGTTTTGGAAGCTGTATCGCATTTCCATGCGGATGAACCGGAATTAAAAAAGGCACAACAATTTTTAATCAATGAAATCCTGCTGCAATTTGATTCTCCTGAAGGACTCTTAGCCTATATGGGAATCCTGCGCCGTTTCTCTTGCAAAAAAGAAGACCTGCTGGACAGCATCTCAGCGGTCACGTGCCGCGATTTGCTGCAATTCATCAAAAATCTTACATATATTGGAGCTCATGTAGTAAGGGGATGAGAGAGATGGAAAAGGAAGCCTTTTTTCAACAGCTGGATGAACGAACCGATATCAGATACACAGACAAGGGAATGAAAATATTCAGGTTACAATTTCCCCGCGCCCATTTAAGATTGTGCAATGTCAAAACCGGCTTTGGAAGCCGGGATATCCGCTTACAGTCAGAAACCGGCGGCCGGATGCTGCCATATGGCACAGCGCACTTTTTAGAACATCTCCTCTTTTGGCATAACGGCCGGAACCTGTATAGTGATTTTTTTGAACACGGCGCTCTGTTGAATGCGTTCACCACTTACACTGATACAAATTTCATGTTTACCTCATTGCCGGATCGGCTCAGACAAACCATTCCAATCCTGCTTGACGCTTTATGGAACCACTCGTTTGACGAGCAGATCATTGCTCAGGAAAAAGCCGTGATTACAAGTGAAATAGAAACGGCGCTTCTCAACCACCAGCTTCATTACCATTATCAGCTGATCCAGATGCTGTCTCCTGCCTCACCAGCCGCAGTCTTCCCCGCAGGCAGAAAAAAAGACATTGAGGCTCTGACGATCTGTGATCTGCAGGAAGCCTATGCTGCCGCCTACCAGCCCCATCGGATGACGCTGTTTCTGATTGGCGGCCCAGAAGATGCGGAAACTCTTTTGCCTTCTCAGCTGAGGCTGGAAAAGCGCTCTGGCAGCCGCTCTGACAGAAAGATCGTCCCTGCGTGCCCTCCCCTCTCACCAAAAGAGGTAAAGGGTGATCTGGAGCGGCCGGAAGACACTTGGACCGGAATACAAATCGGGGCGCTCCCAGGAGAAAACGGACTTTTGACCTTGAAGCTGTACTGGGACATTGCCTCTCGCATCCTGTTTCACATGGATTCGCCGTTTTTTCAAGAGATCCGGCAAACGTACCGCTTGAATATCCAAAGCCTATCAGCGGATGTTCGCTTATCAGAGGATGGCGGCTTTTTGATCCTTCACAGTAAAGGGGCGCATTCTTCCGCATACATCGATGTGGCATCTTACTATATCACGCAGCAGAAAAACCGTACCGAAGCCTGGCTTGAGTACGGCAAGGATTCTTTAGTCAACGCGATCATCTATGACAGTGATTACGCGCGTAAATGCTTTGAATGGGCGGCGGAGTGTGAACAGTACGATTGCTCGTTTCTCGGCCTTTACCGCACCATTCAGCAGATGAATTTTCATGATTTCTTGGCTCTCATTGAAGCAATGGTTTCTTCTAACAAAGCAGTCATTCATGTACCCCAGAAAGAAGTGATGAGACAATGAAAAAAAGCACTGTCTTTACTTTATTATTGCTGCTTGCGGCCATGGCGGCTTATTCCTTCGGCTGGTTTCACTCAGGTGCCGAAGCCGCAGGCCAATATGTACAGCTGATCAAAAATGACGCTGCCCGCCTTGGGCTGTTGGCTTGTGCCGCTTCCGTACTGATGCTGCCCGCCTTTCTCTATCTTCACTACGTGACACAATCTGTCAAAAACATGACAGCAGCTTTTCAGAAACTCACACAGTCTCATCAAAGCTGCTGTGACTTTCAGCATCGCAAGCTGTGCAGCCGTTATGCCGACGATGTAAAATTGCTGCGCGACAGCTATAAGGGCATCCGCCAATCATATGTGATGGCTGCTGTATTGTATCAAGTCATCGTTTTCGGCTGCATGTTCGAAATCGTCAAGGCCGTTCCCTTCAGCTTTCACACGCCCCCTTCCATTACAATGGGGCTAGCGGTGTTACTAATTCTGTATTTATTGTTTTATATGCGAACGTATTTTCTTCAGCTATTCCAGCATGGAAACCTGTTCCGAAAAGTGCTTGTGGGAGCGCTGACAGGAGCCGGGATTGGGTGGATGCTCAGTTTTACTATAAGTGAACTGCTGTTTCTGATCATCTTAGCTGCCATCCAGCAGATCGGATCTTTTGTTTATAAACGAATCTCTTACCGCAGCCCTGCTTCTCTCGATCTATAAAAACATCTACATCGCAATCGTGGACGGACCGGCGCCAACCGGAATGACCGTCACGGCTGAATCATCACTCGTGCGGTACACGGTCACTGCATTGTCGCCGGGCTGTGCCGCGTAAATGTATTGATTGTCGGGCGTTACTGTAATGTCATAGACATTAGGAAGAGACACGTTTGCGATGATCCTTTGTGCGGCAGTATTAACGACATATACATTGTTAATGAGAAACGGTTTACTATAAGGCTCTAGAAAATAAGCCCTAGTACTATCCAGAGAAAATACAATTGTCCTCAAAGTTTCAAATAGACGGTCAAAGTCACCTCCCCTGCTCAAGGGTGACAAACTGATCTCTGTTACACCCTTCGGCACAGTTCACCATTCATCACGTCTGTACTCCATGTAACCGCAGAGACTGCTTCCGCAGGATCAACGACAAACCCTTCAATCGGCACTTGAAATGGCACTTCACGGCTGGCATCTTCATCACAAAAACAGAAACAATTTTCCTGTAAAACAGAAAAATCATTCTTTTTCATGATTTCACATCCCTTTTAGAAATGCATAGTTGATTAAATCGCAATGTCACTCGGTGAAACGCCAAGCGATATGACAGTTTCCACAGAATAATCATCCGTGTTGTAAACAGTGATGCTTTGCTCTATAAAATTTGTTGCATACAGAAATTCGCCATTTGGGGTAAACGCAAAGTCTCTTGCCGATTGCGGAAGATTTCCTATTACGCCTGCACCACTTGGACTGACGGAATATAGATTGTGAGTGAAATCATCAAACAAATACACCCCTGATCCGCTCTTGAACATTCCATATTCACCCTCATACTCCAGCTCTTGGGTGCTGCTGATCGTAAATGTATTTAAATCAATCACCGTCAAATAATTGAAAAAGAATTCTTGTTCTAATACATAAAGGTAACGTTCCGGCCAACCCGTTTCTAAGGCATTTACGATAAGGTCCCGTTCAATAGTTCCTGTCACTTCACCTGTGTTTAAGTCCAATCTTTGCACTGAACCGAAACCAAGCAGATACGCGAACAATCCATTTGGATCAATTGCAACATCAAAACCTTCAAAAGGAATAGACCTTTCAACAGTTAAGGTTTCAATTCCTATCACGTATATGGCACCACCGGCGACAACATAAAAAAATTCGTGTCCAGGTATAAAAGATATGGATTCCGGCGGCTGATCCAGCAAAATAGAAGCTGTGACACTCAATGTGTCTTGATTGATGACAGTAATGACACGATCATAGTAATGCAAAACAAACACAGAGGTGTTATCTGGCGTCTTTTCTACCCTTGTAGGTTGGTATGGAAGAGAAATCGTCGTCACAACAGCATGAGTGTTTGTATCAATCACAGAAACCGACTGATCATCTGGATTCGCTGTAAACGCATAAACAGGCTCCGGCTCCGGGGAGAGCACAATCGTTCCCGTCACCGATAAAGGACTGCCGTAAAATGGCGGGACGACAACAAGGTTCTCGATCGTAATGTCACTGACATCCGGACAATCATCCGGTTCATCAGAATAATAGACAACTTGATCGATCTCTGCATTGTGAATGACAGAAATAGCCCCCTCCCCTTGTCCATATTGGTTTCGCACAGGTGAGACACTGACAAGAAGCGTAACGGTTCCCTGCAGGCGGACTGCAAATTGAACACCGATTTCATCAGGCTCAGGCCCCGTCTCAATTAAGCAACGTTCACTGACACAAGAAAGGCTGTCTGCATTCCACGTGACGTTTGCAACAGCTTCAGCCGGATCAACGACAAACCCCTCAGGCAATTCAATCGGCGCTTGAAACATCGCTTCACGGCTGGTTTCTTCCTCACAAAAACATAAACAATCTTGTGCAGCTTCTGCTTTTTCTTTAAAGGAAAGCTTGTTTTTCCTCATTTCATCACTTCCTTTTCAGACATACACTGCTCACGCAGATACAACAGAATATGGAAGGTGAATGTGTTTGCTTGTACAAACAGCCGAGGGTAAAAGCTGTTTTTGAAGAAATTCCGGCCACCATGCGGTGTAACGAAAGAAAAGATTGCGGTTTTTTTGCGCTTCTCACAAGAATGATGATGATAAAATATGACATATATAGAATAATGAAGGGAGGGATTTTCAAACGTGACAAGTGTCATATCTTCTTCTTCCGTTGGAGAAAAGATTAATGAATGGTATATGTACATACGCCGATTCAGCATACCGGATGCGGAATATTTACGAAGAGAAATCAAACAAGAGCTGGATCAAATGGAAGAAGACCAGGATCTTCATTTGTATTATTCACTGATGGAATTCCGGCACAATCTGATGCTTGAGTATCTTGAACCGTTAGAAAACATGCGGATAGAGGAACAGCCGCGACTGTCCGATTTGCTGCTTGAAATTGATAAAAAACAGGCTCGTTTAACCGGAGTCCTTGACTATTACTTTAATTTCTTCAGGGGCATGTACGAACTGGATCAGCGGGAGTACTTATCTGCTATTAAATTTTTCAAAAAAGCCGAAAGCAAGCTGATTTTCGTAAAGGATCGAATAGAAAAAGCTGAATTTTTCTTTAAAATGTCTGAATCTTATTACTATATGAAACAAACGTATTTTTCTATGGACTATGCACGGCAGGCATATGAAATATACAAAGAGCACACAGCATATAATATTAGATTGCTTCAATGCCATTCTTTGTTCGCTACCAATTTCTTAGATCTCAAGCAATATGAGGACGCCATATCACATTTCAAAAAAGCTTATACAATGGCAGAATCCGAAAAACAGCCCCAATTAATGGGAAGAACACTGTATAACATCGGACTTTGCAAAAACAGCCAAGAACAGTATGAGTCAGCAATCACATATTTCAAAAGAGCCATATCTGTTTTTGAAGAAGCTAACATTCTTCCTTCTCTGCCTCAAGCTTATTTTTTGATTACACAAATTCATTATAAATTAGGAAAAATGGATAAAGCTCATGAATATCTTAGTAAAGGAATTGCTTATTCTAAAGAGGCTGAAGATATCATTTACTTATCGGAGTTTGAATTTTTGAAATCTTTATACTTATCAGGCCCGGATGAAGAGGCAATTCAGAAATTCTTCGATTTTCTCGAAAGTAAAATGATGTATGCTGATCTTGAAGATTTTGCGCTTGATGTGGCAAAATATTATCATGGACGTGAAAATTTCCAAAAAGCTTCCGCGTATTTTCTGAAGGTGGAACGAGTAAGACAGCTTATTCAAGGAGGAGTGAAATTGTATGAAATTGAAGTCTAAAATATTACTCTCTTGTCTGGCCCTAAGCACAGTGTTTGTCGCAACAAGTATTGCAACTGCACCTGCACATCAAATGGAAGTTGCTCAGCGAGGAATGATTTAAAGATAACAACCGGTTTTTACCGGTTGTTTTTTTGTTAAATAAAAAGCCAAAACAAAAGTTTTGTTTTTAAAATTTAAAATATTAATTACTAAATTATTTTAAATTGGTTTCCCAATCCAGAAACATAATATATAAGATAATTTTTATAATTATAAATGAAAAACCTGTTTACTTTTCCTTTTTATTGAATTATTATATACAAGACTTAAGTTCAGTACAACTTCAATTGAAGGTTAAAATGGAGGATTTATTTTGAAAGTTCAATTCAAAAAAAGGATTAGTTTACTCATCATCATGTTTGGGCTTGCTGTTTCCTCACTGGGTGTTACACAGGCGGTTCATGCAAAAGCCAATACGAGCGATTCAAGGGTGCATTTTACTTTCAGATGGTACAGCCCTTACGACTATACAACTGCTCGAAGAAAACAAAATAGAAGCTACATGTATATGCATCTCCTAAAGAAAGATGACGGAGGCAAATTTGATGTATGGGCAGAGGCAGATAAAAACGTTCACTCTGGCGGGCGCGACTGGCACAATGTATCCGGTGGTGGAACTCACGAAGGAACAGTACACCCGGGTCATACATACTTATTTTCCAACACTGCTGTTGAAGATTACGGCAGAAATGTACCCGTAAGGTTTGGCGGTTATAGCCGCAGCAATGATTCCTTCTCAACTGATTGGAGTCCTGACAGCGTAAAACCTAAGGGAAATTACACAATCTATTAATACCCTTTTTCAAAACAAAGCGATCTTACACTAAACATGTAAGATCGCTTTTTAAGGTAAAAATAATATCCACTCTTAAAGATTTTTTATTAAAATAAAACTATCCAAAACTCACATAGAGTTTTAATAAAAAACAGGAGCCTTGCACATGATTTCTTTCTTTTTAAAGCGTTTATTAAAAAATAAAGAGATTTATTTCTCTTTATTCATTAGTATCGTTCTTATGCTCGTCAGTTATCTAGGTATTCTCTTCTTTCATAAGAAGATCAATCTTCCTTATGAAATCCATAACTCACCGTTTTTATCGAATATTGCAGAAGGAAACACAACCTCAGCTCAGACTGTCTGGATTCTCATTCTTCCTTTATTAGCATCACTTCCAATGTCCGGTATGTACTGTGAAGATAAAAATACTGGATTTCTTATGAACGTTATAACAAAAACAACTAAAAAGAAATACTTCACAGTATTATTCGGATTGAACTTTGCAATTTCGTTTTTCGTCATTATCTTACCATTATTATTAAATCTTTATTTGCTATCGATGACATATCCTTCGGTAAACCCTGACGGGATCGTCAATTACATGGACCCCATCGTTACAGGCGGAACAGACTTAGCAAACCTTTATTACGAACACTCATTAATATATACTTTTATCCTTTTTGCATTAAATGGGATGTATGGAGCTGTTCTTTCTTCCATTGGATTGGCTTTATCATTTTTTATTAAAAAGAAATATTTTGTTTATATCATACCTTTTTTAATCAATTTAATAGGCTTTACTTTACTCAACAACAATTACAATCCAATGAAATATATTGTTAACGATGGAGGGTTTTTGAGTATAGATAAGTTTATTTATTTGAACCTTGGAGTGTTCATTGCAACTATTTTACTTTATATGTGGGGAAAAAAACGCCGTGTTTTATTATAATACTCTAAAATCAACATTAAAAATGAAGTGGCCGGGTATCACCGTCGCATTACTGTTGCAGTTAATTGCTGTTTATTTCTTTTTTTACCAAGAAAATGGTAATTATGATGGTTTTGCACTGGAAAATATTTTTTCCTATTGGCATCTCGTTTCTATTTTATGCCCTGCTGCCGTTGTATTTTCTGTTTTGATCTCATCCGATTACTTTTCAATTTATACTGTAATCCGAGTAAACAATGCACCTTATCTAACAATGATATACCTTTTAAAAACACTATTATTTTCAGCATTATACGGGATTATCATTATGGGTGAATTATATACTTTATGTATATTCAATGATACGGGACTATTGTATGTGACCCCGATATCTTTCATCACTCATGTGTTTGCATTTATTTTCATTTGTTATGTTGTTTCATTTATTCTACTGTATTTGAATCAAATCATTGTAGTTTTTCTATTCATTCTTTTATTTTTGATTGATTACCTTGCATGTAATGGTATGCTCTTTTTAAATGGTTTTGTAATGGAATTTAGTGATTTGGCGGAATTATTATTGATTAGATTAGGGATTATGTTTTTATTATTCGGGATTTCTATAGAGTCTATAAAGCGACGCAATTATTTACAGCAGGTTGAGGAGAAAGGAGCAAACTGATTGTCTTTTATGAATATGCTGAAACGTGATATTGTCATGCGTTTCAATGAAAGTAAGATTACATACTTTGTCATTAGCTTAGCTATTGCCCTCCTTCTTTTATGCTTCCTCTGGAATAGCAATAAGACAGGACAGCTAGACCATCAAAGTTTTTCCGACAACCTGATCACACTATTTCATTCGATGAATTTCTTTGATCTACATATCTTATATACACAGCATAGACTATCTATCCCTCTACAATGGATTAGTTTTCAAGTATTGCCTTTGATAATTGTGGGTAATTTTATGTTTCGTGACATTCAAATTTCCGGAGCTTATATCCTTCCGAGACTCCCCAAAAAAGGAGTATTTATATTCAGCAAACTTTTCTCACTGTTTGTTTTGATTGTATCTATTTGGTGTGTATGGCTTTTTATATACATGATGCTATTTACCTCATTTAAAGGCTTTATAGCAGAACTGAACAGCAAGGTTATATTATTTATGTTAATTCAAATCTTAGTTTCGTTTATGTATGCAGTTTTGCTAGAAACTTTAACTTTCATGATATCTTTTATATCAGCATTTATTATTATTGTTGCTTATATTGTAATATCTATTTTTTTTCACAGCTCATTATTCATCGCTTCATTTGCTATGGCTGGAAAGTGGGCTTTTATTGATTATTCGCGCATGAACGTTAACTACTCAGATGGTCGTTTTTTTCATGCCTCCGACTTTTTATTAATTGCACTTATTTTCTGTACAGCTTGTACTTTTATCAGCCTGGTTTTTATTAAAAAAACAGATATTTTAGGAGAGTAATTATGACGTCGTATATCGAGTGTAAAAATATAGTAAAAAAATTAAAGGGAAATCATGTATTAGATGATATCAGTTTTTCAATTAAAGAAAACGAATTTGTCGTGTTAAGAGGCCATAATGGATCTGGAAAGACAATGATTTTAAGAGCCATCGCCGGACTGCTAACATTAACAAAAGGCGAAGTTTCTGTTAACGACCTCGTGATCGGGAAAGATATTGACTTCTCTGAACATACAGGCCTGTTAATTGAATACCCGAGCTTTATCCCTGTCTATTCGGGATTTCAAAATCTGAAATTCCTTGCTTCTATCAAGAAAAAAGTATCTGATGAAGAAATCAAAGAAGTAATAAGAAAAGTTGGGTTAGACCCTGAAGATAAGCGTAAAGTCAAACGCTATTCTTTAGGGATGAAGCAACGCTTAGGAATTGCTCAAGCAATAATGGAAAAACCCAAATTACTTCTTTTAGATGAACCGACAAATGCCTTAGACAAAAAAGGGATTAATCTTATACTGGATATCCTAAAAGCCGAAAAAGAAAACGGCACAACGATTGTAGTGGCTAGTCATGATGATACACTATGTGAAAACAGTGTTGTCGATAGAATTATCGATATTAGTGAAGGTAAGCTGGAGGATGCAGATGAATAAGCGTTGGATTTTCTTGATTGTTTTATTAATAATAGTAACATTCAGCTGTGTTCGTTTCTATACAGTGAACGCCCAAAATGATAAATATACTCCAACTAATATTAATATTGACGCAAACCAAACGATCGATACAGGAAAAGGAATAAAATTCCACATATTAAAACCATTAAAGCCGATTAAGTCATTTGATAAAGAAACAAATTCCATAAAATATATATACATTTTGCCTTTTAATGCTGAAAATACTTCTAATCACAAAATTACTCTAGAGGAGCTTTCACCGGACGGAAAAAACTTTTTATTTTTTGGTCAGTATCAATATAATAAACAATTGATGCCTTATAATTATGATTTGCCGGATAAGTATCAATTCAATACAGAGATTCCATCAGGGAAAACAGTACTAGGATATGTAGGATTAAGTTTGTATCCCGACGAAAAAGTAAATTATAAAAATTTCAATCCTGAATCATCAAAAGTATCTGCTTATTATACTATAATAGACGACGAATCTAATAAAAGAACTTCTTATAAAATGACTTTAAATAATTAAAAGATGAAAAAGGGCCTGAATTACATTCAGGCCCTTTTATTAAAAACTATTTTACAAACCCAAGCAGCATTTCACGAATGATTTTGCTGGCTGTGTTTGCCGTTTGCTCTGAGTGGTCGTAAATCGGAGCTACTTCTACTAAATCAGCGCCCTTCACGTTTACTTCTGAGCGTGCGATTTCATGGACGGATGCAAGCAGTTCTTTAGACGTGATGCCGCCTGCGTCAACCGTTCCTGTTCCCGGTGCGTGAGCAGGGTCTAATACGTCAATGTCGATTGTGACATATACCGGACGGCCTGCCAGCTTCGGAAGAACCTTTTTCAGCGGCTCAAGCACTTCAAACTTAGAGATGTGCATGCCGTTTTCCTTTGCCCATTCGAACTCTTCTTTCATACCGGAACGGATTCCGAATGAATACACATTTTGCGGTCCGATCAATTCTGCCGCTTTGCGGATCGGCGTTGAGTGAGAAAGCGGTTCTCCCTCATAGTCGACGCGAAGATCCGTATGTGCATCAAAATGAATAATCGCCAGGTCAGGAAATTTCTTATACATTGCTTTCATGACAGGCCATGACACGAGATGCTCCCCGCCCATGCCCATTGGGAATTTCCCTTTTTCTAAAATGCTGTCCACATATTCTTCAATCATATCAAGACTTTTTTGCGGGTTGCCGAATGGCAGCGGAATGTCGCCGGCGTCAAAGAAGTTCAGGTCCGCCAGATCACGGTCCAGATACGGGCTGTATTCTTCAAGGCCGATTGACACCTCGCGGATTCTTCCCGGGCCGAAGCGTGATCCCGGACGATAGCTCACCGTCCAGTCCATCGGCATGCCGTAAAGGATGGCGTCCGCCTCTTCCCACTCTGGACGGCTCGCGATAAATACTTTTCCTGAATAAGCTTCATCAAATCTCATCTATAAAACCCTCGCTTTCCTGTAAAAAAGCGCAAGATTCGCTCCTGCGCCATACATTCATTATTTAATCAGGTCACTCACAAATTTCGGCAGAACAAACGCCGCTTTATGAAGATCTTTTGTGTAATATTTCGTGTCAATGTCAAAGAAACGGCTGTCTTCCACTGCAAGCGGATCATATTTTTTCGAACCGATTGTAAATGTCCACAAACCGCTTGGGTATGTCGGAATGTTCGCCGTATACAGCTTTGTAATCGGGAAGATTTCCTTCACGTCACGCTGTACATTTGTGATTAATTCCGGTGTGAACCATGGGTTGTCCGTCTGAGCGACGAAAATGCCGTCTTCTTTTAACGCCTTCGCGATTCCGGCATAGAACCCTTTTGAAAACAGGTTAACAGCAGGTCCGACTGGTTCAGTTGAATCTACCATAATGACGTCGTATTGATTTTCAGATTTCGCAATGTGCATAAATCCGTCATCCACCTGCACGTCAACACGCGGATCGTCAAGTTTTCCCGCAATAGAAGGAAGAAACTTTTTAGAGTATTCGATAACCTTGCCGTCAATATCAACAAGTGTCGCTTTTTTCACACTCGGATGCTTCAGAATTTCTCTGATGACGCCGCCGTCACCGCCGCCGACTACAAGCACATGCTCCGGATTTGGGTGCGTAAACAATGGCACATGCGCCACCATTTCGTGATAAACGAATTCGTCTTTTTCTGACGTCATGACCATACCGTCCAAAAACAGCATGTTGCCGAACTCTTCTGTTTCCACCATTTCTAAATGCTGAAACTCAGTTTGTTCTGTATGTAATGTTTTATTAACCTTCAATGTAATGCCAAAGTTTTTCGTCTGCTTCTCTGTGTACCAAAGTTCGCTCAATTGTCATCTCCCTTTCAAGGCTGTATTCATTTATTGTAAGCGTCTTTTCAGCTTTTATTCCCGGTTGAAATCGCATTTTCACCTAAGGAAAAAGTATAGAGGATGGCGGAG
This sequence comes from Bacillus sp. FSL R5-0434, assembly GCF_038004745.1. NCBI lineage: Bacteria > Bacillati > Bacillota > Bacilli > Caryophanales > Bacillaceae > Bacillus > Bacillus sp. FSL R5-0434. The sequence goes on from NZ_JBBORV010000001.1 coordinate 3,777,145, forward strand.
AAAAAGTAAAGATGCGTCCTGTCACGCGATGTTTAAAAACAATCTTTTTTTCTCATAATAGTAGAAACATAAAAAAAGGGGGAACCATTGTGGATGCAATGACAAATAAACGGCTGAGACTGACGCTCAAAACCGTTCGCGCCTGTATCTTTCTTGGGGCTTTCGCGTGCTTAGCGGCAGCTGCTGTGTTTATGACTGTCATTTTGATAGCCAAATACCAGGGCGCTCCCTCGGTTCAAGTGCCGCAATCCACGATTTTGTTTGCGAGCGACGGCTCTAAACTCGGGGAGACGAACTATGGCGAAAAACGCTATTGGGTCCCCTTAAAAGACATGAATCCGACGATTGTAAAAGCGACGGTGGCGATTGAAGACCAGAACTTCTATGATCACCATGGCTTTGATTATAAACGCATGGCCGGTGCGGCGCTGGCCGACTTAAAAGCGCTGGCCAAGGTTCAGGGCGCAAGCACCATTACCCAGCAATATGCGAGAAACCTGTATCTTGAACACGACAAAACGTGGAAACGCAAATGGAATGAGGCATTCTATACCATTCGTCTGGAACAAAACTATTCTAAGGACGAGATATTAGAAGGCTATTTAAATACGATATACTACGGCCACGGCGCCTATGGCATCGAAGCCGCGTCCCGCCTCTATTTCGGCAAGCATGCCAAAAACCTGACAGATGCGGAGGCGGCGCTTTTGGCCGGTATTCCGAAAGGCCCTTCCGGCTATTCGCCTTATGTCAATGAAACAAAGGCCAAGGAACGCCAAAAAACAATTGTGCGGATGATGGAAAAGCAGCAGATGATCAGCCGCAAAAAAGCGGACGAGCTGATCAAGGAGCCTCTTTCCTATCAGCCGTTGAATAAACACGCCATCAGCAGAAAAGCGCCTTATTTCTATGATAATGCGATGAGAGACCTGGAAAAAAAACTCGGCATGACACGGGAGCAAATTGAAACGAGCGGGTTAAATGTGTATACAACCGTGAATAAACGGCTTCAGCGCATTGCCGAGGAAACCATTACCGAAACGGTTAACGCCGGTTCTGACATTCAAGTCGGATTTTCAGCCATTGATCCACGCACAGGAAACGTTCTCGCTCTTGTCGGCGGCAGAGATTATCAAAAAAGCCCGTTTGACCGGACGACACAGGCGAAACGTCAGCCCGCTTCGACAATCAAACCGTTACTTTATTATAAAGCGATTCAGAGCGGGTTTACGCCAGTGACACTGATGAAAAGCGAAGAAACCGAGTTTCAAATCGATGCAAAGGGAGAAACCTATTCTCCAAGCAACTATAACGGTTACTACGCAAACAAACCGATTACGCTTCTTCAGGCGCTGGCGCTGTCTGACAACATTTATGCCGTGAAAACCCATCTCTTTCTCGGAATGAACAAGCTCGTTCAGGCGGCAAAGGAATTTGGCATCACCGCGCAGCTCCAAGCGCTGCCATCCTTGGCCCTCGGCACGGAACCGGTGCGCCCGATTGAGATGGTCAACGCCTATGCCATGCTGGCAAATGGCGGAAAGAAAATCGAACCGACCTTTATCACAAGGGTGACTGATGCGGCCGGACATGTACTGTACGAAAGCCCGAATCAGCATAAACAAGTGCTGGATGAAAAAGCTGCCTTTGTAACCGCTAATATGATGACAGGCATGTTTGATACAGATTTAAACGGCTATACATCCGTGACAGGACGGACAATCGCGGATCGCCTGACTAGAACCTATGCGGGAAAATCAGGCACAACAAGCGCAGACAGCTGGATGATCGGCTTCAACCCGAAGCTGGCTGCGGGTGTATGGACGGGCTATGACAAAAACAGCACCATTGACTCAGTCGCAGAAAAAAACTACGCCAAAACCATTTGGGCGGAGTTTATGGAGGATGCGCTCAAAGGAGAACCAGAAACAGCCTTTAAACCGCCAAAAGGCGTGACCGGCGTCTACATCGATCCGGCAACAGGCTACTCCTCCGGCCCCGGCTGCGCAGCCAAGCATTACACGTATTTTGTGAAAGGCACAGAGCCAGCGAATGTGTGCTACGGCTCAGAGCCTGTCAAACAAACAAAAGACCAGCATCCAGTCAAGGAAAAGCCCGCTTCCCCGAAAAAGTGGTGGGACAAATGGCTGGGACGGAATCATTAAAAAATAACCCGGCTGCTTGAATGCCGGGTTATTTAATATGGTTCTTCCATTATCCATGGGAGCAGCGTCACGCAGTCAAGCTGGAGAACGGGTTTCGGGAATCCTTCGGGGATAAAGCGGTCATCTCTCGGCACTTCAAATGATATATACCAGTTACGGTCCGGAACCCATTCTTATTTCCCTTCTAGAATACGTCCGACCATAAAATAGCTGGCCACATAAAGATGACGGTCACCCTCCGGCCCAAATTCATTAATTTCCGTACAAAGAGACGGCTGAAGACCAAAATCCTCAAACATTTGCGCCTTCTCACGCGGCAGTGTTTTCATTACTTCCCGGTCATTTTCACAGAGAAGACACCCGCACATATCTTCAATATCTTTCGCATACTGCCTTCTCGTTTCCTCCACGTCCGCTTCAATGACCCAATCACCAATCCTCTGTTTGAAACACGATATCTCCCCTATCTGCTGTCAAAAAAATGAAAAACCCCGAGTCTTGGTTCGGCTCGGGATTTTCCATGTCCTATTTCTGTATCACCAGTTTACTCAATGTTCACAGAAAAAAATTCAAATTTTCTAAAAGTTCACAGAAAGTTCACAAATTAATTTTCTTCTGGAAGCAGTCCTTTTTTCAATTCGTCAGAAGAGCGTTCCCACAGGCCTTGGTCATGGTTTTTCAGAAATTCGCCAAGCACTCGCTTCGAGCTGTCATCCATTTGATCAATGATAATGTTCCGTTTCATCGATTTATCCATCAGATTCACATGCTCCGGCAGCGATTTGTAGCCTCTTCTGATGCTTCTGTCGACCGTCATTTCACAGGCTGTTACCCCTGCGTAATAAGGGCCCTCTTCTCTTCTGTCAATCGTCACCCATACAAGCCAGTATGGTTTGCCGTTTGGAACTTCTTCTTTATTAGGCAGAAATTTAATGCCTTTTTCAACGACGCTGCGGGCATGCATCGCGCCGATGTCAACGAACGCTTCTTTTTCCTCTACATCGACGAATACAGGTGAAATGTTATCAAGGCTGAGTGCCCCTACGCCAAATCCGCCGTGTCCGTCTGTCGGATCACTTTTGATAATATTAAACCCGATTGATTTTTTCTTTTTTTCTTCCATGAGTTCTACCTCCTACAAAAGCGGTTGAAATATCGCTGAAAACAGCTGTAAAATCCGATCTCTTCCGGCATTGAGCATTGGCCAAAGCACGTAGGATCCGAGCGGTGTCACAAACAGTACCAAAAAGACGATAAAGCCGTAGCTTTCCGCTTGCGTCATCTTGGCACGCGCCCCCGGCGGGACGAGATCTTCAATAATACGATAGCCATCGAGCGGCGGCAGCGGCAGCAGATTAAATAAAAACAGAACGAGGTTCAGCTGTATCCAGATTGAAAAGAACTGATCCAGTCCTGTACTGAATGCCGCAAGCAGTTCCATTCCGTAAGCATGCATCAACACTAACAAAGAGAAACCGATAAACGCAAGAATCAGGTTACTGATCGGCCCGGCAATGGATACGAGTACGCCGGCCAAACGAGGTTTCTTAAAGAAACGGCGATTGACGGGAACAGGGCGAGCCCATCCAAAGCCGGCCACCAGGATCAAAATGGTTCCGAACGGATCAAGGTGTTTGATAGGATTCAGCGTCAGTCTTCCTTCTCTTTTCGCCGTATTGTCACCAAATTTATATGCGACATAGGCGTGAGCGAGTTCATGCATTGTAAACGAAACAATTAAGGTAATGACCAGATATGGCATTAGAGACAACGGGTAATATAAAAAACGGTCCAAGTGAGATGATCCCTCTTTCTAAAAATGCAAGAATTTACTTTATTCAGTATACTATAAGAAGCCTCTTTTCCTAAAGAGAGGAAACGATATAAAGGAGGATTCACACCTATGCCATACGTAACCGTCAAAATGCTTGAAGGCCGTACAGACGAGCAAAAACGCAATCTAGTTGAGAAAGTAACAGAGGCCGTGAAAGAAACGACCGGTGCCTCTGAAGAAAAAATTGTTGTCTTTATAGAAGAAATGAGAAAAGACCATTACGCGGTCGCAGGCAAACGCCTCAGCGATATGGAATAATCTGATATAAAGCCGGCGCTTCGCAAGCCGGCTTTTTCATCTCTATTTCGTCATTTTTTCAATAATAGCTAAAAACGCTGCCTTCTCTTCGGCAGTCAAACGTTCAAACATGCCGTCAATCAGCTGCTGGCGATTTTGAATCATCTGAAGAGCCGCTGCCTGCCCCGATTCAGAAAGCGTAATCCAAACGGTCCGGCGGTCATTGTTATTTCTGGATCTCTTAATAAACCCTTCCTGCTCTAAGTGATTCAGAGCGGTTGTGGTGGCAGACGGAGACAGCGTGACCTCTTTTAGAATGTCCTTTATGGTGCAGCTCCCGTGTCGATATATAATCCGCAGAATAAATCCTCTTACATTATTCACATGTTTCGGAACTGTGGCTTCATCTAATAGTTTCGTGCTTTTCAAATATTTTGTTAGTGCGTGATCCAGCAAATTTGCTTCCAGTTTGTCATGATCCATGTAGATTTCCCCATTTCGAGATGCATTCATAACATACGAACGATATGATTACTTATTATTTTACTGATACCAGATAGGGAAAGTCAAAAAAGCAAACAGCGAATTCGCAACTTTTCTCCTACATGCTTCGATTTTTCACCTGTTCGACAATATTCTCTTTAAATACCTGAAAAGGAACTTGTTCACTCTTCTGATGTCCGAATTGACGGACGTTTACCGCCTTTTCACTCACTTCCTGATCCCCAAGCACCAGCATGTACGGGATTTTCTGCATCTGTGATTCTCTGATTTTGTAGCCAAGCTTTTCATTGCGTTCATCGATATTGACTCTTATCCCGAGCCGCTTTAGCTCAGACTGCACCTTTTCGCAGTAGTCCATATGAACGTAAGAAACCGGTATAATTTGGACCTGCACCGGCGCAAGCCAGACTGGAAAAGCTCCGCCAAAATGCTCGATCAGAATGCCGAAGAAACGGTCAATTGAGCCGAATACCGCTCTGTGAATGACGACGGGACGAACCTTTTCATTGTGCTCATTAATATATGTTAAATCAAATTTTTCCGGCATTTGAAAATCAAGCTGGATTGTGGCGCATTGGTGGCTCCGCTTCAGAGCGTCTTTAATATGAAAATCGATTTTCGCTCCGTAAAACGCTCCATCCCCTGCGTTTACTTCATAAGGAAGACCCAGATCCTCAAGGACGTGTTTCAAGGCGTTTTCAGACATTTCCCACACGCTGTCTTCACCTGATGAATCCTCCGGGCGAGTGGAAAGTTCAACCGTATACTCGAAACCGAATGTGCGGTATACCTCGTCAATCAGCCGAATGGCTTCTTTGATTTCACTCTCGATTTGATCTTCCCGAACAAAGATATGTGCGTCATCCTGGCAGAACGTCCGGACGCGGAGCATTCCGTTTAGAGCACCGCTGTATTCATGGCGGTGCACCTGGCCGAACTCCGCCATACGAATCGGCAGATCCCGATAAGAGTACAGGCTGTTTTTAAAGATGAGCATATGGCCGGGACAATTCATCGGCTTCATTGCAAATGCAGTATCATCTACTTCTGAAAAATACATATTGTCGCGATAATGGTCCCAGTGCCCTGACTGCTCCCATAGCCGCTGATTCATCATAAACGGTGTACGCACCTCGGCGTAGCCGGCATTTGTTTGCAGCTCACGCGAAAAGCGTTCCAGCTCATTGCGGACAATCTGCCCTTTTGGCAAATAAAACGGCATTCCCGGGGCTTCTTCCGAGAACATAAACAGCTCTAATTGTTTTCCCAGCTTGCGGTGATCCCGTTTCGCTGCTTCTTCCAGCATATGCAGATGCGCCTCAAGATCTTTTTTCTTTTGAAACGCAACACCGTACACCCGCTGAAGGACTTCATTTTGGCTGTCTCCTCGCCAATAAGCACCTGACACCCGTGTTAATTTGAACGCCTTGATCATTCCTGTTGAAGGAAGATGCGGCCCGCGGCACAGGTCAACAAATTCTCCCTGCTGATACAGCGTCATTTTCTCCCCGCGCGGAATGTCTTTCAAAATTTCCAGCTTAAACGGCTCGCCTTTTTCTGCAAAAAGCGCTTCAGCCTCCTCGTAAGAAACCTCTATTCGCTTGATATCCATATTTTCGTTTATAATATGCTTCATCTCTTTTTCGATGGTCTCTACATCTCCGGAAGTCAGACTCCGATCAAGCTTCATATCATAATAAAATCCGTCTTCAATGACAGGCCCTATTCCCAAAGATACTTCGCCGTACAGCCGTTTCACTGCCTGAGCCAGCACATGCGCTGATGTATGGCGAAGCACCTGCAAGCCTTCTGGAGAATCCAGTGTGATAATTGAAAGCTCAGCATCTTCCTCCAGCTTGAAGCTGACATCAACGAGCCGGCCATTAACCTGTCCCGCTGCTGCTTTCTTTTCCAAACTGGAGCTGATGGACGCAGCCGCCTCTTTGACTGTAGTGCCTTTCGGATATTCCTTTACCTGTCCGTCCGGAAGCTGAATACTAACATGTTTACTCATTTCAAACACTCCTTATTAATTGTTGTATATAAAAAAACACACCCGTCCCTCTGTAAGGGACGAGTGTGTGATTAACCCGTGGTTCCACCCAAGTTCCCAACGAACTTTCATGTTCATCGGCTCGGTGCTGTAACGCAGCATAAACGGCATTGGATACTGACTGTTCCCCAACGCTGCTCCAAGGCGGTAAATGATATTCCTAAGCTGGGAAGCTCGCACCTTTCCTTCCCTCTCTGAAAACCGTAAATATCATTCATGTCCTTTTCATCGCATTTCTAGTATATAAAAAAACACACCCGTCCCTCTATAAGGGACGAGTGTGTGTGATTAACCCGTGGTTCCACCCAAGTTCCCAACGAACTTTCATGTTCATCGGCTCGGTGCTGTAACGCAGCATAAACGGCATTGGATACTGACTGTTCCCCAACGCTGCTCCAAGGCGGTAAATGATATTCCTAAGCTGGGAAGCTCGCACCTTTTCTTCCCTCTCTGAAAACCGTAAACATCATTCATGTCCTTTTCATCGCATATATTGACTCATATAAAAAAACACATCCATCCCTCGCAAGGGACGAATGTGTTAAAATTCGTGGTTCCACCCAAATTCCCAACAAACATACATGTTCGTCGGCTCGGTGCTGTAACGCAGCATGACGGTATCAGATACTTAATTTCCCCGATACGGCTCAAAGGCGGTAAGCTGCTTTCTCTGCGTTAGGAAGGTTTCAGCTGATCCTTCCCTCTCTGGAAACCGTAAAAAGCATCTCGTGTCCTTATCAGTGCCTGTTTGAATAATTTCATATATCTTACTATATATTCTTTGAAAAGACAATGGACGATTTTAAGATGATGCGGAAGCGGACGTTTCTTTATGAAAAGTCAGAAACCGCCACACAAGGAATGCGGCCAGACTGTATGCCGCGCCCATCATCAAAAACGTAAACCCAGCTCCGGTGTACCAAGTGGCGGACAGATGAATGACCACTCCGGAAACCGCTACGCCAACCAATGCCCCGATTTGCCGGTTGGCATTTAAAGCTGCTCCTGCGATATTGGCATGCTCCTGTCCCGCTGTCTTCATAATCACAGCCGTCATGGCAGGAACCGTAATGCCAACACCAAGATTCATGGCAGATGTCAGAACCGCAAGCTGCCAGTAAGGCAAATCCGGAGAAACCATGACAAATAACAGCAATGCCATGATGCAGCTGACAGCCATTGAAACAAACATAAGAAGCCCCGCTTCAAAACGGTTCGCCAGCCGGGCAAACAGCAGATTTCCGACCACAAAGACAGCCATCATCGGCAATAGTTCGACTCCCGCTAAAAAGGAACTTGCGCCTCTTGCTTCCTGCAAAAATAGACTTAGCATAAACATACCGCCGAAAAGAGCAAAATTCAGCAAAAACCCAACGAACTGCGCTGCCGAGAAACGTCCATTCTTATATAATGACGCAGGAAGAATAGATGTTGCCGAAAAAATTTCTCTCAGAAGAAAAAGCACAAACGCCAAAACCGCCGCAGCGAAAGCACCGAGAATGGTGAGCGAACTCCAGCCTATTGAAGCGCCCTGTATCAGCGCAAATGAAAGAAATCCGAGAGCCGCCATTCCAAGCAGATGCCCTGTGATATTCACCCGGCTGCCATTTCCCGGGAAACTGCTGAGCGTTCGATAGGCGCAAATAAGCGCCGCAACCCCTAATGGCACATTGATCAGAAAAATACTCTGCCACCCTGCGGCATTCACCAGAACACCGCCGATAAAAGGCCCCAGTCCGGAGGCGGCGGAGACGAGAGCGGCCCACAAGCCAAACATTTTGGCCCGCACCCGTTCATCGGGGTAAGAGGCAGCCAAAAGGCTGAGTGAACTCGGCATAAACAAAGCCGCGCCAAGTCCCTGCAACAGCCGACCTGCGATCAGCATTTGGCCATTTGCTGCTACAGCGCATAGACATGAGGCAAGAACAAAAACGGCCAAACCCAGCATATAAATGGTCTTTGAGCCGTAACGGTCAGCCAGCGCACCGCCGGCCAGCAGAAGCGAAGCAAATGTAAGCATGTACCCGTCTACAACCCACGTCACACCTGAAATTGAAAGGGAAAGAACGTTTTTCATATCAGCAATTGCAACATTCACCACGGTCACATCAAGCGTAGCCATCAGAAAACCGAGAGCGAGCACGATTAACACTGAGATGCCTGTTGATCCTGATTGATGTAAAGGCCCGCTGTTTTTCATTGCCATTGCCCTTTCAGCTGATGATGTATCCAATCATCGATTTTTTCGAGGTCATAAAGTTTACCGATTCTGTTCATGACACCCTGCAAGGTTTCTTCCTTCATGAGCGAAGACCATTTATCCTCAATATCCCCCATTACCGTCTCCAGCACACAGTGATCTCCGCTCTCAAATACAGATGGCAAAAGGCCTTTTCCTTGATACATGGAACCTCTTCCTTCAACAGCTTGATAGACATCATAGAGGGTAATATCCGTCAATGGCTTCGTAATCGTAAAGCCTCCCTTCGTACCTGGTATAGACTCAGCCAAACCAGCCTGCACCAAAGTTCTCATCAGCTTTTTCAGATATGACGGAGACATGTGCAAGCGCTGGCTGATCGCCTCTGATGTTAAAGAAGCCTGCACGGGCAGCCGTGACAGTAACAAAAGCACAGAAACTCCCTGCTCCATTCCCGATTTCATTTTCATTATGTTCCCTCCCAGTTCATTATGGATAACTATTATCCACAATAGATCCATTAGCAGGTTTTGTCAATAAAAAAAGCAAAAGAAACGATTCATTTCTTTTGCTTGATATGGTTAACAAATCTGCTTCAGCTCTTCTATGTATTGAAGCGCTTCGTCATATTCTTCATTGGTATACTTTTGCTTGCTTTTGATTGTAAATACCTTCTCTTTCTTTTCCTCAGCCTCAAGCCCGTCAAAGTAAAGAATCGTGGAGACCAGCTCTAAAAACCGAGATGAACGGTTGTTTACACTGTCAATATAGTGCTTGATATCAGGCATATCAAGATCGGCGTGGTCTAAAAACGCGGAGCCCGTCTCTGTCAGCGAATAACGGTATTGAAAGTAGCCGCCCTTTTTTTCCTTTACCTCATGCAGGAATCCAAGGTTGCACAGCTCTTCAATTTGGAGCGTCAGTTCCTCCGAATACGGCCCGTAAAAGTGAAAATCATATTTCTCATAGAAAGGAAACTGCATTTTCTTCGCAATATAAATCATTTTTTGCAGCTTCTTTCGCCCGATGATTTCTCCAGAATCCGAGAACACCTTCATCAGTTTTGCATGTTCTTTCAACAAATTCCCGACATCTCCTTTTTCCTTCTTTACCAATTTCTATGTCAGTCCCAGCAGCTGCCGGATTTTCATTTTCGCTTCCGGGTGTTCAGAGCCGTCATAAATCAGGTCCTTCGGATAGTACAGCTTGTGGTCCGTCCGCCGCTTACCGGAGATGGATTCCACAATGGCCGACTGTCTGGACAGCTCTTTGATTTGACCGTTTTGCGTCAAGAGATGGATCGGCAAACGCTCCTCTTCCTCTCCTGGACGGTAAAAATCGTATGGCAGATCTGAAGAAGAATCCACGACCAAATAATAGCTCGGATCGATTCCAGCCTCTTTGAATAATGAGGTCAGCTCAAAATAGGCCGACATCTCTTCATTCGGATTAAATTCAACGTATTGGAACAGCTGGCGGTTAATGAATCTGCGGCACAAATCGGATAAAATCGGGTCTTCTTCATCCTCCCATGCCTGGAAATAATACAAAATAATAGATTCATCCAGCCTCAAATAATCCTCCAGCGTCAGTTTCCCTTCAAAAATAGAATAGAAATGAACCGGAGCATGAGTGAACACATAACCTTCATCATGGAGCTGCTTCGCTCTGTGGAGAATCTTCGTTAAAATAACCTCCGCACTTCTCGTCACAGGGTGGAAATAGACCTGCCAGTACATTTGGTAGCGGCTCATAATATAGTCTTCTACAGCGTGCATTCCGCTTTGTTTAATGACGATTTGATCCTCACGCGGGCGCATCACCCGGAGAATCCGCTCCATGTCAAAATGGCCGTAGCTGACGCCCGTATAGTAAGCGTCGCGCTGCAGATAATCCATGCGGTCCGCGTCAATCTGACTCGAAATCAGGCTGACCACTTGTTTGTTTTTATATGTTTTGGCAATGACTTCAGCAACATCCTGCGGGAAACGCGGGCTCACCTTTCTGAGCACCTGATTAACCTCTGTGTCTCCCAAAATGATATCTCTTGTAAAATCTTCGTGGTCAAGATGAAAGACTTTTTCAAATGAATGCGAGAACGGCCCGTGCCCGAGATCATGAAGCAGCGCCGCGGACAAGCAGAGTTCGCGCTCACTGTCATCCCATTCAGGACGGCCTTTAAAGACATCATCAACCATTCTCCTGACAATTTCGTAGACACCGAGAGAATGGTTGAACCGGCTGTGCTCAGCGCCATGGAACGTCAAATACGTCGTGCCGAGCTGCTTGATTCTGCGGAGACGCTGAAATTCGCGGGTTCCGATCAGATCCCATATCAGCTTGTCCCGTACATGAACATAGCGGTGCACCGGATCTTTAAACACTTTTTCTTCTGATAATTTTCCATTTGGATACGCCATCGTCATTCCCTCTTTTTTTTAGCCGTGTTTCTATTATATCGACTCTATTCTTTGAAAACATCCTTGAATTTGTCCGACGATTTGTTCCATCTTTCCGAAAATCACATGATGTGAAGCAAAAAAGCCTGACCAGAGGGCCGAGGCTATGAAAAAATATGTTTTTACTTTTTTAATTTCTTTTTCACTTTGTCAATCAGCTCATTCTCTGTCGGAGCTGACAGCGGGCGATTGTTTACAAAAGCAAACGATTTTTTCCGTCCGGGCCCGCAATAAGATTGGCACCCTACCTCAACCTTTGCGTCCGGGTCTACTTCTTTTAAACGCGGCAGCAATGTTTTGATATTAGTGGCTTGGCAATCATCACACACTCGAAATTCATTAGCCATGACGTACGCTTCCCTTCATTTCTATGTTCATCTATGTTTTAAACCTAAAATCGCTTTGTCGAAAAAATCACATCACTCCTCATTGTACAAGGATTCGACTGTTCCTGCAAGCCGCTTCAGCCTCCGTATCTCCTATTCTTCCAGCCAATTTGTATAAATATTTTCCAATCTGGACATTCTAATATCATGAAAAGAAAAATGGGAGTTGAGATAAATGACAAAACAGCGCCAGGACGCTTGGTCAGAAGAAAATGATTTGCTTTTAGCCGAAACCGTGCTTCGGCATGTAAGAGAAGGCAGCACTCAGCTGAATGCCTTTGAAGAGGTCGGCGATAAATTAAATCGGACGTCCGCAGCCTGCGGATTCAGATGGAACGCGGTGGTGCGCCATCAATATGAAAAAGCGCTTCAGCTTGCAAAAAAACAGCGAAAACAGCGCATGAGAGCCCTCGGAAACGGGCAGCCAGCGAAGAAAAGACTGCTATATCAGCCTCCTGCGGTTGATCCCGAAACAATTCAAGAAACTGCAGTGCAGGAGGAGCAGGTGAAACCTGAAACCCCGACTGCCGAAAATGAGAAGCAGGCTTTGATGTCAGGCGAGCACATGCCTTTTGTGGATGACAGCTTTAAGGAAGAGTTAGCTAGTCTATCACACTTATTGTCTCCTCAAACGTCTGCGCCTGAGATGACGATGAATGATGTCATCAGATTCCTGCAGAATTACGAAGGCAATCATGAGCAATCCTCAGCTTTAAAAATGGAAAATGAGCGTTTAAAGAAAGAAAATCAAGAATTACAAAGCAAGACAGAACAGCTGGAAGCAGAAGTTCAAAAACTTGAAAAAGATCAAAAAACGATCCAGGAAGATTATGAAACCTTGGTAAAAATCATGAATAGAGCCAGAAAACTAGTTTTATTTGAAGATGATGAACATGCCTCTCCGTCCTTCAAAATGGACCGGAACGGAAATTTAGAAAAAATGGCGGAATAGCTTTTAAAAACCCCAAAACGATGTCCTGTTTTGGGGTTTTGCCATTAAAAAATCCCCTTTTCCTTTTAGAAAAGAGGATTTTCTGTTTTTGCGGCGGCTCCGTTATTCTTGTAAAATGAGCCCAAGCTTATGCTAATCTATTAAGACACATGAGCCGCTTCAGCCGGCTTTTGCTTGCGAGGCGCCCCTGAAATGACCAGAAGCCCTAACATCATCAGCACGATGCCGAGCCATGAGGAAAGAGAAAGCATTTCACCTATGAAAAACACGCCCAGCAATGAGGCGGTCAGCGGCTCAGCCAGGGACAGTGTAACCGCTGCCGAAGCCGGAACGCCGGTGAGCCCTTTTGCAAACAAAAAGTAGGCCGCGCATGTCGCAATTACCCCGATATAAAGGCTCGTTCCCCATCCTTTTGGGGTCAGCATCCAAGAGAGATCCGACTGCCACAATAGCGGCATCAGCAATATGGCGCTGAGCATAAAGACAACAGCTGAGGTAGCTCTCGGCGGCTGTGTTTTCATCATTGATTTACTGATCAAGGTATAACCCGCAAAAGATGCACCTGCTCCAATCGCCATGAGAACCCCTGACACATCAATCCGAACATTGGAGCCGTCTGAAAACAGGAGCCAGCATCCCGCAAAAGCCAATACAGTTGCAATCCACCAGGAATTTCGCGGACGTTTTTTCAAAACGGCCCACTCTAAGCTCCCGGCAATAATAGGCGCACTGCCGATGGCAATCACTGTCCCAACCGCAATCCCTGTTTCTTTTACGGCGGTGAAAAAAAGCGGCTGATAACAGGCCATACAAATCGCTGCTAAAAACACGGGCGGCCAAGACCAATTTTTCACGTGAAGCTCTCGGCTGATCCAGACCACAAGAAGCATGGCGCTGCCGCCTACCAATAATCTGACCGCTCCGAATGCCAGCGGAGTGGCGCTTTCTGGAGCCAGCGCCTGAACAGTGCCGGTTGTTCCCCAGAAAAAAGCCGCGATCAGCACAAACAGGCTGTAAACATTCCCTTTCATTTGCCTCTCCCCTTTGTATGCAGATGCTGCTGTTATTTTATCGCTTTTTTTGCTGTAATTGTTTTCTGTTTATAAGAAAGATTTATCTGAAAACAAGATGATAGGCGAAAAAAAGCATGCCAGCCGTATCGGCTGACATGCAAATGGCGTTCATCCAAACACCTTTTCATTCCGTTCTGCCATCCGGACAAGATTTTTCTCAAATTCCAATTCCTCGTCAATGGACAGTCCGGCTGAGTAGAGGTGGGTGCTTAACGCTTTTAATTCCGTAAGCAAAGCAAGCATTAAATCCTGTACGGAGATATCGGTATGCAGAAGCTCACTTAACGATGCCATGGTTTCCGGACGTATATCCGGGTAGACGCCTTTTTTGTCGTTCTGTTTATCCTTCAGGGCGGCTTGATAGAATCGTCTGATCAGATCTGCCCTCTCGCTGCCGCTTTTATCTGCACAGAGATAAATTTGAACGGCTGCACCGCCGCGAAGACGTCTTTGAGAAATGCCGGCGAACTTTTTGCCGTCAATGCTGAGATCATAGCTGCCTGGACAATAGGAGCCCTCAATTTCATAGGCTTCAATCTTTGCCCCGTACGGCTTAAGCATCCGTTTCATCAGTTCCACCATTGCTTCGTATCCTCTGTCTATATCGATGCCCTTCTTTTGGTCCTCGAATATGAGAGAAATATTTAAAACGCCTTCATCCAAAACAACAGCAAGACCGCCGGAATTGCGGACGATGACGCGGTATCCCTCATTTTCGAGCAGGGCAATGCCGTCCTGCAAAAACGGGAGCCGCGTATCCTGAATACCGAGGACAATCGTGTCGTGGTGCACCCAAGAGCGTGCTGTCGCCGGCGACACGCCTTTTCCTACAGAGGCGCACAGCGTATCGTCCATAGCGAAGGATTGCTTCGCGTCAAATAAAGGGCCGAGACTGGATTGGTCAATGACTCTCCATGTCGGCTGCATCAGTAAATCAATCGGTTGGTTTGCCATCTATGTAAAACCCTTTCATGTTAGGCTTATGAACGAAACCTATTATATCATTTCACCCGTGATGATTGAAAATTGCTTTTCAGCATCGTAATGAAAATTTCTTTATTTTTTGTATTCTCCATGAGAGGAGAATGAATATAAGACAGCTTGCGCTTTAATGAGAAATCTTTAATGTGGAGAATTGAAATGTCACGGTGGATCAAATCCTTATGCAGCACGCTTCTTGATAAGACCGATAAACCCATGCCGCTGATCACCGCTTCTTTTACACCTTGATTGCTGCTGATGGTGAACATCGACTTCGGCCGCAGTCCGTTCGAGCTGAGCACATGATCGAGATATTCCCTTGTGCCGGAGCCTTTTTCCCTTGTCACCCACGCTTCATTTTGCAAATCGCTGATTGAAATGTCTCTTTTTCCGGCAAGCGGATGCTGGTTTGGCGCTGCGATGCACATTTCATCCTCCATAAACGGTTCAATTTCCAGTTCATTCTCGTCCGTATGTCCTTCAATCAGCCCGATATCAGCCTGAAGCATTCGGACACGTTCGCTTACCTCCTTTGTATTGCCAATCATGACGTCCAGATTCAGCTCAGGATACAGCTTTTGCAGCTGGGCAAGAAGCGGCGGAAGAATATACTCTCCGATTGTAAAACTGGCGGCTATTTTCAATTCACCTTTTACATAATGATGGTGCGCGTAAATTTCAGCCTTGGCCTGCTCGTAGAGAAATACCATTTGCTTTGCCCTTTGATACAAAATGTCCCCTGTCGGTGTTGTCGTAAAATGCTTCGGCGACCGATTCAGCAGAGCCGTTTGAAATTCTTTTTCAAGATTTTTAATATGCAGACTGACGCTGGGCTGGGAAATCATCAGCTTTTCTGCTGCTTTTGTGAAGTTTTTTTCTTCCACCACCGCGATAAAGGTTTTCAGCACGTCGTAATACAAAGGCCCCACCCCTGTCATGAATAAGATTTATAATGATGATCAGTTTTCTTTATTTTACTCATATCATCTGTCCTGGTAAAGAAGGCGCAAAAAAAGCAGCCCTCTGCGAGAGAGCTGCCATCGCTTTTCTTACAGTGCTTGTGCCGCTGTAATTAATGCAAGATTGTAAACATCTTCAGCGTTACAACCTCTTGAAAGATCGTTAACAGGCATATTTAAGCCTTGCAGGATTGGTCCTACAGCTTCAAAGTTGCCTAAACGCTGAGCAATTTTGTAGCCGATGTTTCCTGCTTCCAAGCTTGGGAATACGAATACGTTCGCGTCTCCTTTGATCTCGGAATCCGGCGCTTTTTTCTCAGCTACAGATGGAACGAATGCAGCGTCAAATTGGAATTCGCCGTCAAGCGTTAATTCAGGCGCTTTTTCTTTCGCGATTTTCACAGCATCCGCTACTTTTTCTGTTTCATCAGATTTTGCTGAGCCTTTTGTAGAGAAGCTGAGCATTGCTACGCGAGGATCAATGTCGAACATTTTTGCCGTATTGGCGCTTTCGATTGCGATTTCTGCAAGATCTTGGCTGTCAGGTGCAATGTTGATCGCGCAATCTGCGAATACGTACTGCTCATCGCCGCGTGCCATGATGAAGACGCCTGAAGTCTTTTTCACGCCTTCTTTTGTTTTGATGATTTGAAGAGCCGGACGGACAGTGTCGGCAGTTGAATGAGCCGCTCCGCTCACAAGACCCGCTGCAAGGCCTTTGTACACAAGCATTGTGCCGAAGTAGTTCTCGTCTAAGAGCGCTTTTCGAGCCTGTTCTTCTGTTGCTTTGCCTTTGCGGCGTTCTACGAATGCCTGTACAAGATCTTCCATGCCTTCATATGTATGAGGATCATAAATATCAACGCCGTCAAGCGTCACATTCAGTTCTTTTGCTTTTGCTTGGATCTCATTTTCATTGCCGATCACAATTGGATTCAGCACTTTATTTTCTGCAAGCTTGCTGACCGCAACTAAAATACGTTCGTCCAAGCCTTCAGGAAATACAATTTTAACGCCTTTTCCAGCTACTTTTTCTTGCACTGTTGAAAATAAATCTGCCACAATAAACCCTCCTCAAAAAGTTACAAAAACGCTTTCTTTTACTAGCATACTCTTCTTCCAGTCAAATTCAAACAGCCAACTTTTATTATAGCGCTTTCATCAAAAAATCTTATTTTTCTAACTAATTTAAGTAACTGATTCTTTCCTTATATGTTCTCTTATTTTTGAGGAGATATACGAATCGGATGTTCAAGGTTTCTCCACAGTAGAATCGGATAAACTATGATATAGTGAAGGCATTAACGAAAAGATAATAGGAGTGAAGATAAATGAGTGAACAGCAAATGACAAATGAAGCGGCAAAAACGCTGGACGGCTGGTATGCGCTTCATGATTTCCGCACAATGGACTGGACTTCCTGGAAGCTGCTGTCAAGTGATGAGCGCCAGTCTATCATTCATGAATTTACAGGATTGCTTGAAAAATGGGGAGTCGCCCAAAAAGAAGGGAAAGGCTCACAAACCCTTTACAGCATCGTTGGCCAAAAAGCTGATTTTATGCTGATGATTCTTCGCCCTACAATGGAAGAATTAAATGAAATTGAGCTCGAATTCAACAAATCAAGACTTGCTGAGTTCACCATTCCGGCTTACTCCTACGTGTCAGTTGTTGAACTGAGCAACTATTTGGCGAGCGGCGACGGCGACCCGTATGAAAATCCGCATGTACGTGCGCGCCTTTACCCTGAACTGCCGGAATCAAAATATGTATGCTTCTATCCAATGGATAAAAGAAGATCCGGCAATGACAACTGGTACATGCTTTCTATGGAAGAACGAAGAAACTTGATGAGAAGCCACGGCTTAATCGGACGCAGCTATGCTGGCAAAGTGAAACAGATCATCACAGGTTCAGTCGGCTTTGACGATTACGAATGGGGAGTTACGCTGTTCAGTGATGATGTGCTTCAATTCAAGAAGCTTGTATATGAAATGCGTTTTGACGAAGTCAGCGCGCGCTACGGCGAATTTGGCTCGTTCTTTGTGGGCAACCGCCTTTCGCTTGATACACTTCCTCAATTCCTATATGTATAATTTCTCCTCCCGCCGCAGCTGGCGGGAGTTTTTCGATTCCTCTTTGTCAGAATTTAAATAAAATTTGCTATTTTCTCCGTTTTTTTTTACGATGTAGATAATAATCCAATTTTTTCAAAGGGGTGCAGTTATTTGTCAAAACGAACCGCATTTATTATGGGAGCCAGTCAAGGGATCGGAAAAGCAATTGCTCTGAAATTAGCAGACCAGCATTTTACCGTTGTCATCAATTCGCGAGTCTTGGACAATATTGAATCTGTCAAAGAAGACATTTTGGCCAAGCATCCTGAAGCGAGTGTCATTGTCCTTGCGGGTGATATGTCTGACCAGCAAACGAGAGAGGAGATTTTTAAAGAAATTGAATCTCAATGCGGACGGCTTGATGTTCTGATTAATAATATCCCGGGCGGCGCGCCTGACACATTTGATAACTGTCATATAGAGGATATGACGGCCACGTTCACACAGAAAACCGTTGCCTATATTGACGCTATCAAGCGTGCCGCCTCTCTGATGAAACAAAACGAGTTTGGCAGAATCATCAACATTGTCGGAAATCTGTGGAAAGAACCCGGCGCCAATATGTTTACAAACAGCATGATGAATGCCGCTTTAATTAACGCCAGTAAAAATATTTCCATTCAGCTTGCTCCTCACAATATTACTGTCAACTGCCTGAATCCTGGTTTTATCGCTACAGACCGTTACCATCAATTTGTGAAGAATGTGATGGAAAAGAACAGCATATCCAAACAAGAAGCCGTAGAACAGATTGCTTCTGGCATCCCGATGAAACGGGTCGGATCAGCCGAAGAAACCGCAGCGCTCGCCGCGTTTCTCGCTTCCGAGGAAGCCTCCTATATCACCGGGCAGCAAATTTCTGCTGACGGCGGCAGCATGAAAAGCATATAAAAAAATCCCGCTTTTTAGCGGGATACTTCTTCTAATGAGGCAAACGGCAGGTTCAGCTTTTGAATCCGCATGACAAATTCCCGCAGATCCTCCTGCTTCGATACCATTGATATTCTGACATGACGTTTTCCGTTGCTGCCGAAAATCTCGCCCGGCGTTACGACAACATGGGCCTGCTCCAGCAGGTAGTCAGAGAATTGATGAGAAGACTCAAACATTTTTGGAATTTCAGCCCATACATAAAATGTTCCTTTTGGTTTTTCTATCTTCCAGCCCAGTTCTTTTTCACATAGCTCCGTAAAAAAGTCAATCCGTTCCGCATAGATGCGTTTCAAGCGATCTGTTTGTTCCGGATCTCCAGACAGCGCCGCACTGGCCGCCTGCTGCAGTCCGCCGAACATGCCGACAAAGACGTGATCCTGAAATTCATTGACCGCTTGAATGATCTTTTCATTTCCGACGGCAAACGCCATTCTCCAGCCGGCCATGTTAAATGTTTTTGAAAACGAATAAAGCTCCGCGCCCACAGTTTTTGAGTCCTCCGCCTGCAGGAAGCTGGCCGGTTTTTTATCAAACTCAAATGCGCCGTACGCAAAGTCATGGATCAAATGAATCTGGTGCTCTTTTGCAAATGCGGCCGCTTTTGCATAAAAAGCCGCATCCGCCACAGCTCCCGTCGGGTTATTCGGATAGTTCAAAAACATCAGCTTCGCTTTTTGTAACACAGCGGGATCTATTTTCTCAAAGTCTGGCAGATAGCCGTTTTCTGCGTGCAGCGGCATTTCGTGCAGCTCTGCTCTTGCCATTGTAATACCCGAAAGGTATTCAGGATAGCCCGGGTTCGGGACCAAAGCGATATCTCCCGGATTGAGCAGGCATTGTGTCAAAACATACAAGCCTGCTTTTCCCCCGCCAAAGAGCGCCACTTCTGTTTCAGGATTGATTGTCACTCCGTATTCTCTTTTATAGAAAGCGGCAATCGCTTCCTTCAGAAAGGGATAGCCTCTGAATGGCCCATACCCGTGGAAAGAAGGGTTCACAGCCGCCTCCTGCAATGCCTGCACGATATGCGGCGGAGTAGGAAGGTCAGGGTTCCCCTGTCCAAGATTAATGACTTGCGCCCCCGTTTTTTCCATTTCTTTTACCTTTTGAAAAACGAGAGAAAATTCTTGCCTTGGAAGTGTCTTGATGACGTCGGACGGTGTTATTTCCATCTGAAAGACTCCTTATAAGTGAATTTGCTCAGTTTTTTTATCCCGTTCCAAAAAAGACTTGTTCACCAGCTTTGTATGCAAAAACAAACCGCTTACCATGATAACAATCAGCCCCATGATGACAGGAGCCTCTAACACGTTGATAAGCATGGAACCAATCGAAATGCACAAGCCAATGGACGCTTCAGCCACCGAAAAAATACGCCCTTGAATCTGGTTCGCCGCGTTTTCCTGAACTTTAACCTTTGCAAGCACTTCCCCATATTCCATGGCGATGAAAAAGAGAATGGCAGCAATGACAGATACAGCGAAAATGGGCGTGAATAAAAACAGCGCCAGCGAGACGATTGATAAAATGGTAAAGTACATCAAGCCTTTATTGTTGTTAAAGCCCCACTTGCTGACAAGCGCCGCTCCGATGAAACCGCCGAAGCCGATGCAGAAGGTAAGGATAAAGTTGCCGATCTCCCCGTCACCCAAAAAGCGGCTGACAATCGGAAAATAGCTGTACACGATCCCCCAAAGCATTGCCATCGTAATCATCGTAAACATGGCGTTTAACACGAATGAATTGGTTTTGATTTCCTTCAGCCCTTCTTTAAAAGACTGAAAGGCTTCTTTTATATTTTCAGACTGAATCGGGACAAATTGCAGCTTAATTCGCCTGATAAAAAACGCTGAAACCAGGTATGTCACACCGTTAAAGGCAACAGCCATCTCTACAGACCCGGCTAACAGGAATAACCCTCCGGCGGCCGCCCCGACAATGATAGAAATGGTCGTGGCTTTAGCGAATAAGGTATTGATATTTTTAATATCTGATTCCAGAGAAGACATGACCGCGAGACGCGCCGGATTAAAAAATACGCCGCTCCCGTAAGAGACAAACAGCAGGGCCAGAAAAACCAGCGGATACTCGCCTTTTGGGAGAAAGGTGAGCCCCAAAAAGATGATGCCCCTGATGACATCCGTCCACAGCATAATTTTAATTCTGTCCAATCGGTCAACGAGCACCCCTAAAAACGGCTGAAACACCATCGGAATGCTTCTGACCGCAATGACTCCTGACGTCACCCAATAATCGTGATAATATGTAGACAAAATGAGCAGGGCCGGGAGAACACAATAGTCTCCCATAAACGAAAGCGCCTGCCCGTAAAGCAAGTATTTAGAATTTGGCTTTAACTGTTTCATACCGGCAGCACATACTTCGCAGTAAGCTTTGCATGCTGCTGGATGTGTTTAATTGAATCGGCTACATCCTGGGAATTGCTTCCTTTCAGTTCAAATGCGGCAATGGAATTGAAGGCTTCAAAAAGGCGCAAATCAACAGACGTACCTGGTGCCGCAGCCGAGAAAGAAACAAGTTCCGTATCTCCTTTCAGCAGCCCATCCGGAATGTTGATGGATTCAATGATCATATCCTCCGCCGCTTCAGGAAGCTGCCCGTTTTGTTTGAAATGCTCCGGGTACAAATGACAGTCGGCGATATAGCAAGGTTCTTGCTCCAGCAATCCATCCGGAAGATCGGCGTCTTTTCCGAAACAGAGAACATCCAGCAATAATTGCGCCATGTCGACGCCGAAGACCTTTTTAATATTCGGAATCATATTCCATCCGGCGAACCTGGCCGCAGACTCTATTAAACCGGCTTCTCTATTTTTCATTAACTTGATTTCTGTATGTGTCGCGCAGTTTTCCAGCCCAAGCCCTTCATTTGCTTTTTTGGCCGCTTCAATAATGATCTTTTTCGCTTCATCATCCAAGATGGACGGCGTGATATGCGAGGTTTCCGTAAATCCGATTTGCGGTGTTTTGTCATGAATCGCGACTGGAACATATTCTCCGTCCGCCATGATCCCTTCTATGCTGATATAGTCGGAGTATCCCTCGGTTTGATACCAGTCCGGGTATTCTCCCTGTAAAAATTCCTCCGCAATAAACGGGGCTTCAAACGTAACCGCCTTCGGCACATTAATGGATTTCAGGTAGTCATTCACTCTGTTAAACTCGGCTTCTGCTGTTTTGGTGTCCGTAATCAGCGTCACGCCGATTGAACTCGCCAAGTATGTCGGTTTTAAGATGAGCGGCGTGCCGATCTCTTTCAGCGCGGAGCGGAAATCTTCAAGGGTTGTGACCCGTTTGTTTTTGATTGTTTTGACCCCGGCTTTATTAAACGCTGCCCTCATTTTATTTTTATCTCTGGCATTTTCGGCAGCTTGTACACCCGCTCCTCTTAAGCCGAGACGTTTACAGGCTTTCGCCATCGGAGCGATGAATAATTCATTGTTTGTTGTGATGGCTTCCGCTCCAAACATTTCGGCAACCTTGACGATTTGCTCGACTACCTCTTCTTCGGGTTTGTCATGATCCTCATGCGCCCAGTAAATGGAATCGGGATGCTCGAAATCTGTGATACTCTGAAAATAATCTTTATCCTTTATGACCGCGACCGAGTATTTTTCAATAAGTGCCGCATGGGAAGCTGTAATGGCAAATGGTCTCGGAATAAAGCTGACCAGGTTATATTTTTCAGCAGCGCTTTGATAAAACATATGCGGCGGGCAGCCTCCAAGATCAGCGATAACCAAAACTGTTTTTCTCTCCATATGTAAAACACTCCTTCTCTCTCTATTGTGCGGTATATCCTCCGTCTGCGGTGATGGCGCTTCCGGTCATGTAGCTTGATAAATCAGAGGCTAAAAACAGCATAACGTTTGCTATTTCTTCAGGTTTTCCGAGTTTTAGCATCGGATTCACCTTCGCCTTTTCTTTCTTGATTTCTTCAAGTGTGCCTTCATTATTTTCCATAAAGGATTTCTCATTTAACGGCGTATCAATAATCCCCGGACATACACAATTAACGCGGATTTGATGTTTGGCGTAATCAACAGCCATTGACCTTGTCAGCTGCAACACGCCGCCTTTGCTGGCGTTATATGCCGGGATATCAGGCCATGCCACGACTCCGCCGACAGAGCACGTATTAATGATATTGCCCTTGCCGGCAGCCAGCATATGCTTGAGTGCGTGCTTGCTCATTAAAAACATGCCTGTCAGATTGACTTGGAGCACCTTATTCCAATCGCTCAGCTCCATCACATGAATAGGCGCCACGATTTCGATCCCCGCATTATTAATTAAAATATCTAATCCTCCGAATGTATTGATTGCCGATTGAACAGCGTGCTGGCAGGCAGCTTCGTCTGTTATATCTGTTTGCACAAAGTGCAGCCGGTCATTATTTTCTTGCCGGACCATGACTTCTCCCTGTGCTGCATCAATATCCGCCACAACCACATTTGCCTGCTGGTTCAAAAAAGCTTGAACCGCGGCATAGCCGATGCCTGATGCGCCTCCTGTTATGAGGACGGTTTTATCGGTGAGGTTCATGATGATTCATCCGCCTTTATCTTTTTCGTTTTTGCTCTGTTGTAGCGCGGCGGAAAGAAGATGTTAATGGATTGAGATTCTTTTTCAGAACGGTTGATGGCACCGTGGTCTTCACGAGGTTCACAGAAATAGGCGGTGCCGAATGTCATATCCACTGTGCAGCCTTCAACGGTCATATCATATCCGCCGCCGATGCAGATGCCGATTTGTTCATTGCGATGTTTATGGAAAGGCATTTCGCCGCCGTTTCCAGGAATCTTGGCCAGCATAATTTCTATCCAATCCTCAACAAAGAACGTGACTTCCATGCCAGGCAATAAATCTCTCGTTTTGAAAATATTCAAAAAGTAGTCTTCAGGACTTGTATACGTTTCATCAGCTTTATACCGTTTAATATCAATGGCAATGACTTCTTGGTCTGTTTCATTTCTAGCTCCGTGAGGCACATGCGGCGGCGCGATATATGCCGATTCCAAGGCTGTCATTTTTTTTGTGACGTCTCCGACAGTCATGGACAGCTCGCCTGAAACGACCATGCCGATTTGGACTTCCTTGTGCTGATGCGGTTCAACGTTCGTATGCGGCGGAACGTAAGACATTAGCACTTCAGTATCGCCGCGGACGGTGGAATACTGTCTCACTCCGTTCTCCCACTCTATTAATTTTGGTGTCGGGAAATAAATCTCCTTCACATCTTGTTCAGTTTTCATAATCAACGTCTCCTTTTCCGAATAATGACCAGCTCATAGGAATGCTTTTAAATGTCTTAACAAATTTGAGCCCGTATTTTTGTCTTGCCAGTTCATTGGTTAAAGCAATGTCAGAAAGACCTTCTTTTACTTTTTTTGCTGCGGCGCTGGTTGAGTTGACCAGCTCGAACCTGACGTCTTTGCGGGTAAAATATTTAATTAAATTGATAGGTGATGGGTGTGAAACAATAATAGATGTGTCAAGCATGTCGTCGCTGAATGTGAAATCAGGACGGACAGCCAGGCCGTACATCGGTGTATCGCACCTGAAGATTTGCAAAAGCTGCAAATCCGGCCTCATGTAGAAATGTTTAATGCCGTCATAAGCATGTGGAACGATGGTGTATTCCAGCGGGCTTTGAAGAGTCCTTTCGATGCATGATTCAAATGTATCATGCAAAGATAATTTACTGTTTAGCCCTTGGAGAAGAGTAAAATTAGAGATGAAATGTTTTGCTGCGTACTCACTGCTTGTCCCTTCTGGGCCGAGCGTGTTGACTGTAATCAGTTTTGATATTGAATAAGCTTTGTTTTTTGTCTGAATGCTATTATCCAATATAATCATGAGCACCAACCAATCTTTTAAATTTTAAGTAAATTTTATCCAGCGGCAATCGAACTGTCAACATTTTTTGAAAATACTGATAATTATTCCCATACAAACAGAAAAACCCTTAAGAAAGGGTTTTTTGTTATAGGAATTTAGAAACTTTGTTTATTGGGATAAGGAATGATCTGCTTTCTGCTCATGCTTTCCGTACTTTTTATATGCGAATACACTGAGCACAAAACCGAGCACTGTAATGATGGCGCAAATCATTCCGACAGCTGCATAACCGTATCCCACATATACAGGTCCCATCAAAGCAGAACCTAATGTCACAGCCAAATTTGAGGCAAGGCTGTAAAACGCCATAATTTTCCCGCGATGACGCTCTGAGCAATCACTCAAAATGGTGCTGAGCAGCGTCACCGTCAAGCTTTGCATTAACCCCCAGATGAATAGACTGATGATTAGCAGAGGCATTGATGCGGGCGCATACGCGATACAAGCCAGCAGAACGCTGATGACCGCCAGCGCAATGATCAGAGAGCGCATTTTTCCAATGCGGTCGGCAATCTTACCTGTAAAGACACTCATGGAAAACCCGATGCCATAAATCATAATAAATAAGCCGGCAGCCGTATTGCCTCCGGTAAAAACGTCCTGTAGGTAAGAGCCTAAAAACGAATACATACCGTAAAAACCAATCATATTGCACAAAGTGATTATGATATAAACGGGAACACGCGGCACTTTAAGCGCGTCTCGAAATGTCCCCGCCGGCTCATCTTTTTCCTCCTGGACGGTGCTTTTATTATCGTTATGGCGGCGCATTTCAAATAGGACGAGCAAAACAACAAGTGCACCCATCAAGGCGAAAATCCAGAATGTCCATCTCCAATGTAAGACGCCGCCTATAAATGATCCGATCGGCACACCGAAAATCAGTGCAAGCGACCAGCTTGATACGATCAGACCCATCACTTTCCCCCGATATGTATACGGAACACGATCCCCGACAACTGCGTAAGCGGTCGGGACAAACGCACCTGCCGCCAACCCTGAAAGCGCACGGCCTAAAAAGAAGAAAAAAATATTTTGCGCCAAAGCGCATATCACGGTTCCTATAATAAAGATCACGAGTCCCAGCATTAAACTCAGTTCTCTCGAGTATTTATCCCCTAAAGGCACCAGCAGCGGGGCACCGATAAAGATCATGATCCCATATATACTGATAGATAGCGCAAGCACGCTGACATCTGAGTTGAAGGCATCTGCTAAATCAGGCAGCAGCGGTGAAATGACAAGCTCTTCAGATCCAGCCGCAAATACGCCCATTGTTAAAGCCAGCGCAAGAAATAGCGGAAAATGATGTTTTGATTTGATGTGATTGTTTTGTTTACTGTTCATTCTCCCTTAACACCTCTTCCGGAATCTTAAAATAAAGTTGAATTATAGTTTAGCATCCTTTATTTGCAATTTACAATTCGAACGAAAATAATTTTCTTTTTATTATTTGCATTCAAATACGAATAAGGGATTTCTTGTTTCAAATTTAAAATAAAACAAAAACATATCCTGGGATATGCTATAGTAATGCATTTGTTAAGGCGGGTCAGGTGATGAATCAAGGTTATTCACAGTTAGCCCGATTTCGGGAGGATTCATCCTTCAATTTACTGACTGGTCAACTTTGTTTATCATGCTGGCAGGGACCGGGTGTCTTATTTTTGTCACGGTTCTGACCGCATTGCCTGAATCACTGCCTGAAAGCTGATCACATGTCGGCACTTGCTTGGCGACCGGGCGTTTATGGGTTTTGCTTTCAGCCAGGCCTATATCGGGACCGGCATGTTTGCGTATATTTCCGGTTCGCCGTTTATCCTGCAAAACATTTACGGTGTGTCGGCTCAGATGTTCAGCATGCCGTTTGCCATCAACGGCGCTCGCCGGTGTAGCCGGGGAAGAAAACGCGCGGCCGATGGCGTTGAGTATATTCGGCTTTGATGTGCTCGCGATATTGTCCTATGTGTTTCTTGTCAGACGTAACGCGTAAAAAAGCTCTCCGGTCTCCCGGAGAGCTTCTTCTATTGCGCTTCTGTTTGCTCTTTTTTCAGCGGTTCATTTTGTAAGCGTTTCTTGACGCTCAGATGATAGTACGCATAGCAGAAAATAATGATTGGTACACCGCAGTACAAGCCGATTCTTTGATCTGGGATGAATATAAGGCTTATCAATACGCATCCGTATAATACAAACCCAAGAATCGGCACCAACGGATAAAGAGGGGTTCTGAATTCCAGGTCGTTCACGTTTCCGCCTTCAGCGAGGAACCGCCTGCGAAAGAAAAATTGCGAGGCGCAAATGGACATCCACGCGACAACTGTCACCATGCCTGAGATTGATATACACCATAAATACACGGTTTCTGCAGCCATGACGCTAGTCAGCAGCGAACAGCCGGAAATCCCAATCGTAATCAGCAGGGCATTGATCGGCACCCCTTTTTTGGTCAGTCTCGTTAAAAGGGCCGGGCCCATTTTGTTAGTTGAAAGCGACCACATCATACGCGAGGCTGCATATAAACCAGAATTGGCAACAGATAAAATCGCCGTTAATATGACAAAGTTCATCATATCAGCCGCAAATGGGATGCCGATTTGATCAAGCACCGCTACAAACGGACTCTCAATCACCCCAGCCGTTTCATACGGAAGAATGGCAACCAAGACAAACATAGCCAGCACAAAGAAAAACAGCGTTCGCCAGATGACATTTCGAATGGACTTTGGCAGTGTCTTTTCCGGACTTTCACTCTCCCCTGCCGCAATTCCGACCAGCTCTGTCCCCTGAAATGAGAAATTGACCATAACCAGCGTAAACATAACAGCCAGCACGCCATTTGGAAACAGTCCTTTATCAGTCATGAAATGAGATAGAAAAGGCGTTTCCTGACCGCCTTTAAAATCAATCAAGCCAAACACGGCGCACCCGCCGATCACGATAAATAATATGATCGCTGTCACTTTGATGCTCGAAAACCAAAATTCCATTTCCGCAAAGCTTCGGACAGACAGCGCATTAATCAAAAAGATGATGACACCGAAAACGAGACACCATATCCAGATCGGCACGGAGGGCAGCCATCTTTGCATCAAAATGCCCGCTGATGTTAGCTCCAAGCCGACTGTATTCGCCCAGCTGAACCAATACAGCCATCCGATCATAAAACCTGTCGACGGCCCCAAAAACTTTGTGGCGTAGGCTTGAAACGATCCGGACACCGGCATGGCGACAGCCAGCTCCCCTAAACAAAGCATGACCAGATACATTAAAATCCGCCAATCATATAGGCGACAATGGCTCCGAGAGGACCCGCCTGGCTGATCGTAAAGCCGGAACCTAAAAACAGACCGGTGCCGATGACGCCGCCCAAGGCAATCATAAACAAATGCCGGCTTTTCATACTGCGCTGCAATTCATTTTTATGATCCTGCATCATCCTTCTCCCTTCGGCTCTTTTGTGCTGATATTCATCCGATAGCTTTGCAGAAGGTGAACAGTGGTCTGCTGTATCAGATCAGGCAATACATGAAATGTGTACGGCTTGTATACTCTTTCAGTCCATTTATGTCCGTCTTTTCCGTATACACCCATGTTAATGGAAGGAATGTTCAGTTTCCGTATATCTTTAAACGGAATGGTTCCAATCATCTCCCACCCCGGGAAGTTTCTGATAAAGGAATCAATTTCGTCATCGGTTTCATGCAGCGATAAAAAGCTGCCGTCTGCCAAGTAAGGGAAAAACTTTTTGAAAACAAAGGTTTCGCCTGTCGTTTCGGCGGTTTTGTCCACCGCTTCTTTGATCACATGCTGCAATAGCTGGTCTCTTGTGCTTTCTTCTTTTAAATAGTTATGCGGTAAATAAGGAGGAGCATAAAACAGAATGACTTTTGCGCCCTGATCGGGATCAAGCTTTTGGAGTTCTTCAATTGCATGAAAACATCTCATGCGCAGTTCAAGGTGCTCATTGGCTTTGAATGCTTGCTCTATACACTGCTCAGGATCGACGCCGCGGCTTCTTAGCTTTTCCATGTATTGATCCAAACTGAAGACTTGAATATCCCAAGACAAATGTCTCTTCGGAAGATTTGTTCGCTTCAGATATTCTTCATAATACTCTGATAATTTTTGTTCTGTGTCCCGGCACGCTTTCTCAGCGACTTGGGTAAGCTGGTCCATGACTTCCTTTGCTGTTTTTTCATAGATAAAATAATTGAAATACAAATAGCTGCTGACGGCGGTTTGGACGTTATAGGATTCTTTGTTATCACGCTGGTACAAGCAGGATGGGGGCAGAACCAATTCGCCTTCAATCTTTTCTGCTAAATGAATATTGTTGTGGATGCGTCTTGTGATTTCAGAAGAAATGAGATTTGGATCGATGCCAGCAAGCGTGTCTCCGACATGCACTTCCCGGCCGGATATATAAAAGCAAGGCAGCAGCTTTCCCGCGGCTCCGGTATAGATATATCTTGTTGAATCACCATCGTACAGCGGCGTAATAAAATCGGTATTAATGGCAGCCAAATACTGAATCTGTTTTTCCTTTTTTAATCGGTTCAGCTCAGAAATACTGGCGAGAATACCGGCATGCTGACTTTCTTCATCCGGGTTTGCCATAAATAATAGATTTCCCGGCAATGCTTTGGGGTTCTCTGAAAAGTGCAGGAGATTGGACAAATGCACCGCGATGCCGCTTTGCATGTCGACAGAGCCTCTGCCGAACATCCACTCACCCGACTTGGCGTCCCTCTGAACGTCTTCATCAAAGTCATAGTTGGAGAAATACTCAGCCAATTTTTCAGAATCAAAAGCGATATCCTTAAGCGGGCCGAAATCTTCAATTCCCACCGTATCCAAGTGGGCGTGATAAATGACAGTATTCCGGCTTTCCCCGCTGCCTTCCACAAACGCAAAAATATTTTTCCGGTTGTACGGGTCATTAGGAATAGCCTGTTCCCATACATGGCAAGGATGTTCCTGAAAGTAAGGATAGCTCATGATGACTTCTTTGATAAAATCTGCTTTCGTCCCTTCGCCGATGGTGCCGTTTACACTGCTGAGGCTGACCAGAGACTTTGTCAGTGTCTCAACCCGTTCTGCCGGCGGCATGTGACTGATTTTTGTATAGAGCATACATCATCCCCCTCATCCAAACATGTAAATAGTGCGATCTAAAAACAATCGCACTATTTCGGTTTTCTCAATTAATACGCTTCGGACGTTGTTTTCGCCTGCATATGAAGAATTAAATAATCCGGACCTCCTGCTTTTGAGTCTGTTCCGGACATATTAAACCCGCCGAATGGCTGATAGCCGACAATAGCTCCGGTACAGCCTCTGTTAAAGTATAAGTTTCCGACATGAAAATCCTCGCGAGCCCGTTCAATGTGCGCACGGTTTTTCGTCAGCAGAGCGCCTGTCAGTCCGTATTCTGTGTTATTTGCAATCTCAAGCATATGGTCGAAATCACGCGCTTTGCAGATGGCAGCAACCGGACCGAAGATTTCTTCCTGCATGAGACGCGCATGTTCATCAACATCTGCAAAGATCGTCGGCTGAATAAAGTAGCCTTTTGAATCATCGCCTTCTCCGCCGGCCAAAAGCTTGCCTTCAGACTTGCCGATTTCAATATAGCTCATGACTTTATTGTAGGAAGCTTCATGAATCACAGGCCCCATATACGTATCAGGGTCTTCCGGACTTCCGACTGTCAGCGTTTTGGTCAGCGCAACTGCTTTTTCTACGACTTCATCATAGACATCCTGATGAATCACTGCACGGGAACCCGCTGAACATTTTTGCCCTGAGTACCCGAATGCGGAGTAAACGATAGAAGAGGCAGCAAGATCCAAATCAGCATCTTTGTCGACAAGCACTGTGTCTTTCCCGCCCATTTCAGCAATCACGCGTTTCAGCCATTTTTGGCCCGGCTGTACTTTTGCGGCACGCTCATAAATCCGGCAGCCGACCGCACGGGAGCCTGTAAATGATACAAATCTTGTTTTAGGGTGTTCTACTAAGAAATCACCAATTTCCGCTCCGTCTCCCGGAATGTAATTGAGAACGCCGTTTGGCAAACCCGCTTCCTCCATCACCTCGACAAATTTAGCAGCCACTACTGGCGCAGCATCTGCCGGCTTCAACAGGATCGTATTCCCCGTGACAATCGCAGCCGCAGCAGTCCCTGCCATAATGGCGAGCGGGAAATTAAATGGCGAAATGACAATGCCGACGCCAAGCGCTTCATAATGATATTGATTGTACTCGCCTGCCCGGCTCTTTACCGGAGCCCCGTCCTTCAGTTTTAAGATTTGGCGCGCGTAGTATTCTAAAAAGTCTATTGCTTCCGCTGTGTCAGCATCTGCTTCCTTCCACGGTTTTCCCGCTTCCTTTACAAGATAGCTTGAAAATTCATGCTTTCTTCTGCGCAAAATAGCCGCAGCTTTAAAAAGAATATTCGCACGGTGCTCCGGTCTTTGTTTTTTCCACGATTCAAATGCCTGTAACGCTGATTGCATCGCTTTTTCAGCAAGCTCTTGATTAGCCGTTGAGGCGTAGCCGATCACTTCTTCCTTATTGGCCGGATTAATCGAAGCAATTTTACGATCCGTTTCGATCTTTTCTCCATTAATGACAAGCGGATAATGCTTGCCGAGCTGAGTATTTACAAAGGCCAGTGATTCTTGAAAGGCTGTTTTATTCTTTGCTTCCTTAAAATCAGTGAATGGTTCGTGCGCATATGAAACGGTCATATGTAATCCCCCTCGTTATGTAATGTGCCTTCATACGAATATAAAAGCAAGATTCGTACCAATATTTCGTCTTTTCACAAAAAAACTTGTAGAATCGCAGAGAACTTTGTCAGAAATCTAAACATTTTCCCTTTTATGAATATTAAGCGCAAAATCTATTTGCGATTTCCATGCCATACGCAAACAAAAATGCAAAATGATTTTGCAGGAGAAAGGGGGATTATCCCCCTAAACCCATCCGCGGAATTGAGACGCCTCTGCAGATTTTCTGATTCCCGTCATGTAAGCCGCCAAGCGCATATCGACTTTGTGTGCGGCCGCGGTCTGATAAATCGTTTCAAATGAATTGACCATCACGTTTCTCAGCTTTTCAGCAACCTCTTCTTCTGCCCAATAATATCCTTGGTTGTTTTGAACCCATTCAAAGTAAGAAACCGTTACGCCGCCGGCACTCGCCAGTATATCCGGCACCAGGAGTACGCCTTTTTCATTCAAAATCTTTGTCGCGTCGATTGTCGTCGGCCCGTTAGCCGCTTCGACCACAATTGAGGCCTTAATGTTATGGGCGTTTTTGGCTGTGATTTGATTTGAAATAGCCGCCGGCACTAAAATATCGCATTCTTGTTCGAGCAGCTCTTCATTTGTGATGACATCTGTAAATAAATTGGTGACCATTCCGAAACTGTCTCGCTTATCGAGCAAATAAGGAATATCGAGGCCATCCGGGTTGTACAGACCGCCGTGGGCATCCGAAATCCCGATAACCTTGGCGCCGGCATCATGCATAAATTTAGCCAGAAAACTGCCGGCGTTCCCAAAGCCCTGTATGATGATGCGCGCGTTTTGCAGCTTGATTCCTTTTTTCTTAACCGCTTCTTCTATACAAATGGTTACGCCTTGAGCGGTTGCTGTTTCCCGGCCCTGTGAGCCGCCTAAAACGAGCGGTTTTCCTGTGATAAAACCCGGGGAATCGAATTCCCGAAGCCGGCTGTATTCGTCCATCATCCACGCCATAATTTGCGAATTGGTGTATACATCGGGAGCGGGAATATCCTTTGTCGGGCCGACTAACTGGCTGATGGCGCGGACATACCCCCGGCTCAGCCGTTCCAATTCTCCAAACGACATTGTCCGCGGATCACAAATAATGCCGCCCTTTCCGCCGCCGTACGGCAAATTCGTGATCCCGCATTTGAGCGTCATCCAAATCGATAACGCCTTCACTTCCTCTTCATTCACCTCGGGATGAAAACGCACGCCCCCTTTTGTCGGGCCGACCGCGTCATTGTGCTGTGAACGATAGCCTGTAAACACTTTCACACTGCCGTTATCCATTTTCACCGGAATTCGTACAGTGAGCATTCTCATCGGTTCTTTCATTAATTCATACATTCCGCTCGGATAGCCCAATTTCCGCAGGGCTTCCTTTATGATCGCTTGCGTAGACAGAAATAAATTGAGAGCTTCTTTTTCTTCATTCTTTGTGATTTGTTTTTCTGACATGTTTTTTCACCTCATCATATTTTTATCTCCAGAAAAATGTAAGCGCTTTTAAAAAACTGTAATAGATCAATTCCTTTCTTGATTGGGTTCACCCTTATCTACATGCAAGATTCGTACCAGTTTTTTAACCATACAAAAAAAGAGGCTGATATCACACCAGCCCCTGATCATTTCTATTGATATTAACGAGGGTCGATAACCAGCTGTGTTTCAGCATAAAAACTGCCGATTCCCAGACCGTTTACCACATCGCCTTTAATCGTGTATGTGCCTGCACGCGGAAGCGTTTTGCGCACCATGACGAGATCGAATTCAGACGCCCCTAACAAATCAAGCGTAAGCGGGAGCCTGACCGTTTTTCCATCGTTTAAAATCTGTGTTTCTTTCAGTGTTCTTCCATTCACAGAATCTCTTGTTGTCGCGTGGAATCCGTCAGGAAATTGAAACTCGACTGCTCCCAGAGAAAGCACTGCGTTTGGTTTATAAGTTACTTCAATATCTGAAGTCGTCCATTCTTTTGTACTGTTTACGGTTTTTGCCTCAATTGATGCAGACTGTGCATGCGCTTGGCCTGAAGGAAGCAAGATTGATAGCAGGACAGCTGAACTGATGAAAAATGAAGATACGAATGAATTTCTTTTTAACATGACATTTCCTCCTCAAATCACGGTTGGAATTTGGCCAGAGCGTCCTCTGCAGAAAAAGCGTTTTACCGTAACTCGCGAATTACCATTTCTTTTTCTTAAAAGTTAATCTATCACCATTTTCCATGGAAGTAAATGTTTTTTCAGGAATATTAACACTTGGAATGATGTAATAAATTCATCCTATTTACACAAGATTCTAATAGACTATTTCTGATCCGTATCTAGTAAAATATGCGCCTTGTATCTCTATCTTTTGTCCTGATATCAAAACAGGACAAAAAAAGTCGAAGATGCCTGATGATCTTCGATGGATAACTGCTCTATGATTTATTTAAATTCGGTATTCCAGTTAAAACCGATTGTCTCATCATTCCATGGGATTCTTTTTTCATCGGGCTGATCAGGGTTATACGAGGTTGTCGTAAAATAGATAATTGTCAGCGGCGTTTCGCCCAGCACTCTGTATCCGTGAGCGACGCCTTTTGGAATCAATAACAGCATCGGGTTGTCTTCTCCCATATAATAGACATCGGTTTCTCCCTTTGTTTCTGAATCCTCCCGCAGGTCGTAAAGGACAACCTGAGCGTGGCCTGTCGGGAAGAACCAGAGATCATCCTGCTTCTCGTGATAATGAAACGCTTTAATCACACCCGGATAGCTTTTGGACCAAGACGCCTGCCCAAAATGCTCAAGAAGGTTCTCATCATCGCGAACCAGTTCGGCAAAAAAACCTCTGTCATCACAATGCTTTGTCAGTTTCTTAACCTTGACTCCTTCAATCACGCGCACTGCTCCTTTCCTGCAAAAATTCCCGTAAAGCTTCCCGCCAATGACGCGGGCGTATGCCGGCTTCTTCAATGGCACGGTGGCTCAGCACAGAGTAAGCCGGCCGGGGTGTCGGATTCCCGTATTCCTCTGTCGTCACGGGCGTAATCGTTGTGTTCAGCCCGCTTTCTTCCATAATGGCCTTTGCGAACTCATACCAGCTGCATATGCCTGAATTGCTGACATGGTAGATGCCCGGCGGATGACTGAACAGCTTGATGACCGCTTCCGCCAAATCCTTCGTATAGGTCGGCGAGCCGATTTGATCATTCACAACCCGCAGCTCTTGTTTTGTTTCTGCGAGCTTCAGCATCGTATGAACAAAATTGCTGCCGCTTTGTCCATACACCCACGATGTTCTGATGATCGTGCTGTCGGTTCTTGCTAACTGGATCAGCTCTTCTCCGAGTTTTTTACTTTTACCGTAGATGGTGTTCGGGTCAAGGTGGCCGTCTTCCCTGTATGGCTGGGTCCCCTTCCCGTCAAATACATAATCCGTGCTGATATGAACATATTGCGCTCCGATGCGGGATGACTCCAGCGCAGTGTAATAAGCGCCAACTCCGTTGATCAAGTAAGCTTTATCCAGCTCCGTCTCGCATTTGTCGACGGACGTAAACGCGGCGGTATTGACCACGATATCCGGCTGATAATGCCCGAACGAATGCCGTACAGAACGCTGATCGGCGATGTTCATCATCTGCTTTGTTAACGCAATGACCTCATATCCGGCTTGCTTCAGCTGGCGGCACAGCTCCAAGCCAAGCTGTCCGCCCGCACCGGTTACCAATACCTTTGTCAATCGGATCACCTTCTCATCGGTCATTGTCTGTATACCAGCGAATCGTGCGCGCAATGCCTTCTTCAAACGGCACTTCCTGCCGCCAGCCAAGCTCATTTTTCAGCTTTGACGCATTGATCGCGTAGCGCCGGTCATGCCCTTTTCGGTCTTCGACGTGAGCAAACAATTCCTCACAGCCCAAATGTTTCATGATAATACTCGCCAGCTCTTTATTCGTGCGTTCATTTCCGCCACCGATATTATACACCTCACCGTCGGTTCCTTTTTCTAAAATAAGCTTGATGGCGCGGCAATGGTCCTCTGCAAAAAGCCAGTCTCTGATCTGAAGCCCGTCACCGTAGAGCGGAACCGGCAAGCCTTGTTTTGCATGGCGGATAATCGTTGGGATCATTTTTTCACTATGCTGATATGGGCCGTAATTGTTGCTGCAGCGTGTAATAATAGCCGGCAGTTTGTGTGTTTTCACATACGATAGAACAAGAAGGTCAGAGCTCGCTTTGCTCGCGGAATAAGGGTTGTTAGGAGAAAGCGGCGTTGCTTCCGTAAATGCGGGATCATTCGCTTCTAAATCCCCGTACACCTCGTCTGTTGAAATATGAATCAGCTTTTTGGCTTTTCCTTGCAAGACTGCCTCCGCCAGACGGTATGTGCCCATGACATTCGTTGTGATAAACGGCTCCGCTTGGGAGATGCTTCTGTCTACATGCGATTCCGCGGCGAAATGAATCACGGCGTCATAGGTCTCGTCAAACGCCCGGTCGATATCCTCCTGAATGCTGATATCCCCTTTTACAAACCGAAACCGGCTGTTTCCCTTTAGTTTTTCGATTTCCTGCGGGTGGCTGGCATACGTTAATTTATCTAGAACAGTAATGCGCGCATCCGTTTCCTTGAGCATGAGCTTTGTAAACGTGAGCCCTATGAACCCGGCCCCGCCTGTAATGAAATATGATTTTGCCATAGCTATTCGTCCTGTCCTTTCTGTAAAGCCTGATGTACCAGCCGGGAGGCGAGATAAAGCGATTCGTGTGTTCCTGCATCGACCCACCAGCCCGATAACACATCATACGTCAGCTTGCTGTTTTCAATGTATAAATTATTTACATCAGTGATTTCCAGCTCGCCGCGCTTCGATGGTGATATTTGTTCAATATACGAAAACACTTCTGCATCATACATGTAAATACCGGTTACACAAAGGTTGGTCGGCGGATGTGCAGGTTTTTCAATAATGGATCGAATGTGTTTGTTTTTCTCATCAATTTCAGCAATCCCAAAACGTTCTGGATCATCCACTTCTTTCAGAAGCACTTTCGCCCCTTTTCCCTGCTGTTGAAATCGCTCCGTATAAGGCTTTAATGAATCTTCGAATATATTATCACCTAATAATAAAATGAAAGGCTCCTTTCCGGTAAAGCGTTTTGCATATGATAACCCATCTGAAATTCCCGATGCGGCGGGCTGCACTTGATAAGTGACGGAGACGCCAAGCTCCTCCCCGCTTCCCAGCAGCTTATAAAACTGCGGCATGTGCTCTTTTTGGCTGATGAGTAAAATCTCTTTAATTCCGGCTTCCTCAAGCTTCATTATCGACCAGTAAATCATCGGATAAGGGCCTACAGGAAGCAAATGCTTGTTGACGGCTTTGGTTAAGGGCATAAGGCGTGAGCCGTTTCCTCCGGCTAAAATGACACCTTTCACATTAACACTTCCTTACGTGCATTTTTATATCTTATCATCAAGCAAATCATAAAGAATGGCTGATACCCGTTTCATTCCTTTTCCATCTACGAGCGGCCTTCCTCCCTCGTGCAGAGAAAGACGGAGAGGATAGCTGCTGAATATTTGTGACATATGATAAGCAAGCTTTTCGACGGATACATTCTCTCCCAGGCCAAGATCAAGAACGGCGCCATGTTCCGCAAATTTTGCAGCGGTTGTGGTTTGATGGGCAACCTGAGAAAGTACGAGGCACGGCACGCCGATACAGATCGCTTCATAAAGCGAGATGCCGCCGGCGACAATGGCTGCATCTGCTTGTTTCATAAACACAGCCATGTCATTTGTCTGCTCGATTAGTGCGTATTGGGGTTTGTTTTGAATCAATTTACGGACCGCCTCTTGATGCGGCGAAGCGCTGCCCATGATAAAAATCATTTTCTTGTCTTTCCTGTCCGGGAGCTGATCGGCCGCTGCTATCACTTTAAAAACAAGCTGCTTTGGATCGCTTCCTCCTAATGCAACAAGAATATTGCGGCAGTCTTCCTTAAGTGCGTAATCAGCTCTTGCGGCTTGAAAGGCAGGGTGGAGAATCAGATAATCCGGGCCTTCATAGACACGGGCGTTTCCCTGATCGTAAACCTTGCTTCTGACATCGCCGTAAATTCCGTTAATGACCGCATCACTTTGACCTATCGCTTTCTCATTTTTTTCTTCGAACAGAACGATTTTGGCATCTGTGCCTGCTTTTATTTTTGTTAATAAATCGACAGGTGCACCAAGGATATCGAATAAAAGCAGATCGAGCTTTTTATCGTTTATGTCCCGGAGAATACATTCATTTTGCTGAAGCCCCGGTTTTACGATGACCTGCCAGTACTCTTCTTGAAGAAATTGTTCAGACTCGTCATTTGTGTAAAACGTAATGGAACAGCGGTGTTTGAGTTCTTGCGCAAGCCTTTTCATTCGAACGACGTGCCCCATTCCTTTCTCGAACCCGCCGTCTGCGAATATCCCGATATGCATGCTACTCAACCTCTTTTTGCTTTGTCATACCGTTCATCGCCGCCAGATCAGGGTGCTGGTTCAGCAGGCTGATTAACTCTGCAGCCGAGACATCAGGGCGCTCGCCTGCTTTTTGATAGAGGGCTGAGACCAATTGATAATCTTCCTCCGTATCGACGGTCAGCCGATATTGAGGAGCGCAGAGCTGTTCCGGAGCCTCTAAAAACTGCAAACGGTAAAGATGGGGATGTTTCCGGACATACAAGGTGACATGCTCTTGGTATTTATCCTCCAGCATTTTGATGCCGCTGATATCGAGCAAAAGCTTGGCGCTCACCGCTTCACCGCAAATGCCTAACGGCGTGTTCAGGATATACGTATAATCCGCACCTTGATCAAGATGAGCTGAAATCATCATATCGAGCAACTCTGGATCGACAAACGGATTATCCCCCGTTAAGCGGATGACGACTTCCGGTTTCGCAGCCTTTATGACTCGCGCAAATCTGTCGAGAACCCGTTCCTCACTGCCGCGGAAAACGCGAATGCCGTTCTTGATGCAGTGTGCCTCTAATACATCGTCGGCTTTTTTGTCAGATGTAGCGATGACAAGATTATCGCGCTCCTTTTGATAGAACGCGCTTTGCCGTACGCGCTGAACGAGAATATCGAGTAAATGCTCCGAACCAAGCGGACGCAGTACTTTTCCAGGAAGGCGTTCCGATCCCATTCTCGCCTGCACGATAAAAAGTATGTCATCCATGGGACGGGCTGTCCTTCGTTAAAATATCTTCCCACGTAATGCCTGTGTCTGCCGGGATGTCCCTTACCGCACGCACGCCGCCGGTCAATAGCTCAAAAAATCTCGGGTGCAGCCCCTGAGGCTTTTGTCCGGGGCGGAGCACGGCAATATTGTTTTCGCTGAAGGCATCCCCTTTTTGAATCGGAGCCGTTGTGAAAATTCCCCTATATGCAAATTTTCTGATCTCACCCTCAATGGCAGTTGTTGTTTTGTATGAACTGCCCAGCAGCTTTTCAGAAACTGGCTTCCTGATGCCTAGTTTCAGCTCGGCTTCCGTTTCCCTGATGGCCTTGACCATTTCCTTTAATTCATCCGGATTTAATGCAAATGAATGATCAGCCCCCGGCAGGTTTTTATCGATAGTAAAATGCTTTTCTATCAGTCTGGCGCCGAGCCGGACCGCGGCACATGGCGCTTCTGTCGGGTGCTCGCTATGATCCGAAAAACCGATGGGCGCATCCGGAAAAGCGGCGGCAAGCATCGGGATCACACTGAGGTTGCTGTATTCAGGCGGTGCAGGGTATTTCGCCACACAATGCATAATGGCAATTTCGTGGTTGCCCTCTGCTCTGATGGTGCGCCAAGCCTCATGAATATCAGCAATTTCCGCTCCGGCTGTCGAAAAAATCATCGGCCTGTTCATGCGGGCGACGTACTTGAGCAGCGGGAGATGGTTAATTTCATAGGATGCGATTTTAAAAGCACTTGGAGAAGTGGAAAGCAGCAGATCAGCTGATCCTTCATCACACACCGTGCTTAAAAAAATCACCTGTTTCTTGCGACAGTAGTCCAAAAGCGGATCAATCCACTCCGCGGGCAATTCCATGGACTGAACGAGAGAAAAAATTGATACATCATTGCCCGCAGCCGTTTTGTATAATCCAGGATCTTTCTGATACATCTTATCAGCCTGGAACATTTGAAATTTAACGGCATCTGCACCCGCTTCCGCCGCGGCATCAATCAGTGCAAAGGCCTGATCCAATTTTCCGTCATGATTAATTCC
Organism: Bacillus sp. FSL R5-0434; assembly: GCF_038004745.1. Lineage (NCBI taxonomy): Bacteria > Bacillati > Bacillota > Bacilli > Caryophanales > Bacillaceae > Bacillus > Bacillus sp. FSL R5-0434. The sequence goes on from NZ_JBBORV010000001.1 coordinate 3,816,983, forward strand.
TGCCTCGGCAATGATAAAAACGGGAGCATCTTTGCCGACAGTTTTGTTTGCGATCTGAAAACCCGCCATTATTTCGCCTCCTTGCCCGGCCAAATGTGGTAATAGTAATATGATTGAACAGCGGTGAAGCCCATTCTTTCATATAGGCGGATCGCTCTTACATTATGAAGCTGCGTCCCCGCTGTTACCGTTTTATGCTTCAGCGTCTCCGGTTGTTCTATGAGATGCGCCAATAAATGAAACGCGATACGCTTGCCTTCATACCCCGGCTTCACAGCCATCAAATCAAGCACATACTCATCACCTTTTGATAAACCTTGCAGGTAGCCGATTATTTCCCCATTATATCTAGCGGCAATATTGATATCCGCTCTCCCCATCAGATTGTTTCGTGTCCACTCTTGAAAGATTTTGTTCGCTGCCTCACGGCTGAGATAAGGATCGTGAAAATATCTGCTTTTCGTAAATGCGTCGCTGGCTAACTGGCAAATCTCTTCGGTGTCTCCAGGCTCAGGCTGAACCAGTTCAAAAAATGGCGGCGTTTTTTCATATATAGACGGGGTCTTCGCCAGTTTAAGCAAACTGCCGACAAAATAAGATGACGGCTGCTGCTGAATGACATGTACTGCTCCGATATCCTCTGCCGGTACACGCACAAACACAAAATCCGTTTCATCCGTTTGCCGAACAGAATAAAAGGCCTGAAATAGCCGTTTCAGCTGTCCTGTGCTGTTAGCCGCGAGAAGCTTTACGTTCATGGCTTTTTTCTGAAGCATTTTGCTTTCCCAAAGGGCGTCTTCATACATCATCACGCCTTGAAGCTGGCTGTTTTCAAATAGGCCGAGCGAAAATTGATACGACCCGTCAAGTGTCATCTGTTTGCTTTGGAGAAATTCCATGATCGCCTCTTTGGAAACATTCTCTTTTATCGTGTACACCTAACCAGCCCCTTTTGCGATGTCCCGCACGGCCTCTATCACGTCGTTGACATCTTCGTCAGACATTGATGGATACAGCGGGAGTGACAGGGTGCGTTTGTAATACTTCATGGCGAGCGGGTAGTCTGTTTCCTTAAATCCGAATTCCTTTTGATAATACGGATGAATATGCACTGGGATAAAATGAACACTGGTCCCGATATTGTATTCATCCTTTAGAGCCGTAATCATTTCATCCCGAGTGACGCCGACCTGTTTTTCATCAACTTGCAGGACATATAAATGCCAGGCATGCCGTCCTTCGCTGTGAACAAACGGCGTGATCAGCCCCGGGATTTGCTGAAAAGCGGCTTGATACTGACCTGCAATCTCTTCTCTCCGTTTTTGCATGTCATCCAGCCGTTTCAGCTGATGAAGCCCGAGCGCCGCCTGCAGATCAAACATGTTCATTTTGTAGCCGGGCGACTCGACCTCATAGTACCAGCTGCCATTTGAAGAATAACGGTTCCACGCGCCTTTGCTCATACCGTGAAGGCTCAGAACCCTGATTTTGTCGGCAAGCTCCTCATCATCCGTCGTCAGCATGCCGCCTTCCCCTGTCGCCAGGTTTTTGGTCGCGTAGAAGCTGAATGCTGTCGCATCCCCGATGGAGCCGATCATTCTCTGCTTATAAGTGGTGTATACTGCGTGCGCCGCATCCTCGAGCACAAATAGACCGTGCGTTTGGGCAATGGCTAAAATTGCGTCCATGTCACAGGACTGCCCCCCAAAGTGGACGGGTACAACGGCTTTCGTCCGCGGTGTGACCGCCGTCTCAAGCTTTTTCGGATCAATGTTAAGCGTCTTTTCATCTATATCCGCAAACACCGGCGTTGCTCCGGTATGAATAATCGTATTGGCGGTTGAGCTGAACGTCAGTGGAGAGGTTATGACTTCATCACCCAGTCCGACCCCTTTTGCTTTTAAAGCCAAAAATAAAGCAGCGGTACATGAATTCAGCGCCACGGCGTGCTCGGCTCCGACAAACGCGGCAAACTCTTTTTCAAACTGCTGAACCTTCGGGCCTTTGGAAAGCCATCCGGATTCAAGCGTTTCTGTGACCTCCTGAATTTCTTCCTTTCCGATCAGCGGCAAGGAATAAGGAAGAAAATGATTTCTCTTTTGCACCATTTCTTTGCGCTCCTATCGTTTTATTCAGAATGATCCCGCCTGTAATCAACTCCTGTTTTTGCTCTCAGTTCCGAAAACAAGGCGAGCGTCGACTCAGTAACCGGGTAATTGGAAGCCGTAAATGACAGACGCGCCGCTTCTGCCTTCTGATACATGGCGGGATTTTGAAGAACCTCAATCAGGGTGCGCGCTAATTCCTCCGGTTTTTCAAATATAAAATCGCCAAGAGACTCGTAATACGGATACGTACGGTTTCCGGTCGATTTCCCGATCAGTGCGGGCTTTTGAAACAGCATGGCCTCAAGGCCCACCGTTGAGGTTTGTGTCACAGCGGCGTCAGCATACGCCAGAATATCGTACAGATCCATCTCTTTTTTGATGACTCTGCATGCTTTATGTTTTTTTGCCGCCGCATGATACAGATCCAGCTTGTTTTTTCCGATTTCCCATGGGTGAGGTTTAATGATGATTTGCAGCTGTTTTTGCGTGGTAAGCTCCGCTAACACACTTGAATAAAATTCCTCGGAAAAGGGCTGTGTCGCGATCAAAACGATTTTTTTAGACGGGTGAAAGGCCAGCTTTCGATAAAATACTGACATGTCCATAGGTGTCCTGTTAAAAATTTCGTCAAAGCGGGGATGTCCCGTTATGAGAATCTGTTCTGGTTTGCAGCCTTTTTGCTGATACCAACCAGCTTCATATGCGCCAAAAACAGCCTGATAGGTTGTAAAAACGGGCAAGAAGGCTTCATCACCCATCAGCGCTCCATGCTGAAGGCAGACGCTCACGGCCCCTCTCCTTTCGCACATAAGAGCGAGCACCCTGCTGTAAATGTCTTCTGTCGTTCCTACAACAACGGCAGAAATGTTCTCTTTCTTGAATAAAGCATCTACTGTGTCAATGGCTTCCATGAACAAAGGAATATCCTTGAAAAGCCGTTCACGAAATGCTTGATCACCGAATGCCGGGTGGTCATCATAAGCCGAAAGAATCGAAAAAGCCTTTTCAAGATACGGCTTCGGATCGCCTTTTTCACATGAAGCAGCCACTTCAGGCTTGCTGATCACAGGCAAATCGCAATAATTCGGCATACTCCATCTTGCCAAAACAGCTGTTTTCTCAGGATCAAATTGGTAGTAATTAGCGTTTACAAAACGAAGGTGATCAAAATGCAAGATCACTTTTCCCTTAACAGGCGCGTCATTTGTTTTGGCAATGCTCTGTTTTTTCTCTTCAAAAAACGTCTGAATCTGGCCTTCATCGATATGCTGATCCGCAGGCCCGAATAATTCCGGTTCTTCTTCCATCATCACTCTCAGCTCAGGGCTGATGTATTGGTAAAAATTACTGATAAGCCCGAGCGGAATCCCCTTGTAGCGAAGCCTGTCAAAAAGCTCCGCATACTTCCGGTACAACACCCAATAATTGCTTAAATAGGCCGACAAACTCTCACCCCATTCCAAGCTTTTTTAATGATTCACGCAGTTCGCGGCAGTTGCGCTGCGGAGGAAGATTCCGAACGAACTCGTTTTTTTCTGACTCAAACAGCTGAAAATGAATGGATTGGTCTGTAATATAGTTCAGATCAAGCTCCTCGGCCAGCGGGTAAAACGGATAAAAATGATTGACTCTCCAAAAGAACCGGGCATCACCGATCCGATAAAACGCCGGGCTTTCATCCCAATAAGAGCCAAACGCCTCCTTCACCTTCTCAAGCACCGAATACCTGTGCATCACCGAGCAATGGTCAATTGCGCACGGAGCGTTCCACGTTACTTGACTGGCGGGCCTGACAGTTTCTTTTATAATGTCTCGATTCTGGTTTAAATGATAGGTTTTCGAGCTTGAGTAGATCACAGCCTTTTCCGGGTGATCATCGAGTTCATGCACCATCTTTAACAGCCGATCCGGCATATAGATGTTGTCATCCGTCGCATAGGTGATATATTCACCCTCTGCCATCTCAATCGCTTGATTGATCAGGGCCGCGTATCTCGTTTTTTCCGTTCTTTCCTTCACTCCAGATACATCGCTTTGATAGAAATGCACACGGTTATCATTCAAAAAGGGACGGATTTCATCCAGCGTCTCTTCATTTGAGTTGTCATCCATAATAAACAATTCAAAATCAGAAAAAGTTTGTGAGAGTATGCTTGAAATGGACTTTGCCACATAATCGCTTTTGTTATAGCTCGTCATAATCACTGAAACTTTCGGCAAATCCTACACCTCCTTCTTGAATTTTCACACCTGAAACTAACGTTATCTTATGTTGCTTAAGCGCAAGTTGCGCTAGGAATACAGACTAATATGCGAAAAGATTGTGTACGTCCATTGAAAAAACAGTGATCGGCCAGAGAAATCGGCACGCTCACTGTTCTTTTTTTCAGCATATTCCAAGCTTTGGCCTCATAAGGTGAAAGAGATAAAAATCGCAATAGCGACTAAGATCGTTTGTCATCGGAGGTGAGTCATCTCGGATCGTTTATTTATACATCCGGAACATGTTCTGAATGGTTTTCATAAAAAGGAGGAACGATATGAAACCGAAAAAAAATCAATATCAGCAAATGCAGGGATATGATATGCAGGGGTATTCGCCTCAATTCGGCCCAAATCCGTACCCGCAGCCGCAAGGGCAAGGCCCGCAAATGCAAGGCCCACAAATGCAGACTATGGGACAAATGCAGCAAATGCCCATGCAGCAGGGGCAGCAAGGCTTCGGATTCCCCACTCAGCAGCAAGGCCAGGGCGGCGGGTTTCAAATTCCATCGGGGCCGACGCCATCGGGCGGCCAAAACATTCCCGGCATGCTGCCTGTCGAGGAATCATATATCGAAAATATACTGCGACTGAACAGGGGAAAAACGGCTACCATCTATATGACATTTGAAAACAGCAAAGAGTGGGGATCAAAGATTTTTCGCGGCGTCATCGAGGCTGCGGGCCGGGATCACATTATTATCAGCGATCCAAAGACAGGAACCCGCTATCTTCTGCTGACGATCTATCTTGATTACGTTACCTTTGATGAAGAAATTGCATATACGTACCCATACTCGATGTCATCCTATTCGCCAAGATAAAGAAAAAAAGCCAATCACTCATAATCATGAGGATTGGCTTTTTTATTTATAGATATTTGACGGCTGCGACAACGATCATGATCCAAGAAATAATGAACGCCACACCGCCAAGCGGCGTGATTGCCCCGAGAATGGAAATTTGCGTCACACTGAGGATGTATAAGCTTCCGGAAAACAGCACAATCCCCGCAAACATCAGCCAGCCGGCTGTTGTGACGCTGCCGATGCCAGACAGTTTATCCGCAAGAAACGCGACAACAAAAAGCCCCAGCGCGTGATACATATGATACTGCACGCCTGTGTGCCACACCTGAAGATATTTATCAGGAATTTTCCCTTCTAATCCGTGTGCGCCAAATGCCCCGAGGCCCACGGCAAGCATGGCATTAATAGCGCCTAATATAATAAATACTTTCATCTATTCTCTCCCGCCTTTTCGTTAAACTCATATCAATTATCATATCGCACCTGTATGAAAATTCAATGTTTGTTCTCTGATGACACGAGATTGTCGGATTTTCTCCTGCGCCAAAGCTGAAACTGATCCATCGCTATTGCAGCAAGCGTCCCTAAGACAAGCCCGTTGCTTAACAGAGAAATAAACACCGGATGCATATCCTTTAATGCACTTTCTGGCACAAACATAATGCCGACACCTGTAAGCAGTGAAATGCCGATCACAGCCCGCACTCTTTTCAGCTCTGATTTCTCATAGGAATCAAATTCAGTAAACGCCAAACCAACCATTGCCGAGAACACAACAAAGTTTACCGCGAATCCAATGGGTGACGGCAGACTCGCAAACGCATTCATAAAAAACGGAATCACGCTGATGAAAACGACCAGCATACTGCCGAGAACAAACGGCTTTTTAGAAGGCATCTTTGTCGTTTCAATAAAACCCGCGGCTCCCGAAATCGGAACCGGTGCAATGGCTCCAGACAAACCGCTCAGCAAATGGCTGAATGCAGCCGCAAAACCGGCAGGGCGCTCATAACGCTTTCCATCTGTCTGTTTGCCGAATTTTTTCACCGCAATGTCCACAACCTTCATACTTGCCAGCATGTTAACGATCAGCAGGATCGTAATAAAAACCGAGGTGATGGCTAGGCCGCTGTTAAATAACGGAGCACCGAACGGAAACAGAGACGGCAGCTGAAACAGCCGATCCGGCATTTCGATCGGTTTCGCAACGCCCGCAGCCGCAAACAGCACCCACCCGCCGAAAAGGGCCAATAAAATAGAATATTGCTTTAAAAAAACGATATGAGAATTTGACATGATAAAAGCTGCGGCGACGACAACCAGCGCCAGGACAAATACAAGACCGTCCACGCTGTCTTTTAAATAGCCGATGCCGAGAAGCCCTTTTATTATCGGCTGGCTCAGCTGCATGACGAGCAGCAGCAAATAGACCCCTGTCACAACCGGAGTAAACAAGGCAGCAAGCCGGTCAATGACCTTGAAGACACTTAACAAAAAGAAACATACAGCGCTTACAAGAAGCGCCCCCTGCAAGCCGCGCAATGTTTCGCCATATGTCGCAAACACCGTTCCGGTCAGGCCGCCGTAGATCGTGTACACTCCCCACCACAAGCCGGCAGGGCTTTCATTTATAGGCAGCCGGTGTCCTTTCAAACACTGAATAACTGCGGCAATTCCCAATACAAAAAAAGTGCTTTGAATCAGCCGTGCAGAATCTGAATGATCCAGATGAAACGACTGGGCAACCGCCACCGGAACAACAATCGCCGCGGCAATCATAAACGCTGTCCATTGCAGAGCGCCAAGAACCAATTTCACGTAAGCTCAACCTTTCTGATTAAAAATCAAATAAAGACTCTCCGTTTCCATCCTCTTCCTGCTTATCTTTTTCCTGCTTCCGATATTTGTTTAATCCCGCGCTGCCCATCATTTTTTCCATCAGCAGCTGGTCTGTCGAAGGCGGCGCCGAAGGACTTGCCGTGACACTCGGCTGAATGCGCGGCGTGCTCCCCGTCTCCGGCTGATCCAGCACGACGTCGCACAAAGAACGGACGACCGCCACGTGACGCTTCAGCTCCTCATCACCTTCAGCCGTCTTTGCTTTCTTCAATTCCTCTTCCATCTTCTGAATCAAAGCGGATATATGAATGTTCATAAAAAATCCTCCAAAAATAAAATGTAGTCTCCCTGCATTTTATCAAATTCCCGCCGCAAACGCAGACAAGAGTTTGTTATTTTTTCTGACAAGCGCCTCGCATTTGACAAGCAGAAGACAATTTTCACATAATGAATCACCATGACCCGCAGGAAGGAGAGAGAATATGAACAGCATCCCCTCTATTGTCAGCAGCCATCAAGCATTTTTCGCGGCAGGGCATACAAAATCAATTGACTCAAGACTGGACGTCTTAAAGAAACTGAAACACACCATCAAAGCGTATGAAGCAGACATCACAGCCGCTCTCTATCAGGATCTTCACAAATCTGAACAAGAAGCATACTCAACGGAAATCGGCATCGTTCTGGAGGAAATCAGCTTTGTGATGAAACGGCTGAAAAAATGGGCCAAGCCGAAAAGAGTCAAAACGCCATTGACCCATATCGGTTCCAAAAGTGTCATTATCCCCGATCCGTATGGCACCGTCTTGGTGATTGCGCCATGGAACTATCCCTTCCAGCTGGCGCTTTCTCCACTGATCGGAGCCATTGCGGCCGGAAACACGGTCGTTCTCAAACCCTCAGAATATACGCCAGCTGTTTCGGCTGTTCTTTCCGATCTCATCCGCGACGTTTTTCCGGATCATTATGTCGCTTTGGCGGAAGGCGGGCCGGACATCAGCACAGCTTTATTACAGCAGCCGTTCGACTACATATTTTTTACGGGAAGCGTCGCCATAGGAAAAGTTGTCATGGAAGCGGCTGCCAAACAATTAATCCCTGTCACCTTAGAGCTCGGAGGCAAAAGCCCCTGCATCGTGCATAAGGATGCTGACATCAAGCTTGCCGCCAAACGCATCGTCTTCGGGAAATTTACGAATGCGGGCCAAACCTGCATCGCACCGGATTATTTGCTCGTTCACGAAGACATCAAAACAGTGCTTGCGGAAGAAATGAAGCGTGTCATTGGCGAGTTTTACGGACCGCAGCCCGAACTGAATCCGGCTTATGGCAAGATCGTCAGTGAACGCCACTATCAGCGGCTGCTGAGCTTTCTGAAAGACGGTGTCGCGTTAAGCGGCGGCCAAGCCGATCACAGGCACCACAAAATAGCGCCGACCATTCTCGATCAAGTCACAGATGATTCCCCTGTAATGCAAGAGGAAATTTTCGGACCCATTCTTCCGCTGTTTACATATCGCGGCATCGATGAAGTCATTGAGAAAATCAAGTCGCGTCCCAAGCCGCTCGCCCTGTATGTGTTTACGACAAACCAAACAATTGAACGAGAGGTATTAGAAAACCTGTCGTTTGGCGGCGGCTGTGTCAACGATACGTTAATGCATGCCGCGACACCGTATTTGCCATTTGGCGGCGTGGGAGAAAGCGGAATCGGCAGCTATCACGGATTTGACAGCTTTAACACATTTACGCACAAAAAAAGCGTCGTCAAGCAAACGAACCGCTTCGACTTCGCTTTCCGTTATCCATCCTCCAAAAATGGCCTGCGTTTGATTCGAAAAATACTCAAATAAAAAAGCGCAGGCCATCTGCGCTTTTTATAAATCCTTTATACACCAATCAATCGGATCCTCACCCATTTTCTCCAAGAAGGCATTCGCCCGTGAAAATGGCCTGCTGCCAAAAAATCCGTTTCTTGCTGAAAACGGGCTGGGATGCGTCGATTCAATAATAAAATGCTTGGACGTATCGATCCGTTCTTTTTTCATTTGGGCATGCCGGCCCCACAATATAAAGATGATCGGCCGCTCTCTTTCATTCAGCACGTCAATCATCCGGTCAGTCAGCCGCTCCCAGCCTTTTCCCTTATGGGAATTCGCCTGTCCGCGCCGCACCGTGAGCACGGTATTCAGCAAAAGAACCCCCTGCTTCGCCCAGCTGACGAGCGACCCGTGATTCGGTATGGTGCATCCGATATCATCCTGAAGCTCGAGAAAAATATTTTTTAATGAAGGCGGCTGCTTCACGCCCGGCTTTACGGAGAAGCTTAAGCCTTGAGCCTGTCCAGGCCCGTGATACGGATCTTGGCCGAGAATGACCACCTTGACATCATCGTACGGCGTATAGTGCAGCGCATTAAAGATATCGCGGCTGTCCGGATAGATCGTCTCCTCCATGTATTCCCTCTTCAGCATTTCTCTCAGCTCTTGATAATACGGTTTTTCAAACTCTTCCTTCAGCTGTTCCCACCAGCTGTCCTGTAAAAGCTGTTTCAACATGCAAACCTCCTTACGAACGATGAAGTCTGGAATAGACAGGTTTGCCATCCCAAACAATCTCACTTTGTGCTTCCCGCCTCTTCATGTCAGGCTCTTCAAGCAGGACGGCAAAGTTTTTCGTCGGCAGTTCCCCTAGTCCGTGCTTCTCGCTTAAACGATCCAAATATTGCTTCCGCTTGGCGCCAAGGTCTGCGGACTGATTGTCTCCCGCGTCACTGAATGCATATATCACACTGGCACAAGGCACACGCTTGACCCGGTAATCCTTCGCTGCACGCAAGTAAAAATCCCAGTCCCAATAATTATGCACATCAGCATCGAAATACCCGATCTCATCGTGCAGGAAACGTCTGTACATGCTGCCCGACGGCACGTAGGTCGAGAACACTCTCATATCCTCATAATCAGCGGTATACGCAAATAACTTCCGCGAAATCGGATATCTTGTCCCTTCCCTCTCTTCAAACGACACAATTTCGGCATCAGAATGAACGAAATCTGCCGTTTCCATTTCCTTCGCCATTCTTTCCAGATGGCCCGGCGTGAAGAAATCATCATCATCACAAAGCATGATACAGTCGCCTGACACCTCTTTGACACCCGCATTTCTCGCGGCCACATGACCTGAGTTCTTCTCTAAATCAATCACAACAATCGGCAGATCCGGATACAGTGCTTTGGCCCGCTCAACCGATTCCCCGGCATCATTGACAATAATGACTTCATACGGCTTCATAGTCTGCTGCGAAATCGACTCCAGCAGCTCGCACAAAGCCGGAATCCGATTATAGGTCACAATTACGATAGAAATCTTCATGATGCTCTCCTTCTCATTTTCATAGTCATGTACTATTAAAACATATATTGGACGGGAGATCAGTGGGAAGATCCTACCGAACTGTGAAATGGAAACTACAGAAACAGCAATGTGACGCCTACCAGAAGCACCATAATCAGCATCAGATCTGCGCATACACAAACGACATCTTTCAGGCGGACGCCATTCGGCAGGACGAGATGCCATAGCTTCGATTGATAGACCGGCAGCAGCACCAATGCGTAAGAAAGGCACAAAAAAGTGAATGCCGGCGGAACAAAAGCACAGCCTGCATCGTCCCAATCCCTCACAATTTCAGAAACACTCGTTCCATCTGATAAGAACAAACCAATCAGCAAGGCCAGCAGAACAAAGGACCCCAATTGAACATCAAACAGACGCATGCGTTGGTGGCAAGCAAGCCTGAGTGCCCAAAACCAGCCTATAGAATAGAAGAATAATAGAAAAATGATTGCACCAGCAGTAAAAACAACATCTGGCAGCCTATCGAGCAAAAAAACAAGCGGTACGGACACAGCCATAACCAAAAGCATGGAGGCACCCACAAACAAAAATACAGCCACATGAATAACAAAGCCATATAAACAAGAGCCGAGTCTCATGACAATCCCCCTTATTACATAGAATTTCTATGTATATACCTAAAAAATCAGGCAAGCTGGCACCTGCCAAAATAACAGCCTATTCGTCCGCACGCCGGAAATAACAGCGTAGCACAAGCACACGCCCCTATAAACCAAGGTGTCAGCAAAGATTGAAACAGCGCAGCAGGAACGAGATCAAACAGAAAAACAAACATAAAAATAACGTTCGGCACCATGGAAATAAGAATCGTATGTAAAACAAGCCGTTCACCGCGTTGCCCGAACTCCCTGACGCCTTGGTACCCAATCAGCACCCAATAGAGAATATAAGCAGCTAAAATCAGCCACACAGAAACAGAAATGCCTTTCCACACTGCATGAACAAAGGGAGATTCTAACCATGCATGCAATGCCGTAATGATAATACCTGCTGCAAATAAAGCACTATTGCAGAAAAGATGGAATAATAAAAACGTACGGGCGGATACAGGCTGTTCTTTCTGAAAGGAAGACACAATCTCATCCGGTGTGCCAAATTCCCGAAGCAAACATTCCATGGCTTCCGCCTCACTCTTTCCCTCTTGAATGGAGTGAAACAAGTGGTGTTCAATATGGTTTTCGATCTCTTCGATCATCGCTTCACAATCAGAAACCCCTTTAAGCCCGTTTTTCACTTTATATAAATAAGTCTCTTTATCCATTCTGTCCGCCCCGCTTCAGCATTCGGTCCATCATGGCTGAAAACATGCTCCATTCCTTTGTGCGCTCTGCCAGGATCTCTCTGCCGTCTTCTGTAATCCGATAATACTTACGATCCGGGCCTTTCTCCTGCTTCTCCCAATAGGAAGAAATATATCCTTGCCGTTCAAGTTTATGAAGGGAAGGATACAATGTTCCCTCTTTCATTTGCAGTTCATGATCGCTGCGGCTTCCCATCTCTTTTACAAGCTCATAGCCATACATCGGCCTCTCATTCAGGAGCGTTAATACCAATATCACAGTGCTGCCTTTAATCAGCTCACGATTTAACATGACAAAACCCCTACCTAGTTTTCTTATGTAGCATTTTATGAAATCACCCTGATATTGTCAATTGATTCCTATAAACCTTTCATATTGTGATAAGCAGAAAATCTAACTATAATGAGATATAAAACATTGATGGAGGTTCAACACATGTCTATGCATAAAGCACTCACGATTGCCGGCTCCGATTCCAGCGGCGGCGCGGGAATTCAAGCTGATTTAAAAACATTTCAAGAAAAAAACGTATACGGGATGACGGCCTTAACGGTGATCGTCGCGATGGACCCAAACAACAGCTGGGACCATCAAGTCTTTCCGCTCGATCCTGACACGATTCGCGCCCAGCTCGCAACGATTGTAGACGGCATCGGTGTGGACGCCATGAAAACAGGAATGCTGCCAACCGTTGAAATTATTGAGCTTGCGGCGAAAACGATCAAGGAAAAACAACTGCAAAACGTCGTGATTGATCCGGTTATGGTTTGCAAAGGGGCAAATGAGGTCCTTTATCCAGAGCACGCGCAAGCCCTGCGTGAACAATTGGCACCGCTCGCTACCGTGATTACGCCAAATCTGTTCGAAGCCAGCCAGCTCAGCGGGATGGGCGAATTAAAAACGATTGAAGACATGAAAGAAGCGGCGAAAAAAATCCACGCCCTCGGTGCTCAATATGTTGTGATTACAGGCGGAGGCAAGCTGAAACACGAAAAAGCTGTAGACGTTCTGTATGACGGAGAAACAGCGGAAATCCTTGAAAGCGAAATGATTGATACGCCTTATACACATGGCGCCGGCTGTACGTTCTCCGCAGCGGTGACAGCAGAACTCGCAAAAGGTGCGGAAGTCAAAGAAGCGATTTACGCGGCGAAAGAATTTATTACAGCTGCGATTAAAGAATCCTTCCCGCTGAATCAGTATGTCGGACCTACGAAGCATTCTGCTTTGCGCCTGAATAAGCAATCATAAGCGTAACAGGCTGCCTTATAAAGAGGCAGCCTGTTTTTATGTTCAATCTTACATATTGGGACGCTCTGTCGCATTCCATTTCACATCGTCGTAACCGTCCGCCTCAAAAATGTCTATATCACAAGAGTCTTTGTGCGTTTCATCTGCCGCTTCCATACTTGAAAGTAGTCCTCTTTTGCAACAGAAAAAACTGCCGATCACATCGGCAGCCTGTTTATTTGGTTTTTAAATTGTTCGCAGATGATCTCAAAAATGTTTCTATCGACTGAACAAAAAGTGCATATTCCTTCATTTGTTCATATGCCCGTGAAAGGGTTTCTGCCGCTTCACTATGCGGCGATGTTCCCCGAAGCATTTTTTTCAGCTGAAGAAGCACATCCTTATATTCTTCCCGCTTATCCTCAACATGATCCGCAGCCTTTTCTAAACATTCCGGTGTTATCTTCTGTTCATGTATATTCAAGAAAACAACTCCTTTTACAGAAAAAATTAGTAGGTTATCGTTGAAGAATAGCACAGATGGCACAGATTTCACATAAGAAAATAGGAGGATTTTCTACATAAGTGTCCAAATTCCGACTTTCATTTCAGATTTTCCATTTGATCTCGCTGTCACTTCATCATTTCCCGGGAAAGGAAAATATCTCGCACTGAATACCTCTTCCCCATGATTGATAAAGACTTCCACAGATGACGCGTCGATAAACATGTGCACTGTGTGCAGATTGCTGATTCGGCAATGTCTCGCTTCTGTTCTTGTACCGTCAAAGCTTGTGCGCGTTAGCGTGATAAGCCCTTCTTCCTTCTGGAAAGAGAATGTGGCAGTGGCTCGGATATCGATTTCAAAACCAGACTCCGTATTAATGTCTTCAATCAAAATCTCAGCTCTTTCAGGATTTTCGACTAGCAGCGTACCAGACGATCCATACATGTTGATTTGAACTTCCTGCCCATTTTTCCGCATCGCTTTCAGCTCGGGAAGCGGCTGCTGAATCAGCTTCTCCCCTGATAGCGTCAGCTGTCTCGGCAGCGTCATGCAGTGAATCCAGTGATAATCTTTCGTCGGATGATCCTTCTCATCCTGATCAGGTACAGCCATCCACGCAAACAGTATCCGGCGTCCCTGATCGTCTTCAAGTGTTTGCGGCGCGTAAAAATCAAAGCCTTGATCAAGCTCCGTAAACGCAGCATGCATCAGTCCCGTTTTTTCATAATTGAGCCGGCCTACAAAATATCCAGATTGATACACATTTTGATAACGATAGCCGTCAGTTTCAAGTCCTTGGGGCGAGACAATCAGCACTTCGGAGCCTTGAAGAGAAAACAGGTCAGGGCACTCCCACATATACCCAAAATCGTTCAGTCCGTTGAGGCCGGCACCTGTTATCGGGCCGAGAAACGTCCATTCTGTCAGGTTATCGGAAGTAAACAAAACAGCTTGGCCTTTCATGTTCTCCGTTTGCGCACCGATCACCATATACCATTTTCCTTCATGCTCCCACACCTTCGGATCGCGAAAATGAGCTGTATAGCCTTCAGGAAGGCGGGCGACAACCCCTTTTTTCTCAAAGGTCAGCCCATCATCCGATACAGCAAGGCACTGATACGTTTCCCGATTCCCATCCTGATCCCTGACATTTCCTGTGTAAAACAGATAGAGCCGGTCATCCTTGACAACAGCGCTGCCCGAGTAGCAGCCGTTTTTATCAAACCAATCACTCGGAGCCAGCGCAATCTCTTCCCGCTTCCAATTCACAAGATCGCGTGTCGTATAATGCCCCCAAAACTTTGCGCCATGCCCCGTCTGAAACGGCTGCCACTGAAAAAACAAATGATAGACTCCTTTCCAATACACCACGCCATTTGGATCATTCAGCAAACCAACCGGAGGCATGATGTGAAAGTGCTGGCGGTGCGGATCGCTGTCAGCAATATGTTCTTTTTTCTCAATTTCTTCATAAGCCCGGCGACGCAGCTTCTGATCATGTGCTGTCATTTTTTTCTCTCCTCATCTTCGTTAATTTTCATGACAAACGCCGCAATGAATGCTGATACTGCTGCAATAACCATTCCTATCATATAGTTTACTAGATTTCCAAAGCCAAACGGTGCTGCAATGGCAATCATCGGAATGCCTGTTAACCCGTAAGCGTTTGCAGCAACATGTGTAAATACGACATACGCGCCGCCCAACGCGCCCCCGATCATGGCGGCGATAAACGGCTTCCGGTATCGAAGGTTCACCCCGAAAATGACAGGCTCTGTAATGCCTAGAAAAGCGGAAAATGCCGCCGGAAGAGCGATTTCCTTCGTTTTTGCCTTTTTCGCTAAAAAGAAGACGGCAAGGCCTGCCCCGCCTTGGGCGACATTCGCCATAGACCAAATCGGCAATAAATAGTTCCTGCCAAGATCTGAAATGAGCCCCGCCTCAATCGCATGGAAGCTGTGATGAACACCTGTCAGGACGATCAGTGAATAGGTGCCGCCGAAAAGAAGGCCTGCGACAAAACCGGCATGATCATACACATATGTTAAAGCAACAGTAATACCGGAGCCAAGCGCTCTTCCTAGAGGACCGATGGCAATAAATGCGACAAACCCGGTGACAATGACAGTAACAAAAGGCGTAACAAGCAAATCGACCGCATGCGGAACCACTTTTCTTGTCCATTTCTCTACCTTGCTCATGACGTAAACTGCCAGCAGAACAGGGATGACAGTTCCCTGATATCCGAGAAGCGCGATATCAAACCCGAAAAGATGCATATAATCAGGTGATGCTTCCGCCAGACCCCATGGATTCAAAAGAGTGGGGTGTATCATGATTCCCCCGATGACCGCTCCTAAATACGGATTGCTTCCAAACTCTTTTGAAGCGCTGACCCCGATCAAAATCGGCAGGAAGATAAATGCCGCGCTTGAAAACATATCGAGGAGCTGCAGCAGCGCAGAGTCCTTACTCATCCAATGAAAGGCATTGATCATTCCCAATAACCCCATTAACAGGCCGCTGGCTACGATGGCTGGAATGATCGGAACAAAAATATTAGAAAGCGTTTTCGCAAATCTCGCCGCAGGGTTCAGTTTCTCTTTAGCAGCATCCTGGTGATTCACATGTTCTTCACGCTCTACATCGGCTTCCTTAGAAAAAGCGTCATACACTTTATTGACAAGGCCAGTTCCAAAAATAATCTGGTATTGGCCTGAACTGCTGAAAGCGCCTTTGACGCCTTCAAGCTCTTCCACTTGCGATTGGTCAATCTTTGATTCATCCTTAATCACCAAACGCAGTCTTGTCGCACAATGAGCCGCGCTGATAATGTTTTCTTGTCCCCCGAGAAGCTCAATGAGGCGTTTTGCAGTCTCTTTGTAATCCATCTTCTTCTCCCCCTTTTATAAACAAAAAAGACCTAAAATTCGCCAACGAATAAAGGACACAGCGATCCTTTTTCATTTACGCAAATTTTAGGTCTTGCCTGCTTTACCAGTCACAATCCCGCTTATCCGAATGAAGAATACGCTTTCATCATAATTGATGACAGCGTTTTCGTCAACTGTTTTTTTAGATAAAAAGTGATGTAAAACATTTAGACAAAAAGTCGTAAATATTAATTGTGAAATACTTCACAATATCGTGCTATACTATGCTCATCTATCAAAGAAAGCAGGAAAAGACAATGGAAACTCAAGCATTGCAAAAGGTTGAACAGTATGCTTTAAGAAAACAAAACATATTCGTTTCAAGCAAAATCCGTTATTTGCTCAGATCCATTTTGGCCAGCATGTTTATCGGTTTTGGCATTACAGCCGCAAGCAAAACAGGCAGCTATTTCTCTATTGCCGACTCACCGTTTGCCTTCCCGGCTGCCGCTGTGACATTTGGAGCTGCTATTGTATTAATTGCCTACGGAGGCGGGGATTTATTCACCGGCAACACCTTTTATTTCACTTATACCGCACTCCGGAAAAGAATCCGCTGGCGCGACACCCTGTACCTGTGGGTTTTCAGCTATACCGGCAATTTGATCGGAGCCGTTTTGTTTGCGATTCTTATCAGCGCAACCGGGCTTTTCGAGGGGGCATCCCATTCCTTTTTGATTCATCTGGCAGAGCACAAGATGGAGCCGCCTGCCTCAGAGCTGTTTTTCCGAGGAATGCTGTGCAATTGGCTTGTATGTCTCGCTTTTTTCATTCCGATGTCTCTCAAAGGAGAAGGGGCAAAGCTGTTTGCCATGATGCTTTTCGTTTTCTGCTTTTTTATTTCCGGTTTTGAACACAGCATTGCCAATATGTGCACATTTGCGATCTCACTTTTGATCGATCACCCTGATACAGTCACACTGGCGGGAGCAGCCAGAAACTTAATTCCTGTTACACTCGGCAATCTGGCCGCAGGAATTGTGATGATGGGCTGGATGTATCACACGCTGAATGCCGATCAATAAAAAAACTTCCAGAGATCACTCCCTGCAAGTCAAAGCGGTTATTCCGAGAGATCTTGAAGACGCTGGACATGCAGCGTGATATAGCCGGCCTCGGACTCCGGCAAATGTAATTGATATTCATTTTTCAGAAACTCCGCCAGCTCCAGCGCACATTGATAGGCAAATGAATACTTTTTTTGGATGAAATAAAGCATCTCTTCGTCCATGGCATGAAACGCTTCATTTGATTCCAACCGGCTGACCGCGTATCGCAAATGCGTGACAAGGCGTTGATAGGAAATGCTGTTTTCATCCACCTTTCGATTAAAGTAGTTTTCTATTTTCTCTATCATTTCTTTTATCATCGTCGTATGCTTCAGCGCTGAATACATACTCTCTGCATCTATCTTTGCCGTATGGATGTGAAGGGCAATATAACCCGCTTCATCTTCAGGCAGAGACACGCCCAATGTCTCTTTTACATGTCCGATCGCCCACAGGCCGATCTCGTATTCTTTTTTATAGAGCGCCTTTATCTCATGCAATAATTTATTTTGCACAAGCAGCCCATTTTGAATCCTTTCGATCGCAAAGGACAAATGGTCAGAAAGCGCGATATGAACATGGTCGCTCAGCGGCGCCGCGAGCTCCCCTTCCGCATAGCTGATGATTTCCTCAGCTATGTCAATATGCTCCTCAGGCAGTGTTTGCAGGATTTGTTTAAATTTTTCATTCTCGTCGTGCACGACAAAAATCTTTTCTACTTTATTCATAGGGATGAGATCATTTTTCTTTTTTTGAAAAGCGATGCCCGGACCCATGACGATTTTTTCCTGATCATCCTCTTTGATTAAAGCCGCATTGTTGTTTAATACCTTATAGATTTTCAAGAGGCTCTCTCTCCCGCCAATTAGCTTTTATGACTGGGATTTTACCTCCTTTTGACCGCCATGTAAAGATGCGGGCCGGCCCTCTCCTGCTTTGGCGATTCCTTGAAGGCTTGCAGACATCTTCTTTTATAGAGAGCGGCGGCTTTCGCTTTCTGTTTTTCTTCGTCATTCACAGCCATCCGCCATTCATAAAACGAAACCAGTCCTGCGGCTTGCACCGCCGCTTTTCTTTGATATGTACGCTGAGCCGAATAAATAGCGGCAGCCGCATGTTTTCGGTCCGGCGCCACCCAGTTCATCAAAAAGACCATCCACACCCGTAAAGATACAAGCAAACGTTTCATAGAAAAACATCCCTCCGCTTCTTTTTGGCAGGCAGCCTTTTTAGCAGCCCGTTTTTTCAGCCGCAGCTCACAGGAAAAGACGGCCGATTTCTTTTCTCGCAAACTAGCAGCTCTAGCAAAACTCATGACTCTATGATAGACCGTGGAAAGAGAATTCTTTGTCACAATATGAGTGAAAAAACAAACTAGTTTTAAGAAGTTTTGTTGAAAGCTGAAAGAAATGAAATGAAAATTGGAGAACCGCTTTAAAAAGTTTATACACAAGTTATCCCAAAGATAAGAACAACTTAATCACAAGAGATATCCACATGTCCACAAACCCCTTCTATATTTTGTATAAGAACATATATTCCCAACTATATATATACACAGCTTTATTCACTTATACACAGGGTTCTGTGTATAACTCCTTCCTTATACACAATCAAAATCCAATAAATGGTTCAAATGACACAAGGATTTTTTTGAATTTTCAAGAAATATATACTAGATATTTAACACTTTTTCTAAACACAAAGGGGGAAACACATTGAAAAACGGGATTATTCGTTTTCTGCTTCTAGGTTTGGTTTTATTCTTTACGTTATCCACAGGCATTACAGGTGTACAGGCAGCACCGGTTTCTTCAAAAGGATCGGCGGATCTGGAAAAGGCCGAGGTATTCGGTGATATTGACATGACAACAAGAAAACAAACAACGGTGATTGTGGAATTAAAAGAAAAATCCTTAGCAGAGGCGAAAGAAGCGGGAGTAAACCAAACGAAAAGCAAGCTCAAAAACGCCCGCTCAAAAGCAAAAAATAAAGCCGTGAAAGCGGTGAAAAACGGAAAAGTAAAACGAGAATATGAGCAGGTATTCTCCGGATTTTCTATGAAGCTTCCAGCTAATGAAATTCCAAAACTTCTAGCAGTAGATGACGTTAAAGCTGTGTACCCGAACGTCACTTACAAAACAGACAATATCAAGGAGAAAGACATCACCATCTCCGAGGACGCTGTCTCTCCGCAAATGGATGACAGCGCGCCATATATCGGAGCAAATGATGCATGGGATTTAGGCTACACAGGGAAAGGCGTCAAAGTGGCTGTTATTGATACAGGGGTTGAGTACAATCACCCTGATCTGAAGAAAAACTTCGGACAATATAAAGGATACGATTTTGTAGACAATGATTACGATCCGAAAGAAACACCGACAGGCGATCAGAGAGGCGGAGCCACTGACCACGGAACACACGTGGCCGGAACTGTCGCTGCAAACGGTACGATTAAAGGCGTAGCGCCTGATGCAACACTTCTCGCTTACCGCGTTCTCGGACCGGGAGGAAGCGGCACAACAGAAAACGTCATCGCCGGTGTAGAACGTGCAGTTCAGGACGGAGCAGATGTGATGAACCTGTCTCTCGGAAACTCGTTAAACAACCCGGATTGGGCGACGAGCACAGCGCTTGACTGGGCCATGTCAGAAGGCGTTGTCGCCGTTACATCAAATGGCAACAGCGGACCAAACGGCTGGACAGTGGGATCGCCAGGCACATCCAGAGAAGCGATTTCTGTCGGCGCAACGCAGCTCCCGCTCAATGAATACGCCGTCTCATTCGGCTCTTACTCTTCAGCAAAAGTCATGGGCTATGACAAAGAAGAGGACGTCAAGGCGCTTCACAATAAAGAGGTTGAGCTTGTCGACGCTGGCCTCGGCGAAGAAAAGGACTTTGAAGGAAAAGATCTGAAAGGCAAAGTGGCACTCGTCAAACGGGGCAGCATTGCTTTTGTGGATAAAGCGGACAACGCCAAAAAAGCAGGCGCCATCGGCATGGTTGTGTATAACAACCTGTCCGGAGAAGTTGAAGCCAATGTGCCAGGCATGTCAGTACCAACAATTAAGCTTTCATTAGAAGACGGCGAAAAACTCATCAGCGCCATGAAAGCAGGCGAGACAAAAGCAACATTCAAGTTGACAGTCTCAAAAGCGCTCGGTGAACAGGTTGCCGATTTCTCATCCCGCGGCCCTGTTATGGACACGTGGATGATTAAGCCGGATATTTCCGCGCCAGGCGTCAATATCGTCAGCACCATTCCGACACATAATCCTGACAATCCATATGGCTACGGGTCAAAACAAGGAACAAGCATGGCATCACCTCATATTGCCGGAGCGGTTGCCGTTATCAAACAAGCTAAACCGAAATGGAGCGTTGAACAGATCAAGGCTGCCATCATGAATACCGCCGTCACATTAAAGGATGGCGACGGAGAAGTATATCCGCATAACGCTCAAGGCGCAGGCAGCGCAAGAATTATGAACGCGATCAAAGCCGACTCGTTCGTCACACCGGGAAGCTACTCGTACGGCACATTTTTGAAGGAAAAAGGAACCGAAACGAAAAAAGAAACCTTTACAATTGAAAATCAATCTTCCATTAGAAAATCATACACGCTAGAATACTCATTTAACGGAAGCGGCATTTCCACATCCGGCACAAGCCGTGTTGTGATTCCGGCTCATAAAACCGGAAAAGCCACTGCAAAAGTAAAGGTCGACACAAAGAAAACAAAAGCAGGCACCTATGAAGGAACAGTCATCGTTAGAGAAGGCGGAAAAACCGTCGCCAAGGTTCCTACATTGCTGATCGTAAAAGAGCCGGATTATCCGAGGGTAACGTCTGTCTCAGTTAATGAGGGCTCTGAACAAGGCACCTATGAAATTGAAACCTACCTTCCTGCGGGAGCGGAAGAGCTGGCATTCCTCGTCTATGACAGCAACCTTGACTTTGCAGGCCAAGCAGGTATTTATAAACATCAAGATAAAGGCTATCAGTACTTCGACTGGGACGGCACGATCAATGGGGATACAAAGCTCCCAGCCGGTGAATATTATATGCTTGCCTATGCAGCGAACAAAGGCAAATCAAGTCAAGTCCTGACCGAAGAGCCATTTACTGTTGAATAAAAAGCAGCCCTGCCGAGAAACATCGGCGGGGCTTTTTTCATGCAGGCTTTAGCGGCTTCATGCCTCAGCAAACGCCTCCTGTAAAAGGCGATAAGAATGAAGTTTATCCTCAAATCGGTTCGTAATGGTCACCGCCATGATTTCCTCTGTACCATAAGCCTTACTCAAGGACATCAGCTGTTCCTTGACCTGTTTTTTCGTACCGACAATCATTCGGTTTCTGTTATCAGCAATTCGTCTTTGTTCATAAGGAGAGTACGTATTTTTCCGGACAGCTTCATAATCAGGAACGCCTTCTAAAGGTATGCCCTGCTCACCCGCCAAGAGAGTAAAATCAAGCACTGTCCCCAGCTGCTCCGCTTTCTCTTCTGTATCCGCACATAGAACAAAAACAGCAACTGCCGCCCGAGGTGTTTCTCCTAACACAGACGGCTTAAATCGTCTCATATATTGTCTGACCGTATCCTCCCCGCCCTCGCCATTGATAAAATGGGCAAACATATAGCCGGCACCCGATTCAGCGGCGAGCAGCGCGCTTTCTCCAGATGAACCGAGCAGCCACACATCAGGCGCAGTTGAAATATGCGGTGCAGCCGTTAAATTAGGAAACCGGTGACTGTCATCCGCCAAATCATGCAAATACATCGTCAGCTCCTTGATTTGCTGCGGGTACTGATCGGCATTGCGTTTCCCGCCGTCATTCAGCGCCCAAGATGCAATCGGCATTCCTCCCGGCGCTCTGCCTAGGCCGAGATCAATTCTTCCCGGTGTCAGCCCCTCCAGCACACGGAAATTCTCAGCTACTTTATAGGCACTGTAGTGCGGCAGCATGACACCTCCTGATCCCACCCTGATCCGGTTCGTTTTCGCCGCAATGTGGCTGATCAGCACCTCTGGACTGGACCCTGCCAGACGCTTTGAAAAGTGATGCTCTGAAACCCAAAATCTCTTATACCCAAGATCCTCAGCCGCCTGGGCAAGCTCAACAGTTTCCCGTAATGCCGTTTCTGCAGAGCTTCCCTCGGACACCGGAGATTGATCTAATATACTTAATGATAACATCCCTACCACCTCGTCCTCATCGTATCACTGATCCATTATTTTTTCTTCTAAGCCGCTCACACTGTTCATCGGTGTCCCCCGATCAATCGTCATTTATTTGGTCATCTTGTCTCTATTTGTCGGAATATGTTACACGTGAAACATAAAAACCTCTCCGCCAGCGGAGAGGTTTCACATTTAGTTCTTATTAAAGCCTTTTTCTTTCACATATTCATTTAAGTACGTACGCGGTTTCTGCTTCATAAAGTTCAGAATTTGATCAGACCACGTTTCCACTCGCTGACCGTTTGTTCTTTCTCTATAATAATCAGAAATGGTTTTGTCATATGCACTCATATGTTTACGAAAATCCTCGTCATTCACGTTATAGGTATTTTCATGATATACAGCCTGCTTCGGTAATCTCGGTTTTTTACCGGATAGGTTGGCAGGATGTCCTACAGCCAGGCCAAAAAGCGGGAGCACATGGTCAGGCGTTTGCAGCACCTCTGTCACCTTGTCCAGTTCATTCCGAATGCCTCCGATATAACATATGCCAAGCCCCATTGATTCTGCGGCAATGCTCATATTTTGAGCCGCAAGCGCAGCATCAATTAGACTGACCATAAACATTTCCGTATTTTCCAGCAGCTCAGAAATAAGTTCGCCTTTTTCTTCAGCCAGTTTTTGATGACGGTACAAGTCCGCACAAAACACAAAAAAGTGCCCGTTATGTTCTACATAAGGCTGATTCCCCGCAAGCACAGACAGCTCACGTTTTTTCTCCGGATCGGAAACACCGATAATCGAATAAGCCTGCACATAGCTGGACGTAGGCGCAGCCTGCGCGCTTTTCACTAATGTATCAATTTCCTCAGCTGTCAGAAGCTGATCAGTAAAAGATCGGATCGACCGATGGTTTAAAATGGTTTCAATTGTGTTGTTCATCACAAGGACCTCCTTATCTGTTTATCATATCCCAAAAAAAGTGAAGTCAAAAGTGAAATGCTCTGAAACGAAAAAAGACAGCCCTTTAGAGGCTGTCTGCATTTTATGAATTAAACAAATAACTTCTGTATCTCGTCAACTGAACACTCGCATTATACACAATACCGAAACCGATTAACGTGGCAAGCGTCGAGCTCCCCCCATAGCTGACAAACAGCAACGGAATCCCGGTAACAGGCATAATACCGATATTCATCCCGATATTCTGGAATGTGTGGATAACAATTAACGCCGTATAACCTACGCAAAAGAAAGAAGCAAAACGGTTGAATGGATGGATCTTGTCAATCAAAACGACAAGTCTATAGATTAAGAAGAAGAACATAATAACAACAATGGCACAGCCTAAAAATCCGAAGCTTTCACCTAAAATAGCAAAAATAAAGTCAGTTTGTCCCTCTGGTACATAAACCTTCAAGTTATGAACACCATTTCCGATAATACCGCCTGAGCCGATAGCCATGACGGCCTGATCAACCTGCCAGCCGCTATTTGCATCTTCCTGAGTTGTTCCATTTGAATCAGAAACCCAAGATGTAACCCTGTTAATTTGATACTCTTGAATCCCCACTGACTTAGCGACATCTGGAAAATTAATCATGACTAACAACGCAAGAGAAATAAGTAAGATACCTGAACCGCCAATGATCGCGATCAGCTTCCAGTTTACTCCTGACATAAAGACCATGACAATCACAATGAATATACAGATCCCAGCTGTACCAGCATCCTGCAGAAGGATAAGTCCGATTGGCACTACTGCAACGCCTGCTATCTTCAACAAAAGATAGACATCATCTCTAAGTGAACGAACTTTTTTAGGATTCGCCTTAGATATAACCGAGGCCACCATCATCATGAGCCCTATCTTCATAAATTCAGAAGGCTGCAACGTAACAGGTCCAAATTGGAACCAGCTCTTTGCACCATTTTTCACAGGGGCGATAGACTCAGGACTAATCCTTAATATCAACAGCAATAAGATTCCAAATATAAACACATATAAACTAAGTTTTTCTAGCTGCTCTAAATCGAAATAAAGTAGTGCTGTTATTGCAACAATGCCCAATACATAATAGACGATTTGTTTCTTCCAAGCACCGTCTCCATACTGCCCAAACTGACCGGCAGCATAAATTGATACTACGCTTATGATAAAAAACACACCTAATATAAAAATCAAATCCCCCTGGTAAAAGGGGCTTTGCTGTTTCTTATATCGACTCATTCTATCCCGCCTTACATTTTCATCGGAAAATCACTAATGTTTATTATACATGAACCACGTTCAAGATGACACGTGAAGCTCGTTTCCTTTTTTGTTTTTTGCGCGCATTAGCGGTGCTTTTTCAGCTACACGAAATATGACGTATCATAAACCGAAATGTTTCGATTGACACAAAACTTTTCATATGAAAAAAACCCTATTTCTCAAGGGTTATGAATGCAGCCTCTTATTAAATAAGTTGATTTGCTCAAAGATTTATTGAATGTTCCTATCGTACATCAAGTTCCCAGAAAACCAATGCCTAAGTAAACAAACTGTTCCATTCACGGTTTCCATACATTCTCCTAGCGGATTGGCGATAAAAAATAAGGCAATAGTGCCAGACCATTTCTGCAAATACCTGTATCAATTTCTGGAAAACATGGTATAATAATTGTAACAAAATGTTCACAAAACAACCACAAAACAGACACAATTCATTTCCTCTACTTCATTTTTGTAAACGCTGTCACAAAATGAAAGGAGACGGGTATGATGGACATGTTTTTTGCTTATTTATTGGTTGCCAGCGCTACTCCCCTCTTTATTTGGCTCGATAACAAAAAAGTCGCACTCTCTGCTATTCCGCCAATTATTTTAATGTGGGTATTCTTCTTCTTTTACGCAACAGAAAGCCTTTCTCCACTCGGACACACTCTCATGATTATCCTGTTTGCCGTCAACGTCATTGTCGCTCATATCGCAGCTTTTATCATTTATGGCCTTCCTTATCTTCGCAGAAAGCGAAGCAGCAGCTGAAACAGCAAAAAAACCCTCTTCGTCAGAAGAGGGTTTTTGCTTATTTGTTGTGGCCTGAGTGCTCTGAGTGTTCAGCGCCTCCAGGAGGATTTCCGTCCATATGGTCACCGTGATGATAGTGGGCCGCGAAAATCCAGATGGATCCAAGCACGATAACGATCGCACCGAAGAATCCGAACAGCGTGTTTCCGACTTGGATACCGCCATTTTCGCTCTCTGTCATGTGCATGAACATGAGAAGCTGGAGCGCCGCCTGAATGAAGGCGAAGCCGAAAATGATCCAAAGTTTTGCTGATGAGCTCAGGTCAGTATACACTGCAACCCATAGAGCCAGCAGGGTCAAAACAATAGACAGTGCAAAACCTACAATGTGCTTCCATGGAAAGTGACTGTGTTCAGCAGATTTGTTTGCCATTTTACAGACCCCCCAATCCCATGAGATAGACACCTGTAAAGATGAAAATCCATACAACATCTAAGAAGTGCCAGTACAAGCTTGAGATAAAGATTTTAGATGAAGTTTGCGGAGTTAAGCCGCGTTTCTTCAACTGAATCAGAATTCCTGTAATCCAGAAAATACCGATTGTTACGTGAGTTCCGTGAGTTCCAAGTAAAACAAAGAATCCAGACCAGAACGCACTTGTACCGAGAGATGCTCCTTCATGTACATAGTGGACAAACTCGTTGATCTCACAACCGACGAAGCCGGCGCCGAGAAGAAGAGTAATAATTGTCCAAATGACTACGCCTTTTAAACTTCCGCGGCGCATTTCATGAACAGCGATCCCGCAGGTAAAGCTGCTGATAAGCAGCAAGAACGTCATAATCATTACCAGATTCACTTCAAACAGTTCGTCCGGTAAGACACCTCCTGCTGTTCTGTTTTGAAGAACGAAGAAGGTTGCAAATAGTGTTGAGAACAACACAATTTCTGCCCCTAAAAAGATCCAAAACCCGAGAATATTAAGTCTGCCGGTTTCAGATTGATATTCCATAGGCGCGTTAGAATTGCCGTGTTCTGCATGTTCCATAACTCACGCCTCCTTATTCGGAAATCTTTCTTTCCGTCTCTTTTATTTCATCAACACTAACGTAGTAGCCATTGTCGTATTCGAATGAACGCAGAACCATGCAGAGCAGGACTCCGATCAATCCGACTACGCCCATCCAGTACCATTCAAAGACAAGTCCAAAGCCGGCGATACCGAAGGCAACAGACATAAAGAACGGTCTGCCTGAGTTGCTTGGCATATGGATTTTCTTGAATTTGCTTTCAGGGTATAATTCAGTTTTTTCTTCCTTCATATGCAGGAATGCATCTTGAGATTTGACTTCAGGAAGCACCGCAAAGTTGTAGTGCGGCGGAATCGCAGATGAAGTCGCCCAATCAAGCGTACGTCCCACACCCCATGAATCTCCGCTGATTTCACGAGTAGAGTAACGGAAGCTGTAGTAGATGTTATAGCAAAGGATTAAGAATCCTACACCCATCATGAAAGCTCCGACTGTTGAGATAAAGTTCAATGTTGTCCAGCCGTCATTCGGTCCGTATGTGTAAATACGGCGAGGCATGCCTTGAAGCCCCAAGAAATATTGCGGGAAGAAACAAATATTGAACCCGATCATAAAGATCCAGAAGAACCATTTTCCGATTTTTTCGTTCAGTTTGTGGCCGAACATTTTTGGATACCAGAAAATAAATCCTGCGAAACAAGCAAATACAGTACCCGCGATCAGCACGTAGTGGAAGTGAGATACCAGGAAGTACGTATTATGGTATTGATAATCCGCTGCTGCCATCGCAAGCATAACCCCTGTAACCCCGCCGATAACGAAGTTAGGAATGAACGCAAGCGCCCACAGCATAGGCGTTGTAAAGCTGATTCGGCCTTTATACATTGTAAAGAGCCAGTTAAAGATTTTAACCCCGGTCGGAATCGAGATTGCCATTGTCGTAATTGAGAAGAATGAGTTAACGGACGCACTGTTCCCCATTGTGAAGAAGTGGTGAGTCCAAACTAAGAAACTCAATACGGAGATGGCGATAATAGAACCGACCATCGCTTTGTAACCAAACAATTGTTTTCTTGCAAAGCTTGAGATAATTTCTGAGAAAATACCGAACGCCGGAAGAATAACGATATATACTTCAGGATGTCCCCAAATCCAGAACAGGTTGGCCCAAAGCATCGGCATACCGCCTGCTTCCAGTGTGAAAAAGTGAGCGCCGAACAAACGATCAAATGATAAGAGTGCTAAAGCTACTGTAAGCACAGGGAAAGCAAACACGATAATAACCATTGTGATCAGTGTTGTCCATGTGAACATTGGCATACGCATCAGTGTCATGCCTTTTGTTCTCATTTTTAAGATTGTGACCATAAAGTTGATCCCTGTCATCAGGGTACCGATACCGGCAATCTGAAGTCCGAGGAGGTAGTAGTTCTCACCCGGCCCAGGGCTCATGTCGTTACTTGCAAGCGGCATATAACTTGTCCAGCCTGCGTTCGGAGAACCTCCGATAACGAAAGAAATATTGAAAAGCATAGCCCCTACGAAGAACGTCCAGAAGCTCAGGTTGTTCAAGTAAGGAAATGCAACGTCGCGAGCACCGATTTGAAGAGGTACAACAACGTTAATAAGACCGATTAAAAACGGCATCGCCATGAAGATAATCATGATCGTACCGTGAGTCGTAAAAATTTCATTATAGTGGTTTGAGTCTAAAAAACTGTTATTCGGAAGCGCTAGCTGGGCACGCATCATCAAACCGTCGACACCGCCGCGGAATAACATAATTACAGCAGAGATAATATACATGATTCCGAGTTTTTTGTGGTCAACAGTTGTTATCCATTCAGACCAGAGCCATTTCCATTTCTTGAAGTAGGTAAGTACAACAATGATGGCGATGGTAGATAGTGCAATGGAAACTTGTGCGCCCAGAATTAATGGGTCACCTGTTACAAAAAATTCATCCCATTTAAATTTCATGCGGGCTTCCTCCTTTCCTGATCAATATCATTCTTCTGTATCATCAGACTTCTTAAATTCATTTTCCTTTACGTTTTCAAACGGATCTGTTTTAGAGTGCGGTGAAACGGCTTGATAGCCAAGGCGTTTGCGGGCCTCCATCGCGTATTCTGCGTCTTGTCCGTGATCAACGTATTTTAAGTGAGTAGAAGAGAACGTTAATTCGTCCACATTTTCAGGAAGCATCAATTGATCATACTTCTCTTTTGTCAGCTTAGGAGCCTCATTTTGAGTCTTTTTCACCCAGCTGTTAAAGTCTTTTTCTGTTACAGCATTCACATCAAACTCTTGGTCGGCAAAATGTTCACCTGTGAAGTTCGCGTTGCGGCCCTCATAAGTTCCCACTTCATCAGCCTGTAAGTATTGATCCATCAGCATTCCTGCCATCGCGTATTTTTGTCCTCCAAGCTGAGGAATCCATAGCGATGCCATTGAATCTGCAGATGAGATTTTAAACAAGATCGGGCGGTCGACAGGAATGTTTAAGTAGTTGACCGTTTCAATATCCTGTTCAGGGTAGCTGAATACCCATTTCCAGTCTACCGAAGTAGCGTAAACAACAAGAGGCTCTTTATCCTTTGTTGCTTCAGGAGCTTTTTCTAACGAATATATCGTCTGTACGGTTGGCACAGAAAGTGCGATGACGATTAAAATTGGGATCACTGTCCAGACTACTTCTAAGAACGTGTTACCGTGAATTTCTGGGTTATAAGATCCATTATCTTTGCCTTTACGGTCGCGGTATTTTACTAAAATAATGGTAAATAGAACAAAGACGACCCCGACAATAAACAGCATAAATCCGATAGATAACAGGATTAAATCACTTTGCTGATCAGCCACAGGCCCTTTCGGATCTAGTACTGAGGCATTGCTGCATCCCCCAAGGACGAAAACCACAGTTAACAGCGCTAATACAAGTAACGGTTTTATTGCTCTGAACAAGAAGATCACCATCCTTCCTATTGATGTAATAAATCTGAAGTGCATACTTCCTCAAAATCTTTTCTCTACTTTGTTATGCTATCAAAAACTTCACTTATTAGCTTTATTTTTTTATAAACTTCAGCCCATTTTCGCTTAAATGTCATAAAATCGACAAAAATTGCTCCAACTTTATTCATATCTATCGCTTAAGATGAAAAGTTTCTAGTTATTTCCGCATATAAGTAAAGAAAGATGATGAAGAACTAATTCTACTGACAAATAAAGGTTTACCACAATAAAAAACCAAGGTCAATCAAAAATTTCATTTTGTTAAACATTCTACAAGGGAATTAATTTTTCCTTGCCTAGCATCTTTTCACACGATTACCATTTTAACGCAACCAATATTGAAAGAAAAGGCTGAATAGAGCGGCGATATGCTCTGAACTGATCCCGCTTTTTTATTAGCACATTCAATTGTTTATCTTATACAAAAAGGAGGAATGATATAAGCAAATAAATTTAAAATAGGATGTGTTGCATGATGAGTTTCATAATTTCACTTATCGTCGCTATTATTATCGGATGGGTTGGCAGCCTGTTTGTAAAAGGAGATATGCCCGGAGGAATTATCGGGTCGATGATCGCAGGTCTTATCGGTGCCTGGATCGGCCACGGGCTGCTTGGAACATGGGGACCGCACCTTGCCGGATTTGCCATTATCCCGGCGATTATCGGTTCAGCCATTGTTGTATTTCTAGTAAGCCTCTTAGCAAGAAAAAGAGGATAAGAGCAAAAGAGCCCAAAGCGTCACGTTTTGGGCTCTTTTTTCAATAGTAAAAAGCCTCTCCCTTAACGGTTGAGGCTTTTTACTTGTTTGACGCCTAAACAATGGATAAACCTTTTGAAGGCCTGTTTTCCTTCGGGTGTCTGTTTAAATACGCCGGCATGTTCAAGAATGCGTGCGAATACATGGCCAAGCTCTTCTTTTATAACCTGTTCCGCATTCCCTTTTGTTATGGTTCTTCTTTCCATCAGACGAAGAGCCCAATCCTTATGTTTAGCCGTCAGCTCATTTTCTTCTAATGCTGTTTTCGGATCAGCAGAGCACAGGGACGCTGCCGTTGCTTTCATTTCTTCCTGTAAACGGCCCGGCAAAATCGCTAAGCCCATAACCTCAATCAGGCCGATATTTTCTTTTTTAATATGATGAACCTCCTGATGAGGATGGAAGATTCCTAATGGATGCTCCTCATCCGTCCGATTGTTTCTCAGCACGATGTCGAGTTCATATGAGCCTCCCCTGCGTCTTGCAATCGGTGTGACCGTATTATGTGGCGTATCACCTGTGAAGGCGGCTATGCCGGCTTTTTCATCTGAATATTGCTGCCATGCACGGAATATATGGTCCGCTGCGTCAGCGACAATATGCGGATCGTCTCCCTGAAGCCTGAGCACAGACATCGGCCATTTCACTAAGCCCAGTGACAAGCCGGGATAACTGGTCAATTCATATCTGTCCGTCATTTCGGCACGCGCCATCGGAAAATCGTGCGCCCCGCCTTGAAAATGGTCGTGGCTTAGAATGCTGCCTCCGACAATCGGCAGGTCTGCGTTTGATCCGATAAAATAATGCGGATATTGCCCGAGGAATGAGAGCAGTCTTTCAAACGTCTTTTTGCTGATCTCCATCGGTTCATGCTCACCCTTTAAAACGATGCAATGCTCCGGATAATACACGTATGGCGAGAACTGCAAATACCATTGCTCGTCTCTGAGAATAACAGGAATAATTCTGTGATTCTGCCGGGCCGGATGGTTCACACTTCCCTCAAAGCCGACATTTTCCTTACAAAGCACACACGGCGGATAATCCGTCTGCGTCTGTTCTTTGGCAGCCGCAATCGCCTTCGGGTCCTTTTCAGGCTTTGACAGGTTAATTGTCATTTCCAGCTCGCCATATTCGGTCGGCACCGTCCAATGAACGTTTTTGGCGATTCTGTCAGACCTGATATAATAGACATCCTCTGCATACTGATAAAACTCTTTTGTCGCCTGTTTCGGTCCGTATAACGCCTTTGTTTCTTCAAACTTGCGGATGACCTCAGACGGAGGCGGGACAAAACAGCCCATCAGCTTTGCACTGAGCAAATCTCGATAGGTGTCTGTATTTGCTTCTATACGGCCGGTTTCTGCCGCCCACTTGTAAATGGGAGAAAGCAAGTCAGGAAGACGCTTGCTCTGCTTAATGAGTGTGCTTGAGACCGGCTGGGGATGTTTGATGTCCAGCGCTTCATAAAGTCGGTTTCTCGTGTATTCCTGATCCCAAATCGATATCAGTTTTCGTTCCAGCCCATACTCGATCAGCTGTTCCAGATGTTCAAAAATGCTCATGTGTCACTCCCCCTTTAGTTCTCTCGCTCCTTCACCAATATCAGCGACATAAAAATCCGCTTTGAGTCCTGTTTTTTCTTGATATTTGTCTCCAACCTTTTGGATAAAGTCATCAACAAAATCATCCTTTACAATACTGATCGTGCAGCCGCCGAAACCCGCTCCCGTCATTCTTGAGCCGATCACTCCTTCTTGCTCCCACGCTGCAAATACGAGCTCATCGAGTTCCGGGCATGTCACCTCGTAATCATCCTTCAATGAAAGGTGGGATTCCTTCATTAACCGCCCGATTTCCTGAATATTGTTTTCTTTAAACATGTCGGCGGTCTTGATGGCACGGTGGTTTTCATATACGGCGTGCTTTGCGCGGCGTCTGTTCGTTTCATTTTGGATCAGGCCAGAGTGGGCGTCGAAGTCAGAAGGCTTGATGTCGCCAAGTGATGTAATGTCGAGCTCCTTTTGCAGATCCAGCAACGCGTCACTGCACTCTTGACGTCTCGCATTATAGCTTGAGTCCGCCAATGTCCTTTTTTTGTTCGTGTTCGCAATAACCAGCGCAAGCCCGGAGACATCGAGTTTGCTATATTCATAGTCCAGCGTATCGCAGTTCAGAAGCATCGCATGATGTTCTTTCCCCATTCCGATTGCGAATTGATCCATAATTCCGCAATTGACACCGATAAATGTGTTTTCCGCATGCTGCGCCATTTTGACAAGCTCCAGCGCATCGAGTTGAGGATGAAAATAGCTTTGGAGCACGACCGCCATCAGCAGCTCAATGGAAGCGGAAGATGAAAGCCCTGCCCCGTTTGGAATATTCCCTGAAAACACGATGTCAAAGCCATGCGGAATCGAATAACCCCTTTGCTGAAATTCATATATGACGCCTT
Source organism: Bacillus sp. FSL R5-0434 (assembly GCF_038004745.1). Lineage (NCBI taxonomy): Bacteria > Bacillati > Bacillota > Bacilli > Caryophanales > Bacillaceae > Bacillus > Bacillus sp. FSL R5-0434. The sequence goes on from NZ_JBBORV010000001.1 coordinate 3,849,900, forward strand.
TCGGATAATTGGCCCAGTCATCTTCTTTTTGAAAACGGATGCCGTCAAGATTGCATTCCTTTATGCCGGCTTCCTGAAAGTTGTCCGAATACAATCTGACCAGCCCGTCTTTTCTTTCTGCAACAGCAGCATATGTACCCATGGTCAGCGCGCACGGAAACACGTGCCCGCCGTTATAATCCGTATGTTCTCCAATCAGATTCACTCTTCCCGGTGCGAAAAAAAACCGTAATCCCTCTTTCTCTCCGAATACACTTGCAAATATCCCCTTCAATTCTTCCCGCATGTGCATCACCTTTCATGGTTTTTATTTTTTGTTTCCCGGTCTTTCTGTAACGAAAACGGAAGATCATATGCTGCCGCCCTTGTCATACCCCTTCTTCTTTTGTCTTTTTAAAGACGAGCCATTTGCTTGCGACATAGTTGACGACAACAATCACCGCATTGTCGAGTATTTTGGCTAGCGTTTCATTTGTATGGAACTGTCCGACAAGGATGATCATCATGCCAAGGTCTATGCCGAGAGACAGCACCCGAACGCTGAAAAAGGCAGTGAGCTCTTTCAGCAGGCTTTGCAGGTCATCTGTCTTCTGCTGAAACACATATACTTTATTTGTGATGTAAGCAAACAGAACAGACAAAATCCAAGCGGCTACTGTAGCAGCTTTATAATCCACATTCATGATCTCTACCAATATATAAAAGCTGGCGATATTCACGATTGTCGTGAAAACTCCCATAATGATATACATAATCATTTCTCTATACTTCACTGATGTTCCTCGCTTTCTGAAAAACTTTTCAAATTTCTTAGCTTTGCGTATTCGCGGTTAAAAGTAACAAAAACGGAAAGCGCGTCAAAAAAGCTGCGGAATGTGGCCGGATGGCCCAATACACGCGATTGTTTGATGATTCCGTCAAGCACCGCACATATTATTTTAGCCGTATATACAGGATCAATACTGTCGTCAACCAGCTTTCTCTCCTTCAGCCAATGAATATATGAAGTATTTTCTTCCACCCACAATTCGTATAGCCCTACATAAGCCTTGCATTTTTGGACAGCTTTAAAGGTCGGCATATTCATTGCAAACGAGGTGATGTCCCATGATGGTTTATTTTTGTAGTAAGAAAACAGCAGCTCTGCGGCATGTTTTGCAGCCTCATGCAGCGTCAGCGGTTTCGCAGATGTCCGCTCGATTTCATCCAGGTAGCCGATGATAATCTGTTTTTTCATTTGATGATTTTCGAAGATATGCTGCAGGAAGTCTTCCATGTTGTCAAAATGAACATAAAATGCGCCTTTACTGTACCCGGCAGCTCTGCTGATTTCTTCCACAGACACAGGGTCATACGCTCGGTCAATCAATAAATTCAGGCCAGCCTCTATAAATTTTTCAAATGTTTGCTCTCTTTTAATTTGAAATTTGTTTTTTTTCATATTTTTCTCCAGCCGGTATGATTACCCTTATCTTACACCGGATCAATCTTTTGCGGTATTTATTTCTTTCCAGAGGTATGCTATTCGGTTGTTAAGGGGTCATATTTAATAGGCAATAGGATTTATTTTCATTTACATACTATCCAGTCAGTATTTAATTGTTTATTATTATAAATAAGGTCCATTGGTTATATTAGTCATTTTTTTAGGGAATAGGTAGGTGATTTTTCCTTCAGTTTGTGAACACCGAGCAACTATGTGTGAAATTTGTTGTACTCGCCTCATCATCGCACCGGCTTGCCTTTTATTGCCAGGATGTTGCAGGAAAACATTTTATACAATTGGAGGTTACTATGAAAACTCAAGTTAAAAAAGATTTGGACAAAGATTGGCATTTGTTGATTCAAGAAGCTAGATCCATTGGGTTAGGCATTCATGATGTGAGGCAGTTTTTAGAATCTGAAACAGCGATGAGGAAAACCAATCACAAAAAAACCGTCCGCCAAGACTAATCCGGACAGGCGGATCTTTTACCTCTGGCTTTTCTATCATCTGATCTGAGTTTTCACCATTTCCTCTATTCGATAGCTTATATACTGCGCCGATTTTGAGGACAAACGGTGTTTCAGCCTAAAATATGACAGACAGCTGGTGATGCGGTCACCTCTTGGCACATGCATTGTCATAAAGAGGTGATGCGAACATGAAACCGGACTTTAGAAAAAGAGCAGCTTTGCAAGGCTGCATTTGGTGAGGTTTTGAAAGCAAACTTGTTAATATACAGCAGCTGGAAAACCTTCGCCCGTTTTATACCCCCGCGTTCTTATCTTCACGTTTCCTGCTTTTTTCGTCCACTTTATGATCCTGAAGAATAAATCAGACTTTCTGTACATACCTATTGGTGTACCTTTATGCTTATTTTTCAGCAGAATAAAAGGAGGAAAGCCATGTACAGATCGCAAGCTGATTACCAAAAGATTGCTGGGTCTCCATCTTTTCAAGCCTTTTTGAAGCAGAAACGGGCCTTTATTGTTCCAACTGCGATTTTCTTTTTTGTCTTTTATTTTTCACTCCCTGTTTTAACGTCTTATTTCACCTTTTTGAATACTCCGGCAGTTGGTGCTGTTTCATGGGCTTGGCTGTTTGCTATCGCTCAATTCGCTATGACGTGGACACTCTGTACGGTGTATTCCCGAAAGGCAGCTCGTTACGACCAATTTGTAAACGCTTTAAAAGAAGAGCTGAAGGGTGAACAGACATGAACCTGACAGCGTTTCTGTTATTTTTAGCGATTGTCGGACTGACGCTTGTGATTACGTATTTTGCAGCGAAACAAACGAAAACGACGAGTGAGTTTTATACGGCCGGCGGCGGGCTCACCGGTGTTCAGAATGGACTGGCAATTGCCGGCGACTACATGTCTGCCGCGTCGTTCCTCGGCATTGCCGGAATGATTGCGTTATATGGGTTCGACGGATTTTTTTACAGCATCGGTTTTCTTGTCGCTTATCTCGTTGTCCTCTATATCGTGGCGGAGCCGCTTCGGAATCTCGGAAAGTATACGATGGCGGACATGATTGCGGCGCGTTTTAAAGAAAAGAAGATCCGCGGTGTCGCCGCTCTCAATACCATCGCCATCTCTACCTTTTATATGATCGCTCAGCTCGTGGGGGCAGGGGCGCTGATTAAACTGCTGCTTGGGCTCGATTATACCGCGGCCGTTCTGATTGTCGGAGTGCTCATGACCATTTATGTCGTGTTCGGCGGAATGATCGCGACGAGCTGGGTTCAGATTATCAAAGCCGTTTTGCTGATGGCCGGCACCCTCGTCATCTCCATCATCGTTTTTTCTAAATTTGGTTTTAACCTTAATACAATGTTTGAGCAAATGAAAACCGCTACCCCGCTTGGCGCTGATTTTTTAAATCCAGGGAACAAATACAAGGTCCCGCTTGAAACCCTGTCGCTGAATTTGGCACTTGTGCTGGGGACCGCCGGCCTTCCGCATATCTTAATTCGCTTTTATACAGTTAAGGATGCCAAAACTGCCCGGGCATCAGTCGTTTCAGCAACATGGATCATCGGTGTGTTTTACATTATGACAGTATTTCTCGGATTTGGTGCAGCAGCGTTTGTCGGTTTTGACACGATTACAGCGGCCGATCCAGCAGGAAACATGGCGGCGCCGCTTCTGGCAAAAGCACTCGGAGGAGATTTCCTGTTCGCGTTTGTATCAGCCATCGCCTTTGCCACGATTTTGGCAGTGGTGACAGGCTTGGTGCTGTCTGCCGCTTCAGCGTTTGCCCATGATATCTACAGCCAGATTATCAGAAAAGGAGAAGCAACTGAGAAAGAACAGATGAAAGCGGCCAGATGGGCATCTGTCGCCGTATCAGTGCTGTCTATCATTCTTGCGATTTTTGCTCAATCCTTAAATGTCGCCTTTCTTGTCGCATTGGCATTTGCCGTTGCCGCCAGCGCAAACCTTCCGCTGATTGTGTTTACTGTGTTTTGGAAAAGATTCAATGCCTCAGGCGCATTATGGGGCAGCCTGACTGGGCTGATCAGTGCACTTGTCCTCGTGTCGATGAGCCCGAGTGTGTGGGGCCCGGCCGGAGGTGCTATTTTTGTAGGCGAGCCGCTTATCCCGCTGTCTAATCCGGGCATCATTTCGATTCCGCTCGGTTTCCTCGGTGCGTGGCTTGGAACGCTTCTGTCTTCTGATAAAACGGCTAGTGAAGATACATTTGCGGAAATTCAGGTGAAGGCGCATACGGGAATTCATATGGATCAGGATTAAAAAAAGCTCTCTAAACAGATTTTTGTTTAGAGAGCTTTCTTAGGTTACGTTTTCTGTTGTTCCTGAGAAATCGCGTTTTCAAATACTTCCTTGCCGGCTGCTCCTGGAATCACGGTGTCGCCGATGACAAAGGTTGGTACGGCTGTAATGTCAGCTTCTTCATAGGCGTGCTTCAGAGCTTGCCGCTGCACGTCGTGATATGTTCTTCCTTCCAGCGCAGCTTTGAATAATGCTCCGTCTAAGCCAACTTCCTCCGCCAGCTTCGTCAAGATATCAATCTCCCCGATGTTTTGGCCCTCTTGGAAAAATGCTGCAAATACACGGGTATTGTACTCATGTCCTTTGTTGTATTTTTTGGCAAAGTGAAAGCCTTCAAAAGCCAAGTCTGTATATGGGTGAGGCGAGACGTTTGGAAATTTGATATCGACTCCCAATTTCTCCGCCATCGGTCTGATCGAGGTTTGCCACATATACTTCTTGGAAGGGTCGTTTACAGGATCAAGCTGCGGTGAAGGACTTGGACGCAATTCAAACGGCATCCACTCGACTTCAACATCCTTTCCTTTTATCGCCTCTTCAAAAGCGGCTTTTCCAATGAAACAAAATGGGCACACGTAATCTAAATAAACTTTTATCTGTACTGTCATGATTGTCTCCTTTCGTATAGGTTGATTTTAAATTGTAACAATAAAAGTTACAACTGTTTTTTAAAAAAGAAGCCCGCATGGCTCCCTTTTACGATTCAAGCAACCGCTGAGCGATATATTCTCCTTTTTTACACCCGCCGGGAATTGCATATAAAGCAGAACCAATCGTTTGCGTATATTCATTTAACGCATCCTTTGCCGAAAGTGCCTTCAGCATGGGAATGAACTGATTGTCGGGATTTTTTTGAAAGCTGATAAACAGGAGACCTGCATCCATATAACCGGTTTTGGAGTCAATGCCTTCTGTGTAAGAAAAGGCTCTTCGCAAAATTTGTTTCCCCGTAGATTTCGCAAGGCTGACGTGCGAATTTGACGGGATTTGATTCAGCTTGACAGGGTCTGTTTCTTTTTTTTGGCCAAAAGGTGCCCCTGAGCTTTTTCTGCGGCCGAAAGTATCCTCTTGATCTTTCAGGGAAGAGCGGTCCCAAATTTCAAGGAACATTTTGATTTTCCGAAAAGCCATATAAGTTCCGCCGGTCATCCAGTCAGGCTCGCCGGACTGAATCCACACGATCGAATTCATCAAGGTGTCATCCTTGGTGCTTTGGTTTCCTGTTCCATCTTTAAACCCAAATAGATTGCGCGGCGTTTCTCCTTTTTTGCCTCCGCTTAAAAAGCCTTTGTTTATCAGGCGGACTTCACAGGTGCCCACCGCTTGATTCAATAGGTTTCGCAGCGCGTGAAACGCCACCTGTTCATCATCTGCGCATACTTGGATGCAGATGTCTCCGCCTCCCTGCTTCGCATCGAGATTGTCATTCGGCATAGCCGGAAGGGCAGCAAGGTGTTTCGGTTTCTTGCTTTTCAGTCCGAAACGATCCTTCCCATCTTTTTCGAAAAAGTCAGGCCCGAAGCCAAATGTAACCGTTAAGTTGGAAGGCGGTAAATCAGCCGATTCACCTGTATCCTGCGGCGGCAGGTATTGATTTTTCTGTTCGCTCGACATTTTTTTGCCTGACGTCAGCATGTGTGTCAGGCTGGTCCAGTTTCTGAATAACGTGATGATATCGCTTTTCTCCTTCGCCGTCACATCAAGCGCGGCAAAATACACGTACGTCTGATGGGCAGTAGTGATTCCGGCCTGATGCTTTCCGTAAAATGGCACAATCTGGTCATCCTCTTTTTCGTCCTTCTTCGATGACTTAGCCGCGGTCTGAACAAGCGGAGCGAGACCGCCGAGGCCGCTGGCGCCAATCGCCACGGCCGCCCCAGCCATCGCTCCCCATTTTAAAATGTCCCGTCTGTGAATTTGTTCTGGCTTTTTCTGTTCATCGCTCATGCTGTTACAAAACTCCTTTTATAGCACATTCGCAATCTTCGACATGGTTTCAGAAAGAGTCGTCAGCTTTGTGCTCAGCTCTCTGATTTGATCTTCACTTAATTTATCATAAGACGTATAGGCCTGATCATTCGTTTTGTATTTTGCCATTAAAACTTCAAATTCGCTGAATTCGGTATCCAGCTTTTCCGTCAGATCAGAGTGGTCTTTTACGAGCGCGCTTTTCACAGTTTGATACACAGCCTCGGAGCCTTCAACATTTGCCATAAGATCGACTAAATCGATTCGTGAGTAGCGCTCCTCTTCACCCGTAATTTTAGAAATACCTGCTTCGTTCAGAAGCTCCATCGCGCCAGCCACAATTTGTTCAGGCGTTAATGTCAATGATTCAATCGAACCGTCAAGCTCTTTCACATCCTTGACAAGCTGGTCAGCCGTTGCCTTTTCCCCGGAAATATGTTTATCCTTCCAAATGGCTTTCTCAAGCTTGTGGAACCCTGTCCATTTGTCCCCTTCTTCTACATCGTTTTCACGGGCATCAATTTTCGGATCAAGATCTCCAAGGCTTTCCGCAATCGGTTCAATTCTCTCGTAATAGACGCGCGCTTTCGCATATAACGTCTTTGATTTTTCAATATCGCCGGCCTTCACGGCAGCTGTAAATGCTTCAGTCGCCTTCACAAGCTGATCGCTCTGCTCTTTGACGTAATCTTTATATTCATCTGCCGCTTTTGCCAGCTGATCGCTTGCCTTTTTGCTGCTCTTCTTCGCTTCTGTCAGCTCTTCTAAGGACGCTTTCAGTGACTCGGATTCTGTCTTAATTTTGTCTGTATCCGGTTTGGCTTTTTGCGCCTCTGTATAGATAGGCTGAAGGTGCTTTTCGATTTCTGTGTATTCGAACGGATAGTCGCTGCGAATATCATTTTCAAAAGAAAGCCAGTAGCTGTTTAATTCTTTCCCCTTCTTTTGAATCTCTTTTTGATCGGCTTTTTCTGCTGATTCATTCAGCTCGGAAATCATGTTCTCCATTTTATCAACGGAAGCTGCGATCTCTTTGCTTACTCCGCTTTTATCAGATGAAGCTTTTTCTTTAGTTGACGAAGTGTCATTGGCTCCGCATCCCGCACACAGTGCAAGGATGCATCCGGCTGTTACAGCAATCTTTGTGATATTCATTTTGTCAGTTCCTTTCCGTTTGTATAATGTTTTGCCGCTTCTGAGATAAGCGCAATCAGTAAAAATAGCAAAATCAGTAATTGCGGAATCGTACTGTACACGGACGGATAAATTCCGAGAACGGACACAGACGGCAGCCAGCTTTCTGCGTCAGACGGAAGAATCCCCGCGAGCTGCAGGCTGTGGACGCCTGTTCCGAGAAATTTCACGCACATATACAGGACAACCGCCATTGACAGCAGAAAAAACGGCTTCAATGGAATGCGCATTCCGAGCTTCATCATAAGAACACCGACGATGACGAGAACGACAAGCCCCGCGGCTGTCCCGCCGATCAGCTCAGTGAGAGAGAGCTTTCCAACAAGGCCGATGAAAAAGATGACTGTTTCGAGCCCTTCCCTCACGACTGCCAGAAATGCAATGAGCGCAAAGGACAGCAGGCTTCGTTTTTTCAGTGCCTGTGATTTCTGGATATTGATTTTTTCTCTCCACCTGTCCATCGAGGCGTTTCTATGCAGCCACACCCCGACATACAAAAGCATGACAGCGGACAGCAAGCCGGTGATTCCGCCTAGCAAGAAATTGTTTTCTCCGAATACATTCGAGGAGAACAGGAGGGTGACGCCGATTCCGGCTGCTAAGGAAACGAACATGCCGGCTGACGCGCCGCCCCAGATCCATGCAGAAGAACGGGTGACACGGGCTTTTTTTGTCATGGTCAAAAGCGCCCCGATGACAAGCAGCGCCTCCATCCCTTCTCGAATTGGGATCAATGCCGCGTCCCACCAGCTGTAGCTGCTCGAAGCAATCGGCTCAAGCAATTGAATCATTTCGTCAATTTGTTTTATTACCTGCTTGGGATGGCTGTCGATTTCAGCCTTCATGAGTGCCAGATTTTCCTCCGATGTGGTATACGCTTCTTTGGATTGGGATACGACGTCTCCTTCTACGGCCAGCCAAGATGTGATTAAGTTGTCGATAGCGGCTGACGCTTCACCCATCTGTTTTTTTTCTATCAATTGTTTTGTGTCTTTTAAGCTTTGAATATAGGCTGTTAAGGACGTCCTTGATTGACCCGAGGATGCCTTCTTCAGTACAACAGCCTGCTGGTAGGTTTCTAAGTGAGAAGAAAGCTCTTCAAGCTGTGTTTCGAGTTTGTTCGCGTCTTGATTAATGAAAGAAAGAGAAATCATAGCGATATTCGAGTCCATTTTGCTGTGGGATGAAAGGTTTTCCTTCTTAATAGATGGTTCTTCCTTTTTCCACGACGATTTGAAGGTCTCAAATGTTTGCTGTGCGGAATCTATATCTCCGTCTCGTACAGATTTGATCATTTGCTTGTTTAATTCAAGCAGGGAAGCAATCGGATCATTTTCCGCATGCACCGCCGAACCGAAAAACATCAACAAGCTGAGTAATATAAGTGTCAGCCCCCGAGCCATCATGTTCCTCCTATAATTGAAAATGATTATCATTGTATATCATAATCATAGCCAGTTCCCGATCTTTGTCAATGAAAATTTGAAGGTCTGAAAACCTTGGCGGAACAGCAAAAAGGCTGCCCTTTACAGGACAGCCTTTTGAAGGCAAATCGGGTTATCTGCCGGTCTTATATGTGTGAATAACATCGTAAAATTTGCGTGCGGCTTCTTCCGGATCTTCCGTCAGACTGATAGCACTGATCATACTGACACCATCAGCCCCCGCTTCGATGACGGGAGCGGCATTTTCTATTGTGATGCCGCCGATGCCGACAATTGGGATGCTGATGCCTTGACGTCTCACCGCTTCAATCAGAGACACACCCTGCACAGCTCTTGTATCCTTTTTTGTTTCCGTCGGATAGATCGGACCAAGACCGACATAATCTGCTCCATCCTCCTCGGCTTGCTTCACCTCAGACATCGTATGGGCGGACACGCCAAGGATCATATCGCCAATGGCGTCACGTACTTCTTTTGCTTTCGCATCCTCTTGGCCGATGTGCACACCGTCTGCCTTCAGCTTCAGTGCCAGCTCCACATCATCATTGACAATGAAAGGGACTCCGGCTTCACGGCATGCCGCCTGAACCTTTGCGGCGAAGTCAATCCGTTCCTCCCCTGTCAGTGCGCCTTCGCCCTTTTCGCGAAACTGGTACAGAGTGGAACCGCCTTTTAATGCGTTTTGTACAACTGCCAGAGGATCGGCTTTCGTATTGTTTGAACCCATAATAAAGTAAACAGATAATAGCTCTTTCATCATTTCCCGAGAAATACGTGTCATGAGACTGTCACCCTTTCTATTGTCGCTAACTCTGATACATCTTGTTCAGAGACAGAAGACAGCTTATTCAGCAATTCAATCTGAAAACTCCCCGGACCTTTGTCAGCTGTCTGCTGCGCGGCAAGCTGTGCCGCAACACCATATGAGGAAATCGCAGCGATGGCAGCGTATAACGGATTTTTTTCCACTGCACAAAACGCACCGACAACTGAAGTCAGAAGACATCCGGCGCCTGTCACCTTCGTCAGCAGTTTGTGGCCGTTATGAAGAGTGTATACGTTAGATGCGTCGGCAATTACGTCGACTTCCCCAGTAATCGCAATGACCGTGTTCAGTTTTTGCGCCGCCTGTTGAGCCAGACGGATGATGTCGCCTCCGCCTTCACCGGCATCGACTCCTTTGATCATCCAATCCGAAACACCGACGGTATGTGCAATTTCCGCGGCATTTCCCCTGATTGCAGAGAGGCGCACCTCACGAATCATCTCACGTGCCGATTCAGTGCGGAACGGTGTCGCTCCAGCCCCCACGGGATCAAGAATGACGGGTACGCCATGTTCATTCGCTGATTTACCCGCAATGATCATAGCTTCGACGGTTTCTTTGCTTAGCGTTCCGATATTTAAAACGAGCGCACCCGCGATTTTCGCCATGTCGGCGACCTCTTCCTTCGCATAAGCCATTACGGGTGATGCACCGAGGGCGAGCAGGCCGTTCGCTGTAAAATTTGTCACAACATTGTTTGTTATACTGTGCACCAGAGGGCTATGCTTCCGGACGGCTGTTAGACGTTTTGCTGCTGATTGTGCATCCATATTAGCATCATCCTTTACTCTCTCTTTTTTTCGAATCCCATAAATACGATTTCGTATGTTCAAGCCAAGCTCTTGCCGCAAAGGACAAATAGCGGTCCTTTCTCCATATAATCGCAAGATGCCAAGGGATGACCGGATCGACAAGCGGGATGACTTTGACCTTTTCCGGGTCAAGGCCGCGGCATATGCGTTCCGGCAAAAGTCCGATCCCCAGGTTGGCTGACACCATCTCACTGATAAAATCCCATTGTGAGGTTTCGTAAATGATATGGGGTCGGAATCCGGCCTTGATACATTCCATCATAATTCGATTGTGGAGAACAAAATCCTCCCTGAAGAAAATAAAAGGCTCTTCCTTCAAATCCTGTAATCGGCTCTCTTTCTCACCCGCCAGCCGGTGGGAAGGGTGTACGACAAGCATTAATGTTTCTTTTACGATCGTAAATGAATGAAAAATGTCTTCGTTTGCGGGGAGAACAACAACACCGATGTCAAGAGAACCGTCCCCAACGCCTTCTTGGACTTTGATAGAGCCGTCCTCAACAAGCTGAAAGGTCACATTCGGATAATTTTCCCGAAAATCGCCGAGCACTCTCGGGAAAAAACCTGAGCCGATCATCGGCGGCAGTCCGATTCGCACATGCCCCTTCTTGACCTCCATAATATCATTTAACTCGGATGTCAGGTTTTGAAATGATTTAATGATTTCCTGCGCCTGCACATACATGCTATGGCCGGCGTCCGTCAGCTCCACCTGTCTGCCGTTTCGGTAAAAAAGCTCGATCCCAAGCTCTGCTTCTAAATTTTTGATCATTTTCGATATCGTCGGCTGGGAAACATAAAGTGATTGGGACGCCTTCGTAAAACTTTTCAGACGGGCGACCTCCAAAAAATATGTTAAATGGCGGATGTCCATTTGTTTCACCCTTTCTATAGACAAAAGGAATACTTATTATGCTTAATATATATTTTACCTATAGCGTAACCTCATGTACAATATGAATATAAGGGAGGCATCAAAATGAAAAAACTGTTGCTTACCGTTATTCAAATCGCTCTGTTATTTATATTCGCTCGGCTGATCAATTGGGTGACAGCCCTTCTTCATATAAATATTCCCGGCAGTATAATTGGGATTGTGATTCTTTTCACATTATTACACTTTAACATCATCAAGCTTGAATGGATAGAGCTTGGCGCGGCGTGGCTTCTTGGGGAGCTGCTTTTATTTTTTATCCCGTCTGCCGTCGGAGTGATTGAATACGGAGACATTATGTCAAAATTCGGTGTCAGCATTTTGCTTGTTGTCATCATCAGCACGTTTGTCGTGATGGTGTCCACAGGAACGCTTACACAAATCATTGCGAAAAGAAAGGAGAAAAAACATACGTGTTCATCGGAATTGTAAGTTTGTTATTAACGGTTTTGGTGTATTTAGGAGCAAAAAAAGTATATTCTCGTTTTCCGCGAGTCTATACGTCGCCGCTATTGGTGACGCCCGCTGTGTTAGTCGGTCTGCTGCTGCTGGTGAATGTCCCGTACGAGACATATAATCTTGGCGGTGAAGTGCTGACCGATATGCTTCAGCCGGCTACCGTGGCATTTGCGATCCCGCTTTATAAATATTTCCCTGTTTTAAAGAAATACGCAGTGGAAATTATTTTGAACGTCGCCTTCGGCTCATGCATCGCGATTATTTCTACAGCTCTTATTGCGAAATGGCTTCACCTCGGAACTGGCTTGATTGACAGCCTCGTTCCAAGATCAGTGACAACGCCGATCGCCATGAACGTATCTGAAATGATCGGCGGAATGCCTGCGGTCACAGCCATATTTGTCATTTTGACTGCATTGTTCGGCACCGTCATCGGCCCGATGGTCATCCGCTATTTCCGCATTGATAACGAAATTGCGCGGGGCGTGCTGCTCGGCACAAGCGCACATGGAGCGGGCACATCCAAAGCATTTGAGCTTAGCTCAGTGTCCGGCACGATTTCCAGCGTGTCAATGATCCTTGCGGCGATTATGACGCTTTGCGCGGCGCCGTTTTTAATTTCATTTATGTAGGAAGAAAAAACTGTCCTGGCAAGGGCAGTTTTTTTGTGTCTCCTTCCATTGAAAAGCTGCAAAATTACAATATAATGTAATTTGTGGATACCAAAGGAGGCACCCCCATGCATAACTTGCAGGTGAAACGGCACTACGCAGCATTAAAAGGATTTTATTTGTTTGCTTTCCTGGGCACAGGCAGTATCATTCCGCTGCTCAGCATGTATTTAACAAAGGAACAGCATTTAAGCGGCTCACAAGTCGGCTTGATTATGTCACTCGGCCCGATTGTGATGATCTTTTTCCAGCCGTTTTGGGGTATGCTGAGTGATTATACGCAAAAAACAAAAAGCCTGCTTGCGGTTTGTACATCAGTAACAGGTGTCATCGGGCTCGGCTACATCGCATTTGACGGCTTTCCCCTGTTTATTCTGATTGCGGCCTGTTTTGCAGCCTTTCAGAGCACAATCATTCCATTGTCAGACAGCATTTCTTTACGCTACACACAACAAACAAACGGAAACTACGGCGGAATCCGCCTATTTGGTTCTCTCGGCTTCGGCATTGCGGTGTTTGTCATGGGACAGGTGACGAATCAGTTGTACCCCATTCACGTCATCTTTATCTTTGGCTGTGCCTTTCTGTGCATGGCAGCCATATTGGCCTCACAGATGCCGGGCCAGCAGAAAACAAAAACAAAGATCAATATCCGCAAAGGGTTCCGGGAGCTGGTCAGCAACAAAACTTTCCTCATCTTTATGATCATCACCTTTACGACATTTGCACCAAATTTAGCGAACAATACATACTTCAGTCTGTTTCTCGACAAAAGCGGCGCGTCTCTTTCCGCCATTGGCCTTTTATTTTTTATCGGAGTGATCTCAGAAATTCCGTTTATGAGGTTTGCGCAGAAATTCATAGATAAAATGGGATTGCTCAATGTCATCATACTGTCCGGCGGGGTTTCATTATTCAGATGGACGCTTTACTTCACAGAGCCTTCGTTATGGATCATTTATGCGACGGTATGTCTCCAAGGCGTTTCTATTGGTTTATTTATTCCGGCGGCGCTGCAATACGTCAAAAAGATTACCCCAAGCCATGTGGAGGCGACAGCGCTAACCATGTACGCCGCCATCGGCAACGGATTCGGCAACTGGTTCTGTACGTTTGTTGGCGGATACATTTTTGACTACGTTTCCATCTTCGCGGTCTATCTGCTCTTCGCCATTCTCAGCATAGCGGGCGCAGGGCTGACATTATATTTAATAAAAGCAGAAAAAAATAAACATACGCTTCATCAGCCGGCTGTTACTTTTAAACCATAACGACTATAATGAATAAAAAGGAAGGAAGTGTGCTATGAACGGGCAAGAGCGGAGCAGCATTTCTAAAGGATTACAGGTTGATATTGTCTTGAAAGCGGATCAAAAAACAGGAAAACTGACGCGAGGCACAGTGAAGGATATTTTGACGAAATCAAGCTATCACCCGCACGGCATTAAAGTCCGTCTGGAAGATGGCCGTATCGGACGCGTCCAGCAAATCATTTCTACATAAAAAGCTGCCCTGCACCGGGGCAGCTTTTTTCTTTTTATTTTTTCTGCAGAAAGACAACCTTTAAGTAATTGCCTTCCGGATATGCTGACATCGTTTTAAAGTCCTCCGGCAATGTAAATTCCTCTATGATCGTATAGCGTTCATTTGTTTCTTTGAACGCGGCATCGATAAAGCCTTTGAATTTCTTCATTCCGAAGGCGCTGCTGTTTGTAGAGGCGACAATGATGCCCTTGTCGGCTGTAATGGCGATCGTTTCCTTCAGCAGATTTTTATAATCCTTGGCCGCGCTGAAGGTGCGTTTTTTTGTGCGGGCAAAGGATGGCGGGTCGAGAACAATCAGATCAAAGCGCATATCCTTTTTCGCCGCATATGAGAAGTATTTAAAAACATCCATCACTTTAATATCGTGCGCCTCGTAATCCAGCTTGTTCACGCTGAATTGCTCGATCGTTTTGGCCAGGCTTCGATTTGCCACGTCCACGCTTGTTGTTTTCTCCGCTCCGCCTAACGCTGCCGCCACTGAGAACGCACCCGTATAAGAAAACGTGTTTAAGACGTTTTTTCCATTGGCATAGCGGTCTCTGATCGCTTTGCGCACATGTCTTTGATCTAAAAAGATGCCTGTCATGGCGCCTTCGTTTAAATCAACCGCGTATTGTATCCCGTTTTCTTGAATGATGATCGGGAACTCGCCTCTTTCTCCCTTCACGAAGTCATCATCCTCGACATACTGTCCAGCCGTATCGAAGCGTTTCTTTTCGTAAATCGCTTTATATCCAATATCCAGTTCATCCAGAGCGGTAATGAGCGTTTCTTTAAAGGTGTAAATGCCTTTGCTGTACCATTGGAGCAGCAGGTATCCGTCATAATAATCAACAGTGACGCCGCCGATGCCGTCGCCCTCACCATTGAAGAGGCGGAAAGCCGTTGTATCAGGCGCCGCGAAAAGACTTGCACGCGCTTGTACCGCTTTTGTTAATTTGCTGAGGAAGAATGTTTGGTCGATATGTTCATTTTTATTGCGTGTGAGCGTCCAGCCGACCCCTTTGTTTTGCAGGCCGTAATAGCCCCTTGCGAGAAACTCGCCGCTTTCAGACACGACATCAACGAGGTCGCCTTCTTTGACGTGCCCCGCACTGCCGGTGAGAGCTTCCTTTTCGATGAGCGGATAGCCTTTTTTGATTTTTGCAGCATGTGCTTGCTTTAGGGTGAGTAGCTTCATATATGTTCGTCCTCTTTCTGTTTGCTTTTTCTTATCGTACCACAAAACGCCAAGATGTCTTCATTGACAGAAAGGAAAGGTTTTTCTACGATAGACAAAAAGAGTTTCTAGGAGGAACAGCATGGCAAATCGAATTGACCATACAGGCATTATGGTAAGGGATATTAACGCGTCCATTTCATTTTATGAAGAGGTTCTCGGCATGAAATTGAAGGACCGCATCACTCATACGAACGGTATTATCGAGCTTGCTTTTCTTGGCTTTGAAGATGGTCCGGAAACAGAAATCGAACTGATTCAAGGCTACAGCAGCGAGCTTCCCGCCGAAGGTAAAGTGCATCACATTGCCCTGCTGACTGATGACATCGCGGCCGAATACACAAAAGCGGAAAGAATGAATGCGAAATTTATCGACGAAGAGATCACAACACTTCCAAACGGGTATCGGTATTTTTATATCGAAGGCCCTGACGGCGAGTGGATAGAGTTCTTTCAGCGGTAAGAAAAAAGAACGCACCTCTGTTTAGAGGTACGTTCTTTTCTTATCTATACCAATTCATATACGTAGTTTCATCGCAAAACATGGCCTCCCAGCCCATACGCTGAACCATGTCATGAATGTTTTCATCTTTCGCAAGAAAAACATTCATGAATGAGTCGTATACACTCATAAACACAAAATCCATTTTCTCATCAGTCAAAATGAGCTCTGCGGCGGCTTCATCAAGAACCGTCCGCAAGTTAGCCTCAGTTGTGTCCAGAAAGCCGCTGTTTTCCACAATTGGTTCTGAGTAATAAAACCGATTGGACCCGTTGTAACGAAGCACTTTTACCATACCGGGAATATGAAAATTTGAAATATGGTCCTCACTGGGATAAAAGAGATTTCCTTTTAAATTCACATGTAAAAGTTCAGCCAAATCCTCTCTCGCGTACTCATCCCTTAAAGCAAATATCGATGTCTTCAAAGCCAGCGCCAGCTCTGCATGTGTTTGGAATCCGCATGAAGACATGATCTCTTTCCATGTAACTGCTTTTCCTTTTTCCCTTACTTCTTGATCATTTGGATAAATATGCTCATACTCATTTTTTCTCTTACCTTTTTCCCACCCCTCAGGCATTTGAATAAAAGGAGAAAATAAAATAGCAGCTGATGTATATTCAACTGGTATTTGTTTCAAGATTGGTGATTCGTCATCTAACCATATGTATTCTAGCATGGGCACCCCCTTTACATATTCTAACATTTACTTATAGTTGATAGAAGATCATCAGCCCTATAACAGCTGATGATCTATTACAGCTTACATCACGTCACATTTTTATCCCCGGATTCAACCGCACTCTCTTCCTTCCATTTTTGATGATCCCATATTCTGAAAAACGGATAGTAGATAGCACATGTAATGAACAGGTTCACCAGCTGCATGACCGCTCCAGATACTTTTCCACCTGTCGCCAGGTACCCTGATATGAGCGGCGGCATGGTCCATGGCACGGCGATTCCGGCGGGCCTTGCCACCAGTCCTGTACTCATGCCGATATAAGTGGCGGTAATTGTGAGGAGCGGGGCTATGATGAACGGAACGATAAGGAGCGGGTTCATCACAATCGGCATGCCGAAAATGATCGGCTCGTTGATGTTAAATAGCGCAGGACCAATCCCTAATCGGCCGAGCTGCTTCATCTGTTTGCTCCGGGACCGCACAAGCATTGTGAGTACAAGCGCCAGCGTTGCTCCGCTTCCGCCGACATTGATCCAAATTTGAAAAAACTGAGTCGTAAAAATACTCGGCAGCGCCTCGCCCGCTTGAAACGCGAGACGGTTTGCATCCATGGCGCCATACCAAATCGGCGCCATAATACCGCCGATGATCGAAGCGCCGTGAATGCCGCACGCCCAAAGCAGCATTTGCACGAATTCAGCGATCAGACTCCCGCCGAGGCTGCCTCCAAGGATGGAAAGCGGCGTGCCGAGCAGGTCTCCGACGACATTGTGCAGGCTTTGAAAAGGCGTCATTTCAATCAGAAGACGCGCCAGCCATATAAGAAATACGATAATAAAGCCGGGAATCAGCGCGACAAATGATTTGCTTACCGCCGGCGGCACGCCGTCAGGCATGTTAAACACAATATTTTTTTGAATGATGTACCGATAGACTTCAGTCGAAAACAAGGCGATGATCATGGCGACAAACAGTCCCTTGCTGCCGAGCAATGTAATGGGAATGCCGCCTCCGATCATGATTGATTCTGTTGAGCCATCCGGCGTAAAAGGCACCTCGAACGGCGTTGCCAATAAGAAGGCTGCAATTGAAATCGCTCCGGCCGACAGGGCATCAACACCGTAGCTTTCCGCCAGCCGATAGGCGATCCCGAAAGCCGCAATCATTGCCATAATATCGAATGAAGCATTAACAGGATAGCCGAGCTTATCCGCCCACTGTTCCCCAAACACGCTCGTCATAAAATCAGCATAACCGGGAATCGGCAGACTGGTTAAAATCAAAAAGACAGAACCGATAATAATCAGCGGCATGGTCAAAACAATTCCGTCACGCAAAGCGCTGAGATGCCGCTGCCCGGCAATTTTCCCAGCGACAGGCATGATTTTTTCTTCCATCACCCGAGTGAACGCGCTCATCTGAAAAGCCCCCTTTTTTCACTGCTTTGTAAACAACCTTTGCAATGTTTTCTTTATCTTATTTTGAAAACGCTTACAAATTCATGTGGAAAATTTCCTCTTTCTGCGGAAAAAATCTGCATTCTTCTGAACAACCCTCTCAATGAAAAAATCTTTCCTTCTTATTATCAAAATCACATTTTCCTCCGATATATATATCAAACATCATAGAAAAAGGAGAAGAACCATGAAAAACATGTTTTGCAAACTTGTTGTATCAGTCACTCTGTTTTTCAGTTTTCTCGCCCTAGAGCCTCTTGCACATGCAGAAACCAGCAGCGAGAAAGAGGTCATTGTGGTCTATAAAAACAAAGACGGCAAGGAAACCGTCCTGGACAGTGATGCTGAGGTTGAGCAGCAGTATCAGCATCTTCCGGCGGTAGCTGTTACAGCAGATCCAGAGACAGTAAAAGAATTCAAACAGGATCCTGATATTTTGTATGTCGAAAACAATGTGACGTTCACTGCAGCGGACAATACAGACCTCAAAGTACTGTCAGAGAACGCCGACACCACTGACAACTTCGAACAATGGAATCTTGAACCGATTCAGGTCAAACAGGCTTGGAAGGAGGGGCTGACAGGCAAAAACGTCAAAATCGCTGTCATTGACAGCGGGATCTCCCCCCACGACGACCTGTCGATTTCCGGCGGGTACTCAGCTGTCAGTTACACCTCTTCTTACAAAGACGATAACGGCCACGGAACACATGTCGCCGGGATTATCGGCGCTAAGCATAACGGCTACGGAATTGACGGCATCGCACCGGAAGCACAAATATATGCGGTTAAAGCGCTTGATCAGAACGGCTCGGGAGATCTTCAAGGTCTTCTCAAAGGGATCGACTGGTCGATAGCGAATGGAATGGATATCGTCAATATGAGCCTTGGCACGTCTTCAGACAGCCAGATTCTTCATGACGCCATGGACAGAGCATATGAAAAAGGCGTACTGCTCGTTGCCGCAAGCGGAAATGAAGGAAACGGCAAGCCAGTAAATTACCCGGCGGCATACAGCAGTGTCGTTGCAGTGTCAGCGACAAATCAACACAATCAGCTCGCAGCCTTTTCAACAACAGGAAATCAAGTTGAATTTGCAGCACCGGGAACAGACATCACGAGCACGTATTTACATCAATATTATGCGACGGGAAGCGGCACATCCCAAGCGACACCGCACGCCGCTGCCATGTTTGCGTTATTAAAACAGCGTGATCCTGGTAACACGAACGTGCAGCTTCGCGCCCTCATGCAGAAAAACATCGTTGACCTCGGAATTACGGGCCGCGATCAGCAATTCGGCTATGGCCTGATCCGGTATAAAGCCCAGCAGGCAGATAAAGCGTACACGGCGGCTGAGCAAGCGGTCAAAAAAGCCGAACAGACAAAAACACAAGCCGATATCGACAAAGCGAAAAAGCTCGTCAGCAAGCTGCCTAATTCCAGCGCCAAAAAAGCTTTGCAAAAAAGACTGGATAACGTTCAGGCATACAGAAATGTAAAAGACGCGAAGGACAAAGTGGCAAAGGCAGAAAAGTATAAAACCCAGCAAACCGTTGATACAGCACAAGCCGCGATCAACAAACTGCCGAACGGCACGGATAAAAAGAACCTGCAAAAACGGTTAGATCAGGTCAAGCGCTATATCGCATCAAAGCAAGCGAAGGACAAAGTCGCCAAAGCGGAAAAAAGCAAAAAGAAAACAGATGTCAGCAGCGCTCAATCGGCAGTCAGCAAGCTTCCGGCAGGTTCAGAAAAAACGTCCCTGCAGAAGCGTCTCAACAAAGTGAAAAGCAGCAATGTAAAAAAGGCGCAGCAATCAGTCGCCGCAGCGGAAAAGAAATCAACTGACGCAAACGCGGCGAATGCCCAAAAGGCCGTCAATGAACTTCAGTCCGGAAAAGACAAAACGTCATTGCAAAAACGGTTAGATAAAGTGAAGAAAAAAGTGGCGGCAGCTGAAGCCAAAAAAGTCGAAACAGCCAAAGCCAAAGTGAAAAAAGCGGAAAAAGACAAGACAAAAAAATCAAAAACAGCCGCTCAGTCCGCAGTAAATCAATTAAAAGCATCCCATGAAAAAACAAAGCTGCAAAAACGGCTGAACGCCGTTAAGCCGAAGAAATAATTGAAAAAACCTTTAAGACGAGTGTTACGTCTTAAAGGTTTTTTCGTCTGTTAAACTGTGTACGCAACCTTTTTCCCATTTGCTTCACAGGCTTTTCATACTATTGCTATCCTGCTGTGAACAGCATAAAATGAACGGTATTACAGATATCAACTGCATATTGCGGGATTGTGACTGGCAAGCAGGCAAGACCCAACGATGCAAAGGGAGTATTAGTGCCTAGAAAAAGAAGGCATTTTAACTCTTCTTTTCGTGTTGGGCTCGTAACGGCGCCAATGACATTTCTGCTTTATATGTTTCGTAATGCCCCGTCACCCGACGAGGGCATTTTTTGATGGCTCTGCACGCTTTACATTTTTCTCACTTTTTTCATTTTGATTGTCAACTTTTCATTTGATACGATGAACAAGCCGACTTTTCTTCAGCAGAGGAGGTTTTTATTGTTTGCAAAAAGAAATTGCGAAAGAATTATTGCTCCTCGCAGGAGGAAAAAGCAACATTATCAGCATCAGCCACTGTACAACTCGTCTTCGTTTTGAAGTAAAGGATGAAACGAAAATCGACATACGTGCTATTGAGAATCTGCAAGGTGTGCAGGGCACCTTTTTCAGATATGGCCTGTTCCAGATTATTTTTGGGGCAGGTATCGTCAACAAAATTTATAAAGAAGTCGTTTGTGTGTGGGAGGCATCGCCTTCTGAAGAGGCTGTTCAAGAGAAACATGCCAGACGCAAACTGAACCCCGTCACAACATTTGCTAAAACGCTGTCCGATATTTTCATGCCGATTATCCCGGCGATAACAGCAAACGGTTTGCTCATGGGGCTGATCGGCATGATTCAGGTCTTTCACTGGTTCTCTGCCGACAGCCCGTGGATCAAAATGCTGGATCTCGTGTCCAGCACCGCCTTTATTCTGCTGCCGATTTTGGTTGGCTTCAGTGCCGCCAGACAATTTGGCAGCAACCCATTTTTAGGTGCATTGATAGGAGGGCTTCTGACTCATCCTGATTTGCTTGATCCATCCATGCTCGGCAGCAAAACCCCCGCTTCCTTGGACATATGGGGGCTGCACATTCCATTGATGGGCTATCAGGGCGCCATTATACCGATTCTTCTCTCCATTTATATCATGAGCAAAATTGAGAAGCTTTTAAAAACGATTGTGCCCAAGTCACTTGATGTCGTGATCATTCCCTTTATCACTGTGATGGTGACAGGGTGTCTCGCGCTGATTGTGATGAACCCCGCCGCAGCTATCATCGGCCAGGTCATATCACAATCGATTGAATACATTTATCACCACGCGGGCATTGCTGCCGGAGCTCTTTTCGGGGGTATCTATTCCACTATCGTTCTATCAGGCTTGCATCATAGCTTTTATGCGATTGAAGCGACTTTGCTTGCTGACCCTCATGTGGGTGTGAACTTTTTGGTGCCGATATGGTCAATGGCGAATGTGGCGCAAGGCGGAGCGGGACTGGCGGTTTTCTTCAAAACGAAGCAGTCAGGCCTGAAGAAAATCGCGCTCCCCGCTTCCCTTACCGCGTTTTTAGGCATTGTGGAGCCAATTGTTTTCGGAGTAAATGTGAAGCTGATCCGCCCCTTTATCGGAGCCGCTATTGGAGGCGCTCTCGGCGGGGCGTATGTAGTTGGGGCACACGTCGTTTCGAATTCCTACGGACTGACCGGCATCCCGATGATTTCAATCGTGCTGCCGTTTGGCATTGCGAATTTTGTTCATTATATGATCGGTTTTTTGATCGCGGCCGTCTCTGCTTTTATAGCTACATTGTTTCTCGGGTTTAAAGAAGAGACAGAATAACTGGATTTATTCGATTTCATTCATAAAACGGGGGATGAAAGGACAAAAAGCTATGAAAATTAAAAGAATATTAAATCATAATGCAATCGTCGTAAAGGATCAAAACGAAGAGAAGATTCTCTTGGGTGCAGGAATCGCGTTCGACAAAAGAAAAAATGATATTGTCGATCCGTCTAAAATCGAAAAAACATTCGTCAGAAAAGATACACCTGACTATAAACAATTCGAAGAGATTTTAGAAACATTGCCGGAAGACCATATTCAAATCTCCGAGCAAATTATTTCCCATGCTGAACAAGAACTGAACATCAAAATCAACGAACGGATTCACGTTGCGTTTTCAGACCACCTCTCATTTGCGATCGAACGCCTGAGCAACGGAATGGTCATCAAAAATCCGCTGCTGAATGAGATCAAAGTTCTTTATCCGAAGGAATTCCAAATCGGCATGTGGGCTAGAGCGCTGATTAAAGAGAAACTGGGCATTGAGATTCCTGAAGATGAAATCGGCAATATCGCCATGCACATTCACACAGCGAGAAACAACGCCGGCGACATGACACAGACACTTGATATTACAACGATGATCCGTGATATTATCGGCATTATTGAAACCCAGCTGTCGATCAACATTGTGGAGGATACCATTTCTTACGAAAGGCTCGTGACCCATTTGCGCTTTGCCATTCAGCATATCAAAGCAGGCGAAACCATTTACGAGCTGGATTCAGAAATGATCGCCATCATTAAAGAAAGATTCAAGGATGCTTTCCTATGCGCCAAAAGTATCGGCACATTTGTGAAAAAAGAATACGGCTTTGAGTTTCCTGAAAAAGAACTGTGCTATATCGCCATGCATATTCAGCGCTTCTATCATCGGTCAGTGGCCCGCTGACAAACAAAAAAACGCTTTTGATCATCTCAAAAGCGTTTTTTCATATATAGATTATTGATTGATAGCCGGGTTTCCGATCGTATTCCACTTCGTATAGGACATGTAATGGAAATACTCATCGCGATACGGATGTTTTGTATTGGAGTTCCAAGGCTTTTCTCCGCCGCAGAAGTGGACGATTGCCGGGTTTTCTCTCGTTTCATTATATTGCTTCCGTCCTAACAGTGTCGGAGGTGTTTTCAGTTTTAACATGATATATGTTTGAGCGTTCCAGCGCGGATGAAGCTCATACCACTTATCATATAAGATCGCGTTCAGCGCATCTTGGTCATGTAACACAAGAAAATCTTCAGAACCGTTTTCATTGATAAAGTTGAGAACTTTTTCTGTGATGTTTTGCTTTCTCCAAGGTTCCATATCAATAACCATAATACCTGAGTTAAAATATTTTCCCGTGTCAGTGATATTCATTTCTTTCAAACGTTCATGCTGCCCCGCATCTTCCACAGCAGCAACGGTGTATGGAGCGATGTCCAAGTCCCATAGTTTCGAAATATCCTCAAGGACAAGTGCATCACAATCGACATAAATCATCCGCTTAATGCTCTCATCCTTAATTAAGTCAGGAATCGAAATGCGGTAATACGCCGCTTTTGTAATGTGGCTGCTTTCCACAGCATGTTCATACTGGTTGGCATCCACTTCTAAAAACTCAATCGGCACGCCGAACTTCAATGTGGTTTCTTCCAGCCTTTTTTTGTTATCAGGCTCAATTCCCCCATCAATCACATATAGCTTTACTTTTCTGTTCTGGTCCATGTTTGTCAATAAAGAAACGAACATCCCACCTAAATGACGAGCATAATTATCATCTGCGCATGATACGATATGCATAATTTCATCTTTCTTCAATGGTATTCATCTCCCTTTGTGTTGTACAAGTTACATTCCCTTTTTCAGAAAATTAAACACTAATCTCCAATATTTTTTTAAATAGAATGTGCTATACAACAAAAAAAGGTGTTATTTTTTGAACATCCGATAAAGCCAATAAAGGATGAAAAAGCTCGCGATCGTAATGGCTTCAGCTGAGGCGATATACCATGGCCAAGGCCCGAGAACATCCAATAGCGAAGATCCGCCCGGCTTTTTCGTTAAATACATATAATTCGCTTTCAGCCAGCGGTCAACCAGATAAATGATCCCTCCGTACAGATTGACAATCAATACAGTCACCCATAAAGAGCGCTGTCTGAGTCTGTACGTGCCAATCACCGCCATAAGCAGACAGGACAGAAACACGGATCCGTGCGAAATAAAAAAGAGAATATACCGCACATGCGGAAATGAGAACATACCAAGGTCTGGGGTCAGAAGCGCCTGAAGGGAGCTTCCGATGCCGACAAAATACAAAAACACAAACAGCTTTCTGCTCTTTGTCACCAGCATAATAGCTGATAAATACACAGACAAGTCACTCAGCTGAAGGGGCAGAGAAGTCCGCACCGACCACCTGCCCGCGGCGATCATCCATATTTGGTAACCAATTTGTGAAGCAAGCAAAAGAAACACAAACAAATAGCGCAGAAATTGACTGAATGCAGGCTGCTTCACTGACCGGCGGAACAGAAACAATAGGATGGCAAGCACGCCGATCAAGCCTAATGTCACTGCATGCTCTGTCGAAAACAGATGAAACGGATCGTGTCTATACACACCTTGAACATATTTTTGCACAACTGCACCCCTCGTTAGCGGATTTTTCTTTATTGTGGTGTTCTTTTGGCTTTTTTTATTCAACTGAAAAATATAGGCTTGAAGTTCATCAACGTCTCTGCTACAATTCATTTCATAGCTAATGATTCTGATAATTTAAGGCAGGCCTGATTAATGGAACGTTTTAATACACAGCAGCAGCTTCGCAAAGAAGAGCATGACACACTCAGCAAGCTTAAACAAATGCCCGTTGAGTCACTCAACCTGGAAGCCATTTCGATCGCGACGAATCTGTATCGGTCTGCGCAAAGGCTCCGTGTCAAAATGGAGACTGAGGTTCTTTCTTCTTACAAATTATCTTGGACCGCTTTCTCCATTCTTTACGATCTATGGGTATGGGGCAAACTCGAAACGAGAAAAATCGCTGAGCTGTCAGGCATTTCAACTGCAACAGCAAGCAATGTGATCAAAACGCTCGAAAAAAAGGGCTTTTGCTCCAAAAGCATCGATACCAGAGATCGGCGACTTGTTTTTGTCACAATCACTGAATCCGGCAAACAAGCGATCGAAGACCTCTACCCCGAGTTTCACAAAGGGGAAACGGAATTGATTACGGGCATGACAAAAGAGGAGCAAAAAACCCTGACAGGACTGCTTAGAAAAGTAGCGGACAATCTTCATACATCATAAGCTTTGACGGGAATCCAGTAGCGGTTTGTCTCCCTGTTTCAGAGAGCCGGCGGAAGGTGCGAGCCGGCACACAGGCAAACGCGAATTACCTCCCCGAGCTTTCTTTGTGAACGTTAGTAGCAAAGGACGGGAAACCGTTACTCGAATGAGCGGAAGACAATGTCTTCAACCAGGGTGGTACCGCGTGCATTGAGCCACGTCCCTTATCGGGATGCGGCTCTTTTTGTGTTTCTAAAAAAGGAGGAAGAACAATGAAAACATTTGATCAGCTCACAGCAGCACAGCAAAAAGAAGTCGAAAGACAGCTTGATCTATATATGACAGGCGCCCAAGAAGTCATACCGCCGGAGGAATTAAAGGCCAAGCTTGTCAAATCGATTGCGGCAGGCACACCGCTTAAAATTAAGCTCGGATTAGATCCTTCTGCACCGGATGTTCATCTGGGACATACGGTCGTTTTAGACAAGCTTCGCCAATTTCAAGAAAACGGCCACATTGTGCAGCTCTTGATTGGCGATTTCACAGGAAAAATCGGTGATCCGACAGGCAAGTCCGCGGCCAGAAAACAGCTGACTGATGAAGAAGTCCAGCACAACGCCAAAACATACTTCCAGCAATTCGGGAAAGTGCTTGATCCAGAAAAAGTCGAGCTGCACTACAACTCGAAATGGCTGAAAACATTGCATCTGGAGGACGTTATTGACTTGGCAGGCAAAATAACAGTAGCCCGCCTGATGGAACGCGATGACTTTGAAGAACGCATCGCCATGCAAAAGCCGATCTCCCTGCATGAATTCTTTTACCCGTTGATGCAGGGATACGATTCCGTCGTTCTGGAAAGCGATATTGAATTAGGCGGAACAGACCAGCATTTCAATGTGCTGATGGGACGGCATTTTCAAGAACGATACAACAAAGAAAAACAAGTCGTCATCCTGATGCCGCTTTTGGAAGGCTTGGACGGTGTTGAGAAAATGTCGAAATCGAAACACAACTACATCGGCATTGACGAACATCCGAACGACATGTACGGGAAAACAATGTCACTGCCCGACAGCCTGATGAAAAAATACATTCATTTGGCAACGGACTTGGAGCTTGAAGAGAAAAAACGGCTCGTGAAGGACTTAGAAACCGGCGCCGTTCACCCAAGGGATGCCAAAATGCTTTTAGCCAAAACGATTGTCCGAATGTACCACGGATTAGAAGCCGCTGAAGCAGCCGAACAATCTTTCAAAACAGTCTTTCAGGAAAACAGCCTGCCTGAGGATATTCCGGCTGTGAACTGGAAAGGCGAGAAAACGATCGCGATGATCGATCTGCTCGTCACTCTTGACCTTCTCTCTTCGAAAAGCGAGGCGCGCCGCATGATTCAAAACGGCGGTGTCCGGATTAACGGAGAGAAAATAACAGACATTCACGCCGATGCAGAGATAGAGGAGAATATGATCATCCAGGTCGGCAAACGCAAGTTTTTAAAACTCCGATAATTTGATGTCCTGACGCTTATGAAATCGGCTTTCATAAGCATTTTTTTTTGCAGGTATAAAGAACTGTCTTTTCAAAAATGCGCTTCAGTTTGCAGGAAAATCCTTTAGCATCCCGAAATATTCCCCATCCAAACATTAGGGGAGGTTCATATTTATGAAAAAGCTTTTGACTGTAATGACGATGGCCGTTTTAACGGCCGGCACGGTTCTCTTGCCGGTACAGAGTGTCACCCCTGCTGCGCATGCTGTTCAAATATCAGATAGCCAGCGCGAGCTCCCATTCAAAGCAAAGCGTGCATACTCAACCATTTCTCAGCTTAGTGAAACAATCGGCCCCAGAATAGCCGGGACATCTGCCGAAAAAAAGAGTGCCTTATGGATCGCTTCATCCTTGAAAAAATTAAAACTCGATGTGAAGGTTCAAACGTTTGGCATTCCTGACCGACTTGAAGGAACGCTATCCTCAGAAGGCCGTGAGATCCTCATTCGGGCGGCATCCGGCTCTACACCAACTGAAGAAAAGGGCCTCAACGCTCCGCTGTATCACGCCGGTTTAGGATATCCTGATGATTTCTCCGCTGACGCCAAGGGGAAAATCGCTTTGATTTCAAGAGGAGACCTGACATATTATGAGAAAGCCAGGAATGCCGAGGCGGCCGGCGCAACGGCTGTGATCATTTACAATAATAAGGAAAGCCTTGTTCCTGTCACCCCAAATCTATCAGGAAATACAGTCAGCATTCCTGTCGTCGGAATTAAGAAAGAAGACGGTGAAACTCTTATCCAGCAAAAAGAAGCAACCTTACAACTAAAAGCATTCTCAAACCAAACCTCCCAGAACATCATCGGTATCAAAAAACCAAAGAACATCACAAATCCTGATATTGTGTACGTTACAGCCCATTATGACAGTGTTCCTTTCTCGCCCGGCGCAAATGACAACGGATCAGGCACTTCTGTTATGCTGGAAATGGCACGCGTCTTGAAAAGCATCCCTTCTGACAAGGAAATCCGCTTTATCGCCTTTGGCGCTGAAGAGCTCGGCCTGCTCGGCTCCTCTCACTATGTAGATCATCTATCAGAAAAAGAGTTGAAACGAAGCGAAGTGAACTTCAACTTAGACATGGTGGGTACAAGCTGGGAGAATGCGTCTGAGCTGTATGTCAACACATTGGACGGACAATCTAACGATGTTTGGGAATCCAGCCATACGGCCGCTGAAAAAATTGGATTCAACAGCCTGTCTCTGACACAGGGAGGCTCATCCGATCACGTGCCGTTCCATGAAGCCGGCATAGATTCCGCTAACTTTATTTGGGGAGATCCGGAAACAGAAGAAGTAGAGCCATGGTACCATACCCCTGAAGACTCTATCGAACATATCAGCAAAGAACGCCTTCAGCAGGCTGGCGACCTTGTGACAGCCTCTGTCTATGAAGCTGTGAAAAAAGAGAAAAAACCGAAAGCCAATAAGAAACAAATAAAGGCAAAAGCCTCTGACATTTATGAAGATATGAAATAAAAAAAGACGGCGCTTTCTGCCGTCTTTTTAAGGTAATAAGCTATTTAGCTGTCTACAAGTAAAGCTTTCAATTTATCTGCCGTATTTTCTTTCTCTAACGGCCGATAAATGGTCAGTTTCAAATCCGGTGAATCATAAATTTGCAATGTCATATGCTCCATTACCATTGTGCCCGCTGCCGGGTGAAGAAGCACTTTTTCTCCTGCGTGAGTGCCTAACACTTCGTGGTGGTTCCACCATTTTTTAAATTCCGGGCTTACTTCGGTTAATTCATCGATCAGCTCTTTTATCCATGCTTCCCCGAGAAACCGGCTGGCTGTCGATCGAAATTGCGCGATGAGTTTTTTGGCGTGGCTTTCCCAGTCGTCCAGCAGATCCCGGTACTCTTTTGACGTGAAACATCGCCATACGGCGTTCCTTTCCTTTCTGCCCATTTGGCCAAAATCGCCGAACACAGCACACGCTGCCGTGTTCCAAGCAATAACGTCCCACTTTTCGTCAGTCACATAAACAGGGCAATTGGTTAAATGATCAATAAAGTGCCGCACAGCCAGAGGAAGGCTCTTGTTTTCCTCATCCTGATCATCTAAAAGAACATGTTGTCCTGCCAACAGAAAAACATGGCGTTTCTCCTCGTAATTCAATTTGAGCACTCTTGATATGCTTTCCAGTACCTGTGTCGATACCCGAATATCCCTTCCCTGCTCCAGCCATGTGTACCATGTGACACCGATACCGGACAGCTGGGCCATTTCCTCTCTTCTTAAGCCTGTCGTTTTCCTTCTGGTGCCTAAAGGCAATCCGAATTCTTGCGGAGAAAGCAGCGCCCTTTTTAATTTTAAAAACTCACCAAGTTCTTTCCGTTTTTCTGCCATACCGTCCACATACACACTCTCCTCCTGCATAGAATTTCCTATTTGTATTCTACATAAAAAAGGAGAAAATTTTTATATTATTTGTTTCGTTCTGCAAATACTTCCGCAGCCACAGGCAAAATGGTATTCAGCGCATTCGGAAATCCTGAGTAAATAATCATCTGCATCATCACTTCTGTGAGTTCTTCTTGTGTCCATCCAACATTCAGGGCTCCGTTAATATAGAATTTTAACTGCTGCGTATTGCCCAATGCAGTCAATCCGGCAACCGTTGCTAATAATCTGGATTTCAGATCAAGGCCCGGTCTTGAAAAAATCTGTCCGTAATTAAACTCCACGGCGAGCACACCAAGGTCCGGAACGATGGATTGTTTAAAACTGTCTACGATCTCTTCGTAGTTCTCCTCATCTATTTGCTTCAGAATATCTAGCCCTTTTTTATAATGTTCACTTGTTTCCACCAGCTTCTATCTCCCTTCCGATACCGCTTTGTTTCGCAGCTCGATTTATGGTAATCCTTGAACTGAAGGCAATACCAATCATGATCATCCCCAAAATACAAATGCCGTTCCAATGAAACAGCATCCAGACTGCACCGCCTGCATACGACCCCAAGGCGCCGCCTAAAAACGTACTGACCATAAAGATGCCATTCAATCTGCTTCTCATATCAGCGGACAATTGGAAAATCTCCGCCTGACATGCCACCTGATTCGCCTGAATGCCCATAGTGATGAATAAAGCGACCAGCACAATCACAATCATTGAGGTCCGGCCCGCCATTAACAATACAAATGACAATAAGGTAAAAGACATACAAAGCTTGTTGGCAAAAGCCGCTCCTTTTTGATCAATAATCCAGCCGATCAGAGGAGTCGCAAAAGCTCCTCCAATCCCCACCAAACCGATTGTTCCAGCAGTCTGGCTGCCAAACGAGAATGGCGGTTCACTCACCATAAACACTAACGTCGTCCAAAATAAACTGAAGGCGCCGAACATGAAGCCTTGGTTTACACACGCTTTTCTTAATGCTTTCTCCTTGATCAAAAGCGGAAATAATGAAGAAATGAGTTTTCCATAATCAACGGCATGTGTCCCTTTGCTTTTCGGAAAGCAGAAGCGAATGATAATCATAATGATGACGGCTGCTGCACAGGCAATCCAATACATCACACGCCAGCCATATTGCGCATCTATCGCCCCGCTGACCACTCTTGCACCTAATATTCCGCAAACCAATCCGATGGCTACGTTCCCGAGTACTTTTCCCCTGTTCTTGTCATTTGCTAAACCTGCTGCAAATGGCACAAGGATTTGAGGAATAATCGTGAAGAACCCCAGCAATAAATTTGTGATGACCAGCCATGAAAAGCTTACAGCTAACGCTGAAGCGGCTGAGCAAACCCCCACTAAGAACAGCAGGCTCACAATGAAGCGGCGGCGTTCAAATAGATCTCCCAATGGAACTAGCAGCAGATTTCCCGCCGCATAGCCGATTTGCGCCAATGTAGCAATCATCCCAGCTTGTGCCGCTGTCACATGAAACGTGCCTGCCATGCTGACAAGCAATGTTTGATTGATATAGACATTAGCGACAGTAAACCCGCTAGTCACCGTAATCAGAAAGATCAAACCTCTTGATAATGAAATGGAATGTTTCATGTTTGCCTCCTTTCTTCATGCATGATAAAGCAGGTGCAATCATAGAAACAGAAGTGAGTTTATACTGGTATAGAAAGTACTAGCAAAGCAAAAAAGCGATACCTAATCAGGCTTCGCTTTTGTAAAATATAACGTTTATTAATCAACTTCTTTCTTAATCCCCAGCATTTTTTCATCTAAATAGTGGGCGATCTCCGCCGCTTCCTTCAGTTCATCGGTTAAATGTTTAGGGACGTCGTTGTTCAGTTTATAGTAGATTTTATGCTCCAAGCTCGCCCAGAAATCCATGGCGATGGTGCGGATTTGAATTTCTGCTTTGACGTATTCCACTCTGTTCGTTAAGTTCACAGGCATTTCAATAATCAAATGCAGGCTTCGGTAGCCGTTCGGTTTCGGATTCTGAATATAATCCTTTACCTTTACGATCCGCAAATCCTCATGCTGCTTCAGGACGTTCACGACATTATAAATATCAGAAATAAAGGAACAAATGATACGCACACCGGCAATATCGTGGATATGTTCCTTCATTTCCTGTGTCGTAATCTCGCAGCCCTTTCTCATGAGTTTATTTACGATGCTTTCAAAGCTTTTCACACGTGATTTTGTATGCTCAATCGGATTGTGGCCGTGAATTAAATTATATTCCTGGCTGATAATCGAAAACTTTGTATCAAGTGCATCTAGCGCAAATTTATAAACCAACAGTTCGTTTTTCCAGTCTTCCATGACGGTTTTTAAATCGTCCATATGTGTTACAGATAAATCCATTTTCGTCATCTCCTTTAACGGATCTTTATCCGCTGTCCATGTACTAGACGTGCCTGCCTGCTGCTAGGTTCTATGAATTTTTTTACAAAATCCTGTCGAATGTAACAAAAAAAGACCGCATGAAAAAGCGGTCTTCTTTCTTACCGGAAATAACTGATCAATAATCCAATTGACAGCAGGAATCCGAAAAATGTATTGGTTTGCGCTGTAGATTTCATCGCCACAATCATATTCATTGGCAATTCTTTTTTGACGAAGCCTTTCACCGCCTGAACCGGCTTAGGCACGCTCAAAAAGACGACAAACAGCCATGGGCTTGCAGCTCCTGTAATGACCAAGCCGACAACCCAAATATACGCGACAGCAAAAGATGCAGCCAGCAGAGTGACAGCTCCTTTATGCCCCATCAGGATTGCCAATGTTTTGCGTCCGCCTTTTTTATCCTCTTCGATATCACGAATATTGTTCGACAGGTTGATCGCGCCGACAAGAATCGCAATCGGAATCGAAATGAAAATGCTCTGCTTATTGATCATGTCTGTCTGAATAAAAAATGAAATCAGCACAAACACCGAACCCATGCAAATGCCTGAGAATAACTCACCGAACGGTGTATATGCAATCGGCAGAGGCCCGCCTGTATACAGGTAACCGATCGCCATTCCCACGAGGCCGATGACAGCCAGCCACCAGCTGCTGCTCATGCAAATATACACACCGAGCAAAATGGCAATGCCGTATGAAGCGAGAGCTAATTGCAGAATTGTTTTGGGCTTCATACCATGTCTGACAATTGCGCCGCCGATTCCGACAGATTCAGCTGTATCTAACCCGCGTTTAAAATCGTAGTATTCATTGAATAAGTTCGTCGCGATCTGGATCCATAAGCAAGAAAACAGCATAGCCAGAAACAGCAGCAAATCAACCTTCACATAAAACATCGCCAAAACTGTTCCGAGAAGCACAGGAACAAACGACGCTGTTAATGTATGCGGACGCGTTAATTGCCACAGGATCTGCCCCATACTTTCTTTTTCCGGCGCTGTCTGACCCTCACCCTTATTTGTTTGGTTCATCTTCCTCTTCCTTTCTATTAAAAGGCTTACTTTTTTTCAGCCGGCCACTTGATGAAACTTGCGTTTTGCTTCCTTATCTATCATAATGACTTCTCCACCATTTCACAAGATACCTTAAGCGGGCGTTTTCCTTCTTATTATACGCTTTCTGCCCTGATTTCATTAGGGTTCTGCCTGTGCCTTTACAAACAGGAGCGGAAAAATTTTTTTAAATCATTTACGCTTTTTAAAAGTTAAAAAGTTCTCTTCATAACATTTATTCTTTCCTTTATAATGAATCAGTCAGAGAAACTTCATTCATACTCTTTCAAAGATAAAAATTCACTTCTGAAGGCAGAAGCCGATATATAAATTTGAGGGATATTAGGGAAAATATGAAACTTTTTGCGCATCCGCTCGTCATATACTCATGTAATTGTCGAAAAAACGGGAAGGGAATTTGATTATGCTGCAATTGATGAAACAGCTGTATGAAAAACCCGCTGTCAAGTGGACATGTCATACAGGCTTTTATTTGTTGATACTGCTTGTTTTGTTTTTTATGTATGGTTTTCACACCGCGAATACCGGTTCTTATATTTATAACGATTTCTAATTGGAGAGAGAATAACAATGAAACTTTTAGATGCTATTCAAACACATGCGGAAACTTATCCGCAAACCGAAGCCTTCCGCTCTCAAGGCCAGTCGCTCACATATCAGGAACTTTGGGCGCTGTCTGACCGTGCGGCTGCCGCGATCAAAAAACGCGTTTCTGGAGAAAAGGGTTCTCCTGTTCTGGTGTACGGACATATGGAACCGCACATGATTGTCTCCTTTTTAGGAAGCGTCAAGGCGGGACATCCTTATATCCCGGTTGACTTGTCCATTCCGTCCGAGCGGATTGCGAAAATCATTGAAAGCTCGGGCGCCGAATTGCTGATTCACGTATCTGGTCTTCCTGTTGATATTGACAGCGGGCTGATTCAGACAGTATCAGCGGAAGAACTGCTGGAAAACGAAGGCACTGTCAGCCGTGATCAATGGGTGACAGGACACGAAACGTTTTATATCATTTACACTTCCGGAAGCACGGGCAATCCGAAAGGCGTGCAGATTTCTGCCGCGAACCTTCAAAGCTTCACAGACTGGATTTGCGCAGACTTCCCGATCAACGGAGGAAAAACGTTTTTAAACCAAGCGCCGTTTTCATTTGATTTATCCGTCATGGATCTTTATCCGTGCCTTCAGTCAGGCGGTACTTTACACTGCGTGACAAAGGACGCCGTGAATAAGCCGAAGATCTTATTCGAAGAGCTCAAAAAGTCCGGGCTGAATATATGGACATCAACGCCATCCTTTGTGCAAATGTGCCTGATGGACCCTGGATTTTCACAAGATCTGCTTCCTGAGGCGGACACATTTATGTTTTGCGGAGAGGTTCTCCCGGTTTCTGTAGCCGAAGCGCTGCTTGAGCGTTTCCCGAAAGCGAGAATCTTTAATACGTACGGTCCGACTGAGGCGACAGTCGCTGTTACGTCCGTTGAAATTACAAGTGACATCATCAGCCGGCACGAATCTCTGCCAGTCGGCTTCGCCAAACCGGATATGAACATTTTGATTATGGATGAACAGGGGAATCAGCTCCCGGATGGAGAAAAAGGCGAAATCGTCATTGCAGGCCCGAGTGTAAGCCGCGGCTATCTCGGTGAGCCTGAGCTGACAGATAAAGCATTCTTCTCTTATGAAGGCCAATGGGCATACCGAACTGGTGATGCTGGTTATACACAAGATGGTCAGATTTTCTGCCAAGGCCGCTTGGATTTCCAGATTAAACTTCACGGGTACCGGATGGAGCTGGAGGAAATTGAGTTTCATGTGAGACAGTCTCAGTACGTGCGCTCAGCTGTTGTGATTCCGTATCAGCCAAACGGAACTGTCGAATATCTGATAGCTGCAATTGTGCCTGAGGAGCACGAATTCCAGAAGGAGTTCCAGCTGACGAGTGCGATTAAAAAAGAGCTTGCCGCTTTCCTGCCTGCTTATATGATTCCGAGAAAGTTCATTTATCAGGATCACATTCAAATGACGGCTAACGGCAAAATTGACCGGAAACGCATCCGCGAAGAGGTTCTTGTATGACGCCTTACAGCTCGTTTTTATTCTTTATATTGCTTGGCATTCTTCTTCTGCCGACCATCATTCTCGGCTTGAACGGGAAAAGATTCCAGGCATACAACATGTTTATATCCATTCTTATATTGGCTCTGATTTTCTCGCATGACTTACACGGCGTCATCGCCCTGTGTCTGTTTACCATATGGCAGGTGCTCCTGATCAGCGGCTACCTGGCGTACCGGCAGAAAGCGAACAGCGGCTTTGTCTTTTGCTCGGCTGTTATCGCGTCTATTCTGCCTTTATTCTTGTCAAAAATATGGCCGTTTCTTTCTCATCCGCAGCCGCATCATCCGGCGCATAACCTGATCAGCTTTTTAGGGATTTCGTATTTAACCTTTAAGGGCGTTCAGCTGATTATGGAAGCGAGAGACGGGCTGCTGAAGGAACAGCTGCCGCTTCACCGCCTGCTGTATTTCATCCTGTTTTTCCCGACGATTTCTTCCGGTCCGATTGACAGGTACCGCAGATTCGTCAAGGATGAGCAGAAGGCATGGACAAAAGAGGAATATGCCGATCTGCTGTATACGGGGATTCACAAGATTTTCATTGGATTCCTTTACAAGTTTATTATCGGCTATGCGATCAACACATATTTCATCATGAACCTTCCCGCGATCACGCACAATAAGATCCTCGGGAATCTGCTTTACATGTACGGCTACAGCATGTATTTATTCTTTGATTTTGCCGGCTACACGATGTTTGCCGTCGGGGTCAGCTATATTATGGGGATTAAATCGCCGGAAAACTTTAATAAACCGTTTATCAGCAAAAATATTAAAGATTTCTGGAACCGCTGGCATATGTCTCTGTCATTTTGGTTCAGAGACTATGTATTTATGAGATTTGTATTTTGGATGACAAAGAAAAAGTGGATCAAAAACCGTATGGCCGTCTCAAACATCGGGTATTTCCTGCTGTTTATGCTGATGGGGGTTTGGCACGGCCTTGCGCCGCAATATATCATCTACGGCCTCTATCACGCCGTCCTGATGACGTGTTACAACTTTTTCGAGAAGTGGAATAAGAAATATAAATGGCTCCCGTCCAACCGCTGGACAACGATTCTCGCTATTGTGATCACGTTCCATTTTGTGTGCTTTGGGTTTTATATTTTCTCAGGAAAACTATTTCATCACCATCATTAAAGGAGATTAGAAAACTATGGATTTTAAACA
The DNA here is from genome assembly GCF_038004745.1 of Bacillus sp. FSL R5-0434. NCBI lineage: Bacteria > Bacillati > Bacillota > Bacilli > Caryophanales > Bacillaceae > Bacillus > Bacillus sp. FSL R5-0434. Next base: position 3,885,878 of record NZ_JBBORV010000001.1, read on the forward strand.
AGAGGTATTAGACGTTTTAGCAGAGGTTTGCCAGGATGACATCGTAAAGGAAAACCCTGATATTGAAATTTTTGAAGAAGGTTTGCTTGATTCTTTTGGAACAGTAGAATTGCTGCTTGCGATTGAAAACCGTTTTGATATTCTGGTGCCTATCACTGAATTCGACCGGGATGTATGGAATACGCCTAATCACATTGTAAACCAGCTGTCTGAGTTGAAATAATGAAAAAGCGTTTTTTCGGTCCAATTATTTTGGCGTTTATTCTATTCGCAGGCGCCATCGCAGTTCCATCTTCATGGCTGACAGGCTTCATCACCGATAAACGGGTTGAAGAGTCAGCAACAACCTTGAACCCGAGTATGTTTCAGGGGCTTTATTTACAAAATCAGATGCTCAATGATCCGAAATATCTACCGATTTACGGGTCTTCTGAGCTTTCCCGGCTGGATGAGTTCCACCCATCTAATTATTTTAAAGTAAACAATGAGGGATTTACGCCTTACCTTGTCGGCAAAGGCGGATCCCAGTCATTGATACACTCCTTAAACTTCGCTGCCCATATGGATCAGCTGAAGGGCAAAAAAATTGTTTTCATCGTTTCTCCGCAGTGGTTTATTAAGCGCGGGTCTGATGAACAGCATTTTGCGCCGAACTATTCCGCGCTTCAAGGGCTGGATTTGGCTTTTAACGAGCAGATCGACCCTGACGTGAAAAAGAAAATGATGAAGCGTATGCTGCGCTTCAAAGCTGTTCAAAACGATGCTGTACTTTCCGAGCTTTATAAGGCGATGGTGAATGGCCAGACATGGAAAGTGAACGCGCTGAAGCCGGCGGCAAAAGTATATTACAAGATGCTAGAAAAGAAAGACCTTTATTATTCAACGACGGAAACCACGGGACCAAAGCGGTATATCTCACAATCCGTGAAGGGTAAGTCATGGTCTGAATTAAATAAACTGGCCGATGAATCAGGCAAACGCCACTCCGGGTCTAACGATTTTCACATCGACAATCCTGTTTATAAAAAGCTGAAGCCGAAAGTGCCTAAGCTGAAAGGAAAAAACAAAGGCAGATCGTATGCAAAGTCACCGGAATACGGCGATTTTGAACTGATGCTTCATATCCTGAAAGACGCGGGCGCAGAGCCTATGTTTGTCACCATCCCTGTTAACGGAAAATGGTATGACTACACAGGCTTCCCGAAAAAAGGGCGCACTGACTATTATGAAAAGGTCAATAAACAGATTAAAGCGAAGGGCTTCCAAGTCGCTGATTTTTCTGGTCATGAATATGACCCTTATTTTATGAAAGATACCATCCACATCGGCTGGAAAGGCTGGGTGTATGTGGATAAGGCAATTGATGAATTCTATAAAACCGGAAAGGTTACTTCATCGTGAGCATCTATTAGGACGCGGCTGCATATTTCCTGCTAAGATTTGAAATAGTAAAGGAATCACAGCCAGCTTGATAAGAGGTGTTACATCAATGAAGATGACAGGCAATACGGTTTTGATCACAGGCGGTTCAGCAGGCATCGGGCTTGAACTGGCCAAACGGCTGCTTGAGCTCGGGAATGAAGTGATCATTTGCGGACGCAGCGAAACACGTCTTGCAGAAGCAAAAAAACAGCTCCCAGCCCTCTATACAAAACAATGCGATGTCGCAGACCGCGCGGAGCGTGAGGCATTGTTTGAATGGGCCCAGAAGGAATTTCCAAAGCTGAACGTTCTCGTTAACAATGCGGGCATTCAAAAGGAAATTGACTTTAAAAAAGGGACTGAGGAACTCTTTGTGGACGGGGATGAAATAGAGCTGAATATCCAAGCGCCTGTCCATTTATCAGCTCTTTTTACGCCTCACTTGATGAATCAGCCGGAAGCGGCAATTGTTCAGGTAACGTCCGGGCTCGCGTTTAACCCGTTAGCTGTTTATCCGGTGTACTGTGCAACAAAAGCGGCGCTCCACTCCTTCTCACTCACGCTCAGATACCAGCTTCGTGATACAAGCGTTGAAGTGATCGAGATGGCGCCGCCTATGGTTGACACGGGATTAAATCAAAAATCACGCGATAAGCAAGGTCTGACGTACCGCGGCATTACACCTGAAGAATATGTTCAATATTTCTTAGACGGCTTAAAAGAAGGCAAACAAGAGATTACAAATGAACGTGTCGAAGGTCTGCGGAATGCGGTCCGTGCCGATTACGACAGAGTATTTGAACAAATGAATGCGCAGGAGAATTAATTTCTCCTGCTTTTTCTTATAAATTTTTTACAAATTTGAGCAAACCTATTGCGATTATTTGGTGAAGGTATACAATAGAATATAAAATATTTTCAAATAAGTTTGATAATATAAACAATTTAACAACAGGGAGATTGACCATGACTAAACAAACGATTCGAGTTGAATTAACATCAGCCAAAAAACCGAAACCAGATCCAAATCAGCTTTCTTTCGGAAGAGTGTTTACAGACCACATGTTTGTAATGGACTACGCATCTGATAAAGGCTGGTACGATCCGAGAATCATTCCTTATCAAGCCGTTTCAATGGACCCGGCCGCAATGGTATATCACTATGGCCAAACGGTGTTTGAAGGCTTAAAGGCTTACGTCACAGAGGATGACCATGTTCTGCTTTTCAGACCGGAAAAAAATATGGAGCGCCTGAATAAATCAAATGACCGCATCTGTATTCCGCAAATTGATGAAGAACAGGTTCTTGAGGGTTTAAAACAGCTGATCGCTATTGATAAAGACTGGATTCCGAATGCGGAGGGCACGTCCCTTTACATCCGTCCATTCATTATCGCAACCGAACCTTTCCTTGGTGTCGCGGCATCTCATACGTATAAGCTCTTTATCATCCTTTCTCCGGTCGGCTCATATTACAAAGAAGGCATTAAGCCTGTCAAAATTGCTGTGGAAAGTGAATTTGTCCGTGCGGTAAAAGGCGGAACGGGAGATGCGAAAACCGCAGGAAACTACGCTTCAAGCTTAAAAGCGCAGCAGGTAGCAGAAGAGAAAGGATTTTCTCAGGTTCTCTGGCTGGACGGCATTGAGAAAAAATACATCGAAGAAGTCGGCAGCATGAACATCTTCTTTAAAATCAACGGTGAAATTGTGACACCGATGCTGAACGGCAGCATTCTGGAGGGCATCACGCGCAATTCCGTCATTACTTTGCTTAAGCATTGGGGGCTTCCGGTATCAGAACGAAGAATCGCCGTTGATGAAGTCATCCAAGCCCATAAAGACGGCGTTCTTGAAGAAGCCTTCGGAACGGGTACGGCTGCTGTTATTTCTCCAGTCGGCGAACTGATCTGGAATGACGAAACACTGATGATCAACAACGGTGAAACGGGAGAAATCTCTAAAAAGCTGTATGACACGATCACAGGCATTCAAAAGGGTACAGTTCCTGATGAATTTGGATGGACGACTGAAGTCGCAACGCTCACTGAAAGCAAATAAACAAAAAACCGGCCCCAAACGGGCCGGTTTTTTTATGCTTCAATTTTGTTAAAGAACTGCGGCAGATGTGCTTTGTGCGCCTCCAGCATTTCGTCTAAGATCTGTTTGGCCACTGTGTCGGATGGTACGAGAGGATTAATCGTCATGGCAAGCAGCGCTGTTTGGTAGTCGCCTGTGACAGCCGCTTCCGCCGCGACACGCTCAAATGATTTGATTTGCTGGACGAGACCGCGGACAGATACTGGCAGATCGCCTACGGCGATTGGCTTAGGGCCGTTTTTCGTCATCACGCAGTTTACTTCAACAGCGGAATCATCTGGAATGCTTGCAATCGCACCGTTATTGACCGTGTTCACCGGCTGAATGTCGTGTTTATCATTGTAAATGGAGCTGATGAGGTTGCACGCTGCATCGCTGTAGTAAGCACCTCCGCGTTTTTCAAGCTGCGGCGGCTTGATCGCCAAATTTGGATCTTTATAAAGCTCGAACAGCTCTTGCTCTACCTTTTGCACCACTTCAGCACGGGTGCCTTCCGTTTGTGATGCTTCAAGCTCGTGCTCGAACATTTCTTTTGTTTTGAAATAGTAGCGGTGGTAGCCGCAAGGGATCATGTCGAGTGCTTTTAAGAATTCTGGCTCCCACTCAGCGCCGGAGATGTTTTTCATTGTCATCGCGTTTTTCGGATCACCCATCGCTTCAATAACTTTATCCTTCACGCTGACACCGTCTAAGAAGACGTCCATTCCGAACACCATATGATTCAATCCGGCAAATTGAACCTCTACCCGGTCAACATCTACATCGAGCGCTTTCGCTACGCCCATTTTGATGCCGATCGGGACATTGCAGAGACCGACGACTTTCTTCAGGTTGGAGTAGCGAAGCAAGGCCTCCGTCACCATACCTGCCGGATTTGTGAAATTGACAAGCCATGCGTTCGGACAAAGCTCCTCGATGTCCTTCGCAATCTCTAGGATGACCGGAATGGTGCGCAATCCTTTAAAGAGTCCTCCCGGGCCGTTTGTTTCCTGGCCGATGACGCCATATTTTAATGGAATGCGCTCATCCTTGGCTCTCGCCTGCAGCAGTCCGACCCGGAATTGAGTCGTCACAAAGTCTGCATCTTTCAGCGCTTCCCTCCTGTCCAAAGTGAGGTGAATGTCGATCGGGACACCGGCTTTTTCAACCATCCGCTTGGCGAGCGTGCCGACAATGTTCAATTTTTCCTCGCCTTCAGGAATATCAACGAGCCATAATTCACGTACAGGCAGCTCCTTGTACCGTTTGATTAAACCTTCCACAAGCTCCGGTGTATAGCTTGAGCCTCCGCCAATCGTTACAATTTTCAATCCTTTTGTCATATGCTTGCTCCCCCTTGCACGGTGATTTTTTCATATAGCTCAATGAATTCAGCCGCCAAATCCTTGACTGTCATGGCATTCATTAAATGATCCTGAGCGTGGACCATCAGCAGTGTCATTTCTGTTTTTTCTCCGCCTGCTTCACTTTGGATCAGTTCTGTCTGATAATGATGGGCTTTTGATAATTCATCCGCAGCTTCTTGAAGCTTACTCCGCGCCTCTTCGCTGTCGCCGTTTTTCGCGGCGGCGATCGCTTCCATTGCGGAGCTCCTTCCGTTTCCTCCGTGAAGAATGATTTGAAAAATAATTTGCTCCATTTTCTCATTCACGCGACTCACTCCTTTCTTTACAAAGCCGCCTCTTTGTCGTCTGAAACAGCAGGCGTTTGAACGAGCTCTAATTCGTTTTCTTCTTTCAGCTTCTGTTTATCCCACATTCTGAAGAACGGGTAGTAGACAACAAAGGAAACGGCAATGTTAATGGCTTGCATGACCGCGCCTGATATTTTGCCTCCTGTCGCCAAGTAGCCTGAAAAGATCGGCGGCATGGTCCACGGGACTGCGATACCCGCAGGTTTGGCGACAAGTCCGGTGCTCATTCCGATGTATGTGAGTGTCAGTGTGATAAGCGGCGTGACGATAAACGGAATCAAGAGCATCGGGTTCATGACGATCGGCATTCCGAAAATGATCGGTTCGTTAATATTGAAGACCGCCGGGCCGATCGCAAGCTTTCCGAGCTGCTTCATTTGTTTGCTTCGGGCGCGAAGGAACATCGTGACAACCAGTGCAAGAGTGGCACCGCTTCCGCCGATATTGATCCAGATATCGAAAAATTGCTGGGTGAAAATCTTAGGCAGCTCCTCACCGGCTTGGAACGCGATCCGGTTGGCATCCATGGCGCCGTACCAAATCGGTGCCATAACGCCGCCGACAATGTTGGCGCCGTGAAGACCGCAGGCCCATAAAAGCATTTTGACGGCTTCTGCGATAAGGCTGCCCCCGAGGCTTCCGCCAAGAATGGAGAGCGGCGTCCCCAGTAAAACGCTTACAATATTATGAAGGCTTTCAAATGGCGTCGCTTCAACAATCAGTCGGGCTGCCCAAATCAGGAAGATGACGGCAAAGCCGGGGATTAAAGCGACAAATGACTTGCTGACCGCCGGCGGAACACCATCCGGCATTTTAAAAACCATATTGCGCTGGATAATGAGACGGTAAATCTCTGTTGACACCATCGCGATAATCATGGCGACAAACAGGCCTTTACTTCCCATCAGCGAAAGCGGAATACCGCCGCTGACCATTATCTCTTTCGTCGTGCCATCCGGCGTAAACGGCACTTGATACGGTGTCGCTAAGAGGAAAGCCGCAAGGGAGATGGCACCAGCTGACAAGGCATCGACCCCATATTTCTCCGCCAGCCTGTAGGCGATGCCGAATGCGGCGACAAGCCCCATAATTTCAAAGGTGGCATCAACCGGGTAAGCGAGCTTCTCAGACCAGGCGCTGCCGAACGTTTTTGCCATAAAATCGGCATATCCGGGAATCGGGAGGTTGCCGATGATGAGGAAAAAGGAGCCGATGATAATAAGCGGCATTGTTAAAATGATACCGTCACGGAGCGCCTGCAAATGACGCTGCCCCGCAATTCTTCCCGCTATAGGCATGACCTTCTCTTCTAACAACTGATTGACTTTATTCACATAGCCCGCCCCTCTCTATGACGCGTTTCCAAGCTGTTCAGCCGATTTCAGCACTTCCGCTCCGTTGCACGTCCCATAATGGACTGTGTTAATGACGTCTACCGGAACACCCTTTGATTCTCCTAGTTTTTTCAGCTGAGGAAGCATGTAACGGACTTGCGGGCCGAGGAGCAATACATCCGCTTTATCGATATGATTTTGTACAGAATCACCTGATACTGCCCAAATGGTATAGTCTTTTCCTTGTTCCTGCGCGCTTTTTTCCATCTTGCTGACGAGTAAGCTTGTTGACATGCCTGCTGCACAAACGAGTAATATATTCATGTAAAAGACCCCCTAAGAGTTTGATAGAATTTGTATGTCCTGCTGTTGATAACATCATATTATGAAATCGCTTTCATAAACACTCAAGGTTTTTCCGCAGGAAACGGAAAAAAGGTATATCCAGGCTGTCAGTTTATCGTTTTTTGTCAAACACATCGGAGAGCTCTTGGTACGTGCGGCTTTTTAACAGCTGGCTTACCGCTGCCGGATCATCCAAAATACTGCCGAGCAGTTTATACATGCTTTGCAAATCCGCTTTGTTTTCCTTTTCGACACAAAGCAGGCAAACAAATTGAACCCGTTTATTCTCCCAGTCTATCGGCTTTTTGAGCGTACAGACGGCCCAAAATGTCGTTTGCGTCTGCGGGACGAGCGGGTGCGGAATGGCCACGAGGTTGCCGAAGCACGTTGGCGACATCTCTTCTCTATCAAATATAGAATCTATGATTTCCTTATTCGCATAGCCGCCGTCCACTGCTTTCTGACCTAAAAATTGAATCACCTCTTCTTTCGAACGCAGATCCTTCTGGAAAAAAACGAGATCCTTTTTGAGATAGCTGACAGCTTTTTCTTTCTCATCATTCAGGATGGATTCTATTTTTGTAAAATCGGTTCCGCCTAAGATGGTGTTTACCTTTAGTACAGGCACAGGGAGTTCTTTTTTGATCGGAATGGTGCTGACCACAAAATCAATCGATTCATAAGACAACTGGTCAAGACTGTAATATTCAGCCGTGCCGAGAATATCGATCCGTTTGCCGAAGTGGGAGCGAAGTTTTTCCCTCAGAAGCTGGGCGCTTCCCGCACCTGACGCACAAACGATGATGCAGCGCTTCGGCGGGCTTTCTGTTTTCTTCCGTTCAATTGCGGCGCCGAAGTGCAGCGCTAAATAACCGACTTCATTTTCATGAATATCGATGCCCGTTTTTTCTTTTATGACGATTCCGGCGATGATTCCGGCCTCAAAGGCGAGAGGATAATTTTCTTTGATCGCTGCCAGCATCGGATTTCTCAGATTCATGCCATACCGGTTGCGGGTGATCGCGGGTTTTACATGCAGTGCCAAGCCAATTTTCAGCTCTTGATCATGCAGGATGCCGAGCTTTAATTCTCGGTCGACCGCTTCGATCATGGCGGCAGTCAGCCGATCTGTTTCTTCATCGATTGAAAATTCGCCTTCTCCGCACTGCGGCTGTGTCATTCGTTTCGTGCCGAGAAGATGCATGGCGATATAAGCCGTTTCATTTTCCGGAAACGTGACGCTAAGGGCTGATTCCAGTTCTTTCACAATTGCTTCAGCAGCCTGGTATTCTTTTTGATGCAGAATGTGATCCATATCTTCCGGGAAAAGAGAAACATAGTGTTCCGTTCTGATCCGCTTACAGGCGATGGCGATATGAATGATGAGGTTATTCAATCCAAGGTTAGACAGAGGAATCCGGTCGTTTTTAATCTTTCTCATAATCACAGAATGGATGATCTCAATTTCTTCCTTTGGCAAAATATCAGCCTTTTCATTCAGAAAATCAATTTCTGTTTCTCTTTCATCAACAATGTACTCCGCCATACAGTACCTCATCTGCACCTCGTCTCCGCGCAGCTTGAAGCCGTAATTCGGGCGTGTTTCCATGACAATGCGGTAAGGAAGCAGCCGTTTCTTCACTTCCTTTAAATCGGTTTGGAGTGTAGATTTTGAGATAAAAAGTTCTTCGGCCAGCTCATCCAGCTTGAGATAATGATCCGCCAGCAGCAGCCGTTTCATGAGATATGTAATCCTCTCCTCGGGAAATACCGGCAGCCCCTTTTTCTGCTGAAACACGTCTTGCAGCAGCGTTCTAAAGGTCTGCTCGTCATGAATGCGCAGCTTGTATCCCGAGCCTCTTACCGATTGAACCAAAGCGCCATGGCCGCTTATCACATCTTGGAGTTCCTTTATATCATTGCGGACCGTCCGCGTCGTCACATGTAAATGTGCGGCAAATACCGAGCTTGTCACCGGAACTTCAGCCGCCATCAATAAGCGCAGAATTTCACGAAGTCGCCCATGCAGCATGAGAAAAACCTCCTATCAAGATAGATGCAGGAATTACATAAGTAGGCAGAAAGGATGTGGTGAAGGGAAAGCGAAATGTATATAAATTCTATAATGGGGAGAAATGCAAGTCAATGAACATCGGGAGGACAAGAGGGAAAACAGACCCATAAAAAAACAGCCGGGATCAGCCGGCTGTTCGGGATGCGGACATGTTCTTTTGTTTAGACGCCTTGCGGTCCTTCATGATTTTTCGAACAACCGGGTAAATGACCGGCGCCCATTTGATAACGGTTTTGATCATTTTTTTCAAAGCTCCGATTCTCCCTTCTTTTTTCTCAACCATTCCCCTGATTCCCCTTTGTTTAAACATGCTAACGCGACACGTACCTGTTTCCCGTCACCCAGAAACGCCACGGATAATCGCGCGCCTCTCCGCTGTTGTCGATGCCGATGCGGGGGCCGGTTGACATGTCTTCCGGTGTGTACCCGCTTTCAATGTAAAGCGGCTGTTCCGTGATCCAGCGTCCGTAGTCATTCATCGTGACGCCAAGCGCTTTCGTTAACTTTCCGGGACCATTTGTCCATTCTCTCGGACGCCGGCCCGGCCTTCTTTCCTCCATTAACAGCTGGCCTTCATGAGGCTCAATCGCCCTGATTAATACCGCTTGCGGAACGTCCTCTTCTGCGGCAACGACGTTCAGCAATGTATGGGTGTGCATCACATACGTATACACACGGCCAGCTTCACCAAACATAATCTCAGTCCGCTTCGTCCGGCGGTTGTTAAAGCTGTGGGCTGCTCTGTCCCCGGCTCCCATATAGGCCTCTGTTTCCACAATAAAACCTGAAGCTGTCCCTTCATCCGTTTCCTTTACCAAAAGACAGCCGAGAAGAGAAGGAGCCAGTTCTAGGGCCGTTTTTTGATAAAACGTGATGGGCAGCGGATTTCTTTTTCTGGTCACGAATGTCGTACTCTCCTTTTTTCGTTTTGGTAATTGTACCATTCCCGAAGCAGCTAAAAAAAAACTTCAGTTTTAAAATTCTTCCATTAAGGGAATATTGTTACCGTTCAAAAAGGAGGCTCAACCAATGAAAGATGATCATCAAAAAGAGTATCACGGCACAAATGTCGAAGGCAGTGAGGATGCGCTTTCTCATAAGACATCCGGGAAAAACGAGTCAGAGGATACCTTGACGAACAGACAGGGGCATCCTGTCACCGACAACCAGAATGTGAGGACGGTCGGGAACAGAGGGCCAACAACACTGGAAAATTATGATTTTCTCGAAAAAATCAGCCACTTTGACAGGGAACGCATTCCCGAACGTGTTGTGCATGCCAGGGGTGCAGGCGCACACGGATATTTCGAAGCCTATGGCAGTTTTGGAGACGAGCCGATTTCAAAGTACACACGAGCGAAGCTTTTCCAGGAAAAAGGCAAGAAAACGCCGGCATTTGTCCGTTTTTCCACCGTGAATCACGGAAAACATTCACCTGAAACATTACGGGACCCGCGCGGTTTTGCCGTTAAGCTTTATACTGAAGACGGAAACTGGGATTTGGTCGGGAACAACCTGAAAATCTTTTTTATTCGCGATCCGCTGAAATTCCCGGATCTTGTACACGCGTTTCAGCCTGATCCGGTGACCAATATCCAAGATGGTGAACGTATTTTCGACTTCATTTCTCAATCTCCTGAAGCGACACATATGATCACATTCTTGTTTTCGCCTTGGGGCATTCCTGCCAACTACCGGCAGATGCAGGGTTCAGGCGTTCATGCCTACAAATGGGTGAATGAGGAAGGCAAGGCCGTTCTTGTGAAATACCATTTTGAACCGAAACAAGGCATCCGCAACCTGACACAGAAGGAAGCAGAAGAGATTCAGGGGAAAAACTTCAACCACGCGACACAGGATTTGTATGAAGCGATTGAAAACGGCGATTATCCGGAGTGGGAGGTGTATGCCCAAATCATGAGTGATGACGAGCATCCGGATCTCGACTTTGATCCGCTTGATCCGACTAAGCTGTGGTATAAAGAGGACTTTCCGTGGAAGCCGATCGGCAAATTAGTGTTAAACAAAAACCCTGAGAATTACCATTCTGAAGTAGAACAGGCTTCATTCGGCACAGGGGTCCTTGTCGACGGACTTGATTTTTCTGATGACAAATTGCTTCAAGGACGGACGTTTGCCTATTCCGATACGCAGCGGTACAGAGTTGGCGCAAACTACCTGCAGCTGCCAATCAACTCACCGAAAAAACACGTCGCAACCAACCAGCAAGGGGGTCAAATGCAGTACCGCGTGGATATCGGCGAAGGTCAAAATCCGCATGTCAACTATGAACCGTCAATTATGGGCGGGCTGAAGGAAGCGAAGCAAGATGGTAAAGACCACACCCCGCATGTTGAAGGTAACCTGAAGCGGGAAGCGATCGACAGAACGAACAATTTCGGACAAGCCGGTGAAACGTACCGGAGATTTACTGAGTTTGAGCGCACTGAGCTCATCACAAATCTGGTCAATACGCTTTCAACCTGCAGAAAAGAAATTCAGGAGCAAATGATTGAGAATTTCACAAAAGCCGATCCGGACTACGGAAAACGCGTTGCGGAAGGGCTGAAAAAGGCTTCAGAAAATAACAGCAACGGACCGGTTGGCACGACAGAAACGGCTCAAGCCGTCGAGCAGGCCGAACAGGAAAGCCATCCGTCTGATCCGTATTAACACCAAAAACAGGGCTTTTTTGAAGTCCTGTTTTTCATTTCTCTATTGAAACGTTTCCACAAATTGTGTTGTACTGGAAGGAAAGAGGTGGTGAGAGCATGGAAATTCAGCAGCCGCTGATTCCTCAGCAAAAAACAATCGGCACTTTAGATCACGCCGTTTTCTTATGCATGGTATTTTGTTTTTGGTTTTCGGGCTATATTTACGTTCCTGTTTTCAGCCTGTATTTGGAGGATCTGCACTTTTCATACGGAGCGATCGGCATGATTCTCGGAAGCTACGGGGTGACCCAAATCCTGCTGCTGTTCCCGCTTGGGGTTCTGTCAGAAATTCTTTTTTCTCTGCGTAAGCCATTGTTAATTGCCGGCTTTGGATGTTCCATTCTCAGTAGCGTGCTTTTTCTTGCGTTTGATTCTTTTTTCTTCGTCCTGACCGCCCGGCTTCTCGCGGGGATTACAGCATCCATGTGGGTGATGGCGACGATTCTATACGCTCATTATTTCAAAGATGGCAGTGCCTCAAAAGCAATGGGCATCATGCAGTTTTTTACCGTCATGCCTCAGTTTGTCAGCATTGTGTTCTGCGGGCTTGCAGCAGCGCATTTAGGCAGGCAGGTTCCGTTTTGGATGGCACTGGCTGCCTCGTGCATCGGCCTTGTGATATGCTGCTTTATTAAAGATCCGTCCGTTTCTTCTGGGCAACGTAAGTCTCTCCGTATAACGCAACACATCAAAGACACATTGCGGCTGCCGAAGCTGAAGATTTTCACGATTCTATCTATGACTGCACATGCCGTGCTATTTATGACGGTGTTTGGTTTTACGCCGCTTTACACGAACCAGCTCGGAATGGGAGACATCGAACTGCTTTGGGTGATGACCGCCTTTTTTCTCCCTCATGCAGCGGCTACCCTGAGCTTTTTGTTTTTGCGTTTTACCGAAAGAATCGCCTATGGCACCATGCTGATCTGTTTTGCTGTCATTGGAGTCTGTTTGATGTTCGTTCCTTTTTCAGCTTCATTGCTCACAGTTTGCATGACCCATGCTTTCATCGGTCTGGCGCTTGGCTTTGTGTTTCCCCTATTGTTAAGCCGGGTCGTCGATATCAGTTCAGCGCGTTTAAAAATGTCAGCCATGGGATTTTATCAATCGTTTTATGCGCTGGGCATCTTTACCGGCCCCCTTCTCGCCGGAAAAATCGCACAGATTTTCGGTTTGGCCGAGGTATTTTATGGAGCCGGATTGATGGCATTGGCCGCTTTGATGATGATGCTGGCCACAAAGCGAAAACTGATCAGTTAATAGCTTTCATACCGGCGGAAGCGCCACACAGAAAAAACGGCCAGAAGCATGATGCACAGAATGGAGAATGTGAGCGACCATCCGAAAAAGTCCGCCCGCTCTCCATGAAGCAGAATATGCTCTGCCTGCTTGCAAAGCTCAGCCGGCAGCCATTTCGCACCATCAGGAAAAAGCGAGACAGCAAAGGAAACGGCAGCCGTCAGCCCAATTCCGGCTGCCGCGGCTGCTCCGAGAGACCGAAACATCGTGCTTCCGGCAAGCCCTGCAGTAACAATAAACATCATCCAAAGAGAGTAGAGCCCGAGGCTTGCTGCAAAGCGGCTGAACGATGCGTGCTCAAACAATATCCGGACGTAATAATAAGCAAGTCCGTACCCAGCTGCAAACGACGCGATCCCGATCATGCTTTGGGTGATCCATTTGTTCAATATATACTGGGCTGCCGTCACTGGCCGCGACATAATCAGAGCCGTTACACCTTGATTTCTTTCATTCGCCACACTGCCCATGACACTGAAGATGATCAGCGCCATGCCAAGCGTGTTGAATTGGGAAAGCGTGCTCACCATCACCTCAGATCCGGAAGGCATGGTAAAACTGATTTTCATACCGTCTGGAAGGTTCCCCCCATGCGCAATGATTTCCGGCATATAATAAATGGTCAGCGGCTGTGTCAGCCCCACGATCATCATCGCAATGGGCAGCCAGATCAGCTTTCCGCTTCTCCAGCCTTCCAGCCATTCCTTTTGTAATAGCGTCATCATGACATTCATGCGTGCACCACCTTAAGATAGACGTCTTCGAGAGACTCTGTTTTCTGTTCAAAACGGGTGACTGTCAATCCCATTTGGATACAATCACTCAGCAATATCCTGCCAGAGCCTGTATCGCTTAGCTTAAATACAGCTTGGGACGGATTCATATAGACAACATCGGATATATAAGGCTTCTCTTCAAGCCAGCCCTTCAGTTTCTCTTTCACAGTAAGAGTGAAAACATTCGTTTGATGCTGTTCTTTGAGCTGCTGTAAAGCGCCTTTCCATGAAATCTCGCCGTTTTTCATGATCACGACTTGATCACACACCTGCTCCGCATCGTGCAAAACGTGAGTAGAAAACAAAACAGCCATATGTTTTTTCAGCTCCCGCATCATATCCAGCACCTCGATACGCCCTGAAGGGTCCAGGGCAGAAACCGGTTCATCCAAAATCAAAAGCTTCGGTTTATGAAGCAGAGCCTGAGCCAGACCGAGCCTTTGTTTCATGCCGCCAGAATAACCGCCGATTCTTTTGTTTGCCGCGTCCTGCAAACCGACAAACTCCAGCATTTCGCCTATTTTCTCTTGGCATTTTTTCTTTGAAAGGCCAGACAGTCTCCCGGCAAAGGTTAAAAATTCATTTGCCGTCATCCATGAATAAAAAGCCGGGTACTGCGGAAGGTAGCCGATCATACTGCGATCTGCTTTTTGCTCCCCGTACAGCTTGACCGTCCCGGAGGTGGGTGACAGCAGTCCGGACAGCATTTGAAGCGTTGTGGTTTTACCAGCCCCATTCGGTCCTAATAGAGCGACACACTCGTTCTCCTTGACTTGAAAGCTGACATTCCGTACAGCTTGATGATGCCGGTATGATTTGCATAATGACTCAATAGATAGCATGCTCGCTCACCTTTGCTTTCTGCCGACGGTAAAAAATAAAATCGGCCCAATAATATTGATGCATATAATCACTGCTGCCCACATCCATTTCGGCCCGTTTGTCCGCTCTTCTTTCACACAGCTGATCAGGGCAAACACTGCCAGCACGGCCTGTAACACAATCAGCGGTACAATCATTTCCCAAGAAATATTCATTAGCTGATCCTCCTATTTTTTCGGTCAGGCCTTATCACAAAAAAGTAATAGCAAATCAGAGGCATCGGCGCTTGAATCAGTCCGATAATTCCCCACACCCATGCCAGACGATCCCGTTTTTTCGCATCAATGAATAAAAAGATTCCCTGTGCCAATACAATCAGATAAGCAAACACAAAAATCGTCAAATCTATTTGGGACATCAGTGTTTCACCTCACGTTCGCCAAGGTATCGTTTTTTCTCAGCTGCAATCAAAATCGGCAGGACAGCCAGCGCACAGACCTGAAGCACGACAAAAGCAGCGGGAACTTGAGTAAATGCCAGAGTCGCCGCGCTTACCACCATCAGTGCAGAGAACACAAATAAGATAACTTCTTTCAGCACGCTTTTTCTTCGTGCGGCTTTCATTTGTGACAGCTGATCAAGCAATTCTTTTTGACTCGGTATATTCGGATTGGCGCATTGGTCAATTTTCTGCAATTCCGATTTTAAATGAACAGATTGCTTTTCTTTATTCATCAGTCCACTCCTTTCTGATTTGCTGGAGCCCTTTATGGACTCTGGACTTTACCGTGCCTTCTTTGATATGCAGCATCATTCCGATATCAGCATAGGTATAGCCGTAATAGTGCCTTAATAAAACGGGCGTGCGCAGCTTCGGGTCAAGCTGAGAAAAGAGATCAAGCGTCTCGCTCCACTCAGAGCCTTTCGTTGACACGTCCCACTTGATCTTGCGTATCGTTTCCTCTGTAACAGCCTGATTTCGTTTCCATTCTCTCTTTCTCTTTTTCTGGTGATCAAGGTAGAGTCTTGACGCGATAGAGATCAGCCAAGTGGAGAATTTGGATCGGCCTTGAAAACTCCCCAGATGGACGTATCCTTTCAGAAAGGTTTCCTGAACCAGATCCTCGCTGACGTCAGGGTGAAGGGAAAGCTTTAACAAGTATTTATATAGAAAAGAATAATAATGCTGAAAAAGGGCTGTAAACGCCTCGTCGCTTCCCTCTTTCGCCTGCTGAATCAATTGCTGTTCTTCATTTGTATCCAACGGCCGCGATCCCCCCTTTTTTTGTTATCTTGCCTTATGAGACGACACCGGATTCCAGAGCGTTCAACTTTTTTTATAATTCTTTTGATCTATTGACTTCACTGGTCTCTCATCAGTTTTCGTGAACATCTAAATTTGTAAAGCGAAGTACAGTCTGTTAAGCTATGTTTTTATGTCTATTTCAAAATTTCATTATATATGGAGGACGATGCATTGAAAGTAGAAAGGCGAACGATTGAATATATTCCGAATGAAGAAAGACATGGTAAAGCAAAAGATTTATTTCCCGTATGGTTCGGGGCCAATATGCATATCACCACGTTAGTGACCGGTACTCTTCCCGTTGCAATGGGACTTAATCTGTTTTGGAGTGTTGCCGCTATTATTTGCGGAACCTTAATTGGTGCCATATTTATGGCTTCTCATTCCGCGCAAGGACCCCAGCTCGGCATCCCGCAAATGATTCAAAGCCGTGCCCAATTCGGCGTAATCGGAGCGATTCTTCCCCTCTTCTTAGTCATGTTTATCTACCTTGGTTTCTTCGCAAGCAGTACAATTCTGGCGGCCGGGACCTTAAGCAGCTTTGTTCCCATCCCTGGATCATGGAGCATTATAGGCTTAAGCGCCGCATGTTTTTTACTCACCATTTTCGGTCATGATTTGATTCACAAAATGCAAAAAATCCTTTCTTGGACCTCTTTTGCCGTATTTTTTGCTGCAACGATACTCATTTTCCAATTACCGATTCCGGCAGGCAGCTGGATGCCCGGGACGGTCGACTTGCCCGTTTTCTTGGTGGCAGTCAGCGCCGTAGCAACTTGGCAGCTTGCCTATGCGCCTTATGTCGCCGATTATTCAAGATATCTGCCAATTAAAACACCGGCGTCCCAAACGTTCTGGTACAGCTATGCAGGAACATCTGTCAGCTCCATCTGGATGATGCTGCTCGGCGCGCTGCTGACCACAGCACTTCCTGATTTTACGACAAACTCAGGGACCCAGATTGTGCAATTGTTCGGTCCCTTCTCGTTCATTATGCTGATCATTGTTTTATTTGGCCAGATGGCGATTAATGTCTTTAACTTGTATGGAGCTTTTATGTCCACGACGACTACGCTTGAGCCGTTTCTGAAATTAAAAGTCACACCGAAAATCAGAATCATCATGATCCTTGGCGTCACAATCGTCGGAACAGTCCTAAGCCTTCTCGGGCAAAGTAATTTTATGGAGCTGTTTTTGAATTTTATCTTTTTTATCAGTTATTTCTTAATTCCATGGACGGCGATCAATTTAGTGGATTACTACTTCGTCCGCCACGGGAACTATGAGGTCAATGCGATGTTTGATGTCAACGGGCCATATGGAAGAGTCAATTGGATCACAACGATTGCTTTCATTCTATCCATCTTGTTAGAAATTCCGTTTATCAATACATCCTTTTACATCGGGCCATTGGCAAAAATGTTTGGCGGCGGGGATATTGCATGGATTATCGGCTTAGCCGTGCCTTCTGTTCTATATTATGTACTCATGAAACCGCGCCTGAAAAAACGAGCGGCTTATCAAGAAAAGCTGTCTTCCCTATGAAGACAGCTTTTTTCATTCAAATCGTTTCCACACACGAGGCAACATGTCAGAGAGCTCGTGGGCGAGCAGCGTATGAGCAGAGTGTTCGTCAGTCCAAAGCTCGGCGCATGCACCGTGCAAGTATACGGCATTTAATACGGCATGTTTCGGGTCTTTGTGGCAGCAAAGCATGCCCAATATCATTCCCGTCAGTGTGTCGCCGGTTCCGCCTTTGGCGAGTGCCCCGTTTCCGGTCGAATTGCTCCAGCAGTCGCCATCGGGAAACGCGATGATGGTTTGATTTCCTTTTAACACGATCACCGTTTGCAGCTGAACCGCCCACTCCTTGGCATATTCTGCTCTTTTATTTTGTAAGTCTTTCACCGGAACCCCTGTCATTCGGGAAAACTCACCTGGATGCGGCGTAAGGATGACGGGCGCCTTCCGTTTCGGATACGTGCGCTTTGTCAGCGCCCCGGCATCCAAAATAACGGGGCAATCCTTCTCAAGGACATGATCAACGGCCTGCTGCACCCTCTCTGTTTGCGGAAGCCCCGAACCGATCGCAATTGCCCGGTACGTCTCTTCAAGGCCAGAGCCCGCCGCTTTTTCCCAGCCGTCACGCCAATACGTGGCCTCCGGCAGAACCGGAACGATCAGCGGGATCACGCTTTCAGACGTGCCGATGACAAGCTTGCCGAGACCGCTCCGCATGGCACCAAGCCCGGCTAAAAGCGCAGCGCCCGGCATGTCGTCGCTTCCCGCCAGCAGCAAAGCCGTACCG
This sequence comes from Bacillus sp. FSL R5-0434, assembly GCF_038004745.1. NCBI lineage: Bacteria > Bacillati > Bacillota > Bacilli > Caryophanales > Bacillaceae > Bacillus > Bacillus sp. FSL R5-0434. The sequence continues at coordinate 3,904,068 of NZ_JBBORV010000001.1, forward strand.
TACGTACCTTTATGGCTCGCTGCATCTCTTTCAGGGAGCGCAGCCCTTACATGCTCTTCCGTCCAAATCGGAACATTCATATCCATACCTCCTCTTATTATCTCTTCTTATTTTTCCTGCACTACTTCCTTTTCAAACAAAAAAGACAGCCCCAGAGGCTGTCTTTTATTTTACAGGAACGTCGAGGTGATAAAGACGGCGATACCGTTCGTTCGTCGCCAGCAGTTCCTCGTGTGTTCCTTCCATTTCTGTTTTTCCATTTTCAAGAAAGACGATTTTATCGGCTGCTTCCACTCCCGCCAAGTGATGCGTAATCCAAAGAATCGTTTTACCTTTCAGCACCTCAAACACGGTTTCCATCAGTTCGCGTTCCGTGATAGGGTCCAAGCCTACTGTAGGCTCATCAAGTATAATGATCGGCGTATCCTGCAGCAAAATCCGGGCGAGCGCGATCCGCTGCCGCTCTCCTCCTGAAAATCGGATTCCGGTTTCCTGAACTGAAGTATGATATCCGTCAGGCAGCGACTCAATGTAATCATGCAGCTTCACCTGCTTTGCGGCGCGGCGCACATCCTCGTCGCTCGCCTTTCCGTTTCCGAGCCTGATGTTATTCAAAATGCTTGTATCAAACAAGTGAGGCTTTTGATTTAACACAGCCACCGCATCAGCAATCTGATCCTTTACAAGCGCCGTGTCCACTCCGTTTAACGTTACCGAGCCTGAGTCAGGATTCAATGCGCCCTCAATTAATGCGAGTGATGTTGATTTTCCTGAGCCGCTCCGGCCGAGCAGCGCCATTTTTTCTCCTTGGCGCAGCGTAAAGGAAAAATGGTTCAGTACTTGGCTGCTGTTGTCATAAGAAAACGTCACATCACGAAACGCCAAAGTGACGTCTTTGAGATCAAGCCTGTCAGCCGCAGACTCTGTTTGTGAAGCCTCAGGCTGAGGAGCCACCTTGTTCATTCTTCTGATAGAATCCTGATAACCCGGCACTTCGCCCAAAGCATCAGAAAGCGGCAGAAAAGCTTCTGTCAGCGGGAACACAACAAGCACAAAGGCAGCAATCATCGTTTTGGCGAGTTCGCCATTTGCATGCTGCCCCGCCGTCCAAAACAGCATCAGCAAAATGAGGCCGGCGACAAGGCATTGCGCGGCAAAATCCCGCCATCTTGTAAAACGATGTTTTTTGCGTTCCAGCTCAAACCAAGCGTTTTCTTCTCTTTCATAGGAATCAATAAAAGCATGCCGGCGTCCGCTGAACATCCAGTCGCTGACACCCATCACGGCATCTGTGAGACGGCTGTACAGCACATTTCGCCCGCTTTTCAGCTTGGCATTCTTCGCCCGCGTCACAAGCAAAGACACGACCGGAAACAGCACAACCAGAACAAACAAATAAAGCGCCAGCAAAATGGCAAACGGCCAAGAGAAAAAGCCAAGCGCAATCACTGAAACAGCATACAAAAGCAAGGCTGAGATGGCAGGGAAAATGGTTTTTAAGAAGGCATCCTGCAAATGCTCAATATCCTCAGACAAAATGCCGAGCATATCTCCCGTGCGAAAACGGGACCGCAGCATCAAAGCGCCAGGCTCAAGCATGTTGTAAAGGCGGACGCGCATGTCTGACACGATTTTCAAAATGATATTATGTCCGATCAGGCGCTCCACATATCGTGACACAGACCGGGCGATCCCAAAGGTTCGAACGGCGACAATCGGCACATAAATGAGCAGGATGTTCTCCGGCCTTGTCGCCGCCTTTGAAATTAGAAACCCAGAAGTAAACATGAGAAAAGCAGCGGAAAAAATCGTTACCGCACCCAAAAAGACAACAAGAACAAACAGACGGGCATTTTGCTTGATATACGGCAGAATCCATTCTTCTTTCTTCATGCTCTTTCCCCCAGTTGTGCCTTCACGAGTTTGGTGTACACACCGTTTTTCGACAGCAATTCATCGTGAGTCCCGATTTCTGCTACCCTGCCTCCGTCCAGCACGATAATTTCATCCATATCGAGCATCCAATGGAGGCGGTGTGTCGCGAGAAAGACGAGCTTGTCATCAAATAAATCCAGCATCGTTTCTTTTATTTCATATTCTGTTTCGATATCCAGATGGGCGGTCGGCTCATCCAGCAGCAGAATCGGGCGGTTACCCAAAAAAGCGCGGGCAAGCGCGACACGCTGAGCCTGACCGCCGCTGAGCGCCCGGCCGCCTTCTCCGATCCGTCCCTCTAATCCTTCAGGAAGAGTGTTTACAAACTCCGTCAATCCCGCTGAGGAAGCAGCGCGGGCTGTATCTTCAGCAGAAGCGCTTGGGTGATAAAACCGGATATTGTTCGCCAGCGTATCATCAAAAATATAAGGATGCTGCGGAATATAGAGCAGGTTTTTCTGCCAGTCCCCGTCCTGCAGATGCGAACGGCTTGAACCATTCACACTGATAACACCGTCATCCGGCTCCAAAAATCCTCCGAGAATATCGATTAAAGTTGATTTTCCGGCACCGCTTGCTCCAATGATGCCGATTTTTTTCTTCCCTTTAAATGAAAGAGTAATATCAGACATCGCTCGGCCGGCTGAGACACCTGACAGCTTCAGTTCATCCTGATTGGACCATGTTTCAAGCTGAAGCGGGGCCTCTTCTTTGAATCCCGGCTGAGATAATATGTATTGAATCGTCTTGCCGGCTTCCTGACCATTAAGTGTCGCATGATAATCATTTCCCACTTCCCGCACCGGCAGAAAATATTCAGGTGCCAGAATAAGCGCTGTTAAAGCGGGGCCAAGCAAAATATCGCCGTCAATCAAACGCAAGCCTAAAAACACAGCAACTGTCGCCACCGACAGCATCGTGAAAAAATCGAGAGCAAATGAAGATAAAAACGCCACCCGCAGTGTGCTCATTGTCGCTTTGCGATACCGCTCACTGACGTGGAAAATGTTTTTGCTATGCGATTTGCTCAATCCTAAAAAACGCAAAGTCTCCAATCCGCGAAGAGAATCAACGAAATGGTTGGACAATGTCTGGTATGATTTCCACTGGCGATCCGCTTTTCGCTGTGCGACAAGGCCAAGAAGAATCATAAAAATAATCAGAATCGGCAGGGCCGCGACTAAAATAATCGCAGAAGTCCGATCCTGAAAAAACACGTAGATGACAACCGCAGCCGGCACAATCGTCATGCTGACCATTTTCGGCAAAAACAGCTCTAGATAGCGGCGGAATTGGCTGATGCCTTCCATCGCCAGCGTCACCATTTGCCCCGTCCCCTCTTTCTTTGCAAAGCGGGGGCCTAAGCGGAACAGCTGATCGAGAAATCTTTTCCTCAAATCAGCTCCCGTCCGGGCGGCATAATGATAGACGATTTTCTGACGCGCCACTGTCACCCCGTGCCGCGCGACAAAAGCGATGAGGAAAAAGCCGATCACCGGAAACAGGGAGGCAATGCTCTTCCCGTTGAAAAGCCCGGTTACAGCTTCACTCAGCCACTCTGCCTGCATGATAATAGCGGCTGTCTGAATCAGCGTTAAGCAAGTAATCACGGTGAGAATCCGCTTCATTCCTTTATATCGAAACAGGTCTTTTCCCATTAATAAGTCATAGGCTCCTTATGACTGACGCGCTTCCGGAAGACATAATAGCTCCAGATCTGGCTGCCGATTACAAACGGCAATAGCGTTAATGCTGCAATTGACATGACTTTTAGCGAATAATCACCGGAAGAAGCGTTAGCTACTGTTAAATCGAACGCGCTTTGAATCGAGCTGACCATCACCCGAGGGAATAATGAAATGAAAATCATTCCTACGGTCAGAGCAAGCCCCGCGCCTGTCATCGCAAATGTCCAGCCGTCTTTTTTCTTGCGGATGAATAAAGCTGCAAGCATAAAGCAGATGACAATTAAAACAACAAGCGGTATTGTAATCTCGCCGCGGCGTGTAAACATGTCTGTCTCATAAGCAGAAAGGGCCGCGAAAGCAAGCACCGCCACAAAAACAACACCCATTATCTTTTGCGCCATTTGTCTGGCGCGCTGCTGCAAATCACCAATCGTACGCAGCGTGATGAACATTAATCCATGCTGGAAGCAAAGAAGTGTTACGGTCACGCCGCCTAGTACAGAATATACATTTATATAATCAGATAAGTGCGCGTGAATGTTCATATCGGCATCAATCGGCATACCGCGGAATAATGTCGTAAATAACACACCGAGCACAAACGGAGGAATCAGACTGCCGAAGAAAACCACCCAGTCCCAAACCTTTACCCATTTCAAATGATCAACCTTGCCGCGGAATTCAAACGCGACCCCGCGGCCCATTAACGCAAGCAGCACAATGACAAACGGAATGTAATAACCGCTCAGCATTGTTGCATACCAGTTTGGAAACGCCGCGAAGATAGCACCCGCACCAGTCAAAAGCCATACTTCATTCGCGTCCCAGAACGGTCCGATCGTGTTGATCAGCACTCTGCGCTCTAATTCATTATGGCCAAGAAAACGGGTCGCCATGCCGACCCCAAAATCAAAGCCTTCCAAAAAGAAGAAACCTACAAACAATACAGCAACGAGTATAAACCAAAGATCATGAAGAGATGCCATGGTATACCTCCTGACTAAATGGATCTGTTGATACAGGAACATCATGATGATCATCATGCTCCGCGCCTTTTTTAATTTCACGGATGAACAAGAAGACGAGCAATGCGCCCAAAATCATATACATCACACCGAACGCGATGATTGAGAATAACAGGGAGCCCGCCGTTACGTTAGGCGACACGGATTGAGCCGTTGTCATTAAACCCATGACCGTCCAAGGCTGACGCCCGATTTCTGTCATAATCCAGCCCGCAGAGTTTGCAATAAACGGGAAGGAAATCAATGCGATCATGATGCGCAAATACCATTTGCTGTTTTCCAGCTTTTTGCGGCGGTTTAGCCAAAGGCCGCCTAACGCAGCAAGAATCATAACAACACCTGCTCCAACCATAATGCGGAAACTCCAGAACGTCGTTTTGACAGGCGGAATATAGTCGCCTTTTCCGTACACTTTTTCGTACTCTGCCTGAAGTGTTTTCATTCCTTTGACACTGCCGCTGAATTTTTGATAAGCCAGATAGCTCAATGCGTAAGGAACTTTGATTTCATTAGAGCTCTTTTCATTTTTCGTATCAATTGTGGCAAAGGCCGTCCAAGCAGCAGGGTCGCCGCTGTCTTCCCAAAGCCCTTCACTGGCAGCCATTTTCATTGGCTGTGACTCCATCAAGTGTTCAGCCTGCATGTGTCCGCTAAGGCCGACGCCAAGGCCTGCACAAAGCCCGACAATCATTGCGAGTTTGAAAGATTGTTTAAAGAATGGCACTTCTTTTTTCTTTAATAGTTTAAAAGCACTGACACCGGCGATAAAGAAAGCCCCGGTGGCAAGCGCACCGAAAATGACGTGCGGGAATTCAACCCAAAGCTGCGGATTCGTAATCAGCGCGCCAAAGTCATTCATTTCCGCGCGGCCGTTTTTGATCGTAAAGCCGACCGGCTCCTGCATAAAGGAGTTCGCTGTTAAGATCCAGAAAGACGACATAATCGTTCCGAATGACACGAGCCAAATGCAGAGCGCATGAATTTTTTTAGGCAGGCGGTCCCACCCGAAAATCCATAATCCGATAAAAATAGATTCCATGAAAAACGCCAATAATGCTTCAATCGCAAGCGGCGCGCCAAATACATCTCCGACAAAACGGGAATAATCAGACCAGTTCAGTCCAAACTGGAATTCTTGTAAAATTCCCGTAACAACGCCGACTGCGAAATTTATTAAGAATAAGTGTCCCCAAAACTTCGCCATTTTGAGGTACAGCTCATTTTTTTTCACAAGATAAAGAGTCTCCATCAATGCAACCATAAACACAAGCCCGATAGACATTGGCACAAACAAGAAATGAAACAACGTTGTTGATGCAAATTGAATGCGGGCTAATACTAATTCACTCATGCTTTATCCTCCATTTCCGGTTGAGAATGTTATATTGTTCACTACTTCACAAGCAGAACCGAAACTTTGATCAGTATTTCACAAAATAGACGAAAAAAATATTGTTCAATATTTCACAAATACGTCAAAAAATCGTCCAATATGATTCAAGATTGCCAGACTGACGAATGGCACGATCTTTAAATGGTTCATATTAAGTACTTTACAACGATCTGCTTCAAAAATAAAGCCCGAAATACCTAAAAAGTCCCACAAGATGTGACGGATTATTGTCTATTTTGTTGCTGATTTATGACGGCTGCTAGGATAAATGACCCTTTATTATCGTACATCAATGCCTCGCTCCTTGCGAATAAAATGCTTGACCGGCATCAGCACTCGTTTCTCGGCACTCCGGCACATCCGGAATTTAGTCAGAACGTCTCTTTTCATCTGAATCATAAAGATGAAAAAGTTTGAATAGTAAATTTTTAATATATTAATAATTTCAATTTTTTAGTATACTTAACATAGTGAACAATTTCACTGCAACAAGAATAGGGGAGGTTTTTCAATGGGAGAGCTTCAAACTCAATTGCAAATGCAAACGGATACAATTCACGAAGGGGTTCGAAAAGAGAATTGGTTTGCGAAAGCTATGAATATAAAAGTAGGCATCATACCGCTTCCTGTATATGCCCTGCTGTTTATATTAATTACTATTTTTGTATTGCATCACGATGTGAAAAGCGACATCTTGACATCCATTGCCGTTATGGCGTTTTTCGGATTTACCTTTGCCCAAATCGGAAAATCGATACCGATTGTGCGCTCTATCGGCGGCCCGGCCATCCTTGCTACTTTTATTCCATCTGCTGTCGTCTACTATCACCTGCTGCCAAATGATATTGTCAAATCCACCACGGAATTTACAGAAAACTCAAACTTTCTTTATTTGTTTATTGCCGGAATTGTTGTCGGAAGCATCCTCGGCATGAAAAGAGAAACACTTGTAAAAGCATTTATGAAAATTTTTATACCGCTTATCGCCGGTTCTGTCGCGGCCGCCATTGTGGGACTGGCTGTCGGTACATTGCTCGGCCTCGGATTTCAGCACACCCTTCTGTACGTCGTGATTCCTATTATGGCTGGCGGCGTCGGAGAAGGCGCCATTCCTCTATCCATCGGTTATTCCGATATCATGCCGATGTCTCAAGGGGAAGCGTTTGCACTTGTTCTTCCATCGATCATGCTCGGCAGCCTGTGTGCGATCATCTTAGCGGGCCTGCTCAACAGAATCGGCAAGAAAAAACCGGAATGGACCGGCAACGGTAAAGTTGACCGTTCAGAAGATTCACCTGCGCTGGAGGAATCGCAAAACGGCCTGCACATGTTCAACCTTTCTCTGTTTGCGTCCGGCGGAATCCTTGCCGTTTCCTTGTATTTGGTCGGTATGCTCGCCCACGATTTTTTCGGTTTTCCGGCCCCTGTTGCCATGCTGCTGTTAGCTGTTTTGATCAAGCTGTTCAGACTGGTCCCTGCCTCAATTGAAAACGGCGCGTTTGGCGTGTCCCGCTTCTTTTCAACGGCAGTCACCTATCCGCTGCTCTTTGCAATCGGCGTGTCTATGACGCCGTGGGACAAGCTTGTTGCCGCCTTTAATCTCAGCAATATCATTACGATTCTGTCTGTCGTAGTCACAATGATGACGGTCGGCTTTTTCACAGGAAAATGGCTGAACATGTATCCGATCGAAACAGCCATTATTAATGCGTGCCATTCAGGGCAAGGAGGCACCGGTGACGTTGCGATATTAAGTGCCGCTGAAAGGCTTGAGCTGATGCCTTTTGCCCAGGTGTCTACTAGAATCGGCGGGGCCATCACAGTGTCCTTGACCTTATTGCTGTTACACCAGTTTTATTGATACGCTGCAAGCAAGTTCTTCGTATAACGAAAGAGCTTGCTTTTTTGCATTTCCGTGTTTTTACAAGTTCCTGCCGCATGCTATAGTAATAGTTGGAAAGATTACGATAGAAAGGACTCTAGCATGCCTATGGGAACCAGTCTTTTTCTCTTTATCATTCTCGGGCTGGGCATTCAGCTGATATCAGCCCTTGCAGCAAAGCTTCTTCCGGCATTAGAACTCTGGATTGATATTGTTCTTTGGATCGGTGCTGCTAGCTTTATCTTCTCTCAACAGCCTTTCTTAGATGGCATCGTCTCTCTGGCATTGATGTTCACCAGCTACTGGACCGCATTGGATCTGACTGTGCCCAGCAGTGTTGAAAAACCATCAGGCGATTGGCAGGAAATTGAGCTTGCAAGAGACCACACACGCCTCCTCTCAGACATTGCTCTGACTGTCATTGTGTTTGCGGGCGCTATTGTTTTCTTCATTTACGGGCCTGACACCAGTGTTCTAAAATATGTGATCCTGTTCGGTTTCATCTCAGGCGGCGCGGCACTGGTAAAACGCATATTAAATTTTCTAAGTGTAAAAGTCTTTTATTCATCGTCTTTAGAAACATGGCATATCAGCTCACGATATGAAACCCGCACCTACCCGCTTTCAGACCTGAAAGACATCCGGCTTGAATCGACGGCAGATCTATTAAAGCTTCATCCGCTTTTGACCATGTATTCATCCCGGCTCGATATGACAACAAGCTTTCAGCAAGTCATAAGGCTCTCTCTTCCAGGAGAAACGCTGTTTCTGACCGTAAAAGATCCTGAAAAGTGGAAAGCGATTCTCGGGGAATTTCTAGATTCCGAAACCAAAGAGGAAACGGTTATTGCTGTCCTGCCGATTTATCATCGGAAAAATGTGAAACGGCTTTTAGGTAAATTTTATTTTGCTGTAAGCGTAAAAGGGATATCTGCTTACGCCATATTGGTGCTCGGTTTATATGCCTTACACGCCTCCCCTTGGGTTATGGCTGGTGCCGTGATGTTGTACTGGGTTTTGAATATGTATCTATCTGACCGGGTGCTGCGGACGGCAATGGATGCCAGGCCTTGTCTGAATTCAGACGTTCAGGCAGCGGCAGATAAGATTTTTAGAAAAGCAGGCATTTCGCATGTGGAGATATACGAAACGGATAGCGAAGAATACAACGGCATGGCAGTCGGAATGAATGTAGGAAGATCAATGGTGATTCTGACAAGCGCTACATTAACCCTTCCGCCGCATGTCATTGAGGGTATTCTTGCTCATGAAGCTGTTCATATTAAAAAACGTGATGTGCTGTCCATGCAGCTGTTGCGCTTTTTATACCTTGGGGCAGTCATCGGGATCATTCTTTTACTTGAGCATTACATCGCTCATCCCGGCGCTTACAAAATCGCACTTTGGGCGCTGATCATGGGAATCATCATTCTATTTCAGCTTTATCAGTCATTTTGTTCCCAATGGATGGAGGTCCGCGCCGATCACATTGGCGCTTCATTGCTGGAGGGCGGATACAGGCAGATGGCCGAATCCTTAAAGATCCTGGCGGTTCGCCAGGATGAAGATCTGCAAAAACAAAACACCTACTGCTCTGATATAGATGAAGACGAAGTTAAGGTGAACTCTCTCATCCGGGATAACAGCTGGCTTTTCAGAATCATAGATTTTCAGTTTTCTCCTCATCCGCCTATGTATTGGCGTGTCAGCGCATTGCTTTCAAACAAAGGACACGGCATGGTCAAGCGCTGGCTGAGAGATCGGCTGAAAGAATCCATCTCCCTTAAATGAAACTTTTCAGGCTTCAAAACGTATGAAAAATAACTGTTTAAAGGGGGACGCCATATGATTGTGATTCTTATCGCTTTGATCTTCGGTATGATCGTCATTTATCAATCGGCTCGATCAACCGCTTCAGAAAACAAAGGACGCCAGCGGGCGGACAGCGGTTTTTTCGGATTTTCCGATGGCGATTCCCGCCATGATGGATGCGGCAGTGACGGAGACTTCGGGGATTCCGGCTGTGACGGCGGAGGGGGCGGCGGCGATTAATCGCCGCCATTTTTTATTTCATCGACTCGATGTACGCGCCAAATGACGCCCCTGACATTCCCGGGGATACACGTACGCGATGGAGGGCGTACATCCCCTGATCTCTGGAGGCTGCTCCCGGTTCAGTCGTCACTCCCATTTGATAACCGGTTTTTTCAGCGGCCTTCAGGGTATCTTCGTTGTAGCGCCCAACCGGATAGCTGATGATGGCGGTTTGCTGATCGAACATCCTGTCAAACAGCTTTTTTGAATCTGCCATTTCGCTATGCTGCTGCTCTGGCGTTAAACCGTTCAGCTCAAGGTGGTCAATCGTATGGCTTTCAATCGATATGCCATGCTGTGACATTTCCTTCATTTGATCCTCTGTCAGATGATGTTTATGTCCAATCGATTTGCCGATCATAAAAATCGTCGCCTTCATGCCATACTTCTTTAATACCGGATACGCGTCTTTGTAATTATCGGTGTATCCGTCATCAAACGTGATGAGCACACATTTCTCACTCGGCTTCTTATCCTGAGTCAGCATGAGATACGCCTCTTTTGGAGTTAATGTCTGGTAGCCGTTATCGTGCAGCCATTTCATATGTGCCTCAAATTCTTCCTTTGGCACACGGAGGCTGTTGCCTGAAGAGATGCTGTGGTACATCAAAATCGGCAGCTTTGCCGGTTTCTCTGTTTTGATCCATGCGGATGTATCATCTTCTTTTTTTTGCACATGTATTGTCTTTTCTTCCGGTTTCTTTTGTTCCGCTTTTGGCATCTGCTGCTCTGCGATTGCTTCTTTTTCAGCGCAAGCGGCAAGAGTCAAACAACTAGCCAAAAGAAAACTGCTTAAGATAAAACGTTTCATCGTTTTCCTGCTTTCTGTCTATTTCTTCCTTCTTTTCATCGGTTGATTTGCGGAATTTTCAAGTGAAAAAACCAGACATGTAGCCATGTCCGGTGCAGATTAGGAAAACTGATTCAAAATCAAAGACGTTAAAAGACCAAGAGCAGCAATTAACCCTGTCATCGGACCGCTGTCTTCATATGCCTCGGGCATCATCGTGGATGCAATCATTGCAATGATTCCTCCGCCCGCAAAAGCGGCGATTGCCGACATCATCTCCTCAGGAGCGCCATCGAGGAAGTAATATCCTGACCATGAGGCAAAAATAGAAATCATCAGTACCGCCGCCCAGAGCAGCAAGATTTTCGCCTTTGAATATCCGCTGTTCTTCATGCCGGCCGTGCTGGACAGCCCTTCAGGTATATTGCTGATAAAAATCGCAATCACCAAAAGGAAGCTGACAGATTGTTTTTCAAGAAGGCTGGCTCCAATCATAATAGATTCGGGGACAGCATCCATGATGGTGCCGATAAAAATCGCGATCCCCCCGCCGCCTGCAGCTGCTTGTCCCGATCTTTTTCTTTGAGACGCGCCTCTTTTCGAAACCGCGTAATCAAATAGGGTAAACACGACAGCGCCTGCTATAAATCCGGCTCCTGTCGAGACAATTCCGCCATTCTTCACCGCGTCCTCAAGAAGTTCATAGGCGGCAGCGCCGATTAATACCCCTGTGCCAAAAGCCATGATATAACCGATGATACGCTTGCGAATCGGGAGAAACATAGACGCCAGCGCACCCAGCAAAACAGCAGAGCCGGAAATCCCGCCCCACATCGCCGCATTCCACATTTCTATCTCTCCTTTCTACAAACCACTACCCGCCGCGGTTTTTGCTGTAAACCTTGAGATAGAGAGGGAATGCAAAAAACCGGACATCGCTCCATGTCCGGTTCTCCAGCTTAACGGATTCTGATTTCTGTTTCACTGTCAAAGAAATGGCCTTTATTCATATCAAACGCAACTGTCAGCTCATCCCCTGACTGAATATCGAGACGGGCGTCGATCCTCGCAATGAAATCCTGGTTATCGATTTGCGAATAAATCATGATCTCAGACCCCAGCAGCTCCGCAACATTGATTTTCGCTTTAATTGAAGAGCTCTTATACGATTCCACGACAATCAATTCATCATGAATATCCTCAGGGCGGATGCCGAAAATGACTTCTTTGCCAATGTAGCCTTTTTCCCTAAGCACCTTCATTTTCCCCTCCGGCACACTCAACACGGAAGTACCGATTTTGATTGTGCCATCAGACAGCTTCCCTTTGAAAAAGTTCATCGCTGGTGACCCGATAAAACCGCCCACGAATACGTTTTCAGGGAATTCGTATACATCCTTCGGCGTCCCGATCTGCTGGATTTTGCCGTCCTTCATGACCACAATCCGAGTCGCCATCGTCAATGCTTCTGTCTGATCATGCGTGACATAAATCGTAGTGGTTTGCAGCCTCTGGTGGAGTTTAATAATTTCCGCTCTCATTTGCACCCGAAGCTTTGCATCCAGGTTTGACAAAGGCTCATCCATCAAGAATACCTTTGCATCCCGCACGATCGCCCTTCCCAGCGCAACCCGCTGTCTCTGCCCGCCTGATAGCGCTTTAGGTTTGCGGTGCAAATATTCTTCCAGCCCGAGAATTTTAGCGGCTTCCTCCACTCTTTTTTTGATTTCAGGCTTCGGCATTTTGCGGAGCTTCAGCCCGAATGCGATATTATCGTATACCGTCATATGCGGATAGAGCGCGTAGTTTTGGAACACCATCGCGATATCCCTGTCCTTTGGCGCCACATCATTTACCCGTTTTCCTTCAATATAAAAATCGCCTTTCGAAATTTCCTCAAGTCCTGCGACCATCCTCAGTGTCGTTGATTTTCCGCAGCCGGACGGGCCGACAAATACGATAAATTCCTTATCCGCAATGTGAAGATTAAAGTCGTCTACCGCCGCTTCCTTCTGATCATAATATTTATAAATGTGCTCCATCCGCAATTCAGCCATCTAACATCCCCCTTTAGTATTGTAAACGCTTTCTTTAATCAAGTGTATCAGCATTTATCCAACACTGAAATGGGCAGCATTCATAAAATCACACGGCCGTTTTCGTGCATATTTCCAGTTTATTCTGAACCTTCGCTTTGCAGGCAGATAAAATACGCAAGCAGAGCGCCTGTATACGTTTTAATGTCTATTCCTGACCGCTCGATAAATTTATCAATCCGGTACTGCAGGCTGTTGCGGTGCAGATGCAGTTTTTTCGCTGTTAATGTCACGTTTGAGTTGTTTTCAATAAACAGCTTGATTGTTTTTCTCAGCTCAGGTTCATTTTCAAATAATAGCTCGGCTTCTTCACTAAGCAGTGATTTCAGCTGTTCCTTTTCTTCCTCCAATAATAAAAAAGGGAACATGATATCAAACGTCACACGCTGAACCTGCGGCAGCCGCTTTTCAGCAAATAGAAAATACGTTTGTTCACGGGCATAATGTTTCCGTAAGCGCTCATCCGTTTCATAAAACCTTCCGGCGTAAAAACGGACACTGAAGTAGAAATCACTTTCAAGAACCCTTGCGAGCGACTCCAGTTCGTCTTTCCCCGCTGCCGCTTCACTTTCCTGCTCGACAATCACGCCTCTGTCCTCATGCATCCAAACGATCACAAAAGACACCGGCCAAAAATGGCGCATCGCTTCCGCAAATGATGCCCGTTCAGTTTTGCCGATCAAATGAAAATGAATGAACCTTGTCCTCTTCTTGATATTCGGCGGCACTTCTCCTTTCGAGAATAGAAACGCAAACCACCTGTTTTCTTCCGGCGATTTGAGAGACATGTGATCCGCCTCTTCCGCTAACGTTAAAAATGACTGGAGCAGCAATGTCTCCTTTTGGCTGATCTCCGTTTTTGGGATCGAGATATATTTCTGACTGTTTTCATCAAAAAAACACAAGCAGTCTTCCTTTGGACAAAGCTTGTCAGACACAATCGAACCGGGATAAATAGCCAGCAGCGACTTCATATGGTCTCCTCTCCTATGTAAGGATATGTATTTTCAGTATAAGGCGAAATGCACATGTTCTCCAGCTTCTTTTCGTATTAGATGGCCCTCTTTCGTTTACAGCAACGGCAATCAAGAGGATATGCATGAACTGAGACGCGATACAGAAGCAATGGTTCTAAACAAATAGATCCCTCTGCGTCTGCGCAGAGGGACCTCCTTATTTTGAAATATCCACAAACCCTTCACCAAACACATCGCGCACATCATGAACGATCACAAACGCTTTTTTGTCACAGCTTCTGATGATTTTCTTCAGCATAGAAAGCTCCTGTTTGTTAATGACAATATACAAAATCTCTTTTGACTCGCCCGTATAATTTCCCTTTCCTGATAAAATGGTGACGCCCCGGTCCATCAGCGTATTAACCTGCTCGGCAATTTCACCTTTATTTTCCGATATGACAGTAATCGCTTTTTTCGTATTCAATCCTTCAATAATGAAGTCCATCACTTTTGTTCCGATATACAGCATCACAATCGTAAACATCATTTTTTCCGCACCAATAATAAAATAAGAGCTGAAGACAACAATTAAATCAAAAAAGAGCAGGGCGTAACTGATATTCCAATCTAAATATTTATTGGCAATTCTGGCCAGAATGGCGGAACCGGCTGTTGTGCCGCCGACCCGAATGATCATGCCGATCCCGACACCCGCAAACACCCCTGCGAAAATCGTGTTAATGATCAGCTCATCAGACGGTGTGCTCCACCCGTGTGTCAGATGCAGAAAAAGCGAGTTTGCTGCCACGGCGATAATCGTATAAACCGTGGTTTTCCCGTCGAGAAATTTATATCCGATCAATAGCAGAAAAGCGTTTAATATAAAGTTTGTCACCCCGGGAGACCATTGAAACACATAATACAAAATCAGCGTAATCCCCGTAACGCCGCCTTCCCCAAGATCATTGGGAATCGCGAATAAATTCACAGCAAGCGCGAAGAAAAAAGCGCCAATCACAAGCATCAGCACATCAAGCATTTTCTTTTTCATCACAGAACACTCCTTCTTCAGATAGTATCAACAAAAAAACCCAGGAGTACGCTCTCGCAAAAGAGCAGAAACTCCTGGGCTTTTATCCCACCGTGTCATAACAGCCAGACTGTTATGTGTTTTCTCTCGGTCACAGGCCAATATGCATTGCGGAACCCTAGAAAACCAATGTTTTAGCATATCCTTTTCACTTTCCAATATTAGCATTATAAGGGACTGAGCAAATAGGTTCAAGGGGTATTTGCGGAGATTTAAGTGCAAGTTAAAATTCAAGAAAATACAAATTAGCTATTAACATATGAATGATATAGACGATAAGAAAATAAGCATGTATTTTCATAAGAAAATATAACTAACAACGATAAATAATATAATAAATTCATAATTTTGTATTGACTAAGTGAAATAATATAGGCATTATAGTACATATGTTTTGTGTATTTAATTACATAGGAGGAAATATAATGGCAGGAAAACTAGTCCCTTGTAAAGCTTGCGGTCAAGAAATTGCAAAAGGTGTAAAAAAATGTCCTAACTGTGGTAAGGATCAGCGTAACTTTTTTATGAGACATAAAATTATTACGTTTATTCTGGCAGTTGTTGTCATCATTATTATCGGTAATGTTATTGGTGGCGGAGGCGATTCAGAAGCCACTTCCAAAACATCAAGCAGCAGCAAAGCTGAAACTGAAAAAACATACAATATCGGTGATACTGTTAAGACTGAGAAAACTGAAGTGACAGTTACAAAAGTAGAAGACAGAGATTCTGTTGGCACTCAATATATTGAAAAGAAAGCATCTGATGGAGGTACTATTGTAGCTGTTCAATATACAATTAAAAACGTATCCAAAAAGCCGATAAGTTCTTTTTCAATTCCAACTGTTAAATTAGTTGATGGTGATGGCACTTCTTATGATTCTGATATTGATGCTTCTTCAACCTATGCAACTGAGACAAAAGTTGATAACTCTAAAATATTGAGTGATCTAAATCCTAATATTAAAGTAACAGATGTGAAAGCTTTTGAAGTCGACAAGGAAGCTTATGCAAAAGGAACTTGGAAACTCAAATTCAGCAATGATGTAATTGTGAAAATCAAATAATAGCAGACAAGGGTGCCTTAACAGGCACCCTTTTTCTCTAAAAAAGGCCTTCTCTGTTGAGAAGGCCTCCATTCTTATTTCAGACTCTTGTACCCATTCACATTCGAAGACTGCCATCTCCAAGAATCGGCACACATTTCTTCAAGGCCTCTTTTTGCTTCCCAGCCCAGTTCCCGCTTGGCTTTTGCAGGATCTGCGAAGCAGGTTGCAATGTCTCCGGGGCGGCGGTCCGCAAATTGATACGGAACCTCTTTCCCTGATACTTTTTCAAAGGCTTTGACCATTTCAAGCACACTGTAGCCCGTGCCTGTTCCGAGGTTGTATGCATCAGCTCCGGTGGAGTTCAATACTTTTTCCAGCGCTTTGACGTGGCCTTCTGCGAGATCGACGACATGAATATAATCGCGCACGCCTGTCCCGTCTTTGGTCGGATAATCATTTCCGAATACGCTTAACTGCTCCAGCTTGCCAACGGCTACCTGCGCCACATATGGCATCAGGTTATTTGGAATGCCGTTCGGATCTTCACCGATTCGTCCGCTCGGATGCGCGCCGAATGGATTAAAGTAGCGCAGCAGGGCAACGCTCCACTCATTGTCAGCCGTATGCACATCACGCAAAATTTGTTCAAGCATGAGCTTCGTCTGTCCATAAGGGTTTGTTGCACCTAATGGAAAGTCTTCCGTAATCGGTGATGTTTCCGGTACGCCGTATACCGTTGCGGAAGAACTGAATACGATTTTCTTAACGCCGTATTTCTCCATGATTTCACATAAAATAAAGGTTCCCGTGAGATTGTTATGGTAATATTTGAGCGGAATCGCAACAGACTCACCGACTGCTTTTAACCCCGCAAAATGAATCACAGCCTCAATCTCGTTTTCTGCAAAAACCGAATCTACCGCTTCCCGATCCAATAGATCCGCTTCATAGAACGTTAACTCTTTTCCTGTAATCTCTTTGACACGATTCAGCGCCTCAGCTGAACTGTTGGACAAATTATCAAGAACGACAATCTCATAGCCGCTGTTCAATAACTCCACACATGTGTGGCTTCCGATGTATCCGGCGCCGCCTGTAACAAGTATTGCCATGATGTAAACCCTCCTAAAAAATGACCTGATTTTATTATATAGTGTTTAGAACCGGGCTACATCCATTTTTAAGAAGTTTAATCGTTTATTAATGGTTTTTTCATATTTCATCTTAAACCCTTGCGATTAATTTGATAGATCTTTCAGCGAGAATATGCCCTTTCATTTTTTTATAGAGCTGGTTCATATAAAAGCCCGTCTGAAGATTCAGCTCAGTATCTAAAGCATAAACCGTCAGCGTATATGTATGATCCTCGTCAGGCGGCGTCGGCCCGCAATACTGATGAATCACCTTTGGATTGATGCTTCCCGCAAGCGGTGAAGCAAAGCTGTTTTGCCCTTGTACCATCAAGTCCTGTCTTTCCTCGCTCGCATGTTCAGGAAGCTCTCCGATGTGCGCCGGAATGTTCGCCGCTACCCAGTGAATCCAGCTGAATCCGCATACGGGAATGGCGTCATGATCGATGAAAGTCAGTGCGAGTGTCTTTGCGCCAGGCGGGATGTCCTCAAAACGAATCGGAAAGGATACAAATGGATTCCCCTCCCTCTTCCATTTTTCTTCTGCGTATTTTGAGTACTTGTCATGTAAATATGGATTTGCTTCTACGTATATGTTCATGTGATTCCCTCTCTCTTTTTTCGTTCTATAGGTATACTAAACGAATGGATGTATAATCAGTGATAAGCAAATACGCATTTTCACTTAACAATTTGTTATCAATTACTTGCAATGAAGGAGGTATTTCATGGATTTAAAATGGCTGCAAACCTTTATTGCCGCAGCAGAATCAGAAAACTTCAGGGAGACGGCTGAGTGTCTATATCTCACACAGCCGGCTGTTTCTCAGCATATGAGGAAATTGGAAGATGAACTGGACATGCAGCTGTTTTTGCATAGCGGAAGAAGAGTTGTCCTCACTGACGAAGGCAGGCTGTTTTTGCCTTATGCCAAAGAAATGATCAATGCATACCAAGCCGGAAAGCACAAAGTCAGCCAATGGAAGCAGGGGTACAGCCGGGCACTTACACTGGCCGTACACCCCTACATCGCGTCCTATATATTGCCTCGCTTTCTGCCCGCCTATATCCAAAAACATCCGCATGTCGAGCTTTCAACTCATGTAGCTGAATCTGACGATATCAAACTAGCGGTAGAACACAATGAAGCTGATATTGGTTTGTCGCGAAAAGACCCGAACTCCGGCACTCTTTATTATCAGCACATATGCGAAGGCACGCTGTGTCTGGCTGCTCCTTTCCAAGAAAGCAGGCCTGCGGATGCTGCATCTGTCTTTAGCCGCTATCGGCTGCTTACGCATGAGCATCCGTCATATGGGGATGCCTTTTCAGACCGGATCCGTTCACATTACCCGCATCTTCAAACGATGGCTGTCGGGCAGACTGATACGGCTGTTCATATGACGAAAGCGGGAATGGGTGCCTCTTTCCTCCCCACCTACATCATCAAACAGGAAGAGGAGGAAAAAAAGCTGATGGCTGTAAACACGCCGCCGCATCTTGAATTGCCGGCGTCCCGGACATTTATGATGTGGAAAAGAAATAGTGAAGACATTCAGCATTTTCACGCCATGCTGCAGGACTTCATGCAGTCCGAACAGGTCTAAAATCAATCTGCCGGTTGACGTTTTCTTTTCCTAGAATCGTTATACTTATGGCAGAAAGGATTTGATGATATGGCGATGAGCCCATATTTTTTTATTGTATTTATACTTATTATCTTATCGATGTACCGGGAAAGAACTGTAAAGCCCGGGAAACTGCAGGCGCAGTCGGTTACCTGCTGAAGGACACGCTTCCTGAAGAACTGATAGACGCCATTCGGGCTGCCTTCAGAGGCAAAGCGATTTTCCGCACAGTCACAGCCGCTAAAATCATCACTGAGACATTCCGCGCAAAGCAACAGCCTCATGCTGAAGAGCTGGCAGAGCCATTTACCAAAAGAGAGCTTGAGGTTCTTCAGCAAATGGCCTATGGCTTGAGAAATGAGGATATTGCCGACAAGCTTTTTGTCAGTGAAAGCACCGTCAAAACCCACGTGCATCGAATTCTGCAAAAATGCAATGCCCAAGACCGGACTCAGGCAGTCGTTTTTGCCATTCGAAACGGCATTGTGAAATAGATATCTCTCATCCCGGCATGGTAGAATAAAACAAAGGAGATGATTGGAAATGAAACAAGACATCATTGAACGGTTTACTACATACGTAAAAGTCGACACGCAGTCCGATGAATCAGTCGACACCTGCCCTTCCACACCCGGCCAATTGACGTTAGGAAACATGCTTGTTGAGGAATTAAAGTCAATCGGCATGGAAGACGCAGCCATTGATGAAAACGGCTATGTCATGGCGACCCTTCCTTCCAATACTGACAAAGACGTGCCGACGATCGGCTTTCTTGCCCACGTCGACACCGCCACAGACTTTACCGGCAAAAATGTGAATCCGCAAATCGTTGAAAGCTACGATGGAAAAGACATCACGCTCAACGAAAAGCTGCAGGTCATCCTATCGCCTGATCAATTCCCTGAACTGTCGGGCTACAAAGGCCACACCCTGATCACCACAGACGGTACAACCCTTCTCGGCGCTGACAATAAGGCTGGCATCGCCGAAATCATGACAGCCATGGATTATCTCATCAAACATCCTGAAATCAAGCACGGCACCATCAGAGTTGCATTTACACCTGATGAAGAAATCGGCAGAGGCCCGCACAAATTTGATGTTGGGCGATTCAATGCCTCCTTTGCCTATACCGTTGACGGCGGCCCGCTCGGTGAGCTTGAATATGAAAGCTTCAATGCTGCCGCGGCGAAAATCACGATCAAAGGCAACAATGTACATCCCGGCACGGCAAAGGGCAAAATGGTCAACTCTGCGAAGATCGCAATGAAGCTGAACAGCATGCTGCCGGCAGATGAGGCACCTGAGTATACAGAGGGCTACGAAGGCTTCTATCACCTGCTTTCCATTCAGGGAGATGTAGAAGAGACCAAACTCCACTACATTATCAGAGACTTTGACAAAAACATCTTCCAAAACAGAAAAGAAACTATGCAGCGCATCGTTGAAGAGCTCCAGAACGAATACGGACAAAATCGCATTCAGCTTGATATGAACGATCAATACTACAACATGAGAGAAAAAATTGAGCCTGTCATTGAAATCGTCAACATTGCCAAACAAGCGATGGAAAACCTCGGCATCGAACCGAAAATCTCTCCGATCCGCGGCGGCACGGACGGTTCGCAGCTTTCCTATATGGGACTCCCAACGCCGAACATCTTTACCGGCGGGGAAAACTTCCACGGCAAATTTGAATACATCTCAGCCGACAACATGGTCAAAGCCGTAAATGTCATCGTTGAGATTGCAAAGCTGTTTGAAGAACAGGCGTAAGCTGAGAAACCAGTCCAAAAAAGGACTGGTTTTTTTGCGTGAAAATGAAACATTTTAAAAGCTCTGTCCGTAAAACAACTATCAACGGATGAGGAGGAAATGCAAAGATGAAGAACACAATTGCCGCAAAAAGCCTGTTCAAAAAATGGATGATTTCCCGCCCGCTCAAAATGCAAACAAAACGATCAAACCCATTTAAAAAAATAAGAAGAATGTTCAAACGCTTTTTCTGACCCTTCGCCGGACTCCCCTCAAATCAGCCAACCATTCCAATTTTCCGCCCAAATGCTCCGTAATTTGGGTTTTTTGTGTTCAATTCCTCAAAATAGGGTATACATCAAACAAAGAAGAACACATTATCCATATATAGTTAATTTGAATTACAGAAATTTAGGTTAAAAGTTATATAAAGGAATTCATTTTAACGTCGATAGTAACTATAGAACCAATCAAAAGGAAAAACACAGGCTTAATGCAAGACTATTTTCAGGTCATCGGAGAAAAGGATTTTTGAGGGATACGCATTTATTATTAGTTGATTTAGAATTTTTTGAATACTTTTAGACGTTTTATCCGTACAATAGAGAATACCAAAACTTTTTTTGGGAGGTATGTAAAATGATCCTATTTATTATCATCGCATTATGTGGCTATCTTCTCTTTTCATTCAGCAAAGACAATAGACGAAAACCGCAAAAGACAAGCCCTCTTCCTGCACCCGTTCCTCATCATAATAACCTAATCGACCTTGACGCCATCCGCCAAAAACGCCGGATGCATCTTTCCTAAGACATACCATATAAAATGAAAAGGCTGCAGATATATGCAGCCTTTTCGTTATTCCTGGAACCTATCCAAACAAAAGGAGACTTCAGTAATGATCGAATGATTGATGAAACAACGGATCTTTTCGTTTAAAGATGCTTTTCACATTTACAGCCAGAATGTGCGGATGTCTGTCAGCAAAAAGCGGCTCAGCTGGGGTGATACGTATCGCCTCCAGATTGGACATGAGGCAGATATGCTGATTTGCACAGCCATCGCGATTGTGCTGGATATGGTATTGTATGACGGTGAAGATAAGTCAATTTTCTAAAAAACTGTTGACAATTCATGCAAAAATACTAATATTAAGATAATTGAAAATCCAATAAGAAGATTTACCTTATCAAGAGAGGTGGAGGGACTGGCCCTATGATACCCGGCAACCGCTGTTTTACACAGAATGGTGCTAAATCCTTAAGAACATCGCGTTCTTGCAGATGAGGCAGAGATTTGATCGTTCAAGCTCTTCCTTACACAAAGGAAGAGCTTTTTTCATGCAGCAAACATTTTAGAAAAGAGGCGAATGATATGGCTCAACAAGTAAACCTTGCAGCACAGAAATCAGAAAAACAAAAGAAAGCCCCTTTCCGCGCCGATCATGTCGGCAGTTTATTACGATCCACCCCAGTAAAAGAGGCGCGGCAAAAACAAGCGGCCGGCGAGATCACGGCAGAACAGCTTCGTGATATTGAAAATAAAGAAATCACCCGCATTGTCGAAAAGCAAAAGGAAATCGGCCTAAACGTTGTAACCGACGGAGAGTTCCGCCGTTCGTGGTGGCATTACGATTTCCTGGAAGGGCTCGACGGAGTGGAACCGTTCATCCCGGCTGAAGGAATTCAGTTCCATAACGCGAAAACAAAAGCCCGCAGCATTAAGGTGACGGGAAAACTGGATTTCACCAGCCATCCGGCGCTTGCCGATTATCAATTTTTACACAGCATTGCCGGAGATGCGACAGCAAAACTGACAATTCCAAGTCCGAATATGCTGTTTTTCGGTGAAAAAGCTGATCAAGGCGTATATCCCGATCAGGAGGAATATTTTCATGATCTGGCCCAGGCGTACAAAAAAGCGATTAACGCTTTCTATGATGCGGGCTGCCGCTATCTTCAGCTCGATGATACGTCATGGTCTCTCTTCTTTGAAGAAAAAGGCAGAGAGGTTGTCCGAGCCCTCGGCGGTGATCCGGAAACATTGCCTGCGTTGTTTGCCAAAACGATTAACGATGCAGTGGCGGACCGTCCTGACGACTTAACGGTCACGATGCACATTTGCCGCGGCAACTTCCGTTCAACTTGGGCGGCATCTGGAGGCTACGACGCTGTAGCGGAAACGATTTTGGACGGTTTAAACCTGGACGGCCTGTTCTTGGAATACGATGATGACCGCTCCGGAAACTTTGACCCGCTTCGTTTTGTCAAACGCAAGGATCTGCAGATTGTCTTAGGCTTGATTACATCCAAATACGGAGAACTTGAGGACCCAGAGGATGTCAAACGCCGAATCAGCGAAGCTGCGCGCTTTGTCAGCTTAGATCAGCTTTGCTTGAGCCCGCAGTGCGGTTTCGCTTCAACAGAAGAAGGAAACCTTTTGACTGAGGAGCAGCAGTGGGCGAAGCTCCGTCGTGTGGTCGACATTGCCAATGATGTGTGGAAATAATCTATCATTGACAGAAAAGAGAAATGTGTGAATAATAGATACTATCAGAAAATTTCATAAAAAGGTTTTCCTTATCAAGAGAGGTGGAGGGACTGGCCCTGCGATACCCGGCAACCGCTGTTTAACAGAATGGTGCTAAATCCTTTAGAGCAGATTTTTGCTCTAGAAGATAAGGTTGAGATTGTTCACGCAAGCTCTTCCTTATCCAAAGGAAGAGCTTTTTTATATTCGAATGGAAAGAAGGAATGAACAACATGTCACAGCAAACAACACCCGCAGAACAAAAACAATCGCTTCAGAGAAAAAAAACGCCGTTTCGCGCGGATCAAGTCGGAAGCCTGCTGAGATCTGAGCCCGTCAAAAAAGCGCGGCTGCAAAAGGCGGCCGGCGAAATCACTGCCGAACAGCTTCGCCAGATTGAAAACGATGAAATCATCCGCATTGTGGAAAAACAAAAAGAAACCGGCCTGAACGTCGTGACAGACGGGGAATTCCGCAGAGCGTGGTGGCATTTTGATTTCCTTGAAAATCTGGATGGCGTTGAGCCGTTTATACCCGAACAGGGTATCCAGTTCCATAATGTACAGACAAAAGCACGCGGCATCAAAGTGACAGGCGATATTGATTTCTCAAATCACCCAATGCTCGAAGATTACTCATTTTTACATGGCATCGCTGGTGATGCAACGCCAAAAATGACAATTCCAAGTCCGAATATGCTCTTTTTCCGCGGCAGATTGGAAAAGGATGCATACAAAAACGATTATGCTCTTTTCCAGCATGATGTATCAAAAGCGTATAAAAAAGCGATTCAAGCGTTTTATGACAGAGGCTGCCGCTACCTCCAGCTTGATGATACGGCATGGGCTGTTTTCTTATCTGAAAAAGGTTTGAAACAAGTGGAAGCATTCGGAACAACGCCTGACGAGCTTCGCCAGCTGTTTGCGAAGTCAATCAATGACGCAATTGCCGACCGTCCGGATGATATGACCATTACCATGCATATTTGCCGCGGCAACTTCCAGTCCACTTGGACAGCTGAAGGCGGTTATGATGCGGCGGCGGAAACCATTTTTGACGGCTTGAATCTGGACGGGCTTTTCTTAGAGTATGATGATTCACGCTCAGGCGGATTCGAACCGCTTCGTTATGTGAAACGCTCTGATCTTCAGCTTGTCCTAGGCTTGGTGACATCTAAATTCGGTGAGCTTGAACATCCTGATGACGTGAAACGCCGTATCGAAGAGGCGTCCCGTTATGTCAGTCTAGATCAGTTGTGCCTGAGTCCGCAATGCGGATTCGCTTCGACTGAGGAAGGCAACAAGCTGACCGAGGAACAGCAATGGGCGAAGCTGCGCCATGTTGTTGAGATCGCTAACGATGTTTGGAAATAAGGAACAGAAAAACACACTTGATTCCCTGACGGGGCAAGTGTGTTTTTTTATGCCTGCTCAATTTGATAGGCTTTGCATTTTTCATATAAGCTTGTTTTTCCTATGCCTAATAGCTTTGCTGCCTTTATTTTATTGCCGTCTGCTGCGGCAAGCGCCTCGATGATCGCGTTTTTTTCCGCCTCAGCGATTGTCTCTTTTAATGGCTGTATAGATTGATATTCCCGGATTTTGATTGTTCTTTGGATGGGTTGATCTTCAGGAGTGAGATTCAGGTGTTTCGGTTCGATTCGTTTGCCGTCGAGGACGTTGACAGCCCGTTCTAGGACATTTTCCAATTCTCGTATGTTTCCCGGCCAAGAATAGCTCTGAAGCACTGCAATTGCTTCTTTAGAAAGCTCCAAGCCATCAAAGCCAAATTTCCGTTCAAGTTTTTTTAATAGAAGCCCCGCGATCGGCACTACATCCTCTATGCGCTCTCTTAAGGACGGGATTTGAATGTTGATCACATTCAGTCGGTAATAGAGGTCTTGCCGGAAGTCTCCTTCCCGGACCATTTCTTCGAGGTTTCGGTGTGTCGCCGCAATCACTCGTACATCTATTGGGACCGGGCTTCTTGCGCCGATCCGCTCTATCTCTTTCTCCTGCAGTACGCGAAGGATTTTGCTTTGCATATGCAGCGGCATATCACCTACTTCATCAAGGAAAATGGTTCCTTGATGTGCAAGTTCGAATTTTCCTTTTTTCCCGCCTTTTTTTGCCCCCGTAAAAGCGCCGTCTTCGTATCCGAACATTTCTGATTCAAACAAATGCTCTGGGATCGAGGCGCAGTTGACGCGCAGAAAGGGAGCATACCGGCGGCGGCTGTTCTGATGGATGGCGTGTGCAAACAGCTCTTTTCCCGTGCCTGATTCTCCTAAAAGCAAAACGGCCGATTGGCTGTCAGATACCCGTTCAGCCAGCCGTTTCGCTTCCATAAAAAGAGGACTGTTTCCGATCAAGTCGCCAAAGTGGTATTTACTGAAAAGCTCTTTTTCGTATCTATTTTTGTAGTAATTGAGTTCATTGAGGAGGGGTTTAATTTTTCTTGAATAATCCATCCATTCCTGCGGATTGCGAAACATAACGGTTCCGACCGCTCCTACAAGCTGCTGGTTCACATAGAGCGGATACCGGTTGGCGATCATTTCGCTGCCGTTAATCGGATGAATAGCGGCAGCCTCTGTCCGCCCCGTCTTCGCCACGATGTGCATTCTCGAGTTTTCAATCACGTCCTGAACGGGTTTCCCTATCGCTTCTTCCTCTGTTTTTTTTAAAAAGTCACAGTACGCCGGATTGATATAGAGAATTTTCCCCTCATGATCAACCACAACAATACATTCCGCCGCAAGGTTGATGATTTCATCCAGCCATTCAAAGGGTAATCTTTTAATAGAATGTTTCATCTCCCTGTCGCTCCCGTCACATTTTGTAATCGCTTTCAACCTTATGATAAACGAGAGCCTCCTATGAATACAAGAATCTATTATTGAGCTGTGTAGCCTCCATCCAGCACGACCGCCTGCCCTGTGACGCCTTTCGCCTTTTCACTCGCCAAAAATACGGCATAATCAGCAATTTCTTTCACCGAGAGAAGACGTTTTTGCGGCACAAGCGGAAAAATCACCTCTTCCAGAACCGATTCATAGGGAACATTTCTTGTTTTAGAAAGATCGCTCAGCTGATTGCGGACAAGCTGTGTGTCCACATATCCCGGGCAGAGTGCATTCACCGTAATCCCGTGGGGCGCGCCTTCCAGCGCCCCCACCTTTGTCAGCCCAATGACGCCATGCTTTGCGCTGTTATAAGCGGCTTTTCCCGCAAACCCCACCAGTCCGTTCACAGACGCGATATTGATGATCCTGCCGAACTGCTGTTTTTTCATAAGGGGAAAGACATGCTTCATCGCGATGAATGGCGCGGTCAGCATGACGCGAATAAGCTGTTCAAACCGTTCTGTCGGAAACTCTTCAATCGGCGCGACATGCTGCATGCCTGCGTTATTCACCAAAGTATCCAAACGTCCGTATCGGGTCTTGATAGTATGGACGATATCAGAGATTTGCTCTTCCTTTGTTACGTCACATGGAATGCCCGTGGCGCTAAAGCCTTCCTCGTTCAGCTTGGCAGCGGCCTCACCGCACGCTTTTGGATTTACATCTGAAATAATGACATCGGCGCCTTCCCGGGCGAATTCCTTTGCGATTTCAAATCCGATTCCGCCGGCTGCGCCTGTCACAAGAGCGACTTGTTTTTTCATGACATACACCTTCCTGCTCAAGATTTTTGCCGGATGACTGACTGGCTTACGGCGAAGTCAGCTTCAGTTTTCTCATATACCTCTTCCAGCGTGACACCGTCCTGGAGCTCAGTCAATGTCATATGTCCATTATCAAAATCAAAAACAGCTAAATCAGTAATCAGCCGATGAACGACTTTCTGTCCTGTCAGCGGGAGGGAGCATTGTTTTTTCACCTTCGATTCCCCATGTTTATTGACGTGCTCCATGATGACGACGATTCGCTTTGCCCCGTTGACCAAGTCCATAGCGCCGCCCATTCCCTTCACCATTTTGCCCGGAATCATCCAGTTCGCCAAATCCCCTTGCTCAGAAACTTCCATACCCCCAAGGATGGCCAGGTCGATATGCCCGCCTCGTATCATCGCAAAGGATTCCGCGCTGTCAAAATAGGATGCGCCTGTTACGGCGGTGATCGTTTCTTTCCCCGCATTTATCAGATCCGGGTCTTCCGTTCCTTCCAGCGGATACGGGCCGATCCCGAGCAAACCGTTTTCTGATTGAAGCATTACATGCACGCCCTCGGGTATCTCATTTGCGACAAGTGTCGGCATCCCTATCCCAAGATTGACGTTCATACCGTCTTTTATTTCCTTTACAGCACGTTTGACCATTCGTTTTCTGGCTTCCTTCATTGTGCCGCCTCCTTTCCCTTCGCTTGCTGAACGGTTCGTTTTTCAATCCGCTTTTCATGTGTGCCGAGCACAACATGCTGTACGTAAATACCAGGCGTGTGGATGTGGTCGGGATCGAGTTCTCCCGCCTCAACAATTTCTTCTGCCTCGGCAATTGTGATCTTTCCCGCCATGGTGGCAACCGGATTGAAGTTTCTTGCCGTTTTCCGAAAAACTAAATTTCCCATGGTGTCCGCTTTCCACGCTTTTACAATGGCGACGTCCCCAGTAATTCCTTTTTCTAACACATATGTGCGTCCGTCAAAGGTTTTATGCTCTTTCCCGTCAGCGATGGTGGTTCCGGCGCCTGTGGCTGTATAAAATCCCGGTATGCCTGCTCCTCCTGCTCGGATTCTTTCAGCGAGCGTCCCTTGGGGAACCAATTCCACTTCCAATTCTCCGCTTAAAAATTGCTTTTCAAAAATTTTGTTTTCGCCAACGTAGGAGGCGATCATTTTTTTGATTTGCTTGTTTGCCAGCAGAAGGCCGAGCCCCCAATCATCGACTCCGCAATTATTGCTGACGACGGTTAAATCTTTTACCCCTTTATCCCTTATCGCCAGAATGAGCTGCTCGGGAATTCCGCACAGTCCGAATCCGCCCGCGATCAGTGTATCCCCCTCCCGAATGAGTTCTGCGGCTTCCTTACTTGATGACAGCACTTTTCCCATATCTGATTCCCCTTTCGTTTTGTCCTATACAAGGCCCGTCAAACTGTAAATCGCGATAATCACAAATACGGCGGCGGTTTTGATGAGAGTAATCGCAAAAATATCCCGATACGATTGGCGATGGGTCAGACCCGTCACAGCCAGCAGGGTGATCACCGCCCCATTATGCGGAAGCGTATCCATGCCTCCTGACGCCATTGAAATGACCCGGTGCATCACTTCAGGCGGTATGTGATAGGTCTGAATCGCTTTCAAATATTGATCAGACATCGCACTTAACGCGATTCCCATTCCCCCTGAGGCCGATCCGGTGATCCCTGCCAGCGTTGTTGTCGTCACAGCTCCGTTTACAAGCGGATCCGTAAACGTATGTGAAATGCCGCTGCTCAGCTTATGAAACCCCGGCAGCGCAGCAATGATACCGCCGAAACCATACTCGGCGCCTGTATTCATCGATGCAAGCAAAGCGCCGCCGATCCCTTCATTCAGTCCTTCCTTTAGCTGTCCAAACACTTTTCTCCAATCAAACAAAATGGTTGCGATGATTCCGATCAGGAGGGCCAGCTCCACTGACCAAATGGCAACCGCGGAGGAGATATCAAGTTTCCCGAACTCTCCCAATCCTATGGCGGAAAAATCAAATTCATTCGGATACCATTTGGGAAGGAACGTGGTGAAACATTTATTCATCACACCAACGAGAATAAGAGGAACAAAAGCGAGTGCGTGCCGGACCTTACTGGTGTCAGACTCTAAGACCGGCCGGCTTTGTTCCGAGGCAAGATCAGATGGCTCACGCGCGGCAGAAATCTCCGATTGAAAACCGGCGTAACCTTCGCCCGATTTCTCTGCTTTTTTGCGCCTCGATTCCAAGTAGAGCATACCCGCAGCCAGCACAAACACCGCACCGATCATACCAAGCCAAGGGGCGGCGTAAATGTCTGTTTTGAAAAACGTCGTAGGAATCACATTTTGGATTTGCGGTGTACCCGGCAGTGCATCCATTGTAAAGGTAAATGCCCCGAGAGCAATCGTTCCCGGTATGAGGCGCTTCGGGATGTCAGCTTCTTTGAACATATTTTTCGCAAAGGGGTATACAGCAAAGACGACAACAAACAGGCTGACTCCGCTGTACGTTAAAATGGCGCCCATCAATACGATAGCGAGTGTTGCTCGTTTCGCCCCAACCAGTCTGACAATAGTCTTCGCAATGGAAGCCGCCAAGCCGGACATCTCGACAACCTTTCCGAAAATGGCGCCAAGCAGAAATACTGGAAAGTACAGCTTAATAAACCCCGCCATCTTTTCCATAAATATGGTTGAGAAAAAAGGAAGCACAAAGCTTGGATCTGTCAGCAGCACAGCAAATAAGGCGCAAATCGGAGCAAACAAAATGACTGAAAATCCCCGATAGGCGACAAACATCAGCAAACCCAAAGCCAAAAGAATAATAATAATGTCCACAAACATCCCTCTTTTCCGCTTGTCTGAGAAAAGGAAAGCGTTTACAAAATATCCCCTCCCTTTCCGTCATTTCTCATGCAAGTTCTGTGCCAGTTGCCAGAACACCATTTCAAGCCTTTCCCTTTCCATATTTACGGAAAATGCGAGATAACTATTCCAATCCGGTGGAAATTTCCGTTTTTGCGGAAAACAAGAAAGGAAAGCTCCTTTTTTGGGAGCTTTCCTCTATCACTCATATCGTTCCGATTAATACATCGACATCAACTGTCAGCTGAGCCGATTCCATTTTTCTAAACTGGTTGATGTTTTCAGCCGATGCGGACCAGGCTAACGGTGTCATGTTCAGAAGCCAGTCTATGCCTTGCTGATGAAGCGTTTTGATATAGCGCAGCCTCATCAGATGATCGAGCTGAAAATGTGTTGTAAAGCGCTCAATTGCAGGGGTATTGGAATAGGTTCGTCTTTCTGAATCTGCGTATAAAACCTGCCTTAGTTCTGTTAAATAATCCTTTTGAGGAACAACCTTTATAACCAAACCATCTTTCTTCAGCAGTCTGTGAAACTCTGCATAATTTGAAGGTGAGAAAATCGATAGAATGACATCAAATTGCCGGTCTTGAAAGGGCGCATTAGCTACATCGGCTACGGCCCACAGCATTCCGCCACTATTTTTTGAAGCCCGTAAAATGCCATCCTTGGCAATATCAATCCCAATTCCGTGAACTGTTTTCTTCTTTTGAAGCAGATCGCAAACCGCTTTCAAGTGGGTCCCCTCACCGCATCCGCAGTCTAAAATGGTTAACGTCTCTTTTTCAGACTTCCGGTCACTGATCAAGTCAGCTATTGCCTGATGAAGCGGTGCAAAAAAATGATACTCTGCCATCAGCCGGCTTCTTGCTTCGAAAAGCCCCGCCCGATAGCTGCTTTTGACCGGCTTTGTCAGGAAATTCACGTACCCATGCCGGGATATATCAAACGTGTGCCCGCTCGTTAAACAAATCAAACTTTTCCATGATGTGACTTTCATAGAAGAATCACAAATCGGGCATCGAAATTGAGAGACAAATTGATTCATATAAGCAGCATGCTTCTTTATGTTTGACACAAAAAACACCTCATTCATTCGTTTTTAAATAAATGAAAAAGGCATAGACAAATAAACCTGGACCTATCTAACTTTTTGGCCAGGTCTGGAAAGTCGTCTATACCTGTCATTATCTATAACGAATGAATTGAATAATCATAAAAAAGAACTCCTTTTTGCTGCATAGAGGGTTTCCCCGCTATTATGATACATCAATCATCCAGAAATAGGAACCAGATTCTCAACGACAGGCGGCTGCCCGAACTCCTCACTGTTCAGAAGGTCAATTAATAAGCAGACTGCAATCTTCCTTCTTTCTCTAACTGAATGAATTGATCAGCATCAGGAAAATCCTCTTTACGAACGGATCGGATTTCAGTTTGCAGCCGGGTATCAATCAATCCGGGATACAGCTGATCCGCCTGCTCCAGACTGATGCTTTTAGAAAATGAACCCTGCCCCGCTTTTGACGTGCGGCAGCAGCTTTGTGAAGGCAGCAGATATTTAGCTGGAAGCTGACGAGATATTCATGATTCGCTTATCCGTTTTGATGTGCTTGTTGCGCTTCATAAAATGGAGGTGATCACCATAGGTTAATTGATCTGCAGGTATTTGTATCATCTCCTCCGCTTCATGTTGTTCGATCAGCCTTTGATTAGGCTGTCTTGACATACAGTACAGCCGATGGTCAGCATGTATTCATTTCTTCACCAATTCCTCTTGACGTGCCTGTGATGATGAAATGCTTCATTCCTGATCACAATTTCAGCATAGCAATCCAATGTGATTTTCCTTTATTTTCTCGACTTCGAAATATAAATTTATTATTTTGAAAATAGTTAAAAAGGTTGATTTTCAAAAAGTGAAAGGATAAAATACTGCTATCATCTTAGAAAAAAGACATTCTTGTATATAATCAGTAATAAGGTCTGATTGTTTCTACCTAGTAACCGTAAAAAACTAGACTACAAGAAAGTTTGAATAAATTTGAACGAGTTGAAAAGGACAAGTTCTTTTCTGTTTGCTCTTATTTTTCACACTTTCTGCACTTCCAGAATTTGTGAAGGATAAGGGCTTTTTTCATTTCCATAATAAACCTCATAGGAGTTGCTATCATGTACTTTTTATTAAACCTTGTCGGTCTCATTGTGATTATGGCAGTTGTGTTCCTATGCTCCCCGCAGAAAAAGAAAATCCAGTGGCGTCCAATCATTACGTTAATTGTTCTGGAGCTTTTGATTACGTGGTTTATGCTGGGGACAAAAATTGGCAGCTGGGCCATCGGACAAATTGGAAATTTCTTCACTTGGCTGATTGCTTGTGCCAGTGACGGGATCGCGTTTGCCTTCCCTTCTGTGATGGCAAATGAAACGGTAGACTTTTTCTTCAGCGCACTTCTTCCAATTATTTTCATCGTCACATTCTTTGACATCTTAACATATTTCGGCATTTTGCCATGGCTGATTGATAAAATAGGCTGGGTGATCTCAAAGGCTTCCCGCTTGCCGAAATTAGAAAGCTTTTTCTCTATTCAAATGATGTTCTTGGGAAATACAGAAGCTCTGGCAGTCATTCGCCAGCAGCTCACAGTATTAAACAACAACCGCCTGCTCACATTCGGCTTAATGAGCATGAGCAGCATCAGCGGCTCCATTATTGGATCTTACCTGTCAATGGTGCCGGCGACATACGTGTTTACAGCGATTCCTTTAAACTGCTTAAACGCACTGATTATCGCAAACCTGCTGAATCCAGTGCATGTGCCGGAGGATGAAGACATCATCTATACGCCGCCTAAAGAAGAGAAGAAAGACTTTTTCTCTACAATTTCTAACAGTATGCTTGTCGGCATGAACATGGTCATCGTTATTTTGGCAATGGTGATTGGATATGTGGCGTTAACGTCAGCAGTCAATGGCATTCTTGGTGTTTTCGTACACGGCCTGACCATTCAGACGATTTTTGCTTATCTCTTCAGTCCTTTTGCATTCCTGCTTGGGCTGCCGGTACACGATGCGATGTATGTCGCTCAGCTGATGGGAATGAAATTGGCAACGAACGAGTTTGTTGCGATGCTTGACTTGAAAAATAATCTGAAAACACTGCCCCCTCACACAGTTGCGGTAGCGACGACATTCCTGACGTCATTTGCCAACTTCAGTACTGTCGGCATGATTTACGGAACGTACAACTCGATCCTTGACGGCGAAAAGTCAACCGTGATCGGGAGAAACGTGTGGAAGCTGCTCGTCAGCGGAATTGCGGTATCTTTACTAAGTGCTGCGATTGTCGGCCTGTTTGTGTGGTAGAAACATTGAGCCATATCCCTTTTAAGGATATGGCTCTTTTGATTATTGATAAATAGAGGAAGGCACCTGTACATCCCGGATTCCGGCTGCATATGGTCCTAAGTCATACTGACCGAAGACGATGGCGATTCCGTTTTTCGTAAAGTAAAACGTTGTGTCTTGGTTAAGGGTAATATCCTCTTTCTTTACATCAGGGAAAAACAGCGTGTCATGTTTTTTGATATAGCTGTATAGGTAATCTTTCGTTTTGCTGACTTTTGTTTTGGTATTCAGAATCTGATTCAGTGTCACCCGCTTTTGTGTGTTCAAGTCATAGTTGAAGGACTGAACAGACGTTAAACCATGGGCGCCGCCTGAATAGATATAATTGAGCGTTTGTATGCTGAGCTTGCCAGCCGCATTATATTTGACGCTGAAGGATGTTTGATATTCCGCGTTGAAGCCCTGCTGTTCGCCTGCTTTTTTGTTTTTCAGGTATTCTTGATACGATTGTTCAATGTAGGCTTTCAGCTCTTGATTGATGTTTTTTTCAAACGCGGCATTCCCGAAGTGATGCACCTGAGGATACTTTAATTCCTTGATCTTTTTGTACGTATGGCTGCTTACAGTCGGCGTTTTCGCTTGAACCGCTTGTAAAGATGGGGCCGCATATGCAAATACACTAAAAAGCAAAATAGCAGCAGCTACCGCATATTTCATCATTTTGTTCCATTTCATACAATCTCCTCCTTTTTGATCTTCTTTGTTTATCATTCCCTTTTTTCTGTAACGCACACTTTTATAGACTGATGAAGTGAAAAGAAGTTTCTAGGTCGATCTGCTCGATTTTTCCCAAATAAAAAAGAGACAACATACTGTCTCTTTTTTACTGTTTACGCTCAGCAATCACTTCGTGAACCGCTTGTGCCAAATCAATATTCCCAAACATCTCTAACACCGCAATGACGGTCTGGTCAGGTATGTGTTCTGACTCGTTCTTCGGCACGATCAGTTCTTCCACTGTTTTTTTCAAGCTTTCATTCAGCTTTTGCTGCGGATATGCTTTGGCATATAGCTCCAACGGATCAAGATCATGGTTCACACACCATTGGGCAAACACTAATATCATCATATTTTCGTCGCGCTCGTAAGCCTCTGCGAGCTGTTTTTCGTTCATATGTCATGCTCCTTATGAAAAGTATCTTCCTCTAAGATACAGGAGCGAATCAAATTCGTCTATCCCAATGGCGGTGGGCGGCAACTGCTTCGATAAACGCTTTGCTAAAGCCGGTGTAATCATCTTCGTCTTTTGCCGTCACAACGCCCGGCTCCTCTGTTGTGCCGACAGCTGATTTGAGAAGGTCAACTCCTTCGTTTGCCGCGCCGACCGCCTTATAGTGATTGTAGGCTTCTCTGATAAATGCCATCGCTTGTTTATCTTCTTTTAATTCAGGTCCTCCTGCGGCATAAACCGCGTCATACAGAACAGAGTCTGTCGTCAGGAATGTGCCGCTGACCTCAAGCTGCTGTCCGGCGCCGCTTGTGATGTACCCCAGCGTTTGACTGATGATATCCGCTGTGATCCCTTCTTGTTTTAAGGTATCCAGCACTGTTTGCAGTTCTTTTTCATCAAAACCATTGCCGGCGAGAACCGCGACTTTTCTCGTTGACGCTGTTTTCACTGTACGGGCTTGGCTTAATGCAGGTGAGGTAAGGATTTCTTTTGATGCTTTGCGTTTCGCCGGCGGCGCCACACCTACTCCTTTGGCGATTTCTTCTGCCAAGACAGTATCTACGTTGCTGAAGACATCTACGACCTGCCGCTGCACATCTTTGCTTTTGACCTTCCCGACCTCGAAGCAAAAGGCAGAAATGATGTGCTTTTTCTCAACCGGTGACATGCTGTTCCAGAACAGTTTTGCCTGTGAGTAGTAATTATTGAAACTGTCGCTCCGCTGGCGGATTTTTCTGCCCTCTACTTTCTCCTGATAGTGGACGTAACCGCCTTCTTCGGCTGACGCAGGAGACGGGTCATTGTTCTGCAGAGAGTTTTTATGATAAGCGACCGGCCCCTTGTTGATGGTCATCCGGTGATAACCGTCGTACTGGTTGTTATGGAACGGACATACCGGGCGGTTAATCGGAATCTCGTGGAAGTTCGGGCCGCCAAGACGGATCAGCTGTGTATCCGTATAAGAGAAAAGCCGTCCCTGCAGCAGCGGATCATTTGTGAAGTCAATGCCCGGCACCACATTTCCCGGGTGGAATGCGACTTGCTCAGTTTCAGCAAATACATTATCCTGATTGCGGTTCAGCGTCATTTTCCCAATGATCTTCACCGGCACAAGCTCTTCCGGCCAAAGCTTCGTCGGATCAAGGATATCAAAGTCAAATTTGAATTCATCTTCTTCATCTATCATCTGCACGCCTAGCTCATATTCAACAACGTCGCCGTTTTCAATCGTTTCCCACAGGTCGCGGCGGTGGAAATCAGGGTCTTTTCCGGCAATTTTCTGCGCTTCATCCCATACGAGAGAATGCACGCCGAGCACCGGCTTCCAATGGAATTTCACGAAACGCGCCTTTCCTTGTTCGTTGACAAAACGGAACGTGTGAACGCCAAAGCCCTCCATCATCCGGTAGCTGCGGGGAATGCCTCTGTCAGACATCGTCCACATCACCATGTGAGCCGACTCTGGATTATTGGCGACAAAGTCCCAAAACGTATCATGAGCTGTCGCGGCCTGAGGCATTTCATTGTGCGGCTCAGGCTTAAACGCATGCACCAAATCCGGGAATTTGATCGCATCCTGAATAAAGAACACCGGAATATTATTGCCTACTAGATCATAGTTTCCTTCTTCAGTGTAGAATTTCGTCGCAAAGCCTCTGGCGTCACGCACCGTGTCAGCGGAGCCTTTGGAGCCCGCAACTGTTGAAAACCGGACAAATACCGGTGTCTTCACCGAAGGGTCCTGAAGAAATTTCGCCCGGGTGAATTCTGTCATCGGTTCGTAAACCTGAAAAAAGCCATGCACGCCATAACCGCGCGCATGCACGATCCGTTCAGGGATTCTCTCATGGTCAAAATGGGTCATCTTCTCCCGAAAGTGAAAATCCTCCATCAACGTCGGGCCGCGAACTCCGGCTTTTAACGAATGTTCGTCCTCAGACACCCGTACACCTTGGTTTGTCGTCATTTTCTTTCCGCTGTTATCGACCCTGTACTGTTCGAGCTGCTCGTCTTTTGAGTGTTCATTGACTCGTTTGTTTTGATCATCACTCATGTCTGCTCCCCCTTTTCCTATTCCAGATCTCAAAAATAAACATTCTACAGCACATTTACCCGTGGCGATCTGCATATAAACTGCTCATCTGCTCTCTAGGTTTTTAGGTCTACTTGTCAACATGAGGTCATAAATATTTGAAATAAGCCTTCTCGAAAGATGGAAGCGCTTACTAAAATTGTGCTGTTGAATGGGGGAGGTCATATCGTGCTTGCCATACTTGGTTTTGTGATGATCATTGTCTTCATGTATCTTATTATGTCTAACCGGCTTTCCGCTCTTATTGCCTTGATTGTCGTTCCTGTTGTGTTTGCCCTGATCAGCGGATTCGGCAAAGACCTGGGCGATATGATGCTTCAGGGTGTAACAGGCCTCGCTCCGACAGGCATCATGCTATTATTTGCGATCCTGTATTTCGGCATCATGATTGATTCAGGTTTGTTCGATCCGCTCATTGCCAAAATCTTATCCCTTGTCAAAGGAGATCCATTAAAAATCGCTGTCGGCACAGCGGTGTTGACGATGACCATTTCGCTGGACGGAGATGGGACAACAACGTATATGATTACCATTGCTGCGATGCTTCCGCTATACAAACGGCTCGGCATGAACCGGCTGGTGTTGGCGGGAATTGCAATGCTCGGGTCGGGAGTCATGAATATTATTCCGTGGGGAGGGCCGACTGCAAGGGTGTTGGCTTCTCTCAAATTGGACACGTCAGAAGTCTTCACTCCGCTGATTCCTGCTATGATCGCCGGCATTCTTTGGGTGCTTGCCGTAGCCTATATTCTAGGAAAAAAAGAACGGAAACGACTCGGCGTCATTTCAATTGAACACCAGCACGCCTCCGATCCGGATACAGCGCCGCTCAAACGCCCCGCTCTCCAGTGGTTTAATCTGCTGCTGACTGTCGTGCTGATGGCCGCTCTGATCACCAGCCTGCTCCCGCTTCCTGTTCTTTTTATGATCGCATTTGCTATCGCCTTGATGGTGAACTATCCGAATGTAAAA
Source organism: Bacillus sp. FSL R5-0434 (assembly GCF_038004745.1). Lineage (NCBI taxonomy): Bacteria > Bacillati > Bacillota > Bacilli > Caryophanales > Bacillaceae > Bacillus > Bacillus sp. FSL R5-0434. Next base: position 3,941,298 of record NZ_JBBORV010000001.1, read on the forward strand.
GAGCAGCAAAAGCGAATCTCAGCGCATGCAGGAAATGCGTTAAACGTTGTCTCCATGGTATTTGCCGCCGGCATTTTCACAGGCATTTTGTCGGGCACAAAAATGGTAGACGCCATGGCGCATTCTCTCGTATCACTCATCCCTGACGCCATGGGCCCGCATCTGCCCTTGATTACAGCAATCGTCAGCATGCCATTTACCTTTTTTATGTCGAATGATGCCTTTTACTTCGGTGTTCTGCCGATCATCACAGAAGCCGCCGCTGCTTACGGAATAGATGCCGCAGAAATCGGCAGAGCCTCTTTGCTGGGCCAGCCTGTGCATTTGCTCAGTCCTCTCGTTCCCTCCACTTATTTATTGGTCGGAATGGCAGGCGTCAGCTTTGGCGACCATCAAAAATTCACGATCAAATGGGCCGTGGGAACAACCATTGTGATGACGATTGCGGCACTGCTGATTGGGATTATTTCGTTTTAACGTGAGAAAAGGATTTCCGCTGCCGGAAATCCTTTTTTGGTAATTTAATTGATAAATTTTATGACAGGCAAGCTTTCAGCACCTGAAGCATAGTAGTAATTTAAAACACTGAAAAAGTCTATTGCTTTGCCGGTTTTCAGATCAACGATTAATATATGGTCCCCATAGTTCTGATCATCCGCATCAAGCCTTCTAGGTGTTTTTTTACCTAACGTATCAAGGAAAGAATCATCATAACCTACCCCCGACTGATAAGCTGATACATGATGCATAAAAAGCGTGCCTGTGTCTAAGTAAACCATGATGGCTGAGCTTGAACTTGCATAACTCGAACGATAAGTGACAGGGTCAGAAATATTTTTAACCTTCACATCAGAAATGGAATGGGTGCGCTGATTATACCCGCCTCCATAGGAAAAATAATATTCTCTTTCCCAGTCTAATGAAGATGTTTTCGTATTAGAATTGTACAGCAGTGTACCATTAGCATAAACGGAACCGTCTCCATACTCAGCAACAAAGGCTTGTAAATTAGACGTTACCGATTTTACACTTGAATAATTTGAAGGGTTTTTCGCATTTAACTGAATGTTATATGAATCTCCCGTCGTTCCTTCAGAGTAAACCCGGATCATATAATCGCCAGCGGGAAGCTCTTTTAAAAGCACTAAGTTCCCTGCTGCCATTGATATATTAGACGGCTGAGCTTCTCCTGTATCCCAATTGACAACATACAATTTCAGATGGTAATCGCTGTTGTCTGAAAGAATTCTTGTGATAAGGGTTCGATCTGACGAAGTACTGAAAAAGTACATATCATCAGGATTATTTTCATCCAGGACAGAGGTTGTATTGAAAACCTGGTCATCGGAGTTGTACATGGAACTTGTTTTAAAAACATTCTCATTCGAAGGCTTCTTCACTTTCATCTTTTCTGTTTTATTGTCCGTTTTAAGGCTTACTTGCTTCGCTTGATTTAATGAAACATCCTCAGTTTCCTTTTGTTTTTTCAGTTTTTCCTGCTGCTCCATGATTGGTTTATCTTTTAACACACTTTGCGCTGAGGCAGCATTTGAACTCATATATAAACTAAAAACAACAAGCAACACAGTACACAAAAAAGGCAGTGAAACAATTTTTTTGTTCTTCATATACAAACCCCTTTCCAATTTTATACTATACATATCGGCAAGGAGCTCGGATCATTTACATAAATATATTTATTTTCATAAATTGTTTATTTTTTCTATCGGTTCAATGACGCGCCATTCGAAGCAATCAGCTCTTTATACCAATAAAAGCTTTTCTTGCGAATACGGCGCAGGTCTTTCAGATCGAATTCATCACGATTGACATAGATGAAGCCGTAGCGTTTAGAACAGCCCTGGTGCGTGGAAATTAAGTCAATCGCAGACCACGGTGAGTAGCCGAATACGTCAACGCCGTCTGTAATCGCCCATTGAATCTGTTCAATGTGCTGCTTTACATAATCAATGCGGTAATCGTCATTGATCGTATCGTTTTCTTCGAGTTGATCGAAAGCGCCTAACCCGTTTTCTGTAATGATCAATGGCAGCTGGTAGCGGTCATAGATTTCACGAAGTGTGGAACGGAAGCCAACCGGATCAATTTCCCAGCCGAAATCGTTTTTCTTCAGGTTCGGGTTGGCGCTGCCGCGGTAGACGCCGTCTTCTCCCGTTTTCAAATGCTGGTCTCCTCCTCGCGCTGCCTCGTCCGAGCCGTCGCCTTTGCTTGCTTCCGCCGTTTGAGACGTGTAGTAGTTAAATGCGATAAAATCAGGCTTCGCAGATCGCAGAATCTCCATATCACCATCTTCAATGACTGGCGTATAGCCTTTTTCTTTCATATATGCCCAAGCTGTCGTGTTATAACGCCCGTGAACCGCCATATCTAAATAGAGCCAGTTGCGGATTGCATTGTAGTTGAAGGCTGCGACAACATCTTCCGGTTTTGAAGATGCCGGGTAAATCAGCGCAATGTTTGGAGCTGGTCCGATCTTGGCTTCCGGCAGCATCTCATGGCATAGATTCATAGCCTTCGCCTGTGCCACCAGCATGTGGTGATTTTGCTGATACAGTTCTTTTTTCGGGTTTTTCAGATTCGGATCAAGTGTGCCCAGCGCACTTCCATGCAGGATCATCATGTTTTGTTCATTGATTGTCAGCCAGTACTTGACACGGTCACCGAAGTGTTCAAACAGCACCTTCGAATAACGTTCAAAAGCGTCAATTGCAGATCGCTTTGACCAGCCTCCTTTTTCCTGCAATGCATTCGGCAGATCAAAGTGATACATCGTGACGATCGGTTCAATCTTATATTTGAGCAGCTCATCAATCAGATTGCTGTAAAATTCAATCCCCTTTGGATTGATGTCTCCGTCGCCATCAGGAATAATGCGCGTCCAGGCGATAGAAAAACGGTATGCTTTAAAGCCCATTTCAGCAAACAGCGCAACGTCTTCTTTATAACGGTGATAATGATCGCTGGCTACCTTAAAATCAGTCGTTCCCTCAGGATAGCTGTCGCGGGCGTCAATCACTGAAGGTCCCTTTCCATCTTCGTTCCACGCGCCTTCAACCTGATAAGCAGAAGTTGATGCTCCCCACAAAAAGTTCTCCGGAAATGCCGCAAGTTTGTTATAGTTCATCGTCTGTTCCTCCAATGTTTTAGATTAAAGAAAGAATTCTTTCTTCTGTTTTGACTTGCTTTTGATCAGTTTGAATGACGTCGGTATATTGATCTGTGTTTGTGATGATGATCGGCGTGTTCATATCAAACCCTGCCTTTATTAACTCCTCTAAATCAAATTCAGCTAGCAGATCGCCTTGTTTGACGGCTTGCCCCTGCACCACTTTAGGATAAAAGTGTTTTCCTTCCAGCTTCACCGTATCAAATCCGAGGTGAATCAGGATTTCTGTTTCCTGATGGGTGATCATGCCGAATGCATGGCCAGTCGGGAAAACAGTCGTTATCACGCCATCTGCCGGAGCCACCAGCCGGCCTTTCTCTGGCAAAATCGCAATTCCCTTTCCAAGCGTCTCCGATGCGAACACCTTATCCTTCACTTCCGCTAACGGAATCACGCTTCCTTCTAATGGACTGCTGATCTGCTCATGATGAGTGGCAGGTGCTGGCGGTTCCGTTTTGGCATCTGCTTTTTCCGCGGGATCTTCAAATCCGACAATGTACGTTAAGATAATTGAGAGAATAAAAGATACCGAGATTCCCAAGATAAAGCCTGCAAACCCCTGTCCGTAGAAAATCGGGATGGTCAATAGACCCGGCGCACCTGAAGCGATGGCCACACTGTGAGCCTGCCCGATAATCGCCCCGCCAACAGCCGCACTGATGACACCGCATACAAAAGGTTTTTTCAGTCTGAGCGTCACCCCATAAACGGCAGGTTCCGTAATGCCGAAAATTCCGGTGACAGCGGCGGAGCCCGCAAGCGCCTTCAATTTTTTATTTTTCGTTTTTAACATGACTCCGATGGCGGCACCTGTTTGGGCAAACACAGCAGCTGCTGTAGCCGGTTTGATAGAATCCTGCCCGTTGACCGCAATATTGTTTAAAATAACCGGCACGATACCCCAGTGAATGCCGAAGATGACAAGGATCTGCCAAAGGGCTGCGATTACGGCACCGGCCAGCATCGGATTAAAATGAAAGATCGCCAGAATCACAGCCGCGATGCCATTCCCGGCATTTACGCCAATCGGCCCGAACACGATTAATGTGAGCGGCACGACCGTCACTAAACAGATCAGCGGCGTGATGAAGGTTTTTACACTGTCATGAATCAGCCTGTTTAGAAACTTCTCCATGCAGCTCATCACGAAAATCGCCAGGATGATCGGTATAACGGTTGATGTGTAATTCATTAAAACAACAGGAATGCCAAAAAAATCGGTATCCGCATTGCCATTCTTCAGTTCAATAATGGTTGGATAGATGAGCGCCCCCGCAACCGTGACAGACACAAACACGTTTGCGCCGAATTTTCGGGCAGCTGTAATGGAAAGCAGCAATGGCAGAAAATAAAACAGGCTGTCTGCGGCGGCATACAAAATCGTGTAAGTTGTATCCTCAGTTTTGAGCCAGCCGGCATTTGTACAGATCATAAGCAGGCCCTTTAAAATTCCCGCTCCCGCCATCACGCCAAGCAAAGGCGTAAAAATGCTCGATACGATATCAACCAGCCGGCCGAACAGATTCCCTTTCTGAGCATAACGCTCTGTTTGGTCATCCTGCAGCACACTTGATATCTTTCCAATCTCGCGATACACTTCGGAAACATGATTACCGATGACCACCTGAAACTGCCCGCCGCTTTCCACAACAGTCACGACATCGTCTAAAGCTTCTATTTTTTCTTTGTCTGCTTTTGAGCGGTCGTTCAGCGTAAAACGCAAGCGCGTCGCACAATGTACAAGCGAACGCACATTTTCTTCCCCGCCGACCAATTGTAAAATGTCTCTGGCTGCTGCCTGAATCCCCATTTCCCCTCATCCCTTCCGCTGAAAAATAAAAAACCTAAACTACCCCTGCCACAATAGGAACAAGTAGTTTAGGTTTTGCCTGCTGACCAGTAACAATCCTATAAAACTTCATCATTCGATTTTTCTTCAATTTTGCACCATCACCATCCCCTGAAAAAAATAAAAACCTAAATTACCACCAGCACAGACAGAGATCCTCCGCACTCATCGTAATTTAGGTTTTGCCTGCTTATCAGTAACAATCCTAAAATCATAATATATTGATGTGAGAAAAAATTAACACACGAAAACAAAAATGTCAACGCTTTCATCATGTTTGTTTGACGACCCTTTCAATATGAATCGTTAAGTACAGCAGCTCGTCCCTGGTGAGTTTGTGTTCATATTCTTGTTCCATATACGCTTTGATTTTCTTCGTGCAGTCATACGCGCGATGATATTTTTCTTTCACCGTTTCCAGCAAAAAATCGTCCTGGCTTTCCAGGTAGGTTCCGTTAAAAAGACGCTGCGCGAAAAACTTCAGGTGAGTGACAAACCGGTAATAATGCAGCGATTCTTCATCAAATTCAATATTAAAATGATATTTTACAATACTTAAAATCTCTTGCATCACTTTTGTAATGTTAATGATATTGGGCATCTCTTCATTGAGTTCGGCATTCACGATATGGAGGGCAATAAAACCTGCTTCATCCTCCGGAAGGGAAACACCTGTCTTGTTTTTCACCATGTGCAGCGCTTCTTTGCCAATGGCAAACTCATCTTTGTACAGCCGTTTGGTTTCCCACAGCAAAGCATTTTTGATATCAAGGCCCTTTTTATTGCGCTGTATGGCAAAGTTAATATGATCGGTCAGCGACACGTAGATGCTGTCGTTCAGCTTTTTGCCAAGCTGTAACTTCGCATAGCTGATAATGTCCTCACACACTTCCATACACTCGAGCGGTATTTCATACAAAAGGGTTTTAAATTTCTCTGATACATCCTTGTTATCGAGAGTGAACACCTTCTCAATGCGTGCTTCATCGACCTCGTCGCCGGACTTTTTTTGGAATGCGAGCCCTCTGCCCATGATGACCAATTCTTTCCCTTGTTCATTGACCACACTAATTACGTTATTGTTGATCACCTTCGCAATCTTCATGACATGTCCCTCCAATCAGCTAAGAACAGACTACACCTTGATTGTACATTCTTTTTGTACTAGGTCAATATCTTCAGGGAAAGAGCAGCGATCCGGTCAATATACTTCACTCAGCACCGTCTGCCCGCTCTGTTTCTGAAGCAGCGCCTCAAGATGGCGTTCAAAGGATTCCTTATCTGCCCCCTGCTTCTTGACTATGCCATTCATTAAGTTGATGCTTTCGGCATTGTATTTCGTATATTGTTTTTTCAGCTGATCCAGCTGTTTTCTTGTTTGTTTAGCGTTTTTCGGGGTGACCTGATTGATGAGCGCGATCATGCTGCCGGTAATCTCAAAAAAGGTGTCTCTATTGTCTTTAAGCTGCTGATTCTCATTGCGGCTCTTTTCTTGATTGCGGGTTTTTTGTAGCATTGCGAATGCCTCGCTGTTTTGTTTTTTGAGCCGCCCGTTTTCGAGTTTAATGGATTCAAGATTTTTCTTCGCTATGTCTGCTTCCTCTTCTGTCATGCTGCTGCGAATGAAATATTCAGGGTTGCCGATCCCATAATCAAACGTCTCGCTTACGTGTACCATAGAACTGAAAACAACCGCCAGCTGCATATCGTTTGATAGGGTCTGAAAGTCTTGCTTTTTCTTGCTGCCCAGTGATTTTATCATGCTTTGTTTGATCGTCTTTTGATCATGTTGGGCAGCGTTCTGAACATTGCTTTCGCTTTCACATGCGCTCATCGCAAGAACAGCGACCAGCAGGCTTATCAACAAGCCTATTCGCCTCATGCTCTGTCTCCTCTCTGCTGAAACCCTTCTGGAAAATGCGGCAAAATATAGTTAAATCGTACCAGATATATGATGTGTCAGCAATAAACCAAAAGTATTATTTGACCTATATAGAACATAAACATTTTGTAAAAATTGACCACGGTTCCATCCTTTTCTATGCGGTTTCTCGTACAATAGAAGTATCGTTACTGGGGAGGGGCTCTGCAGATGAAACGTTTTACGAAACAAGAAAACAGCTGGGTTGTATATGACTGGGCAAACTCTGCTTATTCCATTGTCGTCACAACCGCGGTATTTCCGTTGTTTTATAAATCAGCCGCTGCGGAAGGCGGTGTCAGCGCTGCTCAATCAACTGCTTATTTAGGTTATACGATAGCGATTTCTACCTTTATTCTCGCCATGCTCGGCCCGATTTTAGGAACCATCGCCGACTATGAAGGCTGCAAAAAAAAGTTCTTCGGTTTCTTTGTGTCAGCCGGTGTCGCCAGTACCGCGGCGCTTGCATTTATTCCAAGTGAACATTGGCTGCTATTGCTGCTGTTCTACACCATATCGGCTGTCGGTTTTTCCGGCGCCAATGTATTCTACGACGCCTTCCTCGTTGACGTCACGCCTGAGGAACGGATGAATCTCGTCTCCGCCCGCGGCTTTGGCTTAGGCTATATCGGCAGCACGATCCCATTTATCCTCAGCATCGCCGTCATCCTGCTCGCACAAGCAGAAACGATTCCGATGTCCGTGTCTGCCGCAAGCCAGCTGTCCTTTTTTATAACGGCCGCTTGGTGGGGACTGTTTACCATTCCGATGCTGAAACACGTTCATCAGCGCTATTACATCAAAAGAGAACCCCGCATCATAGCCAACAGCTTTAAACGCCTCGGGCAAACGATGAAACGGATCCGGCAGTACCGGGCGCTGTTCCTCTTTCTGCTCGCTTATTTCTTTTATATCGATGGAGTCGGCACCATTATTACGATGTCGACCTCTTACGGGTCAGATTTGGGCATCAGCTCCACAAGTCTCCTGATCATCCTGTTTGTCACTCAGGTCGTCGCCGCGCCGTTTGCCATTTTATACGGAAGACTGGCGGAACGCTTCACAGGGAAAACAATGCTGTACGTTGGCATCGTCATATATATGATTGTCTGCGTATATGCGTATTTTCTGGAAACGACGTTTGATTTCTGGATTCTAGCCATGCTTGTCGCCACCTCGCAGGGCGGCATTCAAGCATTAAGCCGCTCCTATTTTGCCAAGCTCGTCCCGAAACACCATGCAAATGAATTCTTCGGCTTCTACAACATTTTCGGAAAATTCGCCTCGATTATGGGGCCGCTGCTCATCGCCGTTACCGCCCAGCTTACCGGAAAATCATCGACCGCGGTGTTCAGCCTGATCATTTTGTTTGTGATCGGCATTGTGATTCTTGCCTTTGTGCCGGAAGAAAACAGCACCAATGTCAGCCATCACGAAAATGACCTGCTCCTTTGACTGGAGCAGGCCGTTTTTTTATTTATTCGCTTTATTCACCTTAAGCTTTTTCCCTTTGACGGTTGTATCCTTCATGGCTTTGAGAACATGTGGGCCTTTTCCGTTTAAAATTTCCACGTACGAGGCGTTATCCATGATCGTAATGATGCCAATGTCATCAGCAGAAACCCCGTCGATTTTAGCGATCGTTCCGACAAAATCAACGGCTCTGATTTTCTTTTTCTTTCCGCCGTTAAAGTACAGCTTCATGATGTCTTTATTCAGCTCTTCGCTCTTGTCTTTTTTGATCGCCGGACGGTCTTTCAGTTTAGCGAGAAAATCCGGTTTCTTTTTTGCGACATCCTCTTGGGATGGGGCTTCTAATTTCTGAATCCCGAATCCGATATAGTCTTCTATTTCAGTCAGGAACCGCTTTTCAAACGGCGCCACAAATGAAATCGCTTTTCCCTGATTTCCGGCTCGGCCTGTCCGTCCAGTACGGTGTACGTAGCTTTCTTTCTCAAGAGGCAAATCATAGTTGATGACAAGGGCGATATTTTCGATATCGATCCCCCGCGCGGCGACGTCTGTCGCGACTAAATAACGGTACTCGCCTCTTTTAAATTCATTCATGACGTCAAAGCGGTCTTCCTGAATCATCCCGCCGTGAATTTTATCGCATGGATATCCTAAGTCATCCAATTCATCGGTCAGCTGATTCACATGCTCTTTCGTCCGGCAGAAAATGATGCAGCTGTCAGGGTTCTCAGTAATAAGTACATCTTTCAGCAAAGAAAACTTATTCTCTTCTCTGACTTGAATCACCGCATGTTCAATATTCCTTGTGGTGAGGCCGGCCGCTTTGATTTCGATATGCTCTGGGTTTTGCATATATTGGCGGCTTAATTTCTCAATATCCTCTGGCAGTGTCGCAGAAAACAGCATCGTTGTGCGCTTAACCGGGAGATGCTTGATAATCGCCTCCACCTGATCGATGAAGCCCATATTCAGCATCTCATCCGCTTCATCAATGACCAGATAGGAAAGGCGATCCAGCGGCAGCGTGCCTTTTTCAATATGATCCAGGACGCGTCCCGGTGTGCCGACAACGATATGGCTTTTTTGCTTCAGCTCGGCTTTTTGTTTATCAAAAGATGATTTTCCAAACACAGCTGTGGCTTTGATTCGTTTAAATCTTCCGATGTTCGTGATATCCTCTTTTACTTGCACGGCAAGCTCACGGGTCGGCGTCAGCACCAGTGCCTGCGGTTTATTTTCGTCCCAATCCGCCAGCTCGCAGAGAGGAATGCCAAACGCAGCCGTTTTCCCGCTTCCCGTCTGTGATTTGACGACAAGATCTTTTCGTTCAAGGGCTGCCGGAATCACGCTTCGCTGCACCTCGGTCGGTTCTGTATACCCCAGTCCTTCCAATGCTCGTAAAATGTCATGACTGATTTGATAGTTTTTAAAATGACTCATGTATAAACTCCTGTCTCTTGCAGATGTTCTCATTATACTCTAATTTACGGCATCGTATGTGTTTTGCCGAAAAATGACGTTTTAGAAGCCATCAATCCCCTGTCTTTTTAGTTCATGAACGGCCAATCGCGCCAGTGCATCGGCCCCCGCGCGGTTCGGATGAAGCGTATCTCCATCCATATAAAGCGCGAGCGTTTTTTCCGGACCGATCGATGTAAAGTATGCCGAACTGAGGACATTCAAGTCAATGAGATGTGTTTTTTCCTCTTCGGCCAAAGCCAAAATAGAAGCCCTGTACCATCGGTTTACAGACGAATGGATGCCCTCAGAAGTGAAATCGGTCGCCCGGCCCTGAGGTGTTGAAAGGATGACTTCCGCTCCCTTTGCTTTCACCTGCCGAATCATATCACGCATAATCTCCTTAAATTCCGCTTCAGATTCATTATGCTTCGGATTTGTATCGTTAATGCCGAGCTGCAAAATAAAGTAATCACCCGGTTTGATGTACTTCAAGATCGCTTCCAACTGACCGTCATCTCGAAACCCTCTCGCAATCTGCCCGCCTGACGCCATGTTTCTCACTTGAAAGGTACGCTTGTCGACATAGTGAGGCAGCATCTGCCCCCAGCCCGCCTGCTTGCTGCTGTTGAGCGGATAATAATTGCACACCGTCGAATCGCCGCCGATATAGATCGTTCGGTTTGTCACCGGCTGATCAGACAATTTCTTGATTTTTAGGGCGCTGAGCGTAAAAGCGGTACCCGCCTTGCCTTCAGTCACCAGCAGATTCAGCTGCCCGTCGGTGACAGGAATTTGAAACGTATCCTCCGCACCGTCTCCCGTCATATTGATGACCTGATACACACCCTCCGCCGCCACGCTTGCCCTCGCCGTATTGCCCAGCGTCACCTTCACCTCATAAAGACCATTCGGAAGATCCACATTAAACGTGTTGTCGCTTTTCGTCCCATACGCCAAAAATTGAACCGCATCACTTTTCACGCCCGTCCCGGATGCCGCCACATCCTTCATATGTTCCGGCGTTTGAAAACCGTAGCCCTTTGATGGGTTATAACGGTCAGACGCCCTTACCCCAATGTAATCAGGCTCAACCGAACCGCTCCCAAAGTCAAACTGATACACCTTCGGCTCAGACGCCTTCAAACTCTCCGCCCCGCTGAAACCCAACATTAACATCATCACAAAACCCGCCGTTATCCATTTTTTCATTAAGAATCCCCCTCTATGAAAACGCATTCATTAATGCATACTCGGTGATTGTTTCTTTATGATGACTGAACGCAGAAAAAAATTGCATTGACAAAGGAAAAGGAAGATTTTATTATATCAATTATTGATATATCATTAGTTGATATAAGAAATGAGGTGACCGTTTGCCAAAGCAACGTCCGGAGGAAATGGATCAGCTTACCGATCCAGCCTATTATATTGTCTTAACCTTGCTGGAGCCAAAACACGGCTATTCGATCATGCAGGAGATTGAAGACATGACCGATGCCTCCTTTACGATCGGCCCAGCTACCTTATATACATTGTTAAAGAAATTATTGCAGGAAGAGATCATTGAGCTTGTCAACAACGACAACCCGCGCCGCAAAGTGTACCAGACCACCCTGCACGGCCAAGAATTACTCAAAAAAGAAATGCAGCGCAGAAAAATGATGGCGGAACACGGCGAACGCGCTTTTCAACAATTGAAAGGGGATTCATCATGAAACAGAAAAAATATATGATGTCTGAAGGATTGGCGTTTTCAGAAGAAAAGGATATGAAGAGACTAAGTGATATGGCCAGCAAAGGATGGGTGCTCGATTCTTTTGCGTTTATGGGGTATAAGCTTAGAAAAGCTGAGCCGCGGAAGTTGATATACAGCATTGACTATCATGATGTTGAGAAAGAAAACTTAGAGGAATACACCGAGATGTTTGAAGCGGCCGGGTGGGAACGTGTTTGCTCTTCACAAGGTATGCATATCTTTTCGGCTGTGCCCGGGACTTCGCCGATATACAGTGATCAATCCACCCTGAGAGAGAAATATAAAAGAAGCGAAAAAGACGTTCGAAACGTCACCTGCACCTTGAGCTTCCTGACTCTCTTGTCCATTACAATCCATTATGTAACCGGATTATCAAATTGGGTGCCTTTGTTTTTTCTGATTGTGACTATCCCGTTTCTCGTGACATATGCGGCAACAAAAGCAAGAACGCTTGGAAAGTGGGGAAAATCAGTGTGACTTCTTGTCACACTTGATTACATCCCACCCTCCGCAATAGAAACTCATTTGGTTTTCTTGATCATACACATAATAACGGAGCCTTTCCCATTGATCATCAGTCGGTAAAATCTCCAATTCAATCCTATCGATGGATTCAAGATCATCCAGTCTCGATGCACTGATGTCTTCAAACCGCAAATGAATGTCACAGGTTTGAGCGGATAGTTTTAATTCAAACACAGGAATATGAAAATAACGATCATCTGCTTTCATATAGAAAGAAAACTCGTTTAATGTAAATGGACCTGTATCCGCATCAGAAAGATGTTTTTTCATTTTCTCGTATTGTGTGATATTCATATGGATTCCTCCTCCTTTTATGTTTCATCGCCAACCATATAGATCTCCGCAGCATCGTATTCAAACCACATGATCCGTTCGCCTGAGTCCGTTAGGCACTGGAGTTTGCCTTCGGAAAGATAGTTTTTCGGTTGAGGGTCAGTGATCAGAAAAACATCATCATTGATGGAAGCTAACAGAAAGAGAAAATCTGCAATGCCCCGGTCTGTTTCATGTACTACGCATTGGAAATGAAATTGCCTTTTCGCCAGCTTCGTCACTTTGTAATCATAGCCTTTGAAAAACTCTGACAGGTCTTCTATAAATGAACCAGCCGTTATCACCTGTATCATGATTTGCTCATAGGCAAGCCCCTGCCAAAAACGATAAAAAGACTCGGCATCTCCAAGTTCGCATGACATAACGGTTTGGTCAGGCTTAAGCTCGATCATGTCCAAATTGCCAATACTGCTTATAGAGGTTTTTTCCATAAAATCCTCCTTATTAGTTGGATAGCGCAGCGCAAATCTCTTGTCTGACTTGCTCGTACAAAAGAATGTGATGATACAAATCAGTATCGTGTTTGATCATATCCAGCGGGATGTCAGGATACAGCTCAAAAAAGCTTTTCTCCAACGAATACCGCTGATGCCGGGGCATCCTTTTATTCGCCAGCACATAACCCAGACTGCCGGCAACAAGCATAAAAAACTCATATATTTCCGCTTCAAAGCCGTACAATTCATCAGGATACGGCTTTTCTTCAAGCTCCTGCTGTCTCTTTCTCAGTTTTTGAAACATGCTGATTACCTCCATCCGACACATGAACTCATCTATTTTGAAACAGGATAGGCGGATATTTATCTATCGCCTTCAATAACTCTTCACCAAACACAGTGATTGTACATTTCCACGGATCACCCAAAAGCCCCCAAGAAAAGCCCTGATGAAAAAAGAAATAGTAGTCTCCGTTTGGAAATACCGGAACAGGCCATTCGCCAAATTCATCCTTAGGCATTGTCTGGTGAGGGCTAAAGATATAGCCGTCATGCTGCCAGTCTAATGCGTACATCACATCGTTCTTTTCAGTACATGATTGAAATGCTTTTAAAATAGAATTCTCTAAATCACTCAGCACTCCGCTCACATCATTATGACCAGCTTTACTGCTCATCCCGCTTGAGATATCAAACACTCGATATGGATCAGGCGGGATGATGTGATGACATCTGCTTCCCCAGGCTTCCATCTTATGAGCTGGTTCACTTCTGACCAGCTGCTGTCTTGTTTTGTCTGACTTAAAGTGCGCCAATTCATCATGATCTCATCAACACCTTATTGGATATCCTGCTTATAAACACCAGAAGAAGTCACTGCGTAAACAGCGTTACTTGTCAGTTTCAGCTGTTGAACGTCTAGGGCTTCACCGTTCGAGTCACAGCACTTCACCTCTTGCATCGGCAGACTCACATCAGCAGAAATCAAATAAAGAGACGGCTTAAGGTCTGCTCTGTAACAGTTGACCGTCCCGATCCAAAAACCTTCTTTAGTTACTGTGAGCTGATCAAACACTTCTGATTTAGGTGCTTCATCCGACAGAATCCACACCCTTCTCACAACCGTTTCATCAAATGCGGCAATGACTGCATCTCCGTAATACAGCATATAAATCAATCCGTTTTTTTCTACAAGCCCATAACATTCATCTACAACCGGTGCATCCATTTCTTCAAGCTTTCTATCAATATACATTTCCTTCTGCTTACCATCTAACGTAAAACACCACACACTATCACCCTTGGGATTTTCATCATGATAAATGCCTTCATCACATAAACCGACCCAAAAGTGTTGCTTCTCATCAAGAAGACAGCAGGAGACCCCTGAAGGCAAACAAAAAGCACTTCTCACTCTTCCCTCTTCTGAAAATACCTTTACCTTCGGCTCATGCGAATCGTAATAAACGAAAACATAGCCATTTGCACATTGTTGAAAGAGCTGAATATCGCTGCATGTAATCTGCTCTTTCACTTTAAAATCCTGAACAACACCGGAAGGATCATAGATTGAAATAGTGAGATCATCTTTCACCCCTTTTCCAATGTAGACACGTCCTTGTGCATCGGCATGAAAAAAACAATCTTGGGTGTCAATGTTGATGATTTTATTCATTTTTAATTTTTTCATTTGTTATGCTCCCAGGTTAGAAATGAAGTGATAAGAATAAGCCATTTATTAACTATTAGTAACGGACAGCCTAGTTTCATTAACGTTTTGATATAAAGCTACTTTCCAATTCAGTCTTAAATCGCGATGACGTTGTCTTTTACATTTCGTCTGGCTGCTGTTATGTTCTAAGTAAGAAAAGAGAGGCTGACAACCTCTCTTTTTTTATTTAGTGTTCAATTGGTATGCATAAAACGATTGATCATCAAAGCGAACTGTTTCAGCTTCTATCGCAATTAACATGCTGTTCATATTTATAAGAAAATTAGCGTTTGAATGGTAGTGTTCAATGTTAGAATTCGACATGTTTCCGATTCCTTCTGGGTGATAACTGAGCTCAAATATTTTCCAATTATATTCTTCCGGATCTATTTTTTCCAATCTCATGTCACCAACATCTGCACTATAATGAGTGGATGCCACATTTTGAAATAATATCTTATGCGTATATTCACCTTCACCTTCAAAAACCTTGATATTAAGGGTGAGCTCTTTTTTAAACACATTAAAACCTAAATGAAGGACACTGCACCCCTCATCTATATAATCAACCCAATCATTAATTGTTTTGTATATTGTCGTCTCCTACCTCGTTTTAACCATTAACGCATTGCAACAAGCAGAAAAACTAATTACTCCGTATATGGTTTGATCCAATCATTTAAATCATCTGTTGAATGCAAATAAGCTTCAGGAGAATCTTTCAAATCAATCCCGCTTAGGAGGATTAACATATCCCAGACTCTATCGTCCTCTACCTCGGAATCATCAGCATAAACATAAGTGCCCGCCCAACCTGACACTTCTTCTCTTGTTGTTTGTCCATTTAAGACACTTTTGATTTTATTTATGCATTCTATTAGCTTTGGCTCGCTCAATTTGATCACCACGTATTCAAGTATTAAATGATTTATTAATAGTATGCAAAGCACCGTACTGATTAGATACATTCCAAAAGGATTCCTCCTAGGAAAGCATCTACCAATAAACAAGCTCGCAACCGTATTCCGTGTGCAATATACATAAACCAAACTGACACTCGGGCTCAACCAAAATAAAACTATGATTGAGAAGCCCTTTGTCGAACTCAATACATTCCAATAAGCCATCAAGGTGCTCGAGACATGTTCCGAAGGTACAAACTAATGCACCAATTTCGTTGCTGTATTGATGAAACAGCAGAACGTCCCTGTCATCATAGGCAACATAGGACTGAGATGTTTTCAAGATCAGCTGTTTCGCTTCCGTTTTTCCGAGAGCATCAACCTCACGGGTGTTGGCTGGTTTTGAATTTGATAAAACCATCTCAAGCAACTGCTTACTTCTCGGCAGATCAGCAAAGCGATAACTGAAGCCTCTTTCTGCGCAAGGGACTAGTTTATCTTTGATTTCGCTTTTCAACAAACGTCTTTTATTCTCATCGAGTTTTTCGATTAATCTTTTTTGCACGAGCCGCAATCCCTCCACCGTCAATTTCTCAAGTTTTTTCATTTGATTAATCTTTCTCTTGTTTTCTTTGTCATTTATCATTCAGATTTGTTCTAAAAAAGCTTGTATCGCTTATTGATACAAGCTTCATATTCTACTACTTAAAACTCACCTAGCGGGTTTTCCCCAAAACGCTCCCACAGTTTTGGAAACCTTTCAGGCAAATCTTCTTCTTCCCAATCCAATTCAATATCTTCTGGTTCGGCAAGCCCCTTTTGTTCAAGCGTATCTAAAAGCTCATCGTATACTTCATCATCCCAATCATCGTCACCAGTCTTCTTGTATGTCAACGCCTCTGTCGCCACCGACAGCAAGTCTTCATTTTGCGGATAGCCTTCCTCGTCAAGCGTTTCCTCCGTGATGTATGCTGCCAAATACTCGTGATCATCCAGCACTTTTTCGAATGTCTCTTTGCCCTGGGCAATCAGCCATCCGCGAAAATAATCAAACGTATCGTCTGAACAACCGTCCATGAGGATGTATGCTGCCGCCCATAGTGAGGACAGATAGCTTTTGTGCATAAATGTCTGAAGCATAAATTCAAAATCAACGATCTCATTGATTTCTTTTTTCAATAATTCATCACGTAGCCATTCATTAGGTTCTTCCTTGCTGCAAGCTTGGTCAATAAGCTGCCAAAAAGATATTTCATTCATTTGCTTTTCCCTCTCTGATATCCCTCTTATAGATCCCCGAGTCTGATATTGCATAAATAGCATTACTTGTCAGTTTCAGCTGTTGTACCGAGAGCTCCCGCCCGTCTGGACCACAGCACTTCACCTCTTGTATCGGCAGACTGACATCAGCCGGAATGAGGGACAGTGAATGTTCATCTTTGCATATCCAAAACCCGTCATCTGAAATTGCAAGCTGGTCATATACTCCAGAATATTCTTTATCAGAAACAATCCACACTCGTCTCACGTCCGTCTCATCAAATGCGGCAATGACTGTATAAGAGTAGTACAGCATGTATATCAGTCCATCTTTTTCTGCAAGTGCATAGCAGTCATCTACCACGGGCGCATATATTTCTGAAAGCTGTTGATCAATGTGAGTTTCCTTTAATTGTCCGTCTAAAGTGAAGCACAGCAAACTTTGTTCACTGGGGTTTTCGTCACCATAAATACCTTCATCACTTAAACCGGCCCATAGGTTTTGTTTTTCATCCAAAAGACAGCAGGAAACCCCTGAAGGCAGAGAAAATACACTTTGTTCTTTTCCATCTGCTGAAAACACCTTAACTTTATACTCATGCAGCTTAGAGTAAACAAATACATAACGGTCATCCGAACTCTGTTGAAACAATATAATATCCTCGCACAGAATTTGTTCATTAATTTCAAATCTCCGGATATCGCCGGACAAATCAAAGATCGAAATTATAATTCCTGTTTTATCCTTTTTCCCGATGTACATGCGTTCATGATTATCCACATGAAAAAAACAACCTTCATTTACTTCCTTTTTTATCTTGTTCATTATTAATTTTTTCATTATATCCCCCTAGTCTCTAGTACGTTAAGAACTGCCTTTAAAAGCAGCTCTATTACAAATTAATATGGAAAACTTGTTACTATTCTCCCATTCCTATCTCTTATAACTCGAACACGTTTAGTTTTTCTTTTATTACCATTCACTCCAACATATCTTTTAAAAGTCTTTTCGTAAACTGTACGACCATATTGTCCTTTACGTGCTTTCCCTGATCTTAATGTACTTCTTGTTGTTCGTTTCAAAGCTCTGTTACTCTTGAATTTCCCCTTTTTTCCATATTTTTTATCGGAGCGCTTTGGACCGTGTCTATCTTTTATATGATGCCAAGACTCTTTATTAAACCAACCTCTTTTTGCCTTATTAGCAAAACTATAAGCCCTCTTAGCACCCTTAAATATCTTCCCAGGACCAAAGTTAGAAGCAGCTGCCCAAGCAGCACCTTTCCACCCTTTACCTGATTTATATGCCTTATACCCATCATAGGCTGCAAACCCGGCATTTACCACAAGCCATACCCAATGCCCATCCGGATCAACATTCATCACTGGGTTATTATTTCCATAAGCATACCCATTCTGATCCAATGAGTCTCCGTCGCTGCCCGGGTCTGGGTCGAGCGATAGGAACACGCCGTTTCTTGGCTCGTAGTAGCGGGCCATGAGATAGTACAGGCCGGTTTCTTCGTCGTATTGGTAGCCTGCGTAGCGGTAGCGGTTGTCTTTTACTTCATCACTTGCTTCGGTTTTTGTTGGATTTCCCCATGCGTCATATTGATACTTGGCAACGGTTTTTCCCGTGCTGTCTGAGATTGCAATGACGTCACCTTGTGCGTTGTAGTGATAGAAATATTTCTTGCCATTTTGCGTGAATGCTAGCAGTTGTCCACTATCACCGTATGTGTATGCTTTTGTGAAAGTATACACATTCAGACTGTCGCTGTAAAAATAAATTGTGTCTTTCCCGAATTAATTAAAACAGCTGTCAAATATACTTGACAGCTGTTTTTGTTTATTATTTTAGTTTAAAGATTCATACTCCTGTTATAAGCTTATTAATCAAAATCCTAATTTTTTCATGAAATTCTAAGCATTCACTTAATTCTTGATATTTTAAAATATCACTTTTATAATTCCTAAAATGAGGATAATGTTCATAGAACGTTTTTTTTAACATTTCTCTTTGATATCTAGGAATTTTTTTATCTTCAATTATATAATTTAAACTTCCAGTTATTAAGGCAAAAAATTCATAAAATTCATCTAAAGAAGTATTTGTTTCTTCTTCAAAATCATACATATCATTTGGAAACGGACCATGTAATAATACATAATATTTTTTGAACTCATCTAATGTTTTTTGATCAATATTATATCTTTTAAAAAATTTCATCCATATTCAGGCCCTTCTATATTGTAGAAATTAAAATTAACGCTTTTTCTTTTTCTTCCATTTATTATTCACAAATGTAACTACCTTTCCACTTCTTGTGTAATAACCAGTTCTTTTTCCATTCTTAATCCTGTAACCTTTTTTTCCAGTAGCTAGTATTACTTTTTCGCGTAAATGCTTATTAGATCTATAAAATGCTCTAGCAACTTTTGTATATCTCTTTTTACTGTAAGATTTACCATTTCTCACAATATGTTTATTATGATGATAGTCCAATGACTTTCTTTTAGTTTTAAATGTTCCTTTATACCAATGTCTTGAGGTGGCCCATTTTCCGATTTTTTTTGTTAATTTTAACTTTCCACCACCTACAAATCCTGATGCGGCTGCAACCGCTACGCCTTTCCAACCCTTGCCTGATTTATAAGCTTTGTATCCATCATATACCGCAAATCCTGCATTGACAACAAACCATACCCAATGGCCGTCTGGATCGACATTCATGACCGGGTTGTTGTTTCCATAGGTATATCCGTTTTGATCTAGTGAATCTCCATCGCTTCCTGGGTCTGGGTCGAGCGATAGGAACACGCCGTTTCTTGGCTCGTAGTAGCGGGCCATGAGATAGTACAGGCCGGTTTCTTCGTCGTATTGGTAGCCTGCGTAGCGGTAGCGGTTGTCTTTTACTTCATCACTTGCTTCGGTTTTTGTTGGATTTCCCCATGCGTCATATTGATACTTGGCAACGGTTTTTCCCGTGCTGTCTGAGATGGCAATGACATCACCGTGTGCGTTGTAGTGATAAAAATATTTCTTGCCATTTTCTGTGTAGGATAATAGCTGGCCGCTGTCACCGTATGTGTATGATTTTGTGACTTTGTTGTCCGCGTCCGTTTCATACAAGACGTTCAGGCTGTCTCCGTCGTAGAAGTAGTTCGTGACGTTTCCGTTAACGGTTTTTTGGATTCTGTTTCCTTTTTCATCATATTTGTATGTTGCGAACGGCTTGTCTTCGCCTTTTTTTGTAACGGCAGTCAGGTTATCCTCTGCATCCCACGTATATGTGAATTTGCCGTCGGATGTGCGGTTGCCGTTTTTATCGTAAGAGATGCTTTCCTCATTGACTTTTGTCAGCTGGTTCATGATGTTGAAGGAAGCATTCACCGTTTTGCTTGAACCGTCTTTTACAGTTGTAACAGTTTTTCGGTTCCCGAATCCGTCATATGTGTATTCAATGACAGTACCGTCTTCGTGGGTTTCTTTGACAAGCTGATTCAGCTTTCCATACTCATATTTCACCTTGCCGCTTGCTGAGCTGTTTATCGTTGTGCGGTTGCCGTTGGCATCATATTCATAGCTTTCCGTCAGAATGCTTCCGCCGTTTTTGTCGCCGATATGCAGCGAGCTTACAAGGTTTCTTTCGTCATATGAAAAACTTGTTCCGCCGCCGTTGCCCGTAATAAAGGTTTGGACGTTGCCATTTTCATCATAATCAAATGAATAGGAAGATGTACTATCTTTCATCTCAACCATTTGATCCAGTTTGTTATACGTAAATTGATTCGTTCCTTTTTGGTCCCCATGGCTCCATGAGAAGGTTTTCAGCTTATCGGAGTCACTAGGATATGTCCAAGTTTGGCTGCCGCCGCGGTCAGTCAATTCGGTTAAACGGTTTTTGTTGTCAAATGTCCGTTTCTTTGTGGTGTTCTGCTCTTTATTGACGACCGATGTTTCATTTCCATTTTTGTCATACGTGAAATTGTACTTTTCTGTACCGTTATACGATTTTGATTTCACCCGGTCTGTTCCATCATAAGAAAGAGACACTTCGTTGCCATTCGGTGAAATGGTTTTGGTTAGATTGCTGTTGGCATCATATTCACTTGCTAGCACATTACCCAGAGGGTCAGTTGTTTTGACAAGCTTGCCCATGACATCATATTCGTATTTATAGGTTTGATCTGCTCCCGCCCGAATAGTTTTGCTTACCTCATTGCCTTCCTTATCATAGCTGTGAAGGATAGACGTGCCGTTAGAGAGCGTCATGTTTGTCAATTGGTCTGCCTGATCATACGTATAGGTTGTTTTTTCACCTTTTGCATCCGTTTCAGCCGTTTTCTTACCAGTTTCATCGTAATCAGTTGAAGTAGAGTATCCTAGTTCATCTTCTTCCTTGGTCACATAGTTTCCATTGCTGTCATACGTGCTTTTTGTTAAAAGGCTTCCTTCAATCAGACGGATATCATCAAACCACGCTGTTCCTGTCGCACTCTTTTGGAACAGTATGCTGATATCGACTTTATTAATCGGCTTTGTTTTTGGTATAACAACAGCTGCACGGTTCCATTCCTGTGTTCCAGAAGGGAATTTCGCATTGTATACGCCTGTGCTTCCGTCCGCATAAGTAACATTAGCCTGCAAAGAATAGTCTTTTTCATCTGTGAACTTGACACTGCTTGCTTTCGACATGCCTGTCAGTGTGAGATAAACCGGTTTGTCGTTTGCACTTTGCCCTAAGACAATGGTTTGTTTTGTTACTGATCCAGCTTGGGACGCACTGGTCCGGGCAGCTTTTAATGATACTTCATCATTAAAGCCTTCTTCAGAATCAACGGATGCCCCGCTTGCGCTCCAGTTTTCCGTTGCTGCTGTGAAACTGCTGTTTTGAACTGGGTTATAGCTTGACGATACTTCGCCTTTTTCCAGCTGGACTTCATCAAACCATGCTTTTCCTTTGCCATCTTTATCTCTATGATCGACTTCCATATACACAACAGCTTTTCCTGCATTTGCTGGAGTCGTAAAAGTGATTTGCCGTTTTGTCCAGTCATTTTTCCCGGCTAGTGCACTGTATTCATTGTGAATCCATTGAATTCGTTTTTGATCTTTGTCTCGCAAATCAATGTTAAAGTAGGCTCTTGATTTCACTAGATCTGTTTTGATTTTCCCGCTTAATGTATAGGTTGTATTCGGCTCCAGTTCCACTGTTTGTGTCGCTGACGAATACCCATGATCTGTTCCGGCAGACGTTGATTGGCTCAAGACTTCCAATGCCTTTGATCCGGAAAGAACCCCGCTTTTATCGGCGATGACTGAGATTTTGCCGCTGTCTTTAGATGCGGTCAGATTCCAGCCGGATTTTTGCGCTTCAAAGCTTCCATCTTTCAGGATATTGGTTGAGGCTGATAACTCTTTGCTGGATTGAATCTGATTTCCGTATTTATCATAAACGGCTGCTGAAGATGATTTTCCGCTCTGATCGGTTTCGGATACAGCATCTAGTCCGTCATAGGCAATATCCGTGACATTGCCCTCGGTATCCTTCATCTTTGTGACATCGTTGTTTTTGTTGTATTCGTATGTCTCAGTTCCATATGCGTCTTTAACAGACGTAACGTTGCCATCTTTGTCATATTGATAGCTTTCCGTTGCTTTTCCTGTTCCGACGTCGTTTGGATCTACATCTTCTACGACATTGTTGCCTTCATACTTTGTATTCGTTGTAATTTTTAACCCTTCCGCATCATCAATGACCTGAATCGGATTTCCCGCTTCATTATAGCCGTACTGTACTTTCCGGCCATTCGGCTGTGTCATGAGAAGCGTCTTTTTATCAGCATCATAGCTATAGACATATGTTTCTTTCTTAGCGTTAATCGCTTTATCGAGACGGTGCCCGCTATACTGATATTCGGTAAAGACAGGCTTTGCTTCGGTACTGTTGGCTGAATATTGTTTAACAAGGCGTCCTTCACCATCGTAGTCATAGCTTGTGACAGTCCCATCTGTATCCGTGACTTTCTTCAGCAAATCATTCTCATATGAGTAGGTGACTTTCTTATTCTTAGGTCCGGTGATGGAAGTCACATGGCCATTTTCATCATATGTGAATGTGAGCTTGCGGCCCGATGCATCTGTAATGGCTGTCAGTTGATTCTTGTCATTGTAAGTGTAGACGGTTGCATTGTTGTGGCCATCCACTATCTTTTGAAGCTTGCCGCCTTTTTTATTGAAATAAGCGTTTGTTTGATCCTTTGTTTTTAATATGAACTGATCAGCTGTTTCTGTTAATTCAAGATAGACACCGGTCGGCGGCTGATACGTGCCATCGGCTTTTTTAGTAAAGCGATGAGTAGTAGCGTCTTCATCAATATACATTGCCCCGCCGTCCGTCGAGATGACAGATGTTTCTGCATCAGCATACCAGCCTTGTCCAAATAAGTGATCGGAGCTGTCAAGACTGTTGTAGGTTCTCGATAAGCCAAGTCCCGGTCCGCGCCCGTCAATTGACATATCTTCTTCATTCACAATGACATTTCCTGTCGCACCGTTTAACTGGCCGCTTGGGATATCAATGATAGACCAGTATTCTTCTGTTCCAAGGAATTCTGCGCCTTCATGGAACGTTGGGTTAAAGGGTGCTGTCGGAATCGTTTCACCATTCGCATCATAGGCGGAAAGAGTGAAGGAATAATTCTTCTTCCCTTTGTAATTTCCATTTGCATTGTTATAGACAGGTGACGGGTCAAGTGCCAATTCACGGCCTTTTCCGTCTGTATGCAGCTTGTAGCTTCCGGCTTTTATTTCCTCAGAAGTCGGCCAAATGTTTTTATTTTGGGTTGTCCAATGATCCACGTCCCCAACATCATAGGACTGATATTCTTTTCCGTTATAGATATTAATTTTATAGCCTTTCGCATTTTGAACCTTTTCCCATATCAAATTCACATAACCGGTTTGGCTTGATTTTGTGTTTGTATACACATAACCGGATAAGTTCTTTGGTTTAGCGATATCAGGAAGTGTCAGGTTGGCAGCCGGTGATGCAATGGCTTCGCCATCTTTGTTATAGGCGATTATTTTAAATGAGTAATTTTTTTTGGCTGCATCCCCACCGGCGTTTTTATAGGTTGGTCCGGGATTGATCGGCAGCTCTGCTCCGTTTCCATCCTTTAGGTGAAGAGCATATTTTCCCGCTTTAATTTCTGCACTTGTCGGCCAGATCTTTTTCCCCTTGGTGGTCCAAGACGTCTGATTTCCGAGATCAAGTGTTTCAAAGCCTTTCCCATTGAACACCTGAACTTTATAGCCAGTTGCACCGGATACAGCTTTCCAAGAAAGATCGAAGTATCCTGTGGCATTCCCATTATTAAATGCCTTTGTTGACGGTGCTTGTGCTTTCCCTACATTAGGGATAACAGGCTTTGCCGGTGCGGACATCGCCCCTTCTCCCTGATCAAAAATCGCGCTGACCCCGATCCAATAGTTTTTGCTTGTGGCATAGGTTCCGCCGGAGTTCTTATACACTGGAGATGGATCTAGCGCTAATTCAGTTCCGCCTTTTCCATCAAGGTGAAGCTTGTACTTACCGGATGAAATTTCTGCACTTGTCGGCCAAATGTTTTTCCCTTTTGTGCTCCAGGATGTCGTGTTGCCGACTGAGATCGCTTGATATTCTTTACCATTATAAATCCATACCTTATAGCCTTTTGCACCCTCGGCCTTTTTCCAACTGATATTGAAAAAACCAGTGCCGTTCCCGTTATTGTATGCCTTAACAGCAGGTGTGCTCGCCTTCGGGATGGTGTATGTCACTTCAATATAAGGCTTATTGTTTGAGTTCGCTGAGGAAATTAGTTTTTTCCAGTATTCCTTACCGTTTCCGTTTGCATGAAGCTTAAATCCATAATTGGCCCCGCCGGAGTTCCATGACTTTACAGCGGCGGTCACATCGTAACTCGCCCACTGTCCTTTATGGACGTCGGCTTTTCCGATATTTTTAGATGCCGGTTTGGTGTTCCATGTTACTTTTGCATGATCATAATTGCTGTTGACTGTATCCAGCCAAAGACCAGTTGCCTTTGTTCCATAATAGGAATGGGCTACGTATGTTTTTAATGTAGCTTTGCTGACTGTCATATTTTGAATCGGTTTTAAATTGTTAAATTTCATAAACGCATAATTGGTGCCTGTTGTTTTGTCGTAATAACCCGTTTTCAGCACATAGGCCTTCAGATTAGCATCCCATTTCTGCGAAGATGCCGAATAGTTGGTCGTCGGGTAGGCACTCATGACAAACGTATCTGATGAAACAGATAAAGACGTTGACGGGTCGATAGACACTGGATACACGCGTTCAGGGTCTTTCAGCCAGTTCTCGTCTGCCGTGAGATGAAGCAAATACCCTTCTTTATTCTTTTCCAGCTTATAGCTGACTTTTTCTGATCGTCCCACCTCGCCGGAAAGTTCATCCAGTTTTGAATCAGTCATAAAAGGTTTAGGCACAGAAAAAACAACTTTTCCTTTTTCATCAGAAAAATCTATTGATCCATCCTCTTGTTCTTTTGCCTGCAAATCGGTTTTCACCTGAAATGTAAATGTGTTGTATCCATCATACTGATGAAGGACTAAATCTTCTTTTATGTTTTCGTTGAATGTGAAAGTCTGAAGATCAATGTTCGGAAAAACATCCGGATAAACAATCTCATTACCATCAGTCTTATAATCTGCTGGAGTATCTTTCGGAGTAAGTGAAGTTTTATTTGGACCTTTTGCTTCTACAAGTGAATATGTAAGCTTGTGATCATTGTGCTCAAAAGTCGCATAAAGTCCGTTCTTCATTTGCTTTTGAAAATCTGAATTCAAAACAGCATTTTCAGTTTCAACTTGTTTGCTTGTCGTTTCTTTTAATTCAGGAGAAATCTCCTCCCAGTCTGCATTCGATGTTTCCTTTGTATGAATAGGATCAAGGTATACTTCCTGTTTATAAACACCGTCCCCTTCATAATAAAGCTTTGTGTTTTCCGTTCTTTCTGCGGTGATTTCTCCCTCTTTGTTTATATCCTTCTCATTAAATGGTACAGCTTTCTCTGTTTGATCATTCTGAAGGGTTTCTTCCGGATCAGCAGTTGCGACACGATTTCCGGACTCTTCTTCTGAAGTTTTTGCCAGTACATCTACTGGCAATAATGAAATCATTAGCGCCAACACTAAACATACGGCAATGAATCTCTTAACATTCCGCCTCTT
The DNA here is from genome assembly GCF_038004745.1 of Bacillus sp. FSL R5-0434. Classification (NCBI taxonomy): domain Bacteria; kingdom Bacillati; phylum Bacillota; class Bacilli; order Caryophanales; family Bacillaceae; genus Bacillus; species Bacillus sp. FSL R5-0434. The sequence goes on from NZ_JBBORV010000001.1 coordinate 3,967,372, forward strand.
TCTTTTTTTCATTTTCTCTCTCCTTTTGTAATAAAAGTAATATTTACTCAACAATGTTAACGTCACTGAAATATTATTACAATATTTTTCTAGAAAATTTATCTTATTTTAAGATTTAAAAAGAGCAAAAAGACCCAAAAAACCAAAAAAAGGCCCATTTAAGGCCTTTACACTTTTTTCTATCATGATTGAAATTGTTCTAAATCCTTTTCTTCAGCAGCTGCATCCGCCTTCCCCTGCCTCCTGACAAGCGTCAAAGCCATACCCGCAAAGATCATTGCAATGCCGAGTGTCTGAAAAAGATCCGGGCGGAATCCCGTAAACACGGTATCGAGCACGATCGCGACAGCGGGGTCGAGGAAGACAATGACCGAAATAAATTTCGTTGATAAAAATCGCAAACTGTCAAAAAACAGCAAATACACAATACCTGTATGAATAATACCAGTGGAGACGACCATGATCCAGTTTCCCTGAGACAGGTTTGCAAAAGCGCCGAAGTGAATAAACGGAATCAGGATGATAACCCCTAAACCGGTTTGCAGGAAGGTGGTCGTGTAAGGACTGAGGTTGTGAATGCCTTTTCCCAATAAAGTGGTGAACGCATAAAACAGTGCGGCGAGAACTGCCCATATGATCCCTGATCCCATCAGCTGTGTCAATGAAGTGCTGCCGTTAATCCCGGAAATCAGCGCCGTTCCAAGAAAGCAGATGATAATGGAGCTGACGGAGATCACATTTAATTTTTCTCTATAGATAATACTCCCCAGGAGAAGAACAAGCACAGGTGCAAGGTGGTATACAGAGATGGCAATTGTAACTGACGTTTCTTCAAAAGACTTAAATAAGAAGACCCAATTGAATACCAGAAAGAAACCGCATGCTAATGTTTGAAGGACTTCCCGCTTGCTCCATTTTTCATTTTTATGCTGACCGGACACCAGCCAGCAGAAGCTTAAAAATAGCGTCGCGCAAAGGCAGCGGACAAAGACCAATTCAAATGACTGCAAATTGGTATGCTCAGAGAAAAAGCCGATAGAACCGAAAATCACCATGGAAATGACCATTTTCAACACGGCTGTTGATTTTTGTTTTTGTAATATGAGATTTTGCTGCATCAAATGCCCCCCCAGTGTAGCTATCTTCAGATATAAGAGAAAATCCTCTTTTTTACATATTGATACTATTATAAAGGAAGCAGTTCCATAAATCACCCAGAGTTATTTTACGAATCTATACATAAAAAAAGCGCCTTGTAGGCGCTTTTTTCTTCTTATCTATCGAACAATTAAAACCGGACAAGTTGATAATTGAGACACTTTATGGCTGACGCTTCCAAGCATCATTTCTTTCAGGCCGCTGATGCCCCGGCTTCCTACTACGATCAGGCTAACGCCTTTCTCTTTTGCGGTATTTAAAATTTCGTGTGCCGGCTCTCCCTGTGCGTAAATGATGTCGGCTTGAACACCGCTCTCGGCCGCTTTCGCTTTCGCGTTCTCAAGGATGTGTAAGCCTTCTTTTTTCACTTCTTGCCTGATTTCATCAATAAAATGTTCTGGTACATAGACAATCCCGGTCAGAGAAGAAGTCGCTACGACGGCTTCTCTCCCCACATGAAGGATGCTTAGTTCTGCCTGCTGTTCTTTTGCCAGATGCACTGCGGCATCAAGGGCTTTTGCACTCATTTCTGACCCGTCAATCGCAACTAACATTTTGTTAAACATACGCTTCCCGCCTTTCGGACTGTGGGTGGTTCATCTTTCTCTTTTATTGTCCGCCTGCTGTCTGTTATTGTCAATTGGGGTGTATGTTTATTCATAAAGTTGTCAGAGACTTTCTCCGTTTGTGGCAATGACCTGCTGATACCAGCCGAAGCTTTTTTTCTTGATGCGATTCAATGTTCCGTTCCCCTCATTGTCTCGATCAACATAAATGTAGCCATAGCGTTTTTTCATTTCGGCAGTGGACGCGCTGACAAGGTCAATCGGTCCCCATGATGTGTATCCGATCAGCTCAACACCGTCAGCAATCGCTTCACGCGCTTCCATTAAGTGGTCCCGCAGATAGTCAATTCTGTAATCATCGTGAATGGAGCCGTCCTCCTCAACTTTGTCTGCCGCGCCAAGGCCGTTTTCCACGATAAACAGCGGCTTCTGATAGCGGTCGTATAACGTGTTGAGCGTGATGCGCAAGCCTTTCGGGTCAATCTGCCAGCCCCATTCTGATGATTTAAGATATGGATTTTTCACACCGCCCAGCAGATTGCCCCCTGATTTCGCAAGATCTTCAGGATCGGTGCTCGCCGCCATGGACATGTAGTAGCTAAATCCGATGTAATCGACCGTATGTTTTTTCAACAATTCCTCATCGCCTTCAGCCATTTCAATTTCAATATTGTTTTCTGCCAGATAGCGTTTCATATATCCCGGGTACGCACCTCTTGCCTGCACATCTGAGAAGAAAAGTGTTTTGCGCTCATTCTCCATTGCCGCGAAGACATCCTCCGGCTTAGAGGTCATCGGATAGGTTGTTGTCGCGGCGATCATACAGCCAATTTTTGAGTCGGGAATGATCTCATGCCCCGCTTTAACGGCAAGGGCGCTGGCGACAAACTGGTGATGTGCGGCCTGGTACATCGCGTTCAATTGATGTTCTCCTTCTTCAAAAACAAGACCGCCGCCTGTAAACGGTGCATGGAGGACCACATTAATTTCGTTGAATGTCATCCAGTACTTCACTTTGTGTTGATAGCGTTTGAAAACAGTTCTGGCATAGCGTTCATAAAACTCTATGACTTTGCGGTTCTTCCAGCCGCCATAATGTTTCACAAGACCGAGCGGCATTTCATAATGAGAGATGGTCACGACTGGCTCAATATGATGCTTTAACAGCTCATCAAACAGATCGTCATAAAATTTGAGGCCTTCTTCATTTGGCTCCTCTTCATCGCCATTCGGAAAAATTCTTGTCCACGCAATCGAAGTCCGGAACGCTTTGAAACCCATTTCTGCAAATAAGGCAATATCCTCTTTATAACGATGATAAAAATCAATTCCGGTATGATACAGATTTAAAGAAGTCATCGATTCATCAAATGGAGACATGATGCCGTTCGGTGATACATCAGCTGTCGAAAGTCCCTTGCCGCCCTTGTTATAAGCACCCTCCACTTGGTTGGCAGCGACCGCGCCGCCCCATAAAAACCCTTCTGGAAATCGTTTTGCATTTGCACTCATTACAGTTCACCTCATCAGTTTATTTTTTAAGATAAAGCAAGCAATGCTTCTTTTATTTGAACCCTGCCGATTTCTTTTACCGGCGAAAATGAATATCGGTCTGTGTTAGTGACGATAACCGGGGTGATCACGTCATATCCAGCTGCTTTAATCTGTTCCAGATCAAAGGAAACGAGCGGATCTCCAGGCGAGACCTTGTCGCCTTCTTTGACATGAGACGTGAACCATTGGCCCTCCAGTTTGACAGTGTCCACTCCAATGTGTATGAGGATTTCAGCTCCCTGATCACTCGTAATGCCAATGGCATGCTTTGTTTTAAAAACAGTGGTAACGCTTCCATTCACAGGAGAAACCACTTCTCCTTCTTCCGGCTCAATAGCAAATCCTTTTCCCATAATCCCGGCAGAAAACACTCCGTCATTGACTTCGCTTAATACCTTGACTTCACCTTTAATCGGACTGTGAATGATTTCTCCGCTGCCCTCATGGCCATTTGTCACAGAAGGCTGCTGATCACTTTCAGACGGTACATCCTCGAATCCAATAAGATAAGCTGCCGCTGTTCCCGCAACAAACGCAATCACAAGACCAATTATCGCGTAAATAAACGTTGGGCCGATAAAGACCGGGATACTCGGCAGCCCTGCGTTGCCTCCGACAATGTAGGAAGCGACACCCGTAACGCCGTAAAATGCGCCGCCAGCCGCACCGCCAAGTAAAGCGGCCGCAAACGGTTTTTTCAATCGCATATTAACGCCGTACATCGCGGGTTCTGTAATTCCCATCAGCGCCGTCACACTTGTGGTAAGCGCAAGCGATTTAAATTTCTTATTTCTGGAGCGAAGAAAAACCGCAAAAGATGCGCCGGCCTGCCCCATATTCGCCAAAAACATGGCGGGCAGCAAATAATCATGGCCGTTTTGCGCGATGTTGTTAATCATAATCGGCACCAATGCATAATGCATGCCCGTCATAATGATCAAAGAGAACGTTCCCGCAAGCAAAATCATCGCCACAAGCCCGGCATGAGCAAATAAGTAGTTTACGCCGACAGACAAGTATTCTCCTAAAATAGCACCCAGCGGACCAACTGTAATCAATGTCAGCGGCACGACGATCAACAATGTCAGAGTCGGAACGACAATCAATTTGAGAGAAGAATGCGTGATTCGGTCAATCCACTTTTCCACATACGATGCGATCCAAATCGCAAGCAAAATCGGGATGACCGTTGATGAATAAGTGGCAGCGGTTACAGGAAGCCCGATAAAGGATATCGGTTTCCCCGAACCAAGCAGGGCTGTCAAATTCGGATGCAGAATCGCCGCTGCAATCGCCGCCGCTACATACGGATTGCTTCCAAACTTTCTCGCCGCACTCATCGCAAGCAGGAGCGGAAGAAAGTAGAACGCACCGTCACCAACAGCTGACAGAATGACATGGACCTGGCTTTCCTCCGCCATCCAGCCGAATGTGACCGCTAGCGCAACAAGCCCTTTGATCATCCCCGCTCCCGCAATCGCAGGCAGAATCGGTGTAAACACACCAGAAATCACATCAAAGACCGCACTCAGCACATTTTTTTTCTGGCCAGATGCCCCGGCGCTCTTTTCATCACTGAGGCTGCTGTTTTGCAAAATCGCCTGATACACCTTCGGCACATCATTTCCGATGATAATTTGAAACTGCTCGCCGCTGATATTGGTGCCCATCACACCCGGCAGCTGCTCCAATTGACTCCGGTCCGCTTTCGAATTGTCATAAAGATTAAAACGCAGTCTCGTCATGCAATGAATCACGCGCTGAACGTTTTCTTCACCGCCTACGAGTTGTAATATGTCTCTCGATAATTTATCATAATCCATGTGTATACCTCCTTTTTTTGGGGGAATCAGCTGGATGAAAGGTGGCCGCCTTTCTCCAGCTTTTTGTATTTAATGCTGCATCACCTCCAAAATGAGAATAAAAAAACCTAAATGACACAGATTGCGAGAGTCTCCTCCTGCACCTGTACCATTTAGGTTTTGCCTGCTTTCGCAGTAACAATCCTGACGGGTCGCTGTATTTGTTTTGTAGGTATACTTTAGCACTAGATTTAAGGGATGTCAACGCTTTCATTTTTAGTATTGACTAAGAGTATCGATTCTAGTACAAAGGTAATTATAAAGATTTAACCTTATTATTAACTTCAATAAAAAATTATTGTTATTAAAAAACCTTGAAAGGCATTTTTCCAATCAAGGTTAAGAATTGTTATCGTTTAAATTTTATTTAAAGACTTCTTTATTTGCACTATTCCATTTTTTAGCCAATCAATTGGTTCTAAATTAAACGCAGGAAAATACACGCCATCTGCGCAAGATTGAATGTAATCATTTTTCTCATTATCTGAATGCTCACTTTCTATAAAATCCGTTAAAAAGACAATAGCATCCTCCAAATATTCCTTACTTTCCTCTGCTAATAACTCTTGTAAAGCATCATCGGGAGATTCAATATCCTGATGAAATGTTCCAGCTAAAAACTGAAAAACAGGATCCTCTTGTTTATTGATCGATAACATGTCATCTCGCTCCTTTTAGGGAGAGCTAATGGGATAAATACCCTATATTAGATTAATTTTTCATTTTAAAGCTAAAATGTGTAAATCATTCATCATCTAATAAATCAAGATAATACTGATCGTTCTTTTCTATTTTTCTTAAAAACTCGGTAAGAGAAGTTGCAATTATCACTCTGTAAAATTTAATTCACTGCACTTTTCTTTTATCCATTCTATTCTTTCATCAGCTTCCTCTGTTGATAAAATACCTCGTTTATTTTTGTACTTAATATTTTCTTTTGCCCAGATTAAAATGATCTTGGTATATTCCACTGTCTCTATTGTGCATATACTATCTTCTTCTTCGTCTGCGAAAATATCTTCAACCACAGTTTTATGTTTATCAGAACTAATTATATTTACATTCCCTCCACTTTCGTATATTGGTAATTTTCCAGCTAATACTTTTATTAAATGCTCAATCTCTTCTTTTATGCTATTAAAATCGCTAAATATATCAGCTCCTAACAAATTACTAATGAGGTATCCATTTTTAAGTGGTTCTTCATTTTCCAAATTTAAAATGGCTTCATCATAATCATCATTATATTCAATCGTATATTTATACTTGAGCAATTAAACTATCTCCACTATTTATTACTCACCGCTGGGTGGCGTGCTTTTAACACAAGCAAGACAATGAGTATTTTCCAATCGTACTTTAAAGAGAATTATTTCCCGCTCAGTTTCCAGAAATTCTTTCAGTAGTTCTTTTACTGTATATTTCGAATCAGAAGGATAATAAAATGCATCCGATACATTTCTAAAAAAATTGTGCATATGTTCAGGTTTATTAAAAATAGAAAAAATGTTTTCAATGTCGCTAAACATAATATCATCAGGAGAATAATTATATATATCCTTCAAAACAATGCATAACCATTAATGATATTCTCTATTCATGGCTCCAGAAGACTGTCAGATACTATTTGTTCTAATAAAGCATCTGCTTTTTCTTCAGTTTGTTCCCATGCCAATTCAAGGATATTTTCATCTTTAATATTAAGTTTATTCCCTAGATAATTAACCGCATAACTTGTAACTTCTTGTGAAGAAATTAACTTAAACTGCCTACCAATAAACAATAATCCAGTTACATTCAAATTCATTTTTCTTGATTATCTCAACTGAATACATCCTTCTATCTCTTCCATTCTGGTTCACCTGATACTTTTCCACCTCTTTAACGTAATATTTAAAATTAGGAGCTGATTTTCTACAATAGGAAAAGCTTATTCCACTCCACATCACTGTGTGAGAATAAGCTTTAAAAAGTTATCATTTATTTTTAAGCTTTGTTGCATAAACAATTCTATAACAAAATATTAAGAATGAACCTTCTCAAGGAAGTCTTCAAGTATTTTCTTTACTGGGGCACTTGCTTTTGGCATCTTATCATTTATTCGCTGAAGTATGAATGGATCATTCAGTATCATTTGTTTACTCTCGGGAGTCACAAAGCTTCTTAGAGAATCTATGCATACCTCAAATAGCTCTTCATCATCAATACTAAGTAGTGATAGTAATATTGAAAATTCATGTGAACTTCCGTTATTATCCATACAGTATGCCAGTTTTTTTTGCCATTCCAAAGGTTTAGTAAGTACTTCGCTTTTTAATTTTCCCCAATCATCTGCTCTAAAATCTGACAATATATCGCTTGCAATTATGCAACCATCATCGTACCATGAGCCCTCAGTTGTTTCAGCAGATAAAAGATTATCTAATTCTCTATACATTTTTATCACCTTTCAATCTACATCTCAAAAACTCGATGGACGAGGCGCATTTACCTTTCCTGTTGGATAACCACTAGTTATATCTTTACCATTTTTGATAACATCTATTTCAACTCCATTTTTGATGCTCTATGCCAAGTTGATCTATCCCTTAATCTGGTAGATATAGGTGGTGTGTTTCCAACCTAAAAGAACCTTGAAAGGTTTTAACCAATTTCAAGATCCCAATTTAAAATTTGTTAATTTAATTATCGCTTTTCCACACTATTTGACCATCAGTTAATAAAACTGTACTTGGTGGATCATCATAGAGAGAGATTTCAACCAATGAACTTTTTTCTTGTCTCAACCAATTATATACGTTGCCTTCATTCTGAATCGGTTTGGATAATATTTCATTTACTTTAAATGCGGCTGCATCATATTCTGTATAATTATTATCATCTTCATCCAATCCATTGTCTGTTTCAAAAACAGTATCTAGTTCTCCAATAATCCTTAACCCACTTGCCCATTCTAGTATCAAGTCATTATTTTCATATTTTATTAAAGTTTCAATTAAAGAATCATAACCCATACGATCCCTCTTTTCCTTTTTTTATGGCCTAGATGGTACAATATGCGCTCCGTCTTTTCCATAATGTATTAATCCTTTAGTAGTCTCAACATATTCACCAGTATTACGATCATAATATTTTCCTATTGGTTTTCCAAAGTCTACTCTTTCCCTGCCATTTTTTAAGAAATCGCCTTTCCCTGCATACTTATCAAGCAATTCTTGCGCTTTTTTATTATCTCCATAAAAAATACTTTTGTTTTTCCCATTTGCTATTTCTTGCTTGTAGTTAGGAGTATCGGGAATATGTTTCTCTTGGGCACCCGGCTTTACTTTAACAGGATATCCATTTACTTCACGATACGGCCCTTTAGGTACTGACTTTTTCCCATAAGAAGGAGCACTATTTTCATTATTAACTTTCGTAGTCTTCTTTGCCTTTTTCCCATCATCAATAAGTTTATTAATATTTATTAACTTTTCTAACTTAGCTATTTTCGAAATTGGTACCGCGTGAACAGTTGCAATAATGCGATCTTTACTCGAGACTTTTTCGCCTGTTATAGGATCTCTGCCTGTAGCAGCCCTAAACAGATCATTTATACCTGAAAACTCTACAGCTGTCTCTAAAATTTTCACATATCCGCTCTCATCCACTTTAATGTCCGAAAGCGAGACGACAGGTTCAAGTTTCATATCATTACCTGATATATATACATTGTAAAGTGTATCATTATAAACGACTTGCTTAACCTCTGCAGTTGAGAAATCAGTTTTTATATGTTCACTCGTATTATACACTTTACCATTGATAACGATGATATTTTTATTTACCTTTTTAGAATGATTCGTTTTGACAACTGAATCGACTTTAGACTTTTCTTTCTCGGCTAATTTCTTCAGCATCAACTCCATCGGTGAATCATCAGGCTGCTTCATTTGCGAGTTAATCGCTCCAAAGGTTTGGTTGATCTTTTCTTCTTCCTGTGATTTCAAGATGGAGCCGCTTTTGTAGTCTGTGATTTCAATTTTCGGACCGGTGTACATCGTTTCGAGCTGATCGATATATTTTTTCATCGTTTGAAAATCTGATTTTGCGGTTTCTAGTGCTTGGGTTTGCTGGCCGTCAAATTGAAAGAGCTTATGCAGGGTGTCTGTAATCAGCCGCTCAGCCTGCTCTGTTTCCATCCGAAAAAAGGAATCATTGACTGTCGGCAGGCTGACGATATGATCAACGGCTGATGTCTGGTGATTGACTGCGTCTGTGAGCTGCTCTGTCACTTCTCGTGCATGCTTGACCCCGTGTCTCGCGTCGTGTGAGAGAAAAGCCTCTGCGATCATGCCGTGGGAGTCAGATTCTACAGAGGAAATCGCATGCTGTGTTTGTTTCAGCACTTTTTTATATTCGTCGATAAACATGCCAAAGAAAAGGAGAAAAGGCTTGTGACACTCCTCGTAAAAGGTCCGGATGGCATCTCCGCCTTTTCCTTTTAACGCATCCTTCATGCCTGCCAGATGCTCAACACTTTTTTCCAGCTTCTCCAGCTGCTGTTTCTGCTTGTCCAGTTTTTCAATCGTATGCTGAATGCCCTCGTGAAGAGCGTGGACATCTAATGTTTTCAATCCCTTGTCCTCCCGCGCTTTATTTCATGGAAGATGATATGTTTTCGTCCGTTTCCTTCATGGCGTTTACCGCGCTTTCCGTTTGTGCGATATGCTTGGCCAGAACGGACGCATATGCTTCAGTGAGCTCTTTGATGTCCTCATTTAATTGCTCGATGTACTTTACAACATTCAAATGGTTTCGTCCTGAGATATGGCCGGGCAAGGAGGACTTGAGTTCAGCTGAGTTCTTAAGCTGAGAAAGTCCCTGTTTGACGGTTCCATAGACCATTTTGATTTCCTGTGCCATTTGCGCTCACCTCACTTTTTATGTTTTTCCTTCTCTATTTCATGCTCTATTCTCGTGATTTGGCGTCTTATGGAATAGACGTCTCCCTCTAATGAGTGGATTTTTCCTTCGATGCTTTCGATGATACCGCTGACTTGATCACTTTTGATTTGCTGATATGCTTTGTTCATTCCTTCACGAATATCTTCAAACCGCTCCGCATGTGTTCCTCTCCATGCCTCTCGGTTAAGATGAGGCCGATGAATGAGATGCTGGGCCTCGGAAAATTCGTGTTTGATTTGCCTGATTTCGTGCAGCACTCGTTTTAACTGATGGATCTGTTCCTGTTTTTCATGTAAGTCGGCTTTTACCGAATGTAACAACATTTCACTATGCATGCCGCAACACCTCGTGTTTCTATCAAACTGTGTAAATTCTTTACAATACAGACTATTTTCATATTACATGATGGGTCATATTGGATAAATAGGTAAAAAGGTTTGTCTTGAGAGGTGTTGCACTGGTTCTAATTTGCTAAAAATTCGATCTCATCACCTTATGAGAGGAGAAAACAATCATAGGAGGGACTTTTTATTTAAGTCTTTAATCTCTCTTCCATTTCTATTTTTTCTCCCACTTAACTGTTTCTTATAGTCAATAAAACTCATAAAAAATGCCTTCCTACGAAGGCGCCTTCTCTATCTTATTTAGATCCCCAAACAGCCTCACCACTGCCATTCAACACACTAAACGTCATCACGTTCTTCTCTCTCACCGAATCCCACTGGCGTAAAAATACGCCATTATACGTCTTGCCGGCTAACGTGATTTCGGCTGCGTCATTTCCAGTTTTCTTCCACGTTCCGGTCATTTCCCCGGAAATGGTGTGGTCTTTGTTGAGCTGAATGTTGATGGTTTTTTTGATGTCGGCTGAGATATCTTTTCCGTGCTGGATGAGTTTGTATGTTCCTGTGATGTCTTTTTGCTTTACTTTTTTCAGTGTTTCACCTGCGTATCGATATGGCGCTGCTACCGGCCAGCCGTCTTTGTTCATGAACATCTGGTGGACCCTGACTTCGTGTTCTTCACCTCTGCCCGGGAAGCGGGTGTGGAAGATTAAATAAGAACGGCCGGTTTTTTCGTCATAATAGGCTGAGTTGTGGCCCGGTGAGACGTATCCGGCTCCTTTTTCAGTTTCTGTTTCAAATGAATAGCTGCCCATGAGTTTGACGCCGTACGGCTCAATGGAGCGGTCATCGAAGAATGTGCCTTCTTTGCCTTTGACATCAATCATTGGATTGCCCTCTGCGTCATAATACGGGCCATCTGGTTTTTTGGAGCGGGCGACACGGATGTTGTAGCCGCCTGTTGCGTCTAGACCGCCATATGATAGGTATAAGTAGTAGTAGTTGGTGTCTGGATTGTAGAGGATATATGGGCCTTCGATTCTGCTGTGGTTGCCGCCGAGCAGTTTTTTGCCGTACCCCTGTCCAGGGAGCGGGAAGCCAGTTTTCGGATTCATTTCCAGGATGAAAATGCCGCCTGAATATGAACCGTACACCATCCACAGCTTGCCGTTTTTATCAAAAAAGGTGTGCGGGTCTACGACGTTCGGGTGTTTTGTTGCGTCATACGGTGTTCCGTCATTGCTTGTGCCTTCCATGCCTGATTTCAAAAAGATGCCCTTGTTTTTATAGGGCCCTTCGATGTTGTCAGCGACGGCAACTCCCATGGTGGATCTTGGTGAGTCACCGCGGCAGGCATTGTAGTACATATAGTATTTGCCGTCCGCCAGCTGCGCGACATCAGCCGCCCACAGGGTATCGGATTGCGCCCATTCGAAGGTATCTTTTAATTCTTCATAGACATTGGGAATAAGAGGGTTATTGTTGCTGACACTGCTAGTCAGCTGCTGCCATTGCATGAGGTCATTTGTTTTCGCTGAAGCTAAGTGAGATCCGAAAACGTAAAAGCTGCCGTTCGTCTCAATGATGGAAGGATCATGGACACTGACTTCTTTAAAGGCGGGTTTTTCTGCCTTTTGTGCATGGGCAGCGTTGGGCAGGGTGAAAGCCATGAGAAGAGCAGCAAGAAAACATACACGAAACAATCGGTTGAACATCTGTACAGTTCGCCTCTCTTTTTTATTAAATTTTTAAGCGCTTACATTTCATGAAGGAACACCCGCCCTTTAGGAAGGCCGGATGTTTTCATATTCAAACGGATAGGTGATTCCCCACTGTTGTCTTACATTGTCCATGATGCTCATGACATCCAGGGAGAGACTGATGGTTTGGCTGCCTGTTTGATGCAGGACTGCATTTTGCATATCCTCTACTTCATAGTTCAACCCTTTTGCAGTTTCTCCTTCTTCAATCACCTCTGTTTTTCCATTGGCGTACGTAATGAGTGCTTTGTCCGGCCTTGTAAAATCGTCGACTGTGATAAAGCCGTTTTCTCCAGCGACTACGCCTCTTTTTGGCATTTTTGCGCGCATGGTCAGCGATATGACGGCTATTTCGCTGTCGGTGTTTTTTAAGATGATGCCTGACTGCTCGTCTACACCTGTATCAGTCGGCTTGGCCGTGCTGAGGATCTCATTCGGCTGGCTCGTGAGAAAATATCTTGCGAACGAGAGCGCATAGGCTCCTGTGTCTAAGAGTGCGCCGCCAGCCAGTTCCTGATTAAAGAACCGGTTTGTGACGTCGTATGGCTTGCACGTTCCAAAGGAGACTTGAACCATTTTAAGGGGCCCGATGCGACCCGCCTTTACGATCTCCCGGAGTTTTTTATACAGCGGCATATGGTAGATGGTCATCGCTTCAGATACAATAAGCTGTTTTTCTTTAGCCAAACCGATGATCTCCTTTAGCTGTCTCGCATTGACGGTAATGGCCTTCTCACAAAGAACATGCTTGTGATGCTGAAGGCTTTTCATCATATATTCATAGTGGTTTGAATGCGGAGTGGCAATGTAGACAATATCAACATTCTCATCTAGCAGCAGTTCTTCGTAGCTGTCATAGGCTTTTTCCACATGATGCTCCTTGGCGAACGCCTTGGCTTTATCCAAGCTTCGTGACCCTGCAGCATAGACCGTTCCGTTTACTTCTCTCAGCGCTTTGGCGAAATCTGAGGCGATTGCGCCAAGGCCGATGATTCCCCAATGTAAGCTCTTCACTGCACTTCGCTCCCCTTCTATTTGAACTCATATCTAGAGTACGACAGCAGCCGCCCGCACACCTGTCTTGCTATGGTGTGCAATGTGCTAGATTTCTGCGTCACGATATCACAATACCAATCTAACTTGTTAAAGACTGTAAAAAACCTTTTGACTTCTATTGCTGAAACAATTAATATAATACTCAGTTAATAGTTATCAGAATTTTTAGGAATCGAGTGATTCATATGACACTGCACAAAGAGCGCCGGATCGGCCGGCTGTCTGTTCTTCTGCTGCTTCATGAAGCTGAAGAACGTTCACAGGTCGAGGAGCTGGAGCGAGATGGATGGAAGGTCTGTCTCGGCAAGGTAGGATCAATGGACGCGCATAAAGTAGTAGCCGCAATTGAAACCGCTTCCAAAAAGAGCGGAGTCATTCAATCCGAGGGTTACCGTGAGTCACATGCGCTTTATCATGCGACGATGGAGGCTTTACATGGCGTGACCAGAGGTGAAATGCTGCTTGGATCACTGCTTCGGACGGTTGGCCTGAGGTTCGCCGTTTTGAGGGGAAATCCTTATGAAAGCGAAGCGGAGGGCGATTGGATTGCTGTCTCGCTTTACGGAACAATCGGGGCGCCGATTAAAGGACTTGAGCATGAAACATTCGGCGTTGGAATTAATCACATATGAAACAGCCCATAGATCTTAGACGATAGGGGGCTATGCGTGAAATCAGATTTTCACAGCATAGCCCCTTTTTGTATGGGCGCTTTACCAAAGTAAAGACAAAGGAGTTGGGCTTATGGTGACATTAGACGGTTCTTCATTGACAACAGCCGACGTCGCGCGAGTGCTGTTTGATTTTGAAGAGACAGCGGCTTCCGAAGAAAGTATGGAGCGTGTGAAAAAAAGCAGAGCGGCAGTGGAGCGGATTGTTCACGAAGAAAAGACAATATACGGCATTACCACCGGATTTGGCAAATTCAGTGATGTCCTGATTCAGAAGGAAGACTCGGCGGCGCTGCAGCTGAATTTAATTCTTTCTCATGCCTGCGGAGTCGGCGATCCTTTTCCTGAGTGTGTTTCCAGGGCCATGCTGCTTTTGCGCGCCAATGCGCTGTTAAAAGGGTTTTCCGGTGTACGTGCTGAGCTGATTGAGCAATTGCTTGCTTTTTTAAATAAACGTGTCCATCCTGTCATTCCCCAGCAGGGATCACTTGGTGCAAGCGGGGATCTGGCGCCGCTCTCCCATCTGGCGCTTGCACTGATCGGGCAAGGAGAAGTCTTTTTTGAGGGAGAAAGGATGCCGGCAATGAAAGGCTTGAAAATAGCCGGCATTCAGCCGGTAGCGCTGACATCCAAGGAAGGGCTTGCCCTGATTAACGGCACACAGGCTATGACCGCTATGGGTGTGGTCGCATACATTGAAGCGGAAAAACTAGCCTACCAAACAGAGCGCATTGCCAGCTTAACGATTGAAGGGCTCCGCGGGATTATCGATGCGTTTGACGAGGATATTCACTCCGCCCGCGGCTACCAGGAGCAGATCGATGTCGCAGAACGAATTCGCTTTTATCTATCTGACAGCGGCCTGACGACCTCTCAAGGAGAACTGCGGGTCCAGGATGCCTATTCATTGCGCTGTATTCCGCAAGTGCACGGTGCGACCTGGCAGACATTAGGCTACATGAAGGAAAAATTAGAGATTGAGATGAATGCAGCTACGGACAATCCTCTTATTTTCAATGATGGTGACAAAGTCATTTCTGGCGGAAACTTTCACGGGCAGCCGATCGCCTTTGCCATGGATTTTCTAAAAATCGCAGTATCAGAGCTTGCGAATATCGCAGAGCGCAGGATAGAGCGCCTTGTGAACCCGCAGCTGAATGACCTGCCGCCGTTCCTAAGCCCTCATCCCGGTCTGCAATCCGGTGCAATGATCATGCAGTATGCCGCTGCCTCGCTTGTTTCTGAAAATAAAACACTGGCCCATCCTGCAAGTGTGGATTCTATTCCGTCATCCGCCAACCAAGAAGACCATGTCAGCATGGGAACCATCGCCGCTCGGCATGCTTATCAGGTGATCGCGAATACGAGAAGAGTGATTGCGATTGAAGCGATTTGCGCATTGCAGGCTGTTGAATACAGAGGCATAGAACATGCAGCGTCCTACACCAAACAGCTTTTTCAAGAAATGAGAAAAGTCGTGCCGTCTATTCAGCAGGACCGCGTTTTTTCCTATGACATCGAACGCTTGACTGCCTGGCTGAAGAAGGAATCTTTATTACCATATCAACAGAACGAAGAATTGAGGGGGATGAACATATGACTGATGTAAAAAAATCAATCCGTGCCAACCGGGGGACAGAGCTTGAATGTTTAGGGTGGGAACAAGAGGCGGTGCTTCGGATGCTTCGCAACAACCTTGATCCAGATGTCGCCGAGAAGCCCGAGGACCTAATCGTATACGGCGGGATTGGCAAAGCCGCTCGGGATTGGGATGCATTTCGCGCCATTGAGCATTCTCTGAAAACACTAAAACATGATGAGACGTTGCTCGTGCAATCCGGAAAACCCGTTGGCATGTTCCGTACGCACCCGCAGGCACCGCGCGTGCTTTTAGCAAACTCTGTTCTTGTTCCAAAGTGGGCGAACTGGGAGCATTTCCACGAGCTTGAGAAAAAAGGGTTAATGATGTACGGGCAAATGACAGCTGGCAGCTGGATTTACATTGGCTCACAAGGTATTTTGCAAGGAACGTATGAAACCTTCGCTGAGCTCGCGAGACAGCATTTCGGAGGAACCTTAAAAGGGACATTGACGCTGACAGCAGGTCTCGGCGGAATGGGAGGCGCCCAGCCGCTGTCTGTCACGATGAATGAAGGAGTCGTCATTGCTGTCGAGGTTGACGAGAAACGCATCGACAAGCGGATTGAAACAAAATACTGCGATCGAAAAACAGCATCGATTGAGGAAGCCTTAGCTTGGGCTGAAGAGGCAAAGCTGGCAGGAAAACCTTTGTCCATTGCGCTTCTCGGAAACGCGGCTGAGGTGCATCACACACTTTTGAACCGAGGCGTCAAAATTGATATTGTGACAGATCAAACATCTGCCCATGACCCTTTAATCGGTTATGTTCCCGAGGGCTACTCCCTTGATGAAGCTGACCGTTTGCGTCAAGACAATCCAGAGCTTTACGTGCGCCTTGCGAAGCAAAGCATGAAAAAACATGTCGAAGCCATGCTGGCCTTTCAGCAAAAGGGCTCTATTGTATTTGACTACGGCAACAATATCCGGCAAGTCGCAAAGGATGAAGGGCTGGAGAATGCCTTCGATTTTCAGGGGTTTGTCCCTGCCTACATCCGCCCCTTATTCTGTGAAGGAAAAGGGCCGTTCCGCTGGGCGGCGCTTTCCGGAGATCCGGCAGATATTTACCGTACGGATGCGTTATTAAAAGAACTGTTCCCGACAAATAAAGCCCTTCACCGCTGGATTGATATGGCACAGGAAAAAGTCACCTTCCAAGGCTTGCCGTCCCGTATTTGCTGGCTTGGATATGGAGAACGAAAAAAGATGGGCCTCGCCATTAACGAGCTGGTTAGAACCGGGGAGCTAAAAGCGCCTGTCGTGATTGGGAGAGATCATTTGGACTGCGGGTCTGTCGCCTCTCCAAACCGGGAGACAGAAGCGATGAAGGACGGAAGTGACGCTGTCGGCGATTGGGCTGTACTCAATGCGCTTGTCAACACGGCGGCGGGTGCAAGCTGGGTTTCCTTCCACCATGGCGGCGGTGTTGGAATGGGCTATTCCCTGCATGCCGGCATGGTTGCCGTTGCCGATGGAAGTGAGCTGGCTGACGAGCGGCTCGCCCGTGTCTTAACGAGCGACCCGGGCATGGGTATTATCCGCCACGCGGATGCGGGTTATGAACGTGCCGTTGAAGTAGCGAAGGAACAGGACATTATCGTGCCGATGCAAAAATAAGGGAGTGATGACATGTCGAAACAAATTGATACGATTCTCATCAACATCGGTCAGCTTTTGACGATGGAAAGCAGCGGCCCGCACGCGGGCAAAAGCATGCAGGATCTTCATGTGATCGAAGACGCTGTTGTCGGAATCCACGAACAGAAGATTGTGTTCGCCGGAAAAAAAGGGACTGAAGCCGATTACGAGGCAGACGACATCATTGACTGTTCGGGACGGCTTGTAACGCCGGGCCTCGTCGATCCGCATACCCATCTTGTATTTGGCGGATCTCGGGAAAAGGAGATGAATCTAAAGCTTCAGGGCATCTCCTATTTAGATATTCTGGCGCAGGGAGGCGGTATTTTGTCCACTGTCAAAGACACCCGGACCGCCTCAGAAGAAGAGCTGCTGCAAAAAGGCCGTTTTCATCTGCAAAGAATGCTGTCATACGGCACGACCACGGCTGAAGTGAAGAGCGGCTACGGCTTAGATAAAGATACAGAGCTGAAACAATTGCGTGTCGTGAAAAAACTGCATGAGAGCCAGCCCATTGACCTTGTCTCCACTTTCATGGGAGCTCATGCCATTCCTCCTGAAGATAAGGACAGCCCCGATGAATTTTTAGATCGCATGCTGGATCTCTTGCCAGAAATAAAAGAGGAAGAGCTCGCAGCCTTTGCAGATATTTTTACAGAAACAGGCGTTTTTACAGTCAGTCAATCCCGACGTTACTTAAAAAAAGCGGCTGAGGCGGGATTCGGATTAAAAATCCACGCTGATGAAATTGATCCTCTTGGAGGAGCTGAATTAGCGGCTGAGCTAAGAGCTGTCTCAGCCGATCATTTGGTGGGCGCCTCTGATGAAGGCATACAGCAAATGGCTGAATCAGGAACCATCGCCGTCCTCTTGCCGGGCACGACATTTTATCTCGGCAAACACACATATGCCAGGGCAAGAGACATGATTGATGCGGGCGTACGTGTGAGCCTGGCAACGGACTTTAACCCGGGCAGCTCCCCAACTGAAAATATTCAGCTGATCATGTCGATTGCCGCGCTTCATCTGAAAATGACCGCAGAAGAAATATGGCATGCCGTCACAGTCAACGCCGCATATGCCATAGGAAAAGGCGAAGAAGCAGGGCAGCTCAAAGCTGGCCGCTCAGCTGATCTAGTCATTTGGCAAGCCTCGAATTACATGTATATTCCGTATCACTACGGCGTCAATCATGTACATCAAGTCATGAAAAACGGAACAATTGTTGTCAACAGGGAGGGAGCCATTCTTGGATAAATACCCTTTTCTCAGAGAGGCCGGTTCATCGTTTAAAGACCGGGATGTAACGAAAATGAGCGATCTGATAGAAAAATGGGATGGCCAAGGCATTAAGGGGCCGGCGCTGATAGGTGTCCCCCTGTCAAAATCATCCATCAGTCATTCCGGCGCTTCCTTTGCCCCCGGAACAATCCGCCAGGCTCTAAAGCATTCATCGGCTTATTCTGCGGAGCTTGGGGAACATGTCGTATCAGATTTTCTTTATGATCTGGGGGATGTCGATATTCATGTGACTGATATCGTGAAATCACATGATCAAATCTTCCAAACCATGCATGCTCTGCTTTCAGATCACCCAGATTGGGTACCGCTCATACTCGGCGGAGATAACTCCATCAGCTACTCCACCATAAAAGCGATTGCGCAAACGAAAGGAACGACAGCCGTTATTCAATTTGATGCCCATCATGATGTGCGGAACACGGAGGACGGAGGGCCGACAAACGGCACCCCCTTCCGCCGCCTTTTGGATGAAGAGATCATAGAAGGCCAGCATTTGATTCAACTGGGTATCAGAGAATTCAGCAACAGCCTGGCTTATGAAACATACGCGAAAAAACATCACGTGGACATCCGCACGATGGGAATGATTCGTGAAAAAGGACTGATCCCGACCATTAAAGAGATCCTGCCTGCCGTTCAAACTAGAACAGACTTCATTTTTATATCTGTTGATATGGATGTCTTAGACCAGTCCCATGCCCCCGGCTGTCCAGCGATTGGCCCGGGCGGCCTCTATACAGACGAATTACTCGAAGCAATCAAGTACATCGCACAAGAGCCCAATGTCGCAGGGATCGAAATCGTTGAAGTTGATCCCACCCTCGATTTTCGAGATATGACAAGCAGAGCCGCAGCTCACGTTCTGTTACACGCATTAAAAGGAATGAAACGCTCCCGATTCAAGTGATCTTCCGGCAGGTTGTATTTTGGTTACAAGAAAACTCATCTGCCTGATAAACGGCAGCTAAAAGGAGGACGAAACGGTGGGTCTTCAAGAGAAAAGCGGCCATCAGCTAAAACGGACAATGAAAAGCAGGCACTTATTTATGATTTCATTGGGAGGCGTCATAGGAACAGGGCTTTTCCTCAGTACGGGCTATACGCTCAGCCAAGCCGGTCCCGGCGGTACGATACTCGCTTATTTAATCGGCGGATTGATGATGTACCTCATCATGCAATGTCTTGGTGAATTGTCGGTCGCCATGCCGGTGACCGGTTCCTTTCAAAAATACGCCACAACATTCATCGGGCCATCTACCGGTTTTATGGTCGGCATCATGTACTGGGTGAATTGGGTGGTGACGGTAGGTTCAGAGTTTACCGCATCCGGTATTCTCATGCAGCGCTGGTTTCCTGACAGCAGCGTATGGATGTGGAGTGCGATTTTTGCAGCTCTCCTTTTCGTATGCAACGCATTTTCAGTCAAATTATTTGCGGAAACTGAATTTTGGTTTTCGAGCGTGAAGATTGTCACCATCATTTTATTTATCATTTTAGGAGGCGCCGCCATGTTTGGCTTGATCTCTTTAAACGGGACGGCTGATGCCCCTATGTTTTCAAATTTCACAGGTCATGGAGGATTGTTTCCGAACGGCTTTCTCGCTGTATTTATCGCCATGATATCTGTGAGTTTTGCCTTTTCCGGAACAGAATTAATCGGCGTCACAGCAGGAGAATCCGCAAATCCTCAAAAGGATATTCCGCGTTCCATCCGTAATGTCGCATGGCGGACAGTCATTTTTTTCATCGGTGCCGTCTTCGTATTATCCGGACTGATTTCATGGAAAGAAGCAGGAGTAATCGAAAGCCCCTTTGTAGCAGTATTTGCAGAAATCGGAATCCCGTACGCCGCCGATATTATGAATTTTGTTATATTAACAGCCTTGCTGTCCGTTGCCAATTCAGGCCTATATGCCTCAACCCGTATGCTGTGGTCGTTAGCAAATGAAAACATGATCAGCTCTCGTTTTAAAAAAGTCACATCTAAAGGCATTCCACTAAATGCTTTAATCATCAGTATGGCTGTATCTTGTTTATCTCTCGTTTCCAGTATTGTGGCGCCTGGAACTGTTTATGTGGTGATGGTAGCGATTGCTGGATTTGCAGGGGTCGTGGTCTGGATGAGCATTGCGCTGTCTCAACTCTTGTTCCGAAAGAGATTTCTTAAAAAAGGGGGGAATGTAAAAGATCTGACATTTCGCACACCGCTTTATCCTCTTATGCCTATAGCCGCTCTTTTATTATGTTCAGCTTCTTGTATCGGTCTCGCTTTTGATCCCAATCAAAGAATCGCTCTCTTCTGCGGAATCCCTTGTATCATCCTATGCTATCTCATCTTCTATTTCAGAAGAAATCTTACGAAAGCAAAAAAAATCGGACAAGAGGAATATCCGATTGATCACATCCTGTAATCAAAACAGCACACCCCACTCAGGATGGGATGTGCTTTATTTTTATTCTGTAATTAACGTATGAATCAGCTTCGGCGCCTTCGCCTCCGCTGCGATACGGATATTGTCATATACTTTCGCGATGACTTCATCGACATTTTCCCGGTTGGCATAGAGCGTAACGAGAGGTTCGCCTTTTTCTACCTTGTCGCCGACCTTTTTGCGGAGCATGATGCCGACGGCTAAATCAATTTCGTCTTCTTTTGTGGCGCGTCCGGCTCCTAACAGCATGGCAGCAACGCCGATTTCGTCCGCTACGATTTCGGAGACCACACCCGCTTCTTTTGCTGGCACATCAATGTGATAAGCCGCTTGCGGAAGCTTAGACGGATCGTCAACAATCGAGCTGTCACCGCCTTGATTTTTTAAGAAATCTTTGAATTTCTCTAGCGCTTTTCCGTTTTTCATGACCTCTTCAAGCTTCGCTCTTGCTTCGTCTAATGTACCTGCTTTTTTCGCAAGCACGACCATTTGGCTGCCGAGTGTTAAGACTAGCTCGTGCAGGTCTTCAGGGCCTTCGCCTTTGAGCGTGTCTATCGCTTCTTTCACTTCAAGCGCATTTCCGATCGCAAAGCCGAGCGGCTGGGACATGTCGGAAATGACAGCCATCGTTTGGCGGCCGACTTTGTTGCCGATTCGTACCATTGCTTTCGCGAGTTCAGCCGCATCTTCCTCTGTTTTCATGAAGGCGCCCGCTCCCGTTTTTACGTCAAGCACGATCGCGTCCGCTCCGGCAGCGATTTTTTTGCTCATAATGGAGCTAGCGATAAGCGGGATGGAATTCACCGTACCCGTTACATCACGCAGGGCGTACAGTTTTTTATCCGCCGGCGTTAAGTTGCCGCTTTGGCCAATGACGGCAACCTTGTCGCGGTTCACAAGCTTAATAAATTCGTCCTTAGACAGTTCCACGTGAAACCCGTCGATCGCCTCTAATTTATCAATTGTTCCGCCCGTATGACCGAGGCCGCGGCCGGACATTTTGGCAACCGGCACATCAAGAGCCGCGACAAGCGGTGCGAGGACGAGTGTTGTCGTGTCGCCGACGCCGCCGGTTGAATGTTTATCCACTTTAATTCCCTCGATGGCAGAAAGATCAATCGTTTCACCGGAGTTCACCATAGCCATTGTTAAGTCCGCCCGTTCACGATCACTCATATCCTGAAAATAAATCGCCATGGCAAGCGCGCTTGCCTGATAATCAGGAATGCTGCCGTCCGTATAGCCGTTTACGAAAAACTGGATTTCTTCTGTGGTGAGTTCTTTTCCGTTTTGTTTTTTGATGATAATATCTACCATTCTCATTTTAGTCACCGATCCTTTTCGATTATGTTCAGTAAATCAGACCTACAACTGCCGCTGTTAAAAAGCTGACAAGCGTAGCACCGTATAATAATTTCAGACCGAAACGAGCAACAACGTTTCCTTGCTTTTCATTCAGACCCTTTACAGCACCGGCAATGATACCGATGGAAGAGAAGTTCGCGAACGATACGAGGAATACTGATACAATCGCTGTTGTGCGGCCGCTGAAGTGAAAACCGTTTTGCGAGAGAGACGTCATGGCGACAAATTCGTTTGATACCATTTTTGTTGCCATAATGCTTCCGGCGTTAACAGCTTCATTCCATGGAATACCGACAAGAAAAGCGAATGGAGCAAACACATATCCAAGCAGGTCTTGGAAGGAAATACCGAGTACAGCGTTAAAAATACCATTGATCAAAGCAATAATCGCGACAAATCCGATCAGCATCGCTGCGACAACAACCGCTACTTTGAAACCATCTAAGATGTATTCTCCGAGCACTTCGAAGAAGGATTGTTTTTCTTCATTTTCTACACGGAGCATATCCTCATCTTTTGCGACCTCGTAAGGATTAATAATAGAGGCAATGATAAAACCGCCAAATAAGTTCAATACAAGAGCCGTTACGACGTATTCAGGCTTCAGCATCGTCATGTAAGCGCCGACGATTGACATGGATACGGTTGACATCGCAGAAGCGCAAAGCGTATACAACCGCTGCTGTGACAGTAAACCGAGTTCTTTCTTTAAGGAGATAAATACTTCTGATTGCCCTAAAATCGCAGATGCAACAGCATTGTACGACTCCAGTCTTCCCATCCCGTTAACCTTGCTGAGGGCAAGGCCGATGTATTTAATAATAAACGGGAGGATCTTCCATTTTTGCAGAATCCCGATGAGTGCTGAAATAAATACAATCGGCAAGAGAACGTTCATAAAGAATGTCGATTGATCCGCATTCACCAAACCGCCAAACACAAAGTTGATTCCTTCTGCCGCATAGCCAAGCAGGTAGCTGAATCCTTGTGCAAATCCTCCTACGAGAAAATTCCCGATCCCCGTATTGAGGAGAATGTAACCGAGAATAAACTGCAAAATGAGCATGACAATAATTGGGCGGATCTTAATTCTTTTTTTGCCGCTGCTCGCGATCCACGCAAGGCCTAAAAACACGATTAAACCGATAATCCCAATCAAATACTTCATATGTGTTTCTCCTTTATTTGTATTCGCTTACATTATTATTTCCCCGGAAAGAAAAGAAGGGCACGGAAAGCGAAGTGCCTTCCGTCTGCTTCTTAATAATCGTCTCCGCCGGCTCCGTTCTCTCCTTTTACAATGGAAACACCTGCGCTTGCGCCAATGCGGCTTGCACCTGCTTCGATCATCGTGTCTACATCTTCTTTCGTTCTGATACCCCCGGATGCTTTTACGCCGATATCAGGGCCTACTGTTTTGCGCATTAAAGCGATATCTTCCTTCGTTGCGCCGCCTGTTGAGAAGCCTGTTGAGGTTTTCACGAAATCCGCTCCCGCAGAAACCGCTAAACGGCATGCACGCTCTTTTTCTTCATCTGTCAGCAGGCATGTTTCAATAATAACTTTGACAAGCGCTTTTCCGGCTGCAGCTTCCACCACACCTCGGATATCCGCTTCCACCACGTCGTCTTCTTTGTCTTTCAAAGCAGCGATGTTAATGACCATGTCCACTTCAGTGGCGCCTTTTGAAATCGCATCCTTCGTTTCGAACGCTTTTGTTTCTGTTGTGTTGGCGCCGAGCGGGAAGCCGATGACTGTACATACGTCAACTCCTGTTCCCTCAAGCTCTTTTGCAGCCAGCTGCACCCATGTCGGGTTTACACATACAGAAGCGAATTTGTATGTTTTCGCTTCTTCTATTAATTTCAGAATATCCGCTTTTTGTGTATGCGGTTTCAAAGCTGTATGATCAATTTTATTGGCTAATGTCATCCTTCGCACACTTCCTTTTTTGTTAAGATATTTTTTAGCATACCCGACTTTTGAACATATGTAAATTGGTAATTGAAATTTTGTTCAGCGAACGGTCTGAAGGTGTCACAAATCATTAACAAGTGCCCTTGCGGTATGCTGGTCAATGATTAACACATTGGCATATTTTCCTGTTAACGCACCATGGATGGAGGACACTTTTCGGCTTCCGCCGGCCACTAATATAGAGCGTTCCTTCAGCCTCAGATCCTCAAGCTCGACGCCGATGGTCCGGTCATTGATGGCGGTGCTGCAAATCTTCCCTTCCTCGTCAAAGAAACGCGAACAGATATCTCCGACAGCCTGATGTTTCAGCAACGCTTTCTCTTCTTCGTTAAAATAGCCGAGCCGGAATAACAGCGCTTCGTCACGGACTGTTCCCACCGTGAAAAGAGCGATATTCGCCTGCTTGCCCATCTCAATGATCCGCTCGATATGACGGTCTTTCTCCACCATTTTCTTCACATCCGCATTATCAAACACGACGGGAAGCGGAAGATAGCGCGGCATCGTTTGAAAAGCCTCTGCAAACAGCTGAATCGTTTCAGCTGAATAGGTGTTTACCCGGGAATGGCTGATGCCGCCTTTCAGCTGGACGACCTCTACGCCTTTTACCTGCTTTGGCTGCATGTTTTGCGCGATCTGATACATGGTGGTTCCCCAGCTGACGCCGACGATGTCGCCGTCTTTTACCGTTTCATGCATATATTCTGCACCGTAACGGCTCAAGCCATGTGTGATTGCTGCATAGTCCGGTGTCGGAGAAAACACAACGTGCGCTTCGAGAAGCCCGTATTTCTCTTCCAGCATGGAACCGAGCGCATCTAAATCCTCAAAAGGGTCCATCACGCGAATTTGGACAAATCCTTTTTCTTTTGCGTATTGCAGCAATCGGGAAACGGTCGGCCTAGAAATGCTGAGCTGCTCTGCGATTTGCTGCTGACTGTAGTCAGACTGATAATAAAGCCTTGCCGCTTCTATGCTTAATTGTTGTTTTTCCCGATCCATTCCGCACCTCCCTTGGATCAGTTCATGGTGAACCTGCTTTTGATTTGCTTTTATTATACAGGCTGGCAACAGCTTTCATCCACCTGATTTGCAAGAAACTGAAAAACGCTCTGGCACAGATCTGCCCAGAGCTTATTTTTCCCACTTCATATATTGATAAATGCCTTTCATGATGGCGTATATTCCATATAACACAAGCCCGCACGCCAAAAAGATCAGAATCACTCTGCCATGCGGCTGCTGCGCGAGCTCGGCGAGCGCCCCGTCAAAGCCTCTTGTGTCGTCCGGATCAGAGGTGAGAGCGGTTTTTATGAGAAAGAAACCGATGGCTGAGAAAATAATGGCACGGGCGATGTTGCCTGCGCGTCCTGTGTTTTTTGCAATACATATCATTTCTTTGCTCATTTTTGACGTATCGAATTCTCTCATAAAAGAAACCCGAATACCTTTCATGAATTGAACCATCGCAAATAGGATAAAGCCCGCTCCTGTGAGTCCCGTCAGCCACTGGCCAAACGGCTGCGCCAATACATAAGCGGACCACGTCTGTTCTGAAGTGCTGCCGCTTCCATGATCAAAGACAAACCGAAGAGCATTCCAGGCAATCGATGCGTATACGGCGGCGCTGAATAAATTTCCTGTTCTTCGCGACAGGCCCCGTCTTCCCGTGCCATGGCCCTCTGTATCCTTAATCGCACTCAGCACCATCCATATGACATACCCGATGAGTCCAATCCCGATGAAGAAAAGCAGAATCGATCCGTATGGCATGCGTGATAAGGTTTGGAGCGCTCCGCTTGAATCCTTTGCCCCGCTGCCAGCTCCGGCAGCCGTCATCAATGCCAGAATGCCGAGCAAGATAAAAACGCCGCCGAATGTAAAATAACCAAGCCTTCCGAATCGCTGTATCCAAGGCTTGGTTTCCTGTTTTATTTTAGAGATGCACTGGTCCTTCGCATCCATGTGCCCAACCCTCTTTCCGGAAACGTTACTGTATCATTTCCCGAATGAGGAGAATTGAAACAGACTATCCTTCAAGAGAATCGTGTCTTTGCTTTTTGGCCGTATAGGCGGGTGTCGTCCACGCAGCTGCCGCGACAGCCGTAATGCCGCCAGCTAATTTCCCGACGATCATGGCCGCTGCCATTTCTTTCTTCATTCCCGTCACAAAGCCGAGATGGCTGCCGAGCACAAAGGCTGCGCTGACCGCAAACGCGACATTGATAACCTTTCCTCTCGGCGTCATGTCTTTTAATAAGGCGAGCATGGGGATAAGATGTGCCAAAGAAGCAACCATTCCCGCTGTCGCTGCCTGATCTAAGTGTAACAGCCTGCCTAATGTATGGAGCGGCTTCTCAAAAGCTTTTGTGATAAAAGCTGTCAGCGGAAAAGCGCCCGCCAATACAACCGCGATGGTGCCTACGGTTTGTATGCCTGTTTCCATCTTTTCGAGGCCAGGTATTAATACAATGCCTGTCATTGTTTCAATTGAGACAGCAACAAGCCCAATGATCGCAACAATACTGACAGCCTTCCCGAAAACGTGAAATACGCGGATTGTCTTGTCGGTGCAGCGCCAAAGTCCAAAAGCGATAACCGCAGAAAAAAGACTTGGAATCAGAATGTTTTTCAGGATCAATCCCATCTCAAATCCCGCAGCTAACCCGCCTGCGAAGCATCCGATCGGCACAGTGCACAGTCCGATTAAAATGCCTTTTGCAAAATACGGGTGATCCTGCTTTTCAATTATGCCAAGAGCGACGGGAATGGTGAATACGATCGCCGGCCCCATCATCGTCCCCAGAAATACCCATGAAAACAAGCCTGCGTCCGGATCTTTCGCCATTTCTTCTGCCAGCGCATAGCCTCCCATATCAATGGCCAAAATGGTGTTGGCAAAGGAGGAAGGGTCTGCACCAATGGCGGCATAGACCGGAGACACGACGGGTATCAGTATTGCCGCAAGCACTGGCGCCAGCGACACAATCCCGACCATTGACAGCGCAAGCGGCCCCATGGCCTTAAAGCCACCCGCAAACCGCTCGCCAAGCCCCCACCTGTTTCCCAAGCAATAATCGGCTGCTCCCACTAATAAAAAGACTGCCAGAATACATACAACCGCATCATTCACCGTCATGGCCTTTCTCCTTTTTCAAACGTATGATTTGGCTTTATCATATCATCTGAAGGAGGGGATGAAAGGCGGATTCTAATCTAAATGCGATATAAATTCTTTCATGTCAGCGCACTCAATGGCCTCTATGATCTGCGATGCTTTTTGCACATCACTTGGCAGCGCTGATTTTAATTTTTCTTTTACATCTTCTTCAGACAGACCGTTTCCGGGAGCTCCCTTCGGGCAGTCCACCCGCGCTTCACATATGCGTCCATCTGATAAAAACGCCCGAACAATGGTGAAACGGCCTTTCGGAACCGCTTGAGAGGCTGGCTGAATGCGATTGTCATACACACGCTGAATATGACGCATTGCGGCCTGCATATGATTTGGTATTGGCTCGCTGTTGAAATGTTCAGCAATCAGCTTCTGTCCGTGCAGGGCAAGGGCAATGACATATTCAACGCTGAAGCGGCCTTCCTCTCCTGTTTTTGGTGATCTTGCCGTTAATGCAGCATCTCCGCCAGGCGGAAAAACGACTTCAATCCGTTCTGTATTGTCAGCAGAAATGGCTTCCTGAGAGATAAGCTCGCGAATGGCATCTGCCGCGTGGTGCGCCGCAGAACAAAATGGATAGATTTTAAACCATAAACCTGGCTTCACGATTCTCCATGGTTTGCCCCAATGGCTTAACAGCGTGGTTTGAGCCTTATCTAAATCACCGTATAGGCTGAAGAAACCTTTTTCTCCATCCAGTGCCGTACGAGAGCCTCCAACATCAGATTGGGCCAGCTTAACAGCAAGCAAGCCTGATTGAGCTGCCAGCCCTGCGTGCAGCGGTTTCATTTCTGTGCCGAATTGCACCCTCATTCCGGCAGACTGCGTTGCGGCAAAACCGATTGCTTTTTCCATTTCTTCTTGAGTGAGTTCCTCCGCGTACCCTGCAGCACAGGCGGCGGCTATGGCCCCGAGCGTTCCCGTATTGTGCCAGCCTTTTTCATAGTGCGGGCTGCCAATCGACTCCCCAAGCCTTGCCATTACTTCCACACCGACAATATAAGCGCCAAGAAGCCGCTCGTCACTTTCTCGAGCGGCAGCTGAAGCAATGAGTGCCGGCAAAATAACTGCACTCGGATGTCCCCTTACATCGGAATGGACATCATCGAAATCCAGCGCATGGGCGATAAATCCATTGAGCAGCGCAGATTGTAATGGCGCTGCCTTTTTCCCTTGTCCGATAATAGGGACAAGGGGCGTGCCGCCTTCCTCTTCGATCAGATGCAAAAGCTTTTGAATGCCGTTTTCTTCTTTTCCGGCAAATGATGCGGCTGTAAAATCGAGCAATCCCTTTTTGGCTTCACGCATCGCGTCAGTGGCGTTCTCAGGCTGTGATAATCTTACGGCCTCAGCAAGACCTGCTGTCAGTTCTGTTTGGATCATTTGATTGCCCCCAGTACAATAACAGCCAGCTCAGCAAAGTAGCTGGATGCAACTTGCAGTGCGTCTTCATCCAA
This sequence comes from Bacillus sp. FSL R5-0434, assembly GCF_038004745.1. Classification (NCBI taxonomy): domain Bacteria; kingdom Bacillati; phylum Bacillota; class Bacilli; order Caryophanales; family Bacillaceae; genus Bacillus; species Bacillus sp. FSL R5-0434. The sequence goes on from NZ_JBBORV010000001.1 coordinate 3,996,274, forward strand.
TGTAAACGCCGGGTGATGCCACTCCTCTGTACCGTTCGTTCCCATCCACACAAAAAATCCCGGGATCTTCTCTTGATACAGAGCGAAGTCTTCTCCGCCCGGAGATTGCTCCGCATGAACCGTTTGATAGCCAAGCCGGGCCGCAGCTTCTGACGCCGCGTTCAAAAACGTGCCGACATTCTGAACGGACGGCAAATAAGGAAACCACCGGAATTCGGCCTGTGCCCCGTAGCCCGCGGCGATTCCTTCAGCCACTCGTTTCATATGCTCCGGAACGGCCTTTCTCGCTTCTTTTTGGAAGGTGCGAACGGTGCCCTCCATTTCAGCCTGGTCCGGAATCACGTTCCATGAACTGCCTGCCTGTAATCTTGTGATACTGACGACCGCGTTTTGCAGTGAGCTGATGTTGCGGCTGACCACAGATTGCAGACCGCTGACCATTTGGCCTGCCGCTGCTATGGGATCAATGCTGTTATTGGGAATGCCGGCGTGTCCGCCTTTTCCTTTCACAACAATCTCAAACCGGTCAACGCTTGCCATGAGCGGACCTTCCTTTATCCCAATGGTGCCGACAGGCAAATCAGGCTTATTGTGCATGCCAAAAATGGCAGAAACATCATCCAGCACGCCTGCTTCTATGACTTTCCTTGCTCCTGCGGCGATTTCTTCCGCTGGCTGAAAGATAAAGCGGACCGTGCCTTTCAGCTCGTCTCTTCTTTTATTCAGCAAAATGGCCGTGCCGATAATGGAAGCTGTATGAAAGTCATGCCCGCACGCATGCATCGCGCCGTCAATCTTAGAGGCAAACGGCAGGTTCGTTTGTTCTTGGATCGGGAGCGCATCAATGTCCGCTCGTATCGCGATCACAGGTCCGTCTGACTGCCCTTTGATTTCCGCAATTACACCTGTTTCTAATTGAGGAACCTCAAGAATCTCTATATGTTCTTCCTCGAGCCAGCGGCGGATTTTTTTTGTCGTTTCAAACTCTTCAAATGAAAGTTCAGGGTGTGCATGAAGGTCACGCCGCATATTGATTAAACGTGTATGAAACGTTTCTTCGGCCATTCTTCTTCTTCCCTTCTATATAAGCTCTGCAGGCTCTCCCACCTGCTTGATAAATCGTTTCGTCCGTTCGTTTTTCGGATGGTCAAACAGTTCTTCAGGCGTTCCCTGCTCGATAATATGGCCGTCTGCCATAAAAATCACTTTATCGGCAACCTCTCTTGCAAATGCCATTTCGTGGGTGACGATGATCATTGTTGTTTGTTTTTCCGCAATCGATTTGATGACCTGAAGCACACCCGCCACGAGCTCTGGGTCAAGCGCCGAAGTCGGTTCATCCAGCAAAATCGCATGCGGATTGACCGCAAGTGCCCGCGCGATGCCGATTCGCTGCTGCTGGCCGCCGGACATTGTGATCGGGTAGCTGTCAGCTTTATGCTCTAAACCAACCTGCCTCAGAATCTCCATCCCAATGCGGTTCGCTTCATCTCGTGATTTTCTTTGAGCCGTGATTAAAGCCTCAGTAATGTTTTGCAGGGCGGTTTTATTTTTGAACAGATTGTAATTTTGGAAGACCATGGCCGTTTGCTGACGGAGCTGGTACGCTTCCTTGCGTGTAAACTTTTCCGCGTTCAGTTTGGCTTCTCCAATTTCAATGATGCCTTGATTGGGGCGCTCCAATAGATTCAAGCACCGAAGAAGCGTTGATTTTCCGGAACCGGACGGACCGATGATCGCCACCACTTCTCCGCGTTTTACTTCAAGGTCGATTCCGTCCAGCACGACCAGATCTTTAAACGCTTTGCGAATATTTTTTACTTTTATCAACTGATTTCACCTCTAAGTCCGGTATGGCTTGCTCATGGCGCGTTCAAACAAGTCCTGCAGGATGCTGTAAATGATTGTAAGAACCCAGTAGACAATCGCAACCGCCAAATAGGTTTCAAAATACTTCAGATTTCCTGATGCATACATCTTACCTTGCGCAAACATCTCCATGACACCCAAAGTAAATGCCAATGAGGTTTCTTTTAGGAGGCCGATAAATGTATTACCCGTTGCCGGTATCGCATTCCTGACTGCTTGCGGAAGGATAATTCGTCTGTAAGCCTGAAGTTTCGTCATACCGACAGACAGGCACGCCTCCAGCTGCCCTTCATCAACAGAGTTAAGGGCGGCGCGGAAGATTTCTGCCAAATAGGCGGCGTTTTTTAAACTTAAACCGATAATGGCAGCTGTGAGAGCTGTCATCTTGCTCATCTCCGGAAACAGCTGCGGCAGCCCGTAATAAATTAAGAACAGCTGCACAAGTGTCGGCACGCCCCGGAAAAATGAGATATACAGCTTTGACAGCTGATGAAGCACTGGAATTTTGTTTTTTGTAATGAGTGCGAGAATAAGTCCTCCGATAATCGCAAAAATCATAGCTGCTATAGCCATAAACAATGTAATCGGAAGGGCCTGAATTAAAGTCGGGAATGCAGAGATCATGAATTCCCAATCAATCGTATTCATTCTGGTGGTTCACCGCCGTTTCTTAATGCTTCTGTTCTGCTGTGATATCTTCGTTAAAATATTTTTCTGAAAGCTTTTTAAGCGTTCCGTCTTTGCGCAGTTCATCGAGCGCTTTATTGACTTTTTTACGGGTCTTGTCGTGCGCGTCATCCTTGGCAAATGGGAATGCGACTTGTTCGTACACAATTGGATCTCCGGCAAGCTTCAACGGCAAGCCTGTTTTCTTAATTTGCGCGATCAGCACACTTCGGCTGTTTACGTAAGCGTCCACACGTCCGTATGCGACATCCTTCAGCGTGCCTTCTTGTGTTTCGTATGTTTTGATATTGATTTTTTTGTCAGGATCTTTGCTTTCAAGATTTTTCGCGTGATTTGAACCTAAAACAGCAGCTACTGTCTTTCCTTTTAAATCGTCTGCTGATTTGATGTCGTTGTTGTCTTTTTTGACGACAATCTGTGTTCCTGCATAAGAGTACGGTTCTGTGAAGTTGTACATTTCCTTGCGTTCATCTGTCACCGCTACCTGATTGGAAATGGTGTCAAGCTTGCCTGTTTGAAGCTCTCCCATCAGACCGCTGAATTCGAGCAGCTTCCAGTCCAGTTTCATGCCGATTTTCTTTGCAACAGCTTCCATTACTTCTACATCAAAACCTGTCAGCTTTCCGTCTTCTTTATAAGCGAACGGGTAGCTCTGTCCGGTCGCACCCACATGAAGTACGTTGTCATCCTCTTTACTGCTGCTGTTTCCATTGCCGCAAGCTGATAGCACGGCTAATAACGCAGCAACTAACAGCACAGTCCATTTTTTCATTTTCATTTGATTTTCCCGCCTTTTATCTTTTATAGGTCATGTCGCAGTTGTTTTTTCATATAGACTGTCATATGTCCTTTGCCCAGATCCTTCTCGCCTGCTCGGACATATCCTTTTCTTTCATACATCTCGATCAGCCACGGGTGCTTATCCGCTGTTCCTAGAGATACAAACGGAACCTTTAACGTATCGCGCAGGATGGTCTGCTCAAGCCATTGAAGCAGCTTTGTCCCGACTCCCTTTTGCCCGGTTTCAGGATCAACAGCGAACCACCAGATATGAGGAACGCCATATGGTCCAGGCTGCTGTCCCCAAGGCATTCGTAAGGAGATGGTCGCGATGATCCGCCCGTCTTCTTCCATGACGTAACAGGCGTTTTTTCGGATATTGTTTAAGACCAGATCCAGATCCGCTTGGGCCGCGGCAAAACGAATGCCGAGCTTTCGAATCGGTTCGTAGGCGCGCCATGTCAGCTCGAGAAGCTGTTCGGCATCACGTTCAGCTGCGAGGCGATATTGCGTCTTCATCGAGCGTTCCTCCTTACTTCGCATAACGGTTTACCGGTTTTTCTAAACCAAAATGCTCTCTCAATGTTGTGCCTTCATATTCGTTTCTGAACACGCCGCGCTCCTGTAAAATCGGAACCACTTTGTCAACGAACAGTTCAATTCCTTCCGGAAGGAGCGGAGGCATGATATTAAATCCGTCACAAGCTTTATGATCCACCCATTCCTGCATCTTGTCGGCAAGCTGTTCCGGCGTTCCGACAAAAATGTGATGGCCTCTGGAGCCTGCAACGTATTTGTAAAGCTCACGTATTGTCATATTGTCTCGTTCAGCCATTTCTTGAACAAGCTTAAATCGACTCTTCACCGCGTTTGATGCATCCGCGTCAAGCTTTGGCAGCGGCCCGTCAAGCGGATATGCAGACAAATCAATTCCGCCTAAATAATTCTGAAGGATTTGCAGACCGACAGATGGAATGATTAAATCTTGAAGCTCTTGATATTTAGCCCGCGCCTCTTCTTCAGTGTCTGCGATGACCGGAAAAATGCCCGGCATGATCGCGATCTTCTCAGGATCGCGGCCAAACTCGGCTGCCTGCTTTTTAATTGATTGATAAAATTCCTGTGCCGATTCTAAATGGTTTTGCGCCGTAAAAATCACTTCAGCCGTTTTGGCAGCCAGCGCTTTCCCATCCCCTGATGAGCCCGCCTGAATAATGACCGGCTGGCCCTGCGGCGTTCTTGAAACGTTCAGAGGCCCGCGGACTGAGAAATAATCTCCTTTGTGGTTGAGCTCGTGCATTTTTTCTTTATCGAAGAATTCACCTGTTTCTTTATTGCGGATAAAGGCGTCCTCTTCCCATGAATCCCAAAGCCCCTTTACGGCCTCGACAAATTCTTCTGCCCGCTGATAGCGCAAGTGGTGTTCGAGATGCTTTTCCCCGCTGAAATTCAGCGCTGTTGACTCAATGGATGAGGTCACGACATTCCATCCGGCACGGCCGTTGGACAGGTGATCCAGTGAGGCGAACTGTCTGGCAATGTGAAACGGCTCGCTATAAGTAGTAGAAGCTGTCGCTGTCAGGCCAATTCTTGAAGTCACCTGCGCCAAAGCTGAAAGCAAAGTAAATGGCTCAAACCTTGTAAGCACATTCGGATGCGATTTGCTGTCGATTGACAGGCTGTCTGCTAAAAACAGCATATCCAGCTTGCCCCGCTCCGCTGTTCTCGCCAGCTCTTTAAAATAATCCAAGTTCATACTCGCATCCGCAGGCGCGTCCGGATGCCGCCAAGACGCAACATGATGTCCGGTCCCCGCAAGAAAAACTCCTAATTTGATTTGCTTCTTTTTGCTTGTCATGACGTTACTCCTTTTATAATGTTTTTTAGGCTGAAAAGTCCGAAAAATAAACTCCTATATTCCTAGTCGTTTAATATGAATAAATCAAAATGTACATTTGTATTGCGAGTTTGTCAATGAGTTGAGATTAATTTTTTCTATTTAAGCTGAAAAGACCCTTGCGTAACCATAATGGAACGGCATTGGTTCATTCAACTAGTGCAATAACCTCTATATCGGCAAGAAAACTGAGTCTGATGAAGCAAAGACTCAGTTTTTATTCAAAAAATGGATATACGATTTCGCCATTTCCTTGCCTTTGCTTTCGCTTTTAGCAAACTGCCTATCCACTCAGACGCCGTAACGATCGTATAAAAAAACAGCTGACTCCGGATTCAAACCGGAATCAGCTGATTGATGTGAATTAATTAAGCTCGTGAATACTTTCTTCTGCTTTAGCGGAAAACACTTTAGGCTCCAAACAGTCAAGGTCTTCATGAAATAAATTTACTTTTTGGATTTGCCGATTGTCATAGTGGTGGAAATAGTAGTTTCCCGTGTCGTTACACATCACGGAAGTATATTGCGTATAATGAATTTCGTCTTTTTCCGTTATCACTGCGCCCTTGGGTATCGTCATATTTGCCAAAATTTGAAGAGCGGCTGTTACACCTTTCATTTCATCGGCCGCCGGCTCTAGGTGTTCTTTCAAATACACAGCTCTGACAAACCGGGAGGGCGGTGTATAATCCCCCGGCAGGCCTACAGTTCCTAAGCCTTGGCCAAAAGCGGAAAGGGCTAATCCGCCCATCTCTTTGCTCTCTAATTGCTTCGGTCTGATTCCTGTATATTGCTGCAGATTGGTTACATGCCATATAAAGTCGGGGCTGTTCGTCATGACACCAGGCTGATTGTCATAGACTTTGAGGCCATCTGCTCTCGGTTCTATCGTCAGGCTGCGTCCCGTCCGGTCTGACAATATCCAGTGAAGCGGTAAAACCGTATCCAATAGATCTAATTTTTTCTCTACAATCGTTAAAGATCGAATCTTTTCTTTCACGTCATCCAAAGACTTACAGACTGACAGCGCCCATGTCACAAACTCATGCGGGGCAATGTGTACGGTGTCTTCCCGTATCGTTTTTTCGTACTCCGCATAGCCCGGAAAATAAAGTGCAGCACACGATAAACCGTTTTCATTAACGCCGTCTGCAAATAAAATATTTCCAAGTTTTCTCCCCATACCGATAAAAGCGTACTGTGTCTGATGGGCCTTTCCGTCAGCTTCACTACTCCAACTGTAACGGCGCGGATAGAGAATCACCTCTGTCCCCAGCTGAAATGCAAAATCCATTGTTCTCGCTAATACATGTTTACGGTCAGCAGTTTCCAATGTAAGACTTGTGCACATCTGATCAGTCCCCTTTTCAATTCAGATTAATATCATACATATTGTGAACGAATTGGTTTTATCAGCATAACGAAAGTCAAATCGATTCGTCAAAGCATTGACATTATATCAATAAAACGAAAAAATCCAGCCTTTAAAAGGCTGGATTTTTTATTTAGCCAAAACAAGCTCGTGAATCGCATGCGCAACGCCATGTTCATTATTGGAGCGCGTTTGAAAGTTTGCGGCCTCAAGCACTTCCGGAATGGCGTTTGCCATGGCAACACCGCAGCCGGCCCATTCGATCATTGTCAGATCGTTGCCGTTGTCGCCTATGCTCATGACTTCAGCCTGCTCGATTCCGAGCAGATTCGCCAGCTGACGCACTGCGTTTCCTTTGCTTGCTTCCGGATGCAGAATTTCGTAAAAGAAAGGAGCGCTTCTGACCATCGTATACTTTTCTCTCACGTCTTTCGGTATCGATGTAATGGCGCGGCTTAAGTGCTCTGGTTTATCAATAAACATCACCTTCGGAATGAGAATGTCTTTAGGCATCTCCTCAATCTTGCGGTAATGAAGCGGCACCTGTGTCACGTACGACTCATATACGGTAAATTCGCTGATATCACGGTTAGGCGTATACAGGTTGGCTGAGTCGAAGAAGTGCATCGGTGTCTTCAGCTCTAAGCTCAGATCATATAATGATGCCAAATCATCATATCCTAGAGACAATTCCGTCACCACTTCTTTTGTATGCGTATTTTGAACAAGCGCCCCATTATAGGCAATGACGTAGTCGCCTTCCTCAATTAAATTGAGTTCATCTAAGTATCTCCGAACACCTCCGATAGGCCGGCCGGTGCAAAGGACAATTTTTACCCCTTCCGCTTTTGCGGCATGCAGTGCGTCGCGGACCTCCCCCGTCACTTCATGATGATCATTTAAAAGTGTTCCGTCCATATCAATTGCTATTAATTTGTACATCCTGCATCTCCTTCGTGTCGTTTTCAGGCTATAGTCCCATCATATCGTTTTTTCTTTTTGATATTCAACTGAAAGCGATGATTTTCTCCTGTTTCTGTTTAGACGTCTGCCTTGTCTCCGTATCCGCGTGCGCGGCTTTCGCTTTGGTTCTGCACCCTTTTCGCCGCTTTCTGCTTGTTTCTGTTTCATCAGCAGGAAGCCGGCAGCTAAAAATGGAATACCCGTGATATTTAAGATTGCAAGCTTCACACCCGCCGCCGTCAAAAAATATGCCCATGAAGATGAAGGATTCCGTCTGATCATCACATAAGCAGCCATTTCCAGAACAATCATGACCGCATGAAGCACTAAACAATAGATAAGCAATGCAATCACAAAAAACAGAACATAATTCACCATGGCGCCCGAGTACATCATAGAACGCAGCATTTGCATAAACGATAACGACTGCATTGTTCCGTTTATGACATTCGGATTGTAGATCGTATAGTCACTAAATACATGTTTGATTTTGAGAAAAGCCCATAATACCAACAACCACTGAATGATATGTAAAATAAGGCCTGTTAACACCAGTCTTTCCGCTTTTTTATTTCTCATGTTTCTCCTCCTTGCCGGCCTTTGGCTCGATTCTTGTCATCGTTTTTTCCTGACCATTTTGCTCCCATATCAACGTCCCGTCTTTCCCTCTTTTCAGTTTGCTTTTGAGCGGATAATAGGAGCCAAGGTACTGGATCTCAATGGAACCGTCAGCGCTTTGAGATATCACCTTGTATTCCATAAAGGGCAACTGCACCTCTCCTCTCCCGTCAATCACCTCCGTCTCCAGCACCTTGTCTTTGGTAAATGTGACCGTTGCTGATTTCACGCCATCCATGGGACCGGGGATAATGCCCTCATCCCAAGTTCCGTAATAAAACGGCGTCTCGTCTTTTGGCTTTTGGCAGCCCGAAATGATGAGACATACAGCAGACAGAAACACAATAACAGGTCCTTTTCTGCTCAGCGTCATCACCGTCCTTTCTTACTTTTTTAGGCGAATGCCGTGGCACTGTGCCAATGACTACATAGATTATAAGGAATTCACCCACATTTCTTTTTAAGGAGATTGATTACATGAACCCTTATCAATATTACAGCCCGCAGCTCCCTCAGCAGGAACCCTACTATAGCCAATATGAATACAATCCATATCCGCAGCAGGATGTATACCAGCCATACCAGACGGACAGACAGCCGGCATTGGAAAGAAGAGTCGCTGCTCTTGAACGGCAAAACGAACAGCAGACAAGAGAATTAACCCGTCTGTCGAATGAGGATCGCCGTCAAAACCGGGAAATTGCAAGATTGGCCGATCAGGTCAATCAGCTAAGCCAGACTGTTGAACGCCATACACGCCGCTTAAACCGTCTCAATCAGCGCCTCCGCGCCGTAGAAAACAGATTAAACATCCCATTTACTGCGGGCGAAGGCGGTTTCTGAAGCAAGAAAAGAAAAAAGCGGAATACGATTCTCCAGATTTCGGAGTTTCGTTTTCCGCTATTCTTATGTGCAGAGCGGGACATTTACATAAAAAGGGTTTTTACAAGTATACAATCTTTGCCGATTTCATTCAAAGATAGAGGGGGTAAGGAAAATAATTGTAGTTCCCCTTTTGCAGAATTTCTTTTGGTTAGGGTCGCATGATAATACCGACAAATGTCAATTGAACATACGGAGGGGTCATTTATGCACAATACGCAACACAGCCTGCAGCAGCTGAACCAGTGCCGCCAGACAGCTCAGCAGCTTATTCAGCAAACACAGCAAAGCAGCAACCAATATCGTCAAATGCTTCATCAGGAGCAGCAAAACATTCAAATGCTGCAACAGATTCTAAACCACGAACAACAAGCTGCACATACCATTCAGCAAGCGCTGCACGGACACGACATGGCCATTCAAAAGTGCCAGCAGGTTGTCAACATGTGCAACCAAATGCAACAAGAAATCACTGGACAATCAAGCGTGATGAATACGAATGTGTCTACACTTCCATTCGGCCAAAACACACCATTCCAGCAGCATTCCTATCAGCAGTAGCATATAAAAAGCTCAACACAATGTTTAGTGTTGAGCTTTTTTCTTACCGTTCTTTGCGAATATGTATATCTTGAATAGACTGTTTCGGCGCATGAAATCTGCTCTCGGCTTCACTTCTTGCCTCAGCAAAGGCCCGTGCCTCCACATTGTCTTTGTAGACATCCAGCTGAATCAGATACAGCGGACGCACTTTAAAACCGTGAATAATCGTCACAGCCCACAACGGGAGCACAATAAGCAATCCGGGCGGATCAGGCAGCACGAAAGCAAACGCAAATACGAAAAAATAAATGATTCCGTACATGATCCACTTTTTATTTCTAACCTTGATGCCAATAAATAAAAAGGCAAAAAAACTGGTAATGGCAAAAGGCATGAAAATAAACAGCATCCACCAGCTATGAAGCCATTCCCATGCGGCACCTCTTTTTGTGATTTCCATATTTTCCTCCTCCTATTTACCTATAATAATCGATTAAGAATACCGCGTCACTTGTATAACAAAAACTTTCTCCTATTAAAATAGTGATAGACGGGGCACAGGTTTCTTGCTATATTATTAATTGATAATGATAATCATTACTAATGGATCAAAATACATATTGGAGGGTTCTTGATGAAAAAGAACACATTGCTCGTGGGCATGCTGGTGCTGCTCCTCATGTTTGTCAGTGCTTGCAGCGGCACGGCTTCGAAAGGAAGCTCAGGTGATTCAGCTTCCGAAAAGACAGAAATTAGAACATACAAATCAACAAAAGGGAACGTCAACATTCCTGCACATCCGAAACGCATCGTCACTGATTTTTATGCCGGGGAATTGCTGTCTGTCGGGGCAAATGTGGTCGGCTCGGGCTCATGGTCATTTGATAATCCATTTTTAAAATCAAAGCTGAAAGATGTAAAGGATGTCGGTGATCCGATCAGCGTTGAGAAAGTCATGGAGCTTCAGCCTGACTTAATTGTTGTCATGAATGAAGAGAATGTCGATAAATTAAAGAAAATCGCTCCAACCGTTGTCGTTCCTTATAACACCGCGAAAAACGTCGAAGATACCGTTGCAATGTTCGGAGATATTGCGGGTGCCAAGGATAAAGCAAAAGCATTTATGGCTGACTTTAACAAAAAAGCGGAAGCAGCCAAAAAGAAAATAGCCGGCGTCATCGACAAAGATGCGACCTTCGGCATTTATGAAAACACGGACAAGGGCGAATTCTGGGTCTTCAATGACAATGGCGGACGTGGCGGCCAAGCTGTATACAATGCGCTTGGGTTAAAAGCGCCTGAAAAAATTGAACAAGATGTCATCAAAAAAGGAGAGATGAAACAGCTCTCTCAAGAGGTCATTCCTGAGTATGCCGCAGATTATATGTTCATTACGGACTACAATCCGAAAGGCGAAAGCAAAACACTCGACAAGCTGGAGGACTCCTCCATTTGGAAAAACCTAGACGCTGTGAAACATAATCGCGTGTTTATCAATGACTTTGACACGTTCTACCCGTACGATCCGATTTCTGTCAGCAAACAGGTGGATATCATCACCGACATGCTGATCAAACGGGCCGAAGAAAATAAAAAATAAAGAAAATGGCACAGTTATGACACTGTGCCGTTTTTTATGATTCACTTTAATGCTGACTGTACGGAGTGCGGCATATCTTCAAACCTGACTTCTTCCCAAGTCTCGACATACTTTCCTTTTGCCTTCACCTTCAAATACGCGTTCTTCCGAAGGTCTTTACCGGCGAAAAAGGTCACTTCTTCTTTTTTTCCGGATGCATGATATCCGTCTAATGTATACTCAGTACCGCCTGGGCTAAGATGTTTGCCATCTCGATCAATCTGCACATAGACATCTTGCTGGTGAATAAACGGATTAAATCTGTCTGTAACATCGTTATGAAAAAAGAGAAGCCCGCATACTACGGCAGCAGCCGCCAAGACGGCCAGGATTGCCATTGCTTTTTTCATCTTTGCACTCCCCTTACTTGTTCATTTTTTTCAAATAGCTTGACCGCACCGCGAGGAAGAACAGAAGCTGAAAAAGGAAAAACCCTCCGATGGTGAGACTGAGCGGTCCCGCTACAACGGAATAGCCATCCACGGCCAATGTTCTCAAGGCAAACAGCGTATGCATGACAGCAATGACAAATGGAAAGAAAAAGAGAATCGCCAATTGTATCGTCACGCTTTGTGACATCTCACGCTCACTCAAACCGATTTTGGCCAGCGAACGGTAACGCTCCCGATCTTCTTCTAAATCGGTGAACAGCCTGAAATATAAGAAACTTGCTGCCGCGATAAAGAAGACGATCGCGATAAACAGGCCGATGAATAAACTTAAGCTCGGCAGCTGCACCGTATCATAGTAAGTTCCGGCTTTTGCCATAAAATCAGAATGCACGTCGATATAATTGCCGTAAATCTCATTTTTCAAGGATTGGCTGAACCCAAGACTGTCTTTCCAATGATCATACCTGTAGCCGTATAATGTCGCTTTATCACCGAGTGATTTGAGCTGATCAAAGGTTTTATCGTTCACCGCGATGATGGCATTTAATGAAATCAGCGGTTTTTTGACTTCTTTTACCGACAGTTTTTGGTCAGACGGCTTGCCTTTTTGGTTCAGCAGCTTCAGCTGATCCGGCGCTTCGTTTTTGAAATTGCGGTCATACGTGCCCGGTAAAAAGACAGCCTCATCATTTTTCAGGCCGTTCAGCTTGACATGGAAGTATTTTGATACATCCGATTCGCTGATCATGTAAACAGGGGGAACAGTTTCTCCTTCCTGATAGCGAACATAAGAAACATCTATTTCGTCTTTCTTATACGTAAAGCCGTGTGTTTTCAGTTCATGGTCAATTTTTTTCAAATGAGTCTGTTCTTTTGGATTGCCGCTGTAAGATATATACTCCATCTCATAAGCGGACTCTTCCGCCCCGACGGTCGATTTGTACATCACGAGCACGCCCGTAGCCGTAAACGCAACCGCGGAAATCATGCTGACAATAAAGAACAGGCGGGCGTTGTCTTTTAAACGATAGACAAGGTCAGAAACCCAAATGATATTTTTCCCGCGCAGATAAAAGGTTTTCCACTTCTTCAGCGCGCGCAGAATCCAGATGCTGCTTTGGCTGAAAAAGAAATACGTTCCGATGACGGTGAGCAGTAAAATGATAAACGGTTCGGTCCCGTGGACATTGCCTTTAAGGACCATGCCGTACCCGCCGCACAGACAGGCGATGCCGAATAAGGACAGTAGCACGGACGGCTTTGGCTCCGGCTTAATCTTGTCAGTGCCCTTTATTAATTTGATAACCGTATTTGATCTGACAAAAAGGATCGTAAACTGCGATAAAAGGAAAAATAAGAGCAGAAATCCGCCAGCCGTAATACCGAGCGCTTTCCAAGGCATATACAAAGGCAGCGCGTCCATTTCTAAAATATAAGCGCCGACCGTAAAGAACGTCTTTGAAAAAATGAATCCTCCGATAATGCCGGCTGCAATTGACATGACGCCGATGATCACATTTTCCGCAGTAATGAGCTTTCTTAGCTGCCCCGGCGTGATGCCCTGCATGAGCAGGATGCCGAATTCTTTATTTCTCGATTTCAAAAATGCATTAACCGAATACAGAACAAATAAGAAAGAAAAAACAAAGATCATCCATTCCGCGGCGGTTAATCCTTTTTTGGCGATATTATTCAGGTAGCCTTCCTTTAATGCCGGATGAAACAGGAACATCGCAAAGGTAAAGAAAATCAAAACGGAAAAGGCGCTGCTTAAAAAGAATGCAAGATAGGCCCTTTTGTTTCTGGTGACGTTTTTATAAGCGAACTGAAGAAAGGTCATTTGCGTTTCCCCCCAGCATAGACAGCACATCAAGAATTTGTTCATAAAATACTTGGCGGTTTTCCCCGCGGTAAATCTCATTAAACAGTTCGCCGTCTTTTATAAAGATGACGCGGCGGCAGTAGCTTGCCGCAACAGGATCGTGGGTCACCATCAAAGCCGTGACATGATCATCCTGATTCAGGCTCTGCATCGTTTCCATGACGTCTTTTGACGCTTTGGAATCAAGGTTTCCCGTCGGTTCATCGGCCAGGATGAGTGACGGCTTATGAATGACCGCTCTTGCGATGGCGGCCCGCTGGCGCTGGCCTCCGGACACTTCAAACGTCCGTTTGTTGAGCAGGTCTTCGATTCCAAGCTTTTCCGCGATGCCTTGCAGTTTTTCTTCCATTACAGACGGCGCTTCTTTTTCAAGCGTTAATGGCAGCATAATATTTTCACCGATCGTCAGCGTGTCCAGAAGGTTGAAATCCTGAAACACAAATCCGAGCTGCTTTCGGCGGAAATGAGCGAGCTTTGTCCGCTTCAGGCGATGCGGGTTTTCTCCGTGAATCAGGATATCGCCTGAATCCGGACGGTCGATCGTTGAAATGATATTCAAAAGGGTTGTTTTTCCGGAGCCGGACGGTCCCATCACCGCCGTGAACTCGCCTTCTTCTATAGAAAATGAAATTTGCTTTAAGGCTTGATAGGACACTTGTCCTTTATAGGTTTTATTTATATGTTTGACTTCAAGCATATTCGCCATGAAAATCCTCCTTATGGTTTTATTCTTGTTGGTCTGGGCTGCTTTCATGTAGTGCCGGGGCATTTAACATAAAAATCCCCTTGACGTAAATCCATGTTATCAAGGGGAAACAAAACGAGCTATGTTGTTTTCTTAACGCAGCCTTACATTTTTGTAAGAAATGAAAATCGAACCGATGTCCCTTTACCGGGAGACGAGCTGATGTCCACTGTATGATTGAGCTTGTCCGTAATTTCTTTGACGAGATGGAGGCCGATTCCAGTAGATTCTTGGAAACGCCGTCCGTTTTCACCGGTATAATAAGGGTCAAACACCCGCTTGATGTCTTGGGAGGGAATGCCGACACCGTAATCTTTGACTTCAAGCACCGTCCTGTCTTCATCGCGGGAGACATTCAGCTCAATTCTGTCACTCTTGCCCGCTGAATACTTGACCGCATTTGTGACCACTTGGCCGATCGCAAATTTGAGCCATTTTGCATCGGTGTAAATCTTATGATCATCGCAAATGTTCATTTTCGGATAAACGCGGTATTGAATAAAAAATCGTTTATAGCTTTGAATGACTGATTGGAGAAGCTCGGACAGGGAAACCGCTTCGATTTTAAAATCCCGTTCAAACAGGTCGAGCCTTGAAGAATAAAGAAGCGTCTCCAGCCCGAATTCAATCTGTCGGACTTCTTTTTTGATTTGTTCAAAAACGGGCTCATCCTCTTCCTGAATGATTAAATTAATGACCGACAGCGGCGTCTTTACTTGGTGCACCCATTGATTCATATACGTCACGCGCGCGTCAAGCTTGGCTTCGGTCTCATGGAGCTTCTGGTGCTGCAGCCGGATCAGCTCCATCTGCTTTTCATACAGCTCTGAACAAAACACTGAAGAACCGAGATACGGGATGTCCGTCCCTTCCTGTCCCGAGCTGAGCCAATGATACACGCCGCGGTCTTTGTACCAGCGATAGGCAAGATAACCCGCCAAAATAAGAAGCTGCACGCCCAATATGTAAAACAAGTGAGAAAAAGAATGAAGACCCGCAAACCAGTAATAAAAGAAGACAAACAGCCCTTGAAGGAGAAAAAGCAGAATCAGCACTGTATGAGACCGGAGAAACAGCTTCATGACTGCGCCCTCAGCTGGTAGCCTTCGCCCCGCACCGATTCAATCGAAACAGGCGCATTCAGCTCCCGCAGTTTTTTTCTGAGCCGCGTGATATACACGTTAAGTGTATTATCATCGACGAAAATGTCGGTGTCCCACGTTTTTTCCATGAGCCTGTCTCTTCCCGTCACCTTTTCTCCCCGCTCCAGCAGCACTTCCAAAAGCTTACTTTCTTTTTTAGAAAGCTCGCTTTTTTCGTCATGAAAGCGCAGTTCAAACCGTTCCACAAAGAGCTGCACGCCGGCATATTCAACCACTTTCTCCCCCTGTTTTGCGGCGTACTCTCCGTATGCCCTGCGGATCTGGCTTTTGATTTTCGCCAGCACAATATCGTAGGAAAACGGTTTTTCGATATAATCGTCTCCGCCGTTTTCAATCGCCATCACCTGATCCATTTCCCCGTTTCTGGCTGAAATGAAAATGATCGGGCTTGTGGAGTGCTGGCGGATCTGGCGGCACCAATAATAGCCGTCATAGGACGGCAGGTTGATATCAAGCAGCACCACATCAGGCTTTTCTCGCAAAAAGACATCAAGAACAGCCGTGAAATCCGCGGCGACCACGGTTTGGTATCCGTATTTTTCAAGATAATTCTGCAATAGTCCGCGAATGTCTTCACTGTCTTCTACAATCATGATTTTATTCAAACTGAACCACTCCCGTTTCTTACACTGCTGCCATCATCATAATCGTTTCGGGGGTACGGACGCAACACCGCACAAAAAAACCGCCATCTCGGCGGTTTCAGGTCTCTTCAGCCGACCTGCTGCTTAGCTGCTTTACCGGCTGATCCGAACTCTCTCATTTTGCTTCGCACTGTCTCTTCCACGGCTCCAATGCCGGGTGTCATATAGCCGCGCGGTTCGTACAGATCGCTGTTTTCCTGAAACATGCGGCGTGTTTCGTTTGTCCAGGCTACCATACATTCCGTATTGATATTGATCTTCGCGTGGCCGAGCGTGATGGCTTTTTTGATCTGATTCTGCGGAATCCCGGATGCCCCGTGAAGAACGAGGGGAATATCAGTCATGCGGGAGATAGCCTCCATTTCCTTAAATCCGAGATTCGGCTCACCCTGATATTTGCCGTGTACAGAGCCGAGGGCAGCGGCTAGCGCGTCGATATTGGTTTCTTTGACGATCCGCTCACATTCCGTGATATCGGCATAGCGGACCCCGCCGACCAGCCCGTCTTCCATTCCTCCGACCGTGCCGACTTCGGCTTCTACTGACACGCCGTGCTTTGCGGCATAATCGGTGACTTCTTTTGTCATCGCGATATTCTCGTCAATCGGCTGATGAGAGCCGTCAATCATCACTGAGCTGAATCCGGCATCAATGGCCTGTCTGCAGCGTTCCGCACTGCTTCCGTGATCAAGATGAAGCACCACGGGAACGGTAATCGCCATTTCCTCCATTAACGCGCCGACCATGGCGGCAATCGTTTTAAATCCGCCTAAATAGTCGACAAGGCGATCGGAAGCCGCGGCGATGACTGGTGATTGCTCCTTTTGCGCCGCTTGCAAAATCGCCTTCGTCCACTGCAAACCGTTGATATTAAACTGGCCAATCGCATATTGCTCCCGCTTTGCATCTTCAAGAAGCTCTTTCATCGATACAAAAGCCATGTTCACCCCTCCTTTATCCGTTACATGTTGAAGTATTTCGATACGACATCAACCGTTGTTTTTTTCGCTGTTTGAATGGCTTCCTCAGCACTTAGCTTATAGTATTCAGGCCGGAACAGCTCAACGGATACCACATCAGAGAAGCCGATTTCCTTGAGGGCTGATAAGTGGGCATCCAAGTCAATCGCCCCTTGGCCGGGCCATACGCGATCTTCATCCGTTAAAAAGCCGATTGGGAAATCTTCCGTATCGTCAATATGATAAATAAAGATTTTCTTCCCGTCCGCCTGCTTTAAGCTTTCAATATTTGATCCCATCGCATGGAAATGGAAGCTGTCAAAGACAAGCCCGACATTGTCGCGGCTGACAGTATTGATGATGTCATACGCCTGTTCAAATGTATTGACTGTACATTGCGGATGGCCGACAAACTCAAGGGCGATTTTTACGCCGTACGGTTCGGCGATATCAGAAAGCTCAGTCAGCACCTCTACACAGCTCTTTTTGATCTCTTCTTTTAAGATTTTCTGCTCCGTCACAAGCGGAACGGCCACCACATATTTCACACCGAGGGTTTTGCAGGTTTCCATCATGCCCTTAAATTCAGCAATGATCTCCTGATAGCCCTTTTCATCACGGTTATTGAAGAAAACGAGTGCGTTTAAGGCAAGCGGTTTAATGTGATGGGTTTGAAAGTATTCCGCAAGATCGGCCAATGAATGGTCTTTTAAGTACTCCGGCAGCTTATCCATTGTGCGGATTTCAATATAATCATAGCCATGCTTTTCGCATAGCTCTACATCCTGTTTAAGATTTGAGTTTTCTAATGTTGTTGCTTCATTAAAACAAAGTTTCATGTCAGACTCCCCCATCTGCGTTTTAGATATGAAGGGAGTTCGGCAGGAAGGCTGTTCGCCATATCCCGCCGAACTCCATGCTCAGCTTATGCCAGACCTAATTCTTCTTTCATTTTTTCAAGCATAAATCGGCTTGATTCATCCGCTCTTTCGTCGACCCAAGCAAACACGGCATTCGTCGCAATTCCGTCGAACTTCATCTCTCTCAGCTTTCTGAAAATCGTATCAAAATCAACCTCGCCTTGACCAATGTCCAAATGCTGGTGAACCGTTACTTTCGCGTCAGGCGGATTGACGATGTAGCGCAGGCCGTGAGCCGCTTTATGATTAAAGGTATCTGCAAATAAAACATGTGTGAGACGGTTTCCGGCTTCGTCAAACATTGTCGCGATATCGCCTTTTCCGTCATCGTAGAAGAACGTATGCGCAGTCGAGTAGACAAGGTTGATCCAGTCCTTGTCGAGCGCGCGGATCATATCCATCGCACCTTTGTGCGTTTCGATAAAATCGTACGGATGGGCTTGAAGATTGAGTTTAATGCCTTCTTTTTCAAAGACTGGCAGAAGTTCATCCATAGATTTGATAAATTTTTCTTCGCTTGTTAAAGGATCATATTTTGAACCGCTGAATTCACTGTTCATCAAGTCCACTTCAAGTTCAACCGCAATTTCGATCGCCCTTTTCCAGTTGCGCACCGCAGCCTGGCGGCGGTCTTCTTCAGGACCCGCCCAATGGTAAAGCGGAAGGAGTGATGAAAGCTTAACACCTGTATCCCTTAAAAGCCGCTTTAATTGTTTGATCTTTGCTGAATCGACTTTAGGATATTTATAGAATGGACAAAAATCCTCGCGCGGGGAAAGTTCAATATATTCATAGCCAAGCTCCGCCGTTTTATAGACCATTTCCTCCAACGTTAAATCATCTCGATACATCGATGGATCCAATGCTAATTTCATTTTTTTCACTCCTCCATATTCCTAGTTTTCCACTGTTGTAAAAGATTGATAGAATTCCGGTTTTTCCTTCAATTCAACCTTTTCTTTTTGTCCAGATTCCTGGGCTTTGACACACGCGTCAGTGGTAACGGCAGCAATGTAGCCGTCCCAAGCTGTCGGCCCGCTGACTTCGCCTTTTTTCTGGATCGAATCAATGAAGTCTTGGATTTCCACATCGTACGCATCCACAAAGCGTCTCTGCCAATCCATCAGAATATTTGTGCTGAATTTGCCTTCTTTTCTCATGCTGATGCTTGATGGTTCAGGAAGCTTGATGATGCCGTCTTCTCCGACGATCTCACATTGAATGTCATAACCGTATTTACAGTTCACATAGATTTCAGCATTGATGACGATACCGCCTTTTGTTTCAATGACTACGATTTGCGGATCTTTTAAGTGCGGCAGGGCATTTTTTGATTTTTTCGGATAGATAACTTGAACGGACTCGTAGTCATCATTGACGAGCCAGTGCAGCACATCAATTTCATGAACAAGCGTGTCGACTACGGCCATATCCGTTGTGTAGTTGTCTCCCACAGTAGGGTTGCGGTGCGCGCAGTGAATCATGAGCGGCTCGCCGATGACATTGTTGTCGAGCGCTTCCTTCAACTGTACGTAACCGCTGTCATAACGGCGCATAAAGCCGACTTGAACAAGGCGTTTCCCCGTTTTCATTTCCTCTTCGACGATGCGCATGCATCCTTCAGCAGTTGTCGCAAGCGGCTTTTCACAAAATACATATTTCTGGGCTTTAATCGCTTTCAACACACTCGATTCGTGCGCAGGCCCCCAGCTTGTCACTAGGACAGCGTCTACATTTTCATCTGCCAGAAGGCTGTCATCATCAGGATATACTGCTGCGTTTAATTGGTAGTGCTCGACGACATTCTGTGCGGCTTCTTGATTCACATCCGTTACAGCTACAATTTCTGCGCCGGACAGTTTGTTTGTGATGCGGTTAATATGTTCTTTTCCGATTGCTCCAGTTCCAATAACACCAATACGTAAACTCATTGACAGCCACTCCCTCTGTTTGTTACATCATTTTGCTTTCAGTTTCTTGCTTTACATGATTGTGAGGCGATCCGTAGAGTTCCTCTTGAATTTGTTCAAGCGACTTGCCAGATGTATTCGGCGCGAAAAGAAGCCCGATCATCATGCTGGCCGTCACACACCCGAGGAGAATTGCAGCCATCGTTCCAATGCCGAAATGGCTGATAATCATTGGGACAAACAGACTCCAAATCCCTATTGAGATACGAACAAGGAAAAACATCAGTCCTTGTGCGGAAGCACGGTATTGAGTAGGAAAAATTTCGCTGGCCCATAATTGATAGTTCGCTTGCTGGCCGGCTCCGTTATTGATCCCCATCACCACGATAAACAGAAGCAGGACCGGCAGTCCTTCAACCGGGAGCAGAAACAGCGTCCAGCCGATGACGGCCATAAAAGCAGCGATTCCAAAAACCGTTTTTCTATATTGATCTGCAAAGGGCATAAAGATCAGAGCGACCCCAAGGCCGGTAAAGATAAACAGGCCCATTTGCAAAAGATTTGCCATGTTGGCAGATACCCCGCCGACCTGCTGATAAATGTAAGGCATAAAGAAGCCCATAACGCCGGCGGCTAAGTTCCAAACCAAGTACACACCCATTAAAAACAGGATGCTTTTTACATACTTAGGCTTGAGCAAATCAAAATACGAGGTTTTGTGTAATACAGCCGGCTTCTCTGCCGCCTGTGTGTCTGCGGGCTTATTTTTCTGCTGCCACGCGTCTGACTCAGGAAGCCTGATTCTGAGGACGTACGTAATAAGAGCAATGACAAGCAGATGGGCAAATACGATTTTATTTCCCAACAGACCTAAATCACCGACCAACACAGAGAGAAGCAGAACAGCGACTGCCCCTGCGGCCCACGCAACCTGTGCCACCCCGCAGTGGCGGGCCCGGTTTTTCTTAGGCGCGTTTTCCGCGATGATCGTCCATGAGGCGGTGATATCAGCGCCAACTGATAGCCCGATAATCATGTAACCGCTTAACAGCATGGGAAAGTTAACACTAAACAGGACGAAACAAATCCCCAGCGCATAAATCAGCATGCTGTTCGTATAAACAGCTTTTCGCCCGACTTTATCCGCCAAAAATCCCCCAAGCAAAGCACCGACAGCGGCAGAGATGGCATTCGCACTCAATGCGCCGAGCAATCCGATTTGGGTATCTGACAGCTTCAGGTAACTGACCCATAACGATAAACCAGCAGATCCAGCCACAATCGAACCGGCATCTATATAGTTAGCCAATGCTGCCGCGATTGTCCGTTTATTGAAGGCCGAATCTGCATTGGTATGGCCCATATATTCAGTCCCCATTACGCCAGATCCAGCAACTGCTCATCAATATAGTTTCTCGCGATCAATGCATACTCAAGCGGGTTTGCGACATCGGGGTCCTGTTCAGCTTCAATGACAATCCATCCGGAATAATTGTGCTTTAACAGCAGCTGATATACGTCTCTAAAATCAATGCAGCCGTCACCGGGAACCGTAAACATGCCTTGTAAAAACGATTGCTGAAACGATTTCCCTTCGAGTTTGCATTGTTCCATAACGTTCAGACGGGCATCCTTAAAATGGACATGTTTAATGCGATCGATATGCTTTTTCAGCATGCCCATGTAGTCGCCGTCAGAAATATACGCATGACCCGTATCGTAGAGGAGGTGCACATGTGCAGGGTCTGTTCCCTCCATCAGGCGGTCCACTTCAGCCGCTGTTTGGACGCCGGTGCCGAGATGGTGATGATATACCAGCTTTAAGCCATGCTGATCGGCAATTTTCCCAAGATGATTTAATCCTTCACAAAGCCGTTCCCATTCCTCATCAGTAAAATGCGGTTTCTCTGTGAACACGTTTTTCTCCAGACTTTGCACGCTGTAGGTTTGTTCAGAGACAACTGCAACATCCGCATTGACTTGCTGCAAATACTCACAATGCAGGGTAAATGCCTTCGCCGCTTCACCAAGTCCGTCACGCAAAATAAAACTGCTGAACCATTTTCCCGCAATGCGTAAATTCCGAAGCTTAAGCTCTTTATTAAGAATGGAAGGCTCGGGGAAAAAGCCCCCGACTTCCGTACCTTGAAAACGCGCGACAACTATATCACTTAACAAATGCTGAAGTGTATTTCCCGCTCCGATTTCAGGCATATCATCATTCCGCCACCCAATGGGAGCGATCCCCCACAGGATTTCATGTTTGCCCATCATGATGCCTCCCCTCTAATACTGCTTTGCAGATTCGAGCATTTTCTCTTTTGCTTCATATGCTTTTTGAACGCTTTCTTGTTCAGATACTTCAGCCACTCCGACATGCCACCAGCTGTCATAGCCGTCAGTCATTGTTTTTGGCAGCACTTTCATTTCAATCAACGTTGATACGTCTTGTTTCTTCGCATCCTCTAACGCCGCTTTTAACTCTTCTACTGTGTTAGCACGGTACGTTTTCGCGCCATAACCCTCAGCGACTTTCGCGTAATCGACATTCAAGATTTGGTTGTCATCTGTGCGGAACTCACAGTAGTAGCTGCCGCTTCCGTGGTCCATTTGCAGGTTGTTGATACATCCGAATCCTGAGTTGTCAAAAAGCAGCACATTGATCTTCTTGTTATACTGAATCGCTGTGATCAGTTCGGAATGAAGCATCAGGAAGCTGCCGTCTCCGACAATCGTATACACTTCTCTGTCTGGGTGAGCCAATTTAAGCCCCAGTGTGCCGGACACTTCATAGCCCATGCAGGAATATCCGTACTCCAGGTGATACGTATTCGGGACATTGGAGTGCCACAAACGCTGCAAATCTCCCGGAAGAGAGCCTGCCGAACAGATAATCACACTGTCTTCAGGAATGGTCTCGTTAATCGTCAGCAATGCCGTTGTTTGCGGAAGCTCGGTATTCAACGCGTCAGCGTACTCGTTTAGAATCTCTTGAGAGAAATGATGTTTGATTTCCGGATCAAATGCTTCCCGCTTAAATGTCACTTTGCTGAGGCGGTCGCGTTCAGCGAGCCATTCGTCCTTCAGCTCCTTGATCGTTGAACCGAATTCACTCCTATAGCCTTCAAGCAGGCCGTGCAGTTTGCCAAGCGTCACTTTCGCATCCGCCACCACTTGGAACGCATCGAGTTTATAAGCCTGCATTCGGCTGACATTGATGTTCAGAAACTTTGCTTTATCAAAATCAAAAGCAGTCTTAGAGGATGTCGCAAAATCCGTATATCTTGTACCGATACCGATAATCAAATCTGCTTGGCGGGCCGCCTTATTTGCCGCGAGGGTTCCTGTGATGCCCATTCCGCCCAAGTTGTTCGGAAAATCAGCTTCCACAGTCGATTTGCCTGCCTGTGTTTCAACCAGCGGAATGTCATAGGCCTCAGATATGGCGATTAATTCATCGCGCGCACCGGAATATTTCGCGCCTCCGCCTACGAGGATCACAGGTTTTTTGCTGGCTTTGATCAGCTCCGCCGCACCTAGAAGTTCACGCTCGCTCGGCTGCATGCGATCAATATAGTGAACCCGTTTGACGAAGAAACTTTCATCGAAATCGTACGCTTCGCCTTCCACATCCTGAGAAATGCAAATGGTCGCCGGACCCGCTTTTGCCGGATCAGTCATGACTTCAAAAGCGCGAAGCAAGCTGCTCATCAGCTGCTCAGGGCGTGTAACGCGATCCCAGTATCTCGATACAGGCTTCAATGCATCGTTTGTTGTAACCGCCGCACTGTACTCTTGCTCCATTTGCTGCAGTACAGGGTCGGGCTGTCTTGTCGCAAATGTATCTGCCGGAATGAAGAGAACAGGAATATTATTTGCCAATGCAGTGCCGGCTGCCGCCACTAAGTTGGCCGCTCCCGGTCCGACAGATGTTGAGACCGCGTAAATTTTTCTTCTCAGCATTTGCTTGCTGTACGCCATTGCGGCATGCGCCATTCCCTGTTCATTTTTCCCTTGGTACACTTTTAAATGGCCAGCATCCTGCTCAAGCGCCTGCCCAATCCCTAAAACATTTCCATGACCGAAAATCGTGAAAATCCCTTCTACGAAAGGCTCTTCCTTGCCATCAATATGGATGTACTGCTGGTTTAAGAATTTAATCAGCGCTTGTGCTGTTGTTAAGCGAATTTTCTTACCCACAAACGATCCCACCTTTACTCGATCTTTTTCAATTATGACTGTGCTTCAATAAGCTGTACGATTTCATCCGCCGTCGGCATGGCTTCCGATGAGCTGTGCTTGCTGACAACAATGGAGGCTGAGGCGCTACCGTATTTCAATGCCGTTTCAATGTCTTTGCCGCTGACAAGTCCGTAGATAAAGGCCGAAGCATATGAGTCACCGGCTCCGAAGGTTTTCAGCACTTTTGTCTTGTACACTTGGGCGCGGAAGACTTCGCCGGATTTGCTGTATGCGTACGAGCCTTCTACGCCATGCTTGATGACGACGAGGTCGGCTGAATGGTCAAATAAATAATCGACAGACTCTTCATTGCTGCCGCCTGTGCGGTTTTCCATGACATCGAATTCATCCCGTGTTCCGATGACGATATCGGACTGCTCAGCGACCAAAGAATAGTAAACAGCTGTTTCATCGGCTGACTGCCATGTATATGGGCGATAATCCAGTTCGAACACGACTTTTACCTGGTGATTTTTCGCATATTGAACGGCTTTTAACACCGCTTCCCGTGACGGGCTTTTAGCGAGCGCTGTCCCGGAAACGAGCAGCATTTTCGCATTTGCGATGTAGTCCTCGCTTACCTCTGAAGGCTCAAGATAAAGATCGGCCACGTCATCGCGGTACATTAAGATACTGCATTCTTCCGGACTCAGAATTTCAGTAAATGCGAGACCGGCTTTATGCCCTTCCTTATCAACGACCATTTGCGTTGTGTCTACGCCGGTTTTTCTCATATAGGACTCTATGAATCTGCCATGCTGGTCATCTGGAATTTTGCCGATAAAGCCCGCTTTTAAGCCGAGCTTTGAGCTGCCGATCGCGATATTCGCAGGCGAGCCGCCGACGTATTTCGAAAATGTCATCGTTTCTTCCATTGGGCGATTGTATTCAACCGCGTTCAAATCAATACACGCCCGGCCGATGGCAACAATATCAAAGTCCTTCTCTTCGTTGAATGTATACTTCATCGTAAACAGCCACTCCTCACTTGTTAGCGTTCTAAAATCCACTCATGAGCCGGATCATTATGAAACTTCCATTTTCGTGTCGGTCCTGCCATGACATTTAAATAGTAGGACGTATATCCGTCCGGCACACCTACCGGGTGATATCCCGCAGGAACGATGACAACGTTTTCATTTTCTACAGTCATTGTCTCGTCAATGGAGCGGTCATCTGTGTAAACGCGCTGAAATACAAAGCCTTGGCCCGGATCTAATTCATGGTAGTAGGTTTCTTCCAAGAAGGACTCCTCCGGCAGGTTGTCTTGATCGTGTTTATGAGGCGGGTAGCTGGACCAGTTTCCGCTGTCTGTATAAACTTCAACCACTAAGAGGCTGTTAGCTGAAGGATCTGAATCCGGAAGAATGTTGTGAACGGTCCGTTTGTTGGAAAACTTTCCGCGATGTTCAATCCCGTTGTCTTCCGCCTTGATCAGCTTTGTCGGAAGCTGTTTCTCTGATGGCGAATAGCAAAGCGCCACTCTCGCATCACTCTCTGCCGTAATCTCAAAGGCACGGTCATTGGAGATATAGACGCTGTCTGTCGGTTTTCTCTCAAATACGCTTTCACGCGTACCGATATGTTCAAACGTAGATTCATGATCCGTCACTGTGATTTTTCCCGTCACTGCCACAATGCAGATTTCTTGTTTTTTCAATTCTTCTGTATAGCTTGAACCGGATGCGAGTTCTAACACTTTAAACTCTACATAGGTAAGATCTGAGTTTGATTTCGTTACTTCATGCACAAGTTTAACGCCTTTTGATACTTCATTCGACTGCGGCTTACGCAACAAATGACTCATGGTTAAGCCCTCCTCTTTCTATGGTAAGAATGAGTCCGAACAGCGCAGAGACACGCCGTTCGGCTGTTCGTCGTTTAGTTGAAATCAGGTGCCGGGTATCTTGCTGTCACCACTTTTTTACGCGTGTAGAAGTCAACGCTGTCCTTACCGTTCGCGTGCAGCGTTCCGAAGAATGAAGACTTCCAGCCGGAGAATGGGAAGAACGCCATCGGTGCCGGCACACCCAGGTTGATGCCGAGCATTCCCGCGTCAATATTTTCACGGAAGTAGCGGATGGCATTCGAATTGGATGTGAACAGGCAGGCGCCATTCGCAAATTCAGACTTGTTGGCAATCTCAATGGCTTCTTTCAGGTTTTTCACACGAATGACGGATAGGATAGGAGCAAAGATTTCGTCTTTCCAGATCGTCATCTCTGTTGTGACATTATCGAAGATTGTCGGGCCGACAAAGTAGCCGTCGTCAGACACATTTTCACGTCCGTCACAAACGAGTCTCGCGCCTTCTTCCAGCCCTTTTTCAATGTAGCTGAGCGTGCGTTTCTTGTTGTCCTCACGAATAACCGGTCCCAAGAACACGCCGTCATCAAGGCCGTTTCCGATTTTAATCTCAGCGGCTTTTTCTTGGAGCTTCGCCATGAATTCATCAGCGATACCTTCTTCAACTGTCACAACTGCACAAGCCATGCAACGTTCTCCGGCTGAACCGAAGGCTGCTCCGATGATGTTTGTGATCGTGTCTTCGAGATTCGCATCATTCAGGACAATCGTGTGGTTTTTCGCGCCTGTCAGAGATTGAACACGTTTTAAGTTTTCGCTTCCTTTTTTGTAGACGTATTCACCGACCGGCTTTGAGCCTACGAATGAAATCGCTTTAATTTCAGGATGCTCAAGGATGCCATTCACAACGTCATGCGCACCGTACACGACGTTGAAAACACCTTTTGGGAGGCCCGCTTTTTCGAAGAGCTCAACCAATTTCTCCGTTAACAGCGGCGTACGCTCAGACGGTTTTAAAATAAATGTGTTGCCGAGTGCAATGGCCATTGGGAACATCCAGCAAGGAACCATCATCGGGAAGTTAAATGGTGCGATTCCGCCGACAACTCCAATTGGGTAGCGGTAGTTGGCCGCTTCCACATCCGTCGCAATAGAAGCAAGTGAGTCACCCATCATCAGAGAAGGCGCGCCGGCTGCGAACTCAACGTTTTCAATCCCGCGTCCCACTTCTCCCAGAGCTTCTTTTGTGTTTTTGCCGTTTTCGATGGTAATCAGATGAGCAAGATCTTCTTTATGCTGAGACAGCAGCTGCTGGAAGTTAAATAGAATTCTCGCACGGCGCGGAACCGCCACTTTCGACCATGTTTTAAATGCCTCACCCGCTGTTTGAGCCGCGTAATCAATATCTTCTTTTGTAGAAATCGGCACTTGGCACAGCACTTCTTTCGTAGCCGGATTGATAACGTCTTCATATTGATCCGTTTTGCTTTCAACCCATTCACCGTTGATATAGTTTTTTAATTTTCTGATTTCTGCCATTCTTATTGCCTCCTTCATTAGTAAACACATACACTTGTATGGATGGTTCAGGATAGATTCATAAGATAACAATTAAACGCTTTCAAAAAAACAAAAAAAATCAATGGTTAGATACACTTTTTGTAAGCAACCATATCATCACTGAAATCACACACAACAGGTTACTTCTTGGTCATTTCTTGGTTATATTCTAATCGTATAATACCCATAAGTCAATCACAAACACTAAATTTTTTCATTATTTTTATTATACTAATCTTTCAGTAATGCAAGAGACCGCCTGGAAGTCCGGCGAATCTTGCAAAAGATACATACCAATGTTATCATTTTTTAAGCAACTATTGATTAACTTTTGGTTTTTATTATATATTTACATTACTTTAAGATTCAAGAAGGAGTTTTTTGTATGAAACTGATGCGGATACAGGAAATGGAGGAGTACATTTTATCGCATGGCACTGTTTCCTTAGATGAGCTGTGCCAGGTTTTCAATGTCTCAAAAAACACAGTCAGACGTGATATCAACAAGCTGACGGAAAAAGGTGCGATCGAAAAAGTATACGGCGGCGTAACATCAATTGAGAAAACCGCACTTGTTCCTTTTGAGAATCGCACCATCCAGCACCAAGATGAGAAAACAAAAATTGCCCATTATGCTTCCCGGTTTATTGAAGACCATGACTTAATCTTCATTGACTCAGGAACAACAACCAAGTCGATTCTCGATACGCTTGATCCGAACAAAAATGTCACCATTTTAACCAACAGCTTGGACATTATCAATGCAGCATCGGCTATGAAGAATATCAACCTAATCATTATCGGAAACAACTATAAAAGAAAAACACGCTCCTTTGTCGGCATGGATGATCCGGGCACTTTGGAGAAGTACAATATCAATAAAGCCTTTATGTCTGCAACCGGAACAACACTGACACACGGATTGACCAATTCAGATCTGCTCGAGTATGACATTAAAAAGAGGATTTCTGAAAAAGCGAAAGAAGTGTATTTATTGGCCGACCATTCAAAATTCGGAAAATCAACGCTGCTGACCTATGCGCCCTTTGACAGACTGCACTGTATTGTGACATCTCAGCCGTTAGATGACGAGTACACGCAGTACTGCCATGAGCACCAAATCGGCATTCATCTGGCCTAACGTTTACAATAGTGTTGAGAGTCTTTCATCAATTTTATTCCAGGAGGTAGATCATGAAAAAAGCAACGCTCGGAAAATCAGATTTGCAGGTTTTCCCTATCGGATTAGGAACAAATGCTGTCGGAGGACATAACCTCTACCCGAATCTGAATGAAGAAACCGGAAAAGAATTGGTTCGCGAGGCCATTCGTAATGGCGTGACCATGTTAGACACTGCTTATATTTATGGCATCGGCCGTTCGGAAGAGCTAATTGGTGAAGTGCTGCGCGAGTTCAATCGTGAAGATGTCGTCATCGCCACAAAAGCCGCGCACAGAAAAGAAGGAAATGACTTTGTTTTTGATAATTCGCCTGAGTTTCTGAAAAAATCAGTTGATGAAAGCCTGAAACGTTTGAATACCGATTATATCGATCTGTTCTACATTCACTTTCCGGATGAACATACGCCGAAGGATGAAGCGGTTAACGCACTGAATGAAATGAAGCAAGCCGGAAAAATCCGCTCCATCGGTGTCTCCAATTTCTCTCTGGAACAGCTGAAGGAAGCCAACAGAGACGGTTTGGTCGATGTGCTTCAAGGTGAATACAACCTGTTAAACCGTGAAGCGGAAACAACCTTCTTCCCGTATACGAAGGAACACAATATTTCATTCATCCCTTACTTCCCGCTTGTATCAGGATTACTGGCTGGAAAATATACGGAAGATACGACGTTCCCTGAAGGAGACCTGCGAAACGAACAGGAACACTTCAAAGGCGAGCGTTTCAAAGAAAATATCAGAAAGGTCAACAAACTGGCGCCGATTGCTGAAAAGCACAACGTGGACATCCCTCACATCGTATTGGCTTGGTATTTGGCAAGACCGGAAATTGATATTTTAATCCCTGGAGCAAAACGTGCCGATCAGCTGATTGATAACATCAAAACAGCCGATGTAACGCTTTCTCAAGAGGATATTTCGTTTATTGATAAGCTGTTCGCATAAGAAAAAAACAGCCTTCTCCATGGAGAAGGCTGTTTTTTTGCCCATAAATTGGTTTGATTTTGATGCAACACTTACAAAAAGAGGCATGAATCCGATAAAATAAAGGTAGTTTATCTCAGAAAGAAAGTGATTGAAAAAGCTAAACATGATATGAAAGATTGATATGATTCAAACCAGAAATAACGGGCCGTTTCGGCGGTCTATGGAGGAAACAGAATGAAACTGAAATATGTTAAAGCCTTAGTTGCAGTAACCGTTGCTTTAGGTGTACTGCTGCCATCAGCCATTTCTCATGCAAAAAGTTTTAGCGGCCGCTCATCATCCAGTCACAGCAGCCGAAGTTCAAGCTCGTCATACAGCGGAAGCTATAAATCCAGCCCGAAATCAAGCTACAGTTCAGGATCAAGCTCTTCAAGCAAAAAGTCCAAAACGTCTGATGATTCATCATCATCGATTTCGCTGAAAAAGAAATCTTCCGATAAAACAAGCTCATCAAGCTCTAAAAAATCGTCAGGCACGTTTTCCGGCGCCACATCAAAAGTAAGCGGAAAGACATACAGCGGAAAAACATCTAAAGCTTATGTTGGCGGACGTTATGTTTCAGTGAATCATTATTACAATGCAGGATTCTCGCCATCAGGATGGTTTGGCTATTATAGCGGATTCACAACGAGTATGTTCATGATCAGCATGATGCACCCTTGGGGTTACACCTATCATCCAGTCGGGGGCCCGGGCTATGTTTCTTATGGCGCTTCACCCATTGCCTGGATCGTTGATGTCATCGCTTTGATCATTATTTTAAGCATTGTCATCGCATTGATTCGCGCATTTAAAACACCGAAGACGTACAGAAGGAGCTTTTAGGTAATGAAGTTAGTATTAAATGAGCAAGAAATTGTAGACGGGATTTGTGTGTATATTTCTAATGAAGAAGAGATTTACCCTGAGGACGTTGAAGTAAAAGAGCTGTCTTACAACAAGCGAACAGGATTCTTCGCTGAAGCCAAATATGGCCTGCATCACAAGCAGCTTGAGTCAGATGACATTTCAGAAGGCATTATTCAGTTCTTAGAGGAATACCACAACTTGAATCCAGACGTTACCGTCGTTGAATTGCAATTTGATAAGAAAAAAGGATTCTCCGCCTTGGTTTTCGTCAACGAGGGTGAAGAATAAAAATGTCTTAATCAGAACCTTACTCCGGGCGAGTAAGGTTCTTTTATGATGTTTTTTGAAATGCAGGTACAGAAACGGCTGTTTCCGGTCATGAGAAGAGCACCGCCCCTAATGATCAGCAGACTGCCTGACAGATAAAATGGGAATAAGCCTCCTTTTACTCATATCCTTGCGTGAAAAAGGTTTTGGCGCTTACAATGATTTTGAAAGGATGATTACAATGGCAAATGCTCAATTCCCTCTTATCACACAAAACCTTTCTCTCGATCTCGTTAATACTGAAATCATAAGCTATGATAAACGGCACGATCTCATCCAGTCAGAAAAAGATCTGATGGCATGGTTTGAAATAATGGGAGAAACTGCTCCTTTTCTCAGGTCTTTTACGCTGCAGCAAGTCCAAGAACAATTGCAACGGATTCATCAATTCCGCGCTGAGCTGAGAAAACATTTTGAGAGTATCGCCGAAGGCAGTGAGCCTTCTCTAGCTTTTATCGCTTTCCTGCAAGATCAAATCGCCGCCGCTCCTTTTTCTTATCAAATCTTAGATGACAAACTTGCCCGCATTCCGAATGGAAAACCAGATGATTCTATTTTATCGCTTATCGCTTACGATGCATTATGGCTGATTCATACAAAAGAAATCCAACAGCTGAAACGGTGCGCAAACGAAAAGTGCATTTTGCTTTTTCTTGATAAAACAGGAAGGCGAAAATGGTGCTCCATGAAGATATGCGGCAACAGACAAAAAGTCTCACGCCATCATAAAAAAATCAATAATGAGTAAAAAACCGTTCCCCAGAGAACGGTTTTTTTATCGAAGTTGAAACTAACCATTAAAAATAAAATTGACTGGTTAGTTTATAGCTATTATCCTATACATACTGGGAGGGATAAATTTGGAAAACAACTTCTTTTTGAAAATGCAAGGAAAAGGAAAAACACCTTTACAGGTAAATGGAAAGGACGCCGTCACAGGCTTTTTAGGAGGATTCATCACCATTCTGGCGCTTGCAGTATTGACCTCTTATACATCAAGCCCATGGTTAATGGCCCCTTTTGGAGCGAGCTGCGTGCTGGTATTCAGCGCTTGGAATGCACCTTTATCACAGCCGAGAAATGTGATTGGCGGGCATTTTATCTCTGCACTTACAGGACTGGCTGTCCTTCATATATTCGGAGCTCATCCCTGGACTTTTGCATTGGGGACAGGGCTTGCCATCTTTTTCATGATGCTGACCAAAACCACTCACCCTCCTGCCGGCGCAGATCCCATTGTGGTCATTCAAGGGGCGTATGCTTGGAGTTATTTACTGTTTCCCGTTTTCATTGGGTCTGCCATCATCGTGATCATCGCTCTCGTGATCAATAACTTGCGTAAAAACCGCCAATACCCCTCGTTTTGGCTTTGAATTTCCTTTTGTGAAATCAATCTTTTTTCAAACAAATGTTTCAAATTGATTAGGAGAAGGGTACTAATCTATTAACTTTGTTACATCGTACATACTCATTGGCTCAAAGACTGAGGAGGAACATTTGTGAAGACAAACACAAGGAAATATATGATCTACTTTTTCGGCGCTTTAGGGGGGCTGCTTTACGGTTATGATACGGGCGTTATCTCGGGAGCGCTGCTGTTTATCAACAATGATATCCCTTTAACAACACTGACAGAAGGATTGGTTGTCAGCATGCTGCTCCTCGGCGCGATTTTCGGTTCCGCTTTAAGCGGCACGTGCTCCGATCGCTGGGGCAGGAGAAAAGTCGTATTTGTTTTATCCATCATTTTTATCGTCGGGGCGCTTGCTTGTGCATTTTCTCAAACCATTACCATGCTGATCGCGTCTCGGGTCATTCTCGGCCTGGCCGTAGGCGGTTCAACGGCGCTGGTGCCTGTATATCTTTCCGAAATGGCACCGACAAAAATCCGCGGAACACTCGGCACGATGAACAATTTAATGATTGTCACCGGTATTTTACTTGCATATATCGTAAACTATCTATTCACACCGTTTGAAGCGTGGCGCTGGATGGTGGGGCTGGCTGCGGTGCCTGCCGTGCTTTTATTAATCGGGATCGCATTTATGCCTGAATCACCAAGATGGCTCGTGAAGCGCGGACGTGAAGATGAAGCGAAACGAATCATGAAAATCACTCATGATCAAGAAGATATTGAACGTGAACTGGCAGATATGAAACAAGGGGAAGCAGAGAAAAAAGAAACAACACTCGGCGTGTTAAAAGCCAAATGGATTCGTCCCATGCTTCTCATTGGCGTCGGCCTCGCCGTTTTCCAGCAGGCTGTCGGGATTAACACGGTTATCTACTACGCGCCAACCATTTTCACTAAGGCCGGTCTCGGCACATCGGCATCGGTGCTCGGCACAATGGGAATCGGTGTACTCAACGTCATCATGTGTATTACAGCTATGATTTTAATCGACCGCATCGGCCGCAAAAAGCTGCTGATCTGGGGAAGCGTCGGTATTACGCTGAGCTTGGCCGCACTATCGGCTGTGCTCCTGACGCTGGGGCTCTCAACATCAACAGCTTGGCTGACCGTTGTTTTTCTCGGAGTTTATATCGTATTCTACCAGGCAACATGGGGTCCGGTTGTATGGGTTCTGATGCCTGAGCTCTTCCCATCCAAAGCGCGCGGGGCCGCGACGGGCTTTACCACTTTGGTGTTATCGGCAACCAACCTGATCGTGTCGCTTGTCTTCCCGCTGATGCTCAGCGCCATGGGCATCGCATGGGTGTTTACAATTTTTTCAGTCATTTGTCTTCTCTCATTTTTCTTCGCCCTTTACATGGTTCCTGAAACCAAAGGGAGAAGCTTAGAAGAAATTGAAGCAAGCCTGAAACAACGTTTTAAAAGAAAGAACAGCGGACAAAGCCGTATGCTCAATGAACGGACGTCATAAATAGAAAAAGGAATCGTCTCATCGGGACGATTCCTTTTTTATGGTTACACCATCACCTTGCACATATTGTTCGTAAATTCCACAGGGTCCTGAATCGGCAGACCTTCGATCAGAAGCGCCTGGTTATACAGGAGATTTGTGTACAGGCTTAGTTTCTCTTTATCTTGTTCGAAAGCGTTCTGCAGCGTCTTGAATACCTCGTGATTCGGGTTGATTTCCAGCACTTTGTCCGCTTTTACATTTTGGCTGTCCGGCATCGCGTTTAAGATTTTTTCCATCTCGATTGTCACTTCACCGTCAGCTGCAAGGCAGACCGGATGAGATTTAAGGCGTTTCGATACTCTGACGTTTTTCACTTTGTCAGACAGAATATTTTTCATTTCCTCAAACAGATCCTTGTACTTGCTTTCCTCTTCTTCAGACTGCTTTTGATCCTCTTCTGAATCGATGCCAAGATCGCCGCTTGATACAGATTTGAACTCTTTTTCTTGATATGAAGCGAGCATTTTGATCGCAAATTCATCGATGTCCTCTGTAAAGTAAAGAATTTCATAGCCTTTGTCCGCTACCATTTCCGTTTGCGGCAGTTTTTCAATGCGATCGTATGAATCACCGGTCGCGTAGTAGATATATTTTTGCTCTTCAGGCATTCTGGATACGTACTCGTCCAGGCTGACCAGTTTTTTCTCTTTGGAAGAGTAGAATAATAAAAGATCCTTCAATTGATCTTTATTCGCGCCAAAATCATTGTACACGCCGAACTTCAGCTGTCTGCCGAACGATTTGTAGAAGGTCTCATATTTTTCTCTGTCTTTTTTCAGCAGGCTCTGCAGCTCGCTTTTGATCTTTTTGCTGATGTTTTTCGCAATCAGCTTCAGCTGGCGGTCATGCTGCAGCATTTCTCTGGAAATGTTCAGCGACAGGTCCTCAGAATCGACCATACCCTTCACAAAACTGAAGTGGTCCGGAAGCAGATCCGCGCATTTGTTCATGATGAGCACGCCGTTGGAATAGAGCTCCAAGCCTTTCTCATATTCCTTAGAATAATAGTCAAACGGCATGTTTTCAGGAATAAATAAAATGGCGTTGTAGCGCACGGCACCGTCAACACTGATATGGACATGAGTGAGCGGTTTATCAAATCCGTAATGCTTTTCAGCGTAGAACGTTTCATAGTCCTCATCTGTCAGCTCGCTCTTGTTTTTTCTCCAGATCGGCACCATGCTGTTAACCGTCTGTTCCTCCTGCACCTCTTCAAATTCATTGTCGCTGCCTTCCTTCAGCTTATTAACCGTTGTATCCATTTTGATCGGGTAGCGAATGAAGTCAGAGTACTTTTTGATGATCGCTTTTAAACGATATTCTTCTAAAAACTCATCATAGCTCTCATCTTCCGTGTTCTCTTTGATCTTCAGGATAATGTCTGTGCCGACAGAATCCTTTTCACACGGCTCAATTGTATAGCCGTCTGCGCCAGCAGACTCCCATTTATACGCTTCCTCGCTGCCGAGCGCCTTACTGATAACGGTCACCACATCGGCAACCATAAACGCGGCATAAAATCCGACACCGAATTGCCCGATGATGTCATGGCCGTCCTTCAGTTCGTTTTCTTTTTTAAACGCAAAAGAGCCGCTTTTCGCAATCGTACCGAGGTGCTGTTCAAGCTCGTCCTTTGTCATTCCAATCCCTGTATCCGTGATGGTCAGTGTTCTCGCGCCTTTGTCAGCCGCGACTTTTATGTAGTAATTGTCTTTATCGAAGGTTAGCGCATCATCTGTCAGCGCTTTGTAATAGATTTTGTCAATCGCGTCACTCGCATTGGAAATTAACTCGCGAAGAAAGATTTCTTTTTGAGTGTAAATGGAGTTAATCATCATATCCAGCAGTCGTTTGGACTCTGCTTTAAACTCTTTTTTGGCCATTCAGCTCGCTCCTTTTTCATGCTTTGTGATGTTATGTAAACTCTTTTCAGCATCTATTTATCATAAATGACGACTCATGTCAATACGATTTTCATCAAAGATCAATAGATGCATATATATGTAAATTTAACATTAGTTGGGGGTGTTTTCACTATTTTTTCTAGACAGTCTGATAAGAAAAAGAGAGGATCAGCCTCTCTTTTGTCCTGCATCATTCCATCGGCTAAACTCCCGCTTCATCCAAATATGCACCGGATAGAAAAACAAACAGAACGGTATCAGAAACAATAGATTATGCCATGAAGCATTCAGAAATGCGCTAGCTGTAACCGGAAACGTAATCTCTTGCAATAAAAAAGAGATGACAGTCAGCACAGCAAACGCAGCCGGAATCGTAATGAGACTATAAAATCTGAGTTCCTTCTTATGCTGTATCTTCAAAACACATAAAACCCCCAACAATTTCCAGTTCATTTTAACATATGCAGGCATTTCTTTTCTCACATGTTTATCACTGCACACAGCGGGAAGACAAAAAGAAAAAGGAGGATTCGTGTTATGGGAAGACTTGATAACAAAACCGCTGTGATCACAGGCGCTGCGACAGGCATTGGACAAGCAACGGCAGAGGTTTTTGCCAATGAAGGCGCGCGTGTGATTGTCGGCGATATGAATGAAGATCAAATGAAAGAGACAGTCGAAGCGATCAGACAAAACGGAGGACAGGCTGAGGCTTTTCACCTTGATGTGTCAGATGAAGAAAACGTAAAGCAATTTGCTGATCAACTCAAAGACGCGTACGGAACGATTGATATTCTCTTTAACAACGCCGGCGTCGATCAAGAAGGCGGAAAAGTGCACGAATATCCCGTAGATCTGTTTGACCGCATAATCGCAGTCGATCTGCGCGGCACGTTTCTTTGCAGCAAATATCTGATTCCGCTTATGCTCGAAAAGGGAGGCTCCATCATCAACACCTCCTCCATGTCAGGCAGGGCTGCGGACCTTGACCGCTCCGGCTATAACGCCGCAAAAGGCGGAATCACAAACCTGACAAGAGCGATGGCAATTGATTACGCAAGAAACGGCATCCGGGTCAATTCCATCTCACCGGGTACGATTGAAACGCCGCTTATTGACAAATTAGCTGGCACCAAGGAACAGGAAATGGGCGAGAAATTCCGCGAAGCCAACAAATGGATCACACCGCTCGGCCGCCTCGGCAAACCGAAGGAAATGGCGACGGTGGCGCTGTTCCTCGCTTCTGACGACAGCTCATACGTCACAGGCGAAGACATCACCGCAGACGGCGGCATCATGGCGTATACATGGCCTGGCAAGATGCTGATTGATGAGAAATGGAAGGAAGAAACAAAATAACTGAGATAGTCAGTTAAAAGAATTTATAATAAATAGACGCTACAAAACATTATGTATATATAAATACAAATATAACAAGACCGAGAAAAGATATACTCTTTCCGGTCTTGTTACATAATGTTCAAACTAGTTCTTTATGTATTTTTATTACCAAGCGTTTATTCCGCCAACTATACCGCCAACTATGCCGCCAGTAATTGCTCCGCCGGCACCACCAACGGGTCCGCCAACAGCTGCTCCACCGACGCCTACTGTTGAAGCACCGACTAATGCACCTGAAAAAGCTCCGCCAAGGGCACTTCTCCAGCCTCCGCCATCAATTTGTTCCATTTCTTTTACATTCAATTCTGAAAGACGATTATTATTTTCCATTTATGCTATTCCCTCCTTAAAGCCATTTTCCTGCGATTAATGACCCGCCTAAATAACCAACTGACCCTGCAATTGCACCTGCATGGGCACCAAGAATAACACCTGGAACTCCTCCGACTACACCTGCGCCAGCACCTGTAACTACTGCACTGCCAAGATATTTAGCATAACTTCCTCCATCAATTTGTTCAGCTTCTTCAAGAGTCAATGCCTGAAGTTCAACGTCTTTTATGCTTTTTGCGTTCATCAATATTCCTCCTCAAAGTTATTCAGGTAAATAATAATAACTAGTATAAATTTACCATGGGAATTATAATATTACATAATAAATCCTAAATCAATAGTTTTTTCCATAAAATCATCTATAACCTATCGATCAATTTATATATAGTAAAAGAGAGCTTAACCTAATTCAGTTATTTAGGTTAAGCTCTCTTAATTAATTCTCTAATTCTTTTTTCTGCTGCCTGTTTGAAAATTTATATGTAGTATACATGATGAGACTAAAAGGAATTAGCCATAAAATATACATAAGAATTTGGAATAAGAATTCTTTAGTTGTAAAAGGGAATGTAATGATTTTAAATAATACCGACGTTGCCATATACAGAATAAAAGTAAAAACAATTAAAAGAAAGTACGAACTCTTCTTCTTCTTTTTCAGATTTACTCTTAAAATGCCTTTTAACATAGCTCTTAATCCATAATATCCGCTTCCAACAAACAATATGATAATTGTCATTAACGTGCTCGGCATTTTAAACATAATCGAAAGTATAAAAGAGACAAAAACCAAAGCAATTACTAAAAGAAAGCTTTCATGACCTATTTTATTTTCAATATGACTTATTCTCTCATCCTTCATTAGTTTCTTCCTCCCTGTTATGCGTCCAAAATACATCATTCAGAGTAACTTTCAATTCTATACAAATTTTCAAACATAATTGTAAAGAAGGATTATACTTCCCTTTTTCAATTAATCCAATCGTCTGTCTTGTCACTCCAATTTTTTCGGCAAGTTGTTCCTGTGTTAAATTCGCTCTTGTTCTTTCCAACTTCAAATTATTATTCATTGGCAAGTCTCCATTGGTTTATTTATCTGTAGCATATCATATATAAAAAACCTATGCAAAATATATATTGCATTTATCCATATATATTTTACATTTTGTCTATTATATCTTACAATGAATTTTAACATTTATAGGAGTTGGTAAAATGAAATTGTTCTATATCTTTATAATCGCAGGGGGTTTATTTTGTATATCTCTTTCTTATTTTTTTCACTTAGGTGTATTTAATCTTGCTTTATATCTTATCTATATCAATTACGCATTTATATTATATAAACGTGCCAAAAGCTCTAAATAACAATAAATATTTACCTTAAAAAGGTTGACAAACCATGAAAATGTAATAAAATGATGTCTATTCTTTATATTATATATATTCTAAAAAATGACCTTCATTATGGAGAGTAGTATATGTTTTTTAATAGATATCATTGTGTACGACAACTTGATCAAAAAGATTGTGGAGCAGCCTGCCTATCAACAATTGCAAAACATTATGGCTCAAAGCTCTCTCTAGCTTATATACGTGACATTGCTGGAACTGATACACAAGGTACTAGTGCTCTTGGAATGGTAAAAGCCGCCGAACAGTTGGGGTTTTCAGCAAAAGCTGTGCGTGCAGAGCATACAGCTTTTGATCAGTCCATTACTCTTCCAGCAATTGCACATATTATTATAGATCAACAATTATTGCATTACGTTGTTATACATAAAATTAGTAAAGATAAAATTATCATTGCGGATCCTGGAAAAGGGCTCGTTACATATCAAAAAGATGATTTTTTTAAGATTTGGACAGGCATCTTAATACTTTTAGCACCTACTGAGACTTATAAAAAACAGACCGAGACAAGTAATATAAGTGCCGATATTTTCAGGTTGATTCTTCAGCAAAAATCGTTGATTATACATACGTTTTTAGCATCCTTTATTATTACCGTCTTCGGGATCCTCGGTACTTTTTACTTTCAGACGATCATCGATCAAATCCTACCTAATGGATTAAGTAACACATTACATATTCTTTCAATCGGCCTTTTGATTATGTATTTATTTAAGGTTTTCTTAATAGGTTTTAGGCAATACCTAATGATTCTCCTAGGTCAAAAATTAAGTATCTCCATCATGTTTGGATACTTTCAACATGTGCTTACTTTGCCAATGAAATTTTTCAGCAATAGAAAAGTCGGCGAAATTATATCCAGATTTACTGATGCTAATAAAGTGATCGATGCGGTTGTCAGTGCATCGCTTTCGGTCATACTCGATACCATTATGCTTATTATGGTTGGTATTTTCTTATATCTGCAGAATACTACTTTATTTCTCATCACATTGGCTTTCATACCTTTTTATATTTTGACGGTTTGGATTTTTATAAAACCCTACGAAAATATAAATAACACAGAAATGGAAAACAATGCGCAGCTGACTTCAAAGATTGTTGAGACGCTTAACGGCATCGAAACTGTTAAAGCATACAATGCGGAATATATGATGTCATTTGAAACAGAAAAAAGATTTGTGAAATACTTACGATCAGCTTTTAAACACGGAGTTATTGATAACCTTCAGAGTTCCATAAAAATGTTTTTGGATTTAGCAAGCGGTGCATTGATACTGTGGATCGGATCAACTCAGGTCATGAAAGGCACCCTTACTATCGGTCAGCTTATTACATATAATGCCTTATTAACCTACTTCTTAAATCCTTTACAAAACATCATCGGCCTACAATCTAAGCTTCAGTCAGCTTCTGTTGCGTCCAAAAGGCTCGGAGAAATTCTAAAGCTAGAACCCGAATTAATAGAGAAAGAGGCGCGAATAACATCGACGTCGTCAATTACAGGTCCGCTTTCTTTTAAAAAAATCAATTTTCGATACGGAACTCGAAGGCTCATCTTAAAAGATATTACACTGCATATTCAAAAAGGAGAGAAAGTTGCCTTTGTTGGAGAAAGCGGTTCAGGAAAATCTACTTTGACTAAGCTTTTAATGAAATTTTATACAGCTGAATCAGGTGAGGTTTCAATCAATGGTTATCATATAAATGATATTCACATCAATGCGTTAAGGGAAAGCATAAGTTATATACCTCAAGAATCTCATTTTATACAAGGATCAATTCTTGAAAACCTTTTGCTTGGGAACTCAGGCAGTTTTACCTTTGAAGAGATTATAGAAGTATGTAAACAAACTAAAGTACATGATTTTATCAATGATTTACCAATGAGATACGATACTCTTGTAGAAGAAAACGGGTCTAATTTATCTGGAGGCCAGAAGCAAAGACTCGCAATTGCCAGAGCATTATTAAGAAAACCTAACATTCTCATAATGGATGAATCAACTAGCAATCTCGATACGACAACCGAACAGGGAATATCAAAGATGATATACGATCAGACTGTTGATGTAACTACGATTATAATTGCTCATCGTTTGAGTACAATTATGAATTGCGACAAAATATTTGTCATGGAAAATGGAGAAATCATAGAGTATGGGAACCACAATGATTTATTGAAGAAAAAAGGCAAGTACTATGAGTTGTGGGAGAACCAAATGCCATCGAGAGAGATGGTGACAATTTAGATGAAACGTAACTTTTTCAATTTAAATGATTTGAGGGATAGCAGAGAATTCTACGAATCAAAACCCAAACCAATTGGTGTTTTCTTTACATATATACTGATAGCTTTACTTATTGCATGTATTGTTTTTAGTTTCTATGGAAAGAAAGAAGTGATTCTAAAAACGACAGCTGACATCCAATATACCAAGCCTAACAGCAACGTAACAAACGAAGTAGCCGGCAAAGTAAAAACAGTTGATATTAAACAGGTTGATAAGGTGAAAAAGGGAGATACTCTATTAACTCTAGACAATACTGAAATCCAAGCGCAGAAAAAAGCTGTTAAAGAAGATATCAAAGATTTAAAAGAACAAGCTGCGTTAAACAAAACTCTAAAAAAAAGTATTGAAAATGACAAAAATTTATTCAGCGAGAACGATCATTGGGGTTATCAAGATCAATATCTCTCATATGAAAAACAAAGTAATTTGTTAGAGTCATCAAAAGAAAATGCAAAAACTCAGCAGAAAAAACTTAAGAAGCAGAAAATAAGCATAAAAAATAGTCTGGATAAGACAAAAAACAAAGTGAAACTAAAGCTTCAAAGAATTTCTGATCTGCAAGACTCCATTAAAAACAATAAATCCTTTGCCAAACAGGATGATAAGTACAATTCTTACTATAATAGTTATCAAACTAACAAACAAAATGTAGAGCAGCAGCTTGATGATCTACGGAAGATGAAAGATGGGCTCGATAAAAACAGTTTCTCACAGCAGAAAGAGAATCTAAACGGACAGCTTGAAAGTTTAAAACAAGATATGCTAGTAAAACTAAGTGAAGAAAAAGACGAATTAAATCAATCACTTGATGAGATTAACAGTTCAATGAAAAGTGACGATTCTGACAGTGATTCCGATAACTCAGAGGAAACAAATTATAAGCTTTCAATTGAACAGCTTAAAACAAACTTGCTAAATCAAACATCTCAAAAGCAAACAGATCTTCAGACCACTCTTAAATCAAAAGAAGATGATCTAAAGATGATAGATTTACAATTAGAAAAATATAAAATAAAAGCAATTAGTGACGGCTATGTTAATGTACTAACAAATATATCTCCAGGTGACAATTTACAAGCAGGCACTGCTATTTTGACTATTGTCTCTGATAAAGAGAAGCTTAGAGCTAACATTTATATTCCGAGTCATGAGATCACAAATATTAATGAAAAAGATGAAGTAAGATTCCATATTGAAAATACAAATCAAACCATTAAAGGTGTCATTATCAAAATAAGTCCAGACAGTATTAGTGATCAAAATGGGCAAAAATTTTATATTGCTGAAAGCAAAATAGAAAGCAAAGAAATAGTTAAAAATAACGGAACAAAAATACACTTAAAAAATGGCATGCAGACTGATGTATCTATTATTGTTGATTCAAAAAGATATATTGATTATTTTTTAGATACATTAAACTTACATTAATTCCCATCAAGAGAAGTGTGCATATATGCCTCAAAGCAGATGAGCATCTGCTTTGAGGCATTTTATTTTTTTAAGAAAGGTAGAGGACGTATAGAATCATGTTTCAAAACAAACTGTTATTTTTACTCTTTTTATTCTCTTCAATCGTTCGCCTTTTCTTTAATACAGTATTGTTCCCCACTGTAAGCTGGAAGTCTTGGACGGTGAATATTGTTTTTATTCTTTTGTCTCTTCTATTTCTCAATCTCACCTTAAAAGAAAGAAAATCAAAAGACCAAGTATCATAACGACCTAAAGCCCGGATTAAGTCTCCGGGCACTTCAAAGCAATACAACCTTATACTTCTTCACATCCAAAAACTGCAAAAACTCCCTCGTCAGCACTTCCGGCGCATACGCCTTCCCTTCATCGAGCCGATACAATATCAGCCCGATAATCATCGCCGATACATAATAGGCATAAAGCTTTTTCTCCGCAGGAATATTAGTTTGCTGATGTAGATAAAATGATTCCAACGCTTTGAGCATCTCGGGTATCACATGAGGAACACCCCAGTCCCGATTGAGCAAATGGACAATAGGCATGCGGTCTAAAGCAGAAAGCAGGCTGGCGAGCGCCTCCCTCGCTTCCTCTAAAGAAAGCTCATTCGGACTGAAGGCAATCGACAGGTGATCTATGATCTCCGCACACGCTTGCTGAATGATGGTCTGCAGCAATTCTTCTTTACTGGCATAGTGATCATAAAAGGTTGCGCGGCGGATATTGCTTTTCCGGGTAATGTCAGAAATCGTGATGGCCGCGTAGTCTTTTTTCTCTGACAATACGTCCAGCAAAGCCTTCTGCAGCGCTTCTCTCGTTCGAACCACACGCCTGTCGATTTGCTTGTCCTCCTGCCGCTCCCATGACGGAGCCTGTCCAAACAGCCAATAAAACCGCTTTTGAGAAACGAGCTCCCATACTTTTTGGCTGATGGCTTCCGGAGACGCCTCCGCATCCTCATTCAGCCAATACAGGATAATCGCGTACGTGTACAAGGCCCGGTAATGTCCGTAAATTTCCCGTTCGATCGGCGTCAAATTCACATGAATCGGTGCCAGCAACACATCCTGCTGAAACACATCCTTAAAAAAACGATGAAACTGTCCTCTGTTCATCATCGTGCCAAAAAAGGATCGATGCTCGTGGACAAAAGACAAAGTCGGATGCACGGTGTGCCGCTTTTTATTTAAATGGAATGTGTCTATATGCTTGAAGGCGTTATAGAGCGCCTCGCCCAGACCTTCCTTCATGTCTACGATTACATCCTCAATAATGGAGAACTTGTCTTCATAATAAAGATAGAGTGTCCCGCGGCTCACTTGTGCGTGTTCAGCAATTTCTTTCATTGTAATCTGTCGAATATCCCTTTTTTCTAATAAATCCAGAAGCGCCTGTTTGATTTGAGCCTCAGCAGATTCCGGCAAAAGAGTCACCTCCAAACTTAGACA
This sequence comes from Bacillus sp. FSL R5-0434, assembly GCF_038004745.1. Taxonomy (NCBI): domain Bacteria; kingdom Bacillati; phylum Bacillota; class Bacilli; order Caryophanales; family Bacillaceae; genus Bacillus; species Bacillus sp. FSL R5-0434. Next base: position 4,040,279 of record NZ_JBBORV010000001.1, read on the forward strand.
GATGTTCGATATATGTACGGTAACGTATAGATGATTCTCCGTTGTCTTTCTTATAGAAAAGATACCACTTTATAATAGTTCCGAGATAAGCAGAAAGCAAATGAGGGGGATTTTACAATGGAAGAGCAAGTAAAAGACGACATTCAGCGCGTCTTCCAGCTTCAGAAAAAACAGCAAAAAGTGCTGCGCGCTTCAACAGCGGAACAGCGTAAAGAAAAGCTTCAGCGCTTTTTGGATTCCGTCATTGCACATGAAGAGGAAATCATCGAAGCGATCCGCAAAGACGTGCGGAAGCCGTATCACGAGGTCAAAAAAGCGGAAATCGAGGGTACAAAAAAAGCGATCAGAGATAATATGAACAACCTGGAAACATGGATGGCACCCAAAGAAGTCGGTTCATCCTTAAGCTCTGATGCCAACGGAATCCTTATGTACGAGCCTAAAGGCGTCACGCTTATACTCGGTCCGTGGAACTACCCGTTTATGCTGACGATGGCGCCGCTTGCCGCTTCTATCGCTGCAGGAAACAGCGCCATTGTGAAGCTGTCAGACTTTACGATGAACACGAGCAATATTGCCGCAAAAGTCATCCGAGATGCTTTTGACGAAAAAGAAGTTGCCATTTTTGAAGGAGAGGTTGAAGTGGCCACTGAGCTTCTTGATCAGCCGTTCGACCACATTTTCTTCACCGGAAGCACAAATGTCGGAAAAATCGTCATGACAGCCGCCGCCAAACACTTGTCATCTGTCACGCTTGAGCTTGGCGGCAAGAGTCCGACCATCATCGACAGTGAATACGACTTAATGGACGCAGCGAAAAAAATTGCTGTCGGCAAGTTCGTAAATGCCGGCCAAACCTGCATCGCACCGGATTATATCTTCATTAAAAAAGACGTGCAGGACAAGTTCGCAGGCATTTTACAAACCATTGTCAACGCAGGATTTATGGAAGATGATTACACGCCGGATCGAAACAAATTTACGCAAATTGTCAATGACCGCAACTTTAACCGCGTCAAAGCTTTATACGACGATGCCATCGAGAAAGGCGCGGAAGTCGTGTTCGGCGGCGTATTTGATGCAAGCGACCGTACGATCTCGCCAACCGTTTTAAAAAACGTTACGCCAGATATGAAGATCATGCAGGAAGAAATCTTTGCACCGATCCTGCCGATGATGAACTATGAAGACATCGATGAGGTCATTGATTACGTAAATGACCGCGATAAACCGCTCGCGCTTTATGTATTCAGCCACAACCAAGACCTGATCGACAACGTCCTTCAGCACACCACATCAGGAAATGCAGCGATCAATGATGTCGTCGTTCATTTCAGTGACATCAACCTGCCATTCGGCGGCGTAAATACAAGCGGAATCGGCTCTTACCATGGGGTATACGGATTTAAAGAGTTTTCTCATGAAAAAGGTGTGTTTATTCAAGCAGCTAAATAAACATGGTTCAGAGAATCTGCATCATCTTGCAGGTTCTCTTTTTCTATCATCCCCGACAAAGTTTCATAACAATAAATAAATGTAGTTCACAGAAAAATCATGCATTAACACAAAATAGAAAACTATGTAAAATCCCTTGTGACAGGTTTCTTTGGCGCAGAACGAAACGCTGCAAAAAACCAAATGATGTTTACAGCCGCTGAAGCGAGACAGAGCCCCATCACAGTGATCACATCAGAGAGCGGATGGTCACTGAATATACTGACCATCAGCACAATGGCGGCAGTAGATAAGTGAATCAGCAAACCCATGCCGCAAAGCGCCGCCATCACATATCTCATTGCATCCACACCCAGCATGTAAATGAGGATAGGAATGAGATAGAAAACAAGTATCATACCAATTGCCGACCACATACCGATAGAGTTGAACTGATTGGCTGAGGACCCCGTGTCTGCCAGCGGAGAAAGTGAAGCCGCAGCAATCATAGCGCAAAAAAGGAATGCAGAAATCGCAGTCATGATCACCACGCTATTTTTTCTGGACATGTTCAATTGACACCACCTCCCAAAATAGAAATATTAACCTTTATTATCATAAGGTAAAATCTAATAGAAATCGATGAATTTCTAAAAACACCCATAAAAAAAGATATACTCCATTCATTTGAAATAGAGTATAACTGGAAAAAATGTTAAGAACTGAACATCTGATCCATTTGTTTCAGTTCATCTTCTGATAAATGAAGATTTGCTGTTTTGATATTCGTCTTGAGTTGGCCAGGCCGAGTGGCTCCAGGGATGATCAAATCAATCCCAGGCTGATGCAGCAGCCATGACAAAGCGACCTGTGCCGGCTCCGCTTGTTTTTGTTCAGCAAACCGCTTTAATTTCTCCAGCTTCGCTTCGATCAGCTCCCACACCTGTTGCAAGTCACTTTGCTTCTGTTTCAATTTCTCCTGGTAATTTCTTAGCAGCTCGCGCTGAGTATTATCCAAGCGATCTGTCTGTTCCTGCAGGCTGAGGAACGGCTTCATTTCCTCTAAAGACATGCCCGTTTTCTTCAAACATCTGATGAACAGCAGACGTTTCTTGTCATCCTCACTAAACACCCGATGGCCGTTCGCCTTTCGTTTAACCGGCGGAAGCAAGCCGATTTTCTCATCATAACGAACCGCATCCTCAGTCATTTGGCACTGCTTTATGGCTTCTAATAATGTATAAGACATGTTTTTTAATCATCTCTAGTATATTTATATAGTAGAAGAGAAAGGATAAAAGACTCATTTTTCAGTAATATCAGGATTTTATCACCATATCATATTGCAAAAGCTTTTTTTACAAAGTATACTGTTCCAGATTAATTCAAAGGAGAGAGAAATATACATGGAAAAACCGGCAGGATTTTGGATTCGTGTTTTAGCTTATTTGATTGATGGCATTATTGTATCTGTTCCTAGCTATATTATTCTATTTATTATCAATTCCGTATTTATCGCTGGATCCATCGCAACAGACCCATACATGACAAAAGACGAATATATGGTGAAATACTTAACGCTTGCCTTTTTACCAGCCATGCTGATTATGATCGTCATCAGTGTGTTATATTACGGGCTGCTTACAGCTTCTAAAATGCAAGGTACGCTCGGCAAGAAAATTCTCGGGCTGAAAGTAGTCAATGAACAAGGCGGACGCGTGTCTATCGGGCAGGCAATCGGCCGTTACTTTGCGTACATATTATCTGGAATTATCTTTTATATCGGTTTTATCATGGTGGCATTCGGAGAGAAAAAAGGCCTTCATGACATCATTTGCCGTACACGGGTTGTATATAAATAATTGAAAACATGAAAAAGTCTAAACTCCAATATGAGTCTAGACTTTTATTTATCTTGATTTCTTCAAGATCGGCTGCCATTTCATATACGTAAGGCTCCTCCAAAGCCACTCAAACGGCCCCATTCGGAATGCCCGCAGCCAAAGATGGCTGATGATCATTTGAAGGGCACATACCGCGATCGTGATCAGCACGCCCGCAGCCGGATATACTTTTCCGTATAACCCTAACCCGTAATGATAGAAAATCCACGTACAAATGATTGATTGCATGAGATAGTTGGTAAATGCCATTCTCCCGACTGCGGAAAAGTATTGCAGCGGCTTAGCCAGTCTTGTCTTATGATAAAGATACACAATCGTTGTGACGTAGAAAAACATAAGAAAAGGTGCTCCAACCAGCAAAAATACTTCTATTTCGGTCACACTGTACAATATATGAGCGCTGATGCCAATGACCAGCCCCAACAGCCATACTCTTTTTAACGCTTTGCGGTGCTTTTCCGGCTGATGCAGCAATCTTGATTTTGCCGCCGCGGCGCCCAGCAAAAACATACTGAAATATGGGATGGAGGCAAAAAAGAAATTCAGCGGATTATAGGTCAGCATGCCATTCATTGACATATAAACGAGCCGATCGTGGATTCGCTGTTCCGCAATATCTTTCAAGCTGCCGTTTCCGTAAGCATGCAGCGCCTGCTTCGCTTGCTGAATGGCTGCTTGTGCCCATTCTTGTCCGTTTGCTTGATGAAAGCTTGCCAAAATGAACGGAAGAGAAAACAGGAGATACAAAGAGACTGCCCATATCAACAGTGTTTTCGGCTTTGCTTTTCTGAACAAAAGTAAAACCAAACCAAGCAGGGCGTATTCCGTTAAAATATCCCCGTCCCATATCAAAAAAGCATGAATGGTTCCAAAGATGAAGAGTGCCAATAATCTTCTGATATAAAGCGGGACAAAACGTTTTCCTTTGCTTAACGCTCTCTCCATCATCACCACCATGCCAAACCCAAATAAAAATGAAAACAGTAAAATACATTTGGTTTGAATCAAAAATTTCAATATGTCTGCTGCAGCAAAGTCGGCACCAGACCACTTTTCCGTGAAAAAATTATCCTTTTCAAGCATAGACAAATACATATCCGGATAACTGAAGTGCGCCAAATTCACAAATAGAATGCCGAAAATGGCAATTCCTCTTAACACGTCAAGCACACCAATACGCTCATTTGTCAGAGTCGGCTGTGATGAAGCCATATGAATCACGCTCCTTTTTTCTATACCTCAATCGTATGAAAAAAAGAAGCGAAGAAACATCGATTTAGGTGGCAGCGCAAAGGAAAAACCTTACAATCTCGTCACCTTCACAATAAAAACCAGGCTTCACAGGAAGCCCGGCGGAGATATTATGGTTTCATGACCTTTAAATCTAATGTCTCGATATTCTGCAAGACACGGTCGAATCGCAAAGCTTGAGGCTCACTCGGGAAAATATGCCCTTCATACGGATCTCCTAACGTGCGGAAAAACGGCTCGAATAAGCCCGGAGCCAATACACCCACCATTTTTGTATAGTGAGAATCCAAGCGATATGAGTGTACAGTGTTGGCAGGAACATGCAGGAAATCTCCAGGATTAAGCTGAATTTCTTCACCATCGGCCCACATCGTCATTTGCCCTTCAAGGCAATAGAAAGTTTCTGTATGATGCTCATGGTAATGATCAACGACGCGATCGCCTTTAGGACCTTCAGATGATACAACGATAAATTGCCCGTCCGTATTCTTTTGCGCAGCCACAATGCGGTGAAGCTGATCGCCCGTCAATAGGCGGTCTCCTTCTCCAGACTCAAGCACATATGGAACAACGCCAGCCGGAAGTTCTGTATTCTCCACTAGTTTTGGAGCACCGGCAGGGGTTTCATCCTCCGCAAATATAATGTCCGCCGCCTCAGCCGCTTTTGCAAAACGCTCTTTTGATACCTCTTCGCTTGCGTGCGGTGGATGTTCAGCGTGATCATACGGCGTTCCAAGCACGGAATACATATGTGCGACATTCCCTTTCATTGTGTAAGACACCAGCCGTGTTCTGTGGCTATGCATCCGGTAGCTGTGCGGCGTTCCGGCCGGAATGTTCGCATAATCACCAGCTACTAAAAGATGATGTTCTCCATCAAGCGTCAGTTCAAGCTTACCGTCAAGAACAAGAAGCCCTTCATGCGTATTTTTGTGAATATGAAGCGGAAAGGCATCTCCTTTTCCCCCAGAAAGCAGCACGATCTCGAACAAACCTCCCGTGCTCTTTCCGTTTGCCATCACTGTCGCGACCTGTCTGCCGAACAAATAGCGCTCTCCCTCTCCGCTGCGTAGCAAGTAAGGCACTTTTTCTTTGGGCAGTGAATGTTTACTTAACGTTTTCATGTTGTTTCCTCCAATTTAGACCAGTCTATATATTTTAGGTTTCCTACTAGACCGTTCTATATAATTGTAGGGGAAAGGATAACAAATTGCTACCCTTTTTTCCTCACCAATACTGGAATTTGTTCGGCAATGAGAAGAAGGGGCGTTTTGTCTTTATTCGTTAAAGAAAGCATAATGCCGCCTTCAATCATCGAATTAATCAGCATTCCAAGCTGGCTTGCTTCTTCTTCTGCAAATCCGTTTTCCATTAATTTTTTGGCGAAAACCGCTTCCCAGCTTTTAAACACTTTCATGCAAACCGTGCGCAGCGGCTCGCTGATTAACGCCGTTTCACTCGCCAGCAAGCCGACTGGAATCCCTTGAATGCTTTCCGTATTGTCAAACTGGCTGGCGGTTTTTTTGATAAAACGCTGAATCGCTTCAACAGGATCAGAGGATTCATCCATGCTTTTCTGTATCACATGTTCAACGATCTTACCCGTATATGTAACCGCTTCAATTGCTAATTCTTCTTTACCATTCGGAAAAAAGTGATATAGCGATCCCTTAGGAGCACCGCTTTCCTTCACAATCTGGTTTAAGCCCGTCGCGTGATATCCTTGCAGCTGGAACAGACGTGACGCTGTGTGAAGGATTTTTTCACGTGAATCTCCTCTGCTAGTCATTGAAACATTCCCTCCTAGGTATGGTAGAGCGACTTATATAATATAAAAAAGAACCGTGGGATTGTCAAAAGGGGTAAGAACCTCCTGGATGGGGTAAAAGTAGACAAACATGTCTAGGAGGGGATTCTCGATGACAACTGATGATACGGTCACCAATACTGAACAGCTTGAAAAACAGCAAAACCCGAAAACGAAGCTCAAACTGAAAAAAGTAAAGGATCAAGTCATCGTCATTACCGGTGCTACAAGCGGAATCGGCCTCGTCACCGCGCGAATGGCGGCCGAAAAAGGAGCAAAAGTCGTCGCAGCAGCCCGAAATGAAGACGCCCTTCAGGAGCTCGTTGATGAAGTAAAGAAAAAAGGGCACGAAGCCATCTATGTAAAAGCGGATGTGGGAAAAGAAGAAGACGTCAACCGCATCGCAGAAACCGCGATCAGCACATTCGGCCGCTTTGACACATGGGTTAACAACGCCGCTGTTTCGGTTTTCGGACACGCCATGGATGTTACCACCGAAGACATGAAGCGCGTGTTTGACACCAATTTCTGGGGTCCGGTCTATGGAACAAGGGCAGCCGTCAAACACTTTACAAGCAGAGGCGGTCCGGGTGCTCTCATCAATGTAGGAAGCCTGTTCGGCGACAGAGGAACCGTTATACAATCCACCTACGCGTCTGCGAAATTCGCGCTTCACGGATGGACAGAAAGCATCCGAATGGAGCTTGAAAAAGAACAGGCACCCGTCTCGGTCACACTCATCCATCCAGGCAGAATCGACACGCCTTACAACGAACACGCCAGAAGCTACCTGGACAAACAGCCGGCTCATTACCGCTCTATGATCTACCCGCCGGAAGCTGCAGCCGAAGCCATTCTGTTTGCCGCTGAACATCCGAAACGCGACATGTACATCGGCTCACAGGCAAAAGCCATCGCCATGCTGGGTGCACTCTTCCCCCGGCTGACCGACAGGCTGATGGAAAAAATCATGTACTACAGCCAGCATGCGGAAAGACCGTCCAAACCGCGTGAAGAAAGCGCGCTTTACCATGCGGGCTACGGCATGCCTGACAGGGGGACAAATAAAGGGTGGCTTCGGTCAAGAAGCTATTATGTAAAGGCCACAAAGCGCCCAGCGGTAACTGCGGCAGTTATTGCCGGACTGGCGGCTTGGGGGATGATGATGCGAAGGAAGTAAGCCGGTCTCGAAAAAATAAACAGGCATTTCGCCTGTTTATTTTAATTCTCCTATGTCTTTTAAGTATTGTTCACGCTCTTTTTTATCAGGATATGCGGTTTTAATATATTCTTCTTTTTCTTTCTTGCTGTATTTGCTCCAGTCAGTAAAACGGTCTCCCACTTCTTTAGAATATCCAATTGAATCTACTTCATTCGATTTATAATATAAAGAGGCATCAAATGTGAACTTTTCCGGCTCATTATTTATATAACCAGTAACTTCAATCATTCCCATTGGACTTATCGTAACCTTCTCATTAAACTTAATATCCTTAATAAAATGATGAATATCCTCTTTTTTCAATTTTTCCTTTATTTTCGGTTTCATCTTTTCAGCGTACTCTTCAGCTTTTTCTTGTTCACTTTTTTCTTTACTAGTTATGTATTCTTTATCCTTAGAAGTGTCTGACGTTTTTTTGATTTCATAAATGAAGCCAACCATTAAAATTAACAAAACGCTAACAAAAGCTAGCAATTTAAATGGCGCTTGTTTTTTCATAGATTATTTCATTTCCCCTATGTCTTTTAAATATTGTTCACGCTCTTGTTTATCAGGGTATGCGGTTTTGATATATTTATCTTTTACCTCTTTGCTATATTCGCTCCAATCTCTGAAACGGTCTGAGACATCTTGGGAATAGCTTATCCCATCAACTTTATTGGACTCGTATATCAAATCTGCGGAAAAATCGAATTTCTCTGGGTTGTCATTTATATAACCATTTACTACAATTCTTCCCATCGGGTTTATATTAACTTTATCTTCAAAAGTCACAGACTTTATAAAATGATGAATATCCTCTTTTCTTAACTCTTCTTCTATTTTTGGCTTCATTTCCTCAACGTATGCTTCTGCTTTTTCTTGTTCGCTTTTTTCTTTATTATTCATATTTTTTTTACCTCCTGTGACCTCCGATTTTTCTGGTTTATTTAGTTGATGATTAATATAAAAAGCACATGTTAGTGAGATTAATAAAACTGCCCCTACAATTAGTATTTTTTTGGTATTTATCATGGTATTTCATCCTTTTTTATTTTATTATACAAGATAGGTAAAGTTTGGGGGAATAGTGAAATGGCTATAAGAAAAAACACTTTAAAAATTAGTGATGAAGATTATAATGAAATTTCCAGTTCAGCATATAACCTTAAAAAATACCACATTGGTCAAACAATAAAAATTAGCAACGGCCAAAAGCTGTATGTTGTTGATTATAAAAAAACTGAAAAGGGTCTTGATGCCTTAACTCTTGTTAATGAAAGAGATTATACAATTTCAAACAATGGAAAAGACAAAGAAAAAATCCAAAACGCCATCATCGCATACCGCGGGTCAGAACCTATCAGCACTAACCAATTAAAAGAAACGATTAAGGAAACAAATCAGCGTGGAAAAAGAGAAGAGCTCATTAAAGAACTAGAGAAAAAAGGGATCAATATTCCAGCTGAAGAAGATGGGTCTTCTTTTGACTCAGTAACAGGTTTCTCTGAATATGCAAATGAGATCATCCAAGATTGGCTTCACATGGATACTAGTTATCTAGTTGGCAAAAAGCCGTTTGATGATGGAACAGATAACCAGGCCATTCAGGCAGATCAATATGCAAAAAAAATACATAAAGACTTTAAAAATGCTGACATTCAAGTCACCGGTCACTCATTAGGCGGATCTAATGCAAGCTATGCAGTCGTGATGAATGACTTTATAGAACGCGGTGTCACTTTCGAGAATCCTAACATATATGAAAACCTGCCTGAGGATGTAAAAGCCCAGGCGTTAAAGGGAGAGTTTCGCAGCCGTTTAACAGAATATATTAATTTAAATGATGGATTATCCTTGCTGAATCGGGATGCTGCTGAAGTAGGCAAAGTAAAAGTGATGTATGACGAAGCTTTGCCCAATGGTGTACAGAATAATAGCCTCCCTGATGAAGTGAAAATGCTGGGTCTTGGACTGAAACATTATGGCAATCAATCTCTTGATATCACACTATTTGCTGAAGCCTTGATGGGAAGTCACGGCTTGGATCGATACAGCTTCCATTCAGATGGCTCTGCCCAAACTGTGGATGATGTTTTAAAGAACAACCCTGACTTTGCATTAACGATGCTTAAGCAAATGAAATCAACGAATGTGAAGGCCAATACAGGTGTTTCGATTCTCATTAAGTCACATGTATTGATGAATACAAGCACCCAGTTAAAACATATCGCTGAATCAGAATGGTCTAAGATTATACGCCAGATTGAAAGAATTGATGACAAAGTAAAGGATTCAATTGAGGATGTCAGGAATATGCATACACGAATGGTTGGTTTTGGCGCCTATGATGAATTATCAGTTTCCGATGTCGATGATCTGATCAATAAGATCAAAATGAACAAACCGCACCACCTTTTTTACTCAAAAGAAAAATATGATCAGGCAGTAGATGCAGCGCTCAATCTGCAACACTTTCTACAGATGATTGCAGATGATCTCGGACATATGGGACATGCGTATCATGATGCAGATCTGGCAGCGGCCAGTCGAATGGGGATTTCATAAGGAGAGAAAGAAACATGGATTTTATGAATAAGAAACCAACAGATGCTGACCGTTTTATGCAAAGAGTGACGAGTCAGCATTCAAGCACTTCGATTTTTTCAAACACTAATGTAAATACCTCTGAAATGACACCTGAACAATTGGCGGCGTTCAAAGAGAAGAAGAGACAAGAACAAAAATTGGCGTTGATGAATTCAATCAAAAAACAATTAAGCTATGCATTTCAGGAAGACCGTAAGAATTTGTCTTCGATCCTTGAAAATATTACTGATGCCGAGCAGGCTATAAAGACAAAACGAGAAATCCTCAACCATCATATGTCTGGAAAAGCAATAGATAGTGTCACTGATAAAATGAAAGATCACCTTTCATTTGATAAAGTTCATTCCGATGTTTCGAGTGTAATCAATTCCATTGGCTTATAAGGTAGAGAGTCAATATAGCTTAAAATAAAGAAGATATCATCTCCGACGAAGTGGCGCAGCGAGAACGAATCACGAATGAAACTGTGCGTCTGGAAAAACATCATTAGCACAGAAAAAAGCAGACTGTTCCCAGTCTGCTTTTCCCATTACGATCTAAAGAAATCAATCAGCGGCTGAAAATCCTTAGACAAATCAACGTCATTCGGCTCTGCTTGAAGCAGGCGGTCAATCATTTGCTCTAATTCCTCAATATCGTTTTTATCTGTGTATTCAATGAAGTTTAAGCTTTCAAGCCAATCTCGGTATGAATGTTTAGCTTTGCCGTAGCTATTTCCAAAGACGAGGCATGGCGTTTTTGTGATAATCGAGAAGATCATAGCGTGAAGGCGGTCTGTCACCACCAATTTACTGGAACCAATGCGGTCGAGCATTTCCATGAAATGCTTTTCCCGATCCTCGTAATCAATCATATCGACCGTATCAAGCACCGTGTCTGTACGCTCCGCATAGGTTGTTTTTTCTGCCCATTTCATCATGTGTGAAATAAAATCTTCATCGGTTACCTTCTCCTTGTCCGCTCTTAAAATAAAAAGAACGCCGTCCCGTTCAAGCTCTTTCGGTACGATATCCAAAGACAGCACCATATCCGGTGTAAAGATGACATCTGAATTGAAGGTTTCTTTCACAACGTCGAGCGTCTGTGTCTCCCGCGCGGCAATCGTTAAATTTGGATTTTGATGGTACGCATCCTGTGTTTTTTTCTTTTCTTTGTTTCCGTCCTCTGTATCTTCAAAATAGACGGATTGCGGAAGAGAAATGGATTTATAGTCTTTAAACGCTGCAAAGACCTTCCTTCTGTCCTCCTCAATATCAAGGTAAAGGTTCCCCAGATTTCCTCCGCCGGTAAAGCAGACAATATCGTCTTCACGGATGATCTCCTTCACCAATTCAATGCCTTCGTCCGTCGCGTAGTCCATAATTTCAATATATTCATAGTAAGGAAAATGATTTTTAATAAATTTCTCTTCCGCATACGCAATCGCTTGGTCTCCGATGTTTGTGTAACTCGGGGAACCAAACAAAAATACTTTTCGTTTATCATTTAATAAGGCTTCGGGTTTTACATTCGGTGCGATCCCTTTTACTAGTTTTTTGCCTTTGATTTCTTGTACAGTCATGTCTGTGTCCTCCTTCTAGGTTGTGCTTGGTTATCTGTCTGTACCCAGAAAGGAGGGTGTATATGCACGGGCATGTGCTTGACCGGCTTTATATCAGATACATCGTTTTCGCCAGTTTTAAGGATGCCGCAATGTTTCTTGCCGTTCTTTCCATATTCTCGGCTGCATGCCCAAGTGCGTCTGCAAGGGGCACGGCTCCCGGCACGATGCTAAAAAGGGCATCCATCCCGTGTGCATAGACCGCATCACTGTCTCGCGAAACTGATCCCGCAAGTCCAATGACAGGCACATCGTATGCCTTAGCCGCTTTGGCCACGCCAATCGGCGTCTTGCCGTAAACTGTCTGGCTGTCAATCCGCCCTTCGCCGGTAATCACAAGATCTGCATCCTGAACCTTGCTTTCAAACTGGACCGCATCGAGGACGATATCAATGCCTCTTTTCAAATCAGCACGAAGAAAAGTAAACAGACTCCAACCGAGACCGCCTGCTGCACCGGCGCCCTCTGTTTCCCTGAAGCTTGTTTCAAGCGTTGTTTCTGCCACATCCGCAAAGTGAGACAGGTTCTGGTCAAGTATACGCACCATGTCAGGCGTGGCGCCTTTTTGAGGACCGAAAACAGCGGAAGCCCCTCTTGGCCCTGTTAACGTGTTATCCACGTCGCAGGCGACTTCGATTTTCACATTCCGTAATCTGGGATCAAGTCCTGCCACATCTATTGAGGAAAGCTGAGAAAGCGCACCGCCTCCGGGGCCGATTTCATAGCCTGATTCATCAAGAAGCCTTCCGCCCAGCGCCTGAACCATCCCGGCTCCGCCATCATTTGTGGCGCTTCCGCCGATTCCGATGATCAAATGCTCTGCACCCGCATCAAGAGCCGCTGCGATTAACTCTCCCGTTCCTCTAGTAGAAGTGACAAGCGGATTCCTCTTCTCTGCGGGCACAAGATGCAACCCTGATGCGGCAGCCATCTCAATCACAGCTGATTTTCCGTCTCCCATTATGCCAAAAAACGCTTTAACCGGTTCCCCCAGCGGACCCGTGACAATCTGCTCTGTTATGGTTCCGCCCGTGGCATCAATTAATGACTGGACAGTCCCCTCACCGCCGTCCGCCATCGGCAGCTTCCGATATTCGGCATCGGGGAAAACTGTTTTGAAGCCTCTTTCTATGGCGTGAGCAGCCTCTAACGCTGATAAGCTTTCCTTAAAAGAATCCGGTGCAATAATGATTTTCATCCAATCGCCTCTTTCAAAAAGTGATGATTTACACTGTCTTTTCTTCAATTTACCATAGTGAAGATGCACAATACATATTGAGTAATTGGGAAAAATTTTATAAAAAATTAGAAATGAAAGTGTTTGCATTAATAAAACATTCACGTTATCATACTTGTATACAAGTATACTCCTTAGTGAAGAAGGTGAGCGTATGCTAGACTCCAAGGACCTGTTATATCCCGCAAAATGGCTTTCAAAAGCGTCAACCGGCGTTCGCGTTGCATGCGAGCTGAGAATGCGAATTATTTCAGGCATGATTGAAAGCGGTACCATTCTATCAGAAAATACAATCGCGGCTGAGTTTTCCGTAAGCCGTTCGCCGGTTCGCGAAGCGTTAAAAATACTGGCTTCCGAAAAAATCATTCGTTTAGAACGAATGGGAGCGGTTGTGATTGGGTTAACTGAAAAGGAAATCGCAGAAATATATGACGTGCGTTTATTATTAGAAACGTTTGTCTTTGAACGGCTTGTCAAAATCGACGTTGAGCCTTTAGTCAAAGATCTCAGCAAGATTCTAGAAATAATGAAAGTCTCCATCAAATACGAGGACGCGGACGAGTTTTCATTTCAGGATGTGTTATTCCATGAAACGATTATCCGCGCCATTGATCACTCATACATTCAGATGATCTGGAACAATCTAAAACCCGTAATGGAAAGCTTTATTCTTTTATCAATGCGGGTACGGTTAAAGGAAAAGTACGAAGATTTCTCAAGGATTCTGGATAACCATGAGCTTTATATTCAAGCGATCAAAACAAAGGACAGGGCGCTGATGGTTCAGTCTCTGCACCAGAATTTTGACGATGTGCAAGAAAAAGTAGAGGACCTCTGGCTCTCACAACAAATGCTGGCAAAAGGAGCTGAACACAAAAATGACTAGTTATATGTTAGGAATCGATATCGGTACGACCAGCACAAAGGCTGTATTATTCACTGAAAACGGAGACGTGGTACAGAAAGAAAGCATCGGCTATCCGCTCCATACGCCAGACATCTCAACGGCTGAACAAAACCCGGAATTGATTTTTCAGGCTGTCATCCATACAACTGCAAAAATCACGAAACAGCACCCGGAAAAACAGATCTCATTTATTTCCTTCAGCAGCGCCATGCACAGCGTCATTGCCATGGGCGAAAATGATCAGCCTCTGACACCATGCATCACGTGGGCAGACAATCGAAGCGAAGGCTGGGCGCATAAGATTAAAGATGAACTCAACGGGCATGAGGTCTACAAACGAACAGGAACACCCATTCATCCGATGTCACCGTTAAGCAAAATTGCCTGGATCACAAACGAACGGAAAGAAATCGCTTCCAAGGCAAAAAAATATATCGGCATCAAAGAATACATCTTTAAACAGCTGTTTGATGAATATGTCATCGACTACTCCTTAGCATCAGCGACTGGCATGATGAACCTGAAAAGCTTGGATTGGGACGAGGAAGCACTGACGATCGCAGGCATTACGCCGGATCACTTATCCAAACTCGTGCCGACAACCGAGATCTTTCAGCACTGTAGCCCGGAATTAGCGATCCAGATGGGAATCGATCCGGAAACACCTTTTGTCATCGGCGCAAGCGACGGCGTACTGTCCAATCTCGGCGTCAATGCCATTAAAAAAGGAGAAATCGCCGTTACAATCGGTACGAGCGGCGCTATCCGAACCATTATCGACCAGCCGCAAACCGATGAAAAGGGGAGAATTTTCTGCTACGCGTTAACGGACAAGCATTGGGTCATCGGCGGTCCGGTGAACAATGGAGGCATCGTTCTTCGCTGGATCAGAGATGAATTTGCTTCGTCAGAAATCGAAACAGCGACAAGACTGGGAATTGACCCATATGACGTGCTGACGAAGATTGCTGAACGCGTCAGACCGGGTTCTGACGGCCTGCTGTTCCATCCGTATCTCGCCGGGGAACGCGCTCCGTTATGGAACCCGGATGTACGCGGCTCATTTTTCGGCCTGACCATGTCACATAAAAAAGAACATATGATACGTGCAGCATTAGAAGGGGTCATTTACAATCTGTACACTGTGTTCCTGGCGCTAACAGAATGCATGGACGGACCGGTCACCCGAATTCAAGCGACTGGCGGCTTTGCAAGATCAGAGGTTTGGCGGCAAATGATGTCGGACATATTCGAATCTGAAGTCGTCGTTCCCGAAAGCTACGAAAGCTCATGTCTCGGCGCCTGCATTTTAGGCCTGTATGCGACAGGGACAATCGATTCGTTCGATGCCGTGTCCGACATGATCGGCAGCACGTACAGACATACGCCAATCGAAGACTCAGCTAAAGAATATAGAACATTAATGCCGATATTCATCAATCTATCAAGATCATTAGAAAATCAATACACCCAAATTGCAAATTATCAAAGAAGCCTAATTACACACAAATAGCACATGACATGAAGGGGAGGGCATTATCATGCCATTAATCATTGTTGCACTTGGGATCTTAGCATTACTATTTTTGATTATGGGCTTGAAATTAAATACATTTATTTCCTTATTAGTTGTATCATTCGGCGTGGCACTGGCACTTGGGATGCCGTTTGATAAAGTTGTCAGCTCCATTGAAGAAGGTATAGGGGGGACACTTGGCCACATCGCACTCATCTTCGGACTCGGTGCGATGCTGGGCAAGCTGATTGCTGATTCAGGCGGCGCACAGCGTATAGCAATGACGCTCGTCAACAAATTCGGGGAGAAAAATATACAGTGGGCTGTTGTGATTGCTTCCTTTATTATCGGAATCGCGTTGTTCTTTGAAGTAGGATTGGTTCTATTAATCCCGATCGTATTCGCTATTTCAAGAGAATTGAAGATTTCTATTTTATATCTCGGTATTCCGATGGTCGCAGCATTATCCGTCACACACGGGTTCCTGCCGCCGCACCCGGGACCGACAGCAATTGCCGGAGAATACGGCGCAAATATCGGGGAAGTGCTGCTGTACGGCTTCATTGTTGCTGTTCCGACAGTCCTGATTGCAGGGCCAATATTTACAAAGTTCGCGAAAAAAATCGTTCCTGCATCATTTGCGAAAAACGGAAATATTTCGTCACTCGGCACACAAAAAACATTCAAGCTTGAAGAAACACCAGGCTTTGGAATCAGTGTGTTTACAGCAATGCTTCCGATTATCATCATGTCGATCGCTACCATCATTGATTTGCTTCAAGAAACAATAGGATTTGCGGATAACAGTTTCCTGGCTTTCATCCGTTTAATCGGGAATGCATCGACTGCCATGATTATCTCACTGCTCGTTGCTGTTTACACAATGGGAATCGCACGCAACATTTCAATCAAAACCGTCATGGACTCTTGTTCTACAGCCATCTCGCAAATTGGCATGATGCTGTTGATCATCGGGGGAGGCGGCGCCTTTAAACAAGTGTTAATCAACGGCGGTGTCGGCGACTACGTAGCGGATTTATTCAAAGAAACGGCATTATCGCCGATTCTGCTGGCATGGCTCATCGCAGCGATCCTGCGCATCTCCTTAGGATCAGCAACCGTTGCCGCATTAAGCACGACGGGACTCGTCATTCCATTGCTGGGACAGTCCGATGCCAACCTTGCATTAGTGGTGCTCGCAACAGGCGCAGGAAGCGTCATCGCTTCACACGTCAACGATGCCGGCTTCTGGATGTTCAAAGAATACTTTGGATTAAGCATGAAAGAAACATTTGCCACATGGACCTTGCTGGAAACAATTATCTCCGTTGCTGGACTAGGATTTATATTATTGTTAAGTTTAGTTGTATGAAATTAATGAAGGAGATGTAACACACATGTTCAATACAATTGGTGTCATAGGCTTAGGCGTAATGGGAAGCAATATCGCCTTAAACATGGCAAATAAAGGCGAAAAAGTCGCCGTCTATAATTACACCAGAGATTTAACGGACCAGCTTGTGAAAAAGCTGGATGGACAATCGCTGAGCCCGTACTACGAGCTTCAAGATTTTGTTCAATCACTAGAAACACCCAGAAAAATTTTTCTGATGGTCACAGCGGGAAAACCGGTCGATTCCGTCATCCATTCGTTAATGCCTTTGCTAGATGAAGGAGACGTCATCATGGACGGAGGCAACTCCCACTACGAAGACACAGAAAGAAGATATGACGAGCTGAAGGAAAAAGGAATCGGCTACTTGGGAATCGGCATTTCCGGCGGGGAAGTCGGCGCATTAAAAGGGCCTTCCATCATGCCGGGCGGAGATCGCGACGTCTATGAGAAAGCCGCTCCTATCCTGACGAAAATCGCAGCCCAAGTCGGAGATGACCCTTGCTGTGTCTATATCGGACCAAAAGGGGCAGGGCACTTTACAAAAATGGTGCACAACGGCATTGAGTATGCCGACATGCAGCTGATTGCTGAAGCCTATACATTTCTTAGAGAAACGCTTCGTCTGCCGCTCGAAGAAATCGCCAGCATCTTTGAAACGTGGAACCAAGGTGAGCTGAAAAGCTATTTAATAGAGATTACAGCGGAGATTTTACGGAAAAAGGACGAACATACAGGTCAGCCGCTGATCGATGTCATTCTTGATAAAACCGGCCAGAAAGGCACAGGAAAATGGACAAGCATGCAAGCTATTGATAACGGCATTCCATCCGCTATTATCACCGAGTCTTTGTTTGCCCGCTACCTGTCGTCCTTAAAAGAAGAACGTATGGCGGCTGAGCAATTGTTAGCCGGTCCGGAAACAGAGGAAAAACATTACGATAAGGATCTCTGGATTGAATACGTCAGACAAGCCTTATACATGGGAAAAGTATGCGCCTACGCACAAGGCTTTGCTCAATATAAAATGTCATCTGAGCTTTACGGATGGAACCTGCCGCTTAAAGACATCGCTTTGATTTTCCGCGGCGGCTGCATCATCCGCGCGGATTTCCTGAACGTCATCAGCGAAGCATTCCAAGAGCAGCCAGATCTCTCAAACCTGCTGATTGCACCTTATTTTTCAGAAAAGCTTAAAGCTTATCAGACAGGCATGCGAAAAGTCGTTTGCGAGGGAATCAGCGCCGGAAGCGCATTCCCATGCTTAAGCACCGCGCTCTCTTACTACGACGGCTACCGCACAGGGCGTTCCAACGCCAACCTGTTACAGGCGCAGCGCGATTATTTCGGCGCCCATACGTACGAGCGGACAGATATGGATGGCGTTTTCCATACCAATTGGTCTGATGCAAACTAATAGATAAGGCTGACAGCTGGAGCTTTTATACCAGCTGCCAGCTTTTTTTATAGGCTAAACTCACATATCACAACTAATTGAGAATCAGACATATAAAATTTGAATATTTGTCAAAGTGTAATTTATGCTGATCACACCAGCACTTTCCTACATGATGAAAGGAAAAAGAGAAAATAATTAAGGGGTTTTGTCTTGACAAAAAATATATATTAATTAATAATTCATATATAATTAGAATTATTATTGAAAGCACTATTGCTTTCTAAACCATTTTTAGGAGGAATAACATTATGTCTTTAATCGGTAAAGAAGTACAACCATTCGAAGCAAAAGCATTCAAAAACGGTGAATTCATCGATGTAACAAACGAATCTCTAAAAGGTCAATGGAGCGTATTCTGCTTCTACCCAGCAGATTTCTCTTTCGTATGCCCAACTGAGCTTGAAGATCTTCAAAACCAATACGCTGCACTTAAAGAATTAGGAGTTGAAGTGTACTCTATCTCTACAGATACTCACTTCGTACACAAAGGCTGGCATGACAGCTCTGAAAAAATCGGCAAAATCACTTACGCAATGATCGGTGACCCATCTCAAACGATCTCTCGCAACTTCGATGTTCTTGACGAAGAATCTGGTCTTGCTGACCGCGGAACATTCATCATCGATCCAGATGGCGTGATCCAAACTGTTGAAATCAATGCAGGCGGTATCGGCCGTGACGCAAGCAACCTGATCAGCAAAGTAAAAGCAGCACAATACGTTCGTCAAAACCCAGGTGAAGTTTGCCCGGCTAAATGGGAAGAAGGCGGCGAAACGCTTACACCTAGCCTTGATCTAGTAGGTAAAATCTAAGGAGTGCATTCAATTGGTACTTGATCCAAATATCAAAGCACAATTAAATCAATACATGCAGCTAATTGAGAACGACATTGTTCTCAAAGTGAGTGCAGGTGAAGATGACACTTCTAAGGACATGCTGGCTCTCGTTGATGAGCTGGCTTCCATGTCATCTAAAATCACTGTTGAAAAAACTGAATTGAACAGAACGCCAAGCTTCAGTGTGAACCGCGTCGGAGAAGACACTGGCGTCACTTTCGCCGGTATTCCTCTGGGCCACGAATTCACATCATTAGTGTTGGCGTTGCTCCAAGTGAGCGGCAGACCGCCTAAGGTAGATCAGAAAGTCATTGATCAGGTGAAGAAGATCAGCGGTGAATACCACTTTGAATCTTATATCAGCCTGACATGCCACAACTGTCCTGATGTTGTACAAGCTTTAAACATGATGAGCGTACTGAACCCGAACATCACTCACACTATGATTGACGGTGCGGCATACAAATCAGAAGTTGAAAGCAAAAACATTATGGCAGTGCCAACGGTTTACCTAAACGGCGAATCCTTCGGAAGCGGCCGTATGACCCTCGAAGAGATTCTTGCGAAAATGGGCAGCGGCGCAGATGCATCTGAGTTCGCTGACAAAGATCCTTACGACGTTCTTGTTGTCGGCGGCGGACCTGCCGGCGCAAGTGCAGCCATTTATACGGCACGTAAAGGAATCCGCACAGGTGTTGTCGCTGAACGCTTCGGCGGACAGGTTCTCGACACACTGAGCATCGAAAACTTCATCAGCGTAAAAGCAACTGAAGGACCGAAGCTTGCTGCAAGTCTTGAAGAGCACGTGAAGGAATATGATATTGATGTCATGAACCTTCAGCGCGCAAAACGACTTGAGAAAAAAGATCTGTTCGAACTTGAACTCGAAAACGGTGCTGTCCTGAAAAGTAAAACAGTCATCCTTTCAACAGGTGCCCGCTGGCGCAATGTCAACGTACCTGGTGAACAAGAGTTCAAAAACAAAGGTGTCGCATACTGCCCGCACTGTGATGGACCATTGTTTGAAGGCAAAGACGTAGCCGTTATCGGCGGCGGAAACTCTGGTATCGAAGCAGCGATTGATCTTGCAGGTATTGTTAATCACGTCACTGTGCTAGAGTTCGCGCCGGAACTGAAGGCAGACGAAGTCTTGCAAAAACGTCTCTACAGCCTGCCAAACGTCACTGTACTCAAAAATGCACAAACAAAAGAAATCACAGGCGATCAGAGCGTAAACGGCATCACATACACAGACCGCGAAACAGGCGAAGAAAAACACGTTGAACTCCAAGGTGTATTCGTCCAAATCGGTCTCGTGCCAAACACTGAATGGTTAGACGAAACCGTTGAACGCAACCGCATCGGCGAAATCGTAGTCGACAAAAATGGCGCTACAAGCGTCCCAGGCTTATTCGCTGCCGGCGACTGCACAGACGGTCCTTACAACCAAATCATTATTTCAATGGGATCAGGAGCGACTGCCGCTTTAGGCGCGTTTGATTACCTTATCCGTAACTAATACAAGAAAGCCTCTATATTGCCTGATTGGCAGCATAGAGGCTTTCTTTTTTACACCATATTGCATATTTTATCCACTTGTAATAGAATTGTAATATTGTAGTGTGAATCGTCACTTCACACTAAGCATATTTGCTGTTTTTAAAGCGAAACGCACTGATTTTCTATTTAAAGTACCTTGATACTTTTTGACCTTGTTTTTCAGATCTTTAATGGTTTTTTCCTTTTTGGCATTTTCTAATGCCATAAGCGCTTCCCAGCGTTTAGCTGTTTCTGTAGAACTGCAACCGCTAACTGTAGTCACAGGCGGAAGAAGCTTCGTGCTAGATAGCTTTTCGTCAAAAGGAACTGTATCAGAAATCATCTTCTCTTTATAAATATGGTCCAATTCATTTTTATTTAAGAAGCTGATAAAATGGTCAAAGTTTTGTGCTTGCCGTTTCTCAGGCTGATGGAAATCAAGTGTTTCAATTAATTCTGACAGTTTTGTCTGAGCCGTTATCTCATTTGCCATGACATGCGTTAACTGATGGTACTCAGCTAATTCCCGCATTCTGGCATCTTTCGGCAGCAAAAGGCTCGGTGTTCCGGCGATCGTCGCTGCGATATTTCCATGCAGTCTTGCGCCAAAGCTCAAATCAGCTTGTTTCAGGAAGTCCAGCCAAGTCGGCACATTTAAAAAGAACCGCACTCTATCATTCTGATAAGCAGGGTCTTCCATGCTGACCGGATAATTATCGGCAGGCTTCGCTAAAGCAGGGGCACCGGCATATGTCAGAATCATCTCTTTCCGCCATTGCGGGATAAAGTAATGATTAGGGAACTCTTTCATGCTTCTCGTAATGAAGTCCAGCACATGCTTAGGAGACAGCCTTGACGAGTTAACCGTCACCATCGATTCTGATGTGATATTGGTTTCTCTTATCTTTAGTTCTCTTCCAAACGCATACATAGAAGGACAGCCAATTACCGTATGGTCAACACCTTCACGGAAGCCTAATCTGGAAAGGTATTTCGCTGTAATTTCACCGCGGACACCGATCATATTGGATCTCTCCAGCACAGCACTCACAAATGCCTTTACATCCTGATCAAATGGGAAACCCTCATTTAACTTCGGTTCAAATGGAGCACGCAACCCAACACCAATTACAACAACCGGAATGGTTAGTTTTTTGATTAATTGGGTATATTTCCGTAATGAAGGCACAAAATCCTCTCGGAATGCATCTGCCAGCGGAATAATGTACATATCATACTTTTTATTGATTTGTTCAGCATCTGCCGGATTAATTCGATAATAATCAGGAGTAATTGTTGTTTCTTCCGTCATCAGCGTACGAAACACACTGTAAGCATACACTAGGTTTCCTACGTTGCCGCCGATGGAGTTGCGAACAATCATTTCAGCTGCATTAAATGTATCAAATGGTGATATGCCAGCTCTTATTAAAATGTTTTTCAATGTGATGTTGCCCCTTCCTCGCCAAATTTTTGTCAGGAGATTTGCTTAGGGAACTCTATCATGATCTTAAAACCTTCAGCCGGACACCCGCTTTCATCCCTTTTTACTCACAAACTCTCTCCCTTTCTTCCGTTCTAATATTAAATTATACAAAAAAGAATCTTACAGGTGAAATCATAACACAGCAATCAGCGTTGGTAATCTATTCCCATTACTGGATATCGGTTCGGATCACAAAAAAACCCGAACCAGGCACTTCGGTTAAGTGCTCGACTCGGGCCATCTGCTTTATAATTCCTCACCATTCGTTTGAATGACTTGTTTGTACCACTCAAATGAATCTTTCTTATACCGCTTCATGGATCCATTTCCTTCGTTGTCACGATCAACATAGATCATGCCGTAGCGCTTTTTCATTTCGCCTGTTGTAAAGGAAACGATATCAATAATGCCCCACGGCGTGTAGCCGATTAAATCTACACCGTCATAAGTGACCGCTTTTTCCAGTGCTTCAATATGTGATTTCAAATATTGAATACGTTCCGGATCATGGATGGTACCGTCCTCTTCAAGCGTATCAACCGCCCCAAAGCCGTTTTCAACGATGAATAATGGAATTTGGTATCGATCATAGAGACGATTTAATGTGTATCTTAAACCAGTCGGATCAATCGCCCAGCCCCAGTCACTGGATGTGATGTACGGATTTTCAACACTATTCGGCAGCCCGCCGTTTACGACATCTCCCGTATTGTCATTTTCGACATCGCTTTTCACAGTTGTCGACATATAATAACTGAAGCCCAAATAATCGACTGTTCCATTTCTCAAAATCTCGTCATCGCCATCTTCGATCGTGATATTGTATCCTTCTCTTTCAAACTCTTTTAGCGCATACTTTGGATAATAACCGCGAACCTGCACATCCGGGAAGAAATAACGCTGTCTCATTTCTTCTTCAGCAAGCATCACATCTTCCGGATTAGCGGAGTAAGGATAAATCGGCACGTGTGACACCATGGCCCCAATTTGGAACTCAGGGTTGATTTCCTTTCCTTTTGCCACTGCCAATGCGCTTGCAAGTAACTCGTGGTGCGCCGTTTGATACATGACTTCCTTGGCATTTTCATTTTCTCCGACCACGACACCTGAGTTCGTCCATAGGAACAGAGGGTTGTTCACATCCATCTGGTTATTGATCTCATTGAATGTCATCCAGTACTTCACTTTATCTTTATATCGGTTGAAGCAAACCTCAGCAAATTTGACGAAAAAGTCTACGACTTTGCGATTTCTGAAGCCGCCGTATTCTCTTGCCAGATGGAGCGGCAGTTCAAAATGAGACAGTGTAATCACCGGCTCGATTCCATGCTTCAGCAATTCATCAAATACATTATCGTAGAACTGCAAGCCTTCTTCATTCGGTTCAGCCTCATCGCCTTTCGGGAAAATCCGGCTCCAACCGATGGACGTCCGCAAGCATTTTAATCCCATTTCCGCAAACAAAGCGATATCTTCCTTGTATCTGTGATAAAAATCAATGGCTTCATGGTTCGGATAAAATTCGTTCTCTTCAATGGAATCCGTGATTTTTCTCGGTACGCCGTGCGCACCCGCTGTCATCACATCGACGACACTTGGCCCTTTACCGCCCTGATTCCATCCGCCTTCAAATTGGTGGGCAGCTAAAGCGCCGCCCCATAAGAAATCCTTCGGCATTTTTTCCATCTTATATTCCTCCCTAGCTTACGACTGTAAATAATTTTTGGTCTAACGCACTTACTTCAAGATCCTCGATGAGAATTTCCTGATACGCATGTGAATTCGTGATGATGACTGGGGTAATCGTTGTTAACCCATTCTGTTCAATGAATGCTTTATCAAACTCAGCAAGCACCTCGCCTTTTTTGACTGTATCTCCCTCTTTCACCTTTAAGGCAAAAGGAGTTCCGTCTAACGTCACTGTATCCAGCCCGATGTGCACAAGCAATTCAACACCAGAGGTTGAACGCAGACCGATCGCATGCTTTGTAGGCGCGACCATGACGACGGTTCCGTCAAACGGAGCATAGAGCTTATTATCGGATGGCTCGATCGCCAAGCCTTGTCCCATGGCACCTGAGCTGAATACCTCATCAGGCACCTTAGAAAGCGGAATGACCTTGCCGCTAAACGGAGCATATACGGTTTCTTCATTTGCCTGTGCCGTTTGAAGACTTTCCTTTTCCGGCTGTGCAGCTGTATCATCACCATAGCCAAAGATCTGAATCAGCACAACAGGAAGAATCACCGCAATCGCAGCACCGATTAAAATACCCCAGATGGACGTCGGGAATTGTTCATTGATGCCATTCACGATCGTCAGAGGTCCCGGAAGTCCGGCATACGCAAAGTAATACGGATTAAAGAAACTGGCCGTGATGGCTCCAACCGCCCCGGAAATACAGCCAAAGATAAACGGCTTCTTAAATCTTAAGGTCACACCGTAGATCGCCGGCTCAGTAATGCCAAACAGTCCGGTCACCCCAGCTGACACACTGACTTTTCTCGTTTCCTTATTTCTCGCCTTTAAGATAACGCCAAGCACTGCGCCAACCTGTGCAACCACCGCAATCGTTTGATACGCCTGGAATGAATCCCGTCCGTATAGATCATAGTTCGCCAATACCATAGGCGTAATGCCCCAATGTACGCCAAAGATCACGATGACCTGCCAGAATGCGCCGATGATGGCTCCAGCCAAAGCCGGCACGTTTTCCGCCAAGAAGTTGTAACCGTTTGCAATTCCATTTGCGCCTAATGTTGTCACAGGGCCAATGAGGACAATTGTTACTGGCACCATAATGACCATACATAGGAAAGGAACAAATAACGGTCTGATCACTTCGTTCATTCTCTTATTCAAGAATCGTTCAAGGTAAGACAACATCCACACTAGAAATAATGGCGGCAGCACGGAAGATGTGTATGTCGTTTGCGATAAAGCAATCCCTAAGAAGGAAATGCTCTTTCCGTCTGCGATTTGAGTCGCCATCTCCGCCCATGTCGGGCTGACTAACGCGGCACAGCACGCTACAGCGATATACGTGTTGGTCTTAAAATGCTTTGATGCCGTAATCGCGATAAAAATAGGCAAAAACGTAAACGGCGCCCATGATATGAAACTAAAAACCTGATAAGTTCCCGTTTTCTCAAAGCCATCAAACAGTAAATTAATGAGAATTAATGCACCTTGCAAAATACCAGCCGCAGCCAAAATGTACACAAATGGCGCAAATACCGCTGACATAGTCGCAATAACACGGTTCAGGATCGTTCCTTTATTTTCGCTTTGGTCACCAGACAGATCAATATTGACCAGCTTCGAAAACGCATCGAAAACGTCCCCTACATGCTGTCCAATAACAATCTGAAATTGCCCGCTGTTCTCTACGACCGTAATTACGCCGGGCATGGATTTAACGATATCTTTCGCTTGCGGCTTAGACCGCTTCAGCACCAAGCGAAGCCTGGTTGCGCAGCGAGAAGCCCCTATCACATTCTCTTCCCCGCCTACCGCCTCCAAAATGTCTTTTGCTAGTCTCGTATAATCTCTCACTTTCCCCGACATTTTCACCCACCCCTTTGTTTTGGTTACGCTTTCATTATAATTGTACCGGTATAATTTATCAATACTCTGACAAAGTATTTATACCTTTATCATTTATGTAAGCGGTTTATGCTATAATTTTGATAAGTGAAACTAAACGAATGAATGAGGAATGCGTATGTTAAAGTACCAGCAAATCGCAGCGGAAATCGAAAACTATATAGAAGAACACGAGCTTAAACAGGGAGATAAGCTGCCAGTGCTAGAAACCCTCATGGCCCAGTTTGAGGTCAGCAAAAGCACAATCACAAAGTCTCTGGATCTACTAGAACAAAAAGGCGCGATCTTTCAGCTCAGAGGAAGCGGCATTTTCGTCCGAAAGCATAAACGAAAAGGCTACATCAGCCTCCTGTCGAATCAAGGATTTAAAAAAGACCTCGAGGATTTCAATGTCACCTCAAAGGTCATTGAGCTGGACGTGAGAAAGCCAACACCGGAAGCGGCAGAAAACCTCAACCTCGGACTTGATGAAGACGTCTACTATGTCAAAAGGGTCCGCTATATCAACGGAAAAACCCTATGCTTCGAAGAATCCTATTACAACAAATCCATCGTGACGTACTTGAACAAGGAAATTGTGTCTCACTCAATCTTTCATTACATTCGGGAAGGATTGGGACTGAAGATTGGGTTTTCTGATTTGTTTCTTCATGTGGGTCAGCTTAATGAGGAAGAAGCGGAGTACTTGGGGCTGGAGGCTGGACTGCCCAAGCTTTATATAGAAAGTATTTTTCATCTGACAAATGGGCAGCCGTTTGATTTCTCGAAAATCTCTTATCATTATGAGCAGTCGCAGTTTGTGGTGCAGGCGAATAGTTTTTTGTTGTAGGGCAGCTGCACCTTGCTTCTAATGAAGAAACACCCCTCTTCTATCAATCAACTATGGAAGGTGGTCGACATGTACAAAATCATCATTCCTGCCATACTAGCCATCTTCGTGCTCTGGATACTATTACAGATTTCACTAGAGATGAGCATCTTTAAGAATCCAATGAATTACTTTATCGTATTCATTATCTTTTTCCTCTTTATGAAGATGGTGAAAGAAAAGCATTGAACGGCTATAGGAAACCAGATTTGTACTGAAATCTGGTTTTTTTGTGCTTCACTTTATTCATCCATTTTATCCTCACTCATTTCGCCACCCTCTTTTCCTCATTTTCATTGTCTCTAAAAGGAGTTATGCGTTACTATCATATAAGGTCCAATGATGAAAAATAATGACATACTTTTAAATTAACCTGATATGCACACGCTCATAAATAGGTTTATTCTAAAAAGGGGATGGACGGTTTTGGAAAGCAAGTACTTAGATTTACTCGCACAAAAATACGATTGTGAAGAAAAAGTGGTAACGGAAATCATTAATTTGAAAGCGATACTGAACCTGCCAAAAGGCACCGAGCATTTTGTCAGTGATTTGCACGGGGAGTATCAGGCATTCCAGCACGTGCTGCGTAATGGTTCAGGACGAGTAAAAGAGAAGATACGCGACATTTTCAGCGGTGTCATTTACGATAGAGAAATTGATGAATTAGCAGCATTGGTCTATTATCCGGAAGACAAACTGAAGTTAATCAAACATGATTTTGATGCGAAAGATGCGTTAAACGAGTGGTATAAAAAAACGATTAACAGAATGATTAAGCTCGTTTCTTATTGCTCCTCGAAGTATACCCGCTCCAAACTGCGTAAAGCACTGCCTGCCCAGTTTGCTTATATTACGGAGGAGCTGCTATACAAAACAGAACAAGCTGGCAACAAGGAGCAATATTACTCCGAAATCATAGATCAGATCATTGCGCTTGGCCAAGCCGATAAATTGATCACCGGCCTTGCCTACAGCGTTCAGCGATTGGTGGTCGACCATCTGCATGTGGTCGGCGATATTTACGACCGCGGCCCGCAGCCGGATCGGATTATGGAGGAGCTAATCAATTATCATTCTGTCGATATTCAGTGGGGAAATCACGATGTCCTTTGGATCGGCGCCTACTCCGGTTCCAAAGTATGCCTGGCCAATATTATCCGTATCTGTGCCCGCTATGACAACCTGGATATTATTGAAGACGTGTACGGCATCAATTTAAGACCGCTGCTGAACTTGGCCGAAAAATACTATGACGATAATCCAGCGTTCCGTCCAAAAGCAGACGACAACAGGCCAGAGGATGAGATTAAGCAAATCACAAAAATCCATCAAGCGATTGCCATGATTCAATTCAAGCTTGAGAGCCCGATTATCAAGAGACGGCCGAACTTTAATATGGAAGAACGCTTGTTACTAGAGAAAATTGATTACGATAAAAATGAAATCACGCTGCACGGAAAAACATATCAGCTGGAAAACACCTGCTTTGCGACAATTAATCCCGAACAGCCAGATCAGCTATTAGAAGAAGAAGCAGAAGTCATAGACAAGCTGCTATTCTCTGTCCAGCATTCCGAAAAGCTGGGCCGCCATATGAATTTTATGATGAAAAAAGGCAGCCTTTATTTAAAATATAACGGCAACCTGTTGATTCACGGCTGTATTCCAGTTGATGAAAACGGCAATATGGAAACGATGATGATTGAGGATAAACCGTATGCGGGCCGTGAGCTGCTTGATGTATTTGAACGATTCTTACGGGAAGCGTTTGCCCACCCGGAAGAAACCGATGACCTGGCGACAGATATGGCCTGGTATTTATGGACAGGCGAGTACTCCTCCCTCTTCGGAAAACGCGCCATGACGACATTTGAGCGGTATTTCATTAAAGAGAAGGAAACGCATAAAGAAAAGAAAAACCCGTATTATTATTTACGCGAAGACGAGGCAACCTGCCGAAACATCCTGGCAGAATTCGGCCTCAATCCAGATCATGGCCATATCATCAACGGCCATACACCCGTAAAAGAAATCGAAGGAGAAGACCCAATCAAAGCAAACGGAAAAATGATCGTCATCGACGGCGGCTTCTCTAAAGCCTACCAATCCACAACAGGCATCGCCGGCTACACGCTGCTATACAACTCCTACGGCATGCAACTCGTCGCCCATAAACACTTCAACTCCAAGGCAGAAGTCCTAAGCACCGGAACCGACGTCTTAACGGTGAAACGATTAGTGGACAAAGAGCTTGAGCGAAAGAAAGTGAAGGAAACGAATGTCGGTGAGGAACTGCTGCAGGAAGTGGCTATTTTGGAGAGTTTGCGGGAGTATCGGTATATGAAGTGAGAGGAATATAGGGTTCAGGGATGACTTTTTCTGGGCTCTTTTTTACGCTTTCCAATATTTCATTTAGCACTGCTAACAAGTCAGGTATCTGCTCATTTATAAGTAAGTAATTAGGAACAATACAAATATAGGATGACGTAATAGTTTAAAATGCGACTTATGAAAAATTAAATGATCCACTAACAAAATAGCTTCCTAAGACGTACCATGACATTAACTACTGAAAATCTGTTTACTAAAAATAGAGAGAGTAAAAATATGAGTTTTTATTTTAAGAAGATGATGACTGCAATCGATTTGGGATGTAATTAATAATACTCAACTAGATTCCACAAATTGGAGTACGCTTTACTAGAATGAATCAAAAATACATAAGGTTTTTTATTTGCTCCCGCCGGCACTCTGTTAAAGAAAATTTTTATCAACACACATAATGGAGGAATTTTATTTAATTTAATAAAGGTTGTTTTCCCCAGAAAGAGTGCTGATATAATAATTCAATTCTATTATTGAAAAAACACCAAACAGAATAAAACCTAGTTTTGAAGATAATCCAACTTAATATTTTAAACCTAAATTTCATTCATAGAATTGACAACCACTTGATGTATATGGTCTACAATTTCGTCTATAGATAAAAAATAGAAGGGACGCCTGTCCTATCCTTTAACACTTTAGTAAGGCACTTAATTCCTGATCATTGAGGCTAATGCACTTTTCAATAATGAAGCGTAGCAATACCCAATTTTCACTTTTGGAAAAACTAGAATAAAAAAAGTAAAATAATATTTGTCGCTGCCAGAGTTTCCGTCCAAGAACAAAGCTTGGGTATGCAGATTAATGCCCGGGAAGCTATCGAGTATGGGGGCCAAAATAAAGCAAACGCTCCTTTGTTTTCGCGGACCTCACAAACAAGGAGCAAAAGCCAAAGTGAAACGCTGTACATATTGCAACAGTTCTTATCCAAAAAGAAAATGAAAAGCCTACCTATGGATGAATAACCAAAAAGGACCTTTTGTCCTCATTATTATTCAGGAGTAAAAGCAGATCATTTCAAACTTTCGTGGATTAAAGAGCGAAGAAACAGGATTTTCGATGAGTATTTATAAATATTTCTAGATAATGTATAATCAAAAAAAACGCTTTTGAACGGATGATAAATGTGAATAGACAGAGATATTACGATTACATTGCTGAAAAGTTAGAAGTTCTTTCATATAGAATCACCTCAAATGGAAAGCTTAACTTACTTCATTTAAATATTCATTCTGAAACGTTATATAGAGATCTTTTAAATGTCTTGTATGAATATAACCTGGAACCGTCTAATATTGGTAAAGCTAATGCTGAAGCTATAGATTTAATAGACGTAGCTAATAAAGTAGTTATACAAATATCTTCGACTGCAACAAAAGCGAAGATAAATAGTACGTTAGAGAAAGATAAGATAAAAGAGTTATCAGATGAAGAGTATAGTATAAAATTTATTTTTGTGGCTACTGAAGCTAAAAAATTAAGGGGAGTTACTTACAATAACAAGTATGATATTACCTTTGACTCTAACACTGATATTTTAGATAAAGTTACGGTGTTAGAAAAAATATCGCAATTATCGATTGATAAAATGACTATAATACATGACTTAATACAAAAAGAATTTGGAGAAAGACCGGATACTTTAAAACTTAGTTCTAATTTGGCAACAATTGTAAACTTTTTATCTAAAGAAAACTTGGATGATGTTCCTAATAAAATTCAATTAAATGATTATGGGATTGAAGAAAAAATTGAGTTCAATGAACTGAATGATATTAAGGAATCCACTTTTGATGAATATAAGATATACTATGGTAACCTTGATAGAATTTATAGGGAATTCATTAGAGAAGGATCTAATAAGACTGTTTCTGTATTAAGAAAGATAACCTCCTTTTACGAAAAAGAAGTATTAGATAAAGAATCAACGAATGTTGAGAAGTTTCTTAATGTTATTGGAAGGGTAGAAGAGCATGTGCTTAAAAGCGAGTTAGTGAGAGAGATACCTGAAGAGGAAATTGATATGAGTATTAGAATTATAGTTGTAGATGCATTTATTCGATGCAAAATCTTTAAGAATCCTAGGGGTTATACTCATGTTGCTACTTAATGATATAAAACCAGAATTGAGTATCTATTACTGTGCATCTTTATTAATAAAAGAGATAGAAAATCAAGAAGGGCAAGATATAGTAACTCTATATAATACGGTAAAAGAAAAATATCAAATATCCTTAAAAATATTTGCTTATTCTCTGGATTGGCTTTACTTAGTTGAAGCAGCCAAGGTTGATAAAAAAGGAGGTGTGTTCTTGTGTACTTAAAAGGACTAAAAATTGAATCAAAAGATAAGATTATTAGAGAAATACCATTTCATTTAGGAACAAACTTAATTGTAGATGAAACACAAAATAAAAGTGAAATTGAGACGGGTAATAATATTGGAAAGACAACTGTTCTTGCGTTAATAGATTATTGCCTAGGCGGTGATCCTGAACAAATTTATAAAGATCCGGAATCTAAAAAGATAATAGATTTTGTTAAGAATTACTTGGTTGAAGAAGAGATATTAATTACTTTAAAATTAAAGGCAGATTTATTGGATGAAAAATCGCGTGAAGTTATTGTAGAGCGAAACTTCCTACAAAGAAATAAGAAAATCATGAAGATTAATGGAAAAAATCTTACTAAAAACAATGGTAAGGACTTTGAGGAGAAGTTAAGTGCATTAATTATTGGTGAGAGAGAAAACAATAAGCCTGGAATTAGACAAATTTTTGCTCATAACATACGGTACAAGGATGAAAGAATTAATAATACACTTAAAGTACTTAGTAGATTCTCAACGAATGTTGAGTACGAGACGCTTTATTTATACATGTTCGGGCTACCTGTTTCTGATAGAACTTATCTTATGAAAAAACTTAAGGTTGAGCAAAACTTTAAGGAAAGATTAGAGAAAAAACAAGCTAAGCCAGAATTAGAGTTACAAATAGATATAGTAAAAGACAATATCAAGAACTTGGAAGAAAAAAAACGCAACTTAAATATAAATGAGCAATATGAAGACGAACTACAAGATCTTAATAATACTAAATATAAAATCAGCAAGATTAGCTCAAAAATAAGTGAATTATCATTAAGAAAAGACCTATTAAAAGAGACTGAAAATGAGTTGAAACAAGATATTGTAGATATTGATTTGGATGCATTAAGAGAGTTATATTCAGTTGCAAAAAAAAGTGTTAATGATATTCAAAAAACATATGAGCAAATGATTGAATATCACAATAATATGATAATCGAAAAAATAAAATATATAACACAAGATTTGCCTAGTTTAGAGTTAGAAATAGAACAACATAATCAAAACTTAGAAAAAGAACTAGCAAACGAAAAATATTTAATAAATATACTTTCTTCAAGTGATACTTTTAGTGATTTAGAAAATATTATTTCTGACTTAACCAACAATCATCGAAAACTTGGGGAATTGGAAAATAGCTTGTCCCAGATTGAAACTTCAGAAGAAAATATAACTAAAATAAATGATGATATTGAATTGTTAGATGGCAACAGGTTTACAACTGAATTTCAGAGTTTGCTCCTAAAACAACTCATGAAATTCAATAAACATTTTAAAGAAGTTTCAAAGGAGCTTTACGGTGAAGAGTACGGTATTACATTTTCAGTAAAAGAGGACAGGAAGACTAAGCAAAAGTATTATGCATTTGAGTGCTTTAATTTAAATACGAGCTCAGGAAAAAAACAAGGAGAAATTTTATGTTTTGATATTGCATATATATTATTTGCTAGAAGAGAAGGGATTCCTAATTTAAACTTTATTTTGAATGATAAGAAAGAATTAATGCATGGAAATCAGCTGTTAAAGGTTAATGATTTTGCTTGGAAAAATAATATACAATTAGTCTTTTCAATATTAGAAGATAAGATTCCTAAGGAACTAAACAATGATAAACATATTGTATTAAGTTTATCCGAAAAAGATAAACTCTTTAGGATTGAAGAACAAAAATAAAGGGTTGTACATATTAGTCATTCTAATATGTACAACCCTTTTTAAGAACCCTTTCACATTTAATAGCCAATATAATTTCCCTCACTCCAAAAAACTACTCTTCATATAATATACTAATTCTTATGAACTAATTAAAGGGAACAAAAAACTTCGTTTACATTTGTTATTAAGAAATTGAATAGCCAGTTGTTATCACTCCCCTATACCTAGTTACTTTAAGAATTTCCTTTTTTTCTTCAGCAGTATTTATTTTGTTAACTTCTTTCTAGAACAACTCATTCTTTATTAAATCATCTTTTACTAAAAAGTACTCTTCAATTATTATTGCATAATATCCTGGCTTTTAAGGTAGATTTGAGGTATAAAGAAATTATTGACTTCTTTACTTCCTCTAATACTTCTAGATAATATGTTGGATTAACAAATTATACATTGCAATTCAAAAAACTAGTAACCTTTAAGATGTTGATCATCTTTGTCCTTGCCTAGCAAAC
This sequence comes from Bacillus sp. FSL R5-0434, assembly GCF_038004745.1. Taxonomy (NCBI): domain Bacteria; kingdom Bacillati; phylum Bacillota; class Bacilli; order Caryophanales; family Bacillaceae; genus Bacillus; species Bacillus sp. FSL R5-0434. The sequence continues at coordinate 4,073,855 of NZ_JBBORV010000001.1, forward strand.
CATGAATACAGCATTCATAATATGAAAAATCAAAACTCACTCTTAAAAGGTTCCTTGAATTTAATATCATAACCAGTATATTTATTATTTTAGATAGTACAATTTTAATAATTACGATTCATAAAGAGGTAATCTTGAGAAACGACTTAATTTTCTACTTATTATTTTCCAGTTATTTGCGATTTCAGTTACAGAATACTTGTACCCTTCATTTTCTATTGTCTCTGTAATCCAGTTATAATCTGTAAAGAATTTTTCGTTATAACACTTTTCAGCGTATATACTACCTTTTATAATTACATCTAAAAGTTTTTCTTTACTATCTCCATTCCGATAATTTATTTTATAAATGCCACTCTCTATATTTGTTTGAATTGAACCGATTATTAAACTCCAACGTGCTACACTTGGTAGGTGTGTTTTATTATCCTTGTACTCCTCGTCACTTAATAACCTTTGTATTATTAAAAAATTGCTTCTAATTGCAAATGACCACCAATAAAATAAATCTATTGGTTTTATATTTATATTACTATTAACTTTTTCTTCAAATTTGTTATACAATATCACTAAGTTCCTAAAGTTATCTGTAGTTGCAAAAGCATCTGCATCCATCTCCAGAGTTCTATTATCTAATGGCGAAATAATATTATTACGCCCATTAGTATCTTTATAAAACATCGGAATATATTGCATATTTTTATCGCTTTCTGCATTTAAATATCCACAATGACCATTAAGCAAATGCCCCAATTCATGAGTTAATATGAAACGTGATACAAATACAGTGAGTAAACTTGCTAAGTTTAACTCATTAGTTTTATTATCTATAATTTTAGCCTCTCCACTACTAGAATAAATAAGAAATTCATATGGTATTTCTCCATTTTCAGCCTTTTCTACGTCCAAACGTAACTTTTTCAGTAACTTCTCACTATCTTTTTCCGCAAAGTCATAGAAATAATCAAAAAAATTGTTAATTACCCCCTTATTTATTTCAATTTTATCAATATCATTTTCACACCATGCCTTTCCACCTAATCTTCCATCATCTTTAAGATAAAACTTTAATTGATGATTTAATGAATTAGAATTTTTTTTGAAAACTCCTTTCATCAAATCTTGGTATTGTTCATATATAGCTTGTGCTCTTTTTTCAATATCCTTATAAAAGTTCTCTTTCCTCATCACCCTTTTTCCACCCTCTTTTTTCATTATGAACTCAAACCGTTTGCTTCTTTTCTAATTTTATATAGCATAAAATACGTTTACTAATAGAATATCTCACTCACTTATGATAAGGCTCCCCACGATTAATCCGAAAAGCCCGATAAATCTGCTCCACTAGTATGAGACGCATCAACTGATGAGGAAACGTCATCTTCGAAAACGACAGCTTGTCATCCGCTCGCTTCATTACCGCGTCACTCAATCCGAGTGATCCGCCGATGACGAAGGTGACTTTGCTTTTTCCATAAGTAGCCAGCTTATCTATTGTATCGGCTAGTTCTTCGGATGTTTTCATTTTTCCTTCGATGGCGAGGGCGATGACGTGGGCGTCGGGGCTGATTTTGGATAGGATGCGGTCGCCTTCTTTGTCTTTTATGATTTTCATGTCCTGATCGCTTAGGTTTTCCGGCGCTTTTTCGTCTGGGAGTTCGATGATGTCGATTTTTGCGTAGGCCGAAAGTCGTTTGGTGTATTCTTCAATGCCTTGCTTGAGGTATTTTTCTTTTAGTTTTCCGATTGTCACAATATTGATATTCACAGGTCATCCCCACTTTAGAAACAAGTTATTCATATATGTTGTCCACAATTGTGGATATCTTTTCTGTATTTTGTGTAAGATCATTCGTTCCCCACTATATATACTGCGGGGTCTCCACATAATTCACAGGCTGTGGATAAACTGTTAGTATGTTCGATTTTTCTGATTTCGGGCGGCAGCTCGTGGTCGTCTATGTACATATCCAGCACGGTTTCGATGTGTTCTTCACAGGAATAATACGTTTGTTTCATGTCAAATCCTCCGATGGTTTCTTGCATTTTTGCAAATATTCTCTTCCCAATATAACCTATTTATTCACATGTTAGTAGTGCTTCGGGCTGAGTTTTATCCACAAATCGACAAACAAGCTGTTGATGACTCTATTTCGCTCGTATGTTAGTTTGGATGTAACCGATGTTTGGGGAGGTCTGCATGTGCGCTTTAGATGGGTTTGGCTTTTTGTGATCATGTTGTTGCTTACTGGGTGTCAGCCGTCTTATTGGGTGTTAGAGAAGGATCGGATCGGTGAAGGGAGTTCCGAGCTAGAATTATACGCAAATTACCTTCAAACACATGATGAAGTGAAAGGATACCAAGTCTTCACCATATCAGAAGGCAAAAAAATGGTCGTGGTCTCTCTCGGAAGCAGCGAGAAGGATAAGAAGCTTGAGGTGTCAGACGTCAAATTCTCGCCTAAAGAAACGATTGTGACTGTGAAGCGAAAGCCGGTTTCCGAGGAAAATGAGAAAAACCCTTATATTTTGATTGGACTGGACAAAATTGAAGGGAATTTAATCGTCCAAGACGAATCAGGAGATCGCTTTGAAGAAACCGATTATCAGCAATAAAGCCGGCGTTCGATTGAACGGCCGGCTTTTTTTTATTGCAATGTTCCATGCGGATCAATCACAAATTTCTTCGCCGCTCCTTTGTCAAAGTCGCTGTATCCTTTTGGCGCGTCGTCCAGAGAAATGACAGTGGCGTTGACGGCTTTTGCGATTTGCGCTCTGCCGCTCAGGATCGCTTTCATCAAGTTGCGGTTGTATGTCATAGCGGGTGTTTGCCCGGTGACGAAGGTGTGGGCTTTGGCCCAGCCGAGTCCAAAGCGGATTTTTAAAGAGCCTGTTTTGGCGTCCGCATCCTTTGCACCGGGATCTTCGGTCACGTATAAGCCTGGAATACCGAGACTTCCGCCGACTTGGGTGACATCCATAATCGAGTTCAGCACGGCGGCTGGCGCTTCTCCTTGGCTGCCGTGTCCAGATGCTTCAAAGCCGACACAGTCCACTGCGGCATCCACGGTTGGTTCACCTAGTATCTGTTCAATTTGTTCGCCTAGACGGTCGTGTTTTTGCACGTTGACGGTTTCACAGCCAAAGCTTCTCGCCTGTGCCAGTCTGTCTTCATTCAAATCGCCTACAATCACTGTGGAAGCGCCAAGGAGCTGGGCGGAGTGCGCGGCGGCTAAGCCGACAGGCCCCGCTCCTGCGATATAGACAGTCGATCCCGTTTGCACACCCGCTGTGTACGCCCCGTGGAAACCTGTCGGAAAAATGTCGGACAGCATGGTTAAATCAAGAATTTTCTCTAACGCCTGTTCTTTATCCGGGAAGACCAACAGCTGAAAATCGGCGTACGGCACCATGACGTATTCCGACTGCCCGCCGACCCAGCCGCCCATATCGACGTAACCGTAAGCCGATCCCGGCCGGTCCGGATTGACATTCAGGCACACATGCGTTTTCTGCGTTCTGCACATCACACAGCGCCCGCAGGCAATGTTAAAGGGAACGGATACGATGTCGCCTTTTTTGATAAATTCAACGTCCCGACCCGTTTCAATGACTTCTCCCGTAATTTCATGCCCGAGCACTAAGCCGTCAGGGGCCGTCGTGCGGCCTCTGACCATGTGCTGGTCGCTTCCGCAAATGTTTGTGGTAATCACCTTCAAAATCACCCCGTGCTCACATTTCCGATTCACATTCACCTTCGGAACGCCGGGCCCGTCCCTCAAGATTAACTCCGGATAGCCGATATCCTCCACCGCCACGTTTCCTTTGCCTTTGTACACAACCGCTTTGTTTCCTGTCAACGCCATTCCTCCCATTCATGTCTTTGGACTTTGCGTCCTTGAACATGACTTCGGTTCGGCATGACCCTTTCCCTTTTTCACGCCTGCTTTTTCTGTATTCTTACAACAACAAATATGCCAAGAAAGCAGCCCATAATGGTTCCGATGATGTCGAACCAATCTGCTTTACCTCCGTTTAACAGGAACATCGTAGCCGCCGAAATCAGACTGATGATAACTGCCAGAAGAATGACCCGTTTGGTGCGCATATGCTTCCTCCTTTATCTGCATCCATTTTATATATTCATTTTACAGTAATTAACACCTGTTTGCTTGAAAAGGCCATTCGAGATTTATAGTTTTGAACCTCGTTTAGATGGAGGCTGGACAACGTTCTATCATTGATATGTATCACATTGCGCAACAGAAAAAAGAGACTTCACAAGTCTCTTCATAAACAGCGGTCAGTTGAATAATAATTTCCTGAGAAATAATGTGACAACACTGGTTGCTAACGCAATTGCAGTATAAAGCACAACCCAAAACATGAATGAACTGTTACCAGAGGCTAACGTAAACAACAATATCAAACTCGCAATAAGCACGATGAGCGGACCAATCCAAACTTTCTTACATATGAAATAACCCGCTGCACCAATTACGCCTGACATCATCGGAAAAACAAAAACGATGAGCAGTAAAACGGCTCCCAAGTCGGAACCCCCTTCACCTTAAAAATCCTTCATCACCTCAAAATCATACAGCTTCAAATGACTTTTCGGCGCCACGATCTCCTTTACCTTCCCGATCTCTTTTTCCTTCACTTTCTTTCCGGTTCTTAAGCTGTATTGTTCAATGTATGCAGGCTGGTTGTAGGTGTATGTGAAGAAATAGAGGCTGCTGCCTTTTTGGGTGATTTCTTTGAAATCGGACTTCATTTTTTCTGGGGAAAGGGCGAAGGCAATCCGGCTTTTTCCTGTCTTTGCATCGATCTTGTATACCTTTCCGAAGCCGTCAATGAAATACAGGGACCTGTGATACGGGAAAAAGCTTTTTTTGAAGCTGAACGGCATAGAGCTGTATATTGTTTGCTCGTCGTTTTTGTATTCGGCGATATCGTAAAGCTCCACCTTGCCGCTTTTCTTATTGATTTTCACCATTTGATAGAGATTGCTGGCTTTTTGCCCCCGAACCATCACATATACAGCTTGATCGTCCGCAGCAAGCTGAGATTCGATTGAAGCTCCTTCCCGATACTGCCATTCCGTGATGGCATGATAGGTAAGCTTCTTTTGATCGGCCTGAATCTGAAGGAGCTGATAGCCTTTCTCATCGTCTGTCGGGACAAGTGCGTAAATGGCGCCACCGTGAAAACCGGAGGCTCGGATGTAGTAAGGAATGACGTCTTTTTTCCACTCTCCGTTCATCTGGCGGTACAGCTCTGAGCGGTACCCGTCTCCCTTTTTGTCGTAGCCGGAATTGTATAGGGTATAAAAACCATCCGTATTTTGCAGAAAGCCTGCGCTGTCTCCAGTGTGCTGATAGGCTCTTTTATGGGAGCTCAGGCCGTCTTTGATCGTGAAAATCGTGTTTTTGTCCTCCAGCATCACACTGTCGCCGTGAACCTTGGCTGAGCCCAGCTCAAGGCCCTTCATCTTAAATGACGACAGCGAACCGTCTTGGCTGATAAACAGGGCATAGCTTTTCCCGCCGCCGAATGCATCTTGATCCGCTGAGGTTGAGAAATACAGCAGGATTTCTTTGTCGTCCAGAAAATCAGGGTCTCGGAGATCCTGCTGACTCACGGCTTTATGGCTTTTGAGAGGAGAAACGAAGACAAATAATGCGATTCCTGCAAGCATCAGCAAGGCGATGGTGATCATCCACTTTTTCATATCCGCTCCTTAATGGATCGTCATGACGGTTGTCGTATAGGAAGAACTTGTGATGTCGCGCGGGTAAACGCCTAACCCTTTATTGCTGTCGATATCAATGCCGGCTTTCAGTAAAAATGCAGACCATAGGAGCTTCGAACAGTTTTTTGCGCCGTCATGGCCGGTATTTCTGTTATTGACGAAGTTAAATGAGTATGGGTCGCCGACTCTTGATACCGCCCAGTCGGCAGCTGATGTTTTTTTAGATGAGGTGACGTTGACTGTTTGTACGATGGAGTTGTCTTCCACGTCTCTGGCATTATAAGCGATCTGCCTGACGCCGTCGCTTGGAACCGATTCAACAATCTTGTCAGCGGCGGAGTACATGCCGACGTGGCCATGGTTGTAGTAGGCTGTGTAGGAGTTGGTATAGTAGATGTTTCCTTTCGTGCTAGTGGGAAGTTTTTTCGTACCGGATGAGCCGCCCATCACGGACATGCCGCTTTCCTTGGCGAGCCGGTCTCCTTCTGCTTTATCGGCGGTGATTTCCTGGTAAAACTGTTTGAGAATCACATCGGTCTTTACGTGCTGCTGTTTGGCAATCTGGCTGGCGGATTTTGTGATTTCTTCTGGGGTCGTGCCTGGCTGAAGCGCTGCGATTTCTTCGACATAGTTCGTGGCCTTTACAGCTTTGGCGGGAGAAATAAACAGGCCGCCGCCAATTGTAAGCGCTACCAAAATAATAAACATTCTTCCCTTAATACTCATAACATCTCCTCTTTTCATGTGTGTTAGGAAAGATGATTTCCTTTATCAACATTATATTAGGGAAATGTGGAAGGTAGCTAGGTGATTTACAGAATTTTTAGAAATCATTTACAGGAAGGTTGTCTCACAAAAAAAGGCCTTCCCCAGACCTAGAGCTTCTTACTCATGATCACATCAGTCTCCTGAAATCCAGTTTGCTCATACAGCCGCCTTGCTGTCTCATTGTGAGCGAATACGTGGAGAGACAGCTTTCGAATGCCCATGTTTCTCGCCATCTCATCCAGTGCGTTCAAGGCTTGCTTCGCGAAACCTTTTCCCCGATATGATTCATACAGCCCGAAATCGTAAATAAACGCTTCCTGCTGCGGGTGTTCCGGTTCTGCGTGAATCCAGAGCCAGCCAGCCGTTTCCTTTCCGTTCAGGATGATACTCTACAAATGGTGATGATGCGTGTGCAGCCCATTCGGCAGCAAATCAGAAAAAGTCTGTTTGGACAAAAGCATGGCCTCATCAGGGAGCCACGATCCTGCCTTTACCTTTTCTCTTGCATAATGCTTTGTCGTGTATGTCAGATAGGATCGAAATTCTTCGATCTGCATGGGGGTTAGCGTGATGGTCATATAGCTTCTCCTTTATTTATTGACTAGAGGATTTTACATAAAATAGAAAGAGGTGTTACTATCAAGATAAGCAAATAGATTGATAAATGAATAGAGAAGGGAGTTTCAAATGAATAAGATTGCACCCGCAGAAATCGCTAACATGCTCAACGATTGGTACCTTGCGATCAAGAAACATGAAGTTGAAGAGTCCGCCCGTATCTTTGAAGAAGTGAAGCCTTTATTGGATGATATGGAAGAGGATCAGGAGGTGCTTGCCTACTTCTCCTTATTAGAATTGCGCCATAAAGTATTGCTTCATGAAGCGAGAGGGCTGGGCTTTGAGCATGAGGAGTCTCCTCATATGAATGCTACGTCAGACATGCTGAAATATTACTTTTTTCTGTTTGAAGGCATGTATGAAGCCTATAAAAATAATTACGAAATTGCCATCGGGCTCTATAAAGATGCGGAGCAGTATCTCAGCAACATTCCCGATCCGATCGAAAAAGCCGAATTTCATCTGAAGGTCGGCAAGCTCTATTATAAGCTGGGACAAAATATGGTGTCTCTCAACCATACACGGCAAGCGGTCAAAACGTTCAGAGAAGAAACGGATTACAAAAAGAAACTCGCCTCCGCATTAATTACGATGTCAGGCAATTTTACCGAGATGAACCAGTTTGAAGAGGCGGAAACTTATTTGGATGAAGCCATTCGCATGACGAGAGAATTAGAGGATCATTTTTTTGAGGCCCAGCTTTTACATAACTTTGGACTTCTCCATGCCCAAAGCGGCAAATCAGACAAGGCCATCTCAAAATTAGAAGAGGCTTTACAGAACGAAGAGTACGCCCGATCTGCCTATTACTATCATTCTGTTTACTTGCTGATACGAGAGCTGTTTAAGATTGAAAAGAAAGAACAGGCCCTAGCTTATTACCAAAAATTGAAGGAAAAATTAAATACTGAGCCGAATAAAATATGTGAGGCGAAAATTGATATGTTATATGCCATTTACGCAGAAGGAGGTCATGCGGAAACGTTTCACTTATGCAAAGAACATATGGATGTGTTGATGTCGGAGAGAGAATACGACAGTGTAAGAGAACTTTCCATTTTGGCTGGCGAACGGTATAGGGAAAATGAGCTTTATAAAGAAGCTGCCCACTTTTTTTATGAAGCGATACAGATTGAGGAACTCATTAAACAAACGGAGGTTATGTAAATGAAAAAGTTTCTAATTGGCGCAGGCGTTGCAGCAGTGATTTTATCCGGCTGGTTTATTGCAGATCATCAATCACACTCACAAGAGATGAAAGTCGCTGAGAAAATGATTGGATAATAAAGAAAACCCCCGCTGGGATGCGGGGGTTTTCACATGTCTACAGCAATTTCTTCCCTAGCAGGGATTCTACTAGCTCTACCGCTGTTCTTCCGGTTTTGTTTTCATGATCAAGGATCGGGTTGACCTCAACAAATTCAGCTGAGGTAATGATGCCTGCATCATACAGCATTTCCATAGCCAGGTGGCTTTCGCGGTAGCTGATGCCGCCGACGACAGGGGTTCCGACACCCGGTGCGTCGTTTGGATCAAGTCCGTCCAGATCGAGGCTGAGATGGACGCCGTCGCAGTCTGATAAATAATCAAGGGTTTCTTCGATCACCTTTGTCATGCCGAGGCGGTCGATTTCGTGCATGGTGTACACCTTCATGCCGCTTTCCTTAATATACTGGCGCTCTCCTTCATCAAGTGACCGGGCGCCGATAATGACAACATTTTCCGGTTTGATTTTAGGCGCATATCCTTCAAGGTTCACCAGTGACTCGTGTCCGATGCCAAGGCTGACGGCCAGCGGCATGCCGTGAATATTGCCTGAAGGTGATGTTTCAAGCGTATTCAGGTCACCGTGTGCGTCATACCAGATGACGCCGAGCTTATCGTAATGCTTCGCTGTACCTGCGAGCGTGCCGATCGCGATACTGTGATCGCCGCCCAAGACAAGCGGGAATTTTTTCTCTTCAATTACGGTGTTCACCTTTTGAGCGAGCTTTTCGTTTCCTGCCAGTACGGAATTTAGGTTTTTCAGTTCTTCATCGTTTTTGATCTTTTCACGGCTGATCGGAATGTCACCGAGATCTTCAACCGTATAACCCATTTCTGACAGCCTCTCAATCAAATGGGCATATCGGATGGCACTTGGTCCCATGTCCACTCCGCGTCGTGCTTGTCCTAAATCCATTGGCATTCCAATAACCGAAATCGTTTTATCCATCTGTGATTCCACCTCAACATATAAGATAATGTCCTTATGCGGGTTCTAACAAAGATGACTTACGGACAACGTTTTTAAAGCTCTAGCTGACGATTTGCCTGCTTGCGTTTTTTAATGACGACATGATAAATGATGTAGCAAATGACCATAAACGGTACTCCGCAATACAGCGCGATACGCTGCTCCGGATCAAACGCGAGACTGATGAGAACGACTGTATTTAACGTCAGGCCGGTCAGCGGAAGTACCGGATATAGCGGTGTTTTAAATTTCAGATCTTCTATCTTGCCGCCTTCACGGATATATTTTCGTCTGAACCTGATTTGGGAAAGCGATATCGCGATCCAGCCGACTTGCGCGCTCATGCCCGCCAAGGATAGAAGCACCATATACACGGTTTCGGCCGCCGCTACTTTTGACAGAAGCGACAGGCAGGCCACAGCCATCGTTACAATTAACGCGTTCAGCGGCACACCTCTTTTATTTGTTTTGCCGAGCGCTTTGAAGGCCTGTCCTTCATTCGCCATCGCGTACAGGATACGAGTCGATGCGTATAAACCTGAGTTTGCAACGGATAGCAGCGCAATTAAAATAACAAAGTTCATGATATCAGCGGCATATGGAATTCCGATTTGCTCAAATACGGCAACAAACGGACTTTCCACAACACCCGCCTGTTTCCACGGAATCATGCCGGCAATGACAATGATTGAAAGAACAAAGAAGACAAGTGTTCTCCATACTGTCTGTTTGATGGACCGCGGAATCGTTTTTTCAGGGTTTTCACTTTCTCCGGCTGCAACCCCGATCAGCTCAGTTCCCTGGAATGCGAAGTTCACGGTAATCATCGTTATCAATATTGCCTTTATGCCGTTCGGGAATAACCCATCTTCATAAAAATGCGTCAGAAACGGCGCTTGCTCTCCGCCTTTTAGGTCAATGAAGCCGAACATAGCGGCTCCGCCGAGAATAATAAATAAAAGGATAATCAATATTTTAATGCCGGAAAACCAAAATTCAGATTCTGCAAAGGCTTTCGCGGTTATTGCATTTAAGGTAAACATTAGGGCCGCAAAGACCAGACACCAAATCCAGACATCAACGTGCGGAAACCAGCGGAGCATCAGCTGCCCCGCTGACAAAAATTCTATTGCGCATGTAACTGCCCAGCCGAGCCAGTACAGCCAGCCGAACGCAAACCCAAAGGCCGGGCTGATAAATTTTGTCGCATAGGTCTGGAAGGACCCCGATACAGGAAAGGCGACCGCAAGCTCCCCTAAGCAGAGCATGGTCAAAAACATGATAAAGCCGCCCACTAAATAAGACAGAACCGCGCCGAGCGGTCCCGCTTGGTTAATGGTAAACCCGGTTCCCAGGAAGAAACCGGTTCCGATCACTCCGCCCAATGAAATCATAAACAAGTGGCGAGATTTCATTGTCCGCTGGAGCTGATTTCCGTTATCTTGGTTCGTATTCACATTCTGCACCCCTTCAGCAACTTGTATTGGATCTAAGCTGGAACATCTACATGGTGCGTATCCCAGTTTGCTGTCCAAAGAGTCTCTATCTATTTAATATAAAATTCACTTCTTCTCATAAAGATACATTATACTAAAATACTGTAGCTGAGCAAATAGGGAGTGCTAATTTTTCTGTTGTAAATTTATACAAACGAAGTGAATATCCCGCCATGATGCGGATTTATGCCTTTTGCAGCACATGCTTAATTTTTTCAATCGCCCAATCCAAATCCTTTTTGGAAATGATTAATGGCGGTGCAAAACGAATGACGGTATCATGCGTTTCCTTGCATAAAAGTCCTTCATCTTTTAAACGCTCACAATATGGACGCGCCGCTTCCGTCAGTTCCACACCGATAAACAGCCCTCTGCCGCGGACTTCTTTAATGATTGGGTTATCAATGCTCTCCAGCTCTTGTTTAAAATACTCGCCAAGCTCAAGAGAACGCTCCGCCAGCTTTTCATCTTCCAGCACTTCCAGTGAGGCGATGGACACCGCACATGCCAGCGGATTTCCGCCAAATGTGGAGCCGTGTGAACCCGGGTTAAACACGCCTAAAACGTCGCGGTCCGCCGCAATGCATGAGATCGGGAACACACCGCCGCCAAGCGCTTTCCCCAAAATGTACATATCAGGAACAATGCCATCCCAGTCACAAGCGAATGTCTTACCTGTACGTCCGAGACCCGTCTGAATTTCATCGGCAATCAACAGCACATTTTCTTCCTTACAAATTGCCGCCGCTTCCTGCAAAAATCCTTCAGGCGGAATCACAATGCCCGCTTCGCCTTGAATCGGTTCAAATAAGAATGCCGCTGTGTTTGGCGTAATCGCCTGGCGCAGCGCTTCCGCATCTCCGTAAGGGATTAGTTTGATTCCCGGAAGCATCGGGCCGAACCCTCTTTTATACTCTTCTTCAGAAGAAAGAGAAACCGCCAGCATCGTCCGGCCATGGAAATTTCCGACGCACGCAATGATCTCCGCCTGATTGTCCGCCACGCCCTTCACTTCATAAGCCCAGCGTCTCGCTGCTTTCACCGCAGACTCAACCGCTTCAGCCCCCGTATTCATCGGCAGAATCATTTCTTTGCCCGTCAGCTTAGCCGCCTTTTCGTAAAACGGTCCGAGCTGATCGTTGTGAAACGCGCGAGACGTCAGCGTAATTTTATCAGCCTGATCCTTTAACGCCTGAATGATCTTCGGATGTCTGTGCCCCTGATTCACCGCAGAATAAGCACTCAGCATATCCATATATTCATTGCCTTCCGGGTCCTTTACCCAAGCACCCAGCGCTTCAGAAATAACAATCGGCAGTGGATGATAATTGTTGGCACCGTAATGAGACGTCTGATCAATAATTTCTTTGGATTTTGATAAAGCTGGCATATTTGAATTCCCCCTTGTTTTCTGTTTCAACACTATATCCTGCTTTCCCTTTTTATAAATGCAAGTTTCGTGCCAACTCGCACATTCGTGTATTTTCTACAATATTCGAGGCAATGGTGCAAAAATATTCAGATATTTTGAGCGGGATTTTCATATAGTGCAAAATTCTTTTGCATATCCTCTCCATTCTTTTATAAAATAGAAGCAATATTAAGAAAATAAATGAGGGAGGTTTATACTTTGGTCAAAGACAGCGAATTCCTCACATTAGTGTTTCAGAGCATTTTGGATGAAATTGATGTCGGCCTGCACGTGGTGGACGAGCATGGAAACACGATTGTTTATAACAACAAAATGATGCAAATTGAAGATATGGAGAAGCAGGACGTCTTAAATAAAAACCTGATGGATGTATTTATGTTTTCGAAGCAGCAGGACAGCACACTTGTGCAAGCCCTTCAGGAAGGCAAAACGATCAAAAATGTAAAGCAGAGCTATTTCAATAATAAAGGCCAGGAAATTACGACAATCAATCATACATATCCGATCGTCCAAGACGGCAACATCAAAGGCGCTGTCGAAATTGCCAAGGACGTGACAAAGCTGGAACGCCTGATCAGAGAGAATATGCATAAAAAAGGAAACGCGACGTACACATTTGACAGCATTCTCGGCACCAGTCCGGCGATTCAGGATGTCATCGAAAACGCCAAGCGGGCGACCCGCACGTCTTCATCGGTTCTTCTCGCAGGTGAAACCGGCACGGGAAAAGAGCTGTTCGCACAAAGTATCCATAACGGCAGCGACCGATCAAGCGGCCCGTTCATTTCTCAAAACTGTGCGGCTCTGCCGGACAGTCTGGTGGAAAGCATCCTGTTCGGTACGAAAAAAGGCGCGTTTACAGGTGCCGTTGACCAGCCTGGCCTGTTTGAGCAAGCCCATGGCGGCACACTTCTGTTAGATGAAATCAACTCACTGAATTTGAGCTTGCAGGCAAAATTGCTGCGCGCCCTGCAAGAACGGAAAATCAGACGCATTGGTTCGACCAAGGATACACCGATTGACGTGCGCATTATCGCCACGATGAACGAAGACCCGATTGATGCCATTGCGGGTGAACGAATGCGCAAGGACTTGTATTACAGGCTGAGCGTCGTGACACTGATCATCCCGCCGCTTCGGGAACGCAAAGAGGACATTTTGCTTCTCGCGTCAGAGTTCATCCAGAAAAACAACCACCTGTTTCAAATGAATGTCGAACATATCAGTGAAGATGTGAAGCAATTTTTCTTATCCTATGATTGGCCGGGAAATATTCGCGAACTTGAGCATATGATCGAGGGTGCGATGAATTTCATGACAGATGAACAAACGATTACGGCCAACCATCTGCCATATCAATACCGCATGAAAATCAAGCCGGCAGACATCTCGAAGCCGGAACCCGCAGGGCATCAGCCCGCCGCTGATTTGAAAGAAAAAATGGAGAGCTTCGAAAAATATGTGATCGAAAACATCCTTAGAAAACACGGCCATAACATTTCAAAAACCGCTCAGGAGCTCGGCATCAGCAGACAAAGCCTGCAATACCGGCTGAAGAAGTTTTCTCTGCACGCAAAATAACAATCTTAATTACCCGAGGAGAGCCGGATCAGAAAAACCGTTCCTCTTCCGATTTCACTTTTCACTTCAGTTTACATCTGATGATAAGGAGGAAATACCAAGGGACTGTTCAATCAGCTCAAATGAAGAAAGTGGACGGTGTATACGTCTATGTCATTAAAGCGCTTGGAGAAGATGGCAAACTTCATACCTTCAATGTCCACAGCAGCATGAAAGTAATGAAGCATCAGGTTCAGAAACCATCACAAAAGCAAAAGCACATAGCATTGCGGTCACAAATACAAAGGTACCGGGAAATCTTCTACGTTGTCAAAAGAAAACGGAAGTATTTGCAGCTCACAAGCCCTTACATGCTGTTTCACGTGTAACATCCATGTATTTTCTATGGAACGGACGTAACCCCCGTTCCGTTTTTTTGCATAAAAAACAGCCTGGCATCAGTGCCAGACTGCTTTTTAACTTCCTAACTGATCTGCGGAGGACAGCTTCACTTCAACGGATTTTTCTTTTCCGCCGCGGTAAAACGTCACCTTCACCCGATCACCGACTCTTTTCTGATAAAGCCGCTTTCGAAGATCCACAATATCATTTATTTTTTGCCCGTCAAATTCAGTGATGACATCCAGCTCCTTGAGTCCCGCTTTTCCGGCAGGTGAAAAGGCATCTACACCCATTATCACCGCTCCATTGGTCACATGTTTAGGAAGCTTCAGTGTTTCATCCCAATGGTAGCTTGCAATATCGCTTAACGATTTCATTTCAATTCCAAGGAACGGACGCTTCACTTTGCCGTATTTCTCTAAATCCTCTATCACCGGGATCACAAGCTTAGATGGAATGGACAGGCCAATCCCTTCAACCGCTGACTCTGCGATTTTCATTGAATTGATGCCAATGACTTTTCCGTCCATATTCAACAAAGCTCCGCCGCTGTTCCCCGGGTTAATGGCCGCATCGGTTTGCAGCACCTCTGCATTCCAGTCAGGCTGACCGTCATCATTGGAATCTACCGGAATCGCCCTCTCTGTTCCCGATATGACGCCCTGTGTGACAGAACCTGCAAATTCAAGGCCTAACGGATTGCCGATCGCAATCACCGGTTCACCAGATTTCACTTTATCTGAATTGCCAAAATCAGCGACAGCTTTGATTTTATCGCTTTTCACCCGCAAAACGGCAAGATCCATCAGCTGGTCGCTGCCGACAAGCTCAGCAGACACGCGCGAACCGTCTTTTAAACTGATTTCAATTTGGGAAGCGCCCTCGATCACATGATGGTTGGTCACGACATAAGCAGAGTGGTCATTTTTCTTATAGATGACGCCTGAGCCGCTCCCAGCCTCACCGCTTTCTCCCCAAATATCTGTTTTTTGAATGTTTACGACGCCGACAACAGCTGGCGACACATTACTGACAATCTGAGTGACAGCGTTGTTCACACTGACATTCACTGTTCGAATTGATTCCCGGCCGTTGGTCTGCTGCTGATCCGCCTCGCCCGTATCAAACCCCTCATTTGAAAGGTACGGCATAATAAACGCCATCAATACAGCACCGACAATCACCCCGATCAGGCTTGAAAGAAAATAACCTTTTTTGCTTCTCTTCGGCTGTTCAGGAGTATTATGTTCTTCCTCACGCTCGTAATCCACCATATTCCATCCTTTCAGAGAACGTTGATATGGTTATATTGTGGATTAGAAACTCCTATAATAGTCATGTTACACAAGAAAAAATTATACAGCGCAAAGCGGAGTAGCCTTTTTCGGATCGGTATCAAACAAATCAAATGTTTCGCCTGTCACAAATCCTTTAGAAGCCAATGTCTGCTGGACAGACATTCTGGCCAGCTCTTTCATATTGTTGTCCTGACTCAAATGAGCGAGGTAGATACGAGACGTCTCGTCGCCGATGACATCAGTCATCGCCAACGCAGCGTCTTCATTTGAAACGTGCCCGACGTCACTTAAAATCCGCCGCTTAATGCTCCAAGGGTATCTTCCCATTTGCAGCATGCCGACATCATGATTGCTTTCAAAAACGAACACATTCGCCGAGCGGATAATGCCCTTCATCCGGTCGCTGACATACCCTGTATCTGTCATTAAAGCGAGCTTGCGCCCATTACAATGAAATACATAAAACATGGGCTCTGCCGCATCGTGAGAGACGCCAAACGATTCTACATCAAGTCCGCCAAACGACTTCACCGTCTCCATCGGAAACTCAAACTTTTGATCGGTATCAATTTTGCCGATCTGGTTCTCCATCGCCTTCCACGTCTTCTCGTTCGCATAGATCGGAAGCTTGTACTTTCTGGCGATGACGCCGAGGCCTTTAATATGGTCACTATGCTCATGCGTCACAAAAATGCCGTCCACATCATCCAGCTTACGTCCGATTTGCGCCATTAATCCGTCCATGGCTTTCCCGCTCAAACCGGCGTCCACTAAAAACGCGTGATCCTCTGTTTCCAGGTAAAACGCATTTCCCGTACTCCCGCTCGCAAGAACGCTAAATTGCAAGCTCATTTCAGTTCACTCCATTATTTTGATTGGTCTGTATCTAAAATCGTACTCTCCAAAGCATTCACAGTAAAATACTCTTGCACTTTCTTTTTCTCGCCGTTCACTTTTTTA
Source organism: Bacillus sp. FSL R5-0434 (assembly GCF_038004745.1). Classification (NCBI taxonomy): domain Bacteria; kingdom Bacillati; phylum Bacillota; class Bacilli; order Caryophanales; family Bacillaceae; genus Bacillus; species Bacillus sp. FSL R5-0434. Next base: position 4,090,380 of record NZ_JBBORV010000001.1, read on the forward strand.
TCATACTCCACCGTAACTCTCCATACCGGAGCCAGCACCTGCGTGCTTGTCAGCGGATATTGCGCCACATAGCCGAATTTCACACTCTTTATGGTGCAGTATTCTTTTAATTGATTTTGATAGTACAATAATTCAACCGCATCAAGCTCAGTAATTAAGTTTTCTTTCTGAATCTGCTTAAAGGTTTCAAGCGTCGACTGCTCGTATGACACAACCTCGTTTTTATCGTTTAAGTGCAAAATCACTTGTCCGATCATATTAGAGGAGTTGTCAGTCTTCTGATAAATGTAATGACCTTCATACGTTTGGAAGTAAATGATTTCTTTTTTAGATTTATCCACCTTCCAAAGCTTATATTTTTCACCATCTTGAATTTTAGAAGACACAAGCGCCTGTGCATCGTCCTCTATGTTTTTCTTTGAAAGGGCAATCGGGCTCGTAAACTTCATCTTTAGGTTCGTTACTTTATGATCATCACTAGGCATATCCATCATAGGCTTTTGATCCTTGAGTGATTCAATATCATCCTTCGTGAAGACTTTTTGATTCGCTGTGATCCGATAGCCTTCTATCGCTTCTTTATCCAGACCTTCATACGTGATATGGTCTGCCTTCATGTCATGCTCTACATCATTTTTAATGACTTCATATTCTTTACTATTAGATCGCTTCTCAAAAAACTGATAGCCTAAGAAAATATCTAAAATGAGGAAGGCAACGATGAAGATTGTTTTTGTCTTATTCCACTCCATTGTCTGCCCCCTCCTTCGTCAATAATTCCTTCGTAATCGGCACCATTTTTCCGTTTATTTTCATAGCCCAAACCGGTTCAAGCTCAACAAGAGGATCATCGTTGGTTGATGTTGAGATCATCTGATACGCAGGGAAAATCTGATCAATTTTGTCCGTATCATACGCCGTTTGTTTGGACAGAAGGGCCCTCACTTCCCTGCCGCTCATCAGCTGTGTCTCACTTGTTTTAATCGGATTCGTTCCAAGACTGTAGTTCGGCCGTTTATAGCTGAGAATATCGTCATTGGCCCATTGGACGGTGATTGCCGAAGTTCCGCCAAACGGTTTAGACATGCTGTTAATGACCGGAAGCTGATCCATAAAGATATAGAAGCTCAGCTGCTGGCTGTCGTTGATATTAAAAAATTGATAGTGATCCGTCCAGCTTCCTGTATCCTCTAGGTACTTCTGGCTCTTTTTGATTAATTCACCTGTTTGATACGAAGTGCTCTGCACTAAATTACGCTGCTGGAATTGAACCTGCCGCTGGGTCAGGCTGACATCTAAACGGCTGATGCCGTCCGTCAGTACATTTCTGTTATTATAATTCGAATCTTCTCTTACAATGCTCGGATCGCTGAACAGCGCTTGTTTAAAAGTGTTTGTTTTAATTGATTCCGTGACAAATTCCTTTTTATCCATCGTAAGCGATTTGTTCGGAAGCAAAAACTCTTTCTTTGTGCCGATCGAGAACAAGCTGTACGCAGGCATATTTGATTCTTTGTTTTTTAAATCGTTCATGATATTCCGGTAGTTTGCTGATTCAACCGTCACTTCCAGAATAAGCTGCTTGCTGTAAGATACCAAATAAATCTTCTTATTCGTTTTTGTTTCATCGAATGGGATCATAATATGATCAAACGAGCTGTATTCAAACGATTGATTGGACCATTTAAACAGCGTTTGAATAATATCAATAGGTATCGTGTCACTGAATTGCAGATCAAGCTTGGCAGCAGAACCGCCTCTTCCATAAAACCAGCTCTTAAATCCGGCCTTATCATATTGATCCGATATATCTTTAATGCCTTTTACATCCCAATGCGGCAAATCTGACCAGACTTCATCATAAAGCGTTTCATCATCGACCTTATAATGAGCACCGTCATCATGAATAAACATTTCCCGCGGTTTTACCGTTTCAGACAGCTTTTGGGTATTTTTTTCAATTTTATGCTTCTCACGCACCGTAGACTCTGCTGATGACGAGTCTTCAGAAAAATTAGGCTGAAATGTCCATATGCTCCATGTAAAAACAAGACTGATGACGACGAGTACCGTAAGTAATATTGTTTTTATATTTTCACGCTTCATCCCAATCATCCTCTTGTTCCTCTTTATATGGAAGAGTAAAAGTTATCGTTGTGCCTTTTCCTTCTACACTGTCTGCCCAAATATCTCCGCCGTGCGCCTGAACCATTTCCCTGGCAATAGCAAGTCCCAGACCGGTCCCGCCGAGCTTTCTCGTTCTCGCTTTATCAACCCTGTAGAAGCGGTCAAAGACTTTTTCGACATCCTTTTTCGGAATCCCGATCCCTTCATCCTTAACGCTGATATAGAGAAGTTCTTCCTCTTCATTTACGTCAATCGAGAAGGTGACATGTCCGCCTTCAGGTGAGTATTTTAAAGCGTTGGAAATAATATTATCGAGCACCTGCGTAATTTTATCCTGGTCAATCTCCACATACAGGTTTCTGTCCGGCAGATTGCGGATAAATTCCACATGCTGTTCCTTCGTCATTTCAAAACGATCAATAATGAGCGACATAAATCGGACGATTTGAATCCACTCACGATTAAATTGATAATCCTTGCTGTCAAACTTAGAAAGCTGAAGCAAATCGTTTACAAGCCGAATCATCCGCTCTGTTTCATTCTGCGTCACCATTAAGAAACGCGGTGCAATGTCTTTATTTTCCCACGCGCCTTCCGCTAATGCCTCTAAATAACTGCGCATGGTCGTAAGCGGCGTCCGCAGCTCGTGTGATACATTCGCTACAAACTCTCTGCGCTCCTGGTCAATTTTCTCCTGCTCGGTTACATCGTAAATGACAGCAATTAAACCGTCGATTTTGCCATGCTCCCTTTGAATCACGGAGAAATTGACACGAAGCACTGTCAATTCATCGTCGCGCTCAATTTCGAGCAGCATAGAGTCCTGCTGTTCGACTAAATCTTCAAAAGTATAATTCTCTTGAATCCCCAGCAAGCTTGTAATCGGCATTTCTAAGGCTGTTTCACGTGAAACGTTCAGCAGCTCCAGCGCCGGGCTGTTCAAGAGAATAATCGCTCCGTTTCGGTTTGTGGCAATAACGCCATCCGTCATATAGGCAATAACAGAGGAAAGCTTTCTGCGTTCACCCTCTGTCATTGCCTGAGCATCTTCAAGCTCTCTCGTTAAGTGATTAAACGTTGTGGCGAGCTGTCCAATTTCATCATGTCCGTACTTTCTAACCTTCCTGGAGAAATTCCCTTTCGCAAGCTCCATTGCCTGCTTCCTCATATCTGAAAGCGGGTGGGTAATGGTTCTGGCCAGAAAAATACCGAGAAGGGCTGTCAAAACGAGGGCCAAACCAGTGCCGGAGGCCAGTATCGTGTTGATGGTCTTCATTTGGCCAAAGACATCTTCCATGCTCGCTACCACATAAATCGCTCCGACAACCTCTTGGTTTTCAGTGGTAACGGGCTTTGCGGAAATGAGGACTCTTATTTTGCTTTTCGGGTCATAATATTTTCTCGAATAAGACTGTTTAGTAGAAAAAATTCTTTTAAAAATGAGATCCGTCGTTTGTTTCCCTGCAACTTCTTCTCCATATGGCCTTGAAGAGCCAACCACTTCATAGCTTTTATCAACAAAACTAATTTCTCGTATCTCATCACTCTTCGTGAAGTCATTCAAAATACGGCTGACATCATCCTTAATGACGGTGCTGTCATTATCACTCTTATATTCCTGCTCAATATAATAAGAAAGGTTGTCGATTCGCTGATTAAGCGATTGTTCATAAGAGGTAATCAGCGACTTCTCTACCTGATTGACAAAATACACACCAATGACTTGCATCGCGATGATAATCAAAAGCACATAAATCAAGGTAATCTTAAATTGGATCGACCGAAAAAAACCAACCTTATTCATTGGGCATTAGTCCTGTTCTGGGTTTCTCAAGTAATAACCGACGCCGCGGCGTGTGACAATCCAATTTGGATGGCTCGGGTTGTCCTCAATTTTTTCACGAAGGCGGCGCACTGTTACGTCAACCGTTCTGACATCCCCAAAGTAATCGTAGCCCCATACTGTTTGCAGCAAATGCTCACGTGTCATGACTTGTCCGATGTGTTTTGCCAGGTAATGCAGCAACTCGAACTCACGATGGGTTAATTCGATCGTTTCATCTCGTTTTGACACTACATACGCGTCAGGGAAGATCACGAGGGAGCCGATATGAATGTCGTTGGAAGATGATTCTTCCTCCGCTGGCGCTGTTGTCAGCTGGCGGCGCAAGTTCGCTTTCACACGGGCTAAAAGCTCTCGTGTGCTGAATGGTTTCGTAACATAGTCATCCGCGCCGATTTCAAGCCCGATGACCTTATCAATTTCTGAATCCTTAGCCGTCAGCATAATGATAGGCATATCGTATTTTTTTCTGACTTCACGGCATACTTCAACGCCGTCTTTATTCGGAAGCATAATATCTAAAAGTATTAAATCAGGCTGAAGCTCTTCCACCATTTCAACGGCTTCATTTCCGTCATAGGCGCAATGCACTTCATAGCCCTCTTTTCTTAAGTTAAATTCTAATATATCTGCAATCGGTTTTTCATCATCTACTACAAGGATCTTTTTATCCATCATTTTTGATTTCCTCCTGCCGAATGGTCTTCATTTCATCTATATCACATTCGTTACATCACTTATGGCCCAAATAGAACAATGGGTCCTTGTCTATTATAACGGTTTAAGGTCAAAAGATAAAAAAAATAAAGGTTTAGAAAAAAACACATTTTTCACCTTCATCCACCAGTTGTCTATCTTTTGTCATGTTTTTCAACTTTTCTTAAAAAAGATAATTTAAATGAAACCTCCCCTCACCTGCGTGCGTCTTTTCATTGACGTCTTCTTCTTTGAACCGGCCGCAGGGCCGGTTCTCCCTTTTTCTTCTATTATAACACTCCGCATGTTTATCTTTTTTATAAAGAAAAAACGCACCTACGATTGCAGATGCGTTTGGTAAGTGGCTCGGGACGGAATCGAACCGCCGACACACGGATTTTCAGTCCGTTGCTCTACCAACTGAGCTACCGAGCCAAATCATTTATTTTTCTCTACTTAGTAAAGTAAAATGGCGGTCCGGACGGGACTCGAACCCGCGACCTCCTGCGTGACAGGCAGGCATTCTAACCAACTGAACTACCGGACCTTACAGTAATTTGTCTGGAGAGCTGTCGTGTCAACTCTCGCAGACAAATAAGGAATTTAGCAATAACGCTAAAGTAAATCAATGACCCGTACGGGATTCGAACCCGTGTTACCGCCGTGAAAGGGCGGTGTCTTAACCGCTTGACCAACGGGCCTTCACAAAAATGGTGAGCCATGAAGGACTCGAACCTTCGACCCTCTGATTAAAAGTCAGATGCTCTACCAACTGAGCTAATGGCTCTTAAGATGCCGGATTTTTCATAGAGCAAACGACTTGGATCAAGTTCTCATCTTGTACTCTATTGAAGCAGTTTCCGTAACAACGAGATTTATAATATCACGAACAAATAGAAGTGGCAATAACTTTTTTGGTTTTTTTTCATATTTTTTTCTCAGACCAACTTATCTGCAGTTTTCAAACAAAAAACAAGCCCCTGAAAACAGGGGCTTGCGGGTATTCTGCTTAGTTCGCACGGTACACGCTGCGAAGGACATTTGTCTGTGAACGGTCTGGACCGACAGAGAAAATAGAAAGCGGAATGCCTGTCAGCTGAGACACACGCTCAAGATAGTGGCGCGCGTTTTCCGGAAGCTCGCTAAGGCTCTTCGCACCTGTGATATCCTCAGTCCAGCCTGGCATTTCTTCATAAACCGGTTCACATTCTGCAAGTGCTTTAAGGCTTGCAGGGAACTCTTCGATGACTTCTCCTTTGTAACGGTAAGCCACACAAATTTTCAGTGTTTCAATACCTGTTAACACGTCAATTGAGTTCAATGAAAGATCTGTGATTCCGCTGACACGGCGGGCGTGGCGGACAACGACACTGTCAAACCAGCCGACACGGCGCGGGCGGCCTGTTGTTGTTCCGTATTCACGTCCGACTTCACGGATTTGATCGCCGATTTCGTCTTTCAGCTCAGTCGGGAAAGGACCATCGCCGACACGAGTCGTATAGGCTTTTGAGACACCGACTACGTGCTTTATTTTTGTCGGGCCGACACCTGAACCGATGGTGACACCGCCGGCAACCGGGTTAGATGACGTAACAAATGGGTATGTTCCTTGATCGATATCAAGCATAACCCCTTGCGCGCCTTCAAATAACACGCGGCGGCCTTCATCAAGCGCATCATTTAAAACAACGGATGTATCGCAGACATATTTCTTAATCTGCTGTCCGTATTCATAATACTCATCTAAGATATCTTCTATTTTAAATCCTTCTGTCTCGTACATTTTCTCAAGCAGACGGTTTTTTTCTTCAAGATTGCGTTCGAGTTTCTCCGCAAACGCGTCACGATCCAACAGATCCGCGATACGAATGCCGATACGGGCTGCTTTATCCATATAAGCAGGGCCGATTCCTTTTTTCGTTGTGCCGATCTTGTTTGCTCCTTTTCGCTCTTCTTCCACTTCATCCAACTTCAAATGATACGGCAGAATGACGTGAGCTCTGTTGCTGATTCTCAGGTTATCTGTACTGACGTTGCGCTCATGAAGATACGCAAGCTCTGTGACTAATGCTTTTGGATCTACAACCATTCCGTTTCCGATCACACACGTCTTATCTTTATAGAAAATTCCAGACGGGATTAAGTGAAGCTTGTATGTGACTCCGTCAAACTTGATGGTGTGCCCTGCGTTATTTCCGCCTTGATAACGGGCGATCACTTCTGCATTTTCTGACAGGAAATCTGTGATTTTACCTTTCCCTTCATCGCCCCATTGCGTACCTACTACAACTACTGAAGACATGTCCGTGCACCTCCGTTAACCTTTCAAAAACGATTCTATTCAAACAAATCAAGTTTATCAGTGAAGAAACAGAAAGTCAATTGTAAATCCGAACATTAAATTCTTGTAAATCCAAATTCGTTCGCTTTAATTGACTTTAGAAGCGTTTTCTTAAAGATTTGCCTTGAAAAGCTCATGAAACTTTTATCCTTTAGCAGAAGAAAGAATCACTTGCCTGAAATCCCTTTTGTGTTCATGAACACGATCCGCCAGCCGTCTGGATCCTCTATCGTCACCCCTCCATGACTCCAGTACGGGTTCTCAGGTTCAGCCTCCTGATAGCCCATGTTTTTTAATTTTGCAGTGATGGCTTTGATTTCTTCTTCGCTCGGCACATAAAAGACGAGCAGGCTGTCTGGGTGGGGAACGGGGGCTGTTCTTTCCTCGTCATGCTCGGTGAATTCCAAGTGGTAATCGGTATGCGGGAGGCCAAACATGACTCCGTCAAACCCATTATGCTGATGAAATTCACCAATTCGTTTTAAGCCCAGCCCTTCTTCATAAAAGCGAATGATCTGATCAAGCCGGCCCGTAGGTCTTGCTATCCTAATTTGTGCGGCATGAAATTGTGAAAAACGCTTTCTCATTGTTACCCTCTCCTTTTTGTCTCATTTTATTAAAACGCTTTCATTTTTACATCAGCTAAGTGGCTGGTTTCTCCTCCGTCTTTTGGATGAAAAAAACCCCAAGAAGAAGCTCTTGGGGTTTACGCACCGGGCGGAACACCTGCGTCGTCAAAACGCCGTTCCAGGTTGACGAATTTATTGTATTCTTTTACGAACGCAAGAGACACGGTTCCTACCGGGCCGTTACGCTGTTTGGCAATAATGATTTCGATAATGTTTTTGTTCTCAGTTTCTTTGTCATAGTAGTCATCACGATAAAGGAACGCGACAATATCTGCATCCTGCTCAATACTTCCTGATTCACGGATATCAGACATCATCGGACGTTTATCCTGACGCTGCTCAACGCCACGCGAAAGCTGAGAAAGCGCGATAACAGGGACTTGAAGCTCTCTGGCGATCGATTTCAGTTCACGGGAAATTTCTGATACTTCCTGCTGACGGTTATCTTTTGAACGGCCGCTTCCCTGGATCAATTGCAGGTAATCGATCAAAATCATGCCAAGACCGCTTTCCTGCTTCAAACGGCGGCATTTGGCACGGATTTCACTGACACGGATACCCGGTGTGTCATCGATATAAATTCCGCTGTTGGACAGGCTTCCCATCGCCATCGTCAGCTTTCCCCAATCCTCTTCTGTCAGATTTCCTGTACGAAGGTTTTGGGCATTGATATTTCCCTCGGCACAAAGCATACGCATAACGAGCTGCTCGGCACCCATCTCAAGACTGAAAATGGCTACACTCTCGTCGGTCTTCGTCGCTACGTTTTGCGCGATATTCAAGGCAAAGGCCGTTTTCCCTACTGACGGACGGGCAGCCACAATAATCAAGTCATTTCGCTGGAATCCGGCAGTCATCCGATCAAGCTCAGAAAACCCTGTCGGAATCCCGGTAATATCGCCTTTTCGATTGTGAAGCTGCTCGATGTTATCATACGTCTGAACAAGGACATCCTTGATATTTTGGAAGGCGCTTGTATTTTTGCGCTGCGCCACTTCCATAATCGTTTTTTCCGCTTCACTGAGTAAATCTTCGACCTCGTCCTCGCGGGTATATCCGTCCTGAGCGATTGTTGTCGCTGTTCTGATTAACCGGCGAAGAATTGATTTTTCCTCAACGATCTTTGCGTAATATTCTATGTTAGCCGCTGTCGGCACCGAGTTTGCGATATCAGTCAGATACGATATGCCTCCCACTTCTTCCAGCAGGTCCGTGTTGGCAAGCTCTGACGTCACCGTAACTAAATCAACCGGTTCACCGCGGTCTCCGAGCACCAGCATCGCATTATAAATTTTTTGGTGGGACATTCTATAGAAATCATCTGGAATCAATACCTCTGAAGCCAGTGTTAAAGCAGACGGCTGTAAAAAAATAGCGCCTAACACGGCTTGTTCGGCTTCTATATTTTGCGGCGGCAGCCGATCATTCAGAAGGTCTGTCATGCTAAGCACCGTCCTCTCATTAAAAAATCTCCAAACTCCATTTTACCATTTATCCAGAAAAAAAATAGAAAAATTCTTTGTTTCCCATTTTTTTCAGTCAGCAGATTGGATAGTTTCGGACAGTGCCAGGCTGGGAAAAAAACTGATAAAACTTGAGGGAGGAATGAATGATGCTGAAAAAATACGCCGTAACACCCAACGTCGATGCGGACGGCTGGTTTATCAAAGTGGAGAATGTGGCGCCTACAGCTTTATACACCTCAAAAGACGCCGCTATTGAAAAAGCGAAGCAGGTAGCCAAAGAGAACAGCCCGGCAAAGCTTGTGATTTATGACCAGCATAAAAATGTGGAAGACGAACTGTCTTTCTAACAAACTGAAAGCCTTCGCTGCCGCGGGGCTTTTTTTAGCGCGTACCACGCTATTCCATCCATTTGAATCCAATACGCATCATAAGATCCGCCGCCTTTTGATACAGCTCCCACTCTTCAAAGGAAGCAAATTTCCCCATCAGCTCCTGAAGCTTATGCCGCAATGCAATATATTCTTCCAATGTGACATTTTTCTCTGTGTCTATCTGATGCTCATACAGCATTTGTTTTAATAATGATAACGGTTTGTTCATGATGAACCCTCCTTATCTCTTTTATAAGGGGCATTTTCCGAATGCACCATCCCTTTGTGATATCTTCTTACGTTTCACATCTGATTCTTGTACAATGGACAAAAGAGAGGAGGGATCTTTGTGAGACCTTTGCAAATTTCTGCTGAAACTGCACAAAAGCTTGCAGAGTCTTTGAATCTGCCGCTTGAACAGATCATGCATATGCCTCAACATATTCTGCTTGCCAAAATGGCTGAATTGCAGAAAGAGGACAAATCATAACCTACACTCGCATACTTGCTTACATGTATCGGAATGATATTAAGTATATGTTAGAAAAGAGGAGTAACTGCTTTGCCACATCCACAAAATAAAAAAATCCAATCGTTTTGGCTGATTGCCGGTATTATCTTTATCGCGTTTAACTTAAGACCCGCAATCACTTCAGTCGGGCCGGTCATCAGCTCCATCAGGACCGAGCTGCACATGTCCAATGGGGCAGCGGGTTTTTTGACCGCACTGCCGCTGCTTTCGTTTGCCGTTCTTTCTCCGCTCGCGCCTAAGCTCGGACGGCGCCTCGGAAATGAGCGAACCTTATGGCTTGGTCTCCTGATACTGTTTATCGGTGTTTTGATTCGATCTGCCGGCTATACCCCCGCTTTGTTTTTCGGAACGGCACTCATCGGAATCGGAATTGCGATCGGAAACGTACTTTTGCCAAGCTTAATCAAACATAAATACCCTGAAAAGCCAGGGCTCATGATCAGCCTGTATACGACATCTATGAATATATTCGCTGCTTTAGCATCAGGTATCAGCGTTCCTTTAGCGTCCCAGTTGGATGGCGGATGGAAACAGGGATTTCTTTTATGGGGAGGCTTAGCATTTCTAGCCTTGCTGATTTGGATACCTCAGCTCCGACATCGGGATGCGTCCAACCAGACGCCGCAGCTTAAAACCAGTCCGATTTGGGCTTCCAAAGTGGCATGGTTCGTCACCATCTTCATGGGCCTGCAATCATTTTTATTTTACAGCAGTATCGCCTGGTTTCCTGAGATTCTCCGTTCACACGGGATTGATACGTCAACCGCCGGATGGCTTGTATCACTCATGCAATTTGCGAGTCTGCCTTCCACTTTTCTGACACCGGTTTTAGCTGACCGCGTGAAACATCAGCGCGGGATCGTTGCAGCGCTGACCGCAGTCTATCTGATCGGTCTATGCGGATTATTAACGGGCGGCAGCCATGCCATGCTTGCCATCTGGATGGTGATTATCGGTATCGGACAAGGCTCCAGCATTAGTCTGGCACTCACTCTCATTGGGCTCCGCAGTGAAAATGCGTATCAGGCTGCAGCGCTGTCAGGCATGTCACAGTCATTCGGCTACCTTCTTGCAGCCGTCGGACCGATCTTTGTCGGGTATCTCTTTGACCAGACACATTCATGGACAATGCCGATTGTGCTTCTTATTGCTGCTTTAATCGTCATGGGAACAGCAGGACTCGGGGCAGGACGCGATCGATACGTCCTTCAGACAGAGAGAAAGAGAAATTCAGCGTAGAAAAAGGGCGGGGAAGATGTCTCTGCCTCTTTTTTTATGGAAAAACTGTCAGACATTCTTTGAATCTTTATGGTTTATTCATAAGTTTTTCATATTTGTTTTTTACAATAAGACATCATAAAGAGGTGAAAAACGATGAAAACCAAACGTTTCGACACAGTCCTTATTGTTATTTTGCTTGCAACGGCTTTTCTCAACACCTATCACATTTGGCAGGATGACGCTGCGAACCAATACTATCTGGCAGCGGTGAAAAGCATGACGCAAAGCTTCCACAATTTCTTCTATGCGTCATTTGACCCTTCCGGATTTGTAACAGTTGATAAGCCGCCTGTTGTTTTATGGATTCAAACGATCTTCGCGCTGATCTTTGGTGTTCATACGTGGAGTGTCATCATTCCTCAGGCTCTCGCCGGGGTTGGATCGGTATTCCTTCTGTACAGAATGATCAAACCGACATTTGGCATTGGAGCGGCCCGCGCCGCCGCGCTTGTCATGGCGCTGACACCGATCGCAGTCGCCGTCAGCCGGACAAACAACATTGACAGCATGCTTGTCTTTACCTTATTGCTCGGTTCATCATGCCTGCTTCGGGCGGCCAAACAAGGCAAGCTCGTTTGGCTCCTGACAGCTTTTGGCCTGATCGGCCTTGCATTTAATATGAAAATGATGCAAGCCTTTATGGTATTGCCTGCATTTGTGTTATTCTACCTGATTGCTTCTCGGATTTCACTAAAGAAAAAAACAGGATCGCTGATTCTGTCTCTTATCCTCCTAACCGGTATATCGCTCTCATGGGCGGTTATTGTGGATTCAACATCCTCCTCCAGCCGGCCGTATATCGGAAGCAGCCAGACAAACTCTGTGTTAGAACTCGCCTTCGGATATAACGGCACAGAGCGGCTGCTTGGGCAAACCACCGGCCTTGCACGCGGTGATATGAATGCCGCAGGCGGCGGTAACATGCAGAATAATGGCACAAGGCAAGCGCCAAATCACAATGAATCATCTGATGGAACCTCTTCATCTGAGAACGGAAACAGCAAGGCAGATGGAAATCAAAACAGCACCGGTTCCTTCGGGGGCAATGCACAGGCTCCTCAGCCGCCTTCTGGAAAAAATGGCACCTTTAATGGAGACGGAGGTACACCTCCAACAGGCGGACCAAACGGCGGAAATGGAGGACCCGGCGGTGGCGGCGGAAAAAGCATGAACATGTTCGGCACAGGTGATGCAGGACCGCTTCGTCTCTTCCAATCTGCTCTTTCCGGCCAGATCAGCTGGATGCTTCCATTCGCATTGATCGGATTACTTGGTGTAATTGTCAGCTGGTACCGTAATCGTCGCGGTCAGACTAATGAAATGAAAGAAACGCTATTCTGGACAGCATGGCTTGTACCTGTGGCAGGTTTCTTCAGCATCGCGGGATTCTTCCACCAGTATTACTTGATTATGCTGGCACCGCCGATTGCCGCACTTTCCGGTATCGGATGGTATACAATGTACCGCCTATACAAAAACAATAAAGATTGGACAAGCTGCCTGCTGCCAGCGGCCGTCTTCATTACAGCCGCATTCCAAGTGTATATTTTGAGTGCTTATACAAGCCAAATCGGCAGTGGTTGGATGTATGTACTCGGACTCGCAGGACTCGGCACCACCATTGCTCTGCTCATGCTCAAAAGCAGCAAACAGCTAATCATTGTCAGCTTATGTGTGCTGCTCCTCGCACCAATCTACTGGTCAGCAACGCCGCTTTTATACGGAGGCAACAGCGTTCTTCCTGAATCCGGCCCGCAGCTTAAAAGCTCGGCAAACGGAGGAAACATGTTCTCCTCAGAAATGGACACCGGTCTCCTGTCTTATCTGAGAGAGCATAATACCGGCGAAGAGTATTTATTCGCTACGTTAACAACCGTAACGGCTGCGCCATATATCATCGATACAGATGAATCTGTCATGGCACTCGGCGGCTTCAACGGCACAGATCCGATTCTGACTGTCTCTGATCTGAAAAAACTAGTCAAAGAGGGCAAAGTGAAATACTTCCTGCTGTCAGAAACTAACTCAGGCAATACTGAACTCGTTTCTTGGATCAAGAAACACGGTCAAGAAATATCTTCTGACGAGTACAGCAGTTCCTCGAGCAGCACAAGCAGCCAGCAAGGCATGAAAGGTGGACCTGGCGGAGAAAGCCAGCAAACCCTTTATCTCGCAGAATAAAAAAAGAGGCTTGGATCAATCCAAGCCTCTTTTCTATTAAGCTTCTTCTTTCACATGTACCTTTAACACAGCCTGCACCTCAGGATGCAATTTCACAGGAACGTTTGTATAACCTAACGCACGGATGCCGTCCGGCAGTTCCAGCTTCCGCTTATCCACTTTGATGTTATGGTCTTTTTGAAGCTGTTCAGTAATTTGCTTGCTTGTGACAGAGCCGAACAAACGGCCGCCTTCACCTGATTTCGCGCTGAGCTCAACAGTCAGTTTTTCTAATGTTTCTTTTAAGCTCTTTGCCTGCTCAAGCTCTGCGATGGCTTCTTTTTTCTCTTTCTGCTTTTGACCGTTTAGTACACTGATGTTTGACGCGTTCGCTTCTACCGCGAGGCCTTTTTTAATCAGAAAGTTATGCGCATAACCGTCTGCTACGTTTTTCACTTCGCCTTTTTTTCCTTTTCCTTTTACATCTTGTAAGAAAATAACCTTCATCTTTGTACGCCTCCCTCAAAATACTCATCTATGGCGCCCTTCAGCCGCTCCAGCGCTTCTGTTACTGAAATGCCGGATAACTGAGTCGCCGCATTTGTTAAATGTCCTCCGCCTTCCAGCGCCTCCATGATGATCTGAACATTCACATCGCCAAGAGACCGCGCACTGATACAAACAGTTTGTTCATCACGTCTTGCTACCGCAAATGAAGCCTCAACCTCGCTCATCGACAGCAGTGAATCCGCAGCCTGCGCAATCAGCACTTGATCGAAATATTCATCCTCATTCTCAGGCAGAGACGCAATCGCGATGTTCTCTTTATAGAGGGCCGTATGCTGGATCAGCTTCGCCCGTTTAATATAGGAATCAACGGTTTCTTTGAGGAACTTCTGCACAAGCACCGTATCGGCGCCTTTCGCTCTTAAATATGAAGCTGCATCAAAGGTCCGCGAGCCAGTGCGGAGTGAAAAGCTCTTTGTATCCACTATTATACCAGCTAATAGGGCGGTTGCTTCAATCATATTGATTTTTAAGCGCTTCGGCTGATACTCAAGCAGCTCTGTCACCAATTCCGCTGTTGATGAAGCGTACGGCTCCATATAGACGAGCAGCGGGTCTCTGATAAATTCTTCGCCTCTGCGGTGATGGTCGATGACCACAATATGTTCAATTTTGTTTACCAGCCGTTCTTCCATGACAAGCGACGGCTTATGTGTATCCACGATGACAAGCAGCGTGTCGTCATTGGCAATTTCCATCGCTTCTTCAGGCGTAATGAACCTTGACCACAGATCTTCATATTTTTTAATTTCCTCAATCAAGCGCTGCACACTTGAACCGATTTGATTCGGATCAATCACAATAAATCCATCTTTGTTATTTGCCTGTGACACCTTTAATATCCCGATCGCCGCGCCGATAGAATCCATGTCGGGGAATTTGTGACCCATGATAATCACATTGCTGCTTTCAGAAACGATTTCCTTTAAAGCATGAGAAATCACGCGGGCGCGCACCCTTGTTCGCTTCTCCATCGGGTTCGTTTTACCGCCGTAAAACTTCACTTTTCCGTTTGGCAGCTTAATGGCTACCTGGTCTCCGCCGCGGCCCAGTGCTAAGTCCAGACTGGATTGCGCCAAATCGCCAAGCTCTTTCAGCGATGAGACCGAAGCTCCGACACCAACGCTTAAGGTCAGCGCAACGCCGTCAAATGAAGTTTTTTCCCGTACCTCATCCAGAATCGAAAACTTCGAATTTTCAAGTTCGGTTAAAATGTGTTCATTAAGCACAGCGATGAAACGTTCTGATGAAGTCCTTTTCAGGAATATTCCATACTCCTGCGCCCAAGCGTTGAGCAAAGATGTCACTTGGCTGTTCATCGTGCTTCTCGTCTGGTCGTCTAATCCTTGCGTCACATCATCATAGTTATCAAGGAAAATATAGGCCAGCACAGTTCTTTCATTTTCATATTGCTTTTCAATCTGTATCTGTTCCGTCACATCGAAGAAATAAAGCAGACGCTCATCCCGTTTGATGACCACTTTAAATTTTCGGTCATTCAATGTAACCGTTTCCGATTCTACCTCTTGTTTGATGAGCGGCACAACTGATTCACACGTATCATAAAGTGATCTCCCCACTAAAGTACTTTCATTAAAGCAAGAAGAGAGAAACGGATTTGCCCATTCTATATAGTATTGATCATTAAAAAGCATGATGCCGATCGGCATTTCCATCAATGCCTCTTCACCGACTTTTTTCAACCTGTAGGATAACGTAGAAATATAAGCGTCAATCTCTTTTCGAATAAGAGAATCCGCACGTTTTATAAAAAACAGTATAACTGCAAGCAGCAACACTTCGACGGTTCCTATGATCCAGTTAAAATAAAAGCTGATGAGGATTGTAATGATTGACAAAGCAATCAATGCATAGATGGGATACCGAAACAGCGGTTTTTCATAAAAGCTTGGCATTTCTATCACTCCCCACCATGTGAGTACAACTCATATTCACTTCACCTTATTCCTTATGTTAAAGCCCATGTCCATAACGCCTAAAATGCGAATGGCTGCCATAAAAATCGGATGCAGAAAACCAAGAATGACTGCAATGACGGCGACTGCCTTCGGATATTTTTTCTTATGGCAATAGAAAAAGATAAATGATAAACCCTGGATAAAAATAAGAAACCCGAGTATAAACTCCCCATTTAAAGCGATAGAGTACAGCATTTGGCCTTTTTCTAAAGGCAGAAATGAAAGAATGACAATCAACAAATACAGCACTACAACACTTTGCGGAAACTTCAACTCTCTAAAAGGCTTTAGACTAGGAATATCGGGGGAGAATCGCCTTAAGAGCGGCTTAGCGATAAGGTAACTGAGGAAAGAAAAAATGGCTCCTACCATCACGATAGCTGTTGGAAAAAGATATTGAACCGTACTCAATTGTTCTTCCATCAGTTTCATTTGTTTCTCAAGCTCTTCAGCATTACCCGATTGTTTCAAAACGGATTCAACGATATCGAGTGATTGCCGGTATTGTGTCATTGCTTCATCAATGATATTGATACCCAAAAACTGAATGCTTATCACAAAATAGAACACGATACAAAGCATATAAATAAGGGCACCCGAAATAATAGCATGACCGGGTTCTCTTTTTTTGAAAAAATGCCCCATGGCAATGCCCGCACAAGCTGACATAAAAGCTACAATAAGTCCGTTAAAGGACCCGACAATAAAGACAACAGGAAGACTGACAGCGCCCATCCATAATCCTAATTTCAATCCGTGTCTGATCGTATAAAGGATCATAGGCAGCGGCAGTGCAAATAACAGAATTGTTCCAATCAATGGAACATAAACGACCAACAGTGTGATGATCGCAAACAAACTGATTAAAATAGCACCTTCCATTAATGCTCTTGTTTGTTTCACTTAGTCACCTCGTATCATACTGAACATACGAATAGAAAAGAGCAGCATAAACGACTGCTCTTTTTTTCATCGCCGCAACATGTTTTGCACCAATGTTTTCATATCATCTCTAAAATTACTTTTATATTTTAACATAAGTCCAAATCGCAAGTAAAATGACGCCAATGTTTCATGTGAAACATTGCAAACGAAAAGACATTCTTTAAAAGAATGCCCATCACTTCTTATTCTTTATCATCCATAAAACCAGAAGATTCTTTGTTTTTCTTCTTCGTTTTTCTGACATACACAAATATTAAAATCACAAGTAAAAGGGTTGTTGCTTGCAGAACGCCGCTGCTAAACAAGAAAAAGTTCTTTATCATGTCCCACATCGTGTTTCACCTCTTTTTGGATGTTCTCAACCCGTATCCTATATAAGGTGAATTTCCCTTTTTAAAAACTTCAAAACATCATGAACAACATTGAACGTTGGGCATATGCTGATACAGAATCTGATTGATAAAGGAGATTTGTTACATGGATGAACGCAGAACGTTGGCTTGGCATGAAACATTAGAGATGCATGAGCTGGTTGCTTTTCAGGCAAACGGGCTCATTAAACTGAAGAAAATGATTAGAGAAGTTAGAGATCCTCAGCTCAGACAGCTTTATAGCGTGTCCATTCAGGCCGTTGAGCAAAACTTAAAAGAGCTTCTCCCGTTCTTCCCTCAGGCGCCGATGCCTCGCGATGATGAAGAAGAAGAGCGCGCGGATAATCCATTTTACAGCGGTGACCTGCTCGGCTTTGCCAAAACATCTGTCCGCAGCTATGCCATTGCAATTACAGAAACAGCAACACCTCAATTAAGAACCGTACTTGTCAAACAGCTAAACGCTGCCATTAAGTTGCATGCGCAGGTTTATCAATACATGTATCAGCATGGATACTACCCATCTTACAACCTTTCTGATCTGTTAAAAAATGACGTCAGAAACGCCAATAAAGCCATTTCGATGAAATAAAAGAAGCAGCAAAGGCTCTCCCTTTGCTGCTACTTCTGCTGTTCTTTTAATAAACTGTTCGAACGACGCGCCTCCAGTACTTCTCGGTTGGCGTCACCCCATTCTTTCATTTGCAATACAATCGGCTCAAGCGTTCGCCCGAATTCTGTCAAAGAATACTCGACCTTGGGCGGCACCTGGTGATAAACTTCGCGATGAACAATGCCATCCGCTTCAAGCTCCCGAAGCTGCAGGGTCAGCATTCGTTGGGTAATACTCGGGCAGATTTTGCGAAACTCATTGAACCGTTTCTTGCCATCTATCATGTGATAAAAAAGGATTCCTTTCCACTTTCCGCCAATGACATCTAGTGTAAATTCAACTGGACAGCCTTCTTTGTTCGGATAAATATTGTTTTTTCGGCTCATGTTCGACCCTCCAATAGTACCTTTTTTGATACTACAGATCATTTTGTAACTGACCTACCCAGTATTTTACACACCTTTCCTCTTCCACTCAAAAAAAATGCTTTTTATTCACATCAATTTTTAAGGGTTTGCATGATTACACCCGCAGCAAGACGTGTTAAACTATAAAAAGAATGTTTACACTACTTAAAAAAGGATAAGGAGTTATCATGGAAAAAATACTTATTTTCGGACACCAAAATCCAGACACAGATACGATTTGCTCTGCTATTGCTTACGCTGATTTAAAAAACAAACTCGGTTTCAACGCTGAGCCTGTCAGACTTGGACAAGTCAACGGCGAAACACAATACGCGCTAGATTACTTCAAACAAGAAAGCCCTCGTCTTGTAGAAACAGCTGCAAATGAAGTGAACGGCGTTATCCTTGTTGACCACAACGAACGCCAGCAAAGCATCAAGGATATTGAAGACGTTCAGGTTCTTGAAGTCATCGACCACCACAGAATCGCAAACTTCGAAACAGCTGAGCCGCTTTACTATCGTGCTGAGCCTGTCGGCTGTACTGCTACAATCTTAAACAAAATGTACAAAGAAAATAACGTAACAATCGAGAAAGAAATTGCCGGCCTTATGCTGTCTGCTATCATTTCTGACTCTCTGTTATTCAAATCTCCAACTTGCACTGATCAAGACGTAGCTGCAGCAAAAGAACTTGCTGAAATCGCTGGCGTAGATGCTGAAGAATACGGCTTAAACATGCTGAAAGCCGGCGCTGACTTAAGCAAAAAAACAGTTGAAGAGCTGATTTCTCTTGATGCAAAAGAATTCACACTCGGCAGCAAAAAAGTCGAAATCGCACAAGTCAACACAGTGGATATTGAAGATGTGAGAAAGCGCCAAGCTGAGTTAGAAGCAGTGATTTCTAAAGTTGTGGCTGAGAAGAACCTTGATCTGTTCCTTCTTGTGATCACAGACATCTTAGAAAACGATTCACTTGCACTTGCAATCGGTAACGAAGCGGACAAAGTGGAAAAAGCATTCAACGTCACATTAGAAAACAATACAGCCCTTCTTAAAGGCGTTGTTTCTCGTAAAAAACAAGTCGTTCCTGTGTTAACAGACGCGATTGCAGAATAATAAAAAAGCATCCCGCTCGGGACTGACCCCCGTTTTTGAGACAGGGATCAAAACACCTTTTAAACAGCCAATTGCCGATAGCTTATCGGTGATTGGCTGTTTAGTTTCGTTTGAATACGAATGTTGTTATAATAATAAATGTATTCTTTGACAGTGCGTTCTACGATGGCGGTCGTGGTTCGATCAATGCTGTTAAGATAGAACGTTTCAGACTTTAGTGAGGAATGAAACGATTCGATGGAGGCATTATCAGCGGGCGTCCCTTTGCGGGACATGCTCATGGTAATGCCTTTTGTTTTAACAGCTTTCTGATACTCATAAGATGTATACACAGATCCTTGGTCACTATGTAACACGCAGTTCTGAGGCAGTGTTGGCAGCTGATCAAGTGTGTTTAAGACAAAGTCTGTGTCCTGCTTATCTCCAATCGTGAAAGCAATTACTTCTCCATTGTATACATCCAATATACTGGAAAGGTACAATTGTTTCTGTCCATAAGGCAAATACGTGATATCCGTTACTAGTTTTTCAAGAGGATGATCGGACTGAAAGTTCCGATCTAATATATTATCAACCACGGCATATGGCTGCCCATTCTTCTTGCGCTTTTTCACCTTAACCCGGCACTGCCACTGATTTTTCTGCATGATACGCTGAACCGTTTTATGGTTAATACGCATTTCCTTTTTTAATATAGCTGTAATTTTTCGATATCCATATCGATACTTGTGCTCTCGGCACAACGTGCCGATTTGTTTTTCCAAATGGCGCTTGGGATGATCTTTCATCAGGTTCTTCTTCCAACGATAATAAGACGCTCGTGAGATACCTAAATGAACACAGATATTCTGTACGGTCATTGTGCCGTGCAATACTTCTACAAGTTCGACTGACGTTTGGCTATCAACTTCCTTTCCAATTCGTTGTACTTTTTTAAAACTTCATTTTGTTGTCTCAGATAACGGTTCTCTGCCTGCAGTTTCTCTAATTCGGAAGAATACTCCGGACCTTTTCCGTAAGTGTATTGCTTACCAACAGGCTGTTCAAATCGATGTGTATCCCCAGCTTTATGCCATCTAACCCATGTCTGAACCTGCGTCTTATTCTTGATATTCAATTCCTGCATGATCGCTTTCATAGGCACGCCTGCCAATCTCATTTCTACAGCCTTCTGTTTGACTTCAATCGGATAACTCATTCTTGTTCCCATACAAAAAACACCTCCAAGTCTTATTTCGGATAACAACTATCCGTTTTCAAACTTGAAGGTGTTTTTTATTTGTCTCATCTTATGGGGTCAGTCCCCTCCCGGGATGCTTTTTCTTATTCGCCAAGCTTTTCAATTTGCCCCATCACATCAGTAATTTGCTTAGCGTTTTGGACCAATTCGGATTGCTCCAATTCCTCAAGCGATACCTTTCCTTCTTCCACTTGCTGCAAGACGTCTTCCGCATTTTTCTGCAATGTGTCGTTATGCTCCTGCAGGGTGTTGTGAAGCTCCGCTGCGGCATCAGGCGGTGTTAATTCATTAAAATCAGCCGCTGCCTTTTGAATAGACTCAAGCTGTGTCTCTAGTTTTTCTTTCGCCTCAGTGTCATTTACAGCTTCCTCAGCCAATGCAGGCGCTTCCTCTGCAAACGTCTTCACCTTTTCCACATAAGCTGACGCTTCATTTGTATAATCCAGCCCGTCATTCACCTGATCCAGTATTCCGCATCCGCCTGCCCCCAAAAGACCCGCGCCGGCCAAAACCGTCAGAACCATTTTCTTCATTGTTTGCCCCCTTATCGTTTCTTCTTCATTTTTTCTTTTAAGATCGGAATCAATTTCTCTTTCGCTAATGGCAGCCCCTTCTTCACCAATTCACGTTTCAGCCATTTCTTCAGCTTAGACATCGTAAATCTCCTCTCCCTTTTTTGATAAAAATGAAAAAACTCCACCGATTTGGTGAAGTTCAGAAACAAAAAGACCTTCACCAAATCAGATTTGGCAAAGGTCTCGCTAACAATCAAATTGCCAGCAAAGCCGAGGACACCTTGTCCCGTAATGACGACTTTACTGTGAAAGCTACTCCCCTTTGGAGTGTTCATTTTTATTACTTTCATTCTAAAGCAATGGGCTTTTCCAGTCAAATTCCTGCTGTCCGTTTACATAAAAGAGAGCTGTGGTAATTAAAATTTGAATGGTATTTACATCCGGAGATCATGCTATGACAGAGGAGGTTTTCATCATGAGTCAAGAGCGCGTGAAACGGCCCGGGCATACCAGATGGTATATATCTTCGTTACTGAGCGGCATTATCATTCTTAATTATTTTGATCGAGTGGCCATTTCTGTAGCTGCCCCGGCGATACAAGATTCGTTTCACCTCACAGCAACTGAACTCGGCATTGTGTTTTCGATTTACACATATTCGTACACACTGATGCAGCTGCCCGTCGGAAGTTTATTGGACAGGTTTGGCGTGGCCTGGGTCACAAGAATCGGAATGACGGTTTGGAGCATTTTAACGATCATTCTCGCTTTTTTACAAGGAAAACTGCTCTTATATGTGTTCCGATTTCTCATTGGGCTGACAAGCGCATCGGCGTTCCCCGCCGCTTCCAAAGCAACCGCTCTATGGTTTCCTCCAAGTGAACGGGGTCTGGCGAACTCACTGTTTGATTCAGCCGCCAAATTTTCAAACGTAATCGGAGCGCCGCTGGTCGCCTTTCTCGTCACAACATTTGACTGGCGGGTCGCCTTTTTAACGATCGGATGCATCAATGTGCTGTTTACCATCTTTTTCTGGCAGTACTATGAGCAGCCCGAACGGCACAAACGCATTTCCAAAAGCGAATTAAACTATATTCAGAAACACAATACAATCACAACAGAACAAATCCCCTATAAAACGGTCCCGCTTTTAAAAGCACTGTTTTCCAACCGTAAAGTATGGGGCTTAATGATCGGATTTACGGGGTACGGCTATACATTCAACCTGCTGCTTACATGGCTTCCGACTTTCTTTAAGCATACATACGGAATGGATCTCATGTCATCCGGTTTATTCACCGCCGTGCCGTGGCTGATCTCAACCATTTCCGGCATTGTGGTCGGCGGCTGGCTCGTCGATTACCTTATCAAAAAAGGCTATTCCAACACCAAGGTGTACCGAACCGTGATCATTGTAGGGATGAGCTTCGGCTTTTTCTTTTTGGGCTCCATTTTGACGAATAATATTACCGTTGCAATTATCTGCATTTCAATCGGCCTCGCCGGCGTTTCTGCAACGGCTCCGGTCGGCTGGTCCATCTCCGCAGAACTGGCCCCGATTGGCTCCGTTTCCATGCTGAGTTCCATGGTAAATCTGGCAAACAACCTATTCGGAGGCATAATCGCCGCTTCACTCACGGGATATTTGTTTGATGTGACAGGTTCCTTTACGCTCAGCTTTCTTGTTGCCGGTTTTGTATTGCTGCTTGGGCTGATTTTTTACGTATTTGTGCTAGGAGATGTGAAAAGAATTAAGTTGGAGTAAAGAGTGCTTGTGTGCAAGCACTCTTTTCTTTGATCTAAAACAGCTTTCTCGGGGGCTATATCCCATTCTCTCCGGGTAAAAATAACATCATTTTTATTCTTGACTCCAACCAAAGGTAAGGCCTCATAGTGATAGAGGAAGGAGGAATTGAGTTGTGAAGGTAACAGTAAAAGAATTGTCGCACATTGCGAACGTGACAATCAAAACGCTTTATCACTACCACAAAATCGGCTTGCTGGTCCCAAAAGAAATCAGCGAAGCCGGATATCGGTACTATGGCGCCGACGAGCTAAAAAGACTGCAGGAAATCCTTTTTTACAAAGAATTAGATATTCCTTTGTCAGAAATAAAAAGGTTATTAGTTGAGGATGCTGACAGAACTGGCACATTAGAAAAGCAAAAAAAGCTGTTTGAAAAGAAAATTAAAAAGTACCAGCGCTTCGTTCAAACGGTCAATACGTCTTTAGAATACACAAGAAAAGGTGAGAACATGGATCATAAGGTAATGTTTAAAGGATTTGAAACCTCAAACGAATGGAAACAATCTTTAGCGGAACAAAATGACCATTTAAAAGAGCATTACGATTTTGAAGTAGATACCCACGCTATCAATGTAGATGAAATGAACAAAATGGCGATAGAGGCAAAACATTTTCTTGATGGAATGGCTGATTTTTTAAGAAGCGGCGTGACGTATCATGACCCTGCCGTGCAAGAGCATGTCATGAATCATATTACGTTCCTGAATCAAAACGGACACCCGACAAGCAAAGAAGATTACGTAAAACAAACGCGGTTCTTTATGCAGGATGATTTTCATCGAGAAATGTTAGAAGAGCAGCAAACCGGTTTATCTTATTATCTGACCGTCGTTGCAGAACACCTGTAGCGTGAGTCTTTGCGACTAACGCATTCTCTCTGCTCAAGTTGCGGCACCGCCAACAATCGATACATTCTGCCGGTCAACGCCAAAATTCCGCCCGTTCCATTTCAATACGGTTTGAACATATCCCAATGAGTCGGCGTTATACCTTCCGGCGATTCGCTGATACGCCAGCAATTCGTATACGCCGTCTCTGTTGAAATCAACCGGATACAAGCCGGATAAAGGATTAACCCAGCCTTCTATCGGCGCTTTTAAAACACCCTGATTCGTATAAATTTCATTCAAATAGTCTCTGCCTTTGTAAGTAAGATCCAGTATATATTGTTCATGCTGGCGTTGACTGACCACGCTCGCTTTATATTGATTTAGATAGCTCACACTGTACTTGAATTCATCATTAAAAGAATCCGAATTGAAAATCTGCCTGAACTGCCGGTTCATATAGGCAAATACATACGCATAGATAGAGCCTCCGCTTCCCCCGGTATCGATTACAACAGCCACATCTTCCGTTTTATTGCCTGTCACATCAGCCAGAAAAAGTGACGGATTGTATCCGATATTGTTATGAAGCTGGATTTGCCGTTCCTGATGTGTTTTGCCGTCACGTATCACCAAAGTGATATTTCTCCATAGCGGACTGCCTGACGTTTGATTGCCAGTAAGGAAGACTTCATCAGCGACTCCATCTCCCGTCACATCACCCCGCGCTGCAGTAATAATGGCGCGCGAGAAACCGGGCTGCCTATAGACATATGGATACTGGTAAAGCGTTGATTCTCCGCCATGATAAACCCAATAAGGTGCCATTCTGCTGTTGTATGGATTCAATTGAATTCACCCTTTCCTATTCACCTTCATGAATCATTATATGCAGGAAAAGTACACAGCAGATCACATGCAGCCCGTCTTGTTTCAGAATGTCTAAGCACTATAAACTAAATTAAATCCGTACCATATGAATTATCAATTGCACAAAGCCACTCACCTTGCATATTCTTCTTAAACACATAGGTCGCCCTTCTTTCCATCGCATACTCGGAATCCTTTTTATCCGATTCAAGCAGCGTTTGAGAAAGGACCAGAGCAGTGTCGCCTGCTTCCAAAATGACCATTTCCCCTTGTGTCGGGACAAGCTGATGATTGAAATAATTTGCGATCGCAATAAACGCTTTTTTGATTTCTTCTTTACCGCGTGCGATCATGCCAGGCTTCACAACTAAAATGGCATCCTCTGTATAGTAATTCATCAGTGTATCAAAATCTTCGTTCCGGATTGCCGCATCACAAGCAGCAATGATCTCTTTTATTTGCTGTTCCAAAAAGTTCCCTCCCCATCATCACGGTTGGATATATTATACATTGTTTGAGGGGTTGATCATGAAAAAATAAAATGAAAAGTATACCTATTTCCTATATAATGCAAACAGCACGAACAAAACCTATATTTTACAAAGTTCCCGAGTGAAGGGGTGAACGATATTGTCTGTGGAATTCACAT
Organism: Bacillus sp. FSL R5-0434; assembly: GCF_038004745.1. Lineage (NCBI taxonomy): Bacteria > Bacillati > Bacillota > Bacilli > Caryophanales > Bacillaceae > Bacillus > Bacillus sp. FSL R5-0434. Next base: position 4,115,733 of record NZ_JBBORV010000001.1, read on the forward strand.
TACATAACAATAGACAGCATGATATAAGCGCAGATTGCCAACATTGTTTTGGCCTGTGCTGTGTTGCCTTGCCTTATGCGAAATCGGCCGATTTTGCTTTTGATAAAGATGGCGGAACGCCTTGCCGCAACTTAGAATCAAACTATCAATGTGCCATACATGAAGCTCTTAGAGAAAAAGGATTTCGAGGCTGCTCAGCTTATGAATGCTTTGGCGCCGGTCAAAAGGTATCCCAAATTACTTATGAGGGAAAGGATTGGCGAAAAAACCCGGAATCCGCGAAAGAGATGTTTGACGTTTTTCCAATTATGCAGCAGCTGCATGAGATGCTTTGGTATTTACATGAAGCTCTTTCTATAGAGGCAGCCAAGCCGATTCACCGTGAGCTGCGGGCTTGTTTCGAAAAGACGGACAAACTCACCAGGCTCAGCGCGGAAAACCTGCTGAACCTACATGTGTCCGAGCATAGAGCTGAGGTTAATGAATGGCTGTTAAAAACGAGTGAGCTGGTGCGTGCCCAAGCCCGCAATCAAAAACTCCCGAAAAAAATCAGCCGGGGAAGCGCCCTGATCGGCGCGAAACTGAAAGGGCTTGATCTAAGAGGAGCAAACTTCAGAGGAGCACTGCTCATAGCAGCCGACCTGAGACATTCTGATATGAGAATGACAGATTTCATCGGCGCTGATCTCAGAGATGCTGATTTAAGCGGAGCTGACCTGACAGGAAGCATTTTTCTAACGCAGGCACAAGTGAACGCTGCAAAAGGCAATCCCCGCACAAAGCTTCCGCCTACTTTAAAGATCCCGGCCCATTGGAACAACAGCCAATAAGAAAAGGACCCGCCAGAGGTCCTTTTTTTGTCACCATCATTTCAATTTACTGCCTGCACCTCAGGACATGTCAAATCAGTCATAGCGTGCTGCCTGACACGTTTTCACTCCTTGCCAGAAATACCGACAGCACGAAGGCAAACAGCAGCATGAACGTGATCATACCGACGACACCCAGCCAATGAAAAGCAGACCAAAACACGCCGCCGACTGTTCCGCAGATACTTGAACCTGCGTAATAAAAGAACAAATACAGCGATGAGGCCTGCGCCTTGTTATGCAGGGCTCTCCGTCCAACCCAGCTGCTGGCGACTGAATGCCCTCCAAAGAAACCAAAGGTAAAAAGGGCAATCCCCAGAATTTTTACTGCTAATACGCCGTTTAACGTTAATAATGCACCTGCGATCACGATAAAAATATTCATCATCAGTATTTTATGATAACCGTATTGATCGACCATTCTTCCAATAAAAGACGAGCTGAAAATCCCGACAATCATCACAATAAATATCCAGCTGACAAACGCTTTGTTAAAGGAATACGGCGGCGCTAACAGCACATACGCAATGTAGTTGAACAATGCAACATTGCTTCCGAGAAGCAAAAAACCAATGAAGAACAAGCTTAACAGTTTCCGGTCCTTCAAGTGGCTGATTAAAGACATTCCCAACTGACCGATCTCAAGTTTTCTCGACGTAAAATGGGTCGATTGAGGCAAATTCATAAAAAATATCATACTCGCTATCAAACTGATCACACCAATTGACCCCATCGCTATATGCCAAGTAAAGTACTCACTCAAGAGCCCTGAAACAATCCTTCCAAAAACGGCGCCGATCGCGTTTCCGCTGATATACAGCCCCATCGCCGACCCAAGGCTTCCGGGTTCAATTTCTTCTCCAAGATAAGCCATCGCAATCGAAGGGAGACCAGCGAGCGCAATCCCTTGAATGATTCTCAATACGAGCAGCGTATGAAAATTCGGGCTGAAGGCCGACGCCAGACAGAGAACGGATGCGGCCAGCATGGATACAGCCATAATCGGCTTACGTCCCCATACCTCTGACAACGAACCGAAAACAAGCATGCTGACAGCTAAGAGCATTGTTGTAGCAGATAAAGAAAGACTCGCTGTTGTAGGGGTCACATGAAACTCCCGCGTAAATTCCTCCATAAGCGGCTGTACACAATACAGAATGGCAAATGTATTAAAACCTGCAGCAAAGAAAGCAAACGTAATTTTACGAAAAACCGGTGTGCCTTTTTGAATGTATGTCATCGGGACTTTATCTGCCCCTCACCATTTTGTTGAAGACTGCACTCCATAAACACCCATCCTTTATTTCTTGCGATTTCAAACATCCTCGAGTCTGTTTATACATTTATCTTAGCACCGTTGATATATGTTGTATAATGCATAATAAATATCCAATTCATGCTTAAATGTAATGTAGGAGGTGTTGACGATTTGGAATGGGAACAATTTGAATATTTTCAAACACTGGCCCGCATGGAGCACGTCACGAAGGCGGCACAAAGTCTGTCGATCACACAGCCTGCGCTTTCACGCTCAATCGCCAGACTCGAACACCATTTAGGCGTCCCGCTATTCGACAGGCAAGGACGTTCGATTAAACTAAACAAATACGGAGAAATATTTTTAAGACGCGTTCATGACATGATGAAGGAATATACCGAAGGGAAAGAAGAAATCCAAGCTTTGTTACAGCCTGACCAAGGCGAAGTGTCTCTCGGTTTTTTACATACATTAGGAACAACGCTGGTTCCCGATTTAATCGGCAGCTTTCAGCAGAAATATCCCGACATTACCTTCCAGTTGAAGCAAAACCATTCATATTGGCTGCTTGAACGATTAAAATCCGGAGATCTGGATCTCTGTCTCCTTGCCTCCATCAAGCCTGAAAAGCTGATCCGCTGGATACAATTATGGAGCGAAGAACTGTTTGTATTTGTGCCAAACAACCATCCGTTATCTCATCGAGAAAGCATTGCACTGACCGAAGTCGCCGATGAGCGTTTCATTTTATTGAAAAAAGGATATGCGCTTCGCATGACGGTTGATGAATTGTTTGAGAAAGCGGACATTCAACCGAACATTATGTTTGAGGGTGAAGAAGCAGCCACTGCGGCAGGTTTTGTGGCAGCCGGTCTTGGCATATCCATTCTGCCCGATCTTAAAGGGTTAGACCAAAGCAAAATCACAAAAATTCGTGTCAGCTGGCCGGAATGTCAGGCGTCATAGGAATCGCCTGGATAGAAGGCAGATTTTTATCCCCGGTGGCAGAGACCTTTAAACAGTATGTCATCAGCCATTTTTCTGATAAAGAGGAGAATCAATCATGAATGTGAAGAGAATAACGACAGAACATGATTTACATACAGCGTTTGACATCAGAAAGACAGTATTTGTTGAGGAACAAGGCTGTCCAGTTTCCGACGAGTTCGATGAGTTCGATACACTCCATGGGGATTGCCAGCACATTCTGGTTTACCATGAACAACAGCCGGTCGGCACAGCGCGTGTGCGTATCGTTGATCACGCGGGCAAACTGGAAAGAATCTGCATTCTGAAGCCCTATCGCAAATTCGGGTTGGGGAAAGTGATTGTCGCTGAGTTAGAACGTATTGTGAAAGAAAAAAGCATTTATACATGTAAACTGCACGGTCAGACACAGGCAGCAGGTTTTTATGAAAAGCTCGGCTATCAGACAGCATCAGAGGAATTTATATTGGATGGCATTCCGCATGTGCTGATGACAAAAGAAGACGATTCCGGCCAATAAATTGTTCACAAATTTGTCACTTATGAGCATGTGTGATTCATTGGTATACTAATCACCGATTATTGAGAGAAGGATTGATTGTATGCCAGCAAATAAAAAAGAAGGCCTTATCTTTGGCGTGATGATGTGCTTTGGAATGGTCTGCGTCATGTCGATTTACAATGCAGTGATCAACGGAGCCATTCGTGATTTTTCATGGGTTACAGCTTTTGAGATGATCATTGGATTTATTGTAGCGTTACTGTTAGATTTACTTTTAGTCGGACCGCTCGCAAGAAAAATGACATTCAAAATGCCGTTCGACAAGTCTAAGAAATTATATATGGTCCTTGCCATGTCGACTTGTATGGTGGTTGGTATGGTACTTTGCATGTCTGTTTTCGGATTAATCACGGCAGCTTTGTCGAATGGACTTAACGAGAACAGCCTATTCAGCGCTTACCTTATGATCGTTCTGAAAAACTTTATTTTAGCCTACCCATTGCAATTATTAATAATGGGCCCTTTAGTCCGGGGCATTTTCGTAAAGTTTGTAAAACCCAAGGTTTCAGCCGCAGTTTGATGGATGACTAATATGAAAAGGAGTGAGCGTACCAACTCCTCCTTTTCCAACATCCTGTCTATTCACCGGACATACCAACGAGAGACTCCTGTTCAGATTCACCAAACGAATATAAAACAAGTTCAGCAAAAGCCTCTGCCGCCGGCAATTGCCATTTTTTCTTTTTGATCAGCATATGGGAATACAGCGGTTCGAAAGCTTCAGAATGACCAAGGATTTTCAGCTTACCGCTTTCCACCTCTTCTTTCACTGTCACATAAGGTAAAACAGAAAAGCCAAGCCCGCTCATGACCGTTTGTTTGATCGCTTCGATACTCCACAGCTCCATTGTTTGAACGTTGCAGATGTCATGCTTAACAAGATACCTTTCAAACATTGATCGATAGCTGCAGCCTTCTTCATTTGTGATAAAAAAATGGCCGCTGATATCTTGTTTATAATCATCAAAATGATCCGGTCCGTCATGACTGCCCACAAGGACAATCCTCTCCTCAGTTAAAGTATAATGAATGCATTTGTCCGGGCTAATTGCTGGATAGACCATAAAAGCAATATCCACCCGTCCGCTCAATAAATCTACCTGGTTTTCCCCGCATGTCCCATTGCTTAATATAATCTTCACATGAGGATATTTCAGTGAAAATTCCCTTATGATTGGCCCTAGTCTAGAAATCGTTAAAGACTCAGGTGCGGCTACCTTTAATACTCCCTTGATTTCATGAACACTCTTCATATTCTTGATCTGGTCGTGGGCAGAAAGTAAATCTTCTGCCAAAGGGATTAATTCTCTGCCTAAATGAGTCAGCTTTAGATTTCTTTTTTCATACGAAAATAAAGCGCCGCCGATCTCCTGCTCAAGCGCTTGGATATGAGTGGTGATCGTGGATTGCGTATAACCCAGCTTAGCAGCAGCTCCCGTGTAACTTCCCATTTCTACAATTGCTTGGAACGTGACAAGATGTCTGATCTCCATACGTTTTCCCCTTCTATCGAAAAAAATGATAATGCTTTTTTATATTTCAATTTTATTTATAGATATGACTATCATACAATAAAAACTGCCCAATATGACATTAGTAAATGAAGGTGATTCAATGAGTATTATAGCTTTTCTTTCGTATGTGATTTTGACATCCATTACGCCCGGCCCAAGTAACATCTTAATGATGAATGAAGCGCGAAGGTTTGGCTTTATCGGTTCGTGGCGTTTTAATAGCGGCATCTTATCGGGCTTTGCAGCACTGGGGATTCTCAGCGGTATATTCACAATAGGTGTATACAATTGGATTCCTCTTGTTGAGCCCTACTTCAAAATAGCTGGTGCAGTCTATTTGCTCTATTTGGCCTGGCAGATCGGTTTCGCCAAAGGCTCAAAGAAGGATTCCGGAGATACGCACTCTTCTTTTTTATCCGGTTTCATCTTCCAGATCATCAATATCAAAAGCGTTTTGTTCTTCTTAACATTGATGAGTGCTTTTATACTGCCGTTTCAGCATTCAATGACATCAATTATTTTTTATCTCTCATTGGCCATTTTTCTGGGCTGGTTCGCCCTGCTGCTATGGTCAGGGTTCGGCTCTGTTTTTAAAAAGCTTTTTGAAAAACACGATAAGGCATTTCGAGTCATCATGTGCTTGCTGCTCATTTATTCTGCGGTAAGTATCTTTCTTTAGTTAATCTCATCTGATACGAAAGCAGCTATGCAGGATTAATAATAGATTTAGTGAAATGTATACTTTGCAGGAGGGATCGTGAATGATAAAACGACTTGATCATTTGGTGTTAACGGTAAAAAGCCTTCAGGAGACAATCCGCTTCTACACCTCTGTTTTGGGAATGCAGGAAGAAACGTTTGGTTCGGGCAGAAAAGCATTGCGTTTTGGCAATCAAAAAATAAACTTGCATGAGGCCGGTCATGAATTCGAACCTAAGGCACAGCACCCATTACCTGGATCTGCGGATTTGTGTTTTATCACTGATGAACCTATCAATAAAGTAGTAGAACATCTCACGAAAATGAATGTCAATATAGAGCAAGGGCCTGTAAAAAGAACCGGCGCCCTTGGCCCGATTATCTCTGTTTATATTCGAGATCCCGATCAGAACCTCGTCGAAATATCAGAGTATCTTTAAATCTCCCAAAACATACCGAGTGTTTGGTATGTTTTGAGGGACTTATTCCTTCTAAAAACGATACTCAAAATAGTCTCACTCTTCTCCCCAACCAATTCATATTTACTGTTACAAACTTTCTTTAATCTCTATATTTTAAAACATACCTTTTATACAGTTCTTCGTTATAAAGAATGCTTTGTCCATGCGAAGAGCAGATAAGAGTTGGTTTGATTTCATCTATGATTGCGCCGCTATCTATATTCTCATTCATATCGACGCTGAATTTTCTGATAGGCGGGTGCAGCTCCTCCTTACTTGTAATAAAAAGGTCTCCCGATAATAAAATGTTATCTATTTCATGATGGTAGATAACATGCCCCGGAGAATGTCCGGGTGTTACATAGTATTGTATCGGCAAGTGAGTAAGTGTATGCTCCGTCAGCGGCCGGACAGTATGTGCTACCCTTGTGTTTTCGACGTCATTTTTGTTCGGATAAGGCGCTTCTCCATTTATATAAATCAGTTCTTTTTGATGGGCATAAATAGGAATGTCAAACTTCTCTAACCATTTTGCTGCACCTTGAATATGATCACTATGGCCATGGGTAAGCAGAATGGCTTTGGGATGACCAATTGCTAACGCTGCCTTTATTTGAGCATCTGCGAAACGTTCTATTCCTGTATCAATGATATAAACATCATCACCATCTTTAATAAACCAAATATGAACTGGGATATGAATCGGTATATCGAGTTCAAATTCACACTGATAGACATGTTCTGATATTTGTATTAAGTTCAAGCAAACCACTTCCTTTGAATATTTTTGTAAATGGCTTTACACATTGTTGGCTGAAAATGGAAAGGAATCATCATCGATACCCTGTCTCATCAACCGGTCAGGTTTAATGAACTGAAAAGATCAATACCGGGTATCACACAAAGGATGCTGACGTTGCAGCTAAGGGAACGGAAAACAGATGGTGTGGTGAAGACATCACAGGCTTTACGTCTCGAAACATAAGGAGATAAGCCACTTTATCACTTTGCGTTCCGCTACTCATATGAATATGGCACCCATCTGCTTTCTCCACTTTTGATGGAGGAAGTATGTTTTCCATTCAAAATCTTAGATACTCAATTTAAAGTATTTCTCAAATGCAGCTTTTCCGCTTTGTGTAACCTTAATAGCTCTAGTTTTAGGCATACGCACAATCCATTGCAGTTCTAGCATCCTGTCTAATAATGCATGTCCCAAAGCGCCTGCTAAATGATGCTGCCGCTCGCTCCAATCTAAACAGCAAAGCGCAAAAGCTCTCCTCTTATTTCTTTGTTTTTCTTCGTCGACTCCAAAATCCTTTAAAAACAAAGAGCCTTCTGAAGTGACCTCAAAGTGTAAATCCGTTTTTCGTAAGAAGCCCTGCTCGACTAATGAATGTGTCACTTGCACGCCGATATAACCAGCCAGATGATCATAACAGGTACGGGCAAAGTGTAAATCACTTTTTTCTTTTGAATCATTGAAAGACTTCACTTTTGAATCAGGCGAAATACTGAGCAATTGTTCGATCACTTTTGCAGCATCGGCGCTAGCCAATTTATAATACCGATGTCTTCCATGCTTCTCTACACTGATGAGCTGTGCTTCAAGTAATTTTTGCAGGTGAAAGCTCGCAGTTTGAGGCTTGATTTTAGCGAAATATGCAAGCTCTCCAGCAGGGTGTATTCTTCCATCCATAAGGCTCAAAAGAATAGAAGAACGCGTGGGGTCAGATAGTAACGAAGCAACCTTTGCAATATTAGGATTCATCATTCTCCTCCTTACATTCATATTTCGATGATAGTTGAAATGTTAAACCTTTACAATATGAATAAATAATGATTAGGAGGCATTAAGCGTTGAACAGTGAAAAACAAGACACCCTTCATTTTAAAGAAATCAAACCAAACATTATGTACTATGGCACGTCAACATTCCTTCTTTCCACTTTGAATGAAGATGGAACCACCAATATTAGTCCGATGTCTTCCTCGTGGGCGCTTGGAAACTATATTGTTCTGGGAGTAGGACTAGGAGGAAAAGCTATTGAAAATATAAAGAGACACAAAGAATGTGTCATTAACTTGCCCAGCCCCGATTTATGGAAAAACGTTGAAAAAATTTCGTCTTTTAGCGGAAAAAAGAATATCCCGCCTTTGAAGAAACAGCTCGGGTTTACTTACAAAAAAGAGAAATACGAAGCGGCAGGGTTAACACCTTTACCATCAATGACAGTAGCACCAACAAGAATTAAAGAGTGCCCTATCCAAATAGAAGCAGAAGTGAAACATATTCGGATACCAGATTACGAACCATCATTTGCGATTGTGGAAACACAAGCTTTACATTTTCATGCCGAGGAAAAGATCATATTGAACGACAACCACATTAACCCTTCAAAATGGAGTCCGCTTATTTATAATTTCAGACACTATTTTGGTTTAGGAAAAGAAATAGGAAAAACCTTTCGTTCGGAAACATGACTCATTTTGTCCTGCATTTTGAAGAGTTTTTGGTTGATGTGCTGCGATATACCTCAAATTTTTCAGAACTAAATGTTTTTTAAAATAAAGCCTATAAATGCTTCACAAGATATCGGCACTAACAGAGTTTAAAGCTATAAGTTTTGAAGAAATAAAAAAAGAAGCTGCCTTAGTTGTCGCTTCTTTTTTTATAGGCAAAACGTGTCATTGGTGATATGTCTGTTAGAGCAAGCACCTGTCTCAATTTCATTCCAACAATTTTTATAAGAAACAATTGAAATGTCTAGTTCTCCATGTTTTATCATTACTGATACAGGACTCCGGCTTGCTGAAGTTTTTCTATGATCTGACCTGGCTTTTTATCTTTTCCATTTGTTTCTTAATCAGCAGAACTCGCGGTTTGTTTCAAAATCCTTTACATAAATGATCTCAACTTTTTGACTGCTTTCTTCATATTCCTCTTAAAATTGAATAATCACTTTCCCTTTTGGTCGTCCATTTGCGACTAGTTTTAGTGCTTCGTTTACGTTGTCTATGGTAAATCGTGTTGGATGAATTGCTGGAACAATGTTGTTTTCTTCAATGATTTTGGTAATCTCTTTAAGTTGTGCGCCGTCAGAACGAACGAAGATAAAATGGTATTCCACGTTTTGTTTCTTGGCTTTGCGGTCAAACTTTGCACCAGCAAGGGAAAATAGCATTTGTTTCCACGATGGGAAATTTCGGTCTTTTCCGAAACGTTTATTTGGTCCTGTACGGAGAGAGAGCAATCTTCCGCCCGGTTTGATAATACTCAATTCACTGTCAAATTCTTTAGGTCCCAGTGTATCCATCACGTAATCCACATTCGACAACAAGTCAACATAGTTTTCTATTGCATAATCCAAATATTGGTCTGCACCCATTTCCAAAGTGCGTTCGCGCGCTTCTGAGCTGCCACTAACAATGACATTTAGGCCCATTGCCTTTGCAATTGGTACAGCCATTTGACCAAAGCTGCCTGATCCACCTGGAATGAAGACAGATTTACCTGACTGTGCCTCAAGTTCTTCATGCAGACCTTGATACGCTGTGAGTCCAGCCAGTGGTGCAGCAGCGGCTTCCACGTAAGACAAATTTTTTGGCATGGGTGCAATTGCAGCAGCGTCAATTGCGGCATATTCCGCAAAAGCACCAATTTTTTCGAGCGGGAGACGTGTATAGATGGCATCTCCTACGTGAAATTCCGTCACTTTTTTTCCGACTTTTTCGATAACTCCTGTCAATTCATTACCAAGCGTTAATGGGAACTCATAATCTTGAATCAGTTTCACGCTGCCTGTAATAATTAACATTTCCAGTGGATTGACCGCCGCAGCTTTGACCTTTACCAAAACTTCATTTTCACCGATTTCTGGAATTGGAATGTCATTGATTTGGGCATAGATATTTTTTGAGTACTTGGTGATCTGAGCTGCTTTCATGAGTGTTTTCATTTTTTATCAGCATCCTCTATCATATTACATATATTGGGTTTTTACCTTTTTGTATAATTGTTTAGGCGGAGGGGAATCTTATTCCTATTTTAACCCGCCACCTAAACCATAAAGAGTTCACTACATATCCTATTTATTCATTAACATTAGTCATTTTTAGAACGATCATTCTCAAATGATTAAATTTTTTAAAACCGCTTCTGTAAACAAATGTTTCTCATCCTCCAAGTGGCAGTGATATAGAGTATCGTTATATAGGTTAAATATTACATCTCTAGAATCGGATAGATTTGATCTCTTAATTTAAATTCATAGTTTTCGTCTACAATACCTACTGCTTGATTACGATCATAAAGCTCCATCATAAAACTCGCCACTTGCTCAACTGTGTGGTACATCGGGATATTTGCTTTGTAATCAAATTCTTTCGTATCAGATGCATTTTTCATGAATTCTGTTTCCGTGATTGCTGGTGCTAAAACTTTCACCTTCATTTTCGCACCTTTGCGTTCCAGTTCTTTTGCAAGCCCTTCTGTAAATGCACTAACAAAGTATTTAGATGCAGAATACGTAATACTGCCAACAGCAATTGCATACCCGAGTGCTGATGATACGTTAATTAACTGAGTTCCTTCTACATCAGAATAATCACGTACAAATAGTGTAGAAAGAATCGTTAAGGATTCTACGTTGACACGCAACATGGTTTCCACTTTCTCTAAATTCTGATCTGTGACAGAAGAGGATTCACCAAGCCCGGCATTATTAATCCAAGTCTCAATTTGATATTCCTTTAAATTGTCATACAGTGTATATGCCTGATCTGTGACAGATAAGTCACTTGTACGAATAATAACATCCAAATCAGGATTAATATTGTGAATTGTTGATTTAAGCTCTTCTAATTTATCTAATCTTCTAGCTACAATAATTAAGTTTTTGCCGCGAGCAGCAAACGCTAATGCTGTCTCATATCCTATGCCTGAGCTTGCTCCTGTAATAACTGTGTACTTCATATGATTCTCTCCTCAAAAACATATTTTTTTATTAATTCTCCATATCACAAAATATATCTCAGTCTAGCGTTGACAAAGTCAAATCGATAATGGCTTCAAATTTATCCTTATCATTTGTCGTTTTTGCTAATACTCGTACCCCTACGAGTGAATTATGAATGAATTGAGAAAGCCCTTTGATGTTATAGTGTTTAGGAATTTCTCCTTTTTCTTGACCATGTTTTAGCAGATCAAATAATAAGGCTTCCGTATTTATAAAAATCTCTTTAATTTTCTTAGCTACTTCTTCATCTAGCAGGGATAATTCAACTGCTGTATTAACAGCTAAACATCCTTTTGGCAGATTTTCTTCTGGATCAATAACCATTTCAAATATTTTTCTTATAGTCTGCTTAACCGTTAAATCAGCTTTCACCTCATTCTTCATTCTCATTTCCATTACTTCTACAAAGTGACTTAAAGCTCTCATAAATAAAGTATGTTTGTCACCAAAAGTATCATAGATACTTCTGCGGTGAACCCCCATATGGTCCACCAAATCTTGCATGGATGTTTTTTCATAACCCTGTTCCCAGAAAAGCTCCATCGCTTTTATTAATGCTAATTTTTCATCAAATTCTTTATTTCTAGCCATGTAATCCCACCTTATAACGTATCATCTATTAACACTGATAAAGTACTGAGAATCATTGATGCACTAGGGCAAAATAACTTTATATCATTCATCTCTCCCTATTCTTAAATAATTAAAGAACGATCATTCTCATTTGAGAAGAAAACAGTTAGACCTAACATGTGTTAAGTATATCAAATTTAAGAACGATCGGTAAAGAATTTAGAATTCATCCTGTGTTTTATATATTTTTTAAGGCCAAGGGCAAAAACTTTAAAATTGTCTAGGTGTGCTATTACCTGAATTTTAACGAATATCACTCCTTCTTATTTCTACTCAAATCAAATAAAGAATAGATATAATATTTATCAACTCAATCTTGATTATGGCCGTCTATATAGGGAAAACTTTACCTTTAGGGTTACTGCATCATATATAATGTGGATGTACATAAACAGACAGCTTTAATAACAGAGAGGTTGTTAGGATGAAGGAATTTTTCTCTATTGGAGAAGTATCTAAGTTATTCAATGTAAACGTACCTACTCTTAGGTATTATGATGAAATTGGTCTCTTAAAACCAGAATTTACAGACGAACATAATAACTACAGATATTATTCTACACAACAATTTGAAAGATTGAGTACAATCAAGTACCTGAGGACATTAGGTTTGCCAATAAATAAACTACTTGATTTTTATGATTCTCTTGAGGTAGATACTCTGATTCACTTGCTGAAAGACCAGCAAACTGAAATCGACCGAAAAAAGAGGGAATTGGCACGCATTGAGAGAAAGATCTCTCGCCGCATTAAACAAATGGAAGACGCAGTTAATATGCCGCTAGAAGAAATTTCAAAAATTAAACTTCCTGAACTGCGTGTGGCGTATTTACAACATGAATATATTCTTGGTCAAGATATTGAGTATCCGGTAACAGAATTGAGAACTAAGTTTAAAGTCCACAAAGATCTATTTTTAGGGAAAGTAGGATTATCCATTTCAGCAACAAATATAAAATCAAATCAGTTTGACCGATATTCCAGTATATTTATGGTTCTGGAAGATGAAGATGAAATACATTCACCTGAAATCACTTTCCCCTCAAGAGAATATCTGCAAATTAGATTTAAAGGGTCACATTCAGAAGCAGCAAAATACTACGAAATGTTACTTACATATATGAAAAAGCATCATTATGAATTGGCTGGCGACTCAATCGAAATAACGCTGATTGATTATGGGGTAACTAATAATCCAGACAATTATGTGACTGAAATACTTTTGCCAATCAAATAAATTTAATTAATGGCTGTTACATACACTTGACCCTCAAGTAACTTGAGGGTTTATTTTTTTGAAAGGAACTATTATTGGAGGAGATAGCCTATGTTTGGAACAATTTTTAACACAGTTATGATCATTGCAGGAAGCTTAATTGGAGGTATATTCAAAAAAGGAATGAAAGATGAGTACCAAGAGATACTTATGCAGGCAATGGGATTCGCCGCAGTTGGACTAGGGATCAACGCCTTTACACAGCATTTGCCTTCTAGTAAATACCCAATTCTTTTTATTGTCAGTTTAGCTATTGGGGGATTGATTGGTCAGAGCATAAATTTAGAATTAAGATTTAACAATTTAGTCAACAAGTTCTCCAAAAGCAATTTAGCCGAAGGCTTATCAACTGCAATCTTATTATATTGTATAGGCTCGTTGTCAATATTAGGCCCTGTTAACGCTGCTCTGCACGAAGATTATACTTATCTCCTAACAAACGGTATATTAGATGGGATCACTTCCATTGTTCTCGCTTCCACATTTGGTTTTGGAATAGCAGCATCTGCGGTTGTATTATTTACCTGGCAAGGCTCAATATATTTATTTGCAAAATTAATGGAAAGTGCATTAAATACAGACCTTATTAATGAAATCACAATTGTCGGCGGTGTATTAATCCTTAGTTCGGGGTTAAGTATACTGGGAATTAAAAAATTTAAAACGTTGAACCTCCTGCCATCACTGTTGATTCCGCCTATTGTAATGTTAATTATTCATGTATTTGGATTACCATTTTAAATCCTTAATCTACAATTAACCTGCAAAACTGTGCACGGAATGTCGGGTAGAAACATTTCACCCCTGTTATTCTTTTGTTAAAGGAGGTCAAATAAATGGATTTGCTTAAAAGTATGAATAAAGCATTAAAGTATATTGAAGAAAACCTCACTAATGATATTGATTTTAAAGAAGTAGCAAAGCTTGCATTCTGCTCTGAATATCATTTTAAAAGGATGTTTTCCTTCCTTTCTGGTATTTCATTATCCGAATATATTCGTCGCAGACGTCTTACTCTTGCAGCTTTTGAACTTAAAGAAAGCAATGTAAAAGTGATTGACATTGCAATAAAGTACGGATATAACTCACCAGATTCTTTTGCACGGGCATTCCAAAATTTGCATGGCATAAAACCATCAAAAGCCAGACTTAATGGCCATTCACTTAAAGCTTATCCACGTATGACCTTCCAGTTATCAATCAAAGGAGGAAGTGAAATGAACTATCGCATTGAAGAAAAAGAAGCATTTCGCATCGTTGGCATTAAAAAAAGAGTTCCTCTTATTTTCAAAGGGGTTAATCCGGAAATTGCATCCATGTGGGAAAGTTTAGATGAAGAAGCAATAAATACACTTAAAAAGCTTTCTAATGTAGCGCCTTTGGGACTCATTAGTGCTTCCACGAACTTTTCTGAAGGCCGGACCGAGGAGAAAGGAGAGCTTGATCACTATATTGGCGCAGCCACAACGAAACAGTGTCCAAATAACCTCTCACAGCTTGAAGTTCCTGCCTCAACATGGGCTGTATTCGAAGCAATCGGGCCATTTCCGGATACACTGCAAGAAGTATGGGGACGCATTTATTCTGAATGGTTTCCATCGTCAAATTATGAACAAATAGAAGGTCCAGAAATACTGTGGAACGAGCATAAAGATATAACATCCCCTTCTTTTAAAAGTGAAATTTGGATACCGATCTTAAAAAAAGAATAAGTTTTACGATAATTAAAGAGGAATTGAAGGTTCTTTATGGAAGCAAACAATTAAAGTCATCGCACACATGATGAGTAACTATAAGGTTTTTTCAAATGATATATACAGAAAATAAAAACATACCAATATTCTTTATTTGGTATGTTTTTTTATAATGCAGCGTCTGCTTTTCATTCTGCAAATTAAGAGAACATTATCTTTATGTCATTCAGGACTTGTATTTGGCCACTGCATATTTTTATTGAAGGGATTATACCATATAATGCACTTTAAATTTTTAAAGGTGAAAAATTGTACTTTAGTAATCCCTTTTGTTTCCCTTCTTCACATATTCCCAATCACGTTCTACATTTTTCCTGACTCTGTAGAGAGAAGGTGATCCCATGCCAAATAACAATAAACCCAATAGATTAATCGCTGAGTAATCACCGTATTTGCTTCAACACGCCCACAACCCAGTAGACTGGTACCCGTGGGGAGAAGAAGCCTTCGAAAAAGCAAAACGTGAAAATAAGCCGGTTCTCGTATCTATTGGGTATAGCTAACCTTGGCTATTCTAAAGAACATTGTCATTTAATGCACATTAGGAAATGAATTTCTCATAGCTAGCCTTCAATTAAACGTTTTAACTTAAGCTCAGTTTCAGTATCCTCAACTGGAGTATAGACGCTGCATCTTAAATCAGTATCCCCATGCACCTGTAATGAAGTAAGATTAAACAACATTTTACCTACCTTAGCATGACGAAACTCAATTAATACTTCAGGAGCAGAGCTTATCTCATTTTCATTCCAAATTTTACGAAACTCGGGATATGCCTGTTCCATTTCTTGTATAAATTGCTCATACCAGTCATCAGCCACATACTGTCCATAATACGTTCTAAATATTGCGATATATCCTCTAACAAAATGCTCCCAATTCACTGCTAAACTTTTAAATTCCTTTCTTGCGAATAGTAAGCGTATTATATTCCTTTCTGCCGGATTGATTTGTTCAAAATCCAAAAATACATTAGCTGCTGCTTGATTCCACCCAACAATCTGACTTCTTCTATCTGATATAATCGTTGGGCAATAACGAAGTTCCTGCAACATTTTTACTAAAGCCGGACTGATTTCCTTCTCCTTCTCATTTATAAAGGGTTGTTTCACTCCTTCCTCTAACGCTAGAGCATACAAATATCTCCTTTCATCGTTATTTAATTGTAATGCTCGAGAAATAGCATCTAATACCGAAGTAGATACTTTTATATCTCTGCCTTGTTCTAACCATGTATACCAAGTAAGACTTACACCGGCTAGTTGAGCCACTTCTTCTCTTCTTAGTCCTGGTGTTCTTCTGCGGGTTCCTACAGGTAAACCAACCATTTGGGGAGTAATTTTCGAACGTTGGTTCTTTAGAAATTCTGATAAAGCTTGAAGTCTTGTTTCAGGTTTCATTAAGATCTCCCTTTAAAATAGTATTAATTATACTAGGATAAACAACAACTTGTAATAGGATAACACAATAGCTAAAGTTAATAAAAACGAGGAGGGAATGATCATGAAAAGAGTTGTCATTACTGGAATGGGAGTTATTTCTCCACTAGGAAATGATGTAAACAGCTTTTGGAATCAACTAGTTAAAGGACACTCGGGAATATCTCTCATTGATTCTTTTGATACTGCTGATTATAAAACAAAGATAGCCGGAATCGTTCGTGATTTCGATGCAGATGAAATATTGGGGAGAAAAGAAGCAAAACGATTAGATCGTTTTAGTCAGTTTGCCTTAGCAGCAGCCGAACAAGCATTAGAACATTCACAATTACAGTTAGATAATGTTGATCTTGAACGTTTAGGGGTATATGTTGGTTCAGGAATCGGAGGCATACAATCACTTGTTGATAATGTGAATGTATTAAATAAACGAGGTCCCGCGAGAGTAAGCCCTAGCCTTGTACCAATGATGATTTCAAATGCAGCTGCGGCCCAGATAAGCATAAGATTAGGAGCACAAGGACCATCATTATCACCAGTCACAGCCTGTTCAATCGGGAATACCTCTATTGGTGAAGCTTTCAATGCTATCCGAAATGATGAAGCAGATATTATATTTGCCGGTGGAGCAGAAGCTGCAATCACACAGATATCTTTGGCTAGTTTTGGAAACGCCCATGCACTATCTACAAGAAACCAAGATCCAAATCGAGCCAGCCGTCCGTTCGATACAGATAGAGATGGCTTTGTTATGAGTGAAGGCGCAGGTATCTTAGTATTAGAATCATTAGAAAACGCTATTCTTAGAGATGCGCCGATATTATGTGAAGTAGTGGGGTACGGAGCTAGTTCAGATGCTCATCATATGGTAGCATCACACCCAGAAGGTAAGGGTGCCTACTTAGCCATGAAAAAAGCATTGAGAAGTGCAAATATATCAACAGGTGAAATTGATGTTATTAGTGCTCATGCAACAAGTACACAAGTAGGTGATCGTTCTGAAGTTCTAGCTATTAAGAAATTATTTGGTGAACATTCACGTGAAATTCCAACAACTGCTAACAAGTCAATGACTGGGCACATGCTTGGTGCTGCTGGCGGAGTAGAAGCAATTGCTTTAGTGGAAAGTTTGAGACAAGGAATTATTCCGCCAACTATTAATGTAGAGAATCAAGATCCAGATTGCAACTTAGATGTTGTATCAGAAGCGAGACACCTTCCATTGAAATATGGGCTATCAAATTCTTTTGGTTTTGGAGGACATAATTCAGCAATCGTGTTAAAGCATTACGATTGAAGACCCATCTTTATAGTTCAAAGGTGAAATAATGGATCTATCAAGGGTTTATAGCCCTTGGTTTTCATTCTGGAATCACAGACAAATCATGACGTGCCTTAACTTCTGGTATATTAAATAGAGGAAAGAGAATACTTAAAAAAACATTTAGAAAGAAGGTGATCCCATGCCCACTAACAATAAACCCAATAGATTAATCGCTGAGAAGTCTCCTTATTTACTTCAACATGCCCACAACCCCGTAGACTGGCACCCCTGGGGAAAAGAAGCCTTCGAAAAAGCAAAACGCGAAAACAAGCCGGTTCTGGTCAGCATCGGCTATTCAACATGTCATTGGTGCCACGTCATGGCTCATGAAAGCTTTGAGGACGAGGAAATCGCCCGCCTTCTTAACGAACGTTTTGTTGCGATTAAAGTAGATCGGGAAGAGCGACCTGATGTTGATTCTGTTTATATGAGAATCTGCCAGCTGATGACCGGACAGGGCGGCTGGCCGCTGAATGTGTTTATCACGCCTGATCAGAAGCCGTTTTACGCGGGTACATATTTTCCGAAGACCAGTAAATATAATCGTCCGGGTTTTGTAGACGTGCTTGAGCATCTTTCAGAAACGTTTGCGAATGATCGTGAGCATGTCGAGGATATTGCAGAAAACGCCGCTAAACATTTACAGACCAAAACAGCAGCTAAAACAAGTGAGGGGTTAAGCGAATCAGCGATCCACCGGACATTCCAGCAGCTTGCCAACGGTTTCGATACAATCTACGGCGGCTTCGGACAGGCGCCGAAATTTCCTATGCCTCATATGCTCATGTATTTTCTTCGTTATTATCACACGACGGGGCAGGAAAACGCTTTGTACAACGTCACGAAAACACTGGACAGCATGGCAAATGGAGGCATCTATGACCATATCGGCTATGGGTTTGCCCGCTATTCGACCGATGATGAGTGGCTCGTCCCTCACTTTGAAAAAATGCTGTATGACAATGCGCTCCTGCTGACAGCTTATACTGAAGCTTATCAAGTCACGCAAAACAGCCGTTACAAAGAGATTTGTGAGCAGATCATTACATTCATTCAACGGGAAATGACCCATGAAGACGGGAGCTTTTTCTCCGCTTTAGACGCGGATACAGAAGGCGAAGAAGGAAAGTACTACGTGTGGTCAAAAGAAGAGATCTTGAAGACGCTCGGAGAGGATCTCGGCACGCTGTATTGCAACGTGTATGACATCACAGAAAAAGGCAACTTTGAGGGCAAAAACATTCCCAACCTCATTCACACCAAGCGGGAACAAATCAAAGCGGATAGCGGCTTAACCGACGAAGAGCTCAGCCGCAAGCTTGAAGATGCAAGACTGAAGCTGTTAAAGACGCGTGAAGAAAGAACATATCCGCATGTTGATGATAAGGTGCTGACGTCATGGAACGCACTAATGATTGCGGGTCTCGCTAAAGCGGCAAGGGTATTCCAGGAACCCCAATACCTCACCTTGGCTGAAGACGCTATCACCTTTATTGAAAACAATGTAATCATCGACGGCCGGGTGATGGTTCGGTATCGCGACGGCGAAGTGAAAAACAAAGGATTTATCGACGATTATGCCTTTCTCTTATGGGCTTATCTCGACCTCTATGAAGCCTCGTTTGATCTATCATATTTAGAAAAAGCGAAGAAGCTGTCAGACGATATGATCGATTTGTTTTGGGACGAGGAGCATGGGGGGTTCTACTTTACCGGACACGACGCAGAAGCGTTAATTGTCAGAGAAAAAGAAGTGTACGATGGCGCCGTGCCTTCAGGAAACAGCGTGGCAGCCGTTCAGCTTCTGCGCCTCGGGCAAGTCACAGGTGATTTGTCGCTGATTGAAAAAGCCGAAACGATGTTTTCCGTGTTCAAGCCTGAAATCGAGGCATACCCGAGCGGCCACTCTTTCTTTATGCAAAGTGTGTTAAAACAGATGAATCCTAAAAAGGAAATTGTGATTTTCGGGCGCCCGAACGATCCAGACAGAAAACAGATCACAAGCGCGCTTCAAAAGGCCTTTAATCCCAACGATTCCATCCTGGTGGCAGAACATCCCGACCAGTGCAAAGACATTGCGCCATTCGCGGCTGAGTATCGCATCATAGACGATCAAACAACCGTGTATATTTGTGAAAATTTCGCCTGCCAGCAGCCGACAACAGACATCGAAGAAGCCTTACAAACATTAAAAAGCAGCAGGGATTAAACGCCTTGCTGCTTTCTTTTTGATCTCTTATGGTATTGTACAACGATAAACGCAAAGAAAAGATTAACGACAACCGTAAAGAAAGTCTCCCACATCGGATTTCCCCGTGTGATGGCAAATAAGGAAGGAATATCTCCATATACACTGTTTTTTTCAGTAATAAAAAGACATAAAAACATATTATTCGCGGCATGCACACCAAGTGAAATTTCAAGGCTGCCTGTTTTGACCGTATAATACGTTAAAAGAATCCCAATTGTTACATACTCAATGCCTGCCCAAAAAGCGCCATTACTCATTTCAGGATTGCCAAAGTGTACAGCCCCAAATAGACCGCCGACAATCAGCGTCAATACAAAAGGGTTCTTTATTACTTTTCCAAAAGCCTGCAATAAAAATCCCCTGAAAAACAGTTCTTCCGCAGAAGTCTGGAGCGGCACCAATAACAGAGATGCCACAAGCAGCCACAGAAAACGAGAGGCGTCAAAATCCTGAAAAGTGTATTTCGCCGGATGAATCGCATAATCAATCCCCTGGACCACAGCCATCAGCAAAAAATAAGCGAGAAAGCCAAAGAAAATGCTGCGCCAGCTGATTTTTGCATGCGGTGTAATGACTGACCGAAACGGGCGTTTCAGGATAAATCGAACAGCCAGCCAAACCCCAGGAATCGCAAATACATAAACGATATGAGCTAAAAACAGATCAGCCAAAGAATCGGTTAACATACCTGTATCCACATCAAACGCGATATGTGGACTTAAAAGTGCAGTCAATAACATCATAAAGACATAAACAATGCTTCCAAAAAAGAATAAGCCAACCATCACCAAAAAGGAGAAAAAATATCTCCACAATGTATTGTTTCCTTCTAGAGGACGGATAAATGAATTCATTCCTTCTATGACTCTTCCTTTCAATGAGAATATTACTATATATTTGCATAATTTGGTCTACTAATCTACTGTTTTGGAAATCTTTTAAGCAAAATTAAGGCGAAAAGTGTGAATTTAGTTCTTCCATCTAGTGATTTGAACTCTGTCCCCAATGAATCAAGATACTTATAATAATGCCAAGAGGGGAATGTTCAGTCTTTCTCCCGCTATTAAAAAAGGGGGTTTTTTATGAATACGGGCGTCAAACAGAAACATACACATCCTTTTTCAAACGCGGCAAACCGTTTAGACCGCCTCCCGATTTCACGTGTCCACTTCCAAGTATTAACCGCTCTCGGCATTGTTTACTTCTTTGATCTTGCGGATTTATTTACCCTCAGCAATGTAGCGCCGGCACTGATCGAGCATTGGGGCATCCAGCTTTCAACCATTGCCAATGTAACGGCTGCTTCGTTTTTAGGCATGTTTTTGGGAGCATCACTTGGGGGACGGCTTTCAGATCGAATCGGCCGAAAAAAAGCCTTGAATCTATTTGTCTTCGTTTTTTCAATCGCATCGTTATGTAATGCCGCTGCATGGGACATCCCATCCTTAATGTCGTTTCGTTTCCTCACTGGATTTGGCGTCGCAGCTGCCATGGTCATCACCAATAGCTATTTAGCAGAATTTTTCCCTTCAAGTGTTCGCGGAAAATATATTTCTTTCTGTGCCATGATCGGATTGATCGGCGTTCCGATCACCAATATCGTATCAGCCTTTGTCATTCCGCTCGGCTCTTGGGGATGGAGACTTGTCTTTGTATGGGGCGCTGTTGGTCTTATTTATTTTTTCTTTATTCGGCGGCTGGAGGAATCACCCCGCTGGCATGAAAATCGCGGTGAATATGAAAAAGCCGATGCCATCCTGAAAAGGATTGAAGCAAGCGTTGAAAAAGAAAAAGGCCCTCTTCCTGCTCCGGCGCCGCAAACCTCAAGCGGACAAGTCCAACATGCGGGTTACGCGGGATTATTAAAGGGGAGAAACCTTAAAATAACCATTGTGCTATCCGCGGTATGGATTTTTGAAACCTTTGGATTCTATGGCTTTGCCTCTTGGGTCCCCAGCCTGCTAAAAAGCAACGGGGTCACGATGGAAAATACATTATGGTATAACGTATTGCACTCGGTCGGCGCTCCGCTGGGCGCATTGCTGGGTTCAATGATTTCTGAAAAATTTCAGAGAAAATGGATATTGGCCGCCAGTGCGTTTCTGACTGCCATCGCAGGTCTTTTATATGGCATGACCTTCATTCCCATCATGATTATCGTGTTTGGTTTCATCGTCAATATTACGGAACGGGTTTTCACATCAAACTTATATGCGTATACATCTGAGCCTTTTCCAACAGAGTATCGCTCGTCAGGCAGCGGTTTAGCCTATGGGCTCGGGCGCTTTTCGAACATCTTCGGATCATTGCTCGTCGGTTTTATCGCCGTTCAGCTCGGCTATGTCAGCGTCTTTTTCTTTATAGGCGGCTGCTGGCTCGCATGCTCCATTTTGTTAATCTGCTTCGGCCCCAATACGAATGCCAAGCAGATATAAAAAGTCAGTGCGGCGTTAACCGCACTGATTTCAATTCAATTCCTTCAGCTTTCTCGCAGGGTTTCCCCCTACAACCGTATTCGCAGGCACATCCTTTGTCACTACGGAACCCGAAGCAATCACCGCATTATCGCCGATCGTCACTCCCGGGTTTATCACTGCCCGCCCGCCAATCCAAACATTATCTCCTATTGTAACAGGCTTACCGAACTCCTTCCCCGACTTCCTAACAAGCGGGTCGAGAGGGTGACCAGCCGTGTAGATATGCACCCCTGGAGCTATCAAACAATCACATCCTATACGAACTTCACAAACATCAAGAATGACACAGTCAAAATTAACAAATGTACGATCCCCCATATGAATGTGATAGCCGTAATCACAGCGGAATGTCGGCAAAATGGTGACTTGATCACCGATCGAACCAAGCAGATTTTTCAAAAGCTCCGTTCGCACTGACTCATCTTCTGGTGATTCGTTATATTGTTTAATCAGATTTCTCGCATGTTTACGCTCTAGTGATAATTCACGGTCTTCCGAGTTGTATAATTCTCCGGCTGCCATTTTTTCTTTTTCTGTCAGCATTCAATTCACTCCAAGATGTTAAAATGTAATCTCTATTAGATTTCCTTCCTCATCTTCAATTACACTTTCATAGTAGCCGTCCCCTGTCGTCCTTGGACCGCTTACTACAGCGAATCCGTCCTGCTTTAACCTTTCTGTCAGTTCATCAACATTCTCTTTGCTTCCAGTCGAAAAAGCGATATGCGCCCAGCCTGTCATCGTTTGTGAAGGATGATCAGTCACATCTCCTTTTTTCATGATTTCCAGCCTAGCTCCGGAATCAAACGTCATAAAATACGACTTAAAATCTTTCTTCTCATTATGATAAAGAGAATTGGCTTTGCCATGAAAATACGTTTCATAAAAAGCCTTCATTCGCTCTAAATCTCTGACCCAGATGGCCGTGTGCTCAATATGCATGTCTTCCTCCTCCTTTGTCTTTCAATGAAGTTATAAGGGATGAAATGCATTTCAGTTCAAGCTTTTTTTCATGAATTGATGCTGAATTTTTATATCTATGGGATGTTCCTGCAAAAATAACGAAAATGCTGCGGTGCCCAGCTGCTCAAGATTCAGGTCAAGCGATGGGAAACAGAGGACACGGCTGATAGAGGAATGTCCTTCTCCAATGATCTCAACATCCCAGTCTTTCTTTTTGGCAAATACATAAATTCCCGCTGCCACTTCATCACTGTTTGCATAAATAGCTGTTGGAGCCCGGCCGCTTGTATAGAAATACGCACCCGCCTGCTCTCCGTCGTCCATATGATTACAGCCGGTCAGCATATGGCGGTCCTCCAGGCTGCCATAGACGGCCTGATAAGCCGCTGCTTTATCCGCCGTACTCGGGCTCTTGTCGGCGCTTCTCACGCAAGTAAAAGCGATATTCTCATGTCCGCGATTCTTTAGATATCGAAAGCTTTCTATGTAGGCTGCTTTTCTGTCATTGTAAGCACAAGGAATATCAATGTCTCCAGTATCTTCACAAGCGATAATCGGTCCATATTCTTGATAGGCTATTATACTGTCCCAGTGATTGGCTCGTGATGTAATAATGAGGCCATCTATTTTTTTCATTCTTAACAGCTCTAAATATTTGATTTCAATGTCGGGGTTATAGTTGGTAGGGAGGAGGGTTGTTGCATATTCATGTCTAAATGCCGCCTTTGTGATGCCGTTTACGATTTTATCAAAGCAAGGGTGATCGCTGTAAGGAAGGATTACACCGATCGTTTGAGTCTTGCCGCGAATGAGGTCGATCGCAGTTCGATTCGGTGTGTAGTCTAATTCCTCCATGACTTGACGCACCAGCTTCCTTTTTTCTTCAGACACATACGGATGATGATTCAGTACGCGTGACACAGTCGAAACAGATACATTCGCCAGCCTTGCAATCTCTTTTATGTTTGCCATCTCTTTCTCCTTTTTCATCATAAAAAAACAGTAAGGATCAATCCTTACTGCTATCACATCATATATTAATCGTAAGTTCAACAGGACAATGGTCGGAACCCAAGACGTGTGCTGATATCTTGGCATCATCAATCTGCCCCTTAAGACTCTCAGAAACAATAAAGTAATCCAGACGCCAGCCGATATTTCTGTCCCGGGCACCCGCACGATACGACCACCAGGAATAAGCGCCTTCCAGATCAGGGTATAAATAACGGAATGAGTCGATAAAGCCGGCTTCCAAGAAACGAGTGAATGCTCCTCTTTCTTGATCAGAAAAACCCGCGTTATTCCGATTTGCTTTTGGATTCTTCAAATCAATTTCCTGATGAGCCACATTTAAATCACCGCACAGGATAACCGGTTTTTTCTTATCCAATTCGAGAATAAACGCTAATAAAGCCTCTTCCCACTGCAAACGGTAATCAATGCGTTCCAGCCCTCTTTTTGCATTAGGCGTGTAAACGGTCATCACATACACGTTTTCAAATTCCAGCGTAATCACTCTGCCCTCTTGATCATGCTCTTCTATTCCGATTCCGCACATGACGTTCAGCGGTTTTTGTTTTGAAAAAACAGCCGTACCTGAATATCCTTTTTTCTCTGCATAGTTCCAATATACATGATAGCCTTCAGGCTGAACATCAACCTGGCCATCCTGTATCTTTGTTTCCTGAAGACATATGATATCTGCATCCTCTTCCTTCAGATAAGAAAAGAAATCCATCTTTCTCATGACAGCCCGCAGGCCGTTTACATTCCAAGAAATCAGCTTCATATTTGTTTCATCCCCCCTATAAAAAAGAGCAAGAACCCGAAGGTCCTTGCTCTTTACGTATCAGCTTACTCACCAGTTACGTATGGAAGTAAAGCCATTTGACGAGCGCGTTTGATCGCTGCAGTCAATTTACGTTGGTATTTAGCGTTTGTTCCAGTTACACGACGTGGTAAAATTTTACCGCGCTCAGAAACAAACTTTCTAAGAAGATCTACATCTTTGTAGTCGATGTGCGTGATACCGTTAGAAGTGAAATAACACACTTTACGGCGCTTCGCACGACCGCCTCTGCGTCCTCCTGCCATTGTCATTTCCCTCCTTTCTTTGTCAATTTAGCGATATTCTCATTAGAATGGAAGATCATCATCCGAGATGTCAATCGGCTTGCCGTCGTTGGCAAATGGGTCATCATTAAAGCTGTTCCCCTGATTGCGTCTCTGGTTGTTTTGATTTCCCCCGAATGGATTATCATTTTGGCCTCCGCCAAAGTACTGGCCTCCGCCGCTGTTTCCTTCGTTGTATCCACCTGAACCAGAACCGCCGCCGCTTTTCGGCTCAAGAAATTGAACACTTTCAGCTTGGACCTCGGTCACGAAGACACGCTGCCCTTGCTGGTTTTCATAGTTTCTTGTTTGTAAACGGCCATCTACGCCTGCAAGGCTTCCTTTTTTCAGGAAGTTTGCAACGTTTTCGGCTTGTCTTCTCCAAGTGACACAATTAATGAAATCGGCCTCACGTTCTCCAGACTGGTTCGTAAATGTACGATTCACAGCAAGAGTAAACGTGGCAACAGCCGCACCGTTTGGCGTATAACGAAGCTCTGGGTCTTTTGTCAGTCTTCCGACTAATACAACTCGGTTAAGCATAAGAAAGACCACCTTTTACCATTATATATTTCAAAATTGCTTATTCTTCTTCTTTAACAACAATGTGGCGAATGATATCGTCACTGATCTTAGCTAGACGGTCAAATTCTTGAACTGCCGCAGCATCAGCTTGAACGTTTACGATTTGGTAGAAACCGTCGCGGAAATCGTTGATTTCGTAAGCTAGACGACGTTTACCCCAATCCTTTGTTCCAGTGATCTCCGCACCGTTAGAAGTCAGAACGTTGCTGAAACGCTCGATAACTGCTTTTTTAGACTCATCGTCAATGTTTGGGCGGATAATGTACATAACTTCGTACTTTCTCATCTGTTTGCACCTCCTTTTGGACTAAGCGGCCCGTAATGGGCAAGGAGCAATAATTCTATTACTCACAATTTTATATTATACCAAAGCTCTTGTCCCTTTACAACTGCATCCTATACATTAAATCGGAAATGAATAACATCTCCGTCTTTTACCACGTAATCTTTTCCTTCAAGACGGACTTTTCCGGCTTCCTTCGCTCCTGCCATGCCGCCGCCCGCAAGAAGATCATCATAAGCAACCGTTTCAGCGCGAATGAAGCCGCGCTCAAAGTCACTATGAATAATTCCAGCGCATTCAGGGGCCTTCATGCCTTTTTTGAATGTCCAAGCTCTGACTTCCTGCTCACCGGCTGTGAAATATGTTGCCAGCCCAAGCAGCGAGTAAGATGCTTTAATCAGCTGATCAAGACCTGACTCTTCAATTCCCAGCTCTTCAAGGAACATTTGCTTTTCATCGCCTTCAAGCTCAGCGATTTCGGATTCAATCTTCGCACAAACGACAATGACTTCTGCGTTTTCGCCGGCAGCGTATTCACGAATCTTCGCTACATATTCATTGCCAGACGGATCAGCCACTTCCTCTTCACTTACGTTTGCAACATACAAAATAGGCTTTGACGTCAGCAAATGAAGCTGCTTTACAAGCTTTTGCTGCTCTTCAGTAAACTCAACAGAACGAGCAGGCTTTTCATTCTCAAACGCTTCTTTCAGTTTAGACAAAATGTCAAACTCAAACACAGCCTCTTTATCTTTTTGCTTTGCAAGCTTGCTGACACGTGTAATCCGCTTTTCAACTGTTTCCATATCAGCGAGAATCAGCTCAAGATTGATCGTTTCGATATCATCAATCGGATCAACTTTACCGGAAACGTGTGTAATATTATCATCAGAAAAAGCACGGACAACGTGGCAGATCGCGTCAACTTGGCGAATATGAGAAAGGAATTTGTTACCGAGACCTTCTCCTTTTGACGCACCTTTTACGATTCCTGCAATATCAGTGAATTCAAAAGCAGTCGGCACAGTCTTCTTCGGTTTGACCAGCTCAGTCAGCTTTCGCAGACGATCGTCCGGTACTTCTACAATTCCCACGTTCGGATCAATTGTACAGAACGGGTAGTTGGCTGATTCGGCACCGGCCTGTGTAATTGCGTTAAATAATGTTGATTTCCCGACGTTCGGCAAACCGACAATTCCAGCTGTTAAAGCCATTCTTTCATCTCCTCTATATAAAACCGTCATTGCATTAACGTATTTTGAACCTAGAGCAATTATAAGGAGGTTCACTGGAAAAGACAAGCTGACAAAAAAGCATTTTCAGCCTGCTGAACCCTCTCATTATGCTTTTTTCAAGCCCACTAAACAGTCAAAAAGCGTACTTCCCATTCGATTATCAGAATTTGTATCATTTGTCAGCGTATTGACGGAGCCGCCAAAAGCCGCCCACATGCCTTCATCTACATTTATCGTCTTCGGATGAGCCTGTTTCATCACTTTAACTTTACCATTCAAACGGCCCCGATCATTGAAAATGACAACCTCGTCTCCATCCTGAAGATCCCGCTCAGCCGCTATATCTGAAGAAATATCGACCTGTATGTGCTGAAGCTTCTCGATGAACGGAACATGCTGTGAATGATTAGAGCGCTGCGGATGAATGGACAAAAGCGTGTAAGGGTATTTTTCGGCAAGTTCTTCGTTATGGTAAACAGACTCCTCAGGCACTTCCAATTGAAGTGCACCGCTAAATCCTTTTTCTTCAGCTAAAGAAGAGGTAAACTCAAATTTTCCGCTTGGCGTCAGAAACGTAAAGTCATCCCACGGCACTTGTTTAACCGGAAGCGGGAGGTGGCCTTTATCTTTCAGGCGCTCAAGTGTTACACCGTCTGCCTCCAATGAAGAAAGCCCCATCTCCAAAAGTTCTTCAGTACTGTGTTCAAAAAGCTCTCCAAATCCAAGGCGCTTTGCAAGCTCTGACCATATCCATCTGTCCGGCTTCGCTTCGCCCTGCGGTTCCACCAGCTTCTTCCCATACTGAACATAATGATGGTACATACTGGAATAGTAAATATCCTCTTCTTCAAAAACAGTGGCAGTCGGCAAAACATAGTCGCACAGCGTTGCCGTATCGGTCATGATGGAATCAATCGCTACTGTCACCGGAACCTTTTCAAACGCCTGTCTTACTTTATTTGTGTTTGGCACCTGAGTCAGCGGGTTCCCGCATGTCACGATAATCATCTCGATCGCAGGATCATCAGCGGTTAAAACCTCTTCAGCCTGTGTCATCATTGAAAAAGAACGTGATGTCGTTTTTAATTCCGGCAGCGTCAGCTTCGTTTTTGCAAAACTTTCACCAATCTGGACATTGCCAAAATTTGCGCCGCCGCCTTTAATCCCAACGTTTCCGCTTGCCGCAACAAGCGCATCAATCCAGCGAATCGTCCCGCCGCCATTTTTATACCGCTGCATACCAAGTCCCATAAAAGTAGACACCGGACCATCCGCATACAGACCTGCAAGAAACTCCAGCTCTTCCATCGTAGTTTCTGTTTTCGCAGTAAACTCCTCGAAAGAAACCGTGCTCAAAAGCTCTTTTACATCATCAAACCCGACAGAATGCTGAGAAATAAAATCCTCATCCGTTCTTCCCGTCTCGATCAGAACCTTCAAAACAGCCGCGGCAAGCCAGCCATCCATTCCCGGCTTTACAGAAATATAACGGTCAGCCAGTTTTGCAGTCGGATTAAAAATCGGATCAATCACCGTCAGTGTTGCGCCCTTTTTCTTTACCTGCTGCAAATGGTGATAAAGGTGCATATTTGTCCTTGATACATTTCTGCCCCACACAACGACGTGTTTGCTGTTGTAAATATCAAGCGGCCCGTGCCCATACGACCGGCCGAAATCCCAGCTTTGCGCCTCTATACCCGAGCCCCAGCAAATGCTTCCGACAATCTCAGTCACACCGCCATACGCATTAAAAAAACGCTGATCTAGCGCTTTTAACAAACCGTTATTGGCATAATCATGGCTGTGCAAAACTGCTGTTGTTTCTGACGTCTCCTGAATGTCCCGAAGTTTATCGGCAATTTCATCAAGAGCCTGCTCCCAGGAAATCCGCACAAACTCGCCATTTTGTTTTTTCATCGGATAACGAAGCCGATCAGGCGAATTTGTTTTCGTCTCTAGCATTCTGCCGCGGCCGCAGATTTTGCCTTCCGTAATCGGATGGTTTGGATCTCCGTCCACTTTTGTTACCTTTCCGTCATCAACAGTCACCACAAAACCGCAGCTGTCCCAGCAATTCAGAGGGCATGCTGACTGATGCACTTTGCTCATCACCGTCTTCTCCTTACCTTCTATATGAAAAAGCATGAGTGTCAGCCTTTTTATGAAGTAGGCTCCTCATGCTTGACCAGTACTTTTTTTACTTTTCTTTCAAATTCTTTTCTCGGAATCATCACGCTGTGAGAGCAACCCTCACATTTAATCCGAATATCCATTCCCATACGTATAATTTTCCATCTGTTTGCTCCGCATGGGTGCGGTTTCTTCATTTCTACAATATCATTCAGGCCAAAGTCTTTATCCGCCAAGACCCTTCACCTCTCTTCATAAACTGCTGAATCTATTGTACAAAAAAACTGATCATTAGAGCAATCATCATACCCAAAAAGAAAGGAATCCTCTTATTTCCATTTACTTAAAATAGGGTATAACAGCAAACAAACTAATAGATAAAGATTCAGCATTCCATAAATAGGATATAAAAAAGCGATTAAATCGGAAAAACCGAAAGAAGTAAAAGGCACCATCAACACTAACAGAATCAATACGATCATCCATCTCGGCATGTGAAGAAAAGCCATCAGCCGGCTGGATAATCCAAATAAACCAGCCACCGTCGTCGTATATATCGCAAGGCACAGCACCGCAGTCATACATAAAAAAAGAAGGTAAGGGGCACCCTCCAGAATGGCAAACAGCGGAATTTCAAATTGAGAAAGGGAACCAGCCAGTTCTACCAACGTTTCATTATATACAAAAGAGATCACGCCAAAAATAAGACCGCTGGCCACACTGGCGATTTTAGCTTCCCCCAGCCCTTTCATTTCTTTCCCGACAGACGATAAAATCGCGACAACCGAAAGAATATTTAAAGAAGTAAACGTAATGCTGGCAGGCCAGTTATACTGCCGGCTCAAATCTATCGTCCACGTATGGTGATGAGTGCTCTGAAATGAAAATAACGCATACATCAGCCCGGCAACTAAAATAGGAATTAAAATGCCATTCACAGATAAAATCCCTTTCACATCCCAGAAAAACAAACACACCGTCACGATGCAAAGCAGCGCAATTCCCCACCAAAAAGGGAGCTTGTACATTTGCAGCGTCACTCCGCCTCCGGCGATCATCACCATGGTTGTAGAAAATAAATAAAAGACAATGAGAATATCATAAATTTTCGCCAGCCACGGTCCCATTAAATGTTCAAGAACCGGAAGAAAGTGAGTGGATTGAACCTTAAAACTGATTTTCATCACAATATAAGACGAGAAAATGAACATCACTGTAAACAGCACAATAGCCAGTCCGCTTTCTGCGCCAAAAAACTGCCATATCTCCTGACCGCTTGCATATCCGGCGCCGATCAGGCTGCCTAATATAAGCAGCATCCACCTCATTCCGGCTCTCCACAACATTATCACCTCATAAGTACAGAGTTCAGCTTGTTTCCGTTATTGTTACTATATAGAGCGCTAATAATAAAAATGCCTATTTTCATAGGAAAACAAAAAATAATGGTTGAATGTGAAAATACAGTACAAAATACACATAAAAAAAGGCCGCCTAAACAGGCAGTCAAAACATAGAATCCGATCCTCCGCTTTCTTTACCATTCCTTTATACGCTTCTTCACCAAGATATCATTTTCAATCATTCAGTTATTCCGATCTTATCGTAATCTTCATTAGGCGTTCCGCATATTAATGATTCCTCCATTACCAAAACAGCAGACCATATCTTGCTTCACCTGAAGCGCTGCGGCACAATACTTGTAAATAACCTCTATCTTTTCCTCTTTGTATCCAAAAATCCGTAAACAGACACAAAGCATAAAAAACCTAACTGCTGGATATAATGTAAACAACCTTACATACCAAAAAAACACATCCCTAGCAATTCCGATACCTTACAAGGAAGTGAAACCTATGAATCGAAAAGGCGGGCTTTTTTCTTCTCAGGAACGAGTAAAGCAATATGTTTCACATACAGATACAGCTGCAGCAAAACAAATACAAACGATTCTTTCTTCATCCTTACGTAAAGCTGCCGGCAGACCGATTGTTGTGGTTTGTATCGGAACAGACCGTTCAACTGGTGACTCATTAGGCCCGCTCGTAGGAATGAAACTCAAACAGATGCAGCTCACCAGATTCCACGTCTACGGCACTCTGTCTGATCCTGTGCACGCTGTAAACATGAAGGACAAATTGATGGAAATTCACAAATTACATAAAAACCCATTTATTGTGGCAGTGGATGCATGCTTAGGGCGTGTGAAAAGCGTAGGTTCATTCCAGATCGGAGATGGCCCACTAAAGCCAGGTGCCGGTGTTCAGAAGGATCTTCCTGAGGTAGGAGATCTCCATGTGAATGGAATTGTAAATGTGAGCGGTTTCATGGAATACTTTGTTTTACAAAATACAAGGCTTCACTTGGTCATGAATATGGCAAATGTTCTTGCTGAAGGACTGAGTTTAACAGATCGAACAGAGTGGAGGCAGGAACGGCTTAGTCCGCTGCAAAGACTCACAGGACGATTATAAAACAAAAAACCATCTTCAATAGAGATGGTTTTCTTTCATTTACGATTCTCGTTCTGATAAGAGCTCTAAGATCCGTTCAAGATCCTCATTGGAGAAAAACTCAATTTCGATTTTGCCTTTTTTCTTTTGTCTCTTAATATTTACTGTTGTACCAAAATAATTTTGGAGATACGATTCCCGCTCTTTGATAATCGCATCTTTTACAGGCTCTTTTTTCTTTGTTTCACGTGGAACATTCTGATTTAATTGCTGAATCAGCTGCTCAAGCTGGCGAACGTTAAGCTGTTCTGCAATCACTTTTTGCACAAGCGGTTCAAGCTTGTTTTTATTTTTCAAACCAAGAAGTGTGCGGCCATGCCCCATAGAGAGCGTGCCTTCCGCAATCAGCTGCTGAATGTTCTCAGGCAATGTCAGCAATCTTAAATGGTTGGCAATATGCGGCCTGCTTTTTCCGAGACGTTTTGCAAGCTGCTCTTGCGTGACATCTAAGTGTTTGAGCAAAGAGTCATAAGCCTGAGCCTCTTCCAGCGGTGATAAATCCTCACGCTGAAGGTTTTCCAGTAAAGCAATTTCTCTCATTAACGCCTCTGATAATTCACGGACAATCGCTGGAACTGTTTCTAAACCTGCAAGCTTTGCCGCCCGAAAGCGCCGTTCACCCGCAACGATATCATAGCCTTTTAAAGATTTTCTGACGATAAGCGGCTGGAGAATGCCATGCTGCAGCACAGATTCTTTGAGCTCAGCTAGAGCTTCATCGTCAAAGTGTTTTCTTGGCTGATAAGGATTAGGGCGTAAATCGGTAACTTTGATTTCCTCGATTGTCTCTTCAGACAAATCAACCTGATTAAACAACGCATTAATCCCTTTTCCAAGGCCTTTAGCCATTCGCAGCCACTTCCTTTGCTAAATCTAAATATACTTCCGCACCTCTTGACCGCGGATCGTATAAAATGATGGGTTTACCGTGACTCGGTGCCTCACTCAGACGGACATTACGCGGAATAACAGTCTGATATACTTTATCTCTAAAGTATTTTTTTACCTCTTCAATCACTTGAATGCCAAGATTTGTCCGGGCATCAAGCATCGTCAGCAATACGCCTTCAATCATTAAATCCGTATTCAAATGCTTTTGCACAAGACGTACTGTATTTAATAATTGGCTCAGTCCCTCCAAGGCATAATATTCGCACTGTACAGGGATGACAACTGAATCTGAAGCAGTCAACGCGTTAATTGTCAGCAATCCCAATGATGGAGGACAATCAATAATAATATAATCATAATTCTGCTTCACTGCTTCAAGCGCTCTCTTAAGTCTCACTTCTCTTGAAATTGTCGGAACCAGCTCGATCTCAGCTCCTGCAAGCTGTATCGTCGCAGGAATCACATCCAAATTCTCTACTGAAGTTGCTTTAATAATATCTATTACATCTGCATCATCTACTAAAATATCGTACACACACTGATCTACATCGGCTTTTTCAATCCCCAATCCGCTCGTTGCATTCCCCTGCGGATCAATATCTACCAGCAGAACCCTTTTCCCTATGTAAGCTAAGCATGCTCCAAGGTTGACAGACGTCGTTGTTTTTCCGACTCCGCCTTTTTGGTTCGTAATTGCTATGATTTTTCCCACGATGTCACCTACTTTCACATGAACATGTACTGTCATGTTTCTATTTTATCAAAAAAAGATTAAAGCGTTTCACTTTTTTCATCATTTTGTTTTTTATCAGAAGGGAATATTTGAAAAATTTAATCAGTGCTTTATTGCTTTCTCTTATAAATTCTAAAACTGATATGTTTTTTTGACTTAAAAAAGGGATTTCTAATAGAAAAAAAGAAGAAGTTACAATGCAGAAAGTACAAACAGGACGGTGATCATATGGTTTACAAAACAAAAAGAGATGCACCCGTTACTCTTATGATTGTGTTTCTCATATTACTGATACAAGCAGATGCCATAGTTCCTTTTGTGCTGGGACATATGAGGATATCCGGCTGGATCATTTTTGTTCTGCTGACTCTTTTCAACGTGCTCATCATTTGGAGTTTCATTGATCTGAAATATGTATTGAAGGAGCACCGTTTGATCATTAAAGCCGGATTGATCAAACATCAAATTCCTTACGAAAAAATCGACAAAGTGATTCAGCAAAAGAAGCTGTGGTCAGGTTTTCGGCTTATTGGCTCACGGCGTGCGATTACGATTTATTATCGGGGAGGCTGGGGACATGCAGTCATTTCTCCACAAAACACGGAAGAATTTATCCACAAGCTCAAAGAAAAGAATTCTAATATAACAATTGTAACTAAAAGTAATTAATTCCCTTTTAGCGAAAAAGCTCTCCTGGACAGCAGGAGAGCTTTTATTTTGGTATGCGAATCGTCAATTGAATATATTCTTCAAATTCCTCTTCTTCCGTATTCAATTTTACGCCGCTGTCTTCAACCATTGACAGTGACTGGCGAATCGTGTTCATTGCAATTCTAGTATCCCTGCTGAACGCTTTGCGTCTAGGCTTTGGTTTTCTCTGGCCTTGCTCCAGCATTTTAACCACGCGGTCTTCTGTCTGCTTTACATTTAAGCTTTTCTCAATTATCTCTGTGAGCAGTGTGACTTGGAGCTCAGGCTGTTTCAGGGGAATCAGCGCTCTGGCATGACGCTCTGTGATTTTCTTCTCCATGATTGCGTCTTGAACCGGCTGAGGCAGCTTTAATAGCCGCAGTTTGTTCGCAATCGTTGACTGCCCTTTTCCTAAACGCTGCGCCAGTGCTTCCTGTGTTAAATCATGAAGCTCAAGGAGCCTTGCGTAGGCATGCGCTTCCTCAATCGAAGACAATTCCTCACGTTGCAAATTTTCAATTAACGCCACTGAAGCGGTTTCCGTGTCGGAAAAATCCTTAATAATGGCCGGAATCTTTTCCCACTCGAGCGATTGCACCGCTCTCCAGCGTCTTTCACCTGCAATGAGTTCGTATTGGCCTTCTTCTTCTGTATGCCTGACAACAATCGGCTGAATAATGCCGTGTGTATGAATGGTCATTGCTAACTCTTTGATTTTTTCATCTGAGAAAATGGTGCGTGGCTGAAAACGGTTGGGAACGATAGCATTTACCGGTATTTCCAGAATCTCTTCTTTGTTTGTCTCATGTTCAGCAATCTCCGGTTCCTGTTCCTTCTCACCAAGCCCGAAGAAACGAGAGAATGAATGCTTCATGTACCTACACCACCTTTAAAAACTGCCATTTTTATAATTCTATTTTCTCATGGTTTTTCCTGCTGTACCGTCATTAATTTTGAAGAAAATATGATGGTATTGTCATATCAGGCTGTCTAAATTACCCTTCAATTGGCGATTTATTAGGAGTTCCCGGTTTTCTTGGATACTTCTTAGGTGTATTTTTGACCTTGCGTATCACCATAATATTACGATCGCTTTCTTCAATAGGCAGCTTAAAGGAATGGGTATTCTCAAGTTCTCCTCCAAGCGTTGTGATTGCTTTTTTCCCCGCGTTTAATTCTTCTTCAGCAGATGCGGCTTTTAAAGCAACAAATAAACCGTTTTTCTTAACCAGAGGCAGACAAAGCTCGCTTAAAACAGATAGTCTCGCAACCGCTCGCGCTGTCACGATATCATAGCTTTCCCTTACGTCTTTCCGTTGCCCGAATGTTTCAGCTCTGTCATGGCAAAATGTCGTATTCTCCAATTGTAAAGCTTCAGACAGCTTTTCTAAAAACGTTATTCGTTTGTTTAGTGAATCTACGATGGTGACATGAAGGTGCGGAAAACATATTTTAATCGGCAGACTCGGAAAACCCGCTCCCGCTCCGACATCACAAATCGTATTCATCTGATTGAAGTCGACATAAAATGCAGCTGTAATGGAATCATAAAAATGCTTCAGATACACTTCTTTTTTCTCTGTAATCGAAGTCAGATTGATTTTTTCATTCCACTCAACCAGCATATCGTAATACAGCTCAAATTGCTCCAGCTGACGAGGAGAAAGGGAGATCCCTTTTTCCGCCAGTCCAGAAGTGAATTCTTCAATATTCATGCCGTCATCCTTTCTACTCGGCTATCTTCGCAATGCGGCCCTGCTCTAAATATACCAATAGAATTGAAATGTCTGCCGGATTCACACCGGAAATACGG
Source organism: Bacillus sp. FSL R5-0434 (assembly GCF_038004745.1). Lineage (NCBI taxonomy): Bacteria > Bacillati > Bacillota > Bacilli > Caryophanales > Bacillaceae > Bacillus > Bacillus sp. FSL R5-0434. The sequence continues at coordinate 4,152,203 of NZ_JBBORV010000001.1, forward strand.
GAAGCTTGGGCAACAGACAAAGGCCGTACGTTTTTCAGCTTTTGACGAGCCTCGGTTGCAATCCCCTTAATTGCGTCATAATCAATTCGATCAGGGATTTTTTTGTTTTCCATCTTCTTCAGTTTTTCCACTTGCTGAAGCGATTTTTCAATATATCCTTCATATTTCACTTGGATTTCTACTTGTTCTGCCACGTCTTGAGGAACCGGCACTTCTGGCGGCGCCAGTTTTGTAACAGTTTCATAGTTCATTTCAGGACGTTTCATCAAGTCTGTGCCGCGTACCCCATCTTTCAATTCGCTTCCGCCAAGAGAACGGATATATTCTTGATTTTCTGGAGACGGCTTGATAATCACAGAATGCAGACGTTTTTTCTCCGCTTCGATCGCCGCTTTTTTCTTCTCAAAAGCCGCAAATCGCTCATCAGAAATCAATCCAATGCGGTGGCCGATTTCTGTCAGACGCAGATCTGCATTGTCATGACGAAGAAGCAATCTGTATTCAGCGCGAGATGTCAAAAGACGGTATGGCTCATTTGTCCCTTTCGTCACAAGGTCATCAATGAGAACACCAATGTAGGCGTCAGAACGGCTTAGAATCACTTCTTCTTTTCCAAGCGCTTTTCGTCCTGCATTGATTCCCGCCATAATCCCTTGTCCCGCAGCTTCTTCATAACCGGATGTTCCGTTAATTTGGCCGGCAGTGTAGAGATTGGTAATTTTTTTCGTTTCAAGCGTCGGCCATAGCTGAGTCGGTACAATCGCATCGTACTCAATCGCATAGCCGGCTCTCATCATTTGAACGTTTTCCAGACCCGGAATCGTTGCAAGCATTCTTTGCTGCACGTCCTCTGGAAGACTGGTAGACAAACCTTGAACATAAACTTCCTGCGTATTTCTGCCTTCTGGCTCAAGGAAAATTTGATGACGCGGTTTATCATTAAAACGAACAACTTTATCTTCAATTGACGGGCAGTATCTCGGACCTGTACCTTTGATCATACCGGAATACATCGGTGAACGGTGCAGGTTGCTGTCAATAATCTCATGTGTCTCAGGGCTCGTATATGTCAGCCAGCAAGGAAGCTGATCTGTGATATATTCAACTGTTTCATATGAGAAAGCGCGAGGCACTTCGTCACCAGGCTGAATTTCCGTTTTGCTGTAATCAATCGTGTCGCTTTTGACGCGAGGCGGCGTACCTGTTTTAAAACGAACAAGGTCGAAGCCCAGTTCTTCCAAATGCTCAGAAAGCTTAATAGAAGGCTGCTGGTTGTTCGGACCGCTTGAGTAAGAAAGATCACCGAGAATGATACGTCCTCTCAAATATGTTCCTGTCGTCATAACAACTGCTTTCGCGCGGTAATTCGCACCGGTTTGTGTAATGACACCGCGGCACTCGCCGTCTTCAATGATCAGACGTTCTACAATTCCTTGCAGCAGCGTTAAGTTTGGTTCTTTTTCAAGCGTATTTTTCATTTCATGCTGATATTGGAATTTATCTGCTTGCGCACGCAGCGCACGGACAGCAGGACCTTTTCCTGTATTCAGCATTCTCATTTGAATATGCGTTTTATCAATATTTCTGCCCATTTCTCCGCCAAGCGCGTCAATTTCGCGGACGACAATCCCTTTTGCAGGGCCGCCGACAGACGGATTACATGGCATAAACGCAACCATATCTAAGTTGATGGTCAAGACAAGCGTTTTGGCGCCTTGACGTGCTGATGCGAGGGCAGCCTCAACACCGGCATGCCCGGCGCCAATCACTATCACATCGTATTGGCCTGCTTCATACCCCATGATTCTAGTTCCTCCTTTATTTATTTTCCTAAACAGAACTGTGAAAAGAGCTGATCAATTAAGCTTTCATGGACAGCGTCTCCAATGATTTCGCCCAGAAGCTCCCAGCATCTTGTAAGATCAATCTGCACCATGTCGATCGGGACATCCTGTTCGATGCCGCTAAGCGCGTCTTCAATGGCGCGTTTTGCTTCCTGTAAAATTGAAATATGGCGTGTATTGCTGACATACGTTAAATCTCCGCTTTCAATAGCACCTGTATAGAACAGCGATTGAATCGCTTCCTCCAAATCATTAACGCCTTCTTCTTTTAGAAGAGATGTCGTTACAACAGGACGTCCATTGGCCAGCTCGCGTACACGTTCTATGTCAATTTTCGCCTCGAGGTCAGTCTTATTCATAATGACGATGACGTCCATTCCCTCAACGGCTTCAAAAAGCTTTACGTCTTCTTCAGAAAGCTCTTCACTATAATTAAGCACAAGTAAAATCAGGTCTGCTTCCTTCAGAACCTGACGAGAGCGTTCAACACCTATTCGTTCAACAATATCCTCTGTTTCACGAATACCTGCAGTATCAACAAGACGAAGCGGAACACCTCTTACATTTACGTATTCCTCAATCACATCCCGTGTCGTACCCGGAATATCGGTAACAATAGCTTTTGCCTCATGAACCAGGCTGTTAAGAAGAGAAGACTTTCCGACATTCGGACGGCCGATAATGACAGTAGAAAGACCTTCCCGCAAAATTTTGCCCTGCTCAGACGTTCTCAGCAGCGCCTCAATTTCTTTTTTAACGGAGCTTGCCTTTTCAACTAAAAGCTGATGTGTCATTTCTTCTACATCATCATACTCCGGATAATCTATATTTACCTCAACATGGGCCAGCGTTTCTAAAATATCATCGCGTAAACGGCGCACCAAAGCAGAGAGACGCCCTTCCATTTGATTCATAGCGACGTTCATTGCCCGATCCGTTTTCGCTCTGATTAAGTCCATCACCGCTTCCGCCTGTGAAAGGTCGATTCGCCCATTTAAAAACGCGCGTTTCGTGAATTCACCAGGCTCCGCCAGTCTCGCTCCCTCTCTTAAGGCGAGCTGGAGCACTTGGTTTACTGTCACAATTCCCCCGTGGCAGTTTATTTCTATAACATCTTCACGTGTAAAAGTTCTCGGTGCTTTTAACACCGATACCATTACTTCCTCCACGACCCGATCCGTACGTTTGTCTACAATATGGCCGTAATGAATCGTGTGTGATTCGACCGAACTGATCGTTTTCCCTTTCGGCCCTTTATACATTCTGTCGGCGATCTGGATTGCTTCCGGTCCGCTCAGCCGCACAATAGCAATCGCACCCTCTCCCATCGGTGTAGAAATGGCCGCAATTGTATCCATGTTGTTCACCTCTCTTTTCTATACTCTCATTCATCTATATAAAAAAATATTTTATTATGCCAAAACTAAAAGATAACATAGTTTGGTTCGAAGTGGAAGATGTGTTATCCACAGACTTAGAAATTCATCCCTTATTACTTTAACTTATCCACATGTGAATAACAATTAATTTTATTTCCTGAACTTCCTTTTTATCAACAGGATACACCTAAAAAGGAAAAACTTAAACGGAAAAAGCTTGATATTACAAGGAAAAATAGATTTTTCTATACAAAAAAACCGAAGTTCCGATTTTTACCGGACTTCGGTTTTATGTTATCTTTTCTGGGAAATAACGAGGTGGCGATTTTCGCCTTCACCCATTGAATACGTTTCGATCTGCTGATTTGCATATCTGGAAAGGGCATCATGAATGATTTTTCTTTCACTGGACGGCATCGGTTCTAAATGAACATCTTTTTTCGTTTTCAAAACCTGGTCTGCCAGTCTCACAGCCAGCTGACTCAGCGTCTCTTTCCTTTTCAAACGGTAGTTTTCTGCATCTACCGTCACATTTAAATACTGATCTGAATAACGATTAAGGACAAGCTGGGTCAAAGTTTGAAGTGCATTTAAGGTTTGTCCTCTTTTTCCAATTAACAATGCCGCTTTTTCACCCGTTATATGGAAACTCACTGCCTTTTTGCTTTCTTTTACAGTCACATCAGACTTTCCGGCAATGGATTCGGCAATTCTTTCAAGATACATCTTTGTTTCCTGAATCGGATCAAATTTTTCAGCCAGCTTCACGATTGCCGGCTTTTTGCCGAATATACCAAGAAAACCTTTGTTTCCCTCTTCAATAACGGTAATTTCAACTTCATCCTTCGTTAATTGCAGTTCTCGTAATCCGGACTGTACTGCTTCATCGACATTTCGCCCTGCAGCAGTCACATTCCTCACTTTTTCTTTCCTCCGGCTTTTTGCGGTTGAGGATCTTTTTTAATATCAGGCCCTTTAATGAGGAAAGTTTGCGCAATCATAAACAAGTTACCGACTACCCAATAAAGAGAAAGCGCCGCCGGGAAGTTGATCGCAAACACAATGATCATAATCGGCATAATCCAAAGCATCATTGCCATTTGCGGATTTTGCTGCGCATTGCCCGCCATCATTAATTTTTGCTGTACGAAAGTGGCAACACCGGCAACAATCGGAAGAATATAGAAAGGATCTTTTTCTCCTAAGTCAAACCATAAGAAACTGTGCTCTGAAATCGCCTGTGTTCTCATGATCGCATGGTAGAATCCAATTAAAATCGGCATTTGAATTAAAATCGGGAAACACCCTGCCAATGGGTTGACGCCATGCTTTTGAAATAAAGCCATTGTTTCCTGCTGAAGTTTTTGCTGCGTTTTTTGATCCTTTGAGCTGTATTTTTCTTTAAGCTTTTGCATTTCCGGCTGTAAAGCCTGCATCGCTTTCGAGCTTCTCAGCTGCTTGATCATCAGCGGCAAAATTAATAAACGGATTAAAATTGTAACAATAATAATTGACAGTCCATAGTTGTCTCCCGTCAATTTCGCAACATACGTAATGAGCTCAGACAATGGAAATACTACGTACTTGTCCCAAAAATGCGGACTATCTGCAGTGATCGGCTCTTTGACACTCGAGCATCCAGCCAATAGCATGAATACGCCGACCATACTTAATAGCAACCATATTCTCCTTTTCAACAACATTTCCTCCTATAATCATTCTTTACACTCTCTTATTACAAAACATACTTGTATGTATTTTAGCATCTTTCAGTTTTAAATGGTGTCTTTTTCTGATCAACCAGAAAGGAAGCGCTTTTAAAAGTTTTAAGAAAGCAGTGGCATCTACTTTTTTGACGAAGTTTTCTTATATAATGAGGCCTTCCTGAATAAATGCTGCAGACTTTTTTTCGTTTCCTCAAATGTCAGCTGACTTGCTGGTTTTCTGGCGATAATAATGTAATCCTTTTGCTTCAGTCTGTCTCTCTCTTCTAGAAAAGCTTGCCGGATCAAACGTTTTATCCGATTTCGCATTACTGCATTGCCAATTTTTTTGCTGACGGAAAGACCAACGCGCAGCTCATCGTTTTCAGGCTGATCAAGCGTATATAAGACAAACTGGCGATTCGCTACTGATGTGCCATGCTTGAACACTTTTTGAAAATCTTCATTTTTCTTTAAACGATTTCGCTTCTTCAAATTGACTCACTCCGATACTGGCTGGCAGAAACTTTTAATTTTATTTGAAAATGAGATGCGCAGAGACAGGGGAGATCCCCCTGCTCATACACATCACATATATCTTTTCCCTTAAAGTGAAAAAAGACCACTGACATTATTCAGTGGCCTAAGCTGATAATACTTTTCTGCCTTTGCGGCGACGGCGCGCTAAAACTAGACGACCGTTTTTTGAACTCATACGGCTTCTGAAGCCATGAACTTTACTGCGTTTACGGTTATTCGGTTGGAATGTTCTTTTCATTTATGACACCTCCCTCGAGGAATAGCTGTTAAAGACAGTCTTACTTATTATATTTGCGTTACCTATTCATTGTCAACTTCACTAGTGCTTTTGTTTCTTGCAACCATAATAGGATACCATACCTTCTCGACTTTCGAAACCTTATTTTTTCAGATTCCTGAATTTAACGAAAAAAAGTCAGATTCAAATGACCATTATGAGCTGAAAATTCATGATGTGGATATCTTTTTTCCCTTTTTTCAATATCCACAAAGGTTATCGACAACATTTTCACACTGCCAACTCCTGTGGACAATTTTTTTCAACAGGTTGTCCGCTTTGTGGATAAGATTGTGACAGCCATTGCAAGCTCTCGTTTAATTTGGTATTATATTTGTGTTTTAACTCTTGATTACTAATCTTGCTTTCACTCTTTATCCACAAACTGTGGATAAGATGTGGATTGATTTCACACAGCATGTGTAGAAAGTTGTCCACAAGTTGTGAAATTTGTCGAAAAGCTATTTATCTACTATATTATATGTTCTCAACATTTAATGTGTACGAATGGTTACCGCCATTTGCTCTTTTTTTGTGTTCTATAACAGGAAAAGACGTTATTTTCTTAGAAAAGGAGGGACGTGCCGGAAG
>NZ_JBBORV010000002.1:0-8883 GCF_038004745.1 Bacillus sp. FSL R5-0434
TAACCAAACCTGCGATTAAAACTGTTAAAGAACTTGAGATCATTTTTTTATTGAAAAACGACTCAAAAATTGAATTTATAAACAGTATCAATCCCCAAAAAACAAAGGTACACCAACACGCAATATTTGCTGATTTTTTTTCTTTTTGAGAGTTTGTTTTAAAAAACATATTAGCTCCTTATTTGATGATGTAATTTTTGATTCCTGGATGCCAATAAGCCATGACTTCAAATGCACCGTTAGCAACCTCGTCATCCTCTTCCTCAATCTTGACCAGATCGCCGTCCTCCGCATCACCAAGGTTCAACTCTTTATGTATCTCCTTCAAAATGCCGCCGTATCCGATCAGCCTCCGGGCAGCCAATGCATCATCCAAATAAAACACCGTATTCAGATTGTCTTCCGTCACCTTGTTGCCACGCATAACATCCGTATCTTTGACCGGATACTTAGAGATTTCGAGAACAGCTTTTTGCTCCATCATAGCTTCTCGTACTTCGTCCTCGATCTGTTCAGCATCAATCTTGGCTTTACCTTTCACTCGACGAATATCAACAATCGGCATGTAATCCAATTTCATTGCCCTTTTCCATAGACTTGTCCACTCTGACTGCTTGATATAATTCTTTCCAAAGTAATTCCTCTTTACAGGCAACAAGACATGAAAATGCGGATGATATGTATCCTCTTTATGGTTTTTTGTAATCTCTAAAGCTCTGAAATAACCTAAAGTAGCTTCCTTGACGCGTTTATAACCGAAAAGACGATTCCATCCTTTCATCATGTCAGCAATCATAGGCTTTAATTCATCACCCTTAACATTACGGACCGTAAGTGTGAGAAAAATCCACCTGCAGCCATACTGTCGATTTGCTTCCTCAACAATTAATTTATTATGATAAGCAATTTTTAACGACCTGCGCCACGCACACATCGGACATAACCTCACTTTACAAAAATGAGCTTGATACAGTTTCAATTTTTCCGTCTCCTGGTCTCTCTTGAACGAAAGAAACTCTGCACAACCATTTAGTTTTTCAGCTTTTTTGCCATAGTAAGGTGCTCCGATCTTGCTCTCCAACGCTTCATAATGCTCTGCCATAAGATTCGTCCGTCTCTTTTTCCCCTTCCAATCCCGCTTTTTACCTGTTGCGGTTTTGTCTTCGAGGATGCTATAATCGTTTTCAGATGAATACAAAATGAAAAACTCCTTCTGAGCTAGTAATCTAGCATTCTATTGTTAAGTGTGGTAACTCAATAATAGCAGAAGGAGTTTTTACCTGTCAAAAAAGCTCTCATCCCTTTACTGATAAGGGTTGAAAGCTTTTTTTTCACCTTGAGATGTTTCTATATAGTATCAAGATAAGAAAAGACCCGATTTCGGCTTCGCCAAAATCGAAAAAGACCGGCTGAAAACAGCCGGCTTTTTTTAAAACCCAAAACAAAAGATCAAAACCATTCTTCCCCCCCGTAGGGGGGAGATTTTTTTTTGAAATTTTGCCTTTTCAGTCTCGGCACGATCAACGCACCCATGCCCGCATCATCTGCGCAGCAGCCCGTGTTATCTCCGCAGCATGCCCGCATGGTCGCACACAAAGAAAAAAACAGATCAATAACGATCTGTTTTCCATATCTTTAAGTTGTAAATCTCGATTCTTTATTCTTCATCATGTTGCATTCCTTGAAGCAACTGAAACCTCATCATGGTGCACGAAAGAATACCCCGCTCCAACCAACAGGCTTACAATAAGGACCGCTGAAAAAAGACCTTTAAACTTCATACAGGAAATCGCCCCTTTGAATTTGTCTTTGAGCGCACACCATCTCATTGTAAAAATATATAGAATCTTCCATGCGCTTATCCATAGTATAAAATTCTGCAGCGATTAAAGCTAGCTCTTCAAAATATGGATAGCCTTGTCCTGTTCTCAACGCCTCAAGGGCATTCATGACCTTTTGCCTGCTTCCAGTCTCAATAAATAATGCCTTTAGAACATTTAATAAATCCTGAAACAGACTATCGTTAAATTCTTCAGCTTGCTCCATTGCTTTTCCAAAGAATCCGCGTCCTTCAATCTTTTCATTGTTCCTAAAATGAATCAGAGCTAAATCATAATAAGCCTGGGTAATTTCCTTGGCTCCGCTTATTTTAGCTGCCTTTATAGCCTTGTGATAATAAGGTACAGCCGAAAAAAGGCTTCCCATCTGGTTATAACTATTCCCCATATTCAACAAAGCTTTTGCCTTTAAAGGAGAATGGTCCTCCATACCATCCAGCAAAAATAAAGCTTTTTTCATATGAGAAAGCGCTCTGTCATGAGTCCTCAAATCATCATAATTGCCGGCAATAACAAAATGACACTTGATACGATGAATTTTATATGTATCGTGCTTTTTATAAATGTCATATGCCTGTTGCACATAATACATAGATACATGCGTTTGTTTCATATGGTAAAAGACTTCAGCCATTTTAAAATAAAACTCAGCTTTCTCTATTTCATCCAAAACCCTCGAAAGCTTTTTCTCAGCCTTTTTGTATGACTGAATGGCTCTTATGTACTCACCAATAGAAAAATCGTACATCCCTTTAAAAAAATAGGTGTAGTATTCCATCATGCCAGACAGTTTTTTGCCTTTCCCCTCAATTTTTTTTAGATAATCACCTTTATTGATTTTTTTAGAGGGATCAGCCGGAAATAAATAATCAAGCATCATACGGTGTCTGAACTCGATCAGCTGATAATATATGAGCAAATCTTGATTTTCTTCCATAACATCAATCATCTGTTCAACTTCCGCTTTTACCTTTTCAGCGTTTCTAACATCGAATCGATTTATGTACATGTGCCACTCATTTATCTTTAGCCCTACATTCGCAGATGGAATAACTTCCATTCCGAGTAACTCCTCCCCTAATTTAATACTTTTTTTGTAAATGGTAGCACAGAAAAAGCTGTAAAATCGGGGTTGCGGACGCCGAACCTTAAATTTTCGGTAAGCCGAAAGCGAAATATTTTAAATTAACAAAATCGATTAGGATTATTTTTACACAAAAGCATCCTTACTCATGAAAAAAAGCCCTTTCGTTTCATTTTTCAAAACAAAAATTTTCTCTCGAAAACAAAGATGCAAAAAATCCATTTAAAGCTCAATACAGCGTCCCTAAATTCCTCTGCGGCCTTTTACTCTATTTTAAAATTAAAACCTCTCAGGAACGAATCTGAGAATCCTCAGAGCTATTTATCATTATCTATTAACCTCTCAAACAAAAAAGACGGATTGCTAAAAAGCATCCGTCCCTCTTATCCAGCTATCTATTTTTTACGTGGGCTACTGGTAGCGCCACCTCATGCTAGTATTATGACAAAAACGCCGGAGGAATAAAAATTGAAAATCGAAACGCTCGCTGAAGCACAAAAGAAAATGCAGGAGTTGCTTTCTGATCAAAAGCTAAATCTCACACAACACTTCCCAGAACGAAGCCCTGAAGGAATTGTCTTGCTCGACAAAAACAACAAATTGCATCAAGAGTTAAAGTAGAACCTTGGGCTTTGCCCAAACCCACCAACGGATGGCCGTTGGATTCCAACATTCAATCCCCCCAACCCCCCGCATCTCCGGGGGGCTCCCTCGCCGGTTGGCGTCAAACAAACGAGTTTGTTTGAGTGCTGAAAGGGTTCGGGTAGCACTGAGCGAGTCAACTCCTTAATCCTCCCTACGGTCCGGTTACCGTTGACTCACGCCATAAAAACTCGTTTAAATAAAACCACCCTTGAAACATAAAATTTTCACATGTATAATAAATATAGAAAGTTGAATAAACTAATAAGAAGGATTTCTGAGGATGGAACAGGCAGCCATCACCCTATGTTGGAGATGCGGGAGTGCCACCCCGCCTAAATCCTTGCGAAAAGATAATGAGACCATAACACTCACTCTGTTGTGGTCTTTTGTTTTGGAACTACACATTTTTTCAGCATCCCCTTATTTGTATAGCTCTTTACTTTTAAATCGCTCATCACAAACAAAGAACGCGCAAAAAATACTCCTTTCTTTGTTGCTCGGACTGCAACTAAAACATGTTTTTCATTATCTTCGTCAAAAAAAACTTTAATATATTGAATAGATCCATTGTTCGGATGAAGAGAAACATAATCCGGAGAAGAAATTATTTCTTCTAAGTAACAACCATATTTGTTAAAATCCTCGGGATGCTCTTTAATCATATGATCAATATTAGATTTTCCAATAAAAATTGGAGTTGGGCTAATAGTCAAATTTAACTGATTAATCACAGTATCATTAATAACCCCTATTTGTTCAAAACTCATAATAACTCCCCCATCCACTTTTACTCATTCTTATCTTCACTATCTTCATCTACCTGACTTTGATTATCCATTTCTTCTATTTGAATCAAATCCCGCTTTTCACCATAAATAAGTTTTGGTCGATCCTCCAACTGCCAATCTTCAATAATCACTAAGTCCCTTATTAAACCCAATAAATCATTTAATCCAGACTTAGAAGAAATTTTAGGATAATGAGGCAAAGCAAGACCAATTATTCTTGATTCATTAAGATAAAAAGGACTATCAAATACAGATGGTTCTTCAATCTGTAATTCATTCACACTCAAATGATCAGATTTTCTCAACACATAAACATGTCCAATTAAGACACCGTTTTTTCGTTTAGTAATAACCAAAAGATATTGATTGCTTTTATCTCCATCAACAGTTTTTTCTTTTGAAACAGACCATTGAAAAAGATGATGGACCTTAATAATTTCCCCATAAATAAAGTCAAGTTCCCTTATTCTTTTTAATAGACCATTAAGCAGGTCCTGATCATCTTTAATGTACTTCTTCGAAGCTTTTTGTATAAGAATAGTGTCACTGAAAGGCAAAAGATAGGTAGTATGTGACCTATGACCTTTCTGTGTTCGATAAACCAAATCCTTATCAACCAAGACTTTTATCCAATTATCAATAGTCCGAGTCTGACAATCGAAATAATCAGCGATTTTCTGAATACCATGCCAACTATGTCCATGATCATTATTAGCAGCGAAACAAAAATAGAGATACAATTTTAAAGGTCCAGGTTCCAAATCTTTCAAATATGTATCTCGAAAAGCATTATCTAAAGCTATAAAAGAAGACTTAGTTGTTTGATTAACCGTTCTCCAACTCTTATAGTAATGCTTCAAAGCAATATCATTAATATCAGAATCCGATGAAGGTAAAGAAAGTCTAAAACCACTCATTAAAACATCTCCTTATGTATGATAGATTCATCATAAACGAAAAAAAACACATACTCAAACGCGCTTAAACGCAGATAGTTTATCATTACAGTGTGCTTTTTTTCGTGGTTTACTTGCTTTTTATTTCGTTCAAACTATACGAATACTATACGGATAACAATACGGAATAACATAGACGAGTAAACACGAAAACCAATCCCGAAATGTTTTTCGGGCGAACGGAGTTTTTTATTTTTTTTAGAAAACATAAAAAAAGCGCAACAATCCATCTGTTGCGCACCTGATGTTTCTCAAACAAACTCAAATTCAAAGATACAATGCTTTTTTTATTTTTTGAGTAACAGTGCATCCTTTTACAAAACAACTCGAATAAAGGGTGCAGCACGAAAGGACTTTGGCCTCATCATAGCGAACCCTTTCTAAGAGGTGATTCGATATGGAAATGGGAGTTAAATTATCATCAAAGGACGTTGCAAAGCGTCTTGGTATAGAGCCCGTGACTGTACGAAAATATTCAAGCATACTTGAAGCTCAAGGGTATTCTTTCAATAAAGATTCCAAAGGATGGCGACTCTATAGCGAAGATGATGTAAAGGCTCTAGAATATCTATGTACAATGACCAAAATCAATGGACACTCGCTCGATGAAACCGCAAAACATATAGCAGGTTTATATCGATCAAATCTGTCCATATCGAATACCGATACATCGCTACAAGACAATCCTTTGATTGAATTTATCAAGCGACAAGAGAAATTCAATCGAAGCATGCTGGAACGCATGGAGGCATTCGAAAAAAGACAGAGCGAAAGACACGAACTCCTCACACAAGCCTTACGAGAGTCGCTGGAGACACAAAAAATGATCGCAGCCACTAAACAAAAAAAGTGGTGGCAATTTTGGAAGATCACCTGATTGCCCCAACAGTCACCGCTCTAATTCATTGTCCTTGTATTTATTGGCTTCTTTAGGCATTCCAGCCGTACGGAAAAACGATTCCGCTAATTTCCTCACCTTTGGCAATTTTTCTTTAGCCCACTGAACAATTTTGTCTTTCCATTGTTCGAGTACGGCAACTCTCTCTTTTAATGTCCTATTTTCTGTTTTTAGCGCCTGATTTTCTCCAGCTACTTTTTCAAGTGTTTGATTCTGCTTCTTGGCGAAACTAAAAAGCTCAGCATACTGCCCGTTTCTCTTATCAAGTTCCTGTTTTAGTTTTAGGCTCTCCTCAGCTTTGCGATTCCTCTCAATGATCAAGCCTTTATTTTCAGCTGACAGTTCTTTATTTTCCGTTCGTAAAGCCGTCAGCTCCTCTTTCACTTCCTGCCGCAGATCCTCACGCTTCTCTTCCGTAAATTCCTTTGCAAGCTTGCGTCGCATTTCCTTTTTGGACGCTTCAACTTCTGAATGGATCCTACTCTGCAGTTCTTGAAGCCGTTGGTCTTTTTCATCCGCCCGATCTGCTTCCTGCCGGGCGATAGACTGCCAGCGCTCCTTTTCCTGCGTTTCTGACTTCAATTGCCCCGCCAACTCGGCTGCCGTTTTAGTTTTCTGCTCCGCATAGGCGTACAAAGCATGGAGTTCCCGCTCTGGCACAATGACTTTATCCTTTTTGAGCCACGCTTTTTCATGTTCAATAGTCGGCATTTTCAACTCTTCAGCCTTAGCTGTCAGCGATTCTTTTTTCACTTCTATAACTGCTTGAACAGCTTTGTTTTGCTTTTCCAATTCCTCTCTCTGCTTTTCCTTTAAAGCAATTTCAGCATTAAGCCGCTCAAGCTCCGCTTGACGCTGATTTATTTTATATTGGTGAACATTCTCATGCTTCTTTTCGCTTGGTTCGCCGCGCACCAGGTCAAAACCGTTTTCAACCATGTGCCGATGAAAATCATCTTGAATGGCTTTCATCTTCAATTTGCCATTAAAAAAATCTTTCGCAGAGAGTCGGCCGTCCTCCGTGATCGGTACAATACCAACATGCATATGGGGAGTCGCTTCATCCATATGGACTGTGGCATAAAGCATGTTTTCAGCGCTGTATTTCTCTTTCAAATGATCAACTGCTGTTTCAAAATAGCGCCGCTGCTCCTTCTCGCTCAGCCCATTCATATAGTAAGGACTTGCCGTGATCAAAAATTCGCTGACCAAAACAGCATCCGCTCGGACCTTCCGTTTGACTCGACCCTCAATTTTTTCATGAATCGCTTTTGAATAGCTAATCGGTTTCTCGTTCACTAGATCATAATTTAAGTGCGTCTGCTCCCGATCAATATTTTCATTTTTACTTTTTTGAAACTCCCGCTGATTGTGTTTTTGCGTTCCATTCAGTCTATCTTTTTTGTATTTTTCCATCCTGATGACTGCATAATTTGCCATGAGAAAAACCCCCGATTCAGACCACTGTATAGGGGTTATGGTAACACAAAGTTTAGCTTTGGTGTAACGCACTACACCAAATTATGCTCATGGCAAATTTGGACGTGCGACCTGCGGTGCTAGTGGCTCTCTCATTCTCGCTATCGCGTCGAAAGTTCGTGCCACTTGTCGGCTGTCCGCCGACCCGATTTTCCACCGATGAGAGATCGGCAGAAAATCGGAAAAACCCATGCTGCTCTCGCAGCATTTGACCGCATGAACAATTTGTTCTGTGTGTCAAATTTTCAATTCCGAAAAGTATGCTACAGAATCACTCACGCATAAAGTCTGATCTTCCTTTTTAGATTTGCAATTTCAACAGCCCTTTATATTAAACCTAAAACCTTAAATTTCTATTAAAATCAGGAAAAAATGTTTACATTTACATGTTGTTTTGGAAGTATGGATATATCGTTTTATAAAAACAGATAAAAGAGAGAAGGGTAACACAAATGAAAAAATTTATAATTTCTGCAGTTACAACAACCATGTTAACTACTGGCGTAGCTTTACCTTATGCTAATGCACAAAAAAAACCACAACTAGTATCAATGGATGAATCGACTCCTAATGTAAATGTAAACGAAATTGCTAAAGCAAAAGAAATAACTGATATCATCAAAGATTTAGATAAAAAACTAAACATGTATGATTTATCTAAAAATAAAAAAAGTGATATCGATAAATTAGATAAAGAGGAACAAGAATTTTATTATTTATTTAAAAGAGCAAGTGAAAATGCCAATGGAAAACTAACTCAAGAAGATACACTAAAATTGTTAAACTCGTATTACCAAAACAATGTCAAACAGAGTGAAAATAAGAGCTTAGTAAGTGCTGCCAGTGTCATCAAGAAAAGAGATTGGAAACTATCAAACAGTCAAGTTAATAATATTGTAACTCTAGTTAACCTACACGGAACCGGATGGGGACTTATGATAGCTCTTGCTAAAGCCTTTGCAAAAAGCCCTACCTTATTAACAATGCTGATTGTTGCAGTACCAGCTTTAGGTGGAGCCGCACTGGCCAGATGCAATAAAAAAGGTAAAGGAATAATAATTAGTGACTTACAAGTAGGTGCCACACATAGTTTCTCTTGTCGTTCTAGATAAATAAAAAGACAAAAAAAAACCATTCTTTTATGGTTTTTTTTTTGATTTCAAAAAAGTAAATAGTAAATCAACAACAAAGAATA